>NZ_JAJOYR010000001.1:1655542-2711874 GCF_021202945.1 Stenotrophomonas sp. SY1 | reverse complement strand
TCGAGCTGGTGGCCGCGCGGGGCAGGGGTGGCGATGTCGTCGGGCAGCACATGGGCGCCGAACAACACGTCGAACTGTCTGTCGACCGATTGCAGGGAGAGCGCATCAATAGTCTGATGGCCCAACTGCAGGCTGCGCCCAGTACCCCGCCGGCGCCGCCCATGCTCCCTGGACATCGGCCGCAGTTCAGCCGGGACGGGACCGGTGCTGCTGACCATTCCGTGGTCGCTCGGGAAGGGTGGCGGTTGCTGCTACTGCCTGCACAGGGCTCGCCTGTTCGATGGCGTGGGGCGATTGGCTGCCTGTGGCCTGACGCCGCCGAAGGCGTTTCCCGCATGCGTTGCGTTCCCAGGAGGCTTCGAGTTCGACGAGCCTGCATTCCTCGACGGCGCCGGTCGCGCTCTGAAACGAGGTGGCTTGGAATGAGCGAAACAGACCTTGCTGGTATCCCGCTGCAGGATCTCCTGCAGGAGATTGCACGTCGCTGTGGCGGCACCTATGCAGCACCCAAACGCGCCGGCGGCATGAAGCATGCGACCAAGGAGGCATGGGCGCGCGCGCAAGCCGCTGACGCCCGGGCGAAATACGAGCTGGCCACGGATCCATCGGTCCGTGCGCAGCTGATGCAGGACATGGCACGCTATGAAGGCATGGCCAGCACCTACAAACGAAAGGGGATCTGACCATGGCACGCATGAAGATGAAGGCCGAGCCATGGGCGGACGAGGGCAGGGATCCGCTCGAGCTGATCGCGCGCTTGCTGGTCGGCGGAAGCTATCGGGTGCCGGTAGAGGGCCGCAGCACCATCGCGCCCCTCAGTAGCGCAGACATCGCCGCAGCCGTCGCATACATGCCTGATGTCCTGGAGAAGCACGCCGCCCTGACCGTCGCCACGCGGGCAGATGGTGTGGCCATCGCACAGCTGGCGTTGCTCGCTCACGCGCGGGTTGCTGAAGTGGTCGCTGCGGCCAGGCCGCGGCCGTTGGATCTATCGCTGCCAGCCGATCGCTGGCGGCTGCGCCTGGCAACGTTCGATGCGGCGCACGAGCTGGTGTGGCCTGAGCATCGGCAGCCATGGGGTGTGCTGGCCAAGGCTGCCAAGATGCGGCGAGCAACGTACTGCGAGGTGCACCGCGCTGCTACCGCGGTGCTGCAGGCCGCCCTCAATGACGGGCGGCGGGAGTTTCATGGACGTCTGTTTGCAGTAGGCCGCTGACGGAATAGAGCATAAGCAAGCACTGCTTGGTGCACTCATGCGTTTGCACCATCTCACAAAAATACGAGACCAAGCCTCCCTCAACGCGCGCCGGCGTAGGGTCGCTACCTACGCGCTTGGCTGCATTCTGGAGGCTTATGCTTCTGCGCAAGAGCTCGGCAAGACTGTCACTGACGCGGGCCGGCATGATTCCAACTTGGTCTGCTAGGCGCTCGAAGCGCTCAAGGTCTACTGCATCCATCTGGGCTTGAACGAGCGACCGAGCGGCGACATAGTTCAACGACAGACTCTTCGTGTAGCCCTGCATGAAATCCATCTGATCTTCAGCAGTTGGACTGCGGTGGCCACCATTCATTTCCGAAAGGCTGCTAGCGAATACGCGCGAGAGCTGTTCAACGTCAGAAATGAGGCGCACAGCTAGCAGTTTTGCGGCGGAGGTTCGATCGCGTCGCCTTCGCCTCATGTCTACGATCCATATGACCAGGGCAGTGACCGCGGCGAAGGTAGTGCCAATTGCAGCCAATGCGTCCCAGTTGAAGTTGCTGGCATCCTGTGGCGCTGCTTGAACGATCCACTTCATCCCTGTTCCCCTTTTGTGTCCTCGACGTGATGCTATCTCGCGTCAGGAATGGCCGTTAATGTTCGAGGTTTAAATAGGGCGTGACGAGTGAGGTCACGCGGCCCAGGTCGCGAAAGATGTCACGCTCCAAATTTCTCAGAGCCAGACCCTGCCGCTTGCGTTCCTCAGGATCGTGGCAGTCGAAGTAGTCGATGCGATCGAAGGCCAGCGCGGCGGCGGGATCTGCGATGTTCGCCCTCACGAACGCGGCGATCCTTCTATCGAATACCCAGGCCATCTCCATGCTGATCCGCTCAATCTCGACTGCGCCTCGCGACATGCTGCGCTTTTCCTTGGTTGTCTCTGCAGTGGAATTCGATATGGCCGCTTTGGTCACATCGACGAGCTCGCGGTAGGCCTGGAATCTCCTGTCGAACAAGTCAGCCTTCAGCTTCTTACGCGCTGTTCTCCACTGCTGGAACGCTATGTAGCCAACGATGCCTGCCACTGCGATCTGCCCAATCGCCGTGAAGAGCCGGATCTGCAGATCCGTCATCCCGAGTACGGTTTCCATTCCTGTGCCCCTGTTGTGCTGCAGCGATGGTAGCCGCCGTTGTTAAGGTTTGTTAGGGGGTCTCAGGTTCTGAGATTGGGCGGGGCGTATTGTTACTTTGTATCCGCACCAGTTCCGCATGAGGAGGATTTCTTCCGCATGCGGAACCGCAGTTGCAACGGGACCGATTGCGCTGGCACATTCGATACCGTGGGCGCAGGGTGTGAATACATGGCGCCCAGCACATCGAGGCCGTTGGTTGACCAGGATTGGAGTCCGGGGTTGACCAGCGGCCTCGTCCGTTTAGCGGGGTAGAGCAGTCCGGCAGCTCGGCGGCCTCATAAGCCGCAGGTCGCGCGTTCAAATCGCGCTCCCGCTACCACTACGTCGGTAGTCACAACCACCAACACCAGGAGCGAGCTGCTGCTCGCAGGCATGTCGTGAGGCATTCCCAGTACCTGGTCACCGCCGGTGAGGAACAGGCAGTCGGAGTTTCGACGTCTGGGCGGGTTGGTGGGTTGTGCCGGCACCGGCCAGCTTCAGCCTGCAGGTGGTGCGCGGCGCCACCTGGGAGGACGACTTCGAGTATCGCGATGATGCAGGGGCGCCCTTCGACCTGACGGGCTACGAGGCTCGCATGCAGGTGCGCACGCTGGCTGGGCGGTACGGTTTGACAGATGCAGAGACGCTGGTGCTGGAGCTCTCCACCACCGGAACCGGCCTGAGCATTTCGGATCCCGCAACAGGCAGGATCGTGCTGCTGGTGCCGGCGGCCGAAACGGTGGTGTTGAACCCCGATAACCTGAAGAGGACCAAGCTGGCGTACAGCCTCGAGCTGTACCGGCCAGGCGGAACGGATCTGGAATACGTGATCCCGCTCGTCGAGGGATCGATCAACGTGCGCGGCGAGGTTACGCGCTGATGCCGGTGATTGTGTCGTGCTCGAGCTCGCCAAGAGTCGTGGTGGTTTCCAAGGTCTCGACGGCAGGCGTCAGCAGTTCCGGCACAGCGGCCACAGTCGTGGACAGGGCCGCTACGGTTGCAGCAGTCCAAGCAGAAACGCGGGCCGTCGCTGTTGTTGGCAAAGGTGGACAGGGCCCAGCAGGCGAAGTTGGCCCCCCGGGTCCTGCGGGAGGCGAGGTTGTGGTCCTCCCTGCGGCGATCGACCTGGGCGGCCACCGAGTAGTCCGCAGTTCGGCAGGCAATGTCGGCTACGCAGATGCGTACGACGCAGACCATGGTGATGACGTGCTTGGCATTTCGCTTGGCGCTGCCGCCGTTGGTGACGACGTGCAAGTTCGCGTCGGCGGGTTGATCACCGAACCTTCCTGGGCATGGACACCCGAGGAGCCGATCTTCGTCGGGGCCGAGGGCATTCCGACACAAACAGCTCCTCTCGACGCTGCGTTTCTGCTCGTCGTCGGCTTCGCCGTGACTTCCACCAGCATGCGCGTGCGCATCGAATCCCCCATCCGCGCGTCGATGAAGTCGCGGGCCCGCTACAGCGCGAATGCCGAGGGCGGGATCGTGTTGAATCCGAAGCTGTCGGCGCGCCTGAAGGCCGCAGTTGGGCCGGCCGAGTGATGAACGGGAGCCCCCTGCAACAGATCCGCGCCCCAGTGTCCGGGGCGCGGATCAGTGCAGCTTTCGAGCTGTCGGCAATCCGCCGGCGTTGTTACAGGGGTTAGTTTTGGACAAGGAAAAGCAAAGGAAGCGTGCCCTCGTTCTTTCGTATGGCGACCAGGACGCGTCGCCATCGGTCGTTTCGCGGCTGCAGCCACGTAAGCGGGCGATTCGCGGCATTGCTCAAAGCGAGCAATGCCGCGCTACCGAAGACGCTCCAATGGAAAGGTTCTTGAACGATGAACACGTGGTGCTTTACGCAGAATTCCGGAAAAGCGGATGCAACCCTTCGCCGGGAGTGACCCAACAGTTCGACCAGATCACCAGGGATATGCTTTCCAACGCCCGATCGACGCAGGTCGTGGCCACGTTGATTCGCGCCCAACTGGGCCTCCCTGATCTGACCTGATGACGATTGCTCTGGCGGGCCCGGCCCGCCAGAGCCAGGCCTAAACGAATCCCTGCAGGTCGTCGGGGTTGCCGACAACAGCGCTGAGCTAGAGTGGCGTCAACAAATACTAAGGACGGCCATGAGCGTGATGTCGATGAAGATATGGTGGGCAGTCGCACTGATGGTCGCAGGAGGCGTTGCCTCCCCCGCAGGGGCGAAGAGTTGCGGTCTCAGCATCGATGTCGTCAATCAACGGAGCGAGCCAGTCACGATCACGCTTAAGTGGTTCTACGGTGAGCGCCCTGTGCGGCCTGATGTCACGGATTTTCGCGAGGTTGATTTGCAAGAGCTTCAAGCCAACGGACTGGCGAGCTCGCGAGTGATGGAGCTCTCGCCGAACGCTTCCCAGCGACTGGATGTGAGAACGATCTGCGGAGGCGTGAGTAATGATTACCTCAACTGGCGGTACTCCCTGGATGGGGCCGTGTTCTCGTCTGGCCAATTGGATATCGCAGCTGAGCCTTGGCCCTACGAGTTGCATGTTCGGTAGGCATGGTCACAGGCTGGCTGCATGGAGGCTACCCCGGTAGTTTCGGGCGGACTTCGCGCGCAAATCCTCACACTGCTCAAGTGCGCTGATCAGGCTGTGTGCCCGATGCATGATTCCGTCCAGGCTGCAGAGGATCTTCACTTCGTCCTCTGAACCCTCGACCTGAAGCATGACCCTAGCGGCAAGAAGGCAGAGCTCCTGCATTTTGCTGCTGCGCTCGCTCGGGCTCAGTGCAAATCCTTGGACGACGATTTCATAGGCCAGGTTGTCGAAAGTGGCACGCAGGCTCTCGTAGCTCATAGGCATCCACCTATGTGGCTGCACGGGAAGATATAGATCCTCGTGTCAGGGCTTCTCTGAGTCCATGCGGAATATCCCCGACTGGCTGTAGGGGAAGTCTGACTGGACGAGCTTGATGGCCCGTGCGGTCCTAGAGCTGGTTCGAGTCCAGCGGGGACTGCCTGAACTGCTCTGGTGACAATCCCTCTGGCGGGCACTGCCCGCCGGAGCCGGGAGTTGTTGTAGCTTGACCAGATCACAAGTGCGGATGTTGGCGGTACTTGGGAGATTGCTATGCTGCCGTGGCGCACGCGGGTATTAGTAGCTCGAAGGTGGTGCCGCGTTCACTCGAATCAACCGTGATCGAACCACCGTGCGCTTGCACGATGGCACGCGTGATCGCCAATCCCAGTCCCGCGCCTTCGGACCGTCCGTCCTCGCGATAGAAGCGGTCGAATAGCCGAGATATATCGTCAGAAACAATTGGTTTGCCCTGGTTGCATACAGCTATTCGGCACATTCCTCTTGATTCACTTATTCCCACCACGACATCTGTTCCCTCCGTGGCATGGCGTAACGCATTTGACAGCAGGTTGGCGATCGCCCGGTGCAGCATTAGGCGGTTGCCCTCCACGTGTGCTGAACCTTGTCGACGCAACTGTAGCTGTCGGTCCTCGGCCAGTAGTTCATAGAAATCGAACAACGAATCCACGACCTCATCCAGTGGTACAAGTTCGCAAGTTGGTAGAGCGCCGGGCGCTTCGGCCTGAGCGAGGTAGAGTAGGTCGCTCACGATTTCTGCGAGTTGTTGCAGCTCTTCAGCGCAGGAGGCAAGGGTCTCGCGGTAGGCATCGTTGCTGCGTGGATGCGTCAGCACGACCTGCACCTGAGTCAGCATGTTGGTGATCGGTGTGCGCAGCTCGTGGGCGAGATCGCCAGAGAACTCAGTGAGGCGCGTGAAGTCCTGCTGCAGCCGCGCTAGCATTCCGTTGAGGGCTTGTGCCAGCTGCTCAAGCTCAGCTGGTGCGGCATCCACCGAAAGACGACTCTGCAGGCGACCTGCAGTGATCTGCCGTGCCTCGTGAGAGAGTGTCTGCAAGGGACGTAGCGTACGGCGTACCGCATAGCCGCCTAGCAAGCTACTGGCGAGCGCCGCCGTTACGATGGCGATCGCCAGAAGATGTCGAAATCGCCGAAGGAAAGCTGCATGCCGCGCATCATCTATTCCCAGCAGGATGGTCACTGTACTTCCATCGGCTACGCGTTGGCGGAGATGGATTACATGTAGGCGAGGGCCTCCGATCAGCGTCCAGTCGCGACGCCTTACATTGGGATCAGCAGGCTGGTTCTGCGCATGTATGCGAAGTTCTTCCGAGGCAGTAGAAAACAGCTGTTCGCCCCTGTCATCGATGATATGGAACTCGATATTGGGGTGATGGCCCAATGCCTCAGCTAGCCGCTGTGCGCGCTGTTCATGCGTGCCTGCAGAGACGAGTTCGGAGATCAATGCAACTTTGTTCTCCAGTTCCGCGAAGTCCTGTGCAATCAAGTTGTGACGCGCACTCAAGTAAATAGCTATGCCGAGCACGGTCAGTACGCCTGTGGCCACGATGGCGAATATCGCGGTCAGGCGTGTGGCGATAGAGAGACGGGAATTCATGCGTTGCGTTTGGCCGAATCGTCTGCGGCTTCCAGCACATAGCCCATGCCACGCACTGTAATGATCAACTTTTCGGCGAAACCGTCATCGATCTTTGCGCGTAGGCGGCGGATTGCTACGTCAATAACGTTGGTGTCGCTATCGAAGTTGATGTCCCACACCTGTGATGCTATCAGTGAACGCGGCAGCACTTCGCCGTGTCGACGGGCAAGTAGCTCCAGCAGGGTGTATTCCTTCTGGCTGAGAGCAATGCGCTGGCCATTACGCTCCACTCTTCGGCGAAGCGTATCCACTACCAGGTCGGCCACAACGATGCGTTCAGCTAAAGGTGCTGCCTGACCACGGCGTAGCAAAGTGCGCACGCGGGCGAGTAGTTCAGCAAAAGCAAACGGTTTCGCAAGGTAGTCATCTGCACCCAGTTCGAGACCTTGTACGCGATCGGCGATGCTGCTTCGCGCAGATAGGAACAGTACCGGTGCCTGCCAGCCACTGGAACGCAGCCGTGAAAGAATGCTCCACCCATCCAACCCGGGCAGCATTACGTCAAGGATGAGCAGGTGGTAGTCCCCACTCTCTGCCAGATGCAGTCCATCCAAGCCATCAGTGGTCAAATCAACTACATAACCAGCTTCAACCAGGCCTTGTCGCAGGTAGCTGCCGGTCTTTGGCTCGTCTTCGATTATCAGCAGTTTCATGGGTCACCTGATGAGGTCTGCGCGCAGGCTAGCAGAGCATGCTCAGGTTAGTGGATCCAAGGTGCCCAGCACGGCTACGCAGACCAGTACCAGGAACGCCAAGACAGCGTCGCCAGTGAGACTGAAGCGCAAGAAGCGCAATGCACGCAGCTGCCCGCCAGTACGTATCGCTGCGGCAAGGGCAGGGACCAAGCGCCACCGATGTAGTGCAGCTAAAAGCAGCATGACTGAAACTATGCCCAACTTAAGCAGTAGCCAGCGGCCATGGTTTGTACCAAACAGGCTGCTTTGCGATCCACCCAGATCGACGTAGTTATAGACGCCAGTCATAGCCAGCAGCACGACGATGACAGTGCCCGGCCAGGCGAAACGGTGGGTTGCGTTCCATAGCTCGTACGTGCGATGACGCAAACTGGAGCCGCTACCTCGCACGGCCAATTGCAGGAACGATGCAATTGCCCCCACCCAGGCGCCAGCTGCAAGGAGATGCACCATGCCCGCGCCGAGCCGTAGATCACCAGTAAGTCCATCGCCTGCTGCGGCATGACCGTTCCAAGCCAAACTCGCTAGCGCAGCTGCGGACAGGAGGATTCCGGCAGCTCTGCGCATGCGACTGATGGGGGGCTCGGCAATACACAGCAATAGCAAGGCTAGGAGCGCTGCTATGCGAGTGATGGAAGCCAAGCCGACCGGCGTTTCAGTAGCGAACCAGAGAACGGTGCCGGTGTCGATGCTGTTGGGGGGTAGGCCTAGTAGACCGGACAATCGCGTCACGGCATCAGCGACGACTAGGGTTAGCGAGACCAGTATCAGTGCTCTATACCATCTGGTTGCCAATACTGGGCGGATAAACAACATCCGCCCGAATAGCAGCATTAGGGCCAAGTACAAGCCCAGCCGCAGTGCGTAGGAAAACAGCTCGTCCACTGCTGGCTCTTACAGTACGGTGAAGCGGTAGTTGCCCGTTATCGGGTGGCTATCTTGGCCTACTGCCCGCCACTGCAGCTGATAGGTGCCGCTCGGCAGAGGTTTCGCGAAGCTAGCGCGAAGCGTGCGGCCGTCCTCAGAGATTTGTTGGTTGGCGGTTGGCATGGCCATCTGCATGCGGTTATGGAGCATCGTCAGCTCCACTCGTGTTGCACGGGGCAGGATGCGTTCGCTGAACTCCAGTTCGATCTGGGTCAGAGGCGCGACTTTGGCATCGGCTGTCGGATTGGAGCGAGCCAGGCTGGGATGAGCCAGTGCTAATGGTGCTGCTGCCATGCCCAGTAGGAGGATGGCAAGCGAAGCTAGGCGCGTGAATGAGCGCAACATTGATGTTCACCAATGGCGAGGGGGAACTGCAAATTAGACGCTTGCGGCTTACATCGCCCTGACCAGTGCATTACGGAATTGTAATGCTGGCTCCTGCCGGGTGGATGAGACGCGGCGCCGATGAGTGTCGGAATGGAGCCGGTCGCGATCATGCTGAATTGGTTCTATGGCGAGCGCCCTGTGCTGCCTGAGGCCAACGACTTTCGAGAAGTTGACGTGTAAGAGCTTCAAACCAACGGCCTGGCGAATCTAGAGGTGGTTGAGCTTTCTGCGCATGCCTCGCAGAATCTGCCGATGCAAACGCTGTGTGGGCGTGGTGCGGTCAGCAATGACTACCTCAACTGGCGCTACTCTCTGGACGCATCCAGCTTTGTGGCCGGGCAGTTGAGTATGGCGACGGATCCTGCAGAGGTGCACATCCGATAGGCATGGTCACATGCTGGCTGCCAGGTACTTGGCCTGCAGCCGGTGTTCCACCGCGCGGAGGGCGGTAACGGTAGGCGTTGATCGCCTGCTCCGGCGGGCCAAGTCATACAAGCTCGGCCTGATCTCTCTTGGCTCTTTGGGCTTCGATCTTGTCAATTTTGGCCTGGAAGATCACCTCGGGCTTCCATTCGAAGGTCTTTGGCCGTGGCCGTAGTTTCGCCGCTGTCCGGAGGCGTGCCACTATATCGACGCAGTGGAGGCCGAGCCTTGCGTACTGGTACTGGCGTTCCTCGAACCAATCGGGGAAGTCGGGGGGCGAGTCGTGCTCAGCAGCATCGGAAATAGCACCATTGGAAAAACCGATTTGGTAGGGCAGATCATGGATGTCGAACATGATCTTCTCATCGATGGACCGCCATTCGACTGCAAACTTTGATGGGTCGAAGGAGGGCACCGCTGTACTTTCATCCCAAAAGCCAGAAGTCGGGTCTACAGTGCCATCGTCCTGGGCAACGTCGGCGCAGGACGAGATGAATTTGTCTAGTTCTCCGCCAATGATTGCTGCCAGCAGTGCCGCATCCTTCTTGGCTTTCCGCGCTTCTGCATTACGTTCACGGCGGGAAGTGAGCCCGGCACCGACTACGACACCGAAGAGACCGATCACGGCAGGGCCAGTAATCTGACCAAGTTTCAGTAGTTCAACCGTCCAGTCTCCCATTGGTACTCGCGCCCATTTAAGCTGAATGGGTTATAGGCAGTCGGATGCCAGAAGGCAACAATGGCCTGCTGGGGAAACAACACTGTTGCGGTCGCCAATTCTAAAAACTGACCAAAAAGCTGACCAAGCGCTGCCAAATCATGCCCAATTAGGCCCATTTGGCACGACATAACGAAAAAGCCCACCGAGCATAAGTGCTTGGCGGGCTTCGTTTTTCTATCTTTTCATCAAGGGTGGCAGTCGGCCTATCGGCGACAATGCACCCCCGGTTAGACGTTGATCTTGAAGGACTTTCAGGTTCGTGCCGACTTGTAACCGACTGAAAGCCTCGCTGACGGTGTGAATGCTACAGCCAATGTCCTGAACAGTCACGTGCGGCGGGCATCCGGAGGATGAATCTAGCCCTCAAGGCGAGGGGTTCTGGAAGATTGGCCGGGGGCGGGCTGAACTGTAGGGCTGCCGGGAGGGAGCTGATCCTGGATGACCTGTTCCGTCCTGTGCGGGCCCAAAAAGAACAAGGGCAGCCAGGAGGCTGCCCTTGTGTTTGCTCATCACGAGATGACGAATCGGCTTACAGCGATTCGAAGATGCCCGCTGCGCCCATGCCGGTGCCGATGCACATGGTGACCATGCCGTACTTCTGCTGGCGACGACGCAGGCCGTGCAGGATGGTCGCGGTGCGGATCGCGCCGGTCGCACCCAGCGGGTGGCCCAGGGCGATGGCGCCGCCCAGCGGGTTGACCTTGCTCGGGTCCAGGCCACAATCGCGGATGACCGCCAGCGACTGCGCGGCAAAGGCTTCGTTGAGCTCGATCCAGTCCAGCTGGTCCTGGGTCAGGCCGGCCTGCTTGAGCGCCTTCGGGATCGCTGCGATCGGGCCGATGCCCATCACTTCCGGGCGCACGCCAGCGACGGAGAAGCTGACGAAACGGGCCAGCGGGGTCAGGCCGTAATCCTTGATGGCCTGTTCCGAGGCCAGCAGCACCGCGCCGGCGCCATCGCTCATCTGCGAGGAATTGCCGGCAGTGACGGAACCGCCGAACTGGCCGTTGCGGAACACCGGGCGCAGCTTGGCCAGGCCTTCTGCCGAGGAATCCAGGCGCGGGCCTTCGTCGGTGTCGGCCAGCTTGTTGCGGGTGATGATGCGCTTGCCGTCGGCAAGGTCGGGCAGGTGCGAGACGATTTCGTAGGGGCTGATCTCATCCTTGAACTCGCCGTTCTGGATCGCGGCGATGGCCTTCTGGTGCGAAGCCAGCGCGAAGGCGTCCTGGTCTTCGCGCGAGATCTTCCATTCCTCGGCGACCTTCTCGGCGGTGATGCCCATGCCGTAGGCAATCGCAGTGTGGTCGTTGTCGAACACGCTCGGCGCCATGGCGATCTTGTTGCCCATCATCGGCACCATCGACATCGACTCGGTACCGCCGGCCAGCATCAGGTCGCTGTTGCCCAGACGGATCTGGTCGGCGGCCATGGCCACGGCCTGCAGACCGGACGAACAGAAGCGGTTCACCGTCTGCGCGGCGATGGTGTTCGGCAGGCCGGCCAGCAGCACGCCGATGCGTGCCACGTTCATGCCCTGCTCGGCTTCGGGCATGGCGCAGCCGATGATGGCGTCGTCGATGCGGTTGACGTCCACGCCCGGGGCCTGGGCGACCACTGAGCGGAGCACGTGGGCGAGCATGTCGTCCGGACGGGTGTTGCGGAACATGCCCTTGGGCGCCTTGCCAACCGGGGTGCGGGTGGCGGCGACGATGTAGGCGTCCTGGATTTGCTTGGTCATTGCAGTGATCTCTTCAATAGGTGTGAGCGTGAGGGCGGGCGAGGGCGACGACGTGGCGTCGCCCTGAAAGCACGCTCACTCAGTTCCGCAGCGGCTTGCCGGTCTTGAGCATGTGCGCGATGCGGGCCTGGGTCTTTTCCTGCTGGGCCAGTTCGACGAAGTGCTTGCGCTCCAGGGTGAGCAGCCACTCTTCGTCCACCACCGTGTTGCGGTCGACCTTGCCGCCGCACAGCACGGTGGCGATGCGCTCGGCGATCTCGTAGTCGTAGGGGCTGATGAAGCGGCCTTCCAGCATGTTGACCAGCATCATCTTGAAGGTCGCGATGCCCACGTCACCGGCCACGCGGATGCGGCGTGCCGGCATCGGCGGACGGTAGCCGCCTTCGGCCAGTGCGGTGACTTCGGCCTTGGCGATGTGCAGCAGCTCGAAGCTGTTGAACACGACCTTGTCGGTACCGCGCATCAGACCCAGCTCCTTGGCGTTGACCGCCGAGTTGGACACCTTGGCCATCGCGACAGTTTCGAAGGTCTTCTTCAGCTCGGCGAACACGTCGCCGTCGGCACCGGCGGCCTGCGAGGCGCGCACGGCCAGTTCCTTCAGGCCACCGCCTGCCGGCAGCAGGCCGACGCCGGCTTCGACCAGGCCGATATAGCTTTCCAGCGATGCGACCGACTTGGCGGCATGCATCTGGAACTCACAGCCGCCGCCCAGGGCTAGGCCGCGCACGGCGGTCACCACCGGCACGGTGGCGTACTTGATGCGCTGGCTGGTGCGCTGGAAGTTGGCGACCATCGCTTCGAACTCGGCGATCTTGCCGGCCTGCAACGCGCCCAGTGCGCCGGACAGGTCGGCGCCGGCGGAGAAGGGCTCCTTGTTCTGCCAGATCACCACGCCCTTGAACTGCTTCTCGGACAGGCCGATGGCATGCTGGATGCCGTCCAGCACCTGGTCCGACACGGTGTTCATCTTGGTCTTGAAGCTGATGACGCCGATGCCGTCACCGTCGGTCCACAGGCGGATGCCGTCGTTCTCGAACACGGTCTCGCCCGGGGCGAACTTCTCGCCCAGCAGGGCGTCCGGGAAGCGCTGGCGCTGGTACACCGGCAGCGACGAGCGCGGCACCAGGGTGTTCAGCGACGGGCTGTAGCTGCCTTCGGCGGCATGCACGCCGTCACGGCCGTCCAGTACCCAAGCCGGCAGCGGCGCGCTGCTCATGCTCTTGCCGGCGGCGATGTCGTCGGCGATCCACTGCGCCACCTGCTTCCAGCCGGCGGCCTGCCAGGTCTCGAACGGGCCCAACGACCAGCCGTAGCCCCAGCGGATGGCCAGGTCCACGTCGCGCGCGGTTTCAGCGATGTCGGCCAGGTGGTAGGCACTGTAATGGAACAGGTCGCGGAAGCTGGCCCACAGGAACTGCGCCTGCGGGTGCTGGCTTTCGCGCAGCTTGGCGAACTTCTCGGCCGGGCTCTTGATCTTCAGGATCTCGACCACTTCCGGCGCGGCGGTGCGGTCGGCCGGGCGGTAGTCCTGCTTCTGCAGGTCGATCACCACGATGTCCTTGCCAACCTTGCGGAAGATGCCAGCGCCGGTCTTCTGGCCCAGTGCGCCCTTGCTGATCAGCGCGTCCAGCCACACCGGCGACTTGAAGTACTGGTGCCACGGGTCATCGGGCAGGGTGTCGCCCATGGTCTTGATGACGTGGGCCATGGTGTCCAGGCCGACCACGTCGGAGGTGCGGTAGGTGGCCGATTTCGGGCGGCCGACCAGCGGGCCGGTCAGGCCGTCCACTTCGTCAAAGCCAAGGCCGAACTGCTGGGTGTGGTGGATGGTGGACAGGATCGAGAACACGCCGATGCGGTTGCCGATGAAGTTCGGGGTGTCCTTGGCGTACACCACGCCCTTGCCGAGGTTGGTGGTCAGGAAGGTTTCCAGGCCTTCCAGCACCGACTTGTCGGTGGTCTTGGCCGGGATCAGCTCGGCAAGGTGCATGTAGCGCGGCGGATTGAAAAAGTGCACGCCGCTGAAGCGGTGGCGCAGTTCTTCCGGCAGCACGTCGGCGAGCTTGTTGATGCCCAGGCCGGAGGTGTTGGAGGCCAGCACCGCGTGTTCGTTCACGAACGGGGCGATCTTCTTGTACAGGTCCTGCTTCCAGTCCATCCGTTCAGCGATGGCCTCGATGATCAGGTCGCAGTCGCGCAGCTGCTCCAGGCCTGAGTCGTAGTTGGCCGGGGTGATGGCTTCGGCCAGCGACTTGGACGCCAGCGGTGCCGGGCTCAACTTGCCCAGGTTGGCGATGGCCTTCAGCACGATGCCGTCGGCCGGGCCTTCCTTGGCAGCCAGGTCGAACAGGACGGTGTCGATGCCGGCATTGGTCAGGTGGGCGGCGATCTGCGCACCCATGACGCCTGCGCCCAGGACGGCTGCGCGGCGGACAAGCAGGGAATTGGACATATCGATAAACCTTTGGTCTGCGATGACGGATGGATCAGGTGGGGGAAGAATCCGGCGTACGTGCGCTGGCACGGAAACCGGCTTCGGCGAAATGAATCAGTTCCTGCGCGGCCTTGCTGCGGTGGGCGGCCTCGCTGATGTTGTGCGGGCGCTTGATCAGGCCGAAGTCGGCCATGGCGTAGGTGAGCGCACCGGCCAGGAAGTCCAGGCGCCAGTACAGCTCTTCCTTGCTCAGGCCTGGCACGCAGGCGCCGATGGCCTTGCCGAACTCGCGCAGCACATGGCCGTAGTGGTCGGACAGGAACTTGCGCAGGTTGTCGTTCTTCTCGGCATAGGCGCGGGCGATGACGCGCACGAAGGCACCGCCGCTCTGGCGGTCCTGGGCCAGTGCCAGGGCGGGCTCGACAAAGGCTGCAAGCACCGCGCGCAGGTCGCCAGGATGGGCATTGCGGGCCTGCTCCAGCTGGCCCAGACGGGCGGCGGTCATCTCGTCCATGCGGCGGCGGAACACTTCATTGACCAGGTTTTCCTTGGACCCGAAGTGGTAGTTGACCGCGGCAATGTTTACATCGGCGTGACTGGTCACCTGGCGCAGCGAGGTGCCGGCGAAGCCGTGCAGGGCGAACAGTTCCTCGGCCGCGCCGAGGATGCGGTCCTTGGTGGAGAAGCTGGCGGGTTTGCCCATGGTCAGAACAATCAATCAAACGATTGTTTGGATCCTACGCCCGCCCGGGCGTTCTGGTCATGCTGCTATGCAGCATCGTTCATGTGCCGCTGTGCAAAGGGTGGAGTCAACCGGTAGAATCAGCCACCGCAATTCAGGCTAAGCCCGCGTCCGCACGCGGGTTTTTTTCATGTACCCTCGGGCCAGACCGGCCCTAAACACCCGGAGATTTCCCATGGCGCTGGAGCGCACCCTTTCGATCATCAAGCCCGACGCCGTTGCCAAGAACGTGATCGGTGAAATCTACGCGCGCTTTGAAAAGGCCGGCCTGAAGGTTGTGGCTGCCAAGTACAAGCAGCTCTCGCGTCGTGAAGCCGAAGGTTTCTACGCCGTGCACCGCGAGCGTCCGTTCTTCAACGCGCTGGTCGAGTTCATGATCTCCGGCCCGGTGATGATCCAGGCGCTGGAAGGCGAGAACGCCGTGCTGGCCCACCGCGACCTGCTGGGCGCCACCAACCCGAAGGACGCAGCGCCGGGCACCATCCGCGCTGATTTCGCCGATTCCATCGACGCCAACGCCGCCCACGGTTCGGATTCGGTCGAGAACGCAGCCATCGAAGTGGCCTACTTCTTCGCCGCCACCGAAGTGGTTTCGCGCTAAGTAGCAAGCATTAAAGGTTGAAGCCGTGAACGAGGTCGTACAGACACCCGCCATCCAGCCGTTGCCGAAGACGGCACCGACTGCTGGCAAGCAGAACCTGCTCGACCTCGATCGCGCGGGCCTGGAAAAGTTCTTCGTCGAAACCCTTGGCGAACAGAAGTTCCGTGCCCATCAGGTGATGAAGTGGATCCATCACCGCTACGTCACCGATTTCGACCTGATGACTGACCTCGGCAAGGCGCTGCGCACCAAGCTGCAGGCGCATGCCGAGGTCATCGTCCCGAATATCGTGTTCGACAAGCCTTCCGCCGATGGCACCCACAAGTGGCTGCTGGCGATGGGCGTGGATGGCAAGAACGCCATCGAAACCGTCTACATCCCTGACAAGACCCGCGGCACGCTGTGCGTGTCCTCGCAGGTCGGTTGCGGCTTGAACTGCACCTTCTGTTCGACCGCCACCCAGGGTTTCAACCGCAACCTGACCACCGCCGAGATCATCGGCCAGGTGTGGGTTGCCGCCCGTCACCTGGGCAACGTGCCGCACCAGATGCGCCGCCTCACCAACGTGGTGATGATGGGCATGGGCGAGCCGCTGATGAATTTCGACAACGTCGTGCGCGCCATGAGCATCATGCGCGATGACCTCGGCTACGGCCTGGCCAACAAGCGCGTGACCTTGTCCACCTCCGGCCTGGTGCCGCAGATTGATCGCCTGTCGGTCGAGAGCGATGTGTCGTTGGCTGTGTCGCTGCACGCGCCCAACGATGAGCTGCGCGAAACGCTGGTGCCGCTCAACAAGAAGTACCCGATCGCCGAGTTGATGGCTTCCTGCGCGCGTTACCTGCGCGGCAACAAGAAGCGCGATTCGGTGACCTTCGAATACACGCTGATGAAGGGCATCAACGACCAGCCCGAGCACGCCCGCCAGCTGGCGCGCTTGATGCGCCAGTTCGACAACGCGGTGCAGGCCAAGGATTCGGGCAAGGTCAATCTGATCCCGTTCAATCCGTTCCCCGGCACGCGCTATGAGCGTTCGGACGAGGAGCAGATCCGCGCCTTCCAGAAAATCCTGCTCGACTCGCAGGTGCTGACGATGGTGCGGCGTACCCGCGGCGATGACATCGACGCAGCCTGTGGTCAGCTCAAGGGCCAGGTGATGGATCGCACCCGCCGCCAGGCGGAGTTCAATCGCCTGCTGCAAGCACAGGAACTCGGGGATGCGCAGGCCTGATCGGTTGCTCCTGCTGGTGATCGCCACGCTGCTGGTCGCCGGCTGCGGGCACGGCGGTGGCTCAAAGGTCTTCAGGACCCAGGAGGCTGGACGCGTTGCGCTGGACTATCACGTACGTGACGACCGCGCCGCGCGCCAGCGGATGCGTTATCAGGAATTGCTGGAGCTGGCAGGCGATCGCTTTCGGCGCGGTGCGCTGGATGAGGCAGTCAAATACGCGCGCTCGGCGCAGAAGCTGGACCCGACGTCGCCGGATGCCTTCACCGTGCAGGCGGTGGTGGAAGGGCGTCGAGGCCAGAGTGCGGCTGCGGGCGCGCTGTATCGCAAGGCGGCCGAACTGGCCCCGCAGCGCGGTGAGATGCTGAACAATTACGGGGCCTGGTTGTGTGGGAACGGGCACCCGGCCGAGGCCTTGGTCTGGTTTGATCGGGCTTTGGCCGTGCCGGAATACGCGTCCCGAGCCGATGCATTGGCCAATGCAGGAGGTTGCGCCCTGGATGTTGGTCAGCGCGAGCGCGCCGAGCGCGATCTGCGCCAAGCACTGGCGCTGGCGCCCGACAATCCGTATGCGCTGGAGTCGATGGCGCGCAACGAACTGCTACACGGTCGTTACTTTGAAGCGCGGGCTTTCTATCAGCGCCGGCTGGCGGCTGCGCCGGCCACGGTTTCCGTGTTACAACTTGCCATTCAGGTAGAAGAGCGGCTGGGCGACGGGAGTGCCGCCGGTCGGTTCCAACAGCGGTTGCGCGAGGAGTTTCCTTCAGGCGCGGCCTCGAAATCCCAAGGCTGATGCATTGTGATCAACGACCCGGGTGTCAACGTTTTCGATGGTGCGGTGGGATGTGGCGAACAGCTGCGCAAGGCCCGTGAGGCTGCGGGGTTGTCGCTGGGGGAGGTAGCCAGCCAGCTGCGCATGCCTGTGCAGGTTGTGGCGGCGCTGGAAACAGAGCAATGGGATCGACTGGGCGCCCCGGTATTCGTCCGTGGCCAGTTGCGCAGCTATGCGCGGCTGCTGCGCGTTGATCTGGAAGGCCTGCTGGAGCAGGCTCGGCTGGCCCCGGTAGAGCCACCCAAGCTGGTCAGTCATACACATACGCCGCCGCTTCGGCGTGCGGCAGAAAATCTTGGCCGTCGTGCGGTCTATGTGGTCATCACCGCCGTGCTGGCGGTGCCGATCTGGTACGTAATCAGCAGCAGCACCCACAATTCGCCGCCGAGTACGGCTTCGTTGGACGTGGTACCACCGGCGGAATCGGTTGCCGCCGCCTCGGCTGTGCCGGCTCCGGCCGCAGCTGCGCAGGTCGCGGACACGCAGCCCAGTGGGCCTTACATCGCCTCGATGGCCCCGGCGATGGCTCGGCCTGTTGCGCCCGCTTCGGCAGGGGCGTTGACGCTGACCTTCAAGGGCGACAGCTGGGTGGAAATCTCCGCTCCCGATGGTTCGACCGTTGAGAAGGCGCTGATCCCCTCGGGCCAGACCCGCACTTTCTCCGCAGGGCAGGTGGGCCGCATGGTGCTCGGCAATGCAGCGAAGGTGGAGGTTCAGCAGGCCTCCGGTAACGTCGATCTGGGGCCCTACAAGCGCGGTAATGTTGCCCGCTTTACGGTATCCTCTGACGGTTCCGTGGCGCCGGTTTCACACTGAGGCAAGGCGCCGACTCAAAACAACAAGGCTTCCCGGCAGGGAAGCGAGAGTACGCATGGCGATTGACGACCTGCTCGACGAGCACGAACAAGGCGAACGTGTCCGCACGTGGCTGCGCAAGAATGGTGCCGGAATCCTCGGCGGAGTGGTTCTCGGTATTGGCGCCATCGCCGGTTGGCAGTGGTGGCAGAAGGAGCAGGTGGGCAAGTTGGCTGAGGCCAATGTCCGCTATGAAGCAGTCACGCGCAGCCTGCAATCCAAGAATCTGGAAGAAGCTGCCAAGGAAGTTGCCGCGCTGGGCGGTGGCAAGACCGGCATCTACGCCGACCTGGCCGCGCTGGAGCTTGCAAAGGCCCAGGTCGAAGCCGGCAAGAACGAAGACGCCATCAAGACCCTGCGCGCACTCAAGGCCGAAGGTGAGTTCAAGACGCTGATCGACCAGCGCGTGGCACGCCTGCTGATTGAAACCGGCAAGGCGGAAGAAGCGCTGAAGCTGGTCGGCTCCGCGCAGGACAGCGCCAGTCTGGAAATCGGCGGCGATGCCTTGATTGCCCAGAACAAGCGTGATCAGGCACGTGAGCTGTACAGCAAGGCGCTGGCCAAGCTGGACGTGGCTGCGCCGCAACGCCGCCTGCTTGAAACCAAATTGACGGATGCCGGTGGCACCGTGACCGATCCTGCGGCGGAGAAGATTTGATGAAGCTCAAGCATGTTGCAGGCGTGGTGCTGGTCGCGATGACGCTGACCGGCTGCTCGACGGTCAAGGGCTGGTTCGCGGGCAAGGACGCGGAAGCCAAGAAGGCGCTGGAGCCGGCTGAGCTGGTGAAGTTCGAGCCGACCCTGACGGTCAACAAGATCTGGTCGGCCAATGTCGGCAAGGGCGAAGGCCGTATCGGCCTGCGTCAGGCGCCGGTGGTGTCCGATGGCCGTGTGTATGCGGCTGCAGTGGAAGGCGGCGTGCACGCGCTGGACCTGCAGACGGGCAAGGAAGTCTGGGAGTACACCCCGGCCAAGGAAAAGAAGAAGCCCAAGCTGCGCCTGTCCGGTGGCCCCGGCGTGGGTGACGGCCTGGTGGTGATCGGCACGCTGGACGGGCAGGTCATCGCGCTGGATGCCAGCAGCGGTGCCGAGAAGTGGAAGGCCAAGGTGCCGGGCGAAGTGATCGCCGCACCGGCCGTCGCACAGGGCCTGGTGTTCGTGCGCAGCAACGATGGCCGCACCACCGCGCTGGATGCAGCCACGGGCGAGCAGCGTTGGTTCAACTCGCAGGAACTGCCGTCGCTGACCGTGCGTGGCAACGCGCCGGTGGTGGCGGGCCCGGGCGTTCTGTTCATCGGCAACGATGACGGCACGCTCAGTGCGCTGGCGATGCAGGATGGTCGCCCGCTGTGGGAACAATCGGTAGGTACGCCGGAAGGCCGTACCGAGCTGGAGCGCATGGCCGATATCGACGGCGCCCCGGTGCTGGAGGGCAACACGCTGTACGTGACCAGCTTCAAGAACGAGACGATGGCCATCGAAGGGCCGACCGGTCGTCCGTTGTGGTCGCGTGATCACGGTGGCGGCGGTGGCGTTGCGGTGTCTTCGGGCAACGTGGTCGTCACCGATGGCAAGGGTACGGTTTATGGGCTGGACAAGTCGTCCGGCTCGGCGATGTGGTCGCAGCAGGCGCTGGCCCGTCGTTCGCTTACAGGTGCCGCGGTCCAGGGTGATTACGCCGTGGTCGGGGATTACAAGGGTTATCTGCACTGGCTGCGGCTCAGTGACGGCGAGTTGGCTGCGCGCGAGAAGAGTGGCGGTGACGCCGTTCTGGCTACGCCGGTTGTCGCCGACGGCATTGCGCTGGTGCAGAACGTAGATGGAAAGCTGACCGCATTTCGGTTGGCCCAATAAGGAGTACAAGCGATGCTGCCTTTGGTCGCCCTGGTTGGACGGCCGAACGTCGGCAAGTCCACGATTTTCAATGCGCTGACCCGTACGCGCGATGCGCTGGTCCATGACCAGCCCGGGGTAACCCGTGATCGCAACTACGGCGTCTGCCGTCTGAACGAGGACAATCCCTTCCTGCTCGTTGATACCGGCGGTATTGCCGGTGAAGAGGAAGGGCTGGCCGGCGCCACTGCGCGCCAGGCTCGAGCCGCCGCCGGTGAGGCGGATCTGATCGTATTTGTGGTCGACGCGCGTGATGGCGCGTCGGCGCTGGATGACGAGATCCTGTCATGGCTGCGCAAGCTTGCGCGGCCTACGTTGCTGTTGATCAACAAGATCGACGGCACGGATGAGAATGCCGTGCGTGCAGAGTTTGCGCGTTACGGTTTCAGCGAAATGTTGATGGTTTCGGCGGCACATCGTCAGGGCATTGACGATCTGGTTGACGAAATCATCGAGCGGCTGCCTGAAGAGGGCACGACCGAGACGCTGGACAACGATCCGAATCGTATCCGTATTGCCTTCTGCGGCCGCCCGAACGTGGGCAAGTCGACGCTGGTCAATCGCCTGCTGGGCGAGGAGCGGATGATCGCGTCGGAGGTGCCAGGTACCACGCGCGATTCCATTTCGGTGGACATGGAGCGTGATGGCCAGCTGTACCGGCTGATCGACACCGCTGGCCTGCGCCGCAAGGCCCGGGTTGAAGAGGTGGTCGAGAAGTTCAGCGTGGTCAAGACGCTGCGTGCGATCGAGCAATCCCAGGTTGCGGTGCTGATGCTGGACGCCAGCGAAGGCGTCACCGACCAGGACGCGAGCGTGCTCGGTGCGGTGCTTGATGCTGGCCGTGCGCTGGTGATTGCGATCAACAAGTGGGATGGCCTTACCGACTATCAACGTGAGCAGGCCGAGGCCCTGGTGTCGCGGAAGCTGGGCTTCGTGCCGTGGGCTGAAGTGGTGCGTATCTCGGCCAAGCACGGTTCGGGTCTGAAGGAGCTGTTCCGTGCGGTGCACCGGGCACATGCCTCGGCGACGCACGAGTTCAGCACCAGCGAGGTGAACAAGGCGCTGGAAGTCGCATACGAAACGAACCCGCCGCCGAGCATCCGTGGTCACGTTTCCAAGCTGCGTTACGTGCATCCGGGCGGCACCAATCCGCCGACGTTCATCGTGCACGGTACGCGTTTGAAGGAGCTGCCTGATTCGTACAAGCGTTATCTGGAGAACTTCTTCCGCAAGCGTTTCAAGCTGGTCGGTACGCCGGTGACGTTCCTGTTCCGCGAGGGTGCCAACCCGTACGAGGGCAAGAAGAACGTGCTGACCGAGCGGCAGGTAAAAGCCAAGCGGCGCTTGATGAAGCATGTGAAGGGCCGTAAGTGATTCAGCAGGAGGCGACCGCAAGGTCGCCTTCTGCATTCCGGGGCCCGGTAAACGCTGCTTCGGCCGCGAAGCGGGGATCTACCAGCGGACGGGGCGGGCTGCGATCTGCAGGTGCCGTGGCTTTCGCGGCCAAGGCCGCCGCTGCGGGATACGAGCGCCCTGGGCGCGAAGCCGGGATGTTCCGGTTGGCGGACTGGGCAGTGATGTGCAGGTGCCGTGGCTTCGTGGCCGAGGCCGCCCCTGCAGCGGCTATTGGCCGATAATCGACGCATGAGCATTCGCGAACTGACCCCGGAACAGGCCCGCGCCCGGCAATTGGACGGCGTGTTGTTGATTGACGTGCGCGAGGCGCATGAGCGCGCTGGGGGGATGGCTGAAGGCGCGCTGGGCGTCGCGAAAGGGGCGTTGCTGGCTGATCCCGGCCGGCACCTGCCAGACCCGGAGCGCGAGTTCATGCTGATCTGCCAGAGCGGCAAGCGCTCAGGCGACGCGGTGGCGGTGTTGGCCGAAGCAGGCTATGGCCGGTTGGCCTCCGTCGCCGGCGGAACGGTGGCCTGGCGAGTGGCCGGATTGCCATTGGTGCAGCCGCTGCTCGATGCCGACGAGCGCGATTTCTATGACCGCTATTCACGTCACCTGCTGTTGCCGCAGGTGGGCGAGGCCGGGCAGCGCCGCCTGCGCCAGTCGCGGGTGCTCGTGTTGGGAGCCGGTGGACTCGGTGCGCCTGCCAGTTTCTATCTGGCCGCAGCCGGGGTGGGGCATCTTCGCATTGCTGATGATGATGTGGTCGAGCGCAGCAACCTGCACCGGCAGATCATCCACACCGAGGCGGCTGTGGGCATGGCCAAGGTGGCGTCGGCACGTGAGCGCCTGCTGGCGCTGAATCCGCATGTCGAGGTGGAGGCGATCCGTGAGCGGGTGAGCTCCGACAACATCGATGCGCTGATGCAGGGCGTGGATGTGGTGCTGGACGGTTCGGACAACTTCCCGCTGCGCTATCTGCTCAACGATGCCTGCATCAAGCACGCCAAGCCGCTGGTGTATGCGGCCATCGAGCGTTTCGACGGGCAGGTGAGCGTGTTTGATGCTGGTCGCCAGCGTGGTCAGGCGCCGTGCTATCGCTGTCTGTTCCCCGAGCCGCCGCCGCCGGAGTTCGCGCCGAACTGCTCGGAAGCCGGCGTTCTGGGCGTGCTACCGGGTCTGGCGGGGGTGATGCAGGCCACCGAGGTGCTCAAGCTGCTGCTGGACATCGGCGAACCGTTGACCGGGCGGCTGCTGCGCTTCGATGCGCTGCAGATGCGTTTCCGCGAAACCAGGATCACCGCCGATCCGGCGTGCCCGGTCTGCGCGCCGAGCGTGCCCTTCCCGGGCTATATCGACTACGCCGCGTTCTGTTCGCACCGCGCATGAATTGATCCGTTCCGGCCCCGGGGCGGATTGAATGCGTCTGCCGCACCCGGATTGCACACGTTGTGCTTTATCGTGCGCACATTGGATGAGCAAGGGGCGGGCATGTCAGCGGAATCCTCGACGGAACTGGTAAAGGTGGTGGCGCTGCTCGGCGCTGCCGTGGTGGCGGTGCCGTTGTTCCGGCGATTGGGCCTGGGCTCGGTGTTGGGCTATTTCGTGGCCGGTTTGGCGATCGGACCGTTCGGTTTCGGCTGGTTCTCCGATCCGCAGGCCATCCTGCACGTGGCCGAACTGGGCGTGGTGATGTTCCTGTTCGTGATCGGGCTGGAAATGCGCCCTTCGCATCTTTGGAGCCTGCGCAACGAGATTTTCGGTCTCGGTACCGCGCAGATCGTCACCTGCGCCGCGGTGCTGACCGGTATCGCGATGCTGTTCGGCTATCGCCCGCAGGTGGCCTTCATTGCCGCCGCTGGTTTCGTGCTGACGTCCACAGCAGTGGTGATGCAGTTGCTTGCCGAGCGCGGTGATGTGGCGCTGCCGTCGGGACAGAAGATCGTCTCGATCCTGCTGTTCGAAGACCTGCTGATCGTGCCGTTGCTGGCGTTGGTGGCATGGATGGCGCCGGCCCATGGCGTCGCGCAGGAGGGCTCGCGCTGGGTGAGCATCGCCATTGGCGCCGGCGCCATCGTCGGACTGGTGGTGGTCGGCCGCTATCTGCTCAATCCGCTGTTCCGCATCCTGGCCGAATCCAAGGCGCGCGAAGTGATGACCGCCGCAGCGTTGCTGGTGGTGCTCGGCGCGGCGCTGCTGATGCAGCTGGGTGGCTTGTCGATGGCGATGGGCGCGTTCCTGGCCGGTGTGCTGTTGTCCGAATCCACGTTCCGACACCAGATCGAGGCCGATATCGAGCCGTTCCGCGGCATCCTGCTGGGTTTGTTCTTTCTCAGCGTCGGCATGGCGCTGGACCTGTCGGTGGTGGCGCTGAACTGGAAGCTGATTGCGTTGCTGGTGCCGGCAATGATGCTGGCCAAGGCGTTGTGCATCTACATCGTTGCGCGAGTGATGGGCAGCGATCACCGGCAGGCGCTCGATCGCGGTGTGCTGATGGCGCAGGGCGGCGAATTTGCCTTTGTGCTGTTCGCCGCTGCGGCCAGCGCCGGGGTGATCGATGCCAAGGTCAACGCCAACCTCACCGCCGTGGTGGTGCTGTCGATGGCACTGACGCCGCTGTGCATGCTGGTGTACCGCCGGCTGGTGAAGGAAGGCCTGGTTTCAGCCGAGGGCGTGGAAGCGGCCGATGGCTTGACCGGCAGCGTGCTGGTGATCGGCTTTGGACGTTTCGGGCAGGTGTCCAGCCAGTCGCTGCTGGCGCGTGATGTGGACGTGACCATCATCGACAACGACATCGCGATGATCCGCAGCGCCGCGGATTTTGGCTTCAAGATCTATTACGGCGATGGCACGCGGTTGGACGTGCTGCGTGCATCGGGTGCTCAGACGGCACGCGCCATCGCGGTATGCGTGAACGACCGCGCCGCTGCCGATCGAATCGTCGAGTTGGTCGGGCATGAGTTCCCGCAGGCCAAGTTGCTGGTGCGCTCGTATGACCGCGAACATTCGCTCTCATTGATACACGCCGGTGTCGATTTCCAGATCCGCGAAACCTTCGAGTCGGCGGTGGAGTTCGGCCGCGCTGCGCTGCTGCAGCTGGGGGCGGAGGAGGACGAGGCCGACCTGGTGGCGCGTGAAATCAGGCGCCGGGATGCCGAGCGCTTCGAACTGGAAATCGCCGGTGGTGGGCTCAAGGCCGGCGTGGGGATGCTGTACGGCAATGTGTCGCCGACGCCCAAGCCGACCCCAACCCCATTCACCCCGCCAAAGCGGGAATCGCGGCCGCTCAATCCCGACGCCATTGCCGGAGCAGAGCGGGGCTCGGAGCCGGAGGCGCCATAGGCGGGGCAGGGCGTTGGGCCTTGCAGGGTGTGGCATCTGCCGTAATCAGGGACAATAGCCGCCCCCGCAGCTTTTCCCACGCCCAATGACTGTCTCCGCCGACGCACCCGTGCAGACCTCCCGCATCCTTGATGGCCGCCGTATCGCCGAAGAGCTTCTCGACGATCTCAAGGTGCGCGTGGACGCACGCCTTGCCGCCGGCCAATCGCGTCCGGGGCTGGCGGTGGTGCTGGTGGGCGGCGACCCGGCTTCGACCGTGTACGTGCGCAACAAGCGCCGCGCTGCCGAGAAAGTCGGCATCGAAGCCTTCGATTACGACCTGCCGGCGGGCACCAGCGAGGCGCAGCTGCTTGAGCTGATCGACCAGCTCAACGCCGACCCGAAGATCCACGGCATCCTGATCCAGCTGCCGCTGCCGGGCATTCCGGATGCCAACCGCCTGATCCAGCGCATTGATCCGCGCAAGGACGTGGATGGCTTCCACCCGCAGAACGTGGGCCATCTGGTGCTGCGTGAATTCGGCCTGCGCCCATGCACGCCGCGTGGCATCACGACGCTGCTGGGTCATACCGACCAACCGGTGCGTGGCCGCAATGCCACCATCGTCGGCGTCAGCAACCACGTCGGCCGGCCGATGGGGCTGGAGCTGCTGATTGCCGGCTGCACGGTGACCAGCTGCCACAAGTTCACCCCGCGCGCCGAACTGGAACGCGCGGTGCGCAACGCCGACATCCTGGTGGTGGCGGTGGGCATTCCGCAGCTGATTCCGGGCGAGTGGGTCAAGCCGGGTGCGGTGGTGATCGACGTGGGCATCAATCGCCTGGAGGACGGTCGTCTTGTCGGCGATGTCGGCTTTGAGGCTGCAGCCCAGCGCGCCAGCTGGATCACTCCGGTGCCGGGTGGCGTGGGCCCGATGACCGTGGCCACGCTGATGCAGAACACGATCGAGGCGGTTGAGGCGGCGGGCTGATTGCTCTTTAAGAGCTACCCCTCCCCAGCGCTCCCCTGCGCCTTTGGCGCAAGGGAGGGGGGCCGAACCAGCGGGCGTTCAGTTCACTGGCATCCGCCGATAGCCCCTTTGGCGTAGCCAAGGCGAGGGCAGGGAAGGACGAATGCCCTTCCACTTCCAGCAGCTGAATAACCCGCGCTGATGTGACACTGCATCGCATTTGCCCCCTGCCATCGGGCAGGAAATAAGGGTAAAATGTCGCGCTTCCCCACATCTCGGGTATGCCGATGCTGCGCATCCAGGCTGAAGCACTCACCTACGACGACGTTTCGCTCGTCCCCGCTCACTCCACGATCCTGCCCAAGGATGTCGACCTCGGCACGCGCCTGACGCGCGGTCTGCGGTTGAAGCTGCCGATTGTCTCGGCCGCCATGGATACCGTCACCGAAGCACGTCTGGCCATTGCCATGGCCCAGCTCGGCGGCATTGGCATCATCCACAAGAACCTGACGCTTGAGCAGCAGGCTGCGGAAGTGGCCAAGGTCAAGAAGTTCGAGTCCGGTGTAATTCGTGACCCGATCACGGTTGGCCCGGAAACCACCATCCGCGACGTGCTGGCGCTGACCCAGGCGCACAACATCTCCGGTGTTCCGGTGGTGGGCAATGACGGCCTGCTGGCCGGCATCGTCACGCACCGCGACATGCGCTTTGAAACCGAGCTGGATGACCCGGTCCGCCACATCATGACCAAGAAGGACCGTCTGGTCACGGTGAAGGAAGGCGCTGCCTCCGACGAAGTACTGTCGCTGCTGCACAAGAACCGCATCGAAAAGGTGCTGGTGGTGAACGACGCGTTTGAACTGCGCGGCCTGATCACCGTCAAGGACATCCAGAAGAAGAGCGACAACCCCAACGCTGCCAAGGACGCCGCAACGCGTCTGCTGGTGGGCGCTGCGGTCGGCGTTGGTGGTGACACCGATCGCCGCGTCGAAGCGCTGGTCGCTGCCGGCGTGGACGTGCTGGTGGTGGACACCGCGCACGGCCATTCGCAGGGCGTGCTGGACCGCGTGCTGTGGGTGAAGAAGAACTTCCCGCACGTGCAGGTTGTCGGCGGCAACATCTGTACCGGTGAGGCGGCGCTGGCGCTGCTGGATTCCGGCGCCGATGCGGTCAAGGTCGGCATCGGCCCGGGCTCTATCTGCACCACCCGCGTGGTCGCCGGTGTCGGCGTGCCGCAGGTGACCGCGATCGATCTGGTTGCCGAAGCACTGCAGGATCGCATCCCGCTGATCGCCGACGGTGGCATCCGCTACTCCGGTGACATCGGCAAGGCACTGGCTGCCGGTGCATCGACGGTGATGATCGGTGGCCTGCTGGCCGGTACCGAGGAATCGCCGGGTGAAACCGAACTGTTCCAGGGCCGCTCCTACAAGAGCTACCGCGGCATGGGTTCGCTGGCTGCGATGGAAAAGGGTTCCAAGGACCGTTATTTCCAGGACGCTGCCACCGCCGACAAGCTGGTGCCGGAAGGCATCGAAGGTCGCGTGCCGTACCGCGGCCAGGTCGGCGGCATCATCCACCAGCTGATCGGTGGCCTGCGCGCGACCATGGGCTATGTCGGTTGCGCCACCATCGAAGAAATGCGCACCCAGCCGAAGTTCGTGAAGATCAGCGGCGCCGGCCAACGTGAGAGTCACGTCCACGACGTGCAGATCACCAAAGAGCCGCCGAACTACCGCGCTTGATGCGGTAAGAAGAAGAGGAACGAGGACACTGTCCCGTTCCTCTTTCTCTATCCGCCATTCGTTTTGCATCGTTTCCCGTTTTCATTGATCACTTGCCGGGCTTTATGACCAACATCCATAACGACAAGATCCTCATCCTCGATTTCGGCGCACAGTACACGCAGCTGATCGCGCGTCGTATCCGCGAATTCGGCGTGTATTGCGAAATCTGGGCGTGGGACCACGATCCGGCTGAAATCGCCGCTTTTGGTGCCAAGGGCATCATCCTGTCCGGTGGCCCGGAAACCACCACGCTGCCGGGCGCACCGGCTGCGCCGCAGGAAGTGTTCGACAGCGGTCTGCCGTTGCTGGGCATCTGCTACGGCCTGCAGACCATGGCCAAGCAGTTGGGCGGTGGTACCGAAGCCGCCGACCAGCGCGAGTTCGGTCATGCCGAGGTGAAACTGCTGGGCAATGATGGCCTGCTGGGCGGGCTGTCTGACCACAACGGTGAGCCGCGTCTGGACGTGTGGATGAGCCACGGCGACCACGTTACGCATGTGCCGCCGGGCTTCGCCATCACCGCTGTGACCGACCGCATTCCGGTGGCCGCGATGGCCAACGAAGAGAAGCGTTGGTATGGCGTGCAGTTCCACCCGGAAGTGACCCACACCAAGCAGGGCTCGGCGCTGCTGAAGCGTTTCGTCACCGACATCTGCGGTTGCGCCACGCTGTGGACCGCCGCCAACATCATCGACGACCAGATTGCCCGCGTGCGCGAGCAGGTTGGCAGCGACGAGGTGATCCTGGGTCTGTCGGGCGGCGTTGATTCGTCAGTGGTCGCGGCACTGCTGCACAAGGCCATCGGTGATCAGCTGACCTGCGTGTTCGTCGATACCGGCCTGCTGCGCTTCCAGGAAGGCGACCAGGTCATGAAGATGATGGCCGACAACATGGGCGTGAAGGTCGTGCGCGTGAATGCCGCCGACCGTTACTTCAAGGCCCTGGAAGGCATCAGCGATCCGGAAGCCAAGCGCAAGATCATCGGCAACCTGTTCGTGGAGATCTTCGACGAGGAGTCGAACAAGCTCAGCAACGCCAAGTGGCTGGCGCAGGGCACGATCTATCCGGACGTGATCGAGTCGGCCGGCAGCAAGACCGGCAAGGCGCACGTGATCAAGAGCCACCACAACGTGGGCGGCCTGCCGGAAGACATGAAGCTCAAGCTGGTCGAGCCGCTGCGCGAGTTGTTCAAGGATGAAGTGCGCCGTCTCGGCGTCGAGCTCGGCCTGCCGCGCGCGATGGTCTACCGCCATCCGTTCCCGGGCCCGGGCCTGGGCGTGCGCATCCTGGGCGAAGTGAAGCGCGAGTACGCCGAGCTGCTGGCCAGGGCCGATGCGATCTTCATCGAAGAGCTGCGTGCGGCTGATCTGTACGACAAGACCAGTCAGGCGTTCGCGGTGTTCCTGCCAGTCAAGTCGGTGGGCGTGGTTGGCGACGCGCGTGCGTATGAGTGGGTGATCGCACTGCGTGCGGTGGAAACCATCGACTTCATGACCGCGCATTGGGCGCACCTGCCGTATGACTTCCTCGGCCGTGTCTCCAATCGCATCATCAACGAGTTGCGTGGCGTCTCGCGCGTGGTCTACGACATCTCCGGCAAGCCGCCGGCAACGATCGAGTGGGAATGAGTTGAACAACAAGGGCGCCGAAAGGCGCCTTTGTTTTTTGGTGCATGAAGATGGATGGTCGTTGCGTGAGGCGCGGCCAATGCAGGCCAGCTGTTGGTCGGCAGCCCGCCATGGCGTCGTTTCCACATGATCGGGCGGCAAAGTGTCGCGAAGTGGTCACGGCCCCTTCGGGATTTCGGTGTGTCCAATGCTCGGCTTGCATGGTTCCGGCATGCTAGAATATTGGAATGCCCATTCCATAACGGAGCGAGCCGGAGCCATTGCAGCTCCTCTCGAGCACCGCCATGAGCACTGAAAAGCCGTCCTATCCGGGTCGCCCCAGGCAGTTCGAGGACGAAGACGTCATCGATGCCGCCGTGGCGGTATTCAGCGCCAATGGTTTTGCCGGCACCTCGGCGCAGGATCTTTGCGATGGCACCGGGTTGGGCAGGGGCAGCTTGTACAACGCTTTTGGCAGCAAGCAGGGGTTGTACGAACAGGCGTTGCTGCGCAGCCACGAGCAGACGATGGCCGCACAGTTGGCCATTCTCATGCAGCCGGGTCCGGTAAAGACCAGGTTGCACACCTTGCTGCTGTGGGGCATGGACGAAGACTTTTCCCAGCCGGGACAGCGCGACGCAATGGTGCTGTTCTCCGCACTGGAGCGTGGCAGCAAGGATGAAGCCGTTGCCACGTTGAATCAGGAATATCGGCAGCGGCTGGAACAAACCCTGGTCGCGGTGTTCAGCGAAGGCCAGCGCATCGGCGAGGTCGGTGACCAGATATCGGCTCTGCAGATGGCCCGGGGCTTCCTGGCGGGCTACTACGGTCTGCGGGTGCTGAGCCGGAACATCCAGGACAGGGCGGTCCTGGAGGATGTCGTCGCCGGTCTGTTGATCAACCTTTAGGCCTCGGTGGCCGGCATTCGGTCCGGGGTCTTTCGCCTTTTTTTTGTAACGTTCATTCAAATATAAGAAAGAAGTTGAGAAGTATGTCATCGACAAAAAGCCTGCCGATCTCGGTCTACGTACTGGGTCTGGCGATATTTTCCCTTGGCACGGCCGAGCTGATGGTGGCGGGCATGATGTCCACCCTGTCCGCGGCGTTCGGCGTCACGGTCGGCGAGGTCGGCCACCTGATCTCGTATTACGCATTCGGCGTGATGCTGGGCGGCCCGGTACTGACCTATGCGTTCCTGAAACTGAAAGTCCCCTATCGGCCCACGTTGCTGTGGCTGCTGGCCCTGTATGTGCTCGCACAGGGCCTGAGCGCGTTCAACTCCGACTACCACGTGCTGGTGGCCATCCGTGTGATCACCGGCGTGCTGTGCGCGGGTTGCCTGAGTCTGTCGCTGGCTACCAGCATGGCGTTGGTTCCTGTTGAGAACCGCCCTCTGGCTGCCTCGGTGGTGATCGGCGGCTTCATGGTTTCCAACGTGTTCGGTGTTCCGCTGGCGACCATCATTGACCAGCAGTGGGGCTGGCGTGTCAGCTTTGGCCTGGTGGCCGTGCTGGTGCTGATCTGCCTGTTCGCGCTGATCCGCCTGCTGCCGAATCTGGCCGGCGGCGGCACGCTGAAGATGGAGGAAGAGCTCAAGGCTTTCCGCAATACGGCTTACTGGAAAGCGTGTGCAACCAGTTGTCTGATCCTCGGTGCGAGCTTTGCTGCCTTCAGTTACTTCGTGCCGGTGCTGGTCGACGTGACCGGTTTCAGCATGGCCGTGGTGCCGTTCATCCTGATGGTCTACGGCCTCTCCAACATCGTGGGCAATGTGATCACCGGTCGTCTTGCCTACCGCCACAGCCTGGCCATCATGGTCATTGGGCTGAGCGTGCTCACCGTGTCGTTGTTCGGCATGGCGATGTTCGCCGAGTACAAGTGGGTGGCGATCCTGGCTGTGGTGCTGATTGGTCTTTCCGGCGTGCCGATGAACCCGGCGATGATGGCGCGCATCGTCAGCGTTGCCCATCCGGGACCGATGGTGAACGCCGTGCACACCTCGGTGATCAATATCGGCCTGGGTGGCGGTTCCTACCTGGGCGGCATGGCGATCTCCGCCGGCTATGGGCTGCGCTCGGCGCTGTGGATCGGACTGGTGCTCGCCGTGCTGGCACTGCTGTCGGTGCTGCCGTACCTGCGCGCTGGCAGAAAGGGCTGGGACTGAGGCCGAACGGCAGGCTCTTGCGTAATGCCGGCTCACTGCGGGAGCGGCCTTGGCTGCGAAGCCGTTGCTGGTACCTGCGCCGGGCCGTGTGCAATTGCCGGATACATGTGTGCTTGGGGTGCATTGTCGGCTTCGCGGCCAAGGCCGCGCCTACCAGACAGGACCTGCTTGCGGTGGCGCGGCGCCTGCTTTGGCAATGCAATAAAAAAGGCCCCGCATCGCGGGGCCTTTTCATCAACTCACCGCGCTCAATGGCGCGGCGTTGTCCTTGAGTTTTGGCCAGCGCTTTAGCACTGCCTCGCGGATGCCTGCGGCGTCGATGCCGGCTTCGGCCAGCAGGTCTTCGCGGCTGGCGTGGTGCTGGTAGCTGTCGGGCAGGCCCAGGTGCAGTACCGGCATCAGCACCGCTTCGGCGTTGAGCAGTTCGGACACGCCCGAGCCGGCGCCGCCGGCAACCACGTTGTCTTCGATGGTGACAAAGCCCTCGTGGGTGCGGGCCAGTTCCAACAGCATCGCCTTGTCCAGCGGCTTGATGAAACGCATGTTGACCACGCTCAGGCCGAGCTCGCGGCCGACCTGTTCGGCAGCGGTCAGGGTTGAGCCGAAGGCGAGCAGGGCGATGCGACTGCCAGCGTGGCGCAGTTGCGCCTTGCCGATCTCCAACGTGGACAGATCATCGCCCACCGTAGCGCCGGGGCCGGTGCCGCGCGGATAGCGCACCGCAGCCGGGCCGTTGTAACGCAGGCCGGTGCTGAGCATCTGCCGGCATTCGGCTTCGTCGCCCGGCGCCATCACCACCATGTTCGGCACGCAACGCAGGAAGCTCAGGTCGAGGTTGCCGGCATGGGTGGCGCCATCCGGGCCGACCACGCCAGCGCGGTCGATCGCGAACAGCACGTCCAGGTTCTGGGTGGCCACGTCGTGCACCAGCTGGTCGTAGGCGCGTTGCAGGAAGGTCGAATAGATGGCGACCACCGGCTTTGCGCCCTGCGTTGCCATGCCTGCGGCCAGTGTCACCGCATGCTGCTCGGCGATGGCCACGTCGAAGTAGCGCTCGGGGTATTCCCTGCTGAAGCGCACCAGTCCAGAGCCTTCGCGCATGGCCGGGGTGATGCCCATCAGCTGCGGGTCGGCAGCGGCGGCATCGCACAGCCAGTCGCCGAACACATCGGTGTAGGTAGGCTTCTTCGGCGCACTCTTGGTCGGCAGGCCCTTGCTCGGGTCGAACGGCCCCACTGCGTGGTAGCCGATCTGGTCGCCTTCGGCCGGCTCGTAGCCTTTGCCCTTGGTGGTCATGATGTGCAGCAGCTGCGGGCCCTTGGCGTCTTTCAGACGCTTGAGCGTGGTCAGCAGCAGCGGCAGGTCGTGGCCGTCGATCGGGCCGGTGTAATGGAAGCCCATCTGCTCGAAGGCGGTGGAGGGGACGAACATGCCCTTCCACTGTTCTTCCCAGCGCTTGACGAAGCGCGCAGGCGGGCTGTGGCGCTTGTCACCGAGGATCTTCTTGCCGCCTTCGCGCAACGCGTTGAGCGTGCGGCTGGCGGTGGCGCGGCCAAGCATCTTGGTCAGCCCACCGACGGCTTCGGAGATGGACATGTTGTTGTCGTTGAGCACGACCAGCACGTTCGGCTCTTCGTCCATGCCACCGGCGTGCGCCAGCGCTTCGAACGCCATGCCGGCGGTCATCGCGCCATCGCCGATCACCGCAACCACCTTGCGATCATCGCCCTGGCGCTGGCGGGCGATGGCCATGCCCAGTGCAGCGGAGATGGAGGTCGAGGAATGGCCGACGCCAAACGTGTCGAACGGGCTTTCCTCGCGCTTGGGGAACGGCGCAACGCCGTCCTTCTGCTTGACCGTGTGGATGCTGTCGCGGCGGCCGGTGAGGATCTTGTGCGGGTAGGTCTGATGGCCGACGTCCCAGACAAGCTGGTCGACCGGCGTGTTGAACAGGTAGTGCAGGGCGACGGTGAGTTCGATCACCCCCAGCCCGGCAGCGAAGTGACCGCCGCTCTTGCCCACCGACTCGATCAGGTAGGCACGCAGCTCGCCCGCCACCGCGCCCAGTTCGGCTTCATCGAACGTGCGCAGGTCATCGGGAGTCTGGACGCGCGACAGGCGCGGATAGCAGGCAGAGTCGATCATTTTCTTCGTGTATCAAGCGAAACCGTATTTTGGCCGCCAACCGGGGGTGGGGCAAGCAAAGCGCGGCACGCGTGAGCGGTGGATGAGGGTGAATGTGCCAAGTCTGAAGGGACGGTTCAGCCAGAATGCCACGCCGTTCCGGGCCGGTTGCGCGCCAAGCTTGCCTCAGGCGCTGCGACGCAGGGCGTTCTTGGGCAGCTGTGCCTTCAGGAAGGCCATCTGGTCGGCCAGGATGTTGCGGTTGGACAGGATCAGGTGCTCGATCCAGCTCGGCCGGTAGGGAACGGCCAGCAGCGGCATGTTGGCCTGCTGCGGAGTGCGGTTGGCCTTGCGTGAATTGCAATGGAAGCAGGCGCTGACCACGTTCTCCCAGGTGTCCAGGCCGCCCTTGGAGAGCGGCATGACGTGGTCGCGGGTCAGCGACGGGCGGCTGAACTGGTGGCCGCAGTACAGGCACAACTGCGCGTCACGGGCGAACAGCGCGGTATTGGTCAGATTTGGCGTGGGATCAATTGCGCGCGAGCGGGCATGGCCGCGCGAGGCGATGATCGGGTGCAGGTCCATGCCGCTGCGCAGGCCGCTGTCGCGGTTGGTGGCGCCGTGGACGTGCAGGCAGGGGTCGCCCAGCGTCCAGGCCACCGCGTCGCGTGCGTACAGGCAGGCGGCGTCCTGCCAGTTGATCCAGTCCAGCACGCGGCCATGCGCATCCAGCGACAGCAGTCGCACGGAACCAAGGCGGTGAAGGGAAGGCGGAAGCGAAAACCCGGCTGTCGGAGCGGATGTATCGGCTCCGGTATCGATCAGACTACGCGGTGTAGTGTCTGTCTCCATCGGGAAAACAGCTTATACACGAAGCGTGACAATTTGTGTAAATGCGGGGCGGCTACGGCAGGTCGGCAGGATGAATCCGGAAGCCGCTGTTGCGTCTGGCGCCGGGAAGCTACCCCTCGCCAACCCTCCCCTTGGCTGCGCCAAAGGGAGGGGGCGGATCTGTGCGATGGATAATTGCTGCTTGGGATCAGTCGCCGAAGCGGACCGAGTCCATTGCCATCAGCGGATCTGCGCCGCTTTCCACGCCGGCTGCGTGGGTCAGGGTGCGCGGCAGGATGCGGGCGTAGTAGAAACGCGCGGTTTCCAGCTTGGCCTGCTTGAAGCTTTCCGTCTGGCTGGAGGCCTGCGCGGCAACCACCGAGCGGGCCCACCAGTAGGCGACCGTGACGTAGCCGCTGTAGAACAGGTAATCCCAGCTGGCTGCGCCCAGTTCTTCCGGGTTGGCGGCAGCGCGCTGCAGGACGCCGACGGTCAGCTTGCCCCATTCCTTGGCTTTGGCGCCGAGCACCGGCAGGAATTCAGCCACGGCCGGGTTGTTGGCGTTGTCGGCGATGAACTGCTCCACCTCGGCCAGGAACAGCTTCAGCCCGGCGCCCTGGGAGACGGCGGTCTTGCGGCCGATCAGGTCTAGCGCCTGGATGCCGGTGGTGCCTTCGTACAACGTGGTGATGCGGGCATCGCGGGCGTACTGCTCCATGCCGTGCTCGGCGATGTAGCCGTGGCCGCCGAACACCTGCTGGCCGTTGTAGGTGGCTTCAATGCTCCATTCGGTCAGGCAGGCCTTGACGATCGGAGTGAGGAAGCTGACCAGGGTGTCGGCATCGGCGCGGGTCTTCTCGTCGCTGGCGTGATGGGCGGCGTCGAGCTGGGTGTAGGCATGGGCGGCCAGCAGGCGGCCACCTTCGGTCAGCGCCTTGGTGGTCAGCAGCATGCGGCGGACGTCGGGCTGGGCGATGATCGGGTCGGCCGGCTTGTCAGCCAGCTGGGCGCCCTTCGGTGCGCGCGATTGCAGGCGTTCGCGGGCGTAGGCCAGTGCGCCCTGATAGGCGCGCTCGGACTGGGCCAGGCCCTGCACGCCAACGCCGAGGCGGGCGGAGTTCATCATCACGAACATCGCCTGCAGGCCCTTGTGCGGCTGGCCGACGAGGTAGCCTTCGGCGCCGTCGAAGTTCATCACGCAGGTGGACGAGCCGTGGATGCCCATCTTGTGTTCCAGCGCGCCGCAGCGCAGTGCGTTGCGCTCGCCCTGGTTGCCGTCACGGTCGACCTTGAACTTGGGCGTGACGAACAGCGAGATGCCCTTCGGGCCCGGAGGGGCGTCGGGCAGCTTGGCCAGCACCAGGTGCACGATGTTGTCGCTGAGGTCGTGCTCGCCGGCGGTGATGAAGATCTTGGTGCCGGTGATGGAGTAGCTGCCATCGGCGTTCGGTTCGGCGCGGGTCTTGATCAGGCCCAGGTCGGTGCCGGCGTGCGGTTCGGTCAGGCACATGGTGCCGGTCCAGTTGCCGGCAACCAGCGGCTTGAGGAAGGCTTCCTTCTGCCAGTCTTCGCCGTAATGCTTGAGCGCTTCGACCGCGCCGTGCGACAGCATCGGGAACAGGCTCCAGGCCAAATTGGCCGAGGACACCATTTCGCTCAGGGCCATGCCCAGAGTGGCCGGCATGCCCTGGCCGCCGAATTCCGGCGCTGCGGTCAGGCCGGTCCAGCCGCCGTCGACGAACTGCGCATAGGCTTCCTTGAAGCCCGGTGCGGTGGTGACGTCGCCGGTGGCCTTGTCGAGCTTGCAGCCGGCCTGGTCGCCAATGGCGTTCAGCGGTGCCAGCACGCTGGTGCTGAAGCGGCCGGCTTCTTCGAGCACGGCGTCGATGACGTCGGCGCTGGCCTCTTCAAGGCCCATCGCGGCAAACAGGGATTCAGCCTTGAGTACGTCGTGCAGGGCGAAACGGAGGTCGTTAATGGGGGCTTTGTAGTTGCTCATCAGACGGTTCTCGAACGAAGCGGTTAACGGATCAGCGCAGCACGCCGGGCAGGCCCGGTGCCTGGTTGAGGCTGTTGCGGGTTTTTACGTCAAAACTGCGTTGCTTCTTTTCTTCCGGAGTGGCACTGACCGTGCCTTCCAGTTCATAGAACAGGGAGCGGCCACCGGCCAAGGCGTCAGCCATGACGATGCGTGCGCCGGATGCCGGTTGCAGGCGGACCTTGATGACATCGGCCGATTCCGGACCGATGGACAGCGCCGGCGAGGCGTTGAGCGTGCCGGCAACTTCGTCGCCGGTCTTCATCGAGAGCGCGACCGAATCAAAACGCATCGGCATTGAGCTGTAATTGCGCAGGCGCAGCTCGACTTCCCAGTTGCCGTCATTGCCGACAGTAAGTTGCTGGATGCTGGCGGCCGGTTCGGAAACGCGCTTGACCTTGCCCTCGCCGCAAGCGGTGAGCACAAGTGCGATCAGGGCGATCAGGACGTACTGGGGGCGAAAACGCATGCGGCGCGGTCCTCAAATCCAGAAGTTATCGCCGAAGGATACTACGGCGTATGGCGGGTGGGTGCGAAGGCGGGGCGGGGTTGGACGGTGCTGGTGACCAGGCCGCGTCTGCGGTGGGAGGCACTTGCCGAGGTTGGCTGGGCCGGGGGCATCACCTTATGCAGGCACTGGCCGGGTGGCAATGTCGTCGATCAATACTTTCCCGGCGCTTCGCTGGCGCATTCAAACAGGTGCTGCGCACTGCCGCCATGGCCAATGGTCTGGCTTGCAGTTCTGGCCGCGTGCTGCCTGGACCAGCTGATTTGGGAGTGCCGTGATCGCGCGCCTGCAGCGACGCGCATTGCGACGCGTTCAGGGTGAATTTCGTGACGCGACACGTTGCGGAAATCATCCGGTCAACGCCGTCAGTGCCCGGCTTGAACAGCGTATGCCGGATGGCACTAGTGGCTTTGTGGTGCGACTTGCAGCATGAATGGGCTCCCTTCATCAGCGGCCAAAGGGGGCTGGCGCGACTTCGCGTCCCTCTTCACCTTCTGCCCGGGGATCACCATGGCAACTGCCGCACGTTGTAGTTCACGTTTGACCCGCAAGGCTTCAACGGCTTCCCGTCATCTGGTCCTCGGGCTGTCGCTCGCGCTGGCAGCCACGGTATTCAGCAGCAGTGCGTTGGCGCAGAGCCGTCTGGACCCGCTGCTCGCCGCCGCCATGGAAGGCACGCAGACTCCAGCGGTAGCGATGCTGGTCATCCGCGACGACAAGATCGACCTTCAGTCGGTGCGCGGGGTGCGCCGCAATGACAGCGCCGTGGCGGCGCAGAACGACGATGTCTGGCTGATTGGTTCCACCGGAAAGCCGATGACCGTTGCGCTGATCGCGCGTCTGGCCGAGCAGGGGCTTTTGGACTGGGACGCGCCGCTGTCGAAGATGCTTCCCGACCTTGATGCGATCAACCCGGCCTACCGCAATGTCACCTTGACGCAGTTGCTGTCGCACCGCGCTGGGCTGCCGGAGAATCTGCAGGACGCAGCTGCGCTGGATGCTTTCTTCACCGATGCCCGCGCTCTGCCGGTGCAGCGTGAAGCCTATATCCGTGCCACGCTGCTGGAGGCGCCGGTCAATGTGCCGGGTAGTGAGTTCGCCTACAGCAACAGTGGCTTCCTGATTGCCGCCGTGATTGCCGAGCGCGCCACCGGTGCCGACTTTGAAACGCTGATGCAGCGTGAGGTGTTCACGCCGCTGGGCATGGACAGCGCAGGCTTTGGCCCCACGCCTGCGGACCAGCCGCAAGGCCACCGTGCAGGCAAGCCGGTGACGACCGCACCGCAGAAGGCGGACGATGGCGTGCCACCGATGTACACGCCGGCCGGCAATCTGCACATGCGTCTGCAGGACATGGCCAAGTTCGCCATCGATCAGATGGCCGGCAGCCGCGGCAAAGGCAAATTGTTGGCGCCAGCCTCCTATCGTTTGATGCAGACCGCACAGAACGGCAGTCCGTCGGCGATGGATTGGGGCGTGCAGGCTTCCATCGCGGGCCGGAAGGGGCCGGTGCTGACCCATGGCGGTTCGGACGGCAACTGGCTCGCGTGGGTCGCATTGTTTCCCGAAAGCGGTAACGGCGTGATCGCCATTGCCAATGCCGCCGAGGACATGGGAGCGGACAAGGCGACAATGGGCGCCATGGGCCCGGTCTTCGCCGAGTTGGCACCGCCGGCTGTGGCGAAGCCCTGATCGCTGGGCGCGGACCAGCGGCGATGCGCCACTTTCGTTGCCGGTTCAATCAGCTGGCCGGCGTCAATGCCCGTTGGGCGAGGCTCGAAGTGCCGCGCTAGAATCCTGCCCCCTCATGGGGCGCTTGCTCATCCAGTGGAGCAGTGCGCTTGCAAACTTGCCGGAAGAGGGCCGGGGTACCTGGCCGATCATTGTCTTGAACAACGCTCGCTCATCGGCGGGCGTTTTGCGTAGAGACGGTTGGGTGGGCCGGATTACGTCGGGGGGCTTGCGCTGGGGATTGCGCTGAAGCACCAACGTGGATGAGCGCGCGTCTCCGTCTATTAAGGTGCAGGGGGCAGGCGGTGTTTGTTTTCTCTGCTCACACGGGCTGTCCGTGGCTCTTACGTTCGTATGGTCAGATTGCGCGGATGCGGATCAGGCGCGGTTGTTGCCTGGGCCCTTGATGACGACCGTTTGAAGAGGCAGTGCCCTTCGTATGCGGCTCAGGATCCTGAGAGCGCACCGTCATTGACGGCGGATCGATCGGGTAGGGCATTCATGGGTGCAAAGGTTTTTGAGGCGCTGCCGGTTGGGCGTTCTGGAATACGGGTTCCGTCACGTTAGTCGGGCCATTCAAGGCCGGTAGTGCGTTCGCAATTGACGGCTGTAGCCGCTCCACATGGTGGAGCTGGTGCGCCGAAAGAAACAACAACAGGGGACAAGCGGGAATGGCAATGGGTATGGGCGTGTTCGGCGCAGGCCGGCAATGGCTTGGCGTGTTGATGAAGAGCACCGCCGCAGTTCGAACAGCGGTCTTTCTGTTTCTGGCCCTGGCAATGCCGGCCGCCCATGCGGCGTCCTGCTCGATAACCTGGAATGTCACCAACGACGGGCGGACTGGCCACTATGCGTACCCGCTCAGCGTTGCTGACAGCGCTGCGTGTCTTGAGGGCGACAGGCCTTACACGGATGGAGCGCGAGGCATTGTCAATCAGCCTGCCGAGGGCGGCGGTGTCAAAGGAGTCGACTGGCTGACTCCCTCCAACACCTTGTTCTACACGCCGGCCAGCCCAGCGTTTATCGGCACAAACTCGGTGATCTGGTACGACGTGTCCGGCCAGCCGATCGTGGTCACCATCAACATGACCGCTGCAGCTGCAGTGCCCACCGTGACCTCGGTTGCTCCAAACTCAGGCCCATCTGCGGGCGGTACCAGCGTTACGATCACCGGCACCGGTTTCACCGGTGCGACTGCGGTCAGGTTCGGCGCGACCAATGCCGGTTCGGTCATTGTCAACAGCGCCACATCGATTACCGCGACATCCCCGGCAGGCTCGGGCATCGTGGATATCACCGTGACCACGCTCAACGGCACCAGCGTGACCAGTGCTGCGGATCGTTTCACCTACATTGCGCCTGGGCCGATCGTTACGTCGGTTTCCCCAAATGCCGGCCCGAGCTCGGGTGGTACCAGCGTGACCATCGGCGGGGCCAATCTTTCCGATGCGACTTCGGTCAAATTTGGCACGGAAATCGGCACGATTACCGCCAACAGTGCGACGTCGATTACCGCAACGTCGCCGCCGGGCTCAGGTACCGTCAATGTCACCGTTGCCACCGCCGGCGGCACCGGCACCTTGACGGGGGCGTTCACCTACGTCGTTCCTGTGCCCACCGTAACCTCGGTTGCTCCAAATTCAGGCCCGCCTGCGGGCGGCACCAGCGTGACGATTGGCGGCACCGGCTTCACTGGGGCGTTGGCGGTCAGGTTCGGCGCGGTCAATGCCATTGCGGTAGTCGTCAACAGCGATACGTCCATCACCGCGATCTCGCCGGCAGGCTTGGGCACCGTTGACATCACCGTGACGACTCCCAGTGGCACCAGTGCGAACAGTCCTGCCGATCTGTTCACCTACGTCGTGCCCGCACCGGCCGTTCTGGGTGTTTCCCCCGGTTCGGGCCCGACCACAGGGGGTACCCCGATCACCCTCTCCGGCAGCAACTTCATCGGTGCGACGGCAGTGCGCTTCGGTGCAACCAGTGCTTCGTTCACGGTCAACGGCGCGAACGTGATTACCGCGACGTCGCCCGCAGGTACACCCGGCACGGTCGACATCACCGTCACGACCGCTGGTGGCACCAGCGCGACCAATGCATCGGATCAGTTCACGTACATTGCAGTGCCTGTCGTCAGTGGTGTTTCGCCGAACACGGGCTCGACTGATGGCGGCACCAACGTGACCATCACCGGCACCGACTTTGCCGGCGCGACGTCGGTCAAGTTCGGTGGGGCGTTCGCCAGCTCGTTCACCGTCAACAGTGCAAGCTCGATTACCGCGACGTCGCCAGCCCATTCGGCCGGTACCGTCGATGTCACGGTTACTACGGCCGGTGGCACCAGCGAAATCAGCGCGGCCGATCGGTTCACTTACGTCAATGCCAAGGTGCCTCCGGTAGCTGGGGGGGCGGCTGTCACGGTTGCCTACGGCAGCAGCAGCAACCGGGTCACCCTTAATCTGACAGGAGGTGCCGCAACCAGTGTTGCCGTGGCTACGCAGGCCTTGCGTGGCACTGCAACAGCGGTCGGCACGACAATTACTTACACCCCGGCAGCATCATTTGCCGGTGCCGACAGCTTCACCTACACCGCAACCAATGCCGACGGCACCTCGTCGCCTGCAACGGTGAACGTAACGGTGTCCAGTCCGACGATCAGTTACGCGCCAACGTCGCCCGCACCCGGTATAGCGGGCCTGCCGTACAGTCACTCGGTTGCGGGCGCCAGCGGCGGTGCCGGGCCCTACACCTATTCATTGCTCTCCGGCACCCTGCCTGCGGGAATGAGCCTGGCATCGAACGGCATCCTGTCCGGTATGTCGACCGACGTGGGTTCGTTCAACTTTACGGTGCGCGCGCAGGACAGCAGTGTCGGTACCGGACCTTTCCACCAGGACAGTGGCACGCTGACCTTGGTCATTACGCCGCCGACGCTGGCGCTGAGTCCTGCCACCGGCAGTGCGTTCAATGGCAGCGTCGGAACCGGTTTCAGTCAGCGCTTTAGTCTCTCTGGTGGGGTCGCGCCGTACCAGTTCGCCCCGTTGTCGGTGACCGTCGGCACCATGCCATCGGGGTTGGGGTTCGACACTGCAACCGGCACCTTGTCCGGCACCCCGACCAGCGCCGGGACAGTGGCGTTCATGATCGCGGCTTCCGACAGCAATGGTTCGACGTCGGTGGTCCAGTCGTACACCTTGACGGTGGCCGCACCGACGCTGTCGCTGTCGCCGGGGACGTTGCCGAATGCGGTTCAGGGCACCACATACAACCAGACGCTGAGCACCACGGGCGGCAGCGCACCCTACACGTATGCAATCACATCGGGCGCGGCGCCGACCGGCCTGGTCTTGAGTCTGGGTGGCGTGCTCATTGGCACGCCGACCGTAACCGGCAGCTTTACCTTCGCCATCACTGCGACCGATGCGCACGGCTTCACGGCCGGGCGCAGCTACAACGTCGTGACAAATCCGGCCGCGCCGGTGGCCGGGCCGATCAGCGCAACCGTGCCCTGGAACACCGCAACCCCGATCGACCTGGGGATGGCGATTTCCGGTGGCCCAGCCAGCAGTGTGGCGATCAGTGGCGGGGCGGCGCATGGCTCCGTGAGCGTCAGTGGGCTGGTGGTGACGTACACGCCGGTGCCGGGTTACTCGGGTAGCGACAGTTTCGTGTACACGGCGACCAACGTCAGCGGCGCGTCCGCAGCGGTGGTCAGCCTGACGGTCAATCCGCAAACGCCTGTGGCCGGCGCCAAGAGCGTGACGGCGGCTTTCAACACCGCCACGCCGATCGACCTGGCTTCGGTCATCAGTGGGGGAGTGCCGGGCAGCCTTGCTGTTTCGACGCAACCGGCCCACGGTGCAACGACGGTCTCAGGCACGACGATCACCTACACGCCGGCCGCCGGCTACAGCGGCACCGACAGCTTCGATTACACCGCCACCAACGCAGGCGGCACCTCCGCGCCTGCGACGGTGAGTCTGACGGTCACGCCGCAGGCGCCGGTGGCCGGCGGCAAGAGCGCGACGGTGGCGTTCAACGTCGCCACGCCGATTGACCTGGCATCGGTCATCACCGGGGGTGCGCCGAGCAGCCTTGTCGTTTCCACGCAGCCGGCCCACGGTGCGGTGACGGTTGCCGGCACGACCATCACCTACACGCCGACTGCTGGCTACAGCGGCACCGACAGCTTTGATTACGTTGCGATCAACGCCGGTGGCACCTCAGCACCGGCGACGGTAAGCCTGACGATCAATCCGCAGGTGCCGGTAGCAGCTGCCAGAAGCGTGATGGTGGCCTTCAATATCGCCACCCCGATTGACCTGGCGTCGTCGATCACCGGTGGTGCGCCGGAAAGTCTTGCCGTTTCCACGCAGCCAGCCCACGGTACGGTGGCGATCTCCGGTACGACGATCACCTACACGCCAGCTGCCGATTACAGCGGCACGGACAGCTTCAGCTATACCGCGACCAATGCCGGTGGGACGTCTGCAGCGGCTGTCGTCAGCCTGACGATCAATCCGCAGGTGCCGGTGGCCAACAACGCCACGACGACGCTCACCACCGGTGCCGACAGCAGCTTCATCGTCGAGCTGGACATCGGCGGTGGCGCGGCGACTGGCGTGACCATCGTGACCCCGCCCGCGCACGGCACGGTCACTGTCAATGCGCCCGCAGCGATGGCCCGTTCCCGTGGCATCCAGGCTGCCGCGGCAGTTGCCGCGACCGGCTTCAGTGTGACTTACGTGCCGAACGCCAATTACATCGGGCCGGACAGCTTTGCCTATACGGCGAGCAATGCCGGTGGCACCTCGGCCCCGGCAACGGTGCGCTTGCAGGTGACCGCTCCGGCGCCGACGGTGACGCCGCTGAACGTGACCACCGTATCCGGTGCGCCGATCACGATCGACGTGGCGGCGCGTGCGAGCGGCGGCCCCTTCACCGCAGTGGCCATCGTTGCGCAACCGGCTGAAGGCAAGGCTGTCACGCAGGGGCTCACTGTCGTCTACACGCCGACGCCTACCTTTGTGGGCACGGAAACCATCGTCTATTCCCTGAGCAACGCCTACGGCACGACGCAGGGGACCGTCACCGTTACTGTCAATGCCCGTCTGGATGCATCCAAGGACCCGGAAGTGACCGGTCTTGTGGCCGCACAGGCGGAGGCGGCGCGCCGTTTCGCGACGGCCCAGTTGAGCAATTTCAACCGGCGCCTTGAACGACTGCATGGCAACGGTTGGGCAGGTTCGGATTCCAATCTGAACCTGAGTGCGAATGGCCTCGGCCTGACGCTCAAGCCGGGTGGCGTCGTGCCCAGCGGGCAGAGCAAGAGTAGGCGCGATAGCGACCGCGATGACGACACCGCGCAACAGCTGTTGGCCGCGAACGAAGCCGGCGAAGCCACTGCGCTGTCTTCTCCGACGAATGCGGCTGCCTCCAATGGGCAGCCGAGCCGCTTCGGTTATTGGATCGACGGCCGCATCGACCTGGGCCAGCGCGATGCGATGACCAACCAGTCGGAACTTCGCTTCCAGACGGACGGCATCAGCCTTGGTGCTGACTACCGTCTCAATGACTGGGCTTCGCTCGGTGCGGGCGCCGGTTATGCGCGCGACGACAGCGACGTGGGCAGAAACGGTTCCAGGAGCACCGGGACGGCGCGCATCATGGCGCTCTACGGCAGCCTGCGTCCGGCGGACAAGTGGTTCGTCGACGGCGTGTTGGGCTACGGCGCGCTCGATTTCGACCTGAAGCGCCACGTCACCGACACGGCAGGGTTTGCCGCGGGTTCGCGCGATGGCAAACAGACCTTCGGTTCGCTGACGACCGGCTACGAAAACCGCCAGGACACCTGGATGCTGTCGCCGTACGGTCGACTGGACCTGATGAAGACGCGTCTGGATGCCTACACCGAGTCGGCAAGTGGCGTGAGCGCGTTGCACTACAACAAGCAGACCGTTCGCATGACGACCGGAGCACTGGGCATGCGTGGTGAGATGCTGTTCAAGACTCATCTGGGCAACCTGATTCCACGCGCACGGTTTGAATACCGGCACAGCTTCGAAGGTGCCGACATGGCCCGCATGAGCTACGCCGACCTGATCGGTGTGGGGCAGGTCTACGAGGTAAGTCCGACGCAGGCCGAACGCAATCAATTCATATTCGGGTTCGGTACGGCGTGGATCCTGCGCAGCAGGATGGCCCTCTCGCTGGACTACGAAGGCACGCTCAACAACGAGTCCGGTTACAACCAGGCGATCAACGCACGCGTCGACATGCCGTTCTGAGGCAGCGACAAGCGCATGCAGCCCCCGAAACTGCCGGCCTCGTTGGCGGCAGTTCTTTTGTTGACCTCACGTCGAGGGCTGTTTCCAGATGCCTGGATATCTGGACACGCATTGAACCGGCTTCCGTAAGTTGGCTTACCGCCAAGATAGGACGCCGGTGTGGGCGGAGGCTGGATACGGATCGTCCGCGATTGATGCCTGGTGAGGCTGTGGCCGATGGGGGCGAGTGTTCTGCTGGGCGAGCGCCTCGTCGAAGGGGCACCACTATCTGCCGCGAAGCGCTGATGACCGAACTGGACCTGCGCCAGCGTCACCGCAGCAGCTGCTGTTTCAGCTGGCGGGGCAGGTGTCAAGGCCCTGGTTGGCGCAGCTCGAAAGAGCGCGCTAGAATCCGGACACCGCGTGGGGCGGTAGCTCAGCTGGGAGAGCGTCGCGTTCGCAATGCGAAGGTCGGGAGTTCGATCCTCCTCCGCTCCACCAAGTCTTCAAGGGAAGAGCCGCATCGGGAGATGCGGCTCTTTTCGTTTGTGTGGTTCGCCGGCCCGATGTGGAGCCTGCTGTCATGACGGCGTTGGTACCGCGGCGGGGCTTTTCAGGCCGAATTCGTGGCATGTGAAAATTTTTGTGAAATTCGCTTGCCCAATCCGGCGCACATGCGTAATATTCGCGTCCTCGCCGGCGGCAACGCCAACGAGAACAAAGTGGCCGAGTAGCTCAGTTGGTAGAGCAGGGGATTGAAAATCCCCGTGTCGGCGGTTCGATTCCGTCCTCGGCCACCAGTTTTGATTGCGATATAAAATTCGATGAAACAAAGCCTTGCAGCGATGCGGGGCTTTTTTTATTTTCAGAGTTCGTTGGCGAGTGCCGGGCCTTGGGTAGCACCGGGGTAGCACGCCACGTCAAATCAGGGGGATCGAAAATGTTTCGACAATTTGCCGCGGCGTCGGTTGGCGCACTGTTGCTGTCCGCCTGCAGCATGACGCTGCCTGTCCGCGGTCAGATCCAAGGATCCGATGAGCAGTTCACTGGCACCGCCACCGGCCGAATGGACGGCGGTGGCGAGCTATCCATCGTTTCCAACAAGGGCGCCACCTGCAAAGGGACGTTTGTCTATGCCGAACGCAGGAAGGGCGAAGGCGTCTTCACCTGCGATGACGGGCGCACAGGCCCCTTCCAATTCGTATCTACCGGCACGCGTGGGACCGGATACGGCGACCTGGGTGGCCAGCGCTTCACCTTCACGTTTGGAAAGATCTGACGCAGACCGCCTAGCCATCACGCAGCCTGGCCGGGATCGTCGGCCAGCTGCTGGCGAATGTACTGCTCCCGCCGACGCAGCCCCTCATCGATGGTCAGCAGGGCCTTGCCGATCTGCGCATCCAGCGCGGCGGGAGTGGCCTTGACCATCTCATGATTCGGATCCAGGTGGCCAACCGCCAGCCAAAGCCGGCCCTGCACCAACGGAGTCGCGTCGATACTCGCAGCGCTGTTGAAAACCGAAGCCGCACCAGCAGTGGCAAGGTCGTTGTGAGTTTGGCCGCGGTGCGCGCGTTCCATCCGGCGTGCAGCTTCCTGAGCCTGCTGCAATGCAGCCCATTCCCGGCCCAGCGTCTCCAAGGCAGTGGCCACGCGATCAAACGCCGGCCGCACTGCCTGCACGCAAGCATGGGCCTTCGCCCGATCTGACTCGATGCAATCAAGGCTGGCGCGCATGCTCTCATTGTGATCGCGCTGATCCAGCGCGCGCAGCGCGGCTTCAATGGCACGCAGTTCGTTGGTTGCGCCGTTCACACCTGCATAGTTCGATGCTAGGCGCTGCGGCGCTGCTACATCGCCTTCCGCCGCTTCCAAGGCAATGCGCTCCTGTGCCTTGATGAGGTCGCGGATGCTGGCGCTAAGCTCGCTTCTGCGTGCGTTGAGTCCCGCGCGCGTCTCAGCCGCGGAACGCGTACTGGTGTTTCCGTTGGTGGTGGTCATGGTGTTCTCCGGTTAGGCAAGTGGGCAGTCAGAGGGGGTTGTAGGGTTCACCGTGGTCGACATCCGGCGCCGCCGGCACGGTGATGCGGATGGGCGGTGCTGGTTTCGCAGGTGGTGCTGCCGCGGATGCCTGTGTCGGCAGCACTGTCGCGGCGTGCTGGGAAGCTGCAGGCTGCTCTGTGGGCCTGGTCATGACGACCATGGAAAGAGAACCCGCCACCAGGTCTTCCAGGGTCGAGCCGCCAAAGCCTGCGGACAGGGCACCGCGCGCACGAGCGGCGGCGACTTCTTCTTCCTCGGCCGCATCCACTGCAGGACGCAGCTTCGGAATCGTGCGGTCCAGGAGCAGCGCGGCGGCGGCCAGGTCACCATCCTTTGCCTTCGTCATGACAGCGGCCACGACTGCGCGCAGATCGTCTTCGGTGACCACGCCGTCACGCAGCAGGTCACGAATCAGATTCTGGGCTGACTTCGTGCCTGGCGGCCGTCCGGCAGGGTTGCCGCTGCGGCCCTTCTGAAACCTGCTCATTTCCTGTTGCTCCCTGATCCCCGCCTGTTGCGGGCGTTGTTGAGGCCGATGATGGCGAAGTGCCGCAGCAGCGCGGCGCTGTTGCCGGCCCCGGCGTCCTCCACCAGGTTGCGCAGCCATGGCAGTTGCTTGGCCGCGTCCTGATAAGCCTGCCTGGCCAACTGCACGTTGGCGTTGTATTTGGGTCCCCATTCCTTGCGCAGCGAGGCCTCCGTCTTCTGACGGGTGGAATCCATCTCGTCCAGGCCGGGCAGATCGCCCTTGATCCAGCGCGCGTTCCAGAATTCAAGCTCGCCGGCAATCTCGCGTGCCGCTTCGGAAGGCACCGCCATGCCATGGAGCACAGCCGCGGCCTGCTGCCGCCCCTCAGCGAGAATCGCTGCCTCTTCTTCGTTGCCGTCAAAGCGGGCCTGCATCTGCAGGGTGTCGAAAGGCTCGCTCAGCGTCTGCTGGTCGTAGTCGTCGGCGCTTTCGAGAGGGCGCCCGCCATCCGGATACATGCGGTCCGCATCGGTCAGCGGCTGCGCGACAAGCTCATCAACCGTTGCATCCGGCTGCTCCGGCTCACGATGCATGTCGCCGTACATCGTGTCGAACTTCGATCCGTCCTGCGTCGGCTTCGCATCGGCGTTCACTGCAGCCGAAGTCACAGCACCCTCATCCCGCTTCATCTCGGGATACATCCGTTCCCAGGGCAGATCGCGCGGCGAGGCGCTGGTGGCCGGAGGCGTGGGTCGTGCCGCAGGAGTGCGAGCGTCTGAGCCAGCGGACGAGGAAGTGGTGCGCCCGGAGTCGTTGGCGGGTGCATGAGTCGTCATGTCGGGATACATCGATGCCGCCTGGCGTGCAGCTACATCGTTCGGGTGGTCGGTCATGGAAGGCCTCAATGATGGTGGGTCAGGAATCAGGTGCAGCGCGGCGGGCTGGGGCACGGGCGCAGTAACAGCTGGGTCAGGTGGGCGCGGGCCGTCTCGCTTCCCCGCTCGAAGCTGCCGTGTTTCGATGCTTCTCGGTTGCTTCCGCCATGGCCTTGCGCATTTCCGCGTCGGCCGCCTCGCCCTCGCCATAGGCGCCGATGCTGCGCTGCTGCCGGATCCACGCCAGGGCGTTTTCCAGCTTGGATTCTGACTTCGCCAGTGCGGCCTTCGCGCCGAACGATTCCGGCGGCGGTGCCTGGGCCGTCACCTGCTTGTCTTTCATCGGCTCGTCTGTCCAGCGCTCACCGTTGATGTACGTGTCGCCATGCGGGATGAAGCCACGTCCCCACTGGTCATCCTCTGCTTCCATGCGGCGCACATGGGCGATCAGCTTGTCGGCGTGCGCATCCAGCCCTTTCGCCTTCCACTTCGCCAGCGCCTTCGCGCGACCCTTCTTAACGGGATACGCGGCCCAGAACTCGGGAAACCGTGCCGCGGTCTGCGCCGGCTTCTCGCCGCGGATGCGCTTCGGCAATGCCGGATCGACAGGCAGTTCATCAGCAGGCGCGCCCGGTGTCGGCGTATTGCCAGCGCCCCCTTGGCTGTCGATCTTCTCCGGATCATCGGCATGCAGTGCAGTCGGCGCGGCCGAATGCACGGTGGCCTTTGCAGGTTCATGAAGCAGGTTCAATGAAGCAGGTTCGGGGAGCGTCGGTGCGCCTACCCCGAGGCGCGTCGGCGCGCCTACCCGAGGCTCATATCTGCGCCTAGGCGCATCGCTGCACCTAGGCTCACCCTCGCACCTAGGTGCGTCGCTGCACCTACCCGGCCGGTAACGGTTCGGCTTTCCCGGCCCGCCGGAGTCGCGCTGCAGGATGCCGCCGACGACCAGCTTCCGGATGCTCCGGGTCACCGTCGAACGGCACAGCCCGGCGTCGGTCGCGATGCGTGAATAGCCCGGCCATGCCGTGCCGTCAGCGCCGATGCGGTCCAAGATCGCCCACAGCACGGCGATGTCCCCGCGCGACAAGTCAGGACGGCGCGACGCTGCGCCTACTAGGCGCCAGCAACCCACAAGTCCTGCATGCCCTTGCTGGCCCACACGAGCGCCGCTATCGTGGCCATGCAGTGTCCCGTCGTCGGTCCCTGCCTCGCCCGGCCCGCAAGCCGGGCGTTTCATTTCAGGCGCCAGCACGCGGCACCTCCCGCCTGATCGCTTCGGCAAGCTGCAGCAGGTGACGCCGTGCGCCTTCCAGGCCCACAGCCAGCCGTTCGGCATCGTCTGCATTCGGCGCACGGTGAAGCGCCGAGAGCCGGGCATGAATCTCGTCGCCCAAGGCCTGCAGGTCGTTTGCGAGTTCCTGCGCATCCGGCTGCCGATGGCGGTACAGCGCCGCCAGCGCGGCGACGTGCGCGTGGGCATCCATGTCAGGAACCCTGAGCCGGCTCGACGCGATTGGCCGCCAGGAACTGTTCGAGGTCGGTCCTGTCGTAGGCGATGCGGCGCCCGAGCTTGATGTAGGCCGGACCACGACGCCTCAACCTCCAATCTTGGAGCGTGCGCTGGGTGATGCCAAGGAAAGAGGCCGCGTCACGCTCGGACAGGCGGACGGACTGAGTGTTCTGCTGCATGGTGACGTGTCCCATCGGTATGTCTGGGACAAGCGTGCGTGCCGCGCAGCAACGAAGGTCGCTGTTGTGCGAGTTTCGTCGCGATTTCTACAGCGAAGCGACGAAGCGATCCAGGTAACCGATCAGAACGGCGAGTTCGTCGGCGTCCATCTTCCCCTGCAAACGAGCGCGCGCCGCCTCGGTCAGCAGACGATCAAGCAAGAGCCCAGCCGGGGACTTCAACGCCTCCCGGTGGCGGGCTTCCAATCCTTGACCTGACATCCCGCGCCATTTCTCTTGACCGTTCCGACCGACAAGCCCGTTGCAAACCGTGCGGATGGTGACTTTGGGATTGGGTTCGAGAGGGGACGCGGTGCCTCGCTTCCGGACGAGGCCGCGCCACACCGCCAGCACCAGTTCTCCTTGTTCCCTGTGGGTCCATTTGCTCTTGCCTTGACGGGGCTTCCTGACCTCGACCTGCGGTCGCTTCGTCAGCGCCATCACCGCTTCGGCAAGGATGGATTCTCCACCGTCCGCGATGGCCTGCATGACAGCGCTGGGATCGAGTCCAGCATCCTTCCACTGCTCTGCTGCATACGCCATCGACCCGGCAAGAGTCGCGCCCCTGCGTTCCGCCTCCCAGCGGGCATATGCGTCCAGCAACGCCGCGTCTCTCTCCCCGCCGTCGCTCGTCAGTACCGTGGGCAGGGCGGGCGGCGATTCAACGACGACTGTGGCCTTGCCTTTCATCGGCCGGCCACACGCAAAGGGACGACGTTACCGTCACGCGGCTCAGCCAGCGCCACACTTTCCAACCGCTCCATCGGCACCCGCAGCCGTTCCACATCGTCTGCGAGGTAGCCAGCGGTCACGTCGCCGGACTGCGCGTGCGCGGCGATGCGCTTCAAGGCGTAGGCGGAGACATCCATCGCTTCCAGCAGCGTCAGCGCGGTGCGACGCAGGTCGTGGGGCGACCAGGTGATGGGGTTGCCTTCGGCATCCGCAATCTTGGCCAGGAATCGCACTGACAGGCGACCCAGGGGCTTGTCCGGATCCAGGCCGGGGAACACCAGCGTGGGCGACCTTGGCGCTGCCGCCCGCGCCTTCAACATCGCCAGCATTGCCGGCCCCAGGGGCAGTGCATGGGACAGCTTGCCCTTCATGCGGTCGGCAGGGACGGTGATCGTCTTGGCCTTGAAATCAACTTCGGTCCAATGCAGTCCAGCGGCAGAGGTCCACCGCAGCCCGGTGCACAGGATCAGCAGTACAAGGTCGCGCTGCGTGCCGGCCAGGTCGGGCGGCAGATCGTCGGGCAATCCACGGACCGACGTGACGAACTCGGCCAGCGCCTGCCCGAGTAGCGCGCGCTTGCGCCGCGGCACGTTGCCCCAGCCCTTGGTGGCAGTGATCCGGCGCGCAACATCCGGCAGGTCCAGGTCACGTTCGGCACGCAGGTAGTTCACGACGGCCCTCAGCGCTCGCACAGCGCCGTCCGCACGCGCCGGACTTGCGGTGATGCGGTCGCGGTCACGCGCGTGCCCCACGCGAGCCTGAGCGGTAATGGGGCGCGTCTTCCGGTTCCGGTGGCGGTCGCGAACCCACTCCGGCGTCATTTCGGCCAGGGGCTTGTCCCACCAATCGCCGAACGTGGTCCGCAGGTCTCGCTCATACGTGGAGCGGGTCGCCGGCCGCAGTCCGTCCTTTTCAGCCAGATAGATCGCCAGCCCATCAGCCAGCGTCAGGCTGGCGCGCTCAGACTCCACCCGGCGCTGGCGCTTCTCGGCAGACAGGTCGCGCCCTTCCAGCATGGCCCCGACCGCCAGCTGAGCGCGCTTGCGTGCCTGCTCCACCGGCAAGTCATCCGCGGACCCCAACTGCACGCGACGCATCGGGCCACCAGGAATGCGCTTCAACACCGACCAACTGGCCGACGTAGCGCTGACCCGCAGGCGCAGTGCTGGCACTTTGCCGTCTTGGTACTCAACGCGGCCCACTCGGGCGGCATCTCGCAGCGCACGCACGCGCGCCTCGGTGAAGGTGATCGTTTCTGCCACTGCATGCACTCCGGTCGTCTTGGGTAGCACCGGGGTAGCAGGGTCGCCCGCAAACGCCGGAACCGTCCGTTATAGGATGCACCGCAAGCGCATGATAAACAATGGGTATCAGTAGATCCCCGTATCCACTGATACCAGCTGACCTAGGATTGAAAATCCCCGTGTCGGCGGTTCGATTCCGTCCTCGGCCACCATAGAATTCAAGGGCTCGCAGAAATGCGAGCCCTTTCTATTTCAGGGCTTGCACCGTTTTTGCACCACTCCCCAGAGTTGGGAGGCGCGCTGCATCAAGAGCCAGGTGCTCTGGCGATAGGTGCGAGTACCTCAGTACCGACTGGTACGAGCGCCAGCCGCCAAGTTCCATCAGGGCCCGCAGGCTCGTCCCTGCCATCACGTGCCAGCTGGCCCAGGTGTGGCGCAGGTCGTGCCAGCGCAGCGGCTGAATCTTCGCCCGGCGCTGTGCCGCCTTGAACCCGTGATTGTTGCCCCGGGTATAGGGGAGACCCTCTTCGTTCGGAAACACCCAGTCCTTGCTCTTTCCCTTCTGCATCTCCAGCACCCTCATTGTCTGGTCGTTCAAGGAAGCACCGATGGCACGCTTACCCTTTGCGTGCGGCGCCGGAATCCAGGCGACTCGTCGGCTTAGGTCAACGCGCGACCACTCCAGCCGCAGCACGTTCTGTTCACGCCATCCTGTAGCCAGCGAGAACAGATAGGGTGCGCGGAGGTGGTCCGCAAGCTCGTCGAACAGGCGCTCAGCCTCGGGCCGTGTGAGCCACCGATAGTCCTCCTTGGGCTTCCCGTTCTCCTGCAGCTTGATAGACGGGACCCGGTCGATCCATTCCCAGGAATGGGCTGCGCGTAGGATGGTTCGAACAAGGGCCAGCATCTGCCCAGTTGAAGACGTATTTTGCACGGCGTGGTGTGGGGATCTGAAATCTGCCGGTCGCTGCGACATTGATACTGACTGCATTGCAGTTTTGGCGGCGCGTCCTCCAGCATGGATTCATCTACCACCTAGACTGCGGCGCTCATTAATAGGAGCGCCTTATGGGGCAGAAGTATGTGGGCAGAGACAGCCATGCGGATGCCGTTCGTGGCGCCCTGATCATTCTGGTCGTGCTCGGTCATTTCGTCGAAAACTTCCGCGGCCGGTCTGTCCAGATGTCGTTGGTGTGGGCCTTGATCTACGCCTTCCACATGCCGCTGTTTGCATTCGTGTCAGGAGTGTTTGCGCGCAAGGAGATTACGGAGCGGGCCGCTGAGAGCATGGTGGGTCGCATCGTTCTGCCCCTGTTCGTCTTCCAACTGCTCTATGTAGCCGCAGCAGCTGGAGTGAAAGGCGAGTTGGACCCGGCGAGTCTGCTTCGGCCGTACTACGCCCTATGGTTTCTCCTCAGCTTGATTGTGTGGCGTTGCCTGGCACCAGTCCTGAGCAAGCTGCCCGGCACCTTGTTCGTGTGTATCGCCGTCGCGCTTGCTGCGGGCTTCACGCCGGAGGTCCGCTACGCGCTTTCCCTATCGCGCACCGCCTACTTCCTCCCATTTTTTGTGCTCGGCATGCTTCACGGACGCAGCCTTCTTGGCTTCATGCAGCAGACACGCCTTTTTGCTGCTGGCATGTTCGTCGGGTCCATGGCAGTCGTCATCGCGGCGATCGGCGTCGGTATGGATGCAGATGTGCTTCGCGGAAGCATGCCGTACGAGGAACATGCAATCTTCGGCGGCTATCCCGCAGCCGGTCGCTTCATGACGATGTTGTTGTCTGCGTGTGAAGCGCTCGGCTTTGCCGGTCTTGTACCGGCGACGCAGCGGGGTTTGGTGTGGCTTGGGAGTCGCACTATGGCGGTCTATCTAATGCATGCCTTTGTCGTGCTTGGCGTGAAACTTATTGATCGACGCTTTGAGCTAGGAGGTGGCTGGGCGTGGGTGGCTGTGTGGGCAATCGCCGCGACAGTGCTGTCTATCTCCCTGGCTATGCTGCAGCGTCCATTGGATGCCGCGTTCGATTGGCTCTACGGCGCATTGCGCCGCAGGCGGGACCAGTCACTTTCCTAGTGAATGAACCAGTGGCGAGTACTGCAAGACCTTAAGCTCTCCCCTGCAGCTCGCCCTCAGGATGCACGCCCAGCCGCACCAGCCACGCGGCCACCATCTCGATGATCGAGACCTCGTCTTCCGGGTACTGGTCGATCAGTCGCTCTTCGACTTCGTCGCAGGCGGTCCAGAAGGCCTCCGTCTCGCCCAGCTCGGTGAGGGCGTGGCGGATCTCGTTGAAGGCCATTTCGTAGTCAGCTGCGCGCGTCGTCATCAGGCTTCGCCGCCTCAATGGCGCCGATGGCCTCGGCGATATCGCGGACCTGGTCGTGCAGCCAATCTCGGTCGGCCACGCCGATCTGCGGCTCGATGACCTCGACCTCGCCGGCCATGGCCTCCATCCCGTCGCCGGGCATCGAGTTGCCCATCTCCACGTGCATGCGGGCCGCGAGGTTCTGCAACCAGTGGTCGAGCTGTTGGCGGGTCATATCTGCCATGAACGCATCCTATGCGCGGCCGGCGTTATGCTCGGGTCAACTGGACGTGACGCGTGCGCTATTCAGCCCAGATCGAAGCCGACTACAAGAAGTTCGTCCGCAACTTCGGCACCATCGTCGACATCAAGGCCTTCGCGGCTCTGTGGTTGCGTGACCGGGGGAGGGAGAAACGGCCGAAGACGCCCAGAGCGCTGGACCTGTCATTTCTCCTGAGCGACGATCCGGCCGTGTCCGGGCTCGCCAGCGAGATCCGGCAGTGGGACGCCCAGGATGTCACCCAGCTGGAGACCGAGCTGTTCAAACAGGTCAAGCGGCTGGCCGACGCGGAGCGAAAGCTAGCCGAGAAGCCCACCAAGACCGCGGCGAACGAGCAGCGCATCGCCGGCAACAAGATCAAGCAGATCAAAGGGCGCATCGCCGACCTGAAGCGGTCGAAGGCGGAGCCGCGCGACTTCCGGATGTTCCCTGGCTACTACTGCCCGGTGCTGGTCAGCGAGGGCGGCAAGGTCGTCGTGAAGCCCATGCGCTATGAGTGCCGGCCGGCCGGGAAGCCCGCGCTCTACGACACGAAGTACCCCGGAACCTACAACGCCCGCCGCGACAATCTCGAAAGCTTCTGGAAGGGGCAGTTCGGGTACACCCATGGCCTGATGGTAGCGACCAAGTTTTACGACCACGTCGAGGTGAACGGGGAGAGCCAGATCCTGGAGTTCGTGCCGCGCACCGGGGAGCCCATGCTGATCGCCTGCCTGTGGTCACACTGGGCCGACCCGAAGGGCCAAGAGCCGGACCTACTGAGCTTCGCTGCAGTGATGGACGACCCAGAGCCCGAAGGCCGCCGCCGGCCACGACCGAACCATCATCAACATCAAGCCGGAGCATGTGCAGGCCTGGCTGAATCTGGATCCAGCCAACCTGCAGGCGCTCTACGACATCTTCGACGACAAGCGGCACCCGTTCTACGAGCACCGGGTTGCGGTATAAAGTCCAAAGCCCATTGGCTAGTGCGAGAGAGGCAGGGCATAATTCCGCAGTTTACTTCCATATGCTCTGCTGGGAACGGGCCGTCAAGGTCCCGTCACTTCCAAGTTGGAATTCTTCCTTTAGACTCAGAGCAAGGCATTTGAGGGGCTCGGCACAAGTGACACCAATTCTCGTGCAGCACAGCATCACACTTACCATTGGGCGAAATTCGCTCATTCGGCGGGCCGTAAACGACATAGAGGATCTTGTGAAGGCTGCGTCGGAGCATGGCTTCGTCCAGCCGCAGATTGTGCCGGTTCCAGACGAGTTTGGTCCCGAGATGCCCCGCGTCATTTTTAGCTCCCAAGCAGGTTATACGCAGTTATTGATTTCGCAGATCAGTGTGACATTCATTGCTAATTATTCGGAGGACTGGGCCTCCGACCCAGAGCGATGTTTGAGCTACCTGTCCTCCAAGGTGGATCTGTTGTTTGATATTGCTCGCGTCGGCTGGCGAAAAACTGCAGGCCCTAGCTTTGCTGGAATCACCACGGTTCTCCGGATTCCAGCGCCCAACAGGAATCTTTCGGTTGAGATGATGTTGCCATTCTTCGCTGAGTCTATGAATTTTAGTGATATTGCTGGCGAGGTATCTTGTCGTTGGTCTCGGGCAAGTGATGATCATTTTTTTAATAATATCTCGGTCCAGACATTTATTAATGTGGACGAAGGTCGCGTAAGCTTCAAGAATGGTTTGCCAGTGATTACTGATGATGTTATCGATTCATGCGGTGTCGAGATATCCGGTGACTTTAATGATCGACTGGCTTTCAACTCTCACCCCGAATATTCCACTGATGCTGCGTGTGTGAGAGAAATGTTGACGAAAGGCTACGTATCGGCACAGGATGCATTGCGCACCATTCGGAAGGGGTGAGTCATGGTCAATAAGGGATTAGCATTTTTACTAATGTCGGCAACGGCTTCTGGTGTAGGTACGCCAGCGGGAGCCATGAGTGCCGGCAGCTTGGCGCAATCGGCATCGGCGAGGTGGGTGGCACCATCTCTCGGCGAGTCGTCGGCGTTGTCGAAGTCAGACAGCAATTTGGCGGTTCATATTTCCAAAGCCATCCGTCCGTCCGCAGGCACGCTTGTAAGAGGTGATCTGGCCGCTTTGGGAGGTAAGTGTGGTGCTGGTTTCATGAGCGATTTGCTCTTGGGCGCCGCGCTGTTCCTGCAGGAAGCCCAAACTCCTGTCGATCGCAAGATCCAAGAGATCGTTTCGCAAAATTTCTATTCCTATTGGGACTAGTAGATGCGCTGGTCCAGGGAAGAAATGCAGGTTTTCTTGAATGAAGACTTGATGAAGGAGAACTTGGATTCCGTTCTGCAGGAGTTGGACGATATGCTCAACGGCCGCGGAATGGTGGCTGCAAATCACGAGGATTCGTGTTTGCAGGGTGATATTTATGATGGCGTAAACTGCGTTGTACGCATTGATGGTCAAGTAAGCGTTCGACCGCAGCGGGTTCTACTTGTCTCGAATTCTTGTGACGCTAGTCCCGACAATCGTAGGCAGATTCCTCTCGATTTGACCGTGGCCCCTCTCCTTCGCTTGTCTCGCTATCGCGAAATGCTCGTCGCGAATGGGGTTTCGGAGCAGGCAGCCACCGATATGGTCACAGCTATCAAGCGGCAACAGAAGACAGATCTGGTGTTTGTTCCGGCGGGAGCTGGGTTGGAAGAGGATATGGTGGCACTACTGGACAAAGTGCAGTCTCTCCCGTCTGCCGAGTTTATTCAGGGTGCCCCTCCGCGGCTTGCTGTGCTGACGCAGCGTGGCTTCTGGGTTCTGCTCGTAAAGCTCTCGATGCACTTCCTTAGACCTCACGAAGGTGTGGCGCGCTCGGTTGCTTGATTGCATGACCCATGCCGTGTGTATTGGGGCTTGTTGTTGGCTTGCGTGGGTGGGCCGGTTGATCGATCTGTAATGCCTACGCCATACAAGCGAGCTGCTTGATCCTAGCCAATGAGGCGCCGGGGCATATCCTCGGCGGCATGACCGAGTACACCTGCCACCCAGATCTACCACCTGAGTTCAATCGGCCGTTATGCACCCAGCAAAACGGGCTGTGGGTCAGCTTGGATCGCAGCGTGAGACGGAACGACGGGTGCCGTCAGTGCTCATTCCTATTCTGCGGTTGCCTGTCGGTCGGAAGCTTGGAGCTCGCGCTTCAATCGCTTCATGGTGATCACTATTCGCGCGAGGGTCTCATGACTCACCTCACTGAAGTAGTCGAATCCGCAGATGACGTCTACGAACTGGCCCCTAATGCCATGGGATTCTGGACGAAGCCGATGGGCTACTGCGGCATGGTTGTTGTCCTCTGGAATCCAGCAGGCGGGCACTACTGCTCGGGCCGCGCCCAGCATTGTTCAGGCGGGCTCGGTGCAGCCAAGCTCGGAAAGCTCTTCAAAGATCTAGAAGATGATCCGGACGTATTGGTCGTGGTCCTGCAAGGAAACACGAACGAGCCGTTGTCTCTCGACACAGAGCGACTTAAGGAGATTCAAGAGCGCGTCCGCGAGGGAAATTGGACCATCCGTGACTTCAGGGCGGATACGAGAGACAGCGTCGTAACTTGGGACGGCCAGTACTACCCCAAAACGGACTACGAGGCCCAGACGACAAAGCCCGCCAAGAACCATGCGAAGTCGCGTTGCACAATCATGTGAGTCCAACTTCGAAGCTGCGTGTACGCCGGCGCCGAGAGTACGCGCCAATGGCTTCAGGTGAGCCGCGGCCCATCCGTCCCCAGTTCATATTCATATGTCCCGGTCTCCTAGGTGCACGCAAGAATGTGCCGACAAGAGACGGCTTCCTGTCATCGCACACTGCCCAGGCAGGGGTATTCCTGCGACGTGCTGCGGATGGCGCGTGACTTGGCTGGCCACCGGTCGCCTTTTTGGGGGGGCCGCGGCTTTTACTTGCGCCGCTTCCGAGTCTTGCGCTGCGGGACTTGGAGGTCAGGGTCTGGTGAGCCGGCAGCCGGCCCCGTTGAGCGCTCGCCCGTGGCCAGGCCGTCGTACAGATCTTCGATTTCCCTGCGCCACTTCGCGGCCCAGGCATTGAGAAAGCGCGTTGCCGCCTCAGGGGTCGAATGGAACTCGTGGGATAGCCGGATGGTGCCCGCTGCTTGAGACGAGCGGGCCCGTCCATCAACCAAGGGGCGGACGAGCCCGGCAATCTTGCCGCGAAAGGTCAGGGCGTCGCTGCCGGCATGAGGGCGCCAAGCGAACTGATCGGGGGCAAGGAGTGGCTATGCGCGGGCAGGTTCAGATTCTGAGACGGACCGCGTCGGCCCCAAGTGAACGGCTGGCATCAGCCAGAAGCAGTCGTTCGCAGCAGACAATCAGGCCAAGCGGCGGAGCGGCGTCGGCTTGAATTAACTGTTAGGCCGCGGCGCCAACTAAGCGAGCTTCATGGCTCACGGAATCCATCATCTCGTTCGACTCGATAGGTCATGGAAATCCTTCCTGCGGCCTAACTCTGGAATTAGGCCGGCTTGCGCAGCGGGTTCGGCTCGAAAGAATTTTCAGGTGGCATAGCTGTCTATTAATTCTTGAAATTTTGCAGCGGAGAATCTGACTTTCACATTTGATGTGACGAATTCTTTGCCAATGAACTCAACGACAGGTTTTCCTTCAAGCTTCTCCAAGAGAGCATCCATGCTCCTAGCGAACAAAAGTTGCTTGGCACGCTCTAGCGCCGCTTCGTTCCTTGGTGAAACATCGATAGATCGGTACATTCGTGCCATCGCCTCGTGGAACTCGGGTGCATTTTTCATGTTGCCTACCTACCTAAAAGACGGCCCCCGAGAGGCGGTTACACTACTCATGCCCGATGGGCTCTTCCCTTGATGCAGTTTGATCCTAGGGCCGCGGGGGCGTCGTGCCAACAGGACGGTGCACAACCGACTCAAAAGATGGTGTCGGAGACATCGCCAGATCAGGCCGAACGATAGAAGCATGCCCGCCTTGGGTCGCATGACGCCCTGCGGCCAAGAGCGGACGTTCAAATTTAAAATTCAATCGATCCGCGAAGCGGCTTTGACTTGAACTAATGGTCAGGCGATCACCTGTTGGCTGCTGAGTCTGCAGCATGCGCGGCATCACCCAGGGCCTTCTGAATGATCGCATCTTCTTGTCGTGAAAACTTCGGGCTAAGAAATTCTGCTTCTTGCTCGGTTAGCTCTCTGTACTTATGTATTCGCTTGACGACGATATTTCCGGAGGAGTAGTCAACAGTTGCTTGAATCTCGCGCGGTCCAGACAGTCTGGCCGGTCTGCGAAACAAGAAGGCGTAGAAATTCTCTGCTCGGGCATCATTGCCGATCGCGAAGTCTACCGAGAGTCGCTGTCGGGGACAGGTAGAGGATGTGGCATCTTGGCCGTGCGGGAATGCGTCGATAAATACAAACGTTGTTATAGCGTTATTGGTAGGTTCTTTTAATCCTGAAAGCGCGCAGAAGTCAATCGCTCCCCTGGCCAACACAGCTGAAGGAACTGCGAAAAATAGCATCAACCAGCGGAATCGATTTTTTTCATACAATTCCCTAGCCGCTAATTGGTAGACCTGCGGGTTCGCCTATATCACCGATCCACAGCGCACCGTATGAAACGCGACCCTAGAATTTCAAGGGCTCGCAGAAATGCGAGCCCTTTTCTATTCTGGCGATCAGTGACGCTTCTGCATCACAGCTGTGCGCTGTATGCCGGATGTGTTCAAACCCGGCTGTGTCGGTGCGGATGCAACTGCCTTCGCCTGACAAGCGCGGCGTACCCGGAGCAGGACGATGGGTTTGGCAGCGACGTGTGGGGGCGGCGATAATGACGCTGCCGTGCGCTGCCGTGCGCTCACGGGGCGGCAGTGACTTGAGTTGCGTGGCGTCGGTTGGACTGCGCTTGCCCGGTTGCCGCTGCGGCAGGCTTGGGTGCTGCGGCGATGGGGTCTGTCTTGTTGCTGTGTGCCGGGGTTTCATCCCGTCCAGCGGGGAACCTGCGTGAGGCAGCACACGCGATGCGCTTGTGTTGCCGATGACCAGCGATACCGCTGGTCATCGACGTGTTGTGATCAGGTGCTGGTCAACAACGGGCGTAGCACCGGTTCCAACTGCTGCTGGCGCCAGCCTGCCAAGGCGCTTGGCCAGTTACCGCTTTCCAGCAGCGATTCGAGGTGCTTGCGTGAAGCGAGCAGGCCGTCGGGAAGGCCGAGTTCGGCGGTGAGTTTGGCAACGGCATCCTGAAGGCGCTTGAGCGCGTTCTTGTTGCCTTCGGTGGCCGGCAGTGCCATCGGTGCATCGGCTTCATCGGGCAGCGGCGTGTTCAACACGTCCCACACCTGCTGGGCGAGCTTGCGCGGCGCCTTAGGGAAGCGGCCGAACACCTTGAGCATCGCCTCGTAGTCGGCCGGCGGGGTGCGGGCGAGCAGGCTGGCCAGTTCGTTGTCCAGGATCCAGCTGCGCGGCTTGTCGCTCAGCCGCGCCTGTTGCTCGCGCCAGCGCAGCAGCCGCAGCAGCCGCAGCTGCGCTTCCGGCTCCAGGAACTGCGAGGTACGCATCGACAGGTGCGGCCAATGCTCACTCTCGTCGCGCTCGACGCTGGCCAGCAGGCGCTCGCCGTCATCGGCCAGCCATTGCATGCGGTCCTTTTCCTGCAGGCGCTGGCTGATGGTGTCGTGCAGGGCGAACAGGTACTCCACGTCGTCGGCGGCGTATTCCAGCTGCGCATCGCTGAGCGGGCGCTTGAGCCAGTCCGAGCGGGTCTCGCCCTTGGGCAGGGTGACGCCGGTGATCTCGGCGACCAGCTTCTGATAGCCCATGCCGCCACCGATGCCGGCTAGTGCGGCGCCGATCTGGGTATCGAACAACGGGCGCGGCAGCGCATCGCAGGCGCACTTGAAGGCGACCAGGTCTTCGCTGGCGCTGTGCATGATCTTGGTGATGGAGGTGTCGGTCAGCCACGGCTTGAGGGCTTCGCACATGCCCGGTATCAGCGGGTCGATCAGCAGGATTTCATTGCCAACGGCCATCTGCACCAGGGCCAGTTGCGGCCAGTAGGTGCGTTCACGGATGAATTCGGTATCCAGCCCGATGCGGGTGGGGCGCTGGCGGTAGCGTTCTTCAAGTTCCGCCGGGTGTTTGATCCAGTAAGCCACGTGGGTTCCGTCAACTGCAGGGTTTGCTCAGGCAGGCGAGAATAGCCTAACGTCGGGCCGCGCCCGTCGAAGCGGGCAGGCAAGTGGAGGCTTCTTGGGCAGGACCGGGCAAGTGAAAAGCATGGCAGTGCTGTTGGCGTTGGCGCTTGCCGGTTGTGGCAAGGGCCCGGCCGAGCCACAAGCCAATGCGCAGGCTACCCCTACCGTGCAGCCGGTCGAAGCCGAGCCGGTACCGGCAGCGAAAGCCTCGCCGGTGCTGCCGGACCCGGCGCCGAGGATCGAAGTCACGGCTTTGCCGGTCTGGACTGCACCGGAAGTCGAGCTGCAACCCGGCGAGCTGGCACAGGCGCGCAGGGCGGCCGACAAGGCCTTGGCCGAAGACCGCCTGCACAAGCAGCCCGACGACGCCATCCCGCTGTACCTGGCGATACTGGCGCAGCAGCCCGGGGACACGGCGGCCAGGCGCGGGCTGGACAAGGCCCGGCAGCGGTTGCGGGCGCAGGCTGGCGCGTTGATGGAGCGCACCGAGAACCAGCGCGCTGCGCTGGCCGAAGCAGCGGAGATGGCTGGGGTCGCCGTGGCCCTTGCCCCGGATGGCAAGGCCGAGCGGGAGCTCGAACAGCGCATCGCCAACGCGCGCCGCCTGCTGGCCTTGAACCGTGCCGGCGAGCAGGCGCTGCGCGAGCATCAATTTGGTGAAGACGGTGGCGGCGCGCAGGCCGCGTTCCGCCAGGTGTTGGCGGCCGACCCGGACAACAGCCGCGCCCGACAGGGCCTGGCGGCGATTGAAAGTGGCTTGATCCGGCGCGCCGAACACGCCGCAGCCAGCGCCTCGGATTTCGACGCGGCCGCCTCCTGGCTGGGCAAGGCCGGCACCATCCGCGGCGAAGGGCCGACGTTGCTCGATGCGCGTGCGCGTATCGAAGGCATCCGTACCGCACAGCTGGATGCCCTGCGCGAAGGTGGTCTGCGCGACTTGTCGTCGGCCAAGGGATTGAAGGATGCACGTCTGAAGCTGGAACAGGCCGAGCGCATCGCCTTGCCCGGCGACAGAACCGTGCCATTGCTGCGCGAACGCATTGCGCTGGTCACCCACTACGGCAGCTTCCGCCCCGGCCAGGTGTTCAGCGACGCCCTGGGCGACGGCAGTCGTGGGCCGCAGATGGTGGTGGTGCCGCATGGCACATTCCAGATGGGGGCGATGTCTGATGAGATCGGTGCCAGCGATGGTGAGCGCCCACAGCATCCGGTGCGATTTGACCGGGGTTTTGCCATGTCCATCACCGAAGTCACGGTCGGTGAATTCCGCCGTTTCGTGGAGTCGACCAATGCGCGGCCACGCGCCACGCGGCGGGGTCATTCGGTGGTGTATGACGAACGCAGCGGCAATTTCATCCGCCGCAGCGGTGTGGATTGGCAGTCGGACTACAACGGTCTGAAGGCCGCGCCCAACAGTCCGGTGATGCATGTCAGCGTGCGCGATGCCGAGGCTTACGCGGCGTGGCTGAGCGAACAGACCGGGCGCTATTACCGGCTGCCCAGCGAGTCGGAGTTCGAGTACGCGCTGCGTGCCGGCACCCAGGGGCGCTATCCATGGGGACGGGCGACGGTGCCGCCGGAGAACACCGGCAACTTCACCGGCAGCCTGGACGTCTCGCCCAGTGGCCGTCACTGGAACAATGCCTTCATCGGTTATGGCGATGGCTTCTGGGGGACTGCGCCGGTGGGCATGTTCCGCGCCAACGCCTGGGGGCTGCATGACATGGCCGGCAACCTCAGCGAATGGGTGGCCGACTGCTGGCATGCCAGCTACCGCCGTGCTCCAGCCGATGGCGCGGCCTGGTACAACCCGGGCTGCCGGCAGCGGCTGATCCGCGGCGGCAACTGGGCCAATGCCCCGGAGCAGACGCGGGCAGCCTGGCGCCAATCGCAGGACTCGGACGTGACCTCGGCCCGGATAGGCTTCCGCCTGGTTCGCGGAATTTGACGTTGCCGTGCGCCTGTGGCGCGCTACCATCGCCCACGGCCAGACCGGCCCTGACGGAAGCTCGGCATGCGACAAGATCCTTTCGGCAACCAGAACACGGGCGGGCGCACGCGCCGCGGCGGCGGCCTGTTCGGCAATGTGCGTTGGCTGATCCTGCTGGGCTTTGCCATCTACGGTGGCTGCTACTACTTCGGCAATCGTTCGGTGGACCCGTACACCGGCGAGAAAGTGCTGATCGACAGTGCGCTGGATGCCAATGAGGAAAAGGCGCTGGGCTTGCAGGCCTACCAGGAGATCCTGTCGCAGGAGCGTCCGCTGGACCCCAATGCGCAGATTTCCAGGCAGGTGCGTGAAATCGCCAGCCGCCTGATCGCCAAGGTGGATGTGGTGGAGACCGCGCTGGCGCAGGAACACGGCATGCAGCCGCAGCACTTCTCCCGCGATTTCGACTGGGAGGTCAATGTCATCCAGTCCGATCAGGCCAATGCGTTCTGCCTGCCCGGCGGCAAGATGGCCGTCTACACCGGGTTGATCCCGGTAGCGCAGAACGCCGATGCGGTGGCAGTGGTGATGGGGCATGAGATCGCCCATGCACTGTTGCGCCATGGCGCGCAGCGCATGGCCCAGCAGAAGCTGACCCAGATCGGCCAGATGGCCGGTGCCGCAGGTGGCCTGGACGCACAGCAGCAACAGATGATGATGTCGGCCATGGGTTACGGTTATCTGCTGCCGTACGCGCGTTCGCACGAAACCCAGGCCGACGAAGTGGGGCTGATGTTGGCCGCGGCGGCCTGCTTCAACCCCGAAGAAGCCGTGCCGCTGTGGCAGCGCATGAGCCAGGCCAGTGGTGGCGAGGCGCCGCCGGAGTTCTCATCGACGCATCCCAATCCCGGCACCCGCATCCAGAACCTGCAGGCGCTGATGCCCAAGGCGATGGAGTACCGTCAGAAATTCTGCACGCAAGGCGCGGCCAGCCTGTAACCGCAGACGCCGCTCTTGTAGGAGCGGCTTCAGCCGCGAAGCTGGTGATGCAGGCGTCACCCGTTGCGCTGCAATCGCATGCGCTGCCGTTGGCTGGAGCACTTCCAGTTTGGCGGTTTGAATCGCCCCTTACGGAACGCGTGGTGTCTGCGTACGCATAGGAGCGGCTTCAGTCGCGAATGCGTCAGCCCGCAGGGTGTCCGCAACCGCAACGGGCCGAAAAACCGCGCTGCTTACGCTCCGGCCTCGTCCTTGCCGGCAACACTTTCCACCCGGACCTGCAACGTGCCTTCGGCCAGACGCGCCTGCAACCGATCGCCCGGCTGCGCCTGCGTGCTGGAGCGCACCAGCGCACCGTCATCGATGCGGGTTAGGATCGAGTAACCACGCGCTACCGTCGCCAGCGGACTTACCGCTTCCAGTGAGCGGGCGATGCCACGCAGGCGCAGTGCATCGCGTTGCAATTGGCGGCTGATTGCGGCCTGCGCACGCGGCGCCGTGGCTGCAAGGCGCTCCCTCAATACGGCGAGCTGGCGTTGCGGCTGTGCACCGCGCAGTACCGCTGCGGCGTGTGCCAACTTCGCACGGCGACGTTCCTGCACCTGCCGCCAGTTGGCGTGCAGTCGGGCAAGCGCGGCTTCCTGCCGGTGGCGCAGCAGGTTCAACCGGGCCTGCGGGCCTTGTGCTTGCAGGCGCAAGGCGGCACGGTCCGCGCGCTGCATCGCCTGGCTCAAGGCATGCACCTGCAGTTGCGCCAGGCGCTGTTGCAGGCGACGCAGACGGATGGACAGATCGCGTTGATCCGGCACCAGCAGTTCCGCCGCAACCGAAGGCGTGGGTGCGCGCAGGTCGGCGGCGAAGTCGGACAGGCTGAAGTCGGTTTCATGGCCCACCGCCGACACCACCGGTGTGTTGCTGGCAGCAATCGCGCGGGCCAACTGCTCGTCGTTGAACGCCCACAGATCTTCCAGCGAACCACCGCCGCGGGTCAGCAGGATCACGTCGTAACGGCCACTGGCATCGGCCTGGCGCAGCAACGAGGTGATCTGCGCCGCGGCGGTTTCGCCCTGTACCAGCGAGGGCAGCAGTTCCACCTCCAACAGCGGGAAACGCCGCGCCAGCACGCTCAGCACGTCGCGTACCGCTGCGCCGCTGGGTGAGGTGATCAGCGCCAGCCTGCGCACGTGCGCAGGCAGCGGGCGCTTGCGCGCAGGGTCGAACAGGCCCTCGGCTTCCAGGCGTGCCTTGAGTTCATCAAAGGCGCGGCGCAATGCGCCTTCGCCGGCTTCTTCCATGTGGTCCAGGATCAGCTGGTAGTCGCCGCGGGCTTCGTACAAGGTCAGGCGGCCACGCACCAGCACGCGCAGGCCTTCGCGCGGGACGAACTTCAGCCATTGGCTCTTGGGCCGGAACATTGCGGCACGCACCTGCGCCCGCGCATCCTTCAGCGTGAAGTACAGGTGGCCGGATGCCGGGCGGCTGACGTTACCCAGTTCACCTTCCACCCACACCAGCGGAAACGTGCTTTCCAGCAGGTCGCGCGCCAGCGTGTTGAGCTGGGCCGGGGTGAGGATTTCGTCGTTCTGGGTGGGCATGTTCTGGGGTGCGGATTGGGGGCGGGATCAGTAGCGACACGTCGGTGCCAGCGCTGATCTTCAGGGGATGGTACTGGCTTCGGCGCAACGCAGGGTCATGCGCTTCGGGTGTCGAGGCGTCGGCTCCTGATCTCCGGCGTTGCAGTGGTGTACAGGCGATGCCGCCGCCAGTCAGGAATTTCCAATCACGGCAAAACCGTGATTCCCAGCGCCGAATTCCCATTCGCGATGGCACCATCGTGCCGCTCCAACCCCCAACGCACGTGCTCGCGCACCAGTTCCGAAGGGTGGTCGATGCGCTGTTCAAGCGCGGTGCGTGCGCTTTGCGATGGCGCCGCATTGCCCAGCGCCACGGCGATGTTGCGCAGCCAGCGCTCGTGGCCACTGCGGCGAATGGGGCTGCCTTCGGTGCGGCGCAGGAACTCCTCTTCTTCCCAGGCGAACAGTTCCGGCAGCGTGGCCGTGTCCAGGTTGTTGCGCGCGCGGAAATCCGGCTCGTCGGTGCGCTTGGCGAACTTGTTCCAGGGGCACACCAGTTGGCAGTCGTCGCAACCGTAGATGCGGTTGCCCATCAGCGGGCGCATCTCCAGCGGGATAGCGCCGTCGTGCTCGATGGTCAGATAGGAAATGCAGCGGCGTGCATCCAGCCGATGCGGCGCGATGATGGCGGCGGTCGGGCAGACATCGATACAGCGTGTGCAGGTACCGCAATGCGCGCTGGCCGGGGCGTCCACCGGCAGCGGCAAATCGACGTAGATCTCGCCGAGGAAGAACCACGAGCCGCCATCGCGGTCGATCAGGCAGGTGTGCTTGCCGATCCAGCCCAGCCCGGCATTGCGGGCGAGCGCGCGCTCCAGCACTGGCGCCGAATCGACGAAGACGCGGTAGCCGAACGGGCCGATCTCGCTGGCGATGCGCTCAGCCAGCTTCTGCAAGCGGTTGCGCATCAGCTTGTGGTAGTCGCGGCCCAGCGCGTAGCGGGCCACGTAGGCGCGGTCGGCATCGTTCAAGGTCTCCCAGGCTTCGGCATCGTCCTTGTGGCCGTAGTCCAGCCCCACCGAAATCACCCGCAACGTGCCCGGCAGTAGCTCCTGCGGGCGCGCGCGTAGGCTGCCGTGCCGCGCCATCCATTCCATCGTTCCGTACAGGCCCTTGCCCAGCCAGTCGGCCAGATGGGCTTCGTCCTGGCCTAGCTCGATGCCGCTGACCCCGCAGCGCTGGAAACCGGCTTCATGCGCGAGCTGGCGGATGCGCAGCGACAGCTGCGCCGGATTGGCGGTGGAGACGGCTTGTGACATGGCGCAAGTATAGAATCGTGGGCATGTCAGAGCCCGCCGTCCTGTTCGATACCGAAGCCGCCCGGCGCATCGATGCCCAGGCCAGCGCCGTGCTGGGCGATGACGGCTACCTGCTGATGCAGCGCGCCGGACAGGCAGCGTGGCAATGCGCGCTGCAGTACTGGCCGCAGGCGCGGCGCATCGTCGTGGTATGCGGGCCGGGCAACAACGGCGGCGACGGCTACGTGCTGGCGCGGCTGGCCCGGCAATCCGGTCGTGAGGTGGGCGTATTGCACCTGCCTGATGCCGCGCCGCGCACGTCTTCCGCCCAACGTGCCTGCACCGAATACGTGGCCATCGGCGGCCACGTCGAACTGCACGTCGACAGCCTGCAACAGGCCGATCTGATCGTTGATGCGCTGTTCGGCATCGGCCTGACGCGCGCGCCGGCCGATGCCGAAGCCGAGTTGATCAAGGCGATGAATGCGGCCGCCGCGCCGGTGTTCGCGCTGGACGTGCCCAGTGGTGTGGACGCTGCAAGTGGTGATGTCCCCGGCATCGCGGTCCACGCCGACAGCGTGCTGCAGTTCATCGTGCCGCATCGTGGCCTGCATACCGGCGCTGCGTTGGAGTACGCCCGCCAGCGCCTGTTGGCCGAACTGGACGTTCCTTCGGCGGCATTCGAAGGCGTGTCTGCTTGTGCCGTGCGCTGGCTCAAGCCGGTGCTGGCCCGGCAGTTGCCCAGGCGACGGCTGAACACCCACAAGGGCGAATCTGGTCACGTGCTGTGCGTGGGCGGCAATCACGGCAGTGCGGGCGCGGTGATGCTAGCCACCGAGGCGGCGTTGCGTGCCGGTGCCGGTCTGGTCAGCGTGGCCACGCATGCCGAACACGTGCCGCCGCTGTTGGCGCGCTGCCCAGAGGCAATGGCGCACGTGGTCGAGGACGGCAGGGCGTTGACGTTGCTGTCGGCGCGGGCCGACGTTGTGGCGCTGGGTCCGGGCCTGGGCCAGGACGATTGGGCGCGCGCGCTGTGGACGGCGGCGCTGGCCTGCGGCAAGCCGCTGGTGATCGATGCCGATGCGTTGAACCTGCTGGCCGCCGATCCGCAACCGTTGACCCGCTGCATCCTAACGCCGCATCCCGGCGAAGCCGCGCGCCTGCTCGACACCGACACGGCAAGCATCCAGCGTGACCGTTTTGCCGCCGCGCAGGCGCTGTCCAGGCGCTACGCCTCGGTGGTGGTGCTCAAGGGCGCAGGCAGCATCGTCGCCGCGCCCGGTCAGTTGCCCCGCGTGGTGGCGGCCGGCAATCCCGGCATGGCCGTCGGCGGCATGGGCGACCTGCTCACCGGCATCATTGCCGCGCTGGTCGCGCAGGGGCTTTCGTTGTTTGATGCCGCCAGCACCGGCGCCCTGCTGCATGGCCTGGCCGGTGATGTCGCGGCCCTTGAAGGCGAGCGTGGTCTGCTGCCGCGCGATCTGCTGCCGCACCTGCGTGCGCTGGCCAATCCATAATGACGACCATGATCGAACTGTTGCTCCCCGAGGCCGAAAGCACCGACCTGCTTGGCCAGGCTCTGGCCCAGACCCGCCCCGCGCAAGCGGTAGTCCACCTGCAGGGCGACCTTGGCGCCGGCAAATCCACATTGGCGCGGGCATTGCTGCGTGCGTTGGGCGTGCAGGGCTCGATCCGCAGCCCGACCTACACGCTGATCGAGCGCTACCCGCTGGCCGACGGCGAAGCCTGGCATCTGGATCTGTACCGCATCGGTGATGCCGGTGAGCTGGATTTCCTCGGGCTGGATGAGGCCAGTGCCGATCTCTGGCTGGTCGAATGGCCGGAGCGGGGCGTTGGTGGGCTGCCGCCAGTGGACCTGGTGGTGGCGCTGGAGATTGATGGATATGGCCGCCGAGCACGCCTTCAGGCCCGTAGCGTGAAGGGCGAAGCCTGGCTGCAACGGCTGGGTCAAATGGCTCACTTGCAGCCGTTTTTTACGCCCTGATCACAGGAAGGTGTGGCAGGTTGCGGATTATTAAGGGAAAACATGTTGCAATTACCAAATTCCGGTGATTGAATCCGCCCATGACTACGGCAAACCGCCTGCCAGCATTGACTGTTGTCCTCGCCGGGCTCTGCCTCGCCAGCGCCTGTGCGTCGGCAGGTGAGGTTCGCGGCGTCGCGCTGCACAGCGGTGCCACCGGCACCCGCGCCGAGATCCAACTGGCCGGTGGTGGCAGCTACAAGACCCTGAGCCTGGCTGGTCCAAACCGGCTGGTCGTTGATTTCCCCGATTCAACCGCGGTGCGCGGCCTCAAGCTGCCGGCTCCGGCAGGTGTGGTGACGGCCGTGCGTACCGGCAATCCGACGCCGGGCACCTTCCGCGTGGTGTTCGATCTGGCCGAAACCGTTGCCCCGTTCAAGCCGCAGATGCAGGGGCAGGGCGCCCAGTCCACCTTGTCGATCCAGTGGCCGGGTGAAGGCCCGGTATCCGCGCCGGCCACGGTTGCTGCCAGCACGCCGCCCGCTGCGCAGGTCGCGCCGGCGCCGACTGCTCCGGTCCAGAGTGGTGCAGAAGCACGCGCCGAGGCCGCCCGCGCAACCGCCGCGTTGACTGCGGCGGTCAGCCGCCAGGCTGCAACGCCACCGCCCGCACCGGTCACTCCAGCTGTTCAGACCCCCGCACCGGTCGCCAGTGTTCCGGTTGCCGGCGCATCCGTGCAGGTGGCGGCATCACAGCCGTCGCCGGCCGCGATCCTCAATGGTCAATCGGCCACAGGTGCAGCGCCGGCATCGCAGGTGCAGACGGCGGGTACCCGCGTGACCCAGGCTGCGGTCGCGCCCGTTGCTGTCGCACCGGCGCCTGCCGTTACCCCCGAAGCGCCGCGCCCGGTGATGCCCAGCGATGCGTCACGCGTTCGCATGCAAGCGGGAATGCGCACCCTTGTGGTGGCGATCGATCCCGGCCATGGCGGTCAGGATCCGGGTGCCATTGGCCCGACCGGCAAGCGCGAGAAGGACGTGACCCTGGCCGTCGCACGTGAACTGGCGCGGCAGGTCAACGCCACGCCGGGTCTGCGCGCCTACCTGACCCGCGATACCGACGTGTTCATCCCGCTGCCGATGCGTGCGCAGCGTGCGCGTGCGGCCAAGGCCGACATCTTCATTTCGATCCACGCCGATGCCGCCGAGAACCGCTCGGCGACCGGCTCGTCGGTCTACGTGCTGTCGACCAAGGGGGCCTCGTCGCAGCGTGCGCGCTGGCTGGCGGACAAGGAAAACGCGGCCGACCTGATTGGTGGCGTCAGCCTCAACCGCACCGAAGGCACCCTGGCCAATGTGCTGCTGGACTTGGCCCAGAGCGGCTACATGAAGGCTTCCGAAGACGCAGCCAGCCACGTGCTCGGCGGCCTGAAGCGCATTGGCAACAACCACAAGCCAAACCTGGAACGCGCCAACTTCGCGGTGCTGCGCACCTCGGACATGCCGGCCATGCTGGTGGAAACCGCGTTCATCTCCAATCCGGACGAAGAGCGTCGCCTGATCGACCCGGCTTACCAGCGTCGTATCGCCGGTGCCGTGCTGGATGGCGTGCACACCTTCTTCAGTCGTCAGCCGCCGCCGGGTACGCTGTTTGCCGCCCGCGCCCAGGCCGAGATGGACGCCGCTGCCGGCACCGTGGCCGGCGGCAGCAAGTAAGCCGCCCAATACGACGGGCTGATTGCCCGTCAGCACGATGGCAGGTTTCCCGGCAGGCGAGTTGTGCAGTCCCTGGTTGTGATGCAGAACGCTTTGTGCGCCTGTCTGATGCGGCCAGGTCCGCATGCTCGGCTATCATCTGCCGATGCATGACTTTCACCTGATTCCCTTCTCCCGCTCTGCTTCCCGCCGCGCCGCGTTGTCGGTTTTTGCCGGGGCAGTGGCATGAATACGATTCGCCCGCTGCCGGAGATCCTGATCAACCAGATCGCCGCAGGCGAAGTGGTCGAACGCCCGGCCTCGGTGGTCAAGGAGCTGGTTGAGAACGCGCTCGACGCCGGTGCCACACGCGTGGACATCGACCTTGAAGAAGGCGGCGTGCGCCTGATCCGCATCCGCGACAACGGCGGTGGCATCGCCGCCGAACAGCTGCCGCTGGCGGTGTCGCGGCACGCCACCAGCAAGATCGCAAGCCTCGACGACCTGGAGTCGGTGGCGACCCTCGGCTTCCGTGGTGAAGCCCTGCCTTCGATCGCCTCGGTCAGCCGCTTCACCCTGGCCTCGCGCCGCAATGACGACGAGCACGGCGCGGCATTGCAGATCGAAGGCGGTAAGCTCGGCGAAGTGACGCCGCGCGCGCATGCGCCCGGCACCACGGTGGAAGTGCGCGAGCTGTTCTACAACGTGCCGGCGCGGCGCAAGTTCCTGCGTGCCGAGCGTACCGAGCTGGGGCATATCGAAGAATGGCTGCGCTCGCTCGCACTCGCGCGGCCCGATGTGGAACTGCGGGTTTCGCACAACGGCAAGGCGTCTCGGCGTTACAAGCCGGGCGATCTGTATTCCGACGCACGGCTGGGTGAAACCCTCGGCGAGGATTTCGCGCGTCAGGCGCTGCGCGTGGATCACAGCGCCGCCGGCCTGCGCCTGCACGGCTGGATTGCCCAGCCGCAGTATTCGCGCGCCAGCACCGACCAGCAGTATCTCTACGTCAATGGCCGCTCGGTGCGCGACCGCAGCATCAGCCACGCGGTGAAAATGGGTTACGGCGATGTGCTGTTCCACGGCCGCCATCCGGCTTATGTGCTGTTCCTCGAGCTGGACCCGACCCGGGTGGATGTAAACGTGCACCCGGCCAAACACGAGGTGCGCTTCCGCGATGCGCGGCTGATCCACGATTTCGTTTACCGCACGCTCAAGGATGCGCTGGCCGAAACCCGTGCCGGCATGGCGCCTGCCGCTGGCGTGACGCATCCGGCCGATGTGGCCGCGCAGTCGCCGCCGACAGCCGGTTATGCAGGCGGCGGTTACGTGCTGGGCCGCCCGCCTGGCAGTGCGGGTAGTGGCGGTAGCGGCAACTGGCAGGCGCGGCAGTCGCCGCTGGGCTTGCAGGTGGCCGATGCGCCGTCAGCTTATTCCGCGTTGTATTCGGCGCTCGCGCCAGGCGCCGTGCAGGCGCCGATGGGGAGCGGCGGCCCGGCTTTGCCGCAGACGTCCAGCGACAGCGGCGTGCCACCGTTGGGGTATGCCATCGCCCAGTTGCACGGCATCTACATCCTGGCCGAGAACGCCGAAGGGCTGATCGTGGTGGACATGCACGCCGCGCACGAGCGTATCGGTTACGAACGCCTGAAGAACGCACACGACGGCATCGGCCTGCATGCACAACCGCTGCTGGTGCCGATCACGCTGGCCGTCGGCGAGCGCGACGCCGATACCGCCGAGCGGGAAGCGGCCACGTTGGCCGAGCTGGGCTTTGAGCTCACCCGCTCCGGTCCTGGCTCGCTGCATGTGCGCAGCATTCCTGCGCTGCTGGCCAATGCCGAACCGGAAGGGCTGCTGCGCGACGTGCTGACCGATCTGCGCGAGCACGGGCAGAGCCGGCGCATTGCCAGCGCCCGCGACGAACTGCTGTCCACCATGGCCTGCCACGGCGCGGTACGCGCCAACCGACGGCTGACCATTCCGGAAATGAATGCCCTGCTGCGTGACATGGAAATCACCGAGCGCTCGGGGCAATGCAACCACGGCCGCCCGACCTGGGCGCGCTTTTCTCTGGCCGAAATTGATCGCTGGTTCCTGCGGGGGCGTTGATGAACAGAACATGGGGGAGCGCGGTGTTGCTGGCCGCGTTGTTGGGCGCCGGTTGCGCCGGCAAGGACGAGGCCAGCAAGCCGGCGGCGGTGGTCGACCCGGCATTTGCACAGGACAACCAGTTGTGGCGCGAGCAGCGCCTGGTCGAACTGCTCGCGCCTGACGGCTGGACCAGCTTGATGGGCCTGCATTGGCTGGAACTGAAAGCGCATTACATCGGTAGTGGCAGCACCAGCGGCATCCGCCTGGCAATGGGGCCGCCGCGCATGGGCATGGTCACGCAGAAGGATGGCGCGGTCTGGTTCACACCCGAGCCGGGCGTGGCCCTGAAGGTGGATGGCCAGCCGCTGAAGGGGCGCGTCCGCTTTTACAGCGACCACGATGCCGAGCCCACCAAGATCACTTTCGATGACGACAAGGGCGTGCTGAGCCTGATCAAGCGCGGCTCCCGCCACGCGTTGCGGCTCAAGCATGCCGACGCGCCGGCACGGGTCAACTTCGGCAACCTGACCTACTGGCCGGCCGATCCGTCCTGGCGGATCACCGCACGCTTCGTGCCACACGATGCGAACAAGACGATGCCGATCGTCGACATCACCGGCCTGACCACTGAGCTGCCCAACGCAGGCGCGGTGGAGTTCGAGCGCGATGGGCGCACCTGGCGGCTGGAGGCATTGGGAGAACCCGGGCGTCCGCTGCAGGTGATCTTTGCCGACCGCAGCAATGGCCGCGGCAGTTATTCGGCGGGGCGCTACATCGACATGGACGCGCCCAACGGCCGCAGCGAAGTGGTGATCGACTTCAATCGCGCCTACAACCCGCCCTGCGCGTTCACTCCGTTTGCCACCTGTCCGCTGCCGCCACCGGAGAACCGCATGGACATGTCGGTAGAAGCGGGCGAGCAGGCGTATGCCAAGCCGAAAACGGAGAAGGCCGAATGATGAGTCTGATTGCGCGCGCGGCGGCGGCACTGCTGGGCGCAGCGCTGCTTATCGGCCTGCCGGCGACGGCATCGGCGCGAGCGGACGGGCCGGTCGCCAAGCCCGCACACGCGCCGCCGGTACCGTTGTTGTGGAAAGTCAGTGGCGCGCAGGGCAGCGAGTTGTACCTGCTGGGGTCGTTCCATCTGCTCAAGCCGGATGACTACCCGGTCTCGGCGGACGTGGACAGCGCCTTCAATGCAGCAGACCGGTTGGTGTTCGAACTGCCGCCGGAACAGATGAGCTCACCGGAGTTGGCCACGCAGATGATGCAGGCGGCACTACGCCGCGACGGTCGCCTGCTTGAGAACGAGCTGGATGCCGACACCTGGCGCCGTCTGCAGGCCTGGTCGGCGGCCAACAACATGCCGCTGGAGCGTCTTGCCGGGCTCAAGCCCTGGTTCATCGGCCTGACCATCAGCCTCACCCAGATGGCGCAGCAAGGCCTTGATGCCGAAGCGGGGCTCGATCGCCACCTGATGGAGCGTGCGGCAAAAGCCGGCAAGGCGGCTACCGGGTTGGAAACGGCGGCTTCACAGATCAGCATGCTCGATGGCATGAGCGCCGAGGAGCAGCGCCAGTTGTTGCGCGAAGCCCTGGAGCAGGTGGAGAAGGGGGACCAGCAAAGCAGGCGCCTGCACGATGCCTGGCGGCGCGGCGATGCGGCGCTGTTGTGGAACGAGATGGCCGCGCAGATGAAGCGCGAGTATCCGCGCCTGTACCAGCGCATCAATGTGGATCGCAACGATGCCTGGCTGGCGCCATTGCAGCGGCAGCTTCAGGGCGGGCAGGGCACCACGTTGGTGGTGGTCGGTGCACTGCACCTGCTCGGCAGCGATGGTGTGGTCGAGAAGCTGCGCGCCAAGGGCTACACGGTCGAGCGCATCTGCTCGGCCTGCAAGCGTCGCTGAGTTTGTCGCGTAGGAGCCGCTTCAGCCGCCAAGCGCGGCAATACGTCATGGGGCCATTCTGCAAGGATGGCTCTGCGCGGCGGATGGAGAATCAGCTTCGCGACCAAGGTCGGTCCTACGGCAGCAGCCAGTTGAATCCAACCTCAATCAAAAAGGCCGACATTGCTGTCGGCCTTTTCTGCGTTCAACGATTGCCGCGGGTCTTGCCGCCCGTGGTTGTCGGCGGCGGCTCCGGCGGCTTGGTGCCGGGAGCCGGCGGGCGGCCGAAACCGGCACCCATGTTGCGCTGGAATTCCTGCCACAGCTCCAGGTTGCGCTCGGTGAGCTGGTTCATCATCGCCCACGGCGTCTGCCCGAGCAGGCTGCCCATCTGCTGGCGGAACTGCTGCTGCTGGTCCAGGAACACCTGCATGCTGCGCTCCAGGTAATTGCCCATGAAGCCCTGCAGCGAGTCGCCATAGAAACGGATCAGCTGGCTCAGCAGCTGGGTGGAGAGCATCGGCTCACCGTCCTGTTCCTTGTCGGCGATGATCTGCAGCAGCACGGAGCGGGTGAGGTCGTCGCCGCTCTTGGCGTCGCGCACTTCGAAGTCCTCGCCATCCAGGATCAGCTGGCGCACGTCTTCAATGGTGATGTAACTGGAAATCTCGGTGTCGTAGAGCCGGCGATTGGGATACTTCTTGATGATGCGGGTCGCAGCCATTAAGCAATCACTCGTCACGGTAGGTGCGCAGCATGGCGCAGTGCAACAGGGCTTGCAACCGCCAAAAGTACAGGTTGCAAGGCATGGCGATCTGTTTCCATGTTGCGCAGCATGGCTTGGGCACCTGCGCAGCATGCTTGGGGCCTGGGCTTACCAGCCCATGTGGTGGCCACCGTTGATGTCCAGGTTGGAGCCGGTGATCCACGACGCTTCCTCGGCGACGAGGAACGCCACCGCGTAAGCGATTTCCTCCGGCTTGCCGAGGCGGCCGGTGGGGATGTCGGCAATGATCTTGGCGCGCACTTCCTCGGGCACGGCCATCACCATGTCGGTGGCCACATAGCCCGGCGAAATGGTGTTGACGGTGATGCCGAAACCGGCGTTCTCACGCGCCAGCGAAATGGTGAATCCATGCATGCCGGCCTTGGCTGCGGCGTAGTTGGCCTGGCCGTACTGGCCCTTCAGGCCGTTGATGGAGCTGATCTGGATCACCCGGCCCCAGCCGCGCTTGCGCATGCCTTCGATCACCGGGCGGGTGACGTTGAACACCGAGTTGAGGTTGGTGTTGATCACCTCGTGCCACTGCTCGGCACTCATCCGGTGGAAGGTGGTGTCGCGGGTGATGCCGGCGTTGTTGACCAGGATCTCCACCGGGCCAAGTTCTGCCTCCACCGCCTGGATCAGGGCACGGCCACTGTCCGGGTCGGCCACGTCGCCGGGGAACAACGCAATGTCGTAGCCCTGTTCGCGCATCCGTTGTTGCCATTGCTGCGCCTTCTCGGCGTTGCGGTAATTGGTGGCGACACGATGGCCCTGGTCGGCAAGGCGTTGGCAGATGGCGGTACCGATGCCGCCGGTGCCACCGGTGACCAGTGCGACGCGGGATGTCATGGGCGAATGCTCCAGGGCGAAGGCGCGGGGAGCCACCGATTCTAATGAAACTCCGCTCAGGCGGGGGGTGATCCGGTGGCGATCAGTGATTGTTTTCGCAACCGGGCCGGTTCGAACCCAGCGGCGGCCTGTTGCAGCAGTTCTGCCACGCTGGTTGCAGCATCGAGCGTGGCCGGCGCCTGGCCGAGCGCGGCCCACAGCCAGCGCAGCACCGGCAGCGGGGCGTTGGCATTGACCGGCAGGGCGGAGAGCGATTTGGACAGCTTGTGGCCATCTTCGCCCAACAGCAGTGGCAGATGCAGGTACTGCGGCGTGGGCAGACCCAGCGCCTGTTGCAGCAGGATCTGGCGGGGGGTGGAGTCGATCAGGTCGGCTCCACGCACCACGTGGGTGATGTGCTGGTCGGCATCATCCACTACCACGGCGAGCTGATAGGCCCAGCAGCCATCGGCGCGCAGCAGGACGAAGTCGCCCACCGCGCGGTCCACGTCCTGCGCGAAGTGGCCCTGCAGGGCGTCGTCAAAGGTGATGTGGCTACCGTCGGCCACACGCAGGCGGATGGCCGGGGTTGGTCGCTTCTGGTTGGCCACGCAATGGCGATGAACGCCGTGCTGGCTGGCCAGGTCGGCGCGGCTGCAGTGGCACAGGAAGGCCTTGTCCTGCGCCAGCAGCGCATCGGCGGCGGCACGGTACAGGGCGTGTCGGCGGCTTTGGTACTGCACCGGCGCGTCCGGATTCAGTCCGAAGGCGGCCAGGGTGGCAAGTTGCGTATCGGCAGCGCCGGGCACTTCGCGGGGCGGGTCGACGTCTTCGATCCGTACCAGCCATTGACCGCCGGCATGGCGCGCCAGCAGCCAGCTGCCAAAGGCGGCCAGCATCGAGCCCAGGTGCAGGGGGCCGGTCGGTGAAGGCGCGAAACGGCCGCAGTAAGGAATGGAAGGCATTGAAGCTGAATCGTCGGTCAGATTACTGCTTGAATTCAACCTGTCTGAGCCGCAGATTGGGCAGACATTACTCCCATCCGCACGGATCTGTTTGCCATGTTTACCCGAATCGGGCTGTTTCTTCTGACCAACCTTGCGGTGCTGGTGCTGGCCAGTGTCGTGATGTCCATCCTGGGCGTTAATTCCTCGCAGATGAGCGGTCTGTTGGTCATGGCGGCCATCTTCGGCTTTGGTGGTTCGATCATCTCGCTGCTGCTGTCCAAGTTCATGGCCAAGCGCGGTACCGGCGCGGTGGTGATCACCGAGCCGCGCAACCCGACCGAGCGCTGGCTGCTGGACACGGTGGCGCGCCAGGCCAAGGCCGCCGGTATCGGCATGCCGGAAGTGGCCGTGTACGAGGCACCGGAAATCAACGCGTTCGCCACCGGCGCCAACCGCAACAACGCGCTGGTGGCGGTGTCCACCGGCCTGCTGCACAACATGAGCGAAGACGAGGCCGAAGCGGTGCTGGGCCACGAAATCGCCCACGTCGCCAACGGCGACATGATCACCATGGCGCTGCTGCAGGGCGTGCTGAACACCTTCGTGATCGTGCTGGCCCGCGTGGTCGGCGGCGTGATCGACAGTGCGCTGTCGGGCAACCGCGAGGGCGGTGGCCGTGGCTTTGCCTACTACATCATCGTGTTCGTGCTGGAGATGGTGTTCGGCCTGTTCGCCACGATGATTGCGATGTGGTTCTCGCGTCGCCGCGAGTTCCGCGCCGACCACGGTGGTGCGACGCTTGCTGGTCGCCAGAAGATGATCGCCGCACTGGAGCGCCTGAAGCTCAACCACGGCCAGAGCACGCTGCCGACGCAGATCGCTGCCTTCGGTATCGCCGGTTCGACCGCCAAGAAGCTGTTCCTGAGCCACCCGCCGCTGGAAGAGCGCATCGCCGCGCTGCGTTCGTCGACGGTGATGTGATCGGTTTCAATCAACGTTGTAACCAGAACGCCCGGCCAAGTGCCGGGCGTTTTGTTTTGGCTCGGCCGCCGCTTGGCCCCCTCCCTTGCGCAACGTGCAGGGTTGGGGATGGGTTGCACCGCTACTCGGAGGCGCGTCGGCGGCTTTAAGGCAAAACCCCAGGTCCTCTCGTTGGCCATCGGTCAGAGGCAAAGCACAAACAAAAACGGCACCTTCGCAGGTGCCGTTTCAGGAGTCGCTTGGCGTTCGATCAGAACTTCGGATCGAACTCGGCGGCGTAGCCGGTGTTGACGATCACCTTCTGCAGCGCCTCGCAGACCTTCAAGTTGCCAGCCACGATCTGCTGGGTTTCCGGGCCACGCGAATCCATGCGCGCCGGCGTGGCACCACGGTAGTTGCAGACCTTGCCGCCGGCCTCGCGGACCAGCAGCACGCCGGCTGCGATGTCCCATGCCTTCACGCCGGCTTCGAAGTAGGCGTCGGCGCGGCCACAGGCCACGTAGGCCAGGTCGAGCGCGGCCGAGCCGGTACGACGCACGTCTTCGGCCTGCACCAGCAGGGCATCGACGGTCTTGAGCTGGGTGCTGGCACGGGCGCGTTCGCGCGGGGCGAAGCCGGTGTGGATCATGGTGCCGGCCAGGTCCTTGCGGTCGGCCACGCGGATACGGCGGTCATTGAGCACCGCGCCGGCGCCACGGCTGGCGGTGAACAGCTCATTGCGCAGCGGGTCGAAGATCACCGCATCGGTCGGCTCGCCGTTCTCGACCAGGGCAATGGACACGCAGTAATGCGGAAAGCCGCGCAGATAGTTGCTGGTGCCGTCCAGCGGGTCGATCACCCACATGTAACGGTTGACCGCCTGCACGCCACCTTCCTCGCCCATGATTCCGTAATCGGGATAGGCGCGCTTGAGTTCCTTGACGATGACCTTTTCCGCATCGCCATCGACTTCACTGGCGTAATCCATCCGACCCTTCTGCACTACGTTCAGGGCTTCGAGCTTGTTGATGTTGCGGAGCAAGACGTTACCGGCGAGGCGTGCGGCCTTGACCATGACGTTGACGGCGGGTTTCTGCATGGCGAAAGGCTCCCGTGAAGGCAGAGATCGGTATTGGCGGGGGAAAAGAGCGGGTCCGGCGCACAGGCCGGCCGCGCAGTTTACCATCAGCAGCTGTCCCGCTCCTGATTTTTTGCCATCCATGTCCGTTGCAGCGCATATCCGTTTCGTTCTTGTCGGTACCCAGCACCCCGGAAACATCGGCGCCGCCGCCCGCGCGATGAAGACGATGGGGCTGGGGAGGCTGGTTCTGGTAGCCCCGGAAAAGCCGTTGGACGAGTTCGCCCTGCGGCGCTCGGCCGGGGCCGAGGATCTGCTGGACGCGGCACCGGTCGTTGCCACCCTGGCCGAAGCCGTAGCCGACTGCCGGCTGGTCCTGGGCTGCACCGCCCGGGCGCGTCGGGTGCAACTGGAGGAGCTGCTGCCGGAACTGGCGGCACAGCGTGCGGTGGCCAAGGCTGCCGAGCCGGCCGAGGTTGCCTTCGTGTTCGGGCGTGAACGCACCGGTCTGACCAATGAGGAACTGCAGCTGTGCCATCTGGCTGTTCATATTCCGTCCAACCCGGAATTCAGTTCGCTGAATCTTGCCGCCGCCGTGCAGGTACTGGCCTACGAGGTGCGCATGGCGACCCTGGAAGGGCAGGCGCAGCCGCAGCGTGATCCGGAGCACGGCGAGGAGCCGGCCAGCCATTCGCAGCTGGAAGGCCTGTTCGGGCAGTTCGGGGAGACGCTGGAGCAGATCGACTTCCACAAGGGCCGTGCACCTGAATCTGCCATGCGCAAGCTGCGCCGGTTGTTCATGAAGGCCGACCTTTCCGAGCAGGAAGTGCGTTTGCTGCGCGGCATCCTGGCCGATGCCCAGCGCATGGCCAGATTGGCCGGCGCGGGCGGAAACTGAGGGATTCATCACGTAGCGTGATTTCCGGTACGCTTGGCGAATCGATAGGGGAGTTATCGTTTTGCGCGTGTTTCCATGGCTTTGGGGAGCCGTCTTGGGGCTGGCTGCAATACAGCCGGTCGCGGTCGGGGCGGTAGAGCGTACGGTGCTGGTACTGGGGCGGATCAGCGATGATCCGAAGTCGCACTATGACCAACTCAAACCGTTGTTGGATTACGTGGTGCCGCGGATGCGTGACGTCGGCATCGTCGAGGGCCGGGTGCTGATGGCCAAGGACGCCCAGCAGATGGCCAGTTACCTGCGCCGAGGCCGGGTGGACTGGGTGACCGAAACCGCCGGCACCGCGATGGCTCTGCAACAGCGTGCTGACGCACGACCGCTGCTGTTGACCGAGCGCAGCGGCGTGAGCGCCTATCAGAGCGTGTTCTTCGTGCGCCGCGACAGCCCGTTGATGGAGCTGGAGGACCTCAAGGGGCGCACCCTGGCGATGCAGAGCGCGCTGTCCACCAGCGCCTATCTGGTTCCGGTCATGGAGCTGCTCGAGCACGGCGTGCAGCCGGAGATCCTGCTCACACCCAGCGATGCGCCGGCGGCCGATGCGGTGGGTTACGTGTTCGCGCGCTCGGAGCTGAACATCTCAACCTACGTGCACAAACGCGTCGTGGATGCGGGCGTGATCAGCAGCATCGACTGGAATGATGATCGCAGCATGCCGCCGGCCTTCCGCCGCGACATGCGGGTGCTGTACCGCAGTGAGCCGATTCCGCGCGCGATCGAGATGGTGCGCGCCGACCTGGAGCCTGCGGTGCGCGAACGTCTGCAGGCGGTGCTGCTGGAAGCCAGTCGTGACCCGTTTGCCGGGCCGGCGCTGGCCAAGTTCTTCGGGACCACAGGGTTCTACGCGGTGGACCCCGCCAGCCAGCAGGCATTGGCGCGACTGCGCAATGGTCTGGTGCGTGTCCGGATGGAAGTGGAATGAGGTTGCCGCGCTTCGGATTGCAGGCACGCTTCCTGCTGGCCGCAGGGCTGGCCCTGACGGTGGTGGTGCTGATCGTGATGCTGATGCTGGCCCGCCAGGCCAGTGCCCAGCGCGAAGTGCTGCGCAGCAGCGGCGAGGTGGTCGGCGAGCTGTTCGAGCAGGGTGTCAAGGCACGTGGTGTGGCGCTGGCGGACGCGCTGTCGGTAACGCTCATCAATCCGCTGTATTACTCCGATCTTTCGGCCATCGGCGCGTTGGTGCGCAACACCGCCGGGCAGAAGTCGGTCAGCTACGTGCTGGTGCATGACCCCGAGGGGCGGCTGATCCATGACGGTTCGGTGGACGTGCCCGGTTACGGCCAGCCGATGAGCGACCCGCTGGCGCAGGCCGCGGTGCGCACCGGAATGCTGCTGGTGCAGGAGTCATCAGCGGTGCTGGAGGTGGACCTGCCGCTGTACATCGGCGACCAGCGCCTGGGCGGGCTGCGGATCGGCATGGACTTGGCGCCGGTGCATGCCCATGAAGCCGAGACCATGCAGCTGTTGGCCCAGCGCATGGAAGACACCTGGCGCCGCCAGCTGGGTTGGGTATCGGTCTTGATGGTGCTGTTGATCGGGCTGGCCTGCGTCACGGCGTTGTACGTGCAGCGCACGCTGGTGCGGCCGATCCGTTGGCTGGGTGACGCCGCTCACCGCATCGAGCGTGGCGATTACCAGTTGGAGCAACAGAACACCCAGCGCAGCGATGAGATCGGCGAACTGCTGCGCACCTTCGGCAGGATGAGCCAGAGCATCGCCCGGCATGACCGCCAGGTGCGACAGATGGCCTATACCGATGCGCTGACCGGGCTGACCAACCGCCTGGCGTTCCGCGAGGCGCTTGACGGCCACCTGCAGCGGGCGCGACTGAGTCAGAGCACGCTGGCACTGTTGTTCATCGATATCGACGAATTCAAGCGGGTCAACGACACGCTGGGGCATGAAGCCGGTGACGAAGCGCTGCTGCAGTTCGCCCAGCGCATTGCCAGTGCGGTGGAGCAGGCCGGGGACGAACACGCGTTGTTGTCGCGCTTCGGTGGCGATGAGTTCGTGATCCTGATCGGCGATGGCGAACGTGACGCCGCATCGACAGCCACGCTGTTGGCCGAGCGGCTGGTGGTGGAGCTGGGGCAGCCGCTGCAGGTGCAGCAGCGCGAGATCTTCCTGGGCAGTTCGATCGGCATCACCCTGTTCCCCGAGGACGCGCTGGATGCGACCGCGTTGCTCAAGAATGGTGATATCGCCATGTACCAGGCCAAGCTGGCCGGCAAGAACTGCTTCCGCTATTACAGCCGGGCGATGGATCATGCGGTTGAGCGCCGCGTGCACCTGGAGCAGGAACTGCGCGGCGCCTGGGGGCGTGGCGAATTGCGCCTGGTCTACCAGCCGATCTTCCGTACCCGCGACCGCAGCTTGGTCGGTGCCGAGGTGCTGCTGCGCTGGGATCACCCGACTCTGGGCGCGATCCCGCCGTCGGTGTTCATCGATGTGGCAGAGCAGAGCGGTCTGATCCAGACGTTGGGGCCGAAGGTGCTGCGTGCCGCCTGCGAGCAGGCCACGCAGTGGCCACGCAATGATCGGGGCGAAGAGCTGTTCATTTCGGTCAACGTGTCGCCACGGCAACTGCGCAACGGCGACCTGATCCACGAAGTGGAAGCCAGCCTGCACGCTTCTGGCCTGGCAGCATCACGACTGCATCTGGAGCTGACCGAAACCGCGCTGATCGGCGATGAAATGCTGGCTGCAACCTTGCTCGAAAAGCTGCACCGGGCCGGCGTGCGGGTGTGGCTGGATGACTTCGGCACTGGCTTCTCAGGCCTCAGTCACCTGCGCCAGGTGCCGGTGGACGGGGTCAAGATCGACCGCAGTTTCGTGGCCGACATGCAGCGTGATCCGGACGACCTGGCGCTGACCACCGCCATCATCGCCATGGCCCACGCCTTGGGCATCACCGTGGTGGCCGAAGGCGTGGAGCAGGAGGCGCAGTTCGAGTTGCTCAGCCAGCGCGGTTGCGATCTGGTGCAGGGCTACTGGCTGGGCCGTCCGCTGGATGCGGTGGGCCTGGTACAGCTGCTTCAGTGCGAAACGCTGGCTATGCCGTGCTGAGTCAGGCCGTCGGCAGCGGGCGCTTGCTGCTGTCGCCGGCAATTTCACGCACCAGCTTGGGCACCAGGTAGCCGGAAAGCCGGGCCATCAGCCCGGCGTGCAGCGCCAGGGCCTGTTCGTCGCTGACCTCGAAATGCGCGACGCCCTGGACCCGGTCGATCTGGTACAGGTAGTAGGGCAGCACGCCGGCGGCGAAGCTGCGTTCGCTCAGTGCAGCCAGGGCATCGAGGTTGTCGTTGACCCCGCGCAACAGGACTGCCTGGTTGAGCAGTTGGGCGCCGCTGGCGCGCAACCGCGACAGGGCCGCGTCCACCGACGCATCGAACTCATTGGCGTGGTTGGCATGGATCACGAATGCCACCGGCCACGGCAATGCCGCCAGCCAGCGCACCAGTTCCTCGTCCACCCGCTCGGGCAGGACCACCGGCAGGCGGCTGTGGATGCGCAGGCGCTTGATGTGGCCGATGCCGGCCAGCGCCTCGGTCAGCTCGGCCAGCTTGGAAGTGGTCAGTGACAGTGGGTCGCCACCGCTGAGGATCACCTCATCGATATCCGGGTCGGCGGCGATGGCCGCCACCGCTTCCTGCCAGCCGCCCTTGGCGGCGTTCTCGCCGGCGTAGTCGAAGTGCCGGCGGAAGCAGTAACGGCAATGGATGGCGCAGCTGCCGGTGGTCACCAGCAGGGCGCGGCCGCGGTACTTCTGGATGACGCCGGTGGCTTTCTTGGCCGGGCCGTCGCCCACCGCATCGAAACTGAATCCGGGCACCACCTGCATCTCGTCATCGATCGGCAGCACCTGCCGCAGCAGCGGGTCGGCCGGGTCGCCGTGGCGCATGCGGGCGACGAAGCTGCGCGGAACCCGCAACGGGAACTGCGCCAGCGCCTCGGCGCTGACCCCCATGTCCGCGGGTGCCAGGCCCAGCTCGGCCAGCAGCTGCTCCGGCTCGCGGATGGCCTGCCGCCAGTGCGCCTGCCAGCGGTCGCTGGGCAGGGTCAAGACGGCTTTTTCTGGAGTGAGGACGGGGGCTGCGGTTATCATTGGCGGTCAGAAAAACAGTTGCCCCGCCAGTTGGCGGGCGTTCCATTCTAATCCGGCCGGTCGCAACACGCGCCGGTTTTGCCACCTCAGGAGCTCCAGCATGGCCAGTTACGGCATGAACGACGTAAAGAACGGGATGAAGATCCTGGTCAACAACCAACCGGCTGTCATCATCGACACCGAGTACGTCAAGCCGGGCAAGGGCCAGGCCTTCACCCGCGTCAAGTACCGCCTGATCAAGGACGGCCGCACGCAGGAAGTGACCATGAAGTCGACCGACTCGCTGGACGCTGCAGACGTCGTCGATACCGACATGAACTTCATGTACAGCGACGGCGAGTACTGGCACTTCATGGACCCGGAAACCTTCGAGCAGGTGCAGGCCGACAAGGCCGGCATGAACGGTGCCGAAAAGTGGCTCAAGGGCGAAGAGTCCTGCGTGGTCACGCTGTGGAACGGTGCGCCGATCGACGTTACCCCGCCGAACTTCGTTGAACTGAAGATCGCCGAGACCGACCCGGGCGTGCGTGGTGATACCTCCGGCGGCGGCGGCAAGCCGGCCACCCTGGAAACCGGTGCCGTGGTCCGCGTGCCGCTGTTCGTCAACCAGGACGAAGTGATCCGCGTCGATACCCGCTCCGGCGAATATTCGGCTCGCGTCAAGTAAGCAACACGATGCAGGCGCCGCCACCCGTCACCACACAGCCTCGCGCTGGCGGTGCCGGGGATGCGGCGCCTGTTCGCATCCGGCGCAAACGCCGGTGTGTTCCGGCAACAGAGGGTGAAACCAGTGAGTGAAGTCCAACCCCAGCAATGTGACCTTCTGATCGAAGCCGGCTACGTGGTTCCGGTCGAGCCGCATGCGGTGGTGCTGGAAGATCACGCCGTCGCGGTGAACGCAGGCGTGATCGTCGCGGTGCTGCCGCGCGCCGAAGCACGTGCCCGTTTCAGCGCGAAGGAAGTGGTTTCGCGCCCGGACGCGGCGTTGATCCCGGGCCTGGTCAACGCGCATACGCACAACCCGATGACGCTGCTGCGCGGGATCGCCGACGACCTGCCGCTGATGACCTGGCTGCGCGAGCACATCTGGCCGGTGGAAGCAGCTGTGATCGGTCCGGAATTCGTCGCCGACGGCACCACCCTGGCGATTGCCGAGATGCTGCGCGGCGGTACCACCTGCGCCAACGAAAACTACTTCTTCGCCGACGTGCAGGCCGCCGTGTACAAGCAGCACGGCTTCCGCGCGCTGGTGGGCTCGGTGATCATCGATTTCCCCAGCGCCTGGGCCAGGACCGACGACGAGTACTTCGCCCGTGCGACCGAACTGCATGACCAATGGCGCGGTGACCCGCTGATCGGCACGGCGTTCGCGCCGCATGCGCCGTACACGGTGAACGACGCCAACTTCGAGCGGGTGCGGATGTTGTCCGACCAGCTGGATGTGCGCGTCCACCTGCACACGCACGAGACCGCGCAGGAAATCAGCGATTCGATCCAGCTGCACGGCCAGCGGCCGCTGGCGCGCCTGGACCGGTTGGGGCTGGTCAACGAGCGCCTGATCGCGGTGCACATGACCCAGCTCACCGACGCTGAAATCCACCTGTGCGCCGAGCGCGGCGTCAGCGTGGTGCATTGCCCGGAATCCAACCTGAAGCTGGCTTCGGGCTTCTGCCCGGCCTGTGCGCTGGTGCGTGCCGGTGTCAACCTGGCCATCGGTACCGACGGCTGCGCCAGCAACAACGACCTGGACATGTTCAGCGAGAACCGCACCGCGGCCATCCTGGCCAAGGCTGTGGCCAATGACGCCACCGCGTTGGATGCGGCGACCACGTTGCGTGCATCCACGCTGGGCGGCGCACGCGCGCTGGGCTTCGGTGACCGGATTGGTTCGATCGAAGTGGGCAAGCAGGCCGATCTGGCCTGCGTGGACCTGTCGGCGCTGGAAACCCAGCCGCTGCATCACGTGTTGTCGCAGCTGGTCTACGCCGCTGGCCGCCACCAGGTCAGCGATGTGTGGATCGCCGGCAAGCCCAAGCTGGTCCAGCGCGAACTGGTCGGCATGGATGTGCAGGCAATCACCGCCAACGCACGCCAGTGGCGCGACCGCATCCGAAACATCCGCGCCTGAAGGCGCAGCCGGGCCGCGCACGCGGCTCCCTGAGGAAATCGACATGAGCGCAACTTCCACCTCCACCAATTTCGATCAGGCCGAACTGGACAAGTTCGCCGCACTGGCCAACCGCTGGTGGGATGCGGACGGCCCGCAGAAGCCACTGCACGCACTGAACCCGGTGCGCCTGCAGTACGTGGCCGACCGCGCCACGCTGCGTGGTGCCAAGGTGCTGGACATCGGTTGCGGCGGTGGCCTGCTCAGCGAAGCGCTGGCCAAGGAAGGGGCGCAGGTGACGGCCATTGATCTGGCGCCGGAGCTGGTCAAGGTGGCGCGTCTGCATGGCCTGGAGTCGGGCGTGCAGGTGGATTACCGCGTGCAGGCTGCCGAAGATCTGGCCGCCGAGCAGCCGGGTGCGTTCGACGTGGTCACCTGCATGGAAATGCTGGAGCACGTGCCGGACCCGGGCGCGATCATCGCCGCCTGCCAGCGCCTGCTGCGTCCGGGCGGCAAGCTGTTCCTGTCCACGATCAATCGCACCCCGGCCGCGTTCGCGGTGGCGGTGGTGGGCGCGGAGTACATTGCGCGTCTGCTGCCCAAGGGCACGCACCACTACCAGGAATTCATCAAGCCGGCCGAGCTCGGTGCCTGGCTGCGTGAGGCCGAACTGCAGTTGCAGGACGTCACCGGCATGGCCTACGAGCCGTGGCGCAACCGGGCGCGGCTGAGCAGCCACACCGGCATCAACTATCTGGCCTACGCGGTCAAGCCGGACCAGGCATGACCGCCGCCGTGTTCCCGAAGGCGGTGTTGTTCGACCTGGACGGCACGTTGCTCGACAGCGCACCGGATTTCATCGCCACCGCCAACAGCATGCGCGCGGCGCGCGGCATGGATGCATTGCCACTGGAGCAGCTGCGGCCGGTGGTGTCCAAGGGTTCGCGGACGATGCTGGCGACGGCATTCCCGCAGATGGCCGAAAGCGAGCGACATGCGCTGGTGCCGGAATTCCTGGACGTCTACGAATCGTTGATCGGCCGCCACGCGCGCCTGTTCGACGGCATTGAAACGCTGCTGCAGACACTGGAGCAGGCCGGCAGCACCTGGGGCATCGTCACCAACAAGCCCGAGTACCTGGCGCGGTTGATCCTGCCGCAGCTGGGCTGGGAACAGCGCTGCGCGGTGCTGATCGGTGGCGACACCCTGGCCGAGCGCAAGCCGCATCCGCTGCCGCTGCAGGTGGCCGCGCGGCAGATCAAGGTGGCTCCTGGTGCCTGTGTCTACGTCGGTGATGACGAGCGCGATGTCGCAGCGGCGCGTGCGGCCGGCATGCCGTCGGTGGCCGCGTTGTGGGGCTACCGGCTGGACAACGACGACCCGGTCGCCTGGCAGGCCGATCTGATGTGCGAGCTGCCGCAGCAGCTCTGGCAGGTGGCCGCCTGGCCGCCCACCCAACGGGCTTCGGCCTGATCCAACGATTGACGAGGTAATGCAGTGAGTAGTGCGCTGGACAGTTTCCTGGACAAGTGGCGTGATCGTTGGCCGGAATGGACCTTCGTGGAGCGCTTTGTCGATCCCGCGCACCGCGAGCGTGCGGTGGCCTGGTTCGCCTTGCTGCAGGAGTTCGACGACATGCTCAATGCCAGTGGCGATACGACCCCGTCGGACGCCAAGCTGGCCTGGTGGGGCGAGGAGCTGCGCAGCTGGGACGGGCAGCGTTCGCGGCATCCGTTGGGTCGCGTGCTGGAGCCGGTGCGTGCACCGTGGGCGCAGCTGGCCGAGGCACTGCCGGGCCTGATCGATGCACGTGAGCGGGCTGCCGATGCCGCGCAGGCGCGTGCAGGTCTGGCAGCGTACGCGGCGGCGGTCGCGGCGGTGGAAGCGGTGGTGTTCAACGATCAGCCGGCGAAAGCTGCAGCTGATGTGGTGTTGACCCAGACCCTGGCCCAACGCGTGCAGGACCTGGGCGGTGCGGCAGTGCCGCGTGCTGTGGGCGAGGATGCCCAGTGGCAGCAGCAGTTGCTGGCGGCCTGGCCGTCGCGCGTGGCGGGCCCGCGCCCGCGCCGTTTGTACGCATCGCTGGCGCGCGCGCGCCTGCAAGCCTTGTTGAAGGGCGGTGAGTATCACCCCAGCCCTGCGCTGCTGCTGTGGCGCAGCTGGTGGGCCGCGCGCGGCTGAGGGTTCGCTGCGCAGCTGTTGGCGTTGGACGTCCCGCGCTCTTGCCGGAGCGGCATATGTCGCGGAGCCGGCAATGACGAATGCGCCTATCCGCCCGGTAACGCCGGAGCTATCCGCATTCGCGGGCAGCGCCGTGATCGTCGAATCCGGTAGCTTCGCGCCTGAAGGCGCTCCTACGAGAATGCAAAGTTCTTCGCTGCCGACGGCGCGTGTGATTTCTGTAGGAGCGGTGTAAGCCGCGAAGCTGACGGTAATGAATGCGTCGGTTGAGTCGGTCACGCAGCGCAATTGCCGACATCGCCTTGATCTTCAAGATCAGCGGCTTCGCGACTTATGTCGCTCCTAAACGGCGGCTCTGTAATTTTTCGAGCGGCGCCGGATTTGGTTCGGGCCAACTGCGCCGCTTTGCGTAGGAGCGGCCTTGGCCGCGAAGCTGGCAGTGACGAATGCGCCCATCCGGCCGATAACGCCGGAGCTATCCGCATTCGCAGGCAGCGCCGTGATCGTCGAATCCAGTGGCTTCGCGCCTGCAGGCGCTCCTACGCGAATGCAGGGGAGCTCCGCGCCTGACGGTGCTCCTGGGAGGCGTGTGCTACCCGGTCGATCAGAACTCCAGATCCAACGCGGCGCACAGGTAATCGACGAACGGGCCCAGTGCGGCCAGATCCTTGGCCAGGGTCTGGCGTAGGCGCGGGCCGGTCATGGTGGTGTCGTCCAGTGAGCGCCACAGCACCCAGTTGCGGTGCTTGAGATCGTCGATGAACTCGAAATCGGCCGGAAATCCGCGCGGCGGCCGGACCAGCTTTTCGCTGGTTTCGAATTCATAGCGACGGCGGGTGGCCGGCGCATGCGCGGCGGCTTTCCAGCTGCCGGGATTGTCGAAGATGAATTGTCGCAGGCGTCGTTGCGTATCCGGTTCCGGATGCCAGATACCGGCGCCGACAAAGCTTTCGCCTGGCGCGAGGTGGATGTAGTACGACGGCGCCGGCACCTGCTTGCGGCGTTCGTGGAACAGCCGCGCACCTTGCCATGTCTTGTAGGGCGTCTTGTCGCTGGAGAAGCGCGAGTCGCGGTAGATGCGGAACAAGGAGCCGCCGACCGTGCGCGGGTCGGCCTGGAAATGCTCGCTGACCTGGGCCAGGTCCGGCTGCAGGTCGGCGATCAAACGCAGGAACGGCTGCCGCACATGGTCTTCGTACTGCTGTTTGTGTTCGGCAAACCAGGTCTTGTCGTTGTGGCGGGCAAGGCCGCGCAGGAACTTGAAGCTGGCATCGCTGAAGTAAGTGGTCATAGCGTCTTCTGCAGGTCGTGGCCCCATTGGTCGAGGGCATCAAGCAGGGTCAGTGCGGCCGGATTGTCCGCATGTTCGGTGCGCAGCGCGGCAAGCTGGGTGAAGTACTCGGGGAGCGTCTGCTCGCCGAGACCGGGGGTTTCCAGCAGGCGTGCGCGGCGATAGTTGTCCCAGCGTGCCTGCGCGGCAGCGTCCAGCGACTGCGGATGATTGCGGGCGCGGTAACGGAACAGCAGCTCCGGCAGACGAGGGTCGCGCAGGCGTTGTTCCAGTTCGGCCAGTGCCTGTGGCGGGCAGGTACGGGCCTTGGCCAGCAGCGCCTTGTCGCCTTCGGCAAGGAAGCCGTCATACAGCGAGGCATCCGGATCGACCGGGCCATCGACCACGCGCTCGCGTGCGAACACCTGGCGGGCCTTTTCGGCCAGTTGCGGGCCGAGCGCGCGCAGCTTGGCGGCCTTGGCTTCCACTTCGGCCGGGTTGATGGCCAGCCGTTCGAGGTCCGCTTCGCGCAGGTGGTTCCAGGCCACCAGCGCCGGCACCTTGTTCAGATGGACTTCCTTCAGTGGCACCCGCTGCTGGCCTTCGGGCAGGTCGGCGGCGCGGGTGTACAGGCGCGCGGCGATCTCCTCGACCGGAAGGTCGAGCAACGCATCGACATCGCCTTCCAGGTCGAACACGATCACCCGGTTGTTGATATGCGGATGCCGCGCCAGTGGCAGCACCGGCGCCGCGCAAAGGCGGCTGGCCGGGTAGCGCATCGAGATGTGCAGCACCGGCTGCATCGCCACGACATCCAGCAGCGAGGCGACATAACGCTTGTCGCGCAGGCGCAGCGCGTACTCCCACATGCGCGGTTGTGACTGCCGGAAACGGCGTGCCATGCCGATGGTGGCGTGCACGTCCGACAGCGCTTCGTGCGCGTCGCCCTGGCGCACATCGTTGGCCAGCGCCAGGTGTTCGAGCTTGAACGAGGTGGCACCGTCTTCGCGCTTGGGCCAGTTGATGCCCTCCGGGCGCAGCGCGTGCACCAGGCGCAGCATGTCCAGCAGGTCCCAGCGCGAATTGCCGCCGCGCCACTCGCGCTCGTAGGGATCGTAGAAGTTGCGGAACAGCCCGTAGCGTACGAACTCGTCGTCGAAGCGTAGCGTGTTGTAGCCCAGCGTGCAGGTCTGCGGCCGTGCCATCAGCTCCTGGATGCGGGCGAACGCTTCTGCCTCGCTGACACCTTCGGCCAGCGCGTGCTGCGGGGTGATGCCGGTGATCAGCGTGGCGATGGGCGAGGGCAGCAGGTCGTCGGCCGGCTTGACGTAGAAGCTGACGGGCTCGTCGATCTGCTGCAACTGCTCATCGGTGCGGATTGCTGCGAACTGGGCGATGCGCGTGCGGCGCGGGTCCTGGCCGAAGGTTTCCAGGTCGTAGAACAGGAAGCTTTCGGCCATCAGTGTGCTCCTTCAAGGACCGGCAACTGCGCATGCACCTGCTGCTCAAGTGCTGCCCAGTCGATATGTTCGAGGCTGTCGTGGCCCGCGGTTGCTTCGGTCAGGATGCGCTGCTGGATGCGGGTGCGTTCCAGTGCCAGCGCATACGGGGTGTGCAGGAAGGTGACCATCGTGTAATGCGGCACGAAGCGGGTTGGCCAGCGCGCCTGCAAGGCCTGCTCCAGCTCGCGTTGCAGCAGGAATGCCGGGTCGGCGACGCGGTCACGCATCTCCAGATAGTTGTCCAGCGCCATCTGCTGGATGGCAGCGGCATTGGGTTTGCGCTCGGCTTCGAACGCGGCGAACGCCTGCGCGGTATCCGCACTCTCGGCCAACTTGCGTGCCAGCACCACGCAGTCCTCGAAGGCACAGTTCATGCCCTGGCCATGGAACGGCACCATCGCATGGGCGGCATCGCCGATCAGCACCGCCTTGCCGGACTGATGCCAGCGGTCCAGATACAGCGTGCCCAGCAGGCCCGGCGGATGCTGCTCCCAATCGCTGCGCAGGTTGGGAATCAGCGCCAACGCATCGGGGAACTCGCGCTGGAACAGCGCTTCGGCCTCGGCGCCGCTGCGCACGTTGGCAAAGCTCGGCTCGCCTTCGTTGGGCAGGAACAGGGTGACGGTGAAGGTGCCTTCGTCGTTGGGCAGGGCAATGCACATGTAACGGCCGCGCGGCCAGATGTGCAGCGCATTGCCTTCGATCTGGAAACTGCCATTCGGGCCGGGCGGGATTTCCAGTTCCTTGTAGGAGTGATCGAGAAAATCGATGCGCTCGCCCAATGGCGCCTTGCGGTTCATCGCCGCGCGCAGCGCCGAACCGGCGCCGTCGGCACCGATCAGCGGCGTGTTGAAGTGGATGTCGTGCGGCGAGTCATCACGGTCATCGATGAAACGCGCGTAGCCTGCGTCGAAATCAACCGTGTGCAAACGCCGGTGGAAATGGAAGCGGGCACCGGCATCTTCAGCCAGTTGCAGCAAGGTGACGTTGAGGTCCTTGCGGTGTACCGACCAGATGACTTCGCTGTCATCGCGGCCATAGCGTTGCAGCTCACCGCCACCGCCGCGTGGATGCACCATGCGCCCGCGCATCATCACCGTGCGCGCCATCACCGCATCTTCCACGCCGGCCTGGCGCAGCGCGTTGCGGCCACGTTCGGCCAGGGCTAGGTTGATCGAGCGGCCGGACTCGTAGTCGGCAACGCGCGGGTCGCCGCGCCGTTCGTAGATGGTGATGCTCCAGCCCTGCCGGGCCAGCAGGATGGCAAGCAGGGAGCCGGCAAGGCCGGCGCCGATGATGGTGAGGCTGCGTGGGGTGGGGGAGTTCAATTCAATACGTCCGTTGGCTCAGGCCGCGGCCCAGCGTTCCACTTCTTCGACGAAGCGGTGGATGTCGCCATAGCCGTTGTACATCGGCGTGGGCGAGATGCGGATCACATCGGGCTCGCGCCAGTCGCCCAGCACGCCGGCCGCCTGCAGGTATTCAAACAGCGAGCGCCCCTGCGCACGACCACCGCTGACGCGCAGCGAAAGCTGGCAGCCACGACGCTCCGGTTCGGCCGGGGTGATGATGTCCAGCACCGGGGCCAGACGCGCACGCACCATCGTTTCCAGGTAGCCGGTCAGTTGCAGCGACTTGTCGCGCAGCGCCGGCATGCCGGCCTCGTCGAACAGCGCCAGAGACGCGCGCAGCGGTGCCAGGCCCAGCACCGGCGGATTGCTCAGCTGCCAGCCTTCGGCACCCAGCTCCGGCACGAACTGCGGCGCCATCTGGAAGCGGGTGGCCTGCTCATGGCCCCACCAGCCGGCGAAACGCGGCAGCGAGGTGTCATTGGCGTGGCGCTCGTGCACGAAACAGCCGGCCACCGCGCCAGGGCCTGCGTTGAGGTACTTGTAATGGCACCACACGGCGAAGTCCGGCGCGATGTCATGCAGCGCCAGCGGCACGTTGCCGACCGAGTGGGCCAGGTCGAAACCGATGTTGGCGCCCTGCGCGCGGGCGAGCCGGGTGATGGCGTCCAAGTCGAACACCTGGCCGGTGCGGTACTGCACGCCGGGCCACAGCACCAGCGCCACGCGCGCGCCATGTTCAGCGATGGCGCGCTCGATCGCAGCCATCGAAATGGTGCCGTTGGCTTCATCGGGCTGTACTTCGATCAGATCTGTTTCCGGATTGAAGCCGTGGAAGCGGATCTGCGCTTCGACCGCATGACGGTCGGTCGGGAACGCGCCGGCTTCCATCAGGATGGCCGGGCGCTGCTGGCTGGGCCGGTAGAAGCTGACCATCATCAGGTGCAGGTTCACGCTCAGCGTGTTCATAGCCACCACTTCGCCGGGCAGCGCGCCGACCACGCGGGCCAGCGAATCACGCACCAGACGGTGATAGTTCATCCAGTGGGTGGGCCCGGTGAAATGGCCTTCCACGGCGATGCTCGCCCACAGGTCCATCACTTCCTGCACCATTGCCTTCGCGCCCTTGGGCTGCAGGCCCAGCGAGTTGCCGACGAAGTAGGTCTGGTCAGCGCCGTTGTGCTGCGGGATCAGGTACTGCCCGCGCAGATGGCGCAGCGGATCGGCAGCATCAAGTGCGGTGGCGTGAGCCAGTGACAGGGTTTCGTTCATCGGTGGCGGGCGTGTCGAGAATGATTCCGCAGTGTACCCGCCCGGGCCTGCCTGCCGCCCGTGCTCAGCTTTCGCTGGCAACCGGTTGCGGCAGCGGATGCACCGTGCCGCACTGCGTGCAGGTGCGGTTTTCCAGTGACGAATGGAACCGGTCGAATACCTTGGGTAGATCGGTTTCGATGTTCTTCAGCGGGAAGAACTCTTCGTAGATCTTGTGGTTGCAGTTGGGGCAGAACCACATGAATCCATCCAGTTCATGCTCCAGCCGCTTGCGCTCTACCACCAGGCCGACCGAGCCGGGCATGCGCTGCGGCGAGTGCGGCACGCGCGGAGGCAGCAGGAATATCTCGCCAGCGCGGATCGGGATGTCGCGTACCGCACCGTTTTCCTGTACCCGCAGCACCATTTCACCTTCGAGCTGATGGAACCACTCCGGGCCTTCGTCCCAATGGAAGTCGCTGCGGTTGTTGGGGCCGCCCACCACCATGATGATGAAGTCACCGTTCTCGATCATCTTGTTGCCGACCGGCGGTTTCAGCAGGTGACGGTGCTCTTCGATCCAGGCGTGCAGGTTGATGGGCATTGCGAGCATGGGAACCTTGCCTTGGCTTTGAGCTGTCCCTTCTCACGCCTGCGGGAGAAGGTGCCCCGAAGGGGCGGATAAGGGGGCGCCCCAATTCACCTTGAGGCGTTGTGCTGGTGAACGCGTCGCCACGCGCCGGTTTGGTGAACTACCTTCACCAGCATTGGAGGTTGAAGGTGAGATTGCTTCGCCTTGCCCGTGCCAGAACCCCTCGCCATTCACGGAAGAGGGGTTCAAGCGGAGGCCAACGGACTCAGTCGCGCTTGCCCTTGCGTGGCACGTGCGACAACGCCTTCTGATAGGCCGGTTCCAGCTCTTCGGGGCTACCGACGTCGATGCCCATTTCGCGCACCAGGCCGTCACGCAGGCTGTAGACCCAGCCGTGGATCAACAGTTTCTGGCCGCGGCCCCAGGCATCCTGGATGACCGTGGTGTTGCACAGGTTGACCACCTGCTCGATCACGTTGAGCTCGCACAGGCGGGCATGGCGGATCTCCGGCTCCTCGATGTTGTTGAGGATGTCCGAATGCTTCTGTGCCACGTCGCCGACATGACGCAGCCAGTTGTCGGCCAGGCCCACGCGGGTGTTGTTGAGTGCGGCATGCACACCGCCACAGCCGTAATGGCCGACGATCAGGATGTGTTTGACCTTGAGCTGGTCCACGGCGAACTGGATCACGCTCAGGCAGTTCAGATCGGTATGCACCACCACGTTGGCGACGTTGCGGTGTACGAACACGCCGCCGGGCGGCATGCCGATGATCTGGTTGGCCGGCACGCGCGAATCCGAGCAACCGATCCACAGGTACTCAGGGTTCTGCTGTTTGGCCAGTTCGTGGAAGAACTCAGGATCTTCCTTGAGGATGCGTTCGGCCCAGTTGCGGTTGTTCTGGAGCAGCTTGGGGATGTCGGTCATGGGTGGTTTCCTTGCGATCGTGTGCGGGGAGGCGCCGCTCACGCAGAGCGACGTCGCGGGAAACGGGGCGGATCAGCCGTCCGCTGCGGCGCGGTGCAGGCGCATCCATTGCGCCAGTTCACTGGCGCGGGCGGAACTCAGCGCATCAAGCGCCTCGATCACCGCCAGCTGGTTGGCCTCGGGGTGGTTCTGGCTGAGCTTGGCGGTGATCTGCGCCTGCTCGACGCTGAAGCGGAAGCCGACGATTCCGCGCAGCTGGCGGCGGTGGTCGTCACGTTCCGGTTCGAACTGCCATGCCTGGCCGACGCTGGCTTCAAACGAATCGCTGATCTGCTGCATCAGCTCGCTCAGTGCGGCCTCGTCGGTGAAGGTGTGCAGTTGGCCTACCAGTTCGGCTGCCGCGTAGTTCCAGGTCGGCACGCGCGCAGCGCTTTCCTTGTCCAGATACCAGCTGGCCGATACGTAGCCATGTGGGCCATCCACCAGCACCTTGGCAGGACCGGTTCGGCGGGCCTGTGGATTGGGCCTGGCCCAGTGGCCGGACAGCTCGATGTGCTGATCCCGGCGGCGGTACAGCACCGGCAGGCGGCTGGCCTCGGGCAGGCCATCGGCGCCCACCGTCAGCAGGGTTACGAACGGATCACGCGCGAACAGACGGTCCAGCCAGCGCAGGTCGGTTTCGGCGAAGGCGCGGGGGCTGAACATGGTGTGGCCTCAGGCGCGTGCGCCGAGCAACTGGACCATGCGTCCGTGCAGTGCCTCATCGCTTTCGGCCTGCGGCGGCTGCACTTCGTGCAACGAGAAGCCGCGCATGAGTGCGTCTTCCTCGTCCAGGCCGTCATAGGCGACGAATTCGGCGTCGAACAACTGCGCGCGGGCCGTGTCCTCGCTGTCGTAGCTGAGCGTGTTGCCGTCGCTGTCCAGAACCTCGGCGGTACCAGCCGGACGCACGCGCAGGCGTGCCCAGATCAGGGTGTTGCCGAGTTGGGCCAGCCACCACTGGTCGATGGGGGTGTCGAAGTCGTTCATTTCAATGCCAGGGAGTAGAGCCAGAGCGCCAACGCCATGCCCAGGCCACCCAGCATGACCAGCAAGGCAATGCGTGCGGGCGTGGCCAGGCCGGACAGGGAGTGGTCGGCGATGCGGTTGAAGCCACCGCCCAGCAGCCAGCGCAGGCTGTCGGGCTTGAGGAAGGCGCCGGCACCGAATTCCGATGCCAGTGCCGGATGCCGGTCGCGGATGTGAACCAGGGTCAGCGGCCAGAAGATCAGGAACGCGCTGAGCCCGGCGATGGCCACGCCGACGAAGCACAGGGCCAGGAACAGCGTCATGCGGCCACAGGCCGGTGAGCGGAAACCAGGAACGGATGAACTGCGGGTTCGTGCAATGACGTCGCCTTTGCCGGTTCCTGGTTTCGCATCACCTGCTCCTCGTTATCAGAATTCAGCCGAGCCCGGTGCGCGCGGGTAGGGGATCGCGTCGCGGATGTTGGACAGGCCGCAGACGTAAACCACCAGGCGCTCGAAGCCCAGACCGAAGCCTGCGTGCGGCACCGAACCGTAGCGACGGAAATCGCGGTACCACTGGTAGTGCTCCGGATCCAGGCCGAACTGCGCCATGCGTGCGTCCAGGATGTCCAGTCGCTCTTCGCGCTGGCTGCCGCCGATGATCTCGCCGATGCCCGGGGCCAACACGTCCATCGCCGCGACGGTCTTGCCGTCGTCGTTCAGGCGCATGTAGAACGCCTTGAAGTGCTCGGGATAGTTGGTCACCACGACCGGGCGGCCAACGTGTTCCTCGGTCAGCCAGCGCTCGTGTTCGGTCTGCAGGTCCAGGCCCCATTCGACCGGGTAGTCGAACTTCTTGCCGGACTTCTGCAGCAACGCGATCGCATCGGTGTACTCGATGCGCTCGAACGGTGCGTTGACGAAGGCTTCCAGGCGCGTGATGGCGTCCTTCTGCACACGCTCGGCGATGAAGGCCATGTCGTCGGCGCGCTCATCGAGCACGGCGCGGAACAGGTACTTGAGGAACTCCTCGGCCACGCGTGCGTCTTCGGCCAGGTCGGCGAAGGCGATTTCCGGCTCCACCATCCAGAACTCGGCCAGGTGGCGGGTGGTGTGGCTGTTCTCGGCGCGGAAAGTCGGGCCGAACGTGTAGACCTTGCTCAGTGCCAGGCAGTACGCCTCGACGTTGAGCTGGCCGGACACGGTCAGGAAGGTTTCCTTGCCGAAGAAGTCGCGGCTGAAGTCGATCTCACCATTGCCGGTGCGCGGCAGGTTGGCCATGTCCAGCGTGGAGACGCGGAACATCTGGCCGGCGCCTTCGGCGTCGGAGGTGGTGATGATCGGCGTGCTGATCCAGTAGAAGCCGTTCTCGTGGAAGTAACGGTGCACGGCCTTGGACAGGCAGTCGCGGATGCGGGTGACCGCGCCGAACAGGTTGGTGCGCGGGCGCAGGTGCGCCACTTCGCGCAGGAATTCCGGCGACATCGGCTTGGGCTGGATCGGGTAGGTCAGCGGGTCCTCGACCCAGCCGACGATCTCCAGGCTTTCGCCCTGGACCTCGAAGCTCTGACCCTTGCCCTGCGACTTGACCAGCTTGCCGGTGGCGATGACCGAGCAACCCGGGGTCAGGCGCTTGATGTCCTCGAAATTGCTCAGCGCGTCAGTGGCCACAACCTGGATCGGGGCAAAGCCCGAGCCATCGCTGACGTTGACGAAGGCAAGCCCAGCCGAGCCGCGCACCGTGCGCACCCATCCCCGGACCGTGACTTCTCCGCCTTCCGGGAACTTCCCGGCAAGGGCGTGTGCAACGCTGACCACCGTCATGTCTTGAATCCTCTGTCGATCGACTCGATCTGTGAATGCGAGATTTTAGCGGCTGTAACGGCGCCCGTGCGAGGCATTTATCAATGCTTGCGATCCCGGTCAGCCGCCCACATCTATAATCACGTCGTAATTCTGCCGGAGTCCCGCTTCATGGCTGTTCACCTGACACCTATCGCCCATTCCCGCGTCCTGCGCTTCGTCGCCAGCACTCCTGGTGCCTTGGGGCTGCGTTTTGGCGTGACCCGTACCGGGTGTTCCGGTTGGGGCCATATCACCGATCTGGCCAAGGATCAGCGTGAAGGCGACACCGTATTCGAGCAGGATGGGGTGCGCATCTATGTGGATGCACAGAGCCTGCCGCTGGTGGACGGTACCGAGATCGACTACGGCAAGCAGGGCCTGAGCGAGACGTTCACGTTCAAGAACCCCAACGCGGCGGCCGAATGCGGCTGCGGCGAGAGCTTCACCACCGACGACATGCATCGCTGAGCGATCTGTCCGTTCAGGAATGCAGAAGGCCGGCACCGCGAGGTGGCCGGCCTTTTTGATGCTGCCGAATGCCCCGTTGCCCAGGGGCGCCGCCGCAATTCCCTTCTCCCGCATGCGGGAGCAAGGTGTCCCGGAGGGGCGGATGAGGGGCTTTCCGCTCCCGATGCCGCGTGTCAGTCGGCGCAGGCAACCTCTGCTGCCGCCGCGCTCCGTCGCTCCAGCGCGACCGCCAACCCCCACAACAACAGGCCGGCAGCAGCCGTCGCGGCACCCACATAGCCGGTGGAGGCGTGGCCGAAACCGGCGCCGATGGCCATGCCGCCCAACCAGGGGCCGAGCGCATTGGCGGTGTTGAAGGCGGCATGGTTGGAGGCGGCAGCCAGGGTTTGCGCCTCGCCAGCAGCGTCCATCAGGCGGGTCTGCAGGATGGTGGCCAGGGCGCCCATCGTGCCGACGGCGATGATCGCCAGCGGCATCGCCCAGATCGAATGCGCGGCCAGCGGGTACAGCAGCAGGACCACGATCGACCACGCCAACAGCACGCCGGCCGCCCGGAACTGCAGCCGGTCCACCAGCCAGCCGCCGGCCATGTTGCCCAGGATCGAGCCCACGCCGAACAGGCCCACTGCCACCGGCATCCAGCGCTCATTGATACCGGTGACGTTGACCAGGGTCGGCGCCAAGTAGGTGAAGACGCAGAACATGCCGGCGAAGCCGATCGCGCCGATGGCCAGCGCCAGCCACACCTGGGTGCGGTTGAAGGCGCGCAGTTCGCGCATCGGGCTGGTGCGGACCTCGTTCGGGTCTGGTTGCAGGTGGCGCGCGACCATCACCACCGTGGTCACTGCCAACACGCTGACCAGGGCGAAGGCCGTGCGCCAACTGAACTGCTGGCCCAGCCAGGTGGTCAGCGGGTTGCCGACCAGGATGGCGATCGACAGCCCCATCAGTACCTTGGACACTGCCGTGCCGCGCTGTTCGGGCGGGCTGATCGAGGCGGCGACCAGCATCGCCACGCCGAAGTAGGCGCCGTGCGGCAGGCCGGCGACGAAGCGGGCCAGCAGCATCGTGGGATAGCTGGGGGCCAGTGCGCTGGCCAGGTTGCCGGCCGCGTAGAAGCCCATCAGCCATAGCAGCAGGGTGCGGCGGCGGACGCTGGCGCCGGCGAAGGCCAGCAATGGTGCGCCAACCACCACGCCGATGGCGTAGGCGCTGATCAGGTGGCCCACCTGGGCTTCGCCGATGCCCAGTCCACGGCTGATTTCCAGCATCAGGCCCATGCTGGCGAACTCGCTGGTGCCAATCGCGAAGCCGCCCAGGGACAGGGCAAGGAGAATGAAGGTGCGCTGGCGCGGACTCAGGGTTTGGGCCAGGGAGGGCAGTGAGGTCACGTCGGATCCGGATGCAGCGTGGAAGCGGTTACGGATTGTACTGCTGCGCCGCAGCAGTGCGGCCCCACTGGCAGGGTCGTCCGGTGAACACTGCGTTCAGGACAAGGTGGCCCGTTACCTTGCCTGGGGTGCCGTCTGGGTGGATAATGCTCGGCTTCCTGCGCCACGGCGTTGGAATCCTTGCCCCACCGCAATCCACGGCGGGGGGCTGTCCGGCCCGCAAGGGCTACATCCGAAAGGTATGAAAACATGAGTCGTCATTACGAAGTCGTGTTCCTGGTCCACCCGGACCAGAGCGAACAGGTTCCCGCCATGATCGAGCGCTACAAGGCGCTGGTCGAAGCCGGCAACGGCACCATCCACCGTCTGGAAGATTGGGGCCGCCGCCAGCTGGCTTACCCGATCCAGAACCTGGTCAAGGCCCACTATGTTCTGATGAACATCGAAGCCGACCAGTCGGTTCTGAACGAACTGACCGAAAGCTTCCGCTTCAACGACGCCGTGCTGCGCAACCTGGTCATCAAGCGTGACGAGGCTGACACCGAGCAGTCGCTGATCATGAAGAGCAAGGACGAGAAGGGCGACAAGCCCGAGCGTGGCGAGCGCCGTCGTCGCGACGACGAAGAAGGTGCCACTTCCACCAATGACGAAGCCGGCGACGACGCCGCTGCTTCTGCTGAATAAGGAGCACACTCATGTCCAAGTTCTTCCGTCGCCGCAAGTTCTGCAAGTTCACCGCTGAAGGCGTGAAAGAGATCGATTACAAGGATCTCAACACCCTGCGCCAGTACCTGACCGAGAACGGCAAGATCGTTCCGAGCCGCGTCACCGGCACCAAGTCCAAGTACCAGCGCCAGCTGGCAACGGCCGTCAAGCGCGCCCGTTTCCTGGCCCTGATCCCGTACACGGACAACCACGACGTCTGAGTTCAGATGTGAGTGGCGGCGCTTGCGCCGCAGGAAGTGAGGAACGAGAGGGCATCGCTTTTTCTCGCTCCTCACTCCTTGGCACTTACTCCTGGCTCAACCCCGTCCATTCGGACAGCAAGCGTTGCGGCGCCCACCGGTGCCGCTAACGAATAACGGAGCAATACCAATGAAGCTGATTCTTCTGCAGAAAGTGACCAACCTCGGCGGCCTGGGCGACCTGGTTGACGTGAAGCCGGGCTACGGCCGTAACTTCCTCGTGCCGCAGGGCAAGGCCGTGCCGGCCACCGAGAGCAACGTTGCCGAGTTCGAAGCCAAGCGTGCCGAGTACGAAGCCAAGGCCAAGGCTGCCCATGACGGCGCCGAAGGCCGCGCTGCCAAGTTCGAAGGCGCCAGCGTCACCATCGGTGCGCACGCTTCGGCCGAAGGCAAGCTGTACGGTTCGGTTGGCCCGCGCGATATCGCTGAAGCCTTCACCGCTGCCGGCCTGGAGCTGAGCAAGAGCGAAGTGATCCTGGGCGAAGGCGCTTTCCGCAACATCGGTGAGTACGACGTCATCGTCAAGCTGCACGCCGACGTGGAAACCACCGTCAAGGTCATCGTCGAAGCCGACGCCTGATCCTGCCGTACCGGTTGTAATGAACGGGCGCCGCAAGGCGCCCGTTTTTATTTGCAGGTTTGGTCGGTGTGTTTCCCGCGGCGGCCGGTAGGGCGCAGCCATGCAGCGCGGGGGCATTGCCGGTAAGGCGCCCGCCGGACGTGGCCCGGCACTACCTGCCTGCGGCCGGCAGTCACAGCCTGTGGGCTGCGGGTATCGCTATACTCGTTGCGCAATCCCGTACTTGGGGCGTTGAATTCTTTTTGGATCAATGGCTTGGGGCGGAAAGGAACCTTCCGGAACTTCTCCTCCGGGGCCGGTAGCACAATGCCGGGTCCCGCCAACAGCCCGAGTCCATGCGTCTATCCACGATCAAGCTGTCCGGTTTCAAGTCATTCGTCGATCCCACGACGCTGCACCTGCCGACCAACATGACCGGCGTGGTCGGCCCGAACGGCTGTGGCAAGTCCAACATCATCGATGCGGTGCGCTGGGTGATGGGCGAAAGCTCGGCCAGCCGCCTGCGCGGTGACTCGCTGACCGATGTGATCTTCTCCGGCTCGGCCGGCCGCAAGCCGGTGTCGCAGGCCACGGTCGAGCTGATCTTCGACAACTCCGACCACACCATTTCCGGCGAGTACGCCTCGTTCAACGAGATTTCGGTCAAGCGCACGGTCAGCCGCGACGGCAGCAGCAATTACTACTTGAATGGCACCAAGTGCCGGCGCCGCGACATCACCGACCTGTTCCTGGGTACGGGCCTGGGGCCGCGCAGCTACTCGATCATCGAGCAGGGCATGATCAGCCAGATCATCGAGGCGCGCCCGGAAGACCTGCGTGTGTACCTGGAAGAGGCGGCCGGCATCTCCAAGTACAAGGAGCGCCGCAAGGAAACCGAAACCCGCATCCGCCACACCCGCGAAAACCTGGACCGGCTGGGCGACCTGCGCGAGGAAATCACCAAGCAGCTTGAGCACCTCAAGCGCCAGGCCAAGCAGGCCGAGCAGTACCAGGCGTTGCAGGAAGAGCGCCGGGTCAAGGATGCCGAATGGAAGGCGCTGGAGTACCGCGGCCTGGACGGGCGCCTGGGCGGGCTGCGCGAAGGTTTGTCGCGCGAGGAAACCAAGCTGCAGCAGCTGATCGCCGAGCAGCGTGAAGCGGAGAGCCGCATCGAAACCGGCCGTGTGCGCCGCGAAGAGGCCGCAGAGGCGCTCAATCGCGCCCAGGCCGATGTCTACCAGGTGGGCAGTTCGCTGGCGCGCCTGGAGCAGCAGATCCAGCACCAGCGCGAAATGGCGCAGCGCCTGCACAAGGCGCGCGATGAAACCCGGCAGGCGCTGTCCGAACTGGGCCAGCACATCAGCGGCGACGAAGCCAAGCTGATCGTGCTGCGCGAGGCGGTGGAGAACGCCGAACCGCAGCTGGAGCAGTTGCAGGAAGAGAACGAAATCCGCCAGGAAGCGCTGCGCGAGGCCGAGGCCAAGCTGAGCGACTGGCAACACCGCTGGGAAGCGCACAACCGCAACACCTCCGAAGCCACGCGCTCGGGCGAGGTGGAGCGCACCCGCGTGGATTATCTGGATCGTCAGATCCTTGAAGCCGACCGTCGCCGCGAAGCGCTTGCCAGCGAGCGCGCCGGACTGGATCTGGCAGCGTTGGCTGAAGCGTTCGAGCAGTTGCAGCTGCAGCACGAAACGCAGAAGACCACGCTCGACGGGCTGACCGAGCAGGTCGAGGAGCGCAAGGAGGCGACGGCGAACTTGCAGGAGCAGCAGCGCCTGAGCCAGAGCGAGCTGGCCGACGTCCGCAAGCAGGTGCAAACCGCGCGCGGCCGTCTGTCGTCGCTGGAAACCCTGCAGCAGGCCGCACTGGGCCAGGAGCAGGGCGCGGCGGTGGCATGGCTGAAGGCGCGTGGGCTGGACAGTGCCGCGCGCGTCGGCGAACGCATCAGCGTCGAAGCGGGCTGGGAAAACGCGGTGGAAAGCGCGTTGGGCCAGTTGATCGAAGGTGTGCTGGTGGATGCGCCCGAAGCGCTGGTGGATGCGCTGAGTGAGCTGGGTGAAGGGCGCATCGCGCTGGTGTCAGGCAGCGAAGGCAGTGCTGATTTCGCGCCGACTTCGCTGGCCGCCAAGGTGCAGGGGCCGCTGGCGATCCGTCGCCTGCTGGCGCGCCTGCATGGCGCCGATGACCTGGGCCAGGCGCGGCAGTTGCAGGCGCGTTTGCCGGAAGGCGATTCTGTCATCACCCGTGACGGCGAGCGTTCCGGCGATGGCTGGGCCTGGGTGTCGCGCTCCGGTGCGGCCCAGCAGGGCGCGCTGCTGCGCGAGCGCGAGATTGTCACCCTGCGCGAGCAGATCGAAACCCTGCACGCACGCGAAACCGCGCTGGAACAGCAGCTGTCCGGGTTCCGCGAACAGCTGGTTGCCGCCGAACAGCATCGCGAAGAAGCGCAGCGTGCCTTGTACCAGGCGCACCGCAGTGCTTCGGAGCTGGCCGGGCAGCTGCAAAGCCAGCAGGGCCGCGTGGATTCTGCACGTACCCGCATCGAACGCATTGAAGGCGAGCTGTCGCAGCTGCTGGAAACCCTGGACGTCAGCCGCGAACAGGCCAGCGAGGCGCGAGTGCGGCTGGACGATGCCGTGTCCAGCATGGGCGACCTCGAATCCACCAGGCATGCGCTGGAGAATGAGCGCCGCCAGCTGACCGAAGCGCGCGACCTGGCCCGCGACGGGGCGCGCAGCATCCGCGAGAACATGCACGCGCTTGCCCTGACGCTGGAATCGCAGCGTACCCAGATCACCTCGCTGAGCCACGCCCTGGAACGCATGAGCAGCCAGCGCGGGCAGCTGGATTCGCGCCTTGGTGAGCTTCATTCGCAGCTGGATGAAGGCGATACGCCGGTGCAGTCGCTGGAGTCCGAGCACCAGAACGCCTTGAGCGAACGCGTGCGCGTGGAGCGTGTGCTGGGTGAGGCCCGAGCACTATTGGATGGCATCGATGCCGAGTTGCGCACGCTGGAGCAGACCCGCCATCAGCGCGACGAACAGGCGCTGGCCCAGCGCGAGCGCATTTCCCAGCGCAAGCTGGACCAGCAGGCGCTGGTGCTCAGTGCCGAACAGCTGTCCGCTGCGGTGGAGAAGGCCGGCTTCGTGCTGCAGGACGTAATCAACACGCTGCCGGAAGACGCGCGTCTGGGCGACTGGGAGTCGTCGGTGCATCAGATCGATGCGCGCATGCGCCGGTTGGAGCCGGTCAATCTGGCGGCCATCCACGAATACGGCGAAGCGTCGCAGCGTTCGGAATACCTGGACGCGCAGAACGTGGATCTCACCACCGCGCTGGAAACTCTGGAAGACGCCATCCGCAAGATCGACCGCGAAACCCGTGGCCGTTTCAAGGACACCTTCGACCGCGTCAATGCCGGTGTGCAGGCGTTGTATCCGCGCTTGTTCGGCGGTGGTCATGCCTATCTTGAGCTGACTGGTGAAGACCTGCTCGATACCGGTGTGACCATCATGGCGCGCCCGCCGGGCAAGCGCGTGTCGAACATCTCGCTGCTGTCCGGCGGCGAGAAGGCGATGACCGCGGTGGCGCTGGTGTTTGCCATCTTCCAGCTCAACCCGGCACCGTTCTGCCTGCTGGACGAAGTGGACGCGCCGCTGGATGAGGCCAACGTCGGTCGTCTGGCCAACATGGTCAAGGAAATGAGCGAGAAGGTGCAGTTCCTGTTCGTCAGCCACAACAAGGCGACGATGGAAGCGGCGTACCAGTTGTCGGGCGTGACCATGCGCGAGCCGGGCGTCAGTCGCCTGGTCAGCGTGGATCTGGAAGAGGCTGCACGATTGGCGGGCGCGGCGTGACGTGCCATCCTTTAGACAACTGAACGAACTCCCGGAGACACCAACGCATGTCCGACATGGCACTGTTGCGCATCGGCATCCTGGCTGCCGGACTGCTGCTGATCGCTGCGATCTTCCTGTTCGGGCGGCCCAAGCGGCTGGCCCAGGGCAAGCGCAAGGAACCGCAGGAAGCTGAAACCGGCGTGCGCCGCGAGCCGGTGCTGGGCGCGGTCGATGAAACGACTGGCGCGCCGTTGGCCGGCGATGACGAGTCGGCAATCAGTCAGCCGGAACTGGGCCTGCCGGACGTGGAGCAGGGCAGCGCCAGCGAACTGGGCAAGCGCCCCAGCCAGGATTTCGACAAGATCGTTTCGCTGTACGTCGCTGCGCGCGCCGACCAGGTGCTGCGGGGTGAAGACATCGTGGTTGCGGCCGAGAAGACCGGCCTGGTCTTCGGTTACATGAACGTGTTCCACCGGCTGATGGAAGGCCACCCGGAGCGTGGGCCGATCTTCTCGATGGCCAGCATCATGAAGCCGGGCAGTTTCGACATGGGCACCATCCGCGAGATGGAAACGCCGGCAATCGCCTTCTTCCTGACCCTGCCGGCACCGATGACCGCGCTGGATGCCTGGGAGAAGATGCTGCCGACCGTGCAGCGCATGGCCGAACTGCTGGACGGCGTGGTGCTCGATGACAGCCGCAACGCCCTGGGTCGGCAGCGTATCGCGCATATCCGTGATGATCTGCGTGCCTACGACCGCCAGCATCAGGCGCCGCCGCTGACCAAGTCGCCGCGCTGGTAACTGCGTCGTGGGCCGGGTTGAATCCCGGCCTGCGGGATCGAACGAACCGCAGTAGAGCCGAGCCATGCTCGGCTGGGGTGATCCGGTACGGCCGCATGCCGAGCATGGCTCGGCACTGCCGGGTTCGTGGCCGCAGGCAGGGCCGGAACCTTCCGCAGAAACATTGCTTAAGACCGGTCAACTCGCAGCGCATGAACACAGGCGCGGGTAAAATCGCGCCATGAATGCCACCACTTCCGCCTCCCAGCGCATCGCCGAGCTTCGGCAGCAGCTGGCCGAAGCCTCCAGCGCCTACCACGAGCGCGATGAGCTGTTGATTCCCGACGCCGAGTACGACCGGCTGATGCGTGAGCTGGAGGCGCTGGAAGCAGCGCATCCGGAACTGGACGATGCCGATTCGCCCAGCCACCAGGTCGGCGGAAAGGCGTCCTCGCGCTTCGCTGAAGTCGTGCATGCCGTGCCGATGCTGTCGCTGGGCAATGCTTTCAGCGATGAGGAAGTACATGACTTCGTGCGCCGCATCGATGAGCGCCTGCATCGCAAGCAGTTGCTGTTTTCGGCCGAGCCCAAGCTCGACGGCCTGGCGATCAACCTGCGCTACGAGAACGGCGTGTTCGTGCAGGGTGCGACCCGTGGCGACGGTGCCACCGGTGAGGATGTCAGCGCCAACCTGCGCCAGATCAAGGTGATCCCGCAGAGGTTGCTGGGTGAAGGTTGGCCCGAGGTGCTTGAGGTGCGTGGCGAGGTGTACATGCCGCGTGCCGACTTCGAACGTTACAACGAGCAGGCACGCCTGCATGGCGGCAAGGTGCTGGCCAACCCGCGCAATGGCGCGGCAGGTTCGCTGCGCCAGTTGGACCCGAAGGTGAGCGCGCAGCGTCCTTTGAGCTTCTACGCCTACGGACTGGGTGAAGTCGATGGCGAACTGCCGCCGACGCATTCGGGCACGCTGGCGCAGCTGGCGCAATGGGGCTTCCCGGTCAGTGACCTGTGCCAGGTGGTCGAAGGGGCCGAGGGGCTGCTGGCGTACTACCGCGATATCGGTCAGCGCCGTGATGGCCTGCCGTTCGACATCGACGGCGTGGTCTACAAGCTTGATGACCGCGAGGGCCAGCAGGCGATGGGCTTCGTCGCCCGCGCGCCGCGTTGGGCCATCGCGCACAAGTTCCCGGCGCAGGAGCAGACCACCACGGTCGAAGCGATCGAGATCCAGATCGGCCGGACCGGCGCGGCAACACCGGTCGCACGTTTGAAGCCGGTGCATGTGGCCGGTGTGGTGGTGACCAATGCCACCTTGCATAACGCCGACCAGATCGCGCGATTGGATGTGCGTGTGGGCGACACGGTGATCGTGCGACGTGCTGGCGACGTGATTCCGGAAGTGGTCAGCGTCATTGCTGACAGGCGTCCGGAAGGCGCGGTGCCGTGGCAGATGCCGCGTAGTTGCCCGGTGTGCGGCGCGGAGATCGTGCGCGAAGAGGGGGCGGCTGCTTGGCGCTGTTCGGGCGAGCTGAGTTGCCCGGCACAACGCAAGGAGGCCATCGCCCATTTCGCTTCGCGCAAGGCAATGGATATCGACGGGCTGGGTGACAAGTACATCGAAACCCTGGTCGATGCGGGCATCGTGCGCGGCGTGGCCGATCTCTACCTGCTCGACCGTGACCAGCTGCTGGTGCTGAAGCTGGCGCTGGATGCGGATTCGCCGGAGGCATTGGCATCGCAGCTCACGCCGCACCTGCAGCCGGAAGGTAGCGGCGACACGCTCAACGCGATCATCAAGCTGGACCCGGCCGACGCCGGCTGGCGCGCGCAGGCACTGGCGGTGCCTGCACAGTTCGAGTGGAACACCAGGAAGATCGCCAGCAAGTGGGCCGACAACCTGGTCGCGGCCATTGCCAACAGCCGCAACACCAAGCTGGAGCGGTTGCTGTTCGCACTGGGCATCGAGCATGTCGGCGAAAGCACCGCCAAGGCGCTGTCGGCATGGTTTGGTGATCTGGAGCTGATCCGCCGGCTGCCCTGGCCGCTGTTCAAGCGGGTGCCGGACATCGGCGGTGAAGTGGCGCGTTCCATCGGTCATTTCATGGACCAGCCGGGCAACCAGCAGGCCATCGACGACCTGCTGGCACGTGGCGTGCAGATCAACGACCGCCACCCGCCCAGTGCAAAGCTGCGCGCCGACCTGACGCTCGCCACCTTGCTGCAGGACCTGGAAATTCCCAAGGTCACGCCGGTACGTGCGAAGCAGCTGGCCGAGGCGTTCAAGACGGTCGATGCCATCCGCGACGAAAGCGCGCACAACTTCGTCACCGCCGGCCTGCCGGCCGAAACGGCCAATGCGCTGGTGGCGTGGCTGGACCGCGATGCCAATGCCGCGCTGTTCTCCGCCGCCGGCGCCGCCATGCAGGAGCTGCTGCTGAAAGCACCGGAAGCCGCAGCGCAGGCCACCGGCCCGTTGGAAGGCAAGACCGTGGTGCTGACCGGCACGCTCGCGCAGATGAGCCGCGACGATGCCAAGGCGCGGCTGGAAGCGCTGGGTGCCAAGGTGGCTGGCAGCGTTTCGAAGAAGACCAGCTTTGTGGTGGCCGGCAGCGAAGCCGGTTCCAAGCTGGACAAGGCCAACGAACTGGGCGTGGACGTGTGGGACGAAGCATGTCTGCTCACCTTCCTTGCCGACAACGGACAAAGCGCATGAGCAACATCCTGCACGCACGTATCGCCGAGCCGGGCGATTTCCCGCAGCTGATCGCGATGGTGCGCGACTTCTATGAAGAAGACCGCATCGACTATCTGGCGGAGCTGGTCGAGCCGGGCCTGCACGCGGTGCTGGACAACCCGTCGCTGGGTGCGGTGCTGCTGCTGTCCGGTGACGACGGCGAACTGGCCGGCTACATCACCATGGGCTGGTGCTTCAGCGTCGAACAAGGTGGGCGTTTCGTGCTGCTGGACGAGCTTTACCTGGCCGCTTCGGCGCGTGGCCGTGGTTGGGGCCGGCAGGCACTTGCACTGGCACGGGACTGGGCGGCCGGGCAGGGCGCGGCGGTGATCCGGCTTGAGGTCAATCATCACAACCACCGCGCCAAGGCCTTGTACCTGTCCGCCGGCTACCGCGATGACGCACGGGACATCCTGACGCTGCCGTTGACCTCGGCGCCGGCAGGGCTGCACTCATGATCGAGGCACTGCGCCAACGCGCGCGCCTGAACGCACTGATCCGCGACTTCTTCGCCCAGCGCGACGTGCTGGAAGTGGAGACACCGATCATGTCGATGGCTGGCAACACCGAGCCGAACATCGAAGGCTTCAAGACCCGCTTCAGCGGCCACGTCGATGCCGGCTCGCCGGAGCGCTGGCTGCGTACTTCGCCGGAGTATCCGCTCAAGCGCCTGCTCGCCGCTGGTGTGGGCGATTGCTATGAACTGGGCCGGGTGTTCCGCAACGGTGAAGCCGGTGGTCGCCACAACCCCGAGTTCACCATGCTCGAGTGGTACCGCGTGGGTTGGGATCACCATCGGCTGATCGAGGAAACCGTGGCCTTGGTGCGACACGCCCTTGCGATGGTCGGGCGGCAGGCCGCGCTGCGGGTGCTGACTTACCGCGAGCTGTTCATCGAAACGGTGGGCCTGGACCCGTTCAGTGCCGATATCGCGCAGTTGCGCGCCGGGCTGGGCGAAGTCGGCATCCAGCCGGATGGGCTGACCCGAGATGACTGGCTCGATCTGCTGATGAGCCACCGCATCCAGGCCCAGTTCTCCCCGGACTGCATCACCGTCATTCACGATTGGCCGGCCACCCAGGCCGCGTTGGCGCGCATCCGCCACGCGGATGTGCCGGTCGCCGAGCGTTTCGAGTTGTATCTGGGCTCGGTGGAACTGGCCAACGGCTATCACGAGCTCACCGATGCGGCCGAGCAGCGCCAACGCTTTGCGCGCGATCAGGCGGTGCGGGCAGCGCGTGGTGCCGAGCAACCGCCGCTGGACGAGGCATTCCTGGCAGCGCTGCCTTCGCTGCCGGCCTGTGCCGGGGTTGCGGTGGGCGTGGACCGGCTGCTGATGGCCTTGGCCGGCACCGGAAACATCGCCGACGTGCTGGCGTTCGACTTCGCCCATGCCTGAGTGCATGGCTGTGCCGGGGCTGCGCAATTGTGAACAGGTCCGCGGTTCGGTTTGTCCTGGATCAATGGCGGTCACGGCCGGGTTGGCGATGATGATGCTTTGATCACAAGGGTTTGGGCAGTGTGTGCAGTACCCGAGTCCAGTAATGCCATAGAGCGAGTGAGGCGGATGAAGGCGGTTTGCAGCCTGCTGTTGGTGGTGGTGGCGCCAGCGTTGTTCATGGCAACGACCGCTGTGGCGGCCCCTGTGGCGCAGGTGGTGCGTTGCGAATCAAAGGACATGCAGCGCGTGTTCTGCCCGATGGATACCCGCAAGGGCGTGCAGCTGGTGCGCCAGTTGTCCGAGAGTGCCTGCATCCGCGAGACCAGCTGGGGCGTGGAAGGGCAGGCGGTCTGGGTCAGCGAGAACTGCCGTGCCGAATTTGCGCGCCGCATCGAACCCGGTAAGGCGGTGCGCCGTGCGGTGCGCTGTGAGTCGCGCGGCAGGGTGGAAGTGTGTCCGGTGCAGCTGCGCGGCGCCCCGGTGCGCCTGCTCCGCCAGCAATCGGTGCTGCCATGCCGCGAAGGGCGCAGCTGGGGCTATGGCCGCAATGAGATATGGGTCAGTCGCGGCTGCCAGGGCCTGTTCGAAGTCGGTGCGGAGGACGGTTCGGGCTTCGTGCAGACCCCCCGCAAGGTCGTTTGCGAATCCAAGGGCGAGCAGCGCCGGGAGTGCGGGGTGAGCGTGGTGCGCCGGGTGACCCTGGTCGAGCAGCTTTCCTCCGCCACCTGTCGCGAAGGCGAAACCTGGGGCTGGGATGCCTACGGCATCTGGGTGGACGATGGCTGTCGCGCGGAGTTTTCCGTCGATTGAGGCGGCAGTTGAACGAGCCGCCGATGCAGCCGCTTACAATGGCGCAATGAACGCTACCCCCGCCATCGATTACGCCCGTTACGACCATGTCCGTCCGATCCGCTGGACGGGCGAAGCCCTTGAACTGCTGGACCAGCGCAAGCTGCCGTTCGTTGTCGAGCATGTGCAATGCCATGACAGCGACGCCGTTGCCGAAGCCATTCATGCCCTGACCGTACGTGGTGCGCCGGCCATCGGCATTGCCGCGGCCTGGGGCGTGGTGCTGGCCGCACGCCAGGTGCAGGCTGCCGACGGCGCTGCAGCGCTGCAGCAGCTGGAGCCGGCGCTGGCGCGGCTCAATGCCTCGCGCCCGACCGCGGTGAACCTGGCCTGGGCGCTGGCGCGGATGCGCCGTGTACTGGCTGCTGCCGGCGCCGACTGGAAGCAGGTGCTGGCGCTGGAAGCGCAGGCCATTGCCGAAGAGGATCTGGCCGCCAACCGCTACATGGGCGCGCTGGGCGCGGAACTGATCGCGCCGGGCAGCGGCGTGCTGACCCACTGCAATACCGGCTCGCTGGCGACTGCCGGCTTCGGTACCGCGCTGGGCGTGATCCGTGCCGGCAAGGCGCAAGGGCATATCGAGCGCGTGTTTGCCGGCGAGACCCGGCCGTGGTTGCAGGGCGCGCGTCTGACCGTATGGGAGCTGCAGCAGGACGGCATCGATGCCACGCTGGTGGCCGATTCGGCCGCCTCGCACCTGATGAAGACCGGTGCGGTGCAATGGGTGATCGTCGGTGCCGACCGCATCTGTGCCAATGGCGACACCGCCAACAAGATCGGCACCTACCAGCTGGCCATCGCTGCCCGCCATCACGGCTTGAAGTTCATGGTGGTGGCGCCGTCCTCGACCGTGGACATGGGCACCGCCCACGGTGACGAGATCGAGATCGAGCAGCGCGACCCGGGCGAGCTGTTCGGTGTGGGCGGGGTGCGTACCGTGGCCGAAGGCATCTCCGCCTGGAATCCGGTGTTCGACGTCACCCCGGGCGAACTGATCGATGCGATCGTCACCGAGCGTGGGGTGATCCTCAAGCCGGATGCGGCAGCGATGCAGGCGGCTTTCGGCGGCTGAAACGAAATCCCCGTTTCCTTGTAGGGCGGAGCCACGCTCCGCTTGGGGTTGTGTCGGGAATGTTCCATAGCGCGCGGTCCTGCGCTGCCGGGCCGGGGCTCGGTTGTCGGGGAGCGGCGGAGCCACGCGCCGCCTGGCTTTGCCGTGATTACACCTGCCGGGCATGGCTCGGCGCCGCAGGAATCGGCCTGCCCGAGAGCGTTCGCTCCGGAGGCCGTTCGCTGGCACTGGCACAAGCCCCTAAGTTCCTGATTTATTCCGGTAAAAGCCCCGTAAAAGGCGGCGAAAAACGGCTCATTGTGATAAACTCCGTCGGTTGATCAGAGATTCCGGCATGGCCGCCCGAAGGGCGCCATCGTCGGCTTGGATCGCTACCAGACAACGGAACCCGAATGGCAGAAAACGCCAAGGAAATCATCCAGGTCAACCTGGAAGACGAGATGCGCAAGAGCTATCTCGATTACGCCATGAGCGTGATCGTGGGCCGCGCCCTCCCGGATGCGCGCGACGGCCTCAAGCCGGTCCATCGCCGCGTGCTGTTCGCGATGAACGAGTTGAACGCGCACAGCAACAAGCCTTACTTCAAGTCGGCGCGTATCGTCGGTGACGTCATCGGTAAGTACCACCCGCACGGCGACCAGTCGGTATACGACACGCTGGTGCGCATGGCGCAGCCGTTCTCGCTGCGTTACATGATGGTGGACGGCCAGGGTAACTTTGGTTCGGTCGACGGCGACTCCGCCGCGGCGATGCGTTACACCGAGGCGCGCATGTCGCGCCTGACGCACGAGCTGATGGCCGATATCGACAAGGAAACCGTCGATTTCCAGCCCAACTACGACGAAAAGGAACTGGAGCCGACGGTCATGCCGACCCGGTTCCCGAACCTGCTGGTCAACGGTTCGGCCGGTATCGCCGTGGGCATGGCGACCAACATCCCGCCGCACAATCTGACCGAATCGATCAACGCCTGCATCGCGCTGATCGACAACCCGGAGATTGATGTCGACGGGCTGATGGAATTCATCCCGGGCCCGGATTTCCCGACTGCCGGCATCATCAATGGCACCGCCGGCATCATCGCCGGCTACCGTACCGGCCGTGGCCGTGTGCGCATCCGTGCCAAGGCCGATATCGAAGTGGCCGACAACGGCCGTGAATCGATCATCGTCACCGAGATTCCGTATCAGGTGAACAAGGCGCGGTTGATCGAAAAGATCGCCGAGCTGGTCAAGGAAAAGAAGCTCGAAGGCATCAGCGAGCTGCGCGATGAGTCCGACAAGGACGGCATGCGCATCTACATCGAAATCAAGCGCGGCGAGTCGGCGGAAGTTGTGTTGAACAACCTCTACCAGCAGACCCAGATGGAGTCGGTGTTCGGCATCAACATGGTGGCGCTGGTCGATGGCCGTCCGAAGCTGCTCAACCTCAAGCAGATGCTGGAGGCGTTTGTCCGCCACCGGCGCGAGGTTGTCACCCGCCGCACCATCTTTGAACTGCGCAAGGCGCGTGCACGTGCGCACGTGCTGGAAGGCTTGACCGTTGCGTTGGCCAACATCGACGAGATGATCGAGCTGATCAAGACGTCGGCCAATCCGGGCGAAGCCAAGGAGCGCATGCTGGCCAAGGTCTGGGCACCAGGCCTGGTGGGCGCGCTGCTGGGTGCTGCCGGCGCCGAGGCATCGCGTCCGGAAGATCTGCCCAAGTCGATCGGCCTGGTCAACGGCAACTACCAGCTCAGCGACGTCCAGGCGCAGCAGATCCTGGAAATGCGTCTGCACCGCCTGACCGGGCTGGAGCAGGACAAGCTGACCGAAGAGTACAAGCAGCTGCTGGAAGTCATCGCCGGCCTGATGCGCATCCTGGAGAACCCGGATGTGCTGTTGCAGGTCATCCGCGAGGAACTGGAAGCGGTGCGTGCCGAGTTCGGCGACGACCGTCGTACCGAAATCCGTCACAGCGAAGAAGACCTGGACATCCTGGACCTGATCGCGCCGGAAGACGTGGTGGTCACGCTGTCGCGTGCCGGTTACGTCAAGCGTCAGCCGGTCAGTGCCTATCGTGCGCAGCGTCGTGGCGGCCGTGGCCGCAGCGCGGCGGCGACCAAGGACGAGGATTCGATCGAGCAGCTGTGGCTGGTCAACACGCATGACACGCTGTTGACCTTCACCAGCTCGGGCAAGGTGTTCTGGTTGCCGGTGCATCAGCTGCCGGAAGCCGGCTCCAATGCACGCGGCCGTCCGATCATCAACTGGATCGCGCTGGAAAATGGCGAGCGTGTGCAGGCCGTATTGCCGGTGCGCGAGTACGACGAAAACCACTTCGTGTTCTTTGCCACCCGCAACGGTACGGTCAAAAAGACCCCGCTGAGCGAGTTCGCGTTCCGTCTGGCGCGCGGCAAGATCGCCATCAACCTCGATGAGGGCGATGCGCTGGTAGGCGTTGGCCTGACAGATGGCGAGCGCGACATCCTGTTGTTCGCCTCCAACGGCAAGACCGTGCGCTTCGCAGAGGACAAGGTCCGTTCGATGGGCCGTACCGCTACCGGCGTGCGCGGCATCAAGATGGCCAAGGGCGAGGAAGTCGTCAGCCTGATCGTGGCCGAAAGCGCCGGTGGCGCCGAGGACGAGAACGAAGACGAGAACAGCACGATCGAGGAAGTGGCAACCGACGGCGGTGAGATTATCGACGGTGCCGATGACGCGGGCCTGCAGTACATCCTCACCGCGACCGAGAACGGTTACGGCAAGCGCACGCCGCTGGCTGACTATCCGCGCAAGGGTCGTGGCACCCAGGGTGTGATCGGCATCCAGACCAGCGAGCGCAACGGCAAGTTGGTCAGCGCGGTGCTGGTGGGCAACGGCGATGAAGTGCTGTTGATCTCCGATGGCGGCACGCTGGTGCGTACCCGCGGTTCGGAAATCTCGCGCGTTGGCCGCAACACCCAGGGCGTCACCCTGATCCGCCTGTCCAAGGGCGAGAAGCTGCAGGCGGTTGAACGCCTGGATGCCTCGCTGGACGACGAGCTGGATGAGGACGTCAGCGTGGCCGCCGAAGGCGAAACGCAGGCGCCGGCTGCACCGGAAGCCTGATCGTCAAAGCGGTTGGAATGAGAAAAGCGCCGGCATTGCCGGCGCTTTTTTTATGGGCGAAAGCGGCCCTCACCCCAACCCCCGCTACGCGCCCCAGCCCTTGCGCTGGCGCAAGGACGCTCAACGGGCTGCAAACCGATGGTTCGCAATCTAGCCCGCATCGCCCCGCAGGCGGGAGAGGGGCTGGTGGACTACGAGCCGCCGCGATCCGAGCCCCTCTCCCGTTCACGGGAGAGGGGTTGGGGTGAGGGCGCTCCGAAGTCTTGGCCGCAGAGAAATAGCAGGTGGGCAACCCGTCCTGCGACTAAGGTCGCAGCGACAAATCATCCGTACGTGCCCGAACCTTTCAGCCGCATATGCCGCAGGCACGGAGGGTGCTTCACCATGTATCGGGAACTGGGCCGCAATCAGGCCAACTACACGCCGCTATCGCCATTGAGTTTCCTGCGCAAGGCGGCGAGCGTGCATCCGCAGCGCCTGGCCGTGGTGCATGGCCAGCGCCGGCTGAACTGGGCCCAGGTGGAACAGCGTTGCCGCAGGCTGGCGTCGGCGTTGCGCGGTATGGGCGTGGGCGAGGGTGATACGGTCGCGGCGTTGTTGCCCAACACGCCGGCGATGATCGAGCTGCACTTCGGCCCGGCAATGCTGGGTGCGGTGCTCAATGCGCTCAATACGCGGTTGGATGCCGAGACACTGGCCTTCATGCTCGACCATGGCCAGGCCAAGGTGGTGTTCAGCGACCGCGAGTTCGCGCCACTGATGCAGCGGGCACTGGCGCTGTGCAAACAGCCGCCGCGCGTGGTGGATGTCGATGACGCCGCCGTAACCGGCGGCCAGCTGCTGGGCGAGATCGAATACGAGGCGCTGCTCGAATCAGCCAGCCCGGAGATCGAGTGCGCGCTGCCGTCGGATGAGTGGAACGCGATTGCGCTCAACTACACCTCCGGCACCACCGGCGACCCCAAGGGCGTGGTCTATCACCATCGTGGTGCCTACCTGAACGCGGTGGCCAACATCATCGACTGGGGCATGCCGCAACACCCGGTGTATCTGTGGACGTTGCCGATGTTTCACTGCAACGGCTGGTGCTTCCCCTGGACGATGGCGGCGGTGGCCGGCACCCAGGTGTGCCTGCGTCGCTTCGACCCGGTGCAGGTGCTGGAGCTGATGCGCGAACACAGCGTCACCCATTACTGCGGTGCGCCGGTGGTACATGCCGCCCTGGCAGCGGCGCCGGCCGAATGCAAGCGTGATCTGGGTGGCTTGAAAGGCCAGGTTGCCGGCGCCGCGCCCACTGCGGCGGTGCTGGAAGAGATGGAGCGCATGGGTGTGCAGATCACCCATGTGTACGGCCTGACTGAAGTCTATGGGCCAGCCTCGATCTGCCAACCCCAGCCCGAATGGGACGCGCTGCCAATCGAAGAACGGGCGGAGCTCAACAGCCGCCAGGGCGTGGCCTGCCTGTTGCAGGACGACATGCAGGTGCTCGACCCGCAGACCCTGCAGGCGGTGCCGTGGGATGGCCAGACCGTGGGCGAGATCATGTTCCGCGGCAACATCACCATGAAAGGCTATCTGAAAAACCCGCGCGCCACCGAAGAGGCGTTCGCCGGTGGCTGGTTCCATACCGGCGACCTGGCCGTGGTTTACCCGGACGGCAACGTCAAGATCCGCGACCGCTCCAAGGACGTGATCATTTCCGGTGGCGAGAACATCTCCTCGCTGGAAGTGGAAGACGCGCTGTGCCGGCATCCCGCCGTTCTGGCTGCGGCAGTGGTGGCGCGGCCGGACCCGAAATGGGGTGAGACGCCTTGCGCCTTCATCGAGTTGAAGGAAGCGCTCGAGTTGAGTCACGAGAATGCACTCGCGCATTGCCGCCAGCACCTGGCCGGTTTCAAGGTGCCGCGACGTTTCGTGTTTGGCCCGTTGCCGCGCACTGCGACCGGTAAGGTGCAGAAGTTCATGTTGCGTGATGCAGCCAGGGAGCTGGTGGACGCGGAGTGATCCTGCCGGTAAGCCGGGGCATTAATGACCCTGCATGCTTCGTCAGGATGGCAGGTCGGCTATGGACTTGCAGTGCGGGTTGGCCACTTCTAGAGTGCGCGGGCGTCCAATCCATTCGGGGAAGAGCATGCGTTCAAAGATGATTGGTTTCATGCTGCTAGTTGCTACTGCCGTGATCAGCTCACCGGCTTCTGCCGGAAACAATGAACCTTTGGATCTATCGCCTGCAGAAGCATTGAAGCTATGGGTTCCCAGTGAAGGGGATTTCTTTCCGCGGATGCGGGCAGATCCTGGCAAGGTGGCGTTTGCAGAGGAGGTCACTGTTGCATACACAGTGACCAAGCGCGGTCGGACCAAGGACGTTGAATTGGTTGATGTGAAGCCAGCTGGCGCAAATGCCGCGTGGGCGCTCAGTGCTGTCAGAGCCATGCGTTTCGAGCCGACCGAGGCCAACCAGGCCCGCCAACCGGTTCGCAGTCAGTTGTCGACGCGCTGGAGCCCGGCAACGCAGCAAGGATCAAACTAACGTCGTGTCTGGAGCCGGGATTGCCCCGGCTTCAACGCGAGCGTTTGGCGTGGAGGCCGGGTACCCATCCCGGCCTTTGTGTTATGTGGTGGTACGGGGATCAGCGCGGTGTCCGCACCATGCGTTCCAGCAACCGCTCCACCAGGCCCTGTGGGTCGCTGGTGCGTCCTACGTGGGTAACCGAGGTCTGCACCACCGAACTGCGTTTTGCGGTTAGGAAATGGAAGCGTGCACGTGCCGGCAGCCGAGCGATGGGGCCGGCATCGGCGCGGCCTTCGCAGATCGCCACTATCGCATCCAGCCACGGCAGCAATTCTTCCTGGTCGAGCTGCGGCGCGAATGCCCGCAGGCGTTCGACGTCGATCTCGATGGCCGCCTGCAGATGGCCGGCGGCGGGGCAGGAGACGATGACTCCGACGTTGATGAACTCCTCGCGTTCCACCCGCGGTACCACGCGGATGATCGCGTAGTCATACGTGTGCAGCGTTGGCATCGATGGCCTCCTGGACAAAGGCCTGACGCAGCTGCAGGCGGCGCTTGAGGTAGTCGGCGTAGGCCTGACGATAGGCCGCAGGGCTGTCGAAGAACGACTCGTTGTGCAGCCAGCTTTCCGGAATCTGTTCCACCACCGCATCGATCACCGCATCGCTCAGCCGCGGTGCCATCGCTGCGTCGGCCTCGGCGATGCGGCTGGCAAACGGCAGCAGCACGTGGTCGCGGATCAGCTTGAATGGTTTGCCGCAGGCTTCGCCAGCGTTCTCCCAGTCATGATGGAAGTACAGTGCTGCGCCATGGTCGATCAGGTACAGCTTGCGGTGCCACACCATGAGGTTGGGGTTGCGCGCGGTACGGTCGACATTGCTGGTGAAAGCGTCGAACCAGACGATGCGCGAAGCCAATTCGGCATCGGGTTGCATCGCTGCCGGGTCGTAGTTGATGGCGCCGGGCAGGTAGTCGCTGCCCAGGTTGGTGCCTTCGCTGGCGCGGATCAATTCCTGGATTTCCGGGTCCGGTTCGGTGCGCGCGAACTCGCGGTCCAGCTCGACCAGCACGATGTCGGGCATCGGCAGTTCCAATGCCTGGGCGAGGCGGCCGACCACCAGTTCGGCGATCAGCGCCTTCGGCCCCTGGCCGGCGCCACGGAACTTGATGACGTACATGCCGTCGTCATCGGCTTCGATCACCGCCGGCAGCGAACCACCTTCGCGCAGCGGTGTGATGTAGCGGGTTGCGTGTACGGTTCTCAAGATCGGTGCGCCGGTACGGTCCGGGCACAAGCCTAACGCAAAGTGTGGCCCTGGCAGCGTCTGCTGGCCGTGCCAGCAGCGAGGATTTTTCACGTGGCCGTGCGGCGGGTGCGTGTTACTTGTTGCCTGTCTTGGCGCGGCGGGCGCGGGTGGGCTGCCGCAGCTCCTTTCCTGTTGATTTGGTGATCAGTCGGAACTCGCTTCATGGCAGAACAACTGCTTTCCAGCTATGGCAAAGCCTTCCGCGATTCGGCAGTGGCCATCGCCGTGATCGACAGCGTCAGCCTGGACATCGTCTTCTCCAACAAGGCGTTCCTGCGTTTCTTCAAGGATGTTCAGGCCATCAACGGCAAGAATCTGTTCGGGTTGGTGCCGAACACCTTGCAAGCCCTGCGCGACTGCGTCCTGGCCGATGCACTGGTGGCCTGCGACTGGCCTGCCGGCAATGCGCGTTTCGAGTTCTCGGCCATCGATCCGCCAGGCGCTGAGAGCTCGCGGGTACAGTGCGTGGTGTTGCCGTTGTCGGCAGCGGCCATGGCCGGGACAGCGCCGGCCATGGCCGAAGCGGTCAACGAAAGCTACCGGCGTGTGCTTGATCACCTGCCGCACAACACATGGCTGTGTACGGCCAAGGCCGAGTTGTTCTGGACCAATCGCACCTCCAACCTGTTCACCTACGGCGAAGCGGAGTTCTACGATCCCGGCAATACGCGGCACCTTGCCAAGGTTCATCCGGATGACCTGACCGGGGCCTGCGTGGCGATGTCACAGGCCATGGCTGCCGGACACATGCCGCAGCCGTGTCGTTATCGGTTGCGTGACCACAACGGCGACTATCACTGGTTCCAGTTCTCGGTCGCTCCGGTGCTCGATGAGAGCGGCGCGGCCGGCTACTGGGTGGGCACCAGCGTCAACATCCAGGCCTTCTACGATGCCGAGCAACAGGCCTTGGCGCGTATTGCCGAACTGGAAACTCGTTGTGCTTCCAGCGAAAGCCGCCTGTTGGAGTCGCAGCGGGTTGCCGCCCAGCAGCACAAGATGGAACTGGTTGCACACCTGGCCGGAGGCGTGGCCCACGACCTGAACAACCTGCTGCACGTCATGGGCATCAATGTCGAGATGATGCAGCCCCACGCGCAGCACGGTGCGATGCACCAGCACATACAGATACTGGAGGGCTGCCTGAAGAAGGCCGGGCGGCTTTCCACCCAGTTGGCTGGATTCAGTGGCCGGATGCCGCAGAACGCTGTTGCGCTGGACCCGGCACAACTGGTCATCGGCGTACAGGAGTTGCTGTCCAAGGCGGTTGGCGCGGAGGTCGATTTCTGCATCGACCTGGGCGCGGACCTGCACCCGGTGCTGGCCGACAAGTCGTATCTGGAGAATGCGCTGATCAACCTGGCCATCAACGCGCGCGATGCGGTGGATAGGCGGGGCGTGGTCCGGTTGACCGTGGAGAATCGTGTTGCGTGTTGCCCCGGCGGCATTGCTGGCGACTATGTGATGTTCAGCGTGGAGGACAACGGCGCCGGCATTCCCCCCGAGTTGCAGAGCCGGATCTTCGAGCCCTTCTTCAGCACCAAACCGGCCGGCAAGGGCACCGGGCTTGGGCTGCCGATGGTCAGGATTTTCGTGGAGAGCTCGGGTGGCTTCGTGGAAGCCCATTCGGAGCTTGGGCAGGGCACGCGGATGTCGCTGTATCTGCCGCGCTGCGAGGCTGTGCAGGAGTTGGCGCCTGACCCGAGTGCGCCGCTGCAACCCGGCGTGGGCAAGGTGCTGCTGGTGGAGGACGACGAATCCGTGCGCGAAGCGATGGACAGCATCCTGACCCAGCTCGGCTACAGCACCATGACGTCGTTCAATGTCGATCATGCGGTGATGCTGATGGACAACGGCGTGCGCCCGGACCTGATCATTTCCGACATCCGCATGCCCGGCAAGTTGACCATCAACGATCTGATCGACGTGGTGGAAGCGCGGGTGCACGTGCCCATTATTTTCGCTACCGGCTACAGCGCCGATGTGGCGGTTACCGAAGGGCTGATCCAGGACCGCTACCCGGTGCTATTCAAGCCGTTTTCGGCCTGCGAGATATCGGCCAGGATCGGCGCGGTGCTGGCGCGCGGGGCCGCCGGCGATGGCTCGCTGGCGGCATGAGTGCCGTGTGCGACCTGCGGCTCAGGCGGTGGCGTTGAAGGCGTCGTGGTACTGCACGCTGGCCTGCGGCACGTCGCCGCCGAACGGCAGTGCCTGGAAATACTCGGCAGGGACGCCGGGCAGTTCGAGCCCCGGATACACCCTGAAGCCGAAGCGCGCGTAATAGGCCGGCTCGCCGAGCAGCACGCAGCCGGCGCTGCCCATCGCCTGCAGACGGGCGATCGCCGCTTCCATCAACGCCGAGCCGATGCCTTGGCCTTGCTGATCCGGCCGTACGGAAATCGGTCCGAGGCCATGCCAGCCGGCAGCGCCGTTGGACAGGCGCACCGGTGACACCGCGACGTGCCCGAGCAGTTCGTCGCCGCGCGTGGCGACCAGCGACAGCGTCAGCTGTCCGGCCCTGCGCAATGCGCTGACGATGAATTGTTCGGTATGACTGGAATAGGCCTGCCCGGCGAAAGCGGCCTCGGTGATGCGGCCGATGGCGTCGATGTCGCCGGGTTGCTCGTTGCGGATCAGGAGGTCCATGGAGTGCTGTCTGTGCGGCGATGTGCCGGTGCAGGATAGCGCCTGTCCGTGGTTGGCCGGCCCGTCGCAGGCGCCTTCATGTGATTGGCTCGAGCGCCCCTGCGCGGACCACCCGGTTGCGGCCCTTGTTCTTGGCCTGGTAGACGGCCTGGTCGGCACGCTCCAGCGCGGCGGACAGATCTTTTGGCCCGGCAACCAGGGTGAGGCCGAAACTGGCGGTCAGGGTCTCGTTGATCGGCGAGCAGGGCGTTGTTGCCAGGGTGGTGCGGATGCGTTCGGCGATGGACTGCGCCATGTCGATGTCCTGGCAGCGCAGCAGCAGGACGAATTCCTCGCCGCCGAAGCGCGCCACCACGTCATGTGGCCGCACCATGCCCGACAACAGCGTGCCCATATGGCGCAATACATGGTCGCCGGCGGCGTGTCCCCAGGTGTCGTTGATCCGCTTGAAGTGGTCCACGTCGCAGGCCAGCACGGCCCAGCGTTGCGGGTGTCCGGTTGCCAGCTGCGCGTTGGCGACTTCGAAGAATGCGCGCCGGTTGAGCAGTTGGGTCAGTGGGTCGTGGTTGCGCTCATGCCGCAGTCGTTCCATCAAGCCCTGAACGACGCTGCCCAGCAGCAGGAACACGAACCACAGGTTGAGCAGCAGGTTGATGGCCAGCATCCACAGCCACAGGCCCGAACGCGACAGTTCGCCGCTGCTTGGCACCGGCGAAAAGCCGAGCACCATCATCGGCCGCGCCAGCGAGTAGAGAACCAGCACGACATAGGAGTAGCGCAACACGCGCTCCAGCAGGTTGTCGTCGTGGCGGCTGCGGAACAGACGGGGCAGCGGCAGGGCCAGCAGCAGCGCCATGCCGATGTTCAGGCTCAGCGTGCGCATCGCAAGTGAGTCCTCGGCGCGCGAGAAATGAAACAACGCGGCCAGGACAAGTGCGGTGATCAGCACCGCAGGGCGCACTGGTAGCCGGTCGCCGCTGCGCGCGGCAAAGCCCTGTGCGATGGCCCAGGCACCGCTGCAGTACAGTGCGCCGGTGGCGACGGCCCAACTGGCCATCTGCCGGTCGTTCATCAGGCTTTGCGCGGCGAGGGGAATGCAGGTGAGGATGTAGCCGGCGGCAATCCATAGCAGGTAACGTTGCCTGCGCAGCGAGTTCCAACCCGCCATGAGTGAGAGCCCGAGCAGCAGGGACGTGGCGGGAACGACGAGTGCGAAGTACTGCTCGGCAGTGGCGTTCAAAGAATTCAAGCCACCAGCGTGGCTCAGACAGACAGGGCGTGAAGTATATGGGCAGGTTCGACAGGGGGAATGCGGTACATCTGGCCAGGCGTGCGATGGGGCGCGTGATCGGTATGCCGCGCCGTGTGCTGCTTGGTGGGCTGCCGCTGGCCGTGTTGACCGCGTGCAGTACCGTGCCTGGCCCGGCACCGGATGACGTCGGCGACGTGGTTCGCAGGGATATCGAGCGCCGCATTCCCGGCAAGGTCGACGACCGCAAGGGTTGGGCTGGCGACATCCAGACGGCGCTGGCGACCCAGCGCATCACGCCGAACCCGGAAAACATCTGTGCGGTGCTGGCGGTGATCGAACAGGAGACCGGTTATCGTGCCGACCCGGAAGTTGCCAACCTGCCGCGCATTGCCAGGCGTGAGATCGACCGCCGTGCCTCGGCCAAACGCGTTCCGGCCCTGCTGGTGGATGCCGGGCTCAGGATCAAGGCAGCCGATGGCCGCAGTTATTCGGAAAAACTGGCTGCCGTACGCACCGAGCACGATCTGAGCCGGCTGTATGAGGAAATCATTGATCGTGTGCCGATGGGGCGGCGTCTGTTCGCCGGCCAGAATCCGGTACAGACCGGTGGCGCGATGCAGGTGAGCATTCCGTTCGCACAGGAGCACGCGCAGGGCTATCCGTATCCGGTGCGTGGCAGCATCCGCGAGGAGGTGTTCAGCCGGCGCGGTGGCATCTACTTCGGCACCATGCATCTGCTGGGCTACCAGACGCCGTATACGCGCAAGGTGCACCGCTTCGCCGATTACAACGCTGGCTGGTATGCCAGCCGCAATGCGGCGTTCCAGAATGCGGCAAGCGTGGCCACCGGCGTCACGCTGGCGTTGGATGGCGACCTGCTGGTGCCGGGCGCGCCGTTGGACAAACCCGGCCAGACCGAACGCGCGGTGCGCCAGCTCGGTGGCGAACTGCGCATGGACGATGCCCAGATCCGCCGTGCCCTGGAGCAGGCCGACCAGCTGGACTTCAGCAGCAGTGACATCCACACAAGGGTGTTCGCCATTGCCGAATCACGCTCGGGCACGCCGTTGCCGCGTGCCGTGATTCCCGGCATCCGCCTGGACAGCCCCAAGATCACCCGCGAGTTGACCACCGAGTGGTTCGCCAACCGGGTGGACGAACGTTACCGGCAATGCCTGCAGCGCTAGCCGTCGGCTGTTCTCAGTCGCCGGTCTGCCAGCTGATGAACGCCCAGCGCCGGGTCGGTGCCAAGCCCAACCGGTGCGAGGGTGAGGCGGCATGCCAGTCGCGTATGCGGCCTTCATCGCGCGCATCGAGCGCATCGAACAACCCTGCCGCCTGACGCAGCAGGTCATCGACGTCCTGCGATGAATCGCGCACCGAGACCGGCAGATAGTCGACATGTGGCTCGCGGCCCATGTCCAGCAGCAGGTTGATCGGATAGCGGTGGTCGGGCATGGGTGTCCAGTGCCTTCCCAGCAATGCAGCCAGTTCAGGGACACCGCTGCGTGGTCCGGTTGAGAAGGTGATGCAGGCACGTTGCCGTGCATGGCCGTCAAGTTTGGCCAGCGCGGCCGCCAGGTCCGGCACCATCAGTGAGCGCGAGGCGATGGCGACGTCGCAGTTCGGAATGTCATCCCAATCCTCTTCCCAGGAGCGCTGCCAGCTGTGCACGTTGTGCACGCCTTCAGCGCTGGCCGCAGCTCGCAGGCCGGCGAGCATACCCGCGCTGTAGTCCAGCGCATGCACCTCGGCAACCTGCCTGGCGATCGGCAAGGTCAGCAAGCCTGGCCCGCAGCCGACGTCGAGCACGCTGGCTACGTTGCGCAGGTCAAGGCGGGCCAGGAACGCCTCGGTGTAGTCGTCATGGCGGCGCCGCCAGCTGGACTGCGCCGCGCGTGCATCCCATTCGGTCGCGGGTTTGGCCTGATAACCGCAGGCGGCCAGGTGTTGGCGATAGCGTGCGGCGTGATCTATGGCGGTGGGCAGTGCGGTCATCGGGGTTCCAGGCAGGAGGCGGGAAGGGCGGCGCTGATGCGGGTGACATCCACCCCGTACAGTTGCGACAAGCGCGTGGCCGTGGCGACCTGCGTGGCCGGGCCGACCGCCAGCAGACCACCCTCGGCCATCAGTGCGATGCGGTCTGCAACCTGCAGGGCATGCTGCGGCTGGTGGGTGGAAATGAGGATGCAGATGCCGGTGTCGGCCAGCGCCCTGGCCACATCCAGAATGCGCAGCTGGTTGCCGAAATCGAGGCTGGCGGTGGGTTCGTCCATCACCAGCAGGCGTGGCTGTTGCGCAAGGGCACGGGCTACCAGTACGAGCTGTCGTTCGCCGCCACTGAGTGTCGTTACTGTCCGCGCGGCAAGGCCAGCGATACCCAATTGCTCCAGGCACGCGTGGGCGATGGCCATGTCCTTGCCGGTTGGTGTTGCCAGCAGGCCCAGATGTGCTGCGCGGCCCATGGCCACCAGATCCAGTACCCGGTACGCAAAGGGCATCGGTGCGGCCTGCGGGACATAGCCGATCAGGCGTGCACGCGTGGCGCGGTCGGTCGCATGTAGCGCCGTGCCATGTAGTGCGATCTGGCCACCGAGCGCGGGAAGCAGGCCCAGCAGCGTGCGGAACAGCGTGGTCTTGCCGCAGCCGTTCGGGCCGAGCAGGCACAGGATCTCGCCTTCATGCAGCGCCAGATCAATCGGTTGCCCCAGCGCTTTCCTGTCATGGCCGATGCACAGCGCGCGTGCTTCCAGCAGCGGAGGCGTCCGCGTTGCCATCAGCGTTCGGCTCCGTGGCGGGCCAGCACCAGCAGGAAACACGGCACGCCGACGAAAGCGGTGAGGATGCCGAGCGGCAGTTCGATGGGTGCCAGAGTGCGTGCCAGGGTATCTGCGGCTAGAAGAAAACTCCCTCCCAGCAACAGGCTGGCGGGCAGCAACTGCCGGAAATCGGGGCCCACCAGCAGGCGTGCGATGTGCGGAACCACCAGCCCGACCCAGCCAATGATTCCGGCCAGCGACACGGCCGCTGCGGTGCACAGCGTTGCCGCAGCGATCAACGTCCAGCGCATGGGCGCAACGGCGATGCCCAGCGAGGCTGCTTCCTCGTCACCGAGACTGAGCAGGTTGATGCGCCAGCGCAGCAGTACCAAGGGAAGCAAACCGGCAACCAGCAGCGGGGTGGCAGTCAGCAGATCACTGCCGACGATGGTGTTGAGCCCACCCAGCAGCCAGAAGGTGATGGTGGGCAACTGTGTGTAGGGGTCGGCAAGCAGCTTCAACAAGGAAATGCCTGCCCCCAGCAACGCCGATACCGCCACGCCGGCCAGCACCAGAACCAGTGTTGGCTCGTGGCGGCGTACCAGCGCCGCGACCACGCACACCATGGCCACCGCAATCAGGCCACCAAGAAAGGCGATGCCCTGGACCAGCAGCATCGGCAGCCCGAAGAAGATGGCCAGTGCCGCGCCGAGCCCGGCACCGGCAGAGACGCCAAGAATGTCCGGCGACACCAGCGGGTTGCGGAACATGGCCTGATAGGCCGCGCCGGCGGAGGAAAGTGCGGCGCCGATCAGCACGGCAGCCAGCACGCGTGGGAGCCGGATGTTCCAGAGCGCTGCTTCCACGGCGGCTGGGCTGGGCTGGCCGATGCCGAACAGGCGCCAGCCGGCTACCTTCAACACAGTGGAGGGCGCAATCGGAAACTGCCCGACTGAAAATGCCAGGAGCATCATCGCCAGCAACAGCACCAACATGGCGAGCATCCAAGTCAACTTGCGTCCCGGGCGATACGCGATCATCCGCGCTCCAACTCCCCAGCCAGTGCCGACGGCAGCGGACGACCCCACAGCTGCTGGTAAAGCTGTCCGGTGCTGGCCCGCACCGCCGGCGCGGCCAGTGCCGGATCGGCCGCTGGGTGAAGGCGTGCCAGCAACCAGCTGATACCCAGCAGGCGGTTGATGCCAGGGGGCGCATCGAGCCAGCCGAACGGAAGACTGGGAGCGCAATGCAGTCGCCCACTGCGCACCGCACGCAGGTTTTTCCAACGCGGATCCTGCTTCGCCCGTGCAGCGAAACCTGGGTCCTGGGTGAGGATGACATCCGGGTCCCAGGCCAGCAGTTGTTCGGGCGAGACACGGGCCAGGCCGCCAGCGCCGGCTGCGGCGACGACATTGCGGCCACCGCAGAATTCGATCAGTTCGGTGTTGATCGAACCGGCCAGTCCGCTTTCAAGTCCGTCGCTGCCGCGCCCGTAGTAGACGCTGGGACGTGCGTTGACGGGCACTTTGCGCAGCACGCGTGCGACCAGTGCCAGTTGCGCATCGGCGGCATTGGCGAGCAGCTCGCCACGCGGCTGTACGTCGAGCAGACGAGCGACATGGCGCAGCTGCGCTGGATGCTCGGTGATGCGTCCGGCAACCAGTTCGAAGGGAATCCCGGTCTGCTTCCAGACTTGTTCGGCGGAGGAGCGATAGGTGGCATCGAAATCGCCCGCATCCAGCACCAGATCGGGTTGCAATGCGAGCAGCTTCTCGAGCCCGACAGTACTACCGCGCCCGGCCAAGCGACCAACGAAAGGTAGGCGGGCGAGGATCGGGGGCAACTGCGCCAGCGCAGCGTCGGAGACGCGCATCGGCCAGCCCAGCAGGCGCTCCGGTGCCAGTGCCGCCATCAGCACTGCCGCCGGCGCGCCAGCAGCAAACACCCGACGTGGTGGTGTGCTGGGTGCGCCCAACCGCAGCACACGGCTTGCTGGCAACGCGATCGCACGGCCTGCGGTGGAAGCAAGCAACGGGGCCGCCGCCAGAGCAAGCAACAACGAACGTCGATTCATGTATCCATCACCTCGTTGGTGGAGATCGCATTGGTGGAGCGACAGGCGTGCCACCACGAATCCAGCGCCGCGGCGTCGGCCGGTAGTTCACAGGCGAGCCCTCCGGTGAAGTCGCGCCAGTTCTGCTGGTAGCGCTGATTCACCACGGTGAGCAGCGGAATGCCCGCCAGCATCAAGGCCAGCATCTCGTCGGCCATTCCCCGTCCCTGCGATTCGAGCGTGCCGAAGCGATTGGCGATGGCCAGTTCAGCCTGCTCCTGCAGCGCGCGACGCAGCACGATGCTGGCGTCGGCGATGCCGCCTGGGTCGAGATTGCAGCCACAGGCAGCGGGTCCCAGCGCCTGGCTGATCGGGTAGTGCTTGCCGGGGTCGGTGACGTCCATCAGCACCATGCGCTTGCCATTGGCTGCGGGTGCATGCGGAAGGCTTACCAGTCCGCGGACACGACATCCGCGTGCAAGTTGCCTGGCCGCGAAGGCGGCAAGGATGGCGTCGGGTTCACCATGCTCGTCGTGGACGATGGCGGCGATGGGCGAAACGGAGGTCAACACGTCAGCTGTCATGGACATGCCTAGAAGCTCCAGCTGGCGTTCGCAAACCAGGTGCGCCCGGGCATGGGATAGCCATCGGCCAGCTCGTACCATTTGTCACCGACGTTGCGGACCCCCAGGTCGAAGCCCAGGTCAGCGCGGGGCATCCAGTTCGCTTTCAGGCCCAGCACGCCGAAGCCAGGCAGGGCGCGTACCGGGCGGCTTGTATCCGCATAGCTGACCTTGCGGCCCTGTTCGGCTTCCAGCGTTGCCTGCAGGCGCAGCTCTGGCAGCATCTGCCAGTCCGCGGCCAGAAACAGGCGCTGACGGGGGCTGTCGAGCAACGCGACGTCTGGGTTCTCCAGGTTGGTGCGGCGCAGCCACGTGTAGCTGCCTTCCAGGTTCCAGCGATCACCCAACTGCTGATGCAGGCCCAGTTCAACGCCGACATGGCGCGCGCGGCCGATGTTCTGCGCCTGGTTGCAGGTTGAGCCACCGCATGTGTTCGAGGCCACTACCGCGTTCTGGATCAGGTCGTCGATGCGGCTGTGGAACAGCGAGGCCTGCAGCTGGCTGCCCGCCCACCACTGGCCGCGCAGGCCCAGTTCCAGGTGGTTGGCATGCTCTGGTTTGAGATCCGGATTGGGCAGGGCCGCGCCCATGCGCGCGGAGTAGCGGTCCTTGATGGTCGGGAAGCGGGTGCGGCGTGCGGCGCTTGCGTACCACTGCTGGTCAGGTGCGATCTGCTGCACATACTCCAGCACCGCATTGGTCGCATCGGCGCTGCCGGTGGGCCATTGATAGACACGCCGGGCCTCGCGACGATCATGGCCGATACCCACCCGCAGGTCGGAGGTTGCCGTCAATGCGATGCGATCTTCAAGTGCGACCGAGGTGGTGACGTCACGGTAGTCCTTGGTGGGAGAGCGTGGATTGCGTTCCTCGTGCTCGTCCTGCTTGTAGTGAACGGCCAGTTGCAGTGCATGCCGCTGCAAGCTCGTGTTGGCCAGTGTCAGCGATGCGCCGAGCGTGCGGTCGTCGTAGATGCTCGGGAAGCTGCTGTTCTCCAGCGGCACCGAGTAGCTGCCATCGGTGTAGGCCTCCAGACGATTGCCATAGGTATCCCGATACGCCCGCGTGCGCAGCGTGGTGTTCGCACCCAGCTGGGTGTTGCCGATGAAGTACAGGCTGTCCTTGTCCCAGTAGGGCCAGCGCCAGTAGCGGATGCCGCTGCGTGCCGTGCCCGTGTAGACCGGGTTGCCCTTGCGTCCATCCTGGCGGGCATAACCGAGCGCGTACTCGTCGCCCTCGCGTGGCGTGTAGCCCAGCTTGACCGAGAACCGGCGGTCCTCGCGATCGGCATTCTGGCGAGCGCTGCCGGTATCGGTGGGCGTGCGCTTGTAGTCCTGAAAACCATCGGGCAAGGGGAAGTCGTCGGCCTTCAGCAGCGACCAGCCCAACTGGTAGTACCAGTCGCCGTGGCGCCCGCCGAGGTTGATCGCGGCCTTGCGCTCGCCGCCGTCGGCCATGCCCACGCGCATGTCGCCTTCAAACGGCTGCTGCGGCCGTCGGCTGACCAGGTTGATCGCACCGCCAAGGATGTTCGGGCCGTAGAGCAGCGAGGCACCGCCATTGGCGACCTGGATCTGGGCCAGGTCGAACGTGGTGAAACGGGCGAAGTCCACGTAGCCGTCATAAGGGACGTACAGCGGGATGCCATCCAGGAATACCGGGACCTGACGGGCATCGAAGCCCCGCAGGTACACCATGTCCTCGTTGCGGGAGTTGCGTGCCAGGCTCACCCCCGGCAGTACGTTGACGGCCTCGCCGACGGTGTTGCGGTCCAGTGACTGGATCTGTTCGGCGTCCAGCACGGTTTCGGCGACTACCGGCGATGTGCCGCGCCTGGCATGGACATCGACACTGCCCAGGGTGAACACCGGTGCCTGGGCGGGAGCGCCAGAGGCCTCGGCGGCGATCGATGGGATTGGCAGCAGCAGGGCAGTGAGCGGGACAACGAAACGGCAGGCGCGCATCCAGACGGTCCTCATGTTCGTTATATCCAAGTTGATATAACGGTTGGAATGTGTCGACTTCGTGATCGACGCCAGCATTCTGTGGCTGGCACGCCAGCACGGCCTTGACTGATATCAAGCGCGGGTCACTCGCGTTGCGCCGTACACTTCGGGCAGACCTGTGCGGATGGAAAAGGCATGACCGAGGCTTCGACACCGGTGGAGCTGCAAGGCCATTTATGGATGAGCGTGGCTGGCCAGAGCCTGGGCGGGAAAGGTCGTTTCGCGTTGCTGGCACTGATCGATGCCTGTGGCTCGATCAGCCAGGCCGCGCGGCGCATGGGCATGACGTACAAGAATGCCTGGGACGCGGTGGACGCGATGAACACCGTTGCCGGCGAGCCACTGGTGACCCGCAGCGTGGGCGGCCGCGGTGGCGGTGGGGCGCGGTTGACCGAGCGTGGCCGCAGCCTGATCCGGCACTTCGAGCAGATCGAACGCGAACATCGCGCCTTTCTGCAGGCATTGCAGGCACATCCCGGGCTGGGCGAAGACCTGGCCCTGATCCGGAGAATCAGCATGGTCACCAGCGCGCGCAATCAGTTCCACGGCAGGGTCAGCCAGATCGTGCCCGGAGCCGTCAATGACGAGGTGCAGATCGAGGTCGCACCCGGCGTGCAGGTGGTAGCTACCATCACCCACGGCAGCTTGTCGGAACTTGGTCTTGAAATTGGCGCCCAGGCGTATGCACTGGTCAAGGCGTCGTCGGTGGTATTGGCCAACGAGGTGACGGGCGCGCGCTATTCGGCCCGCAATTGTTTTGCCGGCGACATCAGCCGCATTACCACCGGCGCGGTGAACGATGAAATCGTGGTGGATGTCGGCAACGGCGTCAGCGTCGTGGCCATCATCACCCAGGCCAGTACGTCCGCATTGGAACTGGTCGAAGGCGGGCGGGCGACCGTGCTGTTCAAAGCGTCCAGCGTCATCGTCGGCGTGCCGGAATAAACGCCGCGCTGTGCTCGGCGATGAAGCGCGTCAGCTTCTGGGCGGGTGCCTGGACAGGGCGCGCGCGCCGGTGATGATCATGCGGATCATCTGCGACATCTGTTCGATCAACTCGGGGTCTTTCTCTTCCGGCAGGTCCATCGCGCTGCCGCCCATGGCGAAGACCAGGCGGGTGATGGCCTTTGCCGCGAGCGCCGGCTCGTACAGGGTGGCGCCGTCCAGTGCGGCCAGCCGCACCAGGTCGCCCTTCAGTTCTTCTTCGAAGTAACCCAGCTCGCGGTCCACTGCCTGCTTGAACGCATCCGAGCCGGCGGTGCCTTCGCGCAGCAGCACGTGCATCAGCCGGTCATCGGCGCGCAGCTGCTCCATGAACGTTTCCACGGACAGACGGATCACGCCCCGATTGTTGTCGGCTGCGCGCAGGCGTGCCTGGCCGATGATGGTGCGCAGCGACCGCCCGGCCAGATCGATCAGCGCTACCGTCAGTTCATCCATGTCGCGGAACTGGCGATAGAACGAATTGGGGGCGATGCCCGCCTCGCGGGCCACTTCGCGCAGGCTCAGCGTGGAGACGCTGCGGTGTGGGCCGATCAGGGCGAGGGCGGCGGCCAGCAGGTCGTCACGCGAGATCGAAGCCTTGCGCGCGGGGTGCAGGTCGTCTGGTGCGGAAGCGGGCTGGTCGCGGGTGCTCATCACGGCTCGGGGAGTTGGATCGATGAATCATAGCCTGTGTTGCGTATATACGACTGTATACACAGCTGTATGCTCGCCCGTATAGTTGCGTCCCATGAGTACCGCTTACCGCAATGCCACGCCGCCGCCGATTCCGTGGTTGAGTGAAGGCTTCTTCGATTTCTGGTCCACCCGCGTACATCCGCTGTGGACGCTGCGTCGGCCGTTGGCGCGGCTGGTCGCCCGAACCCGGGCCAGTGCCGACGCATTCACCCTGGAATTGCAGCCAAATCGCCACTTTGGCGGCTTGGCCGCGGGCCAGCACGTGAACCTTGGCGTGGAGGTGGAAGGCCGCCTGACCACCCGCAGCTACAGCCCGACGGCGCTGCCCAATGGGCGCCTGGCGATCACCGTCAAGGCCATTGCCGGTGGCAAGGTCAGCAATCACCTCGCGCATCAGGCCCGCATCGGCGAGGTGTTCGCGCTGGGGCAGGCCTTCGGCGAGATGGTGCTGCCGGCGCAACCGGCGCAGCGCCTGCTGCTGTTGGCGGCCGGCAGTGGCGTCACGCCGATGCGCGCGCTGCTGCGCGAGCTGGCCGGGCAGGGCATGCCGGTGAAGGTGGACCTGTTGTACTGGGCGCGCCACCGGCTGGAGCTGTGCTTCGTGGACGAACTGCAGGCACTGGCTGATCACCATCCAGCGTTTGGTCTGCAGCTGCTGACCACACGCGACCCGGCACAACCGGCGGCGCGGGTGGATGCACACGAGTTTTCCGATGTCGCCCTGCTTGAAACGGCGCGCGTACTTGCCTGTGGCCCGGCCGGCTTTGTGCAGGCGGCACAGCAGCGTCTGCAAGGGCAGGTGGCCAGCTTCCAGAGCGAGGCCTTCAGCCCGCCGCAGCTGCACGCGCAGGAACAAGGCAGCGTGCAGGTGCAACTGCTCAACAGCGGTCGCACGCTCATCGTGCCGCGCGGCGCCGCATTGCTGCCGGCGCTCGAAGCCGAAGGCATTCAGCCGGCCAGCGGTTGCCGCATGGGCATCTGCAATACCTGCGTCTGCGGCAAGGTCTCCGGCGTTACCCGGCATACGCTCACCGGCGACTACGCCGATGAGCCTTCCACCCTGCTCAAACTGTGCGTCAACAGCGCCAGTACCGATCTCGTCCTGGAGCTGTAAGCAATGTCTTCCTCGAACAACCGCACCCTGTCGGCGGCGCAGTTGCAGGCCTTTGGTGATGAACTTGACGCGGTGCGCGCCAAACACCAGGCCACGCTGGGCGCCAGTGATGCGCGCTACATCCGCAGGGTTGTCGCGGCGGTGCGCTGGACCGGTGTTGCCGGCCGTGCGCTGCTGTTCCTGGGTGCGTTCGTGCACAGCGTGCTGGTGCCGGCGTGGATTGCCGGCGTGGTGCTGCTGGGCCTGTCCAAGATCCTGGAGAACATGGAACTGGCACACAACGTCATCCATGGACAGTACGACTGGATGGGCGACCCGTCGCTGCAGGGCAAGAATTACGAATGGGACATCGCTGGCACCGCTGAAAGCTGGCGCAAGACCCACAACTTCCGTCACCACACCTACACCAATGTGCGCGGCCTGGACGATGACATCGGCTACGGCCTGCTGCGGATCTTCCCGGAGCAGCGCTGGCAGCCGTTCTTCCTGTTGCAGCCGCTGGTGGCGGTGGTGTTCGCCCTGCTGTTCGAATGGGGCATCGCAATACAGGATCTGCGCGTGGGCCGCCTGCTCAACGGCAAGGTGACGCTGCGGCAGCTGTGGCGTCAGGCCAAGCCGGTACGACGCAAGGCGCTCAAGCAGGTGTTGAAGGATTACGTGCTGTTTCCCGCGCTTGCAGGCCCGTTCTTCCTGCCGGTGCTGCTGGGCAACGTGGCTGCCAATGTCATCCGCAATGTGTGGACCTACGTGGTGATCTTCTGTGGCCATTTCACCGCCGATGCCGAAACCTTCCCCAAGGACTGCATCCGCAATGAAAGCCGTGGACATTGGTACCTGCGCCAGTTGCGCGGTTCGTCCAACATCACCGGTGGCAAGTGGATGGACGTGATGACCGGCAACCTCAGCCACCAGATCGAACATCACTTCTACCCGGACATTCCAGCCAACCGCTATGCGGCGATGGCGGTGGACGTGAAGCAGATCTGCGCGCGCTACGGCCAGCACTACAACACCGGTTCGTTGCCGCGCCAGTTTGGCCAGGTGGCATGGCGCATCCTGCGCCATGCGTTCCCGAGCAAACCTGCGCCGGAGCGTCCGCTGGTTGCGGCCGAACCGGGTTGAGTGTGGTGGGGCCGTGACGCTACGGTTCCTTGCCTTGAATCGTTCCTGGCGCAGGATCTGGTTTCATGGTTCCTGCGCGTCATTTCCGCCGGGGCGGGAAGGACGGCCAGGCGAAGCAACAAAGGTCACCCCACAGCCCGTCGGCCCGGGATCAGCCATCGGGCTCGGCCATCCCGTTCCGCGCCAAGGCCTGAATCTGCGGCAGCACGTGGTGCCTGTATACCTCTTCGGCCTGTTGCGCGTCGAAATCAGCATGCCTGCGCTTCCTGACGCCATGATTGGAAAGCGTGACATGCAGGGTTGCTTCGGTGTTTACCTTCGCCAGGCATGCCTTCACGCAATGCAGGATGCAGCCGTCCAGCGCAATGATTGGCCGGCCGGAGGTGGCCGTACGCACCAGTGCATGCACGTTGCCGCCCACGCCTGCGATGCATGACATCTCCGCCACGCCTTGCCGGTCCAGCCACAGCGCCATCTGATTGGCCATCTGCGCCGCACTGGAGCAGCCCGAACACGAGTACACCAGCGGCTTTGATGGTTTCATGGTGATGACCCTCAGCGGAGACGGTGCGTGGCCGCGTTTGCGACGGCGCATGTGGCCGGCGCGCGTGTGCCTCTGAAGGCACTGCGGCCACAACGCATCCTATTGCCGGCCGGCGGGTCTTCCCTGACGCAGGTCAAGCGCGGAGCACATCGCTTCGGCGAACGGCCGCCTAATGGCTGGCTGGCGATGGACTGTGCCGGGCTTGATGCAAGTCAAGACTCCGCAGGTGGCCGCTCCCCACAATGGCCGCTCGATGACAGGGGAGCTGTTGATGAAGCCTTCCATCCGGCCGATGGAAATCCGCAGGCATGGGCGCGCGATTCGGCGTTGCCGTGGCACACGGCAGGCACTCCATTCCGTCGCCTCCGCTGCCCTGTGTCGGAGCGATCATGGCCTTTCATGATCTTCGCCAGTTCCTGCAGCACCTGGATGCGCGCGGTGACTTGTGCCGGATGGATGCCGCAGTCGCGCCGCAACTGGAAAGCACGTCGCTGAGCCTGCGCGCGTTGCGTGCCGGCGGGCCGGCATTGCTGATGAACAACACCGGTTCGGAACATCCGCTGCTGGGCAACCTGTTCGGGCATCCGCGGCGGATCGAGATGGCGCTCGATGGCCGGCCACTGGCATCGTTGCGTGAACTGGGTGAGCTGCTTGCGGCGGTCAAGGAGCCGCGTTGGCCCGCCAATCTGCGCGATGCATTGTCGCAATGGCCGGAATGGGGACAGTTGCTGCACGTGGCCCCCCGACGGGTACATCAGGCCGAGGTCAATGCGCACGTGCTCGAAGGGGAAGCGGTCGACCTGGCTGCCTTGCCCATCCAACGATGCTGGCCGGAGGATGTTGACCGCCTGATCACCTTCGGTTTGGTGGTTACACGCGGCGTGCATCAGGCAAGGCAGAACGTGGCCATCTATCGGCAGCAGGTGATCGGCCGCAACAGGGTGATCATGCGCTGGTTGCCCCATCGTGGCGGCGCGCTGGATTTCGCCGGTTGGCAGGCCGCCCACCCGGGCAAGCCATTTCCAGTCGTGGTGGCCATCGGCGCGGACCCCGCCACTCTGCTGGCGGCGGTGGCGCCAGTACCCGATACGCTTTCCGAATACGAGTTCGCCGGGCTGCTGCGTGGCGCACGATCGCGCGTGTGGCGAAGCGAACTGACCGGGCTGGATGTGCCGGCCGGTGCGGAGATCGTGCTGGAAGGATTCATCCATCCCGGCGATACCGCACTGGAAGGGCCGTTTGGTGACCACACCGGCTATTACAACGGGCAGGGGCAATTCCCTGTGCTCACCATCGAATGCATGCGGCTGCGTGCCGGTGCGATCTATCACGGCAGTTACATGGGGCGCGCACCCTTCGATGAGCCGTCGGTGCTGGCGCGTGCGCTCAACGATGTATTCGTGCCGATTCTGCGCAAGGTGTTTCCGGAGATCATCGATTTCTTCCTGCCGCCGGAAGCCTGCTCCTATCGCGTGGCGGTGGTGAGCATCCGCAAGCAGTACGCCGGCCATGCGCGACGGATCATGATGGGCATCTGGTCGTACCTGCGGCAGTTCACGTACACCAAGTTCGTCATCGTCACCGATGAGGATATCGACGTGCGTGACTGGTCACAGGTGGTCTGGGCGATCTCCACCCGCGTGGATCCGGCGCGCGACAGCATGCTGGTGGAGAACACGCCCATCGATTATCTGGATTTCGCTTCGCCCGTCCCCGGTCTGGGCTCCAAGCTCGGGCTGGACGCCACGCGCAAATGGCCGGGGGAAAGCAGTCGCGAGTGGGGCCGCCCCATCACTCTTGATCGGCGGGTGGAGCAACGGGTGGATGTGCTCTGGGAGGCGATCAGTCGCGCGCATGCGCAAGCGGATGACGACCCGTGAGCATCGATGGCAGATGTCCTGGTCAATCACCCTGCTTCGTAGTGGAGAAAACAGATGCAACTGGTATGTCCGGCAGGCAACCTGCCAGCCCTGCACGCGGCGATCGACGCCGGTGCCGATGCGGTCTATGTGGGATTCCGAGATCAGACCAACGCGCGCGCCTTTCCTGGCCTGAACTTTGACATGCAGGAGCTGCGCGATGGAATTGCCTATGCACATGCGCGCAGTCGCAAGATCTATCTGGCACTGAATACCTATCCGGACAGCGCACGGCTGGACGCGTGGTTCCGTGCGGTCGATCAGGCGGCCGAACTGGGCGCCGACGCCATCATCGCGGCGGAGATGGCGGTGCTGGACCATGCGTGCAGGCATCATCCCGACATGGCCCGCCATCTTTCGGTACAGGGTTCCGCCACCACGGCGGCAGCGTTGCGGTACGCACATGAACGTTTCGGGATTTCCCGCGCGGTATTGCCGCGGGTGTTGTCGCTGCAGCAGGTACAGCGCCTCTGCCAGACCTCGCCGGTGCCGCTGGAGGTGTTCGCTTTCGGCAGCCTGTGCATCATGGTTGAAGGACGTTGTCATCTTTCCAGCTATGTCACCGGCAAGTCACCCAATCGGCACGGCGTGTGTTCCCCTGCCAGCTTCGTACGCTGGGAGGAGCTGGCAGACAACAGTCGCAACGTACGTTTGAACGGCGTTCTGATTGATCGGTTCAGTCCAGATGAACCTGCGGGGTATCCCACCGTCTGCAAGGGGCGTTATCGCGTTGGCGAAGAGGTCTTCCATGCGCTGGAGGAGCCCACCAGCCTCAACACCCTGGAACTTCTGCCGCAACTGGCGCAGGCCGGCGTGGTTGCGCTGAAGGTCGAGGGGCGTCAGCGCGGTGTCGCCTATGTGCGAACTGTCGCTGGCGTGTGGCGACAGGCCATCGACGAGTACGCACGCAGCGCCCAGCAGTGGCGCCTTCGCGAAAACTGGAACAACGCGCTGGCAGCCCACGCCGAAGGGCAGCAGACCACTCTGGGGCCTTATCACCGTGCCTGGCATTGACACCATGAAACTCAGTCTTGGACCGCTGCAGTACTTCTGGCCGCGCGAGCGTGTGCTGTCGTTCTATCGGGAGGCGGTGCGCTGGCCGCTGGACACTCTGTATCTGGGCGAAACGGTATGCAGCAAGCGGCGCGAGCTGCGTCCCCGTGATTGGTTGGCCTTGGCTGATGAACTTGCGGCCAGTGGCAAGCAGATCGTGCTGTCGTCCCTGGCGTTGGTCGAGGCCGAATCGGAACTGGGGGGAATACAACGCCTGGTCGACAATGGGCGCTTCCTGCTGGAGGCGAATGATCTATCCGCCGTCCAGTTGTGCCGCGAGCGGGGCCTTCCGTTCATTGCCGGGCCGACGCTCAACATCTACAACCACCGCACCCTGCAACTGCTGATCGAAGACGGCCTGCAGCGCTGGGTAGCCGGCGTCGAGCATGGCCGCGAACTGCTGGACGACATCCGCGCCGGCATGGCGACGGCAGGCCAGCCGATGCCGGAACTGGAGGTGCTGGCGTGGGGACGTTTGCCGCTGGCCTATTCGGCGCGCTGCTTCACCGCGCGGGCGCTGGACGTGCCCAAGGACGAATGCGGATTCCGCTGCATTGATCATCCTGATGGACTGCCGCTGGCTACCCGCGAAGGTGAGCCGTTCATGGTCATCAACGGTATCCAGGTGCAGGGGATGGATGTGGTGGACATGGCCCCGGAGCGCGACGAACTGGCCGCGTGCGGCGTGGACATTCTGCGGCTCAGTCCGCAGCACGCCGACATGGCAGGCGTAGTGGCACGCTTCCGGGACATGCTGGGCTCGGCCCAGTTGCCGCCGCGCGTGGGTGCGCGCAATGGCTATTGGAGCGGCAATCCCGGCAAGGCGTCGCTTGCGGATTGATGCGGGAAGCGGGCGTCGCGTGGCGCCGGCGAGGGGAAGCGTTGGCGTGGTGGGTCAATCGGCGCGCAGGCAATGCGCGCCGAGGCTGTGCCGGCGCTGCAGGGCGGCCTCCAGCATGGCGGCGATCAGTCTGCACTGCCATGTTTCCGATGAAGGCTGCTGCTGTATCTGCTGCAGGGCGATGTGCATGCCATGACGACTACGCAGTGGGCCGAGCGATTGCCACGCAAGACAGCGCAACTGGTTGAGGGCATCTCCGTCGGCGTTGGCTGATCGTTGCACCCAGCGTTCCGGGCCGGCCGCAGGCAGGCTGCGGGCCATTCGCGACAGCCGATGCCCCAGGCGACGTCCGAACACCACGCCCTCCAGCAGCGAATTGCTCGCCAGCCTATTGGCGCCATGCACCCGGTTGCAGGCCACTTCGCCCACGGCCAACAGGCCCGGCAGGGACGTGCGGCCCTCCAGGTCCACTGCGATGCCGCCCATGTGGAAGTGCGCGGCCGGAGTTACCGGCATGCGTTGGCGGCGCGGATCGATGCCATGTTGTCTGCAGATGTTGGCGACGGTCGGGAAGCGTTGCAGCCAGTCACCCTGCAGCGAGGTGGCATCCAGCCAGACCTGGTGACCCGCTTGCCGGTGCTGCCAGACCTGACGCGCAACGTGGTCGCGCGGCGCCAGTTCGCCATCGGGGTGCAGGCCCTGCATGATGCGCTCGCCGTCAGTATCCACCAGGGTTGCGCCGGCGCCGCGCAGCGCTTCGGTGATGAGCGGCAACGGACCAGAGTTGCGCACATCCAGTGCAGTTGGATGAAACTGGATGAATTCCAGGTCACGCAAAGTCGCGCCGGCTGCCTGGGCCAATGCCAGTCCATTGCCATCGGCACCCGAGGGATTGGTGCTGGCGGCGAACAGCGCACCGCAACCCCCGGTTGCCAGTACCAGTTCGGCGCAGTCCAAATGCTCGATCGTCTGCGTACCGATGGCCCGCAGGCCTACGCCAGCGACCTGGCCGCGACGCAACAGCATCGCTTCCAGTGTTGCGGGCCGGTGCCAACGAATATGAGCGCTGCGCCGAGCGGCATCCTGCAAGGCGTGCAGCAACACGCGACCACTTGCGTCACCTCCGGCGTGGACGATGCGGGCGCAGTGATGGCCGCCTTCATGCCCGAGCTGCAATCGCCCCTGCTGCGTGTCGAAGCCGACTCCCTGCAACTGCAGCCAGTGGATCGCCGAAGCAGCAGTTTCGGTCAGGTAACGCACCGCTGCTGGATGGTTGTAACCGGCACCGGCCTGCTGCGTGTCCCACGCATGCGCCAGAGCGCTGTCGCCACTAGCCATCGCAGCGGCAATGCCACCCTGTGCCAATGCAGTGCTGCCGTCGTCGCCATCGGCGGCACGCCCGACCAGCAGTACCGGTCGTGGTGCGGCAGACAGGGCGGTCGCCAGTCCGGCGACACCACAGCCCACGACCACCAATGGCGCGGCGTCACCGCTCACACCGCATCCCGGCGCCCGATGGCCAGCATCCGTTGCAGCGAATTGCGTGCCCGCGCGGCCACGCGTCCGGGAACCTGCACCGGATGCCGGAGGTCGGCCAGGCAGGCGTGGATGTTGGGCAGGGTGATCCGCTTCATGTGCGGGCAAAGATTGCAGGGTTTGATGATCTCGATCTGCGGGAACTGGCTGCGCAGGTTGTCGGCCATCGAGCACTCGGTGACCAGCGCAACACGTGGCGGCTGCTTTTCTTTCAACCAGTTTCCCATTGCCGTGGTGGAGCCCACGAAGTCTGCTTCGGCCAACACCTCCGGCGAGCATTCGGGATGGGCCACGACGAGCGCATCGAACTGCTCGCGCGTGTGCCGGACCTGCTGTGCGGTGAACTGCTCATGGACTTCGCAGCGGCCATCCCACAGCACCAGCTCCACAGCGGTGCGTGATGCGACATGCTGGCCCAGGTACTGGTCAGGCAGGAAGATCACCTTGTCCGCTCCCATCGCTTCGACCACCTGCAACGCATTGGCCGATGTACAGCAGGCATCGGATTCGGCCTTCACCGCCGCGCTCGTGTTGACATAGCTGACCACCGGGGCGCCATGGTGGAGCGCACGCAGGTAACGCACATCCTCGGCGGTGATGGATGCGGCAAGCGAACAGCCTGCTTCAGGGTCCGGGATCAGCACGGTGCGGTCCGGGGCGAGGATCTTCGCGGTTTCAGCCATGAAGTGGACGCCGCACAACACGATCACCTCGGCGTCGCAATCGGCGGCGGCCTGGGCAAGGGCCAGCGAATCGCCGGTGATGTCGGCCACGCCGTGGAAGATCTCCGGCGACTGGTAGCTGTGCGCCATGATGATTGCGTTGCGATGACGCTTGAGGCGTTCGATGGCGTCTATCCAGGGCAGATGCAGCGGCCATTCCAGGCACGGGACTGCGTTGCCTGCGCGTGCGATTCGTGCGCTGTAACGCTCTTCCAGGTCCGGCGACCATGCGGGGCGGAACTCCTGCGCGTTCACGCCGCCCCCTGTGCGTCCCGATACGCCTGCCGCGCACGGCACGCCAGCCGCGCACCGCGCTGCAGCAGGATGCGTTGTCCCAACGGCAGCGATTCCCATGGCAACCGGTCCAGCAGGTTGCGCAGGGTCAGGCCGAGTTCGGTATCGCCGGTCAATGTCAGCTTGCGCTGGAAGAACAACGTGTCCGCGTCCTCCAACCGGCTGGCCAGCCGCAGCAGGTCAGTGAAGCTGCCGCTGACCGTGGCCTCGGCCGGTGCACGGCTCAGTTGCAGGCCACGCTCATGCAGTTCGAACACCCATTCAAGGCCCAGGTCATCGACGCGGATACCCAAACGACGCCCCCTGATCGGCTGCAATGTCTGCATGGCCTGCGATGAAGCAATGGCCGGTGCGAGCAGGCGTAGTGCGAGTGCCTGCTGCAGTGGTGTGGGCAGGCGCGATACCAGCGGGCGCCAGCGTTGCGGAGGGGGCAGCAATCGCCACAGTGGAAAACGCCGGTCACGCTCGGGAGAGGAAGGCATGCTGGGGCCTGCGAAGTGGGAGGAGTCGGGCTTCATCGCGCTCTGCTGGCGATGCGCCTCTTCGATGAGCAAGGCCATCAGTCTGGCGACGCTGTCGGTGGACAAGCCGCGGCGTAACGCGAGATGACGCGCGCGCCGTTGAACACCGGACTCGCGATCGGGATCGGACTGTGGGATGCCGGCATGGCGTTTGATACGGCCGGCGATGCTGGCCAGCTGCTGGCGCCGGAAAAGCAGACGCACCATCCCGTCATCGACCCAGTCGATGGCATGACGGGTGCCGGACAGCATCCACTGGTTCAGCGGGTCGGCGTGCACAGGGAGCGGACCGGCGGGTGGACGGAAGGTGCGATGGGGGCGGTGGTCATGCAGACGGCCTGCGGATGAGCGACATTGCGCATCCTAGGCAGAGGCCGTTGCGATGCACTTGACTCAGATCAAGTCAGTGCATGTCTGTTCCGCTGGTACGACATAGCCCGTGGTGCTGCATGCGCCAGCGGGCAGGAACACCCACCCCAGGCGACATGCCGCTCAAGAGGCGGCGGTTGCGTTCAGAGCCGGAGCAGGGCCGGACTCAGCCGCGCCGCGCCGCCTCGATCACCGCGATGTCGATCTTGGTCATCTGCATCATTGCCTCGAACGCGCGTTTGGCCGCTGCCGGGTCCGGGTCGGTGATCGCAGCAGTCAGCGCACGAGGGGTGATCTGCCAGGACAGGCCCCACTTGTCCTTGCACCAGCCACAGGCGCTTTCCTGGCCGCCATTGTCGATGATCGCGTGCCACAGACGGTCGGTTTCGATTTGATCGTCGGTGGCCACCTGGAACGAAAACGCTTCGCTGTGTCTGAACGCCGCGCCACCGTTCAAACCCAGGCAGGGAACGCCCATCAGGGTGAAATCAACGGTCAGCACATCGCCTTGTTTGCCGGCCGGATAATCCCCAGGCGCGCGGTGCACGGCTTCCACCCTGCTGTCGGGAAAGGTGGCGGCGTAGAAGGTTGCTGCGTCCAGCGCGGTGCCGTCGTACCAGAGGCAGATTGTGTTCTTGCGGGTCATCGCAGTTCTCCCTGTGTCGAAGGGCGACCGGCCTGTGGCGGGTCAGTGTTTTGCCCGGCGTCATCCATAGCACAGGCCGCGCTAGAGGCGGGTCATCGTGATCTAGTGCGTTGCAGCATGGTGTTGTCCTTGCCTTGGCTGGCCAGAACTGCCAACACACCCCCTTCCGCCGAACGTCGTTGTTCCTATCATTGCCGCAGCGTTGTCAGAGGCTGCGAAGCGGCCGATTGCATCCGATCACAGGGCGGTATCCATGCCGGGGACATATTGATGAAGAAGCGTTCGTTCGATCGCGGTTGCACGCTTGTTGCCGCGCTGCTGGCCGTTGCACCGCTGGCGGCAGCTGAGCCCAAGCGCCCGTCACTGGCCACCTTGCAGAAGATCATCAGCGACGAGTCGCCGCAGCTGCGCGTGGATACGGTTGATCACGAACGGATCACCGCAAAGCGCATCGATATCGTCGGTGACGACGGCACCATCCGCATGACGCTCTCGGCCAACACGCCGCCGATCATCGACGGGCTTCAGTACAAGCGCGCATTCGACGTGGCAGGCATGATCCTCTACGACGCCAAGGGCAGCGAGCGCGGCGGCTTCGGCGTGGCCGACACGCCTGCCGGTACGGCAGCGGTACTGGCGCTGGACCATCCGGCAATGGATGCGGCGGGCTGGCGGGTATCACCGGATGGCTCGGTGATGTTCGTCATCAACCAGGCGCCACCGTTGATCCGCGAGCCTGCGCTGGGCAACCGGCTGGTACCGAGCGTGGAATCACCGACCCGGATAAAGTTGAGTGTCGCCGCCGACGGCACCCCGGCCATCGCGCTGGCCGATGCCGGCAACCAGCCGCGCGTGCGGATGACGGTAACCGGGGAAGGCTATGGCGCGATCGAGTTCCTCGATGCGGCGGGCAAGGTGGTCCATGTAATGGCCCCGGAGCGGGATCTCAAACAGCGTTGATGGCAATCCACTGACAGGACGATGGAAAGAACACAAATGGAGAAGACGCAAGCCGATGCAATCGCCCGGGCGATGCTGGAGCCGAGGACGGAGGCGCGGGAAGACATCCGTCGCCGGCGGGCCGCTCAGGCGCAGTGGCTGCATCGGAAGCGGCAAGTTGCCTGGTTTGCTTTGGCAGGCACAGGCGTCGGGGCGGTGGCTGCGTATTGGCTGGACCAGCAGCTGGGTGGCGGCCTTGTCTATGGTGCGCTGGCGGGCGCGGCAATGGGTTGGGGCGTGCTCTGGCTGCGTGGCAGGTCGCGTACCAGCTGAGGGTTTGCGTTCGCAACACGGATTGCGATCAGGTTGGATGAGAGAGAAACCCGATGGATGCTTGGGTGGGGTTGAGCCTGATGGGTGCCGCCGTGGTGTTGCTGCTGTTGCCGTTTGAATCGGCAAACCTGCGCAGGCGGGCGGCACTGGAGCAGCGCCGGCTTGGCAGGGGCAGGGCGATGTGGGTCGCCCTGCTCGGTATCGTGACCAGCTGTTCGCTGGCGTTGCTGTGTTTCTGGTTGGTGATGTTTGGCCCATCCCTGGTGGTCGGCGATATCACCGTGCTGCCATGGATCACTTTCATTCCTGCCTTGATCGCCGCCTTGTGGGTGGCCCGTGCGAGCAGCCGCTGGATGGTCGCGGCCGCGTTCAAACGCCTGCCGCCCTGTTAGGCGGCGCAACAAACGGCCGCCTCGGGTGAGGTCAACGAGCATCTTTCCGGCTTACGGAGCGTTGCCGGGCGTGCGCCCCGGCGGAAGTTGCCGCTACGGATCTGCGCGACCGCTCAGCGGCGGCGCAGCCAGAAATAGATCGGCAAACCGCCGATGATCAGCGCCACGCCCCACAACAGCGCTTCGCTGCCGATCCCGCCCACCGCGTAGAGGCTGAAAGCCAGCGCGCCGGCGGCGGCGGTGCGCGAAGCGGCACCGCTGCCACGCCACAGCCAGGCCGCTGCGCCGGCCACATAGGGCAGCAGGGTGGCGGCGGTGGACAGCAGCACCGAGAACTTGAACAGGTCCACCAGCGAGCGGTTGTAGTTGCAGATCACCAATACGGTGGCCAGCAGGCAGCTGACGATGACGCCAAAGGCGGGAGCGCCGCGCTTGTTCTCATGGGCGAAGGCGCGCGGCAGGACGTGGTCGCGTGCGGCGGCCATCGGCAATTGCGCCGACAGCAGGGTCCAGCCGTTGAGTGCGCCAACGCAGGAAATGGCCATCACTACCGCCAGCAGCTTGCCTGCGGTCGGGCCCCACAGCGCTGCGGCAGCATCGGCCATCGGCGCGCCGGAATTGGCCAGCACATCGGCTGGCAGCAGGCCCAGCACGGTGGTGCAGGCCAAGACCGTGGCGACACCGGCGATGGCCGTGCCGGTGACCGTGGCCCGGGCCACGGTGCGTGGCGCGTCGTCCACCGATTCGGCCGGAACCGTGGCCGCTTCCAGTCCGATCATCGCCCACAGCGTCAGCGCCACGGTGGCGCCGGCCACGCTGCCCAGGCTTTCACCGCTGGGGTTGAATGGCACGTAGTGGCTGGTGTCGATGAACCACAGTGCGACCAGTCCGAACAGCAGCAGCGGCACCACTTTCAATACGGTGGTCAGCAACTGCAGGCGTCCGGCTTCGCGCACGCCGAGCAGGTTCACACCGGCACACAGCCACAGCGCAACCAAGCCACAGGCCGCGGCGCGTACCGGGGTGGCGGTCAGCGAGGGGAAAATGGCGCCGATGCTGCCGGCAAAGGCCACCGCGATCGCGGCGATGGCACACCACATCGAGATCCAGTAACTCCAGGCCACCATGAAGCCGGGCAGCTCGCCAAAGGCGTTGCGGGCGAACACATACGGGCCGCCGGTCTGTGGCCAGCGTTTTGCCAGCTGGGCGAAGGTGATGGCCAGCAGCAGCGCGCCGCACAGGGTGATGCCCCAGCCGATCAGGGTGGCGGCACCATAAGGTGCCAGCGTGGCCGGCAGCAGGAACGTGCCCGAGCCGATCATGCTGCCCACGACCAGGGCAGTGGCGGACCAGAAGCCCAGCGGGCGGCGTGAATTAGTCATAGAAACAGCAACGGCAGAGGGCGCGGCGCAGGTGCCGGGGGCACCGGGCGGGGCCGGAAAGCGGGGGAGGCAGCTGCCCGAGCGGGCGGATGCGGACGGGGGCGAATTATGACGGTTTACCGAACAGCCTGCGACGGCGGCCCGGTTTAATGACCTTTGGCCCTTTTTCCTGGCACCGCTTGCCCGGAGTCTGCGAGGCTCGAACTCCTCACCTGGAAACCCGCCCATGACGCTTCGTCCGCTGGCATTTGCCGTTTCGTTGTCTCTGGCCACCGTGCTGACCGCCTGTTCGCCGTCCTCGCAGCCGAACGGCGCCGATGCGACGACGGGCCAGGCGCCCCAGGCCGACAAGGCCGCGCAGCTGAACCAGCTGTACGCCGACTATTGGGAGGGCGTGCTCAAGCTGAACCCGTTGCAGGCCACTTTCCAGGGCGACAACCGTTACAACGACCAGCTGCCGGACTTCGGCTCGGCCGAATTCCGCAAGCAGAGCCACGACTTCGCCACCGAATGGCTGGGCAAGGTGGAAAAGATCGGTGACGCCGGTCTGAGCGGTCAGGACTTGCTGAGCTATCGCATCTTCGTCGAGGAACAGAAGCAGGCGCTGGAAGGGGAGAAGTTCCCCAACTGGATGATGCCGGTCAACCAGATGGCCTCGACCGTGAGCTACGCGGTGATGCTGGGCTCGGGCCAGGTGGCGCAGCCGTTCAAGACGGTGAAGGACTACGACAATTGGCTGGCACGTGCCGGGCGCATCCCGGTGCTGGTGGATACCGAGATCGCCAACATGCGTGAAGGCATGAAGGCCGGCGTGGTGCAGCCGCGCGTGCTGATGGAAAAGGTGGTGCCGCAGTTCGACGAGATCCTGGCGGCCAAGGCCGAGGACAGCCAGTTCTGGGGCCCGATCAAGGCGATGCCGGCTGATTTTCCGCAGGCCGACAAGGATCGCCTGACCGCGGCCTATCGTGCACTGATCGCCGAGCAGCTGCTGCCGTCGATCAAGAAGCAGCGTGACTTCATTGCCGACGAGTACCTGCCGGCCACACGCGACACGTTCGGCCTGGATTCGCTGCCGGACGGCAAGGCGTGGTACGCCTTCAACGCCAAGGAAAGCACCACCACCGCGCAGACCCCGGAGCAGATCCATGAGATCGGCCTGAAGGAAGTGGAGCGCATCCACGGCGAGATCCGCACGGTGATGGAGCAGGTGGGCTTCAAGGGTTCGCTGCAGGATTTCTTCAAGTTCATGCAGAACGACAAGCAGTTCGAGTTCAAGTCCGAACCGGAGCTGCTGGAGCATTACCGTGGGCTGGAAACCAAGGTCAACGCCAGCGTCGGCAAGCTGTTCTCACTGACTCCCAAGGCCGGTTTTGAGATCCGTCCGGTGGAAGCGTTCCGTGCCAAGTCCGCAGCCGGCGGTTCATATATGACCCCGAGCGAAGATGGCACCCGCCCTGGCATCTTCTATGTCAACACCTACGACCTGCCGACCCGCAAGACCTGGGACGCGGAGGACCTGTTCCTGCACGAAGCCATTCCGGGCCATCACTTCCAGCTGGCGCTGCAGCAGGAGTTGAAGGGTGTGCCGGCGTTCCGTCGCTTCGGTGGCGAGACCGCGTTCATTGAAGGTTGGGGCCTGTACGCCGAAAGCCTGGGCAAGGATCTGGGCGTGTACACCGACCCGTACAGCTACTTCGGTCGCCTGCAGGGCGAGCTATGGCGTGCGGTGCGTCTGGTGGTCGATACCGGCCTGCATTCCAAGGGCTGGAGCCGCCAGCAGGTGCTGGACTACATGTTCGCCAACTCCTCGGTGAGCGAGCCTGATGCCATTGCCGAAGCCGAGCGTTACATCGCCTGGCCGGGACAGGCACTGGCCTACAAGACCGGTGAGCTGAAGATCCAGGAGCTGCGCAAGCGTGCGCAGGAGAAGCTGGGCGACAAGTTCGACATCCGTGAATTCCACGCCGAAGTGCTGAAGGACGGCTCGGTGCCGCTGGATGTGCTGGACGAGAAGATCAACGGCTGGATTGCCAGCAAGGGCAAGTAAGCGGTCAAGTGGATGGAAGATGCACCCTGCCTGTTGGGCGCATTTTGGTGCTTTGAGGTGGAGAGAGAGGGCCGTTTCCCCTCTCCCCAACCCCTCTCCCGCAAGGGGAGAGGGGCTCGGTCATGACGCGTTGAAACGGCGTCGGCGACTGCAGCTTCAAAGCCTCTCTCCCCTTGCGGGAGAGGGGTTGGGGAGAGGGGAAGCGAAGCCCCACTACCCATCGGAAATCGCAGCATTCCCAACCGCGCAAAACAGGAACGCACCGATCCAACCAGCGATGCCCGTCTGGCAACACAGCGTGTGTCAGAGTACGTGGCACTCCCGAGTAAACCTTCCCCGCGGCCCCGAAAGCGGGTGACACCCGCGCCGCACAGCTGCTGCCAACGAACATGACCCTATTTGTTTCCCTGATCCTGCCGTTGCTTGCACTGTGGCTCTGGTGGCCGGTTGCCGGCTTGTCCAAGCGTGGTCGCCGTTGGCATATCGGTATCACCCTGGTGCTCGCCTTGATCGGCCTGCTGTCGGCCACGCTCTGGCGCATGGACATCTTTACCTATGCGGTCGAAGCCTGGGTGCAGCTGCTGTTCGGCTGGGTGATGGTGATGTTCATCCTGCTGCTGGCATTCCTGCTGCTGCGCACGCTGGGATGGCTGCTCACGCGCTGGGCCCCACGCTCATCGATGGTGGCCGGTGCATGGCACGGACGCGGCTTGAATCACGCTGCCTCGGCGGTGATCGCTGTATTGGCGACGCTGGGCATCTACAACGGCCTGAAGCCGCCGCAGTTGCATGAGCGTGAACTGGTGGTGCCGAACCTGCCGGTCGAGCTGGATGGCCTGCGCATGGCGGTGCTGGCGGATCTGCATGTCAGCCCGGTCAAGCGCAGCTGGCGTACGCAGCGCATCGTCGACACGGTGATGGCAACCAAACCAGATGTAATCGTGCTGCCGGGCGACATGGTCGATGGTGAAGTCGCCGATACGGCGCGCTTTGTCACGCCGCTGGCGCAGTTGGCAGCGCCGCATGGCGTGTGGGTGTCGCCAGGCAACCACGAGTATTACCACGGCTATCAACGCTGGATGGCGCACTTCCGGCAGATGGGCCTGGGCGTGCTGGAGAACCAGACCGCGCGGCTGGCGATCAACGGACGCACGTTGGCGATATCGGGCGTGGGTGACCTGGCCGCGCTCAAGCCCAGTTCCTACATGCGCGGCGGGCTTGCACCGGACCTGCCGGCAGTCATCGCCGCGGCCAAGGGCAGTGACACCCACATCCTGCTTGCGCACCAGCCCAAGCAGGCGCGTGAGTCGGCAGCGAGCGGGGCGGTGGACCTTCAGATTTCAGGCCATACCCATGGTGGCCACATGTGGGGCTTCGACCGTTGGGTGGTGGCGCCGGCCAACCACGGCTACGTGCGTGGCGAGTACAAGGTGCGGGACATGACGCTGTTCGTCAGCAGCGGCGCTGGCCAGTGGGATGGCTTCACCGCGCGGCTGGGTGTGCCGGCCCGGATCGAAGTGCTGGTACTGCGCAGTCCGGCAGGCTGAGTTCCGGAGCGCTCGGCTTCGGTAATACAACCCGGGCGAGCGTGGTGAATCGGGATGCAGGGCTGCGTCTATGCAGCCGGACCGTCCTTCTTGTCCGGCATCAGGTGCGGCAGCGTGCTCACGATCGCCAATGCAGCGACGGTGGTAGCGATGGCTGCCAGGTGCATGCCCATGCCGGCCGCCATGCCGATGGCCGAAGTCATCCAGATGCCGGCGGCGGTGGTCAGCCCCTGGATGCGTTCCTCGGTGCCGAGTTTGAGGATGGCACCCGCGCCCAGGAAGCCGATGCCGGAGACGATGCCCTGCATCACCCGGGTGACGTCGCTTGCGTTTATGCCCATCTGCAACGGTGCCAGCACGAACAGTGCCGAACCGACTGAAACCAGGATGTAGGTTTTCAGTCCAGCCGCACGGCGTTTGCTTTCGCGCTCCAGCCCCAGCAGACCGCCGAGCACGATCGCGACCAGCAGGCGCGAGGCGGTGACGGTCAATGTGTCCACGTCAGGGAGCGCGAACTCGGTGGACAGTGCTTCGCCTACCTGCGAAGTGATGCTCATTGCCTGCCTCCAATGCGACGGGGAGATGCGACTGCGGAGCCGGGTACGCTGAAGATTGGTGCCTGTTGGTGCAGCGGCAAAATAGCACCACCGCGATCCGGCACAGGTGATGGCCGCGCAATTGGACGATGTCGGCCGAAGATCGGCCTGAGGTCGGTCTGCATGTCGCTGTAGGAGCGGCTTCAGCCGCGAAGCCGGTGAGTCGTCCGGCATCAGCACAACGCGGCCTGGCCGGATATTGCAATCGCAACCTTGGCCGCAAACGGAAAGCCTGCCAGCTTCGCGGCTGAAGCCGCTCCTACGCGCGGCGCCCGGTAGTGCCGAGCCATGCTCGGCAAGCGGAACCGATCGGCGTTTGGCCTTTGGTAGTGTCGAGCCGTGCTCGGCAAACAGGATCGACCAGCGTTCTGCAATGGCCGGTATTCCGGCGAACGGAAGGAATGCCAGCTTCGCGGCCGAAGCCGCTCCTACAGGTGGGGCCTGCGTCACCCACAAACAAAAACGGCCCCGAAGGGCCGTTGTCACCACGCTGCCGGATGGGATCAGAGCGTGATCTGCTGGAAGTTTTCCACGCGGGTGTGGCCGTGCGTGGCTTCACCGGTGCGGGGCATCGGATAATCGCTGAGACGATCCAGCAGCACGGTCTGCAGGCCGGCGTCGCGGGCGGCATCCAGTTCTTCGACGATGTCGGACAGGAACAGGATTTCGTGCGGTGCGATGGCGATGGCCTCGGCGATGCGGGCATAGCTGCCGGCTTCGCGCTTGCCACCGATCTCGGTGTCGAAGTTGCCGGAGAACAAGCCGTTGAGGTCGCCGGCGTCACTGAAGCCGAAGAACAGTTTCTGCGCAGGTACCGAGCCGGAGGAGTACACGTACAGCGGCAGGCCGGCCGCATGCCAGCCACGCAGTACGGCGGCCACTTCCGGATACATGTGCGCGGTGTAATCGCCGTTGCGATAGCCCACGTCCCAGATCATCCCCTGCAATGCCTTGAGCGCGGTGTGCTTGCGGTCTTGGTCGATCCAGCCCTGCAGGGTTTCGACGATGACCTCGTCCTGGCAGGCGCTGGCGGAGATTTCGGTGGCGACCGCATCCAGCCAGTGACGCACCTGCGGCTCGTTGCCGTGGGCGCGGACGAAGCCCGGCAGCGCGTTGCGGGCATAGGGAAACAGCACTTCCTTGACGAAGGAGATACTGGACGTGGTGCCCTCGATGTCGGTGAGGATGGCTTTGATGGTCATGCGGTGGGGATTCCTGCGCCGGGCTGGCCGGTTACTGACGGGTTTGCGGTCTGGGTATCGGGGGCGGCTTGCCTGCATGAGGCTGGCCTCACCCGAACCCCTCTGCCGCTGGCGGGAGAGGGGTTGAAGAGCAGATCAAACGGCGCTGGGCTCGTAGCGCGGGAAGCGCTGGGCGATATCCGTGCCGGTGAAATGACCCACCCAGCCGTCCGGCTCGGTGAAGAAGCGGATGGCGGCGAAGCTGGGTTCCTCACCCATGTCAAACCAGTGGGTGACACCGTCGGGCACCGCGATCAGGTCGTCCTTCACGCATTCGATTTCGTAGACCTTGTCGTCCACGTGCAGGGTGAACAGGCCCGAGCCGGCGACGAAGAAACGCACTTCGTCTTCCTTGTGATAGTGCTCGTCGAGGAACTTCTTGCGGATCTCGGCGCGGTTGGGGTTGTCCGGGGCGATGGAGGCCACGTCAACGCTCTTGAAACCGTGCGCGGCGACCAGGCGGTCGATGTCCTCGCGGTAGGCGGTGAACACTTCTTCCTGGCTGGCGCCCGGGCTGACCGGATGCTTGGCCTGCCAGCGCTCGAAGGTGACACCGATCTTCTTCAGTTCGGCAGCGATGACCTCGCCGTCGCGGCTGTCCAGCAGCGGTGCGTCCGGGGCGGTGTCGTTGAAAATGCGCAGTCGGCTCATGGCGGTGGACTCCACGGTGGGGGTGGGGAGCGTATCAGCACGGGCCAAGGCCGGCCCGTGCGGAATCGGAATCAGGAAATTCGAAATCAGGAAATGGCGCGCAGCTTGCGCAGCTCCAGTTCGCAGTGGAGCAGGAATTCGAAGGCTTCCAGGTGGCGGCGTGCCTCGGCCATGTCGCGGCCCCATGCGTACAGGCCGTGTCCATCGATCAGGTAGCCCCACATCGGGCCCTTGTCCAGCTCGGCTTCGACCTGGGCGGCCAGCACGTCCATGTCCTGGGTGTTCGGGAACACCTTCAGGTCCACCGCGGTTTCGTGGGTGGAGTTGCCGTGCAGGGCCTTGAGCAGCTCATAGCCTTCCAGGCGGATATGGCCCTGGCTGCCGTACAGGCGCGAGGCGATGGTCTGCGTCGGTGAATGGGTGTGCAGCACGCAGCCTACTTCCGGGAAACGGGCGTACAGCTGGGTGTGCAGCAAGGTTTCGGCTGATGGGCGCAATGGGCGGCCGACGGCCTTGCCATCGAAATCCACGACCATGATGTCGCTTTCGATCAGCCGGCCCTTGTCCTTGCCCGACACGGTGATCGCGGCATGGCGGTCATCCAGGCGGTGGGAGAAGTTGCTGCTGGTGGCGGGTGTCCAGCCGGACTGGGCCAGTTCGCGGATGTTGTCGATCAGCAGCTGGGCCAGCTGGCTCAGCCGCTCGCTGTCGTAGGGGACGGAAGGCGCGTTCATGGGCGGCATTCTACTAAGCCGGGGGCTTTCGTAGGGGATGCCTTGGGCTGGGGGCGGCTTTGCCGCGTCCCGGGCAATGGCGAGACGGCAGCGTCATCGGTTGGGAATGATTTCCCGCAGTTGCTGCATCCCAGTCTACGCAGGCTGGCCGGGCAATAAAAAAAGCCCGGACGCTTGCGCCCGGGCTCTGGTCATTCATCTGTTGCGGGGGTTCAGCCCTTCTTGGCCTTGTTGGCCGCGTTGAGCTTGCTGTGCCGGATGCCGTAGCAGAAGTAGATGATGAAGCCGGTGGCGGTCCACAGCCCCATCAGCATCCAGTTGTGCAGGGTCATGGCGGTCAGCAGCGCGATGCAGCTGAAGACACCCAGCGAGCAGATCAGCCAGGCCATCGGAATGCGGAATGGGCGCGGCAGGTCGGGCTGGGTGCGGCGTAGTACCAGCACGCCGGCACAGACAGCGGCGAAGGCGATCAGCGTGCCCATCGAGGTCAGCTCGCCCAGGATGTCCAGGGGGAACAGCGCGGCCAGCAGTGCGATGCCGATGCCGGTGATGACGGTGTTGATGTGCGGGGTGCGGTACTTGGGGTGGATCTTGGTGAATACCGGCGGCAGCAGACCATCGCGGCCCATGATCATGAAGATGCGCGGCTGGCCGATCACCATCACCAGCACCACCGAGGCCAGGCCGATCAGCGCGCCGACTTCGACGATGATGCGCAGCCAGTCCAACTGCGGATGCGCGGCAACGGCGGTCACCACCGGCTCCGCGGTACCCAGCAGCTGGTAGGGCACCAGGCCGGTCATCACCGCTGCCATGGCGATGTACAGCACGGTGCAGATCACCAGCGACAGCAGCATGCCGATCGGCAGGTCGCGCTGCGGCCGGTGCGATTCCTGTGCGGCCACGGACACCGCTTCAAAGCCGATGTAGGCGAAGAACACCATCGCCGCGCCACGCAGCACGCCGTCAAAGCCGTACTTGCCCGGTCCTTCGTTGGCCGGGATGAAGGGCGTCCAGTTGCTCGGGTCCACGTACTTCCAGCCGGCAATGATGACCAGCAGGATCAGGCCGGTCTTGAGGATCACCATGGCCATGTTCATCGCCGAGGACTTGCTGATGCCCACGTAGCACAGCCAGGTCAGCAGCAGCACCAGCGCGGCGGCCGGCAGGTTGGCGATGGCGCCGGTGGGGCGAAGTTGCGCATCCAGCGGTGCGCTGACCAGCGCGGCCGGCAGGTGGATGTCGAAATGGTTGAGGAAGCTGAGGAAGTAGCCGGTCCAGCTCACTGCCACGGCCGATGCGGAGACGCCGTACTCGAGCACCAGCATCCAGCCGATGAACCAGGCCGACAGTTCGCCGAAGGTGGCGTAGGTGTAGGTGTAGGCGCTGCCCGCAACCGGCACCATCGAGGCGAACTCGGCGTAGGCCATGGCACAGAACGCGCAGCAGATGGCCGCCAGTACGAAGGACAGCATGATCGCCGGGCCGGCATGGTTGGCCGCCGCCTGTCCGGTGATGACGAAGATGCCGCCGCCAATCACCGCGCCGATGCCCAGCGCGGTCAGGCCCCATGGGCCGAGGGTGCGCCGCAGGCTCAGGCCATTGGCTTCTTCATGTGCGGCATGGGGATGCTTGGTCGCCAACAGTTGCTTGAACATGTTTCGGTCTTTGCTCGTCGATGCGCAGCGCGCGCGCAAAAAAACCGGCGCGGGTGGCGCCGGCGTTGGAAGCGGGATCAGGGCGTCTTGTTGAGCTTGCTGTGACGGATGCCGTAGCCGAAGTAGATGCATACGCCGAGCAACGTCCACAGCACGAACACAAGCCAGTGGGCGGCAAATGCCATCGCGAACAGGCCCAGACAGATCAGCGCGCCGAGGGGGGCAATGAGCCATACGGCCGGTACCCGGAAGGGACGTGGCATGTCCGGCTTGGTACGGCGCAGGACCAGCACGCCGATGCAGACCGTGGCGAATGCCAGGAGGGTGCCCATGGCCACCAGTTCGCCAAGCACGTTGAGCGGCACCAGGCCGGCCAGCAGGGCAGCGATTGCACCGACGATGATGGTGCTCAGGTAAGGCGTGCGGAACTTCGGATGGACCTTGCCGAAGATCGGCGGCAACAGGCCGTCGCGGGAGATGGTGTAGGCCACGCGGGTCTGCCCCATCATCATCACCAGCACCACCGAGGACAGGCCTGCAATGGCGCCCACCTCGACCCAGGTCTTGAGCCAGGACAGGTTGGCATAGGGTTCCAGCGCCGTGGCAACCGGCTTGTCGGTACCCAGAAGGTGGTAGGGCAGCAGGCCGGTGAGTACCGCGCAGACGATGATGTAGATGATCGTGCAGACCGCCAGCGAGCCCAGCAGGCCGCGCGGCATGTTGCGCTGGGGATCCTTGGTTTCGCCGGCGGCGGTGGAGACCGCATCGAAGCCGATGTAGGCGAAGAACACGATGGAGGCTGCGCGCAGGACACCGCTCCAGCCGAACTCGCCAAAGGTGCCGGTGTTCTCGGGGATGAGCGGCGTCCAGTTTGCCGGGTCCACGTACATCGCACCGAAGCCCACGAACAGACAGATCACCGCCACCTTGATCGCCACGATGACCGCGTTGACGAAGGTGGACTGTGTGACGCCCACATACAGCAGGCCCGAGATGGCGGCCACGATCAGCACCGCAGGCAGATTGAGCAGCTTGCCCGAAACGACGAACTCGCCGTTCTCCCATGCGATGGGAGCGGCACTGAGGGCTTCGGGGAAGGGAAGGTGCAAGGTGGTGGTGACGAAGCTGATCAGGTACGCGGACCAGCCCACGGCCACCGAGGCGGAAGCGAACAGGTACTCCAGCACCAGGCACCAGCCAATGAACCACGCCATGCCTTCGCCGAGCGTTGCGTAGGAGTAGGAGTAGGCGCTGCCGGACACCGGCATCATCGCCGCGAACTCGGCATAGCACAGGCCGGCGAAGGCACAGGCCAGGCCAGCCAGGACGAAGGAAAGCATGATGGCCGGGCCCGCATGGTGGGCGGCCGCCTGGCCGGTGATGACGAAGATGCCCGCGCCGATCACCGCCCCCATGCCCAGCAGGACAAGATGCTTGGCTGTGAGGGTTCGCTTGAGCGTGGCTTCGCCTTGCAGGCTGCCTTCAATCGGCTCCCCGGCATCGACGTGCGCGGTGGGTTCGATTGGTTTGACCCTCAACAGTGTTTTGAGCATTCCGCGGATTCCCGAACTGTGTAGTGCACCCGGACGCCAAGGGCGTCGGGGAGGATGAATGACGCCGCAAGCTGAACGATCGGCAACGTCGCTACCTTGCCAAAGGCGGACAAACTCGACAAGCGCAGGTGCAACATCGGCAGCGATAATGGTGGCTGGATTGAACGGATGGGATGTGCTGACAGTCATGCATGAACTGGATCGGAGCTTGCGCCTGGGTTTGCAGGCGTACGCGCAGGCCTTCCCCGCACAAGCGGATGTGGCGGCGCTGTTCCTGGCGCTGCTGGACGAAGACGGTGCGCAGGACCCGTTCAGCCGCGAGCGGTTGGCGGGCCACTTCACCGGCAGTGCCTGGTTGGTCAGTGCCGATGGCAAGCGGGCGCTGTTGACCCACCATCGCAAGTTGCAGCGCTGGCTGCAGTTGGGCGGGCATGCCGACGGAGACCGCAACCTGGCGGCGGTGGCGCTGCGCGAGGCCGAGGAGGAGTCCGGGTTGCCCGTCCTGGCGCTGCAGACTGGGACGATCTTCGACCTGGATCGGCACTGGATTCCCGAGCGTGGCGAAGTGCCTGGGCATTGGCATTACGACGTGCGCTATGTAGTGGTGGCTGGTGAGGACGAACGTTTCGCGGTCAGCGAGGAATCACTGGAGCTGGCGTGGCGGCCGATCATGGACATCGCCAGCGAACAGGATGAATCCATGCGCCGGATGGCCACGCGCTGGTTGGCCGGCACGCAGGCAGGAGCGCTGTAAGCGGCCCGCCGGTAGTGCCGAGCCATGCTCGGCAAGGGGCCATTGTGTAAGCGGGTGCCGAGCATTGCTCGGCACTGCCGCGAGGTCTCAATAAAGGATGCGGGTGCGCAGCGTGCCCGGAATCACCGCCAGGTCGTCACGGATGGCGGCGGCCTGTTCCTCGGTCGCGGTGATGTCGATGACCACGTAGCCGACCTTGGGATCGGTGCGCAGGAACTGGCCGTCGATGTTGAGGTTGTGACGGGAGAAGATCTCGTTGATCTTGGACAGAACGCCTGGCACGTTGCGATGGATGTGCAGCAGACGCAGGCTCTGTTCGTGTTCGGGCAGGGTCACTTCCGGGAAGTTGACCGCCGACAGGGTCGAGCCGTTGTCGCTGTAGCGCACCAGCTTGGCCGCCACTTCGATGCCGATGTTGTCCTGGGCTTCGAGCGTGGAGCCGCCCACGTGCGGGGTCAGGATCACGTTGTCGTGTGCGATGAGCGGCGACTGGAAGGCATCGCCATTGCCCTTGGGCTCGACCGGGAATACGTCCACCGCCGCGCCGCCGACGTGGCCCGAGCGCAGGGCGGCGTCCAGCGCGTCGATATCGACCACGGTGCCGCGCGCTGCGTTGATCAGGTGTGCGCCCGGCTTCATCTTGGCCAACTGGGTGGCGCCGATCATCCACTGGGTGGAGGCGTTTTCCGGGACATGCAGGGTGACGATGTCAGCGCGCGCCAGCAGGTCATCCAGGCCGGCTGCCGGGTGGGCGTTGCCCAGCGAGAGCTTGGTTTCGATGTCGTGGAAGATCACATGCATGCCCATCGCCTCGGCCAGCACGCCCACCTGGGTGCCGATATGGCCGTAGCCGATGATGCCCAGCGTCTTGCCGCGCACCTCATGGCTGCCGGCGGCCGACTTGGACCAGCCGCCGCGGTGGCATTCGGCGTTCTTCTGCGGGATGCCACGGGTCAGCATGATCGCTTCGGCGATGACCAGTTCGGCCACCGAACGGGTGTTGGAATAGGGCGCGTTGAACACCGGGATGCCGGCCAGTTCAGCTGCTTCCAGGTCCACCTGGTTGGTGCCGATGCAGAAGCAGCCCACCGCGATCAGGCGCTTGGCATGGGCCAGCACCTCGGCATCGAGGTGGGTGCGCGAGCGGATGCCGATGATGTGGGCTTCGGCGATGCGCGCCTTCAGCTCGTCCTCGGGCAGCGACTTGGTGTGCTGCTCGATCTGCGAGTACCCCGCCGCCTTGAACGTGTCCACGGCGGTCTGGCTGACCCCCTCAAGCAACAAAACGCGGATGTCCTGCTTCGGGAACGAGGTCTTCTTGGGCGACATGTCGGTTACGACGGCACAGGTGGAAGGGGCGCCCACTATGCCAGAACCGGGGCCGGTTTGGTGCGCTGCGCAATGCGGCAAAGCATTGATGGAAAAAGGTTTCACCTGAATTTACCCGGCGTATCGACCCGCTTCCGCTGGCGACTGGACGACACGCGGCCGGGCTGGCACGCTTGCTGGCTTCGTCCTGCCCACGCATCGCCATGACCGACCCGCGCCTGCACTCCCTGCAACAGTCCTGCCCGGGCCTGCGCCTGAAGACCGAGGCGGCCGACCTGGAACACTACGGGCGCGACTGGACCCGCCGCTGGACGCCGAATCCGCTGGCCATCGCCTTGCCGGCGACGGTCGAGGAAGTGCAGGCGGTAGTGCGCTGGGCCAATGCCAACGACGTGGCGGTGGTGCCGTCCGGCGGCCGTACTGGTTTGTCCGGCGGCGCTGTTGCGGCCAACGGCGAGCTGGTGCTGAGCCTGGAACGCATGAACAAGGTGCTGGGCTTTGATGCGGTGGACCGCACCCTGACCGTGCAGGCCGGCATGCCGCTGGAAGCGCTGCACAACGCGGCAAAGGACCAGGGTCTGATCTACCCGGTGGATTTCGCCGCGCGCGGTTCGTGCTCGATCGGCGGCAACATCGCCACCAACGCTGGCGGTATCCGAGTGATCCGCTATGGCAACACCCGCGAATGGATCGCCGGACTCAAGGTGGTGGCCGGCAACGGTGAGCTGCTGGAGCTCAACAAGGGCCTGATCAAGAACTCCAGCGGCTACGACTTCCGCCAGCTGATGATCGGCTCGGAAGGCACGTTGGGCATCGTGGTCGAGGCGACGGTCAAGCTGACCGATCCGCCGCCGACCACCAATGTGATGCTGCTGGCGTTGCCATCGTTTGAAGTGTTGATGCAGGTGTTCTCGGCATTCCGTGAGCGCCTGCAACTGGAGGCGTTCGAGTTCTTCACCGACCTGGCGGTAAAGCATGTCACTGCGCATGGCGCGCAGTATCCGTTCGAGGAAATCCACCCGTACTACGTGGTCACCGAATATGCGTCGGCCGATGAAGCGGGCGAGGCGGCGGCAATGGCCGCGTTCGAGCACTGCATGGAGCAGGGCTGGGTGCTGGACGGCGTGATCAGCACCAGCGACGCGCAGGCGCAGCAGCTGTGGCGCCTGCGCGAAGGCATCACCGAGGCGGTCGCGCGCTACAAGCCGTACAAGAACGACGTGTCGGTACGGATCTCGGCGATGCCGGCATTCCTGGCCGAATCGCAGGCGCTGATCAATGGCGCGTATCCGCATTTCGAGGTGGTGTGGTTCGGCCACATCGGCGACGGCAACCTGCACATCAATGTGCTCAAGCCTGACGACACTTCCGACGCCGAGTTCCTGTCCCAATGCGAGCACGTCACCAAACTGCTGGCGCAGGTGCTGCACCGTTTCAACGGCAGCATCTCGGCCGAGCACGGTATCGGCCTGGTCAAGAAGGCTTATCTGGACAGCACCCGTGATGCGGCGGAGATCGCGTTGATGCGCGGGGTCAAGCGCGCGTTCGACCCGAAGGGCTTGATGAATCCGGGCAAGTTGTTCGATCTGTAAGGCTGGCTTGCTTATGCAGGAGCGGCTTCAGCCGCGAAGCTGGCACAGGCTCCGATCAGAGTGACTGCACGCAATTGCATGCTCTTGCCTGGTGGATGGATCAACGGCCTCGCGGCTTACGCCGCTCCTACTGTGGATACCCGGCTTCGCGGCAGAAACCGTCTCTACAGATGCGCTGCCCGCTACTGGCGCGGCAGTTCCAGCACGAAGCGGCTGCCGCCGTTGTCACCGGGTATGCAGCGGACTGTCCCGCCGTGCGCATCGACAATCGCCTTGACCACCGCCAGGCCAAGCCCGCTGCCGCCACCCTGGCGCGAGCGCGAGCTGTCGCCGCGCATGAAGGGGTTGAAGATATGCGTCTGCAATGACGGATCGATGCCGGGGCCTTCGTCTTCGATGGACAGCTGCACGTGCTCCAGCGTGTCGTGCACTGCGATGCGCACCCGGCCGGGGCTCGCATAGCGACGGGCATTTTCCAGCAGTGCAAGCAGCGCCTGGCGCAGGCGGGTCGGATCGCAGTACGCGGGGTGTTCATCGCGGCTGGTTTCCAGCTCCAGCACGAAACCGGCGGTGCGGAACGCAGGGTCCACCAGCGTCATCACCGAGTGCACCTCCTGCACGACGTCACTGCGGGCGCGACGCACGTCCAGGCGGCTGTTGTCGGCCAAGCTCAGCACACGCAGGTCCTCGATCAACCGTGACAGTCCCTCCACCTGCGACAACAGGCTGTGGAACTGCGCTTCATCGGGCTGGAACACGCCTTCGGCCAGGCCTTGCAGGCGCCCGCGCAGGATGGTCATCGGCGTGCGCAGCTCATGGGCGATGGCCGCGTGCCACATGGCGCGCTCGTTCTCCATGTGCTGCAGCCGCGCGGCCATGGCATTGAAGTCCTCCGCAAGCAATGCCACCTCGTCGGGCGAGTCGTCACTGACGGCGGCGCGGACGCCGAGGTCGCCGTCGGCCAGGGCGCGGATGCTGTCCAGCAGCGAGTTCAGCGGCGACAGGATGCGATGGGCCAGACGGATGGCGGCAGCAATGGCCAGGGTCAGGCCGATCAGCGTCACTCCCAGCATCCAGGCCAGCTCGGGGCTGGTGGGCATCCAGCCTTCCGGCTCCAGCGTGCTGGCCGGGTAGAACTCCACCAGGATGGCGTACAGCAGATAGGAGGACAGGATCATCATCACGATGACGCTGAGCACCATCATCGACATCGACACGATGATGTGGCGGCTGAGTCCGGTGCGACGCATCAGCGGTCCGCCATCAGTCGATAGCCGACACCACGCACGCTGGCCGGCACATTGGTCAGGCCGACCTCGTCGAGCTTGCGCCGCAGCTTGCTGACGTGGCTGTCCACGGTGCGCTCCAGCGCCTCGCTTTCGGGCAGGCATTCGTGCATCAGTTCGCTGCGGCTGAAGATGCGTACCGGCGCCAGCGCCATGCAGTGCAACAGTTTGAATTCGGTGAGGGTGAGCAGCAGCTCGTGGCTGTAGCCTTCGCCCTCGACGTGGACGGTGTGGGTGAGTGCGTCGATCACCAGCGGGCCAGCCCGCAGTGCCGAAGGGGCATCCTGACGCTGCGTGCGCAGGGTGCGGCGCAGTACCGCGCGTACCCGTGCGGCCACCTCGGCCGGGTTGAATGGCTTGACCACATAGTCGTCGGCACCCATGCGCAGCGCGGTGAGCTTGTCCAGATCCTGGTCGAGCGCGGTGAGCATGATGATCGGGGTATCGCCGCGCTGGCGCAGCTGGCTGAGCACGCCCCAGCCGTCCAGGCCGGGCAGCTGCACATCGAGCAGCACCAGGTCCGGGCGCGCGCTGCGGTGCAGGTCCAATGCAGTGTGGCCATCAAGCGCACGCAGGGTGCGCAGCTTTTCACGCTCCAGGTAGGCGGCGATGATGTCGGTAATTTCGGGTTCGTCCTCGACGATCAGGACAAGTGCGTCGTGGGAGCGATCCCACGAAGCCGCGTTGGCGGCAGGGTCGGGTGCGGTCATGCAGGGCAGTGGGCCGTAAGGTGCTTGCCTCCATCGTATCTCCACACTTCCTCCATCGAAACCCCATCATCGCCACGCACACTGCGCGCTTCATGAATCGCGCCGCGTCTGCGGCCCTGTGTGCAGCAATGAGAACCTTCAGGACCCCGGTTGCGCTGGTCGCAGCCTTTGCCTTGACCATGACGGCCTGTTCAACACCCACTCCGCCCCCGCCGGAGCCGCCCCGGGTCAGTGTCGTGGCCGTGGGCGCGCAGGTGGTGCAGCGCGACGATGAGCTGCAGGGGCGCGTGGCTGCGGTCCGCACCGCGCAGATACGTGCGCAGGTGGGCGGCATCGTACTCAAGCGTCAGTTCGATCAGGGCGCGGAGGTGCAGGCAGGCCAGCCGCTGTTCCAGATCGATCCGGCAGCCTTCCGCGCCGATGTCGATTCGGCCTTGGCGGCCCTGCAGCGCAGCGAGGCGGCAATGACCCGCAGTCGGGTGCAGTGGCAGCGCCTGCAGACGCTGGCCGATGCACAGGCGGTCAGCCACCAGCATCGCGACGATGCCAACGCCGAATATCAGCAGGCGCGGGCAGCTGTGGCCGAGGCGCGGGCGATCCTGGTGCGACGCCAGCTTGATCTGAACTATGCAACGGTCAGTGCCCCGATATCCGGGCGCATCGACCAGACGCTGGTCAGCGAAGGCGCCCTGGTCGGCGTTGCCGATGCCGAGCCGATGGCGGTGGTGCAGCAGATCGACCAGGTTTATGTGGACGTGCGCCGACCCGCATCGCAGCTGGAGCTGCTGCAGCGTGGTGCGGCCGACGGGGAGGGCGTGACGGTTGGCATCATCGGCCCCAACGGCAAGCTTCACGCCGAGCGTGGCCGGCTGCTGTTTTCCGGCATCAACGTGGATGCGCGCACTGGCGATGTGATCCTGCGCATCCTCGTGGACAACCCGCAGCGCCAGTTGTTGCCGGGCATGTTCGTGCGGGCGCGAGTGCCGCGTGGAGCGCCTTCCAGCGCATTGCTGGTCCCGCAGCAGGCAGTCCTGCGCAGTGCCGGCGGTCAGGCGTACGCATGGGTGATCGGCCAGGGCGACAAGGCGGTGATCCGCACGTTGGAGCTGGACGGCAGCGTCAGCGGCAACTGGCTGGTGCGCAGCGGTCTGCGTAGTGGTGAGCGGGTAGTGGTGGAAGGGCAGGAACGGCTGCAGGAAGGCGTGGCGGTGCAGGCGCAGGACTGGAAGCAACCGGCAACTGCCGTTGCCACCGGAAAGATCGGCTGAGTCCCGGGAAACATCGACATGGCACGTTTCTTCATTGATCGCCCGGTATTCGCCTGGGTGCTGGCGATCTTCATTGTCCTGGCCGGCGTGCTGGCCATTCCGCGTCTGGCGGTCGAACGCTACCCGGCGGTGGCGCCGCCGAGCGTCAGCATCTACGCCAGCTATCCCGGTGCCAGCCCGCAGACGCTCAATGATGCGGTGGTGGGGCTGATCGAGCGCGAGCTGTCCAGCGTCAAGCATCTGCTGTACTTCGAATCGTCGGTGGATACCTCCGGCGAGGCCTCGATCACCGCCACCTTCGTGCCCGGCACCGATCCGGAGATGGCGCAGGTGGACGTGCAGAACCGGATCAAGGCGATCGAGCCGCGGCTGCCGCGCAGCGTGCGCCAGAACGGGCTGTACGTCGAAGCGGCCGACTCCGGCTTCCTGATGCTGGTGGGCCTGAAATCGCCGGATGGCAGCATCGATGAAGCCGGTCTCAGCGACTTCATGGCCCGCAACATCATCGAGGAATTGCGTCGCATCGACGGCGTCGGCCGCGTGCAGTTGTTCGGTGCCGAGCAGGCGATGCGTATCTGGCTCGACCCGTCGCAACTGAACGGTTACGGCCTGACCGTGACCGACGTGGCCAATGCCATCGAACAGCAGAATCTGGAAATCGCTCCCGGTCGCATCGGTGACTCACCCAGCGTGCCTGGTCAGCGCATGACCGTGCCGTTGAATGCCGACGGTCAGCTGTCCACGCCCGAGCAGTTCAGCAACATCGTGCTGCGCGCCGGTGCCGATGGTTCACGGGTGTTGCTGGGCGACGTCGCCCGCGTGGAGCTGGGTGCACAAAGCTACGCATGGGGAACGCGCGAGGATGGCCATCCGGCGACAGCCGCCGGTGTGCAGCTGCGCCCGGGCGCCAATGCCGTGCGAACCGCAGCGGCGGTGCGCGAGCGGATGGCGGAGTTGCAGCCGCTGCTGCCACGCGGGGTGGAGTCCAGCATACCGTTCGACACCGCGCCGTTCGTCAAGATCTCCATCCAGAAGGTGTTGCAGACGCTGCTGGAAGCAATGGCGCTGGTGTTCGCGGTGATGTTCCTGTTCCTGCAGAACTGGCGCTACACGCTGATCCCGGCGCTGGTGGCGCCGATCGCGTTGCTGGGCACGTTCGCGGTGATGCTGGCGGCGGGTTTCTCGATCAACGTGCTGACGATGTTTGGCATGGTGCTGGCGATCGGCATCATCGTTGACGACGCCATCGTGGTGGTGGAAGGCGTGGAGCGGATCATGGCCGAGGAAGGGCTGTCGCCGCGCGATGCAACGGTCAAGGCGATGCGTGAGCTGACCGGCGCGGTGATCGGCATCACCCTGGTGCTGACTGCCGTGTTCATCCCGATGGCGTTCGCCAGCGGTTCGGTGGGGGCGATCTACCGCCAGTTCACCGTGTCGATGGCGGTGTCGATCCTGTTCTCGGCGGTGCTGGCGCTTAGCCTGACGCCGGCACTGTGTGCCAGCCTGCTGCGCCCGAGCACGCGCGGTCATCATGATCGCGGCGGACTGTTTGGCATGTTCAACCGTGGCTTCGAACGCATGACCGGCCGTTACGAGCGCGGCGTTGCCATGGTGTTGCGTCGTGCCGGACGGGTGATGGGCGTGTTCGCTGCATTGGTGCTGGCCTTGCTGCTGGGCCTGTATTGGTTGCCGGGTGCGTTCCTGCCGGAAGAAGATCAGGGCTACTTCATGACCTCGATCCAGTTGCCGGCCGAAGCCACTGCCGAGCGTACGCTGGCGGTGGTTGAGGCCTACGAGGCGCATGTCGCCTCACGGCCGGACATTGCTTCCAACCAATCGATCATGGGTTACAGCTTTGCCGGCTCCGGCCCGAGCGCGGCGATGGCGTACACCATGCTCAAGGACTGGAGCGAGCGCACCGGGGCGACCGTGGCGGCGGAAGTAGCGGCGGCACAGAAGGCGATGGCAACGGTGGCCGAGGGCGAGGTGATGAGCGTGATGCCACCGGCCATCGACAGCCTTGGAACCTCGTCGGGCTTCAGCCTGGTGCTGCAGGCGCGCACCGGGCAGAACCAGGCGCAGCTGGACGCCGCCCTGCAACAGCTGCTGAAGCTGGCCAAGGCAAGTCCGTTGCTGTCGGAAGTGAGCGCCGACGGGCTGCCTTCGGGCAGCAGCATCCGGCTGGACATCGACCGTGCCAAGGCCGAGGCGATGGGCGTTGCGTTCACCGACATCAGCAACACGCTGTCGGCGGCGCTGGGTTCGCAATACGTCAACGATTTTCCCAATGCTGGACGCTTGCAGCAGGTGATCCTGCAGGCCGACGCCGCGCACCGCATGGAAATCGAAGACGTGCTGCGTCTGTACGTTCGCAATGCCGACGGCGGCATGGTGGCGCTGTCCGAACTGGTCGGTACCGAATGGGTCAAGGCGCCGCTGCAGCTTCAGCGCTATCTGGGCTTCCCCGCGATGAACCTGTCCGGCTCACCGGCCGAGGGCGTTTCCACCGGGCAGGCGATGGCCGAGATGGAGCGTCTGGCCGCGCAGCTGCCACCTGGCTTTGCGGTGCAGTGGACCAGCCAATCGTTGCAGGAGCGTCAGTCCGGCGCCCAGGCACCGTGGTTGCTGCTGTTGTCGATGCTGGTGGTGTTCCTGGTGCTGGCCGCGCTGTACGAGAGCTGGTCGATCCCGCTGGCGGTGATGCTGGTGGTGCCGCTGGGCCTGCTGGGCGCGGTGGCGGCGGTGCTGCTGCGTGACATGCCCAACGATGTGTTCTTCAAGGTGGGCATGATCACGGTGATCGGCCTGTCGGCCAAGAACGCGATCCTGATCGTCGAGTTCGCCCGGCAGCTGCAGCTGCAGGGGCGTGACACGGTGGATGCGGCACTGGAAGCGGCGCGTCTGCGTCTGCGCCCCATCGTGATGACCTCGCTGGCCTTCGCGCTGGGCGTGGTACCGCTGATGCTGGCGCAGGGCGCGTCGAAGGAAACCCAGCAGGCCATCGGTACCGGTGTGTTCGGCGGCATGGTCAGCGCGACCGTACTGGCGGTGTTCTTCGTGCCGGTGTTCTATGTGGTGGTGCAGAAGGTGCAGCAACGGCTGCGGCGCAAGCGCGGCGCCGTTGGCGCTGCCGGGCTGGGGGGCGCAGAGCCGCACGGAAGCTGAACATGCGGCTCATGCGCGCGGTCTCACTGTTCGACCTGAAACCCGTGGCCGGCTACTCTTGCGCATCTTTCCACGCCACGCCGACCTGCCGATGATCCGTTCGATCCTGCTCTGTGCCCTGTTCGCCCTGCCGATCTCGGTGTTTGCTTCCAGCTTTGCCGGGACCTCGGCCGGCTCCGCGTCCGGTGCTTCTTCCAATTCATCCGGCAGCTCGTCCGGTGATGACAAGGTGGTGCTGGATGCCCGCGAAGATGCCGCCGGCTTTGTCGCCAGCAACGGTGCCATTCGTGGCGCATGGCTGGAGGCGGCGTTGATCCACCTGCGCGAGAACGACGCTGGCGCACGCCAGGCTTCGGACATGGAACTGGCCCGGAAAATCCTGGCGCTGTGACCGCAGTGCGCCGGCCGCCGCGAGTGCGGCTGTTGGCGCCGCTGTTCGGCCTGATCGCGGCGTGGCCAGCCCATGCCGCCCTGCAGCTGGACGTACCGGAACAGGGGCTGACGACAGCCGAGGCCCAGCTCAGCCAGCAGCTGATCAGTGACGTGCTCGACCGTTTTCCCGCGGAGCTGCGCCAGCGCGTGCCGCTGCAACTGCAACTGCGTTGGCGGCAGGACCTGCCCGAACATGTGCGGGGCAGGGCGCGCGGGCAAACGCTGGGTTTGGACCGTCGCCTGTTATCCGCTTTGGCTTCGGCAGATTCCAGCCGGGATGCCGCCTGGCACGATGCACGTGCGGCGCTGATCCACGAACTGGCGCATGCGCTGGATCGTTCCGGCGCCGGCGGTTGGTCCGGGCAGTCGCGTTTCCTTGATGTGGCCGGCTGGCAGCAACGGCCGTTGTTGCCAGGCCGGGGGCGCAATGCGTTTTCGCTGCGCAGCCCTGATCGCTACGAGCTGCACAGCCCGGTCGAGTTCTTCGCGGTCAACTTCGAACACTATCTCCTAGACGCGGACTTCCTTTGCCGTCGTCCGGCCTTGCATGCCTGGTACCAATCGCAGTTTGGCGCAGCCCCAGCGCTGCCGGCGTCCCGCTGTGACGGCGGCCTGCCCTTCCTGCAGGCGGGCGAGCGCGACGGCATGGCCGAGCTGCTGGAACTGGACCCGGCACGCGTCTACCAGGTCGACTATCTGCTGGCCGAAGGCAACGACAAGCTGATGAGTCGCTGGGGTCACAGCATGCTGCGCCTGGTGATCTGTGCACCGGGGCGCACGCCGGGCCCGGCGTGCCGGATGGACCTGCAGCATCACCGGGTGCTCTCATTCCGCGCGTTCGTCGGTGACGTACAGATTTCCAGCTGGCGCGGGCTTACCGGCTCCTATCCCTCGCGCCTGTTCGTGCTGCCACTGAACCGGGTGGTGGAGGAGTACACCAAGGTTGAGCTGCGCGGGCTCTCGTCCACGCCGTTGGCATTGCAGCCCCGGGAAATCGAGCAGTTACTGCAGCAGGCAGCGCGACTGCACTGGAGTTATGACGGCCGCTATTTCTTTGTCAGCAACAACTGCGCGGTGGAGACCTGGAAGCTGCTCAACGACGGTGTGCCGCGCCTGGCCCAGGCACAGTTGAGTTCGATCACGCCGACCGGTCTGCTGCGACGGTTGCGCCGGCAGTCGTTGCTGGCGCAGGTGCCCGAGCAGCGGCAACAGGCCATCAGTGCGGGTTATTACTTCGAATCGGCAGCGGGTCATTACGCCCAGGTGTTCGAGGTGATGCGGCATGCATTGCCCTCTCTGCCCGCGACGTCGGTCGAACAATGGCTGGCGTTGCCGCCGGACAGTCGCCGTGCGTGGATGCAGCAGGCCGACACGCAGGTGCTGGCGGCGATGCTGCTGTTGGAGCAGGCGGCATGGCGGCGCCAGGAGCTGGAGGCGCGCGAAGTGTTGAAGCGGCGGTTGCTCAGTGGCGCCGGCATGGCTGCGGAGCTTGCGCAGTTCAAGGCGTTGATGGAGCAGGCGGGTCTGCTGCTGGCACCGGGTAGTTGGGCTGCGGACGGCTACGGAATCCCTGTGGCCGGTGAGCGCGAGGCGCTGCGCCGGCAGGTTGTCGATGACAGCGATATGGCCAGCGGCCAATGGCAGGCGTTGCGCGCACGCGCACTGGATCTGCTGGGTGCCGACCAGCGCAAACGGGTTGCCGCTACCGAGGCAAACCTTGATCATCTGCGGCAACAGTTACGCTTGCACCACGGTACGGCCCTGGTGCCGGGCCGTGCGGCCGGCGGCAGTAGCCATCTGTAAAGAGTGTGTTTGGGCATGACGAGCAGTAACCCGTATATGCAGGACGAAACAGCGTTGTTGCAGGATCTGATGCAACTGCGCTCCTACGCCGTGCTTCAGCTGAATGCTGAAGGCTTGGTGCTGGGCTGCAATGCCGGTGTGGAAGCGGTTTGCGGTTACCGCGTCGATGAACTGCGTGGACTCAACTACGCCTGTCTTTTCAGTGAGCCTGACCTGGAGCGTGGCGCGGACCGACAGGCACTTGCCCAGGCACTTACGCAGACCTTTGAGCAGGTCGGGCTGGCGATGGTGCGCAAGGATGGTGAACGGTTCCGTGCCTCATTGATGCTGGAGCGGGTGCACGATGGCGCCGCGCCGCGGGTGATGGCAGTGGTCCGTGACATCACCGGCTTCTTCCATACACAGAAACGTGTGCGCGAGGCGCGCGAAGTCAGCCTGGGCGCGCAACGTCTGGACGCGATGGGCAAGCTGACACTGGATCTGTCGCACGACTTCAACAACCTGCTGTCCGTGATCGGCAACAGCCTGGAAATGCTCGCCGCACGTCGCACCAGTGATGAGAGCGCCCGCCGCATCCTGGACATCGCCCAGCGCGCGGTGGAGCGTGGCACCCAGTTGACCCGGCAGATGCTGGCCTTTGGCCGCGGCACGACGCTTGTGCCGCAGGTCAGTGATGTGGGCGAGCTGATGCAGGGTTCAATGGAGCTGTATCAGAGTGTGTGTGGCGACAGCATCGACCTGCGGATCCACGTCGAGCAGGGGCTGCCGCCGGTTCTGGTTGATGTGGGGCAGTTGGAGGCTGCATTGTTGAACCTGTTGAGCAACAGCCGCGACGCCATGCATGGCGTAGGCCGGGTGATGCTGGAGGTGGGCGTGGAAACCCTGTCGCTGCACGGCGCGGAAGCTGCGGAGTTTGTCCGCGTGAGCGTCGGCGACAGCGGCCCTGGCATCCAGCCGGAGATCCAGCACAGCGTGTTCGAGCCGTTCTTCACCACCAAGGACGTGGAAGAGGGCAGTGGGCTTGGCTTGAGCCAGGTGCAGGGCTTTGCCGCACAGTCCGGTGGCGTTGCCGCGATCGGCACGTCCGCCATGGGCGGTGCTGCGGTGTCGATGTATTTCCCGGCGCTGGCAAGCCACGCCGCTGGCGTGTCGTAGGAGCGGCTTCAGCCGCGAAGCTGCCCCAGACTACCGGTCGCGGGGTGCCTGCAATTGAGCAGATCCCGCCAGCGGTTGCATCAACAGCTTTGCGGCTGAAGCCGCTCCTACAAAAAAACAGCCCCGAAGCTGTTCCTACAAGGGAACGGCTTCTGCAACGAAACAGCCCCGCGTGATGGCGGGGCTGCTTTGGTTGGGCAATCAGTCGGCGCGACCGCCGAACTCGCCGGTCGTGGTGTTGACCAGGATGCGCTCACCGTTGGTGATGTACTCCGGAACCATGATCTCGATGCCGGTGTTGAGCTTGGCCGGCTTCGGGCGCTTGGTGGCGGTGCCGCCCTTCAGTTCCGGCGGAGTCTCGACCACTTCCAGGGTGACGTGCTGCGGCATCTGGATCGCCACCGGCTGGTCGTCGATCACCTGCACGTAGATGCCGGTCAGGCCTTCGGTGATGTAGCCGGCGTCATCGCCGATCACTTCGGCGTCCAGCGTGTACGGGGTGTAGTCCTCGTCATCCATGAACACGAAGGCATCGCCGTCCATGTACGAATAGGTGGACTGACGGCGCAGCAGTTCGACTTCCGGCAGGTTGTCGTCGGCGTCGAAGCTGGCATCGAGCTTGTTGCCGCCCGGCACGCTGTACATGATGAAACGGAAGCGGACGTTGCCGCCGCGACCCTGCGGCGAGCTGCGCTCGATGTCGCGGATCTGATAGACGCCGTTGTTGTACTCGACGACGTTGCCTTTCTTGATGTCGTTGGCTTTCATGCTTGGAAAGTCGGTTGGGGTAAACGGAGGCGGGCGCCTTGTGGGCGCCCGCAGCTGGATCACTTCGGTGCCAGACGCACGGCACCGTCAAGGCGAATAGTCTCACCGTTGAGGTAGGTATTGCCAATGATATGGCCGACCAGGCTGGCGAAGTCCGACGGCTGGCCCAGGCGCGAGGGGAATGGGATGGAGGCGGCCAGCGACTCCTGAACGTTCTGCGGCATGCCATCGACCATCGGCGTCCAGAACACGCCCGGGGCAATGGTCAGCACGCGGATGCCGAAGCGGGACAGTTCGCGCGCCATCGGCAGGGTCATGCCGACCACGCCGCCCTTGGAGGCGGAATAGGCGGCCTGGCCGATCTGGCCTTCATAGGCGGCCACCGAGGCGGTGTTGATGATCACGCCACGCTCGCCGTCGGCGTTGGCTTCGTTGTGCTGCATCAGGTCGGCGGCGGCCTTGGCCACGTTGAAGCTGCCGACCAGGTTGACCATCACCGTGGTCTGGAAGTTGGCCAGCGGCATGGCGGCCTCGCGGCCCAGCACGCGGCCGGCGCCGAGGATGCCGGCGCAGTTCATCACCACGTTCAAGCCGCCCAGGAATTCCTTGGCAGCGGCCAGGTTGGCGGCCACGCCGGCTTCGTCGGTGACGTTGGTGGTGAAGTAACGGGCGTTGTCGGCGCCGAGTTCGGCCACGGCAGCGGCGCCTTTCTCGTCGTTGAGATCAAACAGGGCGACCTTGCCGCCATTGGCGACGAGGAACTGGGCCACGCCCAGGCCAAGGCCGGAGACGCCGCCGGTGATGACGGCACGAACGGAGGACAGCTGCATTGGAACGATCCCGCGAAAAATGAGCCGCCGATTCTAGCCGATGGCCGCTGCCGGGAACGCGGCCGATCAGACCTGCGGCTGGCGGGGTAGGGTGTGGGCGAACTCGCCCGGGCACATCCCGGGGGCGAACAGGAAGCCTTGTCCCACCGGCACTCCCAGCCCGAGCAGGAACTGGCGCTGTGCCTCGGACTCGATGCCCTCGGCTACCAGCCCCAGGCCGAGGCTGCGGGCGATGCCGCAGACCGCTTCGCAGACGGCGACGTCGGAACGGTTGTGGGGCACGCCACTGATGAACAGCTTGCTGAGTTTGAGTCCGTGAATGGGCAGATTGCGCAGGTAATTGAGCGCGCTGTAGCCCTCGCCGAAGTCGTCGATGGTCAGCACCACGCCCATCTGCCGCAGCTCGGCGAAGGTGCGCAGGGTGGAAGGTGCATCCTCGATCAGCACCCGTTCGGTGAATTCCAGCTCCAGGGCCGCGCCGGGCAGGCCGTATTCGTCCAATACGTCGCGCACCTGGCGGGCCAGGCGGTCGCCGTTGAACTGCCGGTAGGACACATTGATTGCCACGCGGATCAGCCCCAGACCCTGGTCCTGCCAGCGACGTACCTGCTGGCAGGCCTGGTGCAGGACCCAGTCACCGATGCGCACGATGTCGCCGGTGTTCTCGGCGTGGCTGATGAAGATGTCCGGGCGCAGTTCGCCAAGCTGGCGGTTGCGCCAGCGGATCAGGGCTTCGCAGGCGATGATCCGGCCGCTTTGCAGCTCAACCTGCGGTTGGTAAACCAGCCGGAACTCATTGCGCTCCAGTGCCTTGCGCAGGCGTCTCTCGATCTGCAGCCGGTCACGCTGGCGCCGTGCCATGTCGGGCGAGAACACCAGCCAGCCATTGCGGTTGCGGCGCTTGCATTCGTACATGGCCAGGTCGGCATTCTGGATCAGCTGTTGTGGCCGTTGCCCATGCCGGGGCGCGCGGGCGATGCCGATGCTGGTGGTGACGGGGAACTCGTCCTGGCCGAACTGGAACAGCGTGGTGAAGGCTTCGGTGATGGCTTCGGCAAGCTGTTCGGGGCGCTGGGGTTGATCGCGTGCATCACAGATCACCACGAACTCGTCGCCGCCAAAACGTGCCAGCAGGCCTTCGGTGCCCACGGCGTCACGGATGCGGCGGGTGGCTTCGATCAGCAGCTGGTCGCCGGCGTTGTGGCCGAGCACATCGTTGACGGTCTTGAAACGGTCCAGGTCGATGTACAGCACCGCCACTTCGGCGTGCGAAGGGTTGCTCAGGCGTGCTTCCAGGTCGGTCAGCGCGGCGTCGCGGTTCATGATGCCGGTCAGCGGATCGGTGCGCGCCTGGGTCTTCAGGGTTTCTTCCGCGTGCTTTGGCTCGGTGATGTCCTGCAGGGTGCCGGCGATGCGGTTGGATGCGACATCGGCCTGTTCCACTTCACCGATCATCCGGATCCAGAAGCTGTGCCCATCGGCGTGCTGGCCCTGCAGCTCCAGTTCGAAACCACTGCGTTGCTCGACGACCCGCTCCATGGCCAGGCTCAGTTGCTGGCGTGAGGTGGTGTTGAGGCAGGCCAGCAGCTGCTCCAGGTCTTCGGGGGGATGCTGCTGGCCGAGGATGCGCTGTGCCTCGCCGGTCAGGTACAGACGTTGCTGGCCCCGGTCCCATTCCCAGCCGCCGATATGTGCCAGTGACTGCGCACGGTCGAACAGGGCGTGGTCGCGCTTGAGTTCGGTGATGTCGCTGAACAGCGAAAACACATGGTCGGGCAGGGCGCAGTCGGAGGAGAACACCGGCACGGTGGTGATCGATATCCAGATCATGCGCCCCTGGGGCCGGTGGAACAGGCCGATGATGGTGCTGGGGATGATCCGCCCGTCGCGGAAGGCACGCGACACCGGCCATTGCTCGATGCTCAGGCGGCGGCCGTGTTCGTCCACGGTGATCCATTCTTCGGTATCACGCGGCAGCTTGCGGGGGGAGGTGATGCCGGTGTTGAAAATGCGGTGCGCGGCCGGGTTGGCCGAGACGATGCCCAGGTTGCGGTCAAACAGCATCACCCCCTTGTCGATGGATTCGAGCAGCAGGCGATAGCGGGTTTCGGCCTGCCAGCGTCGGCTGAGGTCACGGGCCACGGCCACGATGCAGGGCTGGCCATCGTGTTCGAAGGCGGCCGAATGGACTTCCACCGGGAAGCGGCTGCCGTCCCCGCGCATGTTGGTGACTTCGACCACGTAGGTCTGGCCGCGCTTGAGGGTTTCCCAGACCGGCTCCAGGTGGTCGGCCGGCAGGTCCGGGTTGAGCAGTTCGATCGGTTGGCCGACGATTTCCTCACGGCTGCGGCCGTAGGCGTGCACGCCGGCAGCGTTGACATCCAGTACCTGGCCGGTGGCGCTGAGAATGCTGACCGGGTCCGGCACCGCGTCGAACAGGGCTTCGTAGCGCCGCTGCGCGGACTGGCGTTCGTTCATTGCCTCGCGCAGGGCGTCATGGGCGGCCTGCAGCACGGGCTGCAGGTGCAGTGGCAACGGCTGGTGCAGGGCGTGCTCAAGACCGGCGAGCGCATCGACATGGGCAGCAGGATGCTCGCCCTCGTCGTGGACTATGCGCTGGCCGGACCCTGTCATGACACCGTCAATGCCCTTGCGGTCTTGCTGCCTGTCTGCCGGCCCAGCCGTTCGGCCAGCCAGTTCCCTGTGGCGGCCAGCGCCGGCAGATCGATGCCGGTGCTGATCCCCATTCCATGCAACATGTACACGACGTCCTCGCTGGCGACATTACCACTTGCACCGCGCGCATAGGGGCAGCCGCCGGTGCCGGCCACCGCCGAGTCGACCACGCGCACACCAGCCTCCAGGCAGGTGGCTATGTTTGCCAGAGCCTGCCCGTAGGTATCGTGAAAATGGACGGCCAGCGCGGCGACCGGCACTTCCGCGGCGACCGCCTGGAGCATGGCGCGGGCTTTGAGCGGAGTGCCGACGCCGATGGTGTCGCCCAGCGATACTTCGTAACAGCCCATTGCGTGCAGGCGGACGGCCACCCGGACCACGTCGGCCAGCGGCACTTGGCCCTGGTAGGGGCAGCCCAGCACCGTGGAGACATAACCGCGCACCTTGATGCCATCGGCCTTGGCCCTTGCCAGGATCGGCTCGAAACGCTGCAGCGACTCGTCGATCCCGGCATTGGTATTGGTGCGGTTGAACTGCTCCGAAGCGGCAGTGAATACCGCCACTTCCTGCACCCCAACGGCCAGGGCGCGTTCGTAGCCCTGCTCATTGGGGACCAGCACCGGGTAGCTGATGCCGGCGCGGCGCTGGATGCCGCTGAACACCTCGGCGGCGTCGGCCAGTTGCGGGACCCACTTGGGGCTGACGAAGCTGGTGGCCTCGATGCTGCGCAGGCCGGTGGCCGAAAGCCGGTCGATCAGCTCGATCTTGTCGGCAGTGGCGACCATCTGTTTTTCATTCTGCAGGCCATCACGTGGGCCTACTTCGACGATACGGACGAAATCGTTCATGGGGTTCCTGGGCAGTGCGTAGGCGGGATTACTTGCTGGCCCAGACGGGCGCGCGCTTTTCCAGGAAGGCCGACAGGCCCTCGCGGCCCTCGTCGGATGCACGCAGCGCGGCGATCAGGCCGGCGTTGGCGCGGTCCAGTCCATCGCGATCGCCGGCGGCAGCACAGACTTCCCGGACCAGTACCTTGGCCGAGGCCGCAGCAACCGGCCCGGCCTTGCCCAGCAGGTTCAACTGCGCCTGCACGGCGGCGTCCAGCGCGTCGGCAGCCACCACCTGGTGCACCAGACCGATCTGCCCCGCTGTGGCCGCATCGAAATGCTCGCCGGTCGCAAACCAGCGCCGCGCCTGGCGCGGGCCAATGGCAGCGATCACATAAGGTGAGATCACCGCAGGCAGCAGGCCCAGCCGGCTTTCGGTCAAACCGAAGCGCGCGCCTTCGGCGGCAATGGCGATATCGCAACAGGCCACCAAACCGACACCACCACCGAAGGCGGCGCCATGCACGCGGGCGATGGTCGGCTTGGGCAGTTCGTCCAGGGTGCGCATCAGCCGGGCCAGTGCCAGCGAGTCCAGGCGGTTCTCGTCCTGCGTGGCGCTGGCCATGGCGCGCATCCATTGCAGGTCGGCGCCAGCGGAGAATGAAGCGCCGGTGCCGGCCAGTACCACGGCACGCACAGCGGGATCGGCGCCCAGCGCCTGCAATGCATCGGTCAGGTTCCGGATAAGTTCGGCATCGAACGCGTTGTGCAGTTCCGGCCGGTTCAGGGACAGGGTCGCGACTGCGCCCTGGTGTTGCACGAGCAGTGCGTCGCTCATTGGTAAAGCCTGTTCACGGAAAATCCGCCGAATCATAGCGTTACCAGGGCAGGACGCCATGACGCGGCGCGGCGATGCTAGAATTGATAACCATTCTTATCAACTCATCGTAGGGGCCCATTCAGTGACGTTGTCAGATTTGCCGCTGCATGTCTCCGCCCGCGTGGAGAACGTACAGGATCTGCACCCCAATGACGCCATCGCCCGCAGGTTGCGGGAGCTGGGGTTCGTAAACGGTGAAGAAGTGCGCCTGGTGGCGCGTGGCCCGGTCGGCGGCGAGCCGCTGCTGTGCCAGGTGGGCTTCACCCGTTTTGCGCTGCGTCGCAGTGAGGCTGGTCGTGTGCAGATCCGCCAGGAAGGAGTGCCCGCATGAGTGAATCGATCGCACGTCTGGCGTTGGTCGGCAATCCCAACAGCGGCAAGACCGCGTTGTTCAACCAGCTGACCGGCAGTCGCCAGAAGGTGGCCAACTACACCGGCGTGACCGTGGAGCGAAAGGAGGGCCGCATGCGTGCCCCGTCCGGACGCGAGTACGCGGTGCTGGATCTGCCGGGTGCCTACAGCCTGCAGCCGGCCAGCCTGGATGAGGCCATCACCCGCGACCTGTGCCGGGGTTTCTACCCGGGCGAGCCCGCGCCTGATGCGCTGGTGTGCGTGATCGACGCCACCAATCTGCGGCTGCACCTGCGTTTCGCGCTGGAAGTGCGCGAGCTGGGCAAGCCGATGATCGTGGCCCTGAACATGGTCGATGCCGCGCGTCGTCGTGGCATCGAGATCGATGTGCCCGCGCTTGAGCAGGCGCTGGGCGTGCCGGTGGTGGAAACCGTTGCCGTGCAGCGCAATGGTGCCAAGGCGCTGGTCGAGCGGATCGACGCGCTGGTGCCGCACCTGGCATCACTGCCGGTGCCTGCGCCCGTTGCAGGTGAGGACCATCACGCGCAGGTCCGCGAAATCCTGGCCGCCGCCGTACAGATGCCGGCCCGCACCGGCAAGATCGACGACACGCTGGACCGCTGGCTGCTGCATCCGGTGTTCGGCCTGTTGACGCTGGCGGTGGTGATGTTCCTGATTTTCCAGGCGGTGTATGCCTGGGCCACACCGTTGATGGATGGCATTGAAGCGCTGTTCGGCTGGCTGGGTACAACCGTCGGCACCGCGTTGCCGGAAGGTCCGCTGAGCAGTCTGCTGGTGGACGGCATCATTGCCGGCGTCGGCGGCGTGATCGTGTTCCTGCCGCAGATCCTGATCCTGTTCTTCTTCATCCTCGCGCTGGAAGAGTCCGGCTACCTGCCGCGCGCTGCGTTCCTGCTCGATCGCATGATGGCGGCGGCGGGTTTGTCGGGGCGTTCGTTCATCCCGCTGCTGTCCAGCTTCGCCTGCGCGGTGCCGGGCATCATGTCCACCCGTTCGATCCAGGACCCGCGTGATCGGCTGGCCACCATCCTGGTGGCGCCGCTGATGACATGTTCGGCACGCCTGCCGGTATACGCGCTGCTGATCGGCGCGTTCATTCCTGAGAAGACCGTGTGGGGCATGTTCAACCAGCAGGGACTGGTGCTGTTCGGCCTGTATGTGGCGGGCATCGCCAGTGCGCTGATCATGTCGTGGACGATGAAGAAGTTCCGTCGTGACAAGAGCGAGCATCCGTTGATGCTGGAACTGCCGTCCTACCGCATGCCGCACCCGCGTGATCTGGCCGTGGGCCTGTACGAGCGCGGCATGATCTTCCTCAAGCGCGTGGGCGGCATCATCCTGGCGCTGACCATCCTGCTGTGGTTCCTGCTCTCGTTCCCGGGGGCACCGGAGAACGCAACCATGCCGGCCATCGATTACAGCTTCGCTGGCCAGATCGGTCATGCGATGGCGGTGATCTTCGCGCCGCTGGGGTTCAACTGGCAGATCTGCATTGCGCTGATTCCCGGCATGGGCGCACGCGAAGTGGCGGTGTCCTCGCTGGCGACCATCTACGCGCTTTCGGCTGCGGACGATGATGCGGCCATCCAGGCGCTGACCCCGGTGATCAGTGATGGCTGGACGCTGGCCACGGGACTGTCGCTGATGGTGTGGTTCATCTACGCGCCGATGTGCATCTCGACGCTGGCCACCATCAAGCGCGAGACCAACTCGTGGAAGCAGATGGCCTTTGCCACCGTGTACCTGTTCGCGGCGGCCTATCTTGCTGCGCTGGTCACCTATCAGGTGGCTGTGGCGCTGGGGGCGGGCTGATGGACAAGGGCCTGCTGCTTCAATATCTGCTGATCGCGTTGGCCGTGCTGGTCAGTGCATGGGTGGTGCTGAAGAAGCAGTTCCCCGGTTTTGTGCGCCGCGTGCGCGGCGCGCTGGCGCTGTGGCTGGTGAAGCCGCAGCGCTCGCCACGGATGCAGGCGTGGGGGCGGAAGCTGGCGCCGCCGCCGTCGGGTGACGCAGGTGCCTGCGGCGGCTGCAGCAGCTGCGGGCCCACCCCGCCCAAGCAACATTGAAACAAGAGCGCCGGCATTGCCGGCGTTCCTGTTCTATCCAAGAACCCCGCGCCCATTTGAGCGCGGGGTTTTTGTTGGTGCCGGGCAAGTGCGTCGGTCGCTGCGTCAGTCGCGGACCAGGCCGCCATCGACAACCAGGTTCTGTCCGGTCACCGCGCGCGACCAGGGTGAGGCGAAGAACAGCGCCGCATCGGCGAATTGCTCGGGCGTGGTGACTTCGCGCAATGGCGTATTGGCGGCGATGTAGTCGAACACCGCTTCGGGCGTCGCGGCACTGGCATCGGTGGTGCGCAGCAGGCCGCCGGAGAGCATGTTGACGGTGATGCCGTCCGGCCCAAGGTCGCCGGCCAGGGTGCGGGTCAGCGAGAGCAGTGCGGCCTTGGCGGCGGTGTAGTCGTGGTAAGGCACGACCGGGTTCTGGAACAGGTTGGTGCCGATGTTGATGACGCGACCAAATCTCTGGGTGCGCATGCCCGGCAGGGCCGCCTGCACCGTGTTCAATGCACCGCGCACGCTGCCTTCGAACTGGCGGCTGAAATCCTGCCAGAGGATGCTGTCCGCCTTGGCGCGGGCGTCGCCGTTGAATGAGAAATCCACCAGCGCGTTGTTGACCACGCTGCTGACCGGCTTGCCGAAGTGAGCGCCGGCTGCCGCGACCATGGCGTCAACCTGGGGCCGTTCACGGATATCGGCACGCAGGGCCAGCGCGCGCTGGCCCAATTCGGCGGCCAGCTTCTCGGCGGCAGCCTGGCTGTTGCAGTAATTGATGATGACGCTGGCGCCTTCGCGCACGAATGCGCGGGCCAGTGCAGCGCCAAGGCCGCGGCTGGCGCCAGTGACGAGGACAAGCTGGTCGGAAATTTTCATGCAGAACCGGGAAGGGACATCGGGTGCGGGCAGGGTAGCAGCCGCTATACACTCGGCGACATTGCAGGAAGCAAGGAGGGAGTCTTGGATGAAGGTTCTTTTGTCGCTGTTTGTGCTGTTGCTGGTTGCAGGCGGGATCTACTGCTGGGGTGGCAACTCATTGGATGAGAGGCAGGTGCGCGCGTTCTATGCTCAGGCCGAGCAGGCGCTGCTGGAAGGCGATGACGAGGCCTTGTGCGACATGTTGGCCGATGGCTATCGGCAGGCGTCCGTGCTCAAGACCGAAGCCGGGCAGATCGAGCAGGACGTGGACAAGCAGCGTTACTGCGAGGAGGTGGCTCAGACCACCAAGGCCATGCAGCAGCTGCGCGAGGCGATGGGCGGCTATTCGCCGATCCGCTATGAACAGCAGATCAAACGCATCACCCTGTTTGAAGATGGCGAGCAGGCCAAGGTCGAGATGACCTCGACCCTGGACATGGCCGGCATGCGCCTGGTCAGCCGCAATCGGGACACGATCGAGCGACGCCGCTGGCGCACCCAGTTGGTCAGCAGCGTGGGTGTGGTTCATGCCGGTGGCACACAGTGAGCCCGACGCGGCGCTTGTCTGCGCCAAGGTTGAAGCGGTAGCTTGCGCCCCATGAACAACACTCCCACACGTTTATTGATTCACGGTGCCTCCGGCCGCATGGGCCAGGCTTTGCTGCGCCTGGCAGCGGAAGATCCTTCGTTGCAGGTGGTGGCCGCCGTCGTGCGCAAACTGCCGGCGCAGCGCGTGGTCGACGGCATACCGCACTTTGCCGCCAGTGAGCTGGCTGGCGTGCCGGCGTTTGATGTGGCCATCGACTTCAGCCTGCCGGAAGGATTTGATCCGGTGCTGGCGCTCTGCGCCGAGCGCGGTGCCGGGTTTGTCTCCGGTACCACCGGCATCAGTGATGCCCAGCAGGCCGCTGTGTCGGCGGCGGCCGAGCGGATTGCGCTGGTATGGGCCACCAACTTCAGCCTGGGCGTGGCCGTGCTGGCCGATCTGGTCGAACGCGCCGCTGCGGCGCTGCCGGGTTGGGACTGCGACATCGTCGAGGCCCACCATGTGCACAAGAAGGACGCGCCTTCGGGCACCGCGTTGACCCTGGGTGAATCGGCAGTGCAGGGCGGGGCCGAGCCGCGCTATGCCAGCCTGCGTGCCGGCGACATCATCGGTGAGCATTTCGTCCAGTTCACCGGGCTGGGCGAACGGGTGGAACTGGTCCATCGCGCCTCCAATCGCGATATCTTCGCCCGCGGTGCTCTGCACGTGGCACGTCAGCTGAACGGGCGCGCTCCGGGGCGTTACCGGGTGCGGGATCTGGTCGGGCTGGCCGTCACCCCCTGAGCGCGGCTGAATGGGGGAGGTGCCTGGCGCCTTCCCCTGATTCCTGTCCGCATCGCGGGCTGAAGGAAAGCCTTACGGGACGCTGGCGCTGGCGCCCCCCATGCCAGTACAATTCCCGCTCGCCGAAACACGTCAGCCGGACCGGTCACAGACCGCCGTCCGCGCTTTTTTGCAACCGGTTTTTGCCGTGGACGCAGGCGTGGCTTCGGAGTCCCCCGGTAGCCAAAGTGAGATTCCCGTGACCCAAGCCGCAATCCTCGTGCTCGAAGACGGCACCGTATTCGAGGGCGAATCCGTAGGCGCGCCCGGCCTGTCCGTGGGTGAGGTGGTGTTCAACACCGCCATGACCGGTTATCAGGAGATGCTGACCGATCCGTCCTACGCCCGGCAGATGATCACCCTGACGTACCCGCATATCGGCAACACCGGTATGAACGACCAGGACGACGAAGCCGCCAAGGTGTGGTCCGCCGGCCTGATCGTGCGTGACGTGCCGCGCCGCCCGAGCAGCTGGCGCAACCAGGTCTCGCTGCAGGATTGGCTGATCCAGCGCGGTGTTGTCGCCATCTCCGATATCGATACCCGCAAGCTGACCCGCATCCTGCGTGAGCGCGGCGCCCAGAACGGTGCGCTGATGGCTGGCGATATCGATGTTGAAAAGGCGCTGGAAGCGGCCCGCAAGTTCCCCGGCCTGAAGGGCATGGACCTGGCCAAGGTGGTGTCCACCGACAAGCCTTACGGCTGGGCCGATGGCCAGCTGGACCTGGACCGCAACGAATTTGTCCGCGCCGAACCGAAGTTCAAGGTTGTGGCTTACGACTTCGGCGTGAAGACCAACATCCTGCGCATGCTGGCCGAACGCGGCTGCGAGCTGACCGTGGTGCCGGCGCAGACCCCGGCCGCCGAAGTGCTGGCGATGAATCCGGACGGCGTGTTCCTGTCCAACGGCCCGGGTGACCCGGAACCGTGCGACTACGCGATCGCCGCGATCAAGGAGTTCGTCGCCAAGAAGGTGCCGACCTTCGGCATCTGCCTGGGCCACCAGCTGCTGGGCCTGGCCTCGGGCGCCAAGACCATGAAGATGGGCCACGGCCACCACGGTGCCAACCATCCGGTGCAGGACATCGACAGTGGCCGGGTGATGATCACCTCGCAGAACCACGGCTTCGCCATCGACGAAAGCGTGCTGCCGGCCAATGTCCGCGTCACCCACCGTTCGCTGTTCGACCAGACCATCCAGGGCATCGAGCTGACCGACGCACCGGCGTTCTCCTTCCAGGGCCACCCGGAAGCCTCGCCCGGCCCGCACGACGTGGCGCCGCTGTTCGACCGCTTCATCACCCTGATGGAAGGGGCCAAGGCCTGATGCGTGGCATCGCGCTGACGCTGGGTCTGCTGCTGGCCGCTGGTGCGAATGCCGCACCGGCCAGCCGCGCCGATGTCGGCCGGATCATGCAGGAACTGGGCATGGGCCGGTTGGGCCAGGATGCAGCCACCACGCTGGTCGGCAATGTGCCGCAGCTGCAGGGGCTGGATGCCAAGGCCCAGGCCTGTGCGGCCACCCAGGCTTCAGCACTGATGGACACGCAGTTCCAGCAGATCGTCGTGGACAAGCTTGGCGCGGATGGCCAGACGCTGATCGATGAGTGGAAGGCCTTCTTGGCCACGCCCGCCGGCGGCGACATGGCACGTACTTTCCAGGCATCGGCCGCCGAGATGAGTGGCGACGACAGCGCGGCCGGCTTCGAGCCGGGTGAAGCCAGCAAGGAGAAGATTGCCGCTTTCATGGGCACTCCTGCATTTGAACAGTTCATTGGCGGGTTTGGCGATGACAGCCAGTTGCCCGAAGACATTGGCCAGCAGTTGGCCGAGGTGCTTCAGCGCGAGTGCCAAGTCGCGTTGGACCCGGAACAGATTTCCTGATCGACAGCGTGCGATCACTTCCCCCAGACACGCTGTACTGACTTAGAGAAGACAATGCCAAAGCGTTCCGACCTAAAGACCATCCTCATCATCGGCGCTGGCCCGATCGTCATCGGCCAGGCGTGTGAGTTCGACTACTCCGGCGCGCAGGCGTGCAAGGCGCTGCGTGACGAGGGTTACCGCGTGGTGCTGGTCAACTCGAACCCGGCCACGATCATGACCGACCCGGAGATGGCCGACGCCGTCTACATCGAGCCGATCAACTGGCAGACGGTCGAGAAGATCATCGACAAGGAGCGCCCGGACGCGCTGCTGCCGACCATGGGCGGCCAGACCGCGCTGAACTGCGCGCTGGACCTGGCTGACCACGGCGTGCTGGAGAAGTACAACGTCGAGCTGATCGGCGCCAAGCGCGAAGCGATCCGCATGGCCGAAGACCGCGAGCTGTTCCGCGTGGCCATGGGCGAGATCGGCCTGGAATGCCCGAAGGCCGCCGTAGCGCACACGCTGGAAGAAGCGCTGGATATCCAGACCCGCGTTGGCTACCCGACCATCATCCGTCCGTCCTTCACCCTGGGCGGCAGCGGCGGCGGCATCGCCTACAACCGCGAAGAGCTGATCGAGATCGTCAACCGCGGCCTGGAGCTGTCGCCGACCACCGAAGTGCTGGTGGAAGAATCGGTGCTGGGCTGGAAGGAATTCGAGATGGAAGTGGTCCGCGACACCGCGGACAACTGCATCATCGTCTGCTCGATCGAGAACCTGGACCCGATGGGCGTGCACACCGGTGACTCGATCACCGTGGCCCCGGCCCAGACCCTGACCGACAAGGAATACCAGCGCCTGCGCGATGCCTCCATCGCCGTGCTGCGCAAGATCGGCGTGGATACCGGCGGCTCGAACGTACAGTTCGGCATCAGCCCGACCACCGGCCGCGTGGTCGTGATCGAAATGAACCCGCGCGTGTCGCGCTCCTCGGCGCTGGCCTCCAAGGCCACCGGCTTCCCGATCGCCAAGGTCGCCGCCAAGCTGGCCGTGGGTTACACGCTGGACGAGTTGAAGAACGAAATCACCGGTGGCCTGACCCCGGCCTCGTTCGAACCGTCGATCGACTACGTCGTCACCAAGATTCCGCGCTTTGCCTTCGAGAAGTTCCCGGCTGCCGATGCGCGCCTGACCACCCAGATGAAGTCGGTGGGCGAGGTGATGGCGATGGGCCGCACCTTCAAGGAATCGCTGCAGAAGGCGCTGCGTGGCCTGGAAACCGGCAAGATCGGCCTGGATCCGACCGGCCTGGACCTGGGCAACGAAGACGATATCGCCACGATGAAGCGCGAGCTCAAGGCCCCGGGCCCGGAGCGTCTGTTCTTCGTCGGTGATGCGTTCCGCGCCGGCTTCAGCGTTGAAGAGGTGTTCGCGCTGTCGCACATCGATCCGTGGTTCCTGGATCAGATCGAAGAGATCATCGTCGACGAGAAGCAGGTGCACGCCGAAGGCATCGACTCGCTGGACGGCAAGCGTCTGCGTGCGCTCAAGCGCGCCGGCTTCTCCGATGCGCGCCTGGCCCAGCTGACCGGCACCAACGAAGCGGCCGTGCGTGCGCTGCGCCGTGCCCACAAGGTGCGCCCGGTGTACAAGCGTGTGGACTCCTGCGCCGCCGAGTTCGCCACCAGCACCGCCTACCTGTACTCGACCTACGAGGACGAGTGCGAAGCCAACCCGACCAACCGCGACAAGATCATGATTCTGGGCGGCGGCCCGAACCGCATCGGCCAGGGCATCGAGTTCGACTACTGCTGCGTGCATGCCGCGCTCGCCCTGCGCGAGGACGGCTATGAAACCATCATGGTCAACTGCAACCCGGAAACCGTCTCCACCGACTACGACACCTCCGACCGCCTGTACTTCGAGCCGCTGACGCTGGAAGACGTGCTGGAAATCGTCGAGCTGGAACAGCCCAAGGGCGTGATCGTGCAGTACGGCGGCCAGACCCCGCTGAAGCTGGCGCGTGCGCTGGAAGCCAACGGCGTGCCGGTGATCGGCACCTCGCCGGACTCCATCGACCTGGCCGAAGACCGCGAGCGTTTCCAGCAGCTGGTCGAGAAGCTCGGCCTGAAGCAGCCGCCGAACCGCATTGCCCGCAACGACCAGGAAGCGCTGCTGCTGGCCCGCGAAATCGGCTACCCGCTGGTGGTGCGCCCGAGCTACGTGCTGGGCGGCCGCGCGATGGAAATCGTCTATGGCGAATCGGACCTGGCGCGCTATGTGCGTGATGCGGTCAAGGTTTCCAACGATTCGCCGGTGCTGCTGGACCACTTCCTGGACGCTGCTGTCGAAGCCGACGTGGACATCATCTGCGACAAGGACGGCAACGTCCTGATCGGCGGCGTGATGGAGCACATCGAAGAAGCCGGCGTGCATTCCGGTGACTCGTCCTGCTCGCTGCCGCCGTACTCGTTGTCGCCGGCAACGCAGGAAGAACTGCGTCGCCAGGTGCGTGAACTGGCCAAGGCGCTGAACGTGGTCGGCCTGATGAACACCCAGTTCGCGATCCAGACCGATGCCGACGGCAACGACGTGATCTACCTGCTGGAAGTGAACCCGCGTGCCTCGCGTACCGTGCCGTTCGTGTCCAAGGCCACCGGCGTGCCGCTGGCCAAGATTGCCGCCCGCTGCATGGCCGGCATGACCCTGGCCGAGCAGGACGCGACCAAGGAAGTGGTGCCGGATTACTACTCGGTGAAGGAAGCCATCTTCCCGTTCGCCAAGTTCCAGGGCGTGGACCCGATCCTCGGGCCGGAGATGCGCTCGACCGGTGAAGTGATGGGCGTGGGCCGCAGCTTCAGCGCCGCGTTTGCGCGCGCGCAGGAAGCCGGTGGCATCAAGACCCCGCCGTTGGGCAAGGCGTTCATCTCGGTGCGTGATGCCGACAAGCAGCGCGTGATGCCGGCGGTGCAGGGCCTGGTCGAGCGCGGTTACTCGCTGGTTGCCACCCGTGGCACCGCTGCCTGGTTGCAGCAGCAGGGTTACACCTGCGAGGTGGTCAACAAGGTGGTGGAAGGCCGTCCGCACATCGTGGACAGCATCAAGAACGGTGAGATCGTCTACATCGTCAACACGACCGAAGGCCGTGCCGCGATCAACGACTCGTTCTCCATCCGACGTGAAGCACTGCAGCATCGCGTCACCTATTCGACGACGGTGGCTGGCGCCAAGGCGCTGGTGCAGTCGCTGGAATTCCGTGGCACCGGTCCGGTATGGTCGCTGCAGGAACTGCACAAGGAGTTGAATGCATGAGAGCTCCCATCACGATGAAGGGCGCCCAGCGTCTTCGCGATGAGCTGGAACACCTGAAGTCGGACAAGCGCCCGAAGGTCATCGCTGCCATCGCCGAAGCACGCGAGCACGGCGACCTGAAGGAGAACGCCGAGTACCACGCCGCGCGCGAGGAACAGGGCTTCATCGAAGGCCGCATCAAGCAGCTGGAAGGCGAGTTGTCGCATGCCGAGATCATCGACATCAGCAAGCTCAACGCCGGCAGCAAGGTGGTGTTCGGCGCCACGGTGACGTTGGCCGATGTGGAATCGGACGAGGAGAAGCGTTACCAGATCGTTGGTGACCTGGAAGCGGATATCAAGCTGGGCTTGATCGCCATTTCCTCGCCGGTGGCACGCGCAATGATCGGCAAGAACGAAGGCGACAGCATCGCCATCGACGCGCCGGCCGGCCTGCGCGAGTACGAAATCGTCAGCGTCGAATATCTCGACTGACGATGGCCAAGGCCACGCTGCTGCTGCCTGCGCGCAGCCGTTTTCCGGCTGGCGCATTGCCGGCACAGGTGGCCGCCGCGCTGGGCCGCGCCGAGCGCGGCCTCGCCGATGCGGGTGAGTCGGCGCAGCTGCGCCGGCATTTCAGTATCGCCCCGGATGTCTGGTCGGCGGCGGCGTTGAGCCGCCACGCCGATGCCGGCGATGCGGAGGGCGCGCTGTGGTTGCGCGCCGATCCGGCCAACATCGTTCCGGACATGCAGGGCGCGCGGATGATGGCGTCGGCCGAAACCCTGCGCCTGGACCAGATCGACGTGGACGTGTTGCTGCCTTCGCTGCAGCCCCTGTTCGCCGGTTTCGGCTTCCAGCTGGATGCACCCACGCCTTCGCGCTGGTACCTGCGTCTGCCCGAAGACACTCCGTTGCCCACCTTCGTCGACCCTGACGTGGCGCTGGGTGATGATCTCTTCCTGCACCTGCCTGACGGTGAGGCGGGGCGCCAATGGCGCGCCCTGATGACCGAAGCGCAGGTGCTGCTGCATCAGCACTCCTGGAACGAGAAGCGCATCGCGCAGGGCAAACGCGCGGTGAATTCGCTGTGGTTCTGGGGCGCGGGCCGGTTGCCGGAGTCGGTACGCACCGCGCATGCGCAGGTGCGCAGCCGTGATGCCCTGCTGCAAGGCCTGGCCAAGATGGCCGGCGTGCGAGTGGGGGGCGAGCAGACCGTGGATGCATTGGTCGACCTGCGCCAGCTGCGTTCGCTTGAGCAGTTCGGCCGCGATGCCATCCTGCCACTGCTGGATGCGATCCAGCGCGGTGAACTGAAAGAGCTGCGTCTGGATTTTGAGGACGGCACGCATTACCGCATCGACCGGGGCCAACGTTGGCGCTTCTGGAAGAAGCCGGTGGCGACCCTCGGCGATGAGTGATCAATTGAAGATTGTCCGGCGCGAGGTGATCGATGCCGGGCAGTGGGATGCGCAGACCCTGCCATTGCTGCAGCGTATCTACGCCGCGCGCGGGGCCGGCTCGGCCGCACAGGCACAGCCCAAGCTTGGTCAGCTGCACGCGCCTGAACTGCTGGGCGGCATGCAGTCAGCGGTCGAGCTGCTGGCTGCGGCGATTGCTTCCAATAAGCGCATCCTGATCGTCGGTGATTTCGATTGCGATGGCGCCACCGCCTGCGCGGTCGGCGTGCGCGGCCTGCGCCTGCTGGGCGCGCGCGATGTGGTGCATGCGGTGCCCAATCGCATGGTGCATGGTTACGGCCTGTCACCGTCGCTGGTGGAAGAACTCGCCGCATTGAAGCCGGACCTGCTGGTGACGGTGGATCACGGCATCGCCTGTCATGCCGGCGTCAACGCGGCCAAGGCGTTGGGTTGGCAGGTGCTGGTGACCGACCACCATCTGCCGGGCGAGAAGCTGCCGCCGGCCGATGCCATCGTCGATCCGAACGTTGACGGCGATGCGTTCCCGAGCAAATCACTGGCCGGTGTCGGGGTGATTTTCTACGTGCTGATGGCGCTGCGCCGGCATCTGCGCGACCAGGGCGTGTTTGCCGAACAACCCGAGCCGGACCTGCTGGTTCTGCTGGATCTCGTGGCCGTTGGCACGGTGGCCGATCTGGTCGCACTGGATGAGAACAACCGTGCATTGGTGGGTGCTGGCCTGCGTCGGCTGCGTGCCGGCAAGGGCTGCGTCGGCCTGCGCGCGTTGATCGAAGCCAGTGGCCGCGATGCCGGCAAGCTCACCGGCAGCGACATCGGTTTTGCCCTGGCGCCGCGCCTCAATGCGGCCGGACGCCTGGAAGACATGGCGCTGGGCATCGAGTTGTTGTTGACCGAAGACCCCGCGCAGGCGCGCGAGATCGCCGCCTTGCTGGAAGAGATCAACGCCGAACGCCGTGCCGTGCAGCAGTTGATGACCGATGACGCCGAGTTGGCGGTGTCGCGTGCCTTGCTTGCCGATGACGGGCTGCGCCCTGTCGCCGCCTGCCTGTTTGATGCGCAGTGGCATCCGGGCGTGGTCGGGTTGGTCGCATCGAAGATGAAGGACAGGCTGCATCGGCCGGTGATCGCGTTCGCTCCAGCCGAGCCGGGCAGTGAAGCGTTGCGTGGTTCGGCCCGTTCGATTCCGGGCTTCCATATCCGCGATGCGCTGGCGGCGGTCAACGCCAACCATCCGGGCTTGATGGAGAAGTTTGGCGGTCACGCGATGGCGGCGGGGCTGAGCTTGCCGCTGGCCAAGCTGGAAGCATTCAAAGCTGCGTTTGAACAACAGGTGCTGGCCGTCATGGACCCGGCCCTGTTGCAGCAGCAGTTGTTGAGCGATGGCGAGCTTGCCATTGGCGAACTGGATTTCCGCCACGCCGAGGCGTTGCGTCTTGCCGGACCGTGGGGGCAGGGCTTTCCGGAGCCGCTGTTCGATGGCCAGTTCGAGGTGGTGGAATGGCGCGTGCTGAAAGAACGCCATCTGAAGCTCGTGCTGCGTCCCGTCGGCAGTTCCGCCAAGATCAACGCGATCCATTTCAGCGGATGGAAGGGTGCCGAGCCGGGCGCGCGCGTGCATATCGCCTACAGACTGGTCGGCGATGACTATCGCGGTGGCCAGGCCATCCAGTTGATCATCGAGCACTGTCAGCCCGCAACGGCGTAGGAGCGGCCTCGGCCGCGAAGCTGCCGCAGCTTCAGGCCATGCTGACATCCGTAACCGCAGTGGCTTCGCGGCAGTCGCTCCTGCTGAAGGACGCCCGATAGTGCCGAGCCATGCTCGGCACGGCCAACCAGTTGGCTTGCAGCAATGGCAGGTGGTGCGACCGCTTGAACGTGCGATAGCTTCGCGGCCGAGGCCGCTCCTACGTCTGGCTGGCCTCGCTGGCGGTGGTGGTCAACGGCGGATTAGGCACCGATTCCGAGCGCAGGCCAAACGGCGGTCGCAGCAGACGACTGCGGCGGATCAACGCATAGGCAGCGAAGCACAGTGCGAAGGTAGCCGCGATCAACAGCATCGCCTCCAGCGTCGCGGGGATGCCCAGCGGCTTCAACGCATGGGCCAGCACCACGATCACCGTCTGATGCAGGATGTAGACCGGGAACACGGCGACCGTGAGGTACCGCAGCAGCGGACTGTCGGCGTTGCGCCAGCGGTAGGCGAAGCCGAGCAGGGCGGCAGTAGCGCACCATTGGTCGATCGCCCACACCACGCGCAGATACTGGCGCAGTAGTTCGGGCAGCGGTTGCTCGTCGCCGTAGCCAGCGAAGTACCAGTAGTGGATCAGCACCGCGTAGCTGCCGGTGGCCAGCACCAATGACGTCCAGCGCAACCGCTGCAGCCTTTCCCAGAAGCGCTCGTCGAAAGCCAGAAGAAAGCCGAGCAGGAACACCGCTGCGTACTCGGCGTGGCTGTACCAGTCGTCGATCAAGGCGTGGGTCTGCTCGAATCGTGTGGCCAGCAGCAGGCGGGCGGCCGCCAGTATTGCGATCGGGACGAGCAGCGCGCGCCAACCGCCCAGGATGCGGCCTGCCAGTTGCCGCAACCGGGCCAGGCCGGCGGCCGGCAACAGGCGCCACAGCAACCAGGCCAGCAGCGTGTAGCACCACAGATAAGGCAGGAACCAAAGGTGGTTCCAGGTGGGCAGGATCAGGCAGCCGTCGCTGTCGCAGAAGCCTTGATAGGCACTCAGGTAGCGCGCGTAGAAGGCCAGGTAGGATTCGCCATAGCCGCCAGGCAGTTGCTCGACCACTTCGAGGTACGACTGCGGCGGCACGATCACCAGCATGCCGAACAGCAGCGGCAGCAGTAGCTGCCAGCTGCGCCGGCGCAGGAAGCGCGCCGTCGGACGTTGCAGCATGAATGCGGTAGCCACGCCGGAGATCAGGAACAGCAGCGACATCCGCCACGGGCTGGTGAGCAGCATGAACGGCTCCAGCGCCGTGCCCGCCTGCGGACTTTTTACATGCCAGTCCCAGCTCACGTAGTACATGCCCACGTGATAGAGCACCAGCAGCGCGAATGCGATCACGCGCAGCCAGTCCAGGTCGTGACGTCTTTGCATCGTTGGTTCCACCGTTCCACAGGACGGTTCATCAAGCCCGCAATGGTGTGGAGAAATGGCGTTGAAGGGGCCGATGGTGGCGGCCGAGGGACGAATGGCGGCTTCAAGGGGATGGACAGCCGGGGCGTTCGCCGCCCGCGCCCCTAGAATGCGCGGATGGATAGAACACCTGCACGTGATGCGCTGGAGCGCTTCGGGCCATGGCAACGCAGCGCGGAGATACTGTTCTGGGTGCTGCTGGTGACGATCAACTGCGCCGGCAATGCACTGACCAGCTGGATGGACATGCGCCGGGCCGGGCTATCGTCGCGACAGGGCTGGGAGCCCTGGGTCTGGGAGTTCTCCAGCGGCCTGATGTGGTTGCTGGTGCTGGTGCCCGCCATTGTCTGGTTCAGCCGGCGCATGCCGCTGCACCTGGATACCTGGCGACGACGCCTGCCGTGGTACCTGCTCGCCAGCGTGCCGATGTCGGTGGTGCATGTGCTGGGCATGTTCGGGCTGCGCATGCTGGCGTACCGGTGGATGGGCGAGCACTACGACGTCGGCTCATGGCCGCGCGAGATGTTCTACGAGTACCTCAAGGACGTGCGCACGTTCGTGCTCATCGTGGCCTGCATCCACGCTTACCGTTTCGTGTTGCGCCGCCTGCGCGGCGAGGTGCAATTGCTGGCCGCGCCTGACGAAGGTCCGGCGCTGGACCCGGTGGAGCGCCCAGAGCGGCTGCTGGTGCGCAAGCTGGGGCGGGACTTCCTGGTGGCCACTGCCGATATCGAATGGGCCCAGGCGGCCGGAAATTACGTCAACCTGCGCGTGCGCGGCCACGACTATCCCCTGCGCATCACCATGGCGGCGCTGGAGGAAAAGCTGGACCCGGCGTGCTTCGCGCGGGTGCATCGCAGCTGGTTGATCAACCTCGGCCACCTGGTATCGATCAAGCCGATGGACGGTGGCGAGGCGCAGTTGCAGATGGACGACGGGCAGGTGGTTCCCTGCAGTCGCCGCTATTTGCCAGCAGTGCGGGTGTTGCTGGAGGAAGGCCAGCCGGTGGTGGTGTGAGGTGAGAGCAGGTGAGTATTGAGTGCTGGTCGGGGCGTGAATCGACCGTTCTCTGCATGACCGGGCGGGTCTGAATCCTTGGTATCGACGCGGGAAATGGGCGCTGGTTTCCATGCTGCAAGCGGGTGTCGTTCGGGGTTGGGGGCAGCGGCTCCGACGAAATTCAACGGCTCACGGTTGCGGCTGTCGCATTGTGGCTACGCCCGTTGGGCAGGTGTGGCTCCTGCATCCGTTGGATCGGAGATTCCCTCCCAGTGCTCTCTTGGGACCAGTTTCGGCTGTTCGGGATCGGCTTCGTAGTTCGGCGACATGATCTGCACCCCGGCCGCATTGAACTCATCCTGGATGTTCGCGTGAAGCTCGCTCAGTATGCGCGCCCGCTCCAATGCCTCGGGAATGCGAACACGCAGGCGATACTCGGTGTAGAAGTCGGAAAGCGCGGTCTGCAGTACATAGGGCGCCGGATCCTTCTGCACGTCGGGGGTCTTGGCCGATGCCGCCAGCAGCAGCCGGTGCACCTGCCGCCATGGGCTGTCGTATCCAATGGTCACGCCTGTCTCCATCCACATGCCAGGGCCATCGGGGTGCCGCGAATAGTTGTGCAGCTGGCCAGCCAGAACGACGTTGTTGGGAATACTCACCTCCACGCCGGTAACGGTGCGGATGCGCGTGGTGAATACACCAATCTGGAGGACGGTTCCCTCCACATCGCCGCAGCGGACGAAGTCACCTACGGACATCGTCCTGGAATAGAGGATTGTGAAGCCGCCTGCGGCTTGCCCGACGATGCCGGACGCTCCGAGTGACACCATGACACCCACCAGTACGCTCAATCCCTTGAACGCATCGGTCTGGGCACCGGGCAGATACGGATAGGCCATCGCTATGGCGAACAGCCAGATCACCACGACGACCAGCTTTCGTGTCGGCTCGGCGAGCTGTCTGTCGATGCCGAACAGTTGGAACCTCTCGTTCTGAACGCCGTTGAACAGCATGCTGACCGTCCTGGCGACGAAGCGTGCGAGCAGCAGCACGAAAGCAGCCGTGACAAGGCCCGGAATGGCGGAGGCGACCGCGTGTCCCCAGGTAGCCAGGGTGTGGAAGATCCAGCTCCCCATGGCGTCTGCCCACGGGCTGGTGAAGCTGAAGCGGCCCAGGATGAAGCGGACGCACTCTTCCAGCACAAGAATGATGGTCAAGCCCGTTGCGATCCGCAGAGCTCCGTCAGAGACGGCACGCAGCACTATCAGCAGGTACTGCACCGACTCTCGTTTTGACGTGGATGTCCGGCCGGCGATGCGACGTTTCAGGAAGGCCCGCGCCTTGTTTCCAAACGACAGTATGTAGACCACCAGGACGCTTGCCAGCACCGCAGCACCAAAGCTCCAGAGGACGGACCACAGGAAATGCTGCGGTGCTCTGTCGCGTTTTGCTGCGGCAACTGCTTCGGTCAGTCGTGCAGTGGTCTGCGAACGCAGGGTCTGCAATGTCTGTCCGTGCAGGGAGTCGGCGTCGCCTGGGGTCAGTATCGTGATGAGGGTGCCGTCGAGGAGAATGATCTCGCCCTCGGTGGTCGATTTGAAGTTTGCCTTGGGAGTGCCCCAGCGGTCGGCAACGCGCCTGATGTTGGCCTCGGCTGCACGTGCTCGCAGCTCCGGTGTATGCCCGAGGAAGTTGGTGCGCAACTCCACGATATCCCGGTTGTAGAACTGCACGGTGGCAGTCTTTCCAGCCCCGGGGTCCGGTGGCGGGGCTTCCTGCGCGAATGCATTGAACGCAAGGCCGAACAGAATTCCGAATGTCGCAGCCAGCCTGGATCGCCAGCCATTGTGGGAGCGCAGTTGGATGAACACGAGGTCAGCCCCATTGATCTGATCTGTGGTGATTGAAAGCCCCAGTACGGTTTCCGGCGCCTTCTCAAACTCGGCAGACTTCCCTTTCCGACGACCACTGTCCGCTTGCCGTGAAGCTATGGCAGTTGGCCATCCAACGTCAACACGGATGCCGAGCGCCCGGGGGTCCTGGGATGGATGGAATCCGCAGTGGGAAGAACCAATCGGATGCGCATGAGCGATCCGTGCAGGGGTCTGGAAACGCGCTGACAGGGATGATGATCCGGCTTGTCAATTCACATTGATTTGACGCTCGTCTTCACATTCTGCAAGTGATCGATTGCTCGCAGTCTGCAACCCATACATCCACCGGAAGGCAGCACATATGAGGAAGCTCCCTGTCTTGAACGATTGGACGCGTTTTGCATGCTTGTTGGCTGCGCCGCTGCTCTTCGTCGCCTGTACACCAGCGTCCGACAACACCGGAGCACAACCATCCGCTGCTGAGCCGACGGCAGGAGAGCAGGGCGGTGCGGACGCCATCTATCACGGAGGGAACATCCTCACGATGGAGGGTGATCAGCCCGCCTACGTGGAAGCCGTGGCGGTAGATGATGGGAAGATCATCTTTGCCGGTACTCGTTCCGAGGCGGAGAAGTTGAAGGGGGCGGGAACGGTTTCCGTTGACCTCGGCGGAAAGACCATGATGCCGGGCCTCATCGATGGCCACGCGCACTTTCTGCAGTTCGGGTCCCAGGCCGTTGGCGCGAATCTTCTTGCTCCGCCGGACGGTTCCGTCAACACGGTGGATGACATCGTGGCCAAGCTGAAGGAGTTTGGCAGCGGGCCTGATGTCGCACGAACCGGTTGGATCTTTGGTACCGGTTACGACGACGCACTATTGGGCCGTCATCCGACACGAGAGGACCTGGACAAGGTGTCCACCGAAATTCCGGTACTCGCGGTGCATATCTCCGGTCATCTCAGCGCTATGAACACGGCGGGGCTGAGAGCGGTGGGGATTACCGCCGATACGCCGGATCCGGAAGGTGGCAGGATCCGCCGTGAGGCCGATGGCCGCACGCCCAGCGGCGTGCTTGAAGAGCTGGCCAGCATTCCCAACGTGCTCAAGATCATCAATCCCGGCAAGCAGGAGGACAAGGATTACTTCCTTGCCCGTGGTATCGAACTGGCCAAAAGCTACGGTTACACGACCGCAGCCGAAGGACGGATGATGGGCGATGCCAATGCCGATCTGATGTCCGCCGCCAAGCGTGGACTGCTCGATATCGATGTGATCGGCTGGCAGGACTACACCGGCATGGATCAGGTCGAGAAGTACTACAGCAAAACCTACACCGATCATTACCGGCTCGGCGGTTTGAAGATCACGCTTGATGGGTCGCCGCAGGGCCGCACTGCCTGGCGTACGCGCCCCTATCTGGTTCCGCCGGACGGACAGAAGGCCGATTACAAGGGCTATCCGGCGATTCCGGATACCAAACAGGTCGAGTCCTACATCGACAAGGCCTATACCAACAACTGGCCGGTGAAGATCCACGCCAACGGCGATGCCGCGGTCGACCAGATGATCGCCGCGCTTGAGCCGGTCGTGAAGAAGCATGGTGTGCGCCCGGGCGAAACCATCCTCGTGCATGGCCAGTTCATTCGCGCCGATCAGATTCCCAAGCTCAAGGAGCTCGGCATCTTCCCGTCCATGTTCCCGATGCACACCTTCTACTGGGGCGACTGGTACGACACGATCGTCGGCCATGACATGGCTGTGCAGATTTCGCCGATGCGCTCGATCATGAATACCGGCCTGCACGTGACCAGCCATACCGACGCACCGGTGGCGCTGCCAAACCTGATGCAGGTGGCCTGGGCGACGGTCAACCGCGTTTCCCGTTCCGGCAAGGTGGTCGGCGAAGGCGAAAGGGTAACGCCGTATGAGGCGATGAAGATGATCACCTTGTGGAGCGCGGAAGAGTTCGGCGAGGACGAGCACAAGGGATCGATCAAGGCAGGCAAGCAGGCGGATCTCGTCATCCTGTCGGACAACCCGGTCGCCATTGAGCCGATGAACATCAACAAGATTGTGGTGCTGGAAACCATCAAGGATGGCAAGACCGTCTCAAAGCGGGAGTAAGCGTAGTGGTCCTTCTCCAGATTGGATGAATTGATATGAGTTCCGGGGGGGGCATCCTTGCGGCGCAGAGTTCTGATCTTCAGGGCGTCGCAGGGTGCTCCCCGGAAGAAGGGATGCAGGACGTGTGCCAGCCGCAAGCAGCCGGCGAAGCTTTCAACAGGGACGGAGGTCCCGCATGAGAAGGATTCTGCATGCCCGGTTGTTTCTGCTGATGGCTGCAACTGGCCTGAGTGCCAGCCTGCTAGCGCAGGAAAAACAGCACGATGCCGATGCCTTGGCGAAAGCGCTGTCAAATCCGGTGGCGGCGCTGATCAGCGTGCCGTTCCAATACAACTACGATGCGACCTATGGCGACAACGGAGAGCGCAACACGCTCAACGTGCAACCGGTTGTACCGGTGTCCATCTCCGAGGACTGGAACCTGATTTCGCGCACGATCCTGCCGATCATCGAACAGCATGATGTTGTCCCCGGAAGAAACCAGTTCGGTCTCGGGGATACGGTGCAGAGTGTGTTCTTCTCACCGAAGGCGCCCACCGCGTCCGGCCTGATCTGGGGCGTGGGGCCGGCGGCGATGATACCCACCGGTACCGACGACCTGGGTGCTGATACCTGGGCAATTGGCCCGACGTTCGTGGTGCTCAAGCAGGATGGGCCGTGGACCTATGGCTCGCTGGTCAATCACCTGGCGGACGTGGGAGGTAGTCGGCGTGTCGACATCAGCGCGACGTTCTTCCAGCCATTTGTTTCCAGAAGCCTGGGGAAGGGGCAGACGCTTGCATTCAACTTCGAGTCGACCTACGACTGGCACGCCGGTCAATGGACGGTTCCGGCCAATCTGACCTACAGCAAGGTTTCCAAGATCGGGAGCCAGATGGTCAGCTATACCGGTGGGGTAAGAGGATATCTGGAAGGGCCAGCCGGCCACCCGGACTGGGGTATTCGATTGGCCATTACATTGCTGTATCCCCGATAGAACGTTGATTGTGCGCAGGCAGATCGCTGCGCTGATAGCAAAGGGGAAAAGGGGTGAGCGACGCGCGGGTTCTCCTTCTCCGGTTGCTGCAGATCGGCAAATCGTTGTTCGGGATTTCATCCCGGCGCCTGCGTCTGTCGTTTCAAAAAGAAAAGCCGGCACATGGCCGGCTTTTCCTTGTGTAGCAACCGCAGAAGGCTTACTTGCGGCGAGCCAGCAGGCGGTAACCGCCGGTGGCGCTGGAGTCGAAGCTGTGCGCCATGACCACGTAACGGCCGGGTTCCAGTTCCACTTCCAGTGACGGGTCCAGGCTGGAATCGCTGTCATCCTGCTGCGCGACTTCCTCGCCGCCACGCATTAGCGTGACCATGCCGTCCAGACCGCCGATGCCGGTCATGCTGATGACGTACTTGCCCTTGCGCGGAATCTCCAGGGTGTACAGGTCGCGGTTGCCCGGGCGCAGCTGGCCCTGCACTTCACGGCCGATCTTCAGTTCCGGACGGGCAGCGCCATCGGGTGCCGGCGAGGTGGCGGTGGTCAGCTGGAACACGCCACCACGGCCGTTCACCGAACGCACCGACACGTTGTACTCACCGGCATCGAGCACCTGGGCCAGACGCGAGTTGGTGCCATTGCCGGCGCCGTCGTCATCGCTCAGGCTGAAGTCGGCGCCCTGCACGGTCAGCACGGTGTCCATGTCGCGGCTGCTGGCGTCGAACTGCACGCGGCGGCGCTCGGGCAGGGTGAACACGAAGCTGCGGGTGTCTTCGGCGTTGGCAAAGCCGCTGGCCGTGCCGTCGAGCGGCAACGCGGTGCCGTCGGCGAACACCAGGCCTTCGGGCAGGTCGGCCTGCTCCACGCCCAGGTAGAACGCGCCGCTGCTCTCGTTGAAACCGGTGGCGGTCAGCGTGTAGCGGCCCGGCTGCAGCGGTGCCAGCAGACGGGCATTCATGTGGTTGCCGCCGTCGTCATCTTCCATGTTGATGCCGTTGCCGCTCAGCGCGATCTGGGAATCGAACTCGGTGGATTCCATGTTGATCGTGTACAGGCCCGGCTTGTCGACCTGCAGGGTGTAGGTCTTGTCGCCGTTCTGCAGCCAATCGGTGATGCGGCGGCCAGCGGTCAGCGGCTTGCCGTCATAGGCGGCGATGGTGTCGGCCGAAAGCTGGAACGGGCCGAACGCACGCGCATCGGCACCGCTCACGGCGATCATGTACGGGCCGGCCTTGTCGGCGCGGATGCTCAGGGTGGTGGTGCCGCTGTCGTCAGCTTCGGTGCGGCCAACCAGTGCGTCGCGGTGGAACACCGACAGCGAGCCCTTGAGCGCGCCCTGCAGCGTCAACGAGACCGCCTGGCCGGCGGCCAGCTGCAGCGAGAACAGCTGGCTGCGGGTGCCATCGCTGAAGTTGACCGGGGTGGAAGAGGTGATTTCGCCGGAGACGTCGCCGTTGACGGCGAGGGTGCGGGCCGGTGCGGCGGCGTGAACGGGTGCATTCACCGCGGCGGCGATGGCCAGGGACAGCAGTCCTGCTGCGAGTCGCTTCACTTCAATTTCCTTATGGGAGGGAACAGATTGCGTTGTTCGGGGCGCTGCACCGGGGGATGCAGTGGCCCGATGCGGGTATGCCGGCCTGCCGGGAAGGCGAGGCCGGCGGAAAATTACTGGATTACCGCCGCGTCGGCGCTCGCGCTGGCGGCTTCGGCAGCGGCTTCGCTGGCGGCGTCCTTGCGGTTGCTGTTGGCCGGTGTGGCCGCGTCGCCGCCCAGGTCGGTGGTTTCCAGTTCGAACACGCCCTGGCCGTTGAGGCTCCTCACCTCCACGATGTAGCGGCCCGGCTTCAACGACTGGATCAGCTGCGCGTTGGTGCCGTTGCCGCCGTCATCGTCTTCGGCGTCCACGCCCGGTCCGCTGATCTTCAGCACCGAGTCGAAGCCGTCGGCAATGGCGTCGAACTGGACCAGCTTGGCGCTCTCCAGGTTCAGTACGAAGGTGCGGCGGCCGCGCGAATCCATCATTGCCGGCGCGGTCTGGCCGATGGTCAGTGCGGTGCCGTCGCGGGTGACCAGGTTGCCTTCAGTCGGGGTCAGCGCCACGCTGAGCTTGAACGAGCCGGTGGTTTCGTTCATCGACGAGGCGCCAATCGTGTAATCACCCGGTTCCAGATAGGCCTGGATGCGGGCATTGAGCTGGCCGCCGCTGTCGTCGTCCTCGACCTCCACGTTGCGGCCGTTCAGATTCAGGAAGGCGTCGATCGCGCTGGACTCCATCTTGATCGAGTACAGGCCCGGCTTGTCCACCTTCAGCGCGTACTCCTGCTTCTTGCTCATCAGCCAGTCGATGGCCTGGCTGCCGGCAGCCAGCGGCTTGCCGTCGTAGGGCACCACGGTGGCGGTCTTGAGCTTGAACGGGCCAAAGCTGTCGGCGCCGGCACTGTTCACGGCGACCAGGAAGCTGCCGTCCTTGGGCGCACGGAACGCCAGGCTGACGCCGCTGGTGGAGGTGCTGTCGCCTTCGCCTTCGTAGCTGCCGGTCGATGCCTTGGCCAGCATGCTCTGGCCGTCGAACACCGCCAGCTGGCCGTTGAGCGCGCCGCCCAGTTCCAGCGACAGCGCCTCGCCACTCTTGAGCGTGACCTTGTAGCTCTGGTGGCGGCTGCCGTCGTTGTAGTTCAGGCGGCTGGTGGAGGTGATCTCGCCGGCGACGGTGTCGCCGACTTTCAGTTCGGGGGTGTTGTCGGCAGCAGCGCCGGTCAGCTTTTGGCAGCCTGCAAGCGCGATTGTCATCGAAAGAGCCACGAACAGGCGGGCGGGGCGAGTATTCAAGCGTGAGTCCTTGTAGTCATCGAAGGGGGTTTCCGTTCCCCGCCAAGGCGGGTGCTGTGGGGATTCTACCGACAAGCCGGCGCCTGTTCAGTGACAATTGCTGACGTCAGCTGCGCCTCCCGGCGGATGCTAGAATTGCCAGCTTGTCTGCCTTTTCCTAGACCGACCATGATTGAACTCAATCCCATCCGCCAGCGAATCGCCGATCTGACCGATCGTGTGGTCTCGCTCAGGGGGTATCTTTGACTACGACGTCAAGAAAGAACGTCTCGAAGAAGTAACCCGCGAGCTGGAAAACCCCGATATCTGGAACAACCCGGAGTACGCCCAGACCCTGGGTCGTGAGCGCTCCATGCTCGACAAGACCGTCACCGGCATCGCCGATGTACTGGACGGCTTGTCCGAAGCCACCGAACTGCTTGAGCTGGCCGAAAGCGAGCAGGACGAAGATACCGCCGTGGCGGTGATCGCCGACCTGGACAAGTACCAGGCGCACATCGAGAAGCTGGAATTCCAGCGCATGTTCTCCGGCGAGATGGACAGCTGCAACGCATTCGTCGACATCCAGGCCGGTGCCGGTGGCACCGAAGCCCAGGATTGGGCCGAAATGATGCTGCGCATGTACCTGCGCTGGTGCGAATCGCGCGGCTGGAAGACCGAGCTGATGGAAGTGTCCGGTGGCGATGTTGCCGGCATCAAGTCGGCCACGTTCCGGGTGGAAGGCGAGTTCGCCTACGGCTGGCTGAAGACCGAGATCGGCGTGCACCGCCTGGTGCGCAAGTCGCCGTTCGACTCGGACAACCGTCGCCACACCAGCTTCACCTCGGTGTTCGTGTCCCCGGAAGTCGATGACAACATCGAAATCGACATCAATCCGGCCGACCTGCGCACCGACGTGTACCGCTCCTCCGGTGCCGGTGGTCAGCACGTCAACAAGACCGAGTCGGCGGTGCGTATCACGCACATCCCGACCAACACCGTTGTCGCCTGCCAGACCGGCCGCAGCCAGCACCAGAACCGCGATACCGCGATGAAGATGCTGGCCGCCAAGCTCTATGAGCTGGAAGTGCAGAAGCGCAACACCGAGCGCGATGCCCTGGAAGCCACCAAGTCCGACATCGGCTGGGGCAGCCAGATCCGCAACTACGTGCTCGACCAGAGCCGTATCAAGGACCTGCGCACCGGCATCGAACGCACCGACACGCAGAAGGTGCTGGACGGCGACCTGGATGAATTCATCGAGGCCAGCCTGAAGTCCGGTCTGGAAGCGGGCGCCAAACGCAGCGACGCGTAATCCGGAGTGGCCCTGCACGGGCCGCTCCCTTGTTGTGTTGTACGGTGCGGCAAGCCCCGCCTGCCGCATCCTGTTTTCTCCCCCCAAATGAATCCCAATGCCATGAACGAACAGACCCCGGTAGCGCCGCAGCCCCCCGTCGACGAGAACAGCCTCATCGCCGAGCGCCGCGCGAAACTCACGGCACTGCGCGCACAGGGCATCGCCTACCCGAACGACTTCCGTCGTGAAGACTTTGCCGGCACGTTGCAGGCCGAGTTTGCCGATGCCGAAACCTGGACCGGCGAAGCGCTGGAAGCATCCGGCCGCACGGTGAAGATGGCCGGCCGCCTGATGGCCAAGCGCATCATGGGCAAGGCCAGCTTCGCGCAGATCCAGGACGAAACCGGCCGCATCCAGCTGTTCCTGCAGGCCACCGTGCTCGGTGACGTCTACGCCGCCTTCAAGGGCTGGGACGTGGGCGACATCATCGCCGTCGAAGGCGGTCTGACCCGCACCAAGACCGGTGAGCTGTCGGTCAAGGCCGAAAGCATCCGCCTGCTGACCAAGTCGCTGCGCCCGTTGCCGGACAAGTGGCACGGCCTGGCCGACGTCGAGCAGCGCTACCGCCAGCGCTACGTGGACCTGATCGTGACCCCCGAGTCGCGCGAGGTGTTCATCAAGCGCTCGCGCATCATCCGCGCCATGCGTGCGTGGCTGGACAACCGCGACTTCCTGGAAGTCGAAACGCCGATGATGCATTACATCCCCGGCGGCGCGACGGCCAAGCCGTTCACCACGCATCACAACGCGCTGGACCTGGACCTCTACCTGCGCGTGGCGCCGGAGTTGTACCTCAAGCGCCTGGTGGTTGGTGGCCTGGAGCGCGTGTACGAAATCAACCGCAACTTCCGCAACGAAGGCGTCAGCACCCGCCACAACCCGGAATTCACCATGATGGAGCTGTACGAGGCCTACGCCACGTACAACGAAGTGATGGACCTGACCGAGGGTGTGATCCGCGATGTGGCGCAGCAGGTGCTGGGCACCACCGATGTGGAATGGGACGGCGTGCAGATCAACCTGGGCCCGGCCTTCCGTCGCTGGCGCATGGATGAGGCGGTGCGCCACTACAACCCGGAGATCAGCCTGGCCGACTGCACCGACCGCGATGCGCTGCTGCGCCATTGCGAGCGTTTGAAGATCCGCGTCAAGCCGTCCTACGGCTGGGGCAAGCTGCTGCTGGAAATCTTCGAAGCCACCGTCGAACACACCCTGGTCCAGCCGACCTTCATCACCGATCACCCGGTGGAAGTCTCGCCGCTGGCGCGCGCCAGCGACACCGATGCCGGTTATACCGACCGCTTCGAGCTGTTCATCAATGGCAAGGAAATCGCCAACGGCTTCTCCGAGTTGAACGACCCGGAAGACCAGGCCGCGCGCTTCCAGGCGCAGGTGGAAGCCAAGGAAGGTGGTGACGATGAAGCCATGCATTACGACTCGGACTACATCCGTGCGCTGGAATACGGCATGGCACCGACCGGCGGCCTTGGCATCGGCATCGATCGTCTGGTGATGATGCTGACCGGCCGCGCCTCGATCCGCGACGTGCTGCTGTTCCCGTACATGCGCCCGGAAGCCTGAGGTTTCCATAGGTGAGCCTAAAAGCCCCCCGCAGTCGCGGGGCTTTTTTGTGGGCATCGCTCGGTGTGATGCGCGCGCCGATCCTCCGATCTGCGGACGCCCTGGGCTGATGTTCCATACGAGCCGATGGAGCAGTTCTTGCGGACAGCCCGAAGCGGCCATGTAGGACCGACCTTGGTCGCGAAGTTGGCAACGATTGAACCGCCCGGGTGACTGCAGTTGCAGCCCGCCTCTGAATCCGCAGGTTGCATGAGTTTCGCGACCAAGGTCGCTCCTATGGGTCTGCTGACATCCCACGTACGAAGTCGGCGCCGTGCCTGCGGTACTTTCAGGTCGTCATTCCCGACAGGCGGGAATCGCTCTTGGCTCTTGTTTTGTGGGGGCAGGGGAATTGCAGCGGCTTAAAGCAAAAGCAACGAGCGATTCCCGCCTGCGCGGGAATGACAGCGCAGTAACAATGCCAGGACGCATGAAGCCCAAACGTCCGCTATGCAACCGCCAGAATGAAAAAGCCCTCCCGGTCAGGGGAGGGCTTTTGTCATCCAATGACCTGAGCCTCAGGCTTCCGGCTTGGAGTCACGCAGTTCGCGGCGCAGGATCTTGCCGACGTTGGTCTTCGGCAGTTCCTTGCGGAACTCGACGATGCGTGGGTGCTTGTAGCCGGTGAGGTTGGCGCGGGCGAATTCCTTGACCTGCTCCTCGGTGAGGTTCGGATCCTTCTTGACGATGACCACCTTCACCACTTCGCCGGACTTCTCGTTCGGAGCGCCAACGGCGGCAACTTCCAGCACGCCGGGCATCATCGCGATGACGTCCTCGATCTCGTTCGGGTACACGTTGAAGCCCGACACCAGGATCATGTCCTTCTTGCGGTCGACGATGTAGAAGAAGCCCTGTTCGTCCATGCGTGCCATGTCGCCGGTGTGCAGCCAGCCGTCGGCATCGAGCACCTTCTCGGTTTCGTCGGCGCGGTGCCAGTAGCCCTTCATCACCTGCGGGCCACGGATGCACAGTTCGCCCACTTCGCCGGTCCCGACCATCTGGCCGTCGTCGTTCTTGACGCAGGCATCGGTGGAGGGAATCGGCAGGCCGATGGAGCCGTTGTAGTCCTTAAGATCCAGCGGGTTGATGCAGGCTGCCGGCGAGGTTTCGGTCAGGCCGTATGCTTCCACCAGGGTGACGCCGGTGACCTTCTTCCACTTCTCAGCCACGGCGCGCTGTACCGCCATGCCGCCGCCCAGGGCGACCTTGAGGTTGGAGAAATCAACCTGGTCGAAACCCTCGGTATTGAGCAGGCCATTGAACAGCGTGTTGACGCCGGTGATGGCGGTGAAGCGGTTGTTCTTGAGCTCCTTGACGAAGCCCTTCATGTCGCGCGGATTGGTGATCAGGTAGTTCAGGCCACCGAGCTTCATGAAGACCAGGCCGTTCGCTGTCAGTGCGAAGATGTGGTACAGCGGCAGCGCGGTGATGATCACTTCTTCGCCCGGCTTCACGCCGGATGCGCTGATCCACGCCGAAGCCTGCTGCATGTTCGCGACCAGGTTGCGGTGGGTCAGCATCGCGCCCTTGGCAACACCGGTGGTGCCGCCGGTGTACTGCAGGAAGGCAATGTCGTCGTGATCGATTTCCACCACCGGCATCGCGTGGCGCTTGCCGAGCTTGAGGGTGTCGTTGAAACGCACGGCGCCGGGCAGGCTGTACTCGGGCACCATCTTCTTCACGTACTTGAGCACGAAGTTGACGATGCAGCCCTTGGGGAAGCCGAGCATGTCGCCCAGGCCGGTGGTGATGACCTGCTTGACCGGGGTTTCAGCAATCACCTGCTGCACGGTCTGGCCGAAGTTGTCCACCACCAGCAGCACTGCAGCGCCGGCATCGACCAGCTGGTGCTTGAGCTCGCGCGCGGTGTACAGCGGGTTGACGTTCACCACCGTCAGGCCAGCGCGCAGGATGCCGAAGATGGCGATCGGGTACTGCAGGCAGTTGGGCATCATCACCGCGACGCGGTCACCCTTCTTGAGCTGCAGTTCGCCGAGCAGATAGGAGGCGAACTGGGTTACCAGCGCATCGGCTTCACCGTAGGTGATGGTCTTGCCGAAATTGGAGTAGGCGGGCCGATCACGGAACTTGGCTACCGACGTATCGAACACGGCGGCAACAGAGCGGAACTCGTTGACGTCGATTTCAGCCGGGACACCGGCCGGGTAGCTCTGCAGCCAGGGACGTTCCTGATTCATCTTCCCCTCCAGGAAATGGATGTGATCTAGTGGTCGGGCTCGGCAGCGGCTGCCGGCACCGTTGTCCCAGCATACCGTTCCGAATTGAAAAGGCGAAGGGATTTAGATGCTCCGAACAGTCCTTAATTGCACGCTTTGTGTACTGATTGTGCTTTCCATGGGCGGCTGCGGTCGGGAGCCACCCGAGCAGCAGCTGCGGCGGACGATTGCTGCAATGCAGGATGCGGTGGAGGTGGGGGAACCCAATGACTTCATGGATTCGGTGTCGGCTGAGTTCATCGGCAACGAAGGCGTGGACCGGGCTGGACTCGAGCGTCTGCTGAAGGCGCAGTTGCTGCTCAACAAGAAGGTCGCCGCGCAGACCGGGCCGATGACGGTGGAGATGGGCGAGGGCGGTAGTACTGCGACGGTGCGGTTCAATGTGCTGCTGGTAGGTGGCACGGGGGCATTGATGCCCGAGCGCGGTGACATGCAGGAGATGGTCAGCGGCTGGCGCTACGAGGATGGAAAGTGGCGGGTGTACAGCGCCAGTTGGAAGCCGCTGGGAAGGTAGGGCAAGAGCAAGTGCAATAGGCAAGAGCAAGAGCGCTACCCCTCCCCAACCCTCCCCTCCGCCTTCGGCGCAAGGGAGGGGGTGGTTTCGCGTGCTCGGCCAGGGTGCAGCGAACCGCTTCTGCGCCTCCCCTCCGCCTTCGGTGCAAGTGAAGGGATGGTTTTGCGCGCTCGGCCGGGATGCAGCGAATCGCTTCTGCCCCCTCCCCTCCGCCTTCGGTGCAAGTGGAGGGATGGTTTCGCGCGCTCGGCCGGGATGCAGCGAGTCGCTTCTGCCCCCTCCCTTGCGCCGAAGGCGGAGGGGAGGGTTGGGGAGGGGTGAAAAAGAACAACGCCCCAGAAGGGGCGTTGTTCTTTTCATCAAATCATCAAGCCTTCCAAGAAGTCGATCAAGCCGCCTTCTTCGCGGCCAGTTGGCGAAGTACGTACTGCAACAGTCCGCCGTTGTGGGTGAGCAGTGGACGCTTGCACGGCACTGCCGTGCGTCCGCTGGGAACGCCCCGCGTGCTGCGCGGGGCGGGGCTTCCGCCGATCAACGGTCGGTCAGGCGGCCTTCTTCGCGGCCAATTGGCGAAGTACGTACTGCAGCAGGCCGCCGTTGCGGAAGTACACGATTTCCTTCGGGGTCAGCAGCAGCACCTTGGCTTCGAACTGCTTCTGGCTGCCATCGGCCCGGGTTGCCGTGACGGTGGCGCGCTTGGCGTTGCCGTCCTGCAGGCCGGTGATGTCGAAGGTTTCAGAGCCATCCAACCCCAGGCTCAGTGCGTTCTCGCCATCATTGAACTGCAATGGCAGTACGCCCATGCCGACCAGGTTGGAACGGTGGATGCGCTCGAAGCTCTCGGCGATGACTGCCTTGACGCCCAGCAGGTTGGTGCCCTTGGCCGCCCAGTCGCGCGAGGAGCCGGTGCCGTATTCCTTGCCGGCCAGTACCACCAGCGGCACGCCGTCGGCCTTGTACTTCATGGCCGCGTCGTAGATGGCCAGCTTCTCGCCGTCCTTGCTGCCCTTGGCGTAGTACAGCGTGTTGCCGCCTTCTTCGCCGCCGAACATCAGGTTCTTGATGCGGATGTTGGCGAAGGTGCCGCGCACCATCACATCGTCATTGCCGCGGCGGCTGCCGTAGCTGTTGAAGTCGGCCGGTTGCACGCCGCGCGACTGCAGGAAGCGGCCAGCGGGCGAGTCCTTCTTGATGTTGCCGGCCGGGGAGATGTGGTCGGTGGTGATGGAATCACCGAACAAGCCCAGCACGCGCGCACCGTGCACGTCGGAGATGGTGCCGACCTGCATCGTCATGCCTTCGAAGTAGGGCGGGTTCTTGATGTAGGTCGAGTCGCCGTTCCATTGGTAGGCCTGGCCTTCCGGCGACTGGATCTGCGCCCAACGGGTGTCGCCCTTGAACACGTCGGCGTAGTTCTGCTTGAACATTTCCGGGCCGACAGTGGCGGCGATCATGTCGCCGATCTCCTTGTTGCTCGGCCAGATGTCACGCAGGTAGACGTCCTTGCCGGTGCTGTCCTGGCCGATCGGTTCCTTGGTCAGGTCGATGCGCACCGTGCCGGCGATGGCGTAGGCCACCACCAGCGGCGGCGAGGCCAGGTAGTTGGCCTTCACTTCCGGATGCACGCGGCCTTCGAAGTTGCGGTTGCCCGACAGCACCGATGCAACCACCAGATCACCGGAGGCAATGCCGGCGCTGACTTCGGTCGGCAATGGGCCGGAGTTGCCAATGCAGGTGGTGCAGCCGTAACCGACCACGAAGAAGCCCAGCTTCTCCAGCTCGGTCAGCACGCCGGCCTTTTCCAGGTAATCGGTGACCACGCGCGAGCCCGGCCCGAGTGAAGTCTTCACCCACGGTTTGGCCTTCAGTCCCAGCCGCGCCGCGTTGCGGGCGAGCAGGCCGGCACCCAGCATCACCGCCGGGTTGGACGTATTGGTGCAGGAGGTGATGGCGGCGATGACCACCGCGCCGTCCTTCAGTCGCGCCGACTGGTTGTTGATGACGATGTCGGCATGGCCCTTGGCCAGTTGCTCGTTGCCGACCGCTGCGCCGCCGCCTTCGTTGATGAAATCGGCCACATCACCGGTGCGCTGGTCGCGATTGACGGTCAGGCCCTTGAGTGCATCGGAGAAGTTGCTGTGCACGTCCTCCAGCAGCACGCGATCCTGCGGGCGCTTGGGGCCGGCCATCGACGGCTTCACGTTGCCCATGTCCAGTTCCAGCGTGGCGCTGTACTGCGCGTGCGGGCTGCTGGGGTCGTGCCACAGGCCCTGGGCCTTGGCGTAGCTTTCCACCAGGGCGATCTGCGCTTCGCTGCGGCCGGACAGGCGCAGGTAGTTCAGCGATTCGGCATCGATCGGGAAGATGCCGCAGGTGGCGCCGTACTCCGGCGCCATGTTGGCGATGGTGGCGCGGTCGGCCAACGGCAGGTGCTGCAGGCCGTCGCCGTAGAACTCGACGAACTTGCCCACCACGCCCAGCGTGCGCAGCATCTGGGTGACGGTCAGCACCAGGTCGGTCGCGGTGGCGCCCTCGGGCAGCTTGCCGCTGAGCTTGAAGCCCACCACCTGCGGGATCAGCATCGACGACGGCTGGCCGAGCATGGCCGCCTCGGCCTCGATGCCGCCCACGCCCCAGCCCAGCACGCCGATGCCGTTGATCATGGTGGTATGCGAGTCGGTGCCGAACACGGTGTCCGGGAACGCCCAGCGGGTGCCATCGACGTCACGTTCCATCACCACGCGGGCGAGGTTCTCCAGGTTCACCTGGTGGACGATGCCGGTGTTGGGCGGCACCACCTTGAAGTTTTCGAAGGCCTTCTGGCCCCAGCGCAGGAAGCTGTAACGCTCGCGGTTGCGCTCGAATTCGATCTTGCCGTTGATGTCCAGCGCGTCCGGGCGGCCGAACACATCCACCTGCACCGAGTGGTCGATGACCAGTTCGGAGGGGATGAGGGGGTTGATCTGCTCGGCCTTGCCGCCAAGCTTGGTCACCGCGTCGCGCATGGCGGCCAGGTCGACCACGCAGGGCACGCCGGTGAAGTCCTGCAGCACCACGCGCGCCGGCATGAAGGCGATTTCGGTATCCGGTTCAGCCTTTGGGTTCCACTTCGCCACGGCCTCGATGTGCTCCGGGCCGACGGTCTGGCCGCCGTCCTCGTGCCGGAGCAGGTTCTCCAGCAGGATCTTCATCGAATAGGGCAGGTGGGAAATGTCGTACTTCTGGCCCAGCTTGGGCAGGCTGCAGTAGGTGAATTGCTGGCCGCCAACGTCCAGTTGGCTGCGGGTGGAGAACGTATCGTTCATACGGCATTGCTCCTTTCTTACAGATGGCTTGCCGCGGTGCATGGGGCGCCGCGCGGGCTTTCCGGGGCCGATGGCCCGTGTGAATGCAGGTCGAGTATGGACCACGCGTTCACGGCCGGGGCAGGGCTGTGGCCGCCAGTTTAGGCAACGGCTTGTTGCGCCCGTGTAACGGCTCCAGGGCCGTCAGAGTTGGCCCGGACGGTCAGCTGCGGGCTGGGGTATGCCCGGGCAAGTATGTATAATTCGTGCATACTTCATTGGAGGTCCCATGGAAGCCACCGTAGCTGAACGCGGGCAGATCACCCTGCCCAAGGCGGTACGTGATGCGTTGGGCCTGACCAAGGGCACGCTGCTGAAGGTCGAGCTGGAAGGCAGCCGCATCATCCTGCGCAAGAGCGTGGACGACGCCATTTCCCGTGCGCGCGGCAAATTCGCGCTGGATGGCTTTGAATCGGCCGAACAGGCGGTGCGCACCGTCCGCGACGAGGCCGACGAAGCATGATCGCGGTCGATTCGCCTGTGCTGATCGAACTGCTCAGCGATGGCCCGCGTGCCGACGCGGTGGAGGCCTGCCTGCGGCAGGCGCTTGTCGGTGGCCGGGTGGTCGTCTGCGGCACCACCTTGGCCGAAGTCTGCGCCTCGCTGCGCGGTGGCGCCGAAGTACAGGAAGCATTGGAAGAAATGGGCGTCCATTTCAGCCCGCTGGAAGCCAAATCCGCGTTGCGTGCCGGCGAGATGCACCGCCGCCATCGCCAGCGCAGCGGCGACACCCGCCGCATCGACGATTTCATGGTCGGCGCACATGCGCTGCTGCAGTGCGACGGCCTGATCACCTGGAACGACACGTTTTATCGCGACTACTTCAAGGGCCTGAAGCTGATCGTGCCGCAAAGCTGAGCCCATCCATTCTCAAACCGTTACACCCGGGAGTTGTCATGTTGGAAGCCTACCGCCACCACGTAGCTGAGCGCGCCGCGCTTGGCATCCCGCCGTTGCCGCTGACCGCACAGCAGACGGCCGACGTCATCGAGCTGCTGAAGAACCCACCGGCGGGTGAGGCCGAGTTCCTGCTCGACCTGATCACCAACCGCGTGCCGGCTGGCGTGGACGACGCCGCCAAGGTCAAGGCCTCGTACCTGGCCGCCATTGCCTTCGGCACCGAAAAGAACGCACTGATCAGCCGCGAGCGCGCCACCGAACTGCTGGGCACCATGCTCGGCGGTTACAACGTCGCCCCGCTGATCCAGCTGCTGGACGACGCCGAAGTCGGCGCCATCGCCGCCAATGGCCTGAAGCACACGCTGCTGGTGTTTGATGCCTTCCACGACGTGCAGGAAAAGGTTAAGGCCGGCAACGCCAATGCACAGGGCGTGCTGCAGAGCTGGGCCGATGCCGAGTGGTTCACCAGCAAGCCGGAAGTGCCGCAGAGCCTGACCATCACCGTGTTCAAGGTGCCGGGCGAAACCAACACCGACGACCTGTCGCCGGCACCGGACGCCACCACCCGCCCGGACATCCCGATGCACGCCCTGGCGATGCTGAAGAACAAGCGTCCGGATGCCCCGTTCGTGCCGGAAGAAGACGGCAAGCGAGGCCCGATCCAGGAGATCCTGTCGCTGAAGGAAAAGGGCAATCTGGTTGCCTACGTCGGCGACGTGGTCGGTACCGGTTCCAGCCGCAAGTCCGCCACCAACTCGGTGCTGTGGTTCACCGGTGAAGACATCCCCTTCATCCCGAACAAGCGCTTCGGCGGTGTCTGCCTGGGTTCGAAGATCGCCCCGATCTTCTACAACACCATGGAAGATGCCGGCGCGCTGCCAATCGAGCTGGACGTGTCGAAGATGGAGCACGGCGATGTCGTCGAGCTGCGTCCGTACGATGGCAAGGCGCTGAAGAACGGCGAAGTGATCGCCGAGTTCCAAGTCAAGAGCGACGTTCTGTTCGACGAAGTGCGTGCCGGTGGCCGCATTCCGCTGATCATCGGCCGTGGCCTGACCGCCAAGGCGCGTGAAGCGCTGGGCCTGCCGGTGACCGACCTGTTCCGTCTGCCGGTGCAGCCGGCCGATACCGGCAAGGGCTACTCGCTTGCACAGAAGATGGTTGGCCGCGCCTGTGGCCTGCCGGAAGGCAAGGGCATGCGCCCGGGCACCTACTGCGAACCGAAGATGACCTCGGTGGGCTCGCAGGACACCACCGGCCCGATGACCCGTGACGAGCTGAAGGACCTGGCCTGCCTGGGCTTCTCGGCCGACCTGGTGATGCAGTCGTTCTGCCACACCGCTGCCTACCCGAAGCCGGTGGACGTGAAGACCCACCACACCCTGCCGGAGTTCATCTCCACCCGTGGCGGCGTCTCGCTGCGCCCGGGCGACGGCGTGATCCACAGCTGGCTCAACCGCATGCTGCTGCCGGACACCGTCGGTACCGGTGGTGACTCGCACACCCGTTTCCCGGTGGGCATCTCGTTCCCGGCCGGTTCGGGCCTGGTCGCCTTCGCCGCTGCCACCGGCGTCATGCCGCTGGACATGCCGGAGTCGGTGCTGGTGCGCTTCAAGGGCAAGATGCAGCCGGGCGTGACCCTGCGTGATCTGGTCAACGCGATTCCGCTGTACGCGATCAAGTCCGGTCTGCTGACCGTGGCCAAGGCCGGCAAGAAGAACATCTTCTCCGGCCGCATCCTGGAAATCGAAGGTCTGCCGGACCTGAAGGTGGAGCAGGCGTTCGAACTGTCCGACGCCTCGGCCGAGCGTTCGGCCGCCGGTTGCTCGGTGCGCCTGAACAAGGAGCCGATCATCGAGTACCTCAACAGCAACATCACGCTGCTGAAGTGGATGATTGCCGAAGGCTACGCCGATGCCCGTTCGCTGGCCCGTCGCGTGGAGAAGATGGAAGCCTGGTTGGCCGACCCGCAGCTGCTGGAGCCGGATGCCGACGCCGAGTACGCCGCCGTCATCGAGATCGACCTGGCCGACATCCACGAGCCGATCGTGGCCTGCCCGAACGACCCGGACGACGTGAAGACGCTGTCTGAAGTGGCCGGTGCCAAGATCGACGAAGTGTTCATCGGTTCGTGCATGACCAACATCGGTCACTTCCGTGCTGCTGCGAAGCTGCTGGAAGGCAAGCGTGACATCCCGACCCGTCTGTGGGTGGCCCCGCCGACCAAGATGGATGCCTCCGAGCTGACCAAGGAAGGCGTGTACGGCACCTTCGGCGCTGCTGGCGCACGCATGGAAATGCCGGGCTGCTCGCTGTGCATGGGCAACCAGGCACAGATCCGCGAAGGCTCCACCGCGATGTCGACCTCGACCCGCAACTTCCCGAATCGCCTGGGCCGTAACACCAACGTGTACCTGGGTTCGGCCGAACTGGCCGCGATCTGCTCGCGTCTGGGTCGTATCCCGACCAAGGAAGAGTACATGGCCGATGTTGGCGTGCTCGATGCCGCTGGCAGCGAGATCTACCGCTACATGAACTTCGACCAGATTGCCGACTACAAGGACGTGGCCGATTCGGTCAACGCCTGAGTCTGATCTGCGGTAAGTGTTGAACAGAAAACCCCCGGCGCAAGCCGGGGGTTTTTTGCTGCCCGTCGCCAGACCGCCGGAAGTGCGGGATGGAAGGTGATGTTTGAGGTGAATCTCATATACGGCTACCGGGGTGCTCACCAGAATGCCGGCCTTCGCGACGCGTTGATTTCAGATGAAACCCCGAACCCGGAATGGCCGGGTCACCGGCTTGACGCAACACCGGTGCGCACGGCGATGACTTCGCGCAGTGAGAAAGCGTGCCGCCCTACGACGATCCCGTGACAGCGCATTCCGATCTCCCTTGTGAGCGATGGAATCGGCGTCTGGCAGCCCTGAGTCGGCTCCAGTGGCGTGGCATCGACAACAACGACCTGCATCGCCCCGCGCGGGGCGGTTTCACTACCTGATGGAGCTGGAAATTGAACGACAACCGTAACCTCGACCCCTTGGCCGCCAGCCGTGACGCCGCCGCGCGCGGCATCGCCTATACGGTTCCCGTGATCGACGCCATCGTTGATGGTGTGGGCAGCGTGCAGGGGAACATCGCCCACGGTGGCTACACCGACGACGGCCGGCCGACCATCAGCGGCCGGGGCCGGCCGGGCGATCTGGTGCATGTCTACGACAACGACCTGCTGCTGGGCCGGGTGCGTATTCCTGCCAGCGGCGAATGGTCGCTGGTGCCGGTGAGACCGCTGGCCGAGGGCGCGCACGAGATCAGCGTCACCCACGAAGATCCGGATGGCAACACCAGCGAGTTCTCGCCGGTCTACCTGATCAACGTGGATCTGCACGCACCGGAACGGCCGGAAATCGACGCGGTCGCAGACGACCAGGGACCGGACGTCGGCCCGGTTGCCCACGGCGGAACCACTGATGACAACACGCCGACCCTGACCGGCAAGGCGGACCCGGGCGACAAGGTCACCATCCTCGACAATGGCAACGTGATCGGCGAGACCACGGTCGGCAAGGACGGTATCTGGTCGTTCACCCCGACCACACCGTTGATGGACGGGCAGCACGCGTTCGAGGTGATGGTGACCGACCCGGCCGGCAACCCCTCGGAGACTTCAGAGACGTACATCGTCGTGGTCGGCACCCAGGGTCCGGAGCAGATCGCAACGGTGACCGCGATCGGCAAGGACTGGGGCGTGAGTGGCACCGACCGCCTCACCAGTGATGGTAGTGCAGGGCGCCTGATGCAGGGTGTCATCAGCGCACCCTTGTTGACCGGTGAGCGCCTGCAGGTGTCCACCGACGGTGGCCGCAGCTGGGTGGACGCCATCGTTGATGGCCGCCAGTGGGCGGCACAGGACAACAACAGCCACAGCGGCAGCTGGGAGATCCAGACCAAGGTGGTGAACAGCGCCGGCAAGGCCGGTGAGGTCCAGTTCAAGGAGGTGGTCTTCGATACGCTGGTGCCGAATGCGCCGATCCTGGTGGCCACGGACGGCGCGTATGTGCGCGTCAACTTCAACAAAGCCGACGTCGCCGAAGGTGACATCGTCAGCATCGTGGCCGGCGGCCTGCGACATGATTACGTCCTGACCGCACAGGAGGCGGCCGCCGGTACCGCACGGATCAATCCAGGCATCTCGTTGGCGCAGAGCAATGTGATGGCTGCCATTGTCGACAAGGCCGGCAACGCATCGCGTTATCTGGACCAGGGCGAATACCACTATGTTGACTTCAGCGGTGCCGCAGCGGCGGATCTCATGGCGGGGCAGAGTGCCAGCCATGCGGGTATCCGCGTCACTTCGCTGTTTGATTACAATCACTGGCAGTCAAAGCAGGCCGTCAATGGCTTCAGCAGCTATGACCCCGCCATCGCCAGTGGCATGAAGATCGGCGTGATGGGATCCAGCCGCATCGACTTTCTGGAAGGTCCGCTGACGGAGCTGAAGTTCCTGGTAACCAATCTGCAGGCGGACGCCTTCGGATCGGCGCAGGCCCGCTTCTATGGCGCAAATGGTGCCTTGGTCGGACAGCTCACGCTGTCGGCCGACTGGCCAAACACGCTCAATGCCGCCTTCAAGGCACCCGCTGGTAAGGAGTTCTCGTACATGGTGGTCAGCACCGGGTACAAGCTTCCCGGTGTTAAAACCTATTGTGGTGACTACGACTGGATCGGCCTGGACAATTTCGAGATGCGCCGTGGGCCGGGCAAGCTCAATACGCTCTCGCAACAGACCATAAGCGGCACCAAAGGCACGTACTACGGTGGCGATGAGGACAACATCTTCTCCCTGGGCAACATAGCGCACCTCGCTGCAACGACCAGCGGCGGGATATCCGCAGGGCAGGGCATCGACACGCTGAAGCTGACCGGTGCCAGGCAGGTGCTGGACCTGGGGGAGATCGGGCAGAAGATCGACTCGATCGAGATCATCGACATCACCGGCAGTGGCAACAACACGCTCAGGATGACGCTGGCCGACGTGCTGGCCGGTGGTGGCAGGAATCTGTTCACCAGCGGTGGCAAGGTGCAGATGCTGGTCAAGGGCAATGCCGGCGACATGCTGGAGCTCAACGGCACTGCCGGCGGCCCGTTGCAGGGCGAATGGAAGATGAGCGGCGTGGTGCAGGTGGGCGGTGCAACCTACGCGGTGTACCGGCATTCGGCATACGACGCCGAGGTGCTGGTACAGCAGGGCGTGGAGGTGCGCTCCGGTTTGTCGATCGATGCGATGGGCAAGGATACGGGCGCGGCCGTTGACTTCGTGACGGCCGATGGCAGTGCCGGTCGCCTGCTCCAGGGCACAGTGATCTCCGAACTGGCTGCCGGCGCCAAGGTCCAGGTCTCGACCGACAATGGCAAGAGCTGGGGCGATGCCATCGTCCAGAACGGGAGGTGGTTCTTCACCGACCTGTCCGTGCATGCATCCGGTTGGAACATCCAGGCCCGCATCGTCGGTGCCAATGGCATGCAGGTCCAAAGCGTGGAGCGCCAGGTGACGCTGGCCGATGGTGTCCAGGCACCGCGGATCGTGCGCATCGCCGAAGCCGAAGACGTTTTGACGGCGACCGAAGCGAACAACGGCGTGGACATGCAGGTGTCGCTGGCTGGCAGCAAGGCGGTAGTGGGTGATGTGATTCACGTGCAGTGGGGTATTGCCGTTTACCAGCAGGTGTTGACTGCGCAGGACATCGCCGCCGATGCGGTGCTGGTCAAGGTGCCCACTGCCGTGACCCGCACCGGTACCACCACCGGCCAGGGCGTGAGCTACGACTTCGACGTGGTGGCGAGCATCGTTTCGCAGGGACTGAAGGGGCCGGCATCGGAAGCCTACCGGGTCATCGGTGGCGGGTTCTCGAGCAAGACGCTGGCCGACACCCTCAACGTGGCCGCGACCGCCGTGGTGAACGACGTGTACGACGGAAATGGTGTCACCGTGGGGACGTTCGGGTCGGCCAAGCTTGCCAAGATGGCTTCCACCACCGCCACGTTGGCGGGGTTGAAGCTGGTGTCGCCGGGCGGGGATGAGGCGGGTGCCTTGTTCACGCTGGACGGCGCGGCGCGCCGGATCTCGCTGCGCTTCTCCGGCGTGGACAACGCGGGCGGCGGTGTGCAGGTTGTGGTCTACGGCGTGGATGGCAAGCAGATTCACCGCGAGACCCTGACCGGGACACTCAGCTCCGGGCGTTACATCAAGGCGTTCACCTACAACGGGGCCGAAGGGGGCGATGTGGGGAGCTTCAAAGTGATCACCAGCGGCAAGGGCGTGACCATGGATGCATTCAGCCAGGTCGAGGCCTTGCACGTGGCTGATGCGCGTGACGTGCACAAGCTGGACGAGGTATCCGATACCTACCACGGCAGCGCGGGGAATGACACGATAACCCTCGGCTATACGACAGCCACCCATCTGGCCAGCACCGCCAACAAGGGTATCCACGGTGGCGATGGTGTGGACACGCTCAAGCTGCAGGGCGCCAGCCAGGCGATGAACCTGACCCTGGCGACGTCAGCCGGCAAGCTGAGCGGCGTGGAGATCATCGACATCACCGGTACCGGCAACAACACGCTGACATTGTCGTTGAAGGATGTGCTGGAGAACGGGCAAGTCGGGCTGTTCGGTAACCTGGCCGAGTCCCGGCAGCAGATGTTGGTCAAGGGCAATGCCGGCGATGCACTGCGGCTGGATGACCTGCTGGGTGTTGGCGGTGAGGACCTGGGTGACTGGGTGCTGGGCGGCAAACAGGTGGTCAACGGGGTGTCGTATGCCACCTACCAGCACTCCGGCCTGGATGCGGAACTGCTGGTGCAGGAACTGGTGAAGGTGACGCTGATCTGACGGACGTTTGCAGGATCCATCCTGTTGCATGAGTCGGTTTTCTGATCTGCCTGATAGCGGTGGGGATATGCAACCATAGAAAAGCTAAGCCCCCGGCGAAACCGGGGGCTTTCTTTTACTTCCGGCATCGACTTTCGGTTACGAATCGCCAGAAAATGGTCGATTCGAAATGAGTGATGCAAAAAGAACGGGATTGGGATGAAGGACATCAGTGGGATGATCGGATTTCATGGTGCTTCGAAGCCTTTCGCAAGTAAGTTAAGGCCAGTCGCTGAGTCGTGGATTGAGATACTCAGCGCTTACAGCAGGCGTGAGCCAGAAGACGCGCTGTGGTGGTACAACGAGCGCGCGACGCTTAGCAGCTTGGCGGGGGCTGCGTGGAGGGTGCCATCGGGACGGTGGATGGCTATCGAGGAATTCATCAGTGACAAGCGGGCGAGAGTTCGTGTTGCGCGAGCTGAAGGTGGAGATTCATCCCTGCCCAGAGGGCATGTGGAGAGCGGCGCCATTAGTAGCGGTCGAGTCGACCTGCACCTTGGCAATGGTCGTAGCAATTTTGCGTTCGAAGCAAAGCAGGCTTGGCAGCCGATTGGAGATCAATCCAAAGATCGCGGTGTGCAAGTGCGTAAGGCAATGAAAGGGGCCTGGAAGGATGCAGGACACCTTCTGCTGGATGAAGGGGATCATCGGCTTGCATGCACGTTCGTTGTGCCCTACATCTCTCCGACTTGTGCCGAGCGGGCTAAAGGAAACATCTCCAGTGTTGTGGAAGGCTGGTTGAAGGAGCGCGTATGGGGAAAGAGGCAGGATGCAGTCGCCTACCACTTTCCCGCCACTGCACGGAGTCTAAGGTCGGAACGAGGGTATATCTTTCCAGGCGTTGTCATGCTCATTCGGGAGCGGAAGAAGGCAGTTCGTCAACCTCGGGCTCCCTTGCCGTGAGAAATGGCGGGCCTGGTTTGTACTAAACAACGTTGTTCTGACCATGGAGTAGTCGCCAGTGAGCTTTTCCCTCTTGTTCAGCGTTCGCGGAATGCTTCGCGCGCCTTGAGTACGGGCTTGAGCAGATAGTCCAGAACGCTCTTCTCGCCGGTGCGGATCTCAACCGAGGCGACCATGCCGGGAATGATCGGCAACTCCTTGCCACCGGCCTGCAGGGCACTTTTCTCGGTGAGTACGAGCACGCGGTAGTACGTGTCGTCGGCGCGGCCAGCTGCGGCTTTCTGGTCATCCTTGAGTGTGTCCGGGCTGATGTGCTCCACCTTGCCGGTCAGACCGCCGTAGATGGCGTAGTCATACGCGGTGATCTTCACCGTGGCGGGCAGGCCGGGACGAAGGAAAGCCACGTCCTTGGGCCGGATCTTGCCTTCGACCAGCAGCTGGTCCTCCAGCGGCACGATTTCCAGGATGTGTTCGCCAGGTTGGATCACGCCGCCGATGGTGTTCACCCTGACGTTCTTGATCGTCCCGTGCACTGGCGCGGTGATGGTGGTGCGTTCGACGACGTCGGCGCGACCCACCAGGTTTTCGTTGGTCTGGGAGAGCTCCATTTCCAGCTTGACCAGCTCGGAGTTGGCATCGGCGCGATAGCGGTTCTGGCGCTCGACCACCTGCGACTTGATGTCGTTGGCCTGACGGCGCATGCGCAGCAGTTCGACATCGGACAGCAGCCCCTTCGCGGCCAGCGGCTCGGCCAGGTTGATCTCGCGGATGGACAGCGCATAGCTGCGCTCCAGTGATGCGACGCTTTCGACCAGGGCACGGCGACGTGCATTGAACGCACGCGTCTCCTGTTCCACTTCTTCGGGGAACTCGCGTACCTGTGCATCGAACTCAAGCGGCTGGCCGTAGGCTTCGGCGCGCAGGCGGGCGATGGTGGCCTTCAGCGCGATGACCTTGCTCAGTGCTTCGCGGTAGCTGGCGTTGGCGCGGGTGGGGTCGATCTTCAGCAGTACCTGGCCGGGATTGACGATATCGCCTTCGCGCACCGACATCTCGGCCAGGATGCCACCTTCCAGGCTCTGGATGACCTGCTCACGGCTGCGCGAGATCACTTTTGCCTCGCCCTGGGTGATTTCCTCCACCCGTGCGAAATGCGCCCAGGCCAGGCCGCAGACGATCACGGCCAGGACCATGTACACGACCAGGCGCGATCCCGGTGTGGTCTGCGCGAGCAGCGACTCCTGCACGTCGTTCATGAAGGCGGCATCGGCGGCGCTGATGCTGGCCTGCGTAGTGTTGCGCTTGAACCAGGCAGCCATCAGTGTGCCTCCCGGGCAGCAAGGGCAGGACGGCGGGGACGTGCCGTCGGCGTAGGTTGCGCGGCCTCCTCGCCGGCAGCGAAGGGCTGCGCCTCGTTGCCGCGCAGCGCCGCCATCACCGTGGCCTTCGGACCATCGGCCACCACCTTGCCAGCATCGATGACGATCACGCGGTCGACCAGGGCCAGCAGCGACGGACGATGGGTGACCACGACCAGCGTCTGGCCCTGGGTGGCGCGCTGCAGATGCTGCAGGAACAGCGCCTCGGTCTGGGAGTCCATAGCGCTGGTGGGCTCATCCATCAGCAACAGGCGCGGGCGTGCCAGCAGGCTGCGGGCCAGCGACACCAATTGGCGCTGGCCGCCGGAGACGCCTTCGCCCATCTCGCCGATGGGCAGGTTGATGCCGCGCGGGTGCGCCGCGGCCACATGATCCAGGCCGGTGACCGCCCGGCCAACCGGATCCTGCTGGTGGAGCAGCTGTCCTTCCTCGGTCAGACGGTAGTCAGCGCGCAGAACGGCGAGGAAGCTCTGGCTCTGTGGAAATGGCATGGATTCGACATGGTGATCACCGACTGCTGCATGCCGGTCATGGATGGCTACACGTTGAGCCGCTGCATCCGTGACGAAGAGAAGGCACGCGGTGTCAAACCATGTGCCGTGATCGGCTACACCGCCAACGTACTACCGGAGGAGCGTGTCCGCTGCCTGGATGCCGGGATGGATGACTGTTTGTTCAAACCGCTGACACTGTCGGCGCTTTCGTCCCAGTTGGCCACGCTGCAAGGTAGCTCGGTGGCCAACGATAGCGTTGCTGGCGTGACGGTGGATGGATCGATGGTGGCGATGGTCCGGGCGCTGACCGGTGATGACGATGGTCTGGCCTGCGTATTCCTGGACGAGGCGATCGACAGCTTCCGGCACGACGTGGTGACTGTGCTGGCCTGGAAGGATGATCCGCAGGTTGCGGCACTGGCGGCCTTGGCACACGGCATCAAGGGCGGCGCGCGGATGGTGGATGCGGGTGAGTCGGTGCGGGCCTGCGAACGCGTGGAGGAGGCCTGCCAGCAACACCCGCATGACCAGCAGGCCCTGGAGGCAGCGGTAAGGGAACTGGCGGTTCAGCTCGAAACGACAATTGCGCAGGCGACGGCGCTACGCGCCGAACTGGGCCGTAGTAAATGCACTGCTGTCGCGTGACGATGCAGCCGGTGCGTTGAAGGCTGTTCGGCCGCGAGGGCGGCGTGAACTTTCAGCTGCGGGCGAGCAACAGCAGCCGCTCGGCGATCCTTTCCAGGGGCAGCACATCGTCCACCGCACCCAACCGCACCGCACTGCCGGGCATGCCCCAGACCACGCTGCTGGTCTCGTCCTGGGCCAACGTGGCCGCGCCGGCCTGCTTCATTTCCAGCAGGCCGCGTGCGCCGTCCTCGCCCATGCCGGTGAGGATCGCGCCGATAGCGTTTGCGCCGGCACTGCGCGCAACCGACTGAAACAGAACATCCACGGCAGGCTTATGCAGGTTGACCGGCGCGCTGTCGTCGATGCGGCAGCGCCAGCGGGCGCCGTCGCGGATCACCCGCAGGTGACGGCCACCGGCGGGCAGGTAGGCATGACCGGGCAGGATCGCCTCGCCATCGCTGGCCTCACGTACCGACATCGCCGAATGCCGGTCCAGGCGTTCGGCAAAGGCGCTGCTGAAACTTGCCGGCAGGTGCTGCGCCATGACGATGGCCGGTGCATCGGCGGGCATGGCCTCCAGCACGGTGCGCAGTGCTTCGGTACCGCCGGCCGAAGCACCCAGTGCGATCAGTTTGTCGGTGGTACGGAAGCCGGGGCGGGGCGTGATGAGGGGTTGTTCGGATACCTGCCGGGGACGGGACACAGACGCACGAACGCGTGAGCGCGCTGCATCCTTCACCTTGCTGCGTATCTCTGCGGCATAACTCTCCAGGCCGCGGGCGATGTCGAGCTTGGGCTTTGCGACGAAGTCCACCGCGCCCAGGGCCAGCGCCTGCAACGTGGTGTCTGCACCGCGTTCGGTCAACGAGGACACCATCACCACCGGCATCGGGTGCAGGCGCATCAGGTTCTCGAGAAATGCCAGACCATCCATGCGTGGCATTTCAACATCCAGCGTGAGCACGTCGGGGTTGAGGCGTTTGATCTTCTCGCGTGCCAGCAGCGGATCGGCTGCTGTTCCGACCACCTCAATGCCCGGGTCGGCTGCAAGGATTTCCGACAACACCTGGCGTACTACCGCCGAATCGTCGACCACCAGGACCCGGCAAGGGGCTTGCAGCATCATTCGAACAGCTCCACGCCACCGCTGACCGGCGTGCGCGCCAGGCGTGCGCGCGCCACGGTTTCGGCAGCGACGACTTCGGCATCGTGCGCATGCGGCAGGCGCTGCACGGCGACGCGACCGGTGATCGGGAAGAACCAGATCTTGCGCGGATGAATGCCGCACAGATCCTCCGCCACGATGGGGAGATGTTCGGCCTGCAGGTACTGGCGCACGAACTCGGCATTGCGCGTTCCTACCGGGTTGCTGGTGAATCCTTTGAGCACGTTGGCACCGCCGAACACCTTTGCTTCCAGGCGCTTGCGGTTGGCGCCGCGCTTGAGCAGGTCGTTGATCAGCAGTTCCATCGCATAGCTGCCGTAGCGTGCAGGTGCGCCATCGCCGACATTACCGTCGGGGAGCAGGAAGTGGTTCATGCCGCCGATGCCGAGGATCGGATCGCGGATGCAGGCGGCCACGCAGGACCCCAACGTGGTGGTCAGTGCCGTGTCGTCGTCGACTACCAGGTATTGGGTGGGTAGCAGCTTGGCGGCCGTGGTCTGGAAACGACTGTCGTGGTAACGCATGACGTCGTCGGGGTACTGCTGGGGGGCTTTCATGTGGCGCTCCGGCGTGCGCGACGGTACAGCGTGCGCCCGCAGGGTTGGATCAGGTCGGCGGCGTGCAGGTAGTTCTCGGAATGGCCGGTGTACAGCAGGCCATCGTCGCCCATGTGTTCCACCAGTCGCGACAGGATGGCGCGCTGGGTGGACTTGTCGAAATAGATCATCACGTTGCGGCAGAACAATGCATCGTAGGGACCACCGACGTCGTAACGGTTGGCAAGCAGGTTGAGCGGCCGGAATTCCACCAGCGCCCGCAGTGCAGGATGGACGCGGCACTTGCCCTCGTTGGGGCCGGTGCCACGCTGGAAGTAGCGACGCTTGAGCTCGGTTTCCAGCCCGCTGATGCGCTCCATCGCATAGACGCCCTGAGCAGCGGTGGCCAGCACCTGCGTATCCACGTCGGTGGCAAGAATGCGCACCGGCGGGGTCATCGTGCCGAAGGTTTCACAGGCGGTGATGGCCATGGAATAAGGCTCTTCACCCGTGGAGGCAGCGCAGGACCACAGCTTCAGCGGTGCGTCCTTCTGCCGCCGCAGCAGCTCCTCGCGCAGCTTGTCGAAGTGGTGCGGCTCGCGGAAGAACGAGGTGAGGTTGGTGGTCAGGGCGTTGGTGAACGCCTGCCATTCCTCACCGCCGCCTGTTTCCAGCTGGTCCAGGTAGTCCTTGAACGAGCGCAGGCCCAGCGAGCGCAGGCGACGGGACAGGCGCCCGTACACCATGTCGCGCTTCGCCGGTGCCAGCGCGATTCCGACGCGCCGGTAGATCAGGTCGCAGACCCGCTGGAAATCGCGGTCGTTGAATTCGAAATCCCGTTCGTTGGCGGAGGTGATGGTCATGTCGATGCGATTGCCCTTCAGCTGGCCAGGGCCAACGGAGCCGACGCGCTACGCGCCGGGGCGAGGGGTGCGTCGTCCTCAAGCCGGAACACGGCCACGGCCTGGTCCAGCAGGCCGGCCTGTTCTTCCAGCGAGCGTGCGGCGGCCGTGGCTTCTTCCACGAGTGCGGCGTTCTGCTGGGTGGTTTCGTCCATCTGCATGACGGTCTGGTTGACCTGCTCGATGCCCGCGCTCTGCTCCTGCGATGCGGCCGAAATCTCCGCCATGATGTCGGTGACCCGCTGCACGGCCTGCACGATCTCGCCCATGGTGGTGCCGGCCTGTTGGACCAGCTGCGAACCTTCGGAGACCTTGCCGACCGAATCTTCGATCAGCGTCTTGATCTCCTTGGCAGCACCGGCCGAACGTTGGGCCAGGGTACGGACTTCGGATGCCACCACCGCAAAGCCGCGGCCCTGCTCACCGGCACGTGCAGCTTCCACCGCAGCGTTCAGGGCAAGGATGTTGGTCTGGAAGGCAATGCCATCGATCACCGAGATGATGTCGGCAATGCGGCGTGAGGACTGCTCGATCATGCCCATGGTCGAAACGACTTCATTGACCACCGTGCCGCCGCGCGATGCCACGCTGCCGGCGCCGATCGCCAACTGGTTGGCTTGGCGTGCGGAGTCTGCGTTCTGCCGCACGGTGGAGGTCAGTTCCTCCATGGATGCGGCTGTTTCTTCGAGGTTGGCAGCCTGCATCTCGGTGCGACGCGACAGGTCGTTGTTGCCGGTCGCGATCTCGCCGGCGGCTAGGTTGATGCTCTCAGCGGCCTGCTGGATGCGCGAAACGATGCCCGACAGCTGCGCGATGGTGGTGTTGGCATCGTCACGCATGCGCGCGAACACGCCCTGGAAATCACCGCGCATGGTGACGGTGAGATCGCCCTGGGCCAGAGCGCGAAGCAAAGCGGAGATCTGGCTGAGGTTGTTATCGCTGACCTGCATCATGGTGTTGAGGCTGCGCACCATCTCGAGGAAGTCATGTTCGAAACGGGCTTCATCTCCGCGCTGGCTGAAGTCACCGGCGGCCGCCGCTGCACCCAGGCGCTTGATCTCGCCATTGATGGCAGCCAGGTTCTGCTTGATGGCGGCCATGGTTTCGGTGATGACGCGCTTCTCACCGGGCAGCATCGGCATGTCCGGGGTCAGGTCGCCGATGGCGTAACGCTTGGCAATCTCGATGACCTGCATCTTCACATCGATGTGGTTGCTGACCAGGGTGTTGGTCTCGGCCACCATCACCCCGTAGTCACCGGGGAACGCGGTGGGATCGATGCGGTAGCTGATGATGCCGGCATCGTGCTGGCGGGCCATTTCATTCTGTGCGCCGATCACCGCGCGCAGCTGTTCCTGCATGCGCTGCATGCTGCCCAGCAGCTGGCCGGTCTCGTCGCGGCTTGGCGGGGCGATGGCATTGTCCATGCGTCCCTGCGCGATGGCATCGGCCACGGCGGTGGCATTGCGCAGCGGCAGCACGATCCGGTTGCCGATGATCCAGCTCAGGCCGAGCACCAGCACGACCAGCACGCCACCGGCAGCGGTCATGACGGCGGTGAACCTGAGGGCCTGCGCCTGCACGTCGTCCATGTAGACGCCACTGGAAATGACCCAGTTCCACGGCGTGTAAAGGCCCGCATAGGCCACTTTCTCGACCGGCGCATCGTGGCCGGGCTTGGCCCAGGTGTAGGCCACGTAGCCGCCGCCCTTGCGGGCAGCCTCCACCTGGTCGTAGTACAGGCGCACGCCGTCGTCACCACGGAAGTCCTTCATGTCCTTGCCGACCAGGTCGGCGCGGAACGGGTGCATCAACACCACATAGTTGGTGGTGTAGATGTTGAAGTAGTTGACGTCGTTGGTCGATCGCATGCCGCGCAGGCTGTCGATCGCATGCTGCTGGGCAACCTCGAGGGCAATCTCGCCGGCCTCCACGCGCCTGGCGTAGCGGTCCAGCACGCCATAGCTCAGCTCCACCTGCTCCTGCAATGCCGCCTTGCGGGTTTCGTACAGGTCCACGTACTGCATGCGTGCGGCGATCACCGACAGGGCGATCACGCCAATGATGATCAGGGCGGTAAGCAGGTTGAGCTTGCGCCTGACGGAGATGTTGCTGATGTAGTTCGACCAGAGACGGTAGAGGTTCATGGGGGTATGTGGCGCTGCCGTAGAAGGCGGATCAGGTGATGGGTTACCTCCGATATCGGCCGCGAAGAGCACAACAAGAGGGGCAAAAAAGGACAACCCCGGCCGAGGCCGGGGTTGTTCAGGGAGTGCTCCATGCGGGGGCGGTTGCTGCATCAGATGCCACTGGGGGCTGCTGATGCAGAGCCCCGTGGCGTCAGGCGCTCCTGCATGGGCTGGCGGCTTAGAACTCCTGCCAGTCCGAGTCGGCCAGCTCCGCCACGGCGGTTCTGCTGGCAGCGCGACGGCGTGGCGCCGCTTCCTTGGCGGGAGCGGCAGCCTGTGCCCTGGCCGCAGGCGCGGCGCGGGCCGGGGCGGCCACTTCAGCGATGGATTCTTCCAGCTGGAACACGGACACAACGTTGCTCAGCTGCACCGCCTGTTCTTCCATCGAGCGGGCGGCGGCCGTGGCTTCTTCCACCAATGCGGCATTCTGCTGGGTGGTTTCGTCCATCTGCACGACGGTCTGGTTGACCTGTTCGATACCGGCGCTCTGCTCCTGCGAGGCGGCGGAGATCTCGGCCATGATGTCGGTCACGCGCTGCACGGAGGCGACGATTTCGCCCATGGTGCTGCCGGCCTTCTTCACCAGTGCCGAGCCGTCGGCGACCTTGCCGACCGAGTCATCGATCAGGCCCTTGATTTCCTTGGCAGCACCGGCCGAACGCTGGGCCAGGGTACGTACTTCAGAGGCGACCACGGCAAAGCCACGCCCCTGTTCGCCCGCACGCGCCGCTTCCACGGCCGCATTGAGCGCAAGGATGTTGGTCTGGAAGGCGATGCCGTCAATAACCGAAATGATTTCGGCAATCTTCTTCGAGGAGACCTCGATCGCGCTCATGGTGGTGACCACCTGGCTCACCACCTCGCCACCCTGCGAGGCGACCGATGCGGCACCGATGGCCAGCTGGTTTGCCTGGCGTGCGGACTCGGCGTTCTGGCGCACGGTGGAGGTCAGTTCCTCCATTGAGGCGGCGGTTTCTTCCAGGTTTGCGGCCTGCTGCTCGGTGCGGCGCGACAGGTCGTTGTTGCCGCTGGCGATCTCGGTGGCGGCCGAGTTGATGGCCAGCGAGGACTGCTTGATGCGGCTGACGATACCGGTCAGCTGTTCGGCGGTGGCATTGGCGTCGTCACGCATGGTGGCGAAAACACCCTGGTACTCACCCTGCATGCGCACGGTCAGGTCGCCGCGCGACAGTGCCGAGAGCAGTGCCGATACCTGTTCCAGGCTGCTGGCGTTGGCATCGAGCAGGCTGTTGATCTGCGCCGCCAACTGCAGGAAGAAGCCTTCCTTGTCGTCGGTAGCAATGCGGCCACTCAGGTCGCCGGCGGCGGCGGCGTCGATCACGCGCGCCACTTCCTTCTCCACTGCCGCTTCAATGGTGCGGTCGCGCCACTCAACCACATGGCCCACCGGTACGCCGTCATCATTGCGGATCACCGAGATCGCCTGCGCGAACTCGGCATTGCCGAAGTTCATCTGGCGACGGACCACGCCGTTCTTCTCCAGCGCTTCGATGACCTTGTTGTCGACCAGGCCGTTGTGCTCCAGCGCGGTGACCGGCTGACCGACCAGTGGCAGGCTGGCGTCGTAATGCGGCAACTCGCTGGCCAGGTCCTGGTCGTACTGGGCCAGGGTGTCGAGGAGGGCGCGGTTGGCGTAGACGATTTCCAGGCCTTCGTTGGTCAGGTAGACGCCAGTGGAGGAGTAGTCCAACGCGGTACGGATACGCAGATTCTCGCCGGCGATGGCCTGGTCACGTTCGATGCGTTCGCGCAGGTCGCGCTGCATGCGCTGCATGGCGCGCAGCAGGTCGCCCACTTCGTCGGCACGGGTCACGTCGATGTGGCCGTCGAGCTTGCCGCTGGCCACGTCGTTGGCAACGCCGACCGCACCGCGCATGGAGCCAACCAGCGAACGGGCGAACAGCCATACCAGCAGCAGACCGGCACCGGCGCCGACCAGCACGGCAATGACGATCAGGATTGCCGAGGACGTATAGGTTTCGGCAGCCCGCTTGGCCGATGCCTGGGCGTTTGCGTTGTCGTTGTTGGACAGCGTCTGCAGCGATGCGAAGGCCTTGCCGTGCAACGTACGGGTCTCGCCGACGAAGGTATCGATGGCGTCGTCGGGCAGGTCCAGCTCCAGCATTTCGTTGACGGCATCGTAGGAGGCCAGGGCGTTCTTCCATTCGCCCACGAAGCGGTCGAAAACCTTCTTCTGTTCCGGGCTGTCGATCAGCTTCGGATACTCGGCGATGGTGGTGTCGATGTTCTTGCGCAGCTCGGCAGCGCGGGTCTTGGCCTGTGCCTTGACCTCATCGCTTGCCCGCACCAGGCTCTGGTAGGACTCGTTACGGAACTCGCTGACCATGCCGCTCAGTGCATCGGTCGTGCGCATGCTGGGCATGCGGTTGCTGGTCAGGTCGGTGGTGACATCGTCCAGAGCATGTAGACCGCGGTAGGCGACCACGCCTTGCAGCAACATGACGAACAGCACGACACCGAAGGTGAGCAACAGCTTCGGCTTCAGTTTGAGCGAGTTGATCCACTGCATCTTGCATGATCTCCAATAACGGTCCGCACGCCCCGCGCAATGCGAGCTGCGCGGCGCACCACACCGGACAAGCCGGTGTGGCGGCTGGCGGGATTACTTGATGTTCGCCAGCTTCAGGCTGGCCGGCGAGCTGACTTCGATTTCCGCGCGCGAGGAATCACGCTGGATCTTGCCGATCACGCACACGGTCTTGCCTTCCAGCGATTCCAGCGGGAAGCCGAACTTGCCGCGGTTGGCACCGGCGATGCGTGCGGAGAAGGTGTGGCGCGGGAACACGCCGCCCATGTGCAGGAAGGTGGGCTGGCCTTCGGAGCCTTCGGCATAGCGGGCCTTCTCGACCTTGCCGCAGACCATGCCGTCCCTGCCTGCGAAGCGGGCAGCGTTTTCCGGCGGGATCATTTCTGCAGTGTCGGCAGCGGCGGTGAATGCGGTGGTGGCCAGCAGGGCTGCCGAGAGCAGTGCAGTAGCGTGCTTGTACATCTGGTATCTCCGGGATGGCGTGTTGGGGCCCGTCGGGGAGCGGGCATGCATCTGCCCTATCGGCCGGGGTGTGCCGCGCCTGAAGGGCTCGGCACCGAACTGTGACGTGGTGCGCTCTTGTGGCTGGCTCAGGCGGCTTCTTCGGCCGTGGCCGGGGTGCCCAGGTCGGCCGTGTCGAGCAGGGTTTCGATATCCAGCAGGATCAGCATGCGATCGTCCTGGGTGCCGATGCCGCTGATGAAGCGCGTGTCCACGGCGGCACCGAACTCGGGGGTAGGGCGGATCTGCTCGGCGCTGAGCGGAATCACGTCGGAAACGCCATCGACCACGATGCCGACCACGCGGTCTTCAACGTTGAGCACGATCATCACCGTGAAGGCGTCATAGCGGGCGTGTTCCAGGCGGAGCTTCAGGCGCAGGTCGATCACCGGCACGATGGTGCCGCGCAGGTTGATCACGCCCTTGATGTAGTCCGGTGCGTCCGGCACCCGGGTCACCGCGTCATAACCGCGGATTTCCTGCACCTTGAGGATGTCCACGCCGTAATGCTCGTTGCCGAGCGTGAAGCTGAGGTACTCGCCGCCGGTACCTTCGGAGGACGTGCTGCGGGTGTCGTTCATGGCGATTCCTGATCCTGGCATGGCGCCGGTGCGGGTGGTTGTTGCACCGGTATCGGCGAAGGCCGGGCGGACTTTAGGGCCGAGCTGATTTCAGGCAGTTGGGTGAGGGATGGAAACTGGGTTGACGACCACGAAGAAGTTTTCGCAGGTGTTGCGGGTTCATCGCGCCTGATTTTTGACGCGATGAGCCTCGGACAGTGCTCAAAGTTCTGCCTGCGCTGCGTCGGCTGCGCAACCGGGGCAGATAATCCGGCGGCCATCGACGGCGGATACCGAGTGCGTCCGGCGTACCTCATGGCCCACCTTCCCACGAGCCTGTCGATATGGACATCCCAAGCTCCGCACTGCTGGCAACGCTGGCAGCACCGACGCACTACGATCGCCTGATCCGCCTGCACGGCCCGCACGACGACCTGGTGGTCGAGCGCTTCGAAGGCCAGGAAAGCGTTTGCGGTGATTCCCTCCTGCAGATCGACTGCCTGTCCACCGATGCATTCCTGGATTACGCGGCCTGGCTGGAGCAGCCGCTGACCCTGCAGCTGCGGCTGGCCGATGGCTCGCTGCGGCAATGGCACGGCCTATGTACGCAGGTCGGCCAGCGTGGCAGTGACGGCGGCCTGGCACGCTATCGTTTGCGGCTGGAACCTTGGACGGCGCTGCTGCGGCATCGGCGCAACGCGCTGATCTTCCAGGACCTGGATGTGCGGGAGATCTGCGAGCAGGTGTTCGATGGCTATCCGCAGGCGGCGTATCGCTTTGATGTACACAGCGAGCTGCCGCGGTACGCGATCACCACCCAGTACCGGGAAACCGATTGGGCCTTCATCACCCGGCTGCTGGCCGAGGCCGGCATGGCCTGGCGCATCGAGCAGGCGCAGGAGGGCGAAGCCGCGCACACATGGGTGATCTTCGAGCCCGGCGTGGAGCAGCCGGATCTGGGCACACTGCGGTTCCATCACGCACAGGCGGCCGAAACCGGCGACGGCATCAGCGTATTCGCCGAGCACCAGCAGTACGTACCCAATGCCAGCACAGTTGGCAGCTGGCACAGCGAGCAGGTCAAGGCGGTGAGCGCGCAGCGCAGCGCCGATGCCGGGACGCTACCGCCGCTGGAGATCTACGTGCAGCCGCGTGCCGGTCGTTTCGCGCAGCCACGCTGGGCACGGGAGGCGGCGCAGGCGCGGCTGGATGCGCTACGCGTGCCGCAACAACTGTTCAGTGGCAGCGGCAATGAGCGCGGCCTGATTCCCGGCGCATGTTTCCGCTTGTCGCAGCACCCACAGCATGCCGGGCAGGCGTTCCAGGTGCTGTCGGTCGCACATGTGGCGGTCAACAATCTGGACCACGGCATCGCCGAGGTGCTGGAGATCGCCGATGGGGACCGGGGCAGCTACCGCAGCCGCTTCATCGCCACCGGCGCCGGCGTTCCGATACGAGCGCTGCCGCAGGACCGTCCTACGGTGCATGGTCCGCAGACGGCACGCGTGGTGGGCATTCCCGATGCGGCGCTCACGCCCAATCGCGACCATCAGGTGCGCATCCAGTTCAGCTGGCAGCGCGGCAGCACGCCCAACCCCGGCGGCCTGCACGGCGATGGTCACGCGCCCGGCGATCACACCAGCGGCAGTTGGGTGCCGGTGGCCGAATGGGTGGCTGGCCCGAACTGGGGCAGCGCGTTCCTGCCGCGCATCGGCAGCGAGGTGCTGGTGGAGTTCCTGCACGGCGACATCGACCAGCCACGCATCACCGGGCAGTTGTACAACGGCGATGTGGCACCGCCGTTTGGCGGTGGCGTTGATGAACAAGCCCGGCATCCGGGTGTTCTCAGCGGGCTGCACACACAGAGCCACGATGGAAGCGGCACCCAGCAATGGGTCATCGACGACACGCCTGGCCAGTTGCGCACGCGTCTGCACAGTTCCCAGGCCGATAGCCGGTTGGAGCTGGGCTACCTGATCGAGCACCGGAACAGCGCACGCGGTGCGTTGCGTGGTGAAGGCTTCGAGCTTGCTACGCAAGGCTGGGGCAATGTGCATGCCGCGCAGGGGGTGTTGTTGTCGGCGAGCGCGCAGGAGCATGCAGGCTCTACGGTGATGGACAACGCTGAGGTCGTTGCCCAGCTCAAGGGTGCCGAAGGCCGCCTGGAGCAGATGCAGACGCTGTTGAAACAACAACAAGTCCCCGGTTTGTCGGCGTGGCAGGCCACCGGCTTGCTGCGTGAGCTGATCGACCCGCAGGCTGATGGTCGTCATGAGGGCGACGTCAACGGCCAATCACCGTTCAAACCGCGCGATGGCCGCAACCCCGGTGACGAGGCGGTGGAGCGCTTTGCCAAGCCGCTGTTGGTGGCCGAAGGCCCGCACCATATCGCCTGGACCACCCCGGCCAGCGCGATTGCCTATGCAGGCGCCAATCTGGAAATAACCGTGCAACAGGATCTGCACATCAGCGCCGGACAGACCGTCTCCAGCGTCAGCGGTGGGCACGTTTCGCTCTTCACACAGAACGGCCCGCTGCGGCTGATAGCCGCCAACGGCCCAGCGAGTTTGCAGGCCCATGACGGCGAGCTGGAACTGCTCAGTGAGCAGGCTCTGACCATTACTGCCAGCGATTGTCGGATCGACGTACTGGCGCAGAGCAAAGTGGTCCTGAAAGCCGGCAACAGCGCGATCACGCTGGAAGGCGAGAACATCACCATCAGTTGCCCGGGCGAGTTCAAGGTCAAGGCCAGCGAGCATCCGTTCCAAGGGGGGAGCAAGGTGGAACAGCCGCTGTTTGCGCTTCCGCTCGGGCTTGCAGCCCGTGCGTTGGAGCTCAAGTACGCCTACAAGGATCTGAAGCCAGTAGTGGGTGCGCCGTATTCCGTGCTGTTTGAGAACGGCACCCGCGCTGAAGGCGTACTGGATGAAAAGGGTGAGGCGACAGTTCACAACCCGCCGGGCCCAGGGAAGGTTTTCTTCGGATACGACCAGCGCGAGGTGTTTGCCTATCCCAGCCGTCCGGCCAATCCGATCTACGGCTTTCTCCCGACTTCCGAAGAGGACGCGCGACAGGCATTGGAGTGCTACGCCAAGGCAGAAGACGAGTACATGCAGGACAACTACTTCCCGGATGAAGTCGCGGCGATCTACTCCGGTGAAGCGGAGTATGGCGACCTGCTCAACGACTATGCGTACCTCGATGAGGTGGCATGTTCGCCATCGGAAGGTGGTACGCCGGGCGAGCACGTCGAGGTGCTGCTGGACGAGGCCGGTGACACGGAAGGGGCTGGCTCATGAGCGGCAACATCGCGCTGAAAAAGGCCGAGGATGACACGCTTGCTGAAATCCTGACCTGGGTGCAGGAGGTGGTGGAAGGGCGCGGAAACTCCATTGCGCAGATGGTGATAAGCGTCGTGCTGGGCTGCCTTCCGTTCGTCGGGCAGGCCGTTGATGCCTACAACATTCTGCGCAGCCTCTATGCGCTTACCCGTGCTCCTTCAAGTTCGGAGAGCTGGATCCAGCTGTCGTTGGCATTGGTGGCCGTGGTTCCCGGTATCGGTGATGCACTGAAGAACGCCTTCATGATGATGCGCTCCGGCAAGAAGATGGGGCGGATTCTGGACAGCATGCCGAACAGCCTCAGGGGGAATGTCGAGGCATGGTTCCGGAAGCTGGATTGGCCTGAGTACACCACGGAGATGAAACAGGCCGTCAGCAAGATACTGAGCGGAATCGTTGACGTGCTTGATAACCGGATCAGTGGCTTCCTGCTTGGCCAGCAGGGCGTGCAGCAACTGGTGGCGCGTCTGAAGGAGCTGAACATGCAGGCTGTCGCCAAGATAGACGAGGCGATGGATGTACTGCGGGCGGCGCACCGGCGTGCACTGCAGGATCCATTGCCGAGCACCGCCGCAACGGGCCGAGTCAGCACCACCGCAGCGCGAACTCCAACACCTGGGACACAAGCACCTGGCAGCGTCCGTAGCACCTCATCCGGCACCACGACGCCGGCTGTCGGCACTGCCAACGGCACCAAGCGCCAGAGCGAACGCTCCACGTTGAATCGGCCGGGCATTGGTGTCTCGGGCGAGCATATTGCCGATTACTACTTCGTACGACGGCAGCGCAGCCGCAGCAAGGTGAGTTTCAACGGCAATCTGTTCGAGATGCGCCAGCCAGGTCATCGAGGAATTGACCATGTTTGGCATGGCACGCAGCTACCGCATGGCTATCGCATCAGCGACACCAAGGGGACTGGCGGGCCGTTTCACCGGCTGGAAAGCGCAAGGGCAGTGTTCGAAGCATTGGAGTACGGCATCGACGCTTACCTTGGTGAGGAGGATGAGGGCCGGGCGCGTGGGGCGATGAACTCTAGAGAAACTCGGGCGGGGAAGCAGATGAGTCACATGTGGATTGCAGAGAAGATCAATACGGCGCAGTTGCTGCCGGGAAACTCGACAGAGCTTTTGCCAAGAATAAAATTGTGGGAACAGAACAGCTTCAAGATCGGATTTTCAAGTGATATGGGTGACGACGGTGCGATAAATCGTGCCTTAGCGAAATGCCCTTATGATCGGAGCATCATTACAGTCGTTGGTCCCAATCACAACGCACACGAGAACGCGGTAGGCGTAACTTCTGGTCGGTGCGCAAAGTCCGTCCGGAGTCATCAGATCTCTACTGAGTTTGTACTTCCCAATACGATTCTGTTGAAGTGATCGATGTCTATGAATAATGAGATCCCCGATTGGAAGGCCTGGGCAAACTGGCGGGTTGCAGCGGATAGCTTCGATTCCCGTCGCGAGCCCTATCAACGCTATGAAACCTATTGTTCGCAGTTCAGAGCGAATCTTGGTGGTATCGCAATGGTCACCACAGATCTTCCAAAGCATTTAGCCAGAGCACGCAAGGGCGGTTTGATGACATCAACCCGTCGCCGTCTCTGGGATACGCTGGACTGGATGAGCATGCAGTACTCCGCCGGCGCTCCAGTCGAGCAGTTGGCAGAGATATGGCCTTATGCACTCGAGTGGGCAGAGGAGTTCGGTCGTTTCGACAAGGCGTACGACGACTCGCCCGAGAACACCTCCGGCGATCGTATTCCGCATGCGCCTCTGGTTACGGAGAGCTATTGGATAGTCGCCCTCCGCTTGGTCTGCTTCGGTCTTCTTACCGGCCATGCCGCGCAGATGCCACGAGTGATGGCCTTTCTTGACTACGTCAATGCCAACCTTGGCATTCACGATGGTCTGCTTGAGCGGTTGGTTGCGCCGTGGGCGCCGGGCCGGCCGATCCCCGACAAGGCTACCCGTCACTTGCCGTATCGCAAGCTGTTCAAGGTGTTTGCGGCGGAGCCGGACAAGCGCCCGGCGTTGATGGCGACCTACCTGGACGAGTGGTACCACGCCAGTCGCCGTGAGCCTTATATCGACCAGCACGGCGAGGGCGATGTCGCGTTCTACGGCTACTGGGCCTGGGAGGCGGCGGCAACCACCTTTGTGCTGGGCATCGACGACAGCAGCTATCGTGAGATGCAATTCTATCCGGCAGACCTGGCCGATCTGGCGCGGCGGATTGCGGCCGGTGAATAGGTGGCACAACGCACCGAACGGCGGGCCGGTGGCGAGTCCTGTTCGCGTACGGGGTGGTGGTACTCACCCGCCCAAGGCACACGCCGCTACTTCAAGCAGGGCGACGTGCTCCCCATCATCGACAACAGCGATTGGGGCGACACATTCTGGCTGTGGGCGCTGGATCAGTCAGCGCCAACGCTGGGCGGCTGAGCGCTTCACCCTGTGCACGGCGCGCCTTCGCGATAAGGAGCGTTTGCTTCGTGTTGTCATTCACCGTTGGCACGCGCCTTGCGCAGGTGGCCACTGGGTCGAAGCATAAGTTTGTGCTGCGAAATACCATTCTTCTGAAGTAGTGGAGATTTATGAATTCCGAAATGCCAGATTGGAAGAACTGGATGTCGTGGAAGGTTGCTGAGGCAGGATTCACGAATAGGCGTGAGCAGTACCTGCGTCCTGCTACGTATCAGAAACGTTTTGACGACAAGCTTGGCGGGATTGCGCTGGTCACCACGGACCTGCCGAAGCACATTGCGAAGGCGCGTAAGGGTGGTTTGATGACGTCCACCCGGCGCAGGCTTTGGAACACGCTGGACTGGATGAGCATGCAGTACTCAGCCGGCGCTCCGGTCGAGCAGTTGGCAGAGATCTGGCCTTATGCCCTTGAGTGGGCGGAGGAGTATGCGAGGTTCGACAAGGCCTATGACGACTCCCCGGAGAACACGTCCGGGGACCGCATTCCCCATGTCGCACTGGAAGAAAACGAATACTGGTGCGTCGCCCTCCGCCTGGTCTGCTTCGGTCTTCTTACCGGCCATGCCGAGCAGATGCCACGGGTGATGGCCATCCTTGACTACGTCAATGCCAACCTCGGCATTCACGATGGTCTGCTTGAGCGGTTGGTTGCGCCATGGGCGCCGGGCCGGCCGATCCCCGACAAGGCTACCCGTCACTTGCCGTATCGCAAGCTGTTCAAGTTGTTTGCGACGGAGCCGGACAAGCGCCCGGCGTTGATGGCGACCTACCTGGACGAGTGGTACCACGCCAGTCGCCGTGAGCCTTACATCGACCAGCACGGCGAGGGCGATGTCGCGTTCTACGGCTACTGGGCCTGGGAGGCGGCGGCAACCACCTTTGTGCTGGGCATCGACGACAGCAGCTATCGTGAGATGCAGTTCTATCCGGCAGACCTGGCCGACCTGGCGCGGCGGATTGCGGCCGGTGAACTGGTGGCACACCGCCCCGAACGGCGGGCCGGTGGCGAGTCCTGTTCGCGTACGGGGTGGTGGTACTCGCCCGCCCAAGGCACACGTCGCTACTTCAAGCAGGGCGACGTGCTCCCCATCATCGACAACAGCGATTGGGGCGATACATTCTGGTTGTGGGCGCTGGATCAGTCAGCGCCAACGCTGGGCGGCTGAGCGCTTCACCCTGTGCACGGCGCGCCCTCGCGATAAGGTGCGTTCGCTTCGTGTTGTCATTCACCGTTGGCACGCGCCTTGCGCAGCCGGTCGATACGGAAGATGTAGCGCTGGATAAGGGTGTCGGCGCCGCGTGGCAGGTCGTCGAAACGCAGCCCGGCGCGGGTCATCTCCACGTTGTTGGCCAACTTCTGCTGGCGCAGGTTGCAGACCACCAGCGAGGTGTTGATCGGTGGAGCGTCGGGGATCTGCAGCACGCAGTCGCGCAGTCGGGCCTGGAGGGCAAGCAGGCCTTGGGGCGAGGGCAGCATCAGGGCAATGCCGCCGGCGCTGATGTCCTGCACACGCCAGCGGCTGGGCTCGCTTCCGGCCGGGTCGGGCAGCAGGCAATGCGGTGAATCTCCTACCGGTGTCTCAAGGCGATAGAACTCGCGCCGTTGCAGGTGATGGACTTCTTCCGGCAGCGATGAGCGGAAGGCAAGGTGCTGGTCACGGTCGATGCGTCGGTGCGCGTGCAGCTGGAAACGCACAATGACCTTGTCCACCTGGCCGAAACACAACAGGCTGGAGGCCGATTCGGCGATGCGATTGATGGCCGGTTGCGGACTGGCATCCAGCACTACTCCCTGCTCGTGCACTTCCAAGATGGCGCTGGGGAACGACTGCTCGCGCCCGTCCGGATGCACGCTGACCGGCGAGCGTTGGTCGATCATGGCCTGCAGCAGGTGCCGGATCTGATGGCGGTTGCGCACCATGTAGCGGTCGTCGGCGTACAGATTGCCGGCGATGTTAGAGGGACTCGGCGCGAACGGATCGTTGTCTGGCATGGGTGCGATAGCAGTAAGACAGGGCCGAAGAAGTGCCTTGCAGGGCTTGAAACTGTGATATCGGCCGCGTTTTTCGAGTCTTTAGCCGAACGTAAGCCGGGCTTCCTTCACGACGAAGCATCCGCATCTTGCTACGCCAGCCAGCCAGCCAGCCAGCCAGCCAGCCAGCCGCCGGCCGCCGGCCGGAGCCTGGCGCCGTCAGGGCAGAAGAACGGCATGGTGCTCGCCATGGACGCTGTCTGGCGTGCGCCCGGCGCGTGCGCGGCGAAAAGTCGCAGGCGGCGTCCGTGCCGCCTGCTTCTCCCCTAACTCAGAACTCCTGCCAGTCATGCCCGGTGGCAACCGGCGTCCGGGTTGCCGGGGCGGGGATGGCACGCAGTGCAGGACGTGGCCGCTGGACTGGCGGCGTGACCCGTGCGACAGCGCGTGCCAGGGAGGCATCCAACGTGTCGGCCAGGCGGAACTGCGCCACCGCTTCACTCAACTGGCGTGCCTGGTCTTCCATCGAGCGTGCTGCCGCCGAAGCTTCTTCGACCAATGCAGCGTTCTGTTGGGTGCTTTCGTCCATCTGCATCACGGTCTGGTTGACCTGGTCGATGCCGGAGGACTGCTCCTGCGATGCGCTGGCGATATCGGCCATGATCGTGGTGACGCGCTGCACGGAAGTGACGATCTCGTCCATCGTCGTGCCGGCATTGCGTACCAACTGCGAGCCCTCGCTGACCTTGTCCACCGACGTGTCGATCAGTGCCTTGATCTCCTTGGCCGCTGATGCCGAACGCTGCGCCAGGGTGCGTACTTCCGAGGCCACCACGGCGAAGCCGCGGCCCTGGTCGCCGGCACGTGCGGCTTCCACGGCGGCGTTGAGCGCCAGGATGTTGGTCTGGAAGGCGATGCCGTCGATGACGCTGATGATGTCGCCGATGCGCTGGGAGGATTGCTCGATCGAGGTCATGGTGGTGACCACCTGGCTGACCACCTCGCCACCCTTGGCGGCCACGTCAGCGGCGCCCCGTGCGAGCTGGTCGGCCTGGCGTGCATGCTCGGCGTTCTGGCGCACGGTGGAGGTCAACTCTTCCATCGAGGCAGCGGTTTCTTCCAGATTGGCGGCTTGTTGTTCGGTACGGCGGGACAGGTCGCTGTTGCCGGTGGCGATCTCACTGGCCGACAGGCCAATGCTGCCGCTGGCCGCGTGGATGCGGGTAACGATGGCGGCCAGTTGATCGATGCTGGCGTTGCCGTCGTCGCGCATGCGTGCGAACACGCCATGGAAATCGCCCTCCATGCGCTGGGTCAGGTCACCTTGGGCGATGGCCTGCAGCAGCCGCGAGAGATGGCCCAGGTTGTCTTCAGTGCTTTCCATCAGCGCATTGAGGCCGCTGACCATGTCACGGAAGTCATGCTCGAAGCGGCTCACATCGCCGCGCTGGCTGAAGTCACCGACGGCGGCGGCGCCGGACAGGCGTTTGATCTCGTTGTTGATCGCCGACAGGCTGGCCTTGGTGCTGTCCATGGCGTCGGTGATGGCGGCTTTCTCGCCCGGCAGGCGGTCCATGTCCACCGACAGGTCGCCACGCGCGTAATGGCGCATGACCTCGACCGCGCGCATCTTGACCCCGATGTGCTGCGCGACCAGCGTGTTGACCTCACGCACCATGCGCCCATAGTCGCCCGGGAAGCGGCTCTCATCGATGCGGAAGCTGATCTGGCCCTGGTCGTGCTGGCGCGCCAGTTCCACCTGTGCGGCGATGACGGCCTTGAGCTGCTCCTGCATGCGCTGCATCGAAGCCAGCAGTTGCCCGACTTCGTCCTTGCGGGCACTGTCCACGCTGCCATCCAGCCGGCCACTGGCGATGTCGTCAGCCGCGCGCAGCGCACTGCGTACCGGGCCGACGATGGAGCGGACGATGATCACGCCCAGCATGGCCGAGGTGACGGCAAGCACCAGCATGAACACGAAGATGGCGGTGATGCTGCTGGCCTGTACGCGGTCGGCGGTGTCGGTTTCACGCTTCAGTGCAGTGGCCACGTAACCGCTGAGCTGCTCGACGTCTTCAAACAGGTCGCGCCGCGCCACCCGGGACTGCTCGTTGGAAATGGCCTGGGCGTTGGCCGATTCCCCGGCGGCGATGGCACGGGCCATCAGTGCATGCGCGTCGAGGTAGGCCTTGGTGGTCTTCTGCATTTCGGCGTAGAGCTGCTTCTGCTCGTCGCTGGCTGGCAGGGCTTCGTACTGCTTGCTGTGTTCGGCCAGCTTCTGCAGCTGGTTGGCGATGCGCTGGTCGTACTCGGCGACGAAAGCCGGGTCGTCCAGATGCGAGAGCTGCGAGAGTTCGGCGATGCGGATTTCAGCCAGGTCGGCGCGGATGCGGTCCAGGTACTGCACGGCCGGCATGTAGCGGCTGCTGACTTCCCCCAGCTGGGTGCTGGCCTGCTTGAGACGGACCACGGCGAACCCGCCCATGGCAAGGGTGGCGACGGTCGTCAGGGTGAAAGCGATCGCAAGCTTTCGGGCGATGGTGAGGTTGCGAAAGAACTCCATCTCTTGCTCTCCGGATCGTCTACTGGTTGAGGTATGGCGGACGCGTGGCTGTTGCCGCGACGCCGCCGGATGCGTGCACATCACTGTCATGAAACAGTGGGGTTACAGCGGATAACGGCGTCCGGATGGCCAGCTGTAGGCGGGCAGCAACTGAAATTCTTAATGATTCATCGCGATTGCTCACGCGCCTCTCACGTGGTTGATGCGTCCAGCGAAGTCAATAGAGACATTGGCGTTTTGGACCGGAAATCTGTGACGGGAGGCTGTCGTTCTTACGAGTGAGTGGCCGCAGCCCCGGTTGCGTGGATTGGCCCACGGAAATGAAAACGGCCCCGTCGGAAGACGGGGCCGCTGGCTTGAATCAGCAACTGGGGGCCTTAGAACTCCTGCCAGTCCTCACCGTTGGCGACCATCGGCTCTGCACGACGCTGCACCGCTGCGCGGGCAGGACGCTGCACGGCCGGCGACAGCGGAGCCGTCACGGCCTTGGGCCGGCTGGCGATGGCGGCCGGGCGTGGTGCGGAGGCCACGCGGAACGCGGCGACGGCCTCGTTGAGCAGCTGTGCCTGATCTTCCATCGCACGTGCTGCGGCGGTGGCTTCCTCCACCAGAGCAGCGTTCTGCTGGGTGGTTTCGTCCATCTGCATCACGGTCTGGTTGACCTGTTCGATGCCGGCTGACTGTTCCTGCGAAGCGGCGGAGATCTCGGCCATGATGTCGGTGACGCGCTGCACGGAGGCGACGATTTCACCCATCGTGGTGCCGGCCTGGTGCACCAGCACCGAGCCTTCACCGACCTTGTCCACCGAGTCCTCGATCAGGCCCTTGATCTCCTTGGCGGCACCGGCCGAGCGCTGGGCCAGGGTGCGCACTTCCGAAGCGACCACGGCGAAGCCGCGACCCTGTTCACCGGCACGGGCCGCTTCCACTGCGGCGTTGAGCGCCAGGATGTTGGTCTGGAAGGCGATGCCGTCGATGACAGAAATGATCTCGGCGATCTTCTTCGAGGCGGCCTCGATACCATTCATCGTGCTCACCACCTGCTGCACGACGTCGCCGCCCTGGCTGGCAACGCCATGCGCGCCGATGGCGAGCTGGTTGGCCTGGCGCGCGTGTTCGGCGTTCTGGCGCACGGTGGAGGTCAGTTCCTCCATCGAGGCGGCGGTTTCTTCCAGGTTGGCGGCCTGCTGCTCGGTGCGGCGCGACAGGTCGTTGTTGCCCGTGGCGATCTCGCTGGCGGCCAGGTTGATGCTGGAGGCGGCGTTCTGGATGCGGCCGACGATGCCCGAGAGCTGGTCGACGGTGGCGTTGGCGTCATCGCGCATCTGTGCGAACACACCGTTGAACTGGCCTTCCATGCGTACGGTCAGGTCGCCTTGGGCCAAGGCCTGCAGTACCTGTGAGACCTTGGCCAGATTGCCGTCGGCGGTTTCCATCAGGTGGTTCAGGCCGGCGACCATGCTGCGGAAATCGTGCTGGTAGCGGTCCAGGTCACCGCGCTGGGTGAAGTCACCGGCGGCGGCGGCATCGGCCAGCTGCTTGATCTCGGTGTTGATTGCCGACAGGTTGGCCTTGATGGTGTCCACCGTGTCGGTGATCACGGCTTTCTCGCCGGGCAGGCGCTCGATGTCCACGCTCATGTCGCCGATCGAGTAGCGCTTGAGGATGTCCAGCGTGTTGCTGATGGTGGCCACGTTGCTGGCCACCAGGCCGTTGGTGGCGCGCACCATCTGGCCGTAGTCGCCCGGGAAGGCACTCTCGTCCATGCGGTAGCTCAACGAGCCGGCATCGTGTTGACGGGCCATCTCACCCTGCGCAGTGATCACCGACTGCAGCTGGGCCTGCATGCGCTGCATCGACGACAGCAGCATGCCGATTTCATCGCGACGGCTGGCATTGATGCGGCGGTCCAGCTTGCCGGCCGATACATCATCGGCAACACGCACCGCCTCGCCCAGCGGTGCCATGATCGCGCGGATGATGGCCCAGCCAAGCAGCGAGGCCAGCACCAGCGCCAGCGCCAACGTGCCGAACACGGCCAGCAGCGAACGCTTGTGTGCTTCGCGCGACGCTGCCGTTTCCTTGGCCAGCTGTTCCTGGTTGTACTGCGAGAGCTTCTTCAGCTGGTCGAACATCGCCCGTCGCGTCATGCGCGAATCGGTGCTGGAGATGGTCGCGGCGGTGACGAAATCATCTGCGGCGATGGCCGCGGCAATGCGCTCGTGCGCTTCGAAATAGGCGGCACGCTGGCGCTTGAGTGCCTCATACAAGGCCTTCTCTTCAGCCGTGTAATCGGTGTCGATATCGTCGTAAGCCTTCTCCTCGGCTTCGATCACCGCGCGCGTGTCGGCCATGCGCTTGTCATAATCGGCCAGCTGTTCGGGATTGCCCTGGTAGGCCAGCTGCGCCTGCTCGAAGGTGCGGAATTCGCCGAGCTGCGCGCGCATCTCGCCCAGATGCTGCACGGCCGGCATCCAGTTCTCGTTGACCTGGCGGATCTGCTGCTGGGCAGCGTCCATGCGCCACACCGAGAACAAACCCAACAGCAAAGTCAGCAGACCGGTGGTGCAGAACGCCAGCAGCAGCTTCCGCGTGATCGACAGGTTCTGGAACCATTTCATTGCAGATGCCTCCGTTGGCATTGCGTGCTACGCACAGGTCCTTCGGACCTGCGGAAGTAGCGATTGAAGGGGGAGGAGCGGGGTGTCCGTGTGGTGCTGAAACCACGGCGTGCAGCGGTATCGGCACTGCCTTGGGGTTCTTGATCGGCGGTGAAGTGCGATTGCTGACGGCGTTCAGGTGATCGCGGGGAGCTGCTTGGTGAGCACGGGCGCGGTGATCTGTTACCAGCCCTTCTCCCGAGGAGGACGGCTTGAGGCACTCATGTCGTTTGCCGGATGGGGTGACTGCCAGGGAGCGGGGCGCATTCCCGGCGTTCTTCGGTGATCGGCTTGGCCGGGCTTGGGTGGGAGTTCGTCCCTGCCTGCGTTGCTTGTCGCCGGAGCGGACGCGTTGCCTTCCCGCCAACCCCTCTCCCGTTGGGAGAGGGGCTCAAGGTGTTTACGCCGCCTGCGGGGTACGCAGCGAACGGACCAGGCCGCCGATGTCCACGATCAGCGCGACACGTCCGTCGCCGAGGATGGTGGCGCCGGAGACGCCGCCGATGCGGCGGTAGTTGTTCTCGATGTTCTTGACCACCACCTGCTGCTGGCCGAGCAGTTCGTCGACTTCCAGCGCGATCTTCTGGCCATCGCCTTCGACCACCACCACCAGCGGGTCGGCGTGGTTGCTGTCCGGATAACCGTAGTACTGGCCCAAGGACAGGATCGGCAGGTACTCGCCGCGCACGCGCAGCACGCGGCCCTCGCCGGCCATGGTGCGGATGTCCTCGGCCTGCGGCTGCAGCGCCTCAAGCACATAAGCCAGCGGCAGGATCAGCGTTTCGCCCGCCACCGAAACGGTCATGCCGTCGAGGATGGCCAGGGTCAGCGGCAACCGGATCAGCACGCGTGTGCCGTGGCCGGTGCGGCTTTCCAACTGCACTTCGCCGCCCAGCGCCTGGATGTTGCGGCGGACCACGTCCATGCCGACGCCACGCCCGGACAGGTCGGTAACCGCATCGGCGGTGGAGAAGCCGGGCTGGAAGATCAGATCCCAGACCTGCGCATCGGTCGGATTGTCCGGCACGCTCAGGCCGCGCTCGACGGCCTTGGACAGGATCTTGTCGCGGTTCAGTCCGCGGCCATCGTCGCTGACCTCGATGACGATATGCCCGCCCTGGTGCGACGCGGCCAGCGTGATCGTGCCGGTCTCGTCCTTGCCGGCATCGCGGCGGACGTCGGGCATTTCCAGGCCGTGGTCGATGGAGTTGCGGACCAGGTGCACAAGCGGATCAGCGATCTTTTCGATCAGGCCCTTGTCCAGTTCGGTACCTTCGCCGACGGTGCGCAGACGCACCTGCTTGCCCAGACGGCTGGACAGGTCGCGGACCAGTCGCGGGAAGCGCCGGAACACCGCATCCACCGGCAGCATGCGCACGCCGATGACGGCTTCCTGCAGGTCGCGGGTGTTGCGTTCGAGCAGGTCCAGGCCGGCGAACAGGCGTTCGGCATGTACCGGGTCCAGGCCGCCGGAGACCTGCTTGAGCATGGCCTGGGTGATGACCAGCTCGCCGACCAAGTTGATCAGTGCATCGACCTTGTCGACGCTGACGCGGATGGAGGTTTCCGCTTCATGCGCGGTGTTGGCGGCGGGCTTGCCGGTATCGACGCTGGCAGCGACGGGCGCTGCGGCGACCGGTGCCGGTGTTTCAACGGCCAGGCTCGGAGGTGCGGCCGGACGGATGTCCAGTTCGCAGTCGTCCACCACCCAGGCAAAGGTGTCCTCGATGCGGCTGCGGGGCACCTTGCCGACCAGGCCAAGATCCCAGGCCAGATAGGCTTCCAGCGGGTCCAGTTGCTGGAAGCCGGGCAGGCGCTCCATGCGCGGTGCGACATGCAGCGAACCCAGCGTCTCCAGTTCGCGGATGATACGTAGCGGGTCATTGCCGCTCATGAACAACGACGGCGCCGGCACGAAGCCGATCTGCCATGCGTCGGGGATGTCGTCCACCTTGGCGGCCGATGCGGTGGGCGCTGCCAGCGCTTCACCGGACAGCACCGCCTGCAGTCGATCAGTGACTGCCTTGACCGCCGCCGGGTCAGCCGCCTGGCCGTGTTCGGCTTCGCGCAGCAATGCACGCAGCACGTCGACCGAGGCCAGCATCGCATCAACCGCGTTGCTTTCCAGGGCGCGCTTGCCGGCGCGCAGCTCGTCCAGCAGCGTCTCCAGCACGTGGGTCAGGCTGGCGATTGCGTCGAAGCCGAAGGTGCCGGCGCCGCCCTTGATCGAATGGGCGGCGCGGAACACCGAGTTGATGACTTCCGGGTCGTTGCTGCCGTCTTCAAGCGCGAGCAGGCCAGCCTCCATCGCATCCAGCCCTTCGCGGCTTTCCTCGAAGAAGGTGGCGTGGAAACGTTGCAGGTCCATGCTCATCGGCGCGGGGTTCCGTTGCTGGGGCGGGTAGGGCGTATCAGCCCAGGACTTTCTGGACGGTGGCGACGAGCTGTTCGGGATTGAACGGCTTGACCAGCCAGCCGGTGGCACCGGCAGCCTTGCCTTCGGACTTCTTGTCGGCGGCCGATTCGGTGGTCAGCATCAGCAGCGGGGTGAACTTGTAGTCCGTCAGCTGGCGCAGCTCGCGGATCAGCGCGATGCCGTCCATGTTCGGCATGTTCACGTCGGTCACCACCGCGTTGAAGCGCTGGCCCTTGGCGCGGCCCAGGGCCACGGCACCGTCTTCGGCTTCTTCAACCGAAAAGCCGGCCGAGGTGAGGGCGAAAGAGACCATCTGGCGCATTGACGCCGAGTCGTCCACCACCAGGATTCGTGCGCTCATGCAGCGTTCTCCACAGATTTCGTTGTGTCAGGGGTTGCTTCCAGCCCCAGGGGCCGGAGGATGCCGAGCAGTCGCGCGGCATCGCGGAAGGTGTCGGTAGCGTTGTCGAAGACGGTGCCAAGGCCGGCCTGCTGGCGCGCCAGCACGAAGGCGCACAGCACCTGCATGGCGGCGGTATGCACGCGGGCCACCTGACCGGCGTCCACGCGCAGCTCACCGGCCTGGGCCAGGTGCGGGGCCAGTTGCTGTTTCAGCTCGCTGGTGGACTCGATACCGAGATCCTGCGACAGCGCCACAGTGCTCATCGTTGCTCCGGACAAACGTTACTGGGTGAGATAGCGGCGTTGTGGCCGGCTTCTTTAGGGCGCGTAATGCGATGCCATGGAGACTGTTAACCGGCTCACGCTTTGGGCGTTCGTTTTCCCGGTGCCTGATGCGCAAAGGAGGGGGTGGATTTGCTTGCACCCTCCCTTGCGCGCAGCGAAGGGGAGGGCTGGGGAGGGGTGCTTTGGGCGGGGCTCGGTGAAGCAACGGCACCCCTCCTCAATCCTCCCCTGCGCGATGCGCAAGGGAGGAGGTCGACTGCTTGCCCCCTCCCTTTCGCGCAGCAAAGGGAGGGCTGGGGAGGGGTGCTCTGGACGGGACTCTGTGAAGGAACGGCACCCGTTCTCAATCCTCCCCTGCGCGATGCGCAAGGGACGGGGCGGATTGCTTGCTCCCTCCCTTTCGCGCAGCGAAGGGGAAGGCTGGGGAGGGGGGGGCTCTAGGCGGGGCTCGGTGAAGCAACGGCACCCCTCCTCAATCCTCCTCTGCGCGATGCGCAAGGGAGGAGGTGGATCTTCTTGCCCCCTCTCTTCCGCGCAGCGAAGGGGAAGAGGCTGAGATCGCAGTTGCAGGATTGCCAACGGCACTGCGCTATATGCTTCGCGGCCGAGGCCGCTTCTACAAGGAACGGTGCGCTTTGTAGGCTCAACCCAGCAACCGCGAGGCATCCAACAGGATCATGGGCTGGTTGCCGAGACGGGCGATGCCCCGGAACAGTTCATTGGAGATCTGGCAGATGCGCGCGGTGTCCGGTGGTTCGATCTGTGAGTCGGTGAGGCTGGCAACATCCTCCACCGCCGATACCCGTAGGCCAAGGATCTCGCCGTTCTCTTCCAGCACGACAATCCGGGTCTGGCTGTCTTCCGGTGTGCTGGCAACGTCCAGATGGCGGCACAGGTCCAGCACCGGCACTACCTGGCCGCGCAAGTTCATGATGCCGAGCATCGATGCATCGGTGCCGCGCAGGGCGAGCAGGGGAACCGGCAGTACCACTTCCTGCACCTTCAACAGTTCCAGTGCATAGGCCTGCGGACCACAGCGCAGCCGCAGCCAGCGCGAACTCTTTTCACTGGCCCTTCGTTGCGGCGGCGCGTGCTGGGCGCGTTGTGCCTGCGCCTGCAGTTCCTGCCAGGTGCTTGGTCGTGCGGCTGGAGCGAGGGAGGGGCGGGCAACGGCGGGTGGGAGTCTCGGGAGAGCTGGCGCCGGTTTGGCCGCTGCGGCTCCACCGCCTGCGGCCACCTCGAAAGCGGCCTGCAGGTCCGGGCTGTCGGTGTGCGTCAGCGCCGCGCTTTCGGCAGCGCTGGTTTCGTAGATCACCTCGTCCGGCAGGTCGTCCCAGGTGGGTGCAGGTGTGGCCTCGGCAGCCTCGCGCGCGGCTACTGCCGCCTCGAAGGCGGCTTCCAGTTCGGCGTTGTCCGCCGGTACCTGGACGCGCGCCGCCGCGATCGGCTGTGCTGCTGCCTGGACAGCCGGAGCTGGCGGTGCCTCGCTCAGCAGCGCGTCCAGATAGTCGTCCAATGCGCCGGCGGTGCTCATGCGGCCTCCTGCTCGAACCGCAGGCGCGCTTCCTCGGCCAGCAGCCAGTCCAGGGCACGACGATAGGCGGCATGGCCGCGGCCGGGGTAGTCGTCACCGACGATGGGCTGGGTCAGGCTGGAGACGTGACTGATGCGCGTGTCGATGGGAATGGCGTCTTCCCAAACCCGCGTACCGTGGCGGTCCTGCATGCTGCGCACCGAGTCATTGCCGGCGCGGGTGCGGCGGTCGAACAGGGTGGGGAGCACCGAGATCGGCAACGCACGCTTGCGCGAGCGCTCGACCATCTCGCCGGTGCGGACCATGCCGTCAAGGCCGTGCAGCGCCAGTGGCTCGGCCTGGGTGGGGATGATCAGGCGATCGGCCGCAGCCAATGCGTTGATCATCAACAGGCCCAGCGTGGGCGCGCAATCGAGCAGGATGTAATCGTGCTGGCCGTTGTGGCGGGTGAGCGCCTGTTGCAGGGCCAAGCCCAAGCCGGGTTGGCTGGCGCTGCGTCGTTCCAGCGTGGCCAGCGAGGCCTGTGCGCACAGGAACTCCAGCCCCGGAATATCGCTGCCAAGGGCGAGCGTGGAGATTTCATGCGGCGGGTTGGCGAACAGCTCCTGCACGCCCTGGGGCACCGGCTCCACCGGCACGTTGAAGGCGCGCGTGAGCGAGGCGTGCGGGTCCAGGTCGATCAGCAGCACCCTGTGCCCGCGTGCAGCCAGGCCGCGGCCGAGTGAGAGGGTGGTGGTGGTCTTGCCGACGCCACCTTTCTGGTTGGCAATGGCCCAGATACGCATCATTCAACTCCTTCGATGACAACCGGTACCGCGCCGGATGCAGCTGCGGTGACCGGAGGGTTGCCGACATCGACGCTGGTCGCAGCGGCGGTGGCGTTGACGTCGGGCAGATCGGCCGCGGCAGCAGAGTCGGCAAGGATGATGACCATCACGCGCCGGTTGCGGTTGCGGCCTTCCGGCAGATCGTTGCTTTCGCGCGGGCGGAACTCGCCATAGCCGACCATGGCCAGCCTGGCGGGCTGCACGCCGTGGTCGGCGAACAGGTGCACGACGCTGGCGGCGCGGCCAGCGGACAGTTCCCAGTTGGAGGGGAACTGCATCGTGGCGATGGGCAGGTTGTCGGTGTGCCCTTCCACGCGCACGCCGTTCGGGGCATCAAGCAGCACGTCGGCCAGTTTGCCCAGCGTTTCACGGGCGCCTTTATCCAGTGCGGCCGAGCCGGTACTGAACAGGATGTCGCTGTTGATCTCCACTTCCAGCCACAGTTCGGTGCGGCGTACGGTGATCACGCCCTGCTTGACCAGCGGCGCAAGCGCGGTGCTCAGACGGTCGGCAATCTGGTTCAACTGGCGCTCGGCGCGCTTGAGCTGTTCCTGGTTGTGCGCCGAGACCGGCATGCGCATGTGCGAGGCCATCGATGGCAACTGGGTGGGATCGGCAACGGCACCGCCGGTCATGCTCGGGGCGCGGATTACCGACGGGGCATCGTGGCCGCCGCCCTGGATCTGCATGTTGCCAACCTTCACCTGGCTGATGGTGCGCGGTGCACCACCGAAGGCGGTGGTCAGCGCATCGGCCATCACCCGGTACTTGCCTTCGTTGAGCGAGGAAATGGCGTACATGACTACGAAAAACGCCAGCAGCAGGGTCATCAGGTCGGCATAGGGGATGGCCCATGCTTCGTGGTTGCTGTGTTCTTCGTGGCGCTTGCGACGGGCCATGATTCAGTGATTCACGAAGCCGGCCAGGCTGTTTTCGATGTTGCGCGGGTTCTCGCCCTGGGCGATGGCGATCAAGCCCTCGATGACCATCTCGCGCTCGCGGGTGCTGTGGGCGATCACGCCCTTGAGCTTGGCCGACACCGGCAGGAACAGCAGGTTCGCCGAGGCGATGCCGTAGATGGTGGCGGTGAACGCAGCAGCGATGCCGTGGCCGAGTTTGCTCGGGTCGGCAAGGTTCTTCATCACTGCGATCAGGCCCAGCACCGCGCCGATGATGCCCAGCGTGGGCGCATAGATACCCATGCCTTCGAACACCTTGGTCGCGGCCAGATCCTGCTGCTCCTGGCTGCCCAGTTCGATCTCCAGCATGTGGCGGATGGTGTCCGGCTCAACGCCATCGACGACCAATTGCAGGCCTTTGCGGATGAACGGGTCGTCCTGCATTTCCACCTGCGGTTCCAGGCCGAGCAGGCCCTGGCGCCGGGCGATGTTGCTCCAGTCCACGATCTGCTGGATCAGCGCGCGACGATCGCTGGACGGCGGCTTGACGACCCAACGCACGATCTTGAACGCATGCTTGAACACCGCCGGAGAGGTGTGCAGCAGAATGGCCGCCACGGTACCGACGATGACGATCACGAATGCGGCTGGTGACCACAGCGAGGACAGGCCGGCGCCCTTGAGGATGCTGCCACCCACCAGTGAGAGCAGGGCGAGGAAAAGTCCAATGATGCTGAGTCGGTCCATGGTGTTGGATATCGGCCTGGTGGCGGTGGTCTTGAATCAGGGCGTGAACTGAAGCCCTTTCCTGCCTGCGGGAGCAGGTGTTGTTCGAGCCCTTGCCAGCGGGCGGGCAGGGCTTTCGCTTGAGCCCCTCTCCCGCTTGCGGGAGAGGAGTTGGGGTGGGGGAGGTTCTGCTTGATGGAGCTGAAAGCTGCCCTCACCCGCCCTCCGGGCACCCTCTCCCGCAGGCGGGAGAGGGGAGATGTCATGCTCCTTCTGTTGCTCAGGCAACGCTCAATCCGGCCCACCGCGCAGCCCATCCACATCCAGAATCAACGCCATGCGGCCGTCACCGATCAAAGTGGCACCGGCATAGCCGCGCAGGCCGCGCAGTGCGCGTGGCAAGGGTTTGATCACCACTTCCTCGCGACCACGCACCTGGTCAACAACCAGACCAAAGCGTGCTTCGCCAACCTGCAGCACGACGATGGTCAACAGCGTCGTCGGAATCGGCGTGACCCCCAGCCACTGGCGTAGATCGACCAGCGCCAGCGTGTGGGTCTTGCGGTCGAGGACCGCACGGCCGTCGAACCAGCCCAGCGAAGTGGCTGGTGCATGCAGCACTTCCATCACGCGCGCCAGCGGCAGCGCGTAGACGTCCTCGCCGGCCTGTACCAGCAGGGTCGGCAGGATCGCCAGGGTCAGCGGCACACGGATCAGGAAGCGGCTGCCACGGCCCAGTTCGGACTGGATCTGGATCTGCCCGCTGAGTTCGCGGATACGCGACTGCACCACGTCCATGCCGACGCCGCGGCCGGAGATGTCGGTGACCTGTTGTTTGGTCGAGAAGCCCGGCAGAAACACCAGGTGCAGGCACTCTTCGCTGCTCAGGCGGGCAGCGGCTTCCGGGTCGATCAAACCCTTCTCGCGGGCCTTGGCGCGCAGCCGTTCCGGATCGATGCCGGCACCGTCATCCTGCACCTCGATGCTGACGTAGTCGCCTTCCTGCTGCGCGGACAGGCGCACCCGTCCCATGCGTGGTTTGCCCTGGGCTTCGCGAAGCTCCGGCTTTTCCACGCCGTGGTCGATGGCGTTGCGCACTAGGTGAACCAGAGGATCGGCCAGCGCTTCGACCAGGTTGCGGTCCAGTTCGGTGTCGGCGCCGATCAGTTCCAGGTCCACTTCCTTGCTCAAGGAGCGGGCCACGTCGCGGGCCACCTTCGGGAAGCGCGAAAACACCTTGCCCACCGGCTGCATGCGGGTACGCATCACCGCCGATTGCAGGCGCGCGGTGGCGATGTCCAGGGTAGAGACGGCGCGGTCCAGCTCTTCGTCCTTCAGGCGCGTGCGCAGGGTCTTCAAACGGTTGCGCGACAGCACCAGTTCGCCGATCAGGTTGACGATCGCGTCCAGGCGCTTGGTGTCCACGCGGACGGTGTGTTCGGGTTCGCCGGATTTGGCGGCCGCGGGTTTGGGCGCCGCTGTGGGTGCCGGCCGGACTGGGGCCGGCGTGGCAATGACTGGTGCAGGCGCGGTAACCGCGGTGCTGGCGCCGGGCGCGGCCTGGCCGTGCAACTGGTCGAGCAGGGCCTCGAATTCGTCCTCGCTGATCAGCGCATCATCGGCCTTGCCGGTGCCTGCCTGTGCAGGCTGGCTGCCCGGTGCGGTGCTGCCGTGCAGCTGGTCGAGCCGTGCTTCGAATTCGTCTTCGTCGATCAGCGCGCTGTCGCTTGCCGCCGGGGCCACCTTGATTGGTGCCGCAACCGGCGCTGCGCCGACATCGAACTGTGCGATCAACGCGGGCGGAGCGTGTTCGGGCTCGGCACCGGCGCCGACTGCATCGAGCATGGCCTGCAACCAGTCCAGCGATTGCTGGGCGGCATCGAAATGATGTGCCAGCAGCTGCGCCTTGCCGGCGCGGGCCATGCCGAGGGTTTCCTCGGCGGCGTGGCACAGCTCGACCATCGGCGTGATCGCCAGGAAGCCGGCGCCACCCTTGAGCGTGTGGAAGCCACGGAACACCGCGTTGAGCTGATCGGCGTCCTGCGGTGCCTGTTCCAGCGTCACCAGCTGTTCGCCCAGGCGATCGAGGATCTCCTGCGCTTCAAGGATGAAATCGGCGGCGATGTCGTCGGCAACCTGGCTCATGGCGTTACAGCCCCAGATCCGAGAGCAGGTCGTCGGCGTCGTGCTGGGAAACGGCGTGACGGTCCAGGCCATTGACGGCCGGGCCGGCCAGGCCTTGCTTGCGTGCTTCGTCTTCCGGCGGCGGCAGGCCCAATGCGCCGAAGCCTTCATGCACGCGGCGGACGATGCCGACCACGCGGCGGATGATCTGCCCGGTCAGGTCCTGGTAGCTCTGGGTCAACGCCACTTCGGTGAGGTTGTGGCGGATGCGGTCCAGCAACTGATCCTGGTCCGGGTTGAGGCCTTCGGCGCGCAGGCGCTCGGTCAGCTCGCGGCATTCCTCGGCCAGGTCCAGGGTGCGGTGGGTGGCCTGTTCGGTCATCGCCACCACATGGTCCAAGCGCGCGCAGGCGTCATCCAGTTCGCCAGCTTCGCTGGGCACGCTGGGCAGTTCGCCCAGCGCCTGGCCAAGCTCGCGCGCGAGCCGGCCCAGGCCGGCCATCATCGGCTGGGTGCGCAGTGCCGCCAACGCGTCGATTTCCCGGCGCCAACTGGCTTCATCGCCACTTTCCAGCGCGGCCAATGCGTCCTGCAGGCGCTGGATCAGCGCCGACTTGTCGCTCAGTGCCTCGGCGTGCGCGTGCATCAGGCGCTCGCCGCCAGGCGTTCAAAAATCTTGCCGAGCTTTTCTTCCAGCGTCTGCGCGGTGAACGGCTTGATGATGTAGCCGTTCACGCCGGCCTGTGCGGCTTCGATGATCTGCTCGCGCTTGGCTTCGGCGGTGACCATCAGCACCGGCAGGGTCTTGAGCTTGGGATCGGTGCGGATCGCCTTGAGCAGTTCGATGCCGGTCATCACCGGCATGTTCCAGTCGGTGACGACGAAATCGAACGGCTGGCTTTGCAGCAGCGCCAACGCAGCATGCCCGTCCTCGGCTTCGGCGGTATTGGAGAAGCCCAGATCGCCGAGCAGGTTCTTGACGATGCGGCGCATGGTCGAGAAGTCATCGACGATCAGGATGCGCATGTTCTTGTTCAAAAGGCTTTCCTCTTCATGGTTCCTCAAGGCCGGCATCAGCCGCCTCGAAAATTTTCAACCGGCCACGCAGACGCAGCATGGCCTGGCCGTGGATCTGGCAGACGCGTGACTCGCTGACACCGAGTACCGCGCCGATCTCTTTCAGGTTCAGTTCCTGCTCGTAGTAGAGCGAGAGCACCAGTTGTTCGCGTTCGGGCAACTGGCCGATGGCCTTGCCCAGTTCGCTGCCGAACTGGCTGCGCTCCAGCACCTGCTGCGGGGTCGGGCCGCCGGTGGTTGGCGTGTCCAGCTCGCCCTGGTCCTCGATGCGCGACTCCAGGCTCAACACCTGGCCGCGTGAAGCGTCCTCGACCAGACGCATGTAATCGGGCAGCGGAATGTCCATCGCCTCGGCCACTTCGCTGGCGCTGGCGGCGCGGCCACTGGCCTGTTCCAGGCGGCGGATGGTGGCGGCGGCATCGCGGGCGCGACGGTGCACCGAACGCGGGACCCAGTCGCCGCGCCGGATCTCATCGATCATCGAACCGCGGATGCGGATCGAGGCGTAGGTCTCGAACGAGGCACCCTGGTCAGCGTCGTAACTGCGCGAGGCTTCCAGCAGGCCCATCATGCCGGCCTGGATCAGGTCATCGATCTCCACGCTGGCCGGCAGGCGTGCCGCCAGATGGTGGGCGATACGCCGTACCAGATCGGCATGCCGGACCAGGCAGTCGTTGGCGGCGCTGCGCTGGACTTCGCGGTACTGGGCGGCTGCGTTCATGCGCTCACCTTCTGCTGGAGGATGCGTTCCAGGAAGAATTCGACGCCGCCGCGCGGGGCGGTGGGCGCCTGCCAGCGGGCGGTGCGGCGGGCGATCTCGTTGATCGCCAGCGATGCAGGCGCCGAGGGATACAGCTTCACCACCGGCTGCTGGCGCTGCACCGACAGGCGCAGCCAGTCGTCCTGCGGGACGCAGCCGAGGTAATTGAGTGAGACATCGGTGAGGAACTTCTCGCAGACCCTCACCAGCTTCTCGTACAGCGCGCGGCCTTCGTTGGGGTCACGGGCCATGTTGGCCACCACCTGGATGCGGTCCACGCCGCGCTCGCGCGAGAGCACCTTGATCAACGCGTAGGCGTCGGTGATGGAGGCTGGTTCGTCGCAGACCACCACAACGGTGTCCTGCGCGGCCTGGCAGAAGGTCAGCACGCTGTCGGTGATGCCGGCGGCGGTGTCGATGATCATCACGTCCAGGTCGCGTTCCAGTTCGGAGAACACGTTGACCAGGCCGACATGTTCGGCCGGTTGCAGCTCGGCCATGTGCCGGCGCCCGGACGCGGCAGGCACCACCAACACGCCGTTGGGGCCTTCGATGATCACTTCGTCCAGCGTGCAGCGCCCGGCGACCAGGTCGGCCAGGGTGTGCGTGGGATGCAGGCCCAGCACCACGTCGATGTTGGCCAGGCCCAGGTCGGCGTCCAGCAGCAGGGTGCGCTTGCCCATGCCGGCCAGTGCCACGGCCAGGTTGGCCGAGACGTTGGTCTTGCCCACGCCGCCCTTGCCGCCGGTGACGGCGATGGTACGCACCGGGCCCGCCGGATCGCGCCGGGTGGCCGATAGCGGGAAGGTGTGGGTCAGCTTGGCGTACTCACGCGACTGCATTGTTCAACTCCGGATTGCAGGGCATATCGGCCGCGCGCCGCAAATCTTCAAGGCGAAGTACGAGATTGGCCGCCGAAGCCCGGTGCAGGTCTTCCGGCACGTCCTGGCCGTCGGTCACCCAGGTGATCGGCAGTCGGTGGTCCACCGCCACCGACAGTGCCGAGCCGAAGCGGCCGGTCTCGTCGAGCTTGGTCAGCACCAGGCCCTGCGGGTTGGCGGCGCTGAAGCGGCGCACCACCTCATCCATGTCCTGGAAGGAGGTGTTGGCCGGCAGCACCAGCAGCGTGCGGATCTGGCCGGCGGCACGCAGCCACTGCAGCTGGGCGGTGAGGGCGCGGTCGCGCTGGCCCAGGCCGGCGGTGTCGATCAGCACCAGCTTGTAGTCGGCCAGGCGTTCCAGCAGCTGATTGAGGTTGGTGCTGCTGTTGGCCTCGTGCACGGCGATGCCGAGCTGGCGACCGAAGCCATACAACTGCTCGCGGGCACCGATGCGCTGGGTGTCGGTGGTGACCAGGGCCACGTCGCGGGCCGCGTGGGCTTCGGCAAAGCGCGAGGCCAGTTTGGCGATGGTGGTGGTCTTGCCGGCGCCGGTGGGGCCGACCAGGGCGATCACGCCGCCGGTCTGGATCGGATCGACCGGAGCGATCGGCAGCTTCTTGGAAATCAGCCCCAGCATCAGCCCGCGCGCACGGCTCGGGTCGGTATCGGTGGGAATCTGCACGGCGACATCGCGTGCCAGGCCGGCGTCGAAGCCGTACTCGTCCATCAGGTCCAGGGCGTTGGCGCGCACCGCGCTGCCGCGCAGGCGCTCGTCGGTGAAGCGGTTCATCTCGCGCTCGATCAGCTGGCGCATGCCGGCCACTTCCTGGCGCAGCTCGCTCAGCTGACGGTCGTCACGGGCAGCGATGATGTTCGGTGCCGGTGCCGGTGCCGGTGCCGGTGCGGCGGCTGCGACGGTCGTTGCCGTAACAGGCGTCGGGGCGACTTCGGGGGCGGCGTTGGCGGGTTCGGCTTCGATACGCGGCGCGGCCTGCGGAGCGCTGAGGGTGACCACATCGTCCTGCGGCGGGTCGATCAGGAAACGGGCGCGTTCCATCGGTGCCGGTGCTTCGGTGACCGCTTCCGGTGACGGCGACGGGGCGGCACTGCCGGCGGGACGGAATGCCGGCACCACCGGCGGTTCGTCGGCGCTGGCCGGCAGGGTCGCAAAGCGCTGCAATGAAATCTGCGGCTGTTCCGAGGGCTGCTTCAGCAGGGAGGCAAAGCGGCTGCCTGGCGCCAGTTCAATGCTGCTGTCGATCGAGCGGCCGGTGGCGCCTACCGCCGAACGTGCCAATGCGGCCACAGCCGAGGTGGTGGCGACCACCGGCTCGGCTTCCGGCGCCTTGCGGCGGGTGACCGCGGCCATGATCGCTTCGGCGGCGCTGCGTGGGCGGGCCGGTGCCGGCGGGGCCGGGCGGCTGGCTTCCAGTGCCTGCTGGACAGCGGTCTCGTCGTAATGGGCGGCGGCGACGATTTCCACGCCTTCCTCGATGCGGCGGTTGGACAGGATCACCGCGTCGGGGCCGTGCTCCTTGCGGACCAGGTTCATGGCCGTGCGCATGTCGGCGGCGAGGAAACGTTTGATCTTCATGTGCTGGTACCGGGAATGGGGCTGCGACGTAGGAGTGGCGTTGGCGATGTCATGCATGGCGTTGCGGGCTCCTGCGTACATGGTTGATGCGGTGTCGGATCAGGTGACTGTTTTCCGGCGCCGTGTCGGGTTTGGGCGTGCTCAGCTGATCGTGCCGACCAGCTTCAGACGCTTGTCCTCCGGCACTTCGCTGTAGGCCAGGACCGACAGCGAGGGAACGCTGTGGCGGACCAGGCGCGCCAGCGCGGCGCGGACCGGCGCTGGTACCAGCACCACGGCCGGTTCGTTGCGGGCCTCCTGCTTGCCGACGCAATCGGCAAGGCTTTGATGGAGGCGTTCTGCAAGACCCGGTTCGAGGGCGGCACCATTGCCTTGCGTGGACTCCTGCAAGACCCGTTCCAGTTGCGGGTTGAGGGTGAACACCGGCAGCTCCGGCGACATCCCGGCGATCTCCTGCACGATGAAACGGCCCAGCGCGTTGCGCACGGCAGCGGTGAGCGCGGCCGGGTCCTGGGTGATCGCGGCGGTCTCCACCAGCGATTCGGCGATCTTGCGCAGCTGGCGGATCGGGATGCGCTCGACCAGCAGGTTCTGCAGCACCCGTGCCACGGTCGACAGCGGCAGTGCCTTGGGCGAAAGGTCCTCGGCCAGCTTGGGCGCACTCTTGGCCAGGGTCGCAAGCAGCTGCTGCACTTCCTCGTGGCCGAGCAGCTCCGGAGCGTGCTCGCGGATCAGGTGCGACAGATGCGTGGCGACCACGGTGGCCGGATCAACCACGGTGTAGCCGAGCGATTCGGCGTGCGCCCGTTGGTGCGGATGGATCCAGGTCGCATCCAGCCCGAACGCCGGGTCCTTGCCGGCAATGCCGTCCAGCTTGCCCATGGCGCTGCCAGGGTCCAGCGCCAGTTCGCGGTCGGGATGGATGTCGGCGGTGGCCACCGGCACGCCGTGGATCAGCAGGCGGTAGGCGCTGGCCGGCAGTTCCAGGTTGTCGCGGATATGCACCGGCGGGATCAGGAAGCCGAGGTCCTGGGTCAGCTTGCGGCGCACGCCCTTGATGCGCGCCATCAGTTCGCCGCCCTGGGTCTTGTCGACCAGCGGGATCAACCGGTAGCCAACTTCCAGGCCCAGCGGATCGACCGGACGCAGCTCGTCCCAGCTCAGCTCGGCGGTGGGCGAGGGCTGCGGCCCGGCCAGACCGGCCATGCCGTTGTCGCCAGCGGCCGGGTCGGTCTTGGGCTGGGCGGCGGCAATGACTTCCCGTTTCCAGAGTTTCCAGGCCACAAAGCCCAGGATCACGGCCAGCGTCAGGAAAGCGACGTTGGGCATGCCCGGCACCAGGCCGACCAGGCCGAGAATGCCTGCGGTGATGGCCAGTGCGCGGTACTGGCCGAACACCTGGCCGGTCATTGCCTGCGCCATGTCCTGCGAACGCGAGGCGCGGGTGACCAGCATCGCCACTGCGCTGGAGACCAGCAGCGCCGGCAGCTGCGCCACCAGGCCGTCACCGATGGACAACAAGGTGTACGTGGCAGCAGCGTCGCCGAATGCCATGTCGTGTTGCAGCACGCCCACGGCCAGGCCGCCGAGCATGTTGATGAAAAGAATCAGGATGCCGGCGATGGCGTCGCCGCGGATGAACTTGCTGGCACCGTCCATCGCGCCGTAGAAGTCGGCTTCCTCGCGGACCTCCTCGCGCCGGGCCTTGGCTTCCTCACGCGTCAGCAAACCGGCGTTGAGGTCGGCGTCGATGGCCATCTGCTTGCCGGGCATGGCATCGAGGATGAAGCGCGCGGTCACTTCCGACACGCGGCCGGCGCCCTTGGTGATGACCACGAAATTGATGATGGTCAGGATCGCGAACACCACGATGCCCACCGCGTAGTTGCCGCCGATCACGAACTCGCCGAAAGCGGCAATCACCTTGCCGGCCGCTTCGTGGCCATCCTGGCCGTTGAGCAGGATCACGCGGGTGGAGGCCACGTTCAGCGCCAGCCGCAGCATCGTGGTGATCAGCAGCACGATCGGGAAGATGGCGAAGTCCAGCGGGCGCTTCACGTACACCACGGCCAGCAGCACCATCAGCGAGATGGCGATGTTGAAGGTGAACAGCGCATCGAGCACCGGTGCGGCCAGTGGCACCACCACCATCGCCAGCAGTGCCAGCACGATCAATGGCGCGCCAAGCCCCTGGCGCAGCATGTCCAGCACGCGCCGTGCCGAGAACGCCGTGGCCTGTGTACTCATGGCTTGGCCCCCTTGGCGAATTCGTCAACATCAAAGGCCGGTTGTGCCGGCATCGGGCCGGTCCGCCACTGGCGCAGCTGATAGACGTAGGACAGGACCTGGGCGACGGCCGAATACAATCTCACGGGAATTTCCTTGCCAAGTTGGCTTTCCCGATACAAGGCCCGTGCCAAAGGCGGCGCGGAGATGATGGCGACCTTGTTGCCGTCGGCTACCTGGCGGATCCGCAGGGCCACCTCATCCACACCACGGGCCACCACGGTGGGGGCGTTCATCCGCCCACCTTCGTACTTCAGGGCCACGGCGTAGTGGGTGGGGTTGACCACCACCACGTCGGCGCTGGGCACCGCTTCCATCATCCGTCGCTGCGACAACTGCATCTGCATCTGCCGGATGCGGCCCTTGACCTCCGGGCTGCCTTCGCTCTCCTTCAACTCGCGGCGCAGTTCCTCGCGGGTCATCTTCAGCTTGCGCATCCAGTTCCAGCGCTGGTACGGGGCATCGATGGCGGCCAGCAGCGTCATCGCCCCGGCAGTGGCCAGCAGCAGCTTCAAGGTGAAACCCAGGCCGTGGCTGATGGCGCTTTCCAGCGGCTGATGCAACAGCCCGCGCAGCGCATCCATGCTGTGCCAGATGCACAGGCCGGCGGCGACGCCTACAAACGCCACGCGCAGCAGCGACTTGACCAGTTCGGCGACGGCTTCAGCGCCATACAGGCGCTTGAGGCCGCTCATTGGACTGAGCCGCTTGAAGTCCGGCATCAGCGCCTTGTTGGAAAAACGCAGGCCGCCCATCACCACCGGGGCAATGAAGCCGGCCGCAAGGCACACCAGCAGCAGCGGGGTGAAGGCCAGCATGAGCTTGAGCAGCAGCCAGCCGGCATGGCCGAACAGGGCGTCGTGGTTCTTCAGCATGGCCGGCTCGGGGGCGAGCGCGGCCTTCATCCAGGCCAGTGCACCGGCGCCCATGCTGGCGGACATGGCATACATGGCCAGCACGGCGGCGGCGAATACGGCGGCGGTCGCAAGTTCCCGTGAGCGCGGCAGGTTGCCTTGCTCGCGGGCATCACGCAGGCGTTTTTCGGTGGGGAGTTCGGTCTTTTCCCCGGCCTGTTCGTTCTCGGACATGGCTCGGCGTGGATGAAGGAGTCATCCACGCTGGTGCAAGAAGCGTTCCAGGCGAACAGCCGCCGTAGGAGCGCCTTCAGGCGCGAAGCTCGCATCACCACCGGAGCCAGGGGGCCTGCAGTTGCAGACCAGCCCTGGTTTGTCACACGGTCAGCCTCGCGCCTGGAGGCGCCCGCGCAAAAGAAGCGCTTACTCGGCGTTGCTCTGGAAGGAAGCCAGGCGCGCTTCCAATGCCGCCTGGCGGGCATCGCCGCCATGCAGGCGCATGAAGCTTTCGGCACTGACCGGACGGCCCAGCAGGTTGCCCTGCAGGTGGTCGCAGCCCAGCCGTTCGACATAAGCGCGTTGGCCGGCTGTTTCGACACCGGAGGCAACCACCGACAGGCTCAGCGCGTGGCCAAGCGCGATCATGGCCGAAACGATCACCACATCCTCGTCGCTGTCTTCCAGCGCCAGCACGAAGGCGCGGCTGATCTTGATTTCCGTGGTGGGCAGGCGCTTGAGGTGCAACAGGCTGGCAGAGCCGGTTCCGAAATCGTTGATCGAAATACCCACGCCCAGCGCGGCCACGTTGCGCAGCACGCTGATGGCGTTGTCGGTATCGCGCATCACCGCGTTCTCGCTGATTTCAAGAATCAGTTGCGACGGTGCCAGTTCGTGGCGTTGCAATGCCGCGCGCACCTCGTCGAGCAGTTGCTGCGAGCCGAGCTGACGCTCGGACAGCATCACCGAAACCCGCCATTCCTGGTTGCCGGCATCCTGCCAGCTGCGCAGCTGGCGACAAGCTTCATTCAGTGCCCAGTCGCCCAGCTGCTGCATCAGGCCGTTCTGCTCGGCCAGACGGATGATCCGTTCGCTTGGAACATAGCCGTGCTCGGGATGGCGCCAGCGCAGCTGCGCCTCGGCACCGCTGATTCGTCCGGTCTGGGCATCTACGCGAGGTTGGTAGTGAAGCGACAACTGCGGCGTCCCAATCGCCTTGCGCAGGTCTTCGAGCAATTGCCGGTCCTGCTCGACGTTCTCGCTCATCCACTCAGCGAACATCGTGTGCGTGTTGTGCCCGGCCTGCTTGGCGTAGCGCATGGCGGTTTCGGCCAAGGCGACCAGCGGCGGGGCGCTGCCGCCATGTTCCGGGCTCAGGGCGATGCCCAGGCTGCCGGTGATGCGCATGTCGCGCCCGTTCACCCGTACCGAGTTCACGGCAAGGATGATGCGCTCGGCGTAGGCCTCCACCTGCTTGGCATCCTTGACCGGGGTGGCGATGACGAACTGGTCGCCACCGAGCCGGCCAACCAGGTCATCGGCCGGCAGCAGGCTGCGCAGGCGTTCGGCGATATCCACCAGCACCGCATCGCCGATTGGTGCGCCGAAGGCGCCATTGATGTGGTGGAAGCCATCCAGGTCGATGGACATCACCGCAAGCGCCTGGCCATCGAGCAGCAGCTGCTCGATGCGCTCATGTGAAAGCTGGCGGTTGGGCAGGCGGGTCAGCGAGTCGTGCTGGCTGGCGTGGAACAGCTCCTTGCGGGCGTCATCCAACGAAGCGGCCAGCATCGAATTGCGCAGGTGCAGCAGCCGCGCCTGCATGCGCTGCTCCAGCAACGAGATGGTCAGCACGATGCCCATCACGCCGACGGTCAACAGCACCACGCAGGCGGCCAGCCACTCGGTGGGGACGCCACCACTGGTTGCCGCGGCGCACACCGCGTCGGCGGGGAAACGTGCGGCAGCCATGCCGGTGTAATGCATGCCGACGATGGCCAGCCCCATCACCACCGCCGCGATCAGGCGTGGTGCCTGCGCATGTTCAACGGTCCGCAGGCGGAAGGCGATGTACAGCGCGCTCCACGAGGCACACACGGCAATGACGATGGACAGCGCGAACCAGAAACGGTCGTAGTCGATGGATGGCTGCATGCGCAGTGCGGCCATGCCGACGTAATGCATCCAGGCGATGCCCAGGCCCATCAACAGTGCACCCAATGCCAGGCGCAGGTGCGGCAGGGTGGGCCGCGATACCAGCCACAGGGCAAACAGCGAGGCGGCCACCGCGACCAGCAGGGATTGCAGGGTCAGCCACAGGTCATAACCCAGCGGAATCGGAAGGCGGAAGGCCAGCATGCCGACGAAATGCATCGACCAGATGCCCGCGCCCATGGCAACACCGCCAGCCAGCAGCCAGCGTGCGGCAGTACGCCTGGGCTGCGAGGCCGAAACCCGCGATGCCATGTCCAGGGCCGTGAACGAGGCCAGGATGGCGACCAGGATGGACAACACGACGAACAACGGGTTGTAGCTGCCGACGAGCATCAAACCCTCTCCCCTTTAGTGTCCGTACCGCAAACGCCATGCAGCCGCATCGCGCATGGCCCTTCAATCCCTTACGGCCCTGCCAGCCAGACTACTCTCAGGCACCCCAAAGGCAGCAATAGATTGTCTGTTCAATAGGGAAACAGGATGTTAAAGGTGAGAAATGCATCACATTGTCACCTGTCGCGCCGCATCGAACGTCGTGTTGAACAGGCGTTGCACCGGAGTGCTCATTTCGCCGGACAACAGCATCAGCAGGAACAGCCCGACCAGCAGTGCCACTGGCAGGCCAAGTTGAATTGGATTCAGCGCTGGCGCGGCGCGGGCCAGCACGCCGAACGCCAGGTTGATGGCCAGCATCGCCACCACCAGCGGCAGCGCCAGGGTCAGGGCGCCGCGGAAGATCTGCAGGGCCAGGGTCGGTGCGATCGACACCATGGCTTGCGGATCGGGCAGGGCGGCGCCGATGGGCAGGGCCTGGTAGCTGTCCACCAGCAATGAGATCAGCGCCAGATGGCCGTTGCTGGTGAAGAACAGCAGGCCGAACAGCAGATAGAACCATTGGCCGATAACGCCGGAGCTGCCGCCGCGCAGCGGGTCGCTCATCTGCGCGAAGGCCAGGCCGGTGCTCTGGGCGACCATTTCACCGGCCAGCGCGCCGGCCTCGAAGATCAGCCGCAGCAGGAAGCCGATGCTCACGCCGACGGCGAGTTCACGCAGGATGTTCAGCACCGTGACCGAATCCAGCCCGTGGAACAGCGGCACCGGAGGGAGCACTGGCGCCAGGGCGACCGATAGCGCCACCGCCAATAGCGCCCGCACCCGGGTCGGCACGGCGCGGGTGCCGATCATCGGCATGGCCATCAGCATCGCGCCGATGCGCAGCATCACCCACAGGGTATTGCCGATGATGGCGAAGGCCTGTTGGCCGTCGATCGCCATCTGGGTAGCCGAGTCCATGGCGCTATCCGATCAGGTGGGGAATGCGCTGGAACAGCAGGGTGGTGAATTCGACCAGGTGGCCGAGCAGCAGGCTGCCCAGTGCGAACAGCGCGGCGGTGAGGGCGGCAGCTTTGGCGACGAAGGCGATGGTGGGTTCGTTGAGCTGGGTGGCAGCCTGGATCACGCCGACCACCACGCCGACAACCAGCACGGTAAGCAGCAGCGGGCCGGCGACCCAGAGGGTGGCGACGAGGCCGCCACGCAGTTCAGTCAGGGCTAGTTCGGGACTCATGCCGGGGTGGATGCAAGCTTGGTGCCATTCGGGCGCCGGGATGTTGGCTTTTCTCTGCTGTTCTCCGTGGGTAAAGGCGAAAGGTGAAGAGAAGAGGCCGCGGCTTGGCCCCCTCCCTTGCGCGGAGCGCGGGGGAGGGTTGGGGAGGGGGAGCTTCTTGCATTGGCATTGGGCCGTTGCTGTTGCTGTTGCCGTGGACTTTGACTTACCGGGTTCCCTTCCGTAGCGACGGAGCTGGCAGATAAGACCCCGAACGGGGCGCCGCACAAGGATGTGCGGCGTTTTTCGACGAGACAGGGAAGTCTCGTCGAAAAATCCTGCCGGCGGAGTGGACCCGCGATGCGCAGCATCGTGGGCGCGGAGGCAGGGCGTGCTTGACCAGCCTTCGGCTGTTGAAAAGCTCTTCTTTTTGGTTAGCTTTTCTTTGCACGAGCAAAGAAAAGTAACTCGCTCCCCGTGGGGGAGTGAAAGCCCTTGATCCTGCCTCGGCCTCGGCTTTTGAACCTTGAGCCGCACGGCTAAAGCTGAAGGCAAAGGCTTTCGCCCCCCTAAAGGGGCGCGAGCGCACCTTTCTTTGCTTGTGCAAAGAAACGTGGCCCAAAGAAAGCACACCCTGCCTGCGCGCCTTCCGCGCTGCGCGCTTCAGGTCCACTCCGCTGCCGGGATTTTTCGACGGGACGTCCCTGTCCCGTCGAAAAACGACGTGCATCCATGCACGTCGCCCCTGCGGGGTCTTGTCCGTCAGCTCCGTCGCTACGGAAGGGAACCCGGTAAGTCAAAGTCAAAGTCCACGGCAACGGCCAAAGCCAAGGCCAAGGCCAAGGCCAAACCCAAGGCAGTGGCCGATGGCGTGGAGGGGCCAAAAGCAACAAAGCCGCGAGTTGATCGCGGCTTCGTGCAAGGAATCCTTGGGCGGTGGCTCACACCGCGTTGAAGCTCGCCGCCAGGGTTCCGACCACCAACACCCAGCCGTCCACCAATACGAACAGCAGGATCTTGAACGGCGCCGACACCAGCATCGGTGACAGCATCATCATGCCCATCGACATCAGCACGCTGGATACCACCAGGTCGATGATCACGAACGGAATGAAGATCAAGAAGCCAATCTCGAACGCCGTCTTCAACTCGCTGGTCACGAACGAAGCCACCAATACCGGAAAAGGGATCGCATCCGGGCTGGCGTAGGCGCCGTGACCGGCCAGGCCGGCGAAGGTCATCAGGTCGGTTTCACGCACCTGCGCCAACATGAAGGCGCGCAAGGGTTCAGTGGTCAACTTCCAGGCGGTCTGGAAATCAATCTGGCCGTCCAGGTACGGCGCCATGCCGGTGGACCATGACTTGTCCCACACCGGCATCATGATCATGGCGGTCAGGAACAGTGCCAGGCCGAGCAGGATCTGGTTGGAAGGCGTCTGCCCCGTCCCCAGCGCCTGGCGCAGCAGGCCCAGCACGATGATGATCCGGGTGAAGGCGGTCAACACCAGCAGCATCGACGGCAGCAGGGTGATGGCCGTCATCAGCAGCAGCGTCTGCAAAGGCAGGCTCACCGGCTGGCTGCCGATCTTGCCGACATTCACGTCCGGCAGGGCCGGCAGCTGCGGCGCACCGGTGGCAGCAAATGCGGACAGCGGCAGCGCCAGCATCACCAGCAGCGCGAACAGTGCCCAGAAATGGCGCAGGTTGAAGCGAGGACCACACATGATCAGGAACCCTTGCGCAGCTTCTGCGACAGCAGCTGGGCGAAATTGGGAAGTTGCTTGAAGTCGGGCAATGTCGGCGCGGGTGTCTGCGGCAGCGGCTCGGGCAGCGCATGCAGCGTGCTGATGCCGCCGGCTGTCACTCCCAGCAGCAACTGCTGGCCGTTGACGTCCACCACCACCACGCGCTCCTTGGCGCCCACGTTGATGCTCGCCACCACCTTCACGCCCTCAACCGGGCGGAATGCGCCGCCGGGCAGGCGCTTGAGCAGCCAGCCCAGGCCGATGATCAGGCCCAGCACCAGCAGCAGGGTGAACATCGCACCGAACATGCTGGGCATGCTGGCGGCGTGTTGACCCACTGGCGTGGCGGCTTTTGCCGACGGAGCGGCCAGGGCGAGCAGTGCGATCAACGCAGTCTCCGGATGCGCTCGCTGGGGCTGACCACGTCGGTCAGGCGCACGCCGAAGCGGTCGTTGATGACCACCACTTCGCCATGGGCGATCAGCGTGCCGTTGACGAACACGTCCAGCGACTCGCCAGCGCCACGTTCCAGCTCCACCACCGAGCCCTGGTTGAGCTGCAGCAGGTTGCGGATCGGCAGACGTGCGCGGCCGACTTCCAGTGACAGCGTCACCGGCACATCCAGGATCACGTCCAGGTCAAGGTCGGTGCCGCTGGCGGCATCGGCTTGCAGATTGCTGAACTGGGCCGGCGTGGCGGAGGCGGCTGGGGTGGCGAGCTCGGGGGCTTCGGTGTCATTCATCGGAAGATTCCTGGATTACGGGAACGTGGACGCGCTTGCCCGGAGGCTGGGTGGCGGTGATCTTGATGGCGTTGCGCTCGTTGGCCACGCCGAACTCGCCGGTGAACACCGGGATGCCCTCCACGCACAAAGGCACTTCCTTGGGCATGTCGATGGGCAGGATGTCGCCGATCTTGAGCCGGGTGAGTTCGCGCAGGCTCATGCGGCGCTTGGCCAGCACGCTGGACAGTTCCACTTCGGCGCTGTTGAGCTGTTCGCGCAGCATGATGGCCCAGCTTTCGTCGCGGTCGTTGCGGTCGCTCTGGATGCCGGCGTCGAGCAGCTCGCGGATCGGTTCGAGCATCGAGTACGGCAGGGTGATGTGGATGTCGCCGCCGCCGCCGTCCAGTTCGACGTGGAAGCGGCTGACCACCACGTACTCGCGCGGGCTGACGATGTTGGCGAAATGCGGGTTGATCTCGGAGTTGATGTAGTCGAAATCGACGTTCATCACCGGGCCCCACGCCTCGCGCAGGTCGGCGAAGGTCTGCTTGAGCATCAACTGGATCACACGCATTTCGGTGGCGGTGAACTCGCGGCCTTCAATGCGGGTGGGGTAACGCCCGTCGCCGCCGAAGAAGTTGTCGACGATGGCGAATACCAGCGTCGGCTCGAACACGATCAACCCGGTGCCGCGCAGCGGCTTGAAGCGGATCAGGTTGAGGTTGGTCGGCACGTACAGCGAGTGCAGGTAATCGCCGAACTTGATCAGCTCGATGCCACGCACCGACAGCTCGGCCGAGCGCCGGATCAGGTTGAACAGGCCGATGCGCCACAAACGCGCGAACCGCTCGTTGACCATTTCCAGCGTGGGCATGCGCCCACGGATGATGCGGTCCTGGCTGGCGAAGTCATAGGAGCGCGCTTCGCCGGGTGCCGGGGCAGGCTCGGCAGTGTTGACGCTGCCCGAATCGACGCCATGCAGCAGGGCATCGATCTCATCCTGTGACAGCAGGTCATTGATGCTCATCGCAGGCCCTTACTGGGTGACGAAACTGGTGAACAGCAGCTCATCGGCGCTCTTGCTGCCGGTTTCGACCTTCATCAGCTTCTGTACCTCGGCCAGCGCGCTGGCCTGGAGCTTCTCCTTGCCGGCGCGGTCGGCGATCTGCGCCGGTTCCACCTGAGAGAACAGCATCAGCAGCTTGGCGCGGATGGCTGGTGCATGGGTCTGCAGGGCCTGCAGTGCCAGCGGGTCGCGTGTCATCAGCTGGACTTCCACCTGCAGGTAGCGCGGTCCGTCGATCGGGCCGTTCAGATTGACCACGAATGCCGGGTCCAGCGCGAAATACTGGGCCGGGGCAGGGGTCTTCGCAGCGGGCTTGGCCGCAGCTGCCTTGGCAGTGTTGCCCTGGGTGAAGTACCAGACGCCGCCACCGGCCGCGCCAGCAGCAAACAGCGCGATCAAAGCGGTGACCAGCAACGGACGCCGCGACTTGCCAGTCGCCTCCGCAGCCGTCTCGGTTTTGTTTTTCTTGTCAGCGGCAACAGCCACGTTGAACTCCTGGAAATCGCTTCCCCCGCACATGCAAGCACCGTGCCGGAGCCGAGCAGGCGGTTCTGCCGGAATGTTGACGCGCGTAATTGCAGGAGCGGCATGAGCCGCAAAGCCAAAACCTGGGCTACTGCCGACGGTGGCGTTTCTGGAGTTGCATCTGAACTGGCGCCGGATTTGGTACCGACTTCGCGGCTTACGCCGCTCTTACAGGGGAGCGGGTCGGTTCACAGGCAGATGGTGTTCCAGTACGGATAGTCGCGCGGGGAGGCAGCCAAACCGGCACGTACGGGATTCATGACGATGTAGCGCGAAACGGCTCTGAGACAGTCCTCCCTGCGCAATGCACGATCGTGGTAGCCGCGTGCCCATACCGGGCGGGTCACGGTTGTGGGCAGGACACGCGCGCTATTGGATTTCAGGTTGCGCACCGTTGCCGCGAGGGCGTCTCGGCATCCCAGTTGAATCAGTCCATGCCAGTGATCCGGCATCAAAACCCATGTCAGCAGGCCTGCGTTCTGCCACAGCCGAGGGTCACAGATGGCACGGCATGCGGCCGCTGCATGTAACGGGTCGGTAAAGGCTGGAAGTCTACACTCGGTGCTGAACGTGATCAGGTAGACCTGGCCCACGAGCGATACCCGCCCCCGCCGCAGTGCCTGGTGACCTTTGTTCGGATTGTTCGTCGCAGGCGCCATGCCGCAGCTTGGCCGTTGGGCCGAGCTTGGGGATGTCCAGCGGTGGCTCGGGCGGCTGTCAGAAACCCATCTGTAGGAGCGGCGTGAGCCGCGAAGCTGACGATGGGGCAAGGGCACATGAGTTGTGCAATTGCGGATTCGACATGATCTGCGACAACAGTTGCTTCGCGGCTCACGCCGCTCCTACAGGGGCCGACTTCATGCGTAGGCGTCCAGGAGGCCGCGCATGCGCAGGGTCTGGTGGGTGGTGGCTGCCCGTTCTGCGCCGTCGTCGGAGGAGCCGGCGACGTGGCCTGCGCCCGTTGGGCGATCTTCGCCCTGCTGCTGCGGGCTCTGCTGCTGGCCCACGTCGGCGTGGGCAAGTTGCAGGCCCTGTTCGCCCAGCATTTCGCGTAGTCGCGGCAGGCTGTTTTCCAGTGCCTGGCGGACGTCGGCGTGGGCGCTGGTGAAGCTGGCATGCACGCGCTCGCCGTCCAGCTGCAGCTTCACCTCCACCTGGCCGAGGTCGTGCGGGGTGATGCGGATGTGGGCATGACCAATCTTCTGCTCGGCCAGCCAGCTGACGCGGGTGCCGATGGCCTCGTCAAAGTCGCCGCTGTTGAGGTCGGGCGTCGGTGTCGGCGCATCGGCAGAGGCGGTGGGCGCGGGCCCACGCAGGTCCTGGGCGCTCTGGCTGTGCAGCAAGGCGTTGAACGATGTCGGTGCGGGAGCATCGCTATCGAGTTGCGCCGAAGTCACTTTGTCCGTGGCGATGCTTGCCGTTGGCGGCAGCACTTCCTCGGCAGCTTCACCTGCAGCGGCTGCCTGGGCCAGGCCGGCCACGCCGGACGTTGTGGCAGCCAGCGTCGCGGCCGGTGTGGCGGCCGTGCCCGAGGAGGTGCTCGCGTTGCTGGCAGGGGCGGGCGCTGGCGGGGTTTCGGCGGGCGGCGGCAACAAGGCCGACAGGCCCGGCGGCGGCCACGGTGCTTCGTCGACGGATTCGCTGCTCTCCGGCTTGGCCTTGTCCGTAGGCCCGGCGGCCGCGACGTTTTCGGTATCAACGTCTGCGTCGTGGCTGGCGGAGGCGCTGGTGTCCTCGCGACAGGGTGCATCGGTGGAGGCTGACTCCCGGCTGCCCGTCGTCGAAGGGGACGGTTTCGGTTTGGCTTGCGCCGACTTGCCTTGCAGCATGGCCTCGAAGCCGCTGCCGTCAGCCTTGTCGGGGCCACCGTTGGCATTGGCGCTGCGCGGAGATGCCGTGACGTCGCCATTGCTGCCGACAGCGGGATTAGAAGACAGAACGTTCATGCGTCTTCCCCTTCACCTTCGCCTTCGAGCTTGGACAGGCGTGCGCGGCGCGCGCCAAGGTCATCCATCTCGCGCTGGTCACGGCGGTTCTCGACCTGCTTTTCCTGCGCGCGGTAGCTGGCTGCCAGCTGTTCGAGCACCTGCTTGTCGCGGCTGGCCAGCAGCAGGCGCGCGCGTTCGGCATCCACGCGCTCGCGGTTGTTGTCCACGGTCTTGCTCTGCGCCTGCACGGCATTGTCCAGGCGGTCGAGGAAGGCCCGGCGGTTCATCAGCTGGGCGGTGCTGGTGGTGGCCAGCTGGGCGCTGGCGTACTCGTCGGCGTACTGGCGCAGTTCGGCCAGGCGCGACTGATGCACATCCAGCGCCTTCTGGCGTTCGGCCAGTTCCTTGGCGACTTCGTCCTCGCGATCCTGCGCGCGGCGCAGCAATGGGTCCAGGCGACGTGACGGGCTCATGCGGGTTTCTCGCTGTCTACCAGTTGTTGCAATGCGTTGAGGCTGTGGCCCAGGTCGGCGGCGGCGTGCACGTCCTGGCCCAGGAATTCCATGATTTCCGGCCAGCGGTCCAGGGCTTCGTCGGTGACCGGATCGTTGCCGCGCTGATAGGCGCCGATGGCGATCAGGTCGCGGTTTGCCGTGTAGGCCGACACCAGCCGCTTGAGCTTGCGGATGCGCGCGCGCCAGATATCGTCGGCAATGTCCTGGACCACGCGGCTGACCGAGGATTCCACATCGATGGCCGGGTACAGGCCGCTGTCAGCAACGCGACGGGACAGCAGGATGTGGCCGTCGAGGATGGCGCGGGCCGCATCGGCGATCGGGTCCTGCGGATCGTCGCCTTCGGTCAATACGGTGTAGAAGGCGGTGATCGATCCGCGCCCCTTGGCGCCGTTGCCAGCACGTTCCACCAACGCGGGCAGCTTGGCGAACACCGATGGCGGGTAACCGCGGGTGGTCGGCGGTTCGCCCACGGAAAGGCCGATCTCACGCTGTGCCTGCGCGAAGCGGGTCAGCGAATCCATCAGCAACAGCACGTTCAAGCCCTGGTCGCGGAACCATTCGGCGATGGCGGTGGCGCGGTAGGCGCCGTGCAGGCGCGCCAGCGGCGGCCGGTCGGCGGGGCTGGCGACCACCACTGCGCGGCGCAGGCCTTCCTCACCCAGCGTGGTTTCGACGAAGTCGCGGACTTCGCGGCCACGTTCGCCGATCAACCCGACCACGATCACGTCAGCGGCGGTGTAGCGGGTCATCATGCCCAGCAGCGTCGATTTACCGACACCGGAGCCGGCGAACAGGCCGACACGCTGGCCACGGCCGATCGGCAGCAGCGCGTTGATCGCGCGCACGCCCACGTCCAGCGGCTGGATGATGGGCTCGCGGGCCAAGGGATTGATCGCCACGCCGGCCATGCCGACCGTGCCTTCGGCGCGGATCGGGCCCTTGCCGTCCAGCGGCAGGCCGTCGCTGTCGATGACGCGGCCAAGCAGGCCTTCGCCCACTTCCACGCCACCGCGCTTGTACGACGGCACGACGCGGGCATTGGGCAGCAGGCCATGCAGTTCGGCGCTGGGCATCAGATAGGTGCGGTCGCCGGAGAAGCCGACCACTTCGGCATCCACCCATCCGCCGTCGATGATCTCGACCTTGCAGGTGGCGCCCATCGGCGCGTCGCAGCCCACCGCTTCCAGGGTCAGGCCGACCGCGCGGCGCAGGATGCCTTCACGGACCAAGCCATGGCCGGCGGCGGCATCCAGCGAAATGCCATTGAGCCGGGCTGCCAGGCGCAGGTCGCGCGCGGCAGCCCATTCGGCCGGAGCCGGTGAGGCGCTCATTGGCCGGCTCCCACGCGGCGCAGCACGGTGCTGAGCGCAGCGCGCAGGCGCGCGTCGAGCGTGCCATCGATGCGTACCGACTCGGCATGCACGCGCAGGTCGCCACGGCTGAGGTTGACGTCGGGCACCAGGCGCTGGCCTTCGGGCAGGGAGAGCAGGGTGCTGATGGCGGCGATGTCATCCGGGTGCAGCCGCACTTCCACGTCGCGGCTGGTGCCGCTGACAGTGTCCAGTGCGTCGTGGACCAGGGCCACCAGCAGCTCAGGGTCGGACTCGTAGGCGCGACCGATCAGAGCCCCGGCGATGCGCACCGACAGATCACCCAGGGCTCCGACAACTTCGTTCTCGAGCCGGCCCAGCGGACGGCTGAAGTTGTCGAGGATGCCTTCGATCTGTGCGACCAGCCGGCGGACTTCGTTCTGACCCTGCGCATAGCCTTCGACGTGGCCTTGCTGGAAACCTTCTTCCTGCGCGGCATCGCGGATGGCCTGTACTTCTTCCAGTGTCGGCAACTGGATGGGCGGCGCTGCCGGCTCGGCAGGCGCTGCGCGTATGGTCTCGATCAGTTCCAGCGCAGGTTCGGCCGGCGTCGGCGGGGCGAGCGGGACATTCAGGTCCGGCGCATGCCAGCGCACAACAGTGCTCATAGCATCGCCTCGGCGCTGCCACCGACGGTGACGGTGCCTTCATCTGCCATGCGTTTGACGATGGCCAGGATTTCGCGCTGCGCCGCTTCCACGTCGGACAGCCGCACCGGGCCGCGAGCTTCCATGTCTTCGAGCAGGATCTCGGCGGCGCGCTGGGACATGTTGCGGGTGATCTTGTCGCGCACCTTGATGTCGGCGCCACGCAGTGCCAGGCCCAGGCGTTCGCCGCTGACTTCGCGCAGCACCAGCTGCATTTCGCGATCGTCCAGGTCCACCAGGTCGTCGAACACGAACATCAGGTCCTGGATGCGGTTGCCCAGCGGCGCGTCGATGCGCGCGATCTCGGTCAGGATGGCCTGGTCCTGGCCGCCGTCCATGAAATTGAGGATGTTGGCCGCGCACTGCACGCCACCGATGTTGGACGACTTCAGGTTCTGGTTGCCGGCGAACTGCCGCTCCATGATCTCGTTGAGTTCGTTCAGCGCGTTGGGCGGAATGCCGTCCAGCGTGGCGATACGCAGCAGCACATCCACGCGGGTGCGTTCGGGCAGCAGCTTGAGCGCATCGGCGGCCTGGTCGGTTTCCAGGTGGGCCATGACGATGGCGATGATCTGCGGATGCTCGTTGCGGACCAGGTCGGCCACCGCACGCGGGTCCATCCACTTCAGCGCATCCAGGCCGGTGGTGTTGCGGCCGAGCAGGATGCGGTCGATCAGGTTGCTGGCTTTCTCGTTGCCCAGCGCCTGCACCAGCATGTTGCGGATGTAGTCGTCCGAACCGACGCTGAGCGAGGTCTTGTTGCCCAGCTCGGCGCCGAAGTCGTCCATCACCTGCTGCACCTGCTCGCGGGTGACATCGCTGAGCGTGGCCATGGCGATGCCGATCTTCTGCACCTCCTTGGGCTCCATGTGGCGCAGTACGTCGGCCGCGTCGGTTTCGCCCAGCGAAAGCAGCAGCACGGCAGCGCGCTGCACGCCGGTCATCGGCATTGCATCAGTCATTTGCCACCCAACCCTTCACCACCTGGGCGACGCGTTTGGAATCGGTTTTGACCGCCTCGCGCGCCATGCGCAGACGTTCTTCATAGGCATCCACCGGCAGCGCGAGCTGGGCGGACTTGTCCAGCTGCAGATGATCGGCAGCCAGCGCCGGCATGGTTACGCCGTCATCAAGCACCTGCACATCGGCGCTCAATGGATCGCTGTTGGGGTCGGGCAGGGCCTTGGGCGGCCCGGCAATCTGGCGCAGGGCCGGACGCAGCACGCCGAACAGCAGCGCCAGCACCACTACCGCACCCAGCACCAGGCGCAGCGCATCGCGCAGCTGTGGGTTCTCCCACCAGTTGGGAGCTTCCACCGGCACCGCTTCGCGCACGAACGGGGCATTCATCACCGACACGGTGTCGCCGCGCTCGGCATTGAAGCCGACCGCCTGCTTGACCAGCGCTTCGACGCGGGTCAGCTCGGCGGCACTGAGCGGCTGGTCGCTGACCTTGCCGTTGCTGCCGGCACGCGGCACATGATCCACCAGCACCGCGACCGAGACGCGCTGCACGCGGCCTGGCGGCTGCCGGGTGTGCTGCAACGTGCGGTCCAGTTCGTAGTTGCGGGTGGCGTTCTTGGAGGTTTCGGTGGGGGCTGCAGCGGTCGTCGGAGCCGGCGCAGCAGCGGCGCCCGGCGGCGTGTTGCTGGTGGCGCCCGGAATGCCCTGCGGGCCGACGACGGCGCTGGTGTTCTCGCTGATCTGCTCGCTGCGCACCTTCTGCGGTTCGGCGTTGTACAGCTCGCGCGCTTCTTCGGTGACCGAGAAATCCATGTCCACGCTGACTTCGGGATTGACCCGGCCGGCGCCGGTCATCGGTTCGAGCAGTTCGCGGATGCGCTGGTTGTACGAGCCTTCGAGGCGGCGGACCTGGTCGAACTGGGCGGCGTTGAGCGCGGCCTCGCTGTTCGGGTCGGCGATGGTGAGCATGCGCCCGCTCTGGTCGACAACGGTCACGCGCTCCGGTGCCAGGTCCGGAATGCTGGAGGCGACCATGTGCACGATGGCGTCCACCTGGTTGCGTTCCAGCTGCTGGCCGCCACGCAGTTCCAGCACCACCGAGGCGCTGGCCACGTCACGCTGGCGGGTGAAAGCGCTGGGCTTGGGAATGGCCAGGTGCACGCGCGCATCGCGTACCGGACGCAGGCTGGTGATGGTGCGCACCAGCTCGGTTTCCAGTGCGTGCTGGTAGCGGGCGGTTTCGACGAACTGGCTGACGCCGAAGCCGGGGTCGCGCTCCATCATTTCGAAGCCGAGCCGGCCGCTGTCGGTCAGGCCGGAGCCGGCCAGTTTGAGGCGGGCATCGTGGATGTTCTTTTCCGGCACGCTGATCGCGCCGGTGGCGGCGTTCATTTCAAACGGGATCTGTGCCGCGCGCAGCAGGTCGGTGGCCTCGGCGGTGGCCTTCTGGTCCAGGCCGGTATACAGCGGAACCAGCTGCGGCTTCTGCGACCAGAAGAACACGAACAGGCCCGCTGCCACGGCAACGGCGATCATCGCCATCAAGCCCAGCCGACGGGTGATCTGCAGGCTCTGCAGGCGGTCGAACCAGGCACCGGCCTGCTGGGTGTTCAATGAATCTTTGGTCAGTGACAAAGCCATGCGGAGTATTCCTTACAGCGGCATGTTCATCACGTCCTGGTAAGCCTGGACGAGACGGTTGCGGACTTCCACGGTGGCGCGGAAGGCGATCTGCGATTGCTGCGAAGCCACCATCACCTTGGCAAGGTCGGCACCGGCTTCACCGCGCTCGAAGGCGGCGGCCAGCTGGCCGGATTTCTGCTGGGCTTCGTTCACACCCTTGAGCGCGGTCTGCAATGTCTGGCTGAAGCTGGGGCCGGTGACGGCGTTGCCTTCGGTCAATCCCTGGATCGCATTGCTCCGCGGCAGGTCGCCGTTGGGCGCGGCCTGGCCAACCTGGTTCTGCAGGCTGCGGATCTGGGAAAGCACGGAGGTGATGGAGTGCGACATCAGGGGGATTCCGAAGGGAGCGTTTTCGTCTGTCAGCAGTGCAAGTGCCGTGCCACAGATGTGAAGACGTTTGCCTGTCACTGGTGCGTCAGGGCTGCCTGTATTCCGGCGTTGCGCCGGGTTTATGGCGGTGGCGCGGCGATGGAGGATGGGATGGAGGGCTTGCAGGGCCGGGCGGTGTTGCTGGGTGGCATGGGGATGCGTGGCGCTTGCGCGGCAGCGGTATCAGCGGCGAAGCGCGTGGACCTTCCGTCCGCGCAGATGCATGCAGTCGCACGCCGGGCAACGGCCGGAGACTGTTGCCGGAAACATGCGTTATTTCGACATACGTTTCGGGCGTCATCGGATCGCACGCAAGTGGCGCGCAAGCGATCCATTTGACGCCCTTCGCGCTTGGGAAAGCCAAAAGGCAAAGCACCGCTCGAAGTGCCCGCAGTGCCCGGAAACAGGAAAGCCGGCCCCAGAACGGTGCCGGCTTGAGATGTCGTTTCTCAGCGCCCTCCCTGTCGCTGTAGGCGAACGGGAGGGTTGGAAAGGGAGGCTTCAGCCCCGCCCGAAACCCAACGGGCCGGCCACTTCAACCAATCGCTTCAATCTGCTCGCGCTCAATCCCGTACTTGCGCAGCTTTTCCACCAGCGTGGTGCGACGCAGGCCAAGCAGTTGCGCCGCATGTGCGACCACGCCCTGGGTGCGCTCCAACGCTTCGTTGATCAGGGTCAGTTCGATGCCGGCCATGTGATCGCGCAGGTCCAGACCTTCGCTGGGCAGGTTCGTGGAAGCATTGCCCGTTGCACCAGCGGCCTGTGCTGCTGCCACCGGGGCTGCACTGTCGGCAATCATGCGTGCCAAGGCGGGGCGCTCCTGTTCGGCCTGCGCCGTTACGGCGTGGTCGCCACGGTAGCGGCTGGGCAGGTCCTGCACGCGGACCTGGCCGCCCGGGTGCAGCACCGCCAGGCGTTCGACCAGGTTGGTCAATTCGCGCACATTGCCCGGCCACGGGTAGCTGGCCAGGGCCTGCAATGCTTCGCTGGTGAAGCGCACTTCGCCGCGACCGGTGCGTGACAGCTGCGTGGCGATGGTTTCCACCAGCGCCGGGATGTCGTCGGTGCGCTCGCGCAGCGCCGGCACGTCGATCGGGAACACGTTGAGCCGGTAGAACAGATCCTCCCGGAACTTGCCCTCGGCAATGCGCGTTTCCAGGTCGCGGTGGGTGGCGGCGATGACGCGCACGTTGCAGCGGATGGTCTGGTTGCCGCCGACGCGCTCGAAACTGCGCTCCTGCAACACGCGCAGCAGCTTGACCTGCATCGGCAGGCTCATGTCGCCGATCTCGTCCAGCAGCAGGGTGCCGCCTTCGGCCATCTCGAAACGGCCCTTGCGTGCACTCAGTGCGCCGGTGAAGGCACCCTTCTCGTGGCCGAACAGTTCGCTTTCCAGCAGGTCCGGTGGAATGGCGCCGCAGTTGATCGCCACGAACGGCCCATCACGACGCGGCGAGCGCTGGTGGATGGAGCGCGACACCACTTCCTTGCCGGTGCCCGATTCGCCCAGCACCAGTACCGTGGTGTCGAAGTTGGCGACCTGCTCGATCAGCTGGCGCAGCTCGGTGACCGCCGGGCTGCTGCCGGTCGGACCATTGTCGTCGGCGCTACCGGCCTGGTGTTCGGCATCCAGGCACTTGAGGCTGGCACGGCGCAGCAGGGCTTCCACCTGCGCGTGACGCATCGGCTGCTCCAGCGGCCAGACATTGGCTTCATGCAGGCCGTAGTGGCGTGAGAACGCCAGCGGGTCGCTTTCAGCCAGCAGGATCGGCGGCGGCAGGCTGGTACCGGCCAGCCAGGTGAAGAACCCGGCGGCGCGATCGGCATCTTCCAGCGCACCCACCACGATGGCCATCCAGTCGTTGCCACGGTGGCGGCGCACGTCGATGTCCTGCGCGTCACTGACCCAGCGCGGGGTGAAATCCATGAACTCGAGCAGGGCGATGGTGCGTTCGGCGCGGACCGCGTCCGCGTCGATGACCAGAATGCGTGACTCACTCATGGCTGGGCTCCTTGAGCGCCTCCAGGATCGGCATGACTTCCTGGATGTAGGACAACTTGCTGACAAAATTGTCAGCGCCGGCACGCAGTGCGTGCTCGCGGTGTTCGGAATCGTCGAAGTGGCTTGCAATCACCACGTACGGTGCGTCGTCCTGGGTCTTGATCAGGCGGGTGGCCTGCAGGCCACCCATTTCCGGCATGGCCAGGTCCATCAACACCACCCGCGGGCGCAGCGTTTCGGAGCGTTCGATCGCCTCCAGTCCGTTGGCGGCGCTACCGACCACCTGCAGCCAGTCGACCTTGCGGAAGTGGCGCATGGCGGCGTTGATGAAACCTTCGTGGTCATCGACCAGCAATACGGTGAGCTTGCTCATGGGAATCCTTGGGTTCAGCCGGCGCGCGCCAGCTGCGGCAGGGTGCCGTGGCGACGGCGCTCGCGGGCCGGGGCGATATCGAGTTGTTCGCGGTATTTTGCGACGGTCCGGCGCGCGATGTTCACTCCCTGGCGTGCCAACAGCCCGGCAATGGCTTCATCGGCCAGCGGGCGGCCCGCCGGTTCGGCATCGATCAGGCGCTTGACCATGGCCTTGACCGCCAATCCCGACACCGCCGCGCCTTCCAGCCGCACGGCGAAGAAGTGCTTGAGTTCGAAGGTGCCGCGCGGGGTCTGCAGATACTTGCCGGAGGTGATGCGCGAAACGGTGGACTCGTGCATGCCGATGGTGTCGGCCACTTCTTTCAGGGTCAGCGGGGCCATGGCTTCCTCGCCATCGACCAGAAACGCAGCCTGGCGCTCGACGATCACGCGCGCGGTGCGCAGCAGGGTTTCATAGCGCATCGACAGGCCACGGGTGAGCCAGCGGGCTTCATGCAGCATTTCGCGCAATGGCTGCGATGCCTCGCCGCTGCTCTCGGCCACGACCCGTTCGTAGCTGGGGTTGATGTTCAGCCGCGGGGTGGTGGCAGGGTTCAAGGCCACGCGCCATTGGCCGTCGGCGTGCCAGGCCACCACGTCCGGCACGACCGCCAGTTCGGAGTGCGGCAGCAGGGCTTCGCCGGGGCGTGGTTGCAGCGACAGCACCAGGCGGAAGGCTTCCTGCACGTCTTCCGACTCGGCATCCAGTGCGCGGGCCAGGGCCTCGAAATCGTGCTGGGCCAGCAATTGCAGGTCCGCATCAAGCAGCCGCCGGGCCAGGTGGCGGGCGGCGACATTGCCGGACAGGGCGGTTAACTGGGCCTGCAGACATTCGCGCAGGTCCACGGCGGCCATGCCAGCCGGTTCGCCGTGCAGCAACTTCTGACGGACGGCCTCCAGGTCGGTGGCGGTGCGATCCAGGCGGGCGCTGGCCAGCTGCGTCAGTTGTGCCAGAGGTGCCTGCAGATAGCCGGCGTCATCGCACTGCTCCAGCCAGAAGGCGGCAACGGCAAGGTCGGCTGCGGGCAGGTCCAACGCCAGCGCGTTCAGTACGCGCAGCTGCGGGTCGGTGGATTCACCAGCGGCGATGCGCGCCATGCGGTCTTCATCCCCCGCGCTCCAGCTGGCGCCTGGGGTGTCCCACATCGATGGCTCGGGAAGTTCGTCGAAAGCGGCTGCGTCGGTCTGCGCTGCGTCTGCGCCCGCATCGTCGCCGGCGAGTTCGCGCTCTTCGTGGAGTTCCAGCAGCGGGTTGTTCTCCATCGCCTGGCGCACTTCCAGTTCCAGCTGCATGCCGTTGAGCTGCAGCAGACGGATGGATTGCAGCAAGGCAGGTGTGAGATGGAGCTGTTGACCCAGCTGTGTGGACAGTACGGCTTTCATGCGTTTCCCCATACCGCGCCAATGGCCGGCGCGTTGTGGAACGCATCTTGCGTGGCAGCTGTCAGGGCCGTAATAGGTGCCGCCCTGATGCCTGTCGTGGCGCCCCTGACGATTTGTCGGGGAATCACCTACATTTCGCCAAATTTCCGACGCGTGGCGAAGGCTGTTTCTAAGTAACTATTTGATTCCGCTCGCTTCCATACAGTGTGGCGCCGGAAATCCGTTTTTGTGACGCAGTGCGGAATCGGGCGACATTCCGACGTCAGATCAAGTCCTTTTCATGGCGTACAGCCAGCAACAACAGGTCAGTGGCGCGCCGACAGCCAAGCGTTTCCATCATCCGTGCACGGTGGGTTTCCACGGTCTTGATGCTGATACCCAGCTCCGCGGCGATTTCCTTGGTGCTCTGACCACTGCCCAGGCGACGCAGGATCTGCTTCTGGCGCGGTGACAAGGCTGCGATGCCGGTAGGGCGCTCGCGGGCGATCAGCGGCGCCAGCATCTTGGCCGAGATCTGCGGGCTCAGGAACACCTGTCCGGCCACCGCTGCGCGCAACGCAAGCTCAAGTTCGGCAGGTGCGGCGTCCTTGACCACGAAGCCGACCGCACCGCGATCCAGCGCATCGCGAACGTGGCTGGTGTCGTCATGCATGGACATCATCACGGTGTGGACATGCGGCAGATGCGCGCGGACGTCACTGAGTGCCTCCAGGCCGCTGCGGCCGGGCAGCGACAGGTCCATCAGGATCAGGTCGGGCCGGTGGAACAGCGCCATTTCCAGTGCCTGCTCGGCAGTGCTGGCTTCGGCAACGACATCGATGTCGCCGAAAGTCTGCAGCAGCCGACTGAGTCCGGCACGGACCAGGGTATGGTCGTCGACAATTAGAACGCGCACGGAAACGGTACCTTAGCGGAAGGCTGCACCTTAACGGAGCCCGGCCATCGGCGCCAACAGGCCGAAAGTCGTGCTTATGCTCACCGGTTGCGCCGGCTATCGGCAATCTGGCGGCGATGCAGGCGAAACAGGTGGCGTTCCAGTGCCGAGGCGAATGCCTCGCTGGTTTCCTGCAGGCGCAGCCAAAGGCGGCTGCCGGCAGCTGTACCCTCCTGCGCGAGCACCACTACCGGCAGCTCGATATGGTCCGGTAGCCATTCCACGGGCAGCAGCTTGACCACGCCTGTGCTGCCTGGCTGCGCATCGAGCGCGTGCGGTAGGTCGATGCGAAGCCCGTGTCGCGACCAGCGCAACGGGCGGAGTGGGAGGGTCTGGGTGGTCTGCTGCAGCAAACGGCCAAGCAGCACCAGGGTCAGGTCCAGGCGGGCTTCCAGACGTTGCAGCTGGGCGCTGCTGTCAGTTCTCTCCTCGCCCTCGTCATTGCTGCGCGAATCCTCCACCAGGGCGACGCTGCGCAACAGCATCTCAGATGCACCGGGCCGCAACACGCTGGCGCCGGCTTCGAACAGCACTGGCAGTGTCACCTCACAGCTGAGCGTGTCATCGAACAGCTCGGTCTCGGCGGGGTGCACGATGCCTCCGGTGGTCATGGTCGTGCGCCAGCCTGCTGATAGGCATTGGCCGCACGCGCCGACTGCCGCTCGTGGCGCAGATGCTCGGCCGCTTCGTCGCGCAGCTCACGCATGCGGCCGGTCAGCGCCTGCTGCTGTTCCAGCAGCCCCTGCAATGCAGTGGCTTCGGCCTGAACGCCGTGATCGCGGATGTAGTCGCGCAAGCGCTGGTCGTGCCCGCTGACGATGCGTTCGGCCAGGTCATGGTCTTCACCTTCGATGGCGTTCTTCAACGATTCCAGGTCCGCATGCAGGGCCTGCAGCATGGCGATGTTGTCATTGGACATCTCAGGCTCCATTGGCGACCGGATGGCGGCGTTGCTCGACCGGGATCGCATTCCATGCCGATTCGATCTCGCCCAGCAGGGACAATGATTCCTGCAGGGCGGTCACGTCGTTGTTGAGGTTGGCTTCGGTCAGGCGCTGCACGATGTAGTCATAAAGGGCGGACAGGTTGCCGGCAACTTCACCACCTGCAGCGTGATCGAGCGAGCCATTGAGGTGGCCGACGATGGCACAGGCTTCACCGATGGCCTTGCCCTTGAGTGCCTGGTCGCCCTGGGCCAGGAAGGCTTCAGCACGACGCATGCGCTCGTTGGCGCCTTCCAGCAACAGTGAGACCAGTTTGTGCGGATCCGCATCCACCACCCGGGTGGAGACGCCGATCTGGCGGTATTGTTCGGCGAAATGGCGGCTTGGGCCGTACATGTACTCAATCTCCTGGTGTTCGTGCAGTGAAGGCAGCGACTGCCGATACATCGTGTGTGTGGCTCCCTTAGCTATCGGCCATCAGGGCCGCCAGCTTGAGCCGGCCTGCGGTTGTCAGCTGGACATCGCCGACAGCTGCTGGGTGAGGTAGCTGCTGGTGCTCTGCATCTGCGATACCAGTTTGTCCATCGCCGTGAACTGTGCGGTATAGCGGGCCGAAACCTTTTCCATGCGGGCATCGAGCTCGTCGAGCTGCTTTTCCAGCTTCTTGATTTCCTTGTTGAGCGTGTCGGTGCGCTGAACCAGCGTGCCGGTGCCGCTGTCCAGGTTGCTCTTGAGGATGCTGTTCATGCCTTCATAGAGCGCACCGCTTTTGCCAACCAATGCCTCGGCGGCGGCCGGGTTCTTGGCCATGGCCTTGTCGAACGTGCTCGCGTCCAGTGACAGGGTGCCGTCCTTGGTCACGGTCAGGCCCAGTTCCTTGAGGTCGATGATGTTGGCGCTGAGCTGGCCGCGCAGCTGCTGCTGCAGGCCGCGCACCATCGAATCACCGGTCAGTACCGAGGCTTTGTCCGTGGTTGCGTCGTAGGCGCTGGAGGACTTGAGCAGGTTGACCGAAGCGTTGTACGCAGTGACAAACGCCTGCACCGCCGTCTTCAGTGGTTCGTTGTCCTGGGTGATGGTCAGCGCGGTGATGGTGCCGGGCTCGGCCTTGGTCAGGTCCAGGGTCACGCCGGCGATGATGTCGCTGACGCTGTTGCTGCTGGATTCCCGGTCGAAGCCATCCACGCGCACGTGCGCGTTTGTCGGCGCCTTGATCTGGCTCATGCCGCCGCTGGTGCCGTCCCAGGTCAGAGCCGACAGGCCGCCGTTGCCGCCGCTGGCCGTGACGGTCAACGCACCTTCGGTGCCTGCGTTGACCGCATTGAGGACCAGGTGCTGGCCGTCATTGGCGGTGATGACGGTGGCATTGACGCCTTTGCCGCCCGCAGCGCTGTTGATGGCCGCCGCGATGCTGGTCAGGTTGCTGCCGGGGGCGATGTCGACCGAGAGCGAGTCCTCCTCGCCCCAGGCAATCGTCAGCTGGCCGTCGCCGACGATGCTGGCAGCATCGAAGGCGCCTGAGCTGAGTTTCTGCGATTGCGCCAGACTGATGACTTCAATGTTGTAGCTGCCCGCAGCCGCCAGCGTCTTGCCGGTGGAGGGGTCGGTGACGATGGTGGCGCCGAAACCGCTCTTTTCAGGCACGGACGTTTTGTAGGCGCGCACGTCGGCTGCCTTGCCCATGGCTTCCATCGCCGATTGCAGGGTGCTGAGCGAGCTCTTGATGCTGCCCAGCGCCGAGAGCTTGGCGGTGGCCGTGGTTCCTTGGTTGTTGATGCGGTTGGCGGTAGGCGCGCGTTCAGCGGCGACCAACTGCGCAACGATGGTGGGAATGTCCAGGCCGGAGCCGATCGTGGACAGGGAAGACGTGGCCATGTGGTTTCCTCTTGCGGCAAGGGGATGGCGTTGCAGCAGGCATCCCGGGTATCGGCACGCGGAGGCTGAGCTTTAGCCGCGTGGTTGCGCAGTGAAGTGCAAGACGTGTGCCAGTGGGGCGGGGGAATCAGGTGCAGGACGCTGTGCGGCGCGCCGTGGGAGCGGCTTCAGTCGCGAAGCTTGGAAGCCGCCTGATCGAAGCGTTGGCTGCAATCGCCGACCAATTGGCAACGGTCGTATTACCCGCTCCGCGGCGGAAGCTGCTCCTACCGATGTTCCACAACGCACAAGCCCCGCCGTTGCGGGCGGGGCTTGTGGCGACAGTGGCGCGTCCGCGCCACTGTCGGGGTGGGGCTTGCTGGATCAGCGCAGCAGGCTCAGCACGTTCTGGCTGGTCTGGTTGGCCTGGGCCAGCATGGCGGTACCGGCCTGCTGCAGGATCTGCGTGCGGGTCAGTTCTGCCGTTTCCTTGGCGTAGTCGGTGTCACGAATACGGCTACGGGCCGAGGACATGTTTTCCGACGAGGTGTTCAGGTTGGCAACCACCGAGGTGAAGCGGTTCTGCACAGCACCCAGGTCGGCGCGGGCCGAGTTGATGGTGTTCAGAGCTGCGTCCATCGCGTTCAGTGCGTTGTCGGCACCTGCGGTGGTGGAGATGTCCAGGTCGGCGAAGCCGGTAGCGGACTCGCCACCCACCCATGCGGTGCCGCCGGTGCCATCGGCGGTCTTGCCGGTGGTCAGGCCGGTGTGCTTCAGCACGTCGGCTGCGGTGCCCGAGATTTCGAAGTCGCCCTGCGATGAGGACAGGGCCAACTGGCCATCCTTGTCCAGCGAGGCGGACACGCCGGTGTTGTAGCTCTGGTTGTTGATCGCCTTGACCAGGTCGGTGGCACGCTGTGCAGCAGAGCCGGCCGCGCCGAAGCTGATCGTCACGTCACCCTTCGCGCCCTTCAGCGTGAAGCTGCCGGCATCGAAGGAGGTCTTTTCACCTGCGACGGACGCACTGGCGAACTGGCCGCCGGCGGCATTGACGGTCAGTGCCTTGGAGCCGGCAGCGCTGTTGTCCAGAGCGACCTTGCCAGCGGTGGCGGTGGCAACCGTGGAGCCCGCGGCGGTGTTGACGGCGGTGGCGACCTTGGCGGCAACGGCCTGCTGGGTCGTGGCGGCGTCAGTGGTGTATGCGGTAGCGGTAATTGCGACCTTGGCGCCATTGACCTCGATTTCGAATGCAGCAGCGCCGTTGGTGGTGTCGACGGCCAGCGAGGTCAGGTCGAGCTCACCGGTGCCGCCGGCAGTGACGGTGCCGGTCGGCTTTGCGGCCGAAGCGGCAGCCGAGGTGGCAACCTTGTTCCAGTTGCCCAGGTCCTTGATGTTGGCGTTGGCGATCTGGGCGATATCGATCGTCTGGCCCTGGTCGGCGCCGATCTGGAACGACTGGCTCTGGAAGCCACCGTCCAGCAGCTTGGTGCCGTTGAAGTTGGTGTCTTCGGCAACGCGCTGGATTTCGGCCTTCAGCAGCTGGACTTCAGCGTTCAGCGCTTCACGGTCGGACGGCGAGTTGGTGGCGTTGCGGGCCTGCACCGACAGCTCGCGGATACGCTGCAGGTTGTTGCCGATTTCGGTCAGAGCGCCTTCGGCGGTCTGCGCCAGCGAGATGCCGTCGTTGGCGTTGCGGGCAGCCTGGTCCATGCCGCGGATCTGGGTGCTGAAGCGTTCGGAGATCGCCAAGCCGGCGGCGTCGTCCTTGGCGCTGTTGATGCGCAGGCCCGAGGACAGGCGCTGGATCGAGGTGGCCAGGCTGGAGCCGCTGGTACCCAGGTTGCGCTGGGCATTGAGCGACATGATGTTGGTATTGATGACTTGTGCCATGATTCGAGCTTCCTGTTTGGCGTTTGGTCCGGCACATCACCTGGCCGGTACTGGGTGCAGTGGGGCGGGGTGTAGGAGCCGAAGCACCGCTGCTGATACCAATAACGGCAGCTTCCCGGGCAGCTTTAGCGCATTGCCTACGCGGAAGCGTTCAACGCCAAGGAACGACAAAGCCCCGGCATTGCCGGGGCTTTGTCGTTGCAAGCACTGCTGCGGATTACTTGAGCAGGCTGAGCACGTTCTGCGGCGACTGGTTGGCCTGGGCCAGCATGGCGGTGCCGGCCTGCTGCAGGATCTGCGTGCGGGTCAGCTCCGCCGTTTCCTTGGCGTAGTCGGTATCGCGGATGCGGCTGCGCGCGGCCGAGAGGTTCTCCGAAGACGTGTTGAGGTTGGCGATGGTCGAGGTGAAGCGATTCTGGATCGCACCCAGGTCCGCACGCGCCGAGTTGATCGACTGCAATGCCGAATCGATGGCATTGAGTGCGTTGTCCGCGCCGGTGGCCGACAGCACGTCCAGGTCCTCGAAACCGGTTTCGGCCGTGCCTGCCACCCAGTTGGTGGTGGTGGCGCCGGTCAGGCCGGTTTGTTCGGTCAGCGATGCATCACCGGCAACGGTGAACTGGCCGGACGTGGAGGCCAGCATCAGGTTGCCGTTGGGATCCAGCGAGGCGGTAACGCCGGTGTTGTAGCTCTGGTTGTTGACGGCCTTGACCAGGTCGCTGGCGCGTTGTGCGCCACCGCCGGCAGCAGCGAAGTTGATGGTGGCTTCGCCCTTCGGACCGGTCAGGGTGAAGTTGCCGGCGGTGAAGCTGGCCGGGACGATGCCGGTGGCCGATGCAACGGTGATGGCGCCGCCAAACTCGGCAGCGTTGGCACCGGTCGCCGTGATCGTCACGGCGTTGCCGCCGTTGGTGATCACACCAGTGGTGGTATTGACCTGCAGGCCGGTGGCACCGCCCACGGTGGCATTGCCATTGATCGCGGTGGCGATGTTGTTGAGCAGCTTGGCACGTGCGTCGTTCGCATCGGTGCCGTTGTTGACGCCCGCCACCGACACGGTGGTGCCGTTGATGGTGAGGTCAAAGCCCTGGTAGGTCAGCGCCGGGGCGGTGCCGGTCGGAGCGCCGAAGTTGGTGGCATCGATGGTGCCAGCGGTTGCATTGGGGGTGCCGGCATTGGCGCCACCGGTAGCGGCAACGCCGGCAAGCGTGGCCGGCGTATCCACGCGGTTCCAGTTGCCCAGCTCCTTGATGTTGGCGTTGGCGATCTGGGCGATGTTGATCACCTGGCCCTGGTCGGCGCCGACCTGGAAGGCCTGGTTCTGGAAGCTGCCGTCCAGCAACGGGGTGCCGTTGAAGTTGGTCTGTTCGGCGACGCGCTGGATCTCGGCCTTCAACAGCTGCACTTCAGCGTCCAGTGCGGTGCGGTCCGACGGCGAGTTGGTGGCATTGCGCGACTGCACGGCCAGCTCGCGGATGCGCTGCAGGTTGTTGCTGATCTCGCCCAGTGCGCCCTCGGCGGTCTGCGACAGCGAGATGCCGTCGTTGGCGTTGCGTGCGGCCTGGTCCATGCCGCGGATCTGGGTGGTGAAGCGTTCCGAGATCGCCAGGCCGGCGGCGTCGTCCTTGGCGCTGTTGATACGCAGGCCCGAGGACAGGCGCTGGATCGAGGTAGCCAGGCTGGAACCGCTGGTGTTCAAGTTGCGCTGAGCGTTCAGCGACATGATGTTGGTGTTGATGATCTGTGCCATGGGTACGTCTCCGTTGTGCTCGGTGCCTTGCGGTGTGGAAGGGCAGCGTGGCTGCCTTGGATTTGGATCAGCGGATCATGTTGAACAGCGACATCGACTGCATCTGGGTGAAGATGGTCTGTGCCGCCTGCAGGGCCGCGCCTTCGAGCTGGTACTGCCCGATGGCCTCGGCGTAGTTGAGGTCACGCATCTGCGAGAGCGTGCTCTTCAGGGTGACGGTGTTGGCTTCGCGTTGCTCGGCGGCGTTGTCGATGGCCAGCAGCTGTGCGCCACCTGCCGCGCGCGTGTCGATCATGGCGTTGGACGCCTGGCGGACGTCGCGGATGCTGGCCTGCAGCGCGTTCTGCTGTGCCGCGCGTGCCGCCGGGGTGGAGGTATCCATCTGCAGGGTCTGCACCAGCTGGTCGATGGTGCCGAACACATCGCGGGCACCGGCGGTGCCTGCGCTGAATTCATCGCCCGCTGCGGGGGCGCCATCAATACGCATGCGCAGCCCCTGGAACACGACATCCTCACCGCTGGTGTAGGTGCCGGTGCCGACCACGTTGTTGCTCGCGTCGACCACCTCGTAGGTATCCGGCGCGGTGAAGCGCAGGGTGTAGCTGGAGCCATCCCAGCTGCCGGAGCCGTCGCGGCTGACATCGTTGAGTACCGCCTGGCCGGTATTGGTGCTGGCGGCGCGGCCATCGACGGTGCCGTCACCGGTGCGGATGCGCATGAAGATCTCGCTGCCCGGCAACGCATCCTTGACGAAGGTGCCCGGAGCGACTTCCACCTGGCGCTGGGTCTGGTCGCCGTTGTAGGTGACCACGCCATTGGTCAGCGAGAACGGCGGGCTGGCATCGGCTGCGCCGCCGAACAGATAGCGGCCGGTACCGTCGGTGGTGTTGGCAAGGGCCAGCAGCGAATCCTTGATCGACTTCAGCTCGCTGGCCACGGTCTTGCGGTCTTCGGGCGACAGTGCCGGGTTGTTTGCCTGGACGGTGAGGTCGGACACGCGTTGCAGCAGCTCGCCGGCCTGCGCAAGCACGTTCTCCTGCAGCCCCAGGCGGTTCTGCGCGGTATCGGCGTTCTTGCCCAACTGTTCCAGTTCGGCCAGCACGCGGTCCATGCCGACGGCTGTACCGGCTGCGACCGGATCGTCCTTGGCGGTGACGATCTTCTTGCCGGTGGCCAGCTGCTGCTCCAGATGCGAGAGCTTGCTCTGTTTGGCCAGCATCAGCGACACCGACTGGTCGTACATCATGTTGCTGGAGATACGGTTGTTCATCAGCCCACCGCCTTGAGAATCGTCTGGAACATGTTGTCGGCGGTGGAGATCAGCTGCGACGCGGCCTGGTAAGCCTGTTGCAGCCGCAGCATGTCCGCTGCCTCCTCGTCGAGGTTGACGCCGGAGATCGAGTCGCGCGACGCCTTGGCGTTGTCGTTGATGGTCTGCTGCGCCTGCAGCGAGTACTCGGCTGCGCGTGCGGCCGAGCCCACCTGCGTGGTCAGTCCGCCCAGTGCGCCGTTGAGTGTCACCGTGCCGTTGTTGAAGGCTTTGGCGTCTTCCACCGCTGCCAGGCGAGACGCATTGCCGTTGTCGCTGGAGCCGGCGGCGGTGCGGCCCACGGTGAAGCTGTCGCCGGCGGCTGGTTTGCCGTCGAGCACCATGCTCCAGCCATTGGCGCTGATGGTCTGGCCCGGCGTATACGGGAACGGGCCGGTGCCATCGATCATGTAATGGTCGGCATCGACGAAGCTGATGCTGGCCGGGTTGAGCAGCGCCGGGTTGTTGACGTCGATCACGTCGATCTTGCCGAGCACACCGGTGCCGGTGTTGCCCACGTTGGCCGCGCCGTTGATCGGGTTGGCTGCGGCGATGCGCGAAGGATCGGTGATCGCAACCGACAGGCCATCGGTTGCCGAGGCGGTCGGCTGCAGCAGGAAGCGGTCGTTGGCCGCTGGGGTGCCGCCGACCACGAATTCCACGCCGTTGACCACGAACGGGTCGGCCGCAGTGCCGCTGCCGGTCATCGCTACGCTGGCGCCGGTGTCGGCGCGGGTGGCTTCCCAGCTGGTGCCGTTGAACTTCAACAGCAGGTTCTGGCCATCGAGCGCGGTGGTATCACCAAAGCTGGCGGTCAGCGTGGCGCCGCCGGTGTTGCCGCTGTGTGCCGATACCTTTGGAGGTGCAAGGTTGAAGAAGTCGACGCCCATGTCCCCGTACAGGTCCATGCCTTCGCGGTGGGCATCGTTGAACGACAGCGCCAAGCCCACGGCAATACGCCCCAGTTCGGCCTGTGCCGGTGTCAGCACGGTGTCGCGGAACTCCATGAAACCGCCGATCTGGCCACCCATCGCCTTGCTGTCCAGGGTGACGGTCATGCCCTGGGTCTTGATCGCCAGCTGCAACCGCTCGGGACGGTAGGGGTCCGTGGCGGTGGTGATCTCCGAGGCGGTGGTGCCCACCACCAGCGCATGACCGCCGGCGGAGTAGACGTTCATGACGCCGCCGTCCTGGATAACCGCGGTGCCGCCGGTGTAACCAACCAGTTGGGTGATGAGCTGATCGCGGTGATCCAGCAGGTCCGGTGCCGCGGCGGCAGCGTTGCTTCCGATCACACCATTGATCTGGGCGATCTCCGCTGCCAGCCGGTTGACCTCGGTGGCGGCGGAGATCAATCCGTTGTTGACTTCGCTGTTCAGCGAATCAAGGTTGCTGTTGAGCTGCTTGAAGCGATTGACCAGGGTGGTGGCGCTGTCGAGCATGCTGCGGCGGTCTGCCGTGGCCGATGCGTTGGAGGAAAGGCCGTTGATCGAATCGAAGAAGTTGGACCACACGCCATTGACGCCAGTGGCGGTATCCGAGAACAACGCATCGACGCGGTCAGCCATGCCGGACAACTGCTTCAACCGGGCCAACTCGCCGTTGCTGTCGAGCAGGCGCGAGATGGCCAACTGGTCGGCGACGCGACGGATGTCGGTGATCCTGGTGCCGTTGCCCACGTCGCCGTAGCCCACATCGGTGGGATTGCGCGTGGCGAAGTCCACCCTCTGGCGGCTGTAGCCGTCGGTCTTGATGTTGGCCACGTTGTGGCTGACGGTCGCCAGTGCGCGCTGGAACGCGATGAGCGCACTGGTACCGGTGGAAAGAACATTGGACATGGGCGTCTATCTCAACGACGGGTGGTGCCGGTCAAACCGGTGGTGCTGGCAAAGGTCTGGCCGAATCGCGTGCCGGCATCATCGATGGCGGCAACCGCGCGTTCGATGGTGGGTCCGGCGGCGATGGCGGCAATCTTTGCGGCGTAGGACGGATCGGTTGCGTAGCCGGCGCGTTGCAGGCCCTGGGCGAAGCCACGCACATCGCTGCCGGCCTTGAGTGCGGCCTGGTAGCGCGGGCTGTTCTTCAGCATGCGAACGTAGTCGCCGAAGCTTTCGGCCACCGAGCCGTAGGCGCGGAAGCTGGCGGTTTCATTGCGGCGCTGGCCGTTGACGTACTCGTGGGTGCCGGTGGTGGCGCGCTCACCGCTCCAGCCGTTGGCCTTGATGCCGAACAGGTTGTGACTGCTGTCGCCGTTGTCGCGCTTGATGTGGCGCTTGCCCCAGCCGGTTTCCAGCGCTGCCTGTGCGACCAGTGCGCGAGGGTTGACACCGAGTTCGCGCGCGGCGCGTTCGGCATGTGGCCAGATGCTGGCCACGAAGCCTTCGGGGGTGTGCTTGCCAAGCTGGTCGGCGGCAAGATTGGCCTGGGCATTGTCCACGCTCTGGCTGCGCTCGCTGGCCGTGACATTGTTCCAACGGTCGTTGCCCACTGCCCAGTCCGGTGCATCGGCCAACCCCGGGGATTCGTAGGGATTGTTGCTGCCCAGCGCGGCATGCAGGCTGCTGGTGTCGCGGCCGGCAATCAGGTCAAGCGCCTGCGCCTGCGGCGTCATGTAGGCAGCACGTTCGCTGGCGCCAAGCTGCGCCAATGGATCATCCAGCGCTGGCGTACTGCCATGCAGGGGCAGCGCCGCTGCGGGCGGTGCGTTGAGCTGATAGGCGCGGGCGGCGTCGCTGGGTTTCAGTGCGGGATCGACCGGCGTATTGCCGGCGGCATCGGCCGCGCCCAGCTGCCGGGCAATCACCGAGGACAATCCCAGCCCGCGACCGCGCGTCATCTGTTCGGCGATGCGCTGGTCGTACATCTCGCGAAACATCTGGTTCTCGCCGGGGAACAGCGAATCGCCAAAGCTCGCCGCGCGCATGCTCTTGATCAGCATCTGCGCGAACTGGCCTTCAAGCTGACGGGCGACCTTGTCGATCTTGGCCGGGTCGTTGGCAAGGGCAGGATTCAGTTCCAGTGGCGAGGCGGCGATGCGCATGTCAGATCACCTCAAGCTCGGCGCTCAACGCACCGGCCTGCTTGAGTGCTTCCAGGATGGCGATCAGGTCACCCGGTGCGGCGCCGACCTCATTGACCGCGCGCACGATTTCATCCAGCGTCGCGCCGCCATCGAAGCGGAACATGCGGCTGCCTTCATTGCTGGCGGTGATGGTCGATTGCGGCACGGCCACGGTCTGGCCGCCGGCAAAGGCGTTTGGCTGGCTGATCTGCGCCGATTCGCTGACGGTCACCGTCAAGGAGCCGTGGGCGATCGCGGCCGGGCTGACCCGCACCTGCGCGCCGATCACCACGGTGCCGGTGCGTGAGTTGACCACCACCCGCGCCGGCGCAGTGCCTGGCGAGAGCTCCACGTTTTCGATACGCGCCAGCATGCCGATGCGCGCGCCGGGGTCGGTTGGCGCCTGCACGGCGACGGTGACGCCATCAACCGCACGCGCGGCACCATCGCCGAAGGTTGAGTTCAACGCGCTGACCATCCGCGAGACGGTGGTGAAATCGTTCTGGTGCAGGTTCAGGGTGATTTCGCTGGCGCCGGCAAACACGTCGGGCAGGGCGCGCTCGACGGTGGCACCGTTGGGGATGCGGCCGACGCTGGGAATGTTGACCGACATGCGCGAGCCGTCCTTGCCCTGCGCACCGAAACCACCGACCACCAGGTTGCCCTGGGCGATGGCGTAGACCTGGCCGTCGGCGCCTTTCAGCGGCGCCATCAACAGCGAACCACCGCGCAGCGATACCGCGTTGCCGACCGAGGACACGGTGATGTCGATGGCCTGGCCTGGCTTGGCGAATGGCGGCAACTCGGCGTGGATCGCGACGGCGGCAACGTTCTTCAACTGTGGGTTGACGTTGGACGGCACGTTGACGCCGAGTTCGCCCAGCAGGTTCTTCAGGCTCTGCACGGTGAACGGTGCCTGGCTGGTGCGGTCACCGCTGCCATCCAGGCCAACCACCAGGCCGTAACCCACCAGCGCATTGCCGCGCACGCCGCCGACCTGGGCAAGGTCCTTGATGCGCTCGGCATGGGCGGGCAGGGCGCAGGCCACGGCCAGCACCAGCAACGCGCTACGGAGAAAAGGGAAAGTACGCATGGTCATGCTCAGAACAGCGCGAACGCTGAGTTGAAGAAGCGGCCCAGCCAACCCATCGCGTTGGACTGGGCAACCGCGCCACGGCCACCGTAGACGATGCGCGCATCAGCAACGCGGCTGGAGGGAATGGTGTTCTCGGTGCTGATGTCGGCTGCGCGTACCACGCCCTGGATCTGCACCAGTTCATCGCCCTGGTTCAGGCGCAGGTTCTTCTGCCCCTGCACTACCAGATTGCCGTTGGGCAGGCGCTGGATCACCGTGACGGTCACATTGCCTTGCAGGCGGTTGCTCTGCGCGCTGTTGCCCTTGCCGGTGAAATCGCGTTCGCCGCCGGCCGATGCGCTGAGGATGTCCTTGCCGCCCAGCGTGACCGGTGCGCCGAACAGCGTTGGCGACCCGATCTCGATGTTCGAGTCCTTGCTGATGGCGGTACTTGCGGTGGTGGTGGCGGTGGTGTTCTCGACCAGGGTGATGGTCAGCAGGTCACCAACATCACGCGCACGCCGGTCGCCGTAAAGATTCAGGCCAGGCCCTGCGGCGTAGATGGCGCCGGCGCTGGGCGTGGCCGCGGGCGCGACGATGGGCTGGATCGGCGCCATCATCGGGTAGGGGCGGACATCTCCGGCCAGCGTGCAGCCACCCAGCAGGGCGACGGATACGGCGACGGAAAGATGGCGCAGCAACGTGGTGCGGTTCATGACGGGACTCCTGGGCAGCTCAGACGTTGTTGTTGAGGTAGCCGAGCATCGAGTCGGTGGTGGAGATGGCCTTCGCATTCATTTCATAGGCGCGCTGGGTTTCGATCATCGACACCAGTTCTTCGACCACATTGACGTTGCTGCCTTCCAGCGCACCCTGCACGACACTGCCCAGGCCGTTGAGGCCGGGTGTTCCGTTCTGGGCGGGGCCGGAGGCGGTGGTTTCCAGGTACAGGTTTTCGCCCTTGGATTGCAGGCCCGCCGGGTTGATGAAATCGGTGAGCGTCAAGGAGCCGATTTCCACCGAGGCCGCTTCGCCGGCCATCTTCACGCTGATGGTGCCGTCGGTGCCGATGGTCATCGACTGCGCCCCTTCGGGGATCTGGATGCCCGGCTGCACCGGATAACCACTGTTGGTGACCATCTCGCCCTGGGCGTTGATCTGGAAGCTGCCGTCGCGCGTGTAGGCGGAAGTGCCGTCGGGCATCATCACTTCGAAGAAGCCGCGCCCATTGACCATCACATCCATCGCGCGCCCGGTCTGCTGCTGGCTGCCCTGTTCGAAGTGCTTGGACGTGGCGACCACGCGCACACCGGTACCCAGCTGCAGGCCAGTCGGCAACTGCGTCTGCGCCGAGGAGGAACCACCGGGCTGTCGCACCTGCTGATAGAGCAGGTCTTCAAAGCTGGCGCGGTCACGCTTGAATCCGGTGGTGTTGGTGTTGGCCAGGTTGTTGGAGACAACGGACATGCGCGTCTGTTGCGCGTCCAGGCCGGTCTTTGCGACCCACAATGCCTGATTCATGGTGCGGTTCCTCTGCTGCTGATGCCGGCCACGGCGGCCCTTGCCGTAGTCAATGCATGGGCCGTGCCAGAAATGGCGGCGGGATGTTGGCGCCGGATGCAGCGCTGTCGTAGGAGCGGCCTTGGCCGCGAAGCGCGTGGCGTCGGAAGCGTCGTGCCGATGGCGATTTGGGGAATCGCGATTCGCGCTGTTGTTGCGGTGGCGCCGGTTTCGCGGCTTACGCCACTCCTGCGAGGGCGCGTGTCCCCTGCTACTTGTAGGAGCGGCGTCAGCCGCGAAGCACGCAGCACGGAGCGCGCCATGTCATCGCTGATCCAGGGATGGCGATTGGTGCTGTTGTTCCCGCATTGCCAGCCTCGCGGCCAAGGCCGCTCCTACGGCGGCGAGCGCTCCTCACTTCTTGTAGGAGCGGCGTGAGCCGCGAAGCTCGTAGCAGAAAGAAGCGCCTTGAAAATGGCGACGCCAGGATCGCGGATGTTGCTGTTGTTCCGGCATCATCAGCTTCGCGGCTTACGCCGCTCCTACAATTCGCGTCAGCCGTTCAGTCGCAGCAGGGTGTTGGCACTGCGCGCATTCTCGTCACCGTGCTTGATGACCTTCACCTGCATCTCGAACTGACGCTGTAGCTGGATCATCTGCACCAGTGCGCCGGCGGCATCCACATTGCTGGATTCCAGCACGCCGCTGTCCAGTGATTTGCCCTGCGCCTGGGCGAATGGCTGTTGCGGGGTGGTGTTGCGCATCAGGCCATCGAGGCCGCGGGTCAGCTGTTCGTTGTCCGCATCCACCACGCGCAGGCGGCCTATCATGGCCATGGTCTGCGGGCCTTCGCCCAGCGGGATGATCGACAAGGTGCCGTCATGACCGATCTCGATCGCTTGGTGCGGCGGCACCGCAACCGGGTTGCCGTTCTCATCGAGCACGGCATTGCCTTCGGCGGTGACAAGCTGCCCATTGGGGGTCAACGACAGCGCGCCGCCGCGTGTATAGGCCTCGCTGCCATCGACCGATTGCACGGCCAGCCAGTTGCCCGGCTGCAACGACAGATCCAATGCATTGCCGGTGATCTGCTGCGCACCGACGCGGCGGTTGAAACCTGCATCCACGTGCAGTGCATCCACGCGCGAAGCAAAGCCCGGCCCCTGGATGCGGAATGCCTCGGTGTTTGCCAGCGCTTCCTTGAAGCCGGGGGTGTTGGCATTGGCCAGGTTGTGCGAGACGGTGGATTGCGCCTGAAGCGAGGCGCGGGCACCGGTCATGGCGACGTAAAGGGCTTTGTCCATCTGGGGGCCGGTATGAGGGAGTCGGGGTTGGGGATTGGTGAATCAGGGGCGGGTGAGGCTTTCGCCATCTCCCGCTCCCGGGTTCCTCAATCCCTGCGTCATCAACGGATGTTGATGATCGTCTGGGTGATCTGGTCCTGCGTGGAAACCATCTGCGCGTTGGCCTGGAAGTTGCGCTGGGCCACGATCATGTTCACCAGCTGCTCGGTCAGGTCCACGGTCGAGGCTTCCAGTGAGCCGGCCTGGATCTGGCCCAGGTCCGAGCTGTCCGGTGCACCGGTACGCGGGCTGCCGGAGGAGAAGGTCTCAACCCACAGGTTGTTGCCCTGGTTCTGCAGGCCCTGCGGATTGTTGAACGTGGTCAGCGCCACCTGGCCCAGCGGCTTGTCATCGCCGTTGGAGTAACGCGCGTAGACGACGCCTTCCTCGGAGATGCTGATCTCGTTGAGCTTGCCCGCCGCGTAGCCGTCCTGGCGGGTATCGCGCATGGCGAACTTCTCGCCGTACTGGGTCGAGCCGGAAAGATCCAGGGTCAGGTTGACCACGCCGGCGCCGGTGCTGGGGGTGAACGGATCCAGTGTGACGCGGCCGTTGGCCGGGTTGGTCAGCGTGCCGCTGTCGGAGAACTGCAGGAGGGTCGGTGTGCCGGCCGGCTGGCCGTCGACGTAGTTGTGCACTTCCCATTCGTTGGCGTTGGCGGTCTTCACGAAGTAGGACGTCTGCATGTGGCTCACGCCCAGCGAGTCATACACGGTCACGCCGCCGGTGGAATGGTTGTAGCTGTTGGAGTCGGTCGGGTCGAAGGTGCCCACCGTCGGCTCGGCGGCGTTGCCGGGCAGGGTGAAGGCCATGTTGACCAGGCTGCTCTGCTTGGGCGGGCTGTCGGTGGTCAGCAGTTGCAGGTCGGTGAGCTGGCCATCGAAGCGCGTGCCGTCTGCGCTGGGGGCGAACACCTGCAGGCGTGCACCCTGCGGATTGACCACGTAACCGTTGTTGTCGGTCTGGAAGTTGCCGGCGCGCGAGTACACGCGGCTGCCGTTCATGCTCATGGTGAAGAAGCCTTCGCCTTCCACCGCCAAGTCCAGGCTGCGGCCGGTCTGGTCGATGTTGCCCTGCGAGAACTGCTGGGCAACGTTGGTCAGGCGCACGCCCGAGCCGATGGCATTGCTCGACAGGCCATAGCTGGTCGAGTTGAACATGTCGGCGAATTCGGCGCGCGATTCCTTGAAGCCGGTGGTGTTGACGTTGGCGATGTTGTTGGCGGTGACGTTCAGGTCAGCGTTGGCGGCATTGATGCCGGACAGCGATACGTTGAAACCCATGATGGTTACTCCTGGCGAATGCGTGGGTTGGCTCAGCTGATGCGGAGCACGTAGTCGAGCGGGGCGGTGCCCAGATCCTTGAGATTCAGGTACAGGCCGTCCGAGCCGACGGTCACGCTCTCGACTTCGGCCTGAACGTAGGTGCTGAGCTTGCTTTGCGCGCCACTGGAGTCGGTGTGGGTAGCAGTCAGCGTGTAGCTGCCGGCGGGCATGCGCTTGCCGTCGGCGTCGGTGCCGTCCCAGTCGAAAGCCACTTCACCGGCGGCGTCGGCGGTGACGCTGAGCTGGTCCACCTTCACGCCATTGGCATCGGTGATGTCGATGGTGACGGTGCCGGGGCTCGGGGCGGCTACGGTGCCGCTGGCATTGCCTTCCTCGCCCAGCGAGAGCTTGGTCGAAGGGACCAGCACTTCATGGCCGACCAGTGCCGCACCACGCAGGATCTGGTCGCTGGACATCGCGCTCTGGAAGCCCTTGACCGTGTTGTTGAGATCGGTGATGCCCTGCACGGTGGACAGCTGCGCCATCTGCGCAACCATCTGGCTGTTGTCCATCGGCTTGGTGGGGTCCTGATGCTGCAACTGGGTGGTCATCAGTTTCAGGAAGTCGGCCTGGTCGAGGCTGTCCTTCTTCTTGGTGTTGGCGGTGGTCTGGCCGGTAAGGCCGAGTGAACCGTAAAGGTCGGTGTTGACGCTGGTCATGTCTGTTGATTCCGGAAAGAGGTGCCTCAGCGGCCCATGGTCAACGTGGCCAGGGCAAGCTCCTTGGCAGTGCTGAGCATTTCCACACCGGCCTGGTAATTGCGTGAGGTGGAGATCAGATTGACCATCTGCGCCACCGGGTCGACGTCCGGCGAATAGACATAGCCTTCGCCATCTGCCAGCGGGTGGTTGGGCTCGTAGCGCTTGATCGGTGGTGCATCGCTTTGCGCGATTTCCTTGACCTGCACGCCGGTGAGGTTCGGGTCATGGCGGCTGGTGACAGCCTGGAACACCGGCTCCAGCGGCTTGTACACCGCTTCGGGCGAACCGGCGACCGAGTCGGCGTTGGACAGGTTGGAGGCAATGGTGCTCATGCGCACGGACTGCGCCTGCAACGCGGAGCCGGCGATATCGAAGATCGGTAGATTGCTCATGGCGGTAGCCCTTACTGGCCGGTGATCGCGGTGAGCATGGAGCGCACCTTGGATTCGACGAAGCTCAGTGACGCGCGGTATTCCAGCGCGGCGCGGCCGTAAGCGGCACGCTCGACGTCGGGATCGACGGTGTTGCCGTCCAGGCTAGGCTGCGCCGCCTCGCGGGTGATCTGGAACGGGTTGAGTCCATCGCCGCCGATGGCGTAATGCCGCTCGGCGGTGGTGGTCATCAGCGCGTTGCTGCTGGCGCCCTGGGCATGGCGCAGGGCGGCGTCAAAGTCGAGATCACGGGCTTTGTAGCCGGGGGTATCGGCGTTGCTGAGGTTGCCGGCGATCAGCTTCATGCGCTGCTCGCGCAGCGGCATGGCCTGGGCATGGATGCCCAGGTAGTCGGAAATCAGGTTGGGCATGATGCGCCTCCCACGGAACGTTGCCGGGGAAGCTGCAAGGCTTGTGCCAGAAGGGCGGTGGCGAGGCAGCCGGAGGCTGCGGGATGTGGCGACAGATACAAGACAAAAAAAAGCAGAAGCAGAAGCTTCCCCTCATCCGCCCTACGGGCACCTTCTCCCGTATACGGGAGAAGGGAGGGCCGTTCCGGTTTTGCCTGGCCTGGAGCTTCCCTGTCTTGTTCAGGTATCGCCAGGGCGTATTAACGCCGAACTCGAAGCGCGCCTTGGGAACAGGCAATCACATCCCTTCTCCCGTCTACGGGAGAAGGTGCCCGAAGGGCGGATGAGGGCGTTCCTGCTCCAGCTCTTTGTCCTGCTGAAGCCTCACGCCTGCTGCTGAGCCACCACCCGCAGCCGTGCCAGCACAAAGTCGGCCAACTCATGCGGGCTGTACTTGGCGACAAAGGCATTGGCGCCCACACGTTCGACCATGGCGTTGTTGAACACGCCCGACAGGGAGGTGTGCAGCAGCACATACAAGCCGGCCAGGCCGGCATGGCGGCGGATTTCCGTCGTCAGGGTGTAACCGTCCATCGCCGGCATCTCGATGTCGGAGATCACCATGGCGTAACGCTGCGCCGGGTCCTCGCCGGCGGCCTGGATCTGCAGCAGGTGCTCCAGCGCCTGCTTGCCGTCGGAGAGCAGGGTGGCGGTGACACCGAGCTGGTCGAGCACGCTGCGGATCTGCTGGCGTGCCACGCGCGAGTCGTCCACGACCAGTACCTGCATCGGCGGCGCATCGGCCGGCAGGGCCATCGAGGGGTCGAGGATGGCTTCGCCGCGCAGCTGGGCGATGTCGGCCAGCACGCTTTCCACGTCGATCACCTGGATCAGCTCGCCCTGGAAGCGCGTCACCGCCGTCAGATAGGTGGACTCGGCGCCCAGCTCCGGCGGCGGATGGATGTCTTCCACCGCGATGTTGACGATGCGCTCCACCCCGCTGACCAGGAAGCCCTGCACCGAACGGTTGAACTCGGTCACCACCAGGTAGCCCGGCGCGGTGTCGGCCTCGGGCTCGCGTTCCGGGTGGCCGATGGCCAGGCCCAGGTCCAGCACAGGTACCGAACGGCCACGCACGTCAGCCACGCCGGCAAACTGCGGTGGTAGCCCGGGTACATGGAACAGGGCCGGGCGGCGCAGCACCTCCTGCACCTTGAACACGTTCACGCCAAAAAGCTGACGGCCGCCAAGACGGAACAGCAGTAGAGCGAGGCGGTTGTGGCCGGCCAGGCGGGTGCGCTGGTCGATCCGGTTGAGCAGGTCTTGTGACATGCCCCGGTATCGGCGCAGAGGCGCGGCAACTTGAGCCGGGTCGGCGAGGCACGTTTTGGCACGGCACTTGCCTGTAGCCGGGTTGTGAATTGTTGGAGTGCCATCCGCATGCGCCTGCTGCTTTGTTTATGTCTGTTGCTGCCCGCTGTTGCCCAGGCGGGCGCATTCCAGTCGGTCGAATCGATCCGTGTCGCCGCGCTCGGCACGCTGGCGCCGGGTGAGCAGGGCGAGGCGGGTGTGGACGCGGGCCTGCGTCTGCCTGCCTGTCCGGTGCCGCTGCAGGCCAAGGCCACCGCCAACACCACGGTGGAAGTGGGTTGCCCGCAGTCCGGCGGCTGGCGCCTGTTCGTGCCGGTGAAAGTCCGCCGCGAGCAGCAGGTGCTGGTGCTCACGCGTGGGGTTGCCGCTGGAGAAATGCTTGGCGCTGCCGATATCGGCAAGGTGCGGCGTGATACCGCGCGGCTCTCCGGGGCGGTACTGACCACCCCGGAGGCTGCCGTCGGTCAGGTCGCGCGCCGTTCGCTGGCTGCAGGCAGTCTGCTGTCGGCCACCGATCTGGTGGCACCGCGCATCGTACGGCGCGGCGACAATGTGGCACTGCTGTCCCGTCGTGGCGGTGTGGAAGTGCGCATGGCCGGGCGCGCATTGGGCGAGGCCGGGCAGGGCGAACGGGTCTCGGTGGAGAACCTGTCTTCACGCCGGGTGATGCAGGGTGTGGCCCTGCCCGGTGGCGATGTGCTGGTCAGCCGATAGAGCCCTAAAGAACCGCGTCTCCGTGCCGTTAACCTTTTCGAACCGAATTCAGGATTTCCATCACATGAGCCAGAAAATCGACGGTGGAATCGCAGCCGCAGCCCAGCTGCGCAGCGTTGCGATCAATACCAAGGTGGCCCCGGCCGGCGAATCCAAGACCGAGGCGGTGCAGGCTGCCGACAGCGTGCGCCTTACCGGCGAAGCCACCCAGCTGCAGGCCGTACAGCGTGAACTGAGCGTGGCCCCGGCCATTGATCCGGCCCGCGTGCAGGCCGTACGCGAGGCGCTGGAGAACGGCAGCTACCGGATCAACGCCGACGCCATTGCTTCACGCATGCTGGACCTGGACCAGCAGCTTCAGGGATGAACCTGTCCATGGGTGATCCGCTGCAACGGCTGAGCGAGGCGCTGGACCGGGAGCAGAAGGCGCTGGTCGAACACGACGTCGCCGCCCTGGTCGCCGCCACCGGCACCAAGCTGGATGCGCTGCGTGAGCTCGAGCGGCAACCGCCGCTGGAGCAGGCCGAACGGCTGAAAGAGCTGGCTGATCGCAACCAGGCCAATGGTGCGCTGCTGGCCCGCCGCCGCCGCGAAGTGAACTGGGCATTGCGCCAACTGGGCCGTAGTGAAGACGCGCCGGCCTATGACGCCAAGGGCCAGGCCCAGACGCTGCACGCCCGGCGCCCCCTCGCGGTGGCCTGACCTCACCGGTAGAGCCGAGCCACGCTCGGCCGGGCCTCCCGGTGGCGCTCCAGCCTCGCATGGCCCGCCGCTACCGTGCCCCCGTCCGGTAACACCCTGCCGGGCGCAGCTCGGCGCTGCCGTGTATGCGACCGGCAGCGATGCGCATGTCGCATCCGGCTATAGTGGCGGCCCCGTCCCAAGCTGCTGTGTCCGCCCGTGATCCAGATCGACAGTTCCTCCCTTGCCCCGATGCCGTCCATCAACGCGTTGCGCGCATTGGGCGAGCGTGTCCGGCACGGCATGCTGGTATTCAATGGCAGGCTGGAAGTGAGCATCGCCAACCAGCTGGCGCGGGAACTGTTCGGTGTGGACGCAAGCGGCAGCGCCGGCCTGGCGCGTGCGCTGGAAGCCCTGCTGCCGCCGTTCGCATTGGCGCAATCGCGCGAGAGCGGTACCTGGGTGGGCAGTTTGCCCATCGGCGAGCGGGTGATCACCGTGCACCTGCACCACCACGCCGATGCCAACGGCGAAGCCTTCCTGGCGTTGTTCCAGCACATCGAAGGTCCGGAAGACTACGAGCGTGAGCTGCAACAGCGTCATGCCGAGCTGCGTCAAGCCTATTTGCGGCTCAATGGCGCGCAGGAAAAGCTGCTGCAGTCGGAGAAGATGGCTTCCATCGGCCAGCTGGCCGCCGGCGTCGCGCATGAGATCAACAACCCCATCGGCTACGTGCATTCCAACCTGGGCAGTCTGCAGGAGTACCTGCGCAGTCTGTTCACGGTGATCGAATCCTACGAGCGCGCCCTGCGCGCGCCGGATCCCAAGGCGCTGATCGCCGAGATCGATGACATCCGCGACCGTCTGGACATCGACTTCATCAGCCGCGACCTCCCGCAGCTGATGGCCGAATCCCGCGAAGGCATCGAGCGGGTGACGCGCATCGTGCGCGACCTGAAGGATTTTTCGTACTCCGGGCGTGACGAGTCGTGGAAGCTGGTGGATCTGCATGCCGGCCTGGAATCGACCATCAACATCATCTGGAACGAGCTCAAGTACAAGGTCACGCTGGAGCGCCGTTACGGCGAGCTGCCGATGATCGAATGCCTGCCCTCGGAGTTGAACCAGGTCTACATGAACCTGCTGCTCAATGCCGGCCATGCCATTGCCGATCGCGGCAACATCGCCGTCAGTACCGGCGTGGAAGGCGATGAGGTGTGGGTGGAGTTCCAGGACGATGGAGCGGGTATTTCACCGGAGCTGCACCAGCGCATCTTCGACCCGTTCTTCACCACCAAACCTGTTGGCAGCGGCACCGGTTTGGGCCTGTCGATCTCCTACGGCATCATCAACAAGCACCATGGCCGCATTGACCTGCAAAGCACGGTCGGTGAGGGCTCGCGCTTCCGTGTGGTACTGCCGGTTCGCCAGCCGAAGTAACAGCGCCGGAAAATCACTGCAGGAGCGGCGTAAGCCGCGAAGCCAATGTTGCGGCCGTTGCAGAAGCGGCACGCAGTCGCAGGCGCTGCTGTCGCCAGTTGCCCCGGTTTGGTTGCTTACGGCGCTCCTGCAGCAGCACCTGCGCGAGCTTACGCCGGAACCCCGCCGCGCCTTTCATCATGCGTGCGGAACGCCTGGCGGATATGTTCGCGCAGTTCGTCGTCGTTCCACGGTTTGGTCAGGAACCGATAGATCGCGCCACGGTTGATCGCGTCGGTCACCGTGTTGAGATCGGTGTAGCCGGAGAGGACCAGGCGGATGGTGTCCGGGTACAGCATCTTCACCCGGCCCAGGAATTCGGTACCACTCATGTCGCTCATGCGCTGGTCGGAAAGGATCACCTGCACATCGTTGATCGCCAACAGGTCGAAGGCATCGCGCACATTGCCGGCGGCCAGGATGCGGTAGCCGTCTCGACGGAACAGGCGCACCAGCGAGCGCAGCACGTTCTCCTCGTCGTCGAGCAGCAGCAGGGTGCGGTCCGGCCGGGTTTCGGCGAAGGCTTCCGGTCGCAGGTAACGACGACGCAAGGTCATGCCAGCGGCGTCGGCCGACATCGGTTCGCCGAACAGATAGCCCTGGAACACATCGCAGTCGTTGCGACGCATGAAGCCGAGCTGCGCCTGGGTCTCCACGCCGTTGGCAATCACCGTCATGCCCAGCTGGTGGCCCATGGCGATGATGGCGCGGCTGATCGCCGCCTCGCGGTTGGCTGCTGGCGCACTCTTGATGAAGCTGCGGTCGATCTTGAGCTTGTCCACCGGGTAACGAACCAGCGCGCTCAGGCTCGAGTCGCCGGTGCCGAAGTTGTCCAGGCTCAGGCTGATGCCTTCATTGCGCAGGTTGGCCAGGGTTTCGTGGACGAAATTGACGTTGTTGGTCAACGCGCTTTCGTTGATCTCAAGGGTCAGCATGCGTGGCGGTACGCCGATGGACTGCAGCAGTGCCATCACTTCGGTGAAGAAGCTGGGCCGCAACAGCTGCAGCGTGGAAACGTTGACCGCCACGTTGAAGTCTTCGAAGCCTTGGTCACGCCAGGTGCGTGCCTGGCGCAGGGTCGTTTCCAGGACCCAGCTGCCGATCTGCACGATGATGCCCAGCCGCTCCGCGGTGCGCATGAAGCGCTCCGGCACCAGCATGCCCAAGGTGGGCGACTGCCAGCGCAGCAGGGCCTCCATGCCGATCACGTGGCCGTCGCGTGCGCTGACCAGTGGCTGGTAGCGCAGCCGCAGCTCGCCGTTTTCGATGGCGTCGATCAGTTGTCTTGAAATGATGCTTTCGCTATGCGCGCTGCTGGGCTTGTGCAGCACATGCACATGCACCGCATTGCCGCCTTCGCGGCTGGCCTGGTGCAGGGCATCTTCGGCCAGGTCGAGCAGTGCGTTGGCGTTGCGGGCGTGTTCCGGGCACAGGCTCACGCCGATCTTGCCGGTCAGGAACAGCGTGTAGGGCAGTACGGAGAGCGGCAGTTCCATCTGCTGGCGGATCTGCTCGGCAAACTCTTCCGGCGCGGGCACGTCACTGGTGCGCTCCACCGCCAGCAGGAACTCGTCACTGCCATGCCGCCACAGGCGTCCGCGCCCGTCCAGGAAGGCGCGCAGCCGTTCGGCGATCAGCACCAGCGCCTGGTCGCCCACTTCAGCGCTCATGTTCTCGTTGACCGAGGCGAAGTGGTCGATGTCCAGGTGCAGCAGGATCAATGGCGGGCCGTTGCGGTTTGCCGCTTCGACCAGCGCGGTCAGTTCGGGGTTGCCCGCTCCCAGGCGGGCGGCCCGCGCGTCATTGCGATCAACACTGGAGGGCGGGTTGTAATTCCACATATGAACTGTGTCCTGATACGGCGGGTCAGCAGGCGGCAGATGAGCAGGGCAGGCGCAGATTGATGCAGGTGCCTTCACCCGGTGCGGTTTCAATGTGCAGGCTGCCGCCGGCACTCTGCGCACGCTCGCGCATTACGATCATGCCCAGGCCACGCGGCGCAGCCAGGTCGAAACCTTCGCCGTCATCGATCACCTGCAGGTGCAGCTCGCCGTCGCCGCCGTCGCGCAGCAGCAGCGAGACCTGGCTGGCGCGGGCGTGGCGCAGCGCATTGGTCAGGCTTTCCTGGGCGATGCGGAAGCAGGCCTGCTCCACCTCATTGCTGGGCCGGTGCGACAAGGTGTCCACGTGCAGCAGCAGTTCCACCGGGGTGGCGCGGAACAGCATGCCGGCCTGCCAACGCAGTGCAGCTTCCAGGCCCAGGGCATCGAGTTGGGGTGGGCGCAGCAGCATCGACAGGTTGCGCAGCTTGGTGACGGTGCTGTCGGCCAGTTCGATGATCTGGTCGATATCCTCCTGACGGCGCGGGGTGTCCTCCTCATCGCGGGCGGCGCAGGCGGCCAGCTTCATCGCGGTGATGGCCTGGCCGATGTCATCGTGCAGGTCACGCGAAATCGAGCGTCGCTCGTCTTCCTGCACCGAGAACAGGCGCCCGGCCATGGCCTGCAGTTCGGCATTGCTGGTGGCCAGGGCGGTGCGTCCGCTTTCCAGCTCGCTCAGGTCGCGGACCACCACCAGGCGACAGACCGCGCCTTGATACTGGACACGCTGGAGGGCGAGTTCGGCACGGAACGACTGGCCGTCAGCACGCAGCAGCAGGCTCTGGGTGGTTGATACGTCGCCGGGGTTGGTCTCGGCGACGGGCAGGGCTTGCAGCAAACCGTCACTGGCGCACTGGCCGGGCTGGAGGCCGAGCAGGGCAGTCGCGGCCGGGTTGGTGTAACGCACGTGCTCGTCGCAGATGATCACCACGCCGTCGTGCAGGGCCGTTCCCAGCTGGTGCAGCAAGGCGTCCTTGCCGTCCCCGTCAGCCTTCGGTTGAACGATGGTTACTGCCGGCGTGGACGAACGAAGGCCCAGAAGCAGGGGGAAGGTGGCAAACAGTGCGACGAACATCACACTCCACGACACCCATTCGGTACCGTTTCCCGCATTGAACAGTGACATCCCGGCAGCGCCAGCCAATACCAGCCCGGCAATGATCAACGCCACGGCTTGGCGCCGCAGCCTGCGCTGGGACAAGGCGGAAACGGGGGCGGGAGCGGGTGAGGCCGGGCCGGCATCCATGAAGGCAAAGGAGTTTCGAGGCAACGACGCGCCATCTTAACGGCTCGCAGCCGGCCCGCACGACGTAATGCTCAATTCTGCCGGGATGTTGCCGTTATCGGTTAGGTCCCCGGATTGCCGGGCATGGAGATAGAGCGCGTGGACCGCGGCGTAATTGCAAGCCTGCTCCGCCACCCGTTGAACGCAGCCGTTGTGCTGCTGGATACGGCGGGCCTGCCTTTGGCAGTCAACGCGACGGCCCGGGAACTGGGGTTGCCGGGTCGCCTGTCGCGTTATCACGCACAACTGGAGGGCATGTGCCGCCTGGCCCAGCAGCAGGGTCCGGTGAACTGCCCCTTGCCCGGCCAAGGCCAGCGCCTGGACGGTTGGCTCAGTGCGATCCAGCAGCCGTCGGGCGACGTGCTTGGTTATCTTTTCACCATTGCCAGCCTTGCCCGGGACCGGGACGCGCTCGTTGTAGAGGCATCGCAGGCCGCTGGCCATGACACCTGGGAATGGGATGTGGTGGCCGACATCCTGACCCGGAATCGGCTTGATACGACTTCGTCGGCGACAGGCAGCCAGGGCCTGCTGGACCAGGTTCACCCGGACGATCAATCCCGGCTGCGGCAGGCCATCGCCACCCACCTGCGCGAGCCGAAGACGCCATACTGCTGCCAGTTCCGGCTGCGTGATGCGCTGGGCCATTGGCGGTGGGTGCTGGATCGGGGCTGCGTGGTCAGCCGCAGCGCTGACGGCCAGCCACTGCGTCTGGTGGGAACCAGTACCGACATGCAGTGGTTGAAGTCGCTGGAACAGGAGCTGCATTCACAACAGGCGCTGTTGCGCCGCGCGCAACAGGTTGCCGGCATGGGCGACTGGGCCTGGGATTGCACGCAGCGGCGCATGCATTGGTCGGCCGAGTTCGCGGCGGCGATCGGTTGGGACGGCAGCGCCTTGCCAACGGACTGGCGCTGGTTGCGACTGCTGGCCGGCGACGCACGTCGTCAGCTGCTGAGCATCTGGCGACGCCTGCTTGACGATCCGCAACCGGCTGCCTTCGAGCTGAGCTGGGGGCAGGGCGCCCTTCAGCAACAATTGCAGATATGGCTTGAGCCCGAATGCGACAGCGCCGGCAGGTTGCGGCGGGTGATCGGCCAGGCGCAGGACATCAGTGGCCAGCGTCGGACCGATGCCCTGATTCGTTGGCGCACGGAACTACTCAATCGGGTTTCCGCGTTGGGCCGCATCGGTGGTTGCGAAATCGAAGTCGATACCCGGCTGATGCAGTGGACCGAGGAGTGCTATCGCATCCATGGCCTGCGCAAGGCGCCGCTCACGCTGGACCAGGCGCTGGCACTGTACACGCCGGACTCGCGTGACAGCTTCGAGGCGGCATTGGCGCGCATCGCCGATGGCGGGCTGCCCGAACAGCTGGACCTGTGCTTCTATCGCCCTTCCGGGCAGCGCGTATGGGTGCAGGTGTTGATTGAACTGGACACCCGCGAAGGGCTTCCGGAACGCCATGTGGTGCTGTTTCGTGACATCACCCGCGAGCGTGAGGCCGACGAACGGCTTGAACTGCTTGCCCATTACGACCTGCTCACCGGCTTGCCCAACCGCATGCTGCTGCGCGAGCAGGCGTCGGAAGCGATCATCGAGGCGCGCGAGCGTGGCGCAATCCTCGCAATGCTGTTCATCGACCTGGATGGTTTCAAGGCCATCAATGACACCTTTGGTCACGCCTGCGGCGACATCCTGCTGAAGTCGGCCGCCTCGCGGCTGCACCAGAACCTGCGCAACGCCGACCTGTTCGGACGTTTCAACGGCGATGAGTTCGTGGTCATCCTGCGCAACCTGGCCGAGGCCGAAGACGCAGGGCACGTGGCACGCAAGTTGATCGCCTCGCTGGCCGAGCCGCTGTACCGCGAAGACGTCACCCTCAAGGTGGGCGCCAGCGTGGGTATCGCGTTGCTGGATGACACCCACACCGAATTTGACAGCCTGTTGCGCGCCGCCGATGCGGCGATGCATGCGGCCAAGGAGGCCGGGCGCAACACGTACCAGTACTACAGCCAGGATGCGCTGGCGCGCACGCAACGGCGGCTGGAGATCGAACATGCGCTGGGCGGTGCCGTGGAGCGCGACGAGTTCAGCTTGGTCTACCAGCCACTGGTGCACGCGCATGGCGGGCAATTGCCTTCGATCGAAGCGCTGCTGCGCTGGAACAGCGACAGGCTCGGTCCTTGCAGCCCGGGCGAATTCATCCCGGTCGCTGAAAAGTGCGGGGAGATCATCCGCATTGGTGACTGGGTGCTGGAGGAGGCGTGCCGGCAGGCGGTTGCATGGCAGCAGGGCGGATTGCAGTTCGACCGCATCGCGGTGAATGTTTCGGCACTGCAACTCCGGGAGCGGGGTTTTGCCGAGCGCGTTGTCGCCATCTGCAATCGATATGGTTGGTCGCCGTCACGACTTGAGCTTGAACTGACCGAGTCGGCATTGATCCGTGACACCGATGCGCTGCGGCAGTGCTTCGACGTGTTCGAACGGCATGGCGTGCCGTTGGCGGTGGACGACTTCGGTACCGGCTTCTCCAACCTTCACTACCTCAACCGGTTTCCGGTGCAGCGCTTGAAGATCGATCGCAGTTTCGTCCAGGGCATGTTGCATGACGCCGGAACTGCCGAAGTCACCCAGGCGATCGTGCAGCTGGGTCACGCCCTGGGCATGCGTGTGGTTGCCGAAGGCGTGGAAACCGCTGCAGAGGCTGCGATGCTGCAACGGCAGGGTTGTGACGAGCTGCAGGGCTACCTGTTCTCACAGCCACTGCGCCCGCGCGAGATGGTGCAGTGGCTGCGTCACCGGCTGATGGAAGCTCCCAGCATCCCGTCCATGGTCATCCCCACTCAGATCAGCGCCGCGCTCTGATCGTTTCGTCCGAGCAGCGCGCCGCCGCTTTCGGGTTGATCGACCTGAAAGCCGCATCCCGAGATTCCTGCTCCTCGTAGGAGCGGCTTCAGCCGCGAAACCGGTGAGCTTTCCGGCGCACGTTCACCACCGTGCTTCATCGAAGCTGTTCGCCACGAAGGCCTCCAACACCGCCAGCTTCGCGGCTGACGCCGCTCCTACAACAGCGGCACGATGAAGGTGCGTCGTAGGTCGGGATGCAACCGCAGTGTCACCAGCCAGGGCGCCAAGTCTTCAGGGATCCTGACACATCGCTGGCGTCGTTGTAGGAGCGGTGTCAGTCGCGAAACCGATGAGCTCTCCGAAGCACGTTCACCACCGTGCCCCGCCAAAGCTGCTTTCCACGAAGGTCTCCAACACCGCCAGCTTCGCGGCTAAAGCCGCTCCTACAACAGCGGCACGATGAAGGTGCGTCGTAGGTCGGGATGAAGCCGAAGTGTCACCAGCCAGGGCGCCAGGCCTTCAGGGATCCTGACACATCGCCGGCGCCGTTGTAGGAGCGGCGTCAGCCGCGAAACCGATGAGCTCTCCGAAGCACGTTCACCACTGTGCATCGCCGAAGCTGCTTTCCACGAAGGCCTCCAACACCGCCAGCTTCGCGGCTGACGCCGCTCCTACAACAGCGGCACCATGAAGGCGCGTCGTAGGTTGGGATGCAACCGCAGTGTCACCAGTCAGGGCGCCAAGTCTTCAGGGATCCTGACACATCGCTGGCGTCGTTGTAGGAGCGGCGTCAGCCGCGAAATCGGTGAGCTCTCCGAAGCACGTTCACCACCGGGCACCGCCAAAGCTGCTTTCCACGAAGGCCTCCAACACCGCCAGCTTCGCGGCTGAAGCCGCTCCTGTGATTGCGACAAAATACGGACGCTCGCGTGGGTCGTGATGTGTTTCCGGCCCACACATCAGCCATCGCGTCTGCATCGCATGCGCGTTCTCGCCGCGGCGCTACTTCAATAGATCCCAGTCGATGCAGGCTTCAAGCCAGTTGCTCTCAGGTGCCGGGGCGTCATCGATCACGCGCAGCTTCGCCAGTTCCTGTTGTGCGCTGAGTTCAAGCAACGACAGCTGTTGCATGCGTGGGCTGATGGCCATGCTGCTGTGTTGTGATGCCGCAACGGGTTTGGACGTGGTGCTCATTCGACAGGTCCGGGCACGGAAAAGCCCCGGCCATGGGCCGGGGCTTGAAGGCCTTCGATCACGACGAAGCTCAGAACAGCTCCACCGTGCCGGCACCCATGCTCTGCTGGGTGACCGGCTTGTGCGGCGGACGTTCCCACTCGTTGCGCATCTCGCGCAGACGGCTGCCGGTGCGTTGCAGTGCGGTGACCAGCTCGCCGTCGAACACGCCGCCATTGCGATGCAGCAGTTCCTGCAGCGCAACCGCTTCGCGGTTGATCGCGCCGAGTCGATCCAGGTGGGTATGCACGCCGCCCAGTGCCTGGGTGGCGATGTCCTCGAACTGCAGGGCGCGCACGGCTTCGGCAACGCTGCCATCGATGGAACGGCCGCATTCGGAAATCTCGCGCATGCCATCGCCGAGCGAATTGTTGATTGCCGCAACGTTCTCCAGCATCGCCGCTGCTTCCTGGCGCGCGTCGCGGGAGCGGTCCATGTCGCGCGAGGCCATGTGCGATACGGTCTCGCGCACCTTGGCAATGGCGTCCTTGGAGCTGTGCGCCAGCTTGCGGATCTGTTCGTTGAACGTGGTCGAACGCTCGGAGAGGTTGCGCACTTCGTCGGCGACCACCGCAAAGCCACGGCCGGCTTCGCCTGCGCGAGCTGCTTCGATGGCCGCGTTGAGCGCCAGCAGGTTGGTCTGGTCAGCGATGGATTTGACGTCTTCGAGCAGGGCGAAGATGCCGTCCAGGTGCTGCGCCATCTGGTCGATGTGCTGCACCGTGGTGTTGCTCTGGCCGCTGACCTGTTCCAGCGCTTCGACCAGCTGTTCCATCTGGTGGCTGGCGTGTTGGGCAAAACGGGCCACGTCCAATCCCGAACTGCCGTCTTCGCCGGCGCGGTCGATGATGCGGGCCAGAGCCTGGCTTTGCTGGCGCGACTTGCGGTTCATCGCGTCGAAGCTGCCGCCCAGGCCGGCCACGGCCTGGCGGATCAGTTCACGGGCGCGTTCGATCTCGCTGCGCGAACCATCGATTTCATTGCCGACGAAGCTGCGCAGCTCGTTGAGCAACTGGTCCTGCTCCTTGAGTACCTTGGCGTGTTCGGGCGAGCGTTGTGCCTGCGAATTGACGCTCCACCAGGCAAACACGAGCCAGCTCAACACCAGCGTGGTCAGGATTGCCCACACCGCGGCGGAGGGCCAGGACAGGGCAGCTGCCAGTGGCAGCAGGAAGGTCAGGGCCAGCGGTGCAGCCAGGCGGATAGCAATACGTGAATACATGGACGTTCTCGGGAGAGTCACGATTGCAGTATCGGCCGCAGCCAAGTTGTCTTTAGCCTTGGCTGGGCACTGTCCTATGTTCGTCCCGGTGACTGGTCCGGTTGCCAATTCCGGCAAGGGCCGGATGTTGGTCAGGCCGTGCGGGAACGATGCGAGTTGCGAGGCCGATAAAGGTTCCTGTCAGGAAAATGCCTGCAATTGCAGGTATGCCGGTTCGACCATTCATTCCCCGGGTGAGCGTCGCCTCCCCGGGAACGCTCACGTCTGAAGAAGATCCGTGGCCGCCGCCGTCAACCAGCCCGCAGTTGCAGACCCTGCGGCGGCGCTTCCAGGTCGGCTGAACTCAGCGCAGCTGGCGCTCGATGGCTTCGACCATGGTCTTGCGCGAGAACAGGAAGTCCCAGTAGGTGCCGCCCAGCTGCCGCCACAACACAGCCGAACGGACCGCGGCGAGCAACAGTGCGCGGATCTCAGATACCACCGCCGCCTGGCCCAGATAATGCGGGTTGCCCTGCACCATGATGCGCGGCTTGAGCTGGCTGATGGTGTCCGCGTACAGGCTGCCCATTGCCGCCAGTACATCCGGGTGGCTGCTGTCGCCCAGCTCCTGTGCCTGGCGGGCGGCTCGTGCGACGCCGGCCGTCACCTTGTCCACGGTGGCGTCTTCACGCACGAAGCGGCGCTCGAGCTGCATCACCGACAGGGTCAGGCGCGGCAGCAGGTCGTCCTTGCCCTGGTTGCGGAAGTAGTCGCGCACCAGCCGCAGGCCCGGTTCCAGCTGCGTGGTGCTGCCGTACACGGCGGCCGGGGAGGCCGCGTCGATGCGCATCACGCTGTCCATTGCGGTCCGCACGATGGCGTTCTCCGAATGGCCGGTTTCGGCGATACGACGCACCTGCTGCAGCGCCTGGGCAATGCCGGCAAGGGCAAGTACGCGGTCATCGATGGAAAAACTCATGGTTACCTCTCAAGGGGAAACGGGGGCGCCAAGCCGGCGCTCCAAGGGGGCGTCGGTGGCGGCGATCACCGCGCCACCCAGGCATTCGGGGCCGTCGTACAGAACCAGCGACTGGCCGGGGGTTACCGCCCGTTGCGGCCGGGCAAAATGCACATCCAGCGTGCCATCCTCGCGTACCTGCACGGTGCAGGGTTCATCGGGCTGGCGGTAGCGGGTCTGTGCGGTGCAATCGAAACGTGCGGCTGGCGGCGCCCCGGCAATCCAGTGCATGGCCTCGCTGCGCAGCCAGTTCGATTGCAGCCAGGGGCTGTCATGGCCCTGGTCAACGTACAGGATGTTGCGTGCCACGTCCTTGCCGACCACGAACCACGGCGCGGCAGGGCGGCCACGCACACCACCGATGTTCAGGCCTTCGCGTTGGCCCAGTGTGAAATAGAAAACGCCGGGGTGCCGGGCAATGACCTGGCCGTCCGGGTCGTGGATCTCGCCCTCGCGGGCCGGCAGGTACTGGCCGAGGAATTCACGGAAATCCCGCTCGCCAATGAAGCAGATGCCGGTGGAATCCTTCTTGGCGTGAGTGGGCAGGGCGGCCTCGCGGGCGATGCGCCTCAGGTCGCTCTTTTCCATGTGCCCGATCGGGAACAAAGTGGCCGCCAGTTGGGCCTGGCCCAACTGGTGCAGGAAGTAACTCTGGTCCTTGCCGCGGTCGGCACCGCGCAGCAGGCGCCAACGGCCACTGGACTCAACCACCTGGGCGTAGTGGCCAGTGGCGATGCGCTCGGCGCCCAGTTCGCGGGCCGCGTCGAGGAAGTGCTTGAACTTGACCTCGCGGTTGCACAACACGTCCGGGTTGGGCGTGCGGCCGGCCGCGTATTCGGCCAGGAAATGTTCGAAAACGCCCTGCCAGTACTCGTTGGAGAAATCACGGAAATGGAAGGGGATGCCCAGCCGCCCGCAGACGGCCACCGCATCGCGGCGGTCATCCTCGGCACGGCAATGGCCGCTGCCGTCGTCGGCCCAGTTCTGCATGAACAGCCCGGCCACGTCATGGCCCTGCTGCACCAGGGTGAGGGCGGCAACGGAAGAATCCACGCCACCGGAAACACCAACGACAACTCCGGGCTTGCTCACTGCACCTGCCTCACCATCGACAACGGAAAACGCTGGCCGGCAAGCCAGTCGGAAACGGTCTGCCAGACCAGCGGGCTGCGCAGCCGCGCCATATCGGCCTGCAGCGCGGTCGGTGACAGCCACAACGCCTGCACGATGCCCTCATCCAGCGGCTGCTGCGGATGGTGGTTGACCGGTTCGGCGGCAAAGGCGAAGCGCAGGAACGGCGAGCCATCGGGCGCGCTCCACTGGTATGTACCGATGAAACCGGTCAGGCGCACGTCCCAACCGGTTTCCTCACGGGTCTCGCGCACGGCCGCTTCAAGCAGGCTTTCGCCCGGCTCCAGATGGCCGGCCGGCTGGTTCAGCACCCGCCGGCCTTCCTTGTCTTCTTCCACCAACAGCAGTTGCCCGGCGCGGGACACCACGGTGGCCACGGTGACGTGTGGCGCCCAGCGCTGGGTCTGCGGGGTGTTCACGCTCAGTACTCGTCCTTGGACGTCAGTTCCAGTTCGATCTCATCGGCGCTCTTGGCGGCCGCATCGATGGCGTCGGACAGCACATCGGCGCTGGCATCGGCATCGATCTTGACCACGAACATGGCCAGGTCGCCCTGCTTGACCCAGCTGCCGAGCTTGGCGTCGTTGGAATCTTCCAGCAGGCGGTTGGCAACCTGCGCCGGGAACTGCGGGCTGGCGGACTTGTAGCCCGGCGACCAGATCTCACGCACATGATTGCTGCCGTAGGTCTCCACATTGGAGCGTACGAACACCAGCTGGGTGCGCTCGTTATCCATATCGAAAACCAGGCGGTAATCACCGTCCTCGTCGATCTCGTACTTGTATTCCAGCGTATCAAGCAGGCGGCCGGTAGCCCGGTCCGGTTCAGCGGCCACGGCGCTCCCCATCACTACGCCCATCAGGCTGGCCGCGACGATCCCTGCTGCGAACTTCTTCATGCAATCCCCATCTATTGGTTTGGTTTACCTGCAAATTGTGCGGGGCCAGGGGGTCTGACGTCCAATGGCGGCAAGCCCATCGGCACGGAGCCGTTATAATTGCCCGATGCCCCATAAGACCCAACACGAGAACGATCACGGCCTGCTGGTCGCTCCCAGCAAGCCCGAAGTCGCGCCGCCGCCGCAGTACCAGGTAATGCTGCTCAACGACGACTACACCCCGATGGATTTCGTGGTGACCGTGCTGCAGAGCTTCTTCTCGATGGACCTGGACCAGGCCACCCAGGTGATGTTGCACGTCCATACCCGCGGCCGCGGCGTCTGCGGCGTGTATTCCCGCGAGGTGGCCGAGACCAAGGTGGCCCAGGTCAACGAGTTCTCGCGGATGAATCAACATCCGCTGCTGTGCACGATGGAGCGCGCCTGAGCCCTGTGGCTGTGCCCATGGGGCAGGCCTTTGCGGTCTCTCCGGCGAGGCTGTCAGTATGGGAAACAGTATCCCGCCGGGGCGTTGAATGTCCTGCCCTTGTCCTGTGATGCACGTGCTGCCGGGCCTTCAAAGCTGAATGCAGGATTCACAGGGCTCCGGTTTGCTGGTTTTTGCTGACGCAGCGTGTACATCGGCGTCGCTAGGGTGCTGGAAAACGTGAAGCAAGGCCGCATATTGTCTCCAACCGGAATCGGAGTGCCCCATGTTCAGTAAAGACCTCGAGCAGACCATTGGTCAGTGCTACAAGCGCGCCCGCGAGGCCCGTCACGAATACATGACGGTTGAACATCTGCTGTTGGCATTGCTTGAAAACGCCTCCGCGCAAGCCGTCCTGAAGGCCTGTGGCGCCGACCTGGAGCGGCTGCATGCCGAGCTGGAGAAGGCGATCAACACCTCGGTCTCGCTGTTGGCCGAGGACGATGGCCGCGACACCCAGCCCACGCTGGGCTTCCAGCGGGTGCTGCAGCGCGCGGTCTACCACGTGCAGTCCTCGGGCAAGAAGGAGGTGACCGGCGCCAATGTGCTGGTCGCCATCTTCGGCGAGAAGGAATCGCACGCGGTCTATTACCTCAACCAGCAGGACGTGACCCGGCTGGACGTGGTCAATTACCTGTCCCATGGCGTGGCCAAGAATGGTGAGGAAGCCGATGGCTCGGCCTCGCTCGACGGTGAGCCACGGGCGGAAGGTGGTGACGGTGAGCCCAAGGGCGACTCGCTGGCCGAGTTCGCCAGCAATCTCAACGAGCAGGCCAAGGCGGGGCGCATCGATCCGTTGGTTGGCCGGCGTGACGAGATCGAGCGCACCATCCAGGTTCTGTGCCGCCGGCGCAAGAACAACCCGCTGTACGTCGGCGAGGCCGGCGTCGGCAAGACCGCCATCGCCGAGGGCCTGGCCAAGCGCATCGTCGATGGCGAGGTACCGGACGTACTGGCCGACTCGGTGATCTATTCGCTGGACCTCGGTGCGCTGGTTGCCGGCACCAAGTACCGCGGCGATTTCGAGAAGCGCCTGAAAGGCGTGATCAGCGCGCTGAAGAAGATCCCCAACGCGGTGCTGTTCATCGATGAGATCCACACCATCATTGGTGCCGGTTCGGCGTCGGGCGGCACCATGGACGCCTCCAACCTGATCAAGCCGGCGTTGGCGTCGGGCGAGCTGCGCTGCATCGGCTCGACCACGTTCCAGGAATACCGCGGCATCTTCGAGAAGGACCGTGCGCTGGCCCGGCGCTTCCAGAAGATCGACATCGTCGAGCCGACCGTCGGCGAGGCGTATGAAATCCTCAAGGGCCTGCGTCCGAAGTACGAGGCGCATCACGGCGTCACTTATGGCGACGACGCGCTGCAGGCGGCGGTGGACCTGTCGGTCAAGCACATCGGCGACCGGCTGCTGCCGGACAAGGCCATCGACGTGATCGACGAGGCTGGCGCTCGCCAGCAGCTGCTGCCGGAAGGGCAGCGCAAGACGCATATCGATATCGAGGAAATCGAAACCATCGTTGCCAAGATGGCGCGCATCCCGGCCAAGCAGGTCACCGCCACCGACAAGGACGTGCTCAAGCATCTGGAGCGCAACCTGAAGATGGTGATCTTCGGCCAGGACCCGGCCATCGACAGCCTGGCTTCGGCCATCAAGCTGTCGCGCTCGGGGTTGGGCAACCCGGAAAAGCCGATCGGCAACTTCCTGTTCGCCGGCCCCACCGGCGTGGGCAAGACCGAGGTCACCCGGCAGCTGGCCATGCAGTTGGGCATCGAGCTGGTGCGCTTCGACATGAGCGAGTACATGGAGCCGCATTCGGTCAGCCGCCTGATCGGTGCGCCCCCGGGCTATGTCGGCTTCGACCAGGGTGGCCTGCTGACCGAAAAGATCGTCAAGACGCCGCACTGCGTGCTGCTGCTGGACGAAGTGGAGAAGGCGCATCCGGACATCTTCAACATCCTGTTGCAGGTCATGGATCGCGGCATCCTCACCGACACCAACGGCCGTGAAGCCAACTTCAAGAACGTGATCCTGGTGATGACCACCAATGCGGGTGCCGCGCAGGCCGCGCGTCGTTCGATAGGCTTCACCAAGCAGGACCACGCCACCGACGCGATGGAGATCATCCGCAAAAGCTTCACGCCGGAGTTCCGCAACCGCCTGGATGCGGTGGTGCAGTTCCAGCCGCTGGGCTTCGACCACATCCTGCGGGTGGTGGACAAGTTCCTGATCGAGCTGGAAATGCTGCTGCAGGACAAGCACGTTTCGCTGTCGGCCACTCCGGCCGCGCGCGATTGGCTGGCCCATCACGGTTTCGATCCGGACATGGGCGCTCGCCCGATGAGTCGCGTGATCCAGGACAAGATCAAGCGCCCGCTGGCCGACGAGCTGTTGTTCGGCAAGCTGGTTGGTGGCGGCAAGGTCAGCGTCGACGTGCGCGATGGCGAGCTGGTGGTGGATACCGAGTCCGAGCCGGAGCACCTGCTGCCGGCCACGGTCGAGTAAACCGGACGCTTACGCGGTAAAGCCAATGCCCGCATCCAACGATGCGGGCATTTTCTTATCCGCAGGAGCGGCCTCGGCCGCGAAACCACGGATGCATCGATCAAGGAGCGCCCGGCAGGCCGATGGTGCCGGCGCTTTCTGGGGGCGGGCTGGATCGGGCAGGCGCAGCATTGCTCCCGGCTTGGCGGCCGGGGCGGCTCCTGCGACTGGATTTCACCCACGCAAAAAGGCCAGCACCCAGGCTGGCCTTTCTGGCAAACGCCACGCTTACCGCATTACTTCATGCGGTAGGTGATACGACCCTTGGTCAGGTCGTAGGGCGTCATCTCGACCTTGACGCGATCGCCGGTCAGGATGCGGATGTAGTTCTTGCGCATGCGACCGGAGATGTGGGCGATGATTTCATGCCCATTTTCCAGACGAACGCGGAAAGTGGTGTTCGGCAGCGTCTCACTGACGGTGCCTTCGAACTCGATGGAGTCGTCTTTCGACATGTAGTCCTGTGCAGTTCTGCGGACGGCCCATTGGGCCTAAGGGCGGGCATTTTACGCTTCCGCGCCCAATCATGCAAAGTTTGCGTTAAGTGACTGCCGGTTCAGCCAGCGCCGCTGCTGAAAACTCGCCAAAAACGCGGGTCCACGGGCCAACTTCCCCGTTTTGAGGGACCAGTTGGCGCACCTGTTCCAGGAACAGGGGGCGCGCCATCTGCTCCGCGCCAAGCCGCAGCAGATGGGAGTTCTCCACCTGCGCATCGATCAACGGCCAGCCCCAACTGGCCAAGGTCCGGGCCAGCGCGGCGAGGGCGACCTTGGAGCCACCGCTGCGCCCGCTGAACATGCTCTCGCCGAAGAACATACGGCCTATGGCCACGCCGTAGATGCCGCCGACCAGCTGATCCTCGTCGAACACTTCGACCGAGTGCGCGTAGCCAAGCCGATGCAGCTCCACATAGGCGCGATGCATGTCGTCGGTGATCCAGGTGCCATCCTGGCCGGGACGCGGGGCTTGTGCACAGGCTTGCATCACCTCCGAAAAGGCGGTGTCCGCGCGTACCCGCCAGGGTGAGGAGCGCAGCGTCCGGCGGAAGCGTGAGGACAGGTGGACGCGGTCGGTGCGGAAAACCATGCGCGGGTCCGGCGACCACCAAAGCAACGGCTGGCCCTCGGAGAACCACGGAAAGATGCCACCGGCGTAAGCATTGAGCAGGCGCACCGGGCTCAGATCGCCGCCCACGGCGAGCAGGCCGTCGGGCTCGCGCAGGGCCAGTTCGGCCGGCGGGAACGGCGCATCGCTGGCGTCGGCGAGCAGGTACGGGCCCTTGTTGTTCATGGCGTGTCGGGCGCCGGTTTGAACGGCGAATGCCGCTGCAGGGCCAGCGCGTAGCGGGCAACGTCCTCGCGTTCGCGTGCGCACCAGTCGCGCAGCGCATGACGAAACTGCGGGTGCGCGATCCAGTGGTGGCTGCGTACCTCCGTTGGCAGGAAGCCGCGTGCGAGTTTGTGCTCGCCTTGCGCTCCGGGTTCGAAGCGTTGCAGGCCTTCACGCAGGCAGTATTCGATGCCCTGGTAGTAGCAGGCTTCAAAATGCAGGCCGGGCAGGGTGGCGCCGCCCCAGTAGCGGCCATACAGCGTGTCGGCGCTGCGCAGGCACAGTGCGCCGGCAATCGGTTGCCCGTCCTGCAGGGCCAGGAACAGCACCAGCTGCCGGGGCATCTGTTCGGCCAGATGGGGCAGGAAAGACAGGGTGAGTGCCGGTGCGTTGCCGTACTCGGCGAAGGTCTGCAGGTAGAAGCCGTGCATCGCGCGAAGTTCGTCGGCGCTGACGTCACTACCGTGACGCGTCACAAATTCAATGCCGGCGCGCGCGACCTTGGCGCGTTCCTGGCGGATGTTCTTGCGGCGCTTGTGGTCCATCGCCGCGAGAAAGTCGTCGAAGTTCTGCCATTGCGGTTCGCGTTGCCACTGGAACTGCACGTCGGTGCGCAACAGCCAGTCCTGATCGAACAGCGGGGTTTCATCGGCCAGGTGGAAATTGATGTGGGCCGAGGACAACTGCGCCTCATCGACGTGCGCAACGATGGCTGCCAGCAGCGCACGCCGGTCCTCGTCGTTGCGGGCAAGTAGGCGCGGGCCGGTGACGGGCGAGTAGGGCACCCCGCCGAGCCACTTTGGGAAGTAATCCAGCCCGTTGCGCGCATAGGCGTTGGCCCAGGCATGGTCGAACACGAACTCGCCGTGCGAGTTGTGCTTGAGGTAGCCCGGTGCGGCGGCGACCAGTACCTCGTCGCGCCACAACGTCAGGTGCTGCGGTTGCCAGCCCCAGTCCGGGCGCAGGCAGTTGTGCAACTCCAGGCCGCTCAGGAAGGCGTGGCTGAGGAACGGGTTATCGCTGCCATGCAGCGCATCCCAGTCCGTGGCCGTGACCTGTGCCAGTGAGGAGATCAGTTTCAGTTGCGCAGTCATGGCTGCAACTGCAACAGATCGATCGTGGGCGGGTTGAACAGCCGCAACGGCAGGCCGATCTCGCCCACGCCGCGGGCAGTGAACACACGCACCGGCCCCTGCGCTGTCTGTGCGATCTGCTCGCCGCGATCAAAGTCGTATTCGGTGGGGATGGCCATGCGATACAACCACGGAATACGGATCTGCCCGCCGTGCGTATGGCCAGCCAACACGATGGTGGCATCGGATGGATGCAGTTGCATGACGCTGTCGGGGTTGTGGGCGATCACAATGGCGGGGCCATTGATGGCACCGGCTGCGCGCAGGAATCCGGGGTCGTCCTTGCCAGCCCAGCGGTCTCCAAGTCCGGCCCATTGTCGGCCTTGTGCATCGGTGATGATCTGGCCTTCGATGACCTTCACGCCGTGAGTCCGCAGGGCTCCGCGCAATTCCTTGTCCAGATCGCGACCGGGTGGTTCCTGGTCGTGATTGCCGAGGACGGCGTAGACCGGCACCTGCAGGCGCGCAAGTGGCGCGAACAGCTCATGCAACTCGCTGGCCTTCGCTTCATACGTCAGATCCCCTGCAATCACCACCGCATCCGCTGGCAAGGTGTTGATGCGATCAACCACGCGTTCGAGGAACTGGCGGTTCTTGTACACGCCCAGATGGATGTCGCTGATCAGCGCGATGCGGGCGCTGGTCCCGGTGCCGCGCAAGACCGTCTGGTTGACCTGGATGATCTGCGGCTCAATGAAACGTGCCCAGGCAAACAGCGTGCAGGTGAGCAGCAACAGCGCGAGCAGCCAGCGATGCTGGCCGCCGCGCCAGCGCCACAACAGCCAGGCGATGGCAGGAAAGACCAGCCAGCTGCCGTGAAACAACAGCTGCTTGATCAATACCTTGTCCATGCTGGCGGTTGCGACGGTTTGGAATCAGACGCCCTGCGCGTCCAGGAAGCGCTCTGCGTCCAAGGCGGCCATGCAACCGAAGCCGGCCGAGGTGATGGCCTGGCGGTAGTGCTGGTCGGCCACGTCACCGGCGGCGTACACGCCTTCCACCGAAGTCTGGGTGGCGTTGCCGCCCAGGCCCGAGCGGATTTCCAGGTAGCCGTTGTTCATCGCCAGCTGGCCCTTGAACAGGTCGGTGTTGGGCTGGTGACCGATGGCCACGAAGAAGCCGTGCGCCTCGATGTCGCGGGTGCTGCCGTCCTGGGTGGACTTCACGCGCACGCCGGTCACGCCCATCTCATTGCCCAGCACTTCGTCGACCTGGTGATGCCAGACGGTCTCGATCTTGCCTGCGGCAACCTTGGCGAACAGCTTGTCCTGCATGATCTTTTCCGCCTTCAAGGTGTCGCGGCGGTGCACCAGGTAAACCTTGCGGGCGATGTTGGACAGGTACAGCGCCTCTTCCACGGCGGTGTTGCCGCCGCCGACCACGACCACGTCCTGGTCCTTGTAGAAGAAGCCGTCGCAGGTGGCACAGGCCGAAACGCCACGGCCCTTGAAGGCTTCCTCGGACGGAATGCCCAGGTACTTGGCGGTCGCGCCGGTGGCGATGATCACCGCGTCAGCGGTGTACTGCGCGTTGTCACCGATCAGGGTGAACGGGCGCTTGGACAGGTCGGCGGTGTGGATGTGGTCGAACACCACTTCGGTGTCGAAGCGCTCGGCGTGCGCCTGCATGCGTGCCATCAGGTCCGGCCCCATCAGCCCGTGCGCATCGCCCGGCCAGTTGTCCACTTCGGTGGTGGTCATCAGCTGGCCGCCCTGCTGCAGACCGGTGATCACCAGCGGCTTGAGGTTGGCGCGGGCGGCGTAGACGGCCGAGGTCCAGCCGGCCGGGCCGGAGCCGAGGATGATGAGCTTCTGGTGGCGGGTGGGCAGGGACGGATGGCTGGAAGTGCTCATGTATACTCGCGAAAGTTCAGGATTGGCGGCCCGCTGGCGGTGTTCTGCAACTGTCCGGGCAAGCCCATAGAGTGGCGGTCGGCTCCCGGTGAATCAAGGCGCGTGAATGGAAAGACGTAGCCCGTCCAATGCAGTCACCCAACCTTCTTCCGATCGGTTCGCCCTTGCGCGGCGGTTTTCCGTGCTTTCTGTATAGGCGCCGTACGATACTGTCTGCGAATTGAGTGAAACACAGCGATCTGTCGTTTAATATCAATCACTAACCGTGCATTTCTAAGGTCTGGTCAAAGGTGGCGAAACAGGTCCCGGAACGTGGCAAGAATTCCAGCGCGGGCAATGCCGCGCGCAAGCCGGCCGCCGCCGCAGCGGACAATCCGCGCCGGCAGAAGCTTTGGCGTGACCTTGCGCTGATCGCCATCGCGCCGGCGCTGCTGTATCTGCTGGCGAGCCTGTTTACCTACTCGCCCGCTGATCCGGGCTGGTCGCAGTCCGGGTCCGTGGTGGCGCCGGTGCACAACATGGGTGGCAGGGTAGGTGCGTACATCGCCGATGTGATGCGCCAGTTGTTCGGCTATGTCGCCTATCTGATTCCACTGATGCTGGCTGCTGTTGCCTGGATCGCCATGTTCGGCCTCAACCGCGAAGACCGTGGCCAGGATGATCTCGGTCCGGCGCTGCGGCTGGTGGGCATTGTCGGCTTCCTGATCGGCGCCACCGGTTTCCTGTACCTGCGCATGGCGCCGGGCGATGTCGCCCGTGCCGGTGGCGGTCTGGGCGTGCTGGTTGGCAAGTCGCTGCAGAGTGGCTTCGGCCCGGTCGGCAGCAATCTGTTCCTGCTGGTGCTGTTGCTGACCTCGATCACCTTGGCGACGGGGCTGTCCTGGTTCGTGGTGATGGAGAAGATCGGCAAGTGGGTGCTGTCGTTGGGGCCCTTGCTCAACAAGAAGAAAGAGCAGGCCAACGAATGGCAGCAGACCCGCGCCCTGCGCGAGGAGCGCGAGGAAGTGCGCAAGGTCGATGCCGAGGTGCGGGCCAAGCGCGAGCCGGTGAAGATCGAACCGCGCCCTGTGCCGGTGATCGAGAAGAGCGACCGCGCCAAGCGCGAGACGCAGATTCCGATGTTCCAGGGCGTCAATGGCGACGGCTCGGACATTCCGCCGCTGGCCTTGCTGGACGACCCCAAGCCGCAGCCCAAGGGCTATGACGAGCAGACGCTGGAAACGCTGTCGCGCCAGATCGAATTCAAGCTCAAGGATTTCCGCATTGACGCGCAGGTGGTCGGTGCCTATCCGGGCCCGGTGATCACCCGCTTCGAGATCGAACCGGCGCCGGGCATCAAGGTCAGCCAGATCAGCTCGCTGGACAAGGACATCGCGCGCGGTCTGTCGGTCAAGTCGGTGCGCGTGGTTGACGTGATTCCGGGCAAGTCAGTGGTCGGCCTGGAAATTCCCAACGTCACCCGCGAGATGATCTTCCTGTCCGAGCTGCTGCGCTCGAAGGAATACGACAAGTCGGCCAGCGTGCTGACCCTGGCGCTGGGCAAGGACATTGCCGGCCGCCCGACGGTGGCCGACCTGGCCCGCATGCCGCACCTGCTGGTGGCCGGCACCACCGGCTCGGGCAAGTCGGTGGCGGTCAATGCGATGGTGTTGAGCCTGCTGTACAAGGCCAGCCCGAAAGACCTGCGCATGCTGATGATCGACCCGAAGATGCTCGAGCTGAGTGTCTACCAAGGCATTCCGCATCTGCTGGCGCCGGTGGTCACCGACATGAAGGAGGCCGCCAACGGCCTGCGCTGGTGCGTGGCCGAGATGGAGCGCCGCTACAAGCTGATGAGCGCGGTGGGCGTGCGCAACCTGGCCGGCTTCAACAAGAAGATCAAGGACGCCATCGACGCCGGCCAGCCGCTGATGGACCCGCTGTTCAAGCCGAACCCGGAAATGGGCGAAGCGCCGCGTCCGCTGGAGCCGCTGCCGTTCATCGTGATCTTCATCGACGAATTTGCCGACATGATGATGATCGTCGGCAAGAAGGTCGAAGAGCTGATCGCGCGCCTGGCGCAGAAGGCGCGTGCGGCCGGCATCCACCTGATCCTGGCCACGCAGCGTCCGTCGGTGGACGTGATCACCGGTTTGATCAAGGCCAACATCCCGACCCGCATCGCGTTCCAGGTCAGTTCCAAGATCGATTCGCGCACCATCCTCGACCAGTCCGGCGCTGAAGCGCTGCTGGGCAACGGTGACATGCTGTACCTGCCGCCCGGTACCGCGCTGCCGGATCGCGTACACGGCGCGTTCGTCTCGGACGAGGAAGTGCACCGCGTGGTCGAGCACCTCAAGGCCAGCGGCCCGGCCGACTACATCAGCGGCGTGCTCGACGAAGTGCAGATGATGGGCGATGGCGTGGTGGTCGGTGCGACCGGCCTGCCGGAGACCAGCAACGGCGGTGGCGATGAATCCGATCCGCTGTACGACGAAGCGCTGCGCATCGTTACCGAAACCCGCCGTGCGTCGATCTCCGGAGTGCAGCGTCGTCTCAAGATCGGCTACAACCGCGCCGCGCGCCTTATCGAAGCGATGGAAGCGGCCGGCGTGGTCAGCCCGCCCGAACACAACGGCGACCGCGCGGTATTGGCGCCGCCGCCGCCGAAATAATCGCCGGGCGGCATTCATTCAACGATTGCCGCCCATTCAGTTTGCAAGGGGCAGACTTTGCCTCACTCCAACCCATCCAGACACTACGCCGCCATGAATGCTTTCCTGCGCCACTCGTTCCTTGCCGTCGCCCTGGCCTGTGCCGGTGTTGCCGCGGATGCCCACGCAGGTGCCCGGGATGACCTGAAGGCCTTCACCACCGGCCTGCGCGGCCTGGATGGCCAGTTCGCCCAGCAGGTGTTCGATGCCCGCGGCAAGCTGAAGGAAACCTCCAGCGGTCGGGTGGCGTTGTCTGCGCCGCGTCTGTTCCGCTGGGAATACACCCGCCCGCATCCGCAGCTGATCGTCGCCGATGGCCGCAAGGTGTGGGTGTACGAGCCGGACCTGGAGCAGGCCACCGTTCGCGAGCAGGGCGCCGAGGAGCAGAACAGCCCGCTGACCGCACTGATCAACCCGGCATTGCTGGAGCGCCAGTACGACATCAGTGAGGAGGCCGCACCGCGTGACGGCATGCAGTGGCTGTCGCTGACGCCCAAGCGTGAGACCGAAGCCAGCTTCCAGTTCGCCGCGTTGGGCTTTGCGCAGGGTGGGCTGTCGCGCATGGAAGTGGTGGACGCGGTGGGCCAGCGGACCGTCATCGATTTCAGCGGCTGGAAGAAGAACCCGGGCTTTGCCGCCGGCACCTTCCGTTTCGAGCCGGGCAAGGACGTGGACGTGATCGGCGAGCGCTGAAACGCCCGCCACGAATACAAGGCTCAATGGCCGCCGCGTTAGAATGCCGGCGTGGCCAGATCCCGAAACATCTTCATTGACGACGCCCCTGCCGACCTGCTGAGCGCGGACAGGGACAGCATGCGCCCGCTCGCCGAGCGCATGCGCCCCCGCACGCTGGATGAAATGGTGGGGCAGAAGCGTCTGCTCGCCGCCAACACGGCGCTACGGCGCGCGGTTGAATCCGGACGCGTGCATTCCATGATCCTGTGGGGACCGCCGGGGTGCGGCAAAACCACCCTGGCGTTGTTGCTGGCGCAATACGCCGACGCCGAGTTCAAAGCGATATCGGCCGTGCTTTCCGGCCTGCCGGAAGTGCGCGTGGTGTTGGCCGAAGCCGCACAGCGCTTCGCCAGCGGGCGCCGCACAGTGCTGTTCGTGGACGAGGTGCACCGGTTCAACAAGAGCCAGCAGGACGCGTTCCTGCCGCATATCGAACGCGGCACCATCATCTTTGTCGGTGCGACCACCGAAAACCCATCCTTCGAGCTGAACTCGGCGCTGCTGTCGCGCTGCCGCGTGCACGTGCTCGAATCCGTGTCGCCGGAGGACGTGGTCGAAGCCCTGCAGCGTGCGCTTGGCGACAGTGAGCGCGGGCTGGGCGGGCAGGCCATCAAGGTGTCGCCGGAGTCGTTGCTGGAAATTGCCCGTGCGGCCGATGGCGATGTGCGCCGCGCCTTGACCCTGCTGGAAATCGCCGCTGAACTGGCGGCCGATGAAGGCGGTGAGATCACCCCGGAAACGCTGCTGCAGGTGCTGGCCGACCGCACGCGTCGTTTCGACAAGGGTGGCGAGCAGTTCTATGACCAGATCTCGGCACTGCACAAGTCGGTGCGCAGCTCCAACCCGGATGGCGCGATCTATTGGCTGGCACGGATGCTCGATGGCGGTTGTGACCCGTCCTACATCCTTCGCCGGCTGACCATCATGGCGGTCGAGGACGTGGGCCTGGCCGACCCGCGTGCGCTGGAAATGGCGATCAACGTGTGGAACGCCTATGACCGCATCGGCGCGCCGGAAGGCGATATCGCGCTGTCGAACTTGGTTGTTTATCTGGCCAGTACCGCCAAATCCAATGCGGCCTACATGTCGTTGAAAGCTGCCCGTGCCGATATCGCGACGACCGGCACGCAGCCGGTGCCGATGCACCTGCGCAACGCGCCCACGCGGCTGATGAAAACGCTCGGTTACGGGCAGGGCTACCAGTACGACCACGATGTCGAAGGCGGCATCGCCCTGGACCAGACAGCATTTCCCGATGCGATGGGCGAGCGCGTCTATTACCAGCCGGTCGATCGTGGGCTGGAAATCAAGCTCAAGGAAAAGCTCGATCGCCTACGCGCCGCACGCGAGCAGGCGCGGGCACAACGCAAGCCGGGTGGCGAATGATCCTGATGCTTCCGGCTGCGGGCGGCTGAGTCCATGTGGCTTTCGTTCCTGGCCATCGGAGTGGGCGCAGCGCTGGGTGCGTGGCTGCGGTTTGGTTTGAGCGTGTGGTTGAACGCCAGCCACAACGCGATCCCCATGGGGACCTTGGTGGCCAACCTGCTGGGCGGTTACGCCATTGGGCTGGCCTTGGCCTGGTTGGCGGCACGGCCGGACCTGGCGCCGGAATGGCGATTGTTCATCGTGACCGGCCTGCTCGGCGGGCTGACCACCTTTTCCACGTTCTCCGCCGAAGTGGTGGACCTGCTGCAACGCGGACAGTTGGGCTGGAGCCTGGTCACCATCGGCCTGCATCTGGGCGGTTCGCTGTCGATGACGGCGCTGGGCTGGTGGAGCTGGCGGGTGCTGCAATGACGCGGGTTTCCAAACGTCGAAGCCATGGCGCATCATGCGCCCACCTTTGGCGGAGCGTTTGAGCAAGATGCGGCAGCAACAGGCACAGGGAAAGGCAAGCCAGTGGCTTTGAGCAACTCAGGCGCCGCCGGCACGGCGATGGCACCGGGCGTGGTCATCGGCGCCGATGTCGGGGGCACATACGCTCGGTTGGGCTGGGCTGAACTGCGTCCAGGGCAGCCGTTGCGTGTGCAGGGCTTCCGCAAGTACATCTGCGCCGACCATCCGAGCCTGGCCGCGATCCTGTGCGATTACCTGCAGGGCCTGCGCGAGGGCGCCGCTGTGCCTGCCGTGCAGCACGCGGTCGTGGCCATCGCCGGGTTGCTCGATGGCGATGAACTGCTGAATGCCAACCTGGCCTGGCCGGTGTCGCTCAGTGCGCTCCGGCAGCAGACCGGGTTGGAGACGCTGGAACTGATCAACGACTTTGCCGCCGTCGCCCAGGCCATGCCCCACGTGGCGGCGACCGACCTGCACCTGCTCTGCGGCGACGAATCGACCACTGTCGCCAGCCCGGCGCTGGTGCTGGGCCCGGGCACCGGGCTGGGTGTGGCGGTGCGCCTGGGGGGAAGTCCGTCGGCCGTGCTGCCCAGCGAAGCCGGCCATGCAGCGCTGGCTGCGGGTACGCCGCTGGAGCAGGATGTGCTGCGCCTGCTCTCGCAACAGCACACGCACGTGGACAACGAACGCGTGCTGTCCGGGCCGGGGCTGATGGCCTTGTATGCGTGCCTGTGCGAACTGCGCGGCGCTTCGGTGCGCTGGCGCAGCCCGGCCGAGCTGGTGGACGCGGGTCGCAACGGTGACCTGCTGGCCAGGGAAAGCCTCACCACCTTCTGTGCGTGGCTGGGCAGTCTTGCCGGTGACCTGGCACTGACCTTCGGTGCGCGTGCGGTGTATCTCACCGGCGGTGTTACCGGCCATCTGGCCGCCGAGTTGAGCCAGGGTGATTTCCAGCAACGTTTCCTGGCCAAGGGTGGCCTGGCGCCAGCGTTGCGGCAGGTGCCGGTATACCGTGTCGAGCACGGCGAACTGGGCGTGCTGGGTGCGCTGGCCTGGCACGCCGACCGCTTGCCCGACAACGCAACCTGACAGGAAACCGATCATGGGTACACGCAGGCAGTTCATCCAGACCTCGTTGTTGCTCGGCGCCGCTGGTGCAGCGCCAGCGTTGCGCGCTTCACCGATGGCAGCCAATGGCGCCCGGGTGGTTTCGACCTGGGATTTTGGTGTTGGCGCCAACCAGGCCGCATGGAAGGTGCTGTCGGCCGGTGGCAACGCGCTGGACGCGGTGGAGGCCGGTGCGCGCTGGGCGGAAAGCGAGCTGTGCAATCCGACTGTCGGCCGCTGTGGCAACCCGGACCGCGATGGCGTGCTCAGCCTGGACGCCAGCATCATGACTGGCGAGGGGCGTTGCGGGTCGGTGGCGGCGTTGACCGACATCCTGCACCCGGTGTCCGTCGCTCGCCGGGTGATGGAACAGACGCCGCATGTGATGCTGGTGGGCGAGGGCGCGCAGCAATTCGCTGTACAACAGGGCTTCGAACGCCAGCACCTGCTCACGCCGGAAGCCGAAAAGGCGTGGCGTGAGTGGCTCAAGACAGAACATTACGCACCGCAGATCAACGCCGAACGGCGTGGGCTACCGGGCGACAAGAATAATCACGACACGTTGGGCATGCTGGCCATCGACAGTGCCGGGCAGATGGCCGGTGCCTGCACGACCAGCGGCATGGCGTTCAAGATGCACGGCCGCGTGGGTGACAGCCCGATCATCGGCGCCGGCCTATACGTGGACAACGAAGTCGGCGCGGCCACGGCGTCGGGCATGGGCGAGGAGATGATCCGCAATGCGGCCTCGTTCCTGGTGGTCGAACTGATGCGGCAGGGGTTGTCGCCGGCCGATGCCTGCCGCGAGGCGATCGCCCGTGTGGTGCGCAAGCGCCCGGAGGCCAGTCGCACGTTGCAGGTGTGCTTCCTGGCGATGAATCGCAGCGGTGAAGTGGGCGCGTACGCGTTGCATCGCGGTTTCGTCTACGCGGTGTGTGATGCGAAGCGGCAGGACGCGTTGCTCGAATCATCCTCGGTGTACACGAGCACGCAGACGTGAGTGCGCCGTACCTGCTGGAAATCGCCTGCAATTCCGCCGCTTCGGCCGTGGCCGCGCAGGCCGGCGGTGCTGACCGGGTGGAGTTGTTCGAGAACCTGGAGCAGGGCGGCACCACGCCGTCATATGGCACCGTTGCAGTGGCCCGGGAGCGGCTGCGGATTCCGTTGTTTGTGCTGATCCGACCGCGTGCCGGCGATTTTCATTACGACGCGCTCGAAGCCGAAATCATGCTGCGCGACATCGCGCATTGCCGGCAGCTGGGCTGCGATGGCGTGGTGATCGGTGCGTTGAATGCCGACGGCGAGATCGACCTGCCGGTGTGCCGCGAACTGGTGTCGGCCGCCGGCCCGATGGGCATCACCTTCCATCGCGCATTCGATGCTGCACGCGACCTGCCAACAGCGCTGGAGCAGGTGGTGAGCCTGGGCTGCCAGCGCATTCTCAGTTCGGGTGGATGCGCCACCGCACTGGAAGGCGGGGCAGTGCTGGCGGGCCTGGTGCAACAGGCCGGTTCACGGATTGCATTGATGGCCGGTGCCGGCCTGACGGCTGACAACATCGCCAGCGTTGCCACGCGCAGTGGCTGCCGCCAGCTGCATGCCTCGGCCAAGGCCGTGCGCCACTCTGCCATGCGCTTCCAGAATCCGGCACTGCTCGGTTTGGAAAGCGATTGGCTGCAGACCGAGCAAGCGCATGTGGAAGCTCTGCGGCGGGCACTGGCTCAAGGCGAGTGAACCGGCCTACGTCTCAGCGTTGACGCCGGGCCGGGGATTTGTTCGGCAGTAGCGCGCGTGCGCCGGCGATCAACATGTCCAGCATCAGTTCCATCTGGCTGGTGCCGTACGTATCGACACCCAGTTCGGCGATCCTGCGCAGGTTTGCATAGGCGTTGGGATCGGCTTCGAGCAATGCCTGCTTCAGGGCGCGCGTGCGCGGGCGATCCGCTTCGGCAGCGGCCTGTGCGGCATCGCGCGCGTGGCTCAAGGACATTGAAATGAGTGTTGCCACCAACCGTGTTGCCGCCTCGTCGGTAAAGCCGGCAGCGTTCAAACGTTCGAACAGAACCTCGCTCGGCGCCAGCGCCCAGGCCGCGACCGAACCGCCGAACCAGAGATACTCGGCCAGGCCGCCAACGCCGCGCACACCTTCGTAGAAGCCCATTCCGTAGATTCTGCAGGCATCTTCCCAACTGCCTGCTTCGGCCACGTCGCTCGCCGAGAAGCGCGCGGAGAACGCATCCATCGCCACCAGGCCGAGCAGCGTCTGCTTGTCCTTGACGTGGTAGTTCAGCGCCTTCCTGTCCACGCTCAGGCTGTCGGCCAATGACTGCATCGAAAGCGCGTTTGCGTCGAGACGGCGCGCGGCTTCGACAATCAACTGCAGATCAAGCCCGGCGCGTTTGCCAGGCTTGCGCTGTGCGGGCGTCGTGGGCTTGGCGGTTCTGGGCATGGATTCTGGCGTGTCTCGTTGAAGGGAAGGGGGGCTCCAACTGTACCCCGCCACTACCGACTGGCGACGGGTACAGCGAAGGCGCGGCGGCGGCTGGATCTCCGGCCTGCGCCGGTTGCAGCCTTGTTGCGGCGGCACTTGACCTTGGAAAAGAACAGGAATAGCTTCCGCCGAAACATATTCCCTAGCGGGAATAAAGTCTCGGAGGAAGCGAAGTGAACGTCAATCCAGGCAAGCCTGTGCCGCAACCCAACCGGGTTGTGACCAAGGAGCGATTGCTGGGTAGCGAAAGCCGCTGGCGGCGCCATGGCGAGCCAACCCCGGCCGCAAGTGACGGGACCGTGGACGACGGTGTTTTCGGCCCCGGTTCGCTGGCATGGCAGGTGCTGCTGCATCCAGCCACCATCGTGTTCCAGACCGCCGCGCAGGCAGTGCTGCAGCTCACCTACAAGCCCATCTACGCGGGCCTGCGTGATTGGGACCCGATGTCGCGCAAGGGACGTGCGGGGCAGCTGACGATCTTCGACGTGTTCGATCGCCACCAGCGCAATTCCGGCAACCGCCTGGCTTGCGTTGCTTCGTAACCGGCTGGAATCGTTGCAACGGGCTTTCATGGCGGTTTTTCAGGTAAAAGAGATCCATGGCGGACTCGGATTGAAGACAACAGCCGACTCCAGGCGTGAGTACGCATCAACGTCCCTGCAGTGAACACTCGTTCGCACCGCGATCGAGCCTGAATGGATCTACCGAGAGGCTTCCCATGTCGTCTTCCCAGCACGCAACCTCAGCTGTCTTCCCTGGCCTGGCTCGCCACTGCCCATCAGGCACGGCGTTGAGCAGCCTCAAGGTGTTGGGGCTTGGTGCAGCGCTTTGGATGCTGGCCGTTCCTGCGGGCGCCGAGCCGTTGGTGAGTACGAGCGACGTAGAGCGTTTCTACGAGATATACGAAGCCACTGACGGCAAACCAACTGCCGAGCAACTCCAGCGCGAGTATCTGGATCAGGGCTCTGATGGCCTGAAGCACTTTGCGCGCATCCGCAAGATCACTGGCGAGCGCATCGCCAAGGCCATCCTCGACAGACCCGAGATATACGTGCGGGCACGCGAATGCGCTGTGGTGCTGCCGGCAGCCAAGGTCCGGGTGGGCGATGCATTGAATCGATTCTCGGAACTGTATTCAGCCGCTCAGTTCCCTCCTGTGACGATTTCGGTGGGGCGCGGGCGCCCCGTGGCGGTCGCTGGTCCAAGCGACGGCATCAACATCGGCTTGGAGGCATTGTGCGCAACGACCTTCATCAACCCGAACGTCGAAGACCGTTTCGTGCGTGTCATGGTCCATGAGTTCATCCATGTCCAGCAAAAACCCGAGCTGACCGACAAGACGAACCCGACGGTTCTCGATCTATCGCTTGCCGAAGGTGTGGCCGAATTCGTGACCGAACTACTCACCGGCGATGTTGCCTACGCGTACATGGCCGATCTGGTGAAGGGACGAGAGCTGGAGATCGAGACTGGATTTCAGGCAGAGATGAATTCCACCGATCTGTCGAACTGGCTGTACAACTCAACTGCTTCCGATCCTGGGGATATCGGTTACTGGGTCGGGTATCGGATCGCCAAGTCCTACTATTCCAACGCTGCGGACAAACGCCAGGCGCTCAAGGAAATCATCACGATGAGCGATGCCAAGAAGTTCCTGGCAGACAGTGGCTGGAAGCCGGGAGTCGGAGCCGAGTGAGAGATCTGCCGCCGGCGTGCGCTTTACATAATATACATTATGCGAAATTGAAGAGGCGTCGTCGGAAGCACCGCGGCCCTTATCTGCAAGCGGCGTAACCACCTGTCAGTTTTTTTAGTTCGTGTCCTTTTTGCGTTGGATCGCGCCCCCCCATTGATTTAATTAGGTATTTTCCACCGTTCATGGACACGATCCTAAGTAAACGCTAGCTCTTTGACTTCTTTTCCCTGGAGATTGCGGGCTTCAGCTTCCTCCGAAGAGCGGCTTCGATCGCTGCGGGCAATTTGGCTAGCTGTTCTTCAAGGACGTCAGACCTTGCACGTTGCTTGTCCGCTTCCTTAGATGCCTCAGCTGCTGCCTTCTGAGCAGCCTTCAAGCCCGCGGTAAGCGATTCCTCTGTGGCCACGAAGAGCTTTTCAGAGGATGCCAGCTTGGCTTTCAGGTCCTTCGCGTCCTGGCGGATCTGGTCGATCTCCCGCAGCGCACGATCCTCAACAGATCTGGCGTGTTCTATGAGACTTTCCCGCTCAGATCTGGCCAATTCTTGTAGCTCATGTAGACGGGTATCAAGCGCTTGTCTGGCGGCTTCCATTTGCTCAAGCCGTTGTTCTGTTTTAGACCGCTGTTGAAGTGACGCTGCCAGTTGGGACTGCAACTGATCCACGAGCTGGCGAAGTTCCGCCACCTGGGTCACTGCCAGACGCTCTGACTGGGCCGAGGCAGTTGCTTTGGCGTGGAGCTCGGAAGCCTCCTCGGCAAAAGTCTGCTGTTGCGCCCGCAGCTCGTCGTACTCGACGGCAAGCGTTTGCCTGGCATCGGTGAGCTCCTCGAGAATCGACTCGCGGGCATGCTGTAATGCCAATGCCCACCACTGCCCGGCCAACTCGGCCAATGCTGCTGGCGCGTCCTTCAAATCTGGCCGCTTCGGCTGCAGCCGGAGGCCCAGATTTTTCCACCAGGTCTCGAGCCAGCGCGTCACAGTGTTAGGCGAGCCGGTACCCAGATGGGCACGGATGCGCTCCACCGTGGGCCGCTCGCCATTGGCCACCAGTGCGTCGGCGGCGGTGTGAACATCGGATTCGGTGATGCCGCGGGCCATGCTGATGTCTCCTAGATCGGCGCCCTACTCTGTTGTTTCCGTACTCGTGATAAGTGATGATTATCGCTAGTGCGGACACTTTTTCATAATGTACATTACATATTATGAAGCGAAATATCACATCTCTGGCCGTACCTGCTACCGCCACCAGCTTGGTACTGCCCGAGCAATTGGCGCAGCAGGCCGCAGACGCGGTGCGGGAGCTGCTGGCCGAGGCGGCTGCCGCTAACACCACCCGCAGCTACGCCACCGCTCTGCGGTACTGGGCCGGCTGGCACCAAGGGCGCTACGGACTCGAGCTGGTGCTACCGGTCAGCGAGGCTGTGGTGATCCAGTTTCTGGTCGACCATATCCAGCGTAGAAGCAAGACAGAGCTCGTCAGCGAGCTACCGCCGGCGCTGGATCAGGCCTTGGTCGCCGCTGGGCTCAAGGCCAGAATCGGGTCGCTGAAGCTCTCAACGGTAGTCCAGCGTGTGGCCGTGCTGTCCACGGCCCACAAACTCAAGCGACTGACTAATCCGTGCGAGCTGCCCAGTGTTAGGACGCTGCTGAGCCGCGCGCGCCGAGCCTCAGTCAAACGCGGTGAGCGGCCGACCAAGAAGACCGCCATTACGCGTCCCGAGCTCGAGGCCATGCTGGCGACTTGTGATTGCACTTTGGAAGGACTGCGTGACCGTGCCCTACTCTGCTTTGGCTTTGCCAGTGGTGGACGCCGCCGTAGCGAAATCGCCGCTGCGGACATGCGCGACCTGCGCAAGGTCGGCGAAGACGGCTACATCTATCGGCTTGAGTATTCGAAAACCCAGCAGGCCGGGGTCACAGTGGACTCAACGCCGGACAAGCCAATTCTCGGTCGCAGCGCTGAGGCTCTGGCAGCCTGGCTCGAAGCCGCTGGGATCAATGACGGGGCTATCTTTCGGCGTATCTGGAAGGACCGGGTGGGGCCTGCCCTGCTCCCGGGCTCGGTGGCCTCAATCGTGAAGCGGCGCGCGCGTTTGGCCGGGCTGGAGGGGGACTTCGGGGCGCACAGTTTGCGCTCGGGGTTTGTCACCGAGGCCGGCAGGCAGGGCGTGCCATTGCCGGCGGTGATGGCGATGACGGAGCATCGGTCGGTAGCGAGCGTGATCGGGTATTTTCAAGCCGGTGCGGCCGAGGACAACCCTGCGGCACGATTGCTGAAGTAGTTTTTGTTAGCCGATGTGTGCCAGACCCGGGGAGTCGTTAGATCTGCAATATGACAAGTAAACCCCGTGAACGAAACAAGCACGCATCCACGATAAGGCACAGATTCTCGTCCAGGTGGCGGCAGGCGCCACTATCGCATTCGCTACTCCGCCACAGAAAGTCACCCGGCCCTTAGAGGGCCTACATTCGGCCGGTATACTCTGCCGGGGAGACAGGCAATCGTGACAGGAGCGATTGGGTGAGTCGGGATCGGGATATCGAGCGCACGATCAGGGACGGCGAACGCAACCAGGATGCCAAACACCTGATCCACAACTGGTGCCGTCATGCCCGTGTGGAGAAGTTCGGCGGCACGGGCCTGATCGAGATGGAAACCGGCCTACCCATCGGACACCACTCCATGGTGTGCGATTTCGCCACGGCTTCGGGAATGGCGACCTGGTTGCTGGAAGAATCCGCAGTGCGCTTCCATGACGCCCATTGCGTGGGTTGCTCGCATCGCGTGCCGGTCGCGCTGCCCAACCTCGCTATGCTGGTGGCGCAACGCGACGCCGATCGCGAAGACGCACAGGCGCGTGCGCAGGAAGCACAACGCGCCAAGGAGGCGGCCCTGCAGGCTCGCGCGACCGTCCGCGCGGAGCTGGGGACGATCTTGCCGGTCCTGGCCAAGACCTTCATGGACGATCTAGACCGTCTCGATACTGATCGCGACGAACAAGCGGCGACCCGTGTTATCGAGAGCGCCCGACTGGCGCCGGAAATCCTCGTGCCAGCGCTTACCGAGTATCTGTTCTCGGTACTGGAAGGCGACGACCACTGGCTCGACGCGCCCGGACTGACCCTTCTGGCCGACACACCCGACCAACCTCGACTGATCCGCTGCGCGATGAAGTGCCTGCGAGAGGGGTATGTACTCGACCTCGCCGCTGCGACGGTGATGCAGCGACTGGACCACATCGATGCAGCCGACGTCCCCGGGGCGGTCATCGGTCTGGCGTACGTCGCGACGCCACCCCGCTCGGAGTTCGGCCACCCGCACCGCGACGACGGCGATCCGAGACCGTTGAACCAATTGGCGGAGCGCTTTCCCGAGGCCGTCGAGCGCGGCCTGCTCGCCTTGCTCACGCGCCGCGATCAACTCCGGGTGGGCGTGACCACCCGGGCCATGGGTCTGCTGATCGCTCGAAGCGAGCGTTGGATCCGGCCCTTTCTGCGTCCGTTGGCTGGGCACCTGTCCCGGCTGGACGTCCTGGTCGAGATCGAGCGCGATTCCGAGCTGCGCAATATCGCCCATGACCTCCAGGTGGCTTTGGCCAGTGCTTTCTTGGCCGCGCCCGACTTGACCGATGAGGAACTAATGCGCCAGTTCGAGAGTGCCTCGGACGAAGGCGAAGGCCGCGTGGCGGGAGTCTACGAGCACGTGCTGCATTTTGCGCATCGCACTCGTGACACACCGCTCGTTGTGGGGCCAGCCCACACCCATGCGCTCGTCGTGGCGATTCGACGGCTGGCTGTGCTGTCGGCGACCTCGGAAAACAGCGACGTTACCCAGCAGGTCCTGAGTGCGTTTCGACATCCGAGTGCCACGCTCGCACAGGCCGCAAAGGCTGCGATGGATTTGCTGCTGGGCACTGCCGCATTACTCGATTCCAAGCTGCAGGCGCCAGAGCCAGAGCCCAGCGTCCTCACGCCGCCCCATCCGCTGGCGGGAATGGAGAAAGCCAACCGCCGCTCGAATCTGTGGTATCTGCGTGCTGCACTGCTCGGGTTGGCCGTCCACGGCGCGCTCGCCGATGCCGAGGGACTGGCCCGCTTTGAGGCGTTTCTCAGCCAGCGCGGCCTCCTAGGCGATTCGTTCGAGGCGGCGATCGTGCGCGAGATCGCTCCGCTGCTCGCGACCAGCGCAGGGCTTAAGGCCATGCTGCCTTACTTGTACGGCGCGATGGTCGGTGCCTCGGTCGGCGGCCGCGCCGCGGCCGCCGACGCACTCAAGGACATCGGCAGCCAGCGATTCGCCGATCTGCCAGACCTGGTCGCCGACAGCCTAGTTCTGATGCTCTTCGATCCTTACGTTGTCGTGCACAAGGCGGCGGTGCAAGCGCTGGGGCGACTTCGGCTTCCGGCCCACTTCCATCGCTTGGTGGGCGCCGCCCTGGATAACCTCATCGTCGCCTATCGACATGGCAATGATTCCGAGTTCCTGCTCAAGTGCATTGAGGCGAAGGTGGCGACGTACCGAGGCGAAGGCACTGTACCCCAGGAGCAGGGCCAGGTCCTGCTGGCCCTGATCGCGGAGCTGGAGCCGTCGGTGCTCTTGCGTAGCGGACACCGTTACTCCCTCAGGCAGCTTCAGCACCTCGACGGATGGGCGGCGTTGGTGTTGGGTTGGGTCGCCCAATGTCGGGAAGACTACGAACTCGAGCATGCGCTGGAACTGGCGACGGATCTTCCCCTAGGCGCGTGCGCGCCCCACGTCCCGGCGATTCTGGAGGCGGTAGCGACCGACCCGACCGACCTCCAGCTGTGCTGTACATTCGTGGAGCTGCTCTCGCGCGATCGTGCCTGGCTGGGCGCTACGAAGGTCGCCGCGTTACATGTGGCCGCCTTCCCCAACACCGTGCGCGAACGCGTGCGCCGACTGCGGGCGCAGCAGCTCGAGCGCCGAATCCGCTTCGAATACTTGATCAGCGAGCGCCAACTGGAAGAGGCCTTGGCTCTGGGTCAAGCCTGGCTGCAGACCCACGCCGAGTTGGCACAACTGTTCGAGAACGATGAAAAATTCCCTCTCTTCTGAATCCTTGCAGCCGCGCCTACAGGCCGTGGAGGCCTTGGCGGCGATCGCCCAGGGTAAGTGGCCGCCCCATGATCTGAAGGCGCTGGCTGTGGCCCTGGACTCGGTGTCGGTGGCCTTGTCTAGCGCGGCGGCCGCAACGGCATACAACGCCTTCGGCGGCATCGTGCGCATCGTCGATATGCTGGCGCATTGGCGCCGAGCCGTCCTCGACGCCGAGCCGGATGCCGATCGGTATCTGCGCAGCGCCCACGAGCGTCACCGCCTGTGGTTGGACGACTACGGCCACAGCGATGCCGCGGCGGATCTGTGTGCGGCCGCAGAAGGCCTGGCAAGTCTGGAATCGATTAATCAGGTCGCCGACATCGCCCGGGCGCTGACCGCCGTGCCGCTACCCATCGGCATCTTCGCGCAGCCGGTACGACCGGACTGGGCCATCAATGCGGACTTGGCTGCGCCGAAAGAGGAACCGCAGGTCGACCTGACCGTGGCGTTCTTGAAGTTCCAGTTCGACGGCCAGCCTGCCGCGGAAGTACACCAGCTGGCGGCGCGGGAAGTTCACGATCTCGAGATCGAAGTGCGTGTGTCGCGCTGGCCGCAAGACAAGCGAGAGCTACGGCTTACGCCCATCTCCGTCGAGCCGAAGTCGACCTATGACTTCCCCAGCTTTCAGTTCGAAAAGCCTGCCGGCGAGGCGCCGTACACGATGCGGCAAAGTGGTCGCGCCGCCTTGCTCCTACCCCAAGGCATGCAGGCGCGCCCCTTCGAGTTCAAATACACGGCCGAGTTCATCCCCGAACGGGGGGATCAACCGGTGGCCGTCGTGGGGCACCGCACGCTGATCGTTGACGGTGCCGACGTCACGAAGCTACAGATCTGCGGTTACCCAGGGCTGGACAAAACGCTGTTCGCACTTCGGGAGGCGCTGCGTCGCCGCCCAGGCGTACCGCAAGCGGAAACTACCGATGCACTACTCGTGCTCGCCACGCTCTGCAATTTGGCTGGCCGCGCGGTTCAGGACGCCGAGTTTAGCGGGCGATGGGACGAAGCTATGTTTCAACGCCACGTGCGCGCAGAGTTACGTCGCCACCCACCGATAGGCGCGGAGCTGGACGAACACGCCCATGCCGCCGGCGGCATCACCGATTTGTCATTGCGCGGATTACCGATCGAACTCAAGGCCGTCGACAAGCTGATCAGCTCTATCGACCAGTGCGAACCGTTCTTCGCCCAAACTGGCAGCTATGCCGTCGCCAAGTCCAAGCGCACGGCGATATTGTGCGTGCTCGACAGCAGCAGCAAGAAGACGGCGCCGGTGCCGCCCGAGATGCTACTGGACATCCGCACCGTAGCCAGTGGCGAAGTGTCGATCTGCGTGCTGGTTATCCAGGGCAATCTGGCTCGGCCGAGCGCGTTGTCGCGCTAAGGACGACGCGTAGGATTTGCCCTCATGCGCCAAGGATCGCAGATACCTAAACGCCCCGTGGGGCAATCTGCTCTTGGCGGGCAGATCTTCCCTACCCCCGATAAATCCACCTAATCCCCTGCCCCGTCGATGTCCACTTCCGGCCAAAAGCTGCTGTTCCCAACCCACCGAGATCTACTCGCAACAGAGGTTGTGTGAAAACCCTTGCGCGTTCGCGCGGGTAATATTGGCCACAAACGCTCTGGTCCCTTCCGAGACCAACGGCGAAATTGCCTCCTCCATCGCATCCGGCAGGAAGTCACTGATCCACACAAGGCGACACGTTGTTGAGCCCTCTGCAACAATCTGCATCGACGCGGAGTGATGCTCGAACATCTCATCCAACACCGTGTATGCAACGCGACGACGGCGCTCATCAATGCAGATGATCCGCTCGCGGACCGTCATCCCATTGCTGAACTGCAATTGCCGAACATCTCCGTCCAGTTGCCCATCAACCAGCACAGGCGCAAACAGCTCATGTGCCTGGCCCACCCGACGCAGCGCATCCCAAGCCACTTCCGCCGGTACGTCCAGCGTTTGCTCACTGTAGATCGTAGCCATTATTCAGTCACTCCTCTGATGTTTCCCACTCTGGGTTCAAGTGCACAGCCGAACTCTCGTCCGGCACAATTCCTAGTTACCGCCACTCGGTGACCTGATGGGCGGTTAATGAAACTTAGGCGCTGTGATTCGCCTTGGGGTCAGTAGGCTCCGAACAACCTCAACCGACTGTAGGGATGCATGCGACGCGAAGCAGACCGTTTTGGCCGGTGAGCTACTGAGCGATTCGGATTACTCGACCCTGTGCCAGACAGAAATTGGAATGCTCCCATCCTGTCGGGGCGGAACTTTGTAACGCAGCTCACTGCCATCCAGGGTGTACTGACGTCTCTGAATCGTCCCTTCCCAATTGGGAAATGACGAGCCTTCGATCGAAAACACCAATATCCCGGCCCGGTCGTCGATTGTCATAGTGCCGTAGTGGGTACTGCTGCCCATGACTGCAGACCTCATTTCGTCGGCGCTGCCATCGGATTTGTTTTCACTGGCGAAACGCACGCGCTCGGATTTGAAGATCTGCAACGAGTACCGCCCCGTGGCATCGACGATGAGTCTGCCCTTGGGTCTTTCGCCATAGTCCCGCGTTGTCTCTCCCGTCTGTAAAACTTTATCGGCGGCAACCAAAGTCCAGACGCCTTGAAGTGGAAATACACGCGTAGCTGCTTGCACATCTCGCGCAGCGAACCCTGCCAGCACTGCGACAAGCGCGCAGGTCATTTTGCTCACAATGGTATTCCTTATGGTTGGCGTCTTGCCTGCCCATCCTAAGGCGCTTGAATGATTCGAAAAATGCATCTACAAATATATCTGTCATTTCGAAATCGAATCTTCCAAGATGAAGGCCATTGATGTGGATGCTGTCAGGGCATTCCTGCTCGCGGCAGACTTAAAAAGCTTCACCCAGGCAGCCAATGTGCTGGGGACCACGCAGTCCGCAGTAAGTCTCAAATTGCGGCGCCTGGAAGATCAACTCGGGCGTCGGCTGCTGGAACGCACGCCACGCCATGTGCGCTTATCCGCTGAGGGCTTGGCCTTTCAGGGTGCAGCTCGCGAGTTGGTATCGTCACACGACCGCGCAGCCGCTGCCTTCACCACTGAACAGCGCCGATTGGCGATCGGTATCAACCAACTACTGGTCGGCGGCGAGTTACCAACCCTATTGCGGCAGATGCGGGATCATGATCCTGGTCTCTTGGTGGAGATGCGTATTGCCGGTACCAAGGAGCTCTTGCAAAGCCTAGAACAAGGACATCTCGACGCTGCGTTGGTGCTGCGCCCAGAGGGTAATGAAAAGCGCGGAAAGTTGGCATTTACGGAAACCTTTTCATGGTTCGGCGCGCATGACTGGAAGCAGCCAGCTGGCCAACCGCTGCTGCTGGCGACCCAAGGCGAGGCATGCAGCATTCGAACCGAGGCAGTGCGTGCGCTTGACCGGGCCGGCATTGAATGGCGCGAAGTTTTTGTCGGAAAAGGTGCTGCGATCCTCGGTGCCGCCGCAGTTGCGGGTCTCGCGGTTGCGGTACTGGCGTGTCGCGCGGCGCCTTCGGGTGTAGTCGACATGACGGGAGTGCTTTCGCTGCCCCGCATTCGTTCGCAGGAGGTGATGCTCTATAGCAACCTGACCGACCGACGGACGCGCGAAGCATTACGCGTGTTTTCTCTAGCCTTCCATTGAATCGTCCTGCCTTTCACACACACGGGATGTCCGCAATGGATCGCATCACGCCTTGCTTCTTGGCGAAGGAGAAACCTGACCAACCCTTCAACTGGAGTTGGTCATGGTAATTTTTCGGACATCACAGGCCCACAAACCTTGAAACAAGGGAAAGCTGATCGGTCAGAAGGCCCCGCTCAAGCTGAAAGACATCTGGGCCATCCGAATCGGGCTTCAACTCGGCAACAAGGTCCGTGACCTTGCCCTGTTCAACCTGGCGATCGATTCCAAGATCCGCGCCTGCGACCTAGTGACGCTGTGGGTAGCCTGCCAGCCCTTCGCTGACATGCAGGTCGGCGGCCATCGGCGTCAGCAGGCTCACGGGCATGAACTCCGACGCGATCAGCGCGAACACGCACAGCGTCATGGCGAGCACACCGCCCCAGTGGGCGGGGCGCGCCGTGGCCTCGTATTGGCCGGTGACTGCCGGAACGTCCATCAAGGTGGTCATTGCGCGGCCAGGTTCTGCCGGAAGAAGGCCGTCAGCTTGTCAAACGGAATCACGTCCACGCGGTCGTACAGATCCGTGTGGTTCGCGCCCGGGATGATCATCAGCTCCTTCGGCTGCACCGCGGCCGCGTAGGCGGTTTCGCTGAAGTAGCGCGAATGCGCCTTTTCGCCATGGATGAACAGGATGGGGCGCGGCGCGATCTCCTTGATGTAGGTCAGCAGCGGCATGTTCATGAACGACAGCGGATTGGTGAGCCTCCACGAGCCGTTCGAGTTGACGGACCGCGGATGGAAGCCGCGCGGCGTCTTGTAGTAGTCGTGGTAGTCCACCAGAAATTGCGCTTCGCCTCCCTTCAATTCGTTCATGGCCGGGCCATGCGCGGGAGCGCCCTTCTCTGCATCCTGCCAACGTTGCCGGCTCAGTTGCTCCAGGATTTGCGTGCGCTGCTCGAGGGTCACGCCGTCGTTATAGCCCTTAGACATGACGCGCGTCATGTCGTACATGGTGCTGGTCGCGATGGCCTTGACGCGCTTGTCGACGGCGGCCGCATTGAGTGCCATGCCGCCCCAGCCACAGATGCCGAGGATGCCGATGCGTTCGCGGTCGACGTTGGCTTGCAGCCCGAGGAAATCGACGGCGGCGCTGAAATCTTCGGTATTGATGTCGGGAGATGCGACATTGCGCGGCTCGCCGCCGCTTTCGCCGGTATATGACGGATCGAACGCCAGGGTGACGAAACCGCGCTCGGCCATCGTTTGCGCATACAGACCTGACGATTGTTCCTTCACCGCTCCGAACGGGCCACCCACCGCGATCGCTGCCAGCTTGCCGCTGGCGTTCTTCGGCTGGTACAGGTCGGCCGCCAGGGTGATCCCGTAGCGGTTCTTGAACGTCACCTTCCGGTGGTCGACCTTGTCGCTTCTCGGGAACACCTTGTCCCAGTCCTGCGTCAGCGTCATGGTGTTTCCTCCTGAGGTTGGGACGTCTTGGGCGCTGGCGGCAAGGGGCGACAAGGCCAATATCAGTGCGGCGGACAGTGCGAATGCCTTCATTTGAATCTCCTTGCCGTGGTCGGGAGACCACCATTTCCTGGCCAGTCTGGCGCCGCGTCGCTTCAGCGACTAGGTACTGATTACTGAATGCATCTATTAGCTCTGCTAATTTATGTGTGTGGCACACTGGCTTCCATGGCTAGGAGCAACCTCAACGATTTGCTTGCCTTCGTCACCGTCGCACGCGAGGGCAGCTTCACGCGTGCTGCCGCCCAATTGGGGGTCACCCAATCGGGCGTCAGCCAGGCGGTCAGCGGCCTGGAGGCGCGGATGCAGATCCGCCTGCTGACCCGCACCACGCGCAGCGTGGCGCCAACGCCGGCCGGCGAGCGCCTGATGCGGGCGATTGGGCATCGCTTTGACGAAATCGAGGCCGAGCTCGATGCCATTACCGAACTGCGCGAGAAACCCGCCGGGACGGTACGCATCACCTGCGGCGACCACGTGCTGCGCACCACGTTGTTGCCGAAGCTCGCGCCGCTGATGCTTCAGTACCCCGACATCCATATCGAGTTCGATGTCTCCTATGGCTTACGGAACATCGTGGCGGATCGTTTCGATGCCGGCGTGCGGATGGGCGAGGAGATCGACAAGGACATGATCGCCATGCCGATCGGGCCCAGGTTACGCATGGCGGCGGTCGCATCGCCCGCATACTGGGAAAAGCATCCTCCGCCGAAGACGCCACGGGACCTGGTCGCGCATCGCTGCATCAACATCCGGTTCCCGACCCATGGCGGACTCTACGCGTGGGAATTCGAGCGAGCTGGTCGGCAACATAACGTGCGGGTGGAAGGACAGGTCACCTTCAACGCCAGCCACCATATCGTCGCGGCTGCGCTGGAGGGCTTGGGCATCGCCTACCTGCCCGAAGACGAGTTCGCGCCGCATCTCGAATCAGGCGAACTCGTAAGGGTGCTTGCGCGGTGGTGCCCGCCATTCCCTGGATACCACCTGTACTACCCCAGTCGGAGGCAGCCATCACCTGCCTTCCGGTTGGTGGTCGATGCGCTGCGTGCCTGAGTCCGCTTTGAGTCGAATGGCGCCCCTCACTACCCTTGGTAAATCTCCCTAATCCCAAATCGCCCAAGCTGCCTCGGCCAACATCTGATACTTCCAAGCTGCGGATATTGGTGGGTCTTTGGCTTTGAGCTCAATCCCCAAGCCAACAGCAACTTGACTGCATCCAAGCATATTAAAGTCAAAAGAGCACCTTCCGCCTCCAAAAAGCATTGGCATGTTCACGCTGCTGATCGGTGGGTTGCTTGCTGTGCTGATCAACATGCTGTTCGTCACACCGCGTGGAAACTCAGCACCGATACACCCCAAGCGATCCGACAAGCATTTATCGCTTCACATCACGTTCCGGCGCCAATACATGGATAACTTCCCCAGCAGCGTCCAGGAATTCGATGGCGCCATGTCCCTCCTCTGTCACGGTGATCCGTACTCTGGGCTGGTTGTCGCCATCTGCAAGAGCGATTGCCGGCGTGCCATCGGAGCCGACACTTAGCTTGACGCGCGTGGGAGCCTCCACGCCTGGTACGAGTCGATTGCCAATACCCGGCTCGCGGATCAGCGCGGGAGCTTGATTGATGACGAACATCACCGAGCCATCTGGCGAAACGCGCCAACCCGCTGCATCCATCGCCGGGTGGTCCAAAGCTAGTACAGCTGTGGTCCCGCCCGGCGTATCTGCAACACCGAAGCCACCGCGCTCACTTCCTTCAGCGTCATACAAGATCATCCCGGCGACTCCGAAGGCGCGCTTGTATTGGGTGCCGTCGATGATTGGTGGTGGTGTGTTGGCTGAAAGCGTCATCCGGATGGTGCCATCGTCACCTACGATATCTATTCGCTTTGCGGTTATACGTTCATGGTCGATCATATCGACGCGTATCTGCGGGTCATCGTCGAGGATGATGCTCTGTATCGTTTCGAGGGAAGGCCGCTTCACCTCTTTCAACGCTTCAGCGTGAAGCATCGGCGGGATGCACAACAGCGCAATAGCTTGTAAAGCCCTATACATGGCGGCAAGTCTGGACATGCGAAACCTCATTCAATAGTGAAGGGATTGGACTGCGGCCGAGCATCGGGCGTGGCGCCTTTCGGGGTCATGCAGACGACACGATCTCGCACAAGAAGATGGTGATCCTGGCTACGGCGATCGCACGAGATCGATCCACTGCCCCAAAGACGCCAGCACCGCTTGTAGTGCATTGCCCGTGGCCACATCGCTCAACCGGCCTGAACTGTCGAAGAGCTGGGCCGCACTGCTGACATAGAGAGCCGGCGCCGGCATGATCATGCACTCGGTCGCATGTAGCGTCTGGCGCAGTGCATGCTGCGCGAGGCGGGTGCCCCAGCGCCCAGATGTCGCCCCCATGATGGCAACCGGCTTTCCAGCCAGCACGTCTTCGGGCGCGCCCCGGGACACCCAATCGATCGCGTTTTTTAGAACTCCTGGCAACGACTGGTTGTATTCAGGAGTTGCGAACAACACACCGTCGGCGGCGCTGACTTCGCGTCGAAGGCGCTTGACCGCATCAGGTGCGCCACCGGCTTCCTGCTCCAGATCCTCGTTGAACAGCGGGACTGCGCCCAGGTCACGATAGACGCTCACGGTCATCCCGGGGGGTGTACAGGCGGTAGCGGCTTCGAGCAGTAGTAGATTCCATGAGGACCGGCGAAGGCTGCCTGCGATAGCCAAGATCCGTTTATCGGGCAGCACCGGCGGGGTGCGATCAATGGGCGCGTACGCATCATGCATTGCTGAATCTCCTTGAGGAAAACCGGGAGTATCACCTGGCCCGGATTGCGATTAACGATGCGACATGTCGACCGGAACGAGCACGAGCAACAGTGCCGATGCGAAGAGGAGTGCGCCCATTAACCGATCAATCCAGTTGCGCGCCGTGAGTGTGTCTAAGTAGCGCATCATCAGGATGCCCATCGCGCACCAGAGCGTCAGGCAAAGCACGGGGATCACCGTGAACAGCACCGCCAGCATAAGAGAGGTCTGGAGGGGGTCGGCGCCGTTTCCTACGGCAGCGGTTACAGTCAGCACTAGCACCCAGCCCTTGGGATTGAGAAACTGGAAGCCGAACAAGGCAACGGCGATGTTGGGCCGGACACTGGTCTCTGCAGGCTGCGACCTGCCTGAAGCGGCGAACGTTTCCACGATCAGGCGGACACCCATCCAGCACAGGTACGCACCGCCGCCGATGGTGATTACGTTGTATAGGTGCGGCAGGGCTTGGAAAGCGGCGCTCGCTCCAGCCATCACCAGCGCCCACATGGCCAACCCACCGGTGACGACACCGGCCATCGCTGGCAGCGCACTCATGAACCCGGATCGTGCGGCGATGCGCATGACCAGTAAATTGTTGGGACCAGGAGTGATGGTGGCGACTGCGATTAGACCTGCACCGATCATGAGAGCGCTCATCGGTCTGGCTCTCCACGTTGAAACGTCAAAGGATCGATCTGAACCTCCTGTCCAGAGGCAAGCGCCATCCGCGCTGGCCCGAAGCGCTCGCGACCGTGTGCAGCCGACCAGTCTGCGTCGGGTGCGGCGGCGACGATGCCGAACGGGTTGAGGTTTCGGTCGTGCTGGTAATACCCCTCGCGGATCACGTCCATATCGACCGTGGCCGCGACACCGCACCACGAGTACAGGTCTCTCGCGTATGCCCAAAGGTGCGGATAGTCAATCAGTCGGCGGCGTGCGCATTTGAAATGGCCGTGATAGCCGGCGTCGAACCGGACCAGTGTCGGGAACAGTCGCCAGTCCGTCTCTGTGATGATCGCGCCGAACAGATAGCGTGCGTTCGCAAGGCGCCGTTCCAATCGGTCGAGCGTGGCGAACACGCTCTCGACGGCCTCTTCGTAGGCATCCTGTCGTTGTGCGAACCCGGCGCGATAGACGGCGTTGAACAGGCCGACCTGGAGATCGGCGTTGAGGGAATCGATCCGGTCGCGGAACGATGGCGGAGTGAGCGTGAAGGCGGACGCGCCCCCAGTATCAGCCGCGTCGAGCGCGCGGACGATGCGGGCTGATTCGTTGCTGACGATTCTGCAGGCGTGGCTATCCCAGAGCACCGGCACTGTTGCCCGGCCGGTGTAGCCCGGCGCCGACAGGCGATAAAGCTCATGTAGGTGCCGGATCCGCGAAGCCAAGCCCGGGACGATCCATGGCGCACCACCGGCGACCGCGTAGCCCTGCGTCCGCTCGCCGCCAGCGATCTGCACCGGCACAGCGCTCTCGAGCCGCTTGAGCGCACGCATCAGCAGGGTACGATGCGACCACGGGCAACTTGACGAGACGATGAGCCAATAACGGCCTGGTTGTGCGCGCAGCCGTTCTGCAACGTCGCCAATATCTTCGCTGAACACACTGTCCGGTCTTACGAAGCGACCATCGACAATTGTCGAGTCGGCGTCCACCCATTGGCCATCGATCAACATTCCCATATTGCTCCCTGCATTGGCATGAACCTGATGCGCAATTGTGGGTCGCCCGGCTGGTCTCGGCAGCGCGACTAATGGTCTATTATCGAGTCCATTATGAAGATGCCCATCAATGCACTTCGTGCGTTCGCCACGGTCTACGCCCATGGCGGGATTCGCTCGGCCGCGCGCGAGCTCGAAATCGTCCACTCGTCGGTGAGCCGCCACCTCGCGGAACTGGAAGCCTGGCTCGGCGTGCGTCTGATCAGCGAGGCCGCTGGCCGGCGCGGTATCACATTCACACCCCAAGGCGAGACGTTGGGCCGAGCTACGATGGCGAGCTTCCGCGATATCGAGCGCGCGGTCACCGCAGTGCGGGAGTCGCGGTCCGGGCGCTCGGTGACCATATCGACCGCTCCATCGTTCGCGGCGCGGTGGTTGCTTCCGCGCCTGCCGCGGCTCGAACAGTCGCATCCGCACCTCGAAGTGTCCGTGGTCGTAGATCAGAAGATCGACAACCTGCAGACCAGCGACATTGACCTGGCGATCCGCATGGGCCGCGGGCCTTGGCCCGACGTGCAATGCGAGCCGCTCATGGACGAAATCCTCTATCCGGTCATGAGCCCTGCGCTGTTCGAGGCGTCCGGCCAGCCCACGCAACTTTCCGATCTTCTCGGCACGCGGCTAGTGCACGACCGTGATCCGCATGCATCGTGGGAGATATGGCGGCAATTGCATGGCCCTGCGTCGCTGGATGTTTCGGCCGGTCCCCGCTTCTCATCCTCGGACCTCGTGCTTCGGGCCGCGGTGCAGGGTCAGGGCGTCGCGCTGGCGCGTCATCGGCTTGCACTCGATGACATCGCCTCGGGCGCACTCGTAAGACCGATTGAAGATGCCGTCGTAGAACTCGCAGCAGCGTACTGGATCGTGCTTCCACTGCACCGCAATGTGCGCAGTGGAGCATCGACGGTCATCACCTGGCTGAAGGAACAGGCCGCGTACAGTGACACGGTGATTTGAACGCCGAGCATCTCGGTTGCTGATGCCAATATTCTGTTCCGAAAGAAAGATCACTTCTGCTATTGGAATCGGAACTGTCCAGCCGGTAGCGACCTCGCTGAAGACAACGCATGGGCTCCTGCAGTCGAAGACCCGCAACGCTAATCCCACGCGGGTTATCCGGTTGGAGGTACCGATGGTCGAGCAATCGCAGTGTTGGCGATCGACGATGTCCGTTCTGGGGCGCACAGGGCCAGAAGCCAAAGGTGGCGGCTCACAGCAGCTGGGCCTTCGCCAGACTGCATCGGCTCGGCCTGAATGGTCTACTAGGTGTGCACTCAGCTACGGTCAACAATTCTGGTGATCTGCCCGTTGCCGAATGAGAACTCTGATTTTCCTTGAAGGTCAAGAACAGTACCGGCGAGTAGGCCGTTAGGAACGTCTGCGGCTAGCGTTCCACGGTACGCAATGGTTGCAATGGCAGAGTCGTGGCCGAACTCCAAGCCTGTTATGCGTTGCTCACGCTCAGAGAACAACAACTTCGACTGCTCAGCGAGTTGCCTGAACTCAGCAATTCCGGTTGTTGCCGTAGTGAGTTGATCGCCCGAGTAGTTTTCGAAGCGAACATCTTTGGAGAGAAGCGAAAGCATTCCATCAACATCGAATGCGTTGTAGGAAGCCAAGTAGCGGTCAATGAGGTACTTCATGTTTGAGTGATTCATGATCTCTCCATGCAGGCAAAACTGCCTAATAGACGAACTCAGAGGGCCGCGTAAATGGCTATCCCAGAAGCACCGTATGACGCGCATTTCCCTCGGTACAGCTTGATCTTAGGGCCAGCGAGTTCTGCCAACAAGCCAGCGCATGTCACGAACTAGTAGCACGCCCTGCGCTCGCTCCAAACTCGCGCCGATAGACGCGGAGATGTCCGATTTTGGTCGCATGACGCCCTACGGCCAGAAGCGGACATGTTGCGATTGACCCACGAACCCCATCTGCGCCGATGTTTCGCGACAGGAGGCGGATCATCGCGGTGGCTGGATGGCCGGCGCGTGCTGTGCCATCAATTCCACGATCCAGTCAATGAACACGCGTAGCTTTGCGCTTACATGCCGGCTGGGCGGGAAGGCTACGTACATCGGCATGGGATCGAGCTGCCAGTCCTCAAACAACGGTATCAACTCACCGCGCGCCAGTGGTTGGTGTGCCATGTACTGCGGTAACCACAGCGCGCCGAGACCAGCGATGCCTGCCGCCAGATAGGCATTGCCGTCATCCACCGACAGCACATGTCGGCCCTGCACGAGCAGTTCCTCATCACCGCGGCGCAGAGGCGACATCAGGGGGCTGCCGGTCCGCGAATTGCGGTAGCCGACGATACGGTGCGCAGCATCTTCCAGTGCCAGTGGATGCGCCGGCATCCCGGTGCGCGCCAAATAGGCGGGCGCGGCGTAGACACCCAGCGGAAGGTCGGCGACGTGGCGTGCGCGCAAAGATAAATCGGTGAGTTCGCCACCTCGCACCACGCAGTCCACGTTCTCGTCGATCAGGTCCACCTTGCGATCACTGGCGCCGAGATCGAGCTGGATGTCGGGATAGCGCGCATTGAAATCGGGCAGCGCGGGCACCAGAACCAGACTGGCCAGCGGCGCAGGTACGTCCACGCGCAGCCGGCCACGCGGCGACGCGGAGGCGGCCGACAGGCTGGTTTCGGCGTCGTCCAGGTCAGCCAGCAAGCGTACGACGCGCTCGTAGTAGGCGGCGCCATCGGCGGTGACGTTGACTTTGCGGGTGGTGCGATGGAGCAGCTTCACCCGCAGGTGCGTTTCCAGTTGCTGGACCAGCTGGGTGACGCGGGTTTTACTGGACTGCAGCGTCTCGGCGGCCTTGGTGAAGCTGCCGGTTTCCACCACGCGGGCAAATGCCTGCATCGCATCGATACGGTCCATGTGGGCTCCAGAGATGGGCGGGATTGTTTGGATTTTACAAACAGTGATACCGCAGCAGGTGTGTTTATCCCCCCTCGGATCGCTCCCTAGAGTGATCGGCGTGTCCCGAGCCACGGCATCGCAAGCTGCCTGCCGCCGTGCGCGGGACAGCATGACCCCACCCACGACAGGAGCATCCATATGGCCCCCCGCAACGCCGTTTTCCCCGCCGATCGGCATGACCTCTATGCCGCGCACGCCTATTCCGCCGCGATTCGCTCAGGAGACCTGCTGTTCGTATCCGGCCAAGTCGGCAGCCGCAGCGACGGCTCGCCCGAACCGGACTTTGAAGCGCAGGTCCGCCTGGCGTTCGCCAATCTCAAGGCCACCCTGAAAGCCGGCGGATGCGGGCTGGACGACATCGTCGACTTGACGTCCTTCCATACCGATCCCGAGCATCAGTTCGACACGATCATGAAGATCAAAAGCGAAATCTTCTCGACCGCGCCCTATCCGAACTGGACGGCAATTGGCGTCAACTGGCTCGCGGGGTTCGATTTCGAGATCAAGGTGATCGCGCGTATTCCTGACTAACCCAGCGAGGGGGCATGTCCGCTTCGGGTCGGCAGCCGCCCTTCCCTACCCCCGATAAACATCCCTAATCCCCCTACCCGCTCAATTTCCGTTTACGGCCAGAATTAGAGCGTGCCCGCTTTGCCAAACTGCGTTGGAAGAGTCCCGCGCCACTCGGACACGGCTCGGGACCCTCTGTGCCGCGCGACCCTGCCCGCCCTTGAAAGCCGGGTATGCACTCCAAGCTTGGGGTTTGGGGCGCATGCTGAAGCCGGTTCGAGCTTGTTTTGGTCGCAATAGTAGCGATAGACAAGTGGCAGGCTATCTGACAGGCATTGGCACTGACCTAGCCAACCCATTGGAATCGCTGGGAAATATGGTGTTGTAGGTGCGGGTAAAATGGGCCACACCATGCCTTTGCGTATCAACGGGTTACGCGGCGATAGGGTGCAGCTCAAGCGGCTTCATCCGGCTCCCACCGAGCGGCAACGGCCTCGAAGGTGGGCATCAAGTCGTCTCAGGAGGCCGCTCAGCGATGCAGGGCGTCGATGATCAGACCAGTGGCAATCTCGACGAGGAGATACTCGGCATCAGACTGTCGAACCCAACGATGGCCGCGCCCCGGATCGCGCAGGTCGTAATGCGCGTAGTCATCCACCCAGTAGCGCCGATCAACCTCAGCCCAAGGCAAACGGTCGCCACGGTGCCACGCTTTCTTCTGCCAACCCGGCGGGGGTGCATCCCGCTTGTGAGGCCCGCCCGCATGCGGCGGCGGGCCATTGCCTCGCGCGTGGTGAGGCGGGTCGGCTAAAGCTGGCGCAGTGGCCAGCGACATGGCGGCCGCCAGTGTTACGCCAAGCATAATTCCGGCTTTCATAAGGCGTTCTCCCAACTAAGCCGCCCCATGCGGCTTCACGGCGCGGACTATAGATCGGCTTGTGTGAACGCCGCCATCCCCCATCAATCGCACTGGCGCATTCCCCCTCGTCGTCACATCTCAATCTCCATAAGAGCCTATGGTGCTAACTAACCATGGGCGCTTTACGCGGCCTTCGCCATTCCGGCACGAGAACACCGAATCTCTCCAGAGACTCATTCAGGGTCTATCTATCCAACGACCGCAGCTTCAGTTGGCTACAGGCACATCATGCTGCAGCTCATGGCGCAACTATCAATCAGTTGCTCCTCAATAATCCTTCGCGCGAGGTACAACTCACAATGCAGCTACTGTGCGAGCTAGCAGCATCAGGATTCAGAACATGGCCAGCCTAAGGGATAGGGATTTCGTCGATGTCATCAGCGAACTCTCGTATTGGCAAGAACGATTCAATCGTGGATCAATGATCGGAAGCTCGTTCCGGGATGACTGCGCTCCAGTGATAAAACTCGCTTGCGACATCTACCTGCGAGATCCGCACGGCACGCACAACACTTGGATTGAAGACCTTTACATGCATCTTCCCACTCCAGCATCCACGCACAGCGCTGGAATCACTACGCTGATCGCCACGCTATGCTGGACCCGACTCAACGGAGCTCCTAGCTCAACCAGCTATTCATCTAAGTCCCTTCAATAGCACCCTGTGCTAACACGAGACGGCGCATCATTCGTTGGCGATGACCTCATCGCAATGGAGCAAAAGATGACCAGCGTCAACGAGACAACCAGCACCCAGGGCCCGCAAGACAATGATTCAAAGCGAGCGCCGGTTGCGCCGCAACATAATGACCTTGACCGCAAGGATGCGGAGACCAAGGAAGGCAAGCCCCAGGAAGGGGGCAAGCCCCAGCAGAAGTAGCAACTTCTCCTGGTAGGCCGTGGAGAGCTGCGCCAGAGCGCAGCTGCTCCCGAAGAAACTGGATGCTTGTGAGCAAAGACGAAAGCGTTGAAAGCGCTCTATCAATGCTCACATAGTCACAGAGGATCGCAAGGGGTTCTACCCCGAAATCGCGGACGGTTCTGAAAGAGTTGAGAACTTCGAATCGCGCTTGGCGATCCGCCGCCGCATCCGACGGTTGCGGAACCGCTCAATGTATTCAAACACATCAGCCCTTGCCGCATCGAGTGTTGGGTAGCTCATCCGGTATATCCGCTCGCGTTTGAGCATTCCGAAGAATCCTTCGCATGCAGCGTTGTCCCCGCAATGTCCCGCCGCACTCATCGAAGATACCAATGTATTGGCTTTCAGGCAGCTCTGATAGTCGCCACTTCGGAATGACTGCCACGATCGGAATGTAGGATTACCAGATCGCGGCCCTGGCGCTGCCAGACAGCCATCTGCGCGGCTCGAGTCACCATTTGCCGGTCTTGTCTGTGATGCATTGACCAGCCCACAACACGCTGGTCAAACAGGTCCAGGACGATGCACAGATACAGCTTGCCCTGCTGCGTTTTGATCTCGGTGATATCGGTGACCCACTTGGTTTCTGGTTCCAGCGCAGTGAAGTCCCGTTGCAGCCAGTTACGCACGCCAAGGGGTGCCAGCGCAGGCCGGCTGCGCTGGCCGCGACGTTTGGGCCGAGGCCAGACCTGCAAGCCATCGGCCGCCATTAATCGAGCCACGCGATTAAGGCTGGCGGTCTCACCTTAACCAGGTCTTCACGCATCTTGCCTGCGCCCAGCACGCAGCGACTATCTTCGTGCAGTTCGCGGATGCGACTGAGCAAGCGCTCGTTGTCGAGCTGACACTCAGCACTGAATTTCCTTCGCTTCGACATGAACACTCCTCAAGGCCCCGGTCGGCCTTCTCGTAAGTGTCCGTGAAAACGGGGCGAACCCCACCTTAGTCATTGAAGCGTACGACACCGAGACAAGGCTCCTGCAGAGCACTCTGGTCAATCTCATCGGCGTGTCGCGACTGAAGGTCCATCGATTGTTGAAGCGCTGGACCGAAGCGGAAATTGTGGAGACCGGCTACGCCACAATGCGTATCCTTGACCGCGGGGCCCTTTTTGCAGACTAGGGGTGCATGCAGGCGGCTTCGGTAAGCCTGCCGAAGCGGGGGCTCCGGGGGTTCTCGACCGAATCAGTCTAATGGCGCGGAGGGCTGCCACCTTTTCGATGCAATGGGAAGGCCGGCAGGCATTTGAATACGCTGATCAGCTTCGGCTTGAGTGAATTGTTAGAACGCGCCCTTTTAACCGCCAGGCCTCAGCTCCTTGCCCCCGTAGCCTTTGCCGCAAGCGCTATTTAACGGGTCTTCCTTTCTACGCGAAATTCCCACGCGCCATAGCACGGCAATGAAAATCGGAAGAAAATGGCGATTGAACAACGTCCAGATTCGGGGCAAGAGAAAACCCCAAGCATCGTCAGAAATCAGCGCCGAATCAATCCTTCCTGTACTGCCTTGCAAATCAATTCTAAGGTGCTGTGAACACCCATCATCTGCATGACTGCATACTTGTGCGAATCTATCGTTCTCACGGACAGACCCAATTCATGGGCAATCTGTTTGGAACGCATGCCTTGCTGCGAGTATTCCAAGATCCGCAACTGTCTGCTAGTAAGAACATATCGGCTACAACGCTCACTACTCTTGATGGCTCTTGCCGCAAGCGTCGGAGTGATATACGTGCAGCCACTCATCACGCTGTTGAGCGCATCCACAAGCTCATCCCCGGCAGATGTTTTTAGCACGTAGCCGCATGCTCCAGCACGGATAGCTTCTGCGGCAATGGACGGCTCATCATGCATCGTCAAGAATACTACAGGAAGATCAATGCCCTCCTTGCGCATGAGCCGCATCGTATCGATACCGCTCATGCCCGGCATGCTGATATCAGATACCACTATGTCTGGTGGGTCACGCCGCACCAGTTCCATCAGTTCCTCGCCTGACGTGGTGAGAGTTACCACCTCAAACGAGTCCATCAACAGAAGTTCGATGCCTTGCGCAACAACCTTGTGGTCGTCGACAACCACGACTTTGCGGAATGGTGCACTGACCGACTGTGAGATCCCCATCATCCTCCCCCACTTGGCGTAAAGCCTCTCCTGACCAAACGAACGCACCGGATGCCGGCTAGGCCATGACTTGCACGAAAAATGCCGCCAAATGCGTGAGGGTCATGTGAGTTCTGATGGGCATTCTTCTCTTCGAGTCATTCGGAAATGGAAGTTGGTCAGGACTGAGCCACTATGAAGTTAACAAGCAGCAATGGCTGCGTGGTCCAGCAGTGGCATTGATGCCCGGTTGCCTTCGAAGAGGCCTTTGCGTGGCCAGTACAACCGCAGCAACAAAGTGAACTAGGCCCTGACTGCCGACAGTAAGCCGCCTCCTCGCACGCTCCTTGCAAGTCGACCTGAACATTCAAGCCGAGTGGCGGCTAGGTGTGGAAGTTGTTCGCGTTACACAACCGATGAAAGGAGCGCCTTGCGTTGTAGGGATGCGCGCATCGGCACAACAGGGACTTTCGCTATTTGCACGTGATCGCCCTGATGAGGATGTCCATGAGCGCGACAACACGACAGCTACGTAGTCAGCGCCTTCATTACCAACCTCGCACGGACAATCACGCCCATGCAATCCTCAAGATTCCTTGACAGATCCACATCGGTGGGTTCGACCTGTCCATTCAAAACGAGAATCCGTGTATTTAAAGGGCCTTGAAACCTAGGGCAGCATGCATGGCATCCTGCCACTTCTGCCTGAAAACATCGCGATCACGCACCTGTGTTTGCCCTGACGATACAACGGAACCCAACGTGGCTGGTGGAAGTATCCACGGGTTGCGCCATGCGCGCGGCAGGGCGATAACGGCGGCAGTAGCTGGGCGCGCAGGCATGCGAGCCCCCTTTGGTGACTCGGCGTGGAATGTGTGCTGTGTCGTTAGGGTCGACGCTGGCGTCACGCTCACCGCCGCGAGGGTTGTCCAGCGTACAGCAGGCCTTCTGGATGCGCCCGTGGTCCTGATACCAATCGGTAGTCCATTCCCACACATTTCCGATCATGTCGTATAGGTCGAAACCATTGGCTGGGAATGAACCAACCGGAGCGGTGAACTCGTAGCCGTCCAGCTTATGGTTCTCCCACGGAAACTCGCCCTGCCAAGTATTGGCCATGTAGCGACCTTCCGGTACGAGCTCGTCCCCCCAGGCGAACTCTGTATTGTCGTTGCCACCCTTGGAGGCATACTCCCACTCCGCTTCGCTCGGCAGTTCCTTACCTGCCCAGACCGCAAAAGCCAAGGCGTCCGCGAACGCAACATGGACAACAGGGTGTTCCTGCAAGTCTTCAATCGAACTGTTGGCTCCGCGCGGATGGCGCCAGTTTGCGCCGGCAACATACTGCCACCAGTTATACATATTGCTCTTGTCAACCGGCCCTGGTGGCGGCACTAACACCAGCGACGCTGGCACCAGCAATTCGGGATCTGCGCCGGGATAGTCGGCCGGATCGGCTGGCTTTTCGGCCAAAGTCACATGCCCGGTCGCCGCCACGAACTCGGCAAACTGGCGATTGGTCACAGCGTGGCGGTCTATCCAGAAGGGTGCCACGCTCACCTTATGCGCTGGCTTCTCTTCCGGATAGTGGTTGTCCGAGCCCATGGTGAACGTGCCACCGGGTAGGTGGATCATGCCCTCGAGCTTCAGTGTCTGGACGACTTCCTGATTCATCTTGCCTCTGCCTCACAAGTGGATAACAAGGGGGTCGACTGCGGATCTTACGCTCTTACGGAATGCTGACAAACAATGCAACAACGCAGCGAACCCGGCGCTCGTTAGCCGTCGTTGTGGGCAATCTACCGCAGGATAGGCAACCAAAGGGTGCCTGCGCATTGACCAGGTGACAAGCTACACCATGGCAGCAACTGCGGCTGCAATCAAAGAGTGCGGTTGCAGTCCTTGGCACCGATTTCATCGGTATTTCACTGGTCCACCGGACAATACCCGGACGCTGTGCATTGTCGGATTGCCATCCCGCCTCGTATGCCAGTGAAGCAGGGCACCACTCAACTTGATTAGGAGATCACAATGGCAGATTCACGCAAGCCCAATATCATCCTGATTTTGTCGGATGACTTCGGATACGGCGATGCCGGATGCTACGGCGGGGGTGAGAACCGAGGCATGGCGACGCCCAACCTCGATCAACTGGCGGCTGATGGTATCCAGTTCATGTCGTTCTACGCGCAGCCAAGTTGTACGCCCGGTCGCGCTGCGGTGCTGACGGGGCGAATCCCAAATCGCAGCGGCATGACCACTGTAGCCTTCCAGGGCCAGGGGGGCGGCTTGCCGGCTGCCGAATGGACGCTGGCATCGGTGCTAAAGACCGCAGGATACAAGACCTTCTTTGCTGGTAAGTGGCACTTGGGCGAGTCCGATTACGCGCTCCCCACCGCGCATGGTTACGACGTGATGAAGTACTGCGGCCTTTATCACCTCAACGCCTACACCTACGCCGACCCGACGTGGTTCCCGGACATGGACCAAGAGCTGCGCGACATGTTCGAGAAAGTGACCCAAGGTGCCTTGTCCGGTACTGCAGGCAAGAAGCCCAAGGAAGACTTCAAGGTCAACGGCCAGTACGTGAACACACCAGAGAAGGGCGTGGTTGGCATTCCGTACTATGACGAGTACGTCGAGAAAGCCTCGCTGGAGTACCTGGACAGCGTCAAAGCTTCGAAAGAGCCCTTCTTCATGCACGTGAACTTCATGAAGGTCCATCAGCCAAACATGCCGCACCCTGACTTCCAGGGCAAGTCGATGTCAAAATCGAAGTTCGCCGATTCGATCTGCGAGAACGACGCGCGCATCGGTGCCATCCTCGATAAGGTGCGTGAGTTGGGTTTGGAGGACAACACGTACATCTTCTGGACTACCGATAACGGCGCCTGGCAAGACGTCTATCCCGATGCTGGCTACACTCCGTTCCGTGGCACCAAAGGCACGGTACGCGAAGGCGGTAACCGCGTTCCTTCGCTGGCCAAGGGGCCTGGCATCAAGGGCGGCACAAAGAACTCTGACATCGTCGGTGGCCTCGACTACATGGCCACGTTCGCTTCGCTGGCGGGGATCAAGCTTCCAGAGAAGGATCGGGAAGGTGAGCCGATCATCTTCGACAGTTACGACATGTCGCCTGTCCTCCTGGGCAAGGGTAAGTCCGAGCGCAAGAATTGGTTCTACTTCACTGAGGACGAGCTGACCCCCGGCGCAGCACGCGTCGGCCACTACAAGGCCTGCTTCAACGTCCGCGGTGACAATGGCGCATCGACCGGCGGGCTGGCGGTCGACACCAATCTCGGTTGGAAGGGTCCCAATGCCTATGTCGCGACCGTTCCACAGGTCTTCGACTTGTGGCAGGACCCGCAGGAGCGCTACGACATCTTCATGAACAACTATACGGAGCACACTTGGACGCTGGTGACTATCAATGCAGCGATCAAGGAGCTGATGCAGACCTATATCAAGTACCCGCCGCGCAAGGTACAGAGCGAGGGCTACTCTGGCCCCATCACGCTTACGCAGTATGAGCGGTTCAAGCACATCAGGGACCAGCTGGGCAAGGAAGGATTCCAACTCGGATTGCCGACCGGAAACTGATCTGACAGGCATCGTTATGGAGCACGGCGGAACCAAAGGTCCGCCGTGCTTGCGCTACAGATTTTGAGAATTCTGGTCCGCGAACCGCTCTAGGGAGCAGCCCTCGCCAAAGACGGTGGCATGCTCACGCCGGAAAGAGTGATTTATCCAGTCATTGCCATCAGGGCAGTATTCGAGGCGATGCGATAACGCAGCAGCATAGCCGGAAGCACCAGGCGAACCGTTAGGTGTGTATCCCGCAGTCGGTTGCCATTGCTCTAGGTGCTTACTGGATCGGCTTCAGCGCCGTGCAAAAAAACCGGCCATCCGCAAGCTAAAGACCTTGATGCATCGGGTCAGAACACGAAACATGCCAGTGACCGCAACTTTGCGAGCTGCGACCATGGGGTCTCGGTCACAAGGGATCCAATAGCCATGATCGGTCCTATCAGGATGAAGAACAGCAGGACCTCTTTGGCCAGACTATGCAAGCAAGTGCGTGTACAACCACCGTCAGCCATAGCGCAATTACCAGCATTCTACTTCGGGAACAGTAGGCTAAACGTGAAGCGTACGCCCCATTCTGGCCCGCCCTCTGGCTTATCCAAGTAGGTGCGCACGCCGCCTTGATAGCTGACCATCTGGCTGCCTATCTTCGAGACCTTGCTGTAGAACAGATTGAGCGGCACGGTCCACTGCCCTCCTTTCCAGTCGTAGGTCGACTCGATGTTGGCACCGAGGGTTCGCCCATGACCCAGCCCCTTCGTCAGGAACGGCTGCAGGAAGGTGGAGCTGATGTCAGCGCGGCGATCGCTACCAGCCACGTCAACAATGTGATTTGCCAAAGCCCCATAAGTCCACGCATCCTTCTGCACGAGCACCACCGCTGTCGGACCCGCGCCCCAAGTATCGGCGCCGAGGTTGTCGGTACCGGTCGGCAATAGCAATGCAGGGCCAACACCCCAGATCAACCCGGACGGCGTTGGCTCCTTGGGCGAGAAGAAGAGGCTCTGAGTAATGTCTCCGATGCCCGCCTGGTCGCTGCCCGGAATCACGTCCTGCTGGTAAATCACTGGCAGGATCGTGCGCGAGATCATGTTCCAGTGTTCCGATATCGACACCGGAACAACGGGCTGGATGTTCACAAGGTTGCGATAGCCTTCTTCGCCGAAGGTTTCGTCGTAGTTGTACTGGATCGGTACGCTGACAAGTGCCGCCACCGGGTTAGATAGCGCCTTAGCAAGGGCGTCGGCGTCGTGTTCCTGCGCATCCGCCGTGACAGGCAGGCACGGTACGAGCAACGAAGTGCAGATCCATAGCCGCGACTTGCACACTTTACGCCAAGCATACGACGCAGTCCTTCGCCAGGACCGATGACACGCATGGACTAAGCCGGATTTGCTTGCTTTGTGGGTTGCTGTCATGCGCATTCCATTCTCTCGATGGGCTCGTTATAAGCAGATGGCTGGGTCTATGGTCTGCCCAGGAAGTTCAGGTCATTGACGAAAGTTGTCGTCACCTTGTTTTTAGGATGGTTGCCTGCACGCTAGCATCAGGCCGTAGCGGTTGTAGGCATATCGCCTGCCTGCCAGTTGAGTCTGTAACCACCAACGGACACGTCAGCGTGAACAGAGCGCGCCAACAATGGCTGAATGTCGTCGACGTCCGGCTTGCAGCGCACGACCGCGATGAGCAGGTCCACTTCACGCTTAGCATTGCTGCTCTTCTCCAAGGTGAAATCCTTGCTTGGGGTAGCCCTGCTTCTAGTCACAATGCACTCCTGCCGCCTGGTGCATACTGGATTGGCTTCAATCCTCGGCGCTGGCCCCTCCGGTTGCATCCGTAGTTCTCCGCCTCCCATGCCAGTAGTTCTACTGGTTGTATGCTTTTTCATGGCGCAACGGTATACGACCACCCCTCGTTCAGTAGATTTACTGGCTGTCGTTGCGCATTGACACGCATGCATTCTGAGTCAATGCATAACAGACTTTTGCCGTGCCTACCGCCACGGCCGATGGAGGACTCATGAGTGATATGCCACCGACTGACAAGCCGCAATCATCATTGGCCAACGATCTGGCGCGTGGGCGCACCCATTTGGGTAACGAGCGCACTCATCTGGCCTACCTGCGTACCACGGTATCCTTGATCGGATTCGGGATCACCATTAACCGGTTCAGCACGTACCTGATCCAGAACGATCAAGCACCACAGAAGGGGCGATTGCTGCTGCATGACGCCGGCAACGCCGGCTTTGGAATGGTCTTGCTCGGACTCGCGCTATTGGTGTGGTCGTTGGTTCGGTATCGACTCGTGACCGCTGACATCGAGCGTGGTGTAATCAACCCACGGCACCGCGCCACCACTGTATTCACCATCGGGCTACTGCTACTGGGTGGCCTGACAGCAGTCTGGCTATTCACCAGCTGAGGAGTCTGGCAATGCGAGTTTCCCCCCGGCGTATCACCCTGTTATTAGCTTTTCCTGCGCTCGTCCTGGCGACCACGCCGCTCGTCCGTGCGCAGGACCCGATTGCCACCGGCGCTACGGGGACGACCTCCTCGCAGGCCGAGCGTCCGCGCGCCTCCAACAAGTGGCGAATCGCGTTTGACGAACGTGCAAAGTCCAGCGGTACCATCAGCTTCCGGATTTGGCCGGCGAATGATGCCCCGTTCCAGGTAGACGTTGCCGTCACCGAGGGCGAGTCAGAGAACCGTATTGCCTCGACCACGCGTAATGCATTGCGTGACCAATTAGGCGAAGGGTTTCATGTCGAAGTTGACGACGGAGAGGACGTGCTGGTGAAAGCCCGTCATGGGACGGGCGACTTCGGACTGGAGTTACTTAGCAGCACGGCGCGCGATGTGGACATCACTATACGCCGCGAGTAGACGGGTCCCTTGAATCGTTGGCCAAGGGGTCAGGCGAACTTGCAGAAGCACCTACACTCAATCTGCACTTTGGTCCCGGCCCGATCAGACCTGACAGACCGCAACGATTGGGACCTCACCCCGGCCTTGAGCGCCGCACCGACGTGGCTGCCACCAACGCCTGATGTACCAAAGATCGGCGAAACTATTGCCTCGCCTGTGTTCTGTGCGGAACACAGGCCATCACTGCCGGCGCTCGAAAGGTGTGGATGTAGGTGGTATTCGTATACCACACCGTCTGAGAGGTGGTGCACAAGCAAGAGGCTTACTTGGCACCGGCGTTGTCGGGGTTGCATACTGCCACGCATCTGGATGGAACTATCTAGTACGGAAGACATCATCGCCAGCCAGGTGAGTAAGTTCGAAGGCGTAACTCAAGTCGTCTCAGACTCGGTTCCGACCACTCTGGCACGAGCATTGATCTTCTTCTGTGCGCGTAAGACGCAATGCAGCACGACACGGTTCTCAATGCGTACCAATTAGCGTCGATTGCTCGACTCGATGTCAGATACGTTTAGTGCCGCCATCCGGTCGATGAGTTTCCTGGCCATTCGGCGTGCCTTAGCATCATCCTTGGAGTCGAGTGGCTTCAGCTCAATGGCGTCACGTCCTCCGACAAAGCACGGACCTCCGATGCATTCGTCGTCGGGAGAGCCATCTTCGTTAATGGCTTTGTGATCATCGCGGGTAAGGTCGGTCCCAAGATGTTGGGCCAGATACACCCACGTCCAGCAGCGTATCGAATCGGTTCGGTCGTAGCTATCGATGAGCGTGAGCATGGCATCGACATCCCCGTTCTCGGCTGCGATACGCAACAACCCTTGCGTATCCTCGATGCGGCAAAGTCGCGCGGCCACCTGGGCCACCCAGGTGGAATCAGCATCGGCGCTAACAGGACCCATTTCGAAGGATGTCGGATCTATAAACCCAAACCTATCGGCGAGATCAAGGTGCGCTTCTGGTAGCCCGAGCAAAAAGGCCTGTTGGAGATGCCGGACGTACTTGTCTTCAGTGGCGAGCCGCTCGGCATGGGCATCGGCCCGGTCTCTAGCGGAACCAAACAATTGCTGGCCGGGTAACCGTTGGTTTTGCCAGTAGGTGTTACCTGAGTCGCCCTGCTCATTGTCCGGCACATAGAGAAGAGCTAGAGCATAGTGTGCCAGCGCATTTCCCCTAGCTGCTCCCGCCTCCAGGCCCTCGATCAAAATGGCATCCTTAAGAAGGGACTCGGAATCCACCCGCTCAAACGAGCCACCCTTGGGTAGCAGCATACCCACCAGTTTGACCAAAGGTATGGCTCCGAACGATCTTCTTTTCATGAACATGGTCAGTTCCGATGCTGCAAAACCCGACACCGACGCATCGTAGCCCAGCGATAGCAAGCGATCCCTAACGGAACTGACGTCAGGCTTTAATGCGTTCGATAGCATGTGGACGCAAGTAAAGACTGCGCTTGCGCTGAAAGCAGCATGAGCTATATGTCCGTAGGCTGCGGCAAACAACTCGTAAATGTGCGCGCGTTTGAACGGAAGCCCAGTCTTGGCTTGAAGTTCTTGTTGCGCGGCGCAGGCAATTTCTTTCACAGACATGACCACCCCTCGGATTTGCCCCCGGCTCAGAAATCAGACATGCGCGTTATCTACTCTTTCGCAGCTTCCTCCCTGGCGGCGGGTCAGTTCCGAAGCGGCATCAGGCCGGCGCGAAGAAGTTGATTGGAACTCGTTCTTCATGGGGCTCGACTGACCACTGGCATTTGCGGCGTTGGGGGCGGCGTGACCTGATGAAGACTTCGCTGCAGATCCAGCATCGGGTCCTGCGGCACGCTGGTCGCCCCTGTACTGGGAAGATCAAGATCCAAAACGAGGCCGACGGCGAGCGAGAACAACAGCAACAGCAAAGCTGTAGCCTTGCGCTGCTGATACCGCTCGTAACCAACCAGCCCGGCAGATAGCACGGCAAAGATGAGTAATAGGCGCAGGATCCGTGGTGGGATATGGTCTTGACGTGCGGCGTAGCGCTCCGCAGCGAGGTCAATTGCCTCGTTGGTGGTACTGACGATGAGCGAAGCGCGAGGGTTATCCCGGAATGTAGCGATTCCCTGCCGCATTACACTCCAAAGTTCATTCTGCAACGACACCGTCTGCGCGAACTGTTGGGTCTCGTCGCCGGCATCTCTGGCGTTGGCGAAATCGACACGCGCATCAACATACCGGCGCAGAACTTCTCGCATTCTCTCACCATCCTTTGGATCAAGCAGATCCGTGCGCAGCCAAGTGGTTCCAATTGCGTTCGCTTCTTTGAGCACCAGGTCACGTCGTTCGTCGTATCGGCCCAAAGTGAGTGAGAACGTAAAGCCGATCAGCAACGCAAGCAGCCCCATGACCGACGTCATAGCGAATCCATCCTCTTTGGCACCCCCGGGGTCCATCGGCTTGCTTGAACTTGTTGGCCCTGCGAGTCCGCGCGAGGCCTGTTGCCGGCGTAGACGCAGACGAAGCCCGACCTCACGCGCCGCCATTAATGCGACGAAGAACAGCAAAGTTAGCAACCACAGGGGCATGTACGGGTAGGAACCGGATAAGATCATGACGGCGTCGCCTGGAATGGAAAGAGCAAACTGGAGCGCAGACGGAAATCTGCTTCCTGACTGTCTGGAATCCTGTGTTTCGACGTGCAACTATTAGGCCGATGCCGTCAGATTTGTACGCACGGCATCTTGGGTTTCGCAGCCTCATAACCTTTTTGCACCGGAATGACCGGGGCCTTAATGTCTGGAGCGAATCAAATGAAGGCTCGTACATCTGTGACTACTCCCACTAGACCAGCCCGTTTGCAAGAGACCCCTGTCCCTCCCATTCCCGATGTCAGTAAGCTGGAAGGAGACATCGCTTCGACGGAGTATTCGCGCTATCGAACGGGTCTTTCCAACCACCGTACATCCTTGTCCGAGCATCGCACCTCGCTTTCCGAGTACCGTACAGATCTGTCGTCGGACCGAACGGAAATGTCCACCCAACGAACGGACATGTCGTTTCAGCGTACTCATTTGAGTATCGAACGAACGACCATGTCTGTTATTCGCACCGCCTTATCGCTTATCGGATTTGGATTCACGATCTTCCAATTCTTCAACCATCTGAAAGAGTCCCAGCTCATGATCGTCTCCAGTCATGCGCCGCGCAACTTCGGGTTGGCCCTTGTGGCGACGGGTCTTGTACTTCTGACGATGGGCATCGTATACCACGCTCGAGCGATGCTCGAACTGCGAAGGAAGCGCAGCGACATGGGAGAGCCGGCGCTCATCCATGATCAAAGCGTATTTCCGGTTTCGATGGCACTGGTTGCAGCTCTTCTGTTGTGGGCATTGGGCGTACTCGCTATTGCCCACATGGCTTTTGGCCTAGGTCCCTTAGGTTGAGCGATGCCGCTGCGTCTTGTGCCGTGGGTATTCGCGTGAACTTGACAAAAGGCGCGATCCCCTGGCCGCTGGATAGTAGTTCTATGATGGGCTTCGATCCCCTCTGTTAGAAGCCCTTGTCGTTCGTATTACTTTCGACGGTGCGCAGGCCAACACAAGCTGGTGCGGCAGAGCGCCTCTCACGGGAAATATGCAGGGAATTACCCGCGCGATGACCCTGCCGTACCGAATATAAATCAGGAGAAAAACCAACTTGCGTTCGCCAGCGTGAGTTAGGCCGCCTTTTCGGTTGTTAAGTTTTCCTTCTGGTTTGCGCGCGAATCTTTCGGATCCATGCAAAAGCAGGATCATCGAGTATCAGAAGCATCGGCTATCCTGGTCTTGGGAAACATCGGAGCATCAGGAAGGGCCGCTCGCAATTTCTCACACTGCGTTCCATGTGCGCTGGCCGGACGCTGAGATCACAGATAGCTGCTGGACGTCCCGGGAATCACCCATGTCCGCGGTTCGGCATCGCAATGCCCTCTGTGGCTTTAAGCGGCCCCTTCCACCAATAAGGTTGAATTATATTGATCTGCGACCACCGCTTTGGGTCGAGAGCAACCCTCCCTTACCCCCGATAACGTGCCCTAATCGGAACGTCTACCGTTGCTTCAAGGCATGGAAAAAATAACAGCATCGAGCCACCTTTAGCTGACATGGAGAGGAGCCGCGACGGCCAGACAGCGGTCTGGCCTAACTCATTCGTCGCTGTCCGTCTCCACTGACCACTGTCTCTCGACCGAGTGCGATTGCCTCCAATTCCGAGGCGTTAGCGATTACCCGTCCATCCGAGCCCGCTCGGGTGCTGGCATGTTCAGCGCTATCTTCCCCCTAAGTGGGTCCTTGGATGCGTTCTCTAATCCTCACAGCGCTTCAATTTGCAACCAGCGCCGGCTCGAGAACCCGCGCCCCCCGCCAGCCCAGCCCCAAAGCGTTAGAGATCAGCCGTACTTATGAGCGCATCCAGATAGCTCAGGATCGCCCCCTCCCATGACTCGCCAAGACAATACCGGCAAGCATCGCTCCAATCTGCCCATCTCCGTATAAGCGCCATCGCCGCGCCAGCCACAACCAAGCGGGAGCAGGCCACCTAGGAAGCGTTGGTGATTGCGGATCAGTTAATGCCTTCCAAGCTCTGTACGCGCCCAGCAAAGCGGCTGCTCTATCCATAGGCCCGAGACTGCCGATTCGAGGCGGTCCGTAGGATCGGTACTGCCGCTGAGGATTGGGTAGAATCCAGCCCGCACCCTCGATCGACCAAGTAAGCTCCGCACTCGCAATGTTGCCGAACTGAGTGTCCCAGTTGCGCCCAGCCGCAAGTACCAAATCACGGCGGAGCTTCGCGTCCCATCGTTCTATACACCTGTGACGCCACATTTCGAGCCAACTCCATAGAGCCAAGATCTCTTCATTGGTATCGACTGACATAGCTCCTTCTGCGGGTTGATAGGTGAGCAAAAGACGATGCTGGCGGCAAGCGATGGTTCGAACGTCAAGCCAATCCACTGCGACGGGGTATCGGCGGCCGCCGGGAATCTCGACATAACAATGTGGGCACTTCATGCCACGCCATTCGGGTCCAACACGCCATGAGACGGGGATACGATCGACGCGACCTAACTCAGGAGGAATGGCTCCCCAATCCGTGCCGGCCAAGCGACGCTCTGGTTCTTCAGCTGAGAATTGACACCATTGCCGCCAATCGGAAGATCCTAGTCTCAGCATCTCCCGAGTGGCGTCCAGCCAGGAATAGATGCTCTCGTCCGGATAAGGGACAGCTGCAACGGGTAGGTCCTCAATTCTCAAGGCCCTTCTCCTCCATACCAAATCCAGACTTCCAAAACTCCTCGAGCAGTTCGATGGTTAGATGCCTTTCCCCGCGCTGATGTGCTAGTCGGGCAGCTCCTAGGACTACTTCAAGGAGCCGAAACGTGATGCAGCAGTCATGTGTTGTTAGCCAGCGGACTACTACTTTGCTGTCTAGATGTGATGGCTCAGGCAACCCCAATTCGAGTTCTATTCCTGCCAAGAACTGACGAAAGTCGTTCGACTCAGACCAAACTGGTAGTTCGACCTTCTTGAAGCGCGATGCAAGCTGCTCGTCTGCCGCCAGCACGTTAACCATATTCTTCGTCGTAGCGATGCAGACTGTGATTCCTAAATTGCAGATGGACTTGATGAGTGCAAGGGTGTACTGCTGACCGGACTTTCCCGCATTGAGGATATGCCCTGCCTCATCGATAAGAAGCTGTTTTACGCCTGAGGCCTGCAGTACATCGGCAACCTGCTCGTGGATGTTCTGAGTCTTCCGGATAGGAAAGCCTGGTAGACAGGAATTAATGATGGAACGGCACATCTTCATGCAGTTCCCGTCGTATGGCGCTTCAATCAAGATCGCCTCGCGATATCGCGAGCCACTAGTTTCACGGTCGGCCGATACTTGAGACATGTAGTGATTGAGCAACCTGCTTTTCCCACTCCCCGCTGCAGCAGCGATGTGCAGACAGACAGGTCGACTCCGCCGATACTCGCCAGCGCGAAGCTGACTCAGGACTTTGAGGATTCGCACGGAGTGAGAGCTCAGTACAAACGGCAGATCTCCTTCTAGATAGGAGGCGGAGCCCGCGCAATTCTGGGTGATCTTCATTCAATTACCCCCTCGATGGGAGGGAGCGGAAAGACTGGCGCGCTGTAGTCAACTTCACCCGAAGGCTTAATCGGCTTTACCTCCGGCAGCCTAGCGATCTTACGACGCGCCTTCTTAGACCTGTTCGCTGCTTGAAAAAGCACCTCACGTTGATGCTCGATCGCATCGAGCAATTCACTCTCCGATGCGGCCTTCTTCCCCTGCTCTCTAAGATGGGAGCGTATGTCGCGCAGCTCCCAAAAGGAGAATGCCCCTCTGGAGCGATCCAGCAGTGGGACATCAATGTAGTCACCAGCTGTGTACAGGAAAACCTTACTAAGATCGCGTTGGCTGAAGTGTACCCTGTGGTTTATCCCGTCATTTATGAACGGTGTTAGTGCCGGATCCCAATAGTTAAGCGAGTTCAGCTGGATCCCTCCACGGCCGATTCTGCGTTCGACAGCTGGCAGAAAACCGATCGTGAATTCACGTTGATCCCCGATGAGAGGGGGGAATCGTGTAACTCCCTCTTTATCGGTCCATGACTGTTCCCACATCTGCAAGGGCGTAATTCCGCCAAGACCGCGGTGAGGAGAGTTGTGATACACGCCAGCAACTTCTAGCGCGAGCCATTGTTCGAGCTCAGAGATACTAAGGATGGCCTTCTTCTCTGAGGGATAGTCTCCCCGTTGCTTCGAGTTGGAGAACGTCGTTCCAGGAAGGAGGTGTATAGCTCCCATCATCGTTCCGATGTAGCGTTCGATGTACGCGCCGTAGTGCGGCTTTCGCACCGGCCTGGGCCGTACTTCAATTCCATATCGTTCACACTGCGCGAGAAGTGACTTCGTCTTGAAGGTCTTTGCGTTATCCCACGCAATTCGTGACATCTTTCCGAAGATCGGATACTTGATCTTTTCTTCGAGACCGAGGGATCTCAGCCACTTATCCTTGGGGAGGCAGCTGTGCTCCAACGTGAGCGCAACAGAGGTTTGATCAGGAGGATCAAAACTCATGTAGTAGCCAACGACACAACGCGTGAATACGTCGATGGCTAGCGTTATCCACGGGCGACCAATCACCTGTCGGGTCAATGGGCTAACCACCATTAGATCGATGATCGCATGATCTATCTGGATGATCTCGAGTGGATATGTTGCCTCCAGCCCTCTAATGGAAGGAGCCTGCTTTGCAAGAGCCTCATGGCTCCCATGCCGCTTTGTGGCCACATGCATGGGATCGCGCGCCTTGATCCGCACTTTCACGGCCGCGTAGCTCGGAGCAGGAACGTTGGCCTGATGGGCGAGCTGCGCACACCTGCGGACGACTGCTGCAACTGTGCTGGCTTCGCGCACCATGTAGATCTCATCTATCGCAGATGCGATCAGACTCTCGACCAACGGTGGTAGGAGTCGTGCTCTGGGCGGCGGTCCAGGCAGAGTGGGCAGCTGAGCTGAAGGTAGCGGATTGTCACAGTACAACCGCCAACGACGCCTTACGGTTTTGCTGCAAACGCCGAGCTGATCAGCGAGCTGATCGCACGTCTGCTTAGAAAGCCGCGAGCCATGTTTCCGAATCGCTATCGCAAGCGTTCGTGTCCATCTATGTGCGGCTGCCTCTTGGTCAGGGTCAATGTTAGCGATGTGACGCACTCTGCCAGGCGACACTTGCGGGCTATACGACGAAAGGTCTCCGACGCCAACCCACTGAAAGTCGCATGTGCCCTCTATCTGGATGTGGATCTTCTCGGAGCTAACGCAGTTCAGAACACGGGACAGCCTGCCTCCACACATAACTAGCTCACCCGGCTTTATCACCAGGTCTTTGATTGGGCGAGCAGCTCTCATTGTTGAACTCATAAGTGGGTCCTTGGACCCGAGGCAACAGATGCCCGCTCCCTGTGTTGACACGGGAAGAGAAGCATGAAAGGCTAGCCCCAATCGGCGGACTATTCCGGTTGTTCAGAAAGGTCAGGGTTGCAGCCCTGGCCTTTCGTCGTTCTAGCCATAGGCACCTGTGTCCGTCAGGCCATAGTTGAGTCTCCGCCGATCGGCATTTGCCACGAAGTGTGACCGGTCAGGATTAGCACGACGATCACAATCGTGCAATCGCAACTGATTGATATACAAGGGTTTTTATAGTTTATAAACTATTATTCCCGCCCCTTGCCGGCCAAGTCGGCATGTCGCATGAGGAATGCCAAATCGGCTTTCGCCTGATCGTATCCCTGGACTGATGTTTCTTGCCGGATCGTGTCCCTAGCTGAAGTGGGACCATGCACGAGTTGCAAGCTGTCTGTGCGACTCATTTCAGATCAATAGCTTGCGTAGAGACATTAATCAGAAAAATCGACAGGATCAATTCTTGCCTCCCCCAGCGAAAGCCCCGCAAGGATTAGATCCAAGCATGAGAAAGCCAAACGAAGCCGGCACGTATACCGACACCCACGAGCTGATACGCCCACCATGCTGGCCCAGTGGCGGCCAATGCCCCAACGACTGCGCAGCTGTTCTCCATCGCCGCATCACCGAGAACCATGTTGAGCTCAATGGCCCGTGAGCAGGCTGGCGCCTGGCTGGGCAAGATCTGGTGGCCCCAAGTGGCGAAAGAATCCCAGAACGCAGGCTGCGCGGCCTGCTTTGGCGTGCGGACGCCTCAGATTTACGTGACGCGACACGAAAAAGGAGTGCGGCGCGAAAAGCGGGGCAGCGGTCCATGGTGAAAGTCGTTGTCGTGGACCTGGGCGACTGGCGCGAATGCTACTTCGATACCCGTGCTGGATAGCAGCGTCACCGTAGGGGCACGGCCCTTACAGCCCGGCTACAATCCGCCCAGGACGAAATCCGGGGGAATTCATGGAACGAGAACGTCAGGAACCGACGCTGGGTAAAGCTGACCTTAGCGAAGTGAACTTCCGACCTCGTCACAAGCATGGTCCGCAATCTTCCGGAAATCATGGTCCGCCAGATGAATCGAAGTTTTGGATAAGGGCAGTTGTTTTGTTGGCCGCAGCTGTACTCATCGCCATGGGATTGATCGAATGGAACGCACGGCGCCAGGTGGCAGCACTGGAACGGGCCCTGACACTCACTCCCGAACAGCAAGCCGCGCTTGACGCTGAGATCAAAAGATCAGAACGCGAAGATGCCGAGCTGCTCAACCAGGTGCGCCGCCGCATCACGGTAGCCCCGCGCGATTGGCAGCCGGCGAAAGAGCCACTACGCGCCGGACAGCGCTGCATTCAGGGCCGGCGCCTAGAGCGAATCGAAGGTGGCTGGCGCGACATTCCAAACTCACCATGTTGATTTAAGTGACGAATCACTAAATTATCGCATGCAATGGGATAACGGCATCGAAGGCCCATCGTGACGAGTTACATCAAGCTGGGGCGAGCAGGTTGACCCTATTTTTGTGACTGAATCGCCCGAGCCAATAAGTCAAAGTTAAGCAACCTCGCGGCGGCCGGATGAAAAGGATCGTGGACGGTAATCATTCGGGCAGTCCCGGCCACCGCAGTCGAACGTGGCCTATCAGAAGCGAGGCAATCCGCTTGGCAGGATGCGCTTGATCCCCTCCCCGACTGCATCCTTTACCGCGTCCTTGCTGGCATCGATCGCGTTGTCTACCGCGCGGTCCACCGCACGCACGGCGCCATCCTTGATCTCCTCGGCCTTCTGCCGCGCACCGTTTACCCCTTCCTGCACCTTTTCCTTGGCTGCGTCGATCGCGCGATCCCGCTGGTATTCCACTTCCTGGACCGGCTGCAGGAAACGCTCGTGGTCGCGGTCCATGATGTGGCGGTATTGCCCCACACCATTGGGCTCGCGGCGGGTACCCGTGCCCACCACGTTCTTCACGATCCAGCCTTCAGCGCCCATGTTGCCGCGCAGGTCCTTTGCATCGGAGTCGCGCATCAGGGGCACGTTCGCCGAGCTGTTCTCATCGTCGATATCCACGTCCTTGGGATTGGCGGCAAGCACCTGCTGCTCGAACCGGTTCAGCTCATAGGACCGCGCCCGCATGTATTCGCGACCGGCCTGGTCGTGGTTGCGCAGCTCGCTGTACTGTTTGGCCAGCGCGAGATGATGTTTCCTCAATGCATTCCGTCTGCGTATCTCGTTGACGAAAATCGCCTTGTCGATGCGGGTGATTGGCCCGAGCATCCAGAAGCCGGCATGCGAATCGTGCACGTAGTCATCAAAGAAACGGTCGACATCGGCCGGGATAGTCACCGGCGCATCCACTGCCTTGACCACGTCCTTCTGGACCTGCGACGGCGATGCCGACAGCTTGATCGGGACGCCCACCAAGCCGACGGGCACCGTGATCGTCTGCGGCTGGTGTGCGTCACGCGCACGCTGCAGATCAACCTGCCAGTCCTTGTTGCCCTCCTCCAGGTCCGCCTTGTCCTGGGCACTGGCGGCGGCCCAGCTCTTGAGCGTCTTCAAATCGGCGTCGCTGGTGTACTTCCCGCGCCAGCGCCAATAGTGCTGCATCTGCGTCTGCATGCGCCCTTCCATATGGCCGCGCTTGCTGTCGCTGACGTTCTCGCCCTGTTCGTTCGTGGGCGTCCATTGCAGATAGGCCGAGAATGCACTCTGCAGCGCAGGCTCAATCTTGAAATCGCTGTTGATATCGCCGCTCAGCTCGTTGAGGGGAATCAGCTTCACACCGCTATTCACACCCTCGAAGTACATGTCGCTCAGGGGAATCTGCGACAGCATGTCAGCGCGTCCCGCGCGGCCCTTGCCCTGGTCGCCAGGTGCGTAGCCACCACCAATATCCGAATGCACACCGGGGTAGACAAACTCCTTGGCCGGAGACGGCCAATCCCCACCCATCCGCAACGTGGACAGCGGGAACGAACGGCGGATCTCATGCCCAGCGCAGTAATGCACGGTCTGTTCGATACCCGTAGGGACACCCATGCTGCCATTGGCCCAGTCCAGGAAGCCGCTACCCACCGGCGAAGAGTCGGCCAGCAGCACGGAAGCTACGGTGTCGTACAGGCCAAGAAAACGGATGTTCAGCTCCGCTGGCCCCACCTTTCCCTTGGTGGCCAACTTCACCCAGTTCGCGAATGTGCGCGCCTCCGCCGCACCGCGCGAGAACCCGAATACTGTCAGGTGCAGGCGGGCGATGGTCGGGCGTTTCTCCTTCACCCTCTCCAGCAGGCGCTTGTCGATGTCTTCGAACACCTGGATCATCTTCCCGTTGCCGCCACGGTAAACCGTCTTCAGCCCTTTCCAGATGTCGGTGACCAAGGTCTTGGCTTCATCCTCCAATACCAGATCGGTACCGGTCACCGAGCTCGCGACAGCGTTGTACAGCATGATCATCGCGTAGTGGATGCGAGCCTCACCACCGCGTGCCATGCTCTTGCCCTTGCTGTCTTCCCCCTTCTCACCGATCTCGGGAAACGGCGTGCCTACCCCAGGCAGATAGAACTTGAAGTACTCCACTTCATCGAGCCGATGTGCGTCATACAGCGTGACAATATTTGAATGACCCACATTGCTCCGATCACGCACCATATTGTTGTTGGTGCCATCGAAGAACACCCCGACGTGCAGCTCGCGTACGCAGTCCAACCCATCGGCCTTGCACAGGTCAGCCTTTCCTGCACGGCCGGACAGCTCCTGTGCACTGGGCTTGCGGCTGGCGCGAGGGAAGTCCTTCGGCGTCTGCATGCTTGCATTCGCCCTTGCGCCGTACTTGTCGTTGTCCCAGGTATCCCCTGTCGGCGCGCTACCCAGTCGCTCGTAACTGGCGTTCCAGTCGCGCAGCAGGAACGGCTTTTCCTTGGTGGGCCGGAAGTACAACAACTGGTCGCCATTGGACAGCAACAGCGCCGTCCCGGTGACGTGCTTTTCGTCGGCGAAGAACCAGGCTTCCGTCGACCCATCATCGCGCCGATCAACCGCCCACCAGCCTGCCTCGAACTTGCTCATTGGGATTCTCCCTTCGGGGCCGCCGGCACAGGAGGCATATCAGCATCGTCGCTGCTCGATCGCACAGACCAGTCCGGCGGAGCTTCCGGGTAGGGCGGACCCTTGTAGCCCTCCGCTCGCGGCGTCCCGTTGAAGATCAATATCCGCACCTTGTTATCCGGCAGGAAATGGACGTTCATCCTGCCTGAGATGTCATAGGGCTCAATGGGGACTTCCGCCTCATGCCAGGTCAGCGTCGGATCGCCGTCGGATTTGCCGCTGCTGGTCGCCCATTTGACCTTGGCGGTCAGGCCCGGATGCCACTTCTTCGGGTAGATCACGCAGCAGACCGAGCCGCCACCAGAATAGGCGTTCATCTTGACGCCGCCATAACTGTTCACATAGAACGGTGTGATGGCCTGGTCGGTGGAGTTGTATCCATTAATGCTGCCCATGGCCGTGTTGTCCTCTTCGGACTTCGCCCCACATGCGCTCAGCAGCGACAGCAGGCAGGCAGCGAAAATTACCCGCCAGCGCTTCCCCGTGCGTACCGAAGGCCTGCGACGTTCATGACGATCCGTGACGAGTTCGCCGTCACTGGTGGGCAACGCCGCCGCGGTGACATGCTTCTCGTCGGCTACAAACTGTGCTTCCGTCGAGCCATCATCGCGACGATCAACCACCGACCAGCCTGCCTCGAACTTGCTCATTGGGATTCTCTCTGTGGGACAGCAGGGACGGGAGGCAGATCAGCATCGTCGTCGGTCGATCGCACTGACCATCCCGGCGGAGCTTCCGGATAGGGTGGCCCCTTGTAGCCATCGGCTCCCGGCGTTCCGTTGAAGATCAGTATCCGTACCTTGTTATCCGGCAGGAAATGGACGTTCATCGTGCCCGAGATGTCATAAGGCTCAATGGGGACTTCCGCCTCATGCCAGGTCAGCGTCGGATCGCCTTCGGATTTGCCGCTGCTGGTCGCCCACTTGACCTTGGCGGTCAGGCCGGGATGCCACTTTTTCGGGTACACCACGCAGCAGACCGAGCCGCCATCGGAATACGCACCTATCGTTACCCCCCCATACTCATTCACATAAAACGGCGTGATGGCCTGATCCGTGGAGTTGTAGCCATCGATGGTCGCCGTGGCCATGTTGTCCTCTTCGGACTTCGCCCCGCATGCGCTCAGCATCGACAGCAGGCAGGCACCCAGAAACAGCCGCCAACGAAACAGCGGCACGGCAGAGTCTCTGTGACGTCCATGGAGATGCATGCTGAAACTCTTCATTCGGCTTTTCCTTGATGCACCGAGTTGCTGCGAGTCGATCACTCGAAAGACGGTCTGCATACTGCTCATGGCAGCACCCCGCGTTCTTCTTCCGGGCGCCGATATTCCAGCTTCTCCCAGATACCGTTGCCCCACAGCGGCATCTTGTCCACCAGCTGAAATTCCCCGGCACGAACGCCGTCCCAGGTGGCTTGCAGCTCCGGCAGAGTATGGAAGTCTTCTCCGCAGCTCAGGCTCAGGACCACGAACTGCAGGCGACTCTTGAGATCATGGACATTGAAGCGGGAGGCCACCTGCAGAATGCGTTCAATCTGCAGATAAAAATCACCGCGCTCGTCCGCCTCCGGCACCAGGCTCGGCGTTTGTTCGCACAACATCATGAAGATCGCATCGGGCTCGGCGGCCGTGCGCATGGCACGGAACTGCGCAACCGTCAGATGCAGATGCTCGTGCGTATCCGCACTTTCGCCGGTCTCCCGCGATGATGGTTGCCACTGCACATACTGTCCCTGCCGAGCCACCCACGACCAACCATCGATGCACTGGCCCACGCGAGCGAGCTGGGCGGTGGTGAGTTCGGTCAACAGCGCCGGCAACACGCGGGTATCGGCGAAGCGGCAATGAATGGGCTGAGTGCGATCCTCGACACGCGCCATGCCCAGATAGGCAAAAAGCCGCTGCAACTGCTTTACATCGACGCTGCTGTGCACCCAGCTCAGGGCCGTCGAAGGCACTGCCAGCTCAAGCAAGGTCAGGACTTGCTTGGCACGAAGATTGTGATCATCGGCAAGGTAAACCAGCAGTACACCCACGTCACCGTAGGCGCTCAGCTCCGAACCTGCATACGCGGCTACCGCGCTCATGCCATGGCGGGCACATGCCGCCCGCACCCTGTCTGCATCGACCAGGGCTGCATCGATCAACGCCCAACGAGCCGGGCTTTCGCTGCTGGCGATGGTCGCTGCCAGGATCGGCAACCCGGTCGATGGCAAGGCATTGTTTGCGTACAGGGAGGACACGCTGCTCCTCCTCACTGCAATGCCGCGAATGGAGCACCCGAGGCAGCTGCCTTCAACATGCATTCAACGCAGATGGATTTAGGGAACAACGGCAGCGGGTAATCACCCTGCGTCGGCCCGACGAACGACTTCCTGCTTGCATGCACCCGGATCGTGCCTGGGCAGTTGAAAGTGATGTTGCCGCCCTCGATCGTCACGCTGGCACCGCCAGCGGTGGCGATATGGATCGTCTTGCCGGCGGCCAGTTCCACCACGCCCTGTGCGCTGGCCGCACGCAGTGCCTGCCGGGCCTGGATCGTCACCTTGTCATTCTGCGCCTGCACGTCCAGCTCGCCGGTACCGGTGACCACGCTCAGCGCATTGCCGTCCTTCACGCCGCCTTCGACCGCCGCTGCCAGCACGCCGATGGCCTGCGCCGCATGCAGCCGCGCATCGCCCATCACCGTCATGTCGCTGTCGCCGCCGCTGGCCAGCAACAGGCCCTCGCCCGCCGTCCAGTGCAAGGCCTGCCCGGCCACCTGCAAAACGCCCGCCGGTGCCGCCAGCCCCAGCAGCGGATCACCGCTGTGTGGCACGCGCCCCTCGCCCGGTTGCGCCTGCCGTTCACGGGCTTGCCCGCGCGCCTCGTCAAAGGCAGCACCGCTGACAGTGGTGCTGGTGCTGGCCAACAGCGCGGCCAGCGGCGCCTGGTCGGCAATCAGACGGGAGCGCTTCTGGCCGCCGGCGCCTTCCTGCAGCGCCAGTGGACTGGTCAGATGGGTACGGGCGGCATCACTGAAGCGCTGGCCCAACTGGGTCACCTGCTTGAGCAGCGCCACCGGCTGCATCGCTTCACCGGCCGGGCTGGCCCCGTCATGCGCATACGCCGTGAACCAACTGCCCGCCGTCGCCCGCACCGCGCCCCAGCCATCGCTGCGCAGCTCGAAGCCGGTCCCGCGCAGGCTGCCCAGGAAGTTGTCGGACTGATGCCGCAGGTGGCCCAGGGTCAACTGCGAAGTCTGCTGGCTGCTGGCCAGCTGCACGCGCAGCTGCTGGTCCGAATCGTCGAACAGCAGATGATTGCTGCCTTGGCCGCCTTCCCACTCGCGCGAGCGGATGCCCCACAGCGCGCCGGCGTGACGATGGGCATCATCCCCGCCGCCAGCGGCATGCCAGGCCGGCGCATGGCCGCCGCTCAGGTTGCCCTGCGCGCTGCCGCGCTGGTCGTTGGCCTGTCCATACATCGTGCGATCGCTCTCCCCTTCGGCCCCGGCCGGGGTGGGGGCCACGCCGGCTTCGCCACGCCCGTTGTAGAGCGCGCCCAGCACGATGGGACGATCAATGTCGCCTTCCAGAAACCCCACCACCACTTCCTGCCCCACGCGCGGCAGGAACTGGCTGCCAACGCCGGGGCCGGCGTAACGCTGGGCCACACGCAGCCAGGTGGTGTCGCCCTGCGCGTCCTGGAAATGGAAGCGCACGCGGATCCGTCCCAGGCTGTCGGCATATACATCCTGACCACCGCCTGCGTGGCCGGCCACGACGATGGCGGTCTGGTAACCCGGTGCGGTCGGGCGCGGGTTCAGGCGCGCACCGGTGGCATCGTGCAGCTGCGGGCGCCACGGCAGGTTGCGCTCCACCGCCTTGAAGGCATTGCCGTAACCCACCTGCTCGGCCAGCTGCCAGCTGGCCGCACTGCCGCCGTGCATCGGTCGCGTGCCCAGCGTGTTGTCCTCCACAGCCTTGCGCAGGTCCGTGGGCAGGTTGTTGATGCCGGTGTGTTCCACCTCCACCAGCAACAACTCCGGTGGCGTGGCAAACGGCGCCTGCTGTACCCGCAGCCAGGTGCCGGACTGGAAGCCACGCACGCTGCCCTGCCCGTTCCAACCGCGGCTGTGTGCTTCCAGCACCTGCGCCTGCAACCGGGCGTAATGATCGGCCGTAGCGCCATCGGCAAAGGCATAGGCGCCGGCCGGATCGTAATGCTCGCGCTGCGACTGCGTGCCACCGCCCTCCACCGGCAGTTGCCGGGCAAGGCTGGCCACGCGTCGGTAGTCATCACTCAGCACGCTGACGCGGGTGCTGGTCAGCTGGCGCTGGCGACCAAGTTGCTGAAGGCTGTCGCTGGACTCGGTGGCATCGCTGCGGTGGAAACGCACGCCCGCCCCCGTGCTGCTGGCCGCTTCGGGCAGGTGCTGGCTGTCGGCGAAGATCTCCATGCCGTTGCCGCATCGGGCCTGCGCATCGTCCAGCAATCGCCAGCCCAGTCCTTCCTCGGCCAGCAACCGCTGCATGAAATCCAGATCACTCTCGCGGTACTGCACGCAGTAACTGCGCACACGCTCGCCCAACAGGGCATCGCAGCCTTCGGCCCATTGCCAGCGTGCCAGTTCCTCGTGCGCCTGCAGCACCTCATCGACGATCTGCCGCACGCTCTTGTCCTGGAACACCCGGCTGTTGCGCGCATGCTGCAACCACCACGTCCACGACGACAGCGACAGGCGATAACGCACCAGGCCGCCATCACTGCCCAGACGGCGTGCTTCGGACACCAGGCCACTGCGTGCCCACTCACCGCCATCGGCCGTGCGTGCCAACAGCTTGGCCGGCGTGCCCAGCAATGCTTCCAGGTCCACCGCCTGATCGGTGGAGAGCACATCCACTTCGGTCAGGGCATGTGTGCCCAACGCATCGCGTCCCCACCAACGCTCCACCACGCCATCACCAAGAAACTCGCTCTCCAGGCGATACAAACGCTGCGCGCCGCTCAATGCCGCTACCTGCGCCATCAGGTCATTCAGCTGATCCATGCTATTTCCAGATGTTGTGACTATCCTTTCAATCAACAAACATTGATCGGATTCCTGCGCCCGAATTTATCAGAAAGCCGGAACTCCATTTCCCATGGCCGTTTCAGGCAAACGAACAACCTGGCATCAAATCCGGAAGTGGCGCACATTTTGAGGTTCGAGACGCGGGCCGTCGCCAGATTTCAATCACAAAGAATTAACGAATTGCCGGCGCCCATTCAGGAAACTTGTGGCCGTTCCTGAAAGTAGCCATCAGATCGCACCAGGCCTCAGGCGCAAGCTGCCAAGTACCTGATCCCAGGCACCCAGTGCCTGGGCGTCATCACGAAATGCTTGGGTGCCTTTCTCTTCAGCCAACAACTGCAGTGACAGGAACGGGAACTGCAGTGACTCGGCACGCCCCTGCGATTCCCATAGAAACGCATACATCTGGTTTCCATCGCTTTGGCCATGCGCAAGAATCTCCTGGCCTTGAATGGGGCCGACATCGCGCTCGCCGCGGCGGAGATTACGCATCTGCGCTTGGGCGGCGGCATATTCGGGCGGGACATTGGAGCTGCGCTGCAGCAGCGGCCGATCCGGCTTTCCCGTCACATAGGACATCAACGTCATCCGTGCTCCCGGGTATTCGCGCGGACGCAGGCCGACCGTCATTTCCTCGCTGTTGATGCGGTTGCCGGCAATGAAACCCGAATCAATGCAGAACCCGGCAGTAGTGGGAATGGAGTCCGGGCGCCGATAGCTGATACGGGGACGCAATGCCCGGTAATTTTCGATAGCCGCCGGCAACCTGGCCGCTTCGGTTTCCCCGCTGACCAGGTATTGCACATCATGCGTGCGATCCAGCACGTACAACTCCTGCCGATGACCCGCGCGACTGCTGTCGGCAACCCATGAGGTAACCAGCACCGCGTCGTCATCGATCCGCGTCTGGCTGACCGCCATGCTGCCACCCATCCGGTGGCGTGCCGCACTCAATGCGGCTCCACGCTCATTGATTCGCCGGTGGAACGCATCGCTGGATACGCCCAGCGTGGTCTGTACCTTCTTCCGAGCATAAACGTAGCCGGGACTGACCGCGGTGCCAGCAGGAACATCAATCAAAAACCGCCCAACGCATAGTGTCTTCATCTGATTATTCCGTTGAATCGGGGCGGCCATGGCGGTGCTGGTCCAGGCTAGCGCCACCAACGCCATCCCTAGCAGAGTGCACAGCGCGGGCCCCATCAGAGCCATTCCGCTGCATGGCTCATGCCCAGTCTGCTGCCTGCGCAAGCCGGACCGCGGCATAAAGCGTTGCCCAGCGCGTACGTTCGTCGTTATAGCTGCTTTGATGTTCATAGCCCTTCTTGCCCTTCACCGCATATTGGCCCGCACCGAAACTGCCCTGGCGGAAACACCCCGCCACCTCAGCTTTCGGTGCAGCTCCTGAACATGCCGGGACCGTCCCGTCGCCCGGGTCTGCCGGATCCGCTATTTCCAGCTTCACCACGCCGGTCGCGCCCTTCAGCTTGATCTTGCCGTTACGGTTGTCCGATACCGGCTGCATCATGTCCACGCCGGTCATGCTGCCACCGCTCCAGGCCAACGAACCCCAACTCAACTGTTTTGCGTCATCGCCGTAATGCACGAAGGTTGGTTTGTAGTACTTGCGCTCGATATCCGAATGAAATGCGGCCACGCCCTCGATGTTGATCTGGAAAAGCGTGCGCGCCGAGAGCGCCGGACCATCTTCTTCTTCGCGGGCAGATGCTGCCGCAGGCTCCGGTGCGGAAGGGTCGAGCAGCTCCGTGTTCTCTTCCGGAACCAGGCCATACCATTTCGTGTTGAGGTATATCTCGTTGTAGGGGTCACCACCGACGGGAAGGCGCGGACCGTTGTCGCCCAGTTGCAGCCATGGTTTCCCTTCGTTGTAGTCGGCAGTGGGCAGCAACTCCAGGCCGCCAGGCGCCCTGGCCAGGATCGCCACCACCTCACCGGCATTGCGGCCAAGAATGATGCTGGAAACACCGCTGTAGCCTGCCCGGCAGTGATGATAGGTCGCTGCAGCGCCTGTCGCCGGCATGACGCCGTTGGAGACGCCCAGCAATTTGCCGTAGTTCTCCAGATGCGCAACCGCACGTGACACCAGGCCACCCATCGAGTGGGTCACCAATATCACCTTACCCGCGCGGATACCACGCTTGGCGTAGTACGGCAGGATCACCTCGTCGATGCGCTTGACGATGTCCTGCGCCGAACTGCGATTGCTTTGCAGCCAGTTGTAGCCGCCGGACCAGACTTCGAACCGGTAATGGGCTGCATGCCGGCACTGCTCCATCGTCAGCGCAGCGTTGCCGCCCACCACCTCACCGTATTCGGCGGGTGCACGTGCTCCCTCGTCTGCCCACCATTGCTGCAGCTTGCCTGCGGACATGACGTCATTGAGCTTGCGATGCATCTCGGCCATCACCGGGTTGTAGGCCGAGCGCATCAACGAGCCCCAACCACGCTCACGGGCGAGCGCTTCAGGGATGGTGTCTTCCGCATCGACCGAGCCGCGCTCATCCACTTCGGCGGTCAATGGGTTCAACAGGCGTTGCCGCGTGGCCGCGCCTCTGAACAGGAACACGAACATCTGCCCCAGTGCCCCAAGCACCGCGCCGACACCATCAAGGTTCGGTGGACGCCAGACCGGGTCACCGGTGATCTTCGACTTCAGGTTGGTCCCCATGATGCCGGGCAGGAAGATGACCGGAATCACCGCGTCCGTATCGGCCTCGACAACCTTGTCGCGCTGGTCCTTCAGCTGGGTCAGCCGCGCACGCGCGATCGGCCTTCCATCCGCATCCCAACTTCCACCGGGAAGTATCACTTCCTGTTTCTCATCCATGCACTAGGCCTTCCCCAGAATCTTGATGATCACTTCGTCGATGCCCTGCCCGCGCTGCCGTGGCAAACGCCCCTGCGCATCGGTGATGGCTTCCGTCCGCCCGCCATCGCCACGGGCTATCTCCACGCGCGTGTTGGCCATCGGTTCGCCCGTCGCCCGGTGCCTCACCACGTAGACGTCATCAAACCGGGCATCGGGCCAGGTATTCATTTCGGTGGAGAGATGCGTCGGCCCGACGAACGACTTCCTGCTTGCATGCACCCGGATCGTGCCCGGGCAGTTGAAAGTGATGTTGCCGCCCTCGATCGTCACGCTGGCACCGCCAGCGGTGGCGATATGGATCGTCTTGCCGGCGGCCAGTTCCACCACGCCCTGTGCGCTGGCCGCACGCAGTGCCTGCCGGGCCTGGATCGTCACCTTGTCATTCTGCGCCTGCACGTCCAGCTCGCCGGTACCGGTGACCACGCTCAGCGCATTGCCGTCCTTCACGCCGCCTTCGACCGCCGCTGCCAGCACGCCGATGGCCTGCGCCGCATGCAGCCGCGCATCGCCCATCACCGTCATGTCGCTGTCGCCGCCGCTGGCCAGCAACAGGCCCTCGCCCGCCGTCCAGTGCAAGGCCTGCCCGGCCACCTGCAAAACGCCCGCCGGTGCCGCCAGCCCCAGCAGCGGATCACCGCTGTGTGGCACGCGCCCCTCGCCCGGTTGCGCCTGCCGTTCACGGGCTTGCCCGCGCGCCTCGTCAAAGGCAGCACCGCTGACAGTGGTGCTGGTGCTGGCCAACAGCGCGGCCAGCGGCGCCTGGTCGGCAATCAGACGGGAGCGCTTCTGGCCGCCGGCGCCTTCCTGCAGCGCCAGTGGACTGGTCAGATGGGTACGGGCGGCATCACTGAAGCGCTGGCCCAACTGGGTCACCTGCTTGAGCAGCGCCACCGGCTGCATCGCTTCACCGGCCGGGCTGGCCCCGTCATGCGCATACGCCGTGAACCAACTGCCCGCCGTCGCCCGCACCGCGCCCCAGCCATCGCTGCGCAGCTCGAAGCCGGTCCCGCGCAGGCTGCCCAGGAAGTTGTCGGACTGATGCCGCAGGTGGCCCAGGGTCAACTGCGAAGTCTGCTGGCTGCTGGCCAGCTGCACGCGCAGCTGCTGGTCCGAATCGTCGAACAGCAGATGATTGCTGCCTTGGCCGCCTTCCCACTCGCGCGAGCGGATGCCCCACAGCGCGCCGGCGTGACGATGGGCATCATCCCCGCCGCCAGCGGCATGCCAGGCCGGCGCATGGCCGCCGCTCAGGTTGCCCTGCGCGCTGCCGCGCTGGTCGTTGGCCTGTCCATACATCGTGCGATCGCTCTCCCCTTCGGCCCCGGCCGGGGTGGGGGCCACGCCGGCTTCGCCACGCCCGTTGTAGAGCGCGCCCAGCACGATGGGACGATCAATGTCGCCTTCCAGAAACCCCACCACCACTTCCTGCCCCACGCGCGGCAGGAACTGGCTGCCAACGCCGGGGCCGGCGTAACGCTGGGCCACACGCAGCCAGGTGGTGTCGCCCTGCGCGTCCTGGAAATGGAAGCGCACGCGGATCCGTCCCAGGCTGTCGGCATATACATCCTGACCACCGCCTGCGTGGCCGGCCACGACGATGGCGGTCTGGTAACCCGGTGCGGTCGGGCGCGGGTTCAGGCGCGCACCGGTGGCATCGTGCAGCTGCGGGCGCCACGGCAGGTTGCGCTCCACCGCCTTGAAGGCATTGCCGTAACCCACCTGCTCGGCCAGCTGCCAGCTGGCCGCACTGCCGCCGTGCATCGGTCGCGTGCCCAGCGTGTTGTCCTCCACAGCCTTGCGCAGGTCCGTGGGCAGGTTGTTGATGCCGGTGTGTTCCACCTCCACCAGCAACAACTCCGGTGGCGTGGCAAACGGCGCCTGCTGTACCCGCAGCCAGGTGCCGGACTGGAAGCCACGCACGCTGCCCTGCCCGTTCCAACCGCGGCTGTGTGCTTCCAGCACCTGCGCCTGCAACCGGGCGTAATGATCGGCCGTAGCGCCATCGGCAAAGGCATAGGCGCCGGCCGGATCGTAATGCTCGCGCTGCGACTGCGTGCCACCGCCCTCCACCGGCAGTTGCCGGGCAAGGCTGGCCACGCGTCGGTAGTCATCACTCAGCACGCTGACGCGGGTGCTGGTCAGCTGGCGCTGGCGACCAAGTTGCTGAAGGCTGTCGCTGGACTCGGTGGCATCGCTGCGGTGGAAACGCACGCCCGCCCCCGTGCTGCTGGCCGCTTCGGGCAGGTGCTGGCTGTCGGCGAAGATCTCCATGCCGTTGCCGCATCGGGCCTGCGCATCGTCCAGCAATCGCCAGCCCAGTCCTTCCTCGGCCAGCAACCGCTGCATGAAATCCAGATCACTCTCGCGGTACTGCACGCAGTAACTGCGCACACGCTCGCCCAACAGGGCATCGCAGCCTTCGGCCCATTGCCAGCGTGCCAGTTCCTCGTGCGCCTGCAGCACCTCATCGACGATCTGCCGCACGCTCTTGTCCTGGAACACCCGGCTGTTGCGCGCATGCTGCAACCACCACGTCCACGACGACAGCGACAGGCGATAACGCACCAGGCCGCCATCACTGCCCAGACGGCGTGCTTCGGACACCAGGCCACTGCGTGCCCACTCACCGCCATCGGCCGTGCGTGCCAACAGCTTGGCCGGCGTGCCCAGCAATGCTTCCAGGTCCACCGCCTGATCGGTGGAGAGCACATCCACTTCGGTCAGGGCATGTGTGCCCAACGCATCGTGCCCCCACCAACGCTCCACCACGCCATCACCAAGAAACTCGCTCTCTAGGCGATACAAACGCTGCGCGCCGCTCAATGCCGCTACCTGCGCCATCAGGTCATTCAGCTGATCCATGCCATTCCCAGATAATGTGACGATCCGCTCGAAACGCGGCATTTTGTCGATTTTCCAGAACTGGAACTTACCAGAAAACCATTACCGCAAATGTCCACTCGGCTTCACGGGCACGCCAGCCGGATGAATGGGTGAACAGAAAGCTGTTCGCATTAATCACGCGATGAAATAACAAGCGCGCACCCGATGAACACCGGATGCATTGCACCACGCTAGAATCGCCGGACAACCCCTAGTGAGATTTGCCATGCTGGATCAGGAAGCCCTGCTGGCCCCGATTTCGGACAACGCGCCTACAGGCGAAGACCTTTCGTTCTCCGCTGAATTTGACCGCATCATCGAAAAACGACGTGCCGACGATCCCACTTTGGATCAGGGCGCATGGCAGACGGACATCAAATACGCTGACTGGCAAGGCGTATTGCGCGACTGCACCGACCTGCTGCAGTCCCGCACAAAGGACCTGCGTTTGGCCGGCTGGTTATGTGAAGCCAACACCCAGTTGAATGGATTCACCGGCCTTTCCGGTGGTTACCGCACGATCGCCGGGTTGTGCGACAGCTACTGGGAGCAAGTGCATCCGCTGGCCTATGACGGCGACCAGGAAGAGCGCATTGGCAACTTGAGCTGGCTGCTGACCAACTCGCTGCAATGGCTACGCAATGTCCACATCGTTGCTGCACCGCAGGGCCGATTCAGCATTGCTGACTTCGAACATGCCCATGCACGTGCGAACAGCGGCGAGCCGGATGACGGTCGCCCCGGGCTGGACCTGTTGGAAGCGGCTCGTCGTGATACCAGCCACGATTTCTATCGGCAGTTGTTCGAGGCTCTTCCCGATTGCAGCGCGGCCTTGACCGAACTGCAGAATGCTGTCGACAACCGGCTTGGAATGGACGGCCCCAGCTTCAGCGCGGTGCGTGAACAGCTGGATCACATCCAACGTACTGCCCACCGTTTTGCGCGTGAAGCCGGAATGTTGCTCGACGGCGAAATCCAAGACGTGGCAGCCACTGATAACATCCCCTTCGCGGCCAGCATGGCGATGTCTGATGCGCCGGCCAGCAATGCGCCGCGCGGCACTGGCGGTGCGCCGGCTTCACGCAAGGAGGCGCTGCAGCAACTGCGCCAGGTGGCCGAGTTCTTCCGCCGCACCGAGCCACACAGCCCGGTTGCCTATCTCGCGGAGAAGGCAGCGCGCTGGGGCGAGATGCCGCTGCACGTCTGGCTCAAGCGCGTCGTCAAGGACCAGTCCACGCTGGACCAGATGGAAGAAATGCTGGACGTGAACCAGGACACGGAGGGCTACTAAGCCCTCCGTTCCGTCGCTTCGGCGTTACTGGATCTTAAACTCGATACGGCGGTTGCGGGCGCGGCCGTCGTTGCTTGTGTTGTCGGCAACCGGCTCATCCGGCCCCTTGCCGAGTACATCCATGTGGCTGGCCGGGATGCCCTTGGCCATCATGTAGTTCTTCACTGCCAGCGCACGCGCGTGGCTCAACGACAGATTGGATTCCCGCTGCCCCACGTTGTCGGTGTGGCCGATGATCAGGAAACGGCTGTCGGGCATCTGCGCCATCTTGGCCACCATCTCATCCAGGATGCTCATGCCGAACGGCGTGAGCTTCGCACTGCCGCTCTGGAACTCGATGATGCGGTTGGCCAGCGTCTGGTCGAGCACGCTCTGTTGTGAGCCCACCTTCAGGCCGTTGGTCACCGTGTACGAGGTGTTGCTGGCCAGGCTAAGGTCGCTGACCACCTGCTGCCGCAGTGCTTCGTTGCCCACCTCGCCGCTGATCCGCACGGCTTGGCCGTTCACCTCGAGCTTCCCAGGTGAAACGCGCTTCAGCCCCGGATTGATCATGCCGGCGACGTAATCGCCCCAGTTCGGCGGAGTTGCGATGCTCTCCACCTGGACGCGGTCGACCACGCGATCCGCGCCGTAGACGGCCCGCAGGTTGGTCAGCAGCTTCGCCTTGGTGGCCTGGTCCGGCACCACGCCTTCAATGACGACCGGACGCTCGCCCGCTGCTGCTGACGAAGCCGTGTTCTGCGCCAGCGCCGGAGCAGCCGCGAGCAGCAGGAACATCGTCATGCCGGTTTTTCTGAAGAAAGCCATCATCATGTTCCCAGGAAAGTCTCGCCGAACAGCTTGCGTGCGGTAGCCAGCGCCAGATCATCGCGATCCAGGAAGCTGCCAAGCCGATTGAGGTTGTAGTCGCTGCCGAGGTACTCCTCCACCCAATCGGCATGCTTGAGATGGATCAGGAAGCCGCTGTCGTCGGCCGGGTCCAGCACCGCACGCAGCACCTGCCGGTCAGCACCGTTGAAGCCGACCACCATCGACGGCGTGGCGTCGTTGCGCAGCAACACCGACAGTTCGAAATCCCCACGTGCCACGAAACTGGAAATCATGTCCAGCCAGAATGCGGCGATCAGTGGCCGGTAAACGGCATCCCTGACGAGCGGCAGCACCAGAGCCTTGTCGATGTGCACATCGCCACCACTGAGCACCGGCTGCAGCAGCATGCCCATCGCTGGCAGCATGTGTTTCAACGACACGTCGCCATGGCCAGCGTCGCGCAGGCGCTGCTCAAGCTCGCCCACCGTGCAGCCTTCCATGAAGTCCTGGAAGCTGCCGTTGTAATCGTCGGCCTCGGTGCTGATGCTGAAACGCGCATCACCCAAGCGCGACAGGGCATCGGTTGCATCGGTGTCCTGGTACGCCTGGCGTGCCAGACGCGCCAGGCCCGACCATGCATTGGACATGGCCAAGGGGCTGCGCCCGATGAACGGCAACGGATCCGTGGCGTCGAGACGAACGACCGACAGCAAGGGGAAGCGGCGTTGGGAGGCATCACGGCTGGCCAGCAGGTGCCCACACAGCACTGCCTTGCTGCGGGAGCCGAGGAAAGCGTAGTGGATATCCGGCGCTGCGTCGTAACGCTGCTTCCAGTCGGGGTGCTGGCTCAACAGCTCCAGGCTTTCGCCGGCCCAGCGGTCCAGCCACCCGAGCAGCTGATGGTTGTCGCTGGTACGCACGAAATCGCCGCGCGAAGGCACCTTGCCGAAGTACGACACCCCGGCGTTCACCGCTCGATTCATTGCACACCTCCCTGTTGTGCGGCGGCCGAGACCGCCGGCTGCGCCTGCGGTTGCTGCGCTACCGGTGCACCACCGGCCACTGTCTCGGGCAACTGCTGGCCGCGCTGCCAATCGCCGCCATCGGAACCGGCGCCCGCACGGCGAACGATGCGCATTTCAACCGTCACCGCTACGCCATCGTTCTCCCAGGTGATGCGGCTGGAATCATCCATGCGCTCGTACTTGCCTTCGGACATCAGACGCTTGAATCCGTTGGTACCCGGTGCGTTGAACACCTCCACGGCTCGCCCGTCACCGGTCACCGCGGATATCTTCACCCCCGGAATCTGCCCGACGTTCGGATACTGCATGGTGGTCCATTGTGGCGGCGTGTTGCGGTAGCGCAGGGATTGGCCATCAATCTCGATGGTGTATTCAACAGCACCGGCCGCGGGTGACGGCAGGATCTCGAAGATCGTCGTGTCCTGCGCGGCGCCGCTAGCGGCCCCGCCCACCCAGTTGCCGTAGTTGGCCACCAGCTCCGCTGACAGGTTGATGCCCATGCCCGCCCAGCGACGCGCCTCAAGCAGCGGTCCGCGCTGGATGACCAGCGTGCCAAGCGCTTCCTTGTTGAAGTTGGCGATGCTGCCGCTGGCGCCGAAGATCGTGGCGATGTCGCTAGCGGCCGCATCCACGTCGGAGTTCAGGTTGAACGGGTATTGCTGGCCTATGCGTGCCTTGAAGGGGTCGTATACCTGCGCCTTCCAGGTCTTGTTGACCTCCGCTTCCGTTGGCGCCACCAGCGCGCTGAAGGTCTGCGTCAACGGGCGCAACAGCAGCGGACGCAGCGCTTCGCGCTGACCATCATCCAGTCCGGTCAGCACCTGCTCGTCCACCAGCGCCAGTGCAACGCTCAGGTCCGAGCCATCGTTGCTCAGGGTGTCCTGCATCAGCTTGCGCGCGCCAACACCGACGTCGCCCTGGCTCTTGATCGCGTTGAGGCGGGCCCGCAGTTTGCCCAGTGCATCGAAGTACACCTTGATCACCGCAGGCTGGTCACCACGCTCGGTGGTCAGTCGCGCGATACCCTCGAACGCCTTGCCTACCGGGCCGACCGGTTGCGCGGCTGCCGCAGCGGCTGGATCCTTGCGCAGGATGGTGCGTTGGAACCAGGCAACGAAGCCCTTGCGGGCCTTGCCCGACTGCGCCTGTGCCGCTGGGTTGTCCCACACCGTCTCTTCGTTGATGCGCTCCAGCAGTGCCCGCAACGGCGAGGTGCTGGCATCACCCAGCCGGTTGATGCTGGCCGCGGCCTGGTCGAAAGTCGTGAATTCGGCAACACTCAAGCCCTTCACGAACTTGCCCCATTCACGCGCATATTCCTGCTTGTACAGGCCAACCAGTTCACGCGAAACATGCTCCGGGCTGCCAGCAAGGGAAAGATCGCTCTGTTCGGTGGTACCCAGCACCCAGTCGGTGGTACTGAGCTGCGTGTTGGCCGCTTCCTTGATGGCGTCCTGCACGTAGTCTTCCCACGCCTTGCGGGTGAAGGCACCCGAGATGGCGTAATTGCCGTTGATCAGGCGCCCATTGCGCTCCTCACCAATCAACCCGTCTACGGTAACCGTGCCAAAACGCGCGCCGGCGCGCGCCTTGATCTGCGCGAACACCCGCTCCATGGCCGGTTGGCCCTTCATCACGCGGCCCAGCGCCTCGCGGCTGTCCGATACCAGCGTCACCTTGTTCTGGACATGCGGCCAGCCTGGCTGGCCTGCCTGCGCCACGTAGAACGTCATCAACTTCTCGGCCGAACGCACCATTTCCTCGCGGCTCATCTGGCCGCGGTTGGCATCGAGCCAGTTGCGCCAGAACAACGTCAGCTGCTGCGACAGGTGTGCGCTTTCCACATACTTCGGATTGCCGAGCATGAGGTAGGTCTTGAGTGCGTTGTAGGCATCGTTGGTGTTGGTCGGCGAGGCGTTCTGGTAAAGCACCTCGCCATCGGCTACCGCCGGGCCCGCCTGGCCGAGCGTGTCGCGTTGGGCGACCACCTGGCCCAGGTAGTTCTCAAGGTTGGACACCGTCGGTGCCAGCATCACCTGCTGCATGCCGTGGTTGTACTCACGCAGCAGCTTCTCGCGGATGGCGTCGCCCTGATACAGGCCAAGGCTGGTGGTGATGCCGCCTTCCTTGCGGTAACGGTCCAGCTGTTCCATGCGATCCTGCAGCAACAACAGGGCATCGATGCGCGATTTCAGGTCCAGGCGGTCCTTCTGCACCTGCACAGCCTGCTGCAGGTCCTTGGTGGCGTTCTCCACCAGCTGCGCATTGGTGGTGTACGACCAGGTCCACATGCCCAGAGCCAGCGCCAGCACGCCCACGGCGCCAAGGAACACGCCGTAACGCAGACGGTTCTGATGTGGGCTGGAGTACTGCCGGACCAGTTCGCGGTCGGCGAAGATCACCTTGCGAAACAGATCCTTGAGGAAGAAGGCTGTCTGTCCGGTCGGCGCAATGTCCTCGTTGGAGCCTCGCTGCAGCCCGAACTGCCGCCCCACCCGCTCTGACGCATGGTGGACCGAACGGCCTTCCTGCAGTGCACTGCTGAAGTAGAAGCCACGGAACACCGGCTTGAACTGATACGGGTTGTCCTCGAACAGCGTGGCGATGAACGTTCGCAGCGCCGGTTTGATGCCCACGAACTCCAGTGGCAATGACAGCAGACCGGGGGACACTTCACGGCCCCGCTGCATCGCCATGTGGGTCAGGCTCATCTCCTTCATGCCCTCGGCCAGATCGTCGAAGTGCGCATCGAATGCTGCAAGCGCGTCCGTCTGCTGGTGTGCGTCGAACGGCAACGTGGCGCCCCATACGTGTTCGCGCTCACCGGGATCCAGATTGCGGAAGAACTCGCTGAAGCCCGCGATCAGGTCCGCCTTGGTGAACAACACGTACACCGGTGCGAACACTTCCAGCTGCTCGGTGATTTCCTGCACGCGCTGACGCAGATTCTTGGCCAGCTCCATCGCGAACTCAGGCTTGCCGCCGGACAGCTCGGCGATGCTGGCGGCGATGATCACGCCATTGATCGGTGCACGCGGACGGTTCTTCTTCAGCAGCCCCAGGAAGGTCAGCCACTCCATGCGGTCTTCAGAGCTCACCGAGTAACGCCCGGCGGTATCCAACACGATGCCATTGGTCGTGAAGTACCAGTCGCAGTTGCGGGTTCCGCCGATGCCCTGCACGACGTTGCTGCGGTTGTCCTCGAAGGGGAACTGCAGCCCCGAGTTGAGGATTGCCGAACTCTTGCCTGCCGCAGGGTTGCCGATGATCACGTACCAGGGCAGCTCATACAGCGCGGCGTTGCCCTTGAGCATCCCCATGCGCGAGGACTTGATCTGCTTGACCGCCTCCAGCATCCGCTGGCGCAGAGCCTCCGTATCAGCACGTTGTGCAGGCTGCGCATTGGCTACCGCACGATCGGCCTCGCCCTGGACCAACGCCTCCACTTTCCTGGCTGCGCGTCGTGCCAACAGGCGCTTGATCGACCATATGATCAATGCCAGCAGCAGCAACGCAGCAAGCGCGATTGCCGCCCAGGTCCCGATCTCCCTGGCCTCGGCTTCGCCATACCAGGCCAGTCCGCTGGCACCGATCAGGCCCAGCACCATCCATAGCCGGTAGTCGCGCAGGTAATAACTGAAATTGCTCAAACTCATGCGGGGGAATCCAAGGTTCAAGTGACTGACGGCAGATCAGCCGCCTGATGTGATGAAGAAGCGCTCATCAAAGCCAATAGACGCGACAGTGACCCACTGCCCGCCAACACCAACGCCGGTTCCGTGCTGCGGCGGACCTGCTCGAAGGCGAGCGCCAGCTGCACGACGGGCAGCACCGAGCCAAGTTCGCCTGCGCTTGCCACCAGGGCGAGGCTTCCAGCACCAAAATCCAGATCCGGGTTCAACGCGGCCGTCAGCAGCGCCGCGTCCACCACACTGTCGTCACCAGGAGCTGCGTCGTGGATAACGAACTGGATGGCAGTGGCCTCTGGTTCCAGCGATTGCTTCCACTGTTCCGCAGCCCCGACAAGCTGGCGCCGACGCTCGCCCGCGCGTGCCGAAGACGTGCCTCCGTCATCAAGCGCTCGCGGCTTCCAGAGCTTCGCGCCATCCTGCTGGGCAAGATCCGGGCTGGCAAACAGAACACCCGCTGCGCCCTCGCCCGGCACCCTGCCCCCGGGGTTTCGCGAGGTCGCCAACTGGCCATTCGCCAGCCAGGATTGGATGACATCCAGATCAATGGAAGACCCGCACGCGAGCAGCAGATGCCAACGTTCCGTTGTGTTCGAAAGCGTTCCCGCCAGTTGCTGGACATGCCGCCAGACATCAACTCCATCGCTGACGAGGTTGATGTTCACCTCGAAGCGCCGCGTATCGATTCCCGTCTCCACCAACCGATGGGTGAGCCAGTCGCGCACCCAGTGCAGCAACGCGTCTGACCAGCCAGGCTCGAGCAGCAGTTCAACGGTCAACACGCAGTCAAGGCGCCGCTCATCACTGCGCCGCAAGCCGGCTACCACCACTTCCTCGCTGGCCGCGACCTGCGGAAGCAGGCTGGCTACACGGCTGGACAATTCATCCAGCACCGGCGCCAGCAATGCCAATGCACGGCGCTCACGCGCAGTTGTATCGATGCCATTCTCACGCTCACCAAGCACGTCGAACTCATCAAGCCCGTCGGCCGCACTCACGCGAATGGGAAGGTTCTGCGCATCACGAAAACGGCTGCTCAACACCGGGCGTGGCGGCGCCACGCTGGTCGCCAGCAATGTGGCCGCGTCCATTCCCACGCCAAGATTGATTTCGCCAGCCAACACCGCGATGGAACCCGGTGCTTCTGCATGAGCGGCGCCTGTCGAAGTGGCGGGCGCCGCTTCGGCCGGATTCGCACTGGTCATATCAAGCGCTTTGCCCACGCCCTGGCGAACGAGGCCGTTCACCGCGAAGCCTGCGCTGCTCACGCCGGCAGGCAACAGGCCGAGATACAACAGCATGTCCATACCGCTGGGCACGGCACCGCTGCCGCGCCAGTACATGATGGCGCCACCCCAGGTTGCAAGAAACACCAGAACCACCGAAGCGGCCTTGCCTGTCCATCCCGCCATCAGTCGCTCTGCTCCATGCGCGCTCCTGTGAGACCGCCCGGTTCAACCCAGTCCGGTCGTGGTCTGTGAGGAAATCAATGTTGCCCCGCACGCGGTGCGATCACCTTCACGCGCTGCCGCTTGCCCATCTATCACGACGGTACTGTCGCCGCTGACGATGGTTGTCGAACCATGCATAGAACAAACGGCACGATCCCCGACCCGTGATACGGGCTTTCCTGCAATATCGGTTTGTTCCGCACCGGAAACCACGTTCCCGCCGTGCGACAGTTTGTCACCGACAACTATGAACGGTCGTGCCATACATCACGCTCCATGATCCTGTGTGAACCGGTCTTTCCATCGCTGCATCTGCAGCAACCCGGGCCATCATTCCAAAACGATACCAGCAGTCAGGGGTTCTTATCACCCTCGTTGCGACAATTCCATGCGCTTGGCAGCACGAGCGACCCTGCATCTGTCAGACATCTCTACGTGAACGTAGTCCTTGATGCTCCGCCAATTGCCGCCCCACTCCAGCCCGGCCTGTGCCGCCAGCTCACCGTACAGATAATACCCACGCCGGGTCCAATCATCGTTCATATCCCACTGCAGCTTGCCATCGCGTATCGGTGCGCTGTCCACGCCAAGTCCATATTGATGGCAGCTTTGCCAGGCTCCGGCGCGTGTTGCCTTGCCACCTGCCATCAACTCCGCCTGCCGCTCCGGGCTTCGGTAGCCCTCGATCAGGACCATCTCGTAGCCATATTGCCGACGCATGACTTCATAGATGGCAAGCACGCGTTGCTGCAGATCCCGATCGATCTGGTCCCATTTGCGATCAGCTGTAACGATCTCCGGGTGTAGGCGCCGCACCTCCTGCGTAGTGAAAACCTCCGGCGGCGGTGGCGGCGGTGGTGTGAGCCGCTCGCCGCGCAACAACTGCGCGACCATCGTTCCAGATTGGGAAAGATCATCGTCGCGAAAGTCCGCCAGCACGACCGTCTGGCGCGTCATCAGAATGACTACCGGTGGAACTGCCAACAATGCAATTGCAACGGTCAAAACATGCCAATGTCGGCCTAACCATCCACGCCCTACCTCGCCGCCCTCACGAAACGGAATAGGCGTTTTAGTGATGGGTTTCTCATCGTCTCCTTGATATGCAACTCTTTCTTTGCGGGAGTTGGTCCGTCTGCCGATGAAACGCTCATGCAATGAGGCCACTGCATCGGGGAATAGCAAGGCCCAACAGACCACGACCACCAACAGAAAAGCCGCAATGGCTGCACCGGCAACTACTGACACTAGTTCCTCCATGAAGGCCGATAGGTTGACGCGACGAAAAGCATCCCCTAAGAATGCACCCACTCGCTTCGGCAGAAGTCGACTCAAACCAAGGGCTGGATGCACTTGAATAATGGCGGAATCAATCGGCCAAGTCTTCTCTCAGGCGGAGAGCAGGCAAAGGCGCAAGCCCCGAACTCGGGCCGGATCCTGGCTGACATGGAAGGCAGGCAGGCGCCTGCATCTCCGCGTGCGCAGAGCACGCGGGTGCATGTTGGCCCACGCAGAAGATGGCCGCTCATCGCAGGCATTGCGATTGTCGCTACGGCGCTGCTTGCATGGGTGCTGATCAGTGTTGGCACGCAGACCGATCGCGACGACTACTCGCTGACGCCTGAAAGCCATGCGCCCAGTGGCCACCCTGTTGCGCCGGTTGCGTCCCCAAATGATGGTGCAGCAATGATCGTCAACGCCGACGATGCAGCGCCAGCCCAAGGCAATCCACTGGACGCGCTCTCAGCCGATTCGACTGCTTCAACGGCGGCTGCCCCTGCAGGCCCGGCTACCGGGGCGCCGGCGACGAGGCAGGCAACCCCTGCGCGTCGTGCGCAAGGCGCTGCCGGTGCTGGTACCAAGAACAAAAGCGACGAGAACCTGTTGGGGACGTTGCTGGGCATCATCAAGGAAGACGAGAAGCCCAAGCCGGCAGCACAGCAGCCGCGCACCATGGATGACCTGATCGCAAAGATCGAAGCTGACCAGCAGCAGCACGCCGAAGACGAGCGTACCGCCTTCGACCAGGTCGCCAGCAAGAAGTCGGCCTCGACCGAATCCAGCATCCAGGCACAGCTGCGTCGCTGCCCGGGCGCCAACACCATGCAGGGCCTGGAGTGTCGCCGCCGCGTATGCGCCAACGTCACCGGAAAGGACCCGGCCTGCCCTGCGATGTGAAGGCGGGGCCAGCAGGCCCCGCATGAAGTTGCCGCGCTATTGGTTACATATCCTCTGACCAATGCGCTGCGTGTTCGACACAGCGAAATGGGCCATGCGCGAGCAATCGCATGGCGATTTGACGTGGTCATTGCTTCAAGAGCTGAAGCGGGCGCTCATCGGAGGAGCATCCATGGGTCTGCGTAACTCGTCGCTGGTCCATTGCACCCGCCCATAGGAATCCACGCGTCGAACCCTTCTACACCACGCTTCCTTGCTCAGTCCCTCGAACTAGAATCGCCAGGCGCGAAGTGCTCGCCTCAAGCGCTGGCTGACGCCCGCTCAAGCTGCTCCCGCACCTCCTCATTGCGGGCCTTGGCTGCGTTGATCGACTCTTTCCAGAACCGCTCCATCTCATCGGCCCGTCCGCCAGCATGATTGACCCGGCCGTACACCAACGGCGCCCGAAGAGCGGGGCCAGCGGGCGTCCCTCGGTGGACGATGCTCTTCGGCCAGATCGGCTTTCGGCATAGCTTCATCGCCAGGAAGCGGAAGAACGCCCATGGCAATGTGATCGGCAGCGCGATCCCAATACGACCTTCGCCGCCAGAGGATACGTGAATGATGAAGGCGTTCCGAAAGCTGGGCTCCAACGACGTGTATAGCTGCAGCGGCGGAAACGGTAACGCGGAACGTCCCTCCTCCATGAAACGCCTGATCATTTCCCAATGCGCGAGCGAGATGGCCGGATTCGGACCACTATCCGAGCCGACCGCGAATGTATGGATCACCTGATCGCCTCGCATCACCAGACCCCTGAGGTCATATGTGAAGCCTTCTCCGGCGCCCATCGGCTTGTCTCTGCCGATGACGAAATTTACATCCTGCCACGGCACCGAAATAGCTTTGTCGCGACCACCGACAAATACGTGAACCTGTCTGGCATCCCGATCAAAGCGGATGGGGTAGTACTGATATCGGAAGATATCCCGCCCCAGAAGCTTCCAGCAGATGAAACCCGCGAACGCAAGCACCAGCGCGATCAAACCACCGATCGTGTAGACAACGTCTGACTCGAGCGGCTGCCCGGGCAGAGCCTGGAAAGTCGTTGCGTGCAAAATAGCGAGTATGAATACCAACGCCATAGCGACAAAGACGCTCCCGCCCATTGCCGCCCAACCTCGATAGAGAAAATGTCGATCGACATACTCTATGCAGCCATCGTCAATTGCGATGATTCCCTGATCCAGAGGTGCAAAGGTGGACGAGTTGAACTGCCGCACATTGGCAGCCTTCTCATACTCGGAAAGAGTACGGTTGTTGCGATATCGCTGGGCAAGCCAGCCTGCGAACTGACTCATGCGGTACCCTGCTGCAGGAAACATCGCATTGTACGGCTCCTTCTGTGTATCTCTCGAATCAAACCGGCCATGGTTGGGCGACGCCCCTCAGGTGAGTAGCGATGGGATAGGGACTTCGATACTGATGAGTGCTGTTTGGGATCGCTCTTCGGCGCAGTCACGTTGTCAACTTCCGATACTGGTGTGCGAACGACGTAATGTCGGGAAGCTGGATTCGTTGAGGCACTCATCGCGCAGCCAGCCACCGAACTATACCCGTGCCTTCTGCCGCACCAGCTCATCGATAGCTTCCTGATCCAATGCCGGGCCACCGGCTGCGGCAACAATCTCAGGTGGAAACTCTGGAACACGCGATAGATCCGTTGCGCGCAGCTTGTCGCCTGCCTGCAGCGGCGGACCGTCTTCCTCCATGTACTGCCGGATGTGCTCCCACAGCGCCAACTGTGTGCTATCGAAGCCATTGGATTGGACACCCAACTGGATCAGATGCTCGACTTCGTTGCCGGTTCCCTCGCGGAGCGCCAGCAAGCCCAGCTCGAAACCTTCGGAAGCAAGGTTCGCCCCTCGAAAGTAGATGTAGCTATAGATGCGCGCGCGAATCTGATCATCCCATTTATAGGAGATAGGCGTTCCATGCGAGCCCTTCTCCCAGAACTTAAAGAATCCACCTTTCACATAAGGAAGAATATAAACCAACCTCAACCTACGATTAAACATTACCGGATCATCTAGCGAACTCAACTTCACCAGACGCCAAAAATAGCAACCAAAGCAAAAAAGAGAATAAGATGTAAAACAGAACAAAGACGAAACAAATAGAGCGGCACCTGAAAATGAAAAACTCGAAGTAATATTCAGCCACAGCACACATGAGAAAACAAATAGTGCGCCACCCCACATGAAAAATGCCGAAAACTTGGACCACATGACATTTTTAGCATACTCACCACGAATCGTACCCACCTCCAAAGCATCGGGATGAACCCTCAGTACAGCATCAAATGCGACAGGATCGACGTTCAATGACTCACCGTGATCCGAAGGAAGAATACGAAATGGGGCGCGTCGTGCGTGAGCATTATTCTTCAAAAGCTCGGACGAAAACACCACTTCCGGCTCAGCACTCTTCCATTCCGCTACTGTTGTCTCTCTGAGCATTAAGGATCGCATCCATTAGCGAGCGACGTCGCCCCGCCTGATTCCCGGGGATATTCAACGATCAGCACTGCCTCTCTCCTCCAAAGAACCCAGCATAAGCCGCTATGCATCCTTGCATTACAGTGAACGGACGGATGATGCGCCCCGCCTGCCTGACTATGGCCTTGCCTTCTGCTGTACCAGTTGATCGATAGCTTCCTGATCCAATGCCGGGCCACCGGCTGCAGCAACAATTTCAGGTGGAAATTCTGGGACACGCGACAGATCCGTTGCGCGCAGCTTGTCGCCTGGCTGCAGCGGCGGACCATCTTCCTCCATGTACTGGCGGATGTGCTCCCACAGCGCCAACTGTGTGCTGTCGAAGCCATTGGATTGGACGCCCAGCTGAATCAGGTGCTCGACTTCGTTACCGGTTCCCTCGCGGATCGCCAGCAAGCCCAGCTCGAAACCTTCGGAAGCGAGGTTCGCCCCCCGGAAATAGATGTAGCTGTAGATGCGCGCCCTGATCTGATCATCCCACCTGTAGGAGACGGGCGCACCATGAGAGCCGCTCACCCAGAACTTAAAGAAGCCCCCCTTCAAATACGGAAGAACATAAACGAGCCTGGACTTCCTGTTGAACATAACAGGATCATCCAGAGAATTAACTTTCGCCGATCGCCAAAAATAGGAACCAAAGCAAAGCATAAAGTATGACATGAAGCCAAATAGACCAACAATGTACAGTTCATAAAGAGGGTTGACCTCCCCCCCCCTCCCAACCGACAGAAGCATTATTGCGAGCGAAAAAATGCCAAATGCCCACATAAAGAACGCTGAAAATTTCGACCACTTGATATCTTTCGAGTACTCACCACGAACGGTCCCAACTTCCAATGCATCGGGATGGACTCGCAGCACAGCATCAAAAGCAACCGGATCGACACTCAATGACACACTATGATCCGGTGGCAGGACGCGAAATGGTGTCCGCCGCGCATGAGCGTTCTCTTTGAAAAGCTCCGGTGTAAATACCACTTCCGGCTCAGCGCTCTTCCACACCGCTACTGTTGTCTCTCTGAGCATCACGAATCCCCGCCGTCCGTCAACCTTATCTTGAACGAAGATTTCGCAAAGTTACCGGCATCTTCATCCATCTCTTGCAACCAAATAACTGCGTGCGCGTCTGTGTACCTGAAATTAGGAATTCCGTATGCCGTCACCAACTCGAAAGCTCCGCTTTCATCCTTCTGAATTCCAGTGTCGATAACTTCCCCGCGAATATCTACAACATCCGGGTACTCATCCATGAGAGCACCCAAGGGCATATCACCAGGCAAATATGCCCCGGCCAACACCATATGCCTACTAAAAGTCTTTCTTGCATATACCCCTATGCAAATGCGGACCGTACTCTTGAGTTCACTGGGCATAGTGATCCTAACCCAGCCCTCACGAACCCCTCCTCGCTTCAGGCGATCTTTATCGCCGAGTATATTCTTAAGAACCATCCATGGCGTTATATTGGAGAATATCCCTTTACCACCAGGAGTATTCATATCCGTAAACAGCCTATCCTCGAACTCAAACTTAGCGCCGGACTGCAGCATATTCAAATTCAACTGCTCATCCGCCAAACCCTTAAACCCGCCGCCAGAATTGGCCCCCCATATAGACCTAGCTCCCCAATCCTCCAGCGGGGAATTTTTTAGATAATAGTAGACAAATGTCAAACCCACGCCAACCAGAGCCAAAATCAAGCCCCAGCCCGTCATTCCAATTCCAAGGATCGTTGCTGACGAACCAACAGCTGCAGCCCATGCCGCGGCGCCGGCGCCGGCCAACACAAATGCCTGGAGTGCCAAAACTCCCGAAGCCGCATAGTCTCCGCGCGATTTCGCTTGAAAAAATTTGACGGCGCTGACCACGGCATCTACAAACGACGCTGTAGCCACCAACCTTCCCGCCAGCATTTTCATATTCGCTGCCCGCAGATCATAAGACTTCGCCTTATATATCTGCTCCTGCAGCGTCAATGCAGCGCCGGCGAACGCAAGGGAACCGGTCAAAATTCCTATTGTCGCCTCCGCCCGTTCCGCCTCATTTCCCTTGGAAAACTGCTCATAGTTCTTCATTATCGAAAGAACAGAAAGAACCCCGGCACCACCGGACATGATCGCCGTTCCATTGGCCAATACCTTTCCGCTTGTCCCTGTCAGCTGCGCAAGCGTGGCCCCGTTGATATGGCGGGTCGCCTGAGTCCAGGCTCCACTCATTACGCCTGGCATCAATCGAATGGCGTACTGGGCCGCTCTCGATCCTTGACGAATGGCTCCTGTCAGCGCAACCGACTTCAGCGCATTTGCCTGCGCCCAAGCTTCCATCTCACGCGGAGCCTTATCCACCCACATGTAGACCTCAACCAACGTATCCGCAGCCGCAGTCGCGCCAATCGATTTCAGCATGCTGCTGAAATTGACGACCGCCGATCCTTTCGCTGCGGTAACACGTCCTGCGGCGATTGCCGCATCCTGCGCATTTATCATCATCCGTCGCCATATGCGCAGCGCCTTGTACAGCGGCATGGTGACGCCGACCAGAGTGGCGCCAGCATGGCGGGCACCGGCATTGCTTACCAATGAAATCAAACTCGTCATCCGCGCCAGGGCAACGGGCGTCATGCGCCCTGCCAACTGAAGCAGACATGCCGCTCCCCCGACAATCGGCAGCAACCCGGACACGTACCCGGAAGCAAGCATGCGCAATGCATTTGAATGCTTCCCTCCGAACCTCACCCAGCCCGCAGCTGCAGGATTCCTCGAAAGTTCCTCAACATTATCGAGAACGTTGCCCATCATGCCGAAGTGCCCGTCCCGCTTGTCGAGCCACTCCTTGAAGCCCTGCGAGGTATTGCCAAGCAACGCTCTCAACAGGATGTTTTCCTTCAAGGTCGGGTCATCGCCAAGGTAGCGCGCGTACCACTCCCCGCCTTTGCCCTTCCCCAGATTGCCGGCGCCAGCCTCCCCCTGCTCCTGTGCGGTGTTGCCGGTGATATGGCCGCCATGAAGGACGCGGGCAGCGGTGCACGCATAGAAGAAGCCGCTGAGCTTATCGTCTTCGTCGAAGTCGTACTCGAACAGGAATTTTCTCGGGGCGCAATCGAGGCAATCGAAATGATCCCCCTCCATTGCCAGAATTCCCTCCGCGTCCCTTCGAGCATGCGTCTCGTAGGCGTCGAGAAAACTCCGATAGTCCGCTTTCGCTCCCCGTCCACGAAGCTTCTTACGGAGCTTTTCGCACTGTTCCTCCGCCTGGTTGACCGGGGAAGGCAGAACTACCCTTCCAGGAACCGAATAGTCGAGAGCAGAATAGCCTGAAGCCAATGGACCGCCTGCAGAGACCGTCACTCGCCTACTTGGCAGAAACTCCGCTTCAGCTGGAAGCTGCTGACCCTGTTGAAGTTGCACAAACTCGTCGTACATCATCGACGTATTGTGATAGCGCGAATACCCCGCCTCGTCGTATTCCTGCTGCTTACGTTGGCCTGCCTGCCTCAAGCTTCCCATCAAGCCTTCTATGCTCAGGGCCGACTTGAGCATCCAGTCAGCCTTCTCCGCGTTTCCGTCGGCACGACCAAGAACGTAGTCACTTGCACTCTTGAAGTAGGTTGTACGCAGCACCGCCGTTTCATGAGCAATGCCTACAATATCGTCAACCATGACCATCAGCAGATCAGATTCGGAATACTGATTGCGCCCTCGGGATAGCATTTCCTTGGCAGCAACCACAACATCCTGCGCACCTTCAGAACGCACCCGGGGAGGCGTCGTTCCAGGCAGTTTCAGCTCCATGGAGAGTCCGCTAGCCATGCGTGGGCTCCAGCGCGGGTACGGCCCAGCATCGCCGGCCAATGCCACGGTCGTGTACGAATAGTCGTAGATGAGTTGCTCTGCAGAACCTGCAGTAAACGGTAGCGACGCTGGGCATGACGCTGCTGGAGCGTTGATGCAGGCCATTCTCCTGTTTCGCAAGCCCTCATCTTTTGCATAGCGTTCCAAAACCTTGGGAGCCCAAGGGCTCTCACTGAACGCCACCCATACTCTCCCCGTGTTCTTCGCATCGGGAATAACAAACAACATCGCAGCAGCGTAGCCGGCCGTACGCTCACACGAGAACCGCGGCACTTCACCAACCCCGACCAGTGGAATAGGCGAAAGCGGCACTGGAGTCAGATAACCGCCTTCATCCACAAGGTTCACCTGCCAACCGCCTTGCGCCCTGATTTCCGGTGTATGCGCCGTCTCGTAGAAGGCGTACAGGTAGCCTTCGCGCAAAGTGCGCGCGGCGTAGTCGAGGTACTTGAGCTTGGGCATACCAATGCCCTGCAGCAACGGAGAGAGGTGCCCCTGAATGTTGGACATAAACGGCTTGGCAACCACTCCTGGCCTAACCACAAGTATCGGCAGCCCTGTTTTCACACAAGACGGACATCCGCCTTGGCCGCACCGGCTTGCAGCGCTGGCGGCTTGGACGGCCTTGGCGCTGTAGGTCATTACTGGCTGGTTTCCGTCGAACATTTCCGCTTTCCTTAAGTGTGCGCCGCATCGAAGGCGTATTGTTGGGGCTTGATTAACTCCAACTCGCTCTTTATCTGCTCCCAACCCTCGGGATCGGGAATCACAGCCAAAGCATCCTGCAACGGGGATCCTTCGACGATCGAGCGTCCAACCAACTCAACTACCCTGTGATGGCTGGCAAGCAAGGGATGAATCTGCAGAATGTATGCGGCCAATAGTTGAACATCATGATTGGCAACCAAGCCGAGACGTTTTGCTGCAGCAAGCGCTGCACGTAGCTGGTGAAGATAATTCCGGGGAAGCACGTCAACCATGCCTCTCCAACCTCGGGCCATCTCCTGGATCTGCTGGCATTGCTCCAACTGCAGCCACTGTCCAGGGCTAAGCCGCAGGGACTCAGGAGGAATGCCATCATCTTGATCAGCACTTGTGCAGCCGATGCTCCGAACCGCATCACATCGATCAATGAAGTGCCATGCAGTGATCGGTCCCAACAACGAAACCTGCTGAGCGGAGTCCAGCAGTTCCCATACGTATTCGAGTACGCGCCGGTCAGAGAGTCGCAACACTCTGAGTTGACCGGATGTATCAATGCGCTGCTCCATAGCAGCCGCAAGATGTCTGACCAAGGTTTCCAGGGGGGCACTGGTCTCCATCCACCCCGCCACAGCCAGCCCGACCGCCGCCTCCCGATATGGGTAAGCCTGCTCACGCATCGCCCAGTCGAGGACGAGAGCGATCAAATCCGAGTCTTCTGGCCTTATACGAAGCAGTAGCGGCGTACGACTGATATCCGTGAACGCAGGATGCCTTAGACGTACCTCAGCCGAATCGCAGCCGCGAACCGCGAATACATCGAGATCAACGCTGTTGCCTAGAAAACGGTCCAGCATCACGACGAGTCCGTCGTCTGAGTGAGCAGCTCGCTCGGCTAGGAACCTATGAATAGACCTGTTATTCCTGTTTGTATCCATGTCTTCAAATAAATGCTGCGCCGGATGCTGCCGCCGCATCATCCTTGGTGGGGCATGCTTTCAGCTCGGCTTCCGGAATGGATTGAGAGCCGCTTGTACTCGCCGGCCCAACCCACTCCCTCTGACTCGCCCTGAACTCGATCTTCCCCGGCGCGCCCAGCTCGATGTTGTCGCCCTCGATCCGGATGTACGCACCAGCGGCATTGGCCAGCAGGTGCTTGGTGGGTGCGGACAACTGCACGTCCGCTTCGGTGCTGGCGATGCGTACGTCGGTCTTGGCGGCCACCTTGGCCAGGTTCTTGTGCGCCCTGGCGCTGACCTTGCCCTGCGCGGCGTGCAACGCGATGCCGCTCTCCTGGTTGGGGCTTTCGCCCCGTGCCTTCTGGCCAGCGGTATAGACGACCAGGCCGTTGGCGACGGCCAGGGTAAGCGCACCCTGCGTCATCCAGTTCAGGGCCACGCCCGCGCTCAGCAGGGTGTGCGTGCCGCTCACCCAGGCCTGGTCGGCAGGCGTCAGGCTGAGCACGCCTGCCACGCCGCTGCCCAGCAGTGCCGGCGCACTCCAACCCGGCGCCTCACCGCCGCCACCGGCAATGGCGCCACCGCTGCTGCCGCCCTGCGTCGCCTTGAGCTGCTCCTGCAACTCGCTCAGCATTCTGTCTGCAGGTAGTTCGTCCTGGTCTTTGGGCAGCTGCGCCTTCTGCTCCTTCGCCGAGTCGGCCAATGACTTCAACAGGTTCTGGCCTTCCATCAGCTGCGACAGTGCCTGCGACGCGGAGAGCTGCTGTGCACCCTGCTCGGTGGTCAGTAGCAGGCCCTTGCCGGCACGCAGGCTGCCCTGGGCGCGGGTGGAAAGCTCGGCGCCGAAGCCGCGCTCGGCACCACGCACGTTGTCCTGCCCCGCTTTGATATGGCCCAAGGTGAGCGCACTTTCATGCTGGGTGGTGGACAGCTGGGTGCGGCCTTGGCCGGGGGTGTCGTCAAAGCGCAGTTGCTGGTAGCCGCCGGTGCCCGACTGGCTTTCGGCCAGCGCCTGGCTCTTGAAGCCGGTGAACACCGCGGCGTGGTCGTTGCCTTCGAACCAGGCCGCCGCGTTGCCGGTGGCGTTGGCGCCACCGCCGTTGATCTGGTTGTGCTGTGCATCCTGCTGGCCGCGGCCGTTGTAAAGGCTGCCGACCACCACGGGCCGGTCGATGTCGCCTTCCAGGAAGGCCACCAGCACTTCCTGGCCGCGCCGTGGCAACACCACGCCGCCCCAGTTGTCGCCGGCCCAGGGCGTCATCACCCGCACCCAGGTCCAGGCGTTGCCGTCGGCACTGGCATTGTTGTCACCCCCCGGATGATCGCGGCCGCTGCTGCCGTTGCCACCACGCTGCCACGGGAACTGCACCTTGATGCGGTGGTCACGGTCGGACAGCAGTGGCTCGCCGTCACTGACCACGATGGCGCTGAGCGTACCGGTGATGGTGGGGCGCGGATGCAGGCGCCCGCCATGGCCATCGTCTGTCTGCGGCCGGTAACTTACCTCGGCCGGCACGGCGACGAAGTGGTTGTCGTAGAAGGCGGTCTCCACGCTGCGGCTTGCATCGGCTTGGGCGGTGCCGGCCAGTGCGGCAGGCAGCGACGGTACCGCGATGGCCGCAGGCCCAAGCAACTGCTCCAGTGCATCGAACACGTCGGCGTCCAGGTTGTTGCGTGCCTGGTGCTGCACCGACAGGCAGAAGAAGCGGGCATCACCCTGCACCTGCGGATGCTGCTGCAGGCCAAACCGGGTGCCGGGTGCGAGCGCCCGCCACTGGCCGGCGCCTTCGATCTGGTGGGTCTGGACGCGCGGCGCATCCAGGTGCTGCTGGGCGCGGCGTTGCCCGCGCGCATTGTCCTGCCAACCGTAAGGACCGCCGGTGTCGCGGTCGACGATGCCGAAGTCGCTGGCACTCTCCGCCGCGGCGCTGGCCTGCCGGCGCTCGAGGGTGCGATGGTCCCAGGTCGCGCGCTCCACGCGGTGGGTGCGCCACCGCCGCGCCACGTCCCAGCGCTGCACGGTGTCGCTGCGCTCGCTTTCATCGCGCCGATGGAAACGCACGCTGCCCGCATCGGTGGCGTCGTGGCCGTGGTCGGCCAGTACCAGCGTGTGCTTGCCGAAGTCCGCGTCCGAAGGTTGCCCCTCGTGCTCGAACCAGTAATAGATGCCTTCTTCGGCGAGCAGGCGTTGCACGAAGGCCTGGTCGCTCTCCTGGTACTGCGTGGTCAGACTGCGCCGCGCGTACTGGTTGGCATCACGCAACGACCAGCGCCACGCCGGTGCCAACACGCCGTAGTCGGCGAATACATCCTCCACGATCTGCACGATGGTCTTGTCGTGGAATACGTAGCTGTCCACGCGCTGGGACAGGAACGCCAGCCATGGCTGCAGGCGCAGGCGGTAGCGGGCAAGGCCGCCGTTGCTGCCGATGCGCTCGGCGGCGGTGATCCGGCCATGCAGCGGGCGCAGGTTGCCGTCGGCCTGTTGCAGTTGAAGCAGTGCGGCCTGGCCGACCAGCGGCCCCAGATCCAACCCGGCATCGGTGGACAACGCGGTGATGGTCCATTGGAAGCCCGGGCCATCGACCTGCTCGACGCCATCGAGGGTTTCAGCCACTAGCACCTCGCTTCCCAGCGCGGTATGCAGCCGCAGGAAGCGTTGTGCATGCGCCGGCCCCGCCAGCGCTGCCAGTATGTTGCTTGCCAGATCCATGGTCATTCCCTGCCTTGCAGTACGCGTGCCTGCCCCCTCAGGCATGCGTTCGTTCACGCTACCGCTGCATTCGTGCATCCCCCTGCCCCGCGCATTGCCGGCACCGGCCAGTGCGCGCGGGAGTGGTCACACGCCCTGGACGATCTCTTCCAGCTGCAGGCGCACGCCTTCGCTGATCTTCAGCCGATAGTCGCGGCCACCGGCCGTGATCTGCACCTCGCGCGCGTTGCTTACCAGCTGCGGCTTGCCGACCACCGCCGCGTCCATGTGCACGCGCCAGGAGCCGCGGCTGATCTGCGCGGCCACGTTGCGTGCTTCCCAGCGTGCGGCCGGTGCAGCGGTATCCAGCAGTTCGATCACGTGTTCCGGGCGCACCCGGTTCCAAGCGCGGACGCGGTCCAGGTCACGTGCAAGGCCAACCTCCAGGCTGTCGCAATGCTTGAGGGCGGCTTCGCGGTCAAATCCATAGAATTCCATCGTCATTCTCCTTTGCTGGTAATCAAGAAACCTTGTACTTGAAATCACCCTTCTTGCCGGCGGTGACCTTGATGGCGTTGATGCGGTTTCCTTCCGCCATCGCAGCCAGGACACTTTCGGCAATCTCCGGCAACAGGGTGCCGTTGAGGATGTGGTCCACATTGCGCGCGCCCGAATCCACCTCGGTGCAACGCGCCAACACGGCTTCAACCAGGCTGTCGTCCCAGCTGAAAGTGGCCTTGTGGTTGGCCACGACACGGTCGCGGATGCGACCCAGCTTCAACGTGATGATCTTCACCAGCACGTCGTCGTTGATCGGGTAGTACGGCACCACCTTCAGGCGGCCCAGGAAGGCGGGCTTGAAGCTGCGCATCAGGATCGGGCGCAGCGCCTCGGCCAGCGCATCGGCGGCCGGGATCTCCTCGGCCGGCTTGTTGAGGCAGGCCTGCATGATCTGCGAGGAGCCGATGTTGGAGGTGAGGATGATCAGGGTGTTGCGGAAGTCGATCTCGCGGCCTTCGGCATCGTCCATCACGCCCTTGTCGAACACCTGGAAGAACATCTCCAGCACGTCCGGGTGGGCCTTCTCCACCTCGTCCAGCAGCACCACGCTGTAGGGGTTGCGGCGCACCGCCTCGGTGAGCACGCCACCTTCGCCGTAGCCCACGTAGCCCGGCGGCGAACCCTTCAGGCCCGACACGCTATGCGCTTCCTGGTACTCGCTCATGTTGATGGTGACCAGCTTGCGCTCACCGCCATACAGGATGTCGGCCAGCGCCAGCGCGGTTTCGGTCTTGCCCACGCCGGACGGGCCCACGAACATGAAGACGCCACGCGGCTTGTTCGGGTCTTCCAGCTTGGCGGTGGCGGTACGCACGCGCTGCGCGATGGCATCCAGCGCGTGGTCCTGGCCAATGACGCGCTCCACCAGCAGGTTGCCCAGCGAGCGGATGGTGCGGATCTCATCCTTGACCATGCGCCCCAGCGGCACGCCGGTCCAGGCCGACACGATCTCCGCCACCACGGTGCCATCCACCTGCAGCGGTACCATCGGCGTTTCACCCTGCAGCTGCTTCAGCTCGGCCTGCAGCGTCGCCAGTTCGGCATGCTGCGGCGACTGCGCCGGCTTGGCGGCCTTGCGCTTGCTAGCCGGCTTGGCGACGGCGACATCGCCCTCGCCTTCCTCGATGGCTTCGCCCTGCGGCTGAGGCGGCGCCTGCTCCAGCTGCTGCCGCAACTGGGCAATGCGCCCGGCCAACTCACGCTCGCGGCCCAGGCGCTCTTCGTTGTTGGCCAGCACGGCCTGCGCTTCGGCCTGCTGCGCATGCAGCTCGGCCAGTCGTTCACCGTGCTGGTCGTTGCCACCGGCAGTCTCGCGCTGCAGCGCATCGATCTCGGCCTGCAGGCGGTCCAGGTGCTTGCGGGTGTCCTCGATGATGGCCGGCGTCGCGCTTTGCCCCAGGGCGACCTTGGCGCAGGCGGTGTCGAGCACGCTGACCGCCTTGTCCGGCAGCTGCCGGCCGCTGATGTAGCGATGCGACAGGCGCACCGCCTCGGTCACGGCCTCGTCCAGCACGCGGATGCCGAAGTGCGACTCCATCAAGCCGACCATGCCACGCAGCATCGCGGCGGCAAGCGTCTCGCTGGGCTCCTCCACCTTCACTACCTGGAAACGACGGGCCAGCGCGGCGTCCTTCTCGAAGTACTTCTTGTACTCGCCCCAGGTGGTGGCGGCGATGGTGCGCAGCTCGCCGCGCGCCAATGCCGGCTTGAGCAGGTTGGCCGCGTCGTTCTGCCCGGCGGCGCCGCCGGCACCGATCATGGTGTGGGCTTCGTCAATGAACAGGATGATCGGGTGCGGGCTCTTCTTGACCTCGTCGATCACGTTCTTCAGGCGGTTCTCGAACTCGCCCTTGACGCTGGCACCGGCCTGCAAAAGGCCCATGTCCAGCGTGTGCAGCTCGACGCCCTGCAACACCTCGGGCACGTCCTTTTCGGCGATGCGCCGGGCCAGGCCCTCGACCACCGCGGTCTTGCCGACGCCGGCCTCGCCGGTGAGGATCGGGTTGTTCTGGCGGCGACGCATCAGGATGTCGATCACCTGCCGGATCTCGGTATCACGGCCGATCACCGGGTCGATCTTGCCCTCGCGCGCACGCTGGGTGAGGTTGGTGGTGAACTGGTCCAGCGCCGGCGTCTTGGACAGCCCGCCCTTGGCATCGCCGGGCATGGCATCGACAGCGTCCGCACCTTCTGCGCCGGGTGCAGCGGCATCGGCGAAGCGCATCGTCTGCACGGACTCCTGCGAGCCCTCGGTCAGCGTGGCGAAGTCGTGCTTGAGCTCGTCGCGCTTGAAGCGCACGAACAGCTTGGAACCGCGATATGCCAGCTGCGCCAGGTCCGGCTCGGTCAGCAGCGCCAGCAGCAGGTGGCCGCTGCGGATGCGGGTGGTTTCCGAGTCCAGCGACGCGATCAGCCAGGCATGCTCGAACAGCTTGGGAATGTGCTGCGAAAACACCGGCGTGCGGCTGTTGCCGGTCTTGAACTGGCTGATCTCGTCGTTGAGGTCGCGCTCCAGCGACTCGGGCGAGATGCCACTGCGCCTGGCGATCAACACGAAGTCACACTGCGGCTGTTCCAGCAGGGCCAGGAACAGGTGCTCCAGGTCCACCTCGTAGTTGCCACGCGACATGCACAGGTTTGCCGCCCGCTCGGCGGCCTGCCGGCAGGTGTCGTCCAACTTGCTGATCAGGGTCTTGAGGTTGATGCTCATGCAGAAACGCGCACTCCTTGCTGGATTCGTTTGGATGCCGGCTGGTCCACAGCCACCGGCCCACTGTCATTGCAATGTATGGATGCCATACGTCGTGTCCTCGCGTGGGGCCTGCTGTGGCCGGGTAGTCATGTAGCTGTCCCAGCCCAACCGCGCTCCGCCCGCCTCACCCAATGCGCTGCCCTGTACGTCATCGGCGCGCAACACCAGCCTGACCTCGTACTCCAACGTGCCGCCGGTCAGCAGCGAGAGCCACTTGGCCAGTGCTTCGGCCGCAGTTCCACCGGGAAGGAAGTCGTCGAACTGGTCGCGACGCAAAGGGCCAATACGCAGCCGCATTCGAAGATCGCGTTGCCACACACGATCACCGGCCAGCGCGCTGGCGCCCAGCACGGCATTGGCTTGCCCAAGCCGAGTGGCTTGCCCGGTTGGAACGTGGTACCAGGCGCCGACGAACTGCTCCAGTTCGATGGCTACCTGGAAGTAATCGGACAGCACACGCTGCATCAAGGCCGCCGAAACCGGTCGCTGTCGAATCGCTCCCGCGTAGTAGGCCACGGCCTGGTCGAATATTTCACCCTGCCCTTCATGCAGGCGATCGCGCAGTTCGCTCATGCCCATGCCGAGCAACGACAGCACCAGCGGCAGGAAGCGCTCGCGCCGGTCCAGTTCGTACTGCAAGGCCAGGCGATGTTTCTTCCACGCGGCGTAATGCAGCGACACCGCGCGCGTGGAGAAGATGTCCAGGAACGCACGCGCGGTGCGGTCGCGCTGGTACAGCTCACGCAGTTGCAGGGTCTCGGTGTAGTGCAGCGGCAACGCACCGGCCGTACCCAGCAGGCCCATGAACTGCGGGGTCAGGTGTACTTCGCCCAGCGTTTCGTCGTGCAGCGCCTGCTCGATGGCCTGCGCGTCCTGCAGCGTTTCGCCATTCAGCGAGACCACCGTGCCTTCCGAGGACAGCTCGGTCGCTGGGAAGCCCAGCGAGAGCGTGTTGCGGAAGCGCACCCGCATGGGCACCGCCTGCCCGGGCGTGACGCCCTGGCGCAGAAACACCTGCTCGAGCAACCGCACCGCCTGGAAAAACTGGAAGCGGTGGGGTTCGGCGAGCAGCTGCTGCGCTACGCCAGGATCGATTCGCCGCTGCGCGCTGGGCATCGGACGATCTCCTCCCCGCTGTCGCCGGAAACCAGCACCAGTCGGGTGAAACTATTGGCATGCACGTACAGTGCGAAGAAGTGGTCCATCACCTGGGCGAAGGCAGCCACACCGGTGCCCACGAAATGGGCTTCATTGATGGTCAGTCGGATCTCCAGGCCACGCACCACCGAAGCGAACTGTCGGCCCGACATCCACGTGGTAGCCGGGTGCTGCTCCAGGCCGAGGATGCCGTCGATCTGCCGCGCCGAGACGTTGGAACCGGACAGGTCGTACAGGCGCAGCATCTCCTTCAGCGCCGGCAGGCCACTGCCGGTCAGCGACAGCTGGTTCAAGGACAGGTGCGAGATCAGTCTCCACTGCGCATTGCGCCCATGGCGGAAACGCAGCGGCTTGGTCGGCTTGCGCAGCAGGCCGATCGAGCGGGCCGGGTTGCCCCCTTCCATGCTCAGGTCGCCGCCGGCGGCGCCGTAAGGCAGCTGGTTGGGCAGGTCGCGGTTGCTGCAGGTCAGCTCCAAGCTGACCGTATCGGTCTGTGGCAGCACCGGGTTGAAGGACAGGTCGACGAAGCTGATCTCCATCTCGAAACCGGGGCTCTGCCGGGCAACGTCTTCGTCGCGGCGCACGACCCAGTACTGCCCGGTCCGCTCCGGATCCTCACCATGGTGCAGCGAATAGAATGGCCGGAACGCCTGGATCACTTCACCCTGCGGCGTCTGCCGGATGCGGTGTACCGAGTCGATGGCGTGCACTTCGTACGCAAACGCGCGACGGGCATCGGCAAGTACCGGGTAGTTCACCGTTCGATGCGTCACCCGGATGGGCTCGCCGTTGGTCTTGAACAGGTTGACGATGGGGGTACAGCCCAAGCGCACGTTGTTGAGGCCCAGTTCCTCCAGCACCATCGTGTTGCTGCGGTCATTGCCCGCGCCCTGCAACACCAGATGCAGGGTGAACCGGCGGCTGGCGCCAGCCGTTACCGCCGGCAGGTGCAGGTCGATGAAGCCAAACTTCTCGGGGTAGGCAAACAGCTCTGTCAGCAGCCGATACGCGGGGTGCGAGCGTGCCGGGAAATCAATCAGCGCCTCGTCATCGGCAAAGCCCACCGGGCTGAGCGGCACCTCTTCCAGGCGACGCCAGCGGCCATCTCCATCCGACTCGACGTAGGCTGCTTTCACGCCATACATCAGCGCATCACGCAGTGCGGCCCGCACCGAAGGTTCGCCATCCAGGAACAGGCGCAACTTGTCCGTACCCAGTTGACCGAACCCCAACTGGTCGGAAAGCAGCTGGAAGCCCAGCGAGATCTGCCCACCCACGCCGGCCGGCAGGGTCGTCGCCATCGGCGCCTCGGCCACCGCGCGGTACAGCACCTGCTGCACGCCGATGGGCGCCAACACCACGTCATACGCACTGCGGAAGTCGCAGGGCACGCCACGTACCGGCCGGCTCTGCAGCGCGGTGCCCCGCGGGACACGGACCGGCGCACTGAGCTTTGATGCCACGCCGTCCATGTCGAAATGGGCGATCGAGCAGGACGGGAACGGGCGCAGGTAGTGCGGGTACAGCACGTCCAGCAGCGCGTCGGTGAACTCCGGGTAGTCGTCCTCGATACGCTTGGACACGCGTGCACTGAGCAGCGCGAACGCCTCGATCAGGCGCTCGACATGCGGGTCCTGGCTGCCCTCCGGGGACAACTGCAGGCGGCCGGCGATCTTCGGGTAGCGCTCGGCGAACTCGCGGCCGTATCGACGCAGATAGGCCAGTTCACGTTCGTAATAAGGCAAAAGGTCCTGCATCAGCCCGCCTGCGTGCGACGCGCGCGCGTCACCTGGTACTGCAGCGTCGAAGGTTGCAGCATCGCATCGAAGCTGACCGGCTCGCGTGCCGGTTCCAGATCAAGCAGGCCATGAATGGTGAAGTGCAGGCCGCCGGCGAACTGGTTGCCGGTATCCAGCTGCACGTTGATGTTCTTGAGACGGCGTTCATGACGCGCAACGGCCTGCTCCAACGAGCGGCAGATGGCCGCGCGGTCATAGGCATTGGCCAGGCTCATGGCCGAGAAATCGGCAAGACCGTAGGTCAACAGCGACTGCCGGCAATTGGGAAGCTCCTGCATGTCGCTTTCCTGGAATGCGGCGCGGGAGTTCAGCAGCCCTTCCAGATCACGTGCGATGGACTCCTTGTACTGCTCCAGCGAGACGGACTTGAACACCGGCCCGCCACCCGACTGCTTCGGGGTATCGTCGAACAGCTTTTCCAGCAGACTGGGTTCGAGTCCCTTCATTGGTCCATTCACTCAGGTTCGGCATCCGTGCGTGCGGCAGCGGTGCAACGAGACAAGGCCAACCTTGGCCCCGCAGGATCAGACTGCGATGGCGCACGAGGCGCCATCGCAGCGACACAACATCACACGGTGTAGTTCGGGATGTTCTTGGTTGCACTCCACTGTGCCACGGTCTTGCCACCAACTCCGCCTTCCGGCTTCTGCTGCTGGTAAGTCCACTTGATGGCACCGAAGCTCAACTGAACAACCTCCTGTGGCATGCCCTCCTTGTCCACCGTGGTGGTGACGCGGTGGACCAGCACATTCATCAACTCGACCAGGTAGTAATTGATCGCGTTGCCGTCCTTGTCGGCGCGCATGAACTCCACGCGGGCCTTCGGGAAGGTGGTGCCGTTGGCGGCGGCCTGGTTCAGGGCCGTGGAAGCGAGGTCGATCGATTTGGTGATTTCGATCGGTGACAGGTTCACGCGGGCTGCGGTGGAGCCGCCGGAGGTCGACGCGGTGGCCGAACGTGGCTGCAACAGGTCCTGCGAGAACGACTGGATCTCGATCCAGTCCTTGTGCTTGTCGTCGTGCGACTCGCCCTTGATGGTGTCAATCGAGAGAAAAGCGTGCTGCATATCTGGTCTCCTAAGTTCCGTTCTTCCGTGAGATTGGGTTGCCGGGCGGGGGCCCGGCGATTCAAGGGGCTTTACCCTCTAATAGAAGCGTCACTGCAATAGCGGGGACCGGAGTCCCCTGACGCTACAGCAACAGCAAAACCGTTACGCCTTCTTCGCGGATGCCGGAAGCTCGGCAACCAGACGCAACGAAACAGACAGCTCATCGAGCTGGAAATGCGGCCTGATGAAGGCCACCGCGCGGTAGACACCGGGCTTGCCCGGCACTTCCGAAACCTGCACGGAAGCTTCGCGCAGCGGGAACTGCGCCTTGGCTTCCTGGTTGGCGTTGTCGTCCAGCAACACGTACTGGGCGATCCACCGGTTGAGGAACTCCTCGACATTGCCGGCCGAGGCAAAGCTGCCGATCTTCTCGCGCATCATCGCCTTGAGGTAATGGGCGATACGCGAAACCGCGAAGATGTACTGCAGCTGCGCGGAGAGGATCGCGTTGGCGTTGGCCGAGTCGGTGTTGTACTTCTTGGCCTTCTGTGCCGATTGGGCACCAAAGAACGCCGCGTAATCGGTGTTCTTGCAATGCACCAGCGGCATGAAGCCCAGGTCGCTCAGCTCCTTCTCGCGGCGGTCGGTGATGGCCACTTCGGTCGGGCACTTCAATGCCACTTCTCCATCGTCGGTACGGAAGGTGTGGGTGGGCAGGTCCTCGACCAGGCCACCGCCTTCCACGCCACGGATCGCCGCACACCAGCCGTAGTTCTCGAACGCCTGGGTCAGGCGCGCGCCCATGGCATAGGCGGTGTTGCACCACAGGAACTTGCTGTGGTCGGCGGCCTCGACTTCCTCGACGAAATTGAAGCCCTCCACGGTGGTTCCGTCCTTTGGGTTGTACGGCAGGCGGCCGAGGAAGCGCGGCATGGTCAGGCCGACGTAACGGCTGTCCTCGCTCTCGCGGAACGACTTCCACTTGGCGTACTCGACGGTGTCGAACACCTTGGCCAGATCGCGCGGCTTGCCCAGGTCGGTGAACGACTCCAGGCCGAACATGCCCTCGTCCGCTGCCGAAATGAACGGCGCATGCGCCGCTGCGGCCACGTGCGACATCTGCTCGATGAAGTACATGTCCTCCGGCTGGCGGCCGAGGAAGTAGTCACCGATCAGCGCGCCGAAGGGCGCACCACCAAAGGTGCCGAACTCTTCTTCGTAGACCTTCTTGAACAGTGCGCTCTGGTCGAAGTCGATCGCGGACTTGAAGTCCTTGACCAGGTCCTTCTTCGGCGCATTGAAGACCTTGATCTTCATGTTCGGGCCGGTGGATGTCTGCGAGCACAGGTAATGCAGGCCGCGCCAGCTGCTCTCCAGCTGCTGGAACTCCTTGGCATGCATCACCGCGCTGAGCTGCTCTGAAATGATCCGGTCGATCTCGGCGATACGCGCGTCAAGCGTCAGGTTGAGGTTGTCCGACACGACGACCGTACCCTCCAACACTTCCTGCGCCAATGCAGAAATGATGTCTTTGGCACGCTCATGCTCGGTCTGCGACTTGGCGACCTTGCTCCTCTCGACGATCTGGTCGAGCAGGCCGACCTCCTCGGTAACCGCTGTTGCTGCACCCAGCTGGCTGGCTTCAACCGACATGGATCACTCCCCCTTGGCCGCGCCGAGCTGCTTGAGCTGCTCGGTGTTGTTGAGTACGTCCGTCAACAGGTCCTCCAGCTTTTCATTGCCGGCCAACTTGTTGCGCAGGTCTGCCAGCTTGGTGCGCGATTCCAGCAGGCGGCGCAGCGGCTCGATCTGGTCAACCACGGCTTCCGGACGGAAGTCATCGATCGAGTTGAATTTCAGCTCGACACCGAACTCCCCGCCCGAATCACTGATCTTGTTGGGAACACGGAACACCGCACGCGGCGCTTGGCCCTCCATCACTTCATCGAAGTTGTCCAGGTCGACGCTGACAAACTTGCGATCCTTCACCTTCGCCAGCGGGTGCTCCGGGTTGCCGCTGAAGTCACCCAGCACGCCGACCACGAATGGCAGCTCCTTCTGTTCGATGGCGTCCCCCTTCTCCACGTCATACGTGAGCTGGACGCGAGGCGGGCGGATCTTCTGCAGCCGCTTCTGAACACTGTCCTTCTTGGCCATACGTGTCTCCTGACTGTGAGCTGGGCGGCTCAGTTGCCGATATTCTGAAAGGGATCGGAGTTGTCGCTGCGTGTCTGCCGTGCTGCCGGTTGCGCGGCCGGCTGAGCTGCGGCGGGGGCCGGACCAGCACGACGTGCTGTCGTACGTGCCGAGCTGCGTGCACGCGGCTTGGGCTTTTCAGCTATGAGTACGGCATCACCCATCGTTGCACGCAGGGTGTCTGCCAAAGTCTGCGCCTCCTTGCGGGCCGTTTCCGATGCCAGGGCACCACGTCCCTGCAGTCGCTGCAGCGATTGGTTGGCTACGCGGAAACCGGCAACGGTGAGCACACCGTCGGCCACGAGATCATCGGGATCACGCTGCAGCACTTCCTCTGCGGCAACAATCGCACGTGCGTAGTTGCCCTGGTCGAACTGCAGCTGGGCGATGCGAACCCAAGGCTCCTTGCGGGTAGGATCCGCCTTGGCTGCATCTTCAAACGCTTTGATCGAAGTATCCGCACCTGCGGTTACGACCTGTGCTTCCGCATTTGCCATGACTGTTTCGAATGGCACTGCGACAGTTTTCTTCGGTGAGGATGCACATGCAGCCAGACCGACCAACAACACCATTGCCACCATCGGCCGATATGCGGCCGCTCCTATTGCCTTCACATCCATCGTGATCCCTCGTTGAAAAAGTTCCTCAAGGGAACCGGACAACCGCCGATACAACGTACGGGAATCCAATCCCTGCGGCCGGAGTGTACATTCGCCAACGCGCGTCGGTATAGTGATTTTCAGTTACTCGGAAATTGCTGACGTATACACCCCATCACATACATCAGGTGATGACACTGTCGTACTGCATGCTCAATTTCGTGCCGTAGCGCACATAAACCCACTATCACCACAATAATGAATACGCCTATGAAAGATGTTCTGCGCGTAGTTTCAAGCTCCACCCTCATGGGGATAGTTCTACTGGCAACATCGGGATGTGCCAGTAACGGAAAGATTGGTGAAGCGGTAGACAGTACCCTGCAGGCAGTCGGCTTACGCGAGAAGAAACCAGCAGAACCTCCTGTTGTTCCGTTGCGTCTGTATGCAGGGAGCAATCTCAATGCAGCCAATGACAAACGTGCAACGGCTGCGGTCGTGAAGATCTATCACCTGCGCAGCAGCCAGCGCTTCGAGCAGGCACCATTCAATGCATTCCTTGACCAGGCAGGCGAACAGGCCGCACTGGGCGCCGACCTGCTTTCAGCCAACGAAGTCGTTCTGACACCGGGTGTCCGACAGGAGTTGTCCGAACAATTGAGTGATGGAACCGCTGTGCTTGGCGTCGTCGCGCTGTTCCGCGCCCCTGCGGAAAATCGTTGGCGTTTTGCTTTTGATGCCAAATCCAAGGACCTTCCGAACGACGGTGTGACTATTGGGGTTCATGCGTGTGCGCTGACCAGTGACAGTACCGCCCTGCTCACCCGTGTATCGGGCGACCCCAATAGCCTTGCTTCCATTCGGTGCGCGCCATCACGTTGAACGGGAGAACGGCTTCCCATTATTCCCGTCACGGGTCCACCCATGAATTTCATTCAGAAAAGTGCGATGCATTACTTTTCCAGCGCGTGCGATTAGTATCCCTGCGTAGTTCACCGACATGGCCATGCGTCACGTGGATGGCTGCGTTGGATGCCATAACCAGGTCGGCGGGAGGAATTGCACAGGGATTCGCATGCGACGCTCGACGGACCGGAGCCGTCGACTCAACAGGTATTTCCAAGGATTGAAATGTGGCTTACGTAAGCAGGATGTCCAAAGTTCTCTGGGGTGAAGGCCTGTTTCTACGCCCCCAGCATTTCCAGCGGCAGGATGCCTATTACGAGGCACGCCTGCAGGACCTTTCGCACACACTTCACCCCTACGGCTGGGGCGTCAGGCGCGTGCGATTCGACACACATGCGCTCAGTGGCGGAGCATTGCGCCCACTTGACCTTTCCGTTGTGTTTCCAGACGGCGAAAGCTACGACGCGCCTACCCATGACAGCCTCCCGGATGCGGTTTCACTGCAGGGGTTGCCGCAGGGAATCCAGTCCACGCTCATCCACCTCGCGCTGCCCTTGCTGCGGGATGACGGCAACAACTGCGGTGGCGCCGATGCCACGATACTCACCCGCTATCACCAGGCGAACCATGTCACCGGCGACCTGTTCACTGATGCGGCCGAAGCCGAACTTGCGTACCTGAGCAAGGCGGTGAAGCTGCTCACCGATGACCAGCCACGCGATGCCTATGCCACGGTCGCCGTCGCCCGCATACGGCGCACGTCGAGCGGTGGCTTCGAGCTGGATGATGATTTCATCCCGCCGTGCGCGCAGGTCCAGGCATCGCCCTATCTGCACCGTGAACTGCGCTCGGTGCTTGATGCCCTGCAGGCCAAGGTCGATGCGCTGTACGGCCTGCATCGGCAGACATCGCAGAACATCATCGAGTTCCGCTCCGGCGACATCGCTTCGTTCTGGCTGCTGCACACCATCAATTCGTCGTCCAGTGCGCTGGCACACCTGCTGCATCATCCGCAGCTGCATCCCGAGCGCCTGTACCAGGAGTTGCTGCGCTTGGCGGGCGCACTGCTCACCTTCTCCAACGCCTACCAGCTGAACGACCTGCCGGCGTACCGCCACGACCAGCCCGAAGAATCCTTCAGAAGGGTGCTCGATATCGTCCGTGCCCTGCTGGATACGGTCATCTCCACGCGTTACTTCAAGATCGCACTGAGCGAAGTGAAGCCGTCCTATCACCTTGGCCGGCTGGATTCGCAGCGCATCGACGGCAACGCATCCTTCTATCTCTCGGTGTCTTCCGCCCTGCCCGCGCAGGAACTCATCCAGAGCGTGCCGGTGCGTTTCAAGGTCGGTGCGCCCGACGATGTCGAAAAGTGCGTGCTGTCAGCGCTGCCCGGCGTGAAGCTGGTGCACGCAGCGCAGGTCCCGGCAGCCATCCCTGTGCGCCCGGGCAGCCATTACTTCGAACTGGATACACGCGGCGCACTGTACGAGCGCATGTTGAAGGCACAGTCGTTGATGATCTATGTGCCGGCCGGCATCACTGACCTGAAGATGGAACTTGTCGCGGTGACCTCATGATGAATTCGCAACTTCCCCCGACTCCGGGCCCGATGCCGTCGCTTACGTCGAATGGCACGATGGCCAACGCGACGCCCAGCGCCACCACACCGCAAAGCCTGCTGGACCTGATGTCCGACGGCTTCTACCTGTTGTTGCTGCTCAAGCGCGGGCAGCTTCCGAACGATGCCGAGTCGTTCGTGCAGACCGTGCAGAAGTTCCTCGATGGCGTTGAACGCAACGCCATGCGCATGGGCATTTCTTCCGAGGACGTCTACGCGGGCAAGTACGCCTTCTGCGCCGCGGTCGACGAAGCCATCTTGTCCCAGCCGTCGGCACTGCATGAAGTATGGGAGCGCAATCCGCTGCAGTTGCGGTTATTCGGCGAGCACCTGGCTGGTGAGCACTTCTTCGACCGTTTGGAAGAACTGCGACGCCAGGGCGCACCACGCCTGCCTTCGCTGGAGGTCTACCACTACTGCCTGTTGATGGGCTTCGAGGGCAAGTACCGGCTGGAAGGCACCGAGAAGCTTGGCTATCTCACCGCACGCCTGGGCGATGAGATCGTCTACCTGAAGGGAAAGCGCCACGGCTTCGCACCGCATGCACTGCCGCCGGACAGCGTCCGGCACCAGTTGCGCCGCGTGATTCCGCTGTGGCTGCCCGCCGTTTTCGTCGGGTGTTTCGGTGTACTTGCCTTCTTCGGCCTGCGCTTCTACATGGGGCATGAAACCGGCAAGCAGCTCGCCGCGTACAACGACGTGGTGCAGATGCCCGAGCGCACCGCCCACATCACGATCACTCTCCCATGAGCCTGTCGATATGGATATCCAAAGCTCCACACACCTTGCATCGCTTTCCAGGCTCTCCCATCACGATCGCCTGATCCGTCTGCAAGGCCTGCCGGATGCACTGGTGGTGGAGCGGTTCGAGGGCGAGGAAAGTGTCTGTGGCCGTACCCGTTTCCTGATCGACTGCCTGGCCACCGACGCCTCGCTTGAGACCGATCCGTGGCTGGAGCAGGCCTTCACGCTGCAACTCAGCCAGGCCAGCGGCGCGGCCCGCCAATGGCATGGCCTGTGCACCTCGGCCGCTTTGCTGGGCAGCGATGGCGGGCTGGCACGCTACCGGCTTGTGATGGAGCCTTGGACTGCCCTGCTGGAGCTTCGCCGCAACGCGGTGATCATCCAGAACGCGGATACGCGCGCGATCTGCGAGGCCATCTTCGCCGACTACCCACAAGCGGCCTACCGCTTCGACGTAAAGGCCGCGCTGCCCAGTCGTGCCATCACCACGCAGTACCGCGAAACCGATTGGGAGTTCATCACCCGACTGCTCTCCGAGGCCGGCCTGGCGTGGCGCATCGAGCAAGCGCAGGACGGCGACGGCAACCACCAGCTGGTGGTCTACGAACCGACCAGCGAGCTTACCGACCTTGGGTCCATCCGGTTTCATCGCACGCATGCCACCGAAGCCACCGATGGCATCACGCAGTTCTCGGAGCGGCGGCAGCTCGTCCCCAACATCAGCACAACCTCGAGTTGGCACAGCGAGAAGCTAGCCGCCGTTGCCGCGCAGCTGCAGGCCGAGGCAGGTGACCTGCCGCCACTGGAAGTGTATGTGCAGCCCCGTGCGGGCCGCTTCAATGAAGCCCAGTGGGCCGAGGATGAAGCGCAGGCTCGACTGGATGCGCTGCGCGTGCCGCAGCAGCTGTTCAGCGGCGCCGGCAGCGAGCGTCGTCTTGCGGCAGGAAACTGCCTGACGTTGACCCAGCATCCGCAGCACGAAGGGCAATCCTTCCATCTGCTGTCGGTGCGGCACGCGGCCGTCAACAATCTGGATCACGGCATCTCCGAGCTGCTCGGAGGCACTGAACTTGAGCGCGGCAGCTATCGCAACCAGTTTCTGGCGACCGATGCACAGGTTCCGGTCCGCGCACTGCCGCAGGACCGCCCTACCCTGCACGGGCCACAATCAGCCCGCGTCGTCGGCGTGGCAGATGCGGCGCTCAGCCCCAATCGCGAGCACCAGGTGCGTGTGCAGTTTGGATGGCAGCGCGGCGCCCAACCGAACAGCGGAGGCTTCAGCGATACGGGTAGTGCACAGCCCGGGCATGCGCCGGGCGACCAGACCACCGGCAGTTGGATCCCTGTTGCCGAATGGGTTGCCGGCCCCAACTGGGGCACCGCCTTCCTGCCCCGCATCGGCAGCGAGGTGCTCGTTGAATTCCTTCACGGCGACATCGACCAGCCGCGCGTTACCGGCCAGCTGTACAACGGTGATGTCGCCCCACCCTTCGGTGGCGGTGTGGACGAGGACGCCAAGCATCCTGGTGTGCTGAGTGGCCTGCACACCACCTCGCATGACGGCGGGGGCAGCCAGCAATGGGTCATCGACGACACCCCCGGGCAGCTGCGTACCCGCTTGCACAGCTCGCTGGCTGACAGCCGCCTGGAGCTTGGCTACCTGATCGAACACCAGAACACTTCACGCGGAAACCTGCGCGGTGAAGGGTTCGAGCTGGCCACCACCGGCTGGGGCAATGTCCACGCTGCCGAAGGCATGCTGCTGTCGGCAAGCGCGCAGGAGCGCGCGGCCAACACCGTGATGGAAAACGCCAGCGTCGTTTCCCAGCTCAAGGGCGCCGAGCGCAGCCTGGAGGCCATGCAGCAGACGCTGGGCCAGCAGCAGGTGCCCGGCCTCAGTGCCTGGCAGCAGACCGGCAAGCTGCGCGAACTGATCGATCCCGAGCAACAGGGCCGCTACCAGGGCGAGGTCAACGGCCAATCGGCATTCAAGCCCGATGACGGCCGCACCCCCGGCGACACACCGGTCGAACGCTTCGGCAAGCCGGTCCTGCTGGCCGAAGCACCGCATCACGTCGCCTGGACCACGCCGGCCAGTGCCGTGGCCTTCGCTGGCCAGAACCTGGAGCTGACCGTCCAACAGGACCTGCATGCCTCCGCCGGCGAAACATTGACCTCGGTATCCGGCGGCAATGTTTCCCTGTTCTCGCAGGCCGGTCCATTGCGGGTCATCGCCGCGCAAGGGCCGGTCAGCCTGCAGGCCAATGACGGCGAACTGGAGCTGCTCGCCGAGCAGGCGCTCACGGTGACTGCCACCGACAAGCGCATCGACGTGCTCGCCCAGAGCAAGGTGGTGCTGCAGGCCGGCAGCAGCGCGATTACCTTGGAAGGCGGCGACATCACCTTCAGTTGCCCAGGCGAGTTCAAGGTCAAGGCGAGCCAGCATCCCTTCATGGGGCCGCAGACGAATCCCGCCATCCCGGAACACCTGCCGAAGGGAACAACCCTGCCGCTGCAACAGTTCGGCATCCGCGTGGGGCAACAGTTCGAGCTCGCCGCCCTGGCCGGCAAGCCTTATCAACTAGAGCTGGGCGGGGAAACCTTCGAGGGAGTGATCGGCTCGGACGGTTCCCTCAACCACCCCATGCCTGATGGCGTGAAGAAGGGCACCCTGAAGGTGTTCGCGTTCGGCGCCGAGAACCATCCCTGGGAGTGGGCCCTCGACCTGGCCGCCCAGAAGCCCACCACCGAGCATGTTGGCCTTCAATCCAAGCTCAAGAATCTCGGCTTCTACCATGGCGCCATCGATGGCGACTTCGGCCCGATGAGCCGTATGGCATTGCAACGCTTTCACCGTGCAGCAGACGTCGCGGGTGTTGATACCCCAAGCCTCGACGGCCTGAGTGCATTGGGGAACGAACACGACATCTAGGATGGATGCAACATGCTATACGGCAATCACGATCTCCAGCGGGGAGACAACGACGGAAGCCCGGCCGCCAATCGCGCGCCCCGTTGGGGTGGGACAAACAATCCACGCCCACCATCAGCCGCGAATGCACAGACGCCCCAGAATCGCGGCGGCGCAACCGTAGCGATACCGCAGCATGTGCGCCAATTGCAGAACGATCTGCGAACGCTCGGCTTTCTGTTCATCGCCAGTGCCGACGGTGACTTCGGCCGCACGACCGAATGGGCAGTGCGGGAGTTCCAGATCTATGCAGGCATGGCCAATGTTGCGCAGGTCAATGTGCCCCGCCTCCACGGCTGGCGGCCGCAAGCCGGCACAACCACGCCGGAAGTCGTGGCCCTGGGGCTTCGTCCCAATTCAAATCCACCCGAAAGCTTCCACGTCGGTTCGTTGGACCGGGTTGCCAACGCTTCGAGATACGCCGGCCCCATCAGCGGCGTGGTGAATCAGCGTACGCGCGATGCAATCGACTACTGGCTGCAGCACAACTATCGCTGCCCGGTGGTCATCGAGGCATGGCAGGTTGCCGCGGCGACCGGGCAGCGGACAATCCCGGCCACCAACGGCATCAACATCTGGAACTACAACCAGATAACCCAGGGCGTCATCCGCGACGCACAACGGCGCGTCACCGCGTACGTCCGCATGTTCAGCCGCGACTTCAGCCGCTACTACACCTACCCCACCACGCGCAGCCAGGACGCGTACCAGATCCTGGGAGGCTACGCGAGCTACATGACCTACGGTGGCGCCCGAAGCGAGGTTCCAACACATACGTGGGCCGAAGCGGAGATGACGCCGGAGCGACTCATCGGCCCACGCAACACATTGGCCACGCTCGCCGCCAATACCACGGGCGCTACCGCCTCCACCTATCGCGTGGTCCGCGCGACCGCAGAGATGGAATGCATGGGCATGTTCGACGGCATCAATGCCTATGACGATGCATTGATTTCCCTCGGCCCGTGCCACTGGACCATGGGACTGATGCCGCAGAACGGTTACGACAATGGGGAGCTGGCCGGATTCCTTGCCTATCTCCTGCACAGCAATCAGGCCGACTATCTCCGTGCCTTCGGAAGCTTTGGGCTGTTCCCGTCCAGCACATGGGTGTCTTCCAATGCCGGGACACTGTGGAACCGCACCGCGCGCAAGTACGAAGGCTGGATTCGACAGCATAACGAGCAGACCCAACCGAACCAGGCCGTGGCAGCCCTTGCGCAGACGGCCAACGCCGACCGCCTGCTGCCCATGGTCAATCGCACGCCCGTGGAAGCCGACTATTTCAAGACCTGGCATTGGTTCCACCGTTTTGCGATGGCCGGAAGAACCCTGTCCAGCGTGCAGACGGCCATGTGGGACATGGTGCGCCTGCGCCTGCGCGATGTTCGTGCCATCAACGTCAACATCACCTCGGGGCAGACACGGGTCACTGGCACGCTCGGCGACATCTGCACCTCCGAGAAGGCTGCCGCCATTCTGCTGCGTTGGCACATCTTCCGCCCGGGCCATGTGACCGGCCAAAGCGTGCCCAACTCCATACGCAGCGCCATCGCCGGCAATGCGCGACTGAACTGGTCACTACCGTTGGCACAATGGACGGACGCACATGAGCGCGCCATCACCAACCAACTGCTTACCGATGCCGCGGCGATCAACGCCACACAGAACCAGCTTGCCAGTTGGCCCAACTACGCCGGCCGCGCCGGTCGCAGGTATGTCGTCAACGACGAGCTGGGTTCACTTCGTGATGGTCGCAACAGCTTCCACCTGGACACCACGGGAATCTAGTACATGAGATTGCATCAACTCCGACTGAGCGTCGCATTCCTTGCCGTGTCCACGATCGGCTGCTCGACAGCCGCCGCACCCGTTTCGCTCCAGCAGCGCTGCGCTGCCGTTCCGGTCGACGATCTTGTCGAGTTGAAGCACTACGAGAACAGCCTGATCAGCGCCTGCCCACCGGGTGCTGAGGAAGACTGCATCTACAACCTGACAATGGCTCAGACCTACAGCGCCGGCACGCCGGATCTGAATGGCGACGGGCTGCCCGATCAGTTGGCCAAGTACTTGGGAAGCAACTACGGCGATGCCGACATCGTCCACTACCTTGGATTCGTCCAGTGTGGTGACGGCACCTCCATCAAGGTGCTCGAGGGTGACTTCAAGAGCGTTGCTTCCCCGGAATCCACGAAGGCTGCCTGGCCTGACCTGGACGCGACCCGTGAGTGCGCCGCACCTGGGGATACGAGCAGCCCCGTGCAGCGCATAAAACTGGTGTTCAACAAGGAAACGTTCTCCTACGAGGAGATCCCTGAGGTCAGTCCGTCCAGCGTTTGCCCTTCCCGCAATTGAGGAGCGGAGCGGGCTTGCGCAGTCACACCGGCATTGAGGGTGGAGAGCTGAAGTTGGACGTCTGACCACCAAGTGCCTCCGCGCGATGCCGGAACAGGTTGCTGCCAGCCGCCGCCCCCCGGAAGCTGGCCGCTAAGACTGCCTGGAACAGCACCTGCTGTTTCGACCGACACTGAATCGAAGATCGGTGCCACATGCGCTGCGATAGGAATGCCTGCCCCTGTCCGGCGCTGGTGATTGATAGCAGGGTGCGGCCGCAGTTCAAAGGGCACCGTTCACCCAAGGACAGCGCAAGCATCGCCTGAGAGGCTGGAGCATGCACTGACGGCTGCAGCGCTGGGAGGGGGCTGATCCGTTCCCGGGCAATGGCCTGATCGGCAACTACCCGCCGTTGAAACGCCGACGAGTCCCAGAAACCCCACGGCCAGGAACCAAGCTCCATGAGGTTCAATCTGCCGCTGACATCCCTACTTTTTCTGAAGCCCGGATCGCTCCAGGAAGGCCAGCAATTCTATCGGCGTGCGCACGCCCAACTTCTGCATCACGCGTGAGCGGTGGACCTTGATGGTTTTCTCGGCAACGCCCAGATCTGCTGCGATCTGTTTGTTGAGGCGCCCGGTGAGCAAATAAGGGACCACCTCCCGCTCACGCGGCGTAAGCGTGTCAAAAAGGGTGCGTGCATCCTTGCTCTGCATGGCGCTGCGGTGGATGGCTTCATCAACGGCTACCGCCTGCCTCACCGCTTCAAGCAATGCGTCGGCGTCCACAGGTTTGGTCAGGAAGTCCAACGCACCGGCCTTCATCGCACGCACGCTGCTGGGGATATCGCCATAGCCAGTGAGGAAGATCACGGGGCAGCTGACATCATTGGCCTGCAACTGCGCCTGCAGCTCCAACCCCGACATACCAGGCATGGACAGATCAAGAATGATGCATGCCGGTACCGTGGAGTCATAGGACCCCAGGAACTCCTGCGTGGAATGGCTCACCGACACGATGAACCCTTCACTGGCCAGCAGGCGGTTCAGCGCCTTGCAGACATCCGGGTCGTCATCCACGACATAGACGGTAGATCCCATGCGTTCACCCATGTTGCGGAAGATTGAAGAAGAACCGTGCGCCATGTGGTGCGACGTTCTCGGCCTGGATGGAGCCGCCATGCCCACGGATGATGGTGCGACATACGGCCAGTCCCATCCCCATTCCCGTCGCCTTGGTGGTTTCAAACGGCGCGAATATCCGTTCGAGCATCTCCTCGGGAATTCCCGCACCGGCATCGATGACTTCCGTGAGCACCCCATCCGGTGAAGCACGGGTACGGATGCTTACAACATGACCTTGTTCAGATGACTGCATGGACTCACAAGCGTTCATTATCAGGTTCACCACCACCTGCTGCAGCTGGACACGATCACCCAGGCAAGGAGCAAGGTCGGGGGCGAGATCGAGGTGCACCGTCACGCGCTGGTCGTGAAGCTCGCTTCGCATCATCCGTACGCAATCGCTCACGATCTCGTTGATGGCCAACGGCGCATGCTCATAGGCTTCCTTCCTGAGAAAGCCGCGCATGCGTCCAATCACTTCGCCAGCGCGCCGGTCATTGTCGATGATGTCGACCAGGATCTCGTGAATCTCGGCTATATCCTGCGGGTCGCGCCGCAATATCCGCTGCGCGGCCTGCGCGTTGCTCAGGATGGCGGTCAACGGCTGGTTGAGCTCGTGCACCAACGAGCCGGACAACTCACCCAGCGTTGTGACGCGCGATAGATGCGCAAGGCTGGCCCGCTCCGTTGCCACTTCCTGCTCCGAGCGCAACCGGCTCAGCTCGCTCGCCTGCAGCTCCATCACCATCCGCTGGGAACGGATGAGTTCACTGACCAGGCAATAGCTGGTGGTCACCACCACCAGCAGAAAACCCATGGCCGCGATCAATGGGGGCCGAGGCAAGCCGAAGACCATCAGCAGCGTCGACGCAACCATGATGGCGATCAACAGAAACCAACTCCCGGCCACGATCAACGCGGCCCTGCTCTCCGTTGAGGGCGTCCGAAGCGCACGCACGATGGTCTGGCCGACATAGACCAGAACCAGGGCATTGCTGATCTGTCCGGCCAGTACCGACGGATTGGTCTCGCCAATCGGGTGCGAGATGGGGACGCCCAGCCATACGGACCGTCCAACCTCCGTCACGGCCAGAAAGTTGAGGTTGTCGCCGACCGTGAAGTTCAGTACGAGCGCCACCAGGCGGAGCACAGCAGCCACCACAACGATGCGCGTGGATCCATAGCCGAACCAATGATGCAGAACGTACAGCAAGGACAGCACCATCACCGCGATGGCCAGATGCATCCAACGCAGATACGACGCCAGCTCAGCTGGCGCCAGCGACCTGTAGGCAGCGAGTTCAAGCAACGCCAATGCGGCCACGGATGCGGCGGCGAGTGAAAGGGCGAGGTGCACTTTCTGTGAAGGCCTTGCAATCCAGATCACCACATGCGCGATGGCGACGATCAGGCTTGCACTCGCAAGCATGGGCCAGGTGAGTTGCATCCAATTCATTGAGCCCCTGCCCCGTCTTCGTTCGCGGTGGTTTTAGCACATCGGCTGGTGAATCGCGGGCATCCCCAAGGACGAACGGACGCGGCCGGGAGCGCGCATTCAGTTTCTGCCGCAGACCCTGGACGTAGGCCCAAGGGCCAATTTGCGGGGCGGCCCCGGCTCCCTAAGATGCCGCCGATGCGCCCGACCCCGCCCCCTCCCTTGATTGCCGTCGTGGACGACCAGGATGGCATCCGGGTCGCCTTGCAGCGGCTGCTGCGGGCGGCCGGGTTTGGCGTGCGCACATACGGCTCGGGCATCGAATTCCTCCGTCAGGGCACCGAAGCCTGGCCGGACTGCCTCGTGCTCGACCTGCACCTGCAGGGCCACAGTGGCTTCGATGTCCTGATGTCGCTGGCCAACACCCCATCACCTCTTCCGGTGGTCGTTCTGACCGGAGATGACACGGCTGCGAACCGGAGGCAGGCACTGCAGAACGGTGCTTCAAGCTTTCTCGCCAAGCCCGTCAACGATGAAGTACTGATCGGCGCAATTATCGCCGCAATGGAGGCACGTCCTCATGAATGACACCACGGACCATTCCTCGATGATGAAACACAACTGCTGGTATCGGCGACTCAATCACGTGCTGCGAACAACGCTGGCGCCCATGCTGGCGTGTGCGGCGGCACTACCTTTTCCCGCGCATGCGTCGTTCCTCAGCGGCGAAACCCTCGACACTGCCGCCAACGTGATTTCGTGGTTCGCATTGTTCATTGTCCCGGTGGTGCTGGTCACGGTCTTCTGGCTTGTCCACATCCTGCCGGAGAAGATCGCCGAAGAGCGCCGCCACCCTCAGCTTGCCGCCATCAAGGTGCTGTGCCTGCTGTCGCTGTTCTTCGGTGGCCTGCTATGGCCGCTGGCCTGGCTCTGGGCCTATACCAAACCTGTCTTCCACAAGTTCGCGTACGGCACTGACGTCTCCGATCATCCCGAACACGGCGAGGCGCTCACGCCACTGCATGACGCGGGCATCGAACACCATCATCAGTCGGCCCGCGCAGCTGCCTCGCAGGCGGTGGAGGAACCACATTCCCCGGCCGACGTCGAGGCGCTCAAACGCCGTATCCAGTCGTTGGAAATGGCACTGGCCGTGGCCGGTGGCGCGACGCATTCCACCAACGACAAGACCACCGGCCACGCCGGGGAGTGACGCAATGGAAATCATCCTTCTTCTCATCTACTCGTTCTTCGTCTGGCTGATCTTCTTCAAGTTCAAGTTGCTAGCGTGGAACTTCGTCACGCAGATCATCGTGATCTCTCTACCGGTCTTTGCCATGGCCGCGATGATCCTGATTCTCAACGTGGTGGCCCCTTCTTCATCCGATGTGCGCGTCGTCAACTATGTCGTGCAGATCGTCCCGCGCGTGGCTGGACGCGTGATCGAAGTTCCGGTCGAAGCCAATCGCCCGGTGAAGAAGGGCGACGTCCTGTTCCGCATCGACCCGGTGCAGTATCAGCAGGAGCTGTCCGCACTGGAAGCAAAAGTGCCTGAGCTCTCCGCCAAGCTGGACAGTGCGCAGGCCTACCAGCGCGAGCTCGGTGAACAGCTGAAGTCGGCACGCTCGGCGCATGCGGCGATGGCTTCGCGGCAAAGGCTTGCCGAACTGCGCGAACGCCAGACTGGCGAGCTGGCGCAGACCGGCGCCGGCCCGAAGTTCGACCACGAGCAGGCACAAGCCGAAGCGGCGAGCCTGCGCTCGGAACTCGTCTCGGCCTCGGCCCAGATGGCCCAGGTACAGCAGAAGCTGTCGGCACGCACCAGCGACGGCGAGCTCTCCGAAGTAGCCCAGGCCCGTGCCGCGCTGGAGCAGCTCCAGGCCCAGATCGTGCAGGCCCGCTGGCAGCTCGATCAGACCACGGTGCGCGCCCCATCCGATGGCACGGTCGTCAATCTGCAGCTGCGCGAAGGGTCCTACGCAGCAAATCTGCCCCTCACCCCGGTGATGAGTTTCGTCGAACACGAACAATGGGTGTTGGCCATGTATGCGCAGAACGAGCTCGGCAACATCGAGCCCGGCAATGAAGCAGAAATCGCACTGAAGACGCATCCCAACCGCATCATCAAGTGCGAGGTCGATTCCATTGTCTGGGCGACCGGCACCGGGCAGATGCCGATCAGTGGCATGGTCCCGCAGCCTGGCGCACAGCCCATCCCGACCGGCCGCATCGCCGTGCGCCTGCGCCCTGCCGGCAAGGACAAGGATGCATTCCTGGCCATGGGAGCGCAGGGACAGGGCGCCGTTTACACCGAACACGGCAAGCTGCTTCACATGGTCCGCAAAGTGATGATCCGCGTCGGTTCGAAGCTCGACTGGCTCGTCCTGAAACTGCACTGAGCCCACAATGCACATTCAACTACGACCTTCGTTCCAGCTCGCATCGCGCACGCTTGCTGCCTGCCTGCTTACCGCTCTGACCGGTTGCGCGGTGCTGCCCGAGCCAACGGGTACCCAGGTGCAGGCACAGGCTTTGGGCCATGCAACCATTCCGGCTGGCTGGGGCGACGCTGCCAGTACGGCAGACGTCGTGGACGGCTGGCTGACCAGCTTCAATGACCCTGCCCTCACGCAGCTGGTACACGAAGCGCTGGCCAACAATCCCGACCTGCAGATCGCCGCAGCGCGTCTTGATCAGGCCAACGCCCAGCTGGACATCGCACAGGCGCAGCTCAAGCCCAGCATCGGGATACTGGGCCGCTCGGGCTCCAAGCCAGTGGCCGACCTCGTGCCGCTGCTCAGCGGCGCGATGCTGCGTATGTCCTGGGAAGTGGACCTGTGGGGCCGCCTGCGCTACGGACGCAACGCAGCAATGGCCGCGCGTGATGCGAGCGATGCCGATTTCCGCTACGCGCAACAGTCACTGGCCGCTGCGGTCACACGTGCCTGGTTCCTCGCCAGCGAGACCCGGCAACAACAGGCGCTGGCTGATGAGATGGTCGCAGCAGCGCAGACCCTGGTCGAGCTGGCCGAGCAGCGGCGTCGCATCGGCATCAGCGGTGAAAGTGATGTGGTCACAGCGCGGGCCAGCCTCAGCGATTACCAGAATGCCCGGCAACAGATCGAACTTGCACACCTTCAATCCCTGCGTGCGCTCGAGCTGCTGCTTGGCCGATACCCAAGTGCCAGCATGCTGGCGTCGGCGACGCTGCCGGCCGTGCCTGCCCCGGTTCCGGCGGGCATTCCGATGGATGTACTCAATCGTCGGCTCGACATGCTGGCTGCCGAACGCCGTGTGGCGGCCGCTTTCGACAAGGTTGGCGAAGCCAAGGCTGCGATGCTCCCTTCGCTTTCGCTGTCCGCCGGCTATGGCCGTCTCAGCAATGAGGTGCTGGAAACACGCAGCGGCCTGGAACAAACCATATCCAGCATCACCGGTACGGCCGCCGTACCGGTGTACAGCGGTGGGGCGCTCACCGGCCAGGTGGAGCTGCGCACGGCCGAGCAGAAGCAGGCCGTGGCCGACTACGCCCGTCGTGCGCTTACCGCACTGGGCGAAGTCGAGGGTGCGCTCAGTTCCGAGCGGATCCTCGGTGAACGCGAACGCATCCTCAAGGTATCCGAGGCATCGAGCCGCGAAGCGCTGCGTTTGGAACAGACTGCCTACCGGGTTGGCAAGTCCGACCTGCGTGCGGTCAACCAGCGTCAGCTGGCCGTGCACGCAGCGGAAGTTGCGTTGCTGACGCTGCAGAGCGAACGCCTGAGCCGTCGCGTTGATCTGTATCTGGCACTCGGCGGAAGTTTTGAACTCCCGCAGACCGGCACCCTGAAAACCGGTGGGCAGCACGCTGGATAAGCACCTCCGCGGCGGTTCTCCTGCGGCCCTGTCCCGCCGCCAGGGTCTCAGGAAGCGCCAGGGCTTGAGGTCCAGTCAGCCGATACCGGGGTGTGCCCCGCCAATCGACATGGCAAGGATGATCTGGGCCACGTAGTAGAGCGGCAGGCCCCAGAGCCGGTTGATGGGGCCAGGTGCCACGAAACGGTCCCGAGCGACGGTAATGTCCGAGACCGCGAACGTCACCGCACCAACCGCCAGCAGCCACGCCCCGGATGCGGCGCTCACGGCAATGGCCAGCGCGCACATGGCGACAATGGCCATCACGTACGCGGTAACCGCGACGCGATAGAAGTCGGTCAGATGCTTCCAGAGCCAAGCAAGCACCCCGATCCCAATACAAGCCATGACGGCGAGCCCAACGATCAACGCGGTGCCATTCATGGGGCGGGTTGCGAAGGCAACCGAGAAAACCACGTGGGCAAGCAGGAAGCTGGCGATGCCGAGCAGGAAGAGACGGCTCTTCTGAGACAACAGGAAGACGTCCCCCACCCAGCTGAGCACAAGCGCGGCCAGGATCAGTTGACCATACGTTGATGCGGTTGCGTCGAGTTGGGCCGCCAAGGCCAGAAATGCCGTACTGGCGGCAATCTTGAATATGGCTTTGCCGGTCTTCCAGCCACGGAACTCGGAGAAGACATGCGCCCCGCAAGCGGCAAGGCAAACAATGATCGTGAAGCCTGTTGCGGTCACCATGGTGCTCCTGAGGCCTCTTTCTCGAATCATTCGAAAACTGAGGTCGGCGTGGATTGTGCCATTGCGACGTGGACAGGTGGCAAGCCAACCAGCAGCCGGTAACGTCCGCGCGCCCACAGAGGTTCCGAGAAGCTGGCCGGGTGTTGGACGCAACGGAGCGCCGCGCCCTTCGACGCGCCCTTCAACAGATCGTCATTGCGCGGCGCCAAAGCAGCATCAGCTGGTTACCGCGCATGAGGCGAACGCCACACTGCGCCCCCTATCGCCAGAGACTCATTGCCCCGAAGCTGTGACCGTGCATGTCGCCGTGACGACGATGCTGCTGCCTGCCGGCAGGCTGGGCACGGTGACGCCAGTACCGAACAACTCATTGGCAGGCAGGCTTGCGGGGCACACTGCATTGCCAGCGGGCGTGCAGCTGGCTGCACTGGTGCAGCTCAATCCGCTGTCCGGCGTGTCACGCAGCACCGCATCTGTCACGCCCACCACGCCGACGTTGCTGGCGGTCAGCGTGTAGATCAGGGAACCGCCACTGGGCACCGATGCGAGATCAACGGCCTTGACGATGGTGAGGTCCGGACTGACTAGTGTGTTTTCGAATGTGCACAGCAAGGTGGGCGCCGGCTGCAGTTCGATCGGATCGATGGTCAGAGTGTTTCCGACCAGCGTCCCTATACCGGTGGTGCCGGTGTTGGTGTCCTCGCAGCTCGCTGATGTGAGTGTGTGCTGGGCGCTGGGTTGTTCGGTGATGGTCACCGCCAACAACGGATTGGTCACCGGGGCAATCAGCGTGGAGTTAACGGGCGTGCCGGGAACGGTGGTGGTGATACTGTCCGTGCCGGGGAGCAGATTGACCATGCTGAAATCGAAGTTGCCAGCCCCACCGATGGTGCGTTTGGCAAGCTGCACGGTCTGCGCAGTGGCTGGCCCGGCCATGCATGCCAGCAGCAGCCCGACCACGGCCCAACTGCGCCACCGCATCGTGCGGTGACGGTGGGCATGGCGTTGGCGTGTGCGATTCACGGCATCTGCTCCTGGCGGGGTGCGCCCATCAGTAGGTTCCCACCATGTTGAGGAACCAGCCCTTGTGGTCGTAATCGAAGTCGGTGAGGTCATCGCTGAAGTCGGTGAAGTTGTAACCCACGCCCATCCGGAAGTTGTTGCCGATATCGCGGTCCACGCCCACCAGGAAGCCGGACTGGGTGCCACCGGCATGTACGTCCAGCCAGCGGTACTCGCCCATGGCGTACCACTTCTGGCGAAGCTGGTAGCGCAGTTGCAGCACGCTGAGCATGGTGGCCGAATCGAACCAGGGCCCACTGCCCCGCCCCATCCGCACTTCGCCCTCGCGACGCGCAAGCTTGGTCGCCAGTTCCCAGTGGGCATCATGTTTGTAGACGCCCTCAAAGGACAGGATCTGGGTCTTCTGGTCCTGGTCGGCACCGCCCAGCTGGGCCTCGGTCGCCAGGTCGTACAGGTACGTATAGCGGCCAAACAACGCCCAGCGCTGGCTGTTCCATGGCCGGTAAGCGAAGCCGACGTTACCTTCCCAGAAGCGTGCGCCGGCCAGCGCGTTGAGTTCGTCATTGGTGCGCGAGTAGTTCAGGCGGGCCGCGATACGCCAGCTGTCGTTGAAGCGGTGAGTGAGCCGGTTGGTGGTCACCCATTGCTCGCGGCGCTCGCTGCCGGTGTCCTTGCGCCATTCCACTTTGCTGCGCCAGTCAGTGTCAGCAGACGTGCGGCTGCCGCTGACGCTGACCGCACTGCGGTCCACGTGGCCGCCATCGACGGTGTCCAGGTCGCCCGATTGCAGCGTGAACCCCAGGTTCCAGCCCTGTGCCGGGTAGAAGTCCATGCCGAACGTGTGTGCCAGGCCAGATTGATCCGGCTCCTTCAGGAACTGGCTTTCGTTGAACAGGTTGGTGCGGCTGGACAGGCGCCAGCGCTGGCCAAGTGTCCAGCCGTTCTGCCGGGTCGGGTTGAACAGGGATTCGTATTCGGTGCTGTCGGTGGAGTACGTGTAGGCGCCGTAGAGCGTGTGGTCGCTGTCGAGCTTGTACTCGGCATCGAGTGTGGCCGAATCACCGCGATCACCGGTGCTGACTTCCGCGCCGACGCTGGCTCGATCGTCGAGCAGGTACTCCGCGCCAATGGCCACGGCATTGTTGTCGGCGTAGCGCCCGCCGTCATCGTCCAGGGTCGCCTGCACGGTGCCGTACAGCTCCAACGTGGTGTTGAAGCGATGGCTGTACTTCAGCGCGCCGAGCAGACCGGCTGCGGGATCGTCGCTGCTGCCCTCTTCCACCCTGCGCAGCTCACCGCTGAGGGTGTTCCAGTCGTCGGGGCGCCATTCCAATGTGGCCTGCGCCTGGGTGAACTGCTCGGTGCCGCTTTCCGCCTTGCTGTAGCGCGCGTACAGGCCCAGTTGACGGGTGATCTGGCCGAGCGCTTCGGCGCCGTACTCGGTGACGGACAGTCCGGTGTCATGCCGGGCAATGGAGAAACCCGGATCGGTTTCCCGCCACCAGCCACCGGCACTCCAGTCCAGCCGGGTCCAACCCAGCTCGCGGAAGTTGGCGCGTGCTTCGATGGCCTTGGCATCGCCTTCTCGTTGCGCGTCGGTGTTGTTGCTGCGGATGAAGGTGAAGCCACCGTTGTCGGAGAAGAACGACGGTACGCCGAACGACTCGGTATGCGCGTACTCGGCTTTCAGGTAGGTGCCCTTGCCGGCCTGCAGGGTGAGATCGCCGCTGGCCAAGGTGTAATCCTGGCTGTCGCGGTTCTCGTCCACGTAGGTAACGCCCACGCCGACGTGGTCACCGAACCATTGCTTGCCACGCACGCCTGCGGTCAGCTCGCCATCGTCGAAACCAGACGGCAGCCATTCGTAATCGACCAGCAGGCGTTGTTCGTAGCCATCCAGCGGCAGGTCGCGGGTCAGCGTGGGCAGGTTTTCGCGGGTCACCTGGGCCAATGACCGGGTCAGCAGCAGGCGGCCCTGCAGCTCGTCGATCTCGTAGTCGGTGCCACGTTGCAGGGGGATGCGCTTTTCAACGCGGCCGGTGGTGCGGTCACGGATCTCAACCACCACCTGGTCCGAGCCGGGCAGGATGTCGGTGTTGCGCAGGTAGTACAGGCTGCCACCGGTACCGATGAATTCGTTGTGGCCGGGCGCGGTCTGTTCCTGTGCGCCGAACAGCCGCAGGGTGCTGCGTGGGTCACCCCAGGGGTTGATCGCCTGCGAACGCCAGCTCAACGCCCCGCCGTAGAGCGAGCGCACGTACTGCGCGTATTCGGTACCGGTCAGCCCGGTCGCATAGTTGCCCCACAGCGCCTGGTTCTTGTCCCAGTCCACGCGCAGGTAGAAGCGACCCATGCTGTCCACGTCGCGGTAGGTGGTCGAGTCATCACCGTAGGTCGGGTAGTACAGGTCCGGGTCGAGCCGGCGGAAGATATCCTGCGGCCATGCCTCGGTGAAACCGTCGAACAGATGCTTGATATCCTGCTCGGTGGTGTCGGCCTGCGCCGTGATCAGGTACTTGCCGCGCGCCTTGCCCTTGGCGTAGAACGCCAACCGGCCATCGCTGATCACATCATCCTGGTAGCGCTCGTCCACCGCGAACGGGGCGATCGAACCGCTGACGCTGTTCTGGGCGATGGTGACGTCGGCCAGGCCGATGCCGAAGAAGTATCTGCCGGTGACATCCAGCTCCAGCACATGGTGCTGCTCCAGCGCATCCGCGCCGCCGCTCACGGCGATGTCGAAACGATGGGGGCCAACCGGGACCAGGTACTCGGCAACGAACTTGCGCTCCATGTCCACCGGATACGAATCGCCATTGATGGTCAACGAGGTGGATTCGGGGATGTCGCGGCCGGTGATGCGGATGCGGGAGCCATAGATGGGAATGTTCTGCAGCCGTAGACCGTTCTCGGCGAATGCCGCGTCGATCAGGCTTTGCCGCAACGCCTGCTCGGTGCCCAACGCGGTGCCCTGGCTGCGTTCAACCTGGGTGCGCAGGCCACTGAGCTGGCTGTCTGCTTCGATCGGCCGCACCAGTTGCAGCGTATGGGCCACGGTCTCATCGAAGGTGCCGTTGCTGCCGTAGGCGCGCACCACGTAGCGCAGTTGGTCGCCGGCACGGAACGGCTCATCGCTGGGCAACACGCCATCCCACTCCACCTGGCTGACCGCAGAGACGTCCAGCGGCACGCGCGCCACCGGCGCGATCAGATCCAGATCGGTGGGGCGGTAGATCAACACCTCCATGCGCTCGATGAAGTCGCTGTAGTTGCCACGCACATAGAACGGCACCGGCTTGAGAATCCTTCCGTTCTCGAAGGCGACCAGCGATGGCGCGGATACCGACAGCTCCGGCTGGCCCAGATTGGGATCCTCGGTCGCCCAGATCACGCCGCCGCTCGGCAGGCGTACGTTGAACCGCCCTGCAGCGATGGCGCGATCCGCTGGCGGTGCGGAAATCGTGACGCGTCGATCCGGCTGCAACGTTGCCTCGCCCGAGCGTGCATCCGTTCCTTGGGTGGCAGGTTCGGCAGCGCCGCGGGTGCGTATGCGCAGCAGCAGTCCCTCGCCTTCCCGGCAGCCCTGCTCGCCGCAGGTCACTGGTGGCGGCTGTGGGGTGGCCGCCACCCCGGGCGCGGGCGTTGACGGCCCGACGGCTTGCGCAGGTTGCTGCGCGCGCGCCGTGGGGGCTGTGCCTGCGAGCAGCGTGGCCAGTGCACAGCTGAGCAGATGCGGTTTCATCTGCCCTCCCCTGCGCCAGGTTGCGCATCCAGCGCGGCGGAAGGATCGCCGCTGGCCTGCACCTGCACCTTGTCGCGAACGGCTGGACTGAGCTGCTCGCGCAGCGCCGCGGAGACCGCCTCGGCGCGACGCAGACCGAGCTTCACGTTGTACCCGGCATCGCCGCGCACGTCGGCATGCCCGACGATCACCACCCGACCGCCACCCCGGCGCTCCAGGTCCTGGGCGATGCGTGCCAGAAGGGCCTGCATCTGCGGACGGATACGAGCACTGTCGGTATCGAACAGGACAGTACCCAGCAGCGCGCCGCCCTGGTCCACGCCAACCAGCAGCGAGGCCGGATCATCGACGTTGGTACGCGCCAACACGGTGACCGGGGTGGCATTGGCCGCGAGCTCTGCCAGCAATGCCTGGCGCACCGCTTCGGCGCGGGCGAAGGCGATTGCTTCGCTGGCGCCATTGGCCGAAACCACGACCTCGCCTTCTCCGCGTCCGCGAACCTGCTCGGCCATCGCTTCGATCACCGGACGGTAGCGTTCGGCGATCTGCGCGCTGTCGGCCGCAAAGAACACCTCGCCCAGTGTCATCTCGACCTGGCGGTTCTGTTCCAGCACGGTTGTGGGCAGCGATACAGCGAAGTCGAAACGGGCCGGGACTCCGGGCGTGATCCGCCGCAGCAGCGGATTGCGGGTAACGAAGGTGGTCCCCGCCGGCAAGGTCGCCGCATCCACCTTGAGGATGAAGTTGCGCCCGCGCGCCAGGCCACCACCGGACACGCCGACCACGTGGTAGCGACCGAACTGGTCGGTTTCCATCAGCAGCCCCTCCACCGAGCCGATGCGCACGCCCGGGATACCGGATTCGTCGATGCCTTCGTTGGCGATCACGTAATCCACCACGTAGCCATCTTCGCCCTGCGTCACCTTGCGCTGCACGCTGGGGATCGCGGCGGTCAGGCCCTTGGCGGCGTCACCTTCACGCTCGGTACGGGTGCTGCCATCTGCCTGCAGGTGCACGCGGATGCCTTGGCGGCTGTCCAGCACGAAGTCGTCGGTGAAGCGCGGCTCACGCAGGCGCTGACGGATCACGATGAGATGCGCAGGATCGGCTTCGCTGCGCCTGCCCGCCAGTTCGCCCAGTGACACGCCATGCAGCAGCGGCGCGCTGGCATCGGCCACCGGCTGCGGCCCGTTGCCACGATCGATGCTGGTGGACCCTGCGATGTAGGCCTCCGCCGCAAAGCCGCCCTGCACCTTCAAGCCGGTCAGCGTCGCGCTGTCCTGCCAACCATCGCGGTCGCGGTCGTCGAACACGCTACCCATGATCAGGCTGTCGTCCATCAGCGGATCGCTGCCGGTCACAACCTCGGCAGTGGCGACGTTGGATGCCGCCTTGTCGGTGGGGGCAAAGGTCTGCGCGCGGTTGATCAGCGTGCCGGGGCGCACGCCAGCGCCCACCCGCATCAGGTAGGACACCCGGGCGGTGTTGCCGGCGGCGATGTCCAGGTCGTTGATGCGCAGCGGCGAGATGCCGCTGGCGGTCACCGAATGATCGTCGTCCTCACCCTGCAACGAGCCCTCCACGTAGGTGAAGCCGGGCGCGGGTGTGTCGATGATGTAACCGTCCACCAGGTCGATCTGGCCCACGTTCTGCACGGTCAGGCTGTAGCGCACCAGGTCGCCCACCTTGACCTCGCGCACGTTGGCGACCTTGCTCAGACGGATATCGGCTGGCGCATTCTCGACGGCGACTACGGCCGCCGCGTTGGCAGTGGCCGTGGCCAGCCCGGCGCCCGTGGGCTGGGCAGTGGCGGTGACGGTGTTGGTCAACTGGCCGCCGTCCACACCCGCGTCGGCTTCGGTGATGGTGTGGTCGTAGCTGGTGCAGGTCGCGCCCTCTCCCGGTGCGAGCCGGGTCGGTGTGCAGCTCAACAGCGTGGGCGTGCCACCCTGCAGGCTGTCCTGGATCACCAGCTGATCCAGCGTGACGTTGCCGGTGTTGGTGGCGGTGACCGCATAGGTGATCACATCGTCCGCATTGCCCTTGCCCGGCGTGCCACGGTCCACGCTCAGGACGGCGGTCTTGGTGGTGGCCAGGGCGGGATTGCGTGCGATGGGCAGGTTCAGCACCGGTCGGCAGCGGGCATCGGCCGAGCCTGGCGGACACACCTGCGGTGGCAGTGCACTGCCACCCGGTCCGGGCTGCGCGCTGATGGTGGCGGTGTTGTCGACGGTGCCCGCATCGGTGTCGGCCTGGGTGACGACGTAGCTGCCGGTCAGCTCGCAACCTGCACCCGGCGCAACGCTGGCGCAGACGACGCGGCTCGGGCTGATCAGGGGATCGTCGATGGTGACGTTGCTCAGCACCACGTTGCCGGTATTGGTGGCAGTGACGGTGTAGGTCAGCGTATCCCCGGTGGAGACGATGCCACTGGGGTCGCTGTTGCCGGCCAGACGCTTGCTGGTCTCCAGTGCGGGCTGCTCGACGATATGTTCAGTGCTGCACTGCACGCAGACCGGATCTGGATCGCCACCGGGAAGATTGATCGCGCTCACCCGGTTGTGCAGTGTGCCGCTGGCGTCGGCCGCCACGGTGGCCGTGTAGACCAACGGATAGGTACCGGGCAACGTGCCGATGGGCAGAATGCAGGCCAGATTGCCGCTGCAGCTGTAGGCACCGGGCGTGACCACCGTGGCCTGGCCAAGCCCGGCATCCAACTGGTCATTGAGGATCAGTGGCTGGGTGGTGGCAGAGCCGGCAATGACCGTGGTGACGGTGTAGGTGATCGTCTGGCCTTGCTGCACGAGGCTGCCGCTGACCGGCGCGGCGCTCTTGCTCACCGTAGCGGTCGAGGGCACCACCGGATGTTCGGTGCTGCAGGTCTGGCACAGCGGCGGGGGATCCACGCCGGCCGGCTTGGTCGGCACAACGCCGTTGCGCAGCGTGCCGGTGGCGTCGGCGTCCACGCTTGCGGTGTAGGTCAGTGCGTAGCTGCCCGCAGCCGTCCCCACAGGCAGGACGCAGACCAGCGGATTGGCGGCGTTGCAGGTGAACGCACCGGCGCTGGTGACCGCCACGAAAGTCAGCCCATTGCCCAGCGTATCGGTCAGGGTGAGCGGCTCGTGCAGTGCATTGTTGGCAACCACGACGGTGAGCGTGAACTGCAGCGCATCGCCGGGCGCCACCTGCGTTCCGCTGGGCGGCGTGGCGGCCTTGTTGACGGTGATCGCAGCGGGGGTGATTGCGGTGGGCGTGGTTTCGGTGTCGGTTGCGCTGGCATCGGGCGCTGTACCGGGTGCTTCACCGGTCGCGGTGGCGGTATTGACGACGTTCGTGGCCGTCTCGTCGGCAAAGGTAATGGTGTACGTGTTGCCGGTGGCGCTGCACGCCGTGGTGGTGCCCGGTGGCAGTGCCAGCACCGTGCAGCTCAGCCCCGGCAGCAGCGGATCGGCCACGCGCACCGGCGACAGCAGCACGTTGCCGGTGTTGGTCACGCTGAAGGCATAGGTGATCACGTCACCGGCATCGCCCGTGATGCCATCGGCATTGGTGTCGGCGACGCTGGCGGTCTTGTCCAGGGTGATCGCTGGCAGCTGCGTGGCGTTGATGGTCACCGTGTCCGGTGCCGAGGTGGTGGTGCCGTCGCTGGCGGTGGCCGTGTTGGTGACGGAGCCCTGGTTCAGATCGATCTGGGTGACGCTGTAGCTGGCCGTGCAGGTCAGGCTGGCGCCAGGGGCCAGGCCGTTGACCGGAAGCGCCGGGCAGCTCACCGTCGCCGGAGCGACGATGCGGTCATCGCTGACGGTGATGGGCGTGGTGATGGTCACGGTGCCGGTGTTGGTGACCAGATAGCTGTAGCTGAGCGTGTCACCCACAGCGTCGTAGGTGGTCGTGCTGCTGCTCTTGTCCAGGCTGAGGCCACGCAGCTGCTGTACCGGGGTGATGGTCGGCGGCGACGGTGTATCAGGCGTGGTATCGGAGATGCCGCTGCCGATGTTGAGCACCTGCCCGGCATCCACGTCGGCCTGGGTCACCGTGTAGGTGCCTACCAGTACGCAGCTGCCAGCCGGCGCGACGCTGGCGCAGGTGATGCTGGACGGGGTGATCTTGCTGTCGCTGATCACCACGTTGGTCAAGGTGGTATTGCCGGTGTTGGTGCCGGTGACGGTGAACTCCAGCACGCTGTTGAGCACCACCGGATTCGGCGCGCCGGTGACCGCCTTGTCCATCCGCATCGCAGGGTTCTGCTGGCCGGTGACAGTGACCGAATCGGGGGCGGAGCTGACGTTGCCGGACCGCGCGGTCGCCGTGTTGGTAACGTTGCCGGCATCCAGGTCGGCCTGGGTGACGGTATGGGTTGCCGTGCAGGTGAGCTCGGCACCGGGGACCAGGCCTCCAGGCGGCAGTGCCGGGCAGCTGACTGTGTTCGGCGCGACGATGCGGTCATCGCTGATTGTCACCGGCACGGTCAGGGTGATGTTGCCGCTGTTGGTGACCCGGTAGCTGTAGCTGAGCGTGTCACCCACCGAATCATAGGTGGTCGCGGTGGTGGTCTTGTCCAGCACAAGGGCCGGCTGCTGGTTGCCCGGAATGGTGACCGAGGACGATGGCGATGTGGTTGCACCGGACTGTGCGGTGGCGATGTTGGTGAGGCTGCCGGCATCCAGGTCGGACTGGACGATGGTGTAACTGGCCGTGCAGGTGATGCTGGCGCCCGGCGCCAATCCACCGGTTGGCAGCGCCGGGCAAACCACCGTGTTGGGCGCAACGATACGGTCGTCGCTGACGATGACCGGATCGGTCAGGGTGATGTTGCCGGTGTTGGTCACCAGATAGCTGTAAGGCACGGTCTGCCCGACTGAGCTGTAGCTCGCGGTGGTGCTGCTCTTGACCAGTGACAGGGCGCGGTCCTGGACGGCGGTGATGGTCGCTTGTGCGTTGGCCGGACCGACGCTGCCCTGCGCCGGTACGACGTTGGCCGCCGCGATGTTTGTCACCGTGCCGGCATCCAGGTCGGCCTGGGTGATGAGATACGTGCCGGTGCAGGTGGTGCTCGCGCCCGGTGCCAGCGTGGTCACCGGACAGGTCACGCTCGTGATGCGGTCGTCGGTGACGGCCAGTGCGTTCAAGGTGACGTTGCCGCTGTTGCTGACCACGTAGCTGTAGCTGATGGACTGGCCAACGCTGGCATACGTGGTGGGGTTGGCGCTCTTGGTCATGCCCAGTGCCGGGCCCGCCGTCAACGGGGTGGTGGTGCTGTCCTGACCGCTGGCAATCGGGCCGATGGGTGGCATGCCCTCCCCTGTCGCGGTGTTGGTCACCACACCGGCATCCATGTCTGCCTGGGTCAGCGTGTAGATCGTCGTCGAGCAGGTAGTGGATGCACCTGGCGCCAGCTGACCGGACGGACAGGTGATCGTTGACATGCCAGGCAGCGGATCGCTGACGGTGATGTTGTCGAGCGTTACGTTGCCGTTGTTGGTAACAACGAAGCTGTAGGAGATCGTGTCGCCCGCATCGGTTACCGACGCCAGCGCGCCACCGGCCACGGTCGGCGCACTGGCGGTCTTGTCCAGCAGCAATACCGGCTGCGGCGTCAGGTTGACCACCACCGAGTCCGGCGAGGAGCTGACCCGCGAGCTGCCGGGCGGCGTGCCCTCAGCGGTGGCGGTGTTGCTGACCGTGCCGTTGTCCATCTCGGCCTGGGTGATGGTGTGCACACCGGTACAGGTGGCCACCGCATCCGGACCACTGGCCGTCAGCGTGGTCTTGTCGCAGGTGGCCGGGGCGTCGATGTTGCTGTCGATCACCGCCAACGCCGACAGGCTCTGATTGCCGGTATTGGTCACCACGAAGGTGTAGGTGATGGTGTCGCCGGCATCAGTCACCGCCGGATCGCGGCCCAGCGCCGTGGTGGGTGTGCCTGCGGTCTTGGCGATGTCCAGTGATTGCTGCGGCAGCGGCAGGCTGACCTGTGCGCTGGCCGAGGTGTTGACGACGTCGGATGTCGCGGTGGCGGTGTTGTCCACCGTCTGGTCGCCGCCACCGTTGGTATCGAAATCGGCCTGCGTGGTGATGTAGGTGCCCTCGCAGCTGATCGTGGCGCCTGGCGCCAGTGCCGCGACCGGAATGGCCGGCGTGCACGAGAGCGACGGCAGCATCGGATCGCTGACGGTGACGTTGGTCAGCGTGCTGTTGCCTTCGTTCCTGGCAGTGAGGGTGTAGACGATGGCATCGCCCGGTGCCTGCACCTGGGTGACGTTGGCGACCTTGGACAGGTTCAGTGCCGGGCTTCGCACGACCGGGATATCGAGTGTACCTATGCGGCTGATCGCCCCCCCCACCTGGGAGGTTCCGTTGGCGGTTGCCATGTTGCTGAGCACGTTGAACGTGTCCACCTCCACCTGCGTTACCGTGCGGGTGGTGCCTGTGCACACGACATCGGCACCGGCACCGCCGAACACGAGCGTCTGCCCCGGCGCCATGTCGACGCTTGGGCAGGCAAGGCCCAGGGCGGCATCGGTCACCGTGACGTCATCCAGGGTCACGTTGCCGGTGTTGCTGACCGTGAAGCGATAGTTGATCGTGCCGGGCGCTGTGACGGTGGTGACATCGGCACTCTTCACCAATGTCATCTGCGGACCACGTACCGGCAGGGTTACCTGATGCTCGCCGGTATCGGTCACGGTGGCGCCGGCCACAGGAGTGTCGGCGACAACCGTGGCCACGTTGTCGATCTGCCCATTGCCCGGCAGAGCGTCACTGCTGCCGCTGTCGATGTCGGCCTGGGTGACCGTGTAGACATTTCCGCTGCAGCCGCTCAATACCACCAGCGCTCCGGGTGCCAGGCTGGACAGCGGCGGACACGACAGTGACGGCAGCATCGGGTCTGTCACCCTCACGTTGAACAGCGTCACGTTGCCGGTGTTCTGCAACGAGAACGTGTACGTGATGTCCTGGTTCGGGCCGGGGACCGAGGCCACGTCCGAGCCCTTGGTCATGAAGATGGCCGGTGTGCGCTGCGGCAACGTGACATCGGCACTGGCCGTGTCGGTCACGGTAATCACGGGGCCGCCGCCAATCTGGTACTGGGCCTGGCCGGTGACGTCATTTTCGATCAGCTGGGTGTCGTTGACCGGGTTGCCCTGGTTGTCGATATCCGATTGCTGCACCGTGTAGGTGTTGCCGGTACAGACGAAATCGGCGCTGCCGCCAGGTGGCAGGCTGGCGATGGTCGCGCACGACAAGCCGCTGCCGAGCAATGTGTCATCCAGGATCTGCAGGTTTTCCAGGGTGACGGTGGAGGGATTGTTGACCCGGAAGGTGTAGCTGATCTGGTCGCCCACTGCGCTCACCGAGGTGCGGCTGGCAATCTTGATCAGTTCGGGACTTACCGTGCCGTGGTTGATGATCACCGTGGCGCCGTCGGTATCGACAACGGGCGTGCCGTCATAGTCTCCAGCGGCGGTGGCCACATTGGTGATGGCAAGTCCGCCGTCGATGTCGGCCTGGGTGACGGTATACGTGGCCGTGCAGGTGGCGGATGCGCCTGGAGCAAGCGTGAACGGCGCCGCTGGCGTGCAGGTGATCGCGCTCAGCCCACTCTTCGGATCAACGACATTGATGTTGTTGAGCGTGACGTTGCCCGGATTGGTGACGGCGAAGGTGTAAGTGATCACCGGTCCAGCCGCATTGACCTGGGTTGGGCTGGCCGTCTTGTCCAGTACCAGCTGGGGTGCAGGCGGATCCAGCGGAACACTCGAGGTGGCATCGCCGCTCGCGCTGCCGCCACCAGGCACCACGGCGGTGGCAGTAGCGGTATTGTCGATATCGCCGTCACCACCGCCGCGGTCATCGATGTCGGCCTGGGTGATGGTGTGCGTGTTGCCGGTGCAGGCGATATCCGCCGGTGGCGCGGTACCGAAGGTGACCGAATCACCCGGTGCCAAGGGGCCGCCCGGCGGACAGCTCAAGCCCGGTAGGCCCGGATCGGCAACGGTCACGCTCTGGATGGTGGTGTTGCCTGCATTGGTGACGGTGAAGTTGTAACTGATCACTTCACCGACGCTGCCGGTGCCGTTACCGCTGGTATCGGCAAGATTGGGGGTCTTGGTGAAATCTGCGACGTAGTTGCGCGGTGGCAGCGTGGTGTCTGTGCTTGCGTTGTCAGTCACCGTATTGCCGTCGGGATCAATACCATCAACATCGGCCGTGTTGGTAATGACCTCGTCATCCACGCCGTCGCCGCTGCCAACGCGGTCGATGTCGGCCTGCGTGACGACGTAGGTTCCGGTGCAGCTGATGGTTGCTCCCGGCGCAAGCGTGGCGACCGGAATGGCCGGAGTACACACCAGGCTGCCCGCGATCAGGGGGTCGATCACGGTGACATTGGTCAACGGCACATTGCCGGTGTTGCTCGCGGTGATCTGATACGGAATGGTCTGGCCCGGCGTGGTGACGCTGGTGACCGTCGTGGTCTTCTGCAGGTCGAGCGTCGCCCGCGGAACGAAGGTGTTGCTGTAGGTGCAGGTGATGGTCTTGTCTGCATCGGCGATCGGGATCAACAGCCCATCGGCCGGATTGGTGTCGGTGCCATCGCAGGTGAGCGTGCTGTTGTAGTCGCCTGCGTTGCCGCCGGGGAAGCTTTCCGCGCCAAGGCTGCCGTTCTCGATGGCATACACGGTCACCGGGCCGACCTGGTTCGACGTGGGCGACGTGGACGTGAATGCCGGGGTGTTGTTGGTAAACCCGGTGCTGCCCGGGATCGACACCGTTGACGGCGGGCCGCCACCACTCCAGACCTTGCGCACGATCAACTGGGCACTGCGGCGGTCGTTGACGAAGGTGCAGGTGATCGGATCATTGTCGTCGGCACCGACGGTCAAGGTGCCGGTCGTGGGTGAGTTCACCACCAAGCCGGCGGTGTTGGTGCACGACAACGTGGTGTTGTAGAGGTTGGAGGTGACCGAACCGAAGGACTCGGTCAGCACAATGACATCGCCCGAATGCACGGTCTGCGGCGTGCCGGTCGTGGTCTGGCTGGGCTGGCCGTTGGCAATGGAACTGAGCGACTGCAGCCCGGTGGCACCAATCGTTACCTCGTCGTTGACCAGGCCGTTCAGCCAGGTCTTCTCCAGGATCAGCGTGGTGCTGCTGCGGGTGTTGGTATAGGTGCACACCAGTGGCGTGCCTGCATCGCCCGGCTCGACCAGAAGCGTATTGGCGAGTTTGCCGTCGCTGCCGCTCAGGCTGCCGCCGGTGCAGGCCAGCGCGACCGAGTAGTTCGCCAGCGCTCCGCCGCCCATCGTTTCCGCAGGCAAGGTGGCCTGCTCGCCGGCATACACCACCACGGTGCTGCTGTTGGCGCCGATCGACGCCGTCGCGGTGAAGGCATTGGTGTTGTTCTGCAGCCCCGTGGTCGCGCCGAGCTGGGCGACGTCGCCGTTGCGGCTGTCTGCCGCCCATTGCTTGACCAGCTGCAACGTGGTCTGCGGGCGGGTGTTGGTATAGGTACACACGATGTCGCTGTCGCCCTGCCCGACCGTGAGCACGCTCCCGCTCAGGCCGCTGGTTCCGGTACAGGCCAGCGTGGTGCCGTAGTTCACCGCATTGGCCGGCACGGCAAACGTCTCGGCGAGGGTGATGGCTTCACCGGCATACACCTGGACGGCGCTGCCGGTGTCGGTTTCGGTCGCGCTGTCGGCAGTGGATACCAGCGTGATGGGAAACGTGGTGCTGCCGGTTGCCGAAACCGTCACCGATTCACCGATCGCCGCGTCCACCCAGCTCTTGCGCAGGGTCAGGTTCACCGCCCGGCGCGTATTGGACTGGGTGCAGGTGATGTCCGTGTCGGCCGGATTGATGCTCAGTGTCGAACCGCTCAACGGCGTCCCGTTGCCGCTGCACACCAGCGTGGCATCGTAGTTGCCCGGGTTGCTGAGTACTTCGCTGATCGTGCCAGTCTCTCCGGCGAACACCGTCACCGGCGTGCCGGTGGTGACATTGTTGCCGGTGGACGTGGACAGGCCGCTGCTGGCCGGATTCTCGAAGCCGCTGGCAGTCACCGTGGCGGTGTCGCCGGGCAGGCCGTCGATCCAGGCTTTGGCCAGTACCAGGGTCGCACTCCGCCGCGTGTTGGTCTGGGTGCAGGTGATGGCGACGTCTGCGGGCGAGATGGTCAGCGTGGTGCCGCTCAGCGGCAGATTGTTGCCGGTGCAGGTCAGGGTCGAGGTGTAGTTGGCGGCGTTGCTGAGGGTCTCGGCAATGCTGCCGGCCTCGCCGGCGTAGACGGTGACGGCCGCGCCGGTCGTATCGTTGTTGCCGGTGGATGTCGACAGCCCCGTGGTCGCGTTGTTGGTGAAGCCGGTGGCCGAAACGGTCGCTGTCTCCCCGGCCCGCGCATCGACCCAGCGCTTGACCAGCACCAGCGTCGCCTCGCGCCGCACGTTGCTGAAGGCGCAGCTCACCCCGGTGTCGGCAGGCATCACGAAGGTGCCGCTGGCGCCCGACCCGGTGACCGGCACGGCCGCGCCATTGTCCGCGCGCGTGCAGGCCAACGTGGTGACGTAGTTGGCGGCATCGCCGTTGCTGAAGGTCTCGGTCAGCGTGACCTGCACGCCCGGCCCGGCCCCGGCCGTCGCTGCGACAGTGTTTCCGCCGGAGGTGGACGTACCACCGCCCAGCACGATCACGCTGCCCGCAGCGCCAGAGATCGAAAGGTCCACGGCATCACCGGCCGGGCCACCGGTCCAGGTCTTGCCCAGGCTGACCCCGGCAAAGACCTGGTGGCTGGTCATGCAGCTCGCTGCTGCCGTACAGCCTTGCCCGCCGGTCACCGAGTTGGTGACTACGCCGGTGGCGGCCGGATCAACCCGGGCCTGGTACGACCACGGATAGGTGCCGGGCGCCGTGCCCGCGTCTACGGTGCAGGTGACGACCTGGCCACTGCTGCTGCAATTTGCGGGCAGCGAACCGGGCACCAGCGTCAAGCCCGGCCCCAGTGTGTCGGTGAAGGTGGTCGCAGTGGCCGTCGCTACCCCGGTGACGGTGGCAATCAGGTTGAAGCCGATCGTATCCCCGGCGGCCACCGGGCTGCCGCTGGCCGGGCTGCCCGTCTTGGCGATGGTTACCGCGAAAACGTCGGCCGTGATGGTGGCCGAATTGTTGGCGGGAGTTGCGTCCACGACACCCGCCGGCAGATCGATCTGGGCGGTGTTCTGCACGGAGACCTGTGCCTGGGCATTGCCCACGCATGACGACACGACCAGCAACGCAAGCGCGATGCTGCTGGCCCAGGACAACGTCCACGAGCGCGGTGTCGCCGACATGGGCCCCCAGCACTTAGCCACGCATGTCCTGCCAGGCAGCCAAGCGCTGACGGTCCTGCTCGACGCATCGTCTGTGTCCGAACATCCTGTTGCTCCCCAGCTAGTTCAGGCTCGGCCCCTTCCCGCCGGGATGCTGACCGGATGGGGCCATATCTGTGGTGCGGCACCCCGCCTCCACAGGACGTGGGGGCGGGGTGCAGGGCGCCATCATACGAAGACGATTTCAGGAACCTGATGACGCTTCCTTCATCTTCTCCAACACATGATCCAGGCTGAAACTGGCCGACTTCTGCCTGGGCGGAAACTCCTTGAACGTGGCCAGGAACTCGGCGATGACGGCCTGTGCCGGCACCAGCAGATAGATGTGCCGGAACATCCAGTCGTAGAACGTATTGGAGGTGATCTGCGCACGCTCGTAGGGGTCCATGCGCATGTTGAAGATGTAAGGCGTGCGCAGCACCACGAATGGCTCCTGCCAGATCTTCAAGGTCCCCTGCACGCGCTGCTCCATGAACAACATCTTCCAGTTGTCATAACGCAGCGCGGCGACATCACCGTCATCGGTGAAGTAGATGAAGCCCGGACGCGGACTCTTCTTCTCCTTGCCGGTCAGGTAAGGCACCAGGTTGTAGCCATCCAGGTGAACCTTGTAGGTGGTCTTGCCGATCTTGTAGCCCTTCTTCAACTTCTCCTTGATCTCCGGTTCGCCAGCGGCGGCCAGGATGGTCGGGAACCAGTCCAGATGGCTGACGATCTCGTTGGATTCGGACCCTGCCTCGATCCTTCCCGGGAAGCGCACCATGCAGGGAACCCGATAGGCGCCTTCCCAGCTGGAATTCTTCTCGTTGCGGAACGGCGTGGTGCCCGCATCCGGCCAGGTGTTCATGTGCGGGCCGTTGTCGGTGCTGTACTGGACGAAGGTGTCGTCGGCGATGCCGAGTTCATCCAGGAAGTCGAGCATCTCGCCGATGCACTTGTCATGATCAATCATCACGTCGTGGTATTCGGACTGCCAACGACCGGACTGCCCACGGCTTTCCGGCTTGACGTGGGTCCAGGCGTGCATGTGCGAGGTGTTGAACCAGACGAAGAAGGGCTCGCCGGCATCGTGCGCGGCCTGGATGAACTTCTTCGCACCGGCGAGGAACTCATCGTCACAGGTTTCCATGCGCTTGCGGGTCAGCGGGCCGGTGTTCTCGATCTTCTGCCCCCCCTTGCCGTCTGCCCAGCAATGCAGGACACCGCGCGGACCATACTTCTTCTTGAAGTCCGGGAAGTCCTTCTTGTTGGGATAGTCGACCTCCTCCGGCTCTTCTTCCGCATTGAGGTGGTAGAGGTTGCCGAAGAATTCGTCGAAGCCATGCATCGTTGGAAGATGCTCGTCACGATCGCCGAGATGGTTCTTGCCGAACTGGCCGGTCCGATAGCCCAAGGGCTTGAGTGCTTCGGCGATCGTGATGTCTTCGGCTTTCAGCCCCAACTCGGCACCCGGCAATCCGACCTTGGTCAATCCGGTACGCAGGCCGCACTGGCCGGTGATGAATGACGCACGCCCAGCGGTACAGCTCTGCTCGGCATACGAGTCGGTAAAGATCATTCCTTCCTTGGCGATGCGGTCGATGTTGGGCGTGCGATAACCCATCAAGCCCTTGGTGTAGCAGCTCAGGTTGGCCTGGCCGATGTCGTCTCCCCACATCACCAGGATGTTGGGCCGCTTGGCGTTGCTTGATTTGGTTGCCTTGGTTGTCATGGTTGCCACTCCAGTGATTGGGAAGCGCCTTCACTTCTGCCCCGCTCCACCCCGTGGTGCTCTGTGTCTGCGCCATTGAACGTAGGGAATGGCCACGACAGTCACCACGATCAGGTACAGCACGATCGTGGCGCCCAGCAGTGGCACGTCGGGGAAGTTGGTTTTTGCAATCGCCAGTGCGATCGCCGGATGCCGGCTTGCCGTGGACAGGGCCAGTACCGTTTGCCGCTCCGCGCTTCGTCCGGCGAGAACGTGCCCGACCAGCAGGCCGATCACGATGAAGGCGACGATGGCCACCACGGTTCCATTGCCGATCAGTGTCATCACCGCCGGCATCATGGCGTAGAGGACCAGTACAGCCATGGCGAGAAGGAGAACGAACGAGAGCAAGGACACCGGCCTGCTCAACCTGTCGGCAAGGTGAGGCCGGTAGGCCCGTACCAGCATGCCGAGCAGCAGTGGAGCCACGATCATGATCAGCACGACCTTGGCGATGGCCAGTGCCGACATCTGGAAGTCACGATCGAAGTACGTCCCGATCAGGGTGACCTGCAGCGGGACCACGACGATCGCCAACAGGCCCATCAGGGCCATCAGCCCCAGCGCGAATGCCCCTTCCCCACCGGCCTTGCTCTCCTTCTTTGGAAGCAACGGAGGGATCGGAGCGATCGCGAGCGCCACCAGGGCGATTTCCGTTGCCTGCGGCACCTCGAAGATCCGCACGATGAGAATGGCAACCAGCGGCATGGCCACGAACATGGCCAGCAGGCAGCGCAGCAGAAGACCCGGGCGGCGCACCACGTAAAGCGCATCGGTTACCGTCGCGGCCAGGCCGAACCCAAACACGGTGCCAAAGATGCTCGCCTGCAGGCAGTGCAGGATGACTGTCTGGGTCGTCATCGCAATGGATTCATGTCAATGGAAGGGTTGTTCACGGCTACTCCCCGCGCCTGCTGGCGAGTTGTTCCGGCGGGCGCTTCCACGGCCAGAATCCTTCCACTTCCAGAACCACCGACCAGCTCAGGAACGTGCGGATGATGACCAGCAGGCCCAGCGACAGGATCGCGCTCATGGCGCTGTCCAGCGCGACGGTGCGGACGATGTCGGCGGCCACCAGAATCTCCAGCCCCAGCAGCAGCGCACGTCCCAACCTGCGCCGGTAGCGCTCGTAGCTTTCCACGCGGTCCTTGTGCTGCACGACCATCGCCAGCAGGTAGACGACAGTGGAAACCACGATCGTCGCGACGATCAGACCAATCGCCACCAGCTCGATGCCGAGCGCGGACCATTCGACCCACTGGATGGCGGTTTCTTCACTCGGCATGGCTGTGGACTCAACGAGATGGGGCCGGCGCGGATGGAGGTGACTGCGCCGATGCCGCCAATGAATCCCTCGGCATGCAGGAGCTACCACCGTTATGGCAGCCAGATTGCCGTCTGTATCGCGCTGGCTTCCAGCGCTTAATTACCGAGTGATGCTAAGTAAATTTACGCTCCTCGCAGGCCCGTTGCGGTAGCCATAATGCGGTCGCACCGCTCCGCCATCGGCCCGATGCATCATCAAACGAGGTTCCCCGTGAAGCAGCCATGGTCCCTGATCGTGCCAGGCCTCGTGCTGGCGTTTCTCATCAGCGCATGTTTCCAGTCCTCACACGCGCAGGAGCCTGCCGCCTCCGAATCGGCAACGCTGCGCTACGCCAATCGCAACATCGCCAGCTTCCACGAGCCGTTGAGCGGTGCAGTTCCACATGTCCGCGCGGAACGTGCAACAGCGGTCCTGCGAACGCTGGACGATGCCGACAAGCTGCAACCCGTCAGCACCCGGGCTTTCCAGTACATGGACAGGCCGGCCGTTGCGGTCCAGGTTGGCAGTCACGTGATCTTTGCGCTGCTGCCGGGCGACACCGAAGCCGAGGGCCGGCCGTTGGAGCAGGAGGCGGCACGCGTGCGCGGCAACCTGCAGCAAGCATTTGAAGCAGAGCGCCAGCAGCGACGACCACAGATCCTGCTACGCGGCGTTCTGATTGCACTGGCTGCGACCGTGGTCGCGCTGATACTGGCGTGGCTGATCCGCGCCGGCACGCGTCGTCTCGAGCATTGGCTGCAGCTGCGTATCGAGCGGACCAAACCCAGGAGCCGCCTGCGCTGGCGCGACTACGTGCGCCCCCTTGTGACCCGTCTGTTCATTGTCCTGGCATGGTTGGCACAGCTCCTGGTGGTGTATGTCTGGCTGGCCGCCGTGCTTGCAGCGTTCCCGCTCACGCGGCCGCTGAGTGCGGGGCTGCAGGTGTTCTTTGCCGACAAGCTGCGGCAGCTTGCCCGCGGACTGGTGGAGGCATCCCCCGGCATCGTCACCGTCCTGCTGATCCTGTTTCTGACCCGTGCCGTTGCCGAGGGCGTGCGCCTGTTCTTCGACAACGTGCAGCGCCGCAGCATACGTGCCCCGTTCATCCATCCCGAAACTGCGTCGGCGACCAAGCGCCTGATCACCATCGCGGTGTGGGCGATGGGTGTGGCGATCGCCTATCCCTACATACCGGGTTCCAGCAGCGATGCGTTCAAGGGGGTATCGGTCATGTTGGGCATCGTCTTCACCTTGGGCTCGGCCGGCGTGGTCAACCAGTTGATGAGCGGCATGGTGGTGGTCTACTCGCGTGCGCTGCGACGTGGTGACATGGTCGAGATTGACGGCATCGAGGCGCGGGTCATGGAGGTCGGTAGCCTGGCCACCAAACTGGTCAACCTGAATCGCCAGGAGATCACCCTGCCCAACTCGCTGCTGGTGGGTAACGCTGTGCGCAACTACTCCAAGCTTGCCGACGATGGCGCTCCCATCTATCTGTCGGTCAAGGTCACCATCGGCTACGACGCGCCATGGCGCTTGGTGCATCAGATCCTGCTGGAAGCGGTCGCGGCGACGGACGATCTTTCCACCACTCCGACGCCGTTTGTACTGCAGCAGGCGCTGGGTGATTTCTATGTGGAGTACGAGGTGTTCGCGGCGCTTGAGGATGCCATCGAACGGCTTCCACGCAAACCCATGATCATGTCCACCCTGCACGCCAACATCCAGGACGCCTTCAACAACCATGGCGTGCAGATCATGTCGCCGCACTTTGAGGCGCAGCCCGAGGAAGCGGTCGTGGTGCCGCCATCCAAATGGTTCCCTGCCGGCGCGGTGGATGAAACACCGAAGGACGAGCCGCGACAATGAGGCCCGCTCACCGCGCCCCCATTGTGGCCGCACTGGAGTGCGTGCATCGCCGCTGTGATGCGTGGGCGTCGGGAGCATTCCGGGTGACCGGATCGAGGCTTGATCATTGAGCAGATGAATCCTGGCAGGAGCAACGCAAGCTGGACATCTTTCGCCTGCGCTGCATCGTTGCATCTGCCATCCGGCCCGTATTCCTGTGGTCAGCTGCTGCGCAGTCAACAGCAATGTCGACATGCGCGGCAACGCGTTTCCCCCACAACATCGGGCGACCACACATTATCTGCACATCGATGACCCGGGTGCAGTTCGGCAGGAACCACCACCAACGTCATTGACGTCTAGGCATGGAGATCTTCCCCTGCACATGAACGCTCCAGCTGCTCGGAGCGACGTCAACACGCGGGTGACCATTCACAGGCCAAATCCAGGTATTTGGGAACAAATACTGATGGCGGCTAAGTAGCTTTACAGAAGCAACCAGCCGATCGGACGTGGTGCAGTGTGGGTTCTCTCACGCAGCTTGCGAATCGCCCCGACAGCTCCATTGTTGGGCACCACGTCACAACAGGGACTCACCTGCATCGGCGAGCAGATGAATGTCCAAAGAAAGAAGCCCTCCCCCCCTGTCATTCGCCCCCAGTAATCCCGCGCTGCTCTCGCTGCTTCCGGATGCAATCCCCCCAGAATGGAAACCGTAGGATCACCGACATGACCAACAAGAAGTTCAAGGGTGTTATCAAACTCGACATTCGCGACTCAAAGGCTGATTGGGACCCGTTCCTGCCGCCCAAGGCGCCCGACGGCGCCCCGAATATCCTGATAGTTCTCTATGACGACACCGGTCAGGCCGCATGGCAGCCCTACGGCGGCGCGATCAACATGCCAACCTTGCAGAAGCTTGCGGACAACGGGTTGACCTATACCCAGTGGCACACCACTGCGCTGTGCTCGCCTACCCGCTCCTGCTTTCTGACCGGGCGCAACCATCATCTCAATGGCATGTCCGCCATCACCGAAACGGCCAACGGCTTCCCGGGCTGGTCCGGGCGCGTGCCTGAAGAATGCATGTCGGTGGGGCAGATGCTGCAGGACACCGGATACAGCACCTTCTGGATCGGCAAGGATCACAACGTGCCCGAGCCGGACATCTGTTCCGGCGGCCCGAAATCCGAGTGGCCATTGCAGAAGGGCTTTGACCGTTTCTACGGTTTCCTGGGCGGCGAGACCAACCAGTGGTATCCCGACCTGACCCAGGACAACCTGTTCATCGATCAGCCTTACGGCCCCGAGGACGGCTATCACCTGTCCAAGGATCTGGCCGATCAGGCACTGCAGATGATCCGCGACCAGAAGGCCTCCAACCCCTCCAAGCCCTGGTTCATGTGGTTCTGCCCGGGCGCAAACCATGCGCCGCACCATGCACCCCAGGAATACGTCGACAAGTACAAGGGAAAATTCGACGAGGGCTACGACGCATATCGCAAATGGGTCGTGCCACGCATGATCGAGAAAGGCCTGCTGCCGCCCGGAACCGCCGTTCCGGAATTCAATCCCATGCCTGAGGATCAGGCCAACCCGGCCGACTACGTCAAACCCTGGGATTCACTGAGCGCCGATGAGAAGAAGCTGTTCGCGCGCATGGCCGAGGTCTATGCAGGATTCTCCGAATACACCGATGCCCAGGTCGGCCGGATCGTCGATTACCTCGAGAAGAGTGGGCAGCTGGACAACACCATCGTCTTCTACTGCTCCGACAACGGCGCCTCTGGTGAGGGCAGCCCCACCGGCTCGGTGAACGAGAACAAGTTCTTCAACAACTACCCGGACTCTCTGGAAGAGAATCTGAAGTACCTGGACGTACTGGGTGGGCCGGAGACCTACAACCACTATCCGACCGGTTGGGCCGCTGCGTTCTCGGCTCCGTACAAGATGTTCAAGCGCTACTCCGAGTATGCGGGCGGCACCTGTTGCCCCATGGTCATTCACTGGCCCAAGGGCATCAAGGCCAAGGGCGAGGTGCGCAATCAGTATCACCACGCCGTGGACATCGTCCCGACCATCCTGGAATCCATCGGCATCCAGATGCCCGATACCTATCGTGGCGCCAAGCAGCACCCGCTTTCCGGTGTGTCGATGAAGTACTCGTTCGAGAAGGACGGCCCGACCCAGAAGAGGCGCCAGTACTACGCGATGCTGGGCACACGGGGCATCTGGGAGAACGGCTGGAAGGCGGCTGCGGTGCATGCTCCACTGACCAGCAAGGGGCATTTCGACAAGGACCGCTGGGAGCTCTACAACGTGGACGAGGACCGCTCGGAGTCCAAAGACCTGTCCAAGGAGCATCCGGACAAGCTCAAGGCACTGATCGATGCCTGGTTCGAGGAGGCCGACACCAACAACGTCCTGCCGCTGGACGACCGCACCGCCGCCGAGGTGCTGGGCACGGAACGGCCGACCACCGAAGCCCCCCGTGAGCGCTATCTCTACTATCCGGGCACCTCCCCGGTTCCGGAAGGCGTAGCGGTCAACGTGCGTGGGCGCTCCTACAAGATACTGGCCGACGTTGAGATCAAGGATGCCAATTGCTCCGGCGTCATCTTCGCCCACGGTTCGCGCTTCGGCGGCCACAGCCTGTTCATCAAGGACAAGCGGCTCTACTACGTCTACAACTTCCTGGGCATCAAACCCGAACAGAAGTTCGTGTCGAAAACCGAGCTGAAGCCTGGCAAGTACACGCTTGGCATGGAGTTCGAGCGCACCGGTGCAGGTGAGCACGGCGAATCGCTGGGCAAGACGAAGCTGTATGTCAATGACAAAGTCGAGGCCGAGGGAGACATGAAGACCCAGCTCGGCAAGTTCACCTTGTCCGGTGACGGCCTCTGCATCGGCCGCGACAGCGGCGATGCGGTGAGCTCGGAGTACACCACCCCGGGCGAATTCAAGGGCGGCGAGATCCTCGGTGTAGGTGTGACCGTGGAGAAGGCGCAGTACATCGACCTTGAGAAGCTGGCGGCGGCGGCATTTGCTGCCGACTAGGTTCACGGCGGCGCCGATGCTGTCGGCGCCGCCTGCTTCGCCCGATCGATACTTTTGAAGATTCCCCGTTTCAGGACTTTCGCATGGCCACCGACACACAATCTTCCGCATCCAATGCGTCGGACCAAGTAGCCGGTTCGCTGTCAAACGATCTGGCCCGTGGACGAACCCACATGGCCAACGAGCGCACCCATCTCGCCTATCTTCGTACCACGGTGTCCCTCATCGGCTTTGGCATCACCATCAACCGCTTCAGCACCTACCTCATCGAGAACGATCAAGGGCCGCAGGGCGGGCGCCTGTTCCTTCACGACGCAAGCAACGCGGGCATTGGCATGGTGGTACTGGGCCTGGCACTTCTGCTGTGGTCACTCATACGTTATTGGAAAGTAAGCCAGGACATTGAAAGAGGAGTGCTTGTCCCCCGCCATCGCGCCAACTTCGTCTTCAGCCTTGGGTTGTTGCTGCTGGGTGGGTTGACCGCACTGTGGCTATTCACGGATCAATGAGCACCGCACATCACCGGCCATGAAGCCCGGAGGATTCTTGAACATGTCACCCAGGCTGCCTGCATGCGGTCTCCTGGCGATCGCACTGATTGGGCCTGGTTGCGTGACGATGGGGCCACAAAGCATTCCGCGCGATCGACTGGGCTATTCCAGCGCCATCGGTGAGTCCTGGAAAGAGCAGACCTTGCTCAACATCGTTCGCCTGCGCTATGCGGATGCGCCCATGTTCCTCGACGTTTCATCCGTCGTCGCTTCCTACTCGACCGAGGGGCAACTGGATGCCGGCGTCAACTTCCCGGCCCACGCTTCGGCCAACTCCGCTATCGGTGGCTATGGGCGTTTCACCAACAAGCCCACCATCTCCTACGCGCCCCTGACAGGTGACAAGTTCACTCAGGGCCTGTTGCGGCCGATTCCGCCGGCGTCCGTGTTCCAGATGATCCAGGCAGGGTATCCGGCCGACTTCATCCTCAGCGCCACCACGCGCGCCCTGAACGGAAACTACAACCGCTCAGCGGGAGTCAACGCCCGCCCATCCGATCCGCAGTTCGTGGAGCTCAGCGAGCTGCTCCGCCGCATACAGCGCTCGGAAGGCCTGGGGATGCGCATCGAAAAACGCGAGAATGGTGACACGACACTGCTGTTCTTCCGCGGCGGTGCCAACGCGCAACTTGACGAGGATATCGCTCGTGTCCGGAAGCTGCTGGGTGTCAAGCAGTCTGCCGAGTTCAACCTGGTCTATGGCGCTACCGCACGAAACGATTCGGAGATCGCGCTGCTGACGCGCTCGATGCTGGAAATACTGCTGGACTTCTCCAACTGCATTGATGTCCCTGCCGAGCATATTGCCGAGGGGCGGACGACGCCCGGTTACCGGCTGGCGGGCACGGAGAACTCGGCAGGCCCACCGCTGGCGACCATACATAGCGGACCCCAACCGCCTGCAGATGCTTATGTGGCGGTGCGCTATCGTCAAACCTGGTTCTGGGTCGACGACCGGGACATGCCGTCCAAGCGCGCCTTCGCGTTCACGATGATGTTCTTTTCACTGGCCGAGACAGGAAGTTCGGCACCGATGCCGGTCCTCACGATCGGCGCGGACTAGGACGTCCGCCGGTACCGTGGCCCATCAACCATCAGCCTGCCAGGTTCGGGCGGATGTCCTGACGCTGTACGCGTGGAACTACATCCAACGCGAAAGCCGGCGCTTCCATTTGACCTCAGCTGACCAACGGCGGCTGAGGAGTCGGCGCGGCCTGATGGAGGCTGCGCTGCAGGTCCAGCATCGGGTCCTGCGGCACGCTGGTGGCTCCTGTGCTGGGAAGGTCAAGGTCCAGCACCAGTCCGACAGCAAGCGAGAACAACAGCAACAGCAAGGCGGTCGCCTTGCGCTGCCGATAGCGTTCGTAACCCACCAACCCCGCAGACAGGATGGCAAAGATGAACAGCATGCGCAGGATGCGCGGAGGGATGTGATCCTGACGTGCCGCGTAGCGCTCCGCAGCCAGATCAATCGACTCATTGGTGGTACTGACGATGAGTGATGCGCGGGGAGTATCACGGAACGTGGCGATGCCATGCCTCATTGCGATCCAGAGTTCATTCTGCAGCGCCACCGTTCGTGCGAACTGCCGCATCTCCTCACCAGCATCGGCGGCATTGGCGAAATCGACGCGGGCATCAACGTACCGCCGCAGGACCTCCCGCATCCGCTCACCATCCCTGGGTTCCAGCAGATCCGTACGCAGCCAGGTGGTTCCGATTGCGTTTGCTTCCTTGACCACCAGCTCGCGTCGTTCGTCATATCGGCCCAACGCAAGCGAGAACGTAAAGCCGATCAGCAACGCAAGCAGCCCCATGACCGACGTCATCGCGAAACCATCTTCCTTGGCGCCGTCAGAGTCCACCGGCTTGCTTGAGATCGTGGCTTCTGCGGGTTCGCGCGATAGCCTCAGCCGGTGCAGGCGCAGACGAATCCCGATCTCACGCGCCACCATCAATGCGACGAAGAACAAAAGAGTCAGCAACCACAGCGGCATGTATGGATAGGAACCGGAAAAGATCATTGCGGCCTCATCTGGGGCGGTAAAAGCAAGCTGGAGCGCGGATACAGAATCGTCTGTTCAACTGGCCGGAATCATGTATGCCGACAAGTGGATCTACGCCGTTCCTGCCTACCCGGCGTTCGCACATCAGAGCCTGCCTGCGCTGTAGCGGGACTACTTCGCCCCTATCTCAGCTCTTCAGGGGCGTTTGCATTGCGAATCGAAGCCTGCTCGCTTGCGGCATTCTCAAGATCGCGCTCAAGAAAGAAATTGAGGAACGTTCGGATGACGGCGATGGAGGCAAGCTGTCCAATATCCGTCCAGCTTGGTGCTATTGCGGTGCGCACGATGTCGGCGGCCAGCATGAACTCCAGGCCGAGAAGCAACCAGCGCGCCAAGCTCAACCAGGCAGCCCGACGCGCACCATGGCTACCCAGACGAATGCGGAACGCCGGGGCAAGGCGGTATAAGGCGTCGATGCTTCCAGCCACGATCGTCAGGACGGAAAGGCACTCAAGAACGAGGGCGATCCATGAACTGATGGAACGGAACAGCTCTTCCATAACGGCCTCCCGTAATCGTACAAGCAGCAATTGTCCGGGCCGGATAACGCACGCTCGTTCTCATGACTGGAGCTCGACCGGAACTGACGCCTGAAATTGTAGGGTGTCGGGATGTCGCTTTCCTCAGTACTTCTACTGTCGGCACCTTCAATGGAGTTCTCCGCGAATCCTCCATCCAACGCTGGGTCGCCAACCGTCACCTCACTGGAGAGACGATTTCCAGAAGCCGAAGTTTCGCTGCGAACAACGATGACGCCAGAGCGAAGCGAGGCCAGGAAGGCCAAGTCACCATCGTTGCGTTCGGAACATCAACTGCCGGTACGGGAGATTGAACGCCTGGCGGCCGGGCCATTCCCATCAGCAGCGCGGACACCCATTGTTCCGCAGCGGTTGTTGTCCATTGCATCCTGCATCGCGGTGCAGATCACCCACTGCGAAGTACCCGGTGAACGGGCTGCCTGTCTGCTTGGACTCCTCACGGAGGATTCAGCCCTTAAAGCAAACCGAGCTGCGATGCCTTCAGCGTCGCAGCGGCACGTGTGGAACAATCCAGCTTTCTGAAAATGCTTTCCACATGTGTGCGAACAGTGCTCGGGCTTATCGACAACCTCTGCGCTGCAACCTTGTTGCTCGCGCCCAGGCTGATCCAACGCAGCACATCTCTCTCCCGTCCTGACAGGAGATCAGTCACGACACCTGCAGGAGTGGCCACGGCAGGCAGCGCGGCCTGATCCAGCAACGCATGCACGACGCTCAGATCGTAGCGGCCTGTTTTTGCATCCGCCAAGAGTATGGCGCTGGCGTGCTCCAGATCGAATTTCTGGCGCCAAGGTCTGTCAGCCTGCAAGGCCGCCAGGCTGACGCTTGCAGCAAGAATTCTTCCTTCCAGAGGGAACCCCGCCTGCCGGCATTCGCGGAAGTACCCTGAGCCATCCGGTTGCTCATATGCGTATGAAGCGATTTCGGCTTCAGCGGCGAGCGACCCCACCTGCCGTGCGGCCCTGCCCGTCCAGTAGGGAGCCAGGCGTACGCGCTCCCATGCGGCCCTTCCGAGCCGGCCCGGCGTATCCCAGATTGGATTGGGCACCGAGGCGCGCCCCATGCCGTGGATGAGTGCAGCACGGTACACCCGCATCTCCACCTCCTGCTCCAGCCCCAATTGCCGTGCTGCCTTGCGCGCAAGACGCGCCACCTGTCTTGAATGCCCCGTCATCCAGGGCAGCTTCAGATCGATCACATGCGCCATGATCTCAAGCGACGTCGTGCGGTTCCCGACGGAATTCTCTCTGGGTTCGCACTCTCGCGACAAACCTTCTTCATCCAGTGCGGCGAGCCACTGCGGAGCGCGATTGACGACGTGTCGGGCAAGCTCCGCCGGGTACAGGTGGCCGGTGCGCTGTTGGATCAACGCCAGTGCCTGCTCCTTTCCGTACAGCCTGGCGAAGATTTCCAGATCCCCGGCCAATGCGGCGCAGTACACCTCCATCGGCACCGCGTTGCCTTTCAGACCTGACGGCGCACCATTGCCGTCAAAGCTCTCGAAAAGGTGGCGCAGCGCGTACTGGGCCTCCATGTCCAACCCAAGCTGCACTGCGATGTCTCCCGATACTTCGCAGTGGATACGCGACAGCGTCTGGAACGCGGACTGCTCCGCGTGGGTTCCGCTGCGAAAGCCACCTTCTGGTGATTGCGCGGAAAGCAATGCGTTGCGACCACTGACGTCGTCGCCAAACAACTGCGCGAAGTCGGGCGCGTTTGCCGTGCAACCGGACCAGCGCAGCAGGCTGACGGTCATGGCACGGGTGCTTGTGGTGTCGTTGGCACCGGCATCCCGGGATATCTGAGCGGCGATCCAGGCAGCGCGTTGCGAATGATCCGTGGGCTGGCCCATCGCCAGGTCCCCCACGAACGCCAATGCCCGGACAGCGTCAAACAACGGGACAGCTGAATCATTCATGCAGCCACCTGTTGGCACGAACCATGGCGGGAATGAGGCCGATGCGCCACATCACAGCCTCCGTCATTCAACCGATGGTAGCCGTTCTTCCGGAGGCGCAAAGTAATTCCACGGTGGTTGGGACCCAATCCACTGCCGGAGCAAACCCGGAACCACATACCCCTCTCCTGGAGAAATTCCATGAAACTGAACTCCTTCGCCCTGGCCTCCCTCGCCGCCTTCGGCATGGCCACCTCCGCCGTGGCCAGCCAACCCGGCCCCAATCCCGGCATCATCAAGAATGTAGTCCTGGTCCACGGCGGATTCGTCGATGGCTCTGGCTGGAGCAAGGTCTACCAGCAACTGAAAAAGGACGGCTACAACGTCAGCATCGTCCAGAATCCCACCACCTCGCTGGCTGACGACGTTGCCTTCACCAAGCGCGCCATCGCCAGGATGGACGGCCCGGTGGTCCTGGTCGGTCACTCCTATGGTGGCGTGGTCATTTCCGAAGCCGGCACCGACCCCAAGGTTGAGCGCCTGGTCTACATCGCCGCCTTTGCCCCAGACGCTGGCGAGTCCGTGCAGTCGCTGATCGCCAATCCCCCGCCGGGCGCGCCGGCTCCCCCGATCCTGCCGCCGCAGGATGGTTTCCTGTTCCTGGACAGCGCCAAGTTCGCCGATTCCTTTGCTGCCGATGTGACACCGGAAGAGGCAGCCCTGATGGCCGATTCGCAGGTGCCCTGGGGAGTGAACGCACTTGCAGGGTCGGTGAGCGTTCCGGCCTGGAAGTCCAAGCCAAGTTGGTATCTGGTCGCGAAGGACGACAAGATGATTCCGCCGCCGGCGCAGCGGCAAATGGCGCAGCGTGCAGGCGCAGACGTCAAGGAAGTTGCCGGCAGCCATGCGATCTACGTCTCCCAGCCGCAGGCGGTGGTCAGCCTGATCGAACAGGCGGCCAAGGGTGCCAGGTAAGCCGCCAGCCGACGGACGAAGGCACCGGCCGGTGCCCTTCGTCCGTTGGCGGCCCTTGAGTCGGAGACCGCGCGTAACGACGACGCATGCAGGGCCAGCCTGATACAGGCCCACAGGCCTGCCTGGACGCCCTCGGCTGCAGTGGACGTGACCCGCCGATAAAAGGCGCTGCTCGAGGGACCGGCAAAGCAGGAATCACCAGCGATGATCCCGCCAGCTCCGCTTTCCAGCGCGGACGCTTCGCGGTAGAGCGCGCGCGAGGTGCCCCACGCCCCTGACCGCCCCCCCCGGAGCAGATGACTTGAGCCCGATTCCCAAGCCGCGGCGCGGACACACCTCGACCGATCACGATCCGTAACCAAGGTTCCAGTTAGGCATGCGCTATTGGCAGCTACCGGCTTGCCACCTATTGTCGCCGGTGTCAGAGAATCGCGGATTCCTACCCAGGTGGAAATCCGATAGCCGACCGAGACGACCAGAACGCCATGCCCGAGAAGAGCACAAGTCGGATATCTGCCCCAGCCGCGCTTGCCGGGATCATCGGCAGCGCGCCTCCAGTCAGCGAAGCGGAACTGAAGGACGCAACCCGTCTTACCCGGCCGTGGGGGCATGGTGCATTACACAGCCATCTGGGGCCGATGGACGGCCACGTCATCATCACCTACTACGGTGAGCCACAGCAGATCGTCTGGCGCACGGGCGGAGAGCGGCTGATATCCACCACCCAGAATGGGTCGATCACCATCATCCCCCAGGGTCACGACGGCGACTGGGATATCGCAGGGGACATCGGGGTTTCCCATGTATTTCTGTCTGATCAACGGTTGCGGGAAAGTGCGGAGCGGATCGGAAGCAGCAACGCACTTGAGTTGCTTCCGCGTGTGGGCGCCGCCGATCCTGTCGCCTCGCGGGTGATGGAGATGCTTGGCCGTGAAGCGGATGTGGCAGATCCATCGTCCCGACTGTTCGTCGAACAGGCGACGGATCTGCTGGTTACCCAACTGCTGCGCGCGCACACCTCGAACTTCTCACCCGACGGACATGCGCGCCAGCGCGGTCTGGCGACGTGGCAGGTCAAGAAAGTAACAACCTACATGCGTGAGCGTTTGGGCGCGCCCATCGGGCTCGATGATCTGGCCGGCATTGCCGGACTGAGCCGGTTCCACTTCTGCACTGCTTTCCGCGTAGCCACGGGAACCACGCCACACGAATGGCTGGTACGCCTGCGCATCGAGAAGGCACGCCAACTGCTGGCCGACCAGAAGCTGCCGATTACCGACATCGCGCTGGCGGTTGGATATGAAACCCCTTCATCATTCGCCGCTGCGTTCCGAAAGATCGCAGGGACCACACCCACGGCTTTCCGTCGCAGCGCGTAACCCACATTGGCGGCCAATCAGTTTCGGTCCAGCTCGACTGATCGGCCGCAAGCGGGTCCTATGCTGCCCGTGCTGCGTAGTCGGTTGAGACCGACACCTCATGCCACTGCGCAAGGATGGCTGCATCCGTATCGTGCTTGGACTTCAGGGCAGCCACCGTGTCGCTGCCAAGCGGAAGACGCACGGGCGGGTTGGCCATCTCGGCAAACGCGACCAGCACCTGAGCCAGCCGTTGAGGATCTCCCGGTTGGAGATGATTCAACTCCGCAGCTGCACCTCGTACCCGTCCGGCCGTGTTGTTGTAGTCGCTGATCGACGTACCGCTGATGGTCAGTGAGGTTGAATCCAGAAAGTCGGTGCGAAAGTAGCCGGGCTCGACCACGGTGACGTGAATGCCGAGCGGCTCCAGTTCTGCATGCAGCGCCTCCGAAAGGCCTTCCACTGCGAACTTGGTCGAGCAATACACCCCAAAACCGGCAGCCGCCCGATATCCGCCGATCGAGGAGATGTTGAGAATGCGGCCGGAGCGCTGCGCCCGCATGTGGGGAAGCACGGTGCGGGTAACGGTCAGCAGCCCGAATACGTTGGTGCGATAGAGTCTTTCGACTTCCTCGCTTGTAGCCTCCTCGACCGCCCCCAACAGACCGTACCCGGCATTGTTCAGCAGTACGTCAATGCGACCAAACCGCTCGATGGCCTGGTCCACCGCCAGCTTCGCCTGGGTTTGATCGGTGACGTCGAGCGCAACGGACAGCAGGTTCGCGTGCTGGCCCAGGCGTTCAGTGACGGCTTCGGGATTGCGGGCCGTGGCCACGACATTGTCTCCATTGGCGAGGGCACGCTGTGCGATCAGGGCGCCGAAGCCGCGTGATGCCCCGGTAATGAACCATGTTTTCATTGGATATCTCCTTGTGCACCAGAGAGGAAGGATCGCGGTGTCCGCGATCCCCCTGATGGAGTTGTGATGCGGACTGGGGCCTATTGCACCGGATGCACGCGCGTCCAGAGATCGTTGAAGGCGATGCTGTCGAAGAACGCCGATGCCTGGACTATCCGCCCGTCGCGCAACTCCAGAAACCACGCGTAGGTGTTTGCATAGGTCTTTCCATCGCGCGCCGTTCCACTGGCATCGAAGAACACGATGACGGTGTCACCATCCCGATACAGACTGCGTATGGTCGGTCTCAGGCCGGTGCTCATCCGCGCATTGAACGGCCGGATGACCTCGCTCATGAATGCCTCGCGACTGCTGTAGGTCCTGGAGGCCAGCGAGTTGCCGGTGATGGTCCACACGGCGTCATCGGCAAGCAGTGCGTAGGGACCGCCCGTACCTGCTGCCCAGTCGTCGAATGCCTTGCGCACGATGGCCACGTTGCCGTCATTTGCCTGCGCTGCGACGGGCGCGCCAAGAACACCTGCAATAGTCAGCAGGATGGTAGCGATACGGGGGCCAAAAACTGAAGATTTCATGTGAGTGTCCTCGAGAAGCCCCCGGACCGGAGTGGTGTGCACGCCGATCCGAGGGTGAGCAGTGGTCAGATCGCGTTGTCCCAGGCAGCGCTCTGGTGCGCCTTGAGCATGTCTTCGATTGCCTTCGGCATGACGTTGCGGAACTTGCCGGTGTCCGCCGGAACGACCTCGATCATGCGATCGATCATTTCCTGCGCATCCATCTTTCCTTCGGGCGTGGCGAAGAAATCATCGAAGCCCTTGCGCAGGTCGGCGCGCTTGGTGAAGTGAACTTCTTCGTCCAGCCAACGGAACGGGTTGTCCGCCATCGTCTCGTTGTAACCGGTGTAGTACGCACCAGGATTGATGGTCTGGATCTTCACGCCATAGGCGGCCAGTTCCTGCTGCAACGCCTCGGCAATCGATTCCAGTGCGTGCTTGGTGGAGACGTAGGTGCCCCAGTTCGCCGGGGTGAACAAGCCGCCCATCGACGAGGTGAACACCACCTTCTTGCCGCGAGCGCTGCCCTCCTTGATCCACTTGCGCAGTACGTCCTGGGTCAATTGCAGCGGCAGGAAGACGTTGACCTCGAAGTTCTTGCGAACCAGCTCCAGTGGAATCTCCCAGACCGGACCGGCCTCGCCCATACCGGCGTTGTTCCACAGGATGTCGAAGTCCCAGGTAAGGGCCTGCTTGATGTCATAGGGATCGGTCAGGTCCAGGCGCTGGACCGTGATCCTGTCGGCCAGACCCAGGCGCGCTACTTCCTCGCGCAACGGTGTGACCTGCGAGGCCACGTGGACGGTGGCGATGATGTTGTGGCCGTTGCGGGCCATGCCAATGGCAGCGCCCTTGCCGAAGCCGCCGGCAGCGCCGGTGATCAGGATGGTCTTAGTGTTGTTGGTGTTGGTGTTCATGTCGTTCTCCAGAAGGTTGTGTTGGAAGCAGGTACGCGATGGTTGTTCAGGCCAGAAGCACGGCAGCTGCGGCCTGTGCGATATCGAGGTCTTGCGAAGGTGCGCCGCCGGAGACACCAACGGCACCAATCAGAGCGCCACTGGCGTCGAACAGCGGCAGGCCGCCGGGAAACACCACCAGGCCACCGTTGCTGTTCTCCAGTCCGGGCGACGGACCACCGGGTTTGGCGTAGTCCCACAAGGCTTCCGTCGGCGCCTGGAACAGTGCCGCCGAGCGGGCCTTGTTGACCGCGATTTCAATGGAACCCAGCACCGCGCCATCCTGGCGGGCGAAGGCCTTGAGGTGTGCGCCGGCGTCGAGCACGGCGATGTTGGCGGCGACGCCCAGGGCGTCGGCCCGAGCCTCGCCGGCGGCGATCAGCGTGCGGGCTTGATGCAAGGTGATCATGGTTCTGTGCTCCGGTTCGGATCGTGGGAAAAGCCCCGCAATTCCGTTGTGGGCAGATTAGGGACGGCAGCCCGGACGCACCGTTCCTGGATTGCGGCGAGTGTTCGGCGATTGCGAAGCTGTATGTCCAGCCGGTGCTGCCCCCCGCCCTTCCCTGCGGGGGTACCCCGGCTCGCCGCTCCAGCCGCGAAGCCCATCGCCGCCCCCTTGCACCGTGGAGCGCTTTTGATCACTGTGCTGCGGGCAGCCTGCGCGGCAGGCATTGGGATGTGCAGAGATGATCGACCTGAATGACGTGGCCTTGTTCGTGCAAGTGGTCAAGGCTGGCAGCTTTGCCGAGGCTGCTCGTCGTATCGGAATCCCTTCCAATACCGCCAGCCGGCGGATCCAGCAGCTCGAGGAACAACTGGGCCTGCGACTGTTGCACCGGTCAACCCGGAAGCTCACGCTCACCGATGCCGGCGAGACGCTCTATGCGCGCAGCGCGGCGCAGATAGATGCCCTGTCCGAAGCCGCGCTTGAACTGGGTGAAGGTACCCAGACCCCTTCCGGCAAAGTCCGGGTGGCCGCAGCCGCTGACTTCTTCAACTGGTTCGACGTGCGTTGGGCAAAGGAATTCCTGGCGGCCTATCCCAGGGTCACGCTTGAGTTCGTACTCAGCGACGCGCGGGCGGACCTGATCGCCGAGGGCATTGATGTCGCCGTCCGCGCAGGGGAAGTTACCGAGCCCACGTTGATCGCCCGTCACATCGGCAGGAATCGAGCGTGCCTGGTTGCCAGCCCTTCGTATCTGGAGGAGCGAGGTGTTCCCCAGTCACCTGATGACCTGAAGGATCACGATTGCATCGCCGCTCGATCAGCGCCTGGACGTCTGAGCTGGTATCTGGACGGCCCGAATGGGCCTGTCGAGGCGGAAGTACATGGGCGGTTCTTCGCCAACTCGGCGCTGACGCTTCTCAAGGCCAGTGTCGCAGGCGCCGGCATCGCCCTGCTTCCCGACGTCATGTGCGCACCCCACCTGCAGAATGGCCAGTTGGTCCTGGTTCTGCCGGACTACGGAATTGATGGTGTGAATGTCTACCTCGTCTACCAGAGCCGCAGGCAGATGCCACGTGCAGTGAGTGCCTTCATTGATTTCGCCATGACCAAGCTGGTCGAGACCGGGTTGGTGACGACCGGAGTTTGACGCTGCCGGCGGCTCCTTGTTGCTCATGGTTTGGCAACGGCAACATCCCGGATTCGCACGAAGTGCCCCGCATGGAACTCCTGATAGAAGTGCGCCAACTCCGCTCTGCTGCCACCAACGAACGGACCATGCTGCATCACCGATTCGTCGATGGGTTGACCCGCATAGATGGTCACGCGGGCGCCTTGGTCTCCGGCGACGATGGTGGCACCGGATGCGGCCTGCATATCGCCTGCTCCCCAGCCTACCTCTCCAGCCCGCAGTGGGACGTCGCCGATTGTCAGTCGCCCATCGGTGACATAGGCAAACCCGCTCTGTCCTGCCGGAAACGCCTGCCAAACGCGGGCATGGGGTTGCAGCAACAGGTCCACGACCGTCATGGGCACGCGGGTGACCGTGGGTGATTCCAACTCGCCCGCGCGTCCGCTGTAGAGACGCACCTCGGCGCCTGATTCGTTCCGGACAGACGCCGTCTGCAGCGGAACAATCTGGAGTGCCGGCGGTTCATCACGATGATGTTGCGGCAATGCCACCCAGAGCTGGAGGATGCGGGCGTGTCCGGTAGCGACGACATCTTCGTTGTGGACGATGCCCCGACCCGCGGTCATCCAGGCCAGATCGCCGGTGTGCAGATGCCCTTCCGCAGCGTCAATGAGCGAGCCTTCCAGGATAAGCGTGACGGTTTCCAGTCCCGCGTGCGGATGCGCCTCGCCCACCGGCTGCCCGGGCTGGAAAGCCAAGGTATCGTCCATCATCAGCACGAAGGGATTGGTCAGCTCGAAGTTGTCCGAGCCGAACACTTTCCTTGCAGTGTGTCCAGGGCCGGCGAAACCCGGCTCGGCCTTGCCAGCCTTGGTTATGCGCCGGACTTTCCATTCGCTGATGGCTGTGGAGTTCATTGCGATGCTCCTGTTTGGAGAGTATTGGGTGGAACACTGTGGCAACCTGACCATCAGAACCGGCCTGCAGCGCGCAGCTGTTCGCCAAGTGTCTGGATGCGTTTTTCGCCCTGTGCCAGGGATCGCGCACAGGTGTGCACGGAGTGGCGGCCCAGAACGAGCTCATGGGGATGCTTGGCTGCCGAACCGAACACAAACTCCGCATCCTCGATTGCGACGAACTCGATGGCATCCTCGCCGTTCTCGAACACGCCGACTTCACCGGCCGCGATGGTCCCGGAACCTCGCAATGCGCCGGCACTTACGGCTGCCCATGCCACTGTGTGACCAGTCGGGGGCTGGAATCTCCAACGTTGGCCGGCTGCAAGTGTGATCGCGAAGTAGTTGATAAGCGAAGGCGTTGCGATCGGCCCTGTGACGCGGCCGTGCCGTCCCAGCAGAACAGCCACCGGCCCATCCCGGCCGATACTGCTCGGACCGACGTACCTGCTGTATGGCAGCGCCAGTTCGGCTGCAGGTGGCAAGGCCAGCCAGAGCTGGAAGCCGCGCAGCCGGTTGGAGTTGCCGAAATCACCGCCATGCCAGGCACCACTGCCGGCATGCATCCATTCCATCCAGCCCTGCTCGATGCGCCCGCATCGCCCCTGGTCATCCTCATAGGCAACCGATCCCTCGAACAACCACGTCAACGTGGCAATCCCGGAATGTGGGTGAAGACCAAATCCCGGCGTTCTGTCTCCGCGCAGATGCGCGGTGTCGATCAGATCGAGGAACACGAACGGCTTGAGCACTTCACCAAGGTCCGAGGGGCTGATCAAGCGGATGACGGGGCCCTTCGACTGCCCGCGGCTCCTGTGCGTCATCGCGCGAAGCCGGTGATGGCTGCTACGGGCCTGACTTTCGTGACTGGCTGGTTCAAGCATGTCGGTAGCTCCTGTGCATGGTTGTCCAGCCAGGCGTGTCGGCTGGCGGGACAACAATCTAGGAGTCAGGCCGTCCATCCAGTAGCCACTAGAAAGGGATTTCATTCATCCATCAACGGACCCAATCGCTTTTGCATCGCCCTTGCACTGCACGACGCGTGCGTACCGGCGGAGCGGCTCTACCCGGGACGCTGGCCCGCAAATCCCGCCGCTGGAACGCCGGGCCGGGCATTGCTTCACTGGATGGACGGGTGAAATCCCGGATCGCCTTCTAGTCGCCTGCCGGCAGCGTGCATAGGGTGTGCCCTGCGGTTTCGAAGTACAGCGATGGGACCGCTCCTCCCAAAACCATCAGGTGAACGACATGAAACTCCTCCACATCGATTCCAGCATCCTTGGCGACAACTCGGTCAGCCGGCAATTGACCGCAAAGCTCGTGCATGCCGCACGGGCCAGCACCACTACTGCGACCGTCATCTACCGGGACCTGGCGGCGCAGCCCGTTGGGCATCTGGCCGGTGCGCATCTTGCCGCAGCGCAGGGAGCCACGCCCGAATCCTCGACCATCCAGCAGGATGTCAATGCCGGTGCGAGTGATCTGGAAACCTTCCTCGATTCGGATGTGATCGTCATCGGTGCCCCGATGTACAACTTCAGCATCCCCAGCCAGCTCAAGGCCTGGATCGATCGCATCGCTGTTGCCGGCAAGACATTCCGTTACACCGAGAAGGGCCCGGAAGGACTCGCCGGTGGAAAACGGCTGCTGATTGCTTCCACGCGTGGCGGAATCTATGCCGAAGGCACGCCTGCGGCGCCGATGGATTACCACGAAACCTACTTGAAAAGCGTGTTTGGATTCCTGGGAATCACCGACATCCAGTTCATCCGCGCCGAAGGCCTGGCGATGGGCGATGAGCCCCGCGCGCAGGCATTGCGCGCAGCAAACGATGAGATCGCCAAGGCCTTTGCATAAGGCGTACCCGCGCATAAGGGACATCCCCTGCCACGCGCCACTTCGGAGCAACAATCATGGCCCGGACCATTGAGGGTGGCGTGCGCAGGAGCGCCGTGGTGCGGCATGCCGCGCGCCTCGCGTTGTTTCTGCTGACCACTTCCTTACTGCTGGCCTGCAGCTCAATGCCGAACACCAACGCCATACCCGAGCTGGCGCGTGATCATGCAACGGTGTCCGGAATAGAGAATGCGCGCTATTGGCTGGACAGCGACATCACCCCCTTCGTCGAGAATGCGATTGCCGACCTTCGTCGTCAGAAGGAGGCCGCTGCCCTGCGCGGCCTGCCTGCCGACGCGTCCGCGCGCGCCGACGTACTGGCCATTTCCGGGGGCGGCGAGGATGCAGCCTTCTCGGTGGGCCTGCTCAAAGGTTGGAGCGCGCATGGTGACCGTCCTGAATTCAGGGTGGTTACCGGCGTCAGCGCTGGAGGGTTGCTCGCGCCCTTTGCGTTCCTGGGGCCGGATTATGACGATCTGTTGCATCGCTCCATCAGTTCGATTGGCGAGGAAGGCGTATTCCGTTCCAGGGGCCCATTCGGTCTACTGAGCGATGGCATGTCCAGTAATGCACGGCTCATGAAACTGGTCGAACACTACGTCACACCACAGGTGCTGTTGGCCGTCGCCGCAGAGTACGGAAAGGGCCGGGCTCTGATGATCGGCACCACCGAGCTGTACTCGGGCCGGTCCGTCACCTGGAACATGGGCGCCATCGCGGCCAGCGGGTCGCCGGATGCCTTGACCCTTTTCCGCAAGGTGATGGTGGCTTCGGCCAGCATTCCCGGAGCGGTCTCACCGGTCCTGATCAACGTGGAGCTCGACGGAAGGCAGTACCAGGAGATGCACGTGGATGGTGGCGTAAGTGCGCAGGCATTCACCTACCCTTCGGCAACGTTGGCAGTGATGGAGCGGCTTACCGGCGAGCCCTTCCAAGGGAAGATTGGGGTTTACGTCCTGATGAATGGAAAACTGCTTCCCGAGTGGTCGAATGCTCTGCACCGCACTGTCGGTATCGGCTCACGTGCCTTGAGCGTGTTGCTGCAGCGCCAGGCAATCAACGACCTGGACAGAATCCATCGCACGGCGCATCAAGACGGCGCCGAGTATCGCCTTGCGTTCATCGGCCCGGAATTCAGGCATCCGCCGCACAGACGGTTCGATCGGCACTACATGGCGCGCCTGTTCGAGTACGCCTATCAGCTCGGCGCCCGTGGCTATCCTTGGCAAACCGCACCGCCGGTGGATGTCCCGCGCCCGCCAAACGATCAGCAGACCCTTCGGTGACAGCACGGTTGACTATGCGCCTTCTGCTGCGGCCATTGAATGTCATGGAAGCAGCTTGACCCCCTTAGATACCGCCGTTGCTTCGTGCGCGAAGCTCACCGTCATGGGCTGAGCATGGACAGCACCTTCGGGACGTGCGATCTCTTTTGAAGCCGTGGCCACGCCGATCTCAGGTCCGCATTGTGCTTACTGCAAACGGATCGCAGGATCCGATGGGAAAAGTGGGCTTCCCAGCCATCGCCAGCAGGCCACATGTAACGGCTAATCCATATTCATCCCCATCGTCACACCGGGGCGCCACAAAGCGCCTATGCTGCCAGGACATCGGGCGTTCCTTGCGCTCAAGGTGCACCGAATGAATTACGAAGAAGCACGTGCTGACCTGGATGAACTGGCACTTGAAATCACCACGTCCACGCTGTCCTGGTCGCACTCGCAACGCTTGGACAAGCTTCGCTCCTTCACCATCCTGACAAGACGTGCGTTGCAGGCCGCCTCCGGCTCACCCAACGAGCCCGAGCGGCGCGGCAGCATTGAGGCCCTGCTTGATCGGGTTGAGCGCGCGGTTGTTGCGGCCGCCCAGCGCGAGAAGCTTCAGGAGAACTACGAGCACGGCTGATGCCGCAACTGCGGCAGTGCTGTCGGAGAGTCATCCCATCGAATCCGCAGTCAACTGACCCGCAGGGCACCATCAGGCGGGCAACCCGGCACGCATGCGTGAGCTGGCTGCTTCAGGAGCATGTACATGATTGGCTTGAGAGATCGGGAATTCGTCAACGCCGTCAGCGAGCTGTCGTACTGGCAACAGCGCTTTGACCGCAGATCGTTGAACGGCAGTTCCTTCCGCAACGATTGCATCGCCATCATCAAGCTTGCATGCGAAATCCATCTGCGCGATCCACGCGGCCTGCACAGCGCTTGGCTCAAGGATCTGCATGCACGTCGTCCCCCGTGTCAGCCGAGGAACAGCTCGAACGTGGCTGCCCAGATCGCCCAGCTGTGCTGGGACCGCCTCAACTGCGAGCCAGGTCCATCGGGGTGTTCAGCCCCCCGGCTTCAGTGAGGTCCTGCGACACCACAGCAAAGCACAGGGTTCTAGGGCGAGGATTTCATCGCAATGCCGTAAACGCAGACCCGCGGCCTCCCTCATTCAGCCATCGCACGAACGGCTTGGCGCAGCGCCAGACGCCTAAGTTTATTTACTTAGGCCAATCGCTGGTTTTTACCGTTTTCCATTGGCGGCAAACAATCGCAGAGTGAGCTCGGCGCGGTTCACCCAGGAGTCGCCATGTTCGTTCACTCGGCACCGGTCAATCCGGTTGCGCGGCGGTCAAGCCGACTGTGCCGGCTGGCTGGCGCCGTGGCATTGGCCCTGTCTTCACAGGCCGGTGCCCAGACCTGCCCTTCGCCTGCCGTGGCCACGGCAGGCGGCCAATGCACGGTTTCCCCAGGCTCGACCGCGACCGTAGGCGCCAACGCAACCGGCCTGTCGGCCCAGACCACAGGATCAATCATCGGCGACGGCATTACCGTCAACCTCACGGGGACGAATGCGACTGGCGCCATGGCCCAATCCGGTGGGCAGATCAGCCTCAACTCCAGCACCGTTCAAACCACATCGTCCGCCGCTGCGGCAGGTGGCCAGTTCGGGCTTCGCGCAACCGGTGCCGACAGTCGCATCACCGCCGCTGGCGCCGTCGTCAGCATGGCGCCAGGGGGCACTAGCTCTCCTGCAAACATGCGCGGTGTCAGCGCCGAGGCGCAGGGCACGATCAGCCTCGAGGATGCGCGGATTCACGTGCAGGGCGGCTCCAATGCCGTCAACAACTATGGTGTGCAAGCGACAGGTGCGGGCAGCACCGTGCAACTGGTTTCAGGCAGCGTGAGTACCGGCTCGCGCGGGGCGTTCGGCGTACTGGCGCTCGATGGCGGCCTGGTCACCCTGGACGGCACGCAGATCACGACGGCGGGCGGACAGAACACTACGACCCTGGACGGAAGCCATGCCATGGTTGCACGCGGCATCGCCAGTCGTATCACCGGTCAGGGCGTCACCGCCACTACTTCCGGCGCCTTTGCCAACCTGGTTCGCGCCGACGCAGGCGGCGCGGTGGCATTGAGTTCAAGCATCCTGTCGCATACAGGCACCGGGAATGCGGCCACGGCGGCCGCCGGCGTACGTGTTGCCAGCGGCGGCAGCTTCACCCTGGATGGTGCAAGTTCGCTTACCACCAGCGCATTGTGGTCACCGGGTCTGGTAGTAACCGATGCCGGCTCCACCGCAACCGTCGATGGCGCGACCATTACCGTGGGCGGTGCGCGTTCAATCGGCGTGTCGGTACTGGCGGACGGGGCGGCTTCCCTCACCAACACCAATGTAGTCATGACGGCGTCGGGCGCCAGCGGCTCCTCGGCGCCGGCCGTGCTCGCCGACGGCGCCGGGGCGAGCATCAGCCTGCAGGATGGCAGCGTGAGTACCGAGCGCGCTACCGCTCACGGCGTCCGTGCATTGGCCGGATCATCAATCACGCTGGACGGCACGGCTATCACCACATTGGGTGTGGACGCAGCTGCAATCAGCGCCGGCAGCTCAACCATTACCGCGAGCAACTTCACCATCGTCACACGCGGCAACGACAACGCGATGGGCGCGCTGGCTGACGGCAACAGCACGGTAGCGCTGACCGGAGGTTCAATCACGACCTACGGCAATCAGGTCCGGCAGTCCTCGTTCGCCCATGCCCTGGGCGCGCGGAATCCCGGTGGCGTGCTGACCGCCAGCGGCACTACCGCCCACACCTACGGAACCTACGCCATGGGCGTGTGGGCCGATGACGGGGGCACCGCCAATGTGGATTCGGTGACCGTGAAAACCGAAGGCGTGGGCGCGAACGGAGTGTTGGCGATCACCGAGCAGACCGGGGCGGAGTTCCCTGCCAAGGTGACCTTCACCGGTGGCAGTGTCGAGACGTTGGGCGATCTGGCCCACGGTGTGAACGCCCAGGCACGCAACGACATACCAACAGAACTGGCGCGGATCGACATCGACGGTACGCCGGTTACCACGCACGGCGTTGGTGCCGTCGGACTGCGCGCGGCACTGGCGAACTACGGGGGCGACCCTCCCACGGGCCACGGCGAAGCGCAGGTATCAGCACGCAACCTGACCGTTGCCACCAGCGGTGCCGGCGCCCACGGTGCCTTGTCCCGCGACAACCCCACGTTGGTGCAGATGGACAACGTGGCGCTGCGGCCAACGGGAGTCGCGGCCCATGGCGCGGTTTCGTTGCTGGGTGGACATGTGGTTGGCACTTCCACCACCGTGGCGCCCACGGGCAGTGATGCAATGGCGCTCTATGTGGTGGGCACGCCAACGGCAATCTCCCAGGCCGACTTCACCGCGAGCACGATGACCAACACAGGCGGGCCGACGGTAGGCGTCGCCGGCAATGGCCGTATCAGCCTGACCGACACCACCGTCACCGGCACCGACCAATGGCTGCGCGTGGGAGATCTCGACGATTTCCCTGTTCTGGTCGCGAACGAGGCGGGGATTCAAGGCCCGTCCGACTTTCCCGATGACGACGGCAACCTTCCGTCCGCGCCACCGCCGCCGCCACCGCCTGCTCCGATCCCGCTACTGCCTGGCGCCGCCGACATTACCGCCACACGCAGCACCCTCACCGGCTCGGCCTTCACTGCCGACGGCAGCGTCTCGAACCTGGTCCTTGTCGACGCACTGTGGCGGATGACCGGCAACTCGAACCTCACCACGCTGGTCAACGACCCCAGCCGGATCGAGTTCGCCCCACCCGTTGGTGATCCGCAGCTTGCCTCCTCGTACAAGATCCTGACGGTGTCCGGCTACAGCGGCGATGGCACGTTGGCGTTGAACACCTGGCTTGGCAACGATGGTTCGCCTTCGGACCAGCTGGTCGTGCTCAACGGCACAAGCAGCGGGCCGGGTTTCATCGAGGTCAGCAATACCGGCGGGCTGGGCGACCTGACCACCGCCAACGGCATCCGCGTGGTGCAGACGGTCAACGCCACCACCACGACCGACAACTTTGCACTTGCGGGACCGGTGGTAGCCGGCCCGTACGAGTACTTCCTGTATCGCGGTGGCAACGCCGCAGCGTCGGGGGCGGACATCGAGAACAGCTGGTTTCTGCGCTCGGTGATCGATTGTGCTGTACCGGGCGCGCCCTCACCGCCCTGCCCGCCGGTACCGCCTCCGGATCCTGATCCCGACCCTGATCCGGAACCACCAGTTCCCCCTGTTCCGCCAGTCCCCCCCGTTCCGCCGCAACCGGAACCACCGCCGGCCTACCGCCAGGAGGTATCGCTGATTGCAGCGGCACCAGCGATGGCACAGGTCTATGGGCGGACGATCATCGACACCCTGCACGAACGTGTGGGTGATGAAGAGCTGCTGCGCCAGCGCACGGACTTTGATCCTGACCGCACCGGGTTCAACGGCGCCTGGATGCGCTACGTCGGCCACGACGGCGAGCATGACGGTGGCCGCCGGGGCGTCTACGGCAATCGCGGCCCCGACTTCGACTACCGCTTCGATGCCCTGCAGATTGGTACCGACCTGTACCGGCACCTGGACCCGGAAGACGACAGCCGCAAGCATGCCGGCTTCTACCTGGCCTACGGCAAGGGCAAGGGTGAAGTGCGCCACAACCTGCTGGAGCATCGCTTCCATGCCGGCACCGACCGCTTCAAAGCCGGCTCGGTCGGCGGATACTGGACAGGGTTCAACGCCAAGGGTGCCTATCTGGACGCAGTGGCCCAGTACACGTGGTACGACATGCGCATCCAGTCGCCACGCATGCAGGACAGCTTTGTCGATGCAGATGGCCTGGCACTGTCCCTGGAAGGAGGCTGGCCTTTCATCCTCAACGACGGGGACGGACGCAGCATCGAAGACGGCCGCTGGCGGCTGGAGCCGCAGGCCCAGGTGATCTGGCAACGCATTGACGTTGATGACCTTGATGTCGGTAGCGCGCATGTGCGGTTCACCGACGGCGACTCCCTGGTGGCACGCATCGGCGCCAGGCTCAACCGCAATGGGCAACGCGAGAACAAGGCCGGCGAACTGCGCGTGAGCAACGCATGGTTGCGAGCCAACATCTGGCACGAGTTCCGTGGTGAGCCGCGTGCCGAGTTCACCACCAACAGTGGCTACGTGCCGTTCGCGGTGGATATGGGCGGCACCTGGGCAGAGGTCGGAATCGGTGGCACCTGGCAGGTATCGCAGACGGGCTACCTGTTCGCCGATATCGATTACAGCTGGGGCTTTGGCGGCGTCAACACCGCGTGGAACTGGAAGCTGGGCATGCGTTGGAACTGGTGAGTTCCAGCGCTCTGCCGTGCAACCCAGGCCTTGCCGGCAAGCGAGCGCTCGGCTTGAGCACTGCCAGCACGCCCCTGAAGGGGCGCTGGAGCGTGGACTTCGTCAATCACCACGCTGTTATCAACGGCATCGCGGCGACAACCCAGGCGTCACCGCTCCTGACTGCGCACAAACCACATGCCGCTCCCAGCACCATGGAGTGGCCGGCTTCACTGCGCCGCTCGCTTCTGCAGGACGGGACGGGAGATAAATGCCCCGCCCCGTTTGCATCAATCCCGAGCCAGTTTCGCCGCGAACTTCTGCTCGATATCCAGATAGGCGTCATCAGCCAGGTCGAACACGACCTTCACCACCGTGCCGCCGGTGAACGGGAACTGCGGCTTGTACTCGCTGCTCACCGCATCGCCACCGTCGTAGCCGATGCACAGGCCTTCGCCACACAGAATGTAGCGGCCGGTCTGGGTCCGGAACGGCGCAGTTGCTACGACCTTGTCGTCGACATGCAAGGACATCGTGCCGTTGGCCTCCCCTTTTGCGCTGACGCTTTCCTTTACGAACTCAACCCCAACCACATGCCGGCCCGTCTTGGGTGCATCGCAGACCAGACGCTGCTCGGGAGGAATGCCGAGAAAGTTGTACACATAGAAAAGCTTCCCGTCCTTGACGAAAAGCGAGTACCCGCCGAAGCGCGAGCCTTGGGCAACGATCACGCCGTTGCTGTCGCTGGTGAACTCCACTTCGGCCAGCATCTTGAAGGAGATGCCCAGGGTGCGGGCGGCCGCCGCTTCCGGGACCTCGGTTGTATTCGGGTAGTACACGTACCGATCACGCTTCTCGGCGTGGTACTCGGCCTCATGCATCGCCCGTACCCCAAGATCAATCAGCGGCAGCACGTTGTTCTTCCTGGCCTCCTGCATCCACAGCTCGGTCAGTTCCTTCACTTTCTCCGGATTCTTCTCTGCCAGGTCGTACGCCTCGGCGCGATCGGTATCGGTATGAAAGAGCTGCCACTGATCCTTGTCGAAGTTGCCCTGGTCCGACGGGATGGGCGCATGGACGGTCGCCGCCTTCCAGCCCTTGTGCCAGATGCTGCGCGTGCCAGCCATCTCGTAGTACTGGGTTTCCTTGGTTGTGGGTGCCTGTGCGCCGTCGAAGCTGTAAAGCATGGAAACGCCCGGCATCGGCGCCTGTTTGACGCCATCGACGACATCGGGAAGAGGCACGCCGCACGCTTCAAGAATCGTCGGCACGATGTCGGTGCAGTGGTGGTACTGGTGACGGACCTCGCCCTTGGCGCGGATGCCCTTGGGCCAATGGATCACCATCGGGTCGCAAGTGCCACCGGCATAGGAGGCATAACGTTTGAACATCCGGTACGGCGTTGAGAACGCCACGGCCCAACCGGTTGGATAGTGGTTGTAGGTGTCCGGCGACCCCAGCTTGTCCATCATTGCCAGGTTCGATTCGATGTCATCCGGGTAGCCGTTGAAGAAGCGGTTCTCGTTGACCGAGCCGCTGGGTGAGCCTTCACCGGAGGCACCGTTGTCGGCGCAGTAGAACACCAGCGTGTTGTCCAACTGGCCCGATTCTTCCAGGTAGTCGATCAGCCTACCGATCTGCACATCGGTGTACTCGGAGAACCCGGCATATACCTCGGCCATGCGGCTGAACAGCTTCTTCTCATCGTCGTTCAATGTGGCCCAGGGGCGCACCATGTCATCCGGCGCGGCTCGGTCCTCAGGCATGGGGTTGATCGGTGTGAGCACGGTATCGGCCGGCAGGATGCCGCGTTCGATCATTCGCTTGAGCACCCATTCGCGGTAGGCCTCGTAGCCGTCGTCGAACATGCCCCGATACTTGTCGATGTACTCCTGGGGTGCGTGATGGGGGGCATGGTTCGCACCGGGGCAGTACCACATGTACCAGGGCTTGTCGGGCTCGCCCTGCTTGCTGTCGCGGATGAACGAGATCGCCTTGTCGGCGATGTCGCTGGAGAAGTGATAGCCCTGTTCGGGTTGCGCCGGCTGGTCCACGAAGTGATTGTCTTCGATCAGCTCCGGATACCACTGGTTGGTTTCGCCACCGATGAACCCGTAGAAACGATCGTAGCCCAGGCCAAGTGGCCATTTCTTTTTCGATGCGCTCATGCCGAAGCCATCGACCGGCACGTTGTGGTTCTTGCCGATCCAGAACGTGCTCCAACCGGCATCGCGCAGGATGCTGGCAACGGTGCCGTTCTCCAGCGGAATGTGGCCCGCGTACCCGGGAAAACCCGTCGCAGCTTCGGAGATGCATCCAAACCCATTGGCGTGGTGATTGCGCCCGGTGAGGAAGCACGAGCGCGTCGGTGAGCACACCGCCGTGGTGTGCCATTGGGTGTACGTCAGCCCGTTCTTTGCCAGCCGGTCCAGCGTTGGCATCTCGATCCGGCCACCGTAGGGGGACCAGGCGGCCTGGCCGGTGTCGTCGTACAGGATGACCAGGACATTGGGCGCATCCTTGGGCGCCCGGTTATCCAGGAATGCGTCCCAGTCCGCCGTGGAATTGCGGATGTCGAGTTCGATCGAGCCTCTGAATTCGCGAGCCATGGTCTGTGTCCTGTGAGAGCCGCGCTCATGCGACGCTTCGCATTGCGTCCACCAAGTCTGCACTCGGGCACGGCAACCATCAGCATGGAATTTGCTGAGCCGCCTCCAGTAAATCTACTGATGCCCACGGCATGCCCCATGCGGACAGGGAACCCCAGAGCCACCGTGTCAGCGCGATCTATTCCCTGCTCAGGTGAAAGGACAACCCCTCGGCCGTGTTGCGCACCAGGATGATCTCCACGTCGGGGATATGGTGGCGCACCTTGACCAGCACATCCTCGCCGTCGTCCAGTTCGACATGGTAGACATCCCGCCCATAGCGATTGCGGATCGCATCACGAATCAAATGCGCGGCCTGGTTCTCATGGGTCCCCGAAGGAATCGGCACCACCAGGCTGCTGGCCGTACCTCCCTCCGGAACGAACGAGAACTCGACCTCGCCGTCAATTTTCGCCGCATGGTCTACGGCAATACGCCATTTGTTGGACGCATTCGATGCCTGGCTGGGCATGGCAATCAGCGCGGTGGCGACGACAAGCAGCCACAGCAGGGACTTCAGGGTTCGCATTGGTATCTCCCGTTGATGATCAGCAGAACTGAGGTCTCGGAAGGTCACGATATCGGCCCGCTACCGGCAACTACGAACCGATCATCCGAAGCTGCACGTTGGCCCGGATCAGATCCGCGCGTGCGTGGTCGGTACCCACCGACGATGCATTGACCACCTGCCTGCGTTAGGCACGAGTGAAGCCCGGCATGCGGCGCGCTTGCTCCAGCGGGTTGTCCGTCTCATCAGCGCCGTGCCGTGGACGCTGGAGGCGATCCGTGCAGGCTTGCACGCCTGGCCCAACAATGCATGGGCTACGCAGATCACCTTTGGAACTGATGCAGCGGCGAGTGCCCTCGCCGCTGCGCTGGTCAGCAAGGCTTCCAGCAGATGACCGTTACAAACGCTCAGGCGTGCTCGTGGCAAACACCGGCGGCGGCACATCCAGCACTTCATCCTTTACCGGCCGCCCTGCGAGGAAGCTGGCAATGTTGCCGGCGATGTCCGGGTTGCCCAGCCACAGCTCGTTGTCGTGGCTGGCACCGCGCACCAACAGCTGCTGGCCCTTGCGGAAGCCGGGCAGCATTGCCTGTGCATTGGCCTGCGGCGTGCGGCCATCCAGCGTGCCGCTGATGAAGAGCACCGGTACGTCGCTGTGCAGCGGCCCACGGAATGCCTCACCCAGGTCAACCAGCCCCAGGCCGTCTCCGAGCTCCGGGAACGGGAAGTTCAAGGCATCCCCGAACAGGCTCTGGCGTGCCTGCGCCTGCACCAGGGCACGACGTTGCGGACTCTGCCCTGATGCGATGTCCATTGCCAGCGGCATGGCACGGAATCCACCAAGCCCGCCGCGCACCATCAGCACGCCTGCCGCCAGCAGATCGTAGTTGCCGGCCTCGGCCTGACGCATCATCAACGGCAGCAGCTGCTGGGTGGAACGACGGCCGAGCATCACCGCCAATGCCAGCTGTGCATCGTACTGGCCGATGGTGACCTTCCTGCCCTCATGCATCGGGCTGCTGCCTTGGCCGGGCTGGCGTTGCAGCGTTTCCAGCACGCGCCGGGTGGAACCCACCAGATCGTCGAAACCGTCTTTCCGGGCCAGCACCGCCAGATCGGCCAACAGCGCGTCCGCCGCCAGCGGCAACTTGATCGTGTCGTCTGGGCCTTCGGTGCCCATCAACACCACGCGCTCGATGTTCGCGCCATGACGACGGACCGTGGCCAGCGCCAAGTGCGTGCCGTAGCTCATCCCCCACAGGCTTACCCGCGGCAGCCCCATGGCGCGGCGCAGGTCCTCGATGTCGTCGGCACTCTCGGCCGTGGTGTAGGCCGCCAGGTCAATCCCGCCCTTCTTCCATTCGGCGATGCAGCTGGCAGTCGTCGCACGGATCTTTGCCAACGCCGCGTCGCGTTGCAGCGGCTGGTTGTCGTCAAAATGACTTTCGTGCGTGCAGGCCGGCGGGGGCTCCGAGAAATCGGTGCCACGCTGATCGAGCAGCAGCACATCGGTCTCGCGACGGATACGATCGAACACCGGCCAACGTGGGCCAAGCGACGTGCCGAAGCTGGAGCCACCCGGGCCGCCGGCCAGATAGAGCACCGGTGCGGCGCTGCCATCCCCTCCGGTGGCACGCAGACGTATCACCCGCAGCCGGATGCGGGGACCATCGGGCACATCATGGCGACGCGGCACCTCAAGGAAGGCCTCCTCCGAGTCGATCGTGCCGTGACTCTGGGTTTTCATCGTGTAGTGCGAGAACACCAGTGGCGTCGGCACATCCCTGGCCAGCACCGGCGCCGCCCAGACCAGTGCAAGGCTCATCGCTGCCAGCGTGCCCACCCGCTGCAACTTCCGCATGGGCTTGTCCTTGCCAGGTGCGACGGTGCGGGCACCGTCGTGGCAATGCGAAACGTGGAGCGGCATTGCCGACGTCGTCGACGGGACTGACGAACACGCAGTGCGGGTAGTGAACAGGGAAGAACGGTTGCTGGACATGGCGGACTCCGGTTGTGAGGTGGATGCGAAGGTGGCGCAGGCCCCGGCGTCCCTGTTGGACGTGCAGCAGCTCTCACCACGGGACCGAGCATCTCCTCCACCGGGGCGGTCCGGTGGCCTGCGTCCGCCGAACGACTCCAGACGACCGTCCAGTGTCTCCGCCGAGCCGATACGATAGGCGCCATGCAGATCCCGCGAACCCTGGCCGTACTCGTCGTGTTGCTGGCCGCCGTGGCGGCGTGGCTCGCCGTTTCAATCCCTGACATGACCACGGTGCGGGTGCTCAGCGGAGAGATGGCCCCGGCAAGGCTCACCACTTCCGGAAACCTGCCGGCATTGCCACCGGACGATACGCACTGGCGCCCGCTCGATCAGCGCGTCCTGGCCGGCTGGCGTGACCCTTACTGGCTGCGCTGGCGATCAACAGAGCCGGTGGCACCCAGCGAAAGCGACCGTGCCTTGCGCCTGTCGCTGCGTGCTGCCAGCCAGCTTTCCTGGAACGGACAACCGCTGGCCGGCAACGGCATCGTCGGTCGTAGCGGCGAGGAAGAGCGCCCCGGACGCAACGACATCGTCCGCGTGTTGCCGCCCTCCTCCACATCCGGCCAGGACGAACTGATCGTGCTGGCATCCAGTCAGCACCAACGTTTCCAGCTGCACGGTGCCGATGCGGTCGCCGTGGTCGCGCCGGCGGCATTGCTCTATGGCCACATCCTCCGGCCCTGGTTGATCGCGGCATTTGCCACCGGCGCGCTCACAGCGGCCTGTCTGTTCTTCCTGGCGGTGCAGCGCGGCCGTCCACCCGCGCCCGGCGCCCGGCTGCTGCTCGCACTCTGCGTGGTGGGCCTGGCCCTGCCGGTCGTTGAAGCCTGGCGCCCACTGCTGGGCTATGCCTATCCATGGCACGGCCCACGTCTGCTCCTGCTGCAGGCGTTGCACGTTGCGGCGGCAGTGTTGTTGCCGGCCTACCTCGCTCGTCGCTTCGATGTTCCGGTATCCAAGGGCGCACGCATCGCTTATCTGATCGTGCTGGCTATCGCCGTGGCGTTGCTGCCCGGCTTCGATACCCGCTCGGCTGCCGTGCTGCTGATAAGCCTGCTGGCATCAGCGGGGCTGCTGCTGCGCGTGCGTGACGCGCAGGAAGAGCGTTGGCCGATCCTGGCGCTGCTGCTTGCCGGCACGGCGGCGTTGATGGTCGCGCGCGGTGCGTTCCTCGACGGCCCTTACTTTCTGTTGCTGGCGGTGCTGATGGGTTTCCTGCTGCTGCGCCACGCCGCGCAGCTGCGGGCGCTGGATCGCCACAACGCCAGGCTGCGCGAAGAGCGCGCGCAGCTCTCGCTGCAGTTGTTGCAGCGTGGCATCCAGCCGCACTGGCTGATGAATACCCTGACCTGCCTGCAGGAGTTGATCGAGCAGGCACCGTCGCGCGCGAGCCAGCTGGTCGAGTCATTGGCCGAGCAGTTCGACCGTCTGCGCGACAGCAGCAGCCAGCAAAGCGTTCCTTTGGAGGACGAGCTGGCGTTGTGCCGCAGCCATCTGGATATCGTCGGGCTGGCGCTGGATCGGCCGATGACGCTCGAAGTGGACGCCAGCGACACCCGGTTGCGGCTGCCACCGGGCATCCTTCATGCCCAGGTCGAGAATGCACTCACCCATGCCGGCACCCTCGCCTGTGCGCAACGCCCCTTCCGCCTGCACGTACAGCGCCAGAACGACCGTTGGACGCTGGAACTGCGCAGCGCTCGCGGGTCCGCGCCGCACCGTGGACGCGGGACCGGCACACGCTACATCGAGGCCAGCCTGGCCGCGGCCTGCCCCGATGGCTGGCATTTTGTCCAAGGCGCCGACGGTGCCGACTGGTATGGCCGGATAGAGCTGACATGCGCATCCTGATCGTCGAGGACGAACCGCTGGTCCGGCAGCGCCTGCTGCGCCTGTGCGCGGAGTTGGTGGGGGCACGTGCCCGTTTTGACGCGGTCGCCGACCTTGAGGCGGCCGGTGACCGGCTTGAGCGCAGCATCTACGACGGCCTGCTGCTGGATCTGAACCTTGGTGGCGAGGACGGCTTTGAGCTGCTGCGGCGCGCAGTGGCTGGCCGCTATCACTGCGTCGTGGTGTCGGCCCATCGCGAGCGGGCGTTGCAGGCCTTCGAGCATGGTGTATTGGACTTCGTGCCCAAACCGTTCTCACGTGAGCGTCTTGGCCAAGCCCTCGAACGCCTGCTTGATGTTGGCCGTTATCGCTCAGGGCGCGCACGCTATCTCGGCATCTGGCGTGCACAAGGCACCGCGCTGGTCGAACTGGAAGACGTGGTGTGGATCCGTGCGGACGGCGATTACAGCGAACTGCGCATGCGTGACGGCCGCAGCGAGCTGCACGACAAGTCCCTGGCCGGCCTAAGCGGCGTGCTGCCGCCCGACTTCGTGCGCTGCCACCGCTCCTACCTGGTCAACCTGCGCCATGTCCGCAGCCTTCATGCCGGCTCAGGCAGCCGCTATTGGCTGGTATTGAACGATGGCGCGGAGCTGGCCGTGGGCCGTGCCCACGTCACCGCGCTGCGCGCCGAACTTGCCCTGGAATGATCGGTTGTGTAGCAGCTCTGGCCGCCGCCGTCGAGCACTGCGGCGGCATCCCGATGCGCACCCAACGCACACGCATCGGCGGCCGTTTCGTCAGCGTCAGTCGTTGAACACACGGACCCAGTCGTCACGGACGCTGACCAGTGGCCAGCCGCGCTCCTTGGCCAGCGCTACCGCCTTCTGCGCACCGGAGACGTAGGCGATATCCCGCTTCTCGTCGTCGTGGGTGACCAGCACGGCCAGCGAGGCGCGCTTGCCCTGCGTGGCGAAGCTCAGCATCTGGATGTCGCCATTGGAGTTGCCGGCGGCAAAGATCGGGCGTGCGCCGATCCGGTTCCATATCCGCACCACCTTGGCCGGGCCATCATCAAAGACGTCCAGTTTCGAGGTATGGAACAACTTGCCGACGCCGTCTTCCTCGCGGTATTCCAGCGTGACGGAGGTACCTACCACACGCTCGGGCGGAATGCCATAAAGCTCGGCGGTGATCGGGCGCATGAAATCGCGACCGCCACCGGACACGATGTAGTTGGTGAAGCCGTTGGCTTCCAGATAGTGAAGAAGCTCGCGCATCGGCGCATAGGCAGTCTTGAGATAAGGCCGCTTCAGCACCGGGTTCTGCGACTTGCGCAGGAACTCCTCGGCCTTGGTCGCGAAGGCTTCGACCTCATCGTCGGCATAGGCCGACAACAGGCCCGCAGCCATCTGCTTGAGCTCCGTGTCGTCCCCTTCATAGTGCTTGGTGATGACATCGCCCAGCCAGGCCTGGTCCTTGCCGTAGACCGCCTTCCAGGGCTGCTTCTCGCGAAGCGCGGGATCGGCAGCGGCCTGTTCGGCGATCCTGCCCATCAGGAAGCCGGCCTGGATGGGCATGGGCTTCTCGCACCACAGACATCCATCGTTGTCGAACACGGCGATTCTTGCAGTGATAGGCACGTATTGGGGACCATCTTCCTGGGTCACCGCCGTGACGAAATCGATGATCGATTGGCGCGTGGCGCCGGCATTCCAGCTCTTCAGCAGCTCTTCGTGCATGTTTGCGCCTCGATCCAGCGTGTGTTCGACGTGCCCACAATTCCATCAATGAGGGGCTGGCGCGCAAGGCGCGCCAGCCCCCAATCACCGACCTTCTGTCATGCGCTGCCCTTGGGCAGGGCCTGGCGCTCCCGATAGGCCTTGACCTTGTCGATGGCCTTGATCTCCCTGAGCTCCTCCTCCAGCACGTTGGCCGGGTTGAAGCTGGGCGGGAACGCGCGCGGCGGGAACTCCTTGAACGTGGCCGCAAACTCGTACACCGTCTGCATCATCCCGTAGGCGCTGCCGACGTGGTTGAGGTTCCAGTCCCAGTAGGTGTTCGAGGTGATGTCGGCGCGCTCGAACGGGTCCTGGAACAGGTTGAATATCTTCTGCAGGCGCAGGACGGTGAACGGCTCGGCCCACAATTCCAACGTTCCCTGTGCGCGCTGTTCGGCAAACACATACTTGTAGGCGTCCATGCGTACACCGACCAACAGGCCATCGTCGTCGGAATAGAAGAAGGTATCGCGCTGACTCTTGACGCCGTTGTTGCGGCCAGGCGTACCCTCCACCTTGGTCAGCAGCTCGGACTGGTCGTATCCGTCCAGATGCACCTTGTACTTGGTGCCATTGGCGGTGTAGCCGGTCTTGAGCTTCTCCTTGATCGCCGGCTCGCCGGCAATCGCGCACAAGGTTGGGATCCAGTCGTTGTGCGCCATCAACTCGTTGGTGACCGTGCCGGCCTTGATGTGCTTTGGCCAACGGACCAGACACGGCACGCGGAACGCGCCTTCCCAGTTGGTGTTCTTCTCCGAACGGAACCAGGTCATCGCACCGTCCGGCCAGGTATTCATGTGCGGGCCGTTGTCGGTTGAATAGACCACGATGGTGTTGTCGGCAATGCCAAGCTTGTCCAGCGCATCGAGAATTTTCCCGATGGTGTCGTCGTGCTCCATCATGCCGTCCAGGTACTCGCTGTCACCATGCTCGTAGCGCCCACGATGGGATTTGCGTACATGTGTACGCAGGTGCATGCGGGTGGCATTGAACCAGCAGAAGAACGGCTTGTCGCCGGATGCCGAGCGCTTGATGAAATCAATCGCGGCATCGGAGGTCTCATCATCGATGGTCTCCATGCGCTTCTTGGTGAGCGCACCGGTGTCCTCGATGGTCTGCTTGCCAATTTTTCCGAAACGCGGATCCTCGGTCGGATCGTCCTTGGACGTCGCCTTGCACTTGAGCACGCCGCGCGGCCCGAAGCGCTTCACGTAGGTCGGGTCCTTCGGGTAGTCGGGAAGTTCGGGTTCTTCCTCGGCGTTGAGATGGTAAAGGTTGCCGAAGAATTCATCGAAGCCGTTGACCGTCGGCAGCGTGTCGTTGCGATCGCCCACGTGGTTCTTGCCGAACTGGCCAGTGGTATAACCCAGGCCTTTGAGCAGCCCGCCGATCGAAGGATCAAGCTGGCTCATGCCCATCGGCGCACCCGGGAAACCCACCTTGGTCAAACCGGTGCGGATGCCGTGCTGACCAGTCAGGAAGGCGGCGCGGCCAGCGGTGCAGGACTGTTCGCCGTAGTAGTGGAGAAAGCGCAGGCCTTCATGGGCCAGGCGATCGATGTTCGGCGTTTCGTACCCCATGAGTCCATCGGCGTAACAACTCAGATTCGGGGTGCCGATATCGTCGCCCCACATAACAAGGATGTTCGGCTGCGAAGGCTTTTCTGAACGCTTCTGGGTCACGGTTCCGCTCCATCGACAGGGTCATTGGATACTGGCTTACGAACAGCCAGGGGTGCCAACGCATTCTTTCGGGAAACGGATAAGTACTATTACTGGGTGCTACTGAAGCGCCCCGCATTCCAGTCGTGTAGAAACACGGAACGCTGTTGATTGCTGCAGGCCGGATGTTTCAGTTCCGGCGCTGCGCCGCTTTCGCGGTGTGCGCTTTTTGCAACGCATGCGCGCGTCCAAGGCGAAGGGGCCGATGATGTTGTTTTGGCGCAATCGGCCCACGCAGCGGCAACGGCTCCGGCCGTGACCGCGCGCAGCCTATGGGCTGACGCCTGCACACCAGCAGTTGCCTGGGTACGCGCATGACGACGTGGTGCCGCAGCATTCGCGATGCGGCACAAGCGTCTGCTGCTAACTCTTCACCAGCGGTGGCGGATAGTAGCTGCCATCCTTTACTCCACCCTTCGGTCCATAGAACCGGAACGTCAACCGGTAGTCCTGGCCCTTCGGAGTCGGCAGCCAGTTGGAGTCCGGCGCCGAGGCGGGCTTCTCCGCCGCAAAGTGCAGTGTCAAGGAGCCGTCGGTGTTGTACTTCAGACCGGACTCGCGGTTGAGCAGGAAGCGGTTCTTCGGATTTGGCAGCACCCGTGCGAACACCGGATCCACCGCGATGACCGACCAGAAGTAGTCGGCATACTGCGGCGGCAACGCGTCCTTCGGGAAAGTGAGCGTATAGGCGTTGTCGCCATTGAGCTGGGTGTTGGTGCCGTCGAGGTTGCCCTTGTAGTAAACCACCTCGTCCATCCGGTTCGCCCAGATGCCACCAAGGTTGATCAGGGTGCGGCCCAGCCAGTCATTGCCGTAGTTGCCGGCCACCGCTGGCCGCACCCAACCGTTGCGAAGCGTGCCGTGACCGATGGTCGGCGAGGCCTTGGCCAGATCGTGCTGTGCTTTCTGCCGCACCACCTGGTCCACTCGGGCACGTTCGGTTGCGTCCTGGATGCCAACGCCAATCGCCCGCGCTTTGGCAGCCACGGCATCCATGCCTTCGTTGAGGTCGCGCTCGCTGTCCAGGACCGCTGCGGCATTGTCGAATGCTTCAACGCCGGGCAGATGCTGCTGGTCGAAATCCTTGACCGGCGGCAACGTCGGCGTGGCCGGTGTCCCGGTCGCCTGCAAGCGGAACTTGTGCTGCAGCGCTTCGGCCTGGCCCCAATCGTCCCCGAGTTCAACGCGCGACAACACGCGCATGTATTTCGCTGGAACGTCGATGCGGGTGACGCCCGGTGGCAGCGTCACTGCCGCTCCTTCCAGGCAAACCGCGAACTCCCCGTCCGGGCGTTCGGGCTGGGTGCGCTCGTTGATGTTGGCCAGCGTTTCACCCCAGCCGTTGAGGAACTGCACCGTGTAGTAGCGCCCGCTGATCCTGGGCACCGTCACCACCGTGCAACTGCCGTCATCCACGGCCACCCACGCTTCGGAATAGGCAACATCCAGATTGGGGTTGGGCCACTGCACGGCACCGGGCTTGCGATGCACCATCTGGTTCCACTCCATGCCATCGGCGAAGTCGGCCTGCTGCTGACGCAGTACCAACAGGCGGCCGAGCAGGTAGATCCAGGCATCGCTGATGTCCTGGTCCGAATACGCCGGCGCGCCCTTGGCTACCTGCGATGCGGCATCGGCCGGTGCGGACTCCGGCGCAGCGGCAGGCGTATCGCCCTCCTGCGCACTGCGCTCGCACCCGGACAACACAAGAGACAGCGCGACAGTCAACGTTACACAGGCGGTGCGGTTCATGGTTTGCCTCCCGGGGTTGTCTCGACGGCAGGCGGCGACCAGTTGCCTTCGAGGATGGCCGCATCTGGCCAGTAGGTGCGCACGTACAGCGAGAACGCCGCGCCTTTCGGCGACGGCAACCAATTGCCGTGCAATGCAGGGTCAGTGGGCGGATCGGGCTGAACGTGCAGGGTCAGGCCTCCGTCGGCATTGCGGACCAGGTCCTGGTTCTTGGTTCCCAGCGAGTAACGCCCGACGGCGTTGGGCACGAAGAAATGCTGCGCGTCATACAGCGTCAAGGACCAGAAACCCTTCACCGGCGGTTCGCCTTTGGCGAAGGTCACGGTGTAGTGCTTGCTGCCATCCAGGCGTGCACCGCTTGAATCGAGGTCCTGGTAGAAGTAGGTCGCCTCGTTCGGCTTGTTGACGTAGATATTGGACTTGGCCACTGCCGTCCGGGTGAAGTAATCGGTGCCGAACCGGGCGCCGTTGCGGATGGTGGTCCAATGCCCCGGCAACGGAATGCCGAAATGGCGGAACTCCAGCAGCGGCGCGATCAGTTCGCGCTCGGTGCGGACCGCTTCGTCGGTAATGGCTTCCTTGAGTGCGGGGTCGCGTGCGGCAGCGTCGATCAAGGCCAGCGCCTTGGCGTACTGGGCCTGCTCGCCTGGCAGCGGCGTGGTGTCGGCCAGTACCGTGGCCAGTTCGTCCCAGAAAGTCTCGGGATTCACCTTGGGCGCTTCACTGCCGTCCGGCTGCGGCGGTGGTGCGGGGAAGTCCGGCGTAGCGCTCCAGTCACGCGTCTTCATGCGGCCATCGAACTGCGAGAGCCGGTACATGTCGATCTGACTGAGCAGTGCCTGCACCTTCTGGCGGTCCTGCTCGGTATCGTCCAGGAACACGCGCGGGATAACGTAGCCGCTGTAGGTGCTGCTGTGGAATACACCGCTGATGCCAGCCGGCACCGCACCGCTCCAGCCGGGCCCCACCAGCAGATAGAAACCGGGGGCCGTGCCGTACATGCTGCCCAGGTCGGCGAAGCTGTCTGTGCGGGTATCGACAACCTGGTACACCCAGAAGCGATCGCCAAAATCCGGCACCTGCAACACCAGCGGTTCGATATCCAGCGCCAGCGGGCCACCGCCGTACACCACATCCTGATTGGGACAGGCAACCTCGCGCTCATTCGGGGCGACGTAGTCGGTCAGCATGCTCAGCTGGTTGGGTGGCGCGGCGGGCAGCACGCCACCCAGCCGCCCAGGGCCAGGCAGCGGCTCGAAGTTCACCCGGCGGTTGTAGATGTTCACCATCGGCCACGCCCAGAAATACACATCGCGCGCGGCGGCGCGTGCGTAGGCTTCGGTCAGGCGCGTGCCGGGAATCGGCCCGGGAATGCCCTGCGCTGCGGCAGGGGTGGAGTTGCGTGTTCTGGCGGTCATCGGGAGTGAGCATGGGCCATGGGATTGCCACGATCGTGCACCCTGCCGCAGGGCACCGCCTCTGCGGTTCTACGCAGCCCACGCCAGTAAAAATACGTGCTGCCGGCCTGCGGCCTCAGAACGTCAACGTCACTGTGACGGTATCTTCATAGGTGCCGGCCGAGGTCGGCTGGTCGGGCACCCTGCCATAAACGTCCAGCGTGACCACCGTGCTGCCCTGCCCGGTGCCGGCGCTGGTATCGCTGTCGGGCGTGTTGCCCCAGCGCTGCTGGCGGGCGGCATCGCGGTACAGCTCGTAGTTGATGAAGTTGCCATTGGGCGCGGCCATGCGGCGGGTCTGCCCGTCGGCATTGGCGCCATTGTCCAGGCCCACCTGCCAGGCCATGCCAACCGGGCAGGTCAACGATATCTGCGAGACCTGCTCAAGCCCGCCGGTCAGTGACCGCACCTGGCCGAAATCCATGTTGGTGGCGGTCATGATGTGGCAGGACTCGCCGATTTCAGCGTACACGCCGCCAAAGGCGAGATCCGCACTCTGTGCCAGCGGGCTTTCACAGGCAAGCACCGGGATGGTCGCGTTGGTACTGAATATGTACCGGAACGTGGAGCCCGCTGGATGGGTCTGATAACGGTCGGCCATGACGCTGGCCTGCCCGCCGTGCACTTTCGCGTGGATCGGAAAGTCGCCCATGACCGGGCTGCCATTGGCCGAGGCCGGCACCGTCATGGTCCAGCTGTCGATGGGTAGATTGGTGCCTGCCTGGCCGATCGGATGCTGGTGCGCGGCATCGTAGTAGAGGTCATATTGAAGGACCTGCTGATGTTGGTCGCCACGCATGCGACGCGGCAGGACACCGGGCACGGTTGGATCGCTTTCGATGAAGACGCACAGCCGCACGGTGACATCAACGGCAGGCGTCAACGGCGTGACCGAGCAGCCGAACTGCATCGTGCTGTTGGTGGACGCCTCCGCGCCAGCACCGATCCGGCCGAAGTCCAGTGTGGCCGAGCCATTCACCCAGCAGGTGCCGGTGGGGTCCTGGGCGCGCGTGGAGAACGGCATCCAGAACAGCACCAGCAAGCTCAGGCAGAGCAGCCAGCGGCACACCGTTGCCGATGTGGCCGTTGTCCGACGTACATGCAGGTCCAAAGTCTGGTTCATCGGCATACCACCTCCCCGGCATCAACCGTGCCGGTGTCCGCGCTCAGCGTCGGCAATTGCGCCACGCATTCGGCCTTGCCCATCCGCACATGCAACGTGGCATGTGCGGGCGGGTCCTGCAGGTAGACCAGACCGTCGTGACCAACCACCGTGGCGGATGTGGCCACCGGTGATGATCCGCCCTGCGCCTGCACGCGCACTTCGCTGCCGGCCGGCAGCGGTACACCATCGGTGCCGCGCACAATCAGGCGCACCGCCAATGTCCGTTGCATGTTGAAGCGGACCAGGGAGCCGCTGCGGCTGGCCGGCACCACCACGCTGCGGGTGGTGGCAACGTACATGTCCGCCGGCAGTCCGAGTGGATCGATCGACAGCTGGTTGCGCTGCCATGCATTGAGGCGGTTGATCAGCAACACGCCCTTGTCGTCGGTGTAACCGACCAGTCGGTTCTCCAGCTGCACGGGTACGCCGGCAACGCCGTCGGTGGACACCATGGCAAAAGCATCATCCACCCGCCGCATCAACCGGCCGTGGCCACCCATCAGCACCACGCCACCGTTGAGGCCGCCATACCATGCGGTGCTGTCGCCACCACCATTGCGATGATCCACACCCGCCGTCCATTGCCCGTACCGGGCCAGGTAGGTCAGCTCGGCCTGGCCGCCGGCACCATCACCAGCGGTGGCCTGCGCGCGCCAGCCCCAGCCGCCCAGGTCCACCGGCACCGAGCGCTTGGCGCCGACCATCAGGCTCTGCGTGTCGCGCGCGTGACGCACGCTGGCCGAGATGTTGGTCAGGCGATCCAGCGGCAGTGAGAAGTACAGATAGGCGCTGGTGCCATTGTCGCGTTCCAGCTCACGGCTCGCGCTCAGGCTCAGCATGGCGTTGCGCGGCAACTGCTTGGACCAGTTCAGGCTGACATAACGCGAGCGCGGACTACCGTCGTACTGCTGGTGAATGTAGCTGGCGCTCCAGTATCCCAGTACGCCACTGACACCCACATAGCCATGATGCGTACGGCGCGCCATCAGACCGCCCTCAAGGCTGGCCACATCGCGGTAATCGGCATCACGGTAGGTCGAGGTCAGGCCGGTGTTGAAATGGGCCGAGTTCCATTGATAGCCCAGTCGCCCCAGGAAGCCTTGCGCGCCTTCGTATTGACTGCCCGATGCCGCGGCAGAAAGTATGCCGCCACGCTGGCCCAGCAGCCGCACTGCACCCAAGCCGGCCAGTACCAGTCCGTCGGACCCTTCCATATGCCCTTCCAACGTTGTCTGCTCGTTCACGCCGTAACGGCCGGTGGCACTGAACATCGGTTCGTCGCGGTAGGAGAACGAGCGCACGCCGTAGTCCTGGCGCACCGCACCCAGCTCCAGCGACCAGTCCGACATGCCCTGCTGCAACAGCTGCTGACTGCCGTAGATTGAAAAATCGACCACCTGGCTGCGGCCGTTGATATCGGTGATCACCACCTGCGCCTGCCCTGCCCCGTTGAGTGTCGGCGCAGTGTCGATCTGGAACTGGCCGGGCAGCACCTGTTCACGCGACTGCCGGATGCCGTTGATCAGCAGGTCCACGGTTGAAGGCAGCACGCTCTCACCAGTGAAGGAAACCAGCGGCGTGACCACCCGATACGGCTGCAACGAAAAATTCCGCGACAGGCGAATGCCGCCCACGCGCGTGGGCCGTGTCCACGCCAGGGCACCGGTGACGCTGTCACCAACGGTCAACGACAGCATCCGCTCCGGGAAATCCAGTTGCCAGGTGCTGTCCAGACGGATGTTCTCGTGCTGCGTGCCATGGCCGCTGTTGTCAACGCGGCGGCTGACCATGGTGTTGCCCAGCACGCCAAAGCGGCCGAACAGGCGCCAATCGCTCCAGCCGCTGACCGAGCGCGTATCGCCCACCTGCTGGGCGTAGATGTCGTAGTTCATCACTAGGCCAGCACCGGGCGTCAGCGGATCGGCCACGTTCTGCAAGCGCTGGCTGTAACCCACGCGTCGGGTGCTGCCGGCCAGCATCGTCACCGGCACCAGCAACCGGATCTGCTGGCGGCTGGTGTCGTAGTGCGCCTGCAGGCCCGACAACTCATCCAGCGCGATGCGCCCTTGCGCCACGTCCGAACCCGGCCATTGCAGGCCAAGTGCGCGCAGGGTTTCCGCGCTGGCCGATATCCGGTTGTCCTGGATCGAGAAACGCGCGACGCGGCCGGTGCGCACCTCGTTGAGGATGACTTCCAGATAGCGCGTGCTGGCGTCGGCCACACCATCGGCCTCGCTCAACAGCAAGGCCAGTCCTGGCGTCGCGGCCGATGGCGCCATCGTTGCATCTGCCGCCTCGCCGGCAGCCAGATCTGGCCAGGCAGCAGCGCCGGCGTGGGCACGCATCGTGATCAGTACGATCAGCACCGGCGCCCCGATGGCGCTAGCGCGCCATCGGCAGGTTTCGCGCTTCCGGGTCATCGTTGAATCTGGCCTTCAATGTTCCGTTCCGCACTGCCGCTGCACTCACCTTCAGCGGCCACTGCATCTGTCCTCCGTTCAATACATAGCCCAGCAATCCGGGAACCAGCGCGGTCTGCGCGCCTTGCGGATCAACCAGCAAAAGCTCGCGCAGACGTAACCGCTGACGGCCCTGGTTGCGCACCGTCAGCCAGGTCTGGCCTGCACGCTCCTCCACCGAGGCGGACACCAGCGACAGATCGGCCTGCGTTGGTCCGGTAGCTGCATTGCGCGGTGCCACGCCGGCTGGCAGCACAAACACCGGAATGGAGTAACGCAGCAGGAACCGAAGCCCTTGCGCCGGTTTGGCATCCGGCGCCGGCAACTCATCCACGAGCACCCGGTAGCTCAACTCCTGAGCCGAGGCGCGGCCGTCGGTACGCACCAGCCGCACGTACTGCTTGGCGCCAGGCGCGATGGAAACGATGGGCGGGCTGGAAAGCAGATCTTCGGCGGGCTGCAACTGCTCTTCGCCACCGGCCTGTGACCAGCGGAATACGCGCAGCTGCGCGTACAACGGCGCCACCCCGGTGTTCTCCAGCCACAAGCCTTCGGCCTGTGAGCCAGCCGGGAACTCCAGCGACACCGGGGCCACCTGCAAGTCGCCGGCCTGGACCGCACTGAAGGCCTGCGCGAACAACAGCGCAGCCAGCAGCCAGCCACGCCGGATCGGCGAAGCGCGTCGTCGCGCCTTCGCGTGAACCTCGCTGCAACCGGCCACCGTCAGTAGGTGACCGTGGCGACCACGGTGTCCGTATAGGTTCCCGGCGGATAGTCCGTGGAAGGCACCCGCCCATACACCGGCACATCCACGTCAGCGGCGGTACCCACGCCGGAAAGCGTTTCGGTGCCGATCGTCTCGCCCCAGAGCAGTTGCCTGGCCGCATCGCGGTAGAGCCCATAGGGCACGAATGCGGTGCCGTTGGTCATCCGGCGATTGTCCGCCGACGGCGTTGGCGAGGTGGAACTCAAACCCGCGTTCAGTCCGACGTTGTACGGCGTGTCCAGGGTGCAGTTGATCGTCAGTGTGCCCGAGGCATCCACCGGTGCGTCGGCACCGCGCAGATGCGTAAGGAAGTCAACGTCCGAGGCTGCGCTCGTGGTGATGTTGCAGGATTCCAGAATGACGATCTTGACCTGGAACTGCGCGGTATCGGTCTGCTGGGCCATGCTCACGAATGGCCATGCTGCGGCGAGCACGGTGGAAACTGCCAGACAAAACCTGATCGAACCTTGCTTCATGAATTGCGCCCCCAACCGTCCTTTTCCATTGTCATCCTCTGCTCGTAAGTGTGGATTGAGCGCGAACATTTTGACCGTTGCGACTGTCAAATGTTCGTGATGACGCTGACGATCAGCGCGCACGAATTCGCTTGACTGCTGGGCGACATTCAGCAGGTGCCAAGGCGTATGAAACGATCGACTTCATCGAGCCAGATCATATGGACATGCGTGTCACCGACATCCAATGGAAGCACGCCGTTGGTGCCCTCATTGCCGTGCGCATCGATGAATTGCAGTATCGCCGGACGCTCGACCACGGTACCGGTCAACGTAGTGCCGTCATGCAGATGCACTTCGATCACGATTTCCGAATCGAGTGCGGCTTGCAGGTCCTTCAGCCGTTCAATGGCCGCCTGTTCGGTAAGTACACGCGGGGCGGTCTTGCTCATGATGTTTCTCCATCAGCGGTTCAGTGCGCGCCCGCACCTGGATCACGCAGCCGAGCGTGGTGACAGCGCGCCTGCATTCGACCGCGCGCGGCGGCGACGCGAACGCAGTTGCCTATGTGGATACCGCATTCACACCGGCTCACACCAACAGCGGCATGGCCGGCGTGACAATCCACGTCGAGCCAACCCAAGGTGCCGCCATGAACAGGGATCGTAAAGACCCGCCCGAACCTTCACGGGAACAGGACCATCCGGAGACGCCGGAAGAGGAGACGCCGGAAGAGAAGCAAAAGCGCAAGGCGCACGAAAGCGACAACCAGGACGAAGCGCTGGAAGAAACGTTTCCGGCCAGCGATCCGGTTTCACCTTTCGTCCCTGCCAAGGCGCCCGACTGACTGACAGCGCTGACTGCTGGCCGTTGAGCGGCCGGGCATCCAGCCGCCGTTGACCGCACAAGCCGGCAGCTGCCGCTACGGCGCGTGCCGACGGCCCGCATGGATCCAGTACGCGGGCCGGTGTGCCTGAATGTGCCGGCCAATGCCTGACTACTCTTCCTCTTCGTCCTCGTGACGCTGTGGCCGTTCACGCTGCGGCGCCTGCTTGCCGGGCGCGTCGTCAGGGCGGTCCGGGCCGGCATGCCGCCATGGCCGGTTTCTGTCCGGATCGTTGATAATCGCGCGTGCGTTGCGGTGCGTACTGATGCTCATGCCGTGCCTCCAATGCGACCGGTGCGTCGCAGGCGCACTATCGGTCCGGCACCGTTAAGCGCAGGTACTCCGCGCGTCCGCATCCGCGCACAACCTTGAATGGGCACTGCCTCAGACGCAGACGGTTCCCTGCGCCAGATGCACCACCTGCTGACCGAACATGGTCACATCCTCGGGGTCGTGGGTGATCAGCAGCAACGGAATACCCGAGGCATCCAGCACCGCTTCCAGTTCCTGGCGCAGGTGCTTGCGCAGATCGTGGTCCAGCGCGGCAAAGGGTTCATCCAGCAGCAGCACCTGTGGCTGGGTCACCAACGCACGCGCCAGCGCGGTGCGTTGGCGTTGGCCACCGGATATCTGCTGCGGGTACATGTCGCCCAGGTGGTCGATGCGCAGCGCCTGCAGCCAATGCTCCACCTGCCCGTGCCGTTTGCCGCGCAGCGGGTTCAGCCAGCCGCGATGCAGTGCAAAGGCCACGTTCTGTCGCACGGTCAGGTGCGGGAACAACGCGTAGTCCTGGAACACGTAACCCACGCGGCGCTGCTGCGGCGGCAGATTGATGCCGGCCTTGCCGTCATACAACGTGCGGCCATGCAGGCGGATGTGTCCCGCATCCGGTTGCAGCAGGCCTGCAATGGCGCGCAGGGTCAGACTCTTGCCGGCACCGGATGGGCCGAACAGCACCACATGCTGTTGCGTGCAACGCAATGCGATCTGCAGGTGGAAATGCTGGTCAGCAGCGTGCAGCTGGCGCAAGATGTCCAGTTCCAGCCACATCACGCAGCCCTCCGTTCCTGCCGCTGCACCAGACGCGCGGCCAGCAGCAGGATGCTGATGCAGACCACCGAGGACAGCACCACCAGCGCATTGGCGCGACCGTCATTGCCGGCCTGCACGGCTTCGTAGATGGCGATGGAAAGCGTCTGGGTACGCCCGGGAATGCTCCCGGCAACCATGATGGTGGCGCCGAACTCGCCCATCGCACGCGCGAAGGCCAACAACAGGCCTGCCAGGATGCCTCGCCACGCCAGCGGCAGGGTCACCCGGAAGAACAATGCGGTCTCGGATACCCCGAGCGTGCGCGCGGCCTGCTCCAGTTGGCTGTCCACGCCCTCGAACGCAGCCCGGGCCGGCTTGAACACCAATGGCAACGAGGCAATCGCCGCGGCGATGACAGCGGCCTGCCAGGTGAACACCAGGTTGATGCCGAAACTCTCCTGCAGCCACGCGCCCAACGGCCCGTTGCGACCGATCAGCACCAGCAGGTAATAGCCCAGCACCGTGGGCGGCAGCACCATCGGCAGGGTCAACAGCGTGTCCAGCAATTCACGGCCGGGAAAACGACGCCGGGCCAGCAATGCGCCCAAGGCTACGCCCACCACCAGATTGATCGCGGTCGCCCAGCCGGCGACCTTCAGTGACAACCACAACGCGCCCCAATCCAGGTCCATCGATCAGGGGCTGCCAAACCCGTGCCGGCGCAGGATGGCCTGGCCTTCGGCCGAGCGCACGAAGGCGATGAAACCACGCGCCTGGACAGCATTGGCACTGCCTTTCACCAGCGCCAGCGGATAATGGATGCCACTGGCAACCGGCACCTGGAATGCGCGCTGCACGCGGTCCGGCATGGCCTGCGCATCGGTGGCGTAGACGAAGCCTGCGTCCACTTCGCCGCGTGCGACGTAGTCCAGCGACTGCCGCACGTTCTGGGTGCTGATGGTCTTGGCCTGCACTGCGGTCCACAGCCCGGCCTGCTGCAGGGCGCCACGTGCATAGCGGCCAACCGGCACGCTGTCGGGATTGCCAATGGCGACTCGCTGCACCGCAGGCTTGGCCAGGTCGGCCAGCGATGCCGGCCGCTGCCGCACCTGCGGCGGAACGACTACCCAAAGGCTGTTGGAAGCGAACACCTGCCTGCTGCCATCGCTCAACAGGCCCTGCCCCGCAGCCTTGTCCATGGTTTCCTCGTCGGCCGAGGCAAATACGTCCACCGGCGCGCCACGGGCAATCTGCTGCAGCAACACCCCGGAGGCGGCGAAGTTCAGGTCCACATGCGTGCCCGGATGCGCCTTTTCATAGGCGGCGGCGATTTCGCGGAAGCTCTCGGTCAAGCTGGAAGCGGCCGAGACGGTCAGGTCCGCCGCTGCCGAGCTACCTGCAACCCACAGCAACAGCAGCACTATCCAGGGTCTACGCATGGTCGGTTCCAGTGGGTTCGGGTCAGGTCGACGGATCGTCGACCGCTGCCATTTGTGCCAGCCGCTCGGGGTCGAGCAAAATGATTTCTCGTTGTTTGACCGCAATAACCCCGTCATCACTGAGCCGCCGCAGCACGCGGCTGGCCGTTTCCGGCGCCATGCGCAGGTAATTGGCGATCTCGGTGCGGGTCATGGTCAGGTTGAAACGCGTTGCCGAGAAGCCCCTTCGCGCATAGCGGTTGGAGATGTCCAGCAGGAACGCGGCCATGCGTTCTTCAGTCCGGTAATTGGCCGACAGCAGCGCGGCCTTGCCGATCTCGGCACTGAGCAGGCTGAACAGCTTGGCCTGCAAACCGGGCATGCGCGTGGCCAGCAGGCTGATCTTGGGGAAGGAAATACGGCACAGATGCACCGTGTCCAGCGCCACCGCGTTGCAGGGGTAACGCGAACCGTGGATGGCGTTCAGGCCGATGACCTCGCCGGGCAGCGCGAAACCGAGCACCTGCTCGTTGCCCAGGCTGTCATCGACAAAGGTCTTGACCATGCCCGCACGCACGGCGGCAATCGCATCGAACGGCTCGCCGGCGCGGAAGATGTAGTCGCCTTCATGGAAGGGGCCAATGTGATCCACCAGCACATGCAGTTCGCCCAGCGCGGTCTTGTCGTAACCCTGCGACATGCAGGCATCGGAGAAGGCGCAGGTGCTGCAGAAATGCAGTTCGTCGCCATCGTTGGCGGCGGCGGGGTTGGGTGTGTCGGCGGCGGAGCCGCGCGGGGGCTGGGAAGCGGACATCATTGCTGGATTATGCAGTGGTATCCACGGAACGGAAGCACGCGGCGATCATACGCCACAACAATTCCCCTTCGTGTTGCAGGCGCAGGACGCCGTTGTCCCAATGCAACCACCCGCTCTCGAGCAGTGGCTGCAGGGAGTTCATCGCGCTGCTGAAGCATTCCCGGAACGGCAGCGCGTTGCGCCATTCGAAGGCCGCAACGTCCAATGCATGATCGCAGGCGATGCTCTGCACCACTTCATCGCCCAGACACTCGCGCTCGGAGAGGATCAGCCCGGAAGCCACGCCGGAATGACCCGCGCTCAATCGGGCCTGCCAGCGTGCCATGTCCTGCTCCAGGCAGCAGTACACATCGCCGATCTGGCTGCGCGCGCCAAGCCCGATGCCGATGAAATCGCACCGCTCGCGCCGGGGCACCGCAGCCATGTCGCAGTGGCGCATGCCATCCCCCGGCCTTGCCGGCATGGCCAGGTCACCGCGTTGATAGTGGTCTCCGCCCAGCGCTTGGTAGCCGGCGGCACGTACTTCCTGCCACGCCTGCCACCAGGCATCGGCATCCGGGTCGGCCGGCAGGACGTCCGGTGTGGGCAGTACGATGCGCTCCGGCGCGCAGGCAAGCACCTGCCGAAACCGATCCACGAATGCCGGGTCCGCCATCGACGGTACCCGCAACTGGTAATAGCACGCGGTGAAGCCCACCTGTTGTGCAGCGGCCAGCATGGCCGGGCCGTCAGCGTTGGCACGGTCAAGCACGGTCAAACGGGTACAACCCACTTCACGCAACGCCGCCGGCTGCAACCTGCTGCCCGCGTCCACGCGTACCTCCACCTGCGGCCGGGCCACCGTACGCAGGCGTGCCGGTACCGCATCAAGCAACTGCCCGACCATTGTAGGCGGCAACTGCTCGGCAAGCCCCAGTTGCAGGACCATCGCCACCACTTCGCGGTCTTCGGCCAGGCCAGCGGCCTGCAGCTGCAGTGCCGACAGCAGGGCTGCCAGATAGGCGCCCGGATCAATCCGCTGCGATTCCGGCGCGGCCTTGAATCCCAGGGTCAGCACACGCGGGATCAGATGCTCATTGCTGGCCAGCATCGCCGCCCGCCAGCCGGCTTCGCCGAACCCTGCGCTGAAGTGTTCGGCCGGCGGGAACAACACCGGGTACGGCTGCCGCAACACGTTTGCACGTGTTGCGGCCATCACGGTAGGAAGGGCTTCGACTGACATGTCCGTATCCTCGCGCCGATGCCTTGCCTGCGCCCTGATCTTGATCAAGCGTGCTTGCGTTCGGCCGCTGCCGCATCGATCGCTTCGGGCAGGTCGGTCTGCTTGTCCAGCTGCGGAAACTGCCTGCGCTCCATGCGGCGGATGGCAAAGTGCATCCACGCCAGGGCCGAGGCGGCCACCACGAACAGCAGCATGAAGCAGCTGCTCCAGATGCCGACCACGTCGTTGAGCGCACCGAAGGCGATGGGCAGGATGAAGCCGCCCAGGCCGCCGATCATGCCCACCACGCCGCCGACTGCGCCCACATGCTGCGGGTAGTACACCGGGATGTGCTTGTACACGGCGGCCTTGCCCAGCGACATGAAGAAGCCCAGCACGAACACCAGCACGGTGAACATCGTCACGCCGATGGCCAGGTGGAAGCGCAGCTCGCCGTGGATGCCCTTGACCACGTACTCGGTATCCGGGTACGCCAGCAGGAAAGTGCACAGGACCGATACGCTGAAGGTCCAGTACATCACCCGGCGCGCGCCGTAGCGGTCTGACATCCAGCCGCCGACCACGCGGAACAGGCTGGCCGGAATCGAATAGCAGGCGGCCAGCACACCAGCGGTGGCCACGTCCATGCCATAGGCGCCGATCAGGTAGCGCGGCAGCCACAGCGCCAGTGCGACAAATCCGCCAAACACGAAGAAGTAGTACAGCGAGAAACGCCACACCTGCAGGTTCTTCAGCGGTGCCATCTGCTCGGCGAACGGCACCGGCTTGACGCCTTCGCGACGGCGCTTTTCCAGTTGCGGGTCTTCCTTGCTGAACAGGAAGAACAGGATGGCGGTGATGGCCAGCCCTACCGCCCACACCTTGGCCACCATGGTCCAGCCGGCAGCCACCATGATCATCGGTGCGAGCAGCTTGGTCAGCGCAGAGCCGATGTTGCCGGCGCCGAAGATACCCAGCGCGGTGCCCTGCTTTTCAGTCGGGAACCACTTGGAGACATAGGCCACGCCCACCGAGAAGCTGCCACCGGCAATACCCACGCACAGCGCCCCGAACAGGAACTGCGGATAGGTATGCGCGTAGGTGAGCATCCAGGTCGCCACCGCACCGCACAGCATCACGAAGGTGAAGATCTTGCGGCCACCAAACTGGTCGGACCAGATGCCCAGGAACACACGGCTCAGCGAGCCGGTCAGCACCGGGGTGGCAATCAGCAGGCCGAACTGGGTGTCGTTCAAGCCCAGTTGCTGGCTGATTTGGATGCCGATGATCGAGAAGATCATCCAGACGGCAAAACAGATGGTGAAGGCGAACGTGCTCAACCACAGCGCACGCTGCTGTTGGCCACTGCTGACCGATTGCAGACTCTGGCTCATCGCCACTCCTTCAAAGGTGTTTCAATCATTCGGCCTGGGCTTCGATTTCATCCAGGCCACGTACCGGGTAACGCTCGCGCAGCTCCTGCAGGTAATGCTGGATATCGCGCTGACGCACCTGCAATTCGAGGTAGTCGCTGATCTGCGGCTGCACCTGCTCGAAACTCAGCGGCTGCCCAGCTTCGTGTTCATCGACCATGACCACGTGGTAGCCCCAGCGTGACTCCACCGGGAAACCGGCCAGGCCCTGCCGCAGGCGGAACACCTGGCGGTCGAACTCCGGCGTGGTCTGGCCACGTTGCAGCCAACCCAGGTCGCCGCCATCAGTCTTGGACGGGCATTGCGAATGGCGCGCGGCCAGATCGGCAAACAGATGCGGCTGTTCCTGCACCTGAGCAATCAGCTTTTCAGCCTCGGTGCGCGCCTTGAAGCGCCCGGCCACGTCGTCGGCCGGCGCCGCCAGCAGGATGTGTCGCACACGGATGCGGTCGGCCGAGCGGAAGCGCTCCGGGTTCTGTGCGAAATAGCGTCGGCAGTCTTCCTCGCTGGGCACCCGGTCTTCCAGCACCTGCTCGATCAGGCGCTGGATCTGCACTTCCTCATCGCTGTGGCGGCCATCGCCCTGCCCTTCATCCAGGCCCAGACGGACTGCTTCGCGGCGCAGCAGTTCACGTACCACCAATGCACGCGCCGCATCGGCGCGCGCCTGTTCCGGGCGCATGGCCCGGTGATGCTGCATTTCGCGGGCGATATCCGCTTCGCTGATGGCCAGGTCATCGACAAACAGGTGGCACGGTGCCGGCTGGCCCAACGAGCGCGGGCCCTGGCCCGCGTCGTCGTGATGGTGGCCGGCCTCGGCCGGCACCGGCTGGGCCGAGTCGATGACCGTGATCGGGAGAATCCTCGGCAGTTGTCCCATGGCTTACTCCCGCGGCCCGTAGCGCAGCGTGGCCTGGCGGCGACGCACCACCTGGTACGGACGCCACAGGTAGCTGATCGGGATGCTCCACACGTGCACCAGACGGGTGAACGGTGCAATCAGGAACAGGGTCAGGCCAAGGAAGATGTGCGCCTTGTAGACCCAGCTCACATCGGTGATGAAGTCGGCCGCACCGGCACGGAAGGTGACGATGTGCTGTGCCCACTCGGCCAGCATCACCATCACGCCGCCGTCCATGTGGCTGGCCGAGGCCTTGATGCTGTACAGGCCCAGGCACAGCTGCGCGAACAGCAGCACCAGCACCAGCGTGTCACCAAAGCTGCCGGTGGCGCGCACGCGGGCGTTGGTCAGGCGGCGCACCAGCAGGATGGTGATGCCGATGAAGCACAGTGCGCCGAAGAAGCCGCCCACCACCATCGCCAGCAACTGCTTCTGCGAGGAGGTGATGAAGTGCTCGTACACCGCGTGCGGAGTCAACAGGCCAACCAGGTGGCCGCCAAGAATGGCCAGGATGCCGATGTGGAAGCAGTTGCTGCCGATCCGCATGCCCTTGTCCGACAGCATCTGGCTGGAACCGGTGCGCCAGCTGTACATGGCCTTGTCATAGCGCGCCCAACTGCCGATCAGCAGCACGGCCACGGCAATGTACGGGTAGTACTGGAAGGCGAATTGATGCAGGTAGTAACTCATGGTTGTGTCTCCCGCTGCACGGCGCGTGCCGGTGAACGATGTGGCGGTTTGCAATCTTCCGACGGGGCTTCACTGCCAAAGCGCACGGCTTCCTCTTCCCACAGTTTGTCCATGGCTTCGACGGTGTCGTCGCGTACTTCCTCGCTGGCACGCTGGCGCAGCAGGGCAAGATCCACCTTGCCCTCGCCCGCTTCCACCAGGATCTCCAGCAACACCGCGTGCGGCAGTTCGCGCTCGGCCGCACGCGCGGCAAGCATGCCGGCGATGTGGCCGATGTGGTGCAGCCAATCCTTGGCTTCGGCCTGGGGCCGGTGCGAGAGATATTCCAGCAGCAGCGGCAGGTAGTCCGGCAGCTCCTTGGCATCGAGCTCGAAGCCGTTGCGCCGGTAAGCATCCACCAGGTCCACCATGGCCTGGCCCCGGTCGCGCGATTCGCCGTGGATGTGTTCGAACATCAGCAGGCTCATTGCCCGGCCCCGGTCGAAGGTGGCCAGCCACGCCGACTGTGCGTCCAGCACGTCGCTTTCCAGCAGCTGGGTGACAAAGCCCTGCAACTGCTTGCGACGCGTCGGCGACAGCGCCGGATCGTCACAGGCATCGAGCAACTCCTCACCGTGCTGCCACAACTCATCGCGCGGGTAGTCCAGCAGTACGCCGATCAGCTTGAGCAGGCTCATTTGACCACCTCATGGCGATGCTGGCGGTTCGGGTGCACCGCGTAGGTGGTGCTCTTGCGCTGGCCGAACAGGTCGGCCGGGCTGTCACCATTGCAGCCGTTGCCGAAGGTGAAGCCGCAACCGCCGCGTTCGCCGTAGGCGTCGTTGGCGTACTCGCGGTGCGCGGACGGAATCACGAAGCGGTCTTCGTAATTGGCGATGGCCAGGTAGCGGTACATGTCCTCGGCCTGGGCCTTGGTCAGCCCAACCTGGTCGAGCACGCCGGTATCTTCCACACCGTCCACGTTCTTGGCACGGCGCCAGGCACGCATCGCCATCAGGCGATCCAGCGCACGGATCACCGGTGCTTCATCACCGGCCGACAGCATGTTGGCCAGGTAGCGCACCGGAATACGCAGCGAGGCCACATCCGGCAGTTCGCCATTCATGCCGATGCGGCCGCGCTCGGCGGCGGACTGGATCGGCGACAGTGGCGGCACGTACCAGACCATCGGCAGCGTGCGGTATTCCGGATGCAACGGCAGGGCCAGCTTCCAGTCGATTGCCAGCTTGTAGACCGGCGACTGCTTTGCCGCGTCCAGCCACGAATCGGGGATGCCTTCGGCGCGGGCGGCGGCGATCACCTTGGGGTCTTCCGGGTCCAGGAAGATATCCAGGTGCGCCTGGTACAGATCCTTCTCGGCTGCGACCGAAGCGGCCTCGGCGATGCGGTCGGCGTCGTACAGCATCACGCCCAGGTAGCGGATGCGGCCCACGCAGGTTTCCGAACACACGGTGGGCTCGCCCATCTCGATGCGCGGGTAGCAGAAGATGCACTTCTCGGATTTACCGCTCTTCCAGTTGTAGTAGATCTTCTTGTACGGGCAGGCCGACACGCACATGCGCCAGCCACGGCACTTGTCCTGGTCGATCAGCACGATGCCGTCTTCCTCGCGCTTGTAGATCGCACCGGACGGGCATGCCGAGACGCACGCCGGATTCAGGCAGTGCTCGCACAAACGCGGCAGGTACATCATGAAGGTCTTCTCGAAGGCGCCGTAGATTTCCTTCTGCACCTGGTCGAAGTTGTAGTCACGCGAACGCTTGGAGAACTCGGTACCGAGGATTTCCTCCCAGTTCGGGCCCCACTCGATCTTCTCCATGCGCTGGCCGCTGATCAGCGAGCGCGGCCGTGCGGTCGGCTGGTGCTTCACATCCGGCGCGTCGTGCAGGTGGTGGTAGTCGAAATCGAACGGCTCGTAGTAGTCGTCGATCTGCGGCAGGTCCGGGTTGGAGAAGATCTTGGCCAGCATGCGCCAGCGCCCGCCGGCGCGCGGCACCAGCTTGCCGCTGCCGGTACGGACCCAGCCACCGTTCCACTTGTCCTGGTTCTCCCATTCCTTCGGATAACCGATGCCCGGCTTGGTTTCCACGTTGTTGAACCATGCGTACTCCACGCCTTCGCGCGAGGTCCACACGTTCTTGCAGGTGATCGAGCAGGTATGGCAGCCGATGCACTTGTCCAGGTTCAACACCATCGCGATCTGTGCACGAACCTTCATCACACCACCTCCCGTGCGTCGGCCACGGCGTCTTCGCCATCGAGCCAGTTGATCTTGTCCATCTTGCGTACGATCACGAACTCATCGCGGTTGGTTCCGCAGGTTCCGTAGTAGTTGAAGCCGTAAGCCAGCTGCGCGTAGCCACCGATCATGTGGGTGGGCTTGAGCACCACGCGGGTGACCGAGTTGTGGATGCCGCCGCGAGTGCCGGTGACCTCCGAACCCGGCACGTTGATGATGCGTTCCTGGGCGTGGTACATCATCGCCATGCCCGACATCACGCGCTGGCTGACCACCGCGCGGGCGGCGATCGCACCGTTGACGTTGAACAGCTCGATCCAGTCGTTGTCCTCGATGCCGGCACTGCGTGCGTCGTCCTCGCTGAGCCACACGATCGGACCACCACGCGACAGCGTCTGCATGATCAGGTTGTCGCTGTAGGTGCTGTGGATGCCCCACTTCTGGTGCGGGGTGATCCAGTTCAGCACGATCTCCTTGTTGCCGTTCGGGCGCTGGTTGAGCAGCGGCTCGATGGTGCGCGTGTTGACCGGCGGCCGGTAACCCATGAAGGCCTCACCGAAGTCGATCATCCACTCATGGTCCTGGTAGAACTGCTGGCGACCGGTGACCGTGCGCCACGGAATCAGCTCGTGCACGTTGGTGTAGCCGGCGTTGTAGCTGACGTTGTCGTCTTCCAGGCCGGACCAGATCGGCGAGGAGATGATCTTGCGCGGCTGTGCCTGGATGTCACGGAAGCGGATGGCTTCGTGCTCCTTGCCCACCGCCAGATGCGTGTGCTCGCGCCCGGTGAAGGTGCCCAGTGATTCCCACGCCTTGACCGCAACGTGGCCATTGGTTTCCGGTGCCAGGTGCAGGATGACTTCGCAGGCATCAATGGCCGTGTCGATGGCCGGCCGGCCCTGGCTGACGCCAACGTCGCGCACGGTGTGGTTGAGCTTGCCGAGGAATTCCACCTCGTGCTTGGTATCCCAGCTCATGCCCTTGCCGCCATTGCCCAGCTTGTCCAGCAGCGGGCCCAGCGAGGTGAACTTGCGGTACAGGTTGGGATAGTCGCGTTCGACCACCGCCATCGTCGGCATGGTCTGGCCGGGAATCGCCTCGCACTGCCCCTTCTTCCAGTCGGTCACGCCAAACGGCATGCCCAGTTCGTTGGGGGTGTCGTGCAGCGTCGGCACCAGCACAAGGTCCTTCTCCACGCCCAGCACGCCCGGGGCCATGTCGCTGAGGGTCCGTGCCACGCCCTTGAAGATTTCCCAGTCGCTGCGCGACTCCCATGCCGGATCCACCGCCTTGGACAGCGGGTGGATGAACGGGTGCATGTCCGAGGTGTTGAGATCGTCCTTTTCGTACCAGGTCGCGGTGGGCAGCACGATGTCCGAGTACAGCGCGGTGGTGCACATGCGGAAGTCGAGCGTGACCAGCAGGTCGAGCTTGCCTTCCGGTGCTTCATCGTGCCACTTCACTTCCTCGGGCTTGATCGCGCCCATCTCGCCCAGGTCCTTGCCCTGCAGGCCGTGGCGCGTGCCCAGCAGGTGACGCAGCATGTATTCGTGGCCCTTGCCCGAGGAACCGAGCAGGTTGGAGCGCCAGATGAACATCATGCGCGGGTGGTTCTGCTTTGCATCCGGGTCGGCGAAGGCGAAGTCCAGCGAACCATCCTTGAACTTGCCCAGCGCGTAGTCGGCCGGGGCGACGCCGGCCTGTTCGGCCTCGCGCACCAGTTGCAGCGGATTGCGGTCCAGCTGCGGCGCGCACGGCAACCAGCCCATGCGCACAGCACGCAGGTTGAGGTCGGCCAGGCTGCCGCTGTACTTGCTGGCATCGGCCAGCGGCGACAGCAGTTCATCCACCTGCAGCTTTTCGTAACGCCACTGCCCGGTGTTGAAGTAGAAGAACGAGGTGCCGTTCATCTGACGCGGCGGGCGGCTCCAGTCCAGGCCGAACGCAAGCGGCTGCCAGCCGGTCTGCGGACGCAGTTTCTCCTGCCCCACGTAATGCGCCCAGCCACCACCGGTCTGGCCTACGCAGCCGCACATGACCAGCATGTTGATCAGGCCGCGGTAGTTCATGTCGTTGTGGAACCAGTGGTTCATGCCGGCGCCGACGATGATCATGCTGCGGCCATGCGTCTTGTCAGCGGTGCGCGCGAACTCGCGGGCGATCTCGATCACCTCGGCACGCGGCACGCCGGTGATGCGTTCCTGCCACGCCGGGGTGCCCGGCACGTCGGCATCGAAGCTGGCGGCCACGTTGGCGCCGCCAAAGCCACGGTCAACGCCGTACTGGGCCAGCAGCAGGTCGTAGACGGTGGCGACCATCGTCTCGCCCTCATCGGCCAGTTGCAGGCGGCGCACCGGGATGTTGCGCTCCAGCACATCGTCCACCGGCGCGGCGGTCCAGCCTTCGCTCTCCACGCCACCGAAGTACGGGAAACTCACCCCTTCGATGCTGTCGTGGCCATCGGCCAGGCTCAGGCGCAGGCGTGTGTCGTGGCCATCGCTGGCCTTTTCCTCGATGTTCCACTTGCCCTTCTCGCCCCAGCGGAAGCCGATGGAACCGTTGGGCACGGTGATGTCACCGGTGTTCTCGTCAAAGGCCAGCGTCTTCCATTCGGGGTTGTTGGCCTCGCCCAGCCCGCCCAGTTCGCTGGCGCGCAGGAAACGGCCGGGCACCAGGCGCCCGTCCGGACGCTTCTCGATGCGCACCAGCATCGGCATGTCCGAGTACTGGCGGCAGTAGTCCTGGAAGTACTGCGACGGCTTGTCGACATGGAACTCGCGCAGGATCACATGGCCGAAGGCGAAGGCCAGCGCCGCGTCGGTGCCCTGCTTGGGATGCAGCCAGTGGTCGGTGAGCTTGGCCAGCTCCGAATAGTCCGGGCACACGGCAACGGTCTTGGTGCCGTTGTAGCGGGCTTCGGTGAAGAAGTGCGCATCGGGCGTACGCGTCTGCGGCACGTTCGAGCCCCAGGCGATGATGTAGCGGCTGTTGTACCAGTCGGCCGATTCCGGCACGTCGGTCTGTTCGCCCCAGATCTGCGGCGAAGCCGGCGGCAGATCGCAGTACCAGTCGTAGAACGACAGGCAGGCGCCACCGAGCAGTGACAGGTAACGCGCACCGGCGGCGTAGGACACCATCGACATGGCCGGGATCGGCGAGAAGCCGATCACCCGGTCCGGGCCGTACTGCTTGGTGGTGTACAGGTTGGAGGCGGCGATGATCTCGTTGGCCTCGTCCCAGGACAAACGCACGAACCCGCCCATGCCGCGACGACGCTTGTACTCGCGCGACTTCTCCGGGCTCTCGACAATGCTGGCCCAGGCATCGACCGGCGCCATCGTCTTGCGTGCCTGCCGCCACATGCGTACCAAGGTGCCGCGGATCAGCGGGTACTTCAGCCGGTTGGCGCTGTACAGGTACCAGGAGTAGCTGGCACCGCGCGGACAACCCCGAGGTTCGTGGTTGGGCAGATCCGGGCGGGTGCGCGGGTAGTCGGTCTGCTGGGTTTCCCAGGTGACCAGCCCGTTCTTGACGTAGATCTTCCAGCTGCATGAGCCGGTGCAGTTCACGCCGTGGGTGGAACGTACGATCTTGTCGTATTGCCAGCGGGCGCGGTAACTGTTTTCCCAGTCCCTGCCTTCGCTTTTGGTGAACCCGTGGCCATCGGCAAAGGGTTGTGGGTCACGCTTGAAAAACTGCAAGCGATCCAGGAAATAGCTCATTGTGAATCTCCCTTCGCGAACTTCTGCATCGTGGCTGTGTGTGTCATTGGCTGCGGTGCACTGCGTTGTCTGCTCAGCAGGGGGTTTCGGCCCCGCGCCGGTAGTACCACCACCAGGTCACGACCAGGCAGGTGAGATAGAACGCAATGAATCCGTACAGCGCCATGTCGGGGCTGCCGGTCAAGGTGATGGAAGAGCCGTAGCTCTTGGGAATGAAGAAACCGCCGTAGGCACCGATGGCACCGGAGAAACCGACCACGGCGGCCGACTCGATGCTGGCCTGGTGGGCGGCGGCGGACTTGCCTTCGGCGTTGGCATTGGCCGACAGGCGCTCATGCAGCGTACGGAAGATCACCGGGATCATCCGGAACGTGGTGCCGTTGCCGATGCCACTGAGCACGAACAGCGCCATGAACGAGATCAGGAAGCCGAAGAAGTTGCCGCCCGTGCCATTGCTCGGCAGGAAGTGCAGCACGGCGAACACGGCGGCGATCATCAGCGCGAACACCCAGAACGTCAGCCGTGCCCCGCCCCACTTGTCGGCCAGGCTGCCGCCCACCGAGCGCATCAGCGCGCCCAGCAGCGGGCCGATGAAGGCGTAGGTCATCGGGTTCACATCCGGGAACTGGCTCTTGACCAGCATCGGGAAACCGGCCGAAAAGCCGATGTAGGAACCAAACGTACCGATGTACAACCAGCACATCAGCCAGTTGTGCTTGCGGCGGAAAATGATGGCCTGTTCGGAGAACGAGGAACGCGCACTGGTCAGGTCGTTCATGCCGAACCAGGCCGCCACGGCGACGATGGCGATGGCTGGCACCCAGATGAACCCGGCGTTCTGCAGGAACATCTGCCCGCCGCCTTCGACGATCGGCTGCGGCGCGCCGCCCAGGCTGCCGAACAACCCCACCGTGATCACCAGCGGGATCACCAGCTGCGATACCGAAACGCCCACGTTGCCCAGGCCCGCATTCAAACCCAGCGCCATGCCTTGGCGCTGCTTGGGATAGAAGAAGGAGATGTTGGACATCGAGGAGGAGAAGTTCGCCCCACCGAAGCCGCACAGGATCGCGATGCAGACAAACACCCAGAACGGCGTGGTCGGGTCCTGCACCGCAAAGCCCAGCCAGATCGTGGGCAGCAGCAGCGAGGCGGTGGACAGTGCCGTCCAGCGGCGCCCACCGAAGATCGGAATCACGAACGAGTAGAAGATGCGGAACGTGGCGCCTGACAGGCTGGGCAATGCCACCAGCCAGAACAGTTGATCGGTGGTGAAGTTGAAGCCGATCTTGGGCAGGCTGATCGATACCGCCGAGAACATCACCCAGACACAGAACGCCAACATCAACGCCGGGATCGAAATCACCAGGTTGCGTGTGGCGACCCGGTGACCGGTGCGCTCCCAGTAACCCGCATCATCGGGCTTCCAGTCGGTAATCACGCGCCCAGGAGCGCTCCCCTTCTTTGCAACATCGCTACCGGCAGTCATGCATGGCTCCAGGCTGTGGAATGACGACGGGCTACAGCTTCAAGTTGTGCTCCGCCGTCGTGGGCCAATTAGGCCAAGTGATGCGTACGGCGGAGTTGATCTGGATCAAGCGAGAGGCATTTCAAACGGTGTTCCTGACAAATGTCAGCCCGTTGGCGTGACGGTCGCGTCAGTACGACGTTGCACGCCGCGCTGACGCACGCTGTCGCGTACATCCACGTCCAGTTGCAGGCGCAGTACCTCGTCAGCCGCAGCCAGTTCCCAGCCCAGGCCATCGCGACACGGAAGGCGCGCCGACAGCGCGGTCACCGCATCGCGCGGCAGGGTCAGCAGCAGCGCTTCGGCCGAACCGCAGACCTGCGGCAACGCCTGCTCATTCAGCTGCACCGTCTGCGACCAGATGCCCTGCCCGACCAGCCGGGTCTGGTTCTGCACCGGTTGCCCGTCCAGCAGCCTGGCCAGTTCGCTTTCGTCCAGCCGCACGCGCAACGACTGATCCTGGATCTGGATCTTCATCTGGCAATTTCCTTCCATTGCTCGGGGGTGTTGCAGTTGAACAGGCAGGCAGCGGCATCGGCCGGCAAGGCCAGTTCGACCGCACCCAGCCGCCGTTGCAGGCTGCGCAGCGAGCGCGGCCCGTACGGGTCGGCCAGCATCTCGGCCAGTAACTGACGGCTGAAGGGATTGATGTGCAGCAGCATCGGCAACGGGTACTCGGCAAACACCGTGCATGTCGCGCTGGTGGCGGCGCGCAGCTGCCACAACAGGTGTACGTCCAGATAGGGCATATCCACCGGCACGACCCAGGCTGGGCCGTCTTCGAGCGTGGTCACCACGCTGTACAGGCCGCCCAGCGGGCCGCAGCGGGGCACCAGGTCCGGCACCCCGCCCATGTCGGGGTGATTGCCGCTGATCCTGACCGGATCGGCGCCGGCACTGGCCAGCAGTGCCCGCATGTGAGTCAGCAGGGTGCGCCCCTGCCAGGGCAGTTGCGCCTTGTCGCGGCCCATCCGGCTGGACAGGCCACCGGCCAGCACGATGCCGGCGGTCGTGCCGCACTCAACCGTGGGCGTGGCCATGGGCATGTTCGGTACCTGCCTCATCGCTGTGTGGATGACACAAGGTGCAGCCTTCACTCCATTCGCTGTCGCCGTCCTGGTAATGCTCCTGCTTCCAGATCGGCGAGCGGTGCTTTACCCCTTCGATCAGTTGCCGGCAGGCGCGGAAGGCTTCATCGCGGTGTGGGCTGCCGGCGGCGACCACCACGGCCACGTCGCCAACCGCAAGGCGGCCCTTGGCATGGGCGACGTAGAGCTTTAGGCGGGGGCCGAACTCGGCTTCGATCTCGGCGATCATGCGCTGGAATTCGTTGAGCACCAGCGGCTGGAACAGGTCGTAGCTGATGCCCAGCACCGGGCGGCCCTGGTTGAGGTCGCGCACCTTGCCGATGAATACGTCGATGCCGCCAAAACCGGGGTCAGAGACGAATTCAATCCCTTCCACCGGATCGATGGCCGCATCACTGCGTTCGACCACTTTCCATTCGTGTTGTCCGCTCATGCTCAACCTCCACTGACCGGCGGCAGGATCGCCACCTGCCCGCCTTCGGGCAGACGCTCGTGATCGCGCAGCACGCGCTGTTCGTCGGCAAAGGCCGAGTAATCCAGCAGACCGGCGCGGAATTGCGGCCAGCGCTCGGCCAGCAGTTCACGCAATGCGCTGCGCAGGTCTGCCACGTGTTCACCGGCCACTTGAACGACTATCTCGCGCCCGGGTTCGAGTTCGGAGAACGCACCGAACAACTGGACGTGTATCTGTTTCATGTCAGCTCCTGAGTGGCCACCCGCAGCGGATCGCGGTGGCCCCAACCGTAAACCTGCACGCATTCGCCGGCATCAGCCTGCTCGCGTGCATCGTCCACCACCACCCAGGCATTGGCCTGCAGTGTGGTCTTCAAGCGAAAGGATTCCTGCCCGGCCAGAACGCATGCACTCAGTTGCCCCTGCGCATCCAGTTCGATGCGCGCACGCGCGTGCATGCGCAGGCCAGGCGGTTTGCGCATGGCCGCCTGCAGCGGCAACTGCAACGGTAGTTCGTCGTTCATGGCAAGCAGGCGCCGCAACACCGGCTCGACGAAGAAGCGCTGGCCAACGGCGGCGGAAATGGGATTGCCCGGCAGGCCGAAATACAACGCGCCATCGGCCAGCCGCGCGAACAGCAGCGGCTTGCCCGGTCGGATGGCGACCTTGTGGAAGATGATTTCCGCACCGCGTGCGCGCAGCGCATCGGGAATGAAGTCATAACGCCCCTGTGACACCGCACCGGTGCTCACAAGCACCCGCGCGCCAGCGGCCAATGCGGCATCCAGCGTGGCATCGAACGCAGCCACGTCATCGCCGACCATGCCCTGCCACACGACGTTGGCACCGGCGGCCTGCATCCGGCCGACCAAGTACGGCCGGTTGCTGTCACGGATCTGTCCGGAATGCAGCGCCTGGCCCGCATCGGCAACCAGTTCCTTGCCGGTGGTGATCACCGCGACCGCTGGTGTCTGACGCACGCGGACCGTGGCAACACCGACCGCATGCAGCAGCGTCAAGGCATTGAGATCCAGCGTGGTGCCCGCCGTCAGCACGGTTTCATCCTGATCCACGTCCTGTCCGCGCAACCGCACATGCTGGCCGGGCTTGACCGCCTGCCGCAGGCGCACCCGCTGCGGCCGCCCGGCCTGCACATCCAGTACTTCCACCTGCTCCACCGGTACCACGCTGTCCAGTCCGCCGGGCATGCGTGCGCCGGTCATGATTTCCCAGGCACCCAGCCCGGCTTCCGCAGCCTGGTCGCCTGCTGCCTGCCAGCCGACGACTTCGAAAGTGCTGCCCGCGCCGATCATCTGGCCCTGCGCGCATAGCGCAAAGCCGTCCATCGCCGAATTGTCGAAGGGCGGCAATGCCTGTGGGCTGACCACGTCGGCAGCCAGGATGCGCCCGGCCGCCTGCGTCACCGGCACTTCTTCACTCGGCAACGCGGACGCGGCGGCCAGCAACTGTTGCAACGCCTGCTCGTAGCTGATCATGCGTGGCCACCGCCATCGATCATTGCCAGTGCGTGGCCCAGCACCGGCGCCAGGATATCCAGGCATTGCGCCGCTGCACGCGGGCTGCCCGGCAGCGCGAATATCAGCATGTCGCCCAGCTGCACCACCTCGGCGCGACTGAGCCAGGCCATCTGCGTGTGCTGCGCGCTGAGCGAACGCAGCATCTGCGCCAGCCCATCCACGCGTCGCCCGCCCAGTGATTGCAGCGCTTCGGGCGCAAGATCGCGCGGGCCAAGCCCGGTGCCGCCGGTACACAGGCACAGGCGTATGCCATTGGTGGCCAGCGAACGCAGCTGCGTGGCCAACGGCTCGATGCCATCGGCCAGCACCAGCTCGCTCACCACCTCACCGCCCTGTGCACGCAGGCCCTGCGCCAGGCGCGGGCCGGATTCATCGGCGTACTCGCCACGGCTGGCGCGGTCGCTGAGCGTGACCACCGCACAGCGTGCCCCTTGCAGGCCTTTCGGCGCGCGGGGCTGGAAGCGTTCGCGCTCGGCATCGTTCATGCCCTGCGGGTGCAGCCACAAGCCGCTCTTGCCGCCCTCCTTGAACAACAGGCGGATACCGCTGATTTCCAGTGCCGGTTCAACCGGCTTGCTCAGGTCGTACAGGGTCAGCAACGCTGCATTGATGCCGGCCAGCGCTTCCATCTCCACGCCGGTACGCGCCTCGCTGGCGCATTCGCACCACACGCGGATGGCCAGCCGCTCCGGCACCGGCTCGCAGTAGACGCGTACCAGCTCCAGCGCCAGCGGGTGGCACAAGGGCATCAGCGCCGAGGCCATCTTGGCGCCCTGCAGGCCGGCAATTTCCGCCATCACCATCGCATCGCCCTTGGGCAGGCGGCGTTCGACGATCAGCGGATACGCCACCGGGCCGGCCAGCAGTTCGCCAACGGCCACCGCGCGGCGGCGGGTGATGCGCTTGTTGCGTACATCGGCCATATGGAAGGCCGCAGTCATCTCACCACTCATTGTTTCGTTCATCCCCCGATTGAAGCCAGATGCGGCGTGATGCCGGTATTGCCCTCATGCAACCCATGCCCTGCCGCCTTCAGGCCAAGCTGGGTGGTGATGCGGGCCAGCAATGCATCGCGTTCGTCTTCCGATTGCAGCAGCGGGCGCAGCGCGATGCCGAAGTCACCAAACAGACACAGGCGCAGATCACCACGCGCGGTTACCCGAAGGCGGTTGCAGCCCTTGCAGAAGTCACGCGAGTACGGGGCGATGATGCCCACGCTGCCACGGTAGTCCGGGTGGCTGAACTCGCGTGCCGGGCCGGCATCGGCCAGGCGCGGGCGCTGCTGCCAGCCAGCGGCCTGGAGCTGCGCGATGACCACATCGGCATCCAGATGGTGGCGTTCGAAATACTCACGGTTGTCCCCGGTGCGCATCAGCTCGATGAAGCGCACGCTGACCGGGCGTTCGCGCAGGAATTCCATCCACTGCGGCAGCTCGTCATCGTTGCGGTCACGCAGCAGCACCGCGTTGAGCTTGATCGACTGCAGGCCCAGCTGCTGCGCCATCTCGATGCCTTCCAGCACTTCCGGCAGCCGGTCGTGGCCGGTGATGGCATGGAAGCGGTCGCGCTGCAGGCTGTCCATGCTCACGTTCAGCGCGGTCAGGCCTGCGCGGTGCCAGCCCGGCAGGCGACGTGGCAGCAGGCAGCCATTGGTGGTGATGGCCACCTTGCGGATGCCGGGAACGCGCGCCACGGTTTCGATGATCTGGTCCAGATCCTTGCGCAGGCTGGGCTCGCCGCCGGTCAGGCGGATCTTGTGCATGCCCAGCGTGGCGAAAGCACGCACGAGCCGCTCGATCTCATCCACGGCAAGAAACTGCGGCCGACCGTCGGCCTTGTAGCCGTCGGGAAGGCAGTAGCTGCACCGGAAATTGCAGGCCTCGGTAAGCGACAGGCGCAGGTAGGGGAAGCTGCGACCGAAGCCATCGGTGAGTTGGCTCATTGCTATTCCACCTCCTGACTTCACTTTTTCTACTCACCCGGCATTCCGGGAGCCTCGCCTGCATTGACTGGGACACAGCCTACGGGGGGTGATGGCGCGATGGCATGACTTAAATCAATGCCCTTCCCCACGGCGGCAGCCGGCGTTGTGGCAGCATGCAGGCTCCCATGCCTACACCGTGTGACAGCGATCATGATGCTGAACGACTTCGACGGCCTGCTGCACGCAGCGCGCCAGCAAGCAGAACCCCAGCGCCTGTTGTTTGTGTTCGCCAGGGCCGACCTGCCCGAATCCCCCACCGACGACCAGCACGGCCGCCATGCGCGCGGCGAAGGCGGCACGCTGACGCCGGTGCTGTGCGTGGACAAGGCGCCTGAGGAAGTGGCCTCGTTCATCGCCCTGGCCAATGAATCGGCCAATGCCGGCATGACCTGGGACGTGGCTTTCGTGGCCGCATTGGAAGGACGCGCCGGCATCGCCCCGTCCAGCGACGAGGCGGCCCAGCCGCTACGCTTGATGGTCAACGCGATCAACGACGGCCAGATCAGCCGTTTCGCCGCCTTCGACCGCGAGGGCAACCCGCTCCAGTTCTATTGACCCACCAGTTGCAGGGTCAGGAAGAAGATCACCAGCACCGTGTTCAGGCCCCAGGCCACGGTCAGCCCACGCGCGGCCAGGCCGAGATTGGGGTTCTGCGCGGAAGGGGCGGCCTTCCATACGGTCGGGATGATCCAGCCGGTGAACAGCAGCAGCACGACGAACATTCCCAGCATCAGCGAGGTCATGCCCTTGGCCAGGGCCCACAGCGCCACCGCCCACAGCACGTTGCTGGGAATCACACCCAGCAGCCAGAACACGCGGCCCAGATGCGACGGGGATGGTTGGTTGCCCGATTCGGGTACTGAAGTTGCGACAGTCATGAGTCCTCCCGTTTGAGTGGAACCAATGCGTGCTGGCGAGCTTGCGCCCGATAACCAACACGGTCAACTTCAGGGTAGGCACTCCGATGTGAGGCTGGAGTGGGTGGCGCTACGGAAACGGCACCTGCGGCCAAGGCCTTGAGGCATCAGCGCCTTGCTGTTGCAGGAGCGGCGTAAGCCATGAAACCAACCAGGCCCCGATGAAAAAGTCGTCTGCGTTTGCAGCAAAGCCAACAGCTGCGGCTTCATCAGCTTCACGGCTTGAGCCGCTCGTGCAGAACCCTGCGCCTGCACGCATCACTTCAACGCATCGCCCCCCTTGCTGTGGAAGCGGCGTACCAACTCTTCCAGGTACAGATCCACCGCTTCATGCTGATTGTTGATGCACCAGCGCAGCGCATCGATCAAGCCGGAATCCCGCATTTCCGCGGGCGGGCTGAAATCATTGGCGCGTTTGGTCCGATAACGGCGCGCACGCTCGGCCTGTGAGAGTGGCTCCTTGTAGATCCTGGGCCGGCCACGTTTGCGTGGTGCTTCTGTCTCCGCCGTCTCCGGCGCTTTTTCGTCCTGCATGTCATCCGTCCTTCCGCACTGCGCGCAAATTAATGTGATGCATCACAAATAGCCAGCCCATTTGATCCGCAGCGTCTCACCTCTTCCTGTAGGGGCGGCGTAAGCCGCGAAGCTGATGGGGCAAGGGCTGACGAATTGACTGCAATTGCAATCAATTCGGCAGAGAGATGCCCCGAGCTTCGCGGCTTACGCCGCTCCTACAAAAGCGTTGGCGTGCGAACAATGGCTCAATGAAAATCCCGCGACTCCACCTGCAACTCGCCCAGCAGTTCGCTCAGGTCGTACAGGTCGCCGGCGATCAGGTGTTCAACCCCGTCCACGCGCTCCCAGCGCCCGCGCACGGCCATCAATCGCGACTCCAGCAATGCCCGCCGTCGGCGCAATGCCACGTGCGGCCAGACGATGACGTTGATCATCCCGCTCTCATCCTCCAGCGTGACAAAGATGGTGCCCTTCGCCGTGCCCGGCCGCTGCCGCTGCGTAACCAGCCCGGCCACGTGCGCGCCACTGCCATGCGGACGCTTGCGCAGCGCGTCCAGGCCCATGATTCGTCGCTGCCCCATCTGTTCGCGTAGCAGCGCCATCGGGTGCCGGCCCAGGCTGAGCCCGGTGCTCTGGTAGTCGGAGAGGATCTCCTGCCCTTCATCGGCCGCCGGCAGTTCCACTGCGGTTTCTTCCGGGCTGCCCGGCAGCAATGGCCGCCGTCGCTCCACGCCCGCCACCGCCCAGCGGGCGGCATTGCGGTTGCCCACCAGCGACTGCAACGCTCCAGCTTCGGCCAGGGCTTCGCGCGCCTTTGCATCCAGTCCGGCACGCAGGCACAGGTCAGCCACGCTGCTGAAAGGACGCTGGCTGCGGGCCTGCATCAATGCCGTGGCGGCAGCTTCCGAAAACCCCGCCACCTGGCGCAGGCCCAACCGCAACGCTGGCTGCTCGCCCGGATCGGCTTCACTGCGCCATGCACGCCCGCCTTCCAACAGGTTGTCCCAATCACTGCACATCACATCCACCGGCCGCACCTCCACGGGCAAGCGCTCCGCACAGCCGCGCCGCGCATCCTGCACGATCTGGCTGGCCGAGTAGAAACCCATCGGCTGCGCATTGAGCAGGCCGCAGGCAAAGGCTGCCGGTTCGTGTCGCTTCAACCAGCAGCTTGCGTAGACCAGCTTGGCGAACGAGGCCGCATGGCTCTGCGGAAAACCATACGAGCCGAAGCCTTTGATCTGCTCGAAGATCTGGTCGATGAACTCGGAGGAATAGTTCTTGTCTTCCATCAATTCCCGGATTTTCTTTCGGTGTGGCTCCATGTCGCCGCCACGCCGCCACGCCGCCATCGAACGACGCAGTCCATCGGCTTCATCCGCCGAGTAGCCGGCATGCATCACCAGCTCCATCACCTGCTCCTGGAACAACGGGATGCCCAGCGTCTTGCCGAGGATGTCCTTCACCCCTTCGGACGGATACGTCACCGGCTCCAGCCCCTGGCGACGGCGCAGGTACGGATGCACCATGTCGCCCTGGATCGGGCCGGGACGCACGATCGCCACTTCGATCACCAGGTCGTAGAACGTCGCCGGTTTCAGCCGCGGCAGCATCGCCATCTGCGCGCGCGACTCGATCTGGAACACGCCGATGGTGTCGGCGCGCTGGATCATCGCGTAGGTCTGCTGATCCTCGGACGGAATGGTGGCCAGTTCGAAGTCACGGCCCCGATGCTCGCGCACCAGATCCATCGTCTTGCGCAGGCAGGTGAGCATGCCCAGCGCCAGGCAATCGACCTTGAGCAGGCGCATGCTTTCCAGGTCGTCCTTGTCCCATTGGATGATGGTGCGGTCGGCCATGGCCGCGTTCTCCACCGGCACCACGCTGGACAGCGCCGTATCGGAGATCACAAACCCACCCACGTGCTGCGACAGGTGGCGCGGGTGGCCACGCAGCATCTCGGTGACGGCCAGCACACGTGCGATCAGCGGATTTTCCAGATCAAACCCGGCCTCGCTGATGCGTTGCTCCATCGGCGTTTCGCCGTTGCCCCAGCCATAACAGTTGGACAGCAGGCTGATCTGATCCGGCGGCAGGCCGAATACCCGCGCCACGTCACGCACCGCGCTCTTGCCGCGATAGCTGATGACCGTGGCGGCCAGCGCCGCACGGGCGCGTCCGTACTTGTTGTAGACGTACTGCAGCACTTCCTCGCGCCGCTCGTGCTCGAAGTCCACGTCGATATCCGGCGGCTCATCGCGCGCCTTGGAAAGGAAGCGGGAAATCAGCAGTTTGTTCTCGCCCGGGTCCACCGCCGTGATGCCCAGCGCGTAGCACACCGCCGAGTTGGCCGAAGAGCCGCGCCCCTGGCACAGGATGTTGCGCGAGCGCGCGAAGCGCACGATGTCATGCACGGTCAGGAAAAACGGTTCGTACTTGAGCTCGGCAATCAGCTCCAGCTCTTCCTCGATATCCTCACGCACCTTGTCCGGCATCGGCCTGGTTTCGTTCCAGCGTTCGGCGATACCGGCCTCGGTCAGTTCGCGCAGGTAGCTTGCCGGCGTATGTCCGTCCGGAATCAGTTCGGCCGGATATTGGTAATGCAGGTCGCGCTTGAGATCGAACCGGCAGCGGCCGGCCAGTTGCATCGTCGCATGCAACAGCGCGGCCGGGTAGATGTTGCCCAGCGTCCGTCGCGCACGCAGATGATGTTCGCCATTGCGGAACAGATGGGCGCCCGCTTCGGCCAGCGGCAGGTTGTGGCGGATGGCGGTGATCGTGTCCTGCATGACGCGTTCGCGGCGCGTGGCCATGTGCACGTCGCCACTGGCCAGTGCAGCCATTCCCAGTTGTCGCGCCAAGGCCAGCAACTGCGTCAGGCGGGCGGCGTCATCGCAGTGCCGGTGCAGCTCCACCGCCAGCCAGGCGCGCTCACCAAACAGCGTCTTCAGCCACTCGCCCTGCCCCGCATCCGGCACGTTTGCCGGCACCCAGAGCGCGAACAGACCGAGCGGCTGGTCCCGCAGGACGCGTTCCATATCCGCCCGGCTCAGCCGGTAGTCACCCTTGCCGGCCGCCCGGCGTGCGGTGGTGATCAACGTGCACAGCTGCTGGTACCCGTGACTGTCTTCCACCAGCAGCACCAGTTTCAGGCCATCCACCAGGGTGAATTCGCTGCCGACGATCAACTTCAGACCGGTGGCCTTGGCCGCCTCCCAGCCACGCACGATGCCGGCCAGCGAACACTCATCGGTGATCGCCAATGCGTCATAACCGCAGTCGCGCGCGCGCGCGAACAACTTCTCGGCGCTGGAGGCGCCGCGCAGGAACGAGAAATCCGAAAGGCAGTGCAGCTCGGCATAGACCGGACTGCCGTCGATGTCATGGTGGGCGACCTCATCATTGGCCGCCGCATGCAGGCGTGCGCCCACGCTCCAGCTGCGCGACGGGCCACCACTGGGCGAGTCATCCCGGCTCATGCGAACCAACCATGCAGCATCCAGCCCTGCTGCTCACCCGGTGCCACGAACGCCCAGCCGCGCTGACCCTGCACGGTTTCCACTACGTAGTAATCACGACGCGCGTCATCACCGTCCCACCAACCGCTTTCCAGCCGCTCCGGGCCGCTGATGATGCGCAGACGTGTGTCGCGCATCGGCACCGGTTGCGGCAACAACCAGGTGGGGCGCGGCGGCCGTTGCGGGGCGATGTCAGCCGATACCGCATCACCGGTCAGCCGCCGCCAGGCGCGTTCCGGGCGCGGATCATCACCGGTGGCCAGCCGGTAGACCGCGTCATCGCCCAAGCGCGCACGCAGGCGTTCGCGCAGATGCGGCCAGTCCATCGCCTGCTGTGGGCGTTGGTCGAACAGATCACGCGTGGCCGGCACGAACGGCGGCAGGTGCTTGGCCAGCAAGCGCAACGCCACCACCGGCTGCGGGATTTCCACCCGCTCCAGACGGTTGCGTGACAGCTCGAACAACATCGAAGGCGAGCGCTCGGCCGCGAGCAGGCCCACATCCACATCGGTGTGCCCCTGCTCGTGCTCCAGCCGCACCACGAAACGCTGCACACCGCCGTCGCGGACGGAAAGATAGGTGCACAGGTCGCCAACCAGACGCCGCAGCGGAAACAGCAGCGCGGTGTGGGTTTCCACCTCGTAGCCCATTTCCACCCGCGCATCGAAATGATCCGGCGGCGTGTAGCAGGTCAACGGATCATCGGTTTCGCCGTAGAGCTTGCGCAGGTGTTCCAGCAGCGGACCACCAAAGCGGCGGCGCACGCCATCGGCCGGCAAGGCACGCAGCGCGGCCAGGCTGCCGATGCCCATGCGTTGCAGGCGCTCGCCGGCATCATCGGGCAAGGCCGCGCGCCGTACCGGCACCTTGTCGAGCATGGCCCGCATCGGCGCCAGTTGGGTGATCGCCAGGCCATCGCGCAGGCCGACCAGCACCCGCGCCGCACGCGGCGTTGGCGCCAGCGCGATGCGATGACGAAAACCCAGCGCATTCAACTCCTCGCGCAGCCGCCGTTCAAAACGCGGCCATGGCCCGAACAACTGGAAGCTGGCCTGCACCTCCAGCACGATGGCATGCGCCCATTGCTGGCTGACCAGCGAGCTGTGCCGGTACGCCCACGCCGCCAAAAAGCGGTGCCAATGTGCCTCGGCCTGTGCGTCGTAATCGAGGGTTCTCACCTGCGCCATCAGCGCATGCGCGGCCGACAGCCGCATGCCCGGCACCAGCCCATGCTGCGCGGCCGTCTCGTTCACCGCATGCAGCCGCCGCAGCTGCGCCGGCCCTTCCACCAGCGCCAGCGGCGCTTCGGGATCAGGCAGACGCCGCAGGACGGCGTCCAGCGCCAGATGCGGCAATAGAATGCAGGCCCAGAGCATGTGTGCGGCTCACTGCACCAGCCGCAGCGGCTGCGACGGAATCTGCCCGCCCCGGCATTTGCGCACTTGCCAGGCCGCGTCGGCGGGGAGGTATTCCAACCGCAGTGCCGCCGGTGATGCATTCACCGCGTGGCGCCGGTCGCGCAGCGCAAAGCCGCAGCAATCACCGCTGTCCGCCGCCACCTGCAGGCGCCGCAGCGCCCGCGCATCGGCGGTCTTCGGCCACCCCAATACCGCCGAACACGCACCACTGCGCAGGCATTGTTCAAACGCCCACAACGCATCCTTGGGCTCGGCCTCCACCACTTCCAGCCCGGCAAGCTCCACGCCGCCGGACTGCCAGGCCGGCGCATACGGAATCCACGGTGGCGCCACCAGCACCACCCGGTTGCCGGCGGCGGTCATCCGCGCCAGGGTCGGCATCAGCAAGGCAATTTCGCCCACGCCGTCGGCAGGCAGCAGCAGTTCGGTCAGCGCCTTGCGCGGCCAGCCGCCCGTGGGCAGCAATGCATCCAGCGCCGCATGTCCGCTGGGTTCGCCGGCATGGTTGAGCGCACTGCCATGGCCGGCACGCCACACCGTGCGCGCTGCCATCAGTTCATCCAGGGCCAGCACCTCGCCCATGCTCAACCCTGCCTGATCAAACCGCAGTAGATGCCTTCAATGGCGAAGTCGGCATCGGCCGCCACCACGATCGGCGCATGCGCCGGATTACGCGGCAACAGACGAATGCCCGATGCGCTGCGCTCCAGCCGCTTGATGGTGATTTCATCCTCCACACGCGCCACCACGATCTGGCCATTGCGCGCCACGCTGCTGCGATGCACCCCCACCAGATCGCCATCCAGGATGCCGTCGTCGATCATCGAGTCGCCCTGCACCTGCAGCAGGTAATCCGGGCGCAACGCAAACAGTCCGCGATCCAGCCGCAGCTGGCGCTCCAGGCCAATGTCCGGCCCGATCGGCAAACCCGCCGCCACCCGGCCCAGCACCGGCAGGCTCAGCAACGCATCCGGCTCGACGCCAGGAATGGCGATGCCCCGCTTCTGCCCGCTACGCAGCTCGATCAGCCCGGCCTCGGCCAGCGCCTGCACATGCTTCTGGGCTGCATTGCGCGAGGCAAAGCCAAAGCACGCGGCGATTTCGGCCAGGCTGGGCGGCGCACCCTGGCCCACCCGCTCACGCAGGAAGGCCAGCACCGCAGCTCGTTGTGGGGACAATTCGGACATGGTGTACATATGTACACCAATCTCAAGCGCCTGCCAAGAACTGATTGCACAAGCCCCCCGGGTTTACTCGGACCAACGAAAACGGCCCGCCGTTCAGCAGCGGGCCGTTCGTTGCAAACCGCGCGGCTTAAGCGGAGCGGACCAGCGCCCCCGTCACCCGGCGCACCACGGGCAGCACCAGCAACAGGACCGGGAAAGCGATCAGCCATGAGATGCCCCACGCTCCCAGCCATTTACCGAGGAAGCCCGGGGTAGCCCCGAGGCTGTTGAAGGTACTGATCAGCGACACGATGCATGTCATCAGGATGGACAGCAGCAACGGCATCACCACCGCCGCAGAACGCGCAGGCAGCTTGGGAATGCCAAAAAACAGATGGGTTTGCTTTGAAGCGTTCAAATGCGATCTCCTTGGATCCGGTCAAGCAAAGGCGCCTGTCGCCGATGAAGGCGACCAGCCCCGGCAGTGCCGGAGTTGATGGGCGCGTTGGTTGACGTGAACGCTTACGGCCAACCGCACAAGCTGCGGTGACGGTGCCGATCATAGGAAACAGGCGGCGCGCCGGCAACAGCGCCCGCCCTTCCCTGTCGCGCGATGACCGCGGCCGCTCGGCATTGAATCACCACGCAACAGGTTCGAATGCCCCTGCTGAACGCTCATCACGTGACAGCCATTTCACCCCGACCTTCCGAGCAGGTTGTCTGCATGACTCTTTCAGCCCAAGGCTGGCAACAGCCAGCGAGCGCAGGCGCCGCAAGTCTCACACTTTCCGTTCAAGTACGACGCGGACAAAAGGCATCCAATTCCCGCCAATCAGCTGCATCCATTCACCCGTCAACCTCAGGCCGTCATCGCTGAAATGTCCGGCGAAACGCTGGACCTCGCCACTGATTGTGTACTCAAGCCCGTCGATCCTGGATACGAAGTCATTCGTGCTGCCATCGGGATCGTAGCTTCGGCTGAAGAATCCGCCGGATGCGGCATTGATCCCGATTACCTCAACCGACTGGACGCGCTCGGACCCCATCGCGGCGTCGACCTCATGCATCAGAAAGTGCCCATTGGGCATCCATGTGTAGATATCAGACGCTTGGGATACGGCTCCCGCACTGCCATCGGGCTCCAGCGCGGTGATGGTCGTCTGCCATGCGCCCGCGAGGACATCCAGGCGACGATGATGCTCGGAGTGAAAGGTGTTCTGATCCATGAAAATCTCCTTGTTGAACTACTTCGACGAACCAGAGCGAAGAATTTCGACATCCCGGAGCATTTTTCTTTCATCACTATCAACCGGGCACCGCTACCGGCCTGTTTGGTACTTTGAGGCTGCTTCGCCACGTTTCCTGAGCGCATGAATATTAAACGTCAACCAGTTGGCATGGCAGCAAGCGACACGAAGCGGGTATTCAGCGAATCCCCGCCTCAGGATCCATGCACGTACATCCGGCTCCCGTTGACTGACGATCTTGCGAATTGATTGATCCACGTGCGTGCAGATCAACACTCCGGCAAGCCTAAAGAGGCCGCATGGCGACCAAGCGAGCGGTAGAACTACTGATATGGCTAGCGGAAAACTACGGATGCCCCGGAAGGGCCTACCGTCAAGAATGAAAGCACCCCCAATGTCCCGAGAGCGTTGGAGCACGTTATGGCAAACAGCAAAGCTGCCCCGAACAAGAAGCCCAATATCCTCGTCATTTTTGGCGACGATATCGGTATCCCGCAGATCAGCGCCTACACCCGAGGACTGATGGGCTACCAGACACCCAACATCGATCGTATTGCCAAGGAGGGAGCGTTGTTCACCGACTCCTATGGGCAGCAGAGCTGCACAGCAGGGCGTGCATCCTTCATTCTGGGGCAGGAGCCGTTCCGTACCGGATTGCTGACCATCGGCATGCCCGGCGATCCGCACGGCATCGCCGATTGGATGCCAACGATTGCCGATGTGCTCAAGGGCGCGGGGTATGCCACCGGCCAGTTCGGCAAGAATCATCTGGGCGATCAGGACCAGCACCTGCCGACCAATCATGGTTTCGATGAGTTCTTCGGCAACCTCTACCACCTCAATGCCGAGGAAGAACCCGAAGGCTACTTCTATCCCAAGGATCCCGCGTTCAAGAAGAAGTACGGCCCGCGCGGCGTAATCCACTCCAAGGCCGGCGGCAAGATCGAAGACACGGGGCCGCTGAACAAGGCGCGGATGCCGACCGTGGATGAAGAGTTCCTCGAAGCCGCACAGGGCTTCATCGGCAACAGCGTCAAGGAAGACAAACCGTTTTTCGTCTGGTTCAACACCACCCGAATGCATGTGTTCACCCACCTCAAGCCCGAGTCCGACGGTGTCACTGGCAAGGGTCTGCACGCTGACGGCATGGTGGAACATGATGGTCACGTCGGGCAGTTGCTTGATCAACTGGACGAACTGGGAATCGCCGACAACACCATCGTGCTATACACCACCGACAACGGCGCCGAGATAGCGTTGTGGCCGGACGGTGCGATGACGCCGTTCCGCGGCGAGAAAGGCACCACTTGGGAAGGTGGCATGCGTATTCCCATGATGGTTCGTTGGCCTGGCGTCATCGAACCAGGTACCGCGTACACCGACATCATTTCGCTGATCGACTGGTTCCCGACCTTGTGTGGAGCGGCAGGTGTGGATGACGTCGTCGGCCAGATGAAGAAGGGCTACAAGGCGGGCGGGAAGACCTTCAAGGTGCACCTGGACGGCTATGATTTTGGGCCCTATTTCAAGGGCAAAGCCGAGCAGGGTCCGCGACAGGCGCTTTACTACTTCGACCAGGGCGGCAATCTCAATGCGGTTCGCTATGCAGACTGGAAGGTGAGTTTTGCCGTGGCCAGCCACGGCAACATCGCCACGGCAAAACGCGAAGTGACTTCGTGGGCGACGATCACCAACCTGCGGATGGACCCCTACGAGCGCGGCATCGAGGAGGGGGGCGGCGCGATGCAATTCGTCGGCCAGCAGATGTGGCTGCTGGTACCCATCCAGGCGCAGATCAAGGCCTTCTTCCAGGACTTCGGTGATTACCCGTACCAGGTCGGTAGCTCGTTGAATCCCAGTGGGATCAACTATGGTCTGCTGCAGCAACAGGACGCGATGAAGCGACTGAAAGAGCTGGAGACAATGCGGACCAATTGATGCCAAGGAGGAGGGCCAGCTTCGACGAGGCGGCCCTCCCTTTAAGCCGCTGCTGCCTCTTCGCGGCATGGCATAAGTCTGGCGCTTCAAACGTCCGCACCTGGCCGACTCTGGCTGTGGGGCGTCCCACGCACCGCGCTGTGCCGTTGACTGGTCGCGGCGTGGTGTGTGTTAATCCCTCCTGATCGACAGCCCACAGGGCGTCCAGAAGAGGTTTTCATGTTGGAGCTTGTAACCATCCGATAACCGCACTCCGACCGTTTTTGGTTGGGCGGTTATCAATATGCGAATCCGTAGGTGGGCACGACGTGTCCGCCGGTTTTTGCCTATTCCGGATGATTCCAACTAATGAACATCTCCAGATCGGAGCAGCGGGCACTTCATGTGCTCGCCAAGGGCGGGGCTATTGTCCACAGTCGAAATGAGTCAGGTCGCATCGCAGCGGTCGAATGCCGCACGGTCGATGGCTATGTACTCGCAGACTGCACGCTCGATGTCTTCAAGAAGCTCAAGTCCAAGCGCCTCATAAGCTCAATGTCCGGCAAGCCCTATCGCATCAACGCGGCGGGGCTTAAAGCGGTTCGACCGCAGCTCGACAACCGTTAGCCATCATCTCCGGCCATATGTCGGCGTGATGATGCGCGATCAGCGCAGGCGCCGCGGCCACTTTCGGAAACCATTTCCATGACATCAAATAATGCCGCTGGCACCCAGCCGCAGGTCGTACTGAATCCTGACGTAATCATTCGGACAGAGGTGGCAACGGATGCCGATGCCATCGGTCTCTTGACACAACTGGCCTTCGCGCCCCTGGTGCATTCGAGCGGCACGGAGCAGTTCATTGTCGCCGCACTGCGGCGTGCAGACCGTCTGTCGATCTCGCTCGTCGCAACCTCTGGCCTTGAGCTGATCGGCCATGTCGCGATATCCCCCGTCAGCCTCTCGACGAAGGAGTCGGGCTGGCACGGCTTGGGCCCCTTGTCGGTGCACCCGCGCTGGCAGAAGCAGGGTGTCGGGGCCGCACTGGTTCACGCTGCGCTCGCCCGAATGCGGGAGTTGCAAAGCAGAGGCTGCGTCGTACTTGGGGATCCCGCCTACTACGCGCGCTTCGGTTTCAAGACGTGGCCGGGTTTTTCCTTGCCTGATGTGCCCGCAGAATACTTCCAGGCGCTACCGTTTGGGTTCGATGTCCCGCGCGCCGAGGTGTCGTATCACGCTGCATTCTTGGCATCGGAGTAGTCGAGAGCCAACCCGGTGCGGGCCGCAGGCGCGGCCCGCACCGACCTAGGCGGAAATGAGATGACGCCTGCTTCTGGCCGGTTGCGGACGTTGCGTGAGAACTTGAACATAGCCAGAGTGCTCTGTTTGCATCCAAGCCATTTGCCATCTAACGGCGGCACCCCGTTCGTTTGGCGGTGCCGTCCAACTCGATGGCTGTATGTAAATCATCGATAAGGAAGGCCCCACAAGAAGCGTGCCCCGAACCATTGAACTATCGACTGCACGTCAGGGCTTGCCATGCACCTTCCCTGACTGCCTGGGCCATATCACATCTGCGATGTCGTAGCCTTGGCTCTCTGCATAACGCAGCCAATCCTGTGCCACCTCGCGATTCAAGTTGCTATCGCGACTGAGCAGCCACAGGTATTTCCGATCTGGCCCGCCGACCAAGGCGGTTGCGTAGTCGTCATCAAGCCTGATGATCCAATAGTCACCTTTCGTGAAAGGTATCCACTGCAAGCCCTGAGGCAAGAAGCTCACTTCGAGCTTCGCGTTGCTTCCGTCAACTGCTGTTGCCCTTCCCTCTGACTGCTCGGGCTCCCCTTTGTCATTCAGACAGGAGTTGAGCACTCGAACTGATCCATCATTGTTCAGTGAATACTCCGCAACGACGTCGCTTGCGTGCGCGTCCTCATGCCGCATCGGCTTTCGCGCAATTTCAAACCAGCGTCCGAGGTAGCGCTCAAGATCAACATTGGGGACTGTAACGATGTCTTCAGTCATGACGAGCCCTGGTCAGGATGAGAGGACCATGTAACAGGCATCCCTGCTAAGACGTGGTGAACCCTGCGTCAGAAGCCCAGTACATCCACCCTTCGCTCTCTTGATCAGGTTGGCTCGTTAACCCCCTGCACAGAATTCAATGGGGGAAAGGGCTCTGTTCGCATCGTGCGCTTCAAGGACGATCAGTAAAACCAGATAAAGCATCATCCGTCTGGGACATTGACCGATTTCCTGGGCCTGCTTTACCGACAGATCAACGGCCATGTGGTGTCCTGGCGCTCAACGAACTCACACTTGAGGATCGTTCCCTGCAACTCAGGCAGGCCTGGACAGGCGCCAAGGTCAGCATTGCAGTGATTGGCAAGCGGCCCCAGGTGCTTGTCGGAATTCGGACAATGAAGCGCTTGCGCCGCTACGCAGCCACGCTGGCCGTGTTTGATGCCGGCGGAGACGATCAGGCTGGCTGCGCGGTCACGACGCTTCGCAGAAGCTTTCCGCTTGGCCGGCGTGGCCGGGGCCAACGCCGCGATCTGCGCGCCAAGCCGGCCACCGGAAAGCCCGAATCGGCCGGTGACAAGGCAACCCCGACCAAGTGGAATCGACGACCGCCCCCATCACTGCGGAGCAGGACACTCAAATTCCGGGCAAAGAAAAAGGCACCTAAGTGCCTGTTTTCTCTGGTGCCGAAGGTGGGACTCGAACCCACACGCTTTTAAGGGCGGCGGATTTTGAATCCGCTGCGTCTACCGATTCCGCCACTTCGGCTGGCAGGAGCGGGAGTATAACGAAGCTTCCTGCGATTGGGCAGGTCCCTTTGCAATTTTTTTCCGAAATGTCCGTTTCGCTGACTGGCTATACTCGGCGGACTTCAGATTGGGGCAAGCGGTAATGACCTCGCTTCAGGGAATGCGGGTTCTTGTGGTCGAGAACGACGAATTGAACGCCATGCTGCTGCAGATGCAGTTGGAAGGCGAAGGCATGCGCGTGGAAGGCATCGCTCCTACGGTGGCCGAGGCGCTGGAGATGATCCAGGCCCATGAGCCGCAGCTGGTGTTTCTGGACTACTGGCTGGCTCGCAACGAGAACAGCACTTCGGTGGCCGCATTGCTGCAGCACCGCGGCATCCCCTTCCTGGTTGCCACGGGCATGGACACCTCACAACTCCCCGAGGTATTCAACGCCGGCATCAAGCTGGCAAAGCCCTACACCAGCAAAGATCTGATCCATGCCTTGAAGCAGGCGCTGGCGGTGGCCTGAGCCACCCCCGAGCTTCGCAGGCCGGGACGAAATCCCAGCGCTACGTGACGCGCAGCCAGGCTGCGCGGAGAACTTCCCGACAAGGCGTCGCCGAGCATGGTTCGGCGCTACCCGTGCCGTCGATCAACCCTTGCGAGCGCGGGCGAAGGCATCTGCCAAAGCATTGTTGGCCGGCGGCGCGGACGTTGCCGGCTTCGCATTGCCGCCGCTTCGCTGCCCAGCGCGGTTACCACCATCACGACGCGGGCCATTGCCCTGCCCCGCCTGGCGCTCCTCGCGTTCGTGCTTCTTCGGTGCCGGCGCGCTGTCGTCCAGACGCCGGGTCAGCGCGATGCGCTTGCGTGGCACATCCACCTCCAGCACCTTGACCTTGACGATGTCGCCGGCCTTGACCACGTCACGCGGGTCTTTGACGAAGGTGTCCGACAAGGCGGAGATGTGGATCAACCCGTCCTGATGTACACCGATATCAACAAAGGCACCAAACGCGGCCACGTTGCTGACCACACCTTCCAGGATCATGCCTTCGCGCAGGTCCTTGATGTCCTCCACGCCGTCGGCGAAACGCACCGCCTTGAAGTCAGGGCGCGGATCGCGGCCAGGCTTTTCCATTTCCTTGAGGATGTCGCGCACGGTCGGCACGCCGAACTTGTCGTCGGTGAACTGCTCGGCCTTCAAGCCGCGCAGGTAGCTGCCGTCGCCCAGCAGTGTCTTGATCGGCCGATCGGCCGCCGCGACGATGCGCTCCACCACCGGATAGGCTTCCGGGTGCACCGCCGAAGCATCCAGCGGCTCGTCACCATCGGCAATGCGCAGGAAGCCGGCGCATTGCTCGAACGTCTTGTCACCCAGCCGCGCCACTTTCAACAAATCCTTGCGACGCTTGAACGGGCCGTTCTCGTCACGGTGACGCACGATGTTCTCGGCCACCGTCGACGACAGGCCTGACACACGTGTCAGCAAGGCCGCCGATGCGGTGTTGACGAACACGCCCACCGCGTTCACGCAGTCCTCCACGCGCGCATCCAGCGCCTTGGCCAGGCGGTACTGATCCACGTCGTGCTGGTACTGGCCAACGCCGATCGCCTTGGGATCGATCTTGACCAGTTCGGCCAGCGGGTCCTGCAAGCGACGGGCGATGGAAACCGCGCCACGCAGCGAGACATCCAGCCCCGGAAACTCCTTGGCTGCGAATTCGGACGCCGAGTACACCGACGCGCCGGCTTCGCTGACCACGATCTTCTGCAGCTTCGGGTTGTTGCACAGCTTGATGGCCTCACCGGCCAGCTTGTCGGTTTCGCGGCTGGCGGTGCCGTTGCCGATCGCGATCAGTTCGACGTTGTGCTTGCTACACAGCTGCTTGATCGTCTGCAACGACTGATCCCACTGCCGGCGCGGCTCGTGCGGGTAGATGGTCTCGGTCGCGACCAGCTTGCCGGTGGCATCGACCACGGCGATCTTGCAGCCGGTGCGGATGCCCGGGTCCAGGCCCAGCACGCTCTTGGGGCCGGCCGGCGCGGCCAGCAGCAGGTCCTTGAGGTTGTCGCCGAACACGGCAATCGCTTCGGCCTCGGCCTTCTCGCGCGCCTGGTTGAACAGATCCAGCAGCAGGTGCATGTGCAGCTTGGCGCGCCAGGCCAGGCGACAGGCGTCCAGCAACCAGCGGTCGGCCGGGCGCCCCTTGTCGGCGATACCGGCCTTGCGCGCCACGCGACCTTCGCCGTACTGATGACCAGCCTCGGCATCGCTGCCCGGGTCCAGTTCGAGGAACAGGATTTCCTCGCGGCGCGCGCGGAACAGCGCCAGCAGCCGGTGCGAGGGAATCTTTGCCAGCGACTCGGAGTGGTCAAAGTAGTCGCGGTACTTGGTGCCTTCGTTTTCCTTGCCTTCGGCCACGCGCGCACGAATCACGCCGACCTCGCCCAGCCACTGACGCAGCTCACCCACCAGCGCGGCGTCCTCGCCCCAGCGCTCCATCAGGATCGCGCGCGCGCCTTCCAGCGCGGCCTTGTTGTCGGCCACGCCCTTGTCGGCATCGACAAAGTCGGCAGCGAACGCCTGCGGGTCCAGCGTCGGGTCGCCCAGCAGGCCATCGGCCAGCGGCTCGAGCCCGGCTTCACGGGCGATCTGTGCCTTGGTGCGGCGCTTGGGCTTGTACGGCAGGTACAGATCTTCGAGCCGGCTCTTGGTATCGGCACCAAGAATGTCATTGCGCAGCTCGTCACTGAGCTTGCCCTGCTCGGCAATGCTGGCCAGCACCGCTGCGCGACGATCTTCCAGTTCACGCAGATAGGTCAGGCGGACTTCAAGGTTGCGCAACTGGGTGTCGTCCAGGCCACCGGTCACTTCCTTGCGGTAGCGGGCGATGAACGGGACGCTGGCACCTTCGTCCAGCAGTGCGATGGCGGCCTTGGCCTGTGCGGGCTGTGCGCCGATTTCGACGGCGATGGTCTGCGCGATCTGCTGCGCGAGCTGGGTATCTTGCATGCCGGGTGCGGTAGCCACGATGACGGGAATCCGCATTCTGGCAATGCAACGCGCCTGGCGGAAGCCGTTGACAGCACGCGCCGGACCTGTCGCCCGGCGCGCGTTCCGTGTTCAGGCCAGATGGTGGCTCAACCGCTGAGTGGCGATGTCATCACGCAGGTCCTGCAGCACCATCACCCGCATCCGGGCCCTGCCACCAATTTCCATCATCCGCTCTACATAGAATTCCGGACCATGTTCCGTGTCCGCGCGGGTCTTGCTGAAACCGTAGGGCACCACGCCCTTGTCACCGTCCTTGCTTCCACCGATATAAAGAACAATTGCCATGGTGGTACGTACTCCTGTTGTTGCTGTAACGACGCCACCATACGCAGGTGGGTGTTACCAGGATGTACATAAAAGGTTTGCGGGCCATGACCGCAGCATTTCGAAATAGCGACATCGCATGAATGCCGGTTCAGTTCCACCACGGCCACCAGCCGCGTCCATGCATCGCGTAGTGATCGGCAGCACGTTCCAATGGGTTGCGTGCACTCACACCGCCGCACAACAGATACAGCGGCAGGAACAACGGCCCCAGCAACATGTACTGGAACACATGCGCGCGCTCGTGATCGCCCAGACGCACGCGCGGATGCTGGCAACGGCCTGCGCGGTGTTCATAGGTCAGACACATACCCTCAAGATCATCACCGCTGTGCAGGATCACCATGCCCAGCGTGATCGCACCACTCGGCCCCCATGGCCAGCGACGAAACACCAGCGCGTACTCGCGCCTGCTCCAGTACATGCGCGCACCGCCCGTCATTCCAACCAGGCCGATGAGCAGGCCGATCAAGGTATTGGGCGAGGTCCACAGCGCACCCAGCAGCTGCGCAATACGCAGGTTCACCGGCGTGCGCGGCGTAGCAGCCGGCGGCGGCGCTCTTTCAGCCACGGCCAGCGACGAGGTTCACTTGCTGCTTTCGCGCAGGCTGCGCAGTTGCCGCAGGAACCACGGCCCTGCGTCCTGCTCGGCCGCGCCCGGACACGCCACGCGATAGGCCTTGCCGCTGATGCTGCTGCGGCTGGCGGCACGGTCGATGAACTGTTCGGCGGTATCAGCCAGGTCGCGCTTGAGCAGATAGTCGTACTTGCGTTGCAGGTGGCTGCGCGCCTGCGCCGCATCGTGCCAGCTGCCATTGCGCTGGAAGCGGCAACCGGAAGTTTCCAATGCCTGCATCAAGCCGGTGATCTCGCGCTGCGCGGTCGGGCTGGGCGCAGCGACGGCGCTGGCTGCTGCCGTAGCCAATGCGACGGCGGCGAGAAACTTGAAACAACGATTCATATGCGCTTGCTCAACCATTCGTGGATCGCGCCGGGCACTTCCCGCTGCGCGCGTCCGGAAACATAAATACCGATATGCCCACCACGGAAACTCAGCTCGGTGTAATCCGTTGAACCCAACTGCCCCGCCATCGCCCGCGACGCCGCAGGCGGCACCAGGTGGTCCTGCTCGGCATAGATGTTCAACACCGGCATGGTCAGTTGCTTCAGGTCCACCGCTTCATCGCCGATGACGATGCTGCCGCGCATCAGGCCATTGTCCTGGTAGAACTGCCTGACGAACTGACGGAAGGTTTCTCCGGCCAGGTCGGGCGAATCGAAGATCCACTTTTCCATGCGCAGGAAATCTTCCAGCGCCTGTTTGTCGTCCAGGATGTCCATCAGCCCCACGTACTTCTGCACGTTGAGGCGGAACGGCTTGAGCATCAGGTAGCTGGCGTTCATCAGGTCGGCCGGGATGTTGCCCAGCGTGTCGACGAACAGGTCCACGTCCACGTGCCGCGCCCAATGCGACAGCATGTTGTCCGGGGTCTGGAAATCCACCGGCGTGACCATGGCGATCAGGTTGCGCACCTTGTCAGGGCGCAATGCCGCGTAGCACAGCGAGAACACGCCGCCCTGACAGATGCCCAGCAGGTTGACCGGCACGCCGTCGTGCTGCGCACGGAGGTGGTCCACCGCGCCGTCGATGTAACGCAGCAGGTAGTCTTCCAGCGTCAGGTAGCGTTCGGAGCGGTCCGGGTAGCCCCAGTCCAGCACGTAGACGTCCTGGCCCAATGCCAGCAGCTTCTGCACCAGCGAGCGGCCGTCCTGCAGGTCCACCATGTACGGCCGGTTGACCAGCGCGTAGACGATCAGCAGCGGCGGTTGGCCCGCGCTGGGTTGATCACTGACAAAGCGGTACAGCTTGACCTTGCCGTCGCTCCAGACTTCCTCGCGCGCGGTGACGCCGTAATCCACGTCCTCGACGCCGGGCAGCAGCTTCAGGCCGTCCAGCAGCTTGCGCTGCCACTGCAGGGTTTCCTGCAGCAGATCGTCACCACCGAATCCAAGCGGGCCCTTCATGCCTTGCCTCCGCGGCGGGTGGTGTTCTTCTTCCCGGCCACTTTCTTCGCGGCAGCCTTCTTCGCCACGGGCTTCCTTGCCGCGACTTTCTTGGCCGCGCCCTTGGCTGCAGGCTTACCAGGCTTGGATGCGGGCGTCGACCTCGGCTTCGTACCCTTGGCTGATCCTGTCTTCGGCGTTGTGGCACTGGCTGCGCTCGCGCGCTTGGCCGGCGCAGCAGACTTCGGCGCCTGCGCAGCCGCCGCGCTGGAAGTAGCCGCGATCAAACGCCGCACCTGCCGTTCCAGTTCGGCGATGCGCTTGTGCGCGGAATCCATCTCGGTGCGGGTCGGCATGCCCATCGTTTCGCAGGCACGCTCAAGCTCATGCTGGGAGGCTGCACGCAGACGCATCTGTGCGTTGGCCAGGTCGGCATAGATACGCTGGAACTCGTCCGACAGCGCGACCTTGGCGTAGGCCTCCTCGGCCGCGTCGATCCACAGGTCGAACATCGCCCGCGCACTGGTCAGCTGCGCACCGGGCACTTCGTGCTCGGCCAGCTTGGCCTCGAAACGCTTGAATGCGTCGTCCAGGACATTGCGGATGGTTTCGACGTAGACGTCGGCACGGCCCTGGTATTCACGCTGCATCTTCAGCAGTGCCTGCCAGCGCGCCTGGTGCTCACGGGCCGGGCCGAACGCCGGCGCCTGCAGCCATTCGTCACCGCCAAACCCGGCCTGCATGGTGCGGGCGAAATCGCGCATCCACGGCTGGTCGTTGAGCGCAGTGCCGCCACGGGCCGCCCCCAGCATCCAACGCAGCATGCCTTCACCCTGCCCCTGCACCGCCTCGCGCCAGGCGCCTGCCACTTCCGCCGCACTGGTATCGCGCCCGGCAAAGCGGGCAGCCACCTGCTGCATCAGGCTGAACCAGTCGCTGGCCTGGTGCTGGAAGCGCGCACCGAGGTCCTGCACTTCGGCAGGCGCATCGGTGGTGACCAAGCGGGTCCACTTCTCGATGCTCTCGCGCCAGGGGAAATCGCCGGCCGCACCTTCGCCCTGCCCCTGCATACCTTGGGCCAAAGCCTCCCAGTAGCGGCGCATGCCTGCTTCAAAACCTTCGTTGCCGTTGTTGCCTGACCCACTCATTGCACAGTTCCCCGGTTGCGTGGCGATGATAGCAATGCAGCCTGGAGCCAGGCTCAGGGCTTGGGAATACGCAGGGTCTTGCTGATCATCAGCGAGCCGGACAGCGCATACAGCAGTACCAACGGATGCAGCTGCCACGGCCCCAGCTGCCAGCTGCCGCCCCACAGGGCCGGGCCGATGGCGTTGAAGTGCGCGGCCACCGCCAGCAGGATCACCAGCGCCAGGCTGGTCGGGATCGGTGTGCCTTCGAAGTACGGCACCTTGTCCGAATCACCGGACAGCGCTTCGGCAGTCACGTTGTAGCGCGCCAGGCGGCTGACGCCGCAGCAGACGAAATAACTCAGCACCAGCCAGTCCCAGCCGCCCTGCATGCCGCATGCATAGGCCAACGCGGCCGGGGCAACCCCGAAGGAAATGATGTCGGCCAGCGAATCCAGCTCGCGCCCGAGCGTGGACGAGGACTGGCGCCAGCGCGCCACCCGGCCATCGAGCGCATCGAAGATGAAGGCCAACGGGATCAGCGCCATGCCGAACATCAGGAAGCCGCGCTGGCCGTCCTGCAGAAAGCGCATCGCCGCGAACACGGCACCGGTGCCGCAGAACGCGTTGCCCAGTGTGAACCAATCAGCAAGCTGGAACTCGCGAAGCATCGAGAAGTGACGTTTCATTTAAATGCCGGGATTGGGGAATGAAAAGTGGGTGATTGCAGGGTGTCAGCTTACGGGCTGGGATTCGGAATTGGGATTACAGGCTTTCGCCTGCACTTCCCGCCCTTGCCTTCGTGCTCGTCATGCCCGCCTGGGCAGAAATGACGACCTGAGAAGTCCGGCACCCGGGCTCACCTGATGGTCGCAGCAATACTGCCTTTGCGAATCCAGGACAACCAATTCCAACCACTCACAACCGACTGAAACTCCACGACTGCATCCTGCCATCGCGATAGGGCATCACGCCGTGAAACGGGCGCGGGTCGGTATCGAACACCAGCGGCAGGAAATTGCGGTCGCCTTCCCACAGCGGCAGCGACTCCAACTGGTCCACCGGCAGCCATTCCAGCGTGCCCTCCGGATTGGATTCCATCGGCGTGCCGGTGTAATCGTCAATGACGAAGATGAAGGCGAACCAGTCCTCGCCATTCTTGCCGAAGCCCGGCCAGCTGATCGTGCCGCGCAGGCGCGTGGTGCCGCATTCGATGCCTGCTTCCTCGCGGATTTCGCGGTGCATGCAGGCCAGGATGTCCTCGTCCGGCTCCATCTTGCCGCCCAACCCGTTGTACTTGCCCAGATGAATATCGCCAGGGCGGGTGTTGCGGTGGATCATCAACGCCTGGCTGCCATCGGCAGAAAGCACGTAGCCCAGGGTGGCCAGAATCGGGGTGTACGGCATCGGCAACTACCGGAAACAGGGGCGCGCAGTATGACCGATCGCAATGAAACCGCCCCGTCATCGACACAACGCCCCATGCGTACGCGCAGCCTCAGTGCTCCAGCACGTTGGGCAGACGCTTGGGAACTGCCGGCGCATCGGCCAGGCGCAGCGTGGCCACGCCGTGGCCGCGCTCGGCCAGGTACTCCATCCATTTGCCCAGGAACGTGTTCATGCGCATGCGATGACTGATCAGTTCATCGGCCGGCGGATACATGCCGACCACATCCTGCCAGCGCCGGCCCACGTAGCAATGGGTGGCTTCGACCTGGCGTGCATCCTGGTACAGCCGCACGTAGGCCGACGGGTCCGGCTCGCCGGTAACCGGGTCGCAGATGTCATAGGTCATGCGCAGCTCCACCGTGTAACGATGGCATTCGATGACATCCAGGCGCAGGTCCAGTCCGTCACCGATGCTCGATACATAACTGCCTGCAGCAAGGTGCTGCGGCGCGAACAGGCGCACCAGATGCCCGTAGTTCTCCGCATACAAGCCCATCAGCCAGCCGAGACGGCTGAGCCGGGGGATGCGATCGATGCGGGAAAGTGCCTGTGCCATGGGCCTGATCGTACACGCGGCAAAGGCTCCGGTGCAGCCTTGAACATCGGGCCGATCAGCGCGCATGCTGGAACGTGTGCCGGCTGTCGCGCACGAGCGGCTTGAGCCGCGATGCGTGGGAACCCTTCAAACACACCCACTTTTCATGCGGCATGGCTGAAATCGTGCGCGTTGCTGCCAACGAAACGCCTGCCTGCCTCGCGGCCTGAGCCGCTCCTACAGCAGCAGGCGAGATGCCTGGGGCCGGAGCCAACCGGCCACGCCCCATGTCCCATGCCCGGCTCAGTACATCTCGCGCTGCAGGCCCAGCGTCGCCAGCACCTTGCTGGAGATTTCCTCGATGGAGGTATGTGTCGTGCTCAGGGTCGGAATCCGCTCCATCCGGAACATCTTCTCGGCCGCTGAAACCTCGCGACGGCAGGTCTCGGCGCTGGCATAGCGCGAGTTGGGCCGGCGCTCCTGGCGGATCTGCTGCAGGCGCTCGGGGTCGATGGTCAGCCCGAACAGCTTGCTGCGGTATGGGCGCAGGCGCGGCGGCAGGCGGTCGTGCTCGAGGTCTTCCTCGGTCAGCGGGTAATTGGCGGCGCGGATGCCGTAATGCATCGCCAGGTAGATGCAGGTCGGGGTCTTGCCGGCGCGCGATACCGCAACCAGCACCACATCGGCCTCGTCGTAGTTCACCGCGATGCCGTCGTCGTGGCTGAGCGCGAAGTTCATCGCGTTGATTCGGCGGTGGTAAGTGTCGAAATCGACCATGCCGTGCGCTTGGCCGACCTTGGAATGGCGGGCCGCGTTCAGCTCCTGCTCCAGCGGGCCGATGAACGGCTTGAACACGTCCAGCACCAGCGCCCCGCTCTCCTCCAGGATCAGCCCGAGGCTGGAGTCCACGCACGAGCTGATCACGATCGGGCGCACCTGGTAGCGCTCCCCGGCGGCCCGGATGCGGGCCGCAGCATCAAGCGCTTTGTCGCCATCGTCCACGAATGACATGCGATCAGTAACGAAACTGAAGCCGTTGAACTGGGTCAACAGGCTGTGACCCACGGTTTCAGCGGTGATGCCGGTACCGTCGGAAACATAGAAAACCGGCCGAATTGCCGACATGCGCGATCCCTCGTTGTAGTGATCCCGACCCGGGGGTCAGGGTGCCTGGCCATACCCTGTCCCGGGAAAGACAAGCACAAGACAAAGTATTGTCACAAGCTTGTGCGGCTTGGGTGTGCACTGCATCATATTGGCTTCTTCCTACGGACGTGGCCATCCCAAGCCCGACCCGGGCGATGGCCAAACGGAGCATCGCGCTTGAACGAGAACATTCTTTGGTTGCATGAGCTGCGCTTGGCCGACTTGGCCCGCGTGGGTGGCAAGAACTCCTCGCTCGGCGAGATGATCGGCAATCTGGCCGGTTTGGGCGTGTCGGTGCCCGGCGGCTATGCCACCACTTCCGAGGCGTTCAAGGACTTCATTGCCCATAACGACCTGTCCAAGCGCATCTTCGACAAGCTGGCCACGCTGGACGTCGAGGACGTCGCTGCGCTGACCGCTGCCGGCAAGGAAATCCGCGGCTGGGTGATCGACGCCCCGCTGCAGCCGCAGCTGGACAAGGACATCCGTGACGCCTACGCCAAGCTGAGCGCCGAAAACGGCGGCGGCGACGTGGCCGTGGCAGTGCGCTCCTCGGCCACCGCCGAAGACCTGCCCGATGCGTCCTTCGCCGGCCAGCAGGAAACCTTCCTGAACGTGACCGGTGCCGATGATGTCGTGCACAAGGTCAAGGAAGTCTTCGCCTCGCTGTACAACGACCGCGCCATTGCCTACCGCGTGCATCACGGCTTCAAGCATGAGGACGTGTTCCTGTCCGCCGGCGTGCAGCTGATGGTCCGCTCGGGCGTGGGTTCGTCCGGCGTGCTGTTCACCCTGGACACCGAGTCCGGCTTCCGCGACGTGGTGTTCGTCACTTCGTCGTTCGGCCTGGGCGAAATGGTCGTGCAGGGCGCAGTCAACCCTGACGAGTTCTACGTCTACAAGCCCACCTTGAACGCTGGCAAGCCGGCGATCCTGCGCCGCTCGCTGGGTTCCAAGGCGATCCGCATGGTCTATTCGGATGTGCCGGGTGAGCGCGTCAAGATCGAGGACACCCCGGTCGAGGTGCGCAACACCTTCTCCATCAGCGACGAGGACGTGCAGGAACTGTCCAAGCAGGCGCTGGTCATCGAAAAGCATTACGGCCGCCCGATGGATATCGAGTGGGCCAAGGACGGCGTCAGCGGCAAGCTGTTCATCGTGCAGGCCCGCCCGGAGACCGTGAAGTCGCGCGCCAAGGCCACCCAGATGGAGCGCTACGCGCTGCAGGGCAAGGGTGAAGTGATCGCCGAAGGCCGCGCCGTTGGCGCCAAGATCGGTGCCGGCACCGCACGCGTGGTGAAGTCGCTGGAAGACATGGCCCGCGTGCAGCCCGGCGACGTGCTGATCGCCGACATGACCGACCCCGATTGGGAGCCGGTGATGAAGCGCGCTTCGGCCATTGTCACCAACCGTGGCGGCCGCACCTGCCACGCCGCGATCATCGCGCGCGAGCTGGGCGTACCGGCCGTGGTCGGCTCGGGCAACGCCACCCAGCTGATCCAGGATGGCCAGGAAGTGACCGTCAGCTGCGCTGAAGGCGACACCGGCTTCATCTACGACGGCAAGCTGGCGTTCGAGCGCACCACCACCGACCTTGAGAACATGCCGCCGGCACCGCTCAAGATCATGATGAACGTGGCCAACCCGGAACGTGCCTTCGACTTCGGCCAGCTGCCGAACGCCGGCATCGGCCTGGCCCGCCTGGAAATGATCATCGCCAGCCACATCGGCATCCACCCGAATGCGCTGCTGGAATACGACCGCCAGGATGCGGCCACCAAGAAGAAGATCGACGAGAAGATTGCCGGCTACAAGGATCCGGTCAGCTTCTACGTGGATCGTTTGGCTGAAGGCATCGCCACCCTGACCGCCTCGGTCGCGCCGAACCCGGTGATCGTGCGCCTGTCGGACTTCAAGTCCAACGAGTACGCCAACCTGATCGGCGGCACCAACTACGAACCGCACGAAGAGAACCCGATGATCGGCTTCCGCGGCGCCAGCCGTTACGTCGACCCGTCCTTCTCCAAGGCGTTCGCACTGGAATGCCAGGCCGTGCTGCGCGTGCGCAACGAAATGGGCCTGGAGAACCTGTGGGTGATGATCCCGTTCGTGCGCACCCTGGAAGAAGGCCGCAAGGTCGTCGAGGTGCTGGCTGCCAACGGCCTGAAGCAGGGCGAGAACGGCCTGAAGATCATCATGATGTGCGAGGTGCCGTCCAACGCACTGCTGGCCGATGAGTTCCTGGAAATCTTCGACGGCTTCTCGATCGGCTCCAACGACCTGACCCAGCTCACCCTGGGCCTGGACCGCGATTCCTCGATCGTCGCGCACCTGTTCGACGAGCGGAACCCGGCGGTGAAGAAGCTGCTGTCGATGGCTATCAAGTCGGCGCGCGCCAAGGGCAAGTACGTCGGCATCTGCGGCCAGGGCCCGTCCGACCATCCGGACCTGGCCGAGTGGCTGATGCAGGAAGGCATCGAGTCGGTGTCGCTGAACCCGGACACCGTGGTCGACACCTGGCTGCGGCTGGCCAAGCTCAAGGCCAACAGCTGATCCAGTTGCTGGCTGCATGAACAAAACCCCGCGCAAGCGGGGTTTTGTTTTATTGCGGGCGAGAGAAGCTTACCTCTCTCCAACCCTCCCCTTCGCTGCGCGAAAGGGAGGGAGCGCATCAGCGGTGGTGCCGAGCGATGCCCGGCAACGGGAAACGGTGGCTCACGATGCCTCGACCGCTTCCGCCGGCTCCCGTACCGTCTTCGGGTAATCCACCAGCCCCTTCGCACCACCGCCAAAGAAGGTGCTGCCATCCGGCGGGTTCAGCGGCAGGCCCTGCTGCAGACGCTGCGGCAGATCCGGATTGGCGATGAACGGACGGCCGAAACCGATCAGGTCCGCCCAACCACTCCGCAACGCCTCTTCGGCACGCGCCAGGTCGTACTTGCCGGCGTAGATCAGCGTGCCGGAGTAGATCATCCGCAAGGCCTGCTTGAAGGCCACTGGCATCAGCGGCGCATCTTCCCAGTCGGCTTCAGCGATGTGGATGTAAGCCACACCCAACTGCTCCAGCACGTGCGCCGCCGCCAGGTAGGTCGCCTGCGGGGTGTCGTCCACCGCGCCCTGCAACGTGGTCAAGGGCGCCAGACGCACGCCGACACGCTCCGCACCCACTTCAGCCACCACCGCCTCCACCACCTCGCACAGGAAGCGCAGGCGGTTCTGCAACGAACCGCCGTAGGCGTCGGTACGCGCGTTCGCCTGCGAGTCGATGAACTGGTTGATCAGGTAGCCGTTTGCGCCGTGCAGTTCCACGCCATCAAAGCCTGCATCGATGGCGTTGCGCGCGGCCTTGGCGTAATCGCGGATCACGGCCGGAATCTCTTCCACGTCCAGTGCACGCGGCATCGAATGCTGGACCATCTCGCCGACGCCGTCTTCCGGGCCCCTGCCCTGCGGATCGATGAAGACCTTCACCCCTTCGGCCTGCAAAGCCGATGACGACACCGGCGCTTGGACGCCCGGCTGCAACGCCACATGCGACACCCGGCCTACGTGCCATAGCTGGGCGAAGATGCGCCCGCCCTGGGCATGCACGGCGTCGGCCACACCGCGCCAGCCCGCCACCTGCTCGGGGCTGTAGATGCCTGGCGTCCAGGCATAGCCCTGGCCCTGCGGGCTGATCTGCGTGCCTTCGCTGACGATCAGGCCCGCCGACGCGCGCTGCGCGTAGTACTGCGCCATCAGCGGTGTGGCGACATTGCCGGCAGCGGCGCGGGAGCGGGTCATCGGCGGCATCACGATGCGATTGGGCAGCTCGAGTGCACCTAAACGATAGGGGGTAAACAACATGGATCATTCCTTGTGGGGGGAAGTTGAAACGAAGGTCATCGAAGCTGCAGGGGCCAACAAAGCGTCCAGATCGACCGCCTCGGCCAATGCCTGGTTGCCGGCATCACCCGGATGCAGGTGATCCCCGGAATCAAAACGCGGCAGCAGCCGCTGCGGGTGGGCCGGATCACGCAGCACACGATCGGCATCGATGACCGCATCAAAGACAGTGGTGCTGCGAATCCAGTCATTCAACTGACGACGCAGCGCGTCCTTTGGCTGCTGGTAATAATCGGCCAACGGTGTATCCGGCAGTGCGCCCTCAAACGGTGCCAGGGTCATGCCGATCACCCGAACCCCTTGGCGCCGCGCCTGCCGGGCCAATTGCTGATAGCCGGCCTGCAACGCGTCCAACGTCGGCCGCGGCTGGTCGCGGGCAAAGGCGGTGCCGGGCCAGGCGATGTCGTTGATGCCGATCAGCACCACCACCGTGCGCACGCCCGGTTGGCTCAATACATCGCGCTGCAACCGGGCCACCGCGCTCTCGCCCATGCCATCGGACAGCAGACGGCCGCCGGAAATGCCAGCATTGATCACCGCGACGCCGCGTGGTGCCAGGCGCTCGGCCAGCACATCAGGCCAACGGCTGTCGGCGTCCAGGCTGGCGGTCGCGCCATCGGTGATCGAGTCACCGATGACCGCCACCGCGCCGGCCGGCGCTGCGGACTCCACCTCGATACCACTCAACAGCACCCGCGCGGTCGTCGTCTGGCTGCGCGAAGCACGCAGATCCAACGCAGCTGCGCCGGTCTGATCGCCTTCGACCAGCCACGCGGTCTGGCGACCATCCCAATGGAAGGTGCGCACCGGCGTCGGTCCGGGGAAGTGGATGCTCACGGCCAGTCGCGCCAGCGCCGGCACCTTCAACTCCACCGGATCACTGACCTGGGCCGCACCTGCGGCCAACGTGGCCGTCGCGCGGCCGTCAAAGCGCCGTTCGCGCAGACTGCCGGTCCGCAGCTGCCCGTCCTTGCCGGCGATTGCCACGCTGATCCTGCCCAGGTGCATCGGTTGGTCGCCATACGCATTGGAGAACACCAGCCGCACCCGGTTACCGCCCAGGCTCAGCCGTGCCACCTGGCGCAGCGTCTGGTCCTGCAACTGCTCCGGAACATTGTTGGGGAACAGGAAATCCTTCGCCCAGACCGGCTGCGGTGCGGCCGTCCAGCTGGCAACCCAATGCCCGCCTCCCGCATCGACATGAGCAGGCTCGGCGGCTTGAGCCGCAGCGAACAGTCCGCTACCAGCAATCAGGAGGCAGGCAAGCTGCGGCAACAGGGAATTCATCGAATCAGCGCCGTTTGAATGGGGGAGCCATCATCTGCCCGCCCCACTTCGTGTACTAGACTGCGCGCCAGAAAAACATTTGTGACTTCAACTCAACAAAGGAGCCGCTGTGGCCCGCCTTGACGTCAACCGCTCCGGCGAGCTGGAAGTCTTCGTCCGCGTGATCGAGCTGGGCGGGTTTTCCGCTGCCGCGCGGGCCTTCGGCATGACGCCGTCGGCCGTCAGCAAACTGGTGGCGCGGCTGGAGCAACGGCTGGGCACGCGGCTGGTCAACCGCTCCACCCGCCAGTTGCAGCTCACCGCTGAAGGCTGCGCCTTCTACGAGCGCGGCATCGGCATCCTGTCCGACCTGGACGAAGCCGAGCGCTGCGCCGGCGTCCACGCCACGCCGCGCGGGCGCGTGCGGGTCAATGCCAATGTGCCGTTCGGCCACCACTTCCTGCTGCCGCTCACGCCAGCCTTCCTGGCACGCCACCCCGATGTTTCGCTGGACATCACGCTCAGCGACGAGGTCATCGACCTGCTCGAACAGCGCACCGACGTGGCCGTGCGGGCCGGCCCGCTCAAGGATTCAACGCTGACCGCGCGCCGGCTGGGCAGCACCCGGATGATCGTGGTCGCGGCACCGGCCTACGCCGCTCTGCATGGCTTGCCGCAGCATCCGCAGCAGCTCCCGCTGCACAACCTGCTCACCACCCGCTACGCGCGCGCACAGCCGGGCTGGCCGATGCGGCAGGACAACGAGGAGTTCAGCATCACGCCGCTGGGCAACGTGCAGGCCAGCGACGGCGAGGCGTTGCACCGGTTGGCGCTGGCCGGGGTTGGCCTGGCGCGGCTGGCGGCCTTCCAGGCAACTGCGGATATCGCCGCAGGGCGCCTGCTGCCGGTGCTGGGAGACTGGAACCCCGGCGACATCGAGGACATCCACGCCGTGTTCGTCGGCCAGGGCGGCCACCTGCCGCAGCGGGTGCGCGCCTTCCTCGACTTCCTCGCCGAAAACGTCGTCATTCCCGAAAAATGAGCGTCACCGTGCCGGCAGCCGAACTCAGCTGCCGCGCTGCCCGGCAATGGCCGCGTAGGCCAACCGCACCGGCTCGAAACCGTAGCTGCGTTCGAGCCGTTTGACGATGAAATGGCCGCGCGCCATGTCCTGGTAGTAACTGGTGAACATGGTGTTCAAGGTGGCGCCGGCAACCGCACCGATGATCGGCACCGCCTGCGCGGCGAACTTCTCCGACACCACCACGCCGAAACGCGCAGCCACCTTTTCCACGATCTTCGCCAGCCACTTGCCGGCTTCCTTCGGCCCCAGCCCCAGGATCACCCCGTGACCGCCGCTGACCGCACTGCCGGCAAGCTCCGCCGACAGGTGCCGCATCACCTCGGTGGTGAAGCCGCGCGCCAGGTAATAACCGGTTTCGCTGGCGTCGTCCTTGCCGGTATTCCCGCCCAGCGCGAACACTTCCAGGCAGGCCTGCCGGGTGGCGAAATCATTCAGGTCGAAGCCTTCACTGCGTGCGATATCGGCCACCGCACGCATGATGATTGTGGTCGACAACGGCAGTTCCACCGCCAGCGCCGGCAATCCGCCCAGGCCGCCGAGTGCGCCGGAAGCCGCTGCGGCCAGCTTGTGCAGGCGGGGCGATGCCGACTTGCCCGGCTGCTGCCGGTCCATGCTCCACAGCGCGGTCTGCGCGGCCTTGTACAGCGCCGCTTCGGTCACGCTCTGGATGCGCGAAGACACCGCGTTGGGCAACTTGCGCACCGCGAACTCCAGCGGCGAGCCGACCAGGTTGGCCATCTTCGCGGTCAGTGTTGGCGCCTCCAGCAGCGCCACCGCGCGCTGCAGGTCGGCCAGATCCTGCGGGTGGTCCGACAATCGCAGCGCCAGCTCGCTCATGCCATCACCCAGCCTCGGGAAGCCCGGCCAGTTGGCCCATGTACTGCCGGTAGTGGCGCAGTTCGGCGATGGAATCGTGCACGTCGCTCAATGCGGTGTGGTTTGAATTCTTGACCAGCGATGCGGCAACGGTCGGTGCCCAGCGCTTGGCCAGTTCCTTGACCGTGGATACATCCAGATTGCGGTAGTGGAAATATTTCTCCAGGCGCGGCATCTGCCGGTACAGGAAGCGACGGTCCTGGCAGATCGAGTTGCCGCACATCGGCGAAGCCCCGGCCTTGATCCATTCCTGCAGGAACACAATGGTCTGCGCCTCGGCCTGGCCGAGCGTGGTGGTGCTGTCCAGCACGCGCTGCCACAGGCCTGAACGCTGATGCTGATTGCGGTTCCACTCATCCATCGCTTCCAGCGTGGCCAGCGGATGGGAGATGGCGAACTCCGGGCCTTCGGCCAGCACATTGAGCTGTGCGTCAGTGACTACCGTGGCGATCTCGATGATCGAATCGTTGTCCGTGTCGAGCCCGGTCATCTCCAGGTCGATCCAGATCAACCGGTCATTGCCTGCACTGTTTGCCGCCATGTCATGCCTCTTGCTGTGGGCCGATGCATCAAGCAGCGGCCGGAATACCCCGGCGCACATGATACGCCGCAGCCCAGTGCAGGAGCGGCGTCGGCTGCCAAGCTGGCAAGGAGCGAGCTGCGGCAACGCCAGCAATGAGGGGAACATCGGGATGCTGCAACGCCAGCTTCGTGGCTGACGGCGCCCCTACGATTGGATTGCGCACGACGCAGGGCCGGGACGGACTCCCGGCGCACGGCGCCTCACATGTCTTCCAGCGTCAGCAACGGACGGCCACGCTTGGCGCGGAAATAGTTGGTCAGGCGCAGACTGGCCTCCTGGGCCAGTACGCCGCCCAGCACTTCCACGCGGTGATTGTGGCGTGCGTCACCCACCAGGTCGAACACACTGCCGCAGGCGCCGGTCTTTGGATCGGTCGCGGCAAACACCAGCCGGGCGATACGCGCATGCACCAGCGCCATCGCACACATCGCGCACGGCTCCAGGGTGACGTACAGGGTGCTGCCGATCAGGCGATGATTGCCCAGGCGCTTGCCCGCCTCGCGCATGGCCACGATCTCGGCGTGCGCGCTGGGATCATGGCTGGCGATGTTGAGGTTCCAGCCCTCGCCCAACAGCTCGCCATCGGCACCCACCAGCACCGCGCCCACCGGAATCTCATCGAACTCGCGTTGGGCACGGTCGGCCAGCGCCAGGGCGTGGCGCATCCAGGTTTCGTCAGTTGAGGCAGGGTCAAGCGCGGACATAGGCAGGGAATTCAAGGGCAACTCAGCCGATGGCACCAGCGTAACGCAGGTGGATCAGCGGATACGGCCTGCCCTGTCCATCCAGCGCGGAACGCCCGGTTTCGACAAACCCAAGACGCTGGTAGAAACCCACTGCCTGGGCGTTCTGCGCGTTGACATCCGTGGTCAGTTGCCGGTGTTCGGCCAGCGCATGGGTGACCAACTGCCGGCCCACCCCATTGCCCCGGCAAGCCGGATCAACGAACAACGCTTCCATGTGGCCATCCATCACCAGCATGAACGCCACCGGCGTATCCATTGCGTCCACCGCCAGCAGCAAAGGAGCAGCTGGCAGGAAGCCCACGACTTCCGCTTCGATCGCCTGACGATCAGCCAGTGACAGGAAATCGTGGGTGGCATCCACGGCACGCCGCCAGATCTCAATGATCCGGGCACCGTCATGTGGATGCGAAGGGCGTAGCTTGAACATGGCAGCTTGGTGATCAAAATGTGCGCAGATGTTTGCCAGTCTCGCGCATCGCCACGATGTAGGCGTTCGTGCGGACGACGTGCCCGGCGATTTTGAGCCTCCAGCCTTCGGCCAGCAACCCAGCCGCCGGAACCTCATCGAACCCGGCCAACGCCAGAGAGTGACGCATCCGGTGTTTGTCGCGGGCGGGATCAGGTTCGAAGATGTGGAGCAATCGAAGCGAGGCATCGCGGCGGCGCCACGAACAAGGTCTCAGCAACTGCCCTGCGATATTTCGGCATGGCCACCGCTACGGGCAGCGAGTGCTGGCGATGTCGCAACGACGGCCCATCACGGCAGCACTGAACTTCGGGCCGACGCGCCCGGAAGTCTGGGACTCCAATCAGGCGATGCAGCATCTGCTGCCCCGCAGTGCAATCGGTGGCAAATCGGCCGTAACGACGAACGCATGAACACAAAAGGGGCGCCACACCCGAAACGATGCGGCTACCCCAAGGCAAGAGAGCAACTCCTTGTAGCGGTGGCGCCCGGCGGGCACCGAACCGCGCCGCCGGATCATCAAGGCCACTTGAGCAACCTTATTCCGTCGCCGACACCGCCACCGACGGTACCCATCCCTTGTTGCCCATCTCGTCCTCGACCTCAAGCATGCTGCCTTGCGTGTTTCCGGTCGGGAACACCAGCATGCCCATGGCCAGTTCGGCAACCATCTCAGCCTGGCTGCTGGCGCCTGCCAGCAGGCGTGCCGTGCGCCGCAGCGCCAGCGTGCCGCCCTTTGCCAGCCTGCTCACAAGGCTCTCAGTGCTCCCCGGCCCGGCCTCTGACTCCTCAGCGGACACGCCAACCTGCTCGTCCGTCGGGTACGCAGGAGGAAGGGTTTCGAGAGCAGAAGGAGGCATCGCCGGCGCCGGAAGGCTGGCCAACATCGTGTTGTTGACCTGCTCCTGTGACGCAGGAGCCACCGCAACCTGCGTCGGCATCACTGCCTGCGGCGCCCGACGGGCGAACATGACACTGCCCCGTTTCTGGATTTCACCCACCATTTCTTCGAAGGCCTCGTCGTAGGCCTCCATGATCACCTTGCCGATCTCGGTGTTCTCCCAGGTACCAACGCGCACGCCAGCACCGCCCTGTACGTTCGACGCCTCAACCATCGCCGACCAGGCGCGATCGGTGATCTTTGCATCACCCGTCACGCTGACCACCTGCTCGGAAGTGCGCACATCCACCAGGGTCAGCACCACCTGCGCGGTCTGCTTGTTGCTGGACATCTTCCCTGCAATTCCAAGCGTGGCAACGTTGAGCATTCCGCCCAGCAAGCCACGCTTCTGCCCGGAAGAGGCCGAACCACCGACGTGGCTGCCACCGGCATTGGGGTTCTGCGAAATGATGTCGGGAATCAGCACGAAATCGGCGCCACGCATCTGCCCAGCGCCGATGTTCTGGTCACCCTGCAGATGGCCGGCCCGCGCAAGCTCACGCTCGGCCTGAGCCGCGGCAAAGCCCACGCCGCGATCAAGCACGGTGAAACACTTGGAGTCATTGACCATCACGCGCAGCATTCGTGTCGGCGCGGGCAAACCGTAGCTCGCCCACGCACCGAGGCCGTCATCCGGCTCGACAATACGCAACGTACCAGCGGCAGACGGACACTTTTTGTTGCCCATGCCCGGTATCAGACTGGTCAGCATTGCGTGACTGGAAAAACTCGCCGTACCGATGACAAGCGCGAGGACGCCGGCCGCAATACTGCTCGGCCGAGCTGGATAACAAGACATACTCCCCCCAATGGCTCCTTCCTGGAGCAATCGTTGTAGATCTTCTGATTAAGATGGCGCCAGCGCGAGAAGAACCACGCCAGCAAAGCGACGGGCGACAGTACGTGGCGCGGAAGATAATGTGAAGTAGGGAATAACCCGACAAGGATCTCTTACGTCCACATGAAACAATGCGAAAGAAGAATTTTGTATGTCGAGTTCAATGGCACGCGGAAGATTACTGCCTTGATTCCCCTCTGGCCTTGCAATCAAGCCGCGCGAACTTACGACGCCCCCACATTTTCGGCACGAACGCTCATCTGCGCCAAGTTCGTAGCGAAAAGGAAACTCGCCACCGCACCTGCGCGGGAAACCTTATTGGCCTCGTACTGAGAATATCGGCAAGCCGCGCAAATATCTCAGGGAATGCGAGCACAAGAATGAGCTTCTGCAAATAAATGACTTTATTTGCGAATCACCGAGAGTTTCAGCCAGGATTTACCGAAGGCACAGGCCAGCGCACGCTTTCGAATCACTGCAATCAAACAGTTCAATCATCACCGACTGCCCCTGCCAATACCGGTAGCGGCGTGAGCCTGCCACTCATCAAATCGCAGGCAAAAAAAAGCCGCTGTGAGCAGCGGCTTTTTTATATGGCGGACAGAGTGGGATTCGAACCCACGGAAGGTTTGACCCTTCGCCGGTTTTCAAGACCGGTGCCTTAAACCGCTCGGCCATCTGTCCTTGGATGCTGCAACCGGGAAGTGCGGCACCTCTCCGGGGCCGGCATTCTCGCATGCCGGAAGTGTTTTTTGTTCAACCTGCTTCGATGGCCAATGCACCGGCTGCCGAAGCACGGATCTTCTCCTTGGCGCGCTCGCAGGCACCGCCACAGTCCAGGCGCGAGGCCTCCAGCTGCGGCGGCAGGTGCTCGGCCAGGAAGTCGATGAACACCCGCACCGCCGGCAGCAGGCCGCGACGGGAGGCGAACACCGCATGGCAGATGCCCTGCGGCAGCGACCATTCGGGCAACACCACCTCCAGCTCGCCATTGCGCACCGCATCGGCGCAGACGGTCTCCGGCAGCATGGTGATGCCGAACCCATCCTTGACCATCGATTGCAGCAGCGGGAAATCAAAGCCGGCCACGCGCGGTTGCAGATCCACGCGGCGCACTTCGCCACCGGGACCATGCAGCTCCCAGCGCTGTCGCGCTTCGTCTTCACTGATGCTCAGGGTGACATGGTTGGACAGGTCTTCCGGTGAAGCCGGGCGACCGGCGCGGTCCAGATAGGACGGGCTGGCCACCAGCAGTTCCTGCACCTGGCCGAAGCTGCGCATCACCAGGCTGCCATCGTCGTCCAATCGCGAGCGCACGCGCAGGGCCACGTCGTAGCCCTCGTTGATGATGTCCACGCGACGATTGCTGATCGCCAGTTGCAGGCGCACTTTCGGGTACTGGGCCAGGAACTTCGGCAGCAACTTGGGCAGCTGCTCCTGCGCCAGCGAGACCGGAACGCTGGCGCGCACCAGTCCGCGCGGCTCTGCACTGAGGCGGTCGACCACTTCGCGCGCCGCCTGGGCTTCGGCAAGCATGGTCTGAGCATGGCGATGCACGCTCGTACCAACGTCCGTCACTGCGAAACGCCGGGTGGAACGCTGCAGCAGCCGAACCCCCAGGTCCGCTTCCAGCTGGCTGATACGGCGACTCAGGCGCGACTTGGGAATGCCCAGCGCACGCTCGGCAGCGGCGAATCCGCCATGGTCGACGACCATTGCGAAGTAGTAGAGGTCGTTGAGATCCTGCATGGATTAATCCCAGAACTGGAACGAATCGGTGAATTCAACCATCTTTGTCCTGAATATGCAAATTAGGCTGCAAATGGTCCTGATATGAATGCGGGGGTTGTTCATGTCTCCGGGGCACGGCTCTCATGGTCGCCGCTCGAACTCGCTGATTGGCCCAAAATGGCTGGCGTGGCATGAGGCAAACGCCATGCTTCCCCTCTCCTGCCTTCGGCATCTTCTCCCGCAAGGAGAGGAGAACGACAACGGCAAACAGCCAATGCGCGGGCCACGACCACCCGAACGCCCCGCCCCGTCCCCGCCCAAACAAAAAAAGCCCGCATTGCTGCGGGCTTGTCTGCTTCGGTGATTGCCGCCGAACGCCTCAGTCGATGCGTTCGGCGCCGCCCATGTATGGGCGCAGCACTTCGGGGATGGTGATCGAGCCATCGGCGTTCTGATAGTTCTCCATCACCGCGATCATTGCCCGGCCCACCGCCACGCCCGAGCCATTGAGCGTGTGCAGCAGCTCCGGCTTGCCGCCCGGGTTGCGCCAGCGCGCCTGCATGCGACGGGCCTGGAAATCGCCACAGTTCGAGCACGAGGAGATTTCGCGGTAGGTCTGCTGCGACGGCAGCCAGACTTCCAGGTCGTAGGTCTTGATCGCCGCAAAGCCCATGTCACCGGTGCACAGCAGCACCTTGCGGTACGGCAGGCCCAGCTTCTGCAGCACGGCCTCGGCGCATCCGGTCATGCGCTGGTGCTCGGCCTCGCTGTCCTCGGCCGCGCAGACGCTGACCAGTTCCACTTTCTCGAACTGGTGCTGGCGGATCATGCCGCGCACGTCGCGACCGCCGCTGCCCGCTTCCGAACGGAAGCACATCGAGTGGGCCGTCATGCGCAGCGGCAGGCGCTCGGCGTCGATGATTTCATCGCGCACGATGTTGGTCAGCGGTACTTCCGAGGTCGGAATCAGATAGCGCGTGGATTCACCCAGCGCGGTCTTGAACAGGTCTTCCTCGAACTTGGGCAGCTGGCCGGTGCCACGCAGCGAATCGGCATTGACCAGTACCGGCACGTTGGTTTCTTCGTAGCCATGCTCGTTGCTGTGCAGGTTGAGCATGAACTGGCCCAGCGCACGGTGCAGGCGCGCAATCTGGCCACGCAGCACGGTGAAGCGCGCGCCGGACAGCTTGGCAGCGGTCTCGGCATCCAAGCCGCCGTTACGCGCGCCCAGCTCAACGTGATCGAGCACCGCGAAATCGAACTCACGCGGGGTACCCCAACGCAGCTGCTCGACGTTCTCACTCTCATCCTTGCCCATCGGCACATCGGCCGACGGCAGGTTGGGGATGCCCATCGACAGCACGTCGATCTTCTCGCGCAGCACGTCCAGCTGGATCTCCGAGGCTTTCAGCTCATCGGCGAATACAGCCACCTCGGCCATGATCGCCGACACGTCCTCGCCCTTTGCCTTGGCAAAACCAATCGCCTTGGAGCGGCTGTTGCGCAGGCTCTGCAGTTCCTGGGTGCGCACCTGGATGCGCTTGCGATCGGCCTCAAGTGATTCGAAGGCGGCCACGTCAAGCTCGTAGCCGCGCGTTTCACGCAGGCGTTGGGCAAGTTCGGCGGGCTGCTGGCGAAGAAGGGCTGGATCAAGCATGGGGCGGGCACTGTCGGGGTGGATATGAAGGGGGGATTATCGCCCGAACCGGAACTTTCTGCCGCGCGTTGGTCGCGTATGCAAGAATCAGCTGGCTCAATCTGGTCAGCCCCATGCCCGCTTCACGTACCCGCTCCGACCACAACACGTCCTTCCAACTGCCGCCAGGCACCTGGAAGATCGCCGGCATCGCGTTCTGTATCGGCCTGCTGCTGTTCCTGGCGGTGTGGCTGAACGCCCGTCGTCACAATGCGATCGAGCGTGCCGATCCTGCCCAGCCGCAAACCAAGGTCGCCGATATCGCGCCACTGCCGGCACCGCTGCCGGCCAGTGCAGGCGCCAGCGACATGCCTGACGCGCGCCCTGAGCCGGTCGAAGAGAAGCCGGAACTGGTGGAAACCACGCCACCACCGCCGCAGCCCATCGCCGAAGCACAACCTGCTCCGGCCGCACCGGCCACCACGCCAGCAACACCCACCGATCGCCCAGTGCCGCTACCGGGGCAGAGCCCTGCCCCTGCCTACCCGCCTGCGGCCCTGCGTCGTGGTGAAAGCGGCACGGTAGTGGTGCAGGTCGATGTCGGCATCGACGGGTCCCCTCTGGACGCCCGCCTCATCCAGCGCAGCGGCTCCCGCGACCTGGACCGCGCCGCACTGGACGCGGTTCGCGGCTGGCGCTTCCAGCCGGCGCAGAGCAACGGCCAGCCGATGCAGGGCAGCTTGGAAATCCCGTTCGATTTCAAGCCGGCTCAGTAAGCTGAACCCTCGCTCCAGGTGACCGGCCGGATTTAGGTGCAGGTCACCCCGCGCTGCCCAGACTTGCGACATTGCAAACGTGCAAGGTCGCTTTCCGATGTCCAGCATCCCCCACGATCAGTCCAGCGCCAGCATCACCGCCGCCAGTTCCGGCACGGTGGCAGCATGGCTGTGGGCGCTGCTGGGCGCATCCGTCCTTGCCGTGGTGTTGCTGCTTGCCCGCCAGGCTTCCAAACCGGAGGCGACCGCGCCAGCCGCTGCAGCACCGGTGTCCACGACAGCGGCAGTAACAGCGCAGGGCAAGCCTGCAGCGACCGCGCCGATCACCGACATGGATGCCGAGCCGTTGGCCGGCAATCCGCTGCCCGATTACCCCGACGCGGTGCTGGAAGCCGGCATTGAAGGCGACCTGATCGCGCGCCTGCAGATTGACAGCAACGGCCAGGTGCTCGCCGTGAGTATCGTCGCCCATGAAGGTGCACAGGACCCGCGCCTGGACGACGCGGCGATCAGCGCACTGAGTCAGTGGCGTTTCCACCCGGCCATGCGTGATGGCCAGGCCGCCCCCAGCGTGGTCCAGGTGCCCGTGGAATTCAGGACCGGACGCTGAGCCCGAAGCCGGCGCCATTGGCCAGGCTGTCGAAACCCGGGAATGACGTGGCCACATTGGCAACGTCGTTGATGCGTACTTCACCGGTACTCAGCTGACCGGCGATGGCGAAGGCCATCGAGATGCGGTGGTCTCCGTGGCTTTCGATGGTGCCGCTGCCCAGCGGGCCGCCGAAGATGGTGGCACCGTCCTCGGTTTCGTCCACGCGCAGGCCCAGCGTGCGCAGACCGGTGGCCATCGCCGCCAGACGATCCGACTCCTTCACCCGCAGCTCGGCCGCGCCGCGCACCACGGTCTGGCCCTGCGCCGCAGCGGCGGCAACGAACAGCGCCGGGAACTCGTCGATCATGTCCGGCACCACTTCCACCGGGATTTCCGCGCCCTTGAGCGGCGCGTAGCGCACGACCAGATCGGCCACGGCTTCGCCGCCGTGTTCGGCGTGGTTTTCCTCGCTGATGTCCGCGCCCATCAAGCGCAGCGCGATCAGCAGGCCGGTGCGACGCGGGTTCAGGCCCACGGAGCGCAACCGCACCTGCGAACCGGGAATGATGCTGGCGGCAACGATGAAGAATGCCGACGAGGAAAAATCGGCCGGCACCGCGATGTCGGTGGCGCGCAGACGCTGACCACCACGCAGACGCGCCTTGCCCGGCTCGAAATCGATCTCGACACCGAAGGCGCGCAACATGCGCTCGGTGTAATCGCGGGTCGGATGCGGCTCGACCACGCGGGTTTCGCCCTGCGCATACAGACCGGCAAGCAGCACCGCCGACTTCACCTGGGCGCTGGCCACCGGCAATTCGTAATCAATGCCGTGCAGCGGCTGGCCGCCGTGGATATGCAGCGGCGGGGTGCCGTCTTCCTGCGTGTCGATCCGCGCGCCCATCTGCGCCAGCGGACCGGTGACGCGGCGCATCGGCCGCTTGGTCAGCGATTCATCGCCCACCAGCGTGGTGTCGAACGGTTGCGCCGCCAGCAGGCCGGCGAGCAGGCGCATGCCGGTGCCGGCGTTGCCGCAATCCAGTTCGCCCTGCGGCGCCTTGAGCCCATCCACGCCAACGCCGTGCACGATGCGCTGCGACGGCGACGGGGTCTCGAAGCGCACGCCCATCTTGCCAAAGATGGCTGCAGTGGCGCGGGTGTCCTCGCCTTCCAGAAAGCCATCAATGCGCGATACGCCATCGGCCAGAGCCGCGAACATCACCGCGCGATGCGAGACGGACTTGTCACCGGGGATGTCGAGCGTGCCCTGCAGGGCGGAACCTTTGTGTGCGATCCAGTACGGCTGGGCGGTCATGCAAGTTCTCTCAGGTATTCAGTACGCGTGGGCGCAGATGACATTCCCTTCTCCCGGCGGGAGAAGGTGCCCGAAGGGCGGATGAGGGTGGATGGAAGACACGACACGTGAGCACCTACCCTCACGCCAACCCCTGTCCCGTCGGCAGAGGGGCTTCAAGCTCAGGGCACGGCGACCGGATAGGAACCCAGCACCTTGATCTCAGCCGAGTGGGCCTTGAGTTCGGCCAGTGCGGCCTGCATCGCCTCGTCCTCGATGTGACCGGCCAGGTCGATGAAGAAACCGTATTCCCACTTGGCCTGGTGCGACGGACGCGACTCGATGCGGTTCATGCTGATGCCGTGGCGCGCGAACGGGCTGAGCACGTCGAACAGCGCACCAGGCTTGTCATGGATGAACACCAGCACCGAGGTGCGGTCGTGGCCGGAGCTGGGGAAGATGTTGCGGCCCACCACCAGGAAGCGGGTGGTGTTGTCGGCATCGTTCTGGATCGGCTTGGTCACGACCTTCTTCAGGCCATAGACGTGGCCCGCACTCTCGCCACCAATGGCCGCGGCATCGTCGGCATTGCGCGCACGACGCGCGCCTTCGGCGTTGCTGGATACCGGAATCTTCTCGGCCTTGGGCAGGTTGGCGCGCAACCACGCCGAGGTCTGCATGAACGACTGCGGGTGCGCGTAGATGCGCTCGATGTCGTCGATGCGGCCACTGCGCGACATCAGGTACTGCTGCACGCGCAGCTCGACTTCACCGCAGATCTTGAGGTTGGACGTGAGGAACATATCCAGCGTGATCTGGATGGTGCCCTGCCCGGAATTCTCCACCGGCACCACGCCGAAATCGGCGTTGCCAGCTTCCACTTCCTGGAACACTTCCTCGATGCTGGCCATCGGCAGGCCCAGCGCCGACCGGCCGAAATGCTTGAGCACGGCCTGCTGGCTGAAGGTGCCTTCCGGGCCGAGATAGCCGATCTTCAGCGGCTCCTGCTGGGCCAGGCAGGCCGACATGATCTCGCGGAACACATGCACCAGCACTTCGTCGCTGAGCGGGCCTTCGTTGCGGTCCACCACCATGCGCAGCACCTGCGCTTCGCGCTCGGGGCGGTAGTAGTCCACGGCGGCGGCAAGCTTGCCCTTGGCCTTGCCGACCTGGTGGGCAAACTGTGCACGCTCGGCGATCAGGGCCTGGATGCTGCGGTCAATATGGTCGATCTTGGCGCGCACATCGGCCAATACCGGCTTGGCCACCGTCACGGCGGCTTGTTTGCCGACAACCTTCTTTACCGGTGCGGGCTTTGCCTTGCTGGCGGTCTTGGGTGGCTTGGATGCCATCGGTTCTTCTACCTGTTGCAGGCCGGCGCCAGGCGCACGGCGAAAAAAATTGGATCAGCCGTTGCGCTTCTGGAAGTCGGCCATGAACGCGACCAGCGCCTGCGCCGCTTCCAGCGGCACTGCGTTGTACAGCGAGGCGCGAATACCGCCGACCGCCTTGTGGCCTTTCAGTGCCAACAGCCCAGCCTTCTTGGCCTCGCTGACGAAGCGCGCGTCGAGCTCTTCGCTGGCCAGGAAGAACGGAATGTTCATGCGCGAGCGCACCGCAGCGGCCACGTCATTGCGATAGAAACCGCCTGAGCCGTCGATGGCGTCGTACACCAGCGCCGACTTGGCCTGGCTCAACTTGGCAAACGCTTCCACGCCGCCCTGGGCCAGCATCCACTTGAACATCAGCCCGGCCATGTACCAGTTCCAGGTCGGCGGCGTGTTGAGCATCGAATCGCGGGCAGCATGCGATCGGTAATCAAAGATGTCCGCACGCGGCTGGCCGGCACGCTCCAGCAGATCGCGACGAATGATGACCACGGCAATCCCGACCGGGCCCAGGTTCTTCTGCGCACCGGCGTAGATCACGCCGTAACGGGAAACATCAATCGGTTCGGAGGCAATCGACGAACTGAAATCGGCAACCAGCGGCACGTTGCCGACGTCCGGCATGTCACGGAACTCGATGCCGTGGATGGTTTCGTTGGCGGTCACGTGCACATAGGCCGCGTCCCTGGACAAACGCCATTGCGATACCGGCGGAATGTCACGGAAACCACCAGCCCCGCCATCGGCGGCAATGTTCACATCGACATAGGGCTTGGCCTGCCTGACTGCGGTCTTGCCCCAGTGGCCGGTCACCACGTAGTCAACGCGCTGGCCCGGGCTGGCAAAGTTCAGCGGGACCAGCGCCTGCTGGGTGGTCGCACCACCGCCGAGGAACAGCACCGCGTAGTCGTCGGGAATGCCAACAAGGGTGCGCAGGTCGGCCTCGGCCTGGGCAGCGACGGCCATGAAATCAGCGCTTCGGTGACTGATTTCGACAATGGACGCGCCCACGCCATTCCATTCCAACATTTCCGCCTGCGCCTGACGCAGGACCTCTTCCGGCAATGCTGCGGGGCCGGCACTGAAATTGAATGCGCGCGTCATGACACACCTTCTGGGCAGAACCCCTAGTATGCCGCAGCGCAGCAGCCTTGGGACACGCAAGAAAAGTTGCATCTGCACCCATTCGACCTTGCCCGACGTAGGGCTGGGCCGCGCCCACTTGGCTTGACCGGGAATGCCCCCAGCGCAGCAGGGCTGCGCTCTACGGAGGGCTCAGCGGGCGCCGAACAGCAGCAGGACGCTGATCGCCCCGCCCAGCAGCAAGGCACTGAGCAGCAACCACGGCCAACGGCGCGGCGGCACCTGCGTGGCGGCCGGTGCCCCGGCCGGCTCGTCGGCCATTCCAGGCTCGTCGGCAACCACGGCCTGCGCTGCCACGCCCTGCCCCAACGGCATTTCGAGTACGAAGCGGTGATTGCCTTCAAACACCACCTGGTCGCCGGCCTGCAACCAGCAGTGGCGGGTGGCCACGCCATTGACCACGGTGCCCTCGGTCGAGCCCTGGTCGCGCAGCAGCACCTTCTCCCCATGCCGCTCGAAACTGGCATGGCGGCCGGCGAAGGTCGGGTCGTCGATGACGATGTCGTTGGCGGCATCGCTGCCGATGCTGCGGGCCTTGTCCAGCGTGTAGCAGCGCCCGTGATGACGCCCACCCACGCCGCGCAGCAGCACCCGCTGGTCGTCGCCGGCCTCGGCTGGCGGCTGCGGCGGTTGCGCCACGTGCTCGCAGTCACCGCGCAGCAACATCTCCGCGCCATCGGCATAGACCGAATCGCCGGCCCGCAGCAGCGCCATGCGCCGCACCGGGCGGCCGTTGACGTGGATGCCGCGCACGCCGTTGGCCACCTGCAGCCACACCCCGCGCTGGTCCATGCAGAATTGGGCCAGCAACAAGGGCCCGACACTGCCATCGCCCAGCCGTACCTGGCCCGAAGCGTGGCGCACGATGCGTTGAACGCCGGCCGTCAGGGACTGGTCGGGCTGTTGACGATTGCTGAAGTGGACTTGCAGATTGCGCACGCCGGCAGACTAGCAGGTCAGCCTTCGCGGCAGAAGGTGTACGCAGGGCTTGGACTGCGCCGCGCCGGCCCGCACAATGCCGCACCCATCGGCAACGCACGTAGTACAGGAACACATCATGTCCAGCATCGACATCCGCCACGCCCACGCCCTGCCCGACGACAAGGCGCGCGATGCCATCACCGAAGTTGCCGAGAAGCTGCGCGAGCGTTTCGACGTGAGCACCCGCTGGGAAGGCCAGATGCTGCACTTCACCCGCTCCGGCGTGGAAGGTGCCATCGAACTGCTGCCCGGTGCAGTGCGGGTGAAGGCCGAACTTGGCTTCCTGCTGTCGGCAATGAAGGGAATGGTGGAATCCGAAATTCAACGTGTGCTGACTGAAAAACTGGGCTGAACCGGCATCCATCACGCGGCGCTGGCACGCGCCCGGCTACGGTGTTCCTGAGCTTTGGTTTAGCTGATCAGGAGCACCGCAATGAAGACCCACGAACGCCCCCCCGAAAGCGACAACAGCGGCCCTCGCCTGCAGGATCAGGCCGAGCGCATCGGTCGCAGGATGAGCCACTCTGCACAGCAGGTCTGGCTCGCCGGGCTGGGCGCGCTGGCGCGTGCACAGAACGAAGGCAGCCGCCTGTTCGAATCACTGGTAAAGGAAGGCGAGCACGCCGAAGAACGTTCCCGTGAGGAATCCACGGAGGGCGCGAGCCTGCGCGACACAGTCGAGAGCACCCTGGGCCAGGCACGCGACCGTGCTGCCGGCACCTGGGACCGGGTCGAGAAGAGTTTCGAGGACCGCGTGCATCGGGTGCTGCGGCGCATGGACATCCCCAGCCGCGCCGATATCGAAGCCCTGAACAGCCGCCTTGATGCACTCAACCGGCGTTTGACCCGCGCTGAAAGCCGCGCCTCGCACGGCAATTCGTCACCTGAAGAACATTGATGTTGCAAAGCAGCAAAAGCTGCGCAAGAATCCCCCTACCCGCCAGCAGTACCGCGCCGTTTGTCTCCCTCCCCTCACGGCTCCGGATGGCGGGTTTTTCATGTCCGGCGTTCAGTGCCGGCTCTGGATTCAGCCCCCTTTGCGAACTTCTCGCTCGTTGTGACGAGCCGATACCGTGCGGGCGTTTGGAAGCCCGGCAACAACTGACGCGACAGCCCCTCGCCGGAACTTCCCTGCCACGAATGGGGAAGAGCCGGCTGCGCGAGCGGCTCGGGCAGGTGTGGGCTTGGACGTTGCCCCTCCCGCGCTTGGCCGCGTGTTGGCTGCAACGTGCGCATCGCGTCCAGGCATTGGACAATGTGTTCCGGCGCCAACCGCCCGCGACAGCGCTTCAAAGGAACCATGATGAGCCTCCCCCCGCAGGACACCCCCACCCGCCACGATCAGCACGGCCGCTACCCGCGCGCCGAGAGCGTGGGGGATTTCGCCCACAACCTGGCCGTGGTCAACGAGCGCATCGCCGCCGCCTGCCGCAAGGCCGGGCGCGATACCGCCAGCGTGCGCCTGTTGCCGGTCAGCAAGACCATCGACGAGGCACGCATCCGCCTGGCCTACCAGGCCGGTTGCCGCATGCTGGGTGAGAACAAAGTGCAGGAAGCGCACCACAAGTGGGAGGCCATGGCTGACCTCGGCGATCTTCGCTGGTCGGTGATCGGCCACCTGCAGACCAACAAGGCCAAGCTGGTCGCACGCTTCGCCAGCGAGTTCCAGGCGCTGGACAGCCTGCGCCTTGCCGAAACGCTGGACCGCAGGCTGCAGCTGGAAGGACGCCCGCTGGATGTGTTCGTGCAGGTCAACACCTCCGAGGAGGACAGCAAGTACGGCCTGTCCCCGGCCGACGTGCCGGCCTTCATCAAGGCGATGCCGCAGTTCAGCGCGCTGCGCGTGCGCGGGCTGATGACGCTGGCGTTGTTCTCGGCCGAGACCGAGCGGGTCCGTGCCTGCTTCGTGCGCCTGCGCGAGTTGCAGCAACGCCTGCGCCAGGATGCACCCGACGGCATCGGCCTGGACGAGCTGTCGATGGGCATGTCCGGTGATTTTGAAATCGCCATCGAGGAAGGCGCCACCGTCGTGCGCGTGGGCCAGGCCATCTTTGGCGCCCGTGCGCTACCGGATAGTCATTACTGGCCCGGTCTGCCAACGCAGGATTGAGACTGCCCGCACACACCGGAACGTAAGAGCGATGGTTCGGTGATGGCAAAACACGGATAAACTCACTTTTCGTCTGCACTGTCTCAGGTTGATCGATGTTTTCCTGGATCCTGTCGCTGGTACTTGCTCTTCTGCTATGGAGCCTGGCTACGGCCTATCTGTGGATCATTCAACGCAGGGACACTGAAATCCGCCACGGCCTGGCAGCACTGGCGGGCATGCGCTGGCGCGAGTTTTCCCAGATCGTGCGTCAAGCCATGGCCGATCAGCGTGGCCTGCTCACGCCGGTCGAGCTGGAAGATCCCGAGCGCGGCACCAGCAGTGACTTCCTGCTGCACAAGGACGGCCAGCGCTGCCTGGTGTCCTGCAAGCACGGCCGGGCCTACCGCTTCGATGCCAACGCGCTGAGTGAGCTGGGCACTGCCATGCGCCTGACCGGCGCCAGCAGCGGCGTACTGATCACCGAAGGCCTGGTCGACCGTGACGGACTGACCGAGGCCAGCAAGCATTCCATCGAAGTCATCGACGAACGCCGGCTCTGGCAGTTGCTCAAGCCGCACGTTTCAGAAGAGATGCGCGAAACCGTGGTTGGCATCGCGCGCCGTGAGGCCGTCCGCCACACCGGTATCGCCGGCCTGGCCGCGTTGACGATCGGCCTGCTGGCCGGCATGGGCTACCTGACCCTGCGCAGCGAGGACAGCGCTGCCGCCACGGAAGTCGCAACGCCCTTGCCACCCACTGCGCCACAACCGCACACCGCGGTCGCAGCGACTCCCAAAGCATCTCCCACTGCCAGCACAACGGCCGAAACCGGCAATCTGATCGCCGACCCGGACCCGGAAACGCTGTTGCGTTACCAGAACGCGGTCTCCAAGGCCTTGGCCCGCACGCCCGGAGTGGTCAGCGGAATCTGGCTGACCCGCTCCACACTGCTGGTCGAACGCAGCGGCGACGACACTGCGATCTGGCCCCTGATCTGCCAGGAACTGGAGCGCTACCCGTCGTTGCGGACGGTGCGTGTGCAGATCAATCCCCGCCCCGGCGTGGAAGAGCCCGTGCGCTGGCGGCAGTGCCGCACGTTCTGAGGCCTTGCCGGCTTCGCGGCACAAGCCGCTGCTGCAACACGCCACTCGGCATCTTCCTGCGAAAAGCAACATCTGCCGCCAAGTACATGGCAGCAGATGCGTCACGTCGTTGCTGATCCTGCAATCACGATCCGCGCGGTGATTTCGGCGGCGCAGGCTTCGCGGTCATGGCCGCTCCTGCAATGCGCTGCGCTTCAGCGCGAGCCCGGGGCGAAGCGGGCGATCAGATCGTAGGCGTCGCCAAGGAACTTCTGCCGAACCCAGGTGATGGGCTGTTCGCCGCGCCAGGTCTGGCGGTCGATCACCAGGCAGGCGGTGCCGACCGGGACTTTCAGCAACGCCGCTTCTTCGGCATTGACCGCCACGGCGCTGATGCGGTGCTCGCCGCGTGTCCAGGACACGTTCTGCAACAGCCAGCTGCCGGGTGCGTGGATGGAAAAATCCACCTTCAATGTTTCCGGTACCGATTCGGGGTTGATCAGTCGGCGCTCAATCGCCAGCGGTTTGCCGTCGGCTAGGTGCAGGCAACGCATCGCCAGCAATTTGCCGTCGCCGACCAGATCCACTTCCTCCACCACGCCGGGTTTGGCCTTGCGGTGCGCATGTTCCAGCAGCTGGAAGCCATACACGTGACCACGCTCGGTCACCGCGACGTTGATGTCGGGAATTTCCAACGCCACCTGCTCCAGGTGCGGTGGTTGCCGGGCGACGAACGAGCCGGCGCGACGGCGGCGCTCGATCATGCCGCTCTCGGCCAGCGCGGTGAGCACCTTGTTGACCGTCATGCGCGAACAGTCGTACTGCGCCATCAGTTCGTGCTCGAACGGGATGCGGTAACCCGGCTCCCATTCGCCACTGAGGATGCGGCTTTCGATGTTGCTGCGGATGCGTTGGTTGAGGGTGGGAGCCTTCTTGCTCTTCACTCGGAATTCCTGGGAGGGGCAGCGCGGTGGCTTCAGGCCAGTATCCGGCCAAGGGCAGCGCGGTAGCGTGCTGCGATTGCCGCGCGGTTCACGTGGCGGCCATCGCGAACCAGTTCGCGACCATTGCGCCAGACGCTGCGGAGTGCGCCATTACGTGCGGCGAACAGCCAGCTGTCAAGCAAGGCATCGCCTTCGCGGCCATGCAACGAAGGATGATCCAGATCCAGTTCCAGCAGATCGGCCGGTGCGCCGACGGCAAGGCCCGAGCGTTCGCCCAGCACCTGTGCGGCACCCTCGCCCGCCTGCTGATAGAGCCAGCGGCCGGTGGAAAGCGCGCCCGGCGACAGCACGTTGCGACCGCGCATGGACAGGCGCTGACCGTATTCCAGCAGGCGCAGTTCTTCGGCCGCGTCGATCAATACGTTCGAATCGGAACCCACGCCGAAGCGACCACCAGCTTCCACGAATGCGCGCATCGGGAACAGCCCGTCGCCAAGATTGGCCTCGGTGATCGGGCACAGGCCCACGACCGCGCCGCTATCAGCCATCAGCCGTACTTCGTCCGGGCTGACGTGCGTGGCATGGACCAGGCACCAGCGCTGATCAACCGGCACATTCGCATACAGCCATTCCACCGGGCGCTGGCCGCTCCAGGCCAGGCAGGCGTCGACTTCGCGGGTCTGCTCGGCGATATGGATGTGGATCGGGCCCGGTGCCATTGCCGTCAACGCGGCCAGTTCCTCGGGGGTGCAGGCGCGCAGGCTGTGTGGCGCTAGGCCCAGCACTGCATCCGGCGTAGCGGCCAGCGCCTTGCGGCAGCTGCCCAGCAATGCAGCAAAGCCATCGATGTCGTGCAGGAAACGCCGTTGCCCTGGCGTGGGAGCGGCACCGCCAAAATCGCTGTGCGCATAGAACACCGGCAACAAGGTCAGGCCCAGCCCGGTTTCAGCGGCGGCAGCGGCAACGCGGCCCGCCATCTCGGCAGGATCGGCGTAACGGCTGCCGTCGGGCGCGTGATGCAGATAGTGGAATTCACCAACGCGGGTGAAGCCGCTTTCCAGCATCTCCATGTAGGCCTGCGCGGCGATGGCCTGGAAATCGTCCGGGTCCAGACGGTCCAAGAAGCGGTACATCAGCTCGCGCCAGCTCCAGAAGCTGTCGCCCGAACGCCCGCCCACTTCGGTCAGCCCGGCCATCGCCCGCTGGAACGCGTGGCTGTGCAGGTTGCCCAGCCCGGCCACGACCGTGCCCAAGGGCTGATCGCCGGCTTCACGTGCCGCATCCACGGTCACCGCACTGATGCGGCCGTCCACGCTGTCGATGCGCACATCCTGCGCCCAGCCGTCCGGCAGCAGCGCCCGGGCAGCGTGGAAACGAACCGATTTGCGGGTGTTGTCATGCATCACTGGACACTCTCCGTTTTCCGTCGTTATTGTATATACAAATTCACGGGAAAGCGTCCACATGCGCTGCGACACACTCTGGCACAACGCCCACCTGATGACCCTGGATGATGCCAGCGGCGGCCTGGGTATCGTCCGCGACGGCGTGGTTGCCGCCCTCGACGGCCGGATCGTCCATGTCGGCCCCGCCAGCTCCGCGCCAACGTTCGATGCAGCGCAACGCATCGACTGCCAGGGCCGCTGGATCAGCCCCGGGCTGATCGACTGCCACACCCACCTGGTCTACGCCGGCAACCGCGCTGGTGAATTCGAGCAACGCCTGCAAGGCGTGAGCTATGCCGACATCGCCCGCGCAGGCGGCGGCATCGTTTCCACCGTGCGCGCCACCCGCGCCGCCGATGAGGCCGCGCTGCTGGACGCCAGCCTGCCCCGTCTCGATGCGATGCTGGCCGAAGGCGTCACCACCATCGAGATCAAATCCGGCTACGGCCTGACCCTGGCCGACGAGCGCAAACAACTGCGCGTTGCGCGCGAGCTTGGCACGTTGCGCAAGGTCGAAGTGGTGCCAACCTTCCTCGGCGCGCACGCGGTGCCGCCGGGGCATGAGGCGCAGGCCTACATCAACGAAGTTTGCGCGGTGATGATTCCCGCCATCGCCGCCGAAGGGCTGGCCGAGGCGGTGGACATTTTCTGCGAGAACATCGCCTTCTCACCGGCACAGGCACAGCAGGTATTCGAAGCTGCCAAACAGAATGGGCTGGCAATCAAGATCCACGCCGAGCAGCTCTCCAACCAGCATGGCGCCGAACTGGCCGCGCACCACGGCGCACTGTCGGCCGACCATATCGAACATCTGGATGAAGCCGGCATTGCCGCCATGCGCGCCGCCGGTACCGTGGCGGTGTTGTTGCCGGGCGCGTTCTATTTCACCCGCGAAACCGAGCTGCCGCCGATCCAGCCGCTGCGCGATGCCGGGGTGCCGATGGCGCTGGCCACCGACAGCAATCCCGGCACCTCGCCACTGACCAGTCCGTTGCTGGCCATGAACATGGGCGCCACGCTGTTCCGCTTGACTGTGGCCGAATGCATCGCCGGCTTCACCCGCGAAGCCGCGCGCGCACTGGGGCGCAGCAATCGGGTCGGCATGCTCGCCGCCGGTATGGAATGTGACCTCGCCATCTGGGACATCGAAGCACCGGCCGATCTGGTCTACCGCATCGGCTTCAATCCCCTGCATGCCCGCGTCTGGCGCGGGCAGCCAGCCTGAAACAACGCACCACTGGAGCACACATGAGCAACACCCTCACCCTTCTCCCCGGCCATGTTCGGTTGTCGCAATGGCGGCAGATCTACCGCGGCGCCAACGTGCTGCTGGACGCATCGGCGCAGGCCGCCGTGCAGCGCAGCGCACAGGTTGTTGCCGACATCGTCGCCAAGGGCGAGCCGGTTTATGGCATCAACACCGGCTTCGGCAAGTTGGCCAGCGTACGCATCGAGCGTGAGGATCTGGAAACCCTGCAGCGCAATATCGTGCTGTCGCACGCTGCTGGCGTGGGCGAGCCGATGCCGGCCAGCGTGGTGCGGCTGATGATGGCGCTCAAGCTCACCAGCCTTGCGCAGGGTGCTTCGGGCATCCGCCCGCAGACGCTGGCGCTGCTGGAGGCGATGTTGCAGAAGGACGTGGTGCCGGTGGTGCCGTGCCAGGGTTCGGTCGGCGCCTCTGGCGACCTGGCCCCGCTGTCGCACCTGGCCAGCGTGATGATCGGCGTCGGCGAAGCCTTCGTCGGCGGCGTGCGCATGCCGGCCGAACAAGCGTTGAAGCAGACCGGACTGGAGCCGCTGGTGCTCGGTGCGAAGGAAGGCCTGGCCCTGCTCAACGGCACCCAGTACTCCACCGCCTATGCGCTTGCCGGGCTGTTCGAGATCGAGGTCGTGTTCCAGAGCGCGCTGGTGACCGGCGCGTTGTCGGTGGAAGCAGCCAAGGGCTCGGACACGCCGTTCGACCCGCGCATCCACAGCATCCGCGGCCAGCGCGGGCAGATCGCCACCGCCGCGGTGTTGGGCGAGCTGATGAAGGGCTCGGCCATCCGCGAATCGCATCGCGACAACGACGTGCGCGTGCAGGACCCGTACTGCCTGCGTTGCCAGCCGCAGGTGATGGGCGCGGCGCTGGATGTGATGCGTCAAGCGGCCACCACACTCGAAATTGAAGCCAATGGTGTCTCCGACAACCCGTTGGTGTTCACCGATACCGGTGAGGCGTTGAGCGGCGGCAATTTCCACGCCGAGCCGGTGGCCTTCGCCGCCGACATGCTGGCGATGGCCATCTGCGAGATCGGTTCGATCAGCGAGCGCCGCACCGCGATGCTGGTGGACCCGGCGTTGTCCGGCCTGCCCGCATTCCTGACGCCCAAGCCCGGCTTGAACTCGGGCTTCATGATTCCGCAGGTGACGGCGGCCGCACTGGTGTCCGAGAACAAGCAGCGCGCCTATCCGGCCAGCGTGGATTCGATCCCGACCTCGGCCAACCAGGAAGACCACGTATCGATGGCTGCGCATGGTGCGCGTCGCCTGATCGCGATGGCCGAGAACGCGGCCAACGTCATCGGCATCGAGCTGCTGGCCGCCGGCCAGGGTTGCGACTTCCACGCGCCGCTGCGTTCGAGCAGCGCACTGGAGGGCGTCCGCGCCACGCTACGCGCGCAGGTGCCGACGCTGGAGGACGACCGCTACTTCCATCCGGACATGGTCCTGGCCACCGAACTGGTGCGCAGCGGCGCGCTGCTGGCGGGCCTGGGCGTGCAGTTGCCGGGCGTGGATGTGGCTGGCAACTGACCTGACGGCATGTGGCATTGGCTGCACATGGGTGGTTCTTTGCGCTTTCGCTTCGCCGCGAAGAGCCGCCCTCATCTGCGCGCCGGGCATCTCGCTCCGCGCCCCGGCCCAGCGCAACGCGCTGGGCGTTCAGCCATGCACGAGCCAATGGCTCGTAGACCGCATGTCTTCACCCCGCCTGCGGGAGAAGAGACGGCATCGGCTTTCCGCGCGGTGTCTGACATAGCCGTGCGGCCAGCGCTCGCGGCAAACCCTTCCCTTCTCCCGCAAGCGGGAGAAGGTGGCGCGCAGCGCCGGATGAGGGCGCTTTTCAGCTTCACTGCAAAAAGCTCCCCTCATCGGCCATTCGGGCCCCTTCTCCCGCACGCGGGAGAAGAGATAACGCACTCCCACACGCTTCACCGTTCTGCCCTGCCCTTTGGAGTCCACCATGACCCACTCGCCTGACTGGCTGCAGATTCACCGCGGCGATGCCCCGTTGATCGTCAGCTTCCCGCACACCGGCACCGAGTTGCCCGACGAACTCGTCGGTCACTTCGTCTCGCCGTGGCTGGCCCGTCGCGATACCGACTGGTGGGTGCATGAGCTGTATGCGTTCGCAGCCCAGGAGCTCGGCGCGACCACCGTGCGCACCGCCGTTTCCCGTTCGGTGATCGACGTCAATCGCGATCCGTCCGGCGCATCTTTGTACCCCGGCCAGAACACCACCGGCCTGTGCCCGACCACCACCTTCGACAACCAGCCGCTGTACCGCGACGGCCATGCGCCGGACGATGCAGAAATCCAGCGCCGTCGGCAGACCTGGTTCGATCCGTATCACGCCGCGCTGAGTGAGGAAATCGCCCGCTTGCGCGAACAGCACGATACGGTCGTTGTCTACGACGCGCACTCGATCCGCTCGCTGATCCCGCATCTGTTCGAGGGCGAACTGCCGCAGTTCAACATTGGCAGCGCTGGCCCCAGCGGGGCACCGGATACCTCCTGCGACAACGCCCTCACCGACGTGGTGGAAAACCTCTGCGCGATGAGTGGGCTGGGCCACGTCCGCAATGGCCGCTTCAAGGGCGGTTGGATCACCCGCCATTACAGCGACACCGCCGGTGGCGTGCACACCCTGCAGATGGAACTGGGCTGCCGTGGCTACATGCACGAGCCCGCCCCCAGCGATGTGGACGAACACAGCTGGCCCACGCCTTACAACCCCGATCACGCCACACCGGTGCGCAACACCTTGCAACAGGTACTTCGCGCCTGCCTCGATTTTGCTTCCCGGAGAAATGCATGACCCGTCACGATCCCACCCGCAGCCCGCGCGCACCGCGCGGCAACACGCTCAACTGCAAGTCCTGGCAGACCGAGGCACCGTTCCGCATGTTGCAGAACAACCTCGATGCCGAAGTGGCTGAAGACCCGACCTCGCTGGTGGTCTACGGCGGCATCGGCCGCGCCGCGCGTGACTGGGAGAGCTACGACAAGATTCTGGAAACCCTCAAGCGCCTGGACGACAACCAGACCCTGCTGGTGCAGTCGGGCAAGCCGGTCGGCGTGTTCCCCACCCATCCCGACGCACCGCGCGTGCTGATCGCCAACTCCAATCTGGTGCCGCACTGGGCCAACTGGGAGCACTTCAACGAGCTCGATAAGAAGGGCTTGATGATGTACGGGCAGATGACCGCCGGCAGCTGGATCTACATCGGCAGCCAGGGCATCGTGCAGGGCACCTACGAAACCTTCGTGGAGATGGGCCGCCAGCATTACGGCGGCAGCCTGACCGGCAAGTGGATCCTCACCGCCGGCCTCGGCGGCATGGGTGGCGCGCAGCCGCTGGCTGCCTCGCTGGCCGGCGCCAGCAGCCTGACCATCGAATGCCGCCAGAGCAGCATCGATTTCCGCCTGCGCACCCGCTACGTGGACGAACAGGCCAACGACATCGACGACGCGCTGGCGCGCATCGCCAAGTACACCGCCAGCGGTGAAGCCAAGTCGATCGCCCTGCTTGGCAATGCGGCTGAAATCCTGCCGGAACTGGTGCGCCGTGGCGTGCGTCCGGACTGCGTCACCGACCAGACCAGCGCCCATGACCCGGTGCACGGCTACCTGCCGATCGGCTGGACCGTGGAGCAATGGCTGGCCGAACAGCAGGCCAACCCGGAAAAGGTACGCGATGCGGCCAAGGCCGCCATGCGCGTGCATGTGGAAGCGATGCTGGCCTTCCATGCGGCTGGCATCCCGACCGTGGATTACGGCAACAACATCCGTCAGATGGCCTTCGATGAAGGTTTGAAGAATGCGTTCGACTTCCCGGGCTTCGTGCCGGCTTACGTGCGCCCGCTGTTCTGCCGTGGCATCGGCCCGTTCCGCTGGGTGGCACTGAGCGGCGACCCGGAAGACATCTACAAGACCGACGCCAAGGTGAAGGAGATCATTGCTGACGATCCCAACCTGCACCGCTGGCTGGACATGGCGCGCGAGCGCATCGCCTTCCAGGGCCTGCCGGCGCGCATCTGCTGGGTCGGTCTGGGCCTGCGCCACAAGCTGGGCCTGGCCTTCAACGAAATGGTTCGCAACGGCGAGCTGAAGGCCCCGGTGGTGATCGGCCGCGATCACCTGGACAGCGGCAGCGTGGCCTCGCCCAATCGCGAGACCGAATCGATGAAGGACGGTTCGGATGCCGTTTCGGATTGGCCGCTGCTCAACGCCATGCTCAATGTCGCCGGTGGCGCGACATGGGTGAGCCTGCACCATGGCGGCGGCGTGGGCATGGGCTATTCGCAGCATTCGGGCGTGGTCATCGTCTGCGACGGCAGCGAGGCCGCTGACCAGCGCATCGCCCGCGTGCTGTGGAACGACCCCGGCACCGGCGTCATGCGCCATGCCGACGCCGGCTACGACATCGCCATCGATTGCGCGAAGGAGAAGGGCCTGGACCTGCCGGGCATCCTCGGCTGATCACGGCCGCTGTAGGAGCGGCATAAGCCGCGAAGCTGGTGGTGTTGAAGCAACAGCGCGAAACGCAATCCCAGGATTGCCGCCAGCAGGACGCTTCCAACGCCATGAGTTTCGCGGCTGACGCCGCTCCTACAGCGCCGTCGCCTTCCTCGCACAAGGCACTTCTACCGCGTCCATAACAGACAAGGGCCGCTTTCGCGGCCCTTGTCGTGCAGCAAGATCAAACTGGCAATCAGCTGCGCAGCGGAATCACGCGGATTTCCACGCGACGGTTCTGCGCGCGGCCCGCATCGGTGCTGTTGTCGGCAATCGGATACGACTTGCCGGCGCCCAACGTTTCAATGCGCTCGCGCTGCACGCCCTGCGCGCTCAGGTAGGCCGCCACGGCGTCGGCGCGCTCCTTGGAAATGCGGTTGTTGACCGCGTCGCTGCCGATGCTGTCGGTGTGGCCAACCACTTCAATCATGGTCTGGTTGTACTCGCTCAGCGTGCTGGCCACGCCATTGAGCGCGCTGTAGAACTGCGGCTTGAGGGTGGTCTTGTTGAAATCGAAGGTGATGCCGTCAGGCAGGTTCAGGGTGATGTTGTCACCCTCGCGCTGCACGTCGATGCCGGTATTGGCGGTACGCTCGCGCAGTGCGCGTTCCTGACGGTCCTGGTAGTTGCCGATGGCCGCGCCACCCAGTGCACCGATACCGGCGCCAACCATCGCACGCTGGCGGCGCTCGGTGGCGTCACCGCCGCTGAGCAGGCCGGCGGCCACACCGATGGCGGTACCAATCAGCGCGCTCTTGCCGGTCTTGTTCTGCTGCTGGCTCGGATTGCCATACTGATCGCTCTGCACATACGAACCACCGGTGGCGCAGGCCGAAAGAACGGCAGCTGCCACCAGGCCAAGGGAAATGTTGCGAACTGCAGTACGGGTGGTCATCTGAATCTCCTTCGGGGCCGCTCGGCCGTGTGGGTGCCGGGCAAGGATAAACAGCACGATGCGATGCCGACATGATGGCAATGCGCCCATCGGGGCTTCCATTCATCTTCATGTACAGGACATCCACATAGCTCTTGACGGTCGCCCCCGGACTTCCGGCCTGCATGGCAGGAGTCTGTCCCGGCGGCCCCTGTCTGGGACTGGATCATGGCGACAACTACACCCAGGCTCATGTCCGGCGCGCGGCATCGTGCCAAGCAACAGGTTTCCCGAGTTCGCCGCTGGCGCCGCGGAACTGAAATGCTCCCTTGGGCGTCACCGAAAGGATCTCCATGAAACTTCGGGATCATTGCCGTGCCCGAACCAACTGCCCCCCCCTGCTCCAGAGCCATGCCCAGACCAAGGCTTCAGTTCGCTGCGGGTTGCTCACCCACTGGATACTTCGACGGTCAGGCTGTGGATCTTCCCGCTGAAACGGAAAGGGCGACGATCGTAATAGTCCGGCGATACCGGCGACCCAAGGTCCACTCCCACATCGAACGTCTCACTGGCAGTGAAGGCCAATGGAACGGTTCGTGCGACGACGGTCTCTGCAACCGTGCAGCCATCGACCTGCAGGGTGACGCTCGCTGGCGCCATCGGTCGGGTTGATTCAAACCGGGTCTGTACCTTCACTACATGCCTTCCGGCCTTCAGCGGCACACTGCTTCGAGCCTGGAAGCGATCCAGGATCAACATGTTGTACTCGTAGACAAGTATCCCCTCGTCCAGAAACAGACTCACGCCACCGGAGAATCCCCCCAGGGCGTAGAGCACCCCGGAAGCGAGGTCGTCAGCAGTCAGGTCAATCTCGACAGAACTGTCCTGACTACCCAGGCCGGGCGCGGTGAACTCGGGCATGCGGTTCACCGACTCATCGAAACGCCACTTCGTATAGGGCGAGGCGATCCGGTCTTCGGGGTGAAGCCTCAACCACAATCCGGCGCCGACCGGCCAGACCAGATTGTCCCGTGAGACCTCCTTGAACAGGGCCTTCAGCTCCTCGAGCTTCGCAGGATTCTCCCTGGCCAGATCATTGGCCTGACTGAAGTCACGGGTGAGATCGTAAAGTTCCCAGGGTTCCGTCGCCATGTCCCAATGACGCAGTCGCTCCCCGGTGCTGGGCGTATCCCAGGGCACGAATGGCCCGAAAGCACAGGCGTACCAGCCTTCGGCATAGATGCCACGGCTCGCATTGTTCTCGAAGTACTGCACGCTCTTGCGGGTCGATACCTGCGCATCGTCGAAGGTGTACAGGAAGCTGACGCCATCCATCGGCTTCTGCACAAAACCATCGACACTTTCCGGCGCCGTGATGCCGATGGCCTCGTAGATGGTCGGCACGATGTCGTTGACATGGTGGAACTGCGAACGCAATTGTTTGTCCGGCTTGATCCGTGCTGGCCAGGACACGGCCATCGCATTGCGGGTTCCACCGAAATGACTGGCTACCAGCTTGGTGTGATGGAAAGGCGTATTGCCCGCCCAAGCCCAACCGGCGTGATACATGTTGTCGGTTTTGGGCGAGCCGAGCACCGGGATGCCGCCGAGCAGGTCGAGTGCCGACAGCTGCTCGTCAATGGTGTTGGCTATGCCGTTCTGCGCAAGCAATTCGCTGATGCTTCCCTGCTGCCCTTCAGCGCTGGAGCCATTGTCCCCAAAGACATACAGCACCAGTGTGTTGTCGGCCTTTCCCAACCTCTCCAGCTCATCGAGCAAGCGGCCAACCTGCGCATCCACATGCTCCAGAAAGCCGGCAAAAACCTCCATCAGGCGACGCTGGAATGGTCGCTGCGCCTCGGGTATCTCGTCCCACCCCTGCATGGAGTCGGCGCGCGGCGTCAACGCCGCATCAGGCGGGATCCAACCCCTCTCCTTCTGACGCTTGAACACCCGTTCGCGATACGCATCCCAGCCATCGTCGAACCGACCCTGATAGCGATCTGCCCACTCCTTGAAAATGTGATGCGGCCCATGGGCAGCACCCGGCGCCCAGTACAGTAGAAACGGCGCATCGGGGGCAAAGGCCTCATGACGGCGCAACCAACCTATCGCCTTGTCTGCCAGGTCCGAGGACAGGTGGTACTGCTCGTCCTGCGGCGGTTCTATCGGATTGGTGTTCTCATACAACCGTGGCTCCCATTGCGAAGTCTCACCCGCGATGAAGCCGTAGAAGTGGTCAAAGCCGTGCCCTGTTGGCCAGCGGTCGAAAGGCCCCATTGCGGTGGTCTGATTGGCCGGAGAGTTGTGCCACTTGCCGAACGCCGCGGTCTTGTAGCCGTAGTGCCGAAGAACCTCGGCCAGCGTCGCGGTGTCCTTGCCGATCACCCCTGTGTAGCCATCCCAATCCACCGCCCGCTCGGCGATGGTGCCGGAGTGGACACGATGATGATTGCGCCCCGTGAGTAGAGCCGCACGCGTGGGCGAGCAGATCGACGTGGTATGGAAGCAGTTGTAGCCCAGCCCGGCCTCCACCACGCGACTGAAACTGGGCGTATGCACTTCGCCGCCCACCGTGTCGGACAAGCCAAAGCCAACATCGTCAAGCAGCACGATCAGTACATTCGGAGCATTGTCCGGCAGCCGGCGCGGCTGCGTGCGGCGAAGATGCGTGGATTCGGCCAGCGTGTAACCGGCGGTGCTGGCACTGGGCTCGGCGGGAAACGGCAGTATCGCGCCAATGGAAGATGTCCCGTACGGCATAAGCACTCCTGTAGGCAATTGGCGCGGATCGTCCCGTTGGTGCTATTGCTTGCGCAGGTAAGCCTTCATCTCGGCCTGCTGGTCAATGGTCGCTTCACCGCTCACGTCAACGATGACCCTTTCCAGCCTGCCGGTATAACGGAACGGCGGCGCGTACTCCGGGTTCACTGGCGCGCCGCTGTCCTGACCGACCAGCATGGCGCCACCCTGCCCCAGCCGAATCGGCACGGTATGCGGCAGGCTGCCACTACCAATTGCCGTGCCGTCCAGCAGCAGGGTGACGCGCGCGGGCACTCCCTTTCCATTGGCGATGTCAGGCTTTCCGGTTGGCTCGAACTGCATGCCCAGCAGATGCCGGCCAGCGGGTAGCGGATCGTCAGCTTTAACGTAGAAGTAGTCCAATGCCAGGTAGTTGTGCAGATAACACAGGCGGTTGTCCTGGACAAAAAAAGTGAAACCGCCGTCATTGCCGCCGAAGCTGAGCAACACGCCATCGGCGCCACCGTCCGGGATATCCACTTCAGCAACAAAACTGTGGGGGCGATTGAGTGTTTTGGGCGCTGCCGCTGCAACAATTCCCTGCGTATGCGGATACAGGACGTAGCGCTGCAGGTTCTCCGCCACCTTGGGACGTTCAAGCGCGATACGCTGGGTGCCGCGACTGTCGATGGGCAGGACGTTGTACTTCCCGGCCTCGACGTACCACGTACCGATCGTTGAGACGAGGCGTTCGGGATTCTCGCCCGCAACATTCCGCGCCTCGGAGAAATCGCGCTCCAGGTGATACAGCTCCCATCCATGCGCGTCGAGTTCATCCAGCATTTCGTGGGTGATCTCGGCACCGAACGTGCGGCCGGATTCCTTGAACGATGTCCCCGGCCACGGGCAGACGGCGCGCCAACCCTGGTGATAGATCGAGCGGTGACCGAGCATCTCGAAGTACTGCGTCAGGTGAACTTCGGCCGCATTGCCATCGTTGAAGGTCGGCAACAGGCTCACACCCTCCATCTGCGATTGGGTGACGCCGCGCAACGACGCGGGCGCTTCGATGCCTAGCGCATCCAGCGCCGTTGGGACCATGTCGATGAGATGGCAATACTGCCGGCGAATCTCGCCTTTGGCCTTGATGCCGTCCGGCCAGGTGATGATGAAGGGATCGGAACTGCCGCCGCGGTAGGTCTCGCGTTTCCAGCGCCGGAACGGCGTGTTGCCGGCATGGGTCCACCCCCAAGGGAAATGATTGAACGTCGTGGGTCCGCCGATCTCGTCGATATGTTTGAGACCATCCTCCACGGTATCGGCGACGTTGTTGAAGAACCGGCATTCGTTCACCGATCCGGTGGGCCCTCCCTCCGCGCTGGAGCCATTGTCGGAGACGACCATGATCAACGTGTTGTCGTACTCGCCTATCTCTTTCAGGAAGGCGACGAGTTCGCCGATGTGATGATCGGTATGCTCCAGAAACCCTGCAAATACCTCCATCATCCGCGCGTACAGGCGTCGCTCGTCGTCCGGAAGTGAGTTCCACTGCTGCACGTCCGGATCGTCGGCGGGAAGTTCGGTTTCAGCAGGTATGATGCCCAACGCTTTCTGTCGCTCGAACACTTCCCTGCGATAGGCCTGCCAGCCCTCGTCGAAAGCCCCTTTGTAACGGTCAGCCCATTGTTTGGGCACGTGATGTGGCGAGTGCATCGCGCCAAGGGCGAAATAGCAGAAGAACGGCTTCTGCGGTGCGATCTGCTTGGCGTCGGCTATGAAGGATTTCGCCTTCTCAAGCAGATCCGGCGTCAGGTGATAGCCCTGCTCCGGGCTCGCCGGTGCTTCGACCTGGTGGTTGTCGTACACGAGCTCTGGATAGTACTGATGGGTATCCCCGCCAAGAAAGCCGTAATAGCGCTCGAACCCACGACCAAGTGGCCAACGTTCGTACGGACCGGCGGCGGTGTTGGTTTCCTCGGGTGAAAGATGCCACTTGCCGACGCAGTACGTGTTGTAGCCGGCCTGCTTGAGTATTTCCGACAGCATGCCGTTCTCGAACGGCATGTAGCCATCAGTGCCCGGAAACCCCGTTGAACCGTTGGACAGGCAACCCATGTGGTTGGAATGATGGTTGCGCCCCGTGAGCATGCACGAGCGCGACGGCGAACACAGCGCAGTCGTGTGCATGTTGTTGTACAGGAGCCCGTCACCGGCAAGTGCATCGATGTTCGGCGTCCTGATCGGGCTTCCGTAGCAGCCAAGATGACCGTAGCCCGTGTCGTCGAGCACGATGAAAAGAACATTCGGAGCGCCCTCGCGCGTGCGCACCATCTCCGGCCAGGCCGGTGAGGAGACGTCCGGTGTGCGACCGACGATGCCTGGGAAGCGCGTTCCCGGCCGATATTCCTTGAGCGTCATTGCAGCTCCAGCGGTTGCTGACTCTGCGCAGAAGTATGCGTTCTGCCGCGCACACAATCCTCCGTATTTCTACTGCCTCGATTCCACATCAAGGCCATCATCTCCGTTGCCCGCAGATGGGTCGGCACATGCCGCGTGGCAGCACGCAGCCTTCCGTTCGACAGTCGTCCAAACCCTGCTCCCGGTCCGCACGTTGCGCACAACGGCAATGACAGCCGGAAACTGATCGACTGCTGCCACGCTGCGTTCATGGCAAACGGATGAACGGTATTTCTACTTAGGTCGCATCGGTCGTTTTTCCGTAGACACATCAAAGTGGCGTGGAGATATTTGACGGCAGTTCGAACGTTGACGGACTCGCCGAACACCTGTCCGGCATCGGGTTTCCCGGCACTGCATCTCCCGCTGTTGCATGGCGAATGGGAGCGCGTCCATCGCGGCCCTCGCTGCTGATCTGGCTCAAGACGAGGTAAGGACATGGCACGCAGGAAACCACAGACAAACTCGGGCGCGCCCTGCGCCGGTACGCCGAACATACTTCCGCGCCCGGACTTCGCATTTTCCGGCGAGGTCGGCCGAACGTACCTGGAGTCCGATCCACCCCAGTTTCCGCAGCCGATTGCCGCACCCGAAGGTGCACCCAATATCGTTCTGCTGTTGATCGACGACTGTGGCTTCGGTCAGTACGGAACCTTCGGCGGTGGCATTCCATCACCGACGATGGACAGACTTGCCGCAGAAGGCCTGCGCTTCAATCGATTCCATACCACCGCGCTGTGCAGTCCGACCCGCGCTGCGTTGATCACGGGCCGAAATCATCATTCGACCTCCTTTGCCGGCATCACCGAGATCGCCACCGGTTATGACGGTTACACCTGCGTGCTGCCCAAGAGCTGCGGGACCATCGGCGAAGTGCTGCGCCAGAACGGCTATATGACCGCCTGGATCGGCAAGAACCACAACACCCCGCCGTGGGACACGAGCCAGGCGGGGCCGTTCGACCGCTGGGCCAATGGGCTGGGCTTTGACTACTTCTATGGTTTCAACGCCGGAGACATGAACCACTGGGATCCAATCCTGTACGAGAACCGAAACCTCGTTCCGAAATCGCCCGATCCCGACTATCACCTCACCACCGATATCGCCGACAAGGCCATCGCCTGGGTGCGTCAGGTGAAGAGCCTGGCGGCCACCCGCCCGTACATGCTCTATGTGGCCACCGGCGCCACCCATGCCCCGCATCACATCGGAAGCGAGTGGGCCGACAAGTTCAAGGGCCAGTTCGATGCCGGCTGGGACAAGTACCGGGAGCTGACGCTGCAACGCCAGAAGAAACTAGGCGTCGTGCCGAAGGACGCCAAGCTCACCACCCGCTCCAAGGGCTTGCCCGCCTGGAGCTCCCTCAACGCCGACCAGAAGCGTCTGTATGCCCGGATGATGGAGATCTTTGCAGGCTACGCCGCCCATTGCGACCACGAGCTTGGCCGCGTTGTCGATGCATGCCGCGCGCTTCCCGGCGGCGAGAACACGATCTTCATTTACCTGGCCGGCGACAACGGTGCCAGCGCCGAGGGTGGCCTTGAAGGATCGCTGTGCGAGAACCTGTTCTTCAACGGCATTCAGGAGAAATGGCAGGACAACATCAAGGTCATCGACGAACTCGGCGGCCCGAAGCATTTCAACCACTTTCCTTCGGCGTGGGCGCACGCCATGAACACGCCGTTCCAGTGGACCAAACAGGTCGCCTCCCACTTTGGCGGCACACGCAATCCGATGATCATTTCCTGGCCGGACAGGATCAAGGACAAGGGCGGGTTGCGCAGCCAGTTCCTGCATACGATCGATCTGGTTCCAACCCTGTACGAGTTGTGCGGGATCACCGCGCCGCGCGTACTCAACGGCGTGGAGCAGAAGCCCATCGAGGGCACGAGCTTTGCCGCCGCGCTATGGGATGCCAAGGCTCCCGAGACGCGCAAGACCCAGTACTTTGAACTGGGATGCAACCGCGGCCTCTACCATGACGGCTGGATGGCCTCCTCACCTTCGTTCGTCCCCTGGGACCCCAATCGGGCAACGTGGAATCCGGACACCGCACCGTGGGAGCTGTACAACATCGAAGAGGACTTCTCCCAGGCCAATGACCTGGCCCGCAAGCACCCGGAGAAGCTGCGCCAACTGCAGGACACCTGGTGGGTTGAAGCGGCCAAGTACCACGTACTGCCGTTGGACTGGCGTGGCACCGAACGCTTCAACTCCGAAGCCATGGGCAGACCGAGCCTGGTGCGGGGCCGCGAGGAGATCACCTTCTACCCCGGCACGATCGCCGTGCCGGACGCAGCCTCGCCGCCGATGCTCAACAAGTCATGGACCATCATTGCCGACATCGAAGTGCCGGCCGGCATCGCAGAGGGAATGATCGTCACCCATGGCGGTCTGGAAGGCGGTTACCGCCTGTATCTACGCGATGGAAAGCCCACGTTTGTCTACAACTTCCTGTCGCAGGAACGAACCACCGTTGCCGCGACCAAGGCGCTTCCACCAGGCAAAACGAAGCTGGTCGTCGACTTCAAGTATGACGGCGGAGGCATAGGCAAGGGCGGAACGATCACGCTCAGCGCCAACGGCAAGGCCTTGGCCAAGGGCCGACTCCAACGCACCGTGCCCGCCCAGTTCTCGCTCGGCGAAGGCCTGGACATCGGCATGGATATCGGGTCGCCGATCGATTTCACCTACGATCTTCCGTTCGCGTACACCGGCAGCATCACGCAGGTCCAGATCCGGCTGGGCAAGACGGCCGGCGCGCCAGCAGGCAAACCCGTGGCCCCCAGCAAAAAGACAGCGGCACGACGGAGATCGGCAAAGGCGTAGGTGGCACGCGTGGTGAACTCGGCAAGGGTATTCGCCGCCGTCGGTCGCCGGCAGAACACACGAAGGCGAACCCACCGCGGATAGCCGCTGGATGGCAATCCGCGGCGGCCCAGCTGTCGCCGACGAATCGCGCGCATCAACGTGGCCGGCCCGCACAGGATCGGCTCTTCCCGCAGCACAAGCATGGTCGCGCCGAATCACCACCGGCGCGTAGTGACGATGGGCGCCTGCCCAGTGCGTGGGCAGCAACACGTCGGCTGCCTGCAGGCAGATCCAAGCGTGTTGCACCCACCCATTGAATCCGACGCCCGCTGCGGATGTACCAGGCTGGTTCTTCCGCGCTAGTAGTTGATCCCGGCATGGAACCTGGCCTGCATCACGCGTTCTTCCTCTTCACTCAAGCCTGGGTCGCCGAGCAGGATATCGACCTGTCCAATGACGCCCTGAAACGCAAACGGCGGCTTGTAGTCCTTGCAGACCGGCGAACCCGTGTCGCAACCGACACCGAACGTATCGATGCCGAATCGACCCGCGACAGTGCGCTCAATGCGCTGATGATCGACTTCCTCCCCATCCACGAACAACACTGCTTCGCCACCCTTGCCAGCGCCGCCACCGTCGTAACGGAACTCGAAGGAAACCGTGGATTTCCCTTCCGGCAACGTCTTGCTGGAGGTCAGGCTCGTGCGCTGCAGTTCGAAGTAGTTGTAGTGATAGTTGGCCTTGCCATCTTTCACGTACAGCACGAAACCCGCTGACTGCCCGCCCTCTGCCAACAGCACTCCGTCACCGCGTTTCTCGATGGTGATGTCAATGCGGTGCGAGCGATTCTTCGTGTTTGGCGCGGCGGTTTCGGCAAGGCGCACCGCACCGGGGTAGTAGGTGAACCTGCGTCGGGAAGGATCCGCGCCCCCTGGAGCAGGCTTGGGTTCGGCCAGTCGCCCCGCTCCCCGATCATCCAGCGGCAGCACGTTGTAGCGCCTGCATTCCTCGTCAAACAGCCGCTTCAAGGCCTCGACCCTGTCCGGATGCTGTGCAGCCAGGTTCTGGTTCTCGCTGAAGTCCTCATCCAGGTGGTACAGCTCCCAGTTGTCCTTGTCCCAGTTGCCGGGCGCGTAGTCCTGTCGCCAGGGGAACGTATGCTGGGCACACGCGATCCAGCCCTGATCGTAGATGGCCCGGTTGCTGAACACCTCGAAGTACTGGCGTTGACGCACCGGCTTGGCATCCATGGCCGTGAACGTGGAGGCGATGGACACGCCATCCATGGGTTTCTGCTCGATGCCATTGACGGTGCTGGGCGCGGGAATACCGGCCACCTCCAGCACAGTCGGCACGATGTCGATCAGGTGCGTGAATTGACTGCGAATGCCACCGGCTTCCTTGATCTTCGCCGGCCAGGACACAACCATCGGGTTGCGTGTGCCACCCAGATGGCTGGCCACCTGCTTGACCCACTGGAAAGGCGCGTTGCCCGCCCAGGCCCAACCCAACGGATAGTGCGGCTCGGTGTCAGGCCCGCCGATTTCATCGATGACCTTCAGATTGTCCTGCAGATTGGACGGCACGCCGTTGAGGTTCATCACCTCATTGACCGTACCGGTTTCACCGCCTTCGGAACTGGCTCCGTTGTCACCGACGATGTAGAACAGCAGCGTGTTGTCGGCATCGGGCAACTGCGCGATGGCCTCAAGCAGGCGGCCGCATTCGTGATCGGTGAAGGCCAGATAGCCGGCAAAGTTCTCCATGAACCGCGCGTACAGCCGTTGTTCGTCAGCGCTGAGCGAATCCCACGGTTTTACCCAGTCCGGACGCGCGGTGTTCTTGGCTTCCTCGGGAATGATGCCGGCCTTCAGCTGGCGCTGATAGGTTTCTTCGCGCACCTGATCCCAGCCCTGGTCGAACTGTCCGGTGAACTTGTCACGCCACGCCTTGGGTGCGTGGTGCGGTGCATGCGCGGCGCCAAGGGCAAAGTACAGAAGCACCGGCTTGTCCGGGTTGATCGACTTGCTGTAACGCATCCAGTCGATGGCGCGGTCCGTCATGTCGGTCATGAAGTGGTAGCCGTCCTCGGGCGAGGTTTCCGGTTCCACCGGTTTGGTGTTCTCGAACAACACCGGGTAGTACTGGTGGGTCTCGCCTCCGATGAAGCCATAGAAGTAGTCAAAGCCCAGACCGGTTGGCCAACGATCGAATGGACCAACGATGCTGGACTCCCAGTCCGGGGTGTTGTGGTTCTTGCCGAACCACGCGGTGTTGTAGCCGTTGTCCTTGAGGATGCGGCCCACGGTTGCCGTGCTTTGCGGAAGCATGCAGTTGTAGGACGGGAAACCCGTCGCCCATTCGGCCAGGAAACCCGAGCCACAGTTGTGGTGATTGCGCCCGGTGATCAGTGCCGCGCGCGAAGGACCGCAGATGGCCGTGGTGTGGAAGCGGTTGTAACGCAATCCCTGCGAGGCGAGCTTGTCCAGGCATGGGGTTGGCACTGGGCCGCCAAAGGTCGAGACCTGCCCGAAACCGACATCATCCAACAGGATGATCACGACGTTGGGAGCGCCCTCCGGTGCCTTCGGCAAGGCGGGCCACTCGCCAGTGGATTCCTTGTAGGTCGGCCCTATCTTTCCGCCGAACGGCGGATCAGGCATCGGAAGCTGCGTGCGATCAGGCTGCGGACTCACTGTGATTCCTCCTCACCAGGGCGGTACAGATGGGCCCCGTCAGCATGAAACCGATGTCCCTTGTGCGCCTCGGCAAAGGCACTGGACAGCTACCAGTAGATCTACTGACCCCTCCAAAGGCTTCCGGAGAACGCATCGCTGCACCAACTCGGAGCACGGATATTCACTGTTGTGCGTCTGGCATGGCCGGGGTGCGAAATGTGCTTTCCCCGGCTGACTCGACCATCACCACGGCAACCGCACTTGGAGCCTCTACTCAGGCGGTTCGCAAGACATGCACAGCGGCCTCACCGGCACTGGTGATAGGCCGCCAATGCGGCCTCGCGGCCTTCAGCAAGGTCCACCAGCGGCGCGCCGGGATAGGACGGTGCATGCTCGGCCCGCAAGCCCGGAAACTGCCACGGTGCAAACCGCGCTTTGACCGGCAACGCTGCCAGCTCCGGCACCCAGCGGCTGATGTAACGCGCCTGGGGATCGAACTTCTGCGCCTGGGTGACCGGGTTGAACACACGGAAGTAAGGCGCCGCATCGGCGCCGGTGCCAGCGATCCACTGCCAGCCCATGCTGTTGTTGGCCAGATCGGCATCCACCAGCGTGTCCCAGAACCACCGGGCGCCCTCCCGCCAATGCATGCGCAGGTGCTTGCACAGGAAGCTGCCCACCAGCATCCGCACGCGGTTGTGCATGTAGCCGGTGGCCCAGAGCTCGCGCATGCCGGCATCGATGATCGGTATGCCGGTACGCCCCTGCTGCCAGGCTTCCAACAAGGCAGGCTGAGAGGGCGCCCAGGCAAAATGCTCGAAGCGGGGATTGAGATTGCTGTCGGAGGTTTGTGGGAAGTGATGCAGCAGGTGCCAGGAGAACTCGCGCCAGCCCAGCTGTCGCAGGTAGCCGTCGATATCCGCATCACGCCCGGCGCTGCGCAGGGCTTCCAATGCATGCGCAATGCGCCACGGGGCGATCTCGCCAAAATGCAGGTGCGGTGACAGCAACGACGTGCCGGTGCGATCCGGCAGGTCACGCTGCTCGCGGTAGCCGTTGAGCGCGCCATCGGTGAATGCTTCCAGCGCTTCCAGCGCGCCGGCTTCGCCCGGTTGCCAGCGATCCCAGAACCCCGTATCCCAACCCAGCCGTGGCTGCAGGCCCAGCGCCTCAAGCGCAACGCCGGTAATGCGATGCGCCGACAGCTGCACCGGTGCTTCGGACAACGCTGCCAGGCGCCAACGGCCCAGCGCATTGCGCCAGAACGGTGTGAACACCTTGTACGGCCCGCCCTGCAGCGTGGCCAGTTCCCAGGGCTCGAACAACAGATAGCCGTTGTGGCTCTCGGCATGCACGCCCTGCTCGCGCAAGCCGCGCTTGATGGCGGCATCGCGCGGCTGCGTGGCCGGCTCGTACTTGCGGTTCCAGTACACCGCTTCGGCACCGCTTTCGGCGATCAACGCCTGCAGCTGTTCGGCGCTGCCGCCACGGCGCAGCACCAGCGACGATCCAATCGATCGCAGCTCGGCATCCAGCCCTTGCAGCGAATGATGCAGCCAGGCATTGGAAGCCGCGCCGGGCACCCAAGCACCCTCTTCTTCCGGTGCATGGATGTACACCGGCAGCGGCGTGTGGCCAGCCTCGATGGCGGCTTGCAGCGCCGGGTTGTCACGCAGGCGCAGGTCACGCCGGAACCAGACGATGGCGACGGACATGCGCGCTTCCCTGCTTACTCGAACGAACCCACCGAGTCGTGGCTGAGGTTGTCGAAACGGGTGTACTCACCGAAGAACTTCAGCTTGCACGAACCGGTCGGGCCACCACGGTGCTTGCCGATGATGATCTCGGCCAAGCCCTTGTCCGGCGAGTTTTCCTTGTTGTAGTAGTCGTCGCGGTAGATGAACACGATCATGTCCGCGTCCTGCTCGATAGCGCCGGATTCGCGAAGGTCGGCCATCACCGGGCGCTTGTCGGTACGCGTTTCCAGCGAGCGGTTGAGCTGCGACAGCGCGATCACCGGCACGTTCAACTCCTTGGCCAGGCCCTTGAGCGAACGCGAGATTTCCGAAATTTCGGTCGCGCGGTTTTCGCTGTTGCCCGGCACGCTCATCAGCTGCAGGTAGTCGATCACGATCAGGCCCAGGTCGTGCTCGCGCTTGAGCCGGCGGCACTTGGAGCGCAGGATCTCCGGCGACACGCCCGGCGTGTCATCGATGAAGATCTTGGTTTCCTTCAGCATGCGGATGGCGCCGGTGACGCGGCTCCAGTCCTCGTCTTCCAGCTGGCCGGTACGCAGGCGCTGGGCGTTGATGCGGCCGTTGGAGGAAATCAGACGCATCGCCAGCTGCGAGGCGGACATTTCCATCGAGAACACCGCAACGCCCTTCTTGGACTTGATCGCCGCGTATTCGGCGATGTTCAGCGCGAAGGTGGTCTTGCCCATGGCCGGACGCGCGGCAAGGATGATCAGGTCGGTCGGCTGCAGGCCGGCGGTCATCGCGTCAAAATCGTTGTAGCCGGTCGGCAGGCCGGTGATGTTGCCGCCGTTCTCGAAGCGGTTGCGCAGTTCTTCGAAGGCATCCTTCAGCGCGCCGGGCATGGCCACGAAGTCGGTACGCCCGCGTGCGCCCTGCTCGGCAATGGCGAACACCGACTTTTCAGCGGTCTGCAACAGCTCAGAGCTGTCGCGGCCTTCGGGCTGGAAGCCGTCATTGACGATGTCGGTGCCGACCTGGATCAGCTGCCGCAGCACCGCCTTGTCGCGCACGATTTCGGCGTAGGCGCTGATGTTGGCGGCCGACGGCGTGGTGCTGGCCAGTTCGATCAGATAGGCGCCATCGCCCACCTGGTCCATCTTGCCCTGCGACTCGAACCACTCGCCCAGCGTCACCGCATCGAACGGGCGATCGCGCTCGGACAGCTCGCGGATGGCGCGGTAGATCAGCTGGTGATCGCGGCGGTAGAAATCCTTCTCGGTCAACGCCTCGTTGACCCGGTCATAAGCCTCCGGCGCCAGCATCAGGCCACCGAGCACCGCCTGTTCGGCTTCCACCGAATGCGGGGGTACGCGCAGGGCATCGATGCGCTGTTCAGTGCGCTCGGAGCGGTCATTGCGGTCGGAACGGAAACCAGTACGGGCGGACATGAAAAGCGTATTTCCTGCAGTAAGGCCGTGCGGCCATGGTAGGTGGGCGTCAGCCACCGGGGTACGGACAACTCTGTGGATAACCTGTCCACAATTCCAGCCCCGGCGCGGCGGCCAGGCAGCGGTGCGTGGGTGGTCGTACAGAAAGACGCGCCCGGCACCGTTGCGGCGCCGGGCGCTGATTATCGCAGAGTGCCGCGCCGCCAACGCGCCCATTCCGGATTCAGGCGCGGGCGGTTACCGGATGGTCAGGGCTCAGGGCGCGTGATTGGTCTCGATCCAGGCCAGGAACCGGTCCACGAACCCTTGCAGGAATGCACGGGTACTGTCGTTGCTGATGCTGCCATCGGCCTCGATCAGACCTTCCTTGTAGTGCAGGAAGGCCTCAGGCTGGGCCATCACCGCCAGGTTCACGAACACCAGCACGTTGCGCAGGTGCTGCTGGGCCATGGCCGCTCCCGGGGCGCCGATCGATGCACCGATCACCGCCGCCGGCTTACCGTCGAAAGCGCTGTCACCATAGGGACGCGAAGCGGTATCAATGGCGTTCTTCAGCACGCCGGGGATGGAACGGTTGTACTCGGGGGTGACGAACAGCACCGCATCGGCGGCACGCACCTGGGTCTTCAGACGGGTGCCCTGCGGCGGAAACTGATTGTCGTGATCCTGGTTGTACAGCGGGATGTCATCGATCTTGAGGTACTCGAACTTGGCCCGGTCACCGGCCAGCTTTTCCAGCGCCTGCGCCAGCCGGCGGTTGATCGAATCCTTGCGCAGACTGCCGACGAAAACCGCGATCTTGTATTGGCTCATGGCGACCTCACTGGAGTGGTGAGCTCAGGCTAGCCAGTGAGGGCTTTGGGCGGGGTGAAGGTGTTTTTGCTGCTCCCCCTCTCCCCACCCCTCTCCCGCAAGGGGAGAGGGGCTTTGAAAGCTGCAACTGCAGGCACTGCTTCAACTTGTACGGATCCGAGCCCCCCTCCCCTCGTGGGGCGAAGCGGGCTGCTTGCGAACCATCGGTTCGCAGCCCGTTGAGCGCCCTTGCGCCAACGCAAGGGCTGGGGCGCGCCGCGGGGTTGGGAGAGGAGAAACGGGGAATGGCAAAGCCCGAAGCCCATGCCCCCAATCAACCCAACTCGGCCGCCGCTGCCACGATGTCGTTGTCCCCCGGCAGCACCAGCAATGCAGCTCCGGCCAACGGCGTGAATGTATCGGCGCCGGTCACGCGACGCAGCGGCACATGGCCCATGCCCGCCTCCACCAACGCGGTAATCACGCCCTCGCCCACGCCGGCGCTGTGCCGGCCTTCATCCACCACGATGATGCGCTTGGCATCTCTGGCCTGTTCAGCAATCCAGCTTTCGTTGAGCGGCACCAGCCAACGCAGGTCAAGCACCCGCACCTTCCAGCCATGCGCCTGCTCGATGGCCCTTGCCGCGCGCAGGCTCATCGGTACGCCGTTGCCGTAGCTGAAGATCACCAGGTCATCATTGCCTTCGCCATACACGCGCCCTTCGCCCAGTGTCAGCACCTGCTCCGGCGCCGGATACGGGAACAGCCATTGGCCATCGCCTGCCTCATGCAGGTCCTTGGTCATGTACAGCGCAATCGGCTCCAGGAAGATGCACACGCGCCCGTCGACCTTGGCCAGTGCTGCCAGCGTGCGCAGCATCGCGGCGGCATCGTCGCCACGCGACGGGCAACCCACCACGAGTCCCGGGATGTCGCGGATGGCGGTGATCGAGTTGTCGTTGTGAAAATGGCCGCCGAAGCCCTTCTGGTAGCCAAGCCCGGCGATGCGGATCAGCATCGGATTGCGGTACTGGTCGTTGGAGAAGAACTGCAGCGAACAAGCCTCCCCGCGCACCTGGTCGATGGCGTTGTGCAGATAGGCCAGGTACTGGATTTCCGGCAACGGCAGCATGCCCATGTTGGCGAAACCCTGGGCCATGCCCAGGATCATGGTTTCGTCCAGCAGCGTGTTGAACACCCGGCGCGGGCCAAATGCCTTCTGCAAACCCTTGGTCACCGTGTAGACACCGCCCTTCTGTGCCACGTCCTCGCCGAACAGCAGCGTCTCCGGGTACTTGCAGAACAGGTCGTGCAACGCCTGGTTGATCTGGATGGCAAGATGCCGGGGCGGCTGGTTCTCCGGCAATGCGGCGTCACTGCCGAACACCTGCAGGCGGCGTTCACTGAAGTCCGTACGCGTCGCTTCAGCGCGCACCTTGCCCGGCGTGTACGGCGCCAGCGGCGCGATCACGTCCTGCAATGCGTTCAATCGCGGGCGCTGGTCCGCCGCCTCGGCCGCTTCGAAGCAGCGCTTGCGGGTCTGTTCGTACAGCGCCAGCACCTCGTCCTTGTCCATCAGGCCGGATTCGACCGCGATCTGCGCCGAACGGAGCAGCGGATCACCGGCCTCCACCGCGCACAGCTCTTCCAGCGCCCGCCATTCGATCTCGAAATCGGTGCCGGCGTGGCCCATCAGGCGCGTGGTACGCAGGTGCAGGAACGTCGGCCGGCGCGTGCGCCGGCAATGTTCGACCGCGCGTTGCACGTCGGCATAGCCGTTGGCAAGGTCCAGGCCGTCGGCCTGGAAGTAATCCAGCCCCGGACGGTTGCGGAAGCTCTCGCCGATCCAGCCTTCCGGTGTCTTCACCGAGATGCCGATGCCGTTGTCCTCGCAGACGAACAACACCGGCGCCGGCAGCTTCTGGAAGCTGCTCCAGGCCGCCGCGTTGAATGCGGTCTGCGCGGTGGCGTGGTTGGCCGAGGCATCGCCAAAGGAACAGATGGTGATGCTGTCATCAGGAATCGGCAGCGCGTGGCCCAGCCGCTTGCCCGCTTCGATCGCCATCGCCGTGCCCAATGCCTTGGGCAGGTGCGAGGCGATGGTCGAAGTCTGCGGCAGCACCCACAGCGGCTTGCTGCCCCACACCTTGTGACGCCCACCGCTGGCCGGGTCGTCCTTGCTGGCAGCAAAGGACAACGCCGAGTCCATCACCGGGTCCATGCCCGGCAGCTTGCCAAAGCGCTCGGCCATGAAACCGCCGGAGCGGTAATGCAGGAACGCCGGATCGGTATGACGGGTGGCACGCGCAACCATCGCGTTGCCTTCATGGCCGGACGAGCCGATCGTGTAGAAAACCTTGTTCTGCACGCGCAGCACGCGCGCCATCAGGTCCAGGTGACGGCTGATCAGCTGCGACTTGAACAACGCAATGAAGCCCTGCGCATCCAGCGCGCTGCCGGGCAGTACGGGAGCGCTGTCCTGCGGCGCGGCTGCCGGCCCCCGTCCCAGCGCACTGACGTACTCGATGAAGTTGGTGTCGCAGATCTCGGCGCGGTTCAGGCCCTTCATGCGGGCCGGAATGGGATTGGGTACACGGGCAAACATGCAGACGGGCTCCACGGGTGCGGATGGATGGGTTTGGATCAGCGCGATGCGTCGATGCGGGCCTGCGCCTGTGGCGAAGCGCCCGGCATCGCAGTGAAACCGGGTTGCGCACGCACTGCCTGCAGCCAACGGCCGATGGCCGGATAGGCGCTCAAGGCGATGCCGCCGTCTTCGGCAACAGCGGTGTAGGCGAACAGGGCGATATCGGCGATGCCGTAATGCGGACCGGTGAACCAGTGGTGCTCGGCCAGGTGCTGCTCCATCACCGCCAATGCCTGGTGGCCGCGCTCACGCAGCTTCGGCAGATCGGCGCGGCGTGGCGAATCCAGCTCGGTCCAGCCACTGATGAAGCGCGCCACTGCAACGTAGGGTTCGTGGCTGTACTGCTCGAAGAACATCCACGACAAGGCTTGCGCCCGTTGCCACCCGTCGGTCGGAAGGAATGGCGTGCCTTCGGCCAGCCAGAACAGGATGGCGTTGGATTCCACCAGTACGCGGCCGTCGTTGCGCCGTACCAGCGGCACCTTGCCGTTGGGATTCATCGCCAGGAATTCCGGCGTGTGCGTCTGGCCGCCCGCGCTGTCCACTTCCTGCCATTCGTAGCGTGCGCCGAGTTGTTCCAGCAACAGTCGCACCTTGTGGCAATTGCCCGAACTGGACATGCCATACACCGTCAACGCAGCACCCGGATTGCTCACAGCCCTGCTTCTCCCTCCCCGCCGCGATGGCGGGCGAAACAGCATCTGACCGGAAGTCATGCCATCGGGTAAAGCTGCAACCGCAGCAAAGCAGCTTTACCGCCCGCGCATCGCTGAAACCCCCGCGTGTAGCGCCGAGCCATGCTCGGCGCGGACTGGCCGCGATGCCGTTGCCGAGCATGGCTCGGCGCTACCGTTTCCTCGAAAATGCCGCAGCCGGTTGTTTCCCGGTACTACGCCCGCTGCGCCATCCACTCCTGACGCGACTGGCCCCAGACATCCACCAGCACTTCATGCGGCGGCGGCAGGTGCGTGACACGCATCACCCGCGATCCGAGCTTGCGTGCCACGACCTGTGAATTGGTGTTGTCCGGCGCGATGGTGTGGATGACCTCTTCCCAATCCAGCGCATCGAACGCCCAATCGATGGTGGCCCGCGCCGCCTCCGGCGCGTAGCCACGGCCCCAGAACTCGGATGCGATGCTCCAGCCCACCTCGGTGCCCGGCCATCCGTAGGGCTGCCATGGCCCTACGCGCCCGATCCAGCGGCCACTGCTTTTCTCGATCACCGAGAACATCGAATAGCCCAGCAGTTGCCAGCTGCCGACAAGACCGGCCAGGCTCCGCCACGCCACCGGCTTGGCCTGCACACCACCCAGGTGCGCCATCGTCACCGGATCGGCGCAGAACGCAGCGAACGCTTCGAAATCATCAATCGTCGGCGGCCGCAGCAGCAGACGCTCGGTCTCCAAGCGCAGGTCGAAGATGCTCATGGGTTGCTCCTGTTGAACAGACAGTCACGCTATCACTTGGGACGCCGGACGCGCCCCCTCCCCAGCCCTTCCCCTGCTGCGCAAGGGAGGGAGCAATCGTGCACGCCGCGTCATGTCGCAGCGAAGGCCGCTTCTCATCGCCCCGCGTTGGCGCAGCCACAGGGAGAGCTGGGGAGGGGCAACGCTTCATGCGCCTTCCTCAAACCCCGGCCCTGCAACGAAAGAAGGCCGGCTTTCGCCGGCCTTCCCTGTGATTCATCACAACACGCCGATTACTGGCGGTTGCTGCTGCCATCCACCGCAGCAGTCTGGGTGACCACCTGGCCATCGAGCACCGGCAGGCGGTCGCTGACCGGCTTGTTGTCCATGCGCACGGTCTTTTCCTGGCCGTCGTAACGGTAGGTCACGTCGTAACCGATGGTCTGATCTTCGTTGCCCAGCGACACGCGCTCACCCGGCTTGCTGTCCATGCGCATGCTGCCTGTGCTGCCATCGGCCTTGCGGTAGCTGACGTTGTAGCCCGTGACCCGGCTGGACTCGGACGTGCGCTGCTCGGTGTGGCACTGGCGCTCGGTGCTCTCGACCACACGACCACCAACGTGGCGCTTGTCGACCTGGTTGCCGATCATGCCACCGGCCACGGCACCCGCCGCGGTGGCCGCCTTCCTGCCATTGCCGCCGCCCACCTGGTTGCCCAGCAGGCCGCCGATCACGGCGCCGGCAACAGTGCCGCCGACATTGCCATCACGCTCGGGCAGGCGCTCCTGCACAACAACGTCGTTGCAGACTTCGTGCGGGGTGCTGCTGGTGGAACTTTCGCGGATCGCCTCGCTGCCGGTCACGGTGGCGTAGACGCGCTCCTTCTGGGTGATCGGGGCAACCTTGAGCACATCGGCGTACTCCAGCTTGCCGGCCTGCAGCTGGCTGCCAGCCGCGGCGTCATCCACCAGCGGCTGCCCGTCGAGGCCGGCAACCGGGGCAAGTCCGTCGGCCTGGGTGGCGGGCTTGTCGCGGCCCTGCATGAAGGCGGCGGTGGCAATACCGCCAACCAGCAGCGCGCCTGCGGCAACCAGAATGGTCGTAGTGGTGCTTTTCATGAGTGGCTCCCGGCGGCGATACCGCGTGTAGATGTCGTGGCGTGATTGCAGCACGACGAAGCTGAACGAAGGCCAGTATTTCTGACCATGGACTATCGAAAACATGCGCGCCGCCGCAATATCGCCGCTGTTGATTCACATTCCACCGGATCTGCCATGAGCCTGATGCTGACGCCTTTCATGGAGTGGGCACGCAAACTGCGTTACCCCACCCTGTTCAAGATCACCGCCGGCCTGTTCGCGGTCAGCATGCTGCTGCCGGACCCGATACCGTTCATGGATGAAATCCTGTTCGGCCTGGGTACGCTGCTGCTGGCCAACTGGAAGCGACGCAAGCAGCCGGCCAACGAGCCGCCGGTGCTGCCGCGCAAGCGCTGACCCGTGCAACTGATCGACAGTCACTGCCATCTGGATGCGGACGAGTTCGATCTCGACCGTGATGCAGTGCTCAGCCGCGCACAGGCGGCCGGGGTCGGCATGCAGATCGTCCCCGCGGTCACCGCAGCCAGCTGGCCGAAACTCAAACAGACCTGCGCGGCTGCATCCGGCCTGCATCCCGCCTACGGGTTGCATCCGATGTTCCTGTCCGAGCATCGGCCCGAGCATCTTGCCCAGCTGCGCGAGTGGGTGGAACGCGAGGCGCCGGTGGCAATCGGCGAATGTGGGCTGGACTTCTTCGTTGAAGGACTCGATGCGGACAGCCAGCGGCATTACTTCCAGGGCCAGCTGGAGCTGGCACGCGAATTCCAGTTGCCGCTGGTGGTACACGCACGCCGCGCGGTGGACGAGGTCATCCAACGCATCCGCCGGACCGGCCGGCTGCGCGGCGTGGTCCATAGTTTTTCAGGCAGCCCCGAGCAGGCCCGGCAATTGTGGGACCAGGGGTTCCTGATCGGCCTGGGCGGCCCCCTCACCTACCCGCGCGCCAATCGCCTGCGCACGCTGGTGACGCAGATGCCGCTGGAGTTCCTGTTGCTGGAAACTGACGCGCCGGACCAGCCCGATGCCGGCATCCGTGGCCAGCGCAATGAGCCCGCGCGCCTGCTCGACATCGCGCAGACCGTTGCCGAACTGCGCGGCCAACCCATCGAGGAAGTCGCCGCACAGACCACGGCCAACGCTCGGCGTTTGTTTGCGTTGTAGTCGCGCAGGCGGCCCGCAGTGCGCTGCCCCGACCAGCGAATCTCAAATTCCAGATCGCCCTCACCCCAACCCCTCTCCCGCAGGCGGGAGAGGGGCTTTCAACGCGCATGCCGGGATGCGGTCTGGTGGTTCGAATGCCGCGCGGGGATCACGCTGCGCGCCACTGCAAATCACCCCGCCGCAATCACGAATCCCGCACGCCGGAAGGGGCTTTCAATGCGCATGCCGGCATGCAGTCTGGTGATCCAAATGACGCGCGGGGATCACGCTGCGCGCCACCCCCAATCATCTCGCCGCAATCACGAATCCCGGCGTTTCAGCAGCATCTCCAAAGCCTTGCCCACCGCCACGAATGCGAACGCACCGGTGATGTGGGTGGCCGCGCCCAGGCCGGCGCCACAGTCCAGCTTCATCGCCTCGTCTGGCCCCAGGTTCGGACGCAGGCCGCATACGCTGCCGTCGGCCTGCGGGTACTTGACGTTCTCCAGCGAGTAGATCGCCGGCACACCGAAGTAGCGCTGTGCGTTCTTGGGAAAATTGAAATCGCTGCGCAGTTTCTTCCGGATCAGCGCCATCATCGCGTCGTGCTCGGTACGCGAGACATCACGCACCCTTACCAGGGTGGGATCGGTACGCCCACCGGCCGCGCCCACGGTGATGATCGGCAGCTTGCGACGACGGCACCAGGCAATGCATTCCACCTTCACCCGGAAGCTGTCGCAGGCATCGATCACCAGGTCGAAGCCACGATCCAGCAGCTGCTCCATGTTGGAGGTGGTCAGGAACGATTCCACCGCATCCACGTCGATGTCCGGGTTGATCGCGCGGCAACGCTCGGCCATCGCCTGCGCCTTGTTGCGGCCGTACTGGCCCGCCAGCGCCGGCAGCTGCCGGTTGGTGTTGGACACGCAGATGTCGTCGGCATCGATCAGGCTCAGGTGGCCCACGGCCGTGCGCGCCAGCGCCTCGGCCACCCAGGAACCCACGCCACCCATTCCGACCACGGCCACCCTGCAACCGGCCAGATGCTCGACGGTGCCCGCCCCGTACAGCCGGTCGATCCCGGCAAAACGCTCACGCAGTTGTTCTTTCATCCGGCCATTTTACCCGGGGCTGCATAATGCCCGCGCATCCCTTTGCCACGTAGCCCTGGAGCCAACGCAAATGTCTGATCCTGTCCGCGCACCGTCCAAGTCCGCCCGTTACCTGTTCGTACTCATCGCCGGCCTGCTGATCGGCGCGGTGGCCACTGTGATGATCATGCGCGCCATCCAGGCCCGCCAGGACCACTTCCCGAGCAGCCTGATGACGGTGATGTCCAAGCAGACCCAACTGCTGAGCGACAGCCAGAAGCAGAACCGGTGCAGCATCAACGACACCTCCCCGCGCCTGCAGACCCTGCGTTCGCTGGCCAATGATCTAGAGCAGGCATTCCCCAGCCTGCGTGACGACCAGCGCTTCCAGCTCAGTGCCAGCCGCCTGCGCGCCACCTTGAACGATGCCCTGGCCAAGCCGCCGGCCGACTGCGCCAGCCTGGCCGCCGTCTCGCAGAAGATCGGCAGCGACTGCAAGGCCTGCCATCAGGATTTCAGGTAAGCACATCGCTCCCGCGCGTGGTTGGCCCTCCATTCACGCATGAGACGACACGATCTTCACCGCCGGGTATGCGCCCATACCCGTTTCCCAATCCGGCAAGGAGAAAGACCATGAAGATCCAACTGATCGCTGCAAGCGCCATCGCCACCCTGGCCCTGGCAGGTTGCGCCACCACCTCGCCGGGTTACAGCGGCGGCTACAACCAGGGTGGCAACTACGACAACGGCTACAACCAGAATCGTTGTACCGATTGCGGCGTGGTCACCCGCATCAACACGGTGGCTTCGGGCCGCACCGCTCCCTCTGCCACGGGCGCCATCCTTGGCGGCCTGGTTGGCGCCGTAGCCGGGCATGAAATCTCCGACCACACCGGCGGCAGCAAGGGCAACCAGAACATCGCTGCCGTGGCAGGCGCGGTCGGTGGCGCGTTTGCCGGCAACAAGATCCAGCAGAACGTGACCGGCAACTCTTACGACATCCAGGTGCGCATGGATGACGGCCGGGTGATCATGGTCAACCAGAAGGACCTGGGCGCCATCCGCGAAAACACGCTGGTGCGCGTGGTCAACGGCCGCGTTGTACTGCGCTGAGTTGACGCGACAAGCCGCAACGGGAAAGGCCCGCGCGAACGCGGGCCTTTCTTTTGTACCGGCGGCGGGCTGTTAGACCGGCTGCACGGCGTCTGCCTGCAGGCCCTTCTGGCCCTGCACGACGGTGAAGGTGACCTTCTGGCCTTCCTTCAGGCTTTTGAAGCCCTGGGTCTGGATGGCGCGGAAGTGAACAAACACGTCTTCACCGTTTTCACGACTGATGAAGCCAAAGCCCTTGGCATCATTGAACCACTTGACGGTACCGGTTTCGCGATCGGACATCTCGACTGACTCCCTGGTGCTCTCTCTCGTTTGATGGATACGCCCCGCAAGGCGGCTGATTGCAAGGAGGAAGCGAGGTGCAACGATGCAGCAAATCATTCGATCTACCGATCAGGCCACGATTCACGGTGACCTTGCCAAGCTCAGCGGCTGCAACTTAACCCGGCCATAACCAAAATGCAATGCTGCTACAGACAGTAAAGTCAACCCCTATTCGACCCCCTTCAGAGCCAACATGGACTATTCATTCATCTTCTATCTGGTAGCGGCGGTACTGGTGGTGGTCGGCCTGGCCGGCATCATCCTGCCGGCCCTGCCCGGCGTCCCGCTGGTGTTCGTCGGCCTGCTGGTCGCCGCCTGGGGCGAGGGCTTCGAGCGGATCGGCTGGCTGCCACTGGTGGTGCTGGGGGTACTGACCGTCATCTCGATCGTGGTGGACGTCATCGCCACGGTGGTCGGCGCGCAGAAGGTGGGCGCCAGCCGGCTGGCCCTGCTCGGCTCGGTCATCGGCACGGTGGCAGGCCTGTTCTTCATGCCGATCGGCCTGTTCGTCGGCCCGTTTGCAGGCGCCTTGCTGGGCGAATACCTGCATGGGCGCAACCTGGGCCAGGCCACCAAGGTCGGCTTCGGCACCTGGCTGGGCATCGTGCTGGGCGTGGCGTTCAAGCTGGGCCTGGCGATGACGATGATCGCGGTATTCGCGGTGGCCTGGTTTGTCTGAACTCCGCATTCGCCCATGACTCCCCCTAGACGGGGTAATGGCCGACAATCCCACCACTGCGCCACTGATGCCAACCGCGCCGAACATTCCCGGCAACCATTGGCCCGGCCACCCCACAGCGACCGGAAGCACTTCATGCGAATCCATGTTCTTGCCAGTTCCCTGCTGATCGCCCTTGGCGGGGTCAGCACCCCGCTCCTGGCCCAGGAGTCGATCACCGAGCCGGCCACACCGCAGGCCTGCTTCGCGCTGGACTCCGATGCCGCCCGCCTGGCCTGTTACGACAAGGTGCTGGGCCGCAGCCCGGCCGATACCCGCGCTGCCGATGCCGCTGCCAGCGCTGCGTTGCAGGCGCGCAAGGAGGCCAAGGCCAGCGCCAAGGAACTGGATGGCGAAGACCCGCGCCGCAACGAATTGTTCGCCCACGACGAGCTCGCCTCGCTGGCGGCCAATGCCGGCCGCGGCTCGCTGCTGGACAGCCGCTGGGAGCTGGCCAAGGATTCGAAGCTGGGCCGGTTCCAGCTGCGCGCCTACAAGCCGGTTTATCTGCTGCCTGCGTTCTGGAGCAGCAACCCCAATGAAATGCCGCATTCGCCCAACCCCAACAACACCGCCACCCAGGCCGAGAACCTGGACAGCACCGAGCTGAAGTTCCAGCTCAGCTTCAAGACCAAGATCGCCGAGAACCTGTTCGGCGACAACGGCGACATCTGGGTCGGCTACACCCAGAGTTCGCGCTGGCAGGCCTACAACAGCGAGATCTCGCGACCGTTCCGCGAAACCAATTACGAACCCGAAGTGATGCTGACCTTCCGCAACGGCTATTCGCTGTTTGGCTGGAACGGCCGCATGACCGGCGTCAGCCTCAACCATCAGTCCAACGGTCGCAGCGACCCGCTGTCACGCAGCTGGAACCGCGTCGTCTTCAACGTCGGCCTGGACCGCGACAACTGGGCCATCATGCTGCGCCCGTGGTACCGCATTCCGGAAAGCGACAGCGATGACAACAACCCGGACATCGAGGACTACATCGGCCGTGGCGATGCCACCGTGGTCTACAACCGCAACGGCCACGAAGTCTCGTTGACCGGCCGCCATTCGCTGCGCAGCGGCGACCGTTCGCACGGTTCGTTGCAGCTGGACTACGCCTTCCCGATCAACAACCTGCTGCGTGGCCACGTGCAGGTATTCGATGGTTACGGCGAAAGCATGATCGACTACAACCACCGCGCCACCTACGTTGGCGTGGGCGTCTCGCTGCTGGAGTGGTTCTGACCCAATGAAAGCAACCATCTGGCACAACAACCGCTGCTCCAACTCCCGCGGCGCGCTGGCGCTGCTGCAGGAAGCCGGCGTGGACGTGGAAGTCATCAACTACCTGGAGACGCCGCCCTCGGCAGCGCAACTACGTAGTCTTCTGGACGAAATGGGCATGCCCGCACGCGAGCTGCTGCGCAGCAAGGAGCCAGCCTATGCCGAGCTCGGCCTGGCATCCAGGCTTGATGACGAGCCGGCACTGATCGCGGCGATGAGCCAACACCCGGCGTTGATCAACCGCCCGATCGTGCGCACCGCCAAGGGCACCGCCCTGTGCCGTCCGCCGGAAACCGTGCGCACCCTGATCGACTGAACCACGCCCGGCCGGGCCGGCTCACCGGCCCTGGCCGCTGGCTGCCAGGATCACGTCGTACAGTTCTTCCAGGCTCTCATTCGGCGTGAAGATCCGCTCGTTGACGAAGATCGTGGGCGTGCCGGTGACGCCGCTGCGGAAGCCGCCTTCGGCATCGCGCTGGATGCGTTGCAGATAGACCGGGTCATCCATGGCCTTGGCCAGCCCTTCTTCGGGCAGGCCAAGTTCGCGCATCAGTTCGCGATAGACCACTTCACCCAGCTGCTGCTGGCTGCGGAACAGCGCATCGTGCGCCGGCCAGAACTGGCCGTGCGTGGCCGCGTACTCGGCGGTGATCGCCGCCGGCAGCGCCTGCGGGTGCGAGCGCGGCAGCGGGAAGTTGCGAAACACCACGCACAGCGTGTCACCAAAGCGCTGTTGCAGGCGCTTGATCAGCGAGAACGCCTCTTCGCAGTACGGGCACTGGTAGTCGGCGTACTCCACCAACACCACCGGCGCATCCAGGCGGCCCTGGATATGGTCCTGATTCCCCACGGGGACACTCAATACACTCATCGGCCCACTCCTGGCAGCAACCGGCCCGACAACTGCGTCGGCGGCAGCGGCCTGCACCCTGCGACTGTACTCCCGGCCATGTGCCAGCCAGATGAACCCTGACAGCCGCATGCGGTGGTTGCCGATGGCGCCCGCTTTGACCGACCATGCGTTCGCCCGCTCTCGACAGGAAGTCCGCATGGCCCGCCAACGACGCTCGTTCTTCGCCTACAGCTCCGCCCTGCTGGGGCTGCTGAGCCTGATGGCGGTGGCCTGCTTCCACTTCCCGGAGCTGCTGACCAGCCGCGAGTTCCGCGCGGTCTACAACGAACACTTCGCCCGCCATCTGCTGCTGGTCGCGCTGTCAGCGGCCTTCATCATGGGCACCGTGGCCATCCTGCGTGACCGCAACAAGCGCATCGCCACACTGGGGGTCGGCAGCGCGACCCTGGCGGTGCTGCTGGGCGGTACCAACGTGCAGTTCGACACCATCGGCAAGACGCCCTACTCGCTCGGGCTGGACTGGTTCGTGCTGTCGCTGTTCTTCTCGGCGCTGGTGTTCGTGCCGCTGGAGCGCTACCTGGGCAAACGCGCGCTGTCGCCGCTGCGGCCGGGCTGGCGCACCGACGTGGCCTATTTCTTCATGAGCCACGTGCTGGTGCAGTTCATCCTGATCCTGGTCACCGCCTCCACCTCGACCATTGCCGGGCTGGCGGCATTCCCGTCATTGAAAGCGGCGATCCAGTCGCTGCCGGTGTGGGCGCAGTTTCTGATCGCGGTGTTCGTGGCCGACATGGCACAGGCGCTGCTGCACCGCGCCTACCACAACATTCCCTGGCTCTGGCGCTTCCACGCCGTGCACCATTCCAGCCGCCACATGGACTGGCTGGCCGGCTCGCGCATCCACATCGTCGAGATCGTGATGACCCGCAGCGCGGTGCTGCTGCCGTTGCTGATCCTGGGCTTCTCCACGCCAGCGGTGAACGCCTACGTGATCCTGGTCGGCCTGCAGGCGGTGCTGGCCCACGCCAACCTCGGCATCCGCTTCGGCTGGCTGGAATACCTGCTGGTGCTGCCGCGCTACCACCACTGGCATCACGCGCGGCAGCAGGAATACATCGACGTGAACTACGCCATTCACCTGCCGCTGGTGGACATGCTGATGGGCACGTTCAAGCTGCCGCGTGACCAGGCACAGTGGCCTCAGGAATACGGCGTGATGAAGCTGGAAACGGTGCCGAACGGAATCGTCAAACAGCACCTGATGCCGTTCCAGGGTGGGCGCAAGTTCGAGGATTACGTGGATTGAGGGATGGGCTGGGCGGGTCATCGCGAAACTGGCCAGCCCCCTCTCCCCAACCCCTCTCCCGCAAGGGGAGAGGGGCTTTCAGGTTGCGACAAACGGGATTGCCCCCTTCTCCCGTTCGCGCGAGAAGCAGCCCGCAGGGCGGATGAGTGCAGCTTTGCTCTTGCGCGTTTGAGGCCTCCACTCCGGCCAGGAAAGAGAGGCTTTCAGGTTGTGACGATCTGGATTACTCCCTTCTCCCGTTTGCGGGAGAAGGTGCCCGCAGGGCGGATGAGGGCGCCTTGCTTCTGCTTGCTCGACGCATCCGCTCTCCCGAAGCCCTCCCGCTAAAGGAGAGAAGCCTTGAAAGTGCAGCGGCTCAAGTCCAGTCGGTGATGCCTTCGCGTCGATAGACTTCGGCAAAAGCCGGACGCGCCTTCATCAGCGCGGCATGTGCCGCCAGTGCCGGCCAGCGATCGCTCGGACGTGGCATGTTGCGGCTCCAGCGCATCAGCATGGTCAGCAGGAAATCCACCACCGACACGTTGTCGCCGAGCACATACGGGTCACCGTCAGCGAGATGGTCCGCCATCTGCTGCCAGGCCGCTTCCAGCTGCACACGGGCGCGCTCCTTGACCTCGGCGCTGCTCGCCTCGCCGGCCGGCTCGTCCGGGTAGAACCATGCGCGGTAAGCCGGCATCAAGGTGTACACGCAGAAGCAGACCCAACGGTAGTAATCGCCGCGCTCATGGCTACCCGGCGCCGGTGCGAAACCTGCCTGCGGATGCAGGTCCGCCAGATGCATCGCGATGGCGGCCGATTCGGTCAACACCTGGCCGTGGAGCAACAGCGTCGGCACGCGCCCGGCCGGGTTGATCGCCAGGTACTGGGCTGATTTCTGCTCGCGCCGTTCGAAGTCCAGCTGATGCAATTCGTAATCGATGCCCAGCTCGATCAGCAGCCAATGCACGACCAGCGAGGCGGTACTTTGTGATCCATACAGCACGACAGACATGAGCGGCTCTCAAGCGGACGGAACGGCATTCTAGCGCCCGTTCCCCGACCAACCCCACCTGCCGGGCATGGCTCGGCGCTACCAACTGCTTCGCATAGCAACGGCTTCAGCCGCGAAGCTGACGGTCCTCAAGCCCGCCTAAACTCCTGCCATTTCATAACGCCTGGCTAGTCCAGCTTGCCGAGCATGGCTCGGCACTACCGGGCGATGCGGATCCGGCTCAGTTGCAGCTGGCCATGCATGTACTGAGGCGCTCACCACACACCGAGGCAGCCGAACGGTTCTGACAGAACGCCTGTGACGTCTGACAAGCGCCGCGCAGCTCGGAATTGGTGATCTTGTCGCACTGGTTGTTCCTGTTCGCCTCGCCACAATCGCCATAGCTGCGCGGGTTGGCATTGCATTCCTGGTAACGGCTCTGGCAGTAGTTCACGCAGGCCGCCGGATCATTCCTTGGCGCATCGCGCCAACTTCCATTGCCGCAGCCGGCAATCGACATCGCCACTGCCAAAGCCATCAACCACTGGATATTCCGCATCGGTCCACCCCGCAAACGACGACGGCCCGAGCATAGCCCGGGCCGTCGCTGCATCACCAGTCAATCCGGTGCGGCTTACTCCACCACCACCGGAATCTTGCCGATGCGCGCCTGCCATTCACGCGGGCCGGTCTTGTGCACGGATTCACCGGTGGAATCCACGGCCACGGTCACCGGCATGTCCTGCACGGTGAACTCGTAGATCGCTTCCATGCCCAGGTCGGCGAAACCAACCACCTTGGAAGCCTTGATCGCCTTGGACACCAGGTAGGCCGAACCGCCGACCGCCATCAGATAGGCCGACTTGTTGTCGCGGATGGCCTCAATGGCAGCCGGGCCGCGCTCGGCCTTGCCGACCATGCCCAGCAGGCCGGTCTGCTCCAGGATCTGGCGGGTGAACTTGTCCATGCGCGTGGCGGTGGTCGGGCCAGCCGGGCCCACCACTTCGTCGCGCACCGGATCGACCGGGCCAACGTAGTAGATGAAGCGGCCCTTCAGATCGACCGGCAGCTGCTCGCCCTTGTTGAGCATCTCGACCATGCGCTTGTGCGCGGCGTCGCGGCCGGTCAGCAGCTTGCCGTTGAGCAGCAGGGTCTGGCCCGGCTTCCATGCGGCCACTTCTTCCGGGGTGATGTTGTCCAGATCGACGCGGGTGCCCTTGGACGAGTCGTAGGTCAGCTCGGGCCAGTCTTCCAGCGACGGCGGGTCCAGCATCACCGGGCCGCTGCCATCCAGGGTGAAGTGCGCGTGGCGGGTGGCGGCGCAGTTCGGGATCATCGCCACCGGCAGGTTGGCGGCGTGGGTCGGGAAGTCCTTGACCTTGATGTCCAGCACCGTGGTCAGGCCGCCCAGGCCCTGCGCACCAATGCCCAGCGCGTTGACCTTTTCGTACAGCTCAAGACGCAGCTCTTCGGCACGGTTGGAAGCGCCGCGGGCCTGCAGATCGGTGATGTCGATCGGCTCCATCAGCGATTCCTTGGCCAGCAGCATCGCCTTCTCGGCGGTACCACCGATACCGATGCCAAGCATGCCCGGCGGGCACCAGCCTGCACCCATGGTCGGCACGGTCTTGAGCACCCAATCCACGATCGAATCGGACGGGTTGAGCATGGCGAACTTGCTCTTGGCTTCCGAACCACCGCCCTTGGCGGCCACGATCACGTCGACCGTATCACCCGGCACGACCTTGATGTTGACCACGCCCGGGGTGTTGTCCTTGGTGTTGGTGCGCTTGCCGGCCGGGTCGGCCAGCACCGAGGCGCGCAGCTTGTTGTCCGGGTAGGCGTAGGCGCGGCGGATGCCTTCATTGGCCATGTCCTCCACGCCCATGGTGGCGTCGTCCCAGCGCACGTTCATGCCGATTTCCAGGAACACGGTGACGATGCCGGTGTCCTGGCAGATCGGGCGGTGACCTTCGGCGCACATGCGCGAATTGATCAGGATCTGCGCGATCGCCTCCTTGGCGGCCGGCGATTCCTCGCGCTCATAGGCGGCAGCGAGGTTCTTGATGTAGTCCACCGGGTGGTAGTACGAGATGTACTGCAATGCGTCGGCGACGGACTGGATGAAATCTTCCTGCTTGATCGATGTCACGGCTTGCTCGCTTGCTGAAGGCTGGCGGGGGTTTCAGCCGGCCATTTTACGCCTTGCCGCCGGAGCGTGCTCCCTGCCCCTACCTTGGTAGCAGCGACGCAGGCCGCCAGGCACGTGGCCTGCCAGCGCCCGTGCCTTGGCGGCCAAGGCCGCTTCTGCGCCAGATACCCACCCTTTGGGACACACTGTCACACCGGCCCGCCCTGCCGCGTCCTTGCCACATGAACGCCGAAACCACCTTCCAGACCCACCGCCCGCGCCTGCTGGCGCTGGCGTATCGCCTGCTGGGTAGCCGCGCCGACGCCGAAGACGTGGTCCAGGATGCCTGGCTGCGCTGGGCCGACGCCGATACCGCCGCCATCAATGACCCGGAGGCCTGGCTGGTCACCGCGACCACCCGGCTCGGCCTGGACCGGCTGCGCAAGGCCACCCGCCAGCGGCTGGACTACGTCGGCCCATGGCTGCCGGAACCGCTGCACGTCGCACTGGAGCTACCCGGCGAACCGGCGCCGGACCAGATTCACTCCCTGGCCGAAGATGTTTCCCTCGCCTTCCTGACCCTGCTCGAACAACTGGGGCCGGAAGAACGCGCTGCCTTCCTGCTCAAGGAAGTGTTCGACCACGATTACCGGGAGATCGCACCGTTGCTGGGCCACAGCGAGGCCAGCTGCCGGCAGCTGGTGCATCGCGCCAAACAGCGGCTGCAGGCCGGGCGGCCACGCTTCAACGCCGACAGCGGCCAGCACCGGCAACTGCTGGCCCGCTTCATGGAGGCCTCGCAGCGGGGTGACAGCGAAGCCATCCAGGCATTGCTGCACACCAATGCCCGCCTGATCTCCGATGGCGGCGGCGTGGTGACGGCAGCGATCCGTCCGTTGCTGGGCGCCGAGCGCATTGGCCGGCTGTTCTGGGCCATCGCCCGCCGGGGTGCGGCGCAACCGGCGCAGCTGGGTAACGTCAACGGCGAACCGGCGATCCTGCGCTTCGACAACGGCCATCTGCACTCGGTGACCACCGTCGAAATCGTCGATGGCCGCATCACCACGATCTACAGCGTGCTCAACCCGAACAAATTGCCGGCGAGCGTCACAGCGAACGACGCTGGCGCGTCCTTGTGATGAAAGGTGGCCATCGTGGCCATCCGGAGACCTGAAATGTCCGCAGCTTCGCCCCGCGTCCCCTATCCCCGCCTTGCCGCCGATGCCTTCAAGGGCCTGCTGGCCACCAGCAAGGCAGTGCATGACAGTTCCATCGAGCACGACCTGATGGAGCTGGTGTTCCTGCGTGTATCGCAGATCAACGGCTGCGGCTATTGCATGGACATGCACGGCACCGCGCTGCGCAAAGCCGGCATCGAGCCGCGCAAGCTCGATACGCTGCCGGCCTGGCATGAAAGCCGCTTCTTCGATGCCCGCGAACGCGCCGCGCTGGGCTGGGCCGAAGCGCTGACCCGGCTGCCCGACGGCGCACCGTCGGACGCCGCATTCGACGCACTGGCACCCCACTTCGACGAAAAGGGCATCAGCGACCTGAGCATGGGCGTGGCGGTGATCAATGCCTGGAACCGATTGGGCGCCGGTCTGCTGCCGCCGCTGCCGTAAGCAGACCAGTCCGGTCCGGCCGCTTCCACGCCGGACCGGACCGATGGCCGCAGCCCCGGGCAGACCGCACAATAGGCTGCATGAACACGCTCGTCCTGATCCTCGACCTGATCGGCACCTTCGTTTTCGCCCTGTCCGGGGCGACGATGGGCGTGCGTCGCCGGCTGGATATCTTCGGCGTGCTGGTGCTGTCGTTCGCGGCGGCTTTGGCCGGCGGCATCACCCGTGACCTGCTGATCGGCGCCACCCCGGTAGCGGCGATCAGCGACTGGCGTTACCCGGCCATCACCCTGGCCGCAGGCATCGTCACCTTCTTCTGGGCGCCGCTGATCGAGCGCATGCAGTACCCGGTGCGCATGTTCGATGCGATGGGCCTGGCGCTGTTTGCGGTGGCCGGCACGCAGAAGGCGCTGTCCTTCGGCATCGATCCGCCGATGGCGGCGGCATTGGGCATGCTGACCGGCATCGGTGGCGGCATCGCCCGTGACGTGCTGCTGGCGCAGGTGCCGCTGGTGCTGCAGGCCGAGCTTTACGCGGTGGCCGCTTTGGCCGGTGCGGCAGTGGTCGCACTTGGCTATTGGCTGGGGTTGCCACCGGTACCCTGCGCGCTGGCCGGTGCATCGCTGTGCTTCGGGCTGCGGATGATGGCCATGCACTTCGGCTGGCACCTGCCCGTGGCGCTGCAGTCGTCCGATCCGCCACCTCCGGAAGGTCCGCGCCGCTGAGCCAAGCCACCCGGCCAGCGGGCGACTCCGGCACGGGCATCGACGTCACTGCACACGCCCGCTCCGCTTCGCACCCCGGGTGACGCCACGCTCACATCACCTGCGCGAAGGTTGGTCTCCATTGACCAGGAGAACGCAATGGCCGCAGCACGTTCGGACACTCTGATCGGCGATGAAATCGTTCATACCCTCGGCCGCCATGGGCAGGCCTCGCAGGTGTTGGTGCAGGTCAAGGAGGGCCGGGTAACCCTGTCCGGCGATGTTCCCAGCGCGGAGGTCAAACTGCAGGTCGAGGAACTGGTGGCCGACATCGAAGGTGTCCGCGGCGTGCGCAGCCTGCTCAATGTGGACAGCGGCAATCGCTCCTTCGGCGCCCCCGGCGAAGCGATACGCGACAACCCCGACGGTCGCGATGACGCGCACATGGGCGACATCGACCTGGGCAAGGACGGCTGACCCCGGCAACTTGCAGGTACCCTGTGCCGGCGCACCACCGTTGAAGCCCCCATGCCCCACGCTGCATCCAACACCCAAGCAAAACCCAGCCTGCGCGAACGCATGAATGCCATGCGCAACCTGCCGCCGTTCCTGCGGCAGGTGTGGCAGACCAGCCGCATCCTGACCATCGCCAGCCTCGGCCTGCGCCTGATCCGCGCCTTGCTGCCGGTGGCGATGTTGTACGTGGGCAAGCTGATCATCGATGAAGCCGTGCGCCTGGCCGGTGCCGGCCCGATGCCGCCACTGGGCGAAGCGCTGGCCAGCGGCCACCTCAGCACGCTGCTGGAACTGCTGCTGCTGGAGCTGGGCATCGCGATCGGTTCGGACCTGCTCGGGCGGCTGGTCAATTACGCCGACGCACTGCTCTCGGAACTGTTCACCAACGCCACCAGCGTGCGCCTGATGGAACACGCCGCCGAACTGGACCTTGAGGATTTCGAGGACCCGGAACTGCAGGACAAGCTCGACCGTGCGCGTCGCCAGACGATGGGCCGGATGAGCCTGATGAGCCAGTTGTTCGGGCAGGCACAGGATGTCATCACCGTCATCAGCTTCGCCGCCGGCCTGGTGATCTACGCGCCCTGGCTGATCGCGTTGCTGGCCGTCGCGCTGGTGCCTGCCTTCATCGGCGAATCGCACTTCAACACGCTGGGTTACTCGCTCAACTTCAGTTGGACGCCCGAGCGCCGCCAGCTCGACTACCTGCGCCAGGTTGGCGCCAGTGTGGAAACCGCCAAGGAGGTGAAGATCTTCAACCTCCATCGTTTCCTGATTGAACGCTACAAGCTGCTGGCCGAGCGCTTCTTCCTGGCCAACCGCGCGCTGGCGCGCAAGCGCGCGTTGTGGGGCACCGTGCTCGCGGCGCTGGGTACGCTGGGCTATTACACCGCCTACGCCTACATCGCCTGGCGCACGATCCGTGGTGATTTCAGCATCGGCGACCTGACCTTCCTGTCCGGCAGCTTCCTGCGCCTGCGTCAGCTGCTCGAAGGCCTGCTGACCGGTTTTTCGCAGGTGGCCAGCCAGGCGCTGTACCTGGACGATCTATTCACGTTCTTCGCGATCAAGCCGGAAATCCACTCGCGCACCGATGCCGTCGCCATCCCGCGCCCGATCCGCGAGGGCTTCGTGTTCGAGAACGTCGGCTTCCGCTACCCCGATGCCGAGCGCTGGGCAGTGCGCAATCTCGATTTCCACCTGCGCGCCGGCGAGGTGCTCGCCCTCGTCGGTGAGAACGGTGCCGGCAAGACCACCCTGGTCAAGCTGCTGGCACGTCTGTACGACCCGGACGAAGGCCGCATCCTGCTCGATGGCCGCGACCTGCGCGACTACGACCTGGACGACCTGCGCGCCAACCTGGGCGTGATCTTCCAGGACTTCGTCCGCTATCACCTGACCGCCGGCGAGAACATCGGTGTCGGCCTGGTGGAGGCAATGGATGACGAAGACCGTATCCGCGACGCTGCACGTCGTGCCCTGGCCGACGAAGTCATCGACGGCCTGCCGGCCGGCTATGACCAGCTGATCGGCCGCCGCTTCAAGACCGGCGTGGACCTGTCCGGCGGCCAATGGCAGAAGATCGCCATCGCCCGTGCCTACATGCGCGATGCGCAGGTGATGATCCTCGACGAGCCCACCGCAGCCCTGGATGCACGCGCCGAGTTCGAGGTGTTCCAGCGTTTCAAGGAACTGTCGGACAACCGCACCGCGGTGCTGATCTCGCATCGTTTCTCATCGGTGCGCATGGCCGACCGCATCCTGGTGCTGGCCGATGGCCGCATCGAGGCCAGCGGCACCCATGAGCAGCTGATGACCGAAGGCGGCCGCTACGCGGAGTTGTTCGAGCTGCAGGCGGCCGGATATCGGTGATCGGTTGTTCGTGATCCGGGATGGAGCGGCGCGCTATCCCGGCCAACCGCCCCCGGATCGCTGGAATTGAGCGCCTGCCTGCCCGCTGCCACTTCCACGCAGCCCGCATTCCAAACCCGACCCTTGCCAGCAAATGAGATTCATTCCCATTTAATTGAAATCGGCTAGAATGCCGCAGTCATTCCTACAACGAATCACGGCATGTCTTCCGCTTTTGGCGCCGAAACGGTGCTTGAAGTCCGTCATTGGACGGACGCCTACTTCAGCTTCTCGACCACCCGCGACAGCGGCTTCCGCTTCGACAACGGCCAATTCGTGATGATCGGCCTGGAAAACGACGGTGCCCGCCCGCTGATGCGTGCCTATTCCATCGCCAGCGCCAACTGGGAAGAGCAGCTGCACTTCTTCAGCATCAAGGTGCAGGACGGCCCGCTGACTTCGCGCCTGCAACACCTCAAGCCCGGCGACAAGGTGCTGGTCGGCAAGAAGCCCACCGGCACGCTGCTGATCAGCGACCTGCACCCCGGCAAGCACCTTTATCTGCTGGGCACCGGCACCGGCCTGGCGCCGTGGCTGAGCATCGTCAAGGACCCGGAGACCTACGAGCGCTTCGAGAAGGTCATCGTCTGCCATGGCGTGCGCTTCGAGAAGGACCTGGCCTACCGCGAGTACTTCGAGAAGGAACTGCCGGAAGACGAGATCCTCGGCGACATCGTCCGTGACAAGCTGCTGTACTACCCGGCCGTCACCCGCGAGCCGTTCCCGAACCAGGGCCGCCTGACCACGCTGATGGAAACCGGCCTGATGCAGCAGAGCCTTGGCCTGCCGCCGCTGGACCCGGCCAATGACCGCTTCATGATCTGCGGCAGCCCGCAGATGCTGGCCGACCTGCGCAGCGTGCTCGACGCCCGCGGTTTCGAGGTGTCCTCGCGCATCGGCACGCCCGGCCATTACGTGTTCGAGCGGGCCTTCGTCGAGAAGTAAGCCGCTGCAACCCTTGTAGGAGCGGCGTAAGCCGCGAAGCTGATCAAGGACTGGGTATCGGGTCAACTGCAATTGCAGACTGGCCCGGTGTTCCATGTATTAACTGCTTCGCGGCTTACGCCGCTCCTATACGGTTCCGTTTGCGCATCAACCCAACGCCGCGCGGATGTCGTCTTCCAGCGACTCCGGCTTGGCCGTTGGTGCATAGCGCGCGATCACCTGCCCGTCGCGGCTGACCAGGAACTTGCTGAAGTTCCATTTGATCGCACCGATGCCCAATGCGCCGCGTTTCTGCCGTTGCAGCCAATGCCACAGCGGATGCGCATCCGGGCCGTTGACCTTGACCTTGGCCGAGATCGGAAAACTGACCCCGTAATTGAGATCGCAGAAGGCCCGGATATCCTGCGCCTCGCCCGGCTCCTGATGGCCGAACTGGTCGCAGGGAAAGCCCAGCACCACCAGCCCGCGCGTGCCGTACTCGCGCCACAGCCGCTCCAGGCCTTCGTATTGCGGGGTGAATCCGCACTTGGAGGCGGTGTTGACGATCAGCAGCACCTTGCCATCGAAGCCCGCCAGGTCCAGCGGCTGGCCGTCCAGGGCGGTGGCTTGGAATTCGAATGCACTGGCCATGGGCACATCTCCGAACGGGCCTGCAAGACTACGCCATCACGGCGACAACTGCCGCCAACGCACGGTCAGCCAGCATGTGCTTGCCCTTGCAACCATGCCATTCGACACACCCGGCAAGCGAGCCCCTCAGGTTACCCTTCGCCCTCAGTATTTTTCGGAGCTTCCGACTTGAACACCCGCCTCGCCCTTGCCCTTGCCGCTACCCTGGGCCTCGCCCTCCCGGCTTACAGCGTGACCGCCAACGCCGCCGCCAGCCAGACCGCTGAGCAGGCCAACCCGTTCTTCGCCGAGAGCACGCTGCCGCTGCACTACCCGCAGTTCGACAAGATCAAGGACGCTGACTTCGCGCCGGCTTTCGACGCGGGCATGGCCGAGCAGTTGAAGGAAGTGGAGGCGATTGCCAACAACCGTGCCGCGCCGACCTTCGAGAACACCCTGATCGCGCTGGAAAACAGCGGCGCCACCCTCGACCGCGCCACCACCGTGTTCTTCGCGCTGATCGGCGCCGATACCAACGACACGCGCAAGAAGCTGCAAGCCGACTACTCGGCCAAATTCGCCGCCCACAGCGATGCCATCAACCTCAACGGCAAGCTGTTCGCGCGCATCGAAACGCTCTACAACAACCGCGCCAAGCTGGGCCTGGACGCTGAAGGCCTGCGTCTGGTCGAGAAGTACCACGACAATTTCGTCCGCGCCGGCGCCAAGCTGTCCGACGCCGACAAGGCCAAGCTCAAGGACATGAATGCCGAGCTGGCCAACCTGGGCACCAAGTTCAGCCAGAACGTGCAGGCCGAGGTCAACGCTTCGTTCATCGTGGTCGATGACGTCAAGCAGCTCGATGGCCTGTCGGCCGAGCAGATCGCCGCCGCTTCGGAAGCCGCCAAGGCCCGCAAGCTGGAGGGCAAGTACGTCATCGCCCTGCTCAACACCACCGGCCAGCCGCCGCTGACCAACCTGACCAACCGCGAGCTGCGCCAGAAGATCTACGAAGCCTCGATCTCGCGCGGCAGCAAGGGTGGCGAGTACGACAACACCGCCCTGGTCTCGCGCATCATGACCCTACGTGCCGAGAAGGCCGCGCTGATGGGCTTTGCCAACTTCGCCAGCTACTCGCTGGGCAACCAGACCGCCAAGACCCCGGAAGCGGTCAACGCCATGCTCGGCCAGCTGGCCCCGGCCGCCGTCACCAATGCCCGCCGCGAAGCCGCCGACCTGCAGGCGATGATCGACGCCGAGCAGAAGGCCGCCGGCAAGGCAACCTTCGAGCTGCAGCCGTGGGACTGGGCCTTCTACAGCGAGAAGGTGCGCCAGGCCAAGTACAACTTCGACGAATCGCAGCTCAAGCCGTACTTCGAGCTGAAGACCGTGCTGGAAGACGGCGTGTTCTTCGCCGCAGGCAAGGAATTCGGCCTGACCTTCAAGCAGCGCACCGACCTGCCGGTGTACCACGCCGATGTCACCGTCTATGACGTGTTCGACGCCGACGGCACCCAGCTGGCGATCTTCCTGTTCGACCCGTACGCACGTGAGTCCAAGCGCGGTGGCGCGTGGATGAACTCCTACGTGTCGCAGTCGGAGCTGACCGGTGACAAGCCGGTGGTGGCCAACCACCTCAACATCCCCAAGCCGCCGGCCGGCAAGCCGACCCTGCTGACCTGGGACGAAGTGACCACCACCTTCCACGAGTTCGGCCACGCGCTGCACGGCATGTTCTCGGACGTGAAGTACCCGTACTTCTCGGGCACCGCGGTGCCGCGTGACTTCGTCGAGTTCCCGTCGCAGGTCAACGAGATGTGGGCCGACGAGCCGACCATCCTGGCCAACTACGCCAAGCACTACCAGAACGGCTCGGCGATGCCGCAGGCGCTGCTGGACAAGGTGGTTGCCGCGTCCAAGTTCAACCAGGGCTTTGCCACCACCGAGTATCTGGGCGCAGCGATGCTGGACCAGAGCTGGCACCAGATCGGCGTCGGCCAGATCCCGGCACCGAAGGACGTGATGGCGTTCGAGCATGCCGCGCTGGTCAAGGACGGCATCTACTACGCGCCGGTACCGCCGCGTTACAAGACCCCGTACTTCAGCCACATCATGGGCGGCTACTCGGCCGGCTACTACGCCTACATCTGGTCCGAGGTGCTGGACGCCAACACCCAGAAGTGGTTCCGCGAGCACGGCGGCCTGTCGCGCGCCAACGGCGACCATTTCCGCAAGACCCTGCTGTCCAAGGGCGGCAGCGTCGATGCGATGGAGCTGTTCCGCAACTTCGCCGGCCACGAGCCGCAGATCGAGCCGCTGCTGGAGAAGCGTGGTTTGACCACCGGTGACGCGGCGAAGTAAGCGTCCGCGTTCAAAGTGGAATGAGAAACGCCCGGCCAAAAGCCGGGCGTTTTTTGTTGCCAGGGGTGAGACCTGGGCTGGCTGTCCTTGCTTACGTCGAAGGGCTACCCCTCCCCAACCCTCCCCTTGGCTGCGCCAAAGGGAGGGGGCGGTATTGCATGCCCTGCCAGGTCGCAGCGAAACCCGCTCTTGCCCCCTCCCTTTGGCGCAGCCAAGGGGAGGGTTGGGGAGGGGTAGCTTTTGAGCGACGAGGGCAGCCTTCGAACCCTCAGGTCCCAGCCTCAACAATCACCGTCGCGGTCATGCCATTGGCCAGCACCACGCCATTGCCGACAGTGCCCGGATCAAGCTTGATCCGCACCGGAATGCGCTGCGCCAAGCGCACCCAGTTGTAGGTCGGGTTGACGTTGGCCAGCAGGTCGCTGCCGGTAGGGCTGTCGGCGTCGGTGATGCCATGCGCGATGCTCTCGATGTGGCCGTGCAGGGGCTGCCCGCTCATCAACTGGATCTGCGCGCCCTCGCCCACCCGCAACTGCGCCAGCTTGGTTTCCTCGAAGTAGCCGTACACCCAGAACGAAGCGGTATCGATCACCGCCAACCGCGCCGCGCCGGCGCTGGCGTAGTCGCCGGCGCGTACTTCCAGGTTGGTGACATAACCGTCCACCGGCGCGCGCACCTGGGTGCGCTCCAGATTCAATGCCGCCGTATCCAGCGCGGCCTGTGCCTGCTCCACCGCGGCCAAGGCCTGCTGCTGTGACGCACTGGCCTGCTGCCGGCTGGCACGCGCCTGCGCCACGCCCGCACGCGCAGCCTGCACTGCACTGAGCGCGTCGCTGCGTGCTTCTTCGGAGATCAGGCTGCCGCCGATGCGCTGGCGCCGTTCGTACTGCTGCTGGTAACGGCTGGCGTTTGCACTTTGCTGCTCGGCACCGGCAGCGGCGGCCTGGATGCTTGCTCCCGCTGCGCGTGCGGCGGCCTGCGCGGCGGAAAGATTGGCCTGTGCCTGCGCCAATGCGTTGCGATAACGGGCCTGGTCGATGGTGTACAGCACGTCACCGCGCCGGATCAGCTGGTTGTCGCGCACCGCTACCGAGGTGACCGGCCCGGATACATCCGGCGCAACCCGCACCACTTCGGCACGCAGGCGTCCTTCGCGTGTCCATGGCGAGTACATGTAGTGCCGCCACATGGCCACAGCCACCAGCGCCGCGATCACGACAACCACGGAAGTAATGGAGATACGAAGCAGGGTTTGAGTCTTGGGGGACATGGAGATATCTCAGAACAGCAGCAGGCCGAAGCCGCCGAAAAGACAAACGAACAACGCCACGCGAAACAACGACGGATGCCACACATGCCGGTACCAGCCGCGTCGGCCGGCCACCGCGTCCAGCACCCACAACAGCACGCAGACCACGCAGAACAGCACCAGCAAACCCGGAAACAGGCTGCCGCCAAAAGCAAACTCAATGGGCATGGGAAGCAGGCTCCTGGTTCGGCTCGACCGGGGTGATGTAGGCGGCCATTACCGAGTGGTCATCCACCATTGCCAGCCTTACCAGCCGCAGATGGCGCAGTACTTTCTTCACACCGGGCGCAGTCGCTTGCGCGCGCGCTGCATCGATGGCCCGCTGCAGTTGTTCATCGGTCTGGCGCCACGCCGCGCGCGAAGGCGCGGCAAAGAAGCTGGCCAGCGCCACCACCGCAGACTGCACCAGATGTTGCAGTGACACGGGCAACGGCTCCTTGGCCAGGTCGTGGCGCAGATGGATCAGGGCGCGGCCGGTTTCGTTGACCGCCAGCGCCCAGGCCAGCAGGCTGCGCGAGGCGTCACTGCCCGGCACGGTATGCGCCACGATCTGATGGACCAGGTCGCTGTTCGTGCTTTCAAACCGGTGCCGCAGGCCAGGCAACGGCCCTTGCGCGGCCAGCCGCACCTGTCCGCGCAGCGCGGCCATCTGCCGGCGCCGCAGCCAACCGCTGCCCACGGCTGGCGGCAGCAGCAGGAAACTCACGCCCGCCGCAGCCAAGCCGGCCGCCTGTGCCAGCGCATCGTTGAAGAACAGCTGCGGGTTGAATGGCATCGGGTTGCCGATGGCCAGGATGCTGACCAGCGCCATCGTGTAGCCCAGACCGAAAGCGCCGGACTTCGGCCGGCTGGCCAGGTACAGGCCGGCGATCAGGAACGGCAATATTCCAGCCACCAGGAAGGCGTAGCCGTCCATCCGCGTCAGCACCCAGAACTCGCAGACATAACCGGCCAGCAGCCCCACCAGATAGCCGCCCAACAGCTTGCTGGTCAGCTGCGCCGCGTTGGGTGTGGTGGCGAACAGGCCGGAAAAAATCGTGGCCAGCAGCATCGCGTTGGCGCCCATCGGCCAGCCCGTTGCCACCCAGAACGTTCCCAGCAGCAACATCGTCGCCGTGGTGCGGATCAGCGTAAGCAGCGCGCCGGCATGGTCGTTGCCGCGCACGAAGCGCACACGCAGGTCAGCCACGGCCGGCACCACCCGATGCAGCAGATGGCCACGGGCACGGATGTAGTCCTCAAGCTCGTGGGTGAAACGGCGCAGCAGATCCATGCCGACGTCGAAGTCTTCGATCTGCGCGGGGTCGCCAAGCTCTTCGCGCAGGCGGGCTGCATGTACCGCAAGATTCTTCTGCACCTGGCGGATGTCATTGGCCAGCTGTTCCGGTGGCATGTCCTGCGGGTTTATCTGCAGGGCGACGCCCAAGGGCTGATACAGCGCCAGCAACGCCTGGGCGGCCGGGGTGCCCTGCCGCAGCAGCCGGTTGATCAGGTGATGCAGCGACTGGAAGCTGGTGGACACCGCCATGAAGCGCTGGTTGAACTGCAACAGATGCACGCTGCGCGCCCGTGCCTCCGGGTCCTCGAAGATCACCGAGCTACGCAGGTCTTCCAACGCAACCGCATCACGCACTGCGCGCAGATGTACCTGCTCCATGCGTTCGCGCGGCAACTGGCCCTGCAATGCCTCGCGCACGAATTCCAGGAAGTTGGCGTACTGTGCGCGCACCGCGCTGCGCAGCGTGTCGCGCAGGCGCACCGGCAACACCGTGTCGCTGATCACCGCGCTGACCGCCAGTCCCAGCATCACTTCGGAAATGCGCGCCACGGCCGAATCGAACACATGGCCCGGATGGGTGGCGATCACCGGCAAGGCGATGATCGCCGCGGTGTAGCCTGCCAGTACGAACGCATAGGATTTGAAGTTGCGATACAGCGTGGCGCCAGCCGCACACGCGCCGATCCACAACGCCATCACCAGCAGGAACGGCGCGCTCTGCTGCGGAAACAAGGCCACAATCAACAGCGCGGCCAGCGCACCCACCAGCGTGCCCAGCACCCGGTAGAAGCCCTTGGCCAGCACCATGCCGCTCTGCCGGTGCATGACGATCACCGTGGTCAGCATCGCCGTGCCCGGTTGCGGCAACTGCATGCGCATGGCCAGCCAGCCGGTCAGGAACAGCGACAGCGCCGTGCGCAGCACGAACAGCCAGGTGTCGGCCTCGCCTTTGAGAAAGCCGCGCAGGCCGTGGTACCAACGGCCATCGCCGGCAGCAGCAGAGACTTGTGAAGGAACAGCGGACATCGTCTGCCTCAGACCGCGTCCACGCTGTCGAGCATCTTCTTGAGCAGCTGCTCCAACCGATGCTGCTCGGGTTCGCTCAGACCCTGCACCTGCTGGCGCAGCAGCCGCGACATGTCCGGCAACAGGCGTTCGACCAAGGCGACGCCATCAGCGGTGAGACGCAGCTCCAGCTTGCGGCGGTCCTCGGCGTGCGGAATGCGTTCGATCAAACCCTTGCCGTGCAGCTGGTCGCTCAGGCGGGTGATGTTGGCCGACTTCTCGGTGGCCGCGTCTGCCAGCTCGGACGGGCTCAACGGCCGGTCCGGCGTTCCGTACAACATCATCAGCGCGTTGTACTCGGCGTGGCTGAGATCGTAGTCACGCAGCACCGCGTTGGCGTGATCGTGCACGGTCTTGTACAGACCCTTGATCAGCCGCACCAGCACTGCCGGCTCACGCGGAAACCCAGGCCAGCGTTGGCAGGTGGCGTCGATACGGATTTCAGTCGGGTCGAAGCTGCTCATCGCGATAAACCGATGGGGAGGATCGACGTATTACACAACTGTAATATCAACAAGTAAACGTAAATCGAAGCGCCGGCCCAACAACCTTAACCGGCGTTCATCTTTGAACCACGTGGTCCTGGTGTCGTCGCCAGCCCGCAGGCCGGCATGAAGCCCAGCAGCAGACCCATCGACCATCAGGTCTGCCGGGCTTCGATCCCGGCCGGCGGGTCCCGCCGTTCTTCAGCGCGGCGCTACGTAGCCGCTGCGCACGCCACGCGGTGACAGCACCAACTGCCACAGCTGCGAATGACGGGTCCGGAACGTGGCCATGGAGGCAGCCAGGTAGAAGCGCCACATGCGCCGGAAACGCTCGTCGTAACGCGGATCAAGCCGGCCCCAGGCAGCCTCCACGTTGCTGCGCCAGGCCTGCAGGGTGCGGTCGTAATCGGTGCCGAAGTTGTGCCAGTCCTCCAGCACGAACAGCCCTTCCATCGCGGTGCTGATCTGCGCGGCCGAGGGCAACATGGAATTGGGAAAGATGTACTTGGCGATCCACGGGTCGGTGCGATCGCGGCTGACGTTGGTGCCAATGCTGTGCAGCAGGAACAGGCCGTCCTCGCCCAGGCAGCGCCGGGCGACTTCGAAGTAGGTGCGGTAGTTCTTGACCCCGACGTGCTCGAACATCCCCACCGACAGGATTGCGTCGAAATCCTCGTCCAGCTCGCGGTAGTCCTGCAGACGGATCTCCACCGGCAGCCCGGCGCACAAGGCACGTGCAAACTCGGCCTGCTCGCTGGAGATCGTCACGCCAACACCCTGCACGCCGTAGCGCTCGGCGGCGTACTTGAGCGCCTCGCCCCAGCCGCAGCCGATATCCAGCACGCGCATGCCCGGTTGCAGGCCGAGCTTGCGGCAGATCAGATCGAGCTTGGCTTCCTGCGCCTCGTCCAGGCTGCGGGCCTGGGCCCAGTAGCCACAGCTGTAGACCAGCCGCTTGCCAAGCATGGCCTGGTACAGGTCGTTGCCGAGGTCGTAATGGCGCTTGCCCACTTCATAACTGCCCTGCCCGGCCTGCAGGTTGAACAGTTTGGCCTTGAGCGCGTCCCAGACGTCCCCGCTGCCATGCACCCGCTCGTCCAGGCGCGCATCGAGCAGGTGGGTCAGGAAACCATCCAGCGAATGGGCCTGCCACCAGCCTTCCATGTAGCTCTCGCCCAGACCCAGCGAGCCTTCGGCCAGTACCCGCGCGTAGAAGCGCGGGTCCAGCACATCGATGTCCTGCGGGCGTTGCCCACCGGCCACGACATCAGCTTCGTTCAACAGCGCTTCCACACGGCGTTGCAGTCCAGCATCCATCGCTGCCCTCCACGGCGTTCTTTACGGGTGAGCGAACAGCTCCCGATAGCTGGCTGCCACGTGCGGCAGCAGCACGGCCGCCGGCACATCGACGGTCTGGGTGCCATCCGAGTACGGCCCCACCTGGTACGGCGGGAACACGAAACGCAGCGCGCTGATCCGTCCGGCCTCGTCTAGCACCGGCTGGAACTGGCTGAAATTGCCGGCGTCCGGCGAGGTACCTTCGTCGATCATCCTGGACAGGTTGCGCACCTGAGCCTGCTGCTCCTCCGGCGCGATGTCCTCACCCTGGGTGCGGACCATGGCCTGTTCCAGCAGCTTGTCCTCGACATAGTCGCTGACCGCCTGCCAACCCGGCGCGGTACCGATCAGGTCTTCAGCCTTGAGCAGCTTCTGCTGCTCCGGCAACCAGACAAAACGACCCACCAGCGGCTGCCCGTGCGCGCCCCCGGTGTAGCTGCTGCCGTCCACCGCCACGGTCACCACCTTCGGGGTTTCGGTCAGCATGTCGAAGGACAGCGACAGCTCATACGGAGCGGTTGGCTTGTCGTTGCCCAACCCGCTCACGGACTTGAGCAGCTCAGCCTTGGCGTGCTCTGCGTAGCTGCTCAGCTCGCGGGCCAGACCGGGGTACTTGGCTGCTGCCGGCGGGTAGCTGATGCCGACCATGTAACTGGGGGTCTGTTCGATGACGTCGGCCAGGTCGACCGTATCGGTCGTCGGCGCAGCCGCGCCTGCGTCGGCCTGCGGGGCGGCCGGTGCCGGTGGTGCGCCTGAAGCTTCCTGCTGCTGCCCATCCTGCCGGCAGCCTGCCAATGCCAACAGCAACACCGCTGTGGCAAACGATCCCTGTGCAAATCTTTTCATGCGCTCTGTCCTCGATAATCCAGCCGCCCGGGCGGGCCTGGCCAAGCGCGCGGATTATCCCAGCAGGGCTGTGTATTCGCCATGACGTTGCATGAAAGCCGCCGCGTACGCACAGGCCGGTACGACCTTGAGCCCATTGCTGCGTGCATGTTCCAGCGCCGCGCGGGTCAGCTCGGCGGCAATGCCGCGCCCACCGATGGCCTGCGGCACACCGGTGTGGGTGATGACCATGACCCCGTTCTCCAGCTCGTAATCCAGCACCGCGCGGTGCCCGTCCACGGTGGTCTCGAAACAGTGTTCGGCAGGGTTGTGCTGGATGGAAGCCGGTGCGGTCATGGACGTACTCCGTGTGAGGGCCAGGGACCACCATCGTAGGCCGGGACGCTGTCCCGGCAAAGCAGCGCCAGGAACGCAGGCAGGGATGCGATCCCAGCCTGCGCCAACCCGATCAGCGGCCGAAGCTGGGGTTCATCAGATTGGTCAGGAAGTGCTGCAGCAGGTCCGGCGACATGAACAGCATGAACATCACGCCGAACGCGGCACCGGCCAGGTGCGCGCTATGGTTGACGTTGTCGCCGCCCTTCTTGTCCATCCAGATGCTGTAGCCCACATAGAACAGGGCGTACAGGATGGCCGGGGCCGGGATGAAGAACACGAAGATCAACGACCACGGCGCCACCAGGATGTAGGCGAACAACACCGCCGACACCGCACCGGACGCACCCAGGCTCATGTAGTTGGGGTTCTTCTGGTTCTTCAGGTAGCTGGGCAGGATCGAGACCACCAGCGCCAGCAGATAGAACAGCGGGAACACCCACCAATGCCCGGTCAGCCGCCCCATCAATGCTTCGATGGGGCGCCCGAAGAAGAACAGCGTGACCATGTTGAACAGCAGGTGCGAAAAATCCGCATGCAGGAAACCGTAGGTCACCAGCCGGTCGTACTGCTTGTGACGGTCGACCGCCGGCGGCCACAGGATCAGCCGGTCAGCGAGCTTGCGGTTGTTGAAGCCCTGCCAGGACACCAGTGCGGTGATGGCAATCAGAATCAGGGTGATCACGCCTTGTATCCTCAAGCCGCCCGGTAGTTGTCGACCACTTTATAGCGCCGCGCGTACAGGCCGAAAGCCAAGGCCGCCAACAACGCGAAACCGGCGAAGAAGAACATCTGGAACGCGGTCACGCTCAGGCCGGTGGTGGCGATGTTGGTGGTCACCGCATCATTGCGCACCGCGAAGTTGGCCAGCAGCACCCACAGGTTGCCGACCGTGGTGGTCAGGTTCCAGAAGCTCATCACCACGCCCTTCATCGACTGCGGGGCCTGGCTGTAGGCGAACTCCAGGCCGGTGGCCGAGACCAGCACCTCGCCGAAGGTCAGCAGCGCGTATGGCAGGATCTGCCAGACGATGGACATCGGCTCGCCGCCGTCCATCACCACCTGGATGCCACCGATCACGATCCAGGCCAGGCCGCTGAAGGCGATGCCTGCGGTCATGCGGCGCAGCGCGGTGGGCTCCCAACCGAGCTTGGCCAGCATCGGATACAACACCAGGTTGTTGAACGGGATCAGGATCATCACCAGCGCCGGATTCAACGCCTGCATCTGCGAGGCCACGAACCACGCCGGCTTGGTCATCTCCTCGCCCTGCAGCACCCAGGTCGAAGCCTTCTGGTCGAACAGCGAATGGAACGGGGTGACCAGGGCGAAGATCACCAGCACGCGCAGCACGTTGCGCACGCCGTTGACCGCTTCATCGGGGTGAACGCCACGGGCGCGGTCCAGCTGCAGCCACGCACCGCCGCCCACGCCGGCAATGATCAGCACCAACGCGATACAGGCCGCGATCACGAAGCCCAGCACCGGGGTCATCGCCAGCGACACCACCGCAGCAACCAGACCCAGGCCGGCCAGCAACATGCCCGGGCGGCCCTTGCCAGCCTTCTGGGCGAACAGCGCGGTGCGGATGACCTTGCTGAAGGAATGCGGGTTCTCGGCCGTGTCCGGCTTGATCAGCACGTACTTCTTGCGGCCCAGCCAGAACACGAAGGTGGCGATGAACATCAGCAGGCCCGGAATGCCGAAGGCCACGGCCGGGCCGAAGTTCTTCAGGAACAGCGGCATGGTCAGCGAGGCGAACAGCGAGCCGAAATTGATGATCCAGTAGAAGGCGTCGAATACCTTCTTGGCCAGGTGCTTGTTGCTCTGGTCGAACTGGTCACCGACGAACGAGGCCACCAGCGGCTTGATGCCACCGGCACCGAAGGCGATCAGGCCCAGGCCGGCGAAGAAGCCCATGCGGCTTTCCTCGAACATGGCCAGGAACGCATGGCCCAGGCAGTACACCAGGCTGAAGGACAGGATGGTGTTGTACTTGCCGAAGAAGCGGTCGGCGACCCAGCCGCCCAGCAGCGGGAAGAAGTACACACCGATCATGAAGGTGTGCATCAGGTCCTTGGCCGCCAGCGCGCGCTCACCCGAATCCAGGATGTGCTGCAGCAGCGTGGAGGTGATCAGGAACTGCACCAGGATGTTGCGCATCCCGTAGAAGCTGAACCGTTCGCAGCCCTCATTGCCGATGATGTAGGGAATCTGGCGGGGCATTGTGCCCTTTGGGGCGGGGCTTGCTGCTACGTGACTGGTCGTCATCTGAAGGCGATCCGTTGGTACAAAGGTCGCAAGCGTAACCGATCACGCTGCCATCACGCCTGCCTGGCCAGGCCCGGCGCTGTACCCGGTGTGGCGGTCTGCACGACCTCTAGACGGGGCCGGCGCTAGGATAAGGACTCGTCCCTGCGGGTTTTTCTGATGTTGCGTTTGGGCTGCTTTGGCTTGCTGGTGCTTTCATTTTCGGTATTAGCGGAGCCGGCCACACCGGTCATCAAGATCGCCAGCCTGCGTCTGCCCACGGCCGCCGAGGCCTGGACCGACAATCGCGAACGCATCGTCGAGCTCATGCAGGGCCTGCAAGCCGACGTGATCGTGGTGCAGGACGTGCACCAGTCCGGCGACACCGCCAACCCGGCGTGCTGGCTCGGCGGACGACTCAAATACAGCTGCGACTTCATCAGCTCCGACCGCCCCAGCCAGCCCGAACGCCATGGCAGCGCGGTGCTGAGCCGGCTGACCGCACTGGAGGATGCCATCACCCTGCTGCATGGTGACCAGACCCCGGCTGCCGCCGGCATGCAACGCCTGCAGCTGAACCAGGCCCAGTTGAACCTCTATGTGGCACGGATGCGGCCGGGCGAGAACAGCACCGTCGCCCGTGGCCATCAGGCGGCCGATCTGCGCTCGTGGATGGACGCCACCAGCGATGGCCTGCCCACGCTGATCGTCGGCGATTTCGCCGCCACCACCGACGAGCTGGTGCGTCAGTTGCCGGGGTTCCAACCGATGCGGCGCAATCCTTCGGCGTACCGGCGCGACGCCCGCGCGGGCAAGGCGGACAACGAACATGGCATGGACGTGCTTTATCAGGTCCGCAGTTTCGCCGACATCTCGCGCCGGCCCATCGAGCTCACGACCGGATCGGAAGCGGATGCACCATTGGTGCTGGGCATGCTGGCCACCTTGCGGGTAACCCGGGTGGTCAGCGAGCAGCCCGCCGCCGCTCCCTGAAAGCGCCCGGAATTACTGGAGCGGCCTCGGCCGCGAAGCACGTATCCGCTGACGCATCATGTCGTTGGCAATCCTGCAATGGCAGTTCACGCCGACGGCCTGGCCTTGCCAATTTCGCGGCTCAAGCCGCTCCTACGGCATCCACTACCTGCGATTGCCATGAAATCGCATGCGGATGCACCGCTGGTGCTCGAATTGCCGCCCCTGCCCCGGAGACTGGCCGGCCTTGTAGGAGCGGCCTCGGCCGCGAGGCACGTATCCGCTGACGCGCCATGTCGTCGGCACCCTCGCGATGGCAGTTCGCGCCGTAGATCTGGCATTGCCGGCTTCGCGGCCGAGGCCGCTCCTACAACGTCCTTTTTTTCAAGACGCCCAACATCTGCCAGAAACAACAAAGGCTGGGCATCTCTGCCCAGCCTCTGTATTTCCGCCTGCCCTACCGTCTCGAAGACACGGCAGGCATGGCGCCTGGATCAGGCGATGGCGGCCTGGTAACGACGCTCGACTTCGTTCCAGTCGACCACGTTGAAGAACGCGCCGATGTATTCCGGACGACGGTTCTGGTACTTCAGGTAGTAGGCGTGTTCCCACACATCCAGCGCCAGGATCGGGGTGTTGCCGTCCATCAGCGGGCTGTCCTGGTTGGCCGAGGACTCCACGACCACCTTCTTGTCCGGGGTCACGCTCAACCACGCCCAGCCGCTGCCGAAACGGGTCAGTGCCGCCTTGGTGAAGGCTTCCTTGAACTTCTCGAAGCCGCCCAGCTGCGCGTCGATCGCCTTGGCCACGTCACCGACCGGCTGGCCGCCGCCGTTGGGCGACATCACCGTCCAGAACAGCGAGTGGTTTGCATGGCCACCACCGTTGTTGCGCACCGGGCCCTGCAGGTTTTCCGGCAGCGACTTGGTCTTCTTGACCAGCTCTTCCACCGGCAGGTCGGCGTATTCGGTGCCTTCCAGCGCAGCGTTGACGTTGTTGATGTAGGTCTGGTGGTGCTTGGAGTGATGGATTTCCATCGTGGCCGCGTCGATATGCGGTTCCAGGGCGTCGTATGCGTAAGGCAGCGTGGGCAGGGTATAGGCCATGAGGGATCTCCTTTAGATACCGGGTTTTCGTGCCCGACCGAAAAGTCGGGCAGTGCGCTATGAATGGTAGGGACGAACGAGCAACTTACCAAGGGCGATGTAAAGGAAACTTTGTCCCGCTACTGGGTCAGCAGCCACACCATCGCAACACACGCCCGCTTTGTTACCCGAACGTGAAACGGATGCTGGCGAGCTTGCCGTTCAAAAAAGACACCGCGCTGGCCTGATAATCACCCCCTGTTCCGCAACCTGCACCATCTCCCATGCGCAAGCCCTTACTCCTGGTCATCGCTGTCATCCTCCTCATCGGAGGGTTGTGGGGAATGCGCGTGGTGCAGCAACCGCCGCCACCGCAGTTCGCACCGTCGCTGACCCAGGACTCGAGCCTGCCCGCTACTCCCGCACCCCCTGCTGGACAGGCCAGCAAGCCCAGGGACCCATTGCCGGCCTTCCTGCCTGCCGAAGCGCGCGAAACCATTGCATTGATCCAACGCGGCGGTCCCTACCCGCACCGCAAGGACGGCAGCGTGTTCGGCAACCGCGAGCGACTGCTGCCACAGCGTCCACGCGGCTATTACCGCGAATACACCGTGGATACACCCGGACTGGATCATCGTGGCGCCAAGCGCATCGTGACCGGCGGCGATCCGCCCGATGCCTGGTACTACACCGACGACCACTACGAGAGCTTCCGCAGTTTTGAAGTTCCCGCATCGGGAGAACAGCAATGACTGACAGCGGTTTCGACATGGGCCTGGAAGACGCGAGCCAGGCAGGCGTCTACGGCGTCGCCCACGGCGATCTGGGCGGCTTGGCCGCGGTAGCACGCGATGCCGGGCTGCGGGTTTGCCGGATTGATCTGGAAGACTGTGCCGACAAGCGCACGCTACTGATGCGCATCGGCACCCAACTGGATTTCCCGCCGGGCTGGGGCCGCAACTGGGATGCGCTTTCCGACGCACTGCGCGACCTGTCCTGGCTGCCGGCCAACGGCTATGCCCTGCTGTTCAACGACGCCGACTGCCTGCGCCAGTCAAGCATCGAGGACTTCAACACGTTGCTCGACGTTCTTTCCGAAGCCTCGGCCAGTTGGGCCGAAGACGCCGTTCCGTTCTGGGCGTTTCTGGAGCTGCCCGAAGGCGGCATCGTGGACGGCGCGACGCTTAACTGAGCTCGGATTCGGGATTCGCCATCGTGCTGCACCCTGGCTGGGATGAAGTCCCAGCCCCTGCCCGCCCGCGCAGGAGCGCGTAAGCCGCGAAGCTGACCACAGCGCGCGACATCCCACAGTCACGAACGCTCGGCCCCAACGGCTGCAATCGCCCGCACTCCCTGCCCTCCAGAATCCCGGACTCGCGGCTTACGCCGCTCCTGCAGCCGCCGGGCGTTCCTGCTGACAAGCTACGGATTGCCAGCCTTCACCCGCTGCACCAACCCGTCCAGCTGCTGGGCCTGGACCTTGTCCACGATTGCGGAGAAGCCGGACAGGTCATCGGGCGTGTAGCCGCCGGCGCGATAACGCCACGTCACCCGTGTGTTCCTGCCTTCAGCCTTGAGCGTCCATTCGGCGACGCCATGCAGGCCCATGCCCTGCAGCGGCCCCAACCCACCGGTCATGCGCAGGGTGCGTGCGGGGTCAACGAACACCACCTGCAGGTGTTGGGCCTGCTGCCCACCCGCTGTTTCGCAGAAACAGCCACCGGCACGCGGGTCGATGCTGAGCCGCGAGGCCCTGCCCCACCAGCTGTGATCCTTGGGCCACCATTGGTCGACCTCATCGATCATCACCGCCCATACCCGCTCCGGCGATGCCTGGACGACGGCACTGTTCTCAACGGTGAAACCGCCGGGCGCGGCGTCTTTGACCTCGGCATGGAGCGGCAAGGCCAGGATGGCCGCCAACACGGCGACACCTGCACGGATGCGACGCATAAGGCCTCCCGGGCCGTAAAGCCGCAGCATGCCAGTTGCGATGCGCCTGTGGTAGCGCCGCAGGAACGAGGTTGGTCGTGAAGCCGGCGGCGTGTCAGGACGCGCGATTTGCGCGGGCGGCAAACGGCGGCGTGCTCATTGCGAGCATTGAAATCTGGCGCGGTCAGACAATTCCGGCTTCGCGGCTGACGCCTCTCCTGCATGGGTTGCGACGTCACCGCACCAGTCGAGAACGAGCGTTCACAGGGTTCATTGCAGTTGCGGGAATCCAGCGTTCTTCATGGATTCCTGGCCTCGCGGCTGACGCCGCTCCTACAGGAGCGGCGTCGTCGAAAATTGCTGGCTTCGCGCGGCCGGCGCCGCCCCTACGGGAGCAGCGCCCTGGGCCGGGGTGCAACCCCGGCCGTTCGGTCTCAGCTGTCCAGTTCCTGCCAGCGCGCGTAGGCCGCATCCAGCTCGGCCTGCACCTTGGTCAGCTGCTGGGTGTGCGCGGTCACTTCAGCGCTGGAACGGGTGTAGAACGACGGATCATTCATCGCGCTGGTCAGGCCTTCCACGTCCAGTTCCAGCTTCTCGATCTTTGCCGGCAGCTGTTCCAGTTCGCGTGCGTCCTTGAAGCTGAGCTTGCGCTTGGCCGCTGCCGGCTCTGCAACCGGGGCGGCCGGCTTGGCCGCAGGTGCGGCGGTCGCCGAAGCCTTGGCCACGGCCATGCCGCTCATCGCCGGTGCCGGGCGCTGGCGCAGCGAGTCGCTGTAGCCACCGATGTAATCACCCACCTTGCCCTCGCCTTCCAGCACCAGCGTGGAGGTCACCACGTTGTCGAGGAAGTCACGGTCATGGCTGACCAGCAGCAGCGTGCCGGTGTAGTCGCCCAGCAGCTCTTCCAGCAGCTCCAGGGTTTCCACGTCCAGGTCGTTGGTCGGTTCGTCCATCACCAGCAGATTGGACGGCTGCGCGAACAGCTTGGCCAGCAGCAGGCGGTTGCGCTCGCCGCCGGACAGGCGGGTGATCGGTGCGCGCGCACGTTCCGGGGTGAACAGGAAGTCCTGCAGGTAGGCATGCACATGCTTGCGCTTGCCGTTGAGGTCGATGAAGTCCGCGCCTTCGGCCACGTTCTCGATCGCGCTCCAGTCCTCGCGCAGGGTGGCGCGGTACTGGTCGAAATAGGCGATCTGCAGATTGGTGCCCTGGCGCACTTCGCCGCTGTCCGGCTGCAGCTCGCCCAGCAGCAGTTTGAGCAAGGTGGTCTTGCCGCTGCCGTTGGGGCCGATCAGGCCGATGCGGTCACCGCGCAGGATCACGGTCGAGAAGTCCTTGATCATCGTGCGTTGACCGAACGAGAAGTTCACGTCCTTGATGTCGATGACCTTCTTGCCGGAGTTCTCCGCACCCGCGGCTTCCAGCTTGACGTTGCCACCCAGCTCGCGGCGCTGCACGCGCTCGTTGCGCATGGCTTTCAAGCGGCGCACACGGCCTTCGTCGCGGGTACGACGGGCCTTGATGCCCTGCCGGATCCACACTTCTTCCTGGGCCAGCAGCTTGTCGAAGCGGGCGTTCTCCTGCGCCTGCGCGTTGAGGCGTTCCTCACGGCGGCGCTCGTAGTTTTCCCAGTCGCCCGGCCAGCTGGTGACCTGGCCGCGGTCGATCTCGACGATGCGGGTGGCCAGCGCGCGCAGGAAGCGACGGTCATGGGTAACGAACACCACGCAGCCATTCCAGCCCTTCAGGAAGCCTTCCAGCCAATCGATGGCTTCGATGTCCAGGTGGTTGGTCGGTTCGTCCAGCAGCAGCACGTCTGGGCCAGCAACCAGCGCGCGTGCCAACAGCACGCGGCGCTTCATACCACCAGACAAACGCCCGAATTCGGCATCGCCATCCAGCTCCAGCTTGGTCAGGGTTTCGGCCACGCGCTGATCCAGGCCCCAGCCATCGGCGGCGTCGATCTTGGCCTGCACGTTGCCCATAGCCTCGCCATCGAACACCTCTGCATGGCTCAGGCGGTGGAACTCAGCCAGCCAGTGGCCCAGTTCGCCCAGGCCATCGGCCACCACGTCGAACACGCTGCCGGCAGCGCCATGTGGCACCTCCTGCTCCAACCGGGTGACGCGCACGCCCTGCTGGACGCGCACCTCGCCGTCGTCGGGCTTGAGCTCGCCGGCCATCAGCTTCATCAAAGTGGATTTGCCGGCGCCGTTGCGGCCGATCAGGGCGATGCGTTCGCCGGTTTCGATCGACAGTTCGGCTTTTTCCAGCAACAACGGGCCGCCGACGCTGTAGTCGACGTTCTGCAAAGTAATCAAAGGCATCCGCCCATTGTACGGGAGTCAACCGTCGACGAAGACGTCCGCCGGCAAGCCGAGCAGCTGGCGCAGGCTGGCTGGCACCCGTTTACCGGGATGGCGCACCACCCAGAGCTGCCTGTGCAGCCGCGGCAGCGGGGTGTCCAGCACCTGCAGCTTGCCCAGCGCGACCAGGTCGGCCACCGCATGCCGGGACAGGCAGGCCAGGCCCAGGCCGGCCACGGCCCCTTGCTTGATCGCCTCGGTCCCGCCCAACTGCAGCACCTCGGCAAACCCGTGCAGATGCGGCAACAAGGCCTGTTCAGCCGCTTCGCGGGTACCTGAGCCGGGCTCGCGCAGCAGCCAGCAGGCCTGTCGCAGCTGCGCCAGGTCGGCGCCGGCCCGCAACGCGGTCGCCTGCGGGTGGCGCGGGCCGTAAACGATGACCAGCTCGTCATCGAGCCATTGCGCCACCTCCAGCCCCGGCTCGTGATTCGGCCCTTCGATCAGGCCGATGTCCACTTCCAGGTGCTGCACGGCGGCGGTCACCTCGCGGGTGTTGCCGATGACCAGATCCACATGGGCGTGGCCGTTGCGCTCCAGCAGGTCGGCGATGCGCCCCGGCATCAGGTAGTTGCCGATGGTGGTGCTGGCCCCCACCCGCCAGCGCACCGGGGCCGTGGCTTCACGCCCGGTACTGAAGCGCCGCTCGATGTCCGCCATGCCGGCCAGCAGCGCCCGGGCCTCCGGCAGCAGCGCGCGGCCGTGCGCGTTGAGTACCAGGCGGCGCCCGACCCGGTCGAACAGCACCAGGCCCAGCAGGCTTTCCAGTTCGTTCAGCGCTGCGCTCACCGCCGATTGCGACAAACCGATGGTTTCGCCGGCCGCGGTGGTGGTACCGGCCTCGGCGATGGCGCAGAAGATCTGCAGCTGGCGCAGGGAAAGATGCATGACCTATCCATAAAACAGGTTGAATATACGAATAGTATCTGTTTTACAGCTGATGGCAGTCGAAGCAGGATGGGCCACCTTCTGATAACCCATCGTTATGAACACCGTCACACAAGGGCCGATCCAGCCCACATCCAACCGCCTCCCCGGCCTGCTGCTGACCGCGCTCATCGCCGGCCTGTCGATCTGGCTGGGCACCCTGCCCTGGATGCAGGCCCACGGCATCAGCGCGCTGACGCTGGCCATCGTGCTCGGCATCGCCATCGGCAACACCGCCTACCCTTCGCTGGCGCCGCGCGCGGCGGCCGGCGTTGGGTTTTCCAAGGCCACCCTGCTGCGCGCCGGCATCGTCCTCTATGGCCTGCGCCTGACATTGCAGGACATCGGCCAGGTCGGCGCGACGGGCGTGGTGATCGATGCGCTGGTGCTGTGCTCCACCTTCGCCCTGGCCTGGTGGCTGGGCACGCGCGTGCTGGGGCTGGATCGCAATTCGTCCCTGCTGATCGGCGCCGGTAGTTCAATCTGTGGCGCGGCTGCGGTGATGGCGGCCGAACCCGTGGTCAAGGGTCGCGCCGAGCAGGTTGCCGTGGCCGTGGCGACGGTGGTGGTGTTCGGCACACTGGCGATGTTCCTGTACCCGCTGCTGTACCAATGGGGCGTCAGCGCCGGCTGGATGCCGCTGGATGAAACCGCCTTCGGCGTGTTCACCGGCTCCACCGTGCATGAGGTTGCCCAGGTGGTCGCCGCTGGCCGCGCAATCAGCGAGCCCGCGGCCGACGCTGCGGTGATCACCAAGATGGTGCGGGTGATGATGCTGGCGCCGTTCCTGGTGGGGCTGTCGGCACTGCTGGCGCGCGGTCAACGCCATGCCGACGGGCAGCGCTCGAAGATCACCGTCCCGTGGTTTGCCTTTGGCTTCATCGCCATGGTCGCATTCAACTCGCTGCAACTGCTGCCGGCCGGCGTGGTCAACGCCCTGGTCGAACTGGATACCGCGCTGTTGGCGATGGCGATGGCCGCGCTGGGCCTGACAACCCATGTTTCTGCGCTGCGCCAGGCCGGCAGCAAGCCGATGCTGTTGGCGATGCTGTTGTTCCTCTGGCTGCTGGGCGGCGGGATGCTGATCAATCTGGCGGTACGCGCCGTGCTGTGATGCTTCCTGCTTCCTGCTTCCTGCTTCCTGCTTCCTGCTCCTTGCATCGTGTACCCGCCTACCCGGCAATGCCCTCTCACCGGCCTACGGAGCTTTGACACTCCCTTCCCCCGCCTGCGGGGGAAGGTGCCCCGAGGGCGGATGGGGGCGCTTCTGGCTTCTCGTTTTCAGGCTTCCGGCTCCACGTGCCAGGAGCCGCCTCTCGCCCCAACCCCTCTCACGCAAGCGGGAAAGGGGCTTTGACACCAACGGCTTGCGGACTTTTCTGCGAAAATGCCGCATGAATGATTTCTCTACCCTGCCGCTGTCCCCGGCACTCGCTCCCGGCATCGACGCGCTGGGCTACACCACGATGACGCCGGTGCAGGCGCAGAGCCTGCCGCCAATCCTGGAAGGCCGCGACGTGATCGCACAGGCCCCCACCGGCAGCGGCAAGACCGCCGCCTTCGGTCTGGGCCTGCTCAACCGCCTGGATCCGACCAACGGCCGCACCCAGGCGCTGGTGCTTTGCCCCACCCGCGAACTGGCCGACCAGGTAGGCAAGCAGCTGCGCAAGCTGGCCACCGGCATCCCCAACCTCAAGCTGCTGATCCTCACCGGTGGCATGCCGCTGGGCCCGCAGCTGGCCTCTCTGGAAGCGCAGGACCCGCACATCGTGGTCGGCACGCCCGGCCGCGTGCAGGAACTGGCGCGCAAGCGTGCCCTCAACCTGGGCCAGGTGCGTGGTTTCGTGCTCGATGAAGCCGACCGCATGCTGGATATGGGCTTCGAGGAGCCCATCCGCGAAATCGCCGGCCGCACCCACAAAGAACGCCAGAGCCTGCTGTTCTCGGCCACCTTCCCGGAGGAAATCCGCGAGCTGGCCCGTGCCCTGCTCAACGAGCCGGTCGAGGTCACCATCACCGGCCAGTCCGAAGCGCCGGCCATCCAGCAGCTGTTCTTCGAAGCGGAACCGGCCCATCGGCAGAAGGCACTCGGCGGCTTGCTGCTCAAGTACACGCCCGAATCGGCGGTGGTGTTCTGCAACACCCGCAAGGACGTGGACGAAGTTGCCAACTCGCTGCGCCAGTTCGGTTTCTCGGCGCTGGCCCTGCACGGTGAGATGGAACAGCGCGACCGCGATGAAGTGCTGCTGCAGTTCTCCAACCGCAGCTGCAACGTGCTGGTCGCCAGCGACGTGGCCGCGCGCGGCCTGGACGTGGAAGACCTCGCCGCAGTGGTCAACTACGAGCTGCCGACCGACATCGACACCTTCCAGCACCGCGTCGGCCGTACCGGTCGTGCCGGTCGCAACGGGCTGGCCTTGAGCCTGGTCGCCGGCCGCGAGCGCAACCGCGCCGATGCACTGGAAGCGGCGCAGGGCAACCCGCTCAACTGGCAGAAGACGCCACTGGCCACCTCGCGCCCGGCCGAGCTGCCGCAGGCGGCGATGACCACCCTGCGCATCGATGGCGGCAAGACCGACAAGCTGCGTGCCGGCGACATCCTCGGCGCACTGACCGGAGAAGCCGGCCTGTCGGCGAAGGCCATCGGCAAGATCGACATCTTCCCGACCCGCTCCTACGTGGCAATCAGCCGCGAACAAGTGGCAAAGGCGGTGGCGCGACTGGAAGCCGGCAAAATCAAGGGCAAGCGTTTCCGCGTCCGCAAGGTCTGATATCGCAGGCCACTGATGCAACAACGCAAGCGCGTGCCCCTGCGTTTCATCGCCGCCGGCTGGCTGTTGCTGGCGGTGGTGACCTTGCCGGCCGTACAGCTCACCAGCCCGGCCAGTGACAACCCGTTGTGGCTGTCACTGGCAAGGAACTTCGTGTTCCTGCTTGGCATCCAACTGCCTTGGGCGCTGGTGACGCCGGCGCTCTGGCAACTGTGTCGGCGCTGGCCGCTGGGGATGGGCAATGACCCGCGTGTCATCGGCACGCTGCTGTTGATCGGGCTGCCGTTGATTCCAGCGTTGTCGCTGTGCGGCTGGTTGCTGGGTTTCGTGTTGTCACACCTGCCCCAGCCGCTGCCGTTGCCCGATGGCTGGCCGCGCGCGGTGCTCGCGACCAGCCTGTTCGCCCTGACCACCTACTTCGCCGTAATCGGCATCGGCCAGACGCTGGCTTACATCCAGCGCTATCACCGCCGGGGTGAACTGCTGGCGCAGGCGCGTGAGCAGGCGCTGGCGGCACGGCTGAACCATCACTTCCTGTTCAACGCACTCAACGCCATCGGCAGCCTGGGCTACCGCGATGCGGCCCGTGCCGACGCCGCTCTGGCCCAGCTCGGCGAACTGCTGCGCAACCTGCTCAACAGCGCACCGGCCATCGCGCTGCGGGAGGAAGTGGCCAACACCGTCGCTTTCATCGAGCTGCAGCAACTATTGCAGGAACAGCCATTGCCGCTGGAGCTGGATGCCGACAACGAGGCCTGGCAGGCCACAGTTCCCACGCTGCTGCTGCAACCGTTCGTCGAGAACGCGATCCGTTTCGCCACAGCGCCAGGTGCGCCGGAGGGCGCCATCACCCTGTCGATGAGCGTCCACGCCGGCATGCTGGAGATCCTGCTCGGCAACCCCTGCGGCGAAGCATCGCCGGGCCTTGGGATCGGACTGGAGGCCAGCCGCCAGCGCCTGCACGCCCTGCATGGCGCGCGCGCGTCGGTCGAGGTCACGCGCGACGCCGGCCATTGCCACGTCCGTATCCGACTGCCGATGCAGACGATGGTGCACTCCGCATGATCCGCGTACTGCTGGTCGATGACGTGCCCCTCGCCCGCGACAAGCTGCGCCACCTGCTGGCCGCGCACGCCGACATCGACATCCGCGGTGAAGCCGGTGATGTCGAACAGGCGCGACAACTGCTCCAGCACGAACCCGTGGACCTGCTGCTGCTCGACATCCAGATGCCCGGCAACGATGGCCTGCAACTGGCCAGCCAATTGCCCGCACCTGCACCGCTGGTCATCTTCACCACCGCCCATGCGCAACATGCGGTGGAGTCGTATGGGCTGGGTGCGGTCGACTACCTGCTCAAACCGCTGGACGGCACGCGCCTGGCGCTGGCGCTGGAACGTGCACGGCGACAGCTCGCCCATGCCGGCAGTCCGGCCCTGCAATCGCTGTGCATCCGCAACGGCGCCCGCACCGACTACGTGGCCGTGGCCGATATCGATTACATCGACAATGCCGGCCATTACGCCTGCATCCACGTCGGCCGCCAGGTACATCTGCTGCGCGAAAGCATGGGCCGGCTGGCCGAACAGCTGGCGCCGGCCGGCTTTATCCAGGTGCAGCGGGCGGTGATCGTCAACCTGGCCCGGGTACGCACACTCGAACCACGCCGCAACGGTGATGCGACCCTGCTGCTGACCGACGATAACCGCCTGCCGCTGAGCCGCCTGTACCGCGACGCGTTCGACGCGGCCATGCGCGCGCGCAGCTAGACCGGAGTCGCACGCACGGCTTGTGCCATTGCCCGCACGGCCGGTGCCAACCGCCGCGCGCGGCACTATCAACCCGCAGCGCCGATGGACACCATCGCCGCTCCGTCGATATCGAATCCCGCCATGCGCCGTTACCTGCTCGCCGCCGTACTCATGGGCGTCAGCCTTTCTTCCGCTGCCGCACGCCTTGTCGCAACCCCGGCCGACGGCCCCGGCGACCAGCCCGTTCAGATCCGCGTTGATGGGCTACTTCCCACCCAGCCGGTGCAGCTGCGCCTTTCCATGCGCGACAGCCGTGACGTTGAATGGCTGTCGCAGGCCACGTTCCGTGCCGATGTCGAAGGCCGCGTGGATACCGCCAACAGCGGCGCCGAGGCCGGCAGCTACGCAGGCGTCGATGCAATGGGCCTGTTCTGGTCAATGCAGCCCAAGGATGGCCGCGGCCAGCCAACGCCGCTGCCGATGTCCCGCAGCGACGATGGCCTGTTGTTCAAGCCCGTCCACTTCCAGTTGCAGGCCTTCGTTGAAGGCAAGATGGTCGGCGAGCAGACCCTGATCCGGCGCATCAACAGCACTCACGTCAACGCCCGCACGCTTCAGCTCGACGGCGTGGTGGCAAACCTCTACTTCCCCGCCGGTGCGCTGGATGATGGGCGCCAGCATCCGGTGGTGATCACGCTCGGCGGTGCCGAAGGCGGCATCGAAACCGCCAACTACTACGCGGCCTGGCTGGCCTCCAACGGCTTCGTCGCGGTGGCGGTGGCCTACTACCGCATGCCCGGCCTGCCGAGCGACCTGATCCGCGTGCCGATCGACCCGGTCAGCCGCGCAGCGGATTGGCTGCGCACCCAGCGCTTCGCCGGCCGCATCGGGGTGATGGGCGGCTCATGGGGAGGCATCGTCGCGATGGCGGCGGCCTCGCATGATCCACGCCTGGAAGCGGTGGTGTCCTGGGTAGGCAGCCCGGCGCCCTTCCGCGGCATCCGCCGGGACGTACCGCCAGCGGACTTCAGGGCCGCGGACCTGCCGGCGTTGAGCCTCGGCGGCCGTGACCTGCCGTTCCTGCCCTACCTGGAAGGGATCAACTGGAACCAGCCCGGCGAACATGCCGCAGCCCTCGAACAGGCCACATTCCCCATCGAACGCATCAACGGCCCGCTGCTGCTGGTGGCCGGTGGCGATGACCAGCTGGGCGCTTCAGGGGAAATGGCGGCCGTGGCCATGCGCCGATTGCAGCGCCGCGCCGCGCCGCAGGCCGATGTGCTGCTGTACTACTCCGATGCCGGCCACCTGATCACGCAGATGTACCAGCCCACCACCTTCCGTCACGACACCGGCCCCTACATCCCGGTGGGCGGAACGCCGGCAGGCTATGCACGCGCGGATCGGGAAAGCGGACCGGCGGTGTTGGCGTTCCTGCGCAAGGCACTGGCCCAATAGGCCAATGCCGGCAGTGCCCGGCTACGGAGCCTGCACCCGGCTCCGGCGCGCCACCTTCATCGTCAATGCAAACACGCCGAGCGCGACAACCACCAGTACCGCCAGCGCGGCGCCATGCCCCAGTCCGCGATGCACCAGCAGCAGATACATGCCGAAGCAGCTCGCCAATCCGCACAGGCCCCATCCCCACGCCCGGCGATGGGCCGACCGCAGCGACTGCACGCAGGCGACCAGCGTGATCAGCCAGCCGAAGGCGAGCGCCCACGGATCAAGCGGCAATGAAAACTCGTAGACATTGCAGATAACAAACCAGGCGCTCCAGCCCGACATCGCCGCCAGCACCGCCATCCAGCCAAGAATCCGCATGTTCTGCCCCGTGGAAATCCCGGCCGATCATTGCCTGCCGCGCGCTTTCAGGCAATGGCTGGCCGGACGGGCCTGCTCAGGCGAATACCGCCACGCTCTGCCGGCCACGCAGCAGCAACTGGCCCTGCGCGTTCCACACCTGCATGTCCTGCGATGAATACCCATCGCGCGCATGCTCGCTGAAGGAGCGCAGCAGGAACCACTCGCCCACCGGCACCGGCTCAAGCATGTCGAAGCTCCAGTTGATCGAGCTGATCGGCGCCGCTGCGGTGAAGCTGGTGAACGCTGCCGGCGGCAACGCATCGGCCATGGCCACCAGCGCAACCGCCGGGTCCACACCGCTGGCATCCACGTGCCGCATCCAGATCAACAGTTCCGGATGCGTGGCACCGGAAATGGGCTGCGCGCCACCGGCCGGGCGCATCACGAAGTTGCGGGTGAAAGCCGGCGCGAACGGCATCCCCGACATGTTGAATTCCCGGCACGCCTCCGGCCCCGGAACGGCTGGCAACGGGCCGAAATCGTGGGCGATGGCGCTATCGCGCGAACGCCCGAACACCAGCGCCAGGCGCGCGGCCAGCGCGCCTTCGGCGATCACATCCACGCCGACATTGACCACCGACTTGCCTTCGCGCAGCACTTGCGGCCGGAACTCCAGCTGCCCCACCGCCGGGCCGATGAAGGTGACCTGCACCGAACGCAGCGGCGGCATCTGCCCCGAATAGGTTGTCATCGCCGCCGCCACGGCCAGCGCGGTCAGGATGCCGCCATAGGCCGTGCGCCCCTGGCGCCAGTCATCGGGCAGCTCCAGCCCGCGTTCAACATCAAAGGACGACAACAGCGTGCTCAGGCTGGACATGGGAACTCCGTTGGAATGAAAACCCGAGGGCCGCTTCAGTAAACCAGGGTGGCCTGCAACGGTACGCCGGCCGGCAGACGGGCTCGGCCACCCAAGCCGTCCAGTTCAACCAGCACCGCAGCGCCCAGCACGTCAGCTTCCAGTTGTCCGGCCAGCAGCAATGCCGCGGCCAGCGTGCCGCCGGTAGCCAGCACGTCATCGACCAGTACCACCCGGGTACCCGGCGCGATCGCACTGGCGCAGACCTCGATGCGGTCGCTGCCGTACTCCAGCGCGTATTCCTGCTTCAGCGTGGCACCGGGCAGCTTGCCCGGCTTGCGAACCGGCACGAAGCCGGCGCCCAGCTCCAGCGCGAGTGCGGCGCCGAGGATGAAGCCGCGCGCTTCCACGCCCAGCACCGCCTGCACGCCGGCAGCACGCCAGGGTTCGGCCATTGCCTTGATCGCTGCTCGGAAAGCATCGGCATCGGCCAGCAACGGCGTGATGTCCTTGAACAGGATGCCGGGCTTGGGGAAGTCGCTGACGTCGCGGATCTTGTGCGACCAATCGGGATAAACAGTCATCATGTCGAGTATCGGAAAAAGGAATCAGGAACTGCAGGAGAGCATCGAGCAACCGGCACGCTCGCGCGCCCATTCCGGGCGCTTGCGCGCGTAGGCCTCGCGGCCGGGCTGGTCGTCATAAGGATGACGCATCACTTCAAGCAGGTCCGTGATGCCGGCGAAATCGCCTTGTTCGGCACGGTCGATGGCCTCCTGGGCCAGCCAGTTGCGCAGCACATAGCGCGGATTGGCCGCCTGCATGGCGCGGCGACGCGCCGCCACTGACTGCCCGGCAGCCAGCACGCGCTGGCCGTACCGCTGCAACCAGTCCTGCAGGGCGGGCAGCACCTGTTCGCGCTTCCCGGGCGAATAGAACGCCTCCTCCAGCGGTGCCACCGCCGGTGCGGCCGGGTCCACCTCCGCCAACGCCCGGAACGCGAGCGTCATGTCCATCTCGCCTTCGTGCAGTAGCTCGCGGAACTGCTCCATCAGCAATTCGTCACCGTCACGGAATTCACCCAGGCCAAGCTTGGCGACCAGCGCCGCGCGCTCTTCCACGGCAAACCGCTCACGGAAAGCGTCCAGCCCGGCCTGCAGCGGCGCTGCATCCTCGAACAGCGGTGACAGCGCCTGCGCCAGCCGCACCAGGTTCCAGTACGCCACCTGCATCTGCGTACCGAAGCGGTAGCGACGCCCCTGCGCGTCGGTGGTGTTCGGCGTCCACTCCGGATCGTAGTTTTCCACCCAGCCGTACGGGCCGTAATCGATGGTCAAGCCGAGCACGGACATGTTGTCGGTGTTCATCACGCCATGCACGAAACCCACGCGCAGCCAATGCGCCACCATCACCGCGGTGCGCGTGCAGATCAGTTCAAACCACTGCACGAAACGCTGCTCGCCAGCAGCGGCCAGTTCGGGGAAATCACGCGCGATGCAGAACTCCGCCAACTGCCGCAGCAACGCGACATCGCCGCGCGATGCCGGCAGTTCAAACGTGCCAAAGCGGATGAACGACGGCGCCACCCGGCACACCACCGCGCCCGGCTCGGCCTGCGGATGACCGTCGTAGAACATGTCACGCACCACCGCTTCACCGGTGGCCACCAGGCTCAACGCCCGCGTGGTCGGCACGCCGAGATGGTGCATGGCCTCCGAGCACAGGAACTCACGGATCGACGAACGCAGCACCGCGCGGCCATCGGCACCGCGCGAGTAAGGCGTCGGACCGGCACCCTTGAGTTGCAGCTCCCAGCGGCGTCCATCGGCAATCAGTTCACCGAGCGAGATCGCACGGCCATCGCCCAGTTGCCCGGCCCAGTGCCCGAACTGGTGTCCGCCGTAGTTCGCCGCCCACGGCCGCATGCCTTCGTACAACGCATTGCCGCCAAACACCTCGGCGAACTCCGGGCTGCGCAGCATCGCTTCATCGAAGCCAAGCAGCGCCGCCACTTCCGGCGAATGCGCCAGCAGAACCGGCGCAGCCACCGGCGTCGGAGTAACCTGCGACCAGGCCGCGCCAAGCACTTCGCGGCGACGCGGGCCGGTTTCGGCATCACCCGGCAGCGCGGTGACGAAGCGGTTGTCAAACAGCAGATTTGCGTTGTTCATGGCAGACAGATGGGGTCATCAAGCCATCGGTGCAAGCTCAGTTGGCGCCTGCGGCAAGGTCCAGCGGGCCGCCACGCGCCACCGCCCGCTGGAATGCGGGGCGTTCGGCGATGCGGGCAAGGAAGGATTGCAGGTTCGGATAGCGCTCCATGCTCCCACCACGCGAGGCCGCCGCCTGGACCGGGAAGCTCATCTGGATGTCGGCGGCAGTGAACCGGTCACCGGCAAACCATGGCCGCTGGCCAAGTTCCCGCTCCATCCAGTCCAGGTGCAGTTTCAACTGCGGGCTAATGAAGCCCTGCATCGTCCTGTCGACGATCATCCGCGCCACCGGCTTGATGAAGAACGGCATCGGCGCGCTGCGGATGCGCCCAAACACCAGCGCCATCAGCAACGGCGGCATCGCCGAACCCTCGGCGTAGTGCATCCAGTAACGATAGTGCAGGCGCTCGGCAGCCTGGGCCGGCATCAGCTCGGGCGAAACCTGGCGCTCAAGGTCATAGCGGTCGGCCAGGTATTCGAGGATCGCACCGGACTCGGCCAGCACCTGGCCGTCGTCTTCCAGCACCGGTGACTTGCCCAGCGGGTGCACGTCGCGCAGCGCCTTGGGCGCCAGCCATGTTTTCCGATCGCGCTGGTAGGTCACCATCTCGTACGGCAGGCCCAGTTCCTCAAGCATCCACAGCACCCGCTGCGAACGCGAATGGTCCAGATGGTGGACTTTGATCATGGCCGATGCCCCGCAGATTCAAAGACGCATCCTAACCACCTCCCCGAAAGGGACGCATGACGCCCGAATCGCAGGCAAAAGAAAACGCCGGAAGCTTTCGCTTCCGGCGTTTTTGGCTACCTTACGGTTGCGGGAGGTCGATTAGACCGCCTGCACCTGGTCAGCCTGCATACCCTTCTGACCCTGGACGGCGACGAAGGTAACCTTCTGGCCTTCCTGCAGGGTCTTGAAGCCGTTGCCCTGGATCGCGCGGAAATGCACGAACAGGTCCGGGCCGCTTTCCGGGGTGATGAAGCCGAAGCCCTTGGCGTCGTTGAACCACTTGACGGTGCCGGTCTGACGATCAGACATGTACTAACTCCTGAAACATAAGTTGAAATAATCGCAGCCGCCGGATATCGGGGCCGAGACTGAGTTGCAGGCGTTGGTAAAGCGGATCGATGAGCGGATCGTTAAGATCAACTGCATCAGGCCACGATTCACGGTGACCCTTGCAAGCACAGTACCGGCAACGATACGCGGCTTTAAGACAAAAAGCGATAAATACCGTATTCAGAAAATCAATTGGATTAAGCCGCAGCAATAAATCCATTGAATTCATTGGCTTGCCTATTTTTCCCAGCACCCCCACCCATCCCCGGAACCACCGCAACCGATAGACTGCGCAGATGGAAACCCCTCTTTCCCCCGCTCCATTGCGCATATGGGTGGACGCCGATGCTTGCCCCGTCGTGATCAAGGAGATCCTGTTCCGGGCCGCCGAACGGGCCGGCATCGAAACCGTGCTGGTCGCCAACCAATGGCTGCGCACCCCGCCCTCGCGCTTCATCCGTTCGATGCAGGTTGCCGGCGGCCCCGACGCCGCTGACGACGCCATCGCCGAACGGGTCAACGCTGGCGAGCTGGTGGTGACCCAAGACATCCCGCTGGCGGCCCGCGTACTGGAAAAGCAGGCCTTGGCGCTGAACCCACGTGGCGAGCTGTACACCGCCAACACCATCGCCGAGCGCTTGTCGGTGCGCAATTTCATGGAAGAGCTGCGCGGCGCTGGGGTGCAGACCGGCGGCCCGGCCACCTTGCATCAGCGCGACCGCCAGGCCTTCGCCGCGCAACTGGACCGTTGGCTGGCGCAGCGCCCGCGATAACGGTAGAGCGCAGCCACGCTGCGCTGCGGACTTACCGGACAAAGGCTTGCCGAGCATGGCTCGGCACTACGGGTACGAGAGTGTTCGCTCGCTGATGAACTCGCGTTGCCGGCCATCGAGCGGATCGACGAACGCCAGGCGCTTGGCCAGCAGTTGCAGCGGCGCACGGTAATCATCGGGCGCGCGTGGAAGCAATTGCGGGTAGCAGTCGTCACCGATGATCGGCGCGCCCAGGGCGGCCATATGCACCCGCAGCTGGTGCTTGCGCCCGGTCACCGGCTCCAGCGCATAACGCCAGATCGCCCCGCCTCGTTCGATCACCTCGATCCGGCTGCAGCAGTTGGCCAGGCCGTCGTGTTCCGCCATGCGATGGAACGGCTCGCCACGTTCAATGCGACTGTTCCGCTCCAGCGGAAACACCAGCTCAGGCAAGGCCGGCGCCAGGGCTTGGTAGTGTTTGCGGATCAAGCGCTGTGCGAACAGTCGCTGGTATGCCGCCCTGCTCTGCGGATTGCAGGAAAACAGCACCAGCCCAGCGGTACCCCGGTCGATGCGATGCAGCGGCACCAGTTCGCGATTGCCGGTGCTGGCGATCAGCCGCGCCAGCAAGGTCTGGCGGACATAACGCCCGGCCGGGGTGACCGGCAGAAAGTGCGGCTTGTCGGCTACCAGCAAGTGCTCATCGTGGTGCAGCACCTGTTCGCTGAACGGGATCACCGGCTCAGCTTCCACTTCACGGAAGTACACGATTTCCTGCCCGGCCAGCCATGGCTGCTGCGCCGTCAATGCGGTTCCGTCGGCTGCCTGCACCCGGCCACGCGCGAAACGGTCCAGCCATTGCGCCCTGGATACACCCGGAAAGCGCGCACAAAGCCCTTCAACCAGGTTGGGCCAGGCGCCGGGAGGCAGTTGCAGGCGGCTGGGGAGATCGGTATCGGGCACGGTCAGGGCGGTTCGGCAGGAGGCAAAGCATTATCATGGCCGGTCTTTGTACCCGGTAACCCCATGGCCCTCACCGCCACCATCCGCAAGGCCGAGCTACAGATCAGCGACATGGACCGCGGCTACTACGCGACCCACAACCTGACCCTGGCCCAGCACCCCTCCGAAACCGACGAGCGCCTGATGGTGCGACTGCTGGCCTTCGCACTCAATGCGCAGGACCGGCTGGAATTCGGCCGTGGCCTGAGCACCGAGGACGAGCCGGACCTGTGGCTGCACGATTACACCGGCGCCATCGAACAGTGGATCGACCTGGGCCACCCGGACGAATCCCGCATCCGCAAGGCCTGCAACCGCAGCACCCACGTTCAGGTGGTGAACTACGGCGGCAATGCCTCCGACATCTGGTGGCAGAAGCAGGGCAAGCACCTGCTGCGTCACGACAACCTGTCCGTGCTCGACCTGCCGTCCAGCTTCGTCGAGCTGTGGGGCACCCAGGTGCAGCGGGCGATGCGCTGGAGCGTGCTGATCCAGGACGGCGAGGTGCAGTTGATCAACGACCAGATGCAGCTGGATGTGATCCCGGCCTGGCGCAAGCGCCCGGCGCAGTAAGCAGGCAGTGGCAATGACGACGATCCGCTGCGACGTTCTGGTGATCGGTGCCGGCGCCGCCGGACTGATGTGCGCGCTTACCGCCGGCCAGCGCGGCCGCATCGTGCAGGTGATCGACCATGCCAACAAGGTTGGCAAGAAGATCCTGATGTCCGGTGGTGGACGCTGCAACTTCACCAACACCGGCACCACGGCGGCCAACTTCATCTCGGCCAATCCGCACTTCTGCAAATCGGCGTTGGCGCGCTACACGCCCGGCGACTTCATCGAGATGGTCGAACGCCACGGCATCGCCTATCACGAGAAGGAGCTGGGCCAGCTGTTCTGCGACATCTCCTCCAAGCAGATCGTCCGCATGCTGCTGGACGAATGTGCGGCCGCCGGTGTGCAGATCCGCACCGACTGCGGCGTGCAGGATATCGAACGCGGTGCCGATGGCTTCCGCGTGCGGACCGCACAGGGCCTGTTCCATTGCGCGTCGCTGGTGATTGCCACCGGTGGCCTCTCAATCCCCAGCATGGGCGCCAGCGGCTTCGGTTACGAAGTGGCGCGCCGCTTCGGCCACGAGGTGCTGCCCACCCGCGCGGGGCTGGTGCCGCTCACGCTCAGTGGCAAGCACCAGGAACGCTTTGCCGAGCTCAGCGGCGTCGCCCTGCCGGTGGAAGCGCGCTGCAATGGCCAGAGCTTCCGCAACTTCATGCTGCTGACCCATCGCGGCATCAGCGGCCCGGCGATCCTGCAGATTTCCTCATATTGGCAGCCAGGCGACGACCTGCGCCTGGACCTGCTGCCCGACCACGATGCCGAGCACTGGCTGCGTGAGATGAAGCGTGATCGTGGGGCCTCGGAGCTGCGCACGGTACTGTCGGAGGTGATGCCGCGCCGTCTGGCGGTGCGCCTGTGCGAGCAATGGCTCAAGGACAAGCCCGTCCGTCAGCTGGACGAGCGCGACCTGCTCGCCGCCGCCAACCTGCTCTCCGACTTCCCGCTGGTGGCCAGCGGCACCGAAGGCTACCGCACCGCCGAAGTCACCCTCGGCGGCGTGGAGACGCGCAAGGTGTCGTCCTCGACGATGGAATCGCAGCTGGTGCCCGGCCTGCACTTCATCGGCGAGGTGCTGGACGTGACCGGCTGGCTCGGTGGCTACAACTTCCAGTGGGCGTGGGCATCCGGGCATGCCGCCGGCCAGGTGGCCTGACAACGACCGGCATGCGCATGCGGCACTGCGTCGGAATTCCGTCACATACAACGGCACGCACATAGACGCCAACGCCGCCCATCGTGTATTAAACCCCGTCCCCCGGGAGTCCTGAATGCAGAACGCCAAAGACATCACATTGCGCCTGCTGATCGTTGACGACAGCGCCGAAAACGCCGAAGTCATCGTCAGCACGCTGCGCAACAGTGGCATCGCGGTACGACCGTCGCGGCCACAGAACGCCGACGAGTTGATCCAGGCCCTGGCCAGCCAACCCATCGACCTGGTGCTGACCGCCAACTCCCATGCGATACCGCAGCTGCTGTTGACCCAGCAGATTGCCGCCAGCGGCAAGGACATCCCGATGATCCTGCTGGCCGACCAGGTGGAAGCGCGTCTGCTGCTGGAATCGGCGGCCAACGGCATCCGCGCCATTGCCCTGCGCCAACAGCCGGACCATCTGCTGGCGGTGGTCCGCAACGAATGGACCGACCTGCAGGCCCGCCGCGGCCTGCGCCGCATTGAAGCCCAGATGCGCGAGACCGAGCGTCGCTGCGATGCACTCATTGCATCTTCCCGCGAGCCCATCGCCTACATCCACGAAGGCATGCACATCCGCGCCAACGACGCCTACCTGGACATGTTCGGGTATGAATCGTTCGAGGACGTGGAAGGCATCTCGCTGCTGGACATGGTGGCCCCGCAGTACGTGGAGGACTTCAAGAACCTGCTCAAGTCGCTGAGCAAGGGCGAAGCACCACCCCCGCAGTACGAAGTGCATGCACGCAACCAGGACGGCGACACGTTCCCGGCCACGATGGAGTTCACCGCTGCCACTTACGAGGGCGAATCCTGCTCGCAGGTGGTGTTCCGCCGTCGCGAGGAATTCGACCCGGAGCTGGCACGCGAAGTGGAAGAACTGCGCCAGCGCGACCAGGTCACCGGCCTGCTCAACCGCCCGACCTTCATGGTGCAGCTGGAAAACGCGGTGGCCCAGGTCAGCCGCAGCGAAGGCCAGTACGGCTTCCTGTTGATCGAGCCGGATCATTACGCGCGGCTGCTGCCGGACATCGGCCTGGATTCGGCCGACGCGTTGATCGCCGCCATGGGCCAGCACCTGGCCGCCACCGTTGGCAGCGATGCGCAGTTGGCCCGCTTCGGCGAACACAGCTTCGCCCTGCTCGGCCCCGGCGACTACACCTACACGGCACAGCTTGCCGAGCGGGTGCGGGCGGCATTCGCCTCGCATGTGTTCAGCATCGGTGAGCGCTCGGCCACGGTCACGGTCAGCATTGGTGGCGTTCAGGTGGGCGAGAAGATCGCCAGCGTCGGCCAGGTACTGAGCCGTACCAACGACTGCACCCGTGCCGCCGTGGAACTGGGTGGCAACACGGTCAAGGTGTTCGACCCCGGCGCCGCCGACCGGGTCGAGGAAGAGCGCATCCAGCGCTGGGTGCAGCGCATCGGCGAGGCCATCAGCGGTGACGGCTTCCAGCTGCGCTTCCGTCCGGTACTGAACCTGATGGGCGAGCCGATGCAGCTGTACGACACTTCGTTGTTGATGGAAAACAACGACGAGCTTGTCGGCCCGAACACCTTCCTGCCCATCGCGCAGGATCACAATCTGCTGGCACCACTCAATCGCTGGGTGGTGGCCAATGCCATCCGCGCGCTGGGCGAACGCCGCCGCGCCGGCCACACGACACACCTGATGGTACGCATTACGCCGGAGTCGTTCTCCGATCCGGAACTGCTGAACGTGATCCGCAACGGATTGGCAGCCGAAGGCGTCAGCGGAAGCCAGCTGTGGCTGCAGACCCCGGAAGCCAAGGTGTTCACCCACCTGCGCAATGCGCAGCAGTTCCTCAGTGGCGTGGCGACGATGGGCTGCAAGGTCGGCCTTGAGCAGTTTGGCTCCGGGCTGGATTCGTTCCAGTTGCTGGCCCATTTCAAACCGGCCTTCCTGAAACTGGACAGCGGCTTCACCGCCGACCCGGTCCAGGCCAAGGAGCAGTTGGAGAAGACCCGCGAGATCACCGCCAAGGCGCAGGAAGCGAGCATCCTGACCATCGCCGAGTTCGTGGCCGATGCCGGCACGATGAGCCTGCTGTTCGGCGCTGGCGTGGACTACGTGGAAGGTGATTTTGTCGGCGCGCCTGCGGCGGCGATGGATTTTGAATTCAACTGATCGGGATTGGGCAGCGCGTGCTTGAAGCCTGTCCTTACCCAAACCCTCTCCCGTAAACGGGAGAGGTGCTCGCAAAGCGGCGGCTCGCGGCTCACGCAAAGCAAGGGGCTCGTAGTCCACCAGGCCCCTCACCCGCCTAGGTGAGCGGGGTTGGGGTGAGGGCCGCCGCTCCAACAAGCGCCCCAAACACCCACGCAAACAGAAAGGCCGCGCACTGCGCGGCCTTTCCATATCCACAACCACAATAAAACGGAGATCAGACTTCCACGATCCCCGGAATCGCCACGTCAGGATTCACGTCGGCGTCGTAATCCACGCCGTCGATGCCGAAACCGAACAGACGCAGGAAGTCGGCCTTGTAGCCGGCCAGGTCGCTGATCTCGTACAGGTTCTCGTTGGTGACCTGCGGCCACAGCTCCAGCACCTTGCCCTGCACTTCCGGCGCCATTTCCTTGTAGTCCGCACGCAGGCGGCCTTCGCCGTCCACCAGTGCGATCTCGCGACCCTTGCCGTCCAGCAACTGCTGGCGGATGTGGTCGGCCGCGTTCGCGCCGCCCTGCGGGCCGTTGTAGAGGATGTCGTACAGCGTATCGAGCTGCTCGATGCAGCCTTCGTGCGTGCCCTGCTCCTTCATCACCTTGAACAGCAGCGACAGGTACAGCGGCATGGTCGGGATGGCCGAACTGGCCTGGGTCACCACCGCCTTGAGTACCGACACGCGGGCGTCGCCACCAATACCCTGCAGCTTGCTGCGGATATCCAGGACCTTGTTGTCCAGGTCCTTCTTGGCCGCACCGATGGAGCCGTTCCAGTAGATGGCCTGGGTGATTTCCTCACCCACGTAGGTGAACGCGGTGGTGGTCGCGCCCGGGGCCAGCACACCGGCTTGGAGCAGCGCGTCGATCCACATCTGCCAGTCCTCGCCACCCATCACCTGCACGGTGCCGGCTATTTCTTCGGCGGTGGCCGGCTGCAGCGTGGTTTCGGTCAGCACTTCCTTGTCCGTATCCAGGCCGCGCAGGGTGATCGGCGCGCCGATCGGCTTGAGCGTGGAACTGATGATCTCGCCGGTCTTGGGATGCTTGCGACGCGGCGCAGCCAGGCTGTAAACCACCTGGTCGACCTGGCCCAGATCAGCCTTGATCAGCTCGATGACTTTCTGCTTCACCTCGTCGGAGAATGCATCGCCGTTAACGCTGCGTGCGTACAGCCCGGCCTGGTGCGCGTACTTCTCGAACGCCGCCGAGTTGTACCAGCCCGCGGTGCCCGGCTTGCTTTCGCTGCCGGCGCGTTCGAAGAACACGCCCAGCGTGGCGGCGTCGCTGCCGAAGGCAGCCTTGATGCGCGCGGCCAGGCCGTAGCCGGTCGATGCGCCGATCACCAGCACCTTCTTCGGGCCGTTGGCGAGCTTGGGCTGGGACTTGATGTAGTCGATCTGTTCCTTGACCGCCGCATCGCAGCCGGTCGGGTGGGTGGTGACGCAGATGAAGCCGCGCACACGCGGTTTGATGACCATGGAAACCTCAACTAGGTAAGCAGGAAAACAGCGCCACCACACGGCTACAGACACGCCCGCCAGCACTGAACCGGGGGATCGTAGTGCGCGCCCGCAACGAACACAACCGACGCCACCGCATGGCGGCGATCGCCGGTAGCCAGCTGCGGCACTGTCGGCGCAGGGCTCACCGGCCCTGCTTCGGCCTCACCAACTCAAGCGCAGGCCAAGGTTGCCATCCAGCGTCCTGCGGTCGCTGCCGGCATCACCGGTATCCACCGTGTAATCGGCGGTGGCGTGCATGCTGAAGCGGTCATTGAACCGGGCCACCACGCCAGCACCCAACTCCACGGCGCTGTAGCCCTTCCAGGTCACCAGCTCGTCGGCATCCACGCGCACCACATCGCGACCACCGGAGCCGTGCCAGAGATTGAGTTTCAGGTAGGGCTGCCACAGCCCCGAGGCGATGGTGAAATCGGCCGAATGCCGCAATCCGACGCGACCGATCACGGTGTCGCCGATATCGAAGGCCACTACTGCGACGCCATCGTGCTGAGTATCCAGGTCGGCGCGCTGCCAGATAAGTTGCGCCTGCGGCTCCAGCTTCCAGCGACTGCCTTCGCGCCAGTGGAATGGCCGCCCCACTTCCAGTGACGCGGTCACACCTCGGCCATTCAAGTCCAGGCCAAGGCCGCGACTGGAATGCGTATCGCCTTCGTAGTCACTGCCCATCAGCACCAGATCGAGATAACCGCCCTGCTCGCCGATCCGCGTCCAGTACAGCCCCAGATGATCCTCATCCACCCTGGTCTGGCCAACGCTGAGGTTGTACCAACCCAGCGCGAAGCCGCGCACGTCGCCATCGGCACGCGAGCGCCCCACGAACAGGCCGACGTGATTGCGGGATGTGGCCGCCGCATTTTCCCAGGCGATCAGATCGATGCCGGCCTGCACGCCGCTGATGCTGCCATCAAAGGTCGGCGCCACCGTGCCGCGCCAGTCCTGGCGGGTGTCCTGGCCGATCACGCGCAACCAGGCAGCGCGCAGGCTGCCATCGCGATCCAGCAGCGCCTGTTCGCCCTGCCGCTCGTGGAAGGTGCCCAGGCTGGCCAATGACAGTTGCTGCAACACCGGCGTGACCACCGCATAAGCCGGTGACTCGATGCGATAAAGCGGGACCACCGCATCGGTCGCCGCACGGGCACCATCGGTTGGCGGCAGACTGCCGGCCATGGGCAACGGCGCCGATGCGGTCGGCACGGGCGGCTCCGGGGCGGGCGCGACCGGGTCCGGCGCAGATGGCGGCTCCGGTGGCGCCGGTGGCGGCGGTTCACTCGGAGCCGTCGGATCTGGATCCGGTACGTCCGGGTCGCCCGGCAGTTGCGGCGGGGGTGGCGGCGGCGGTGGCGGCAACTCCTCCGGTGGTGCCGCCGGCGGTGTTGGCTGCTCAGGCGGTGGTGCCGGCGGATCGGCGGCAGTGGCCATGCTGCCTGCGGTCGTGCCATTGACCAGCGTCGAGCGCAGATACCAGTTCTCTTCCGTGCCGCTGCTCACGCCGCCCTTGAACAGAAAGTACTCGAACGCGCCGGCCGACAGCGGATTGAACAACGCAAAAGCGGCGGGCGTCGTACTCGCGCCGTTGATCGACTGCACCACCAGGATGCCGTCCACCAAGGTCGCCGCACCGCTGCCGCCGAAGTTGATGACGCTCAGGCCGGTACTGCCGCTGGCCTGTCCACCGGAGATGATCAGTCGATCAGAGGCCGATCGATCGTCACCCAGCACGGTCTGCAGATACACCACAGCGTTGTCGCCTACGTAATTACCGGCGATGGTGAAAGTGTCGGCCGTACCGCCAGTGTTGCCGTTGGTCAGGTCGATGCGACCGGCATTGTTCACCCCTACCAGCTGCCCACCGGCAAAGGCACGCACGCCCGTGTTCCAGCCGCCACCGGCATACAGGGTGCTGCTGTCATCCACGTTCAGCACGCCGGTTCCGGTACCGCTGTCACCCAGCACCAGATCGGTGTCGAAATTGAGTTCGGTGACATTGCCGATATCCACCCGCTCCCATTGCTGGAACCGCGACAGGCCACCGGTGGTAATGCCGGACATCGTCAGCACGTCCGCCCCGGTGCCGCCGTCGAACAACGGCAAGGCGCCCAGGTGTGACTGGTTCAACCGGGTAAGTGATGCACGGTCATCGCCCTCGCCCAGATCAATGGTGCCGTGGATGACCCCGCCGCCATTCCAGTCGAGCACATCATTGCCCAGGCTGACTCGCACCTCGCCACGCACGGTGCCGCCAGTGACGGTAATGCGATCATCACCACCACTGACGCTGATGCTGCCACCGATGTAGCCGCCGGAAAGACGGATGGTGTCTCTACCGAACCCGGTCACCAGATTGCTGTCGATGGTGCCGTCGGACATGTCGAAGGTGTTGTCGTCCAGCTTCATGTTGACCCGGCCAATGCGGCCGCCGGTCATTTCCGCGTAGTCGCCGTCCTCGAACGCACCAACGATGCGGCCGCCACTCATGCGAAACGTATCCAGGCTGTCGCCCTGCAGCAGCGCGGCGATCTGGCCGCCGGTCATGACCAAGTCGTCGATACCGGCTCCCTGCTGCACCGGCCCACTGGTCACACCGGCGCTGACCGTCATGCGATCCGCACCATTGCCCTGGTCGACCGCACGCAGCAGCCCGCCGCCCATCACCAGCACATCGTCTCCGTCGCCTTGCGTCAGCGGTCCATCGATCGCCCCGCCGAACGTCTCGACCCGATCATTGCCAGGCCCCTGGGCCAGGCCGCCTGTGATCCGTCCGGAAGCGCGCACGAACACCGCGTCATTGCCCGCTCCCTGATCAACCGGCCCAAGCACAACGCCCACCACATCCAACGTGTCATCAACTGCCTGTGCATGTCCCGCTTGTGGTGCCAACAATGTCACGCCACCCAGGGCGCCACTGATGCGAAGTAGTCGGTAGATGGCCGACCCCAGCCGATGCGGTCGATGCAGAGGCATACCGTGACCCTCGTTCCAGATTGGCAGAAACACGAGTTACGCTTCGCTTGTAATGCCGAAACGCGCACCGGTGCGGCTGCGCAGCAGAATACGGATCGCCCACTGCGGACGTTGTGAAGGAAAAAAGAAAAGCCGCGCAGAGCGCGGCTTTTCCATGTGCATCGCGAAAGTGGAACGTCAGGGACGACGTGCCAGCTCTTCCTCATCACGAGCCTTGGGCAGCAGATCCTGCTTGCTGACCTTGAACGGACCAATGCTCAACAGCGGCACCGCCACGATGATCGAGGACACCACCACGATCACCGCACCCACCATGTGGGTCTCGGCCAGGCCTTCCATCGACTCGCCGCCGTACAGGTACAGGGCAAGTGCCGACAGGAAGAACAGCACCGCGGTGATCACCGTACGCGACAGCGTCTGGTTGATCGAGCGGTTCAGCACTTCCAGCGGCTCAACACGCAGGCTGCGGAAGTTCTCTCGCACGCGATCGAACACCACGATGATGTCGTTGATGGCGAAACCCATCACCGACAACATGCCGGCCAGCACGGTCAGGTCGAACTCGCGGCCGACCAGCGACATGTAGGCAACCGTCAGGATCAGGTCGAAGAACGCGGTGATGCTGGCCACCATCGCGAACTTCCACTCGAAGCGCGCAGCGATGTAGACCAGGAAGCCGATCACCATGAACAGCGTCGCGTAGATGCCGTTCATCACCAGGTCCTTGCCGACCTGCGGGCCAACGAACTCACCCGGCTGCGCGGTGGCGACGTTGTCGGCCGCCGTCACTGCGGCGCGCACCTTCTCGGCCACCTGCTGGGCGGCATCGGCGGCGTTGTTGTGCTCACCGTCCGGCGGCAGGCGGATCATCAGGTCATTGCCACCGCCCACGCTCTGCACCTGGGCGTTCTCGAAGCCGGCCGTGGTCAGGCGCTCACGCACCACATCGGCATCAATGCTCTTCTCGAAGTGGGTGCGGACCACGGTGCCGCCAGTGAACTCCAGCGCGTAGTTGAAGCCCTTGAAACCGATGATGGCCACCGAGACCAGCAGCAACACCACCATCAGCGCAAGCACGGGCTTGCGGTGACGCATGAAGTCGATGTTGGTGTCGTTCGGGACGATATGAAGTGGAAACAGTTTCATTTATTCGTTCTCTTCCAATCAGATCGCAACGGACTGGAGCTTCTTGCGACGGCCGTAGATCAGCACCGCCAGCGCACGCGACACGGTGATCGCCGTGAACATCGAAGCGAAAATACCGATGATCATGGTCAACGCGAAGCCCTTCAGCGGACCGGTACCGAACGCATACAGCGCTACGCCGACGATCAGGCCGGTGAGGTTGGCGTCGAGGATGGTGCCGGACGCCTTCTCGTAACCGGCCGCGATGGCGGCCTTGCCGGGCATGCCCAGGCGCAGCTCTTCACGGATACGCTCGTTGATCAGCACGTTGGCGTCCACCGACAGGCCTACCGACAACGCCAGACCGGCAAAGCCCGGCAGGGTCATCGTTGCGCCGAACAGCGACATCACCGCCACCACGATCAGCAGGTTGAACAGCAGCGCCACCGAGGTGATCGCACCGAACATGCGGTAGTAGATGGTGAAGAACACCAGGGTGAACACGAACGAGAACACCACCGCCTTGACGCCGCGGTCCACGTTTTCCTTGCCCAGGCTCGGGCCGATCACGTATTCCTCGACGAAGTCCATCGGTGCGGCCAGCGAACCGGCGCGCAGCAGCTTGGCCAGGCCGTCGGCCTCGGTCTTCTCCAGGCCGGTGGTCTGAAACTCCTTGCCGAACACGCCGTTGACGTTGGCAACGGAGATCACTTCTTCCTTGACCCTGAAGCTGCGCTCTTCCTTGCCGTTGACCATGGTCACCTGCGGAATCCGCTCGGTGTACACCACCGCCATCGGCTTGCCTACATTGGCGCTGGTGAAGTCGAACATGCGCTGGCCGCCCACCGCGTTGAGCGTCACGCTCACTGCCGGCAGACCGTTCTGGTCGGTGGAGGCATTGGCCTTGACCATCTGGTCACCGGTGACGATGGTGCGCTTGTTCAGCAGAATCGGACCACGGTTGTCACGCTGCTGGTACAGCTTGGCTTCCGGCGGGATGCGGCCGGTAGTCAGGGCATCCTGCGCGTTGCCGTCGACGACGGCGCGGTACTCCAGCGTCGCGGTCGCGCCGATCATGCGCTTGGCTTCGGCGGTGTCCTGCACGCCCGGCAGTTCGACCACGATGCGGTCTTCGCCCTGGCGCTGGATGATCGGTTCGGCCACGCCCAGCTCGTTGACGCGGTTGCGCAGCGTGGTCAGGTTCTGCTCGATGGCGCCGGAGGCGATCTGCGCCACCTCGGTCTGCGGCACGCTGACAGTGATGCGCTCGCCGCTCACCGAATAGGTGAAGGTCGGCTGCGACTTGGCCAGCGCGGCGCGAGCCTTGTCGGCATCGGTCGCATTGGCCAGCGTCACCTGGATGTCGCTCTCGCCACGGCGCTCGACCGCACGATAGGACACGCGGTTGTCGCGCAGCGTGGTGCGCACATCTTCGGCATATGCCTCGAAGCGCTTGTCCACGGCGGCTTTCTGGTCCACCTGCAGGGCGAAGTGCACGCCGCCGACCAGGTCCAGGCCCAGCACCATCGGCTTGCCGCCGAGGTTGGCCAGCCAGTCCGGCACGGTCGAAGCCAGGTTCAGCGCGACGGTGTAGTTCTCACCGGTCGTCTCGCGCAGCACTTCGCTGGCCTTGGACTGCTGCTCCAGTGAGGACAGGCGGACGATCAGGTTGTTCTCGCCCTCCTCTTCCACCGACTTGGGCGTGACACCAGCTTCGGTCAATGCCGCAGTGACACGCTGCTTGAGCGCGTCATCGACCTGACCGCCGCGGCTGGCGGTGATCTGTACGGACGGATCCTTCTGGTAGATGTTGGGCAGCGCGTACAACGTGCTGACCGCCAGAACGAGCAGGATCAGGAAATACTTCCAGCGTGGAAATTCAAGCATTGCAGGTTCCTGCGCGACGCCGGTCCCGGCGTCGCGACATGACGGAAGGGGAACTCAGCCTCAGGCTGCGGACTTCAGCGTGCCCTTGGGCAGGACGTTGCCGATGGAGCCCTTCTGCACGCGGATGCGCACGTTGTCGGCCACTTCCACGGTGACGAAGTTGTCGCCGATGTCGGTGACCACGCCGGCGATGCCGCCGGAAGTCAGCACTTCATCACCCTTGCTGATCTTCTCCAGCATGGCCTTGTGTTCCTTCTGGCGCTTCATCTGCGGGCGGATCATCAGGAAGTACATCACCGCGATCAGCGCGATCGGCAGCAGGAAGGTACCCAGGCCCGGAGCCGGGGCAGCCTGCGCGACGGGGAGGAAGATAGCCATCAGATTCATCATCATGTCCTTGGTGTTGGGCGGCCCCGTCCGGCGTTGGCCGGAGGTCACCGCGAAACGGGGTCAGCCGTGAAGTATGCCATAGGGGCGCCCGGGTCCGATTGCAAGGCTTCCGCACTTTCCTTCCCCTACAGCAGAAGGTGCCCGGAGGCCGGATGAGGGCTCGGGAGAATGCCATCGGGCTTCGCCCCTCCCTTCTCCCCCAAGCCCTCCCCCGCAAGGGGAGAGGGACTTTGGGCGTTACAACGCCGGGGTACTGGCGCCCCGGGCTGCGTAGAAAGACTCACGGAAGGCCATGAAGGTTCCCGCCTCGATGGCCTGGCGCATGTCGGCCATCAGTTTTTCGTAATAGAACAGGTTGTGCATCGTGCCCAGCATCGGGGCCAGCATCTCGTTGCAGCGGTCCAGGTGACGCAGGTACGAGCGCGTGTAACCGCTGGTGCAGGCGTGGCAGCCGCAGCCGGGCTCGATCGGGTCCATGTCCCGCTCGTACCTGGCGTTGCGGATGCGGACCGTGCCGAAGGAGGTGAAATAGTGGCCGTTGCGGGCATTTCGGGTGGGCATGACGCAATCGAACATGTCCACGCCACGGGCCACGCCTTCGACCAGATCCTCCGGGCGGCCCACGCCCATCAGATAGCGCGGGCGGTCGGCCGGCAGTATCGGGTGCATGTGGTCGAGCATGGCGTTGCGCTCGTGCTCGGGCTCGCCCACCGCCAGGCCGCCGATGGCGTAGCCGTCGAAGCCGATCTTCTGCAGGCCCTCGGCCGAGCGACTGCGCAGGTCGGTATGCACGCCGCCCTGGACAATGCCGAACAGCGCCGCGTCGTTGCCCATCGCGTCATGCGCGTTGCGGCTGCGCTGGGCCCAGCGCAGGCTCAGCTCCATCGACTTCTGCGCCACCGCCTCGGTGGCCGGGTACGGGGTGCATTCGTCGAAGATCATCACCACGTCCGAATCCAGCACCTTCTGGATCTTCATGCTCTCTTCCGGCCCCAGGAATACCCGGGCGCCGTCGGTCGGCGAAGCGAAGGTGACACCTTCCTCGGTGATCTTGCGGCGGTGCGCCAGCGAGAACACCTGGAAACCGCCGGAGTCGGTCAGGATCGGCCCGTCCCAGCGGCAGAAGCCATGCAGGCCACCGTGATCGGCGATCACATCCAGGCCCGGACGCAGATACAGATGGAAGGTGTTGCCGAGGATGATCTCGGCCCCCAGCGCACGCACCTGCTCGGGCAGGATGCCCTTGACCGAGCCATAAGTACCCACCGGCATGAATGCCGGGGTCTGCACGGTGCCACGCGGGAAGGACAATTGGCCGCGACGGGCGCGACCATCGGTGGTCTGGAGCTTGAACTGCAATCGGGACATTGGGAGCAACGAAACCTCAGGTGCGCCCATTGTCGCGGATATGAGGCCGGGCGGCGAACCGGGCCGCCGAGTGGTTCAGCCCGGGAACCGCACCGGGGCCGGGTTGTGCCAGCGCAACCCGATCTCCGCGCCGGGCTGTAGCGGTGCTTGCCCCACCGGGAAATCCAGCTCCAACCGCTGCCCGCCCGGCAATCGTAGCCAGCCGCTGCTGCCCGGGCCGCGGAAGGCGACCGATTCCAGAACGCCACGCAGCGGCCCCGCCGGGTCCAGGCTCAAGTCCTGCGGCCGCACCAACACGTGTCCGTTACCCGCGCCCAGCAGCTCACCCGGCAGCACGCTGCCGCGACCTATGAAGCCCGCCACGAACGGGTCCAGCGGCGCCTGGTACAGCCCAACTGCCGAATCCCATTGCAGCAGCCGCCCCTCATGCATGACGCCGATGCGATCGGCCATCGCAAAGGCTTCGGCCTGGTCGTGGGTGACCATCAGCACCGTCGTGCCCGAAGCTTTCAGCAGCAGGCGCAGCTCGCCTGCCAGCCGCTGCCGGGTATCGACGTCCAGGTTGGAAAACGGCTCGTCGAGCAGCAGCAGTTCCGGTGCCGGAGCCAATGCCCGGGCCAGCGCGACGCGCTGCTGCTGACCGCCGGACAGTTCGTGCGGAAAACGCCCGTGCATCGCTTCCAGCCCAACCTGTCGCAACAACGAGCCCACCCGCTCCCGGCGCTTGCCGGCCGCCATCGTGCGCAGCCCGAAACCGACATTGGCCGCCACGTCCAGATGCGGGAACAGCGCGTAGTCCTGGAACATCATGCCGACCCGGCGCTTTTCCGCCGGCAACGCCGATGCCGGCCCGGCCAGCTCGCGCCCGCCCAGCACTATCCGCCCCTGCTGCAACGGTTCGAAACCGGCGATGCTCCGCAGCACCGTGGTCTTGCCACAACCGGAGGCACCGAGCAGGCAGCCGATCTGGCCGCGTGCCAGTTCCAGCGACAGGCCATCGACCACCTGCTTGAAGCCGTCCGCGCCGGGATAGCCGATCCGCAGACCCTCCAGTCGTAGTTGCATGTCAGCGCCCATGCGAATCTCCATGTGCCACACCGGCCCGGGCCAGCAGGATGACCGGCAACAGGCCGGCCAACACGATCAACAAGGCCGCCATCGCGCCCTCCTCATAGGTTCCCCGCGCCGCCTCGGCATACAGCCAGGTCGCCAGGGTTTCAAAATTCATCGGCCGTAGTACCAAGGTCGCCGAGAGCTCCTTCATGGTGTCCACGAACACCAGCAGCGCAGCCGCAGCCAGCGCCGGGCGCAGCAACGGCAGGTGCACGCGGCGCAGCATCCCGCCGGAGCGTTCGCCGAGGCTGGCGGCAGCCTGATCCAGCGATACCGGGATGCGCGCCAGACCGGCTTCGACGCCCCCCACCGATACCGCCAGGAAACGCAGCGTATAGGCCAGCACCAGCATCGCCACCGATCCCATCAGCAGCATCCGCGCGCTACCACCGGCCGCGACCAGTACGTCGCTGAGCAACGCATCAAGCGCTCCTGCCGGCACCAGCAGACCGATGGCGAGCACGGTGCCGGGAACCGCATAGCCCAGCATGGCGATGCGACTGCCGGCCGAAGCGAGCACGCTGCGGCGCCTCGCCTGCGCCAGCCGCAATGCCCAGGCAACGGTCAACCCAAGCACCATCGCCACGACCGTGGCAAGCAAAGCCACCCGCAGCGTGTTCCACAACGCGGTCAGCAACTGCGGCGATAAGCCTGCCTCCTGCCATCGCGCCAATGCCTCCCACAGCAGATAGGCGGCCGGCACCAGGAAGCCGAACAGCACCGGCAGCATGCCGGCTGCGAACGCCAACACGGCCTTTCCACCGCGCAGTTGTCGCGGCTGCATAGGTCGCGGACGCAACACGCTCGCGTAGCGCTGCCTGCGCCGTCCGTGCTTTTCCAATGCCATCAACAGCGCCACCAGTACCAGCATCGCCAGGGCGATCTGCGCCGCACCGGCCAGGTCGCCACGGCTCACCCACGTTGTGTAGATGGACACCGTGAGGGTCTGCACGCCGAGGAACTCGGAAGCGCCGATGTCATTGAGGGTTTCCAGCAGCGCCAGCGCCACGCCTACCGCAATCGCCGGACGCGCCAACGGCAGCGCCACGCGCCAGAACACCTGCAACGGCGTGGCACCCAGACTGCGCGCGGCTTCCAGCAGGCCCGCCGCCTGGGTCATGAACAGCGCACGCGTGGTCAAGTAGACATACGGATACAACACGAACCCGAGCAGCACGATGCAACCGGCCAGATGCCGGATATCGGGAAGGCGGAACTCGCGCGGGCTGCTGTAACCCAGCAGTTCGCGGATCAAGCCCTGTACCGGCCCGAGCGGGTGCAATACGTCGAGATAGGCGAACGCAGCGATGTAGGTGGGCACTGCCAACGGCAGCAGCAACGCCCAACCCAGCACGCCGCGACCCGGAAACGCATACGCGGTGACCAGCCACGCGCTGCCGGTGCCCAGTACCATCACCAACGCACCGACACCCAGCAGCAACAGCGTCGTGTTGAACAACGCGGTGGGCAGCACATTGGTCCACAAATGCGACCACAGGCCGGCACTGCCCTGCAGCGCCGACCACGCCAGCGCCAGCAGCGGCGCCAGCATCACCAGCGCCACCAGCACGGCCACGACCAGCCACGGATTCCAGCGCCGGATCATGCGGCAGTCACTCCGCGCACGCATGCAAGGCCGGCACCTGCACGCAGGTCACCGGCCGATCGATGAAGCATCATCACGCTCAGTTGTCGAAGCCGACCTTGTCCACCAGCTCGCTGGCGAGCTTGCGGTTGGCCACCACCTCGGCCAGCGGCAACGGATCAACCTTCATCGGCCCGAAGCTGGCGACCACCGGATCGAGTTCGACACCCGGCTTCACCGGATACTCGTAGTTGGCACGCGCATACAGGCTCTGCGAGCTGTCACTGACCAGGTATTCCAACAGCTTGACCGCGTTGTCGCGATTGGGCGCATGGCGCGCGACGGCTGCACCGGAAATGTTGACGTGGGTGCCGGTGTCAGCAACGCCAGCGAACACCGGGCGCACGACCTGGATGGCATCACCCCAAGCGCGCTGTTCGGACCCGGCTTCGGCATTCTTCATGCGGCCGACGTAATACGCATTGGCAATGCCGATGTCGCAGATCCCGGCGAGGATGTCGCGCGCCACGTCGCGATCGCCGCCGGCGGCCTTGCGCGCCAGGTTGGCCTTGACGCCGCGCAGCCAGGCTTCGGTCTTCTCGGCACCGTCATGGGCGATCATCGCCGCGAACAGGCTGGTGTTGTACGGGTGCTGGCCGGAACGGATACAAACGCGGCCCTTCCATTTCGGGTCGGCCAGGTCCTGGTAGGTGAAGCCGTCCAGCTTCAGGTCCTTGTCGGCGTACAGCACCCGGTCGCGCAACGACAACGCAAACCACTGGCCCTGCGGCGAACGCAGGTGCGCGGGAATGGCGGCGTCGAGCACCGTCGATTCCACTGCCTGGGTATGCCCGGCTTCGACCACGTCGAGCAGGCGACCGGTGTCCACGGTCATCAGCACGTCGGCCGGCGAACGCTCGCCTTCTGCCGCCAGTCGTTCGGTAAGGCCGTCCTTGAGCAGCACCGTGTTGACCTTGATGCCGGTGTCCTTGCTGAACGCATCAAGCAACGGCTGGATCAAGCCCGGCTCGCGGGTGGTGTAAAGGTTGACCTCACCGGACGCGGCGGCAGCCGGCGCGGCGACGGCCGGAGCCGTGCTGTCATTGGTCTTGGCGCAGGCGCCCAGCAGGAGGATGGAACACAGGGCAGCCAGATGGCCGGCGGCGCGCTTCGGATGACGCATGGATTTCTCCGGAAGTGGTCGTCGGGGCCAGCCGGAATGGCTGGCAACGGAGATGAGAACTTATCTCATCTGCAACTTCCGCGCACTGCGACCACGTGTCGCATCACTCCCGGTTGGCGGGAAACAGCAGCATCGCGTCGCCGTAACTGAAGAAGCGGTACTGCTGCGCGATGGCGTGCGCATACGCCTCGAACACCCGCTCCTTGCCGGCGAAGGCACTGATCATCATCAACAACGTGCTCTCGGGCAGATGGAAGTTGGTGACCATGGCATCGACGCTGCGGATCCGGTATCCAGGCGTAATGAAGATCTGGGTTTCGCCTGCGTAGGGATGCAACTCACCGTCACGCATCGCACTCTCCAGCGCCCGCACGACCGTGGTGCCCACACCGATCACGCGACCACCGGCGGCACGGGTGCGCCGCACCTGCTCAACCAGTTCGGCGCCAACATTGAGCCACTCACGGTGCATCACGTGCTGGCTCAGATCATCCACCCGCACCGGCTGGAAGGTACCGGCACCAACATGCAGGGTGACATGGCCGAACTGGACACCGCGCTCGCGCAGTTGCGCCAGCAATGCCTCATCAAAATGCAGGCCGGCAGTGGGTGCAGCCACCGCGCCTACCTCCTTGGCAAACACGGTCTGGTAGCGCTCGCGATCATCCGCACCCGGCTCGCGATGGATATACGGGGGCAGCGGCAGGCGGCCTTCGTGCACCAGCCAGGATTCCAGCGATTCGGGAATATCGAAACGCAGCACGTAGAACTCGCCGTCGCGGCCCAGCACCTCGGCCTCGCCGCCTGCATCGAGCTGGATGCGACTGCCCGGCTTGGGCGATTTGCTTGCACCGATCTGCGCGCGGGCCTGCTGCCCACCGAGCAGGCGCTCGATCAGGATCTCGACACGACCACCGCTGGCCTTGTGCCCGAACAGACGCGCCGGGATCACCCGCGTGTCGTTGAAGATCATCAGATCGCCGGGCTGCAGCAGCTCCGGCAGATCGCGGACATGGCGGTCGTCGAACGCCGCAGGTGCCGGCGGCACCAGCAGCAGGCGGCTGGCCGAACGCTCGGCCAAGGGAGCCTGGGCGATCAGCGCCTCGGGCAGGTCGTAGTGGAAATCGGACTTCTTCAAGGCCGGGGCATCGTGCGGGGAGCTGGATAGTGTAGCTCCGATGCGGTTTTGGGCTGATATGCGTCGATTACCGTGCCCACGCCCCGACAGAACGCAGCCTAGCCAAGCTGGGAGCCGCACCGGCAATACCTGCCGAGCGTGGCTGGGCACTACCGGTCAACGCTCGAACTTGGTGGACAGGATGATCGCGCTGGTCGTGCGCTCCACGCCGTCCAGCGCGCCGATGGCGTCGGTGACCACATCCATCTCGCTAACCCCGCCAACCACCACCATCGCGATCAGGTCGTGGTTGCCGCTGACCGAGTGCAGGGAACGCACCTCGGGAATGTCACGCAGGGCTTTGACCACAGCCGGCATCTTCTTCGGCAGCACGGTGATCAGCACGTGCGCACGCACCTGCCCGTGTTCGTAATCCTCGTGGGTGCGCACGGTGTAGCCGGCGATCACGCCCTGCTGCTCAAGGCGATCGATGCGGCTCTGCACGGTGGTTCGGGACAGGCCCAGCCGCCGGGCGATCTGCGCGGTGGACGCGCGGGCATCCTCGCGCAGCACGGAAAGCAGGCGTTCATCTGCGGGTGAAATCTTCACTTTGCTTACCGGTTTCGTCGATTCGCCGAAATTACATCAACTTTCGTACAAATCATATCTGCCATATGTCCAGAATCTCCAGATAATGGGTATATACAAGAAACTTCTGGAGATGAGCATGACCGTACTCGGCCCCCTCGCCCCGCTTCGCGCGCATGCCGGCACCCGACTTACCCAGGGTCTGGACGATGCCAGCATCGAGCGCCTGGCCGCCGCCCATCCCGACCTGGTGCTTGCCATCGAAGCGGCCGCCACGGAATACGCCCGCATCAAGGACATCGATGCCGACCTGCTGGACCTGGACGAAAAGGACCAGATCCACGCCATGCAGGCCGGTTTCATCAACTTCTACGCCGACGACGCCGTGGTGCCGTACATCGCGCTGGCCGCACGCGGCCCGTGGGTGGTCTCGCTCAAGGGCGCTGTGCTGTACGACGCCGGCGGCTACGGCATGCTCGGCTTCGGCCACACCCCGGCCGATGTGATGGAGGCCGCTGCGAAACCGCAGGTGATGGCCAACATCATGACGCCGAACCTGGCCCAGCGCCGTTTCACCCAGGCCATGCGTGCCGAGATCGGCCACAGCCGTGGCGGCTGTCCGTTCTCGCACTTCATGTGTTTGAACTCCGGCTCCGAAGCGGTGGGTCTTGCCGCGCGCATCGCCGACATCAACGCCAAGTTGCAGACCGATCCGGGCGCTCGCCATGCCGGCGCCACCATCAAGCGCGTGGTCATCAAGGGCAGTTTCCATGGCCGCACCGACCGCCCTGCGCTGTACTCGGACTCCAGCCGCAAGTCCTATGACCAGCATCTGGCCAGCTACCGTGGCGAGAACAGCGTCATCACGGTTCCGCCTTATGACGAAGCCGCGCTGCGCAAGGTCTTCGCCGATGCGCAGGCCAACAACTGGTTCATCGAGGCCGTGTTCCTGGAGCCGGTGATGGGCGAAGGCGACCCGGGCCGTGCGGTGCCGGCCAGCTTCTACAAGGTGGCGCGCGAGCTGACCCGCGATCACGGCAGCCTGTTGCTGATCGACTCCATCCAGGCCGCGCTGCGCGCGCATGGCAGCCTGTCGTTCGTCGACTACCCCGGCTACGAAACGCTGGACCCGCCGGACATGGAAACCTATTCCAAGGCCCTGAACGGCGCGCAGTTCCCGCTGTCGGTACTGGCCGTCACCGAGCATGCCGCGGGCCTGTACCGCAAGGGCGTGTACGGCAACACCATGACCACCAATCCGCGTGCGTTGGACGTGGCCTGCGCCACCCTCGCCCGCTTGTCGCCGGAAGTACGCCAGAACATCCGCGTGCGCGGTGAGCAGGCGGTGCAGAAGCTGGAAGCGCTCAAGGCAAAACTTGGCGGCCTGATCACCAAGGTGCAAGGCACCGGCCTGCTGTTCTCCTGCGAGCTGGCCCCGCAGTTCAAGTGCTACGGCGCTGGCTCGACCGAGGAATGGCTGCGCATGCACGGCGTCAATGTGATCCACGGCGGCGAGAACTCGCTGCGCTTCACCCCGCACTTCAGCATGGACGAGGAAGAGCTGGACCTGCTGGTCAACATGGTTGGCCGTGCGCTGGCTGAAGGCCCGCGTCGCGAGCAGGCCAACGCGGCGTAAGTTGCCGTTGGTTTGATTGAAATGAAAAGGCGGCCGACTGGCCGCCTTTTCTGTTTGGACTATCCAGCGATGGGGCGCCCTTTCCCCGCCCCCTCTCCTACTGAGGGAGAGGAGCCTGGAGCGATCAAAGACGCCCGACCAGCGCCGTGTCCGACTGCCTTGCGCCACCAATCGCCTTGTAGACCGCTACCGCGGCGACGTTGACTGTTGCCTCGGCGTCGGCCAACGCATCGTCGGCAGTCAGCTGGTTACGCTGCGCGTCCAGCAGGGCCAGGAAATCCTCCGAGCCTTCCTGATAGCGCACCCTTGCCAGCGCTTCGGCACGACGCGCCGCTCGCGCCTGCTCGACCACCAGCGCCAGCCTTGCCTGCTCCTTGGCGTAACGCGTCAATGCGTTCTCGGTGTCTTCCAGCGCCAGCAGCACGGTCTTCTCGTACTCGGCGGCAACGCCGTCGGCCTGGGCCTTGCTCGCGCGCAGTCGGGCACGGACCGAACCGAAGTCGAACGCTGCCCAGCTGATCGACGGCGTCAGTGACCATGTCTTGTTGTCACCATTGATCAGCCCACTGGCGTCACCGGAGAGGAAACCGACGAAGCCACTGAGGCTGATGCGTGGGAACATATCCGCCGTCGCCACGCCGACCCGCGCGGTGGCAGCGGCCAGTCGCCGTTCGGCGGCGCGTACGTCCGGACGTTGCCGCAGCAGATTGCTGGTGTCGCCCAGCGGCAGCGCCCTGGTGAAGGCCGGCACTTTGCGCGGCTGCAGCAGTGCATCCAATGCATCCGGGCGCTTGCCCAGCAGCACCGCCAGACGTCGCCGCGACTGTGCTTCGGCCACTTCCAGCAACGGGATGTCCGCCTCGATGGCCTTCAACCTGGCCAGACTGCTCTGCACATCCAGTTCGCTGCCCGCACCCAACTCCCAGCGCTTCTCGGTCAACGACTGTGTTTCATGCACGTTGGCCAGAGTGTGCCTGGCAACGGCGATGCGTTTCTGCGCACCGCGCAGCTCGAAATAGTTGCGCGCCACCTCCGCCGCCACGGTGATCTGTGCATCGGCCAGATTGTCGCGTTCGGCACCCAGATCGGCACGCGCCGCTTCGGTTGCGCGACGCTTGCGCCCGAACAGATCCAGCTCCCAACCCGCATCGAAACCGGCCTGGTAGCTCTCACCGAAGATGCGCTCACCGTTCTGGTTGGCGTCCGGCTGCTTGCGTCGGTCGTAGCTGCCATCGGCCGTCACGTGAGGAAGCTGATCCAGACGCTGCTCGGAGAACACCGCGCGGGCCTCGCGCACACGCGCCATGGCGATGTATAGATCAAGGTTGTCGCCCAGTGCGGTCTGCACCAATTGCTGCAGCACCGGGTCCTGGAACTGGCCCCACCATTCCACCACCGGCGATTCAGCGGTGAACACCGGCTCACTCACGCCGCTCAATGTGACCGGCTCGACCGGTGGCGCCTTGTAGTCCGGACCTACCGTCATGCAGCCGGCCAGCAGTGCGCTGGTCACGGCCGCGGTCAACACGCGCATCACCATGGCAGGACCTCGCCCAGATACGTGAAGCTGCCGTTCGGGCCATCGGCATCGATCAGCGACATCTGCACGCTGGAACGCGCGCCTTCACTGATGCCGATTTCACCTTCGCCGCCGTTCATGTCGGTTTTCACGTAACCCGGATGCACCGCGTTGACCTTGATCGGCGTGTCGCGCAGCTCGTACGCCAGGCTCAGCGTCCAGCTGTTCACGGCCGCCTTGGAGGCGTTGTAGGCGGGAATCTTGAAATCGTAGATGTCCGATGCCGGATCGGCATGCAGCGTCTGCGAAGCGAGGACACTGGAAACATTGACGATGCGTCCGGCGCTGGATTTGCGCAGCAGCGGCAGGAACGCCTGGGTCACCGCCACCACCGCATACACATTGGTGTCGAAGGTGCTCTGCCAGGCTTCCAGCGGCTGCGCCGAAGGTGCCAGCGCCGGGTTCTCGACCAGGATGCCGGCATTGTTGACCAGGATGTCCAGCTTGCCGTGCCGCTGGGTCACCTGCTCGACGGCGATGGCGATGCTGTCTGCGTCTGCCACGTCCAGTTGCAGCGCTTCCACCGGAAGACCTTCGGCCTGCAGCTTCAGCGCCAGCTCGACCGCAGTTTCGCGCTTGCGCCCGGCCAGCAGCGTATGCACCCCGGCCTGTGCAAGCTGGCGCACGGTTTCGGTGCCGATACCGCGGGTGGCGCCGGTGACCAGGGCGATCTTTTCGTTCTGGATGCTCATTTGATTGTTCTCATGGGGGAGTTGATATCGACAACCTGAAGCCTATCCCCGCCCGCCATCCCCGCTTTCACGGGAATGACGGAACGGAAGAGCCCGTCAGTGGTGAATCGTCGGCTCGCCATGCTGTACCAGCTTGCCACCACCTTTGCGGGTGACGAACTTGCGCAGCGCGACATAGAACACCGGAGTCAGGAACAGGCCGAACAGGGTCACGCCCAACATGCCGGCGAACACGGTGATGCCTGTTACCGAGCGAACCTCGGCACCAGCGCCATGCGAGAGCACCAGCGGAATGGTGCCGGCGATGAAGGCGATGGAAGTCATCACGATCGGACGCAGACGCAGACGGCAGGCTTCCAGTGCCGCTTCAACGATGCCCTTGCCGCCCATCTCCAGCTCACGGGCGAACTCGACGATCAGGATCGCGTTCTTGCATGCCAGGCCCATCAACACCACCAGGCCCACCTGCACGAACACATTGTTGTCACCACCGGTCAGCCACACGCCGAACAAGGCCGACAGCAGCGTCATCGGCACGATCAGGATCACCGCCAACGGCAGCGACCAGCTTTCATACAGCGCAGCCAGCACCAGGAAGGCCAGCAGGATCGCCACCGGGAACACGATGAAAGCAGCGTTGCCCTGGGTGGCCTGCTGGTAGCTCAGGTCGGTCCATTCGGTCGCCATGCCCACCGGCAGCACCTTGCCGGCAATCTCGGTGAGCTTGTTCATCGCTTCGGCCGAGGACAGCATGCGCGGGTCCGCCTCGCCAGCCAGGTCAGCGGCCGGGTAGCCGTTGAAGCGCAGCACCGGGTCCGGACCGTAGGTTTCCTTGATGGTCACCATCGAACCGATCGGCACCATCTCGCCACGATCATTGCGGGTGCGCAGCTTGCCGATGTCTTCCACGCTGTCGCGGAACTGACCGTCGGCCTGTGCGATCACCTGCCAGGTACGGCCAAACTGGTTGAAGTCGTTGACATAGGCCGAGCCAAGGTAGGTCTGCAGCGTGTCGAACAACTCGGTCAGCTGCACGCCTTGTGCCTTGGCTTTCACCCGGTCCACCTCCGCATCCAGCTGCGGCACGTTGGCCTGGTAGCTGGTGATCGGATAGGCCATGCCCGGTGTCTGTGCCACCGCACCCTGCATCGACTGCACCGCGTTCTGCAACGCGCCATAGCCGAGATTGCCGCGATCCTCGATGAACATCTGGTAGCCGTTGCCGTTGCCCAGCCCCAGGATCGGCGGCGGCATCATCGCGAACGCGAAACCTTCCTTCAGTCCGGCGATCTTCTGGTTGATCTCGGCATTGATCTCGGCAGCGGTCCGACCATTGCGCTCATTGAACGGCTTGAGCGGGATGAACGCCACGCCGGTGTTGGGCGTGTTGGTGAACTGCAGCGCGTTCAGGCCCGGGAACGAGATGGTATGGGCCACGCCGTCGGTTTCCTGGGCAATCTTGGCAACCTTGCGCAGCATTTCATCGGTACGTGCGATCGACGAACCTTCCGGCAACTTCACGCCGGCGATCAGGTACAGCTTGTCCTGGGTCGGAATGAAACCCGGCGGTACCAGCTTGAAGATCACGCCGGTGCCGACCAGCAGCACCGCATAGACCAGGAACACCGCACCACGACGACCGAGAATCTTCGACACGCCACGCTCGTACTTTTCCGAGCTGGACTTGAAGAAGCGGTTGAACGGGCGGAATACCCAGCCGAACAAGCGGTCGATCAGGCGGGTCGGGGCATCCTTCGGCGCACCGTGCGGCTTGAGCAGGCGCGCAGCCAGCGCCGGCGACAGGGTCAGCGAATTGATGGCCGAGATCACCGTCGAGATGGCGATGGTCACTGCGAACTGCTTGTAGAACTGGCCGGTCACGCCGGACAGGAACGCCATCGGCACGAACACCGCACACAACACCAACGCGATCGCGACGATCGGGCCGGATACTTCCTTCATCGCCTGGTGCGCCGCCGCCGTCGGCGACAAGCCTTCCTCGATGTTGCGCTCGACGTTCTCCACCACCACGATCGCGTCATCGACCACGATGCCGATAGCCAGCACCAATCCGAACAGGCTCAGCGTGTTGATCGAGAAGCCCAGCAGGTACAGCGCTGCGAACGTACCCACGATCGACACCGGCACCGCGATCAACGGAATGATCGACGCGCGCCAGGTCTGCAGGAACAGGATCACCACCAGCACCACCAGCGCGATGGCTTCCAGCAGCGTGGTCACCACGGCCTTGATCGAATCGCGCACGAAGATGGTGGTGTCATACACCGCCTCGTACTTGACGTCGTCCGGCATGGACTTCTGCATCTCGTCCATCGTGCCGATCACCGCATCGCGGATTTCCAGTGCGTTGGCACCCGGCGACTGGAAGATGCCGATGCCCACCGCGTTCTTGCCATCCAGCTGCGAGCGCAGCGTGTAGTCACCGGCACCCAGTTCCACACGGGCCACGTCCGACAGTCGCACCACTTCACCGTCGGCACCGCTCTTGAGCACGATGTCGCCGAACTCCTTCTCGCTGCGCAGACGGCCCTGCGCATTGATCAGGGTCAGGAACTGGCTGTTGGGCATCGGCTCGGCACCGAGCTGGCCGGCCGACACCTGCACGTTCTGCTCGCGCATGGCCGCAACCACGTCACTGGCAGTCAAGCCACGCGACGCGACCCGGTCAGGATCGAGCCAGGCACGCATCGCGTAGTCACCGCCGCCGAAGATCTGCGCGTCACCCACGCCCTGGATGCGCGACAGCGCGTCCTTGACGTGCAGGCGTGCGTAGTTGCGCAGGTACAGGGTGTCGTACTTGCCCTTGGGCGAAGTCAGGTGCACGACCATCAGGAAGGTCGGCGACTGCTTCTGGGTGGTCACGCCCTGCCGGCGCACGTCCTCGGGCAGACGCGCCTGCGCCTGGGCCACGCGGTTCTGCACCTTCACCGCTGCCGCATCCGGATCGGTACCGGGGCGGAAGGTGATGGTCATCTGCAGCACGCCGTCGGAGCCGGCCACCGACTTGAGGTACATCATGTCTTCGACGCCGTTGATGGCTTCTTCCAGCGGCGTGGCCACTGTCTCGGCGATGACCTTGGGATTGGCACCCGGATACACCGTGCGTACCACCACCGAAGGCGGCACCACGTCCGGATATTCACTGATCGGCAGGATCGGAATGGCGATCAGGCCGGCAGCGAAGATAACGATCGACAACACCGCCGCGAAGATCGGCCTGTCGATGAAGAAACGCGAAAAATCCATCTGGGAAATTCCTTGGAAAGGCCAGCGCGCAGGTACAGCCACCCTGCCCTCACCCAGTCGGGCGAAGGCGAATGACCGGCACGCGCGCCGGCGTCAAACGAAGCAGCGGATCAGTTCAGCGACGCAGTCTTGGCAGCAACGGGCGCGGGGCCCTGCATTGCCACCGGCTTTGCCTGCACCGGCATGCCCGGCATGAACACCTTCTGCACGCCATCGACGATCACCTTGTCACCCGCTGCCAGACCCTGCTCGACGATGCGCAGCCCTTCAGCAGTGCGGCCGAGCTGTACGTCCTTGCGCTGCGCCTTGCCGTCCTTGTCGACCACGTACACATACTTGCGGTCCTGATCGGTCAGCACTGCCTTGTCGTCCACCAGAACGGCCTGGAACTCACCGCTCCCAAGCAGACGCACGCGGGCGAACAGCCCCGGCGTGAACTGGCGCTCGCTGTTGTCGAGCAGGGCGCGCACCCCGATGGTGCCGGTGCTGCGCGCCACCTGGTTGTCAAGGAAATCGACCTTGCCTTCATGCGGGAAGCCGTCTTCGCCACTCAGGCCGATCCGCACCGGCAAGGCCTGGTCGCGCTCGCTCGGCCGCTCGCCCTTGCGGGCCATCTGCGCATAGCGCAGGAACGTGGCCTCATCGGCATCGAAGTAGACATGCACCGTATCCAGCGACACCAGCGTGGTCAGCACGCTGGCCGCATCGCCGGCAGTAACCAGATTGCCCGCCGTCACCACCGCACGCCCTGCCCGGCCGGTGATCGGCGCACGCACCTTGGTGAACTCCAGATTCAGCGCCGCCGAATCCAGCGCCGCCTTGGCCGCCAGCACCTGTGCAGACGCCTGGTCAGCGGCCGAACGCTTCTGTTCCCACGACTCGGTGGAAATGGCCTGCTGATCGGACAGGCGCCGTGCACGTTCGGATTCGCTGCGGGCCAGAGCTGCCTGCGTGCGTGCGCGTGCGAGGTCAGCATTGGCACGGTCGTACTCGGCCTGGTAGGTACGCGCGTCAATCAGGAACAGTACGTCGCCCTTCTTCACTTCCTGGCCTTCGACAAAGTTGACCTTGTCGATGTAGCCGGACACGCGCGGTCGCAGCTCGACGCTCTGCACTGCCTCCACGCGTCCGCTGAATTCATCCCACTGGCTGACCTGCTTGACCAGCACCGGCGCGGCACTGACTTCCGGGGGCGGCGGCATGCCCGCTTCTTCGGCGTGGCCGCCGCTGCAGGCGGCAAGCACGGCCAGAGTGAGCGCCGAGATGCCGAAGGTGGCAACACGTCGTACGACGCGGGAGGAGATGGAGATACCGTTCATGTCATGCATCCATGGGGGAAAGTGGAAACGGGGAAACCGGGGGAAGCGGACTTGCGAGCGTGTTGCGGACAGCGTCTCCGGGGGAAATCCGCGCAGTGCTGCGCATGCATCAACCAGAACCGCGACAAACGAGGGTGCGACGGGCCGTTCAGTGTCCCGCTCACGGAAATTTTTCTCCCACCTGCAGGACAAAGCGCTGCACGCGCTGCATCCAACGGTGTACCGGACGGCCGCCATGCGGGCGTTCGGAGGCCTCGTCAGCCGTCCTGAAACGCGCATCAAAGTCCAATGGATTCAGGTTGTTGGGGGCAAAACGGAAATAGCCGTTACCGGAAACCGCCGTGTGGCGGCGGGTCTGGCGGAACGTGGGAAGGTGGCGCAGGCGCATGGCTGCAAGTCCGGTCAAAGCGGAGTGCGACACAGTAGTCCTGTAACCCGTACTTGATTAGTACGAATTGAAGGGAATAATCATCCCGTCGCCGGCACAATCCCGCTGCCGCACGAGTCCCCCCATGGCCAACGATCTCAACGACACCCTGATCTTCGTGAAAGTGGTCGAACAGGGCAGCTTCACCGCCGCCGCCCGTCTGCTCGGCCACCCCAAGACCACGGTCAGCCGCAAGGTGCAGGAACTGGAAGCCCGGCTCGGTGCACGCCTGCTGCATCGGACCACCCGCCGCCTTGGCCTTACCGAGGCCGGCACGGTCTACTACGAGCACTGCCAGCGCATCGCCCGTGAACTGGAGCAGGCCGAAAGCGCGGTCAGCCAGCTGCAGTCCGGCCCACGCGGCTGGCTGCGTTTCACCGTCCCCTATTCGGTGGGCACCAGCTGGATCGCCCCGCTGCTTGGCCAGTTCCAGGAGCAGTACCCGGAAATCCGCGTGGACATGCACCTTGGCAACGAGATGCTCGACCTGATCTCCGGTGAAGTGGACATGGCGCTGCGCATCGGCCCCCTGCCCGACTCCAACCTGGTCGCGCGCAAACTCGGCAGCCTGCGCACGCAGGTGTTCGCAAGCCCCAGCTACATCCATCGCTACGGCGAGCCGCGCCATCCGGAAGAGCTGCAATATCACCGCACGCTCGCGGTGCGCAAACAGCAGAGCCAGAACCATCGTTTCGTCTGGTCGTTGGCCGAAGCCGGTGGCCAGATGCAGGAATTCGTGGTCAATCCGCTGGTGGTCGCCAACGACCCCTCTGCACTGAACACCATGCTGGTAGCTGGCGAAGGCTTGATGCTGAGCAGCGATGTCATGGCCAAACCGTTCATCGAATCGGGCATGCTGCGCCGCGTGCTGGCGGGCTGGACCGGCCCGGATTACGACTTCAACGCCGTGTTCGCTGGCGGCGGGATGGTGTCACCGAAGGTCCGCGCATTCATCGACTTCCTGGTCGACAAGCTCAACTTCGACGTCAACTACATGCTGCTGCAGTGCCCCAACGCCAAGCGTCTGGCCGACATGGAGCCCTATATCTGTCCGCAGCGTGGACTCGAACTGCCCAACGGCCGTGTGCTGGAAGTGTTCAGCAACTGATAGGCCCGCGATCTCCCATGCGCACATGAGAACGGCGGCCAATGGCCGCCGTTTTTCATCGAGACATCGCCCAGCTCAGTAACCCGGGCGGTAGACCGGGACAACCGGAACCAGAGGCACGTACTGCACTTCGCGGCAGCCGTCATAGCGGCTGCAGCTACCGAAGTAACCCGGCCCCCAATAGCGTTGGCGTGCATCGCGGTTGTATGGACTGTTATAGAAATCCGGACGGTCCAGGCCCGAACCCTCGTAGCGATAAGGCGTAGCGCCCAGGCTACCGTTGCTGCCATTGCTGCTGCGCTGCGCGACCGGCGCCGAACCGGCACTGTCCAGGTAGCCGAACTCGTTGTCGTAACGCACAAGACGGTAATAGACGGTCTCGCCGTCCTGTTTGCGGCTGTGCAGCCGCTCGAGCCTGCCATCGCCGGCATCGGCATACGCCTGCCCACCTTCGAACAGCACCTCGCTCGGGTTGACGATCTCCTGTTCCAGCGGAGGGGCGCCATTGGCAACCGATGCAAACGCCGCCAACACAAGCGCCACACCGAGCCCCATCAAAGCTTTACCTGCATGCATGAAAACTATCCTCCGTGATGACAGCCGGCATCGCAGCACATTGCCGGGCTACTGAAACAAGCAATATCTTCCACTGGGAGCCCTCTTCAATGGCCGCCATTGCCTCGAGCCCTCTGGCCATCAACATCCCCTGGCCCCCGTGGTCGACAGGCAGGGCGAGTATAGACGGGCCGCCAATGCGGGACGTAAACCCGGCCGCTTCCCTGCCCGGTTTCCAACCGGGCGTCACTTTCGGCCTCAGCGCTCGCGCCGCACCCTTATGGAATCCCGCATGCCTTCAACCCGCATCTCGTAGTACCCGTTCTGCCGAAACAGATAGACGCGGGGATGCTGCATCCGGGTTCGCGCGGTCCTGCCGTCGGTCTGCTGCCAGACCTGTCCATTCTCCATCGTGAACGCGGAATTTCCTTCCCAGCCGTCGAAATCGCCGGCTATACGAGTCTCAATGACCGCGTTGAAAGGGGAGTAGTACGGCCGTGCATCCGCCGCCACACCCCACGTGTACGGCAGTTCGTCGCCCGCCTTGGGCTTGGGCGGCGGCTCGGCAACGTAGCCAAACTCCTGGTCGTAACGGACCCATCGGTAGTAGATCGTCTGCCCGTCGGCACGACGCGTGCGCAGGGGCTCGAGCACGCCCTCGCCCAGATCGACATGGGGCTTGCCGGCGATGAAGATCACTTCACTGGCGTTTACCTGTTCCTCTTCGCGCGGAGGCAGCGCCATCGCAGTTGTGGCTGCCCCCAGCAACATCAGGGCGAAGATGCTCCTGACCGATACAACACCTGCACGCACACGTACCCCCTTACATGCTTAAGGCAACGAACAAAGCAGATTGCCTCCAAGGCAACTGCCGGCGTTGACCACGGCATATCGTAGCAACCGTTGGCGATAGACACGCTTCGGCCTATGCCCCCCGGGCTGAAGAGTGCCTTCGCCAGCGCCGCAGAAAGTGGGCGCGCCAGCTCTTGTCAGTGGCCCGCCGGCGTTGCCCGGTACTTGTCGAGCGACGTCCTGATCACCTGACGCGCCTCTTCCGCATCGCCCCAGCCATTGAGCTGGATGTCACCGCCACCGGGCAACTGCTTGTACGTGCGGAAGAACGCTTCGATACGCTGCCGCTCCATCGCCGGTACATCGTCCAGGCTGCGCATGTCGCGATAGGTTGGATCGACCGCATCCACCGGCACGCCGATGACCTTCTCGTCGGCCTGGCCGCGATCAACCATGCGCAGCACGCCCAGCGGACGGAAGCGGATCACGGCACCGGCCTGCACCGGGAAGCGGGTCAGGACCAACGCGTCGAGTGGATCACCATCGCCGGCCAGGGTGCGCGGCATCGACCCGTAGTTGGCCGGGTAAGCCACCGGCATGGACAGGAACCGATCCACACGCAGTTCGCCGTCCTTGCCAAGTTCGTACTTGATGGCGCCACCGGCCGGGATCTCCACGGCCAGCAGCACTTCGGCCGGAGCATCCGCCGGTTGTGGCAGCTGGAACGGATGCAGCACGCCATCGGCGGCGTTAGCCGCCCACGGCAGCAACGCCACCATCATCGCCATCAGCAATGTGTTCATGCGCATGTGTGATCACTCCCAGCAACGATCGTCGCGGCCCTTGGGCGATGCCGCACGCGGGCAATCCCGCTGGCCGATGCGGCCCTCGCGCAGTTCGCTGAACTGCTTTTTGCCCGCGTCGTCGCGGCTGATCTGGAAGGCGTCGTACAAGCGCCCGGTTGCGGTGCGCGCTTCGTAATGCAGGCGGCCCTGGTGGATACGCAGCACCTGGAACAGCTGCGTGTCCTCGGCCACCGGTTGCATCGTCGCCCGCGCCTGCGCCGAGAGGCGGTATTGCTTGGGGCCGGCCACCGAGGAGATGTACTGCGGCAGTGCGCCGCGATCATCGCCACGCCGGCCATAGGTGTGATCGTGGCCCTGCAGCACCAGATCAACATGATGTCGGCGCAACACCGGCTGCACCTGCTCGGCCAGCACGGTGTTGTCGCGCTCGGCACGCAGCGGATACAGCGGCTGGTGCACCACCACGATGTTCCAGGGTTGGCGACTTGCGGCCAGCACGCCGTCCAGCCACTTGGCCTGCGTCCGCGCCGTCCCCAGATCCAGGGCCGAGGTGCCATCGAGCACCACCACGCGCACGGCCTGGTAGTCGAACCAGTACGTGGTGCTGGTCGCATTGGCGGCACCGTTGCCCGGCAACGCGAAACTCACCGGCCAATGCCCGCCCAGCACGCGGCGCTCCTGCGGTGTGTCCTCGAATTCCTCGAAGTACTCGTGGTTGCCCGCAGCCGGTGCCACCGCCATGCCCGGCAACAGCGCGCCGGCGGCGGCAAACCATTCACCCCACTCACTGTCATCCTGGCCGTCACCACCACTGACCAGATCGCCTGCGAACAAGGCCAGTCGTGCGTCCGGTGCCGTCTGCCAGCCCTGGCGGATCACCCGGCTGACATGGCTGAGGTTCTTGTTCTGGGTGTCCCCGAAGTAAAGCAGGGTCAGCGGCTGGTCGGCCGATGCAGCGGTACGGAAGTGATGCCACGCGCTCCAGGTGTCCTGGCCCTGCACGCGATAGGCATAGAGCGTATCCGGCAACAGTCCGGTGAGGTCGACGCGATGGTGCTGCGAAGAGCCGTTCTCGCTTTGCAGGGCGCGGCTGCGTGCGGTCAGCTGCTGCACCTGGCCCATGTCCGGCGAATCGCCGGCAATGGCCAGTTCCAATCGCGGCACGAACGGCAACGGCGCGGTGCGCCAGGCCACGGCGAAACCGCTGCCGGCGTCCTGTGCAGGCGAAGCAACGATGCGATCCGGGAAGCTGCTGGCCGCGTAATGCCGGCTCCCCGCCGGCACCTGCGTGTTCGGCTCCGCGACCGGAGCGGCCCCCACCGCTCCGGCCGCAACCATCATGGCCGCCAACAGCAGCCACTGCCTCTTACCCCTGGAAATCACAGCGCGCAGTCCTGCGGCAACGACAATGCCTTGGCGATGTCACGCCAATCGAAGGCCACCACGCCCTGATCGTCATGCACCGCGTACAACGCGCCCTGCGGGAAACGTGCCGATGCCTGCTGGCTGTTCCAGATGCCGTCGGTGTTGGCCACCGTGTCGCCATGGAACGCGCCCACATGCGCCAGCGTCCTGCGGTCGAACAGATGGAACACGCTGCGCTGCTTGCCCTGTTCGGTGGTGATCCACCAGCCACCGTCGCCACAGGTGCGCAGCATCACGCCTTCGGCCTGCGCCTTGAACACGCCGTTGCCGAACGTGGTCCCGGTGAAGTCGCCGGCCAGCGTGTAGACCTTGATCTCGCTGGCGTAGGCTTCGTCTTCTTCGGCCACCAGCAGGCGATCATTCGCCGGATCGCCCCAGATCGACTCGACCACGCGCAACGCACCCTTGGGCGAGGTGTCACCGATGCTGCGCACCAGCTTTGCCTGCACGCCGTCGCCGCCGAGCGTGACGTGGTAACGCCGCACGCGTTCGTTCAAACGTTCCAGCGGCGGCAGAACGTCGTTGCCGGCCGCATCTTCGCCATCGTGGTAGGAGTCGGTGACGTACACCTCGTAGCCGCCCTGTGTCGGGTTCACCCACAGCCCGTAGGGCTTGCGCAGGTCATTGCCGGCAAACACGCCCAACGGCTTGAAGTCCGGCAGTTGCAGCACCTGCACGCGGTGGTTGTCACGCTCGACCACGAACAGCAGATCGCCACTCACCGCAATCCCGTTGGGACGATTGAACTGCCCTGCTGCGGTGCCGGTACTGCCCACGTCGCGCAGATGCCTGCCGGTCTGGCCGTCGTAGACCACCAGCTTGTCCGTGGTCTTGGCGGTGGCAATCAGCCACAGGGCGCCATCCGGCGCACGCCAGCTGGCCGGCGAGTCGATGTTATCGGCAGGGGTCATCGGCGTCAGAAACGCCTCGGTGATGCGTACGGCCGGTGCCGGCTTGGCGCCTTCGGCGATATCAGCCACGCTCGGCGGCTGTGCCGCTTTGGGCGACGGATGGCACGCCGTCAGCAGCAGCGCGACGGCACTTCCCAGCAGCGCCGCCTTCACAGGGCCACCTTCAGGCCGATGGCGTAGGTACGGCCGTACTCTTCATTCTGCAGGGTGCGTGAGCGCACGCCCTGGTACAGCTCCAGCGGCTCGTCGAGCAGGTTGGACGCTTCCAGATACAGGCTCACGTTCTTGCTGAACTTGTAGTCCAGGCTGAAATCCAGCTGCGTGTGCGGTGCCACGTAGATGTCGTAGGCGCGACTGTCGCCGATGCTGTCCAGGTACTCGCTGCGGTACACCCCGGCCAGGCGCGTGCTGAATCCACCCCACTCGTAGCCGACATGCGCGCTGTACACATTCTTCGAGGCACGCGGCAGGGTGAAGTCGTCGCTCTGGCGGCCACTTATGCCCGGATCGAACTCGGTATCCAGCCAGGTGCCGCTGGCACCGACCAGCAGGCCGCTCCAGGCACCGGGCAGGAATGCCAGCTGCTGCTGCCAGTTGAACTCGGCACCGAACACCTTGGCCTTGTCACCATTGATCGAACGGGTGACCTCGAAGTCCGGGTACTCCGCATCGTCGTTGCTGATGGTCTGCACGATGTAACCGTCGATATCCTTGTGGAACAGGCCCAGCGAGACGATACCGCTGTCACCGAGGTAACGCTCGAACGAGAAATCCAGATTGGTGGACTCGTAGGGATCCAGCTGCGGGTTGCCGACACGCACTTCCTCGTCGTCGCGGTTCACGCCCAGGCGCGGTGAGACATCACCGAACGAGGGACGTGCCACCGACTTGTTGAGCGAGCCGCGCAGCACCCAGTCATTGTTGGTGTCGTAGCGCAGGTGCAGGCCTGGCAGCACGTTGCTGTAGCTGCTGCTGGCGGTACGCGGCGTGACGGTGATGGTGGTGCCATCGGCAGCGACGTCCACCTGGTTGCCGGTGGCATCGAACTGGGTGTTCTCCACGCGCACGCCACCGATCACGCGCAGTGCGCCGATGTCCCAGGTGCCCATCGCGTAGGCGGCCAGGATGTCCTCATTGGCGGTGTAATCCTCTTCCAGCGAGGCCATGGTATTGGCGGCCACGTCCTGCGGGCGGGCGCTGTACTGGCCACCATTGGTCGCCCACCAGCGACGCATCGCCGCCGAACTCATGCCCTGCCCCAGCGGACCGCCACGGTGGTCCAGTGTTTCACCGTTCCAACTGGTGAGGTCCACGTCCGGGCCGTTGCGCAGTTCCGCCTCGTCCACGTTCACCGAGCGCTCGCGCCAGCGGCCCAGCACGCCGACCTTGTAGCTGGCGTGGTCGCTGTCGAAGCGAATGTTGACCTGCGCACTGCGTTCGCTGTCATCGACCTGCTTGGGTGCAAGCACCACCCGGTCGAATTCGTAGTTGGCGCTGTCCATCCAGCCGTCATCGCTCAGGCTCAGCCCGGGGATGCCGCTGTTCTGGTCGATGGTGCCCGACAGGTCGTCGCCGTCGTACTCGAAGCGCGTCTCCATCTCGTCGTTCACCCGCTCGCGGGTCTTGGTATATCCCAGACGATAGTCCAGCACCGCATTGGCCAGGCGGTTCTCACCGCCAAGGCTGGCCGCGAAGGTGTTCTCCTCCTTGGTGCGGTAGCGCATGCGCTTGCTGATAGCATCGGACGGCAGCTCATCGACCTGGTAGCGGCCATCGCCCAGGGCACTGATGGTGCCGTCGCCGAGGCCGAACACGGTCCGCTGGCGGGTCTCGGCGTCGTCGAACTGGCTGTACAGGGTGCGCAGGTAATAGCTGTTGTCCTCGTTCGGACGCCAATCCAGATTGAGGTTCGCGCCCATGCGCTTGCGCTCGATGGTGTACTTGCGGCGCTGCATCTCCACCGCGACCAGGTCATCCTCTGCGCCACCATCGAAGCTGTCGTAGGCAACTTCGGTGTTGTCCGATTCGAACGTGCGCTTCTGGTAGTTCAAACCCAGCGCGACGCCGAAGGTGTCGTTGAACACTTCGCTGTAGTTGAATGCACCCTTCGGGCTGGTCTCACCCGAGAGCTGCTGGTGGCTGGCTTCGATCTTGCCCTTGATCGAGCGGCCTTCGCGGTCGAATGCCGAGGCCGACTCCACCACCACGGTGCCGCCGATGGCATCACCGGACATGTCCGGCGTGGCCGACTTGATCACCCGCAGTCGCTCGGTCGAATCGGTGGGGATCACGTCCAGCGGTGCCGAACGCGAGGAATCTTCCGGTGTGCCCACGGCGATGCCGTCGATGCTGACGCTGTTCAACGCCGCATCCAGGCCACGGATCACCACGAAGCGGCCTTCGCCCTGGTCGCGGGTGACGCTGACGCCCGGCAGGCGCTGCAACGACTCGGCCACGTTCATGTCCGGGTAGTCGCCCATGGAGTCGGAGGCAACCGCGTCCTGGATTGCGCTGGCATCACGCTTGAGCTCCACCGCGCGGGTCTGCGCTTCCAACTGCGGTCGTACCTCGATGCGCTCCAGCTCCACCGCCCCGGCGGCAGCCATCGCCACTGTCGAAGCGTCCGGCGCGTTCTGTTGCGCCCCAGCCGGTGCCGCAGCCATGCAGGCCACCGCCGTCGTTACCGCAACCACCAAGACGCTCTTGCGCACCATTGCCCCCATGACTGTGTAAAGGATGGGTGCGGACGGTATTTCCGTTGGGTTGCTACCGCGTGACAATCGCGGGGCGGCATTGTTGCAATGGTGCGGCCACGGCCCGCGACGGCGCTAAAATGTGCGCTCTCTCCCGCAATGACCAGCCCATGAAAATCGTCGAAGTCCGCCACCCCCTGGTCCAACACAAGATCGGTCTGCTGCGCGATCCAACCATGAGCACCAAGGATTTCCGCGAGGTGGTCAACGAACTGGGCACCCTGTTGGCCTACGAGGCCACCGCCGACCTGGAGACCGAAAGCCACACCATGAAGGGCTGGGCCGGCCCGGTGCAGGTGCAGCGCATCGCCGGTGCAAAAATCACCGTGGTGCCGATCCTGCGTGCCGGCCTGGGCATGCTCAGCGGTGTTTTGTCGCTGATCCCCGCCGCACGCGTGAGCGTGGTCGGCCTGCAGCGCGACGAGGAAACCCTGGAGGCCGTGCCTTATTTCGAACGCCTGACCGGGCGATTGGAGGAGCGCGACGCCCTGATCCTCGACCCGATGCTGGCCACCGGCGGCACCCTGATCGCCACCATCGACATGCTCAAGCGGGCCGGTGCCCGTCGCATCAAGGGCATCTTCCTGGTCGCCGCTCCCGAGGGTCTGCAGGCAGTCGAAGCCGCCCATCCGGACGTGGAAATCTTCACCGCCGCCATCGACGAGCGGCTCAACGACAAGGCCTACATCCTCCCAGGCCTTGGCGATGCCGGCGACCGCATCTTCGGTACCCGCGTGGTCTGAGCCTCGGCATCGGCCGGCATTTGCTGATCGATGCCAGGCCGTTGCCGATTGCCTCATCCTCACGCGGCAATCACGTTTCCGTCTATTTCATTAGCCGGCCTGCCCGCTGCGACAAAAAGGCGCAGCGGACAGGCGCTGTCCACTGATGGAACAGGCGTAGGCTCCGCACAAGTCCTACATCGGTCCACCAGCCCCTGTTCCGACTGGCATTCGTCGAAGACTTCCGCGGGCGCGCGGAGTACTGCATCTCATCGTATCGGTCACCACCAGTAGCGCCGGGTGGGCCACTGCACTCAGGGACTCACATGAAAGGCAAACGCAGACGCTTGGGTGGAATGCTCGCCCTCTCCCTCCTGGTGGCCGCTTCCGGCGCCTGGGCGCAGAACGCAGCCATTGAGCTGTCGGACCTGAACTACCAGGACACAAGCTGGAGCCAGGGCCAGTTGCTCAACCGCGGCTATCGCCAGCAATCCAACGATGGCAGCGGTTATGAGTACTGGTGGAATGCCGACAAGCAGCAGTGCGTCATCGTGCATTCCGAGCGCAACAAGGTGGCCTCGGTGGTGACCAGCTCGCCCGTTGATTGCGGCCAGCAGCCGCAGCAGAACAACAGCGGCAGCAGCAACAGCAACGCCGCCGCGGCGCTGGTTGCAGCGGCGGCGATCCTCGGTGTCGCTGCCATCGCCCACAAGTCGCACCATCACGACGACGACAACCATGACGGCGACAGCCGTAACGAGGCCGACTTCGAGCGTGGCTACCGCGACGGGCTCTACAACCAGTCCTACGACACCCACAGCAACTCCAGCTATCAGCAGGGCTACCAGTCCGGCGTTCGCGATCATGACAGCCGCACCAGCTACCGGGGCTACTCCGGTGGCAATCCCGAGGTGACCTGCGAATCCAAGGGCAATCAACGCGTCGAGTGCCCGATGGATACCGCCGGTGCGGTGCGCGTGGTCCGGCAGCTGAGCCATTCCCCCTGCACCGAAGGCAGCAGCTGGGGTCTGTCCAAGCATGCAGTCTGGGTGGAAAACGGCTGCCGCGCGGTATTCCAGAAGAACTGATCGCAATTTCCAACAACGGTCCGGCAGGGCTTCTGCAGCCCATCGTCCAGAACAACGCTGAGGGCATCACATGAAACGCACCATCAACATCGTCCTGGCCAGCCTGCTGGCCTGCGCCAGCGTCCAGGCCAGCGCCGAGGACAAGGTCACCACCACGCCCGTGCATTTCAGCAAGGGCACCAGCAGTGCCACCCTGTCGGGAAGCTTCAGTGGTTATGACAGCGTCAACTACACGCTCACCGCCAGGGCCGGCCAGTCGATGCTGGTAAGCATCACCGGCAGCAGCAACGCCAGTTTCAACGTGTTCGCGCCGGGCGACGTACCCGGTGCCGCAAGCGCGCTCGGCAGCGGTGCTGTTGGCCAGGATTGGAATGGTCGACTGCCGGCAAATGGCACCTACACGGTGCAGGTCTACCAGATGCGTGCCTCGGCCCGGCGCGGCGAAAAGGTGCCGTACCACATCACTTTCAGCGTCCGCTGAAATCCCGTGTTGCAGAAACGGCTTATGCCGTCTCTGCAACGCGAATGGACTTCACTCACGCCGCCAGCGTGCGCGCCTTCAGCTCGCCCACTTCATGGGTGGTGCCAAAGCGACCCTTTTCATCACGCACCACCTGTGCCATCGCGCACTGCGGATCGTGGGTGAAGAACAGGTGCACATTGCGTGCAAGCTTGTCTTCCAGGAAGGCACGCTTCTCATCGATCAGCAGCTCGGCATTGCGGTCGTAGCCCATGGTGATCGGCACATGCACCCAGGAACGCCCCGGGATCAGGTCCGCGCAGAACACCAGACCGCCGCGCGACTGGCCGTCCACCCGTTCCGGGCCAACGATCTCGGCCAGCATCAGACCCGGCGTGTGGCCATCGCTGAAGCTGAAGCGCACCGATTCACCCAGCACCTGCGAGTACTCGCCAGACACCACTTCAAGGCGGCCACTGGCTTCCAGCAGACCCGGCAGTTCCGGAATGAAGCTGGCACGGTCACGCGGGTGCGGATGCCGCGCCCGCTCCCAATGGGCCGCACCGACCACGAACGTCGCGTTGGGAAACAGCAGTTCCGGTGAACGCCCTTCCGACCACGGCGCCAGCAGGCCGCCGGCATGATCGAAATGCAGGTGGCTCAACACCACCACATCGATATCTTCATGCTCGAAGCCGGCTTCACGCAGGGAGTCGATCAGGATGTGGCGCGGTTCCTGCACGCCGTAACGCTCACGCAGCTTCGGCTCGAAGAACGCACCGATGCCGGTCTCGAACAGCACTGTCTTGCCGCCCAGCGGGCTGGCGAGCAAGGCCCGGCAGGCCAGCTCGATGCGATTGAGTTCATCCGAAGGCGACCACTTCTCCCACACCGCCTTGGGTGCGTTGCCAAACATTGCGCCGCCATCGAGCTTTTGCGAATTACCGCGAATAGACCAGAGTTTCATACGAAAATTCTACCCGTGCCGCGTTAAATATTCGCAAGAATGAGATGCCGGTTTATTGACACACAGAAGGACTCGGGATTGGCGTTGAGTTTCCGCTTGATGCCGCCGTTCCCGCGCCGTCGGAAATGACGGCATGCAGGCCGGAGAAACCGCACTTCCATCAGCCGGAAACAAAAACCCCGCTGGAAAGCGGGGTTTTCGTCGACGGACATTACAACCTGGTCAATCCGCCCTCACCGGCTTCTCGACCCTGGCACTGCCCACCGGATTGCGCGGATCGGTACCGCCGTACAGCGTGTTGCTGCGGCGGTCCCATTCAACCGTCTGCAGGTTGCCCCACACGTGGCTGGAGCCTCGTCCGCCAGCGGCGCTATCACCGGGCAGGTCGATCTTGTGGCCCATCGCCTGCAACTGCTTGATGGTCTCGGCGTCGAACGCGCCGTCCTCGGCTTCGATCAGGTCCGGAAGCCACTGGTGGTGGTAACGCGGCAGCGCCGCGACCTGCTGCGCGGTCAGGCCGTCGTCGTAACCGAGGATGCCCAGCAGCACCATGGTGATGATGCGGCTGCCACCCGGGGTGCCGATCACGACAACCTTGTCGGCGTTCTCCATGAACGTCGGCGTCATCGAGCTGAGCATGCGCTTGCCCTTCTTCGGCGCGTTGGCCTCGTAGCCCATCACGCCAAACGCGTTCGGGGTGCCGGGCTTGAGCGCGAAGTCGTCCATCTCGTTGTTCAACAGCACGCCGGTGCCGGCCGGGATCAGACCCGAACCGTACAGCAGGTTCACCGTCTGGGTGCCGCCGACGCGGTTGCCTTCGCCATCGATGATCGAGAAGTGCGTGGTTTCGTCATCCTCCAGCGGCGTCGGGTTGCCCGACAGCAGGTCGCTCGGCGTGGCCTTCTCCGGGTGGATGGTGGCACGCAGGCCCTGTGCGTAATCACGGCTGGTCAGCACCTTCTGCGGGATGTCGACGAAATCCGGGTCACCCAGGAAGAAGGTGCGGTCGCGGTAGGCGCGACGCATCGATTCCACCACCAGGTGGGTACGGTGCGCGGTGTCCATCTTGCTCAGGTCCCAGCCTTCCAGGATCTGCAACATCGCAGCCAACGCAATGCCACCGGAGGACGGCGGCGAGGCGGTGGTGATCTTCCAGTCGCCGTAGTTGAAGACGATCGGCTCGCGGGTCTTGACCGTGTAGCCGGCCAGTTCCTCGGCGGTCCAGCGGCCACCGGCCTGCTTCACACCCGCCAGCAGCTTGCGACCGGTCTCGCCACGATAGAAACCGTCAAAACCCTTCTCGGCCAGCAGCTGCAACGTGCGGGCCAGCTCCGGCTGCTTGAACAGGTCACCTTCGGCGATCGGACGGCCGTTGCGCAGGTACACCTCGCGGGTTCCGGGGAAACGCTCCATCACCTCGCGGCGCGAGGCATAGCCGCGCGCCATGCGCGCATAGACCGGGAAGCCGTCGGTGGCAACGCGGATGGCTGGCGCCAGCGAGTCGGTCAGCGGCAGGCGGCCGTGTTCGCGTGCCAGCTGCACCAGCGCGGCCGGCAGGCCGGGAATACCGGCCGACCAGGCACCGTTGACCGAACGGTCGCGGTCCAGTTCGCCCTTCTTGTCCAGGAACTGCTCCGGCGTGGCGGACTCCGGCGCGGTCTCGCGCGCGTCCAGCATCACGTCCTTGCCGGTCTTGGCATCGTGCAACAGGAAGAAGCCGCCACCGCCCAGGCCCGAGCTGATCGGCTCGACCACGGCCAGCGTCGAGGACACTGCCACCGCGGCGTCAAAGGCGTTGCCGCCCTTGGCCAGGATCTCCATGCCGGCATCGGTTGCCAGCGAATGGCCGCTGGCAATCGCCGCGCCATCCGGGTGTGCGGCGCGCGCCTGCGGCGCATCGGCGGCCCACGCGGCCGGCGACAGCACCAGCGCAATCAACAACAGGGAACGGGCAATAATCTTCATGCCGACGGCTTCTCCGATTCGTAAAGTTCGGGGTGATCGCGTTGCAGGCCAAACAGCTTGGCCAGCAGCTGATCCTGGGTTTCGGGGATGTCCGGGTCCGGGTCGATGCACTCCACGGGGCACACGACCACGCATTGCGGCTCATCGAAATGACCAACGCACTCGGTACAACGGGCCGGATCGATCACATAGATCGTCTCGCCCATCGAGATGGCCTGGTTCGGGCAGGCCGGCTCACAGACGTCGCAGTTGACGCAGAGCTCATTGATTTTGAGGGACATAACTTGCTGCCTTCCCGTCAGGGCGGGCCTTTCAACCAACGCGGGGCGGTTGATTCTCGGAGGCTATTGTAGCGGCGGCGCATGCCGCGAAGCTGACCGTAGCGCGTTGTGGGGGAGGCTTCCGCCACGAAGCTGGCTTCAGCCCGCTGCGCGAGCGGCTTCAGCCGCGAAGCTGCCAATGGTTCCGAACAAGGAAATGCCCGCAATTGCACAAGCATCGACGCCTTGGACGCAACGTCTTGAAAATCAAAAGGCAGGGCCGCTGCGCGGCCCCGCCCGATGCCCGCCTGCGCGGGGGATGACACCGTGGCAAGGCGTGGCCGCAAGCGGCCACACCGCCAGCATCACTTGGCTTCGACGAAGATGTAGTCGGCGCCGGTCGGCTGAATGATGGTCTGCACGCGGGCGTTGTCGGCGGCGTCGCCGATGAACACCACGCGCACGTTCTTCATCGAGTCAGCCTGCACGCCCTTGAACGCGGCTTCGATCATGTCGGCCATCTTGGTCGAGGCCGAGGAACCGAAAGCCAGCATGTTGCCCGGCTGGATGCCACGACCGATCGCGGTGGTGGCGCTCTCGACCTGACGCTCGTACTTGGCGGCGAATTCCGGGTCCGATTCCGGCGGCAGGTAGTACAGGAACGGGCTGGCGGTGATGGTGCCCATGTTCTGCACGGCCACGGCCTGCAGGTACTTCTTCCAACCCGCATCGTCATCCTTGGCCGGGGCGACCAGCGCCTGCTGGGCGTCGGCCACCGGAGCGGCTTCTTCCTTCTTGCAGGCGGTGAAGCCCAGCACCAGCGAAGCGGCAAGCATCACGCGCATCGTGTTCTTCATGGTTGTTCTCCCTCTTGTAGGTTCTGTTTACAGCTGTTCGGAATGGATCACTTGCCCGCGCGGGCTTCGCGGGCCTTGCGCAGTGCTTCCAGCACGGTCGCCGGCACGAAGCCGGAAACGTCTCCTCCCAGCCGGGCGATTTCACGCACCAGCGAGGAAGAAATGAAGCTGTGCTGTTCGGACGGGGTCAGAAACAGGGTTTCGACCTCCGGAATCAGATGGCGGTTCATGCTGGCCATCTGGAATTCATACTCAAAATCGGACACCGCACGCAGGCCGCGCAACAGCACGCCGCCATTGCAAGCGCGTACGAAATGGGCAAGCAGAGTATCGAACCCGACCACCTCGACGTTGGCGTGGTGGCCCAAGGCCTCCTCCGCCAGCGCAACACGCAGTTCCAACGGCAGCGTCGGCCCCTTGGCCGGACTCTGCGCCACACCCACCACGATCTTCTCGAACAACGGAGCGGCTCGGTTCACCAGGTCGATATGACCGTTGGTGATCGGGTCGAACGTGCCCGGGTAAACGGCGATGCGGCGATTGGGTGTGGTCATGCGGGTTCAGTCGCGTTCATGTCGCCGCGAAGTGTAGCAGCGGCTTGTCGATACAGGGCATAGCCCACATCGCGGGTGCCGCCTTCGCGGTGCAGGCTCCAACCAGCCGGCAGTATCGGCGCGGCACCGGCCGGTGCTTCGACGTAAAGCCAGGCGCCTTCGGCCAGATGGCGTGGCAATCGGGCAATTACCTGTTCCCACAGACCGGCCGCGAACGGCGGGTCCAGGAACACCAGATCGGCCTGCGCGGGTACGGCGCTGTCCAGCCATTGCAGGGCGTCGGCCTGGGCCACCTGCACCTGCTCGGCCGCGCCAAGCTTGCCTACCACCGCGCGCAGGGCCGTGGCCAGGGCCGGGTCACGTTCGACCAGCTGCGCCGAGGCCGCGCCGCGTGACACCGCCTCCAGCCCCAGCGCGCCGCTGCCGGCGAACAGGTCCAGCACCCGCGCGCCAGGCAACTTGGGCATCAGCCAGTTGAACAGGGTCTCGCGGACCCGGTCGCTGGTCGGGCGCAGCCCCTGCACCTGCGGCACTTCCAGCCGCGTGTTGCGCCAGCGCCCGCCAATGATGCGCACCTGACCGGGACCGCTGGGCCCGTTGCCGCGCCCGCGGTTCATGCCGCCGGTACCGGCAAAGCCATCGACAACAGCTGGCAAATCAACAACATCGGTGCGGCACCTGGAAGCAGTCCAAACAGGGCGCAGATGATAGACCAGCACCTCGCTGCGCACCGCACACCTTGAATTCGGGCGGTTCACCCTTACCCCTGTGGCAGCCGCCGCGTCCGACGCGGCACGTCAGCCAGGGAGCACGACCGACCGATGAACGCACAGAGCCACAAGGAAACCCGCGGTTTCCAGACCGAGGTGAAGCAGCTGCTGCACCTGATGATCCACTCGCTGTACTCGAACAAGGAAATCTTCCTGCGCGAGCTGGTGTCCAATGCCGCCGACGCCAGCGACAAGCTGCGCTTCGAAGCCCTGACCAACCCGGCCCTGCTGGAAGGCAACGGCGAGCTGCGCATCCGCATCGAGGCCGACCCGGCCGCGCGCACCCTGACCATCGACGACAACGGCATCGGCCTGAGCCGCGATGAAGCCATTGCGCACCTGGGCACGATCGCCAAGTCCGGCACCGCCGAGTTCCTGAAGAACCTGTCCGGTGACCAGAAGAAGGATTCCAACCTGATCGGCCAGTTCGGCGTGGGCTTCTACTCGGCCTTCATCGTCGCCGACCAGGTCGACGTCTACAGCCGCCGCGCCGGCCTGCCGGCCAGCGAAGGCGTGCACTGGTCCTCGCGCGGCGAAGGCGAGTTCGAGGTGGAAACCATCGACAAGCCCGAGCGCGGCACCCGCATCGTGCTGCACCTGAAGGAAGGCGAAGAAGGCTATACCGACGGTTGGCAGCTGCGCAGCCTGATCAAGAAGTACTCCGACCACATCGGCCTGCCGATCGAGCTGCAGAAAGAACACCACGGCGAAGAAGCCGACAAGCCGGCCACGCCGGAATGGGAGACCGTCAACCGCGCCAATGCGCTGTGGACCCGCTCCAAGTCCGAGATCACGGATGAGGAATACAAGGAGTTCTACAAGCACATCGCGCATGACCCTGCCGACCCGCTGGCGTGGACCCACAACAAGGTCGAAGGCAAGCTCGAGTACACCTCGCTGCTGTACACGCCGGGCCGCGCACCGTTCGACCTGTACCACCGCGACGCACCCAAGGGCCTGAAGCTCTATGTGCAGCGCGTTTTCATCATGGACCAGGCCGAGCAGTTCCTGCCGCTGTACCTGCGCTTCATCAAGGGCGTGGTCGATTCCAACGACCTGCCGTTGAATGTCTCGCGCGAAATCCTGCAGTCCGGCCCGGTGATCGACTCGATGAAGTCGGCGCTGACCAAGCGTTCGCTGGACATGCTGGAAAAGCTGGCCAAGGACCAGCCGGAAGCCTACGCAGGCTTCTGGAAGAACTTCGGCCAGGTGTTGAAGGAAGGCCCGGCAGAAGACTTCAACAACCGCGAGAAGGTCGCTGGCCTGCTGCGCTTTGCTTCCACGCATGACGCCAGCGGCGAGCAGAGCGTGGCGCTGGCCGACTACATCGGTCGCATGATTGAAGGCCAGGACAAGATCTATTACCTGACCGGCGAGAGCTTCCAGCAGGTCAAGGACAGCCCGCATCTTGAGGTGTTCCGCAAGAAGGGCATCGAAGTGCTGCTGATGACCGACCGCATCGACGAGTGGCTGATGAGCTACCTGCACGAGTTCGACGGCAAGTCGTTCGTGGACATCGCACGTGGCGACCTGGATCTGGGCAAGCTGGAGACCGAGGAAGACAAGAAGGCACAGGAAGAAGTCGCCAAGACCAAGGAAGCCCTGGTCACGCGCCTGAAGTCCGCGCTGGGCGAAGACGTCGCTGAAGTGCGCGTTTCGCACCGTCTGACCGACTCCCCGGCCATCCTGGCCATCGGCGAGCAGGACCTGGGCCTGCAGATGCGCCAGATCCTGGAAGCCAGCGGCCAAAAGGTGCCCGACTCCAAGCCGGTGTTCGAGTTCAACCCGGCCCACCCGTTGATCGAGAAGCTGGACGCCGAAGCCGACATGGACCGTTTCAACGACCTGGCCCATGTGCTGTTCGACCAGGCCGCACTGGCCGCTGGCGACAGCCTGAAGGACCCGGCCGGTTACGTGCGCCGCCTCAACAAGCTGCTGCTGGAGTTATCGGCCTGATTGGCCGGGAGAAGGGCTTGAGCCCCCCTCCCTTTCGCGTAGCGAAGGGGAGGGTTGGGGAGGGGTAAGCATTTCGCCCCACCTCGGCAACACAACCACCCAAGCCCTCACCCCAACCCCTCTCCCGTAAACGGGAGAGGGGCTTCAGCCCCCTCCCTTTCGCATAGCGAAGGGGAGCGTTGGGGAGGGGTAAGCGTTTCAATCCGCACCGGCAGCACAACCGCCGGTGGTAGCATATGCAGCTGATTTAAGGCCACTTTCCCCCATGTTCAGCTTTTTCCGCCGCAAGAAGACCGACGACGCCCAACAGCCTGCAAAGCCGTCCACGCTGAGCGCGGAAGATCTGGCCGCCGCATTCCCGAAGGCGCCATCCGAGGCCGCACCGCAGGTTGATGTCAGCGAAGCATTCGCGCCGCCGGTTGTCGAAGCGCCAGTGGCCGAGCCGACCATCGTCGTCGAAGCCGCTCCTGTTGACGTTCCCGCTGCCGTGCAGGACGAAGCAACACCGGCTCCGGTCGTCGCCGAAGCGGCGGTTGAAGCTCCGGCCGCGCCACAAGCCGCCGTTGAGATCGTTGAAGCCGCACCTGCCCCACAGGCAGAAGCGCAGCCCGAAGTCGTTGCACCGGTTGTTCCCACAACCGTGTCTGCCGAGGTCATTCCGGCCCAGTCCGCGCAGAGCGATGACGCACTCATTCCCGCCAACGCCGCTCCGGCAGCAGCGGCCGGCAAGGTTGGTTGGCGCGAGCGTCTGCGCAACAGCACCTTCGCCCGCAGCTTTGGCGGCCTGTTCTCGCGCAACCCCAAGCTCGATGACGACCTGCTGGACGAAATCGAAACCGCACTGATCACCGCCGACGTCGGCGTGCCGGCCACCACCGCTCTGGTCGAGGATCTGCGCAAGCGCATGAAGTCCCGCGAGTTCGCCGATGCCAATGCATTGCTTGCCGCGTTGCGCGCCGATCTGATCGCGCTGCTGCAGCCGGTCTCCAAGCCGCTGGTCATCGACACCAATGCCAAACCGTTCGTGATCCTCACCATCGGCGTCAACGGCGTCGGTAAGACCACCACCATCGGCAAGCTGGCCAAGCGCTTCAAGGATCAAGGCCACAGCCTGATGCTGGCCGCCGGCGACACCTTCCGCGCCGCCGCCGTCGCTCAATTGCAGATCTGGGGCGAACGCAACGGCGTGGCCGTGGTCGCGCAGGGCCAGAATGCCGATGCCGCGTCGGTCGCGTTCGACGCACTGCAGGCCGGCAAGGCACGTGGCACCAGCGTGCTGATCGCCGACACCGCCGGCCGCCTGCACACGCAGACCGGGCTGATGAACGAGCTGAGCAAGATCCGCCGCGTGCTCGGCAAGATCGACGCCACCGCCCCGCACGAAGTGCTGATGGTGATCGACGGCACCACCGGCCAGAACGCACTCTCGCAGCTGCGCCAGTTCCACGCCGCAGCCGGCGTCACCGGTCTGGTCGTCACCAAGCTGGACGGCACCGCCAAGGGCGGCGTGGTGTTCGCCCTCGCGCGCGAGTTCGGCATTCCGATCCGCTTCGCCGGCATTGGCGAGCGTCCGGAGGACCTGCGCGTATTCGACCCGGAAGCCTTCGTCGACGCGCTGCTGCCGCAAGCGCTGGGCAGCCAAGGCACCTAAGCTCCCAAAGCCCCTCTCCCGCCTGCGGGAGAGGGGGGATGAGGGTCGATCAGACTCCGCAGAACACGATTCCCGAGGCTTCACGCCCTACCCTCATCCGCCCCCCCCCTGCGGGGCACCTTCTCCCAGAGGGAGAAGGGCTCCATAGCCGCCATCGCCTGCGAGCCCATGCCCAGCTTCCCCAGCCATCTGCTCAACTGGTTCGACCAGCACGGCCGCCACGATCTGCCCTGGCAGCATCCGCGCTCGCCGTATCGGGTATGGCTGTCGGAAATCATGCTGCAGCAGACCCAGGTGGCCACGGTCATCCCGTACTTCCTGCGCTTCATGCAGGCGTTCCCGACCCTGCCGGAACTGGCCAGTGCCGACAACGACACGGTGATGGCCAACTGGGCCGGCCTGGGCTACTACGCCCGCGCACGCAACCTGCACGCGGCGGCCAAACAATGCGTCGAGCTGCACGGTGGCGATCTGCCGCGCGATTTCGATGCCTTGCTTGCCCTGCCCGGCATCGGCCGCAGCACCGCCGGCGCGATCCTCAGCCAGGCATGGAACGATCCCTTTCCCATTCTCGATGGCAACGTGAAACGCGTGCTGACCCGCTACCACGGCATCGCCGGATTCCCTGGCCAACCCGCTATCGAGAAGCAGCTGTGGGCGCTGGCCATCGACCATGTCGCACACGTGCCAGCCGGACGCATGGCCGACTACACCCAGGCGCAGATGGACTTCGGCGCCACGCTTTGCACGCGCTCAAAGCCCGCATGCATCCTGTGCCCGGTGCAGGACAGCTGCGTCGCGCATGCGCACGGACTGGTTGATTCACTGCCGACGCCCAAGCCCAGCAAGGTCCTGCCCGAGCGCGAAGCCACTGCTTTGCTGCTGGAAGACACGCAAGGCCGCATCCTGTTGCTCAAGCGTCCGCCGACCGGCATCTGGGCATCGCTGTGGACACTGCCACAAGCCGATACCGATATCGAAATGCGGCAATGGTTCGCAAGCAACATCGTCGGTGACTACGACAACGCTGACGAACTGCCACTGATCGTTCACACCTTCAGCCATTACCGGCTGCATCTGCAGCCATTGAACGCGCGCAAGGTCGCCCTGCACGCCCAGGTTGGCGACAATGACGGCCTGCGCTGGGTTTCACGCGCCGAACTGGCCGACGTTGGCCTGCCTGCTCCGATCCGCAAACTGCTTGAGCGCCATCGCGCGCACTGAACCCACAGGATTACGCCATGCCCCGTTCCGTCTTCTGCCAATACGAACAACGCGAGACCGAAGGTCTGGACTTCGTGCCCTACCCCGGCGAACTGGGCCAGCGCATCTTCAACAACATCGGCAAGCAGGGCTGGGCGGCCTGGCTGGCGCACCAGACCATGTTGATCAATGAAAACCGCCTGTCACCGCGCGACCCGAAACATCGCGCCTTCCTCGAAGAAGAGCTGGTGAAGTACCTGTTCTCCGGCGGCGCGGAAAAGCCGGCCGGCTACGTCGCCCCGGAAAACTGAGCTCCGGTAGTGCCGAGCCAAGCTCGGCACATGACACCCAATGCGCAGTGCCGAGCCGCGCTCGGCACTACCGCGAATGCCAGAGCGGAGCGTGGCTCCGCTCTACAGCGAACCATTACTTCGCTTCGCCCACCTGATCGGCCGCGCGCTCGGCGATCTTGGCCTCGCGCAACTCCTTCTCCGAAGCACGCAGGGCCTTCACGTCCAGCGGCTGGATCGTATCGATCCGGCACGGGATGTGCCCGACTGGCCCACCGCCATGCACGATCACACGGTCAAACTTCGCCGATACCTGGCCCATCATGTTGGTCACGGTGATAGCCGGCGAGAATGAAAGATCCATGCACGGGCCACTCAGGCTCAGCAGCCAGGCCTCGCTTGGCTTGGTCCACACCGCCAACGCGCTATCGCCCAGCTCGGTCCAGCCATTGAGCGAGCCAAAGTACTTGAAGCTGTTCACCGGCGCGCCCGCATGCGAGCGGTACAGCTCCAGCTTTTCGCTGCTGCTCAGTTTTCCGGCAGTGGCGCAACCGCCCAACGCGGCAGCGGCCAGCAATGCAAGAAGCATCTTCTTCATGGCACCACTCCTCTTGGCTTGGATGGGTTTGGCCAGGGCCAGTCTCGGCACCTCGGCATGCCAGCAGATGATCCGCCGCCCAAGGTGAATTCCACAGCAATACCGCAGCACTCGATTGCGCGGGGGCCGATCAAACCTCGCTGCGCGCGAGCTGGTGAAGCCGGCCCTCACGCAGTTCCAGCACCCGGTCCAGCTTGCGCGCCAGACTGCGGTCATGGGTGACCAGCACCAGGCTGGTCCTGCGGGCACGGTTCAAGTCCAGCATCAGCTCGAATACGACTGCGGCAGTCTTGTCATCCAGGTTGCCGGTGGGCTCATCGCCAAGTACGCAGGCAGGCTGGTTGACAAGCGCACGCGCAACCGCCGCGCGCTGGCGCTCGCCACCGGACAGCTCGCCCGGCTTGTGATCCAGCCGATGCCCCAACCCGACCGCCTCCAGCAGCCCCTGCGCGCGCTGGGTTGCGCCAGCGACGTCGGCACCACCAAGCATCACCGGCATCATCACGTTCTCCAGCGCGGTGAACTCCGGCAGCAGGTGATGGAACTGGTAGACGAAGCCCAACGAGCGATTGCGCAGCCGTCCACGCTCGGCGTCGGACAGCGCCGACATCTTGTTCCCGGCCACATAGACCTCGCCGGCGGTCGGCGTATCCAGCCCGCCCAGCAAGTGCAACAAGGTGCTCTTGCCGGCACCGGAGGCGCCGACAATGGCCACCGTTTCACCGGCCGCCACCCTCAGCTCCAGGCCATCGAACACCGGCGTATGCATCTTGCCTTCGGCGTAGGTCTTGCCCAGGCCTTCGGCGCGGATAACCTCATCCATCTGCTGTTTCTCATTCATAGCGCAGCGCCTCCGCCGGCTGGGTGCGCGCAGCGCGCCAGGCCGGATACAAGGTCGCCGCAAAGCTCATCAGCAGCGCGATCACGGTGATGATGACGATGTCGCTGGTCTGCATGTCGGTCGGCAGGCCGGTGATGTAGTACACGTCTTCCGGCAACAACTTGATGCTGAATATCGATTCGATCAGGCCCAGGATGCGCTCCAGATTGAGCGTCAGGGTGATGCCGCCGATGACGCCGGCAATGGTGCCGAACACGCCGATCAGCGTGCCCTGCACCATGAACACCTGCATCACCCCGTTCGGGCTCAGGCCCAGCGTGCGCAGGATGGCGATATCAGCCTGCTTGTCGGTGACCAGCATCACCTGCGAGGACACCAGGTTGAACGCACCCATCGCGATGATCAGCGACAGCAGGATGCCCATCACCGTCTTTTCCATCTTCAACGAGTGGTAGAGATTGGCGTTCTGCTGGGTCCAGTCGCTGACCCGGTAATAGCCTTCGAGGTTGAGCGCCAGGTCGCGCGCCACCGTGTAGGCCTGGTCCATGTCGTGCAGCTTCAAGCGCACGCCGGTCACGCCGTCCACGCGCAGCACACGCTCCAGGTCCTGCATGTTGACGAAGGCCACGCCCCGGTCCACTTCATTGGAGCCGGCCTCGAAGATACCGCTGACCTTGAAGCGCTTGGTGCGCGCCATCGCGCCGACCGGCGTACCCTGGATTTCGGCGAGCGTGGCGACCACGTTGTCGCCCACCTCCACGCCAAGCCAGAGCGCCAGCTCCTTGCCCAGCAGGATGTTGAACTCACCCTGCTTCAGGCTGTCTAGCGAGCCCTTGGTCATCTTCTCGCCGAGTACCGACACCTTCGGCTCCAGTGCCGGATCGACACCCTGCACGATCGCGCCCTGCACACGCGGCCCCGCCAACATGCCCTGGATCTCGATGTACGGCGCGGCACCGGCCACGCGCGGATCCTTCATCGCCACGTCAACGGCGTGCTGCCAATTGGTCATAGGCTCGCCGTCGGCGCTGACGGTGGCATGGGCCGACATCTGCAGCAGGCGGTCACGGATCTCCTTCTGGAAGCCGCTCATGACTGCCAACGTGGTGATCAGCACCGTCACCCCGAGCGCGATGCCCAGGATGGAAGCCATGGAGATGAAGGAGATGAAGCCGTTGCGACGTTTGGCGCGCAGGTAGCGCAAGCCGATTGCGACAGGTAAGGGTCTGAACATGCGTTTGTGCCCGGGGACTGTCGGCTATGGTGCCACTGTCGCCGCGTTGCAGGAAACGGAATGGGCGTGGACGGCCAGTCGCAGTTCACGTCGCCGGCGGCGCGGCAGGGTATCGGGCCAGAACAGCAGCTGGCCATGCCGCCCCTCGCCCCACCAACGCAACACCCGCAGAGGTCCGCGCTCCAGCAGTTCAAGCCGCTCGACGGCCCCTCCGTCGATCCTGGCCGTGGCCGATGACGGGCAGATCAGCAGGCTGCGCGTCACGCGGAAGTGCTCGATCCATGCCAAGCGGGTGGCCCACGCCATCGCCAGCACGGCCAAGGGCCAGGCATAAGGCATCGGCAGATCACAGTTGAGCAGCGCAAAGGCGGCCAGTACACCCAGCAACAACAGCGCGGCGGTCAGCCAGCGCGAGGGCTTCCACTCATACCGGAAGGGAGCGGATGTACTCCAGCAGTTGTGCCTGTTGCGCATCGGGACAATCCTCGTAGCCCATGGACCAGCGCCACAACTTATCGTCCTCGGTTTCCAGCAGTTGCAGGAAAACCGCGCGTTCTTCGGCAGGTGCTTGCAGCCAGCGACGGTCCAGGTAGCGACCGAACAGCTGATCGAGCTCACGCATGCCACGCCGGCAGCGCCAGCGCAGTTTCTTCAGCAGGATTTCGTCTTCGGTCTGCATGGCTCGGATACCTCGGATACCAAAGCCCCTCTCCCGTCGGGAGAGGGGCTGGGGTGAGGGTTGGAGCGAAGCTCCCGCGAAATCGATGGCAGCAGGCTTCGCCCGTACGCTCTTTCGCCCCTTCTGGGCACCTTCTCCCGAAGGGAGAAGGAATACCGCATCAGGCGCGGCGCGCCATCATCAGCTTCTTGATCTCGGCAATCGCCAGCGCCGGGTTCAGACCCTTCGGGCAGGTGCGGGCGCAGTTCATGATCGTGTGGCAGCGGTACAGCTTGAACGGATCTTCCAGATCGTCCAGGCGCGCACCGGTGTCCTCGTCACGCGAGTCGATGATCCAGCGGTAGGCCTGCAGCAGGATTGCCGGGCCCAGGTAACGCTCGCCGTTCCACCAGTAGCTCGGGCAGCTGGTCGAGCAGCACGCGCACAGGATGCACTCGTACAGGCCATCCAGCTTCTCGCGGTCTTCCGGCGACTGCAGGCGTTCGCGATCCGGCGGTGCCGGGGTCTGGGTGCGGATCCACGGCTTGATCGAGGCGTACTGCGCGTAGAAGTGGGTCAGGTCCGGAACCAGATCCTTGACCACGTCCATGTGCGGCAGCGGATAGATCGGCACCTCGGCCTTGCCGCAGTCGGAAATGGCACGGGTGCAGGCCAGCGTGTTGGTGCCGTCGATGTTCATCGCGCACGAACCGCAGATGCCTTCACGGCAGGAGCGACGGAAGGTCAGGGTCGGATCAATCTCGTTCTTGATCTTGATCAGCGCGTCCAGAACCATCGGGCCGCACGCATCGAGATCGATCTCGTAGGTGTCGGTACGCGGATTCTGGTCGTCGTCGGGGCTCCAGCGGTAGATCTTGAAGGTGCGCGTGTTCTTCGCACCGCCCTTGGCGGGGAAGTGCTTGCCCTTGGTGATCCGGGAGTTCTTCGGAAGTGCAAATTCAGCCATGTTCGTAGGTTCCCGGGATCAGTAGACGCGCGGCTTCGGCGGCACGACGGACACGTCATCGCTGAGCGTGTACATGTGCACCGGACGGTAGTCGAAGCTGCACTTGCCCTTGTCGTCGACGGTGACCAGCGTGTGCTTCTGCCAGTTGACGTCGTCGCGGTCCGGGAAGTCCTCGTGCGCATGCGCACCACGGCTTTCCTTGCGCTGTTCGGCCGAATTGATGGTCGCAACGGCGTTGAGCAGCAGGTTGTTCAGTTCGTAGGTTTCGATCAGGTCCGAGTTCCAGACCAGCGAGCGGTCGGAAACCTTGACGTCCTGGAACGAATCGAACACTTCGGCCATCTTCTGGCAGCCTTCCTCCAGCGTCTTGCTGGTACGGAACACGGCGGCATCGGCCTGCATAGTGCGCTGCATGTTGTCGCGGATGACGGCGGTCGGCGTGTCGCCATTGGCGTGGCGCAGCTTGTCCAGCAGGCCCAGTGCCTTGTCGCAGGCATCCGACGGCAGGGTCTTGTGCGTGGCACCCGGCTTGATCGTCTCTGCGCAGCGGTTGGCCACGGCGCGGCCGAACACCACCAGGTCGAGCAGCGAGTTGGAGCCCAGGCGGTTGGCGCCGTGCACCGACACGCAGGCCGCTTCGCCGATGGCGTACAGGCCCGGCACAACAGCATCCGGGTTGTCGCCAACCTTGCGCACCACTTCACCGTGGTAGTTGGTCGGGATGCCGCCCATGTTGTAGTGGACGGTCGGAATGACCGGGATCGGCTGCTTGTGCACGTCCACGCCGGCGAAGATGCGGGCGCTTTCAGCGATACCCGGCAGCTTCTTGTCGATCACGCCCGGGCCCAGGTGGGTCAGGTCGAGCAGGATGTGATCCTTGTGCTCGCCGACGCCGCGGCCTTCGCGGATTTCGATGGTCATCGAACGCGACACCACGTCACGCGATGCCAGGTCCTTGTAATGCGGTGCGTAGCGCTCCATGAAGCGCTCGCCACTGCTGTTGCGCAGAATGCCGCCCTCGCCTCGCACACCTTCGGTGATCAGGCAGCCGGCGCCATAGATGCCGGTCGGGTGGAACTGCACGAATTCCATGTCCTGCAGCGGCAGGCCGGCACGGGCCACCAGGCCACCGCCGTCACCGGTACAGGTGTGCGCCGAGGTGGCGCTGAAGTAGGCACGACCGTAACCGCCGGTGGCCAGCACCACGCCCTGCGAACGGAACAGGTGCAGGGTGCCTTCGGCCATATCCAGAGCGAGCACGCCGCGGCAGACGCCTTCGTCGTCGAAGATCAGGTCGAGCGCGAAGTACTCGATCATGAACTGCGCGTTGTGCGCCAGCGACTGCTGGTACAGGGTGTGCAGGATGGCGTGACCGGTACGGTCGGCGGCGGCGCAGGTCCGCTGCGCGGACGGGCCTTCACCGTACTTGGTGGTCATGCCACCGAACGGACGCTGGTAGATCTTGCCTTCTTCGGTACGCGAGAACGGAACGCCGTAGTGCTCCAGCTCGATGATGGCCGGGATGGCCTCACGGCACATGTACTCGATGGCGTCCTGGTCACCCAGCCAATCCGAACCCTTGATGGTGTCGTAGAAGTGGTAGCGCCAGTCGTCCTCGCCCATGTTGGCCAGCGCGGCGGAGATGCCGCCCTGCGCTGCAACGGTGTGCGAGCGGGTCGGGAAGACCTTGGTGATGCAGACGGTCTGCAGGCCCTTCTGGGCCAGGCCGAAGGTCGCACGCAGGCCAGCGCCGCCGGCGCCGACGACGACCATGTCGACCTTGTGTTCAGTGATGTTGTAAGCGGACATGTATCAGTTCCCAAGCGCGATGCGGGCGACCGCAAAGATGCTGATGATCGCGCCGAGCACGGCAACGAACTTCACCGTGGTCTGCAGGGCCAGAGCCATCAGCGAATTGTGGATGTAATCCTCCAGCACGACCTGCAGGCCGAGCTGCGCGTGCCAGAACATGGCGACCAGGAAGCCGACCAGCAGGATTGCGTTCCACGGCTTGGAAACGGTGTCCACGGCGGTGACGTAGTCCGCGCCGATCAGGCTCAGCACCAGGCACAGGAACCAGATGGTCAGTGCGACCAGCGCGGTGGCGGTCAGGCGCTGGTGGATGAAATGCTCGGTGCCGGACTTGGAGCTGCCCAGGCCACGTGCATTCTTGAGCGGGGTACGGTACTTGCTCATGCGGCGGCTCCCATGCAGACGTAGGCCCAGATCGCGGCGGTGATGACCAGCGAGGCGATCACCGACAACCAGCCGCTACGCACGAAGGTGGCCTTGTCGTAACCGATGGCGAAGTCCTGCACGATGTGGCGGATGCCGTTGCACAGGTGGTAGGCGAAGCACCACGTCCAACCGAACATGATCACCTTTCCGTACCAGGCACTGGCGTGGGTGGTGAAGCAGTTCCAGGACTCAGGGCCCATCATCAGGGCGAGCAAACCGCCTGCGATGATCAGGGCGCCGACAGCCAGAATGATGCCGGTGGCTCGATGCAGGATCGAGGTGGCCATCTGGATCTGCCAGCGATACACCTGCAGGTGTGGTGAAAGGGGGCGGGGTCTGTTCGCCATTCGCTGACTCGTTATCTCGGCTGGGCGGCACGACGCCGCGTTGGCTCAACGCTGCTCAGAAATCGATGCAGCGCCCGTTTTTCTCCCAATCGCCATATCGCACCGGATCAAGTCCGCCGCGACCACCGATTTCCTTCTGCACCGTGTCCTCGGGAAGCGGTTGCTTCTCGGGGGCCAGCGGGGCTTCAGCTTCGGTCTCGGGAGTGGGGGTTGTTTGGCCTATCATTATTGGTCTCGCAACGCACAAATTTTAGTCCTCAGCCACGTGTCTGACAACCTCGCCCCTACTTTCAGTGGTTTCCACGCGCTGCGCATGGCGCAGATAGTGCGCCTTTCCGGGCCGGATGCCATCGCTTTCGCACAGGCCCAGTTCGCCAATGACATCCCCTCGCTGGCCGATGGGCATTGGCAATGGAGCGCCTGGTTGACCGCCAAGGGCCGCGTCATGGCGGTTTTCCAGCTGCTGCGAATTGATTCTCAACAGCTGTTGCTGGTCTGCCACGACGGTGGTGCCGAAGCGATGGCCGAACAGCTGCGCCGCTTTGTGTTCCGCCGCAAGGTCGCCATCACCCACGAGGCCGCTTTGACGGCCAGTGGTGCGCTACAGCGGCCAATTGCCGCCAACGGCGCCGTACTGGCCATGCTGGCTGATGGGGTGATCGAGGCGGACGTCGGCAGCGATGCCCTTCCACGCGCGCTTCACATCGGCGGCAACCATGCCGACCAGGGTGACGATGCCGAGTTGGCCTGGCGTCAATCGGACCTGCGCCTGGGCCTGCCCCGGCTGGAGGAGTCACAGCGTGAGCAATGGACGCCACAGCAGCTGGGACTTGATCGGCTGTCCGCCTACAGCGTGAAGAAAGGCTGTTATCCGGGGCAGGAAATCGTGGCGCGCACCCATTTCCTCGGCAAGGCCAAGCGCTCGGTTGCGTTGCTGCGTGCAACCAACCCGGCGGCCGCTGGCCAGACGGTTGCGCAGAACGAAGCCAATATCGGCACGATCGCCAGTACCGCTGGTGTGCTGGCACTGGCCGTGCTGCCGTTGGAATTGGCCGAAGGCGCGCTGTCGATCAACGGTGAAGTTGCGGTGATCGAGCCCTTGCTTGACGGCTTGGCGCGCTGAGCCCTCAGCGGCAGAGCGGAGCTATGCTCCGCTGCGGCATGGTCAAGCAGGCCCTTTGCCAAGCACGGCTCGGTACTACTGGTGCGGTTACGACGTGCTGTTAGGCGGTAGAGCGGAGCCACGCTCCGCCGGGACCTGACCGGAAATTGCTCTTGCCGAGCATGGCTCGCCGCTAGCCGCAGCGGGCTTGGCTATCGTCTGAATCAAGTCGCCGTTGTGCAATCGATGCGGGTGCCACTGGCAGCATCGAAGAAATGCAGCGCTGCCGACACAACCGCCACTCCGATCCCCTCGCCCACCGACGGCAGCGATTGCGGCGGCACGCGCATCACCAGCGGCTGGCCGCCGTGGCGAAGGTTGACGAAAATTTCGTTGCCGACCGGCTCCAGCCCCTCGATCACCGCATTGAAGGCGGTATCCGTACTGGACGGCTGCAGATGCTCCGGCCGCACGCCCACCATCAGTTCGCGCCCAAGCCATTCCGAAGTCAGCGACAGCGCCCCCAACGGCACATCCAGCCCGTCGGCAGGACGCAGCACCAGTCCGCCGCCGTCACTGCGATGGACGACACCGCGAAGCACATTCATCGCCGGGCTGCCGAGAAAGCCAGCCACGAACAGATTGGCAGGCCGGTCGTACAAGGCCATCGGCGTGTCGATCTGCTGCACCACACCCTCGTTGAGCACGACAATGCGCTGACCCAGGGTCATCGCTTCGACCTGGTCGTGGGTGACGTAGATCATCGTGGTGCCGAGCTTGCGATGCAGCTGGGCAATTTCGGTGCGTACCGAATGGCGCAGCTTCGCGTCCAGGTTCGACAGCGGCTCATCAAGCAGGAATACCGCAGGCTCACGCACCAGCGCCCGCCCCAGCGCCACACGCTGACGCTGTCCGCCAGACATCGCGCGCGGCAGTTTGTCGAGCATGGACGCCAACCCCAACGCTTCGGCCGCCCCCTGCACGCGCCGCTGCACTTCGGCCTTGTCATGGCCGCGCAACTTCAATCCGAAAGCCAGGTTCTCCGCAACGGTCATGTGCGGGTACAGCGCGTAATTCTGGAACACCATCGCGATGTCCCGGTCTTTCGGGGGTACATCGTTGACCACGCGATCACCGATACGCAGTGTGCCAGCGCTGACCTCCTCCAGCCCGGCCACCATGCGCAACAGTGTGGACTTGCCACAGCCCGAAGGGCCCACCAGCACCATCAACTCGCCATCGGCGACTTCAAAGCTGGCGCCCTGCACGGCCACCTGCCCGTTGTCATAAACCTTGCGCACGTCCTCGAACCGAACCTTGGCCATTTTTACCTCTTCAACACCAGCACCATCGGCTCCACAGCGAGCCACCCGCACCTGCATCATCGACACTGCCGGCGCACTGCAATCGTATACATCGGAAACCGTGCGCACGGTAAGCATGTACATATGGCACCATCGACGTGCTCCCACTTCCTCTGTCCGCGCTACCGCAGCGCGGGCCTGGGGTTTCTCCGGCAATGACATCAGCCTGCAGGACATCACTCCGGTGCTGCGCTGTCCAAGCCCAAGGAAACACTTCCCCCAGGCCCAGGTCGGCAGCCCTGAATGAGACAATTGACAACGATGTCATCAGCACACGAAACTCGAACCATGCATGACACCCTCTTCCTGTTCGGTGCCACAGGCGATCTGGCCCAGCGTTATCTGTTCCCGTCCCTGTTGCGTCTGCTCGGCGACGGCCTGCTTCCGGAAGATTTCCGCGTCCGCGCCTTGGCGCTGTCGCCGCATGACACCGAAAAGTTCCGTGACCTGCTGCGCCCGCGCCTGGAACAGGCGTTGCCGCAGGCCAGCCAGGACGACATCAGCGACCTGCTGCGCCGCATCGACTACCGCTCGGTGGACCTGCGCAACGCCGAATCGGTGGCCGAGGCAGTCAAGGACCTGGTCCATCGCCAGTGCGTGAGCTATCTGGCCATTCCGCCAGGCCTGTACATCTCCACCTGCGAAGGCCTTGCGCTGGGTGGCGCATTGACCGCACCGCACCGGCTGATGCTGGAAAAGCCGATCGGCTCGGACAGCGACAGCGCCGAGGAAATCCTGCAATCCATCGGCAGGCTGGTCGACGAAGACCGCGTGTTCCGCCTGGATCACTACCTGGGCAAGGCCGCGGTGCAGAACCTGATGGCGCTGCGCTTCGGCAACACGCTGCTGGAGGCGGTGTGGAACCGCAACTTCATTGAGTCCGTGCATATCCTCGTCGCCGAAAGCGACGGCGTGGACGGCCGTGATTCGTACTACTCGCGTTCCGGCGCGCTGCGCGACATGGTGCAGAGCCACATCCTGCAGCTGCTGTGCCTGGTGGCGATGGAACCTCCGGCCTCGCTGGAAGCTGACCGCATCCGCGACGAGAAGGTGAAGGTGCTGCGCGCCCTGCGCCCGCTCGATGCCAAGCATGCAGCCAAGGACAGCGTGCGCGGCCGCTACACCGCCGGCACCATCAACAACCAGCCGGCGCAGGCCTACCAGCCGCCGGAAGGCAGCGAGGCGGAAACCTTTGTCGGCGTCACCGCCCATATCGACAACTGGCGCTGGGCCGGCGTGCCGTTCCATCTGGTTACCGGCAAACGCCTTCCCGAGCGCACCACCCGCATCGAGGTCAATCTCAAGCCGGTGACCCATTGGCTGTTCGAGCGCCCGGACCGCAAGCACGCCCAGCCCAACCGGCTGACCTTCCAGTTGCAGCCGCAGGAGAACATCCAGCTTGGCCTGATGAGCTCGCTGGCCGGCCCGGAATGGGGCGCACTGGAACTGCAGCCGCTGGAGCTGGAACTGTCCGTGCCCACCGGCCTGCACCGCCGCATCGCTTATGAGCGCCTGTTCCTGGATGCGTTCAACGGCAACCACGCGCTGTTCGTGCGTGATGACGAGGTGCGCGCCGCCTGGTCCTGGATCGACAGCATCAGCGATGCCTGGAAAGCCGCCGAACTACCGATGCAGCCCTATCCGGCGGGCAGCTGGGGTCCGCAGCAGGCGCAGCCGTTCCTTCCGGAGGTCACGCTGGCCGAATCGGCTGCCGGGGGCGGCCTGTGAGCGGCCCGCAAGGCACGGTGCTGGTTGCCGATATCGGCGGCACCAACGCGCGCTTTGCATTGGCCGACATCAACGCGGCCATACCACTGGACCAGGGCAGCATTGATGAGTACCCGGTGGCCGAGTTCACCTCGTTGGCCGACGCCGCCGCGCATTACCTGCAACAGCAGGGTGCCAGCGTCAGCAGCGGTGTGTTTGCCGTGGCCGGGCGCGTGGACGGCGATGAAGCACGCATCACCAATCATCCATGGGTGATCTCGCGTTCGCGTACCGCCACGCAACTGGGCTTTGACCACCTGCATCTGATCAACGATTTCGTCGCCCAGGCCATGTCCATTGCCTTGCTGACACCCGCTGACGTGGTGCAGATCGGCGGCGCCAGCTGGGAGCCGGCACCTGCCGATCAGGCCCGCAACTACTGTGTGCTTGGTCCGGGCACCGGCTTGGGCGTGGGTGGGTTGGTGGTCCGTGATGGCCGCAATTACCCGTTGGCCACCGAAGGCGGCCATGCCAGTTTCGCGCCCGCCAACCCCGAACAGATCCGCATCCTTGAAATCCTGTCCGCGCAGTTCGGCCGGGTTTCCAATGAACGCCTGATCTGCGGCCCAGGCCTGGTCAACATCCATCGCGCCCTGAGCGAGATGGCCGGCATCGATCCTGGCCATGTGATTCCCTCCGACGTCACCGCCCGCGCCGCCGCCAACGACCTGGTAGCGGTCCGGGCAGTGGAGGTTTTCCTGGAAATCTTCGGCGCCGTGGCCGGCGATGCCGTGCTGGTGCAGGGCGCCTGGGATGGCGTGTTCCTGACCGGCGGCCTGGTGCCGCGGCTGCTGCAGCAGTTGCAGCATTCCGGCTTCCGCCCGCGTTTTGAGAGCAAGGGCCGCTTCACCGCGACCATGTCGCAGATTCCATCGATGGCCATCGTCCATCCCTGCCCCGGCCTGCTCGGTGCCGCCGCATACGCGGTGGACCTGCAGCGCGCCGCTCAAGGAGCAATTGCATGAACGCTGCTGTTTCCGACCGCATCACGCTGGTCCGCCATGCCAACGACGAGGACTGGACCGACGCTGTAGCCAAGGAAATGGCAAACGTCCTGGCCCAGGAAATCCAGCAGCACGGCCGCGCGCGCATGCTGCTGTCCGGTGGCACCACACCAGCTCCAATCTACGAAGTGCTGGCCGAACAGCCACTGGAATGGGCGCGCGTGGAGGTCGGCCTGGCCGACGAACGCTGGCTCTCACCGCAGGACAAGGACAGCAACGCGTGGCTGGTGCGCAACAGCTTCCTCGCGCATGCAGAAGGTGCGCACTTCGACCCGCTGGTACGGGTCGGCCGGCCCATCGCCGAATGCGTGCACACCGCCAATCTGATGGCCCAGCATTCGCAGCCAGCCTGCCTGGTGGTCCTGGGCATGGGCAATGACGGTCACACCGCATCGCTGTTTCCCGGTTCGCGCGACCTGGAACGTGCTTTGCAGAGCAACCAGCCCTACGCCGCTCTGGATGCCACCGGCTGCCCGGTGGCCAACACCTGGCCGCTGCGCATCACCCTGACCCCGCATGGCCTGGCAACGGCCGGCAACCGGCTGCTGTTGCTGCGCGGCAAGCAGAAACTGGAAGTCCTTGAAGCCGCATTGGCATCCAACGACGTACACAGGTATCCGGTGTTGGCGGCGATCAACGCCCCCGGCAACCCGCTACGCGTGCACTGGGTGCCCTAAGGCAGGGAATGGAAATGGGGAGCCGGCGTTGCTCAAACGCCCGCTGCTCCCCATCGCCAATGGCTTGATCGAGCCATGCAACTCACAGCCCAAGTAGCACCATCACACCCTGCCCCTATTCCCAGCCTAAAAGCCATGCATCCGAAAATTCACGCCATCACTGAACGCATCCGCCAGCGCAGCGCTCCGTCGCGCGCGGCCTACCTGGCGGGCATTGATGCCGCCCTGCGCGAAGGCCCGTTCCGCTCCCGCCTGAGCTGCGGCAACCTGGCCCACGCCTTCGCCGCCTGCGGCCCAACCGACAAGGGCCGCCTGCGCGGCGACGTGACGCCGAACCTCGGCATCATCACCGCCTACAACGACATGCTCTCGGCGCACCAGCCGTTCGAGCACTACCCGGAACTGATGCGCCAGGCCGCCCGCGAACTGGGGGCTACCGCTCAGGTGGCCGGCGGTGTGCCGGCAATGTGCGACGGCGTCACCCAGGGCCGCGGCGGCATGGAGCTGTCATTGTTCTCGCGCGACATCATTGCCCAGTCCACCGCGATCGGCCTGAGCCATGACATGTTCGACGCCACCATCTACCTGGGCGTATGCGACAAGATCGTGCCGGGCCTGCTGATTGGCGCATTGGCCTTCGGCCACCTGCCGGCAGTGTTCGTGCCGGCCGGCCCGATGACGCCGGGCATTCCCAACAAGAAGAAGGCCGAAGTGCGCGAGCGCTACGCCGCCGGCGAAGCCAGCCGCGAGGAGCTGCTGGAAGCCGAGTCGGCTTCCTACCACGGGCCGGGCACCTGCACGTTCTACGGCACCGCCAACTCCAACCAGGTGCTGCTTGAGGCGATGGGCGTACAGCTGCCCGGCGCTTCGTTCGTCAATCCGGAATTGCCGCTGCGCGATGCACTCACCCGTGCGGCCACCGCGCGTGCGCTGGAAATCTGTGCGCTGGGCGATGACTTCCGCCCGTTCGGCCACCTGATCGACGAGCGCGCCATCGTCAATGCCGTCGTCGCGCTGATGGCCACCGGCGGTTCCACCAACCACACCATCCACTGGATCGCAGTCGCTCGCGCCGCCGGCATCGTGCTGACCTGGGACGACATGGACGAGCTGTCGCAGATCGTGCCGCTGTTGGCCCGCGTCTACCCGAACGGCGAAGCCGACGTGAACCGCTTCGCCGCCGCTGGCGGCCCGGCGTTCGTGTTCCGCGAACTGATGGATGCCGGGCTGATGCATGACGACCTGGTCACCATTGCCGAAGGCGGCATGCGCGCCTTCGCGCAGGAGCCACGCCTGATCGACGGCAAGGTCAGCTACGTACCTGCCGTGGCTGAGAGCGCCGATGAGGAGGTCGTGCGTCCAGCCAGCAATCCGTTCGAAACCCAGGGCGGCCTGCGCCTGCTGAAGGGCAACATCGGCAAGTCGCTGATCAAGCTGTCGGCGGTGAAACCGCAGTACCGCTTCATCGAGGCGCCGGCGGTGGTGGTTGACGCGCCGCAGGCACTGAACAAGCTGCATGCGGCCGGTGCCTTGCCGCAGGATTTCATCGCGGTGGTGCGTTACCAGGGGCCGCGCGCCAACGGAATGCCGGAACTGCATTCGCTGGCACCGTTGCTGGGCCTGTTGCAGAACCAGGGCCGTCGCGTGGCGCTGGTCACCGATGGTCGTCTGTCCGGCGCCTCGGGCAAGATTCCGGCTGCCATCCACGTCACCCCGGAAGCCGCACGCGGCGGCCCGATCGCACGCGTTCGCGAGGGCGACATCATCCGTCTCGATGGCGAGGCCGGCACGCTGGAAGTGTTGGTTGATGCTGCCGAATGGGCGTCGCGCACCCATGCGCCCAATACCGCGCCAGCCGGCAACGACATGGGCCGCAACCTGTTCGCGATGAATCGCCGTCTGGTTGGGCCGGCCGATCAGGGTGCGGTATCGATCTCCTGCGGTCCGGCGCGGCCGGATGGCAGCGTGTGGGAGTACGACGCCGAATACGAGCTTGGCCACAACGCCGCCGCTGCCGCTGCTCCACACGAAACCAACGACGCCTGAGATTCGGGATTCGCAAGCAGACCACTCAAGAGGAAACCATGAGCATTGCCCAACACCAGGATCGCGCCGAACAGCTCCTCACCGCAGCGGGCATCCTGCCCGTGGTCACCGTCCATACCCTGGACCAGGCGCGCGCGGTCAGTGCCGCGCTGCTGGAAGGCGGCCTGCCGGCAATCGAGCTGACCCTGCGCACTCCGGTGGCCATGGAAGCATTGGCCATGCTCAAGCGCGAACTGCCGGACGTGGTGGTCGGCGCCGGCACCGTGCTGACCGTCTCGCAGATGCAGCAGGCCATCGACGCCGGCGCGGATTTCCTGGTGACGCCGGGCACGCCGGTGCACATGGCCGATGCCCTGGCCAATGCAACGCTGCCGGTGGTCCCCGGTGCGGCGACGCCGACCGAGCTGCTCGCGCTGGTCGCACGCGGCTTCCGCATCTGCAAGCTGTTCCCGGCCACTGCCGTCGGCGGATTGGCGATGATCAAGGGCGTGGCCGGGCCTATCCCGGAACTGAAACTGTGCCCGACCGGCGGCATCACCGAAGCCACTGCCGGCGACTATCTGAAGCAGAAGAACGTCGTCTGCATCGGTGGCTCGTGGATGGTGCAGGACGCGTGGATCCGTGAGGGCCGCTGGGACGAGGTGAAGACGTCCGCTGCCGCCGCTGCGGCCATCGTCAAGCAGGCCCGCACCGCCTGAGTTTTCCAGGTACGACGGCAGACTCCCTCTCCCGCCGTCTACTGCGCTGCGCCTCGACTTTCGAGGCGCAGTTTTTGTTTGTCAGGGTTGATGTGCTGGGGAGTTCTTCGCACGTCTCCGCCCCTCTCCCCAACCCCTCTCCCGCACGGGGAGAGGGGCTCGGTGCGCCGCAAGTGGAAGCATTACGGCGCAAGCAGCCCCCTCTCGTTGCGGGCTGCTTTCGAACCGTTGGTCCGCCGCCCGCTGGGAGTCCTTGCGCCAGCGCGAAGACTGGAATGGGATCGATTGGCCCCACGCCACTGACTTCACAATCCGCGCCTCAGCGCTTCGCCCGCTCACTGCGGCGCAGTTCCGCTGGAATCTCGATCTCGACCTTCGCCGGCAATGCGGTGATGCGCAGTTCGTTGGCGCTCCATTCGACCGGTTCACCATTGACCACCGCCGCACCCGGCGTGCCTTCATAAGGCCACGGCAACACCAGCCCGCCAACCGGCAGCTGCAGGCCTTCCGGTACCTCCAGGCGCAGTTGCTTGTCGCTGCGTACCAAGGCGTACTTCACCGTGCCGTGCGCGGTGTGCAGGCCGTCCACGGCGATGCCCTTGCCGGTCAGCCAGGACGCCGGTACGCCGGCGGCAAGCACCAGCGCGCCATCCACTTCGCGCTCGTAGGCAAACATGTCCAACGCCGAGCGGACGAAATCCGACGCCACCCACGCATGCGGCAGGTCGCCAACAAAGAACGGCTTGCGCGGCGTTGACGAGACAACCTCGGCCCACTGGTTCCAGCCCTGCGGCGTGCGGTCCTTGAAGAAGAATTCGGTGGCTTCCCATGCACGGGCGCGCCATCCCAGCCTTACGAAGGCCGCCACGTTGCGCCACTCATAAGGCGTGTAGTCCTTCCACTGGCGCTTGCCGTCGCGGCGCTCGACGAAATTGCGCCAATAGCGCTCGAAGGTGTTGTTCAACGCGGGCTGCGGCAACCGCCCCTGCTCGCCGCCTGGCGCCAGCGCGATGGTGGTGGAGGTGGCGTCGAAATCACCCAGCTCGACCGAGCCGGGCAGGAAATCGATCTTGTGCGCCTGCATGCTGGCCAGCAACGACGCATCCAGATCCTGGCGGAACTGGTCGCGCGAAGCCGCCATCGTCACGGCCTCTTCTTCGAGGCCCAGCGCGACGGCCATGTCGGCGGCGTCCTTGTAACCACGCAGCGCCCAGAAATCATCCCAGTACGAATGCACCGGCTTGGCCGAATAGCCTTCGTGGCTGATCGAGGCCGGCATCATGCCGTAGAAGCCCGGATGACGCGCACGGTTGTCCTCGCTGCGCTCGCTCAGGCGCAGTTTCTCCATGTAGTTCCAGGCGCCCTGCACGTGCGGCCACATCCGCTGCAGGAAGTCGGCATCGCCGGTGTGCCGCCAGTACTCGGCGATGGTGTAGATCAGTTCGCCATGGCTGTCGTTCTCCGGCACCGGATCGCTGCCGCGCGCATCCACACAGCACGGCACCATGCCGCTGTCGAACTGGTACGGCGCGTACCAATCCACGTACTGGCGCACCGCATCGGCGCGGCCCATGCGCAGCAGGCCTTCGGAGATCATCGCGCCGTCGCGGATCCAGCTGCGCGCGTACGAGCGCGTACCCGGCTGCAGGCTCGGCCCTACCCGCGAGATCAGCATGTGCGCCAGCGCCGTGCGCAACGTGTCGGCCAGCGGCTTGCCGGCTTCGGGCAGTTGCAGGCGGACCTGGTCGAGCTTCTGCCGCCACATCGTCGCGACCTGCTGCTGCGCCTTGTCCGCGTCAAAGCCGGCCGGCAGACGCCAGTCTCCGGTCTGCGGCAACACCAGCACCACCTCGCGGCTCTGGCCCGGCTCCAGCTTGACGTTGTAGAGCATGGCGCCGGACGCCAACCCGGTGGCATCACGGACCTCGGTCGTTCCCGGCAACTGCTTGTCGGCCAGATGGGTGACCTCCAGCTTGCTGTCGAAGGTGGTCGCAAACGTTGCATCCGGCCGCGATGCGGCAAGCACACGCGGCTGGCCGTTGACGCTGACCTGCCCACCCTGAACCGCCAGCCGTTCGATGCGGCTGACACCACCGACGGTGTTGAGGAACTGGCTGGGCGGGTTGACCTGGAACGGCCGTACCGCCAGTGCCAGCTTGTATTCGTGCGCCACCTTGTCCGGGTTGCTCAACCGGTAACGCGCTACCAGCTGCGCCTGATCGGGCCGCCCCTGCACGAAGCCGGTGACCCGCAGACCGAAGCGATCGTGTTTCCAGTCCACCGAGGTGATCGGCAGGTAGCCGTCCTGCAGGCTCTGACTGGTACTGACATCCGCCCAGCCCAGCACCTTGCCATCCAGCACCACGAACGGTTCGATGCTGAAACCGGACTTGACCGCCTCCAGCGCCCCGTCCTCGCTCATCAACGCCTGTTCGCGACCACCGTCCAGGCCCAGCAGCGTCCAGTACGGCTGCTCGCCACTGAACCCGCGTGGCACCGAACCGCGCGGCAGATCCGCAGCAACCGAACGAATGAAATCATTCGGCGTGCTGGCGAAGGACAACGGTTTGAGGCTGATATCGCGGATGCCGTAGCGCCAGTTGGGGCCGTCTTCCAGATCGAAGCGCAGATAGCGCGCTTCGGTTTCCGGCAGCGCCAGCCAATCCTTGCCACCACTGCCGGTGCTGACTTCGCGCAGCTTGTGCCAATCACGCCCGTCGCTGGATGCCTGCACCACGTAGTGCGATGCCTCCAACCCCGGCACCCATTGCACCACTGCGCCACCGAACTCGCGCACCTTGCCCAGGTCCAGGCTGATGGTCTGCTGCTTGACGCCACCGCTGATCCACAACGTATCCGGCTTGCCGTCGGCAATGCGCTGCTGCAGGGCGGTAGCGGTATCGGCGATGACATTGGTGGTCAGCGCGGTGCTGTCCTCCTTGGGCAAGGCCTGCATGCTCAGCTGGTCGAAGCACACCGTGCCGCGCCCACCGACCTTGTTGTAGATGGTGAATTCCACCGCAGCGCTGCGGCGCAGGGTCCGGTCCGGGTCCGGCCCCCAGGCCTTCTCGATATGGCGCTTGCGGTAGGTCACCCGCGTCCAGTTCTTCGGGAACGTGTAACCGGTGCGGTTGACCCACCAGACGTTGTCGCCGCTGGCATCGGCCAGCTTGAACTGCAGGTCGTTGGCCGGCGAGTCGCCACGCAGGTCGAACGAGACCTGGTAGTTCTCCGGCCAGGTGATATCCAGCTCGCGACGGATGCCGACGTACCCGGAAACTTCGTGGAAATCATAGTCCAGGCACAGTGCGCGGCCATTGTTGCCGGCCACCGGCCGCAGCGAGCCGCTGACCTGCGGCGACGTGATCAACTGCCACGCGCTGATGTCATCAAACTTCGCCAGTACCGCAGCGAAGGCTGGCATCGTCATGGCCATCAACAGCGCAGACAGAAGACAGGCAACAGCACGTTTACTCATCGACGGAATCTCGTTTCATGCTCAACAAACGGGCCGGATTTTCGCAGAGTTGAACAACAGGCGTGGCAGGTTGTTTCATTGGCAAATGCGTCGGTTCAGCCCTTGACGCTACCCAGCAGCAGCCCCTGGATGTAGTAGCGCTGCAATACCAGGAACAGCAACAGCACCGGCAACACCGTCACCACCGCGCCGGCCATCATCATTTCCACATCCATGATGTGCTCGCGCGACAGGCTGGCCAGCGCCACCGGCAGGGTGTAGTGCTCCTGGTCGGTGAGCACGATCAGCGGCCACATGAAGTCATTCCAGGCGCCCATGAAGGTGAAGATCGCCAGCGTCACCAGCACCGGCTTGAGCATGGGCAACACGATCTGGAAGAAGATCCGCGCCTCGCTGGCACCATCGATGCGGGCCGCTTCCAGCAGTTCATCAGGAATGGAGCGCGCGTACTGACGCACCAGGAAGATGCCGAACACGCTGGCCAAGGCCGGGATCACCACGCCACCGAACGTGTTCACCAATCCCATCTGCTTCATCAGCAGAAACAACGGCAGCATCGCCACCTGCGCCGGGATCACCAACGCCGCCAGCAGCATCTGGAAGATCCGCTCGCGGCCGGCAAACCGCAGCTTGGCGAATGCATAGCCGGCCAGCGTGTTGAACAGCAACGAGCCCAGGGTGATGCCCACCGACACCAGCAAGCTGTTGATGAAGTTGCCACCCATGCCGGTACGCGCGAACAGCGCCTGGTAGTTGGCCAGCGTGGTCTGCGACGGCAGCAACGGCGGCGGGAACTGCGACGCCTGCCCGCTGGGCATGAACGACACCGACACCATCCACGCCAATGGCGCCAGGCTGACCACCGCCAGCAGCGCCAGCCCGCCATTGACCCACAGCGCATGCCAGCGCGACTGCCCGATTTCGCGGCTCATTGCAGGCCGGCTCATACCAACTCCCTGCGCTTGCCGAAGCGCAGCATCAGCGTGGTCACCGCCAGGATGATCAGGAACAGCAGGAACGCCACCGCCGAGGCGCGCCCCAGGTTCCACCACTTGAAGCCCTCCTCGAACATGAAATACAGCACGCTCACCGTGCTCTGCAGCGGATCGCCGCGGGTCATCACATAGGGCTCGGCGAACAGCTGGAAGTAACCGGATACGGTAATCACGCCAACCACCAGCAGCACCGGCCCCAGCATCGGCAGCGTGATGTGCAGGAACTGCTGCCAGCGCGAGGCACCGTCGATGCGCGCGGCTTCGTACAGGTCCTTCGGAATCGCCTGCAGGCCGGCCAGGAAGATCACCATGTTGTAGCCAAAGTTCTTCCATACCGCAAAGCCAATAATGGTAGGCATCGCCCAGCGCGGATCACCCAGCCAATCCACCGGATTGATGCCGATGTGCCCCAGCCCCCAGTTCACCAGCCCGTAGCGGGTGTGGAACAGATAGCGCCAGATCACCGCCACCGCGACCAGCGTGGTCACCACCGGCGCGAACAGCGCGGTACGGAACAGTGCCTTGAAACGTGCAGCCGGCGCGTTGAGCAACAGCGCTGCGCCCAGCGACAACGCGATGGACAGCGGCACCCCAAGCACCACGAAGTAGGCGGTGTTGCCCAGTGACTTCCAGAACATCGGCGTTTGCAACAACTCGATGTAATTGCCCAAACCGGCAAAGCGCAGGTTGTGCGGGTCGGCCAGCGCGTACAGATCAAAATCGGTCAGGCTCAACGCCAACGCCGACAACACCGGCAAGCCGAAGAACACGCCGATGACGATCAGCGCCGGCGCGGCGAACACCCAACCGGCCAGTGAACCCTGCTTCATCGCCCCGCCCCCGCATTGCCTTCAGTGCTGCGTTGCTCGACGATCCAGCGGCGCTTGGCCAGGATGTCGTCCACCTGTTGGTCCAGTTGCTCCACCGCCCGGTCCTGCGGCAACCCGCCGCGCACCACCTGTTCGGTAACGATGCGCATCTGCTGGGCGATACGCTCCCACTCCAGCACCTTGGGCGTGGGCTTGACCCGCTCCAGCTGGTCGGCAAACGCGGCGGTCAGCGGATCGTTGCTCAGCTCCGGCGACTGCCAGGCACTGCGACGCGGCGGCAGGTCACCAATGATTGTGTAAAAACGCTGCTGGATGGCCGGGCGCGACAGGAACTCGATCAGCTTCCACGCCGCCTCTTTCTTCTGCGAAGAACGCATCACCACCAGGCTGGTGCCGCCGGCAATGCCGGCACCGGGGCCATCGGGACCGGGCAGCGGCGTGGTGCCCCACTCGCCATCCAGCCCCGGTGGTTGTCGTTGGCGGAACTCGCGGATGTTCCAGGGGCCGGACAGATAGAACGCGGTGAAGCCACGGAAGAACTCATCCCAGACGTTGGAGATCTGCGTCTCGGACATCTTCGGCGCCCAACCCTGCTCGAACATGTTGTCGTAGAAGTTCAACGTGCGACGGAAACCCGGACTGCGGAAATTGCCACGCGTATCGTCATCACGCAGCAGCGCATCATCCTGCTGCAGGGCAAAGGACAACTGCGGCTCGAACTCGTTGAGCGGCATCAGCACCGGGTAACCCTTGTCGCCCATCAGCTTCTTCAGCGCGGCGTTGGTCTGCTCCCACTCGGCCCAGGTGCGCGGCGGGTGGTCGTAGCCGGCCTGGCGCAGCAAGTCCTTGCGGTAGAACAGCAGGCGCGTATCGACATACCACGGCACGCCAACCAACTGGCCGTCGACCACGTTGGTATCCCAGATGCCCGGGAAATAGTCCTGCTGGTCCACTACCGCGGATGCATCCACATATGACTGCAACGGCGTGAGTGCCCGCAACGTGGCGAACTCGGCAATCCAGGTGTTGCCCAGCTGGCAGACGTCGGGCAGGCCATCGGCGGCGTAGGCGGTGAGCAGCTTTTCGTGTGCGGCCGTCCACGGAATGTTCTGCACTTCGACGCGGATGCCGGGATTCTCCGCTTCAAACTCACGCAGCAGCTCACCCACCACTTCGGCCTCGCGGCCCATCGCCCAGAAACGCAAGGTGGTGCCCTGCTCGGTACGCGCGCAGCCGGCCACCAGCAGGGTCAACAACAAGGTGGCCAGCGCGCGGATCATCGGCCGCTCACTGCTGCGGCTTGCTGGCCGGCGGCTTTTCGCCAGCTGCCTTCTGTCCGGCGGCAGCGGCAGCGCGCGATTCGGCGATACCCGATGCGCGCGCCGAAGCGGCGCGCTCATCCTTCTGCAACGGCTGGAAGCTTTCCTCCGGCGCCAACCAGCCGCCGCTGAAACCCGCACGCTCCAGGCCCTTGCGGATGTAGGGGTTCTTTTTCATCACCTCCCACACGAACTCATTGCGGTAGTTGGCGATGCCCAGCAGGATCGGCCCCTGGTCGATGGCGATGTAGTCACTGGCCACCCAGCCACGCTCGGGAATCAAGCGACCGGTCTTGAGCGGGATGTCGTAGTTGAAGCTGGGGTTGAACGAATCCAGGAAGCCGTAACTTGAGTACAGATAGTCCCCGTAGCGCTGGTGCATTTCCACCGTGGCCGGGATCACCACTTCCGGTGCGAACGGCAACGAGGAGATCGCCGCCGACGGTACGATGGTGCCGTCATCGAAGTTCTCGCGCAGGCCGGCGCCACGCGCCGAGTAGTGCCGGAACTGGCGCTGCTCACCGCGGTATTCCTGGGTGGTGTTCTGCGGCCCGTCACCGGCAGTCAGGCCCCAGACGTTGGCACTGTAATCCTTCCACTGCATCGGGTTCTCGATGGCGTACTCACGCTGGGCGAGCGTCGCCCGACGGCTGTTGAGGAAGTAATCGATGCCGCGTTCGCGCATGTAGGCATCCTGGATGTCACGGAAGTCGATCCAGACGTGGCTGTACTGATGGCCGAACAGCGGCCCGAACGCCAGGTATTCCTGCCCTTCGTACACGCCCCAGTCGTTGTCGTAGGTCCGCGTCCACACGGTCCACGCGTCCGGCTCCACCGGATGCGTCGGCGAGCCCAGCGCCAGCACGTACAGCATCATCGCTTCGTTGTAGCCCATCCAGTCGTGCTGGATGAATCCGCTCTCCGGGAACCAGCCCATCGACACCAGCGGCTTGTTGCGTTGCAGCCACTGCCAATCCACGCGCCGGTAGATGGTGTCGGCGATCTGGCGGATTTCCTTTTCCTGCGCGTCGTCGCTGTCGTAGTAGGACTGGGCAAACAGCACGCCCATCAACAGCAGCGCCGTATCCACGCTGGAAAGCTCCACCCAGCTGTCGTAGCGGCGCCCTTCCTGCATGTCCAGGAAGTGGTAATAGAAGCCCTTGTAAGCACCCTTGCCGGTACGTTGCGGACCGGACGGCAGGTCGCGGAAGAAACGCAGCGTCAGCAGCGTGCGTTCCACCGCCTGCTTGCGGCTCACCCAGCCCTTCTCGATGCCGACCGGGTAGGCAGTCAACGCAAAGCCAACCGAGGCGATGCTGGCAAATGGACGCGACGGATAGCGATCGGGAGTCAGTCCGTTCTGCTCGTTGGTGGTATCCCAGAAAAACTGGAACGTGCGCCGTTCGATGTCGTCAAACAGCGGCGGCAGTTCCGGCTTCATCGGCCTTGGCGGCAGGTCCGCCTCGATCAGGATCACCTGCGGCAGCACCTTGGGCATCGGCGGCTCCGGGGCTTTACCGCAGCCGGCCAGCAACGCCAGCGAAAAGCCGATGGCGGCACTGATCAGCAACTGGGCGGCGCGTGACATGCTCAAGACGATATCCGTAACAGAGTTTCAGGCTGCCACATTCCCGTGACAGGGCAAGCAATGCATGTGCGTAAGGTCCCGGCCGCCGGTTGTGGCGGCCGGGGTTTGGTTTACCAATCCAGCCCGAAGGACAATTTGAAGGTACGGGTCTGGTACTGGTCCCAGCTGTTGACCACACCACTGCTCCAGTTGATGCCGTAACCGCCCCAGTTGGTCCAGTTGAAGGCATTGAGCAGATCCGCGCGCACCTTGAGCTTCAGGTCGGTGCCGGTGTCCCAGGTCTTGGTCAGCGACATGTCGAACTGCTTGAAGCCCAGCGAGCCGTCCGGCTCCCAGCTGCGTGGCGTCTGATAGCCGCTGGTGTCGTCCACGTCCCAGCGCTCGATCTTGCTGGCCAGGGTCAGCTTGCCGGAGACGCTCATGCCCCACGGCAGGTCGGTGAAGCCACTGACCACCAGGCGATGACGCGGCACCCATGCGCCGCTGTACCAGCCGCCGCCGGGGTAATACCAACCGTAGGCCGGGTCTTTCTCGTGGATGTTCTGCTTGGCGTCGGTGTAGGTGTAGGCGACGTTGAGGTTCCACGGGCTCTCGGCGGTGTACGGCTTGTCCAGGCCCAGCAGCAGCGCGGTGCTCTTGGACTCGAAGCCGTTGGTGGCCACGATCAGGTTGCCCAGCGGCCCGGGCAGGCCCGGTGCATTCCATGGGCTGCCGCCGGCGTCGTAATAGCCGCCATCGGCAAAACGATTGCCGCGCATGATCAGCATGCCGTCCTTGTAACGGATGTACTGCACGGTGGCCGAGCTGTTCCAGTCATGCCCGATCAGGCTGAAGCTGTTGCGGATGCCCAGGCTGATCTGGTCCGAATACGGCGTCTTCAGGTCGTTGTCGAACATCCACACTTCACGCCCGGCATCGGGCGAGTTGGCCAGCGACATCAGGTAGTCGCGATCCAGCAGTTGCGGGCTCCACGCCAGGCAGTTGGGGGCACTGGTGTCGCAGGGATGGCCGGCGCTGTTGATCTTGAACTCGCGGGTCGGGAACGAGGCCTTGCTGCGCTCCAGCTGCAGGTAATCAAACAGGTTGCGGTCGTAGGAACGGCCAATTCCACCGAACAGCACGTGGCGCTCATCCCCGCTCAGGTCGTAGGAGAAGCCCAGACGCGGCTGGAAGGCGCCCTTGTCGGCCTTGCGGTTGCCCCCGGTGCTGATGAAACGATTGATGTCGATGCCACCCAGCGCCAGCGTCTGCGCGTAGGTCTGCCCGGCCGGCGCTCCGCCCTGCGTGTCCTGGCTGTTGAGTGCGTCGATCACTTCCTGGCCGGTCACGTAGTCCAGGTACGACGGGGTTTCTTCGTAGTCCCAGCGCAGGCCCAGGTTCAGGGTCAGGCGGTCGGTCACATCCCAGTCGTCCTGGATGTAGAGGCCGAACTGTTTGTTCTTGGAAACCACCACGCCGCCGCCGGTGCCCAGCGCGCCACTGCCGAAACGCACGAAGTACGGCACCGTTCCGCCTTCGTGGATGTCGTAGTAGAACTGCGGGTTGTACGGCTGCTGCTCGGTGGTATCCAGGTCGACCTGCTTGTACTTCACACCGAACTTGACGGTGTGCCCTTCCCAGCCGAAGAAGGTGGTGTCGTTCTGGAACGACCAGCCCTTCTGCCCCTTGTCCTGCAGGCCGCCCTCGCCGGCACCGATACGGAAGATCTGGTCGCCGGTATCCGAGGTGCCGTCAGTGAGCACCATGCCGTTGCCGTAGATATCCGGCGCCTTGGTCCAGAACGCCTTCTCATAGGTCAGGTGGGCATCGTTGAGCCAATTCATGCTGGAGAACTGCCAACGCAGGTCGTAGCGATCCTCGGTGACGCCGGTGTCGGTGCCGTAGCTGGGCGCACTCTGCCCGCCGACATTGCCGATCTCGCTTTCCTCGCGGCGCTTGTAGGTCAGTTCGAGCAGGTTGGCCTCATTGATCGACCAATCCAGCTTGCCGAAGTACAGGTCTTCCTTGAACGGCGTGGCCGCCGCACCCAACTGGTCGCGCCACTGCTGCGGCAGCTCGGCAGGCAACCAGCCATCGCCCGGCTCCAGGTCCTGCGGCGCGTTGTATTCCTTGCCCTCGTAGGTAACGAAGAAATGCGCGGTGTCCTTGACGATCGGGCCACCAAACGCTGCGCCGTACTGCTTCTCGCCGGAGCGGGTCTTGCCGACGCCGTTCTTCTCGCTTTCACGCGCCTCGCGCCAGTCCTGGTTGGTGTAATCCCAGAAGAACGATCCCTTGAACTCGTTGGTACCGGACTTGGTCGCCGCAGTCACTGCAGCCGAGCTGATCTGGTCGTACTCGGCCTTGTAGTTGGAGGTGATGACCTTGTATTCACCGATGGCCAGCTGCGGGAACGGGTTGCCACGGCTGGCGTCCTGCCCGGTGATGCCGCCCTGGGTGACGTAGTTCTTCTGGCCCACGCCATCGATGTACACGTTGACGTTGTTGGCGCTCTGCACACCGCCGCGCAACTTGGTCGAACCATTGGCCGGGTTCTGTTCGAAGATCATGCCCGGCACGGTGTCGGCAAAGGCCAGGAAGTTGCGCGTGCCCTGCGGCAGCGCCTGGATCTGCTGCGGCGTGATGTAGGTGGCGATTTCCGAAGTCTTGGTTTCAATCGGCGCCTGCGCCATCACCTGCACCGCGTCCAGCGTGGTCGCCGCCCCACCCTGCGCGGTTTCGCTCACACCGCCCACGCCCAGGTTGACCGTCGCGGTCTGCCCGACCTGCACGGTGATGTTCTGGCTGCGGGTCTGGCCACCAACATTGACGTCCAGCCGGTAAGTCCCCGGCGGCAGGCCGGCCAGCGAATAGTTGCCGCTGGCCGTGCTCTGCACGCTGCGGGTCAGACCGGTGGCGGTATTGGTGGCGGTCACCTGTGCCTGTCCGGCCGGCGCCGAATCGGCCATCACCTGGCCACGGATGGTGGCACCGGTGCTTTGTGCAAACACGGGTGCGGCGCCCAGCAACAGGCAACTGGCAAGTGCACAGCTGAGCAGCCTGCGCGTTGGCGGCATCTGCCGGGTGGGGTTGTTCATGCTTCTGCTCTCTCCACGACGGCAGCTTGAACTGCCAGACAATTGCGATGGTGTTGCACCCGTGCGCGCTTCTTCAGGAGCGGCTTCGGGCTTGGGTCGAGTCGCGCACCACCAGGTGCGGGACCAAGGTCAGGCCGTTGTTCACGGCCGCTTCGTCATCGATCTGTTGCAGCAGTTGCTGCATTGCCCGCTCTCCAAGCTCGGCGATGCTCACTTGCATCGTCGTCAATGCCGGGTGAACAAAGCGTGCCAGCGGGATGTCGTCATAACCGGCAAGTGCGATCTCTTCGGGCACGCGTACCCCGGCCTGGTTGAAGGCGTACAGGCAACCCAGCGCCATCATGTCGTTGGCGGCAAACACCGCATCGGGCAGCGGCCCGTGCTGCAACAATGCCAACCCTGCCGTGTGACCGGAGCTTTCGTCAAAGCCGCCGGGCAGCTCGATGGGCTCGGCATCGGTCACAGCCGCCATCGCGTCACGAAACCCCCGCAAGCGCTCCTGCGCATCCTGATTGCGGGCAGGCCCGCCGATGAAGGCAATGCGCCGATGCCCGCTGTCGAGCAGGTACCGGGTCATCGCCAGCGCACCGGCATGGTCGTCGATGCTGAACACCGCATGCTGCGACCCGACCAGAGGCGTGTTGATCAATACAGTGGGAATGGCCGATGGCAGGTTGTCCGCCAGGAACTCGGCGTTGTCGGCATAGGGCGACAGCAGCAGCAGGCCGTCCACCCGCCCGCGCATTGCCTGCAGCACACCGCGCTGCTGCTGCGGGTCACCGTGATAGCTGGACACCAGCAGATGCCAGCGATGCGCACTGGCGACACCGTCGATACCGCGCATCAGCTCGGAAAAGAACTCGCCATGCAGGTCAGGCAGCACCACACCGATGGTCTGGGTACTGCGGCTGCTGAGGCTGCGCGCCGCCGCGTGCGGGGTGTAACGCAGCCGGTCGGCCACCTCCAACACCAGCTTGCGCACCGGTTCGGCGACGTTGTGATGCCCGTTGAGGGCCCGCGAGACGGTGGCGACAGAAACATTCGCCTCTCGGGCGACATCCTTGATGGTGATTGCCGACTTGCTCACCGTCACGCCCTCCACAGCGGGATGGGGCGGAATGTAAGCGTTTCCAGGACTGTCTGTAAACCGTTTGTCATGTCCGATTGTCCGGTTGATGGACAGAGCCTGTCCACCAACCCGGTCGGCCAGGCCTCATCAGCCCCTGTCCGCATGCTCCTGCGGTGTGAACGCCTTGATCGACAGGGCATGGATATCGGTCTCCATCATCCGGCCCAGCGCGGCATAGACCGCCCGGTGGCGCGCCAAGGGCGCCTTGCCGGCAAAAGCGTCACTGACCACGGTCACGTTGAAGTGGCCACGCCCGTCACGCGCCCCCGCGTGCCCGGCATGACGGTGGCTGTCGTCCTCCACCTCCAGCAGCTGCGGGCTGAACGCCGCCTGCAGGGCAACCCGGATCTGCTCCACCCGGTTCACGGCAGCACCTTGCGGAATGGCCGCACGTCCGCCCTTACATAAACGCCAGCAGCCACGTACGGATCGGCGTCGGCCCAGGCGCGCGCGGCGGCCAGGTCCGGGAAATCGGCAATCACCACGCTGCCGCTGAAGCCCGCCGGGCCGGGGTCTTCGGCGTCAATGGCAGGACAAGGACCGGCCAGAAGCAGCCTGCCCTGGTCAAGCAATGCCTGCAGACGGGCCAGATGTTCCGCCCTGGCCTGCATGCGCGCGGCCAGCACCTGCTCGCCGTCATAACCTTCAATCACGTACCACACGGGCCGATTTCTCCTTGTCCGCTGAATGGATCACTGACAAGTCTAGCGTCACAAGGCTGGACACCGCCCGGTTCCGGCGATTACTCTTTGCGCCATTGCACGCAGCCGGCCAGTAGCGGCTCGGTGCGACGGCAGGCCCCGTCCCCCGTCGTTCGACCGAAGCACCTCCCCACCCGGACCGCGTAGACGACCTCCTCGTGATGACGTTGCCGCTCCCCTCGCGGCGCGCCTTGTTGTTGTTGTGTGGACGCGCGCCAGGCAAGCGCGCATGGCTTGCGAATATCAAGGGCAGAACCCTCATCCCGGATGACCCCGGGACACCACGGCTCGCAATACCCGATGTCAACCAGATGACTTCCGAACTCGCGCACGACGCGAACCCGCCAGCACCGTCCCACGTGCCGCAGCAGCAGGAAATGCCGCTGGCGGTGGTACATGGCCAGCCGGTGTTGCAGATCCCGCAGGACCTGTACATCCCGCCGGACGCGCTGGAAGTCATCCTCGACGCATTCGAAGGCCCGCTGGACCTGCTGCTGTACCTGATCCGCCGGCAGAACCTGGACATCCTGGACATCCCCGTTGCCGAGATCACCCGGCAGTACGTGGAGTACATAAACGTCATGCAGGAGCTGCGCTTCGAACTGGCGGCCGAGTACCTGGTGATGGCCGCAATCCTGGCCGAGGTGAAGTCGCGCATGCTGCTGCCGCGCCCACCCGCCCTGGAAGGCGAGGAAGCCGACCCGCGTGCGGAGCTGGTGCGCCGCCTGCAGGAGTACGAACGTTTCAAGCAGGCCGCCGAGGACATCGACAGCCTGCCCCGTCAGGACCGCGACACCAGCCTGGCCCACGCCTTCGTGCCCGAGCGCACCCAGGTCAAGCTGCCGCCGCCAGTGGACCTGAAGGAAATGCTGCTGGCACTGCACGACGTGCTCAAGCGCGCTGAATTGTTCAGCGGCCACGCCATCAAGCGCGAGGCGCTGAGCGTGCGGCAGCGCATGGGCGATGTGCTGAGCCAGCTGGAAGACGGCAAGTTCTACCGTTTTGAGTCGCTGTTCACCGCTGAAGAAGGCAAGCTCGGCGTCCTGGTCACCTTTCTGGCATCGCTGGAACTGGCCAAGGAGCAGTTGCTGGACATCGTGCAGGAATCACCGCTCGCCCCGATCTACGTGAAGTCCCTCGCCGCCGGCAACACCAACGCACCGCTGCAGTTCTCCAGCGAGTTCGATGACGCCGACGCCACCGACCCCGCCTGAGCCACCGACCCGACGCATGGATCAACCGCTGATCAACCGCATTGTCGAAGGCGCCTTGCTGGCCTCGAACCTGCCATTGACCCTGGCGCAGCTGCAGGGTCTGTTTCCGGAAGACGAACCGGCGCCGCCGGGCAGCGTCGAACGCGCGCTGGAACTGCTGCGCGAAGGCTGCACCGGGCGCGGCGTGGAACTGGTTGAGGTGGCCTCCGGCTTCCGCTACCAGATCACCAGCGAAGTCCACGGCTGGGTTTCCCGGCTGTGGACCGAACGCAAGACCCGCTACACCCGCGCCACCCTGGAAACCCTGGCCCTGATCGCCTACCGCCAGCCTATCACCCGCGGCGAGATCGAACAGGTCCGTGGCGTGGCGGTGAGCAGCAACATCATCCAGGCACTGGAAGAGCGCGAATGGATCCGGGTGATCGGCCACCGCGACGTACCAGGCAAGCCGGCCCTGTTCGGGACCACCAAGGGCTTTCTGGATTACTTCGGGCTCAAGCGCCTGGACGAACTGCCGCCATTGTCCGAACTGCGCGACATTGGCGAACTGGAACCGCAACTGCCACTGGATGGCAATGGCCAGCCGGCCGCCCCGCTGACCGCTGGCGCCGCCGCCAACGACGAAGCCGGTCCGGACGAAGCCAGCAACACAGACACCGCAGCAGCCGATGAACCCAACGATTCGACGGCCGCCGCATCCGACACCGCCCTCACGGGCGAACCCGACGCCGCGCCGGGAGAGCGCGCGGCGGAAGTGGAACAAACCGAAAACAACGCCGTCGCGAAGACGACCGTGGCTGTTGACGTAGCCGATTCCGACCATGAGGCCGACGCGGAAAACGCCGGCCGGAGCAAAACAGATGAGTGACACCCCCCGCAAGCCGACGTTGAACAAGCTCTCGCTCAAGCGCGAAGCCGGCACCGACCAGCCCAAGCTCGAAGAGCGCCTGCACAAGGTCCTGGCCCAGGCCGGACTGGGTTCGCGCCGTGCGCTGGAGCAGCGCATCGCCGACGGCCTGGTCAAGGTCAACGGCGAGACCGCGCAGATCGGCATGTCGATCAAGAGCGGCGACAAGATCGACCTGGACGGCCGCAGCTTCGTGGCCAGCGCGCTGACCGACCCGTCGCGCGTGCTGATCTACAACAAGCCCGAAGGCGAAGTCACCACGCGTGACGATCCCGAAGGCCGCCCGACCGTGTTCGAGGCGCTGCCGCCGCTCAAGGGCGCGCGCTGGATCGCGATCGGCCGCCTGGACATCAACACCACCGGCCTGCTGCTTGCCACCACCGACGGTGAGCTGGCCAACGCGATGATGCATCCGTCCTTCGAAGTGGAACGCCAGTACGTGGTGCGCGTGCGCGCTCCGGAAGGCGAGGAGAAGGTATCCGACGCCATCATCGAGCGCCTCGGTCGCGGTGTGCTGCTGGAAGACGGCGGCGCCAAGTTCGACGAAGTCGAGCGCATTGGCGGCACCGATTCGCACGACTGGTTCCGCGTGGTCGTCAAGGAGGGCCGCAACCGCGAAGTGCGCCGCCTGTGGGAATCGCAGGGCTGCCAGGTCAGCCGCCTCAAGCGCACCCGCTACGGCAAGATCGAACTGCCGCGCGAACTAATGCGCGGCAAGTCGGTGGAGCTGACCAGCCCGCAGGTCGAGGCGCTGCGCGCCCAGCTGAAGCTGGAAGAAGGCACCCCGTCGGCACTGACCCTGCAGCCGGTGATCGGCCAGCGCAAGGCCGCCAAGACCACCGTGCGCGTGCGCGAAGGTGGCCGCAGCAACGCCTACGTCAACGGCCACAGCACCGCCGATGAAGGTCGCGAGCTGCGTCGTTTCGACAACGTGCGCGAAGACCGCGGCCGCGGTCGTGGCGGCAAGGGTGGCGGCTTCAAGGGCGGCCTGACGGTCAGCGGCGAAGCGGCAGCCAAGCAGTCGCAGAAGCCGTTCAAGCAGCGCAAGCCCAGCGGCGACCGCAGCCTGCCCGATGGCAACCCGGCAGCATTCCGTACCTGGTACGTGCCCGAAGGCGTGAGCACCGGCCCCAGCGGTCATCGCAATGCCGGCCCGAGCGGCAACCGTGGCCCGGGTCGCGGTCCGGCCGGCGAAGGCCAGGCCCGCCCGTACGGCAAGCCGCGTCCGGGCGGCGCCCCGGGTGCAGCAGGCGCCGGCCGTGGTGGTCCGGGTCAGGGTCGCCCGCAGGGCGCAGGCGGCCAGGGTCGTTCGCAGGGTGCCGGCGGCGCAGGTGCCGGCCAGGGCCAGCGCAAGCACCCGTACGGCCATCCGGGCAATGCCCCGAGCTTCCCGTCCGACCACGCCAATCCGGGCTTCAGCCCGTACGGCTCGCGTCCGGCCGGTGCCCGCCCGAGCGGCGGCAACCGTGGCCCGGGCGGCCCCGGCGGTCGTCCGTCTGGCGGACCGCGTCCGGGTGGCAACCGTCCGGGTGGCGCGGGTCGCCCCGGTGGCGGTGGCCGTCCGGGCGGCGGCGGCAATCGCGGCCCGCGTGGCGCTTGATTGACTGCCCGCCAGGCCTCAGGCCTGGCAGGCGTGGAAGCAGAGAAAAGCCCGGTGCACTGCACCGGGCTTTTTCGTATTGCTCGGTAGTGATCCATAACCCTGAGCACAGCCGCACCCTCCCCCATAAGCGGGAAAGGGCTCAAGCAACGGGCGATTGCGGGCTGGAGAGCAGCTCAAGCAAACGCTGGCTGCGGGGCGACTCAAACAGCTGAAGGTTGCGGACTACGACTTCCCTACTCCCGCCGGGGGAGAAGCTGCCCCGAAGGGGCCGATGAAGGCGGCCTTTGGAAGTTCGCCTGCCAGAAGCCCCCTCACCCCAACCCCTCTCCCGTAAACGGGAGAGGGGCTCAAGCAACTGCTGTCCCTGTTCTGCAGAGTGGAAAGCGAAAGCAACCTCTTGGGCTTTCGCAGGATCAGCAATCCTCAGCGACGTTCGATCACAAACCTGCCGAAACCCACGCCGAGACTCCAGCCTTGACCGGTGCCGGCCAAAGCCAGCGAGATGTCGCCCTTGGTCATCACCTGCGCGTCGTTGGCCCGCGATGCGCTGGCGTGTGCATCCACCGCCGCGTAGCTGCCCAGCAGGTCGTTGACCGAATAGGCGCCGCTGAACTTGCCACGACCGTCGGTGATGGTGGTGCGGCCGACCGTCAGGCCACCGCCCTTGGCGCTGATCTTCACCGGAAACCGGGTGCCATTGTCGCAGGTCACCGTGCCGGTACCCTCAGCGGTCTTGTAGAACACCGACCAGCCGGACAGGTTGTAGTGCAGCTCGCAATCAATGTTGCCGGCCGCCTGCGCAACCGGTGCCGTGCCGCCTGCAGCCAGCATTGCCAATGTCACCAACAGCTTCTTCATGGTCCGCACCCTTGCTCGTATTGATACCGGCGCTGAGCCTAGCAGGCGGCCCGCATCTTGCTGGTCGCCTGCACGCACGGTGTCCGGCCAGCGTTCAGCGGGCAACCACCGGCCCGGACAGGTCAAAAACATCGGCATCAAGCATCGCCGGAAAACGCTCACGGTGCGCGGCCAGCGCTGCGGCGGAAATGGTGGTGGTAACCACCTGCTCGCGTTCGCGGATTTCCAGCTGCGGCTGGCCCAGGAAATCGATCACCGCGCTGTCGCCGGAATAGTGCAGCCCGTTGCCATCCACGCCGACGCGGTTGACCACCGCCACGTAGCACAGGTTCTCGATTGCCCGCGCGCGCGCCAGCGTCTGCCAGGCGTAGGCGCGCGCCGACGGCCAGTTCGCGACGAAGATCTGCAGGTCGAAGTCCATCTGCCCAGGCCGCTCTACATCGAAACGGTTGCGGCAGAACACCGGGAAACGCAGGTCGTAGCAGATCTGTGGATTGATCCGCCACCCTTTCAATTCCACGCTCAGACGCGCACCGCCTGCGGCGTAACGCTTGTGCTCGCCTGCGTAACGGAACAGATGACGCTTGTCGTAGTGATGCAGCTCACCCTCCGGCGTGGCCCACAACAGGCGGTTGAAGACGCCCTCGCCCACCTTCAGCTGCACGCTGCCGGTCACCACCGCGCCCAGCGCGCGCGCCTGTTCGCGAATCCAGGCAACAGTGGGGCCGTCCATGTCCTCGGCCTTGTCGATGGCGTCGTTGGAGAAGCCGCTGGTGAAGGTTTCCGGCAGGATCACCAGGTCGGTGGTGCCGGCCAACGGCGCCAGCAGCGCGGCGTAGTGCGCGCGGTTGCCGGCCGGGTCATGCCAGCGGGTGTCGCCCTGCACGAGCGAGATACGAAGGTCCTGCATGATCATCATTGTCCTGTAAGCGAAGAAGCGAGGATCGCGCCAAGCGCCATGCCTGCACCCAGCAACGGCACCAGCCACTGCAGCCGGGCGACCCAGCGATTGCGGGGCTGGCACTGCTCCTGGGCATCGAGCAGCGTCAGGTAGGTCCGGGTGTAGCGGCTGAAGCTGCCGCGTACGGCCAACCAGCCGTCATCCACCGCCACCCCACGCTCGCGCAGCCCTTCCTGCACGACCGAGAAGAACAGCCAGCCGCGCAGGGCCACGGCGACCAGGAAGCCGCAGAGCAGCACGCAGAACAGCCACTGGCCCGCACCCACGTCGGCCGGCCTCAGAGCGCCTGCAGACGAGCGATTGCCGCATCCAGCGTGGCGTCGTTCTTGGCGAAGCACAGCCGCACCAGGCGCTGCCCGGCTGGCGGGGTTTCGTAGAACGGCGACAGCGGGATCGCGGTGACGCCCTTCTCGATGGTCAGCCACTTCACGAACTCATGGTCCGGCAGGTCGCTGATGGCTGAGTAATCGACTAGCTGGAAGTAGCCACCCGGCACCGGCAGCGGCTTCAGGCGCGTGGTCAGCAACTGCTCGCGGAAGCGGTCGCGCTTGGCCTGGTAGAACGCGCCCAGCTCCAGGTGGTGCTCGGGCTCGTCGCGGATCATCGCGGCAAAGCCGTACTGCGCTGGGCTGTAAGTGGTGAAGGTATTGTACTGGTGCACCTTGCGGAACTCGGCGGTCAACGCCGGCGGTGCGATCGCGTAGCCGATCTTCCAGCCGGTGCAGTGGTAGGTCTTGCCGAAGCTGGAAATGACGAAGGCGCGTTCGCGCAGCTCCGGGTAGCGCAGCGCCGATTCGTGGCGCACGCCGTCATAGATGATGTGCTCGTAGACCTCGTCGGAGATCAGATAGATATCCGTGCCGCGCAGCACTTCGATCAGCGCCTGCATGTCCTGAGCCGACAGCATCGCGCCGGACGGGTTGTGCGGGGTGTTGACCATCAGCATGCGGGTCCTGGGCGTGATCGCCGCGCGCACCTTGTCCCAGTCAACGGTAAAGGTCTGCGGGTCCAGCGCCACGTGCACCGCGCGCGCGCCGGCCAGGTCGATGGCTGGTTCGTAGCAGTCATAGGCCGGGTCCAGCACGATGACCTCATCGCCCGCGCGGACCACGGCATGGATCGCATTGAAGATCGCCTCGGTACCACCGGAAGTGACGGTGATCTCGCTGTCCGGGTCGACCTGGGCGCCATAGCAGTCCAGCGCCTTCTGCGCGATGGCCTGGCGCAGCGGTGCCACGCCGGTCATCGGCGCGTACTGGTTGAAACCCTCGCGCATGGCCTTGGCGGTTTCGTCGATCAGCCGCTGTGGCGCCGGGAAATCGGGAAAGCCCTGGCCCAGATTGACGGCACCGTGCTCGGCGGCCATCTGCGACATCACGGTAAAGATGGTGGTGCCCACCTTGGGCAACTTGGTCTGCGGCTGCATCGTTACGTACACGCGGGGGAAGAAAGCAGCGAGTGTACGCAAAGCCAGCGACCGGGGGCACTGCGCAGCGCCGCGGCGCAGTGCCGGACCATGAACCGGCTTGGCTCGGGTCTATAATGCCGCCGCCCACGCACCTGACAGCCTGCGCTGTCACTTCCAGGACGGACCCACCGATCCGATGACTGACTCACCGAACACCCCGCCGCTGCTTGCCGCACGCGGCCTGCGCTTCACCCGTAACGACGACCCGGTGTTCGGCCCCCTGGATCTGCATGTGGATGCCGGCGAAGCCCTGCTCGTACAAGGCGGCAATGGCGCCGGCAAGACCACGTTGCTGCGTGTGCTGGCTGGCCTGCTGCATCCGGATGAAGGCACCATCGATATCGACGGGCTCCCCGCCGGCAGCACCGATCGCTCCCGCTACATCGCCTACCTGAGCCATCTCACCGCGCTCAAACAGGACCTGGGTACGCTGGAAAACCTGCACCTGATGTGCGGCCTGCATGGTCGCCGCGCACGGCAGATGCCCGGCAACGCGCTGGCCATCGTCGGCCTGGCCGGCTACGAGGACACACTGGTGCGGCAGCTTTCGGCCGGCCAGAAGAAGCGCCTGTCGCTGGCCCGCGTGTGGCTCTCGCCGGCCCCTCTGTGGCTGCTCGATGAGCCTTACGCCAACCTCGACCTGGACGGCATCAACCTGGTCAACCGCATGATCTCGGCCCACCTGCGCAGCGGCGGTGCAGCCCTGGTCACCACGCACGGCGCCTATGCCGCACCGCCGGTCCGAAACCGCACACTCGTGCTGGGCGGTGAACCGGCACAGGAGAATGCAGCATGAGCCTGCCCGGCCCGCAACCGACCTTGCTGTCCGCCGCCAGGGCACTGCTCGCACGCGACCTGCGGCTGCTCTGGCGCCGACGCGGCGATGCGGCCCAGCCGATCCTGTTCGCGCTGCTGGTAGTTGCCTTGTTCGCCTTGGCGCTGGGCGGCGAACCCAAACTGCTGCAAAGCGTGGCCTCGGCGGTGCTGTGGCTGTCGATCCTGCTGGCCGGGCTGTTGTCGTTGGACACGCTGTTCCGCAGTGACGCCGAGGATGGCTCACTGGAGCAATGGCTGCTTGCACCGGTCCCGCTGGCATGGCTCGTCGCGGTACGGGTGTTCTCGCACTGGCTGACCACCGCACTGCCTCTTGTGCTGATCAGCCCGCTGCTGGCCGAGCTGATGCACCTGCCGCGCGAGCAGTTGCCGGTGCTGGTCGCCTCGCTGGCGCTGGGCACCCCCCTGCTGAGCCTGCTGGGCGCAGTGGTGGCGGCGCTGACCGTGGGCATGCGCCGTGCCGGCATCCTGCTGGCGCTGCTGGTGCTGCCGCTGTACGTGCCGGTGCTGGTATTCGGCGCCGGCTCGGTTGCCGCGTCGGCGCAGGGCCTGGATCCGAGCAGCGGCCTGCTGATGCTGGGCGCCGGGCTGTTGGTCAGTGCGGTGCTGGCGCCGCTGACCGCAGCGGCGGCCATCCGCATCGCCAATTCCTGAAAGCGGGTTTGTGCAGCGCCGAGCCATGCTCGGCAGAAACCTTCCCGGCAAGGTCCCAGCGGAGCGTGACTCCGGCCTACCCGGTGACCGGGTTTTGCAAGCCCTGCCTGACAACATCACGACGACAGGTTTGCGGCCACCAAACAACGTTATCCTTGCCGCTGGCTTCACGATCCCAGCCCATTCCATGCCTATTCGGAACAACCCCGACTCACCGGATCTGGATAAACCCTCGCTGCCGCCCCGCCCGATGGTCGAACTGCAACGTCGGGGCGAGCTGCGCGTGGAGAAGTTTCTCGAGGCCGCTACCGAAGTCTTCAACGAAAAGGGCTACCAGGCGGCCCGCCTGTCGGACATCGTCAAGCGCGCCGGTGGCTCGATGGCCACGCTGTATCGCGCATTCGGCGACAAGGAAGGGCTGATCCACGCGCTGATGGAGCGCAGCATCCACAACTTCGGGCAGAGCCTGGACGAGTTGGCGAACTCCACGCTGCCGCCTGAACTGGCGCTGGAACAGGCCGCCTACCGGATGGTGGAAGAAATGCTCACCCCGGCGCGCATCGCCTGCCACCGCGTGGTCTTTGCCGAAGGCATGAACCAGCCCGAGCTTCGCGACTGGTTCCATGCCCACGGCGTGCAGCCGATGGAAGAACTGCTCAGCCAGTACTTCACCCGTGAAACCGAAGCCGGCCGGCTGTACGTGGAAGACCCCGCCCGCGCCGCGCATCAGTTCTACATGCTGGTCATCGGCGGCGTGATCCTGCGCTCGGTCAACGGCCGCATGAGCCCCGACGATCTGCCGGTGGCCAAGGAAAACGCACGGTCGGCGGTGCGCCTGTTCCTGTCCGGCGCGATGCCGCGCAACTGAGCAACGCGTGCTGCAACGCAGCGCGGATGGAGCGTTGCGGCACAAGACAGAAGCACGCTTGCCGGGCGGCCACCCACCTCCGGTAGGCGGCACGCACAAAATGCCTGTGGCCGCCGCGACTACCACCGGTCGCAACGTCGGAATTCGGGTATCGTGAGCCGGTCTGAAAACAGCAACGGCGTCTTCATGCAGGACGCCCAGCCGGCGGGGCCGTCACAGCAGCCCGGCCATCGTCTTCCTCAGTGAGCGAGCGGATGTTCAAAGGTTTGATCGGTTGGTTTCACAAGCTGGGCGCTCCCGCCTACTTCGATACCTTTGCCGCCCGCTGGTCGCCGTGGTGTTACCTCGCTGCATTGCCGTTGTTCGGCTTTGGCCTGTGGCAGGCACTGGCCGTCGTGCCGGCCGATTACCAGCAGGGCGACAGCTTCCGCATTCTTTACATCCACGTGCCCTCGGCATGGATGAGCCTGTTCGTGTTCGGCCTGATGGCGTTCTACAGCGCGATCGCGCTGGTCTGGCGGATCAAGCTGTGCGAGATCCTGGCCATGGCCTGTGCACCGATCGGCGCCGCCTTCACCCTGATCACCCTCCTCACCGGCAGCATCTGGGGCAAGCCGATGTGGGGCACCTGGTGGGATTGGGACCCGCGCCTGACCACCGAGCTGATCCTCCTGTTCCTTTACCTCGGCGTGATGGGCCTGTACGGCGCCATCGATGACCGTCGCGCCGCCGCGCGCGCCGCCGGCTTGCTGTCGATCGTCGGCGTGGTGCTGCTGCCGGTAATCCGTTATTCGGTAGTGTGGTGGAACTCACTGCACCAGGGCCAGACCATCCGTCTGTTCGGCGAATCCAGCATGGACAGCAGCATGATCCTGCCACTGTGGCTGATGGTGGCGGCCACCAAATTCTGGTTCCTCGGCTCGCTGCTGGCCCGTGCCCGTGCCGACAACCTGCGCCGCGAAGTCGGCAAGGCCTGGGTGCGCGAACGTCTGGAGAAATCGGCATGAGCTATTTCAAGTACGTCGCCCTGGCCTATGCGGTGTTCTTCATCGTGCTGGCATGGGATTTCATCGTGCCGCGCCTGCAACTGCGCCAGCAGCTGCGCGAAGCACGCAACCGCATCGCCCGCGTCAACCGCAGCGTCGCCGCGCATGACGATGGAGAACTGAGCCGATGAGCCCCACCCAGCGCCGACGCATGCTGCTGGTTGTGCTGGTGGTGGCCGTGGCCGGCATCGCCACCGCGCTGGTCGCCACCGCCCTGCAACGCAATGTCGCCTATCTCTATACGCCGGCCGAAGTGAAAGGCGGCCAGGTCGCACCGGAAGCACGCTTCCGCCTGGGCGGAATGGTCGCCAAGGGCTCGTTCAAGCGCGAACCCGGCGCGCTGCTGGCGCGCTTCGATGTCACCGACGGTGATGCCATGCTTCCGGTCAGCTATGACCGCATCCTCCCGGACCTGTTCCGCGAAGGCCAGGCGGTGGTCGCAACCGGGCGCATGGTCGATGGTGTGTTCGTAGCCGAGGACGTGCTGGCCAAACACGACGAGACCTACATGCCCAAGGAACTTGCCGACAAGATGGGCCAGGCGCACACCAAACATCAGGTGCCTGCGGCAACGCCGACGGCTCCTTCAACGGAAGCGCGCTGAGTGCTGGCTGAAATCGGGCAGGTCCTGCTGATCCTGGCGCTGCTGGCGGCATTGCTGCAAAGCGTGCTGCCGTTGCTGGGGGCACACCGCGGTTCGCCTGCGCTGATCGCCGTTGCACGCCCGGCCGCGCTGTTGCAGCTGGCAACCGTGCTGGGCGCCTTCGTGGTGCTGACCATCGCCTTCGTGCGCCAGGATTTCTCGGTGCGGTATGTCGCCGAGAACTCCAACTCGCTGCTGCCGATGATCTACCGCTACTCGGCGGTATGGGGCGCCCACGAAGGCTCGCTGTTGTTGTGGGCGCTGGTGCTGGCGTTGTGGACCGCTGCGGTGGCGTTGTTCTCGCGCCGGCTGCCGGCCGAAGTGATGGCGCGGGTGCTGGCGGTGATGGGCATCATCAGCGTCGGCTTCCTCGCCTTCCTTCTGTTCACCTCCAACCCATTCGCGCGACTGTTTCCGGTCCCGGCTGAAGGCCATGACCTGAACCCGCTGCTGCAGGACCCGGGCCTGATCATCCACCCGCCGCTGCTGTACATCGGCTACGTCGGTTTCGTGGTGCCGTTCGCCTTCGCCATTGCCGCGCTGCTGGACGGGCGCATCGATGTACGTTGGCTGCGCTGGACCCGGCCGTGGACCAACATCGCCTGGAGCTTCCTGACCCTGGGCATCGCGCTGGGTAGCTGGTGGGCGTACTACGAACTGGGCTGGGGGGGCTGGTGGTTCTGGGACCCGGTGGAGAACGCCAGTTTCATGCCGTGGCTGGTCGGTGCGGCCCTGCTGCATTCGCAGGCGGCCACCGAAAAGCGCGGCGTGTTCGTCAGCTGGACGTTGCTGCTGGCTATCACCGCATTCGCACTGTCGTTGCTGGGTGCATTCCTGGTGCGCTCGGGCGTGTTGACCAGCGTGCATTCGTTTGCCGCCGACCCGAGCCGTGGCCTGTTCATCCTGGTGTTCCTGGCGCTGGTGATTGGCAGCTCGCTGCTGCTGTACGTGCTGCGCGCGCCGGGCATCGGCGGCAACGCAGGCAACCGTGCCTTCTCGCTCAACTCGCGCGAGAGCCTGCTGCTGGCCAACAACCTGCTGCTCAGCTGCGCCTGCGCAATGGTGTTGCTTGGCACCTTGTATCCACTGCTGGCCGACGCGCTGGCGTTGGGCAAGGTTTCCGTAGGCCCGCCGTACTTCGGCACGCTGTTCGTACTGCTGATGACGCCGCTGGTGCTGCTGCTGCCGCTGGGGCCACTGACCCGCTGGCAGCGCGAACAGGGCCTGCGGCCGCTGGCCCTGCTGGCACCGTGGGCTGGCCTGGCGGTGCTGCTGGGCGTGATCGGCTGGTGGATGGCGCCGCAGGGCCGGTTCAAGGTCGCCATCGGCATTGCCGGCGCGGTCTGGGTGGCGGCCGGCACGCTGTATTACCTGTGGACCCGGCTGCGCGCCAGTGGCCGGATCAACGCCGAAACCCTGGGCATGCTGGTCGCGCACCTGGGCATCGCGGTGTTCCTGATCGGCGCGCTGCTGGTGGAAGCGCTCAATGTGCAGCATGAAGTCGCACTGGCGCCGGGCCAGAGTGTTGCCGCCGGCCGCTACCAGTTGCTGTTCGAAGGCGTGGACAGCATCGACGGCCCCAACTATCACGCTGATCGCGGTCACCTGCAGGTGCTGCGCGACAACCAGCCCATCACCCGCCTGCACCCGGAAAAGCGCATGTACGCCAGTGGCGGCCAGCCGATGACCGAAGCCGGCATCCATCCGGCGCTGGGTGGCGATGTCTACGTGGCGCTGGGAGAATCCCTGGGCAATGGCGCCTGGGCAGTCCGGGTGCAGATCAAACCCTTTGTCCGCTGGATCTGGCTGGGCGCTGCGTTGATGGCCCTGGGTGGGTTCATCACCGCCGTTGACCGCCGTTTCCGCCGGCTGCCGGAGAAAGCACGATGAACACCCCTTCCCCCGAACCCCGCAAACCACACCGCCTGCCGCCGGTAGCCATCGCCCTTGGCGCTCTGTTCTTCCTCGGTCTGGTCGGATTGATGTTGTACGGGGTGACCCGCTCCGGCCAGCCGGACCGCGACAGCCTGCCATCAGCACTCATCGGCAAGCCAGCTCCTGCATTTTCGCTGCCGGTGCTGCACGACCCGCACATCCTGGTCACCGATCAGCAGCTGCGCGGCGCGCCCTACCTGCTCAACGTCTGGGGCAGCTGGTGCCCTGCGTGCCGCGATGAACACCCCGTACTCACCCGCTTTGCCGAAACCAAGCGGGTGCGGGTGATCGGCTACAACTGGAAAGACGAGCGCGCCGATGCACTGCGTTGGCTGGAACAACTGGGCAACCCGTACATGGTGGTGCTGGCCGACGAAGAAGGCCGCACCGCGCTGGACTGGGGCATCGCCGCCGCGCCGGAAACCTTCCTCGTCGATGGCAGTGGCATCGTGCGCTGGAAGTACAGCGGCGCCATTACCGAACAGGTGCTGCAGGAGCAGTTGATTCCGGCCTTGGAAAAGGTAGAGGCCGAAGCGACCGGCGAACGCACCCCGGCACTGGGTGCAGCACGATGAAGCCGCTGGCCTGCGTGCTGCTGTGGCTGTGCCTGGCGGTTCATGCCGGCGCACAGCCGATGGGCGATCCCAGCCCGTTGCAGTACCGCAGCGCCGCCGAAGAGGCCCGCTTCCATGCACTGACCGCCGAACTGCGTTGCGTGCAGTGCCAGAACCAATCGCTGGCCGATTCCAATGCACAGATTGCCCACGATCTGCGCCGCGAAGTACTCAAGCTGATGCATGAAGGCCGCAGCGATGCGCAGATCAAGCAGTTCCTGGTCGAACGCTACGGCGCCTTCGTGCTGTACCGGCCGCAGATGGATGCCGGCACCGCGCTGTTGTGGTTCGGCCCCGGCATCCTGCTGCTGATCGGCGCGGTGGTGCTGGTGCTGCATGTCCGCCGGCGCGCCCGCGCGTTGCCTGTATCCAACGACGAAGACCACAGCCAGGACGAACGCCCATGGTGACCGGCATGTTCCTGGCCGCATCCGGCGCCGCCGCCGCAGTCCTCGGCGGGCTTGCCTTGTGGCCGCTGTGGCGCGCCGGCCAGCGCGGCATCGGGGCGACGCTGGTGGCCTTGCTGGTGGTGGCCACGCTTGGTCTTTACCAACTGCTTGGAACACCGGCCGCACTGCAGGCAGAAGCCAGCACCGCGCCGCCGCAGAGCATCGAAGAAGGCATCGGCCAATTGCAGGAAGCCCTGCGACAGAACCCCGAACGCGTGGACGGCTGGGTACTGCTGGCCCGTTCGCAGCTGGAAACCGGCAATGTGTCCGGCGCCGCAGCCGCATTCGAGAAAGCCGTGCAGCTTGCGCCGGACGAACCCGGCCTGCTGGTCGAAGCGGCGCAGGTGCGCGCCCGTGCGGCACCTAAATTCCTGTTCGACGACACCGCCCTGCAGTGGCTGCAGCACGCCCGTCAACTGGCGCCGGACAACGAACGCGCGGTGTGGCTGATCGGCATCGTGCAACGCCAGCGTGGCCAGGACGAAGCCGCCGCCAGCACCTGGGAAAGCCTGTTGCCGAAGCTGGAGCCTGCCGCGGCCAATGCCTTGCGCGAGCAGATTGATCTTGCCCGCGGCAAGCCCGGCGCAGCTGCACCGGCCAACGCCACCGTACCTGCGGCGACGCACGCGGTCACCGTGACGGTAACCCTGGCGCCCTCACTGGCCGAGCGCGTGGCAAGCGGTACACAGAGCGTGTTCGTCATTGCCCGCGTTCCGGGCGGCCCACCGATGCCGGTCGCGGTTGAACGCCACCCTGCACAGGCGTCGCCGTTGACCATCACCCTGGACGATACCGACAGCCCCATGCCAACCCAGAAGCTGTCCGCGTTGCAGGAAGTGGAAGTGTTCGCGCGGCTGTCGGCTAGCGGCAAGGCAATGCGCGAGCAAGGTGATGTCGAGTCGGCGCCGGTACGTGTCCGCCTGCCTGCGGACAAGCCGCTGGAAATCACGCTTGGACAACCGTAAGCCAGACATATTCAGATAACCCGTGGTTATCAGTACATGCAGAGCCTGCCCTTCCCCGCCGGTTAAAATTGGCCGATGACTGAATTCATCCCTGAAGGCACCCGCTTTCTCGCACTCTCCTCGCCTTTCCCGATGAAACGCGGCGGCGCGCTCGACGGCGCCCGCGTTGCCTACGAAACCTGGGGCACGCTGGCAGCGGACGCCAGCAACGCCATCCTGATCGTCACCGGCCTGTCGCCGGATGCGCATGCCGCCAGCAATCCGGACAACACGACCACCGGCTGGTGGGAGCCGATGCTCGGGCCCGGCAAGCCGATCGACACGGACCGCTGGTTCGTCATCTGCGTCAATTCGCTGGGCAGCTGCAAAGGCTCCACCGGGCCGGCATCGATCAACCCGAACAGCGGCCAGCCTTACCGGCTCACGTTTCCGGAGCTGTCCATCGAAGACGTGGCCAACGCCGCCGCCGAAGTGGTCAAGGCGCTGGGCATCAGCCAACTCGCCTGCCTGATCGGCAATTCGATGGGCGGCATGACCGCGCTGGCGGTGCTGTTGCAGCACCCGGGCATCGCCCGCACCCACATCAACATCTCCGGCAGCGCGCAGGCATTGCCGTTCTCCATCGCCATCCGCTCGCTGCAACGCGAGGCCATCCGGCTCGATCCGGCCTGGAACAACGGCCACTACGACGAGGACCACTACCCCGAGTCGGGCATGCGCATGGCGCGCAAGCTGGGCGTGATCACCTACCGCTCGGCACTGGAATGGGATGGGCGCTTCGGCCGCGTGCGGCTGGACTCGGAACATTCGGCCGAAGACCCGTTCGGCCTGGAATTCCAGGTGGAAAGCTATCTGGAAGGCCATGCGCGGCGCTTCGTGCGCCGTTTCGACCCGAACTGCTATCTGTACCTTGGCCGCTCGATGGACTGGTTCGACCTGGCCGAATACGCCGAGGGCGATGTACTCGCAGGGCTGGCCAAAATCCGCGTCGAACGCGCCCTGGCCATTGGCGCCAACACCGACATCCTGTTCCCGGTCGAGCAGCAGCAACAGATCGCCGACGGCCTGCGCGCTGGCGGTGCGCAGACGCGTTTCATCGGCATGGATTCCCCGCAGGGCCACGATGCGTTTCTGGTCGATTACGACCGCTTCGGACCGGCGGTGCGCGACTTCCTGCAATCCCTGCCGTAACGACGCGCCTGGCAGGAGCGGCTTGAGCCGCTCCTGCAATAAACATCAGCACGCACACTGCGCCTGGCCCTACGCCGCGCATCGGCAGCAACCGATAGCCGCATCCGATCACCAACACCACGCTGGCAGCCCTCACACACCGAGGGCCTACCATGTCGCGCCTGCTGCTCACCATCGTGCTGCTGTGCCTGCTGCTCACCTCCGCACCACTGCATGCGCTCAGCCCATCGCTGATGCTGGCCGAACAATGGCGCGATGGGCCGGATGTTTCACAGTTCATGGTCAGCGAGAAGCTCGATGGCGTCCGCGCCCGCTGGGACGGCAGCCGGCTGTGGAGCCGCGCGGGCCACCCGATCCCGGCACCGGCCTGGTTCACGCGCGGCTGGCCACGACAGCCTCTGGACGGCGAACTGTGGATGGGCCGCAACCGCTTCGAAGCGACCAGCGCCATCATCCGCAGCAGCCCGGCGAATGATGCCGACTGGAACCCGCTGCGTTTCATGGCCTTCGACCTGCCCGCTCACACCGGCGGCTTCGGTCAGCGCTTCAACGCGCTTGAAGCTTTGGTGCGCCAGGCACGCAACCCGCATCTGGAGGTCATCGCGCAACAACGCATTGCCGACAACGCGCAGCTGCAACAGCACCTGCGCGCCATCGTTGACGCCGGCGGGGAAGGCCTGATGCTGCACCATCAGGACAACCGCTACAGCGCAGGACGCAGCGAAGGACTGTTCAAACTCAAGCTTTTTGATGATGCCGAAGCACGCATCATTGGTTACGTGCCGGGCAAGGGCAAGTACGTCGGCATGGTCGGCGCATTGATGGTGGAACGCGCCGACGGCAGGCGCTTCCGTCTGGGCAGCGGCCTGAAGGATGCACAACGCGCCGACCCACCGCCCATCGGCAGCCAGGTCACCTACCGCTACAACGGCCTCACCGTCCATGGTCTGCCACGTTTCCCGCGCTTCCTGCGAGTTCGCGATGAAGCCCCAAGTCGCTGAAGAAATGCAGCGCCCCGTCGCTTTTGCAGGAGCGCCGTCAGCCGCGAAGCTGGCGCGGGCTCCGACAACGGGAAGGCCCGCAATTGCATGGATTCCGCGAACGGCTGCATCGCCAGCTTCGCGGCTGACGCCGCTCCTACAAGAGCAGCTCTAGCGATAGCGGAACGCGTCCTGCCCTGAGCCACTCCCCCACTTCACAGCAGTACGTCACTGGGTTTCAATGCGCCACGGACTCGACAGGGCCTCGCATGCGTTACCAGGGACGATTGCAGGATTGGAACGACGAAAAGGGCTACGGTTTCGTGACGCCCAATGGCGGCGGCGAGCGTGCGTTCGTGCATATCAAGGCCTTTGAGCACAGACCGCAGCGCCCCGCCAATGGGACGCTCATCAGCTACGAGCCTCGCAAGGACGAACGCGGGCGCATCAATGCGCGGGCCGTGCGCCTGGTTACCCCGGGCAAGGCGCAAGCCAGCGCGAAATCATCACGATCAACGCGCCCATTGCCGCGCACGGCGTTGGGTATGGTCGTCCTGTTTGCCACCGTCGCCGTCTGGGGCGCCGGGTTCATCCCTGACTGGACGATGGTGACGATCATCGGCCTGAGTCTGTTGGCGATGGTGTTCTACGTCAGTGACAAGGCCGCTGCGCAGCGCAACCGCTGGCGTACGCCGGAAAGCACGTTGCATCTGATCGCGCTGCTCGGCGGCTGGCCTGGCGCCCTGCTTGCGCAGGGCCTGTTCAACCACAAGGTCAGCAAACCCAGTTTCCAGCGCACTTTCTGGATGACCGTATTCTTCAACCTGATCGGATTGATCGTGCTGATCAAAGTGGCAGGCGACTGGCTTCCCAAGCTGTTCTGACCACGCGTCCTGCACCAGCCACCTGCACGTAGGAGCGGCTTCAGCCGCGAAGCTGATCCTCGTTCCGACAGCGCGAACATCTGCAATTGCACACAAGCTGGCAGTGGCTGCTTCAGCAGCTTCGCGGCTGAAGCCGCTCCTAGGCGGTGACGGAGCACGCGGCTTCGGCCGAATAACGCCATAGTGACCACGTCCGGCACTCGATTCGGTCCGGCGACCTCTGCCGGGATCGCTCATGTGTAGGAGCGGTGTGAGCCGCGAAGCCGATCCTCGTTCCGACAGCGCGAACATCTGCAATTGCACGGAAGCTGGCAGCGGCTGCATCGCCAGCTTCGCGGCTCACGCCGCTCCTACAAGAGTGCCAGCCGATGCAAGCCTGCCCCATCTACGTGCGGCCGCGACGAACGCGCGCGATGCCTACTCCACTTCCAGCAAACGGCCCTGGTGCAGTCGGTACTCGCGCTGCACCACTCCTTCCGGCAGATGGCCGTGGGTGATCATCAGCAGGCTCCGCTCACCCAATGCCGCTGCCAGATCAATCAACAAGGCATGGGCGGTATCCACATCCAGGCCTTCGGTAGGTTCATCCAGCACCATCAGCGGCGCGTCCCGCAACAGCGCGCGCGCCAATGCCAGACGGCGGGCCTGGCCAGCGGACATGGTGGCGCCGTTCTCGCCCACCCACGCCGACAGACCGCGCTGCTGGCGTGCCCAGTCGCCCAATCGGACCTGTTCCAGCACCGACCACATCGCCTCCTCGCTGGCCTGCGGATCGCCCAGGCGCAGGTTCTCGGCAATGCTGCCGGCAAACACCGGCGCACCCTGCGGTAGCCATGCAATCTGGCGGTGCCAGTTGTCCTGTGCGAACGCGCGCAGGTCCACGTCTCCGTAGCGCACTGCACCCTGCTGCGGGTCCCACAAACGCAGCATCAATGCTGACAAGGTGGTCTTGCCGCAGCCGCTGTCACCACGGATGGCGATACGCTGGCCCGGCGCCAGCCGCAGATCGATGCCGTCCAGCAGCCGCCGGGGCTCGCCCGGCCAGGAGAACACCACCTGCTCGAAGCTGAGCGTTGCAGGCCCAGACGGCACTGGCTGCGGATCGGCCGGGTCGACCACTGCCGGTGCCTGTTCCACAATCTGGTTCAGCCGCTTGCCCGCAACCCGCGCCGATTGCAGTGCCTGCCAGGCTGCGCCACTGCCGGCAGCCACTTCCAGCAGCGCCACGGTCAGGAACACCAACGCCACCGCCAGCGGTGCTTCCACCTTGCCGGCCTCGAACGCGGACAACGCCAGCCACAGCATGGCCAGCAGGCCCAATCCGGAAATCATCGCGTGCAACACATTGCCGCCGATCAAGCGGCGACGCCGACGCTGATCGCTGTCGGCCAATTGCCGCGCCGCTGCATCCACAAGCGCCGTCCAGTCCTGCCGCGCATGCAGCGCGGTGAGGTCGGGCGCCCCTTCCAGGCCCTCGAACGCCAACGTCCGCAGGGTGCTGCGTCGCTGCGCGCGCAACTGCTCGCCCTCGCCGCCATGACGCACCGCCATCAGCGGCACGCCCACCCCTACCAACAGCGCCAGCACCAGCAGCAACAACGCCGCCGGCCAGTAGATCAACCCCGCCGCCAACATCGCCGCCAACGCTATGCCGGCCAGCGCCAGCAACGGCCCGACCGCGCGCACCAGCAAACCGTCGACTTCGCCGATATCGGTCATCAACCGCGCCAGCAGTTCACCGGTACGGCTGCTGCCCAGGCGCGCCGGTGCCAACGGCAGCGCGCGCCGGAAGAACCACACACGCAGGTCGCGGGCGATGCGCAGCGTGGCTTCATGCCCGACCAGCTTTTCGAAGTAGCGCGACACGATGCGTGCCATGGTCAGCCCACGGATGCCGGCCGAGGGCGAGAAGAAGTTGAACGTGGCGCCCGCGCCCAAAGCGCCGGCAATAGCGGCACCGGTGAGGAAGCCACCGGAGAGACCCAGCAGGCCTACCCCGGCCAGCATCGTGGTCAGCAGCAACACCACCGACAGCAGCAGCCAGCCACGATGCTGTTTGAATACGCCACGCATGTCGTCGCGCTTCATGGCAGCACCTCCAGTTCTTCGCTGACCGAGCCCGGCAGGCGGATGATCTGATCGGCCCAGCGCATCGCCACCTCGCTATGCGTGGCCATCAGCACCGTACGGCCGCGTGTATGCGAGGCCAGCGCCTGCAGCAGGTCGGCCTCGGTCTGCGGATCGAGGAAGGCCGTGGGTTCGTCCAGCAGGAACAGGTCCGGCTCCAGCAGCAGCAGGCGTGCCAGACCGATGCGCCGCGCCTCGCCGCCGGACAGGCCGAAACCACGCTCACCAATCACCGTATCCAGCCCCTGCGGCAGATGCCGGGCAAAGCGCATCACCTGCGCGACTTCAGCCACTGCCTGCAACCGTGTGTCGCTGACTGCCGGGTCGGCCAGGCGCAGATTGTCGGCGATGGAGCCGTGGAACAGATACGGGCGCTGCCCGGCGTAACCCACGCGCAGCCCGTCACGCAGCACGATCCGGCCTTCGCGCGGCGGCAACCAGCCGGCCAAGGCTTCCAGCAAGGTGCTCTTGCCGCTGCCACTGGGACCAACCAGCGCCAGCCGCTGGCCATCGGCGATATCCAGCGAGAAACCGACAAGCACATCGTGATTGGCCCCCTGCGGGCGCAATGTGGCCGAACGCAGCGCCACCATCGGCGCGTGCCGCTGTGCCGGCTCGGCATCCACCGGCACAGGCATTGGTGCTTCATCCTCCGGCACGTCGGCGAGCAGTCGCTCGACTTCAGCCGCGGCGGCCAGCGCATTGGCCCGATCGTGGTAATGCGCGGCCAGGCGCCGCAGCGGCGCATAGAACTCCGGCGCCAACAGCAGGCAGAACATGCCGGTGCCCAGGGTCGGCACCGTCGCATGCAGGGACATCATTCCCAGGTAGCTAAGGCCCAGATACAACGCCACCATCGCCACACTGACCGAAGCGAAGAACTCCAGCACGGTCGAAGACAGGAAGGCGATCCGCAGCACCTTCATGGTGCGTACCCGGACCCCTTCGGCGGCCTGGCTGATGCCTTCCAGCTCGGCCTGGCCCCGGCCATACAGGCGCAGCAGGCCCAGGCCCTTGATGCGATCGGCGAAATGCCCGCTCATCCGCGCCAGCTCGCCAAGCTGCTGGCGGCTGGCCGCCTCGGCGCCCCAGCCCACCAGCATCATGAAGAACGGCACCAGCGGCGCGGTGAAGATGAAGATCAGCGCCACCACCCAGTCCACCCAGGCCACCGCCAGCGCGATCAGCACCGGCACCACCACCACTTCCACCCGCACCGGCTGGAAACCGGCGTAATAACCCTCGATGGCGTCACCATGGGCCACCAGCAGCTCGCCCAGCTCACCACTGCGCTGGCGCCGCAACCACAACGGGCCACGTGCCATCAGCCGCCGGTAGACCTGCTCGCGCAACGCCAGCTTGGCCGTGTCGGCCACCTGCCCCGATGCTGACTGGGCCAACCCGCCCAGCAGGCTGCGCAGCAGCAATACCAGCGCCAGCAGGCCGAAAACGTGACCGGTCTGCACGAGGGGTTGACGCTCCATGACTATGCTCTGGATCAACCAGGCGATGGCGCCGGCCTGCACGATCAACAAGGCGCCAGAGCTGCACACCGCAATTGCAGCCAGCCGTTGCCGGGAACGGGCGCCAGCGGCCAGGGATGCCAGCCATTGCTGCTGCTGGCGGCGCTGTTGACGCAACACGTCGCCGGAGGGGGAAACATCGCTCAAGACTGGCAACTCTGCTGAAGGAAATCTGCCTGATTGTAAGCAAGCAGCACGCTGCCCGCCGGCCGGAACCTTCGCCGCTGCGGCGCCCAGGCCACATTGATCCAGATCAAGGCGCGAAACCATGTGAACGATGAGCATTCACGCCATAAACCCCCCTCTTGCCTTTTCATGATGCCCAACACCAACGAGGTAGCCTGGCCATGATCGACTCCACAGTCGTAGAACTGTCGCGGTTGCAGTTCGCGCTGACCGCGATGTACCACTTCCTTTTCGTCCCGCTCACGCTGGGCCTGTCCTTCATGATCGCCATCATGGAGAGCGTCTATGTGATGACCGGCAAAGACGTCTGGCGCCGCATGACCCTGTTCTGGGGCGTGTTGTTCGGCATCAACTTCGCCATGGGCGTGGGTACCGGCATCGTCATGGAATTCCAGTTCGGCATGAACTGGTCCTACTACAGCCACTACGTCGGTGACATCTTCGGCGCCCCGCTGGCCATCGAAGGTTTGATGGCGTTCTTCCTGGAAGCCACCTTCATCGGCCTGTTCTTCTTCGGCTGGGGCCGCCTGTCCAAGGTGCAGCACCTGACCGTGACCTGGTTGATGGCACTGGGCACCAACCTGTCGGCGCTGTGGATCCTGATCGCCAACGGCTGGATGCAGAACCCGGTCGGCGCGGTGTTCAACCCGGAAACGATGCGCATGGAAGTCGTGGACTTCATGGCCGTGCTGTTCAATCCGGTGGCACAGGCCAAGTTCGTGCACACGGTGTCGGCCGGTTACGTGACCGGCGCGGTGTTCGTGATGTCGATCAGCGCGTTCTTCCTGCTGCGCAACAGGCACCACGACGTGGCACGCCGCTCGTTCGCCGTGGCTGCCGCGTTCGGCCTGCTGTCCTCGCTGTCGGTGGTGGTGCTGGGTGACGAGAGCGGTTACGCCGCCAACGAACACCAGAAGATGAAGCTGGCGGCCATCGAAGCGATGTGGGAGACCGAGCGTGCGCCGGCCGACTTCACCGCCTTCGGCATCCCGAACCAGCAGACCCACCAGAACGATTACGAGATCAAGATCCCGTACCTGATGGGCCTGATCGCCACCCGTTCGTTGAACCAGCCGATTCCGGGCATCCTGGAACTGGTCGACCGCGCCGAACACCGCATCCGTGGTGGCCAGCTGGCCTACGGCGCGCTGGAACGCATCCGCGCCAACAAGGAGGACCTTGAGGCCCGCGAGATGTTCGACCGCCATTGGCAGGATCTGGGCCACGGCCTGCTGCTGAAGCGTTACCGCGAGGACATCCTCAACGCCACCCCGCAGGAAATCTCGCAGGCGGCGATGGACACGGTGCCGCGCGTTGCCCCGCTGTTCTGGACCTTCCGCATCATGGCAGGCCTGGGCTTCTACCTGATCGCCTTCTTCGCGGTGGCCTTCTACTACTCGTGCCGCAACAACTTCGAGAACAAGCGCACCTTCCTGAGGATCGCGCTGTGGACGCTGCCGGCACCGTGGATCGCCATCGAATGCGGCTGGTTCATCGCCGAGTACGGACGCCAGCCCTGGGCCGTGGAAGGCGTGCTGCCGACGTTCTACGCAGCATCGGGCCTGGCGCTGCACCAGATCGTCATGACCCTGGCCGGCTTCACCGCGCTCTACACGGTACTGATGATCATCGAGATCAAGCTGATGCTGAAGGCCATCCGCAAGGGTCCGGACGACATCCTGCCCTCGCTGCAGAAGGCCTCCGCTTCCAACCACGCCACCAAGCCGGCCGCTGGCCAGGCATAAGGCAGGAGAACACTCATGGAATTCATTCTTCTGGACTACACGACACTGCGCGTGATCTGGTGGCTGCTGCTCGGCGTACTGCTGATCGGCTTTGCGGTGATGGATGGTTTTGACCTGGGCGTCGGCGCACTGCTGCCGTTCGTGGCCAGGACCGACGAAGAACGCCGGCTGGTGATCAACACCATCGGCCCGGTATGGGAAGGCAACCAGGTGTGGCTGGTGCTCGGCGGCGGCGCGATCTTCGCCGCCTGGCCGCCGCTGTACGCGGTGAGCTTCTCCGGTTTCTACCTGGCGATGTTCGTCATCCTGTTCGCCCTGATCCTGCGCCCGGTCGGCTTCAAGTACCGCGGCAAGATGCCCAGCCAGCGCTGGCGCAACAACTGGGACTGGGCACTGTTCATCGGCGGCTTCGTCCCGGCGCTGATCATGGGCGTGGCCGTGGGCAACGTGCTGTTGGGCGTTCCCTACCACTTCGATGACAGCCAGCGCGTGTGGTACACAGGCACGTTCTTCGGCCTGTTGACCCCGTTCGCCCTGCTCGCCGGCCTGCTCAGCGTGGCCATGCTGGTCTCGCACGGTGCCGCCATGCTGGTGCTCAAGACCGACGGCCCGGTGGCTGATCGTTCGGCCCGCTTCGGCAGCATCGCCGCCATCATCAGCTTCGTGCTGTTCGCTCTGGGCGGCCTCTGGGTGGCTATGGGCCTGCCGGGCTACGCCATCACCTCGCAGGTGGTGACCGACGGTGCCAGCAACCCGCTGCTGAAGACCGCCGAACTCACCGCAGCCGGTGGCTGGATGCTCAACTACAAGACCATGCCGGCCACGATCCTGGCACCGGTGGTGGGTCTGCTGGGCGCGCTGGCCAGTGCGGTACTGCTGCGCAAGCGTCGTGGTGGTCTGGCGTTCATCGCTTCGGGCCTGTCGATCGCCGGCATCATCTTCACCGTCGGCTTTGCGATCTTCCCGTTCCTGCTGCCGTCCTCCAGCCAGCCCAGCTCCAGCCTGATCCTGTGGGATGCCTCGTCGAGCCACCTCACGCTCTGGATCATGCTGCTGTCCACGGTGATCTTCCTGCCGATCATCATCGCCTACACCACCTGGGTGTATCGCGTGCTGAAGGGCAAGACCACGCTGTCGGAAATGGGCGAAAACCCGAACGCTTACTGATCCGCATCCACGAATTAAGAAGGAGACATCACATGTGGTATTTCGCCTGGATTCTTGGTGCTGGCCTGGCTTCAACCGTGGCCATCCTCAACGGCATGTGGTTTGAAGCCCGCGAGGCACGCAGGAACGAAGCAAAACACTAAAAAACTGCTTCAAGGTATTGTCAGGAGTCCGGACTGAGCGTATCTTTCCGGCTCCCTTCGCGGGGTGTAGCTCAGTCTGGTAGAGCGCTACGTTCGGGACGTAGAGGTCGCAGGTTCGAATCCTGTCTCCCCGACCAAGAAGGTCGTAAAAGAAGCCTGGAAAACGGCGACGTTTTTCAGGTTTTTTTATTGAAGAAGCCGCCCGATGGGCGCACCGGCGCCCACCCTTCCGCGGGGTTGGCCACCGGAGAAACAACTTGCAAGGCAGCGGAATCGCCGTTATCATAGGCGGCTCCTTCGGGGTGTAGCTCAGTCTGGTAGAGCGCTACGTTCGGGACGTAGAGGTCGCAGGTTCGAATCCTGTCTCCCCGACCAAAAAGGTCACATTGAAGCCTGAAAAACAGCACTGTTTTTCGGGTTTTTTTGTGTCCTGAATCCGGGACTGTGCGCCCGCTTCAGCTGCATCCCTGCCCGGTTCAGCAGCCGCTTCCAGCAGAGCGCCCGCTGGAAACGACGACAAGCCACCGTCAAAGGCCGTCAAGCGAACCGCCCTGCGCGGCAGCGGGCGCACATCGGCAACGGCCTCCAGACCGGTCAAAAGGCGACATCCGGCGCGGCGAGACCGGGGTTGACACCGTGTCTGGTCGCAACTAAGGTGCGCGCCACTTCACCCCAGTGCCCAGAGGCCTACTTCCTTGGACAGTCATAGTCGATCTCGATGCGGCTCTTGAGCCGACGGAACGCCTGACCCTTTCAAGGATCGGTTCCGTCCGCTCAGGACGGGACCGTAGTGCGTGAGCCATTCCACACGCCTCGCCTCGCAAACACCCTTCGAACAACCGTAGACCCCGAGAGGGAGGTCTTTGGCGTTTCCGTTTCTGGAGATTGCCAATGTCCCTGCAATACGTGTTTGCCGCCGCACTGGCGGCCCCGCTGCTGTTCCCATCCGCATCGGCCTGGGCCGGTGCCAGCCTGGTGGTCGACGACGCGACCATGACCCCGCACGGCCACTGCCAGGTCGAATCCTGGGCGCGTGCCCATGCGCCGGGCCAGGAGTTCAGCGCCGTGCCTGCCTGCAATTGGGGCAACACCGAAGTTGGCCTGGGCTTGAGCCACTACACCCGCCCCTCGCATGGCCCGGTTGCCAGCCTTGGCCTGAAGCGCCTGTTGCGCGACTTCGACCAGCACGACTGGGGCGTTGGTGCTTCATTCGGGGCGAGCTGGGATGGCGCCAGCAACCGCTTCGACGGCTGGAACCTCAACCTGCCCGCCAGCGTTGCCATCGATGCACAACGTCGCACCGTCATGCACGCAAACCTGGGTTGGTCCGACAGCCGCGGCGACGCCGGCGCAATCACCGCCGGCATCGGCCTTGAACACGTACTCACCGAGCGTTGGACCCTGCTGGGCGAGCTCTACGGCGACCACCGTGGCAGCACCGGCGGCCAGTTCGGCATGCGCCGCGCCATTGGCCAGGCCACCCACCTGGACCTGCTGATCGGGCACCAGGACGGCCTGCAGCAGGCGCCTTGGCTCACCGTCGGCCTGAACGTCCTGCTCCCCAACTGACCCACCAGGAGATTGCCCAATGAACATCAAGCACGAGCGTCCGCCCATCAAGAAGTCGCGGCTGGAGAACGAAGTCATCCTGGCCGTGGTCGCCCTGTATTTCCTGCTGTCGGCAGCAATGCTGGCAATCCATCACCTCCAGCCCGGGGGTGTGGAGACCAAGACCTCATCCACTTCACCGGCACATGGTGACAAGAGCGCCGCGGGCAGCTCCGAGGCCAGCAACGCGCCGGCCACCGACACGCCCCCAGTGCCGGCGCGCTGACCGCCGCCACGCATCAACGCTTTTCAGGAGTTGCCATGATCCGTTCCATCTTCCGCCACAACCACCACATCCAGACCGTTCCCGGCATTGCCAACCTGCCCGCCGAAGGCTTTCTGTGGATTGATATCGGTCAAACCGATCCGGTTGCGTTGGCCGAACTGCGCGACCGCTACAACGTCGATCCACAACTCAACAACACCAGCGTTTACGAAGACGAGGAGTACGTCTATCTGCTCGCCGAGCTGGTTGCGATGAACGAACAGCACGAACCGGAGTTCCACAAGGTGATCTTCGTGCTCGGCGACAGGCTGCTGGTCACGCTGCACGACAGCGCCGATTTCACACCACTCAACCGCGCCATGCAGCGCCTGGCACGCCGTCCGCAACAGGCAACCGACGCCAAGTCGCTGATGCGGATGATCCTGGCCGGCATCAATGACGGCACCGGCCAGGTGATCGAATCGATCGCACTGGAACTGGAGCAGACCGCCGCCACCATCGCGCAGCTGTCCGGTCAGAGCAGCGGCGATGGCCGCGAACTGGGCGTGAGCGATCTCACCGAAACCCTGCTGGGCCTCAATGACAGCGAAGAACTGATTTCCAATTGCCTGGAAAGCCAGCTCGCCCTCGCGCGCGTGGTGCGCCACCTCAACGGCGAAGTGGACAAGCAACGCGAACGGGAACTGCAGACGCTGATCCAGGAACTGATCGCCGACGTCAACGGGGTCAAGGAGCATGCCGCGTTCGAACATGACAAGGTGCGCTATCTGCAGAACTCGGTGGTCGGCCTGCTCAACATCAAGCAGAACCAGATCGTCAAAGTGTTCACCATCATCACCGCGGTGTTCCTGCCACCCACCCTGGTCGCCACGTTCTACGGCATGAACTTCTCGGTGATGCCGGAGCTGAGCTGGAAGCACGGTTTCACCATGTCGATCACGCTGACGCTGGTCGCCGCGCTGCTGCCGCTGATCTACATCAAGCGCAAAGGCTGGCTGCGCTGATACAGCCGACCGACGGCGCGTCTGCGTGGCTGCACTTGGCATGCGCGTCACAACGGATCCCTGCGTGCGGCGTCCTTCGCTGAGGGACGTCGCACCCAGTAACGCAACCTGACGACTCGACGCACACCGCAGCTCCACGCCACCGGCGTTCACGGACAGGCACGTACAATGGCCGCCCCCACCGCAGTCTCCGGGCGCCCGTCCATCGGTTCGCGCCCGCTGACCGCATCCTGCCCACGCTGCGTGCGCCGACTGCCGGCCCCACCTGGGCATTACCCGTGAAGAGCATTTCATGACGGACACCGCTTCCCATTCCTCGCCCCTGCTGCGCGGGCGCGCCCTGGCATTTGCCGCCATCGTGCTGGCCGCGATCAATCTGCGTACGGCAGTGACCTCGCTGACGCCGCTGCTGGACATGCTGGAGAAGGTGTTCAACTTCGGCAGCACCATGACCGGTGTGCTCGGCATGATGCCGACGGCCGCCTTCGCCCTGTTCGGCCTGTCCACGCCGGCCCTGGCCCGACGCATCGGCCTTGAGCGCACCGCATTGCTGGCCATGGCACTGGCCACGCTTGGCCTGCTGATCCGTGCCGGTGCCGGCAATGTTGGAATGCTGCTGGTGGGTTCAGGCGTCGCATTGGCCGGCATGGGCATCGGCAACGTCGTGGTGCCGCCGCTGGTGAAGCGTTACTTCGCCGATCGCGTTGGCACCATGAGCACGCTGTACATCACCGTGCTGCAGGCCGGCACGATGATTCCGGCGCTGCTGGCGGTGCCCATGGCACAGGCCTACGACTGGCGCATTTCGCTGGGCATGTGGGCCCTGCTTTCGCTGGCGGCGATGCTGCCATGGCTGATGCTCGCACGCAGCACGCCCGTCCCGGCAACCCACGATGCGCCGGTCCACGCGCCGGGCAAGGTGTGGCGCACGTCGCTGGGCTGGGGCCTGGCGCTGATGTTCGGCATGACTTCGCTGATCACCTATTCGATGTTCACCTGGCTGCCGAAGATGATGATCGAAGCCGGCGCCTCGCCCGCGTTCGGCGGGGTCACGGTGGCGGTGTTCTCTGCATTGGGATTGGTGCCGTCGCTGCTGATGCCGGCACTGGCGGTGCGCCTGCGCAATCCTTTCCCGATCGTCGCGCTGGCCTTTGCCATCAACCTGACCGCCTTCGCCGGCCTGCTCTGGGCGCCGATGTCGGCACCGCTGTTGTGGGCCACGCTGCTGGGCTTGGGGCCGTCCACCTTCCCGCTGGCGCTGACCCTGATCAACCTGCGTACCCGCACCCCGGCCGGCTCGGCGGCGCTGTCCGGCTTCATGCAGGGCGTCGGTTACAGCTTCGCCTGCCTGGGCCCGTTGCTGTTCGGCTGGCTGCATGGCGCCACCGACGCCTGGTTGCTGCCGTTCGCCTTCCTGACCCTGTGCGCCCTGGTGCTGCTGACCGCAGCCTGGTTTGCCTGCCGTCCGCAGCACCTGGAAGACCACTGGTAAGCACGCCGACCGCCCTCCCGGCAGTCAGGCACGGCGGGCAGTGCGCCTCCGCCCGATGCAAGCGGCTACCGTTTGCCCCGGTGCACTCTGGCCGCGTAAGACCCCGTGGTGGCCGCCACCACCTGCAAACCACCAAGAAATGCCGCAAGTCATTGATGTGAATGCACTATTCACAATATTAAAATCCAGTTAAGCGGGGTCGGTCGTTCACACACTTACGACCGTGATGCATGTCACAATTTCCTGATTTTGTGACTGTACCCAGGGATTCTCGTGGCTGTATGGAAGCCGCTCACACTGAGTGCTGCCCTGGCGGGGGCTTTGTTCGGCATCAGTGGCAACAGCTTGGCGTCCGATGCGGAGAGGGAAAAAGATGATGCGTTGACCCGCATCAGTCAGCATCGCGATCAAGGGCAATGGTTGGATGCACTGGCCGAAATCGAACGATTGCAGCAGCGCTATCCGCAGGACGATTTTCTGTTCCGGCTGCAGGTGCTCACCCTGTCCGACATCGGCAATGCCGGCCGCGCGTGGCAGTTGTATCAGCAGCGCCCGCTGCTGTTCGACGAAGCCCAGCGCCATCGTCTGGAAGCCAACCGTCTCTCCAAACTAGTGGGTTGGAGCCTTGCCTATGGCAAGAGCGAAGACACGCGCCTGGATGAAGCCGAGCATGCTCTGGCGGAAATGCAGCGTGTGCTGCAACAGGATGGCCTGGACGCCTCCAGCGCGCCGCTGCGGATTCGCTTCGACCGCCTGATCCTGCTCAACCGCATGGCATTGCATGCACAGGTACGCGACGAGTACCTCGCGCTGAAGCAGGAAGGACATGCCCTGCCCGATTACGTGCTGCCCGCCGTCGGCGATTCGCTGATGGCCACCCAGCATCCCGAGCAGGCGATTCCGATCCTGCAGGCTGCAATCAACTCCGAACCGGAGCGCGACGACCTGCGTTCCGAACTCGGCTATGCCTATCTTGAGAACAGCCAGGAACAACTGGCCATCGACAGCCTGCGCCAATGGCGCGACGCGGAGCCGCCATTCCGCCGTCAAGCCGGTGCCAAGCAGTCGTACTCGAACTGGGCGCGCTACGAGGCCGACCTGACCCTGGCGATGATCCGCGCCTACAGCGGCGACCTGCCCACCGCACAGCACGATCTCGAACAGATGGCCGATGCGGCTCCCGGCAACGGTGGCCTGCATGCGTCGCTCGGCCGCGTTTACCAGATGCGCGGTTGGCCGCGCCGCGCGTTGGAACGCCAGCAGATGGCCTACACGCTGGACCCGCGCGAAGTGCAACCGCGCGTGGGCCAGTTCGAAGCGTATGTCGACCTGCAACGCGATGACCTCGCGCGCCCTTACTACGAAGACCTGCTGAGCCGTTACCCCACCCAACCGGTGGTGCAGCGCATGCAGCAGCAATGGCGCGCCCATCGTGGCTGGCAGCTGCATGCCTATGCCGAAGGCGGCCGCAGCAGCGGCGGTGGCGTTTCACCGCTGGGCAACGACGACCACCACTACGGCGTGGAAGTGCATTCACCGATCCTTGACGACCGCTGGCGGCTGGTGGCGTTCGCCGACCGTCGCAGCGTCGATTACACCGATCAGCGTTTGAACCCGTTGCGCCTGGGCGCGGGCGCGCGCTATCGCTTCGGCCAGCTGGATGCGGAACTGCTGGTCAACCATGCCGACGACAACATCGGCGGTGTCTGCATCCGCGCCGGCGCGGGCTGGCAGTTCAACGATCAGTGGCACATCAGCCTGAGCGGCGCGCGCAATGACGAGGAAGCCTCGATGCAGGCCCGCGCGGCCGGCATCGACGCCGACAGCATGGCACTCGCGCTTTCCTACCAGCGCAGCGAACGCACGCAGTGGAGCGTCAGTGCCAGCCGCTTCCACTATGCCGACGACAACAACCGCGACCTGCTCAGCAGCAGCATCGAGCAACGCTTGCTGACCCTGCCCAAGTTGCAGGTCACCGGCGTCGGCAGCGGCTACCTGGGCCGAGCCAGCCGCAGTGATGTGCCCTACTTCAACCCGGAGCGCGACGGCCTTGCCGAACTCGGCCTGCGCCTGGAGCACAGGACCTGGCAGCGCTACGACCGCCATTTCAAGCAGCGGCTGGAACTGTCGCTGGGCAACTACTGGCAACGCGGATATGGCAGCGCGCTGGTGCCCAGTGCGGGCTATCGCCACGAATGGCAGATCGGCATGGGGCGGGTTCTGGAATACGGCGTGCGCTGGTCGCGGCCGGTCTATGACGGACGACGTGAGCGACATATCGGCCTGGATGCCGCGATCCACTGGGGACAATGAAATGCGCAACAACTTCACCCGTTTCGCCATCTGGATGTTGGCATTGCTCTGCTGTGTCGGCAGCGCCCACGCGCGTGCGCCCGACGTCGAGCTGGACGCAGCCGACAACGGCCTGCTGGTACTGAGCTACCACGACATCCGCGACGATGTCGTGCGCCGTGGCGACCCCGACCTGTACGCGGTCAGCACGCAGAACTTCGCCGCGCACCTGGATTGGTTGTCCACCCATGGCTACCACCCGGTCTCGCTGTCACAGCTGATCGAGGCCTCGCGCGGTGGCACTCCGTTGCCGCCGCAGCCGGTGCTGCTGACCTTCGACGATGGCCTGCGCAGCGTCTACACCAAAGTGTTCCCGCTGCTGCGCGCCTACAACTACCCGGCGCTGATCGCAGTGATCACCGACTACGTGGACATGGCACCGGGGCGCAGCATCGATTACGGCTACCGCCCGTTCAACGGCGATGACTTCCTGACCTGGCAGCAGATCCGTGAGATGCAGGCCAGCGGCCTGGTCGAGGTCGCCAGCCATACCGACAACCTGCACCACGGCGTGCAGTCCAATCCGCAGGGCAACTCCACCCCGGCGGTGATCACCCGCGTCTACGACCCGGCCACGGCCAGCTATGAAACCCCGCAGGCCTACGAGCAGCGCATCCGCGACGACCTGGCCCGCAGCGTGCAGCGCATCAGCGAGAACACCGGCAGCAAACCGCGCGCCATCGTCTGGCCCTACGCCGCCTACAACGCTTATACAAATGACCTGGCCAGGCAACTGGGCATGGAGGTTTCCTTCGACCTGGAAGGACGCAGCACGCCGGTCACCGATGATCTTGGCGGACTGGCGCGGTTGCTGATGGTGGACAACCCCACCGTCCCCAGCCTGGCCCGCGAGCTGCGCCGTGACACCGACCTGCAGAACGTGCGCGCATTGCAGATCGATCTGGACATGGTCTACGACGATGACCCGCAGCAGCAGTCGCGCAATCTCGATGCGCTGATCGAGCGGGTCAAGCGCATCGGCCCCAGCCACGTTTACCTGCAGGCATTCGCCGACCCCGACGGAAACGGCTCGGCCGATGCGCTGTACTTCCCCAACCGGCACCTGCCGATGCGTGCGGACCTGTTCAACCGCGTCGCGTGGCAGCTGAAGACCCGCGCCGGGGTGAAGGTCTACGCCTGGCTGCCGGTACTTGGCTTCGAGTTGAAAGACCCGGCCATCCGCGACGCACTGAAGATCCGGAGCCCCGAACACGACGGCATCTTCCGGCTTGATTTCACCCAGCCGCAGGTGCGCCGGATCATCAAGGACATCTACGAAGACCTGGCCATCAATTCCTATATGGAAGGCCTGTTGTTCCACGATGACGCCTACCTGCGCGATACCGAGCTGGCGCACCTGCCGGCCGAAGGCGAGGACGGCGCGCGCACCCATGCGCTGATCGACTTCACCCTGGAACTGCGCGACGCCGCCCAGCGCTGGCGGCCGAAGCTGGCCACCGTACGCAACCTGTACGCACAGCCGGTACTGCAGCCGCACAGCTCGGCCTGGTTCGCCCAACGCCTGGACCTGTTCAACCGCGCCTACACGCACACCGCGCTGATGGCGATGCCGTGGATGGAAGGCAGCCGCCACCCGGAGCGTTGGCTGGACCAGCTGGTCGAAGCGGTGCGCGTGCAGGACCCGCAGTTCAAGCACACCCTGTTCGAGCTGCAGACCGTGGACTGGCGCACCCGCAAGCCCATCGACGGTGCGCAGCTGCGCGCCTTGGTGCGACGCCTGCAGGCTGCCGGCGTCAAGCACATGGGCTGGTACCCGGATGACTTCATCGCCAACCGCCCGGCGCTGGAGGATGCACGCGCGACCATGTCGGTACGCAACTTCCCCTACGAGGAGAAGTGACGTGCAGATGCATCCGATCCTGTACGGGCTGTTGCAGTTCGCCTTCTTCTACCCGCTGGTGATGGCGTTCCTGTGGATGGTCGGCGGCCTGTATTACTTCTTCCGTCGCGAGCGCAAGGCGCGTGACCGCACCGACCCGCCGCCGATGGCGGAGTATCCGTTCGCCAGCATCCTCATCCCCTGCCACAACGAAGCGGACAATCTGGAAGACACCCTCAGCGCCGCGCTGAGCCAGAACTACCCGGACTACGAAGTCATCGCGATCAACGATGGCAGCAGCGACGACACTGGCGCCCGCCTCGACGTACTGGCTACCCAGCACGCGCGCCTGCGCGTGATCCACCTGGATCGCAACCTGGGCAAGGCCAATGCCCTGCGCATGGGCGCGCTGGCGGCGCGCTCGGAGTACCTGGTGTGCATCGACGGCGATGCCATGCTGGAGGAGTACGCCATGCACTGGATGATCTGGCACCTGACCTCCGGGCCGCGCGTGGGTGCGGTCACCGGCAACCCGCGCATCCGCAACCGCTCCACGCTGCTGGGCCGGCTGCAGGTGGCCGAGTTCTCCTCGATCATCGGCATGATCAAACGCACCCAGCGCGTGTACGGGCGCATCTTCACCATCTCCGGAGTGATCGCCGGCTTCCGTCGTACCGCGCTGCATCGCATCGGCTACTGGGCCGATGACATGATCACCGAGGACATCGACATCAGCTGGCGGTTGCAGCTGGATCATTGGGACATCCGTTACGAGCCCAATGCGCTGTGCTTCATCCTGATGCCGGAAACCCTCAAAGGCCTGTGGAAGCAGCGTCTGCGCTGGGCCCAGGGCGGCGTGGAAGTGATGCTGCGGCATGCCACTTCGTTGTTGAGCTGGCGCAAACGCCGCATGTGGGGCGTGCTGCTGGAGTATCTGCTCAGTGTGCTGTGGGCCTACACCATGGCCGCCATCCTGGTGCTGTGGGCGCTGGGCAAGTTCATTCCGATGCCGCCACAGCTGTACATCGCCACCGTGCTGCCGCAATGGCATGGCGTGATTCTGGCGCTGGTCTGCCTGGCGCAGTTCGCCAGCAGCCTGATCATCGACCGGCGTTACGAAACCCACGTGGGCCGCAACTACTTCTGGGTGATCTGGTACCCGATGGCGTACTGGCTGATCAGCCTGTGCACCACCGTGGTCGCCCTGCCCAAGACATTGCTCAAGCGGCGCGGCAAGCGCGCCATCTGGGTCAGCCCTGACCGGGGAATACGATGAACACCAAACCGGACAACAGCAGCGGCACCAAGTTTGATTCGCGCCTGATCCGCAAGCCGCGCGAGCAACCGCGCGTGCAGCGCACCTTGTGGGGCGCGGTGAACGTGGCGTTCTGGGCGTTCCTGATGGTGCTTTGCGTACCGCTGCTGACCTTGCTGTCGTGGTTGTTCGGCATCCGCCTGGCGTGGCGGCAGTTGTACGAGTATCAGGACCAGGTGGACCCGTTCCTGCTGATGGCGGTGCCGGTGATCCTTCTGTGCTGCGCCGTCGCATTGATCGCGTGGGCCGAGTACAACCGCATCCGCTTCACCGGCAAGGAACGCCGCAGCGCGGTTGCGCCGATCAGTATCGAGAAGATTGCACACGACCTGGGCGCCAGCGCCGCGCTGGCAGACGGATTGGCCGGCAGCAAGTCGGTGGTGCTGCATATGGATGACCATGCGCGTCCGGTAGGCTTCACCCGCCAGCAGGCCATGCCCAAGGAAGAAGCCAGCCGTGCGCGGGTGAAGATCGTCGAGCACCGCGACTCAGTCGAAGACGCGTTGTTGTAAACACCAACGCGCCTGGCCCTGTAGGAGCGGCGTAAGCCGCGAAACTGGCAACGGTCCTGCCTACGCAGAACCTGCAATTGCACACCGCGTGCGCAGCCGCCGCATCATCAGCTTCGCGGCTCACGCCGCTCCTACAAAAGCGCAGTTCAGCGGAACGACCTGCACACCACTCCTGCAACTCAATGCCGAACCTGGCCCTCACCACGCACCACGAAACGCTCGACGGTGAGCGCTTCCAGCCCCATCGGGCCATAGGAGTGCAGGCGGGTAGTGGAGATGCCGATCTCCGCCCCCAAGCCCAGCTCGCCACCGTCGGAGAAGCGTGACGAGGCGTTGACCATCACCACCGCCGAGCGCAGTGCATGCACGAAAGCTTCGCCGTGAGCGGGATTGCCGGTGGCGATCACTTCGGTGTGATCGGAGGTGTACTGCTGGATATGCGCGATGGCCGCGCCGATATCCGGCACCACGCGGATCGCAAGGATCAGATCCAGGTACTCAGCTGCGTAGTCGTCTTCAGTTGCCGACAACACGTCCTGCAGCAGCGCCTGCGTGGCCGCATCACCACGCAGTTCCACGCTGCGCTCGCGCAATGCAGCCGCGGCAACCGGCAGGAATCGCGACGCGATGGCCTCGTGCACCAGCAGCGTTTCCAGCGAATTGCAGGCCGCCGGACGCGACACCTTGCCATCGACCAGCAGGCGCACCGCCAGGTCCACATCCGCGCTGTCATCCACAAACAGATGGCACACACCCTTGTAGTGCTTGATCACCGGCACCCGCGCATGTTCGGCCACGAAACGGATCAGGCCTTCGCCACCCCGCGGAATCGCCAGATCGATGATGTCGTTTAGCTGCAACAGCTCCAACATGGTTTCGCGACGCAGGTCTTCCACCAGGGTCAATGCCGCTTCGGGAAGACCGGCCTGGCGCAGGGCGCGTTTCAGACTGGCGGCAATGGCCGTGTTGGAATGAATGGCCTCCGAGCCACCGCGCAGGATCACGCCGTTGCCCGCCTTGATACACAACGCGGCGGCATCGGCGGTGACGTTCGGCCGCGCCTCGTAGATCATCGCGATCACGCCCAGCGGCACCCGCACCTTCTGCACGCGGATGCCGTTGGGCCGCACGTAATCGCGGGTCACCTCGCCCACCGGGTCCGGCAATGCCGCCACCTCGCGCAACGCATCGGCAACGCCCGCCAGGCGCGACGGATTCAATGCCAACCGGTCGAGCATCGCGGTGCCCACGCCCTTGTCGCGTGCGGCCTGCAGATCCTTCTCGTTGGCGGCAAGAATGCCCGGCGCATCGGCATCCAACGCGTCCGCCATCGACATCAGCAGCGCGCTACGTGCCTGCGTGGAAAGCTGGCCCAGCTGCTGGGCGGCATCTCGGCATTGCAATGCCAGCGTGCGGATATCACTCATGACCATTCCCGTATCGGCGGAGGACGACATCACAGCACCACCATGTCGTCGCGGTGAACCACGTTGTCACCGTAGTTGTAACCAAGGATCGATTCGATCTCGCGCGTGTGGTGCTGGCTGATGCGACGGATATCCACCGCCGAGTACTGGCTGACACCCCGTGCGATGCGCTCTTGCCCCTGCGCGTCGAACAGGCGCACCTCGACCATGTCGCCGCGCCGGAATTCGCCCTCGGCACCGACAACGCCACCCGGCAGCAGCGACGCGCCCTTCTCGCGCAGCGCACGCGCGGCACCGGCATCGACCAGGATCGCACCCGGCTCCAGTGGCGCGTGTCGCAGCCAGTATTTGCGCGCGGCAATGCGCGATTGCCCAGCATGCAGGCGCGTGCCCAGCAAGCGACCCTGTGCCAGGCCCCGCACCACATCGCCATCGCGGCCGTTGAACAGGAACGTATCGATCCCCGCCGCGCCCGCCTTGGCCGCGGCCTGCAACTTGGTGTGCATGCCGCCGGTGCCGACCACACTGCCACTGCCGCCGGCCATCGCCATGACTTCCGGCGTCAGCTCGGTGACTTCATTGATCGGCCGTGCATCCGGGTTGTTGCGCGGGTCGGCGGTGTACAGCCCATCGATATCGGTGGCGATGAACAAGGCATCGGCATCCACCAGCGCTGCGACGATGGCTGCAAGGTTGTCGTTGTCGCCGAGCTTGAGTTCGTCCACCGACACGGTGTCGTTCTCGTTGATCACCGGCAGCGCTCCCAGCGCCAGCAAGGCGTTGAGCGTGGCACGCGCGTTGAGGTAGCGACGACGATTGCGCAGGTCATCGTGGGTCAGCAGCACCTGTGCCACCGGTCGCTCGAAGAAGCGCTGCCACAACGCGATCAACTGCGCCTGCCCGAGCGCCGCCAGTGCCTGTCTTGCAGCCATCGCCGCGCCGGCCTCGGCCGCCTTCGGCACGATGGCGCGCCCTGCGGCCACGGCGCCGGAAGAAACGATGACAACCTCACGCCCTGCCAGCACATTGGCCGATACGAACTGGGCCAGGCCCAGTGCGAAACGCGGCGTGAGGCCACCGCCATCGGCGGCGAGCAGACTGCTGCCCACCTTCAGCACGGCGCGCCGCCACTGCGGCAGCGCCTGTTCGGTGAAGGGCGATTGCGAAGGAGCGTTCATGGCCTCAGCGGGTATTCCATTCGTGGATGGTGAGTTCGGAGCTGCCGTGGATGGCCAGCGGATCACGCGCAACGATGGCCTTGGCGGTTTCCAGATCGGCGACGTTCTTCAGGATGTAAGCACCGCCACTACCATCACTGAAACCACCGGTCAGATGCAGCTGCCCTGCGGCACTGAGCGCATCAAGAAATGCCTTGTGCGGCTCAACAACCGCAACGTCGAACGAGGGCCTGCGCATGGCCATCACCAGAAACATCTTCATTCCACTCTCCTTTGTGGTCTATGACAGCACGCCGGACGTACTGTCGTCGCAATTGCTTTCGCTTGGAACTTGCCTGGTGTTGCTCAAGCCCCTCTCCCGCTTGCGGGAGAGGGGTTGGGGTGAGGGGAGCTTTTGAAACAAACGAAAGCCAGAACCGCCCTCATCCGCCCTACGGGCACCTAGCTCCGCGCCCTGGCCTCGCACAACATGCGAGGCATTCATCCATGCACGAGCTAGTAGCTCGTAAGCCGCATGCCCTTACCCTGCAGGCGGGAGGAGCGACAGGTGAAGAGCGAAAAGCCGCTGCCGCTGCAACTGCCAATTCCAATGCCAGAACCAAGCATCCAAACCAATACGGGCGCCCTTCGGCGCCCGTACTCCCTCGATCAAACGCGCAACGCCGCCCAGCGCGCGCGCAGCTCGTCCAGCCGCAGGTCCGCCGCCGCGCCGGGCGACACCCGCGCCGCCAGACTGCCTTCGGGCGTACGCCCCTGTCCTGCCGTGTCAGCAGCTTCGGCAGCGGCCTTGTACGCATCGCGGAACGGCACGCCGGCCACGGCCGCTTCCACTGCCACGTCGGTGGCGTACATGCCCGAATCGATCGCCGCACGGATATGGTCGTCGCGCCAGTCAAGGTTCGACAACAACGCCGGCAGCAGTTCCAGCGCGGCAAGGCCACGACCAAAGCCGTGCACGATCGCGCCCTTGGAATTCTGCAGGTCACGCTGGTAGCCCGACGGCAGCGACAGCAGCTGCTCGATCTCGGTACGCGCTGCGGCAACGCTGGCGTGGGTGGCACGCATCAGCTCGATCACGTCCGGGTTGCGCTTGTTCGGCATGATCGAGCTGCCGGTGGTGTACTGCGCCGGCAGCGCCACGAAGGCGAACTCGCCGGTGGTGAACAACGACAGGTCCCAGGCGATGCGACGCAGGTCCAAGGTCGCACCACCCAACGCTTCCAGTGCGGCCAGTTCGAACTTGCCGCGCGAGAGCTGCGCGTAGATCGGACTGATCTGCATGCGCGCGAAATCCAGCGCGGTGGTTGTGTGCTCGCGATCCAGCGGCAGGTTGACGCCGTAACCGGCCGCCGTGCCCAGCGGATTGGTATCGATCAGCGCGCGCGTGTCACGTGCGCGAATGGCATTGTCGATGAAGGCTTCGGCCCAGCCGGCCCACCACATGCCCGCCGAGGACACCACGGCGCGCTGGATGTGGGTGTAACCCGGCAGCGGCTGCATCTGCTCGGCGGCAGCACGGTCCAACGCGACCTTGGCCACTTCGCTGCTGACCTGCGCCACACGCTCCAGCTTTTCCTTCAGCCACAAGCGCGTGGCGACCAGGATCTGGTCGTTGCGGCTGCGGCCGGTGTGGATCTTGCGGCCGGCATCGCCCAGACGTTCGGTCAGGCGCGCTTCGATCGCCGAATGGCAGTCCTCGTACTGCTCGTCCAGCACGAAGGCACCGCTGCGGAAGTCGTCGGCCAGCGTCGCAAGCTCGCGCTTGAGCGCGCCCAACTCGTCGGCGCTGAGGATGCCGATGTGCTGCAGGCCTTCGGCATGCGCCGTGCTGGCCTGAATATCGTGCAGGAAGAACTCGCGATCGAGGATGACGTCGTCGCCGGCCAGGAAGGTCTGGATCTTCGCGTCTACCGCGACGCCGGGTTTCTGCCAGAGCAGGTTGGTCATGGTGGTTTCTCGGAATCGAAAAGGTTTGCGTTGGCTATTTGTAGGAGCGGCGTAAGCCGCGAAGCCGACCGTCTGTCACGCCACCAGCCTCGCGGCTTACGCCGCTCCTACAACAGCGGATCAATGCGGGATGGCGGTCAACTCGTCCAGGCCGAGCGCACGATTGAGGTTCTGCAACGCCTGCGTGGCAGCACCCTTGAGCAGGTTGTCGATGGTCGCCACCACCACCACGCGCTTGTTGCCCGGCGCCATCGTGAAGCCGCCGATCTGCACACCATGCGTGCCGGCGATGCGGCTCACCCACGGCGCTTCATCGACCACCTCAACCAGTGGCTCGCCGGCATAACGCTGCTCATACAGCGCGACGATCTCCTCGCGCTTGAGCGGCTGCTGCAACCACAGGTTCACGGTCATGGTGATGCCACGGAAATGCGGCGCCACATGCGGCATGAACTCCACCGGCACGCCGAGCTGGGTGGACACCTCGCGCTCGTGCACGTGGTTGGTCAGCGCATACGGCATCAGGTTGTCGCGCAGCAGCTCGGGGTTGTTCTTGTCCGAAGGCGTGGTGCCGGCACCCGACCACCCGGACACGCCAAAGCAGGTTGGCGGCCCGGCCAGCTGCGACAACAGCGGCGCGATCGCCAGCTGCATCGCGGTGGCGTAGCAGCCCGGGTTGCTGATCCGCTTCTGCCCGTCGTAACGGTTACGGGTCAGCTCTGGCAGGCCGTAGTACCAGCTGTTGTCGAAACGGTAATCGGCTGACAGATCAACGATCACCGTGTCCGGCTTGGCTGCATCCAACGCGGCCACGAACGGTTCGGCCTTGCCGTTCGGCAACGCCAGCACTACCGCGTCCACGCCCTTGGCGGCAACGGCGTCGGCATCCAGGCTTTCGTAGCGCAGCTCGCCCTGATAGGCGTCGTTGTGATCGGCCACGCGCTGACCGGCCAGTTCGCGCGACGACACGAAGGCCAGTTCGATATGCAGGTGCGCAGCCAGCAGCTTGATCAGCTCGGTGCCGGTGTAGCCACGCGCGCCGACGATGCCAAGGGAGAATTTCTTGTCAGTCATGAATGCGAATCCAGGAGGAACTGCAGGTGGGATTTCACCGCCGGCCATTCCGTATCGATGATGGAGAACACCACGGTATCGCGGCGTGAACCGTCGGCGTGGCGCTTGTGGTTGCGCAGCACGCCATCCTGCTTGGCGCCCAGCCGGGCGATGGCGGTGCGCGAGGCGTGATTGAACCAGCTGGTCTCGAAGCCAACGCTGATGCAGCCCATCACCTCGAAGGCATGTTGCAGCAACAGCAGCTTGGCCTCGGTGTTGAGGCCGGTGCGCTGCACGCGCGGGTGGTACCAGGTGTAGCCGATGTTCAGGCGCGGTACGTCCGCTTCCAGCGCATAGAACCGGGTACTGCCGACCACCTCGCCGGCAGCATCCTTGACCACGAATGCCTGCACCTTGCCCTGGGCCTGCACGTCCAACGCGGCGTCGACGTAATGCGCGGCGTCTTCCGGCACCGGCACATTGGTGTACCAGCAGCGTGCCAGCGCACCGTCACCCAGCGCCAGCCGCAATGCCGGCACATGGCCCGCTTGCAGCGGTTGCAGGCAGACGTGCGCGCCGCGCAGTTCCGGCACGGTGGTCCAAACATTGTCGGCTGGCAGGGTGCTCATCGGCTTCAGCCCTGCAGGCTCGCCTTGCGCTCGCCGCAATGCTCCACGTATCCCTTGATGCTGTCGAAGTCGTCGGCGCCAAACCAGAACACCTTCCAGTGGCCCTGCTTGTAGCAGCCGTCGGATTCGGCGTAATAAAAATGGTTGACCGGGTTGCCGTTGCGCGAACGCCAGAACAGCTGCGGGGTTTCTTCCAGCATCACGTTCCACACCGCGCGGCCCAGGCCTTCGCCCTGTGCATCGTCGAGCACGGCGAACTTGTCCAGGTACACGCCTTCGGCTTCATCGGTAAGGATCACCGCCGTGCGGTAATTCTCGCTGACATAGGCACGCAGCAGCTTGGTCTTCTCGAAGTAATCCGGCACCAGCGTGCGGCCGAAGCTGGATTCGATCAGCGTCTTCAAACGCGTCGTATCCAGCTCACTCCACGACGTTGCCTTGAGCACCTTCTCACCACGGCGCACCAGCGTGCCCGAACCCTTGTGCGTGAACAGCTCCTTGGCCAGGTCGGCCGGGCGCGTGATCGACACCGAGGATTCTTCCGGCAGCCGGTCCAGCAGGTCCTTGATCTGCTCGATCTTCACCCGCATGCCGCCATGAATCCACGGCTGCGCCATCAGCTGGTCGTACTCGGTGGACAGGTTGATCGAAGAGATCAGCTTGCCCTCCTCGTCCAGCAGGCCGCCGGTACCGGTGAGGAAGATGATCTTGTACGGCTGCAGTTCCTGCACCAGCTCGTTGGCGGCGAAGTCGGCGTTGACGTTGAGGATCTGCCCGCTCGGCGTTTCGCCAAGGCTGGTGATCACCGGGATCGAACCGGCACGCAGGCTGGCTTCGATCGGCGCCAGATTGACCTTCTTCACCTCACCGACCAGGCCGTAGGTGTCCTGGTCCAGGTATTCGGCCTCGAACACACCTCCGGTAATGGACGTCGCGCGCGCGCCGTTCTGCTGCAGCGCTTCGACCAGCTTGAGGTTGGACTGCTGGAACACCTTGCGCACGATCGCCAGCGCTTCGGGCGTGGTCACGCGCAGGCCGTTGATGGTCTGCTTCTCGATGCCGGCGGCCGACAGCTCGGCGTCCAGCTGCGGGCCGGCGCCATGCAGCACGATCGGGGTCAGGCCCACTTCCTGCAGGAACGACAACGACGAGGTCAGCGCCTCCAGGTCATCGCGCAGCACCGCGCCACCGACCTTGACCACGGCAAAGCGCTTGGCATCAAGCTGCGAGAAACGCTTGAGGTACTGACTGATCTCCTTCGCACTGGCCATGCTCGAAAGCAGGCGGACAATGGTCTGGCGGGTCTGACGATGGGGTTGCATGGCTGGGGACATTGCTTGCGTCTACAAGGCGACCACGGCGGTCGCGGGGGAGAAGCCGGCGGCAGGCCGCCGGGCCACTGCGGCTCAGGCGCCGCGTTGCAGGATGCTGTGCACCGATTCGGCATAACGCTGCAACTGTTCCAGCGTGACGAACTCATCGGCGGTGTGGGCCTGGGCGATGTCGCCCGGGCCGTACACCATGGTGGTGTAACCACCGGCCGAGAACAGTGAAGCCTCGGTCCAGAAATCGACGGCATTGCCAATCGGCAGGCCCAGTTCGTCGGCGATGTCGCGCGCGGCCAGACGGCGTTCCTCGGCACGTGCGATATCGCCGGACGGCAGGCTCGGGCCACGGAAGGTTTCCTCGAAATGCGCGGCCTGCGGCTCGGCAAAGCCGGCGAAGGTAGCCAGCAGCGCATCGATGTCCATCGACGGCAACGGACGGAAGCCAAAACGCAGCTCGGCTTCGGGCGCGATCATGTTGGCCTTGATCCCGCCTTCGACGCGGCCGATGTTGAAACGCAAACCTGTCAGGCCGCCGAAGCGCGCATGGGCCAGCGATTCGACATGGTCCAGCGCCTTGCCACCCCAGCGCATGGCCTGATGCAACGCGCTGGCGGACGGATCCTGCTTGCCCGAGGCGTGGCCGGCGCGGCCCTGGAACTTCATCAGCACCGAGCTGATGCCACGGTGCGCAAGCACCGCTTCACTCATGGTCGGCTCGGCCACCAGCACGGCTTCGTAGGGAATACCACGGGCCAGGAACGCAGCGATGCAACGCGGGTCGTTGGCCTCTTCGTCGCTGGAGAACAGGAACGCGGCATCGCCCTGGCTGGCATTGGCGGCGGCCACCAGTGCGGCGGCGGCGCCCTTGATGTCACACACGCCCAGGCCAACCACGCGGTCGTCGAGGCGACGCATCACGTGCGGATCGGCACTCCAGTGTGGAGAGTCCGGCACGGTGTCCAGGTGCACGTTGAACAGGAACCGGGGATTGCCGCGTACCGCGTAGAAGCTGACCGCACCGGCACCGTGGTCAATCACCTCGACGTTGAAGCCCGGCAGGTGGTCGCGCAGGTAATCGAAGATGCCACCGGTGGTGATCACACGCGGCGGATTGCGGGTGTCGTAGGACACCAACGCTTCGAGGTGCTGCAGGGTGGATTCGAGCAGGGTTGTCATGGTTTCACAGTTCATGGCGGAGGCGGACGAAGCTTCCTTCTCCCTCCGGGAGAAGGTGCCCCGAAGGGGCGGATGAGGGTAAGGCTGCACCACGGTTGCATGCGGCTGCGCCCTACCCTCACCCCAACCCCTCTTCCAAGCGGAGAGGGGCTAACAGCACTCAGCGGTTTACCTGCGCGTACAGCGTCGAGCTCATGCCGAACAGCTTGATGAAGCCTTCGGCTTCTTCCACGCCCCAGTCGGCCGACTGCGCGTAGGTCGCGCCCTTGGCATTGAGGATGTGCGGCGAACGCACGGCCACCGCATCGACGCGGCCACCGCGGGTTTCCAGCACCACTTCGCCGGTTACCTTGGACTGCGATGCCTTCAGGAAGGCTTCGATGTCGGTCTTGAGCGGGTCGTGATAGAAGCCTTCGTACACCAGCTCCACCCACTTGCGCGCAACCTCCGGCTTGAAGCGGTTCTGCTGCTTGGTCAGCACGGTGTCTTCCAGCGCGCGGTGCGCAGCCAGCAACGAGACCAGGCCCGGTGCTTCGAACACGATGCGGCCCTTCAGGCCGATCACGGTGTCACCGGTGTAGACGCCACGGCCGACGCCGTACTGCGCGAACAGCTTGTTGAGCTTGGCCAGGATCTGCTCACCCGGCAGCGCCTTGCCGTCCAGTTCAACAGCCACGCCTTCGACGAACTTCAAGGTCACGGTCAGCGGCTCGATCGGCCACGCGCTGCGCGGTGCGCACCAGCCGCGTGCGCCCTCGCCCGGGGCTTCCCACTTGTCGATCTCGCCACCGGACATGGTCAGGCCCAGCAGGTTCTCGTTGATGGTGTAAGCCTGCTGCTTGGCACGCACACCGAAGCCGCGCTCTTCCAGGTACTTCTGCTCGTAGGCACGGGTCTGGGTGTGCTCCTTCTGGATTTCACGGATCGGCGCGACGATCACGTAATCGCCCTGTGCCTTCACCGCCAGGTCGAAACGCACCTGGTCGTTGCCCATGCCGGTGCAGCCGTGGGCGATGATGTTGGTGCCCAGTTCGGCGGCGCGCTTGAGCGCGGCATCAACGATCAGGTAACGGTCGGACACCAGCAACGGGTACTGCCCCTGGTAACCCTCGCCCGCCCACACGAACGGCTTGACGAAGCCTTCCCAGATTGCCGGGCCACCGTCGACGGTGACGTGGCTGGTGACGCCCAGTTCGGCGGCACGCTTTTCGATGAAGTCACGCTCGTCGGCATCCACGCCGCCGGTATCGGCGAACACGGTGTGCACGTTGTAACCACGCTCCTGCAGGTACGGAACGCAGAAGCTGGTGTCGAGGCCGCCGGAGAAGGCGAGGACGATGTCTTTGCTCATGGGGAAGAAGTCTCTGGTTTTGATCTTTAAGCCCCTCTCCCTCCGGGAGGGGTTGGGGAGGGGGCGAACGAATGGAGGTGCACCTGGAGCAAGGTCGTACCCTCACCCCACCCCTCTTCCGGAAGGAGAGGGGCTCAACACTTACTTGCCGGCCAGCGCGGCCATGATCGCCTTCTGCACGTGCAGGCGATTCTCGGCTTCGTTGATGGCAATGCACTGCGGCGAATCCATCACGCCGTCGGTCGCCTTGACGTTGCGACGCAGCGGCAGGCAGTGGCTGAACACGCCGTTGTTGGTCAGCGCCATCTTGGCTTCGTCGACGATGAAGTGCTGGTACTGGTCGCGGATCGGCTTTTCCGGCTCCCAGTTGCCGAAGAACGGCAGCGCGCCCCAGCTCTTGGCATAGACCACGTCCGCACCGGCATAGGCACTGGCGATGTCATGGCTGACCTGCAGCGAGCCACCGCTCTCGGCCACGTTCTGCTCGGCCCAGCCCATGTAGCGCTCGTCCAGAATGTAATCCGGGGTCGGGCACAGCAGGGTCACGTCCATGCCCATGCGGGTGGCGATGGTCAGTGCCGAATTGGCCACGGCGGTGTTCAGCGGCTTGGGGTGGTAGGTCCAGGTCAGCACGTACTTCTTGCCGCGCAGATCGGTGGTGCCGAAATGCTCCTGCAGCGCCAGGATGTGCGCCAGCTCCTGGCACGGGTGGGTGATGGTCTCCATGTTGATGACCGGCACCGGCGAATACTTGGCGAAGCTCTTGAGCACGATGTCCTGGCGGTCGTAGGCCCAGTCCACGAACTTCGGGAACGCGCGCACGCCGATCAGGTCGACGTAGCGGCCCAGCACCTTGGCCACCTCGGCGATGTGCTCCTCGGTATCGCCGTCCATGACCGTGCCCAGGTTGAACTCGATCGGCCACGCATCCTTGCCCGGCTGCAGCACGATGGCATGGCCACCGAGCTGGAAGGCGCCCAGCTCGAAGCTGGTGCGGGTGCGCATGGAAGGGTTGAAGAACACCAGGGCGATCGACTTGCCCTTGAGGTCATCGCCCAGCTTGTTTTGCTTGAACAGCGTCGCCTGAGTGAGCAGCGCGTCGAGATCGCCACGGCTCCAATCCTGGGTGTTCAAGAAGTGCTTCAGAGACATCAATCCATCCTTTGCTGCGGAATGTCGCCGTCACCGGCGGTTGGATGCGCCAGCGGCGCGACTCATTGCGTTTGAAACTTTCTGAAACCGAAAACGAAAAAACCCAGCCGGGGCTGGGTTTTCTGAACAGACAGCACGAAGCTCCGGTCACCCAGCGAATATGTGGGATTCCGGTCGGCGGGCACGCGACGTCATGCCGGAGGCCATCCGGGCGGTGCTGCTTTCGTGCTGGAAGCTGGTTGCTTTCATCGTCGCGCATACTCGCACGCACATTTCCGGCACGCAAGTGCCGCGGCGCAACATCACGGTACGGCCGAAGCCGGATTGGCGGCCTGGCCGATGTCGGGGGTGATCGACACCCGCAGCTTCAAACGGTTGCCGGGATCTTCCGGCAGCCGCGAGCGGAACTTGACGCCCTTGTAAACGTAGTCCACGTCGTAAGCGATGGGCCGGCGGAACTCACGGCCAACCTCAACGACCCTGCACTCCGGGGTCAGCAACGCACCATTGCCGGAAGCACGGCGTGACGGCGCCTCTTCGGCCGCCACCTCTTCGTCACCACCCTGGTGGCTGAAAATGCCCTTCACCGAATCCCAGAAGCGCCGGAAGCCACCCTTCTGCGCATCTTCTCCAACCACCTCCCCAGTCACCTGCACCGGTGCCAACGTGCGCGTGGATACCGGCTCGCAATGCTCTTCGGTACGGGTGGCACGCAGGGTCTGGAATACCGGCTCGACGTTCAGTACCTGCGCATAGTCGTAGCGAACGTTCTCCACGATCACCACCCGATTGCGCTGGTCACCGTCCTGCGCCACGACAACCCCGGGGGTGACGGCAAGCAGGCACATGGACAACAGAAGCGGGGCAGGTTTCATCAAGGGTAGCGGCACGATGCGGGAGCGGATGGTGGGCAATAGTGTAGGCAGCCACGCCGCCTTGGGCCTGAACCTTACCCGTCCACCCGGCTCCTGCCCAGCCCGCCCGGAAAAGGCGGTTCGTGCCCCGCCCGCCCGGGACCGCTAGAATTGCCGGGTTAGCCTCCCCACAGATGCCCATGACCCTGCGCCTGCACAACAACCTGACGCGGCAGCTGGAGCCGTTCGCTCCGCTCGACCCCACCGCCCCGACCATGTATGTGTGCGGCCCTACCGTCTACAACTACGTCCACATCGGCAATGCCCGTGGCCCGGTTGTGTTCGGCGTACTGGCCGATCTGCTGCGCCGCCGTTTCGGCGCGCTGCGCTACGCCCGCAACATCACCGACGTGGACGACAAGATCAACGCCGCCGCCAAGGACCAGGGCGTGCCAATCTCGGCCATCACCGACCGCTTCGCCGCTGCCTACCGTGAAGACATGGCCGCACTGGGCGTGGTGCCGCCGGACATCGAGCCGGAAGCCACCGCCCATATCCCGCACATCATTGCGATGATCCAGGACCTGATCGGCAGCGGCCATGCCTATGCGGCGGAGGGCCACGTGCTGTTCTCGGTGTCCAGCTTCAAGGACTACGGCAAGCTCTCGCGCCGCGACCCGGACGAAATGCTTGCCGGCGCGCGCGTCGACGTGGCGCCGTACAAGCGCGATGCCGGCGACTTCGTGCTGTGGAAGCCCTCCAGCGATGACCTGCCCGGCTGGGAGTCGCCCTGGGGCCGTGGCCGTCCGGGTTGGCATATCGAGTGCTCGGCGATGGCCGCCGCACACCTTGGCCCGACCATCGACATCCACGCCGGCGGCGTTGACCTGCAGTTCCCGCACCACGAGAACGAGATCGCGCAGAGCGAGTGCGCGCACGGCGGCAAGACCTTCGCCCGCTTCTGGCTGCACAACGGCATGCTCAACTTCGACGGCGGCAAGATGAGCAAGTCGATCGGGAACATCCAGCGCGTGCACGACCTGGTTCGCCAACACCCGCCGGAAGCGTTGCGCTATGCGCTGCTATCTGCCCACTACCGGCAGCCGCTGGAGTGGTCGGACAACCTGATCGAGCAGTCGGTACGCACCCTGGACCGCCTGTACGGCACCCTGCGCGACCTGGCCGACATCGACGCCACCGCGGCTATCCCCGCCAGCGTGGAAGCCGCGCTGGACGACGACCTCAACACCCCGTTGGCGTTGGCCGAAGTGGCGCGTATCGCCAGCGAGGCACGCAAGGCCGAAACCGCTGACGACAAGGCCCGCCTCAAGCGCGAGCTGCTCGGCGCCGGCCTGGCACTTGGCCTGTTGCAGCAGGCGCCGGCAGCGTGGTTCAGCCGCGGTGCCGAAGCCGGGGACGACGCTCGTATCCAGGCCCTGATCGACGAACGCATCGCCGCCAAGCAATCGCGCGATTTCGCCCGCGCCGATGCCATCCGCGACCAGCTGGCCGCCGAGAACATCGTGCTGGAAGACACACCGCAGGGTGTGCGCTGGAAGCGGGGCTGAGGTCCTCCCCCTCTCCCGAACCCCTACCCCGCCTGCTGAAGAGGGGTTCGGTTCAGTGGGAGTTGAATCAGCACTGCGCAATTGCAGTCGTTAAAGCCCCTCGCCCGCACGCGGGAGAGGGGGCGGGGTGAAGGCAGAACCGCCCCGCCCCACCGGCCCGCCCATCAACCGGAACGGGCAAGAACAGGAACCCCCATGACCGACACGATTTTCCCGCTCGAACCTACCCCCGACGAAGCCCAGGCAGCCATCGCCGATGAGTTCTCCTTCTTCGGTGACTGGTCCGAGCGCTACCAGTACCTGATCGACCTCGGCCGCAAGCTGCCCACCTTCCCTGAAGAATGGAAGAGCGAAGAGCACCGCCTGCACGGCTGCCAGTCGATGGTCTGGATCGTGCCCGAAGGCAACGCCGACAAACTGGTGTTCCATGCGATCAGTGATTCGGCCATCGTCTCTGGCCTGATCTACCTGGCGCTGCGCGTGTACTCCGGCCGCTCTGCCGCCGAGATCCTGGCCACCGCACCGGACTATGTGTCCGCCATCGGCCTGGCCAAGCACCTCTCCCCGACCCGCAGCAACGGCCTGGCCGCAATGCTGGGCTTCATCCGCGACACCGCCCAAGCGCAGCAGTGAACACGGCCGCTGACGGCTCCAGTGCCGGCGCCCTGCTGCGCCAGCCCGGCTTCGCCCAGCTGCTGCTGTACCGCATCGCGGCGATGCTGTCCTACCAGATCGTCGCGGTGACGGTCGGCTGGCATATCTACGAAATCACCCGCAATCCATTCTCGCTGGGCCTGATCGGCCTGGCCGAAGTGCTGCCATTCTTCTGCGTGGCGCCGTTTGCCGGCTATCTGGTTGACCACCTGCCCCGCCGCAAGCTCGGCATGGCTGCAAGCCTGGGTCTGATCGCCACGGCCGTCGTCCTGGCCGCCGTCGCCATGGGCTGGCTGCCGTTCAAGGGCGTGTGGCCGATCTACCTGGCGATCGCGCTGACCGGCATGGTTCGTGCCTTCCTGTCGCCGATCTACAACGCCCTGTTCGCCCGCGTGCTGGCACGCGAGCAGTTCGCACGCGGCGCCGGGTTCGGCAGCGTGGTGTTCCAGGCCGGCATGGTCATCGGCCCGGCGCTGGGCGGCGTGCTGGTTGCCTGGGGCGGCAAAGGCCTGTCCTACGGCGTGGCCGCGGTCATGGCGACGCTCGCGCTGGCGGCATTGGCCTCGCTCAGGGTCAGCGAACCGGCACCACCGCAGACCCGCGCACCGATCTTCGCCAGCATCGCCGAGGGCGCACGTTTCGTACTGGGCAACCAGATCATGCTCGGCGCAATGGCGCTGGACATGTTCTCGGTGCTGCTGGGCGGCGTGGTGGCCATGCTGCCGGCCTTCATCCAGGACATCCTGCATTACGGCCCGGAAGGCCTGGGCATCCTGCGTGCGGCGCCGGCGCTGGGTTCGATCTGCGTCGGCCTGTGGCTGGCGCGACGTCCACTGCAACGCAATGCCGGGCGGGTGCTGCTGTTCGCAGTGGCCGGTTTCGGCTTGTGTGTGATCGCCTTCGGCCTGTCAAAGCATTTTTGGCTGTCGGCCGCGATCCTGCTGTTCTACGGCGCCTGCGATGGTGTGTCCGTGGTGGTGCGCTCAACCATCCTGCAGCTGGCCACGCCGGATGAAATGCGCGGCCGGGTGTCGTCGATCAACGGCATCTTCATCAGTTCGTCCAACGAACTGGGCGCGTTCTATGCCGGCACGATGGCGCGACTGCTGGGCTTGGTGCCCGCCGTGGTGATCGGCGGCTGCGCGGTCCTCGGCGTGGCCGGCGTCACCGCATGGAAGGCACCGCAACTGCGGCGATTGAATCTGCGGGATCTGCAGTAAGGCACTGCCCTCAAAGGCCCTGCCCTCATCCGCCCTTCGGGCACCTTCTCCCGTCCACGGGAGAAGGGAGGATTCGAGATCGCTTGGAACATCGCAGGGCAACCGGTCATTGAGCCGCTTCCGGCGCTTCCTTCTCCCGCCTGCGGGAGAAGGTGCCCGAAGGGCGGATGAGGGCCGCGCTCCTGTTACTGCCCTGCTTCCCACTCCGCGTACAGGCCCTGCTCACCGGCTGGTTTCAACTGCCGCAGGCCCGAAGCAGGCGCCGCTGGCCCCTGGGCCAGGCGCGCATACACCGCTCCGGTCGAAAGCCCGAATGGCTGCCCCTCGTCATTGGAGTAGGCGAGCCACGCCTGTTCGATGCCGCACAGGTACATCGCCGCCAGACACATCGGACACGGGTGGCCGCTGGCATAGATCTCGCAGCCGTCCAGGCGTGGGCTGGCAAGTACCGCGCTGGCCTGGCTGATGGCGCGCATTTCGGCATGGTCAGTCGGGTCGTGACTGGTGTGGATGCTGTTTGCAGCCTCGGCCAGCACTTCGCCGTCCTTGACCAGCACCGCGCCGAACGGACGGCCGCCGGCAGCGATGTTCGCCCGTGCCAGGGCCACTGCGCGGCGCATGAAAGTTTCCTGCCTTGACATCTTCGATCTCCAAAAAGGCAAAACCCCGCCTGGGCGGGGTTTTGCGTTGCTCGGCGAAGCAGGACGATCAGTCGCCCTGCTGCTTCTGCAGGTGTTCCCAACGCTCCTGGGCGTCAATGGTGCGCTCGGCGGTGAGACGAGCCTCCAGACGATCCAGGCCGATCTCTTCGCCGGTATCGACGCAGAAACCGTAATCGCCGGCTTCCAGACGCTTGAGCGTGCTGTCGATCTTGCCGATCAGCTTGCGGTAACGGTCACGGGTACGCAGCTCCAGCGAGTTCTCGGTCTCGCGGGTGGCGCGTTCGGCTTCGTCGCCGATGTCACGCACTTCGTCGCGCAGGTTCTCGATGGTCTGCTTCGACTCCTCGACCAGGTCCGTACGCCACTGCAACAGGCGCTGGCGGAAGTATTCCTGCTGCAGGGAGCTCATGTACTCCTCATCGGCCGTTGGCTTGTAGCCGGCCGGCAGGATCGGACGACCGGTAGCGTCGTCGGTCTTGTATTCGACCACCTTGTACTTGCTGCGCGGTGCCGGAGCGGCAGAACGCGCGGTGACGGCGACCGCTACCTTGCCGACCGGACGGACGGCAACAGGCGCTGCGGATTTTACGGGGGTTTTTACGTGGGATTTCGAAACAGGCACGGGATTCTTGGTTTGCGGGGTCTTGGCTGCCGGCGTCGGCTTGGCTTTCGGCACGGATGCCGGAGCTGGGGCCTTCTTGGCGACTTCGACCGGGACAGACTTGGCCGTCACCGGCTTGGCGGCCGGCTTCGGTACGGACTTGGCCACGGATTGGGTGGCAGGAGTCTTGGTGGCACTGGCTGCGGGCTTGACCGCTGCCTTCTTCACCACCGGCTTGACCACAGGCTTGGCAACCTTGGCTACTGCTGCGGTTTTCTTGGCGACCGGAGCGACAACCGGCTTGGCAGCCTTGCCGGCTGCAGCCTTCTTGGCTACCGGAGCCACCTTCTTTGCGGCGACCTTCTTGACCACGGCCGGCTTGGCCGCCTTCTTGGCAGGAGCCGCCTGCTTTGCCGGCGTCTTCTTGGCAACCGCCTTCTTGGCAGGAGCCTTCGTCGCTGCCGGTTTGGCAACCTTGGCGACCGGCTTCTTCGCAGCCGGCTTGGACGCCGCCTTCTTGACTACAGGTTTGGCGGTTTTCTTGGCGGCCTTGACGGCCTTCGTTGCAGGTTTTTTAGCAGCCACGAAACGCTCTTCCTTGTTTCCCCCGGGGCCCGGGAAAGCGGGCCTTTATAGCCTACCCGACCAGCAGCAGCAACCGCGTCGGGCACCGTCGCTGAACGGATGCCCGCCCCGTGCTGCAAGGGTCCGGTGGCGTCACCGGACCGTTTCGCGCAGTTCGGAACGTAACCAAGCACGACTCTGTGCCCGGCAGGTAGCGGGAAAACCCTGGCGGGGTGATCCGGCACCATCCCTGCATCGTGCGACAAATCCAATGACAATGCCAAGTGGCTTATCATTCAAGGGTGATCGGCCGCCTACTCATTGCCGTACTGCGCTTCTACAAGCGCTTCATCAGCCCCCTGCTCGGGCCGCGCTGTCGTTTTGTTCCCAGCTGTTCTGAATACGGGATGGAAGCCATCCGCGTACACGGTCCGTTGCGCGGCTGTTGGCTTACGCTGCTGCGCCTGGGCCGCTGCCAGCCCTTCCATCCCGGCGGCCTTGACCCGGTGCCCGAACGATCCGATTCCCCCTCTTGCCGCTGTACAGGAAAACACTGACATGTCCTCCACGCTCATCACCAATGCCCGCATGGTCAATGAAGGCCGCACCTTCGACGGCGACCTGCGCATCGAGAATGGCCGCATCGCCAAGATCGGCACCGGGCTGACGCCGCGCGAGGGCGAGGAGGTAGTGGATGCCGCCGGGCGCTGGTTGTTGCCGGGGATGATTGATGACCAGGTCCACTTCCGCGAGCCGGGCCTGACCCACAAGGGTGACATCGCCACCGAATCGGCCGCGGCCGTGGCCGGCGGGCTGACCAGCTTCATGGACATGCCCAACACCAACCCGCCGACGCTGGATTCGACCATCCTCGAAGCCAAGTACGAACTGGCCAAGGGCCGCGCCTGGGCCAACTACGGCTTCTACCACGGTGCCAGCAACGACAACCTTGAAGCCATCCGCGCGCTCGACCCGAAGAAGGCACCGGGCGTGAAGGTGTTCATGGGCGCCTCCACCGGCAACATGCTGGTGGACAACCCGGAAACCCTGGACGCGATCTTCCGCGAATGCCCGACCCCGATCATCACGCACTGCGAAGACACGCCGATGATCGACGCGAACATGAAGGCGTTCCAGGAGAAGTACGGCGACGCGCTGACCCCGGAGATGCACCCGGACATCCGCTCGCGCGAGGCCTGCAAGAAGTCCACGCTGCTGGCCTTGTCGCTGGCCCGCAAGCACGGCACCCGCCTGCACGTGCTGCACATTTCCACCGCCGATGAGCTGGTGCTGTTCGAGAAAGGCCCGCTGATCCGCGCCGATGGCAGCCGCAAGCAGATCACCGCTGAAACCTGCGTGCACTTCCTGCACTTCGCCCGCCCGGATTACGCCACCAAAGGCAACCTGATCAAGTGCAACCCGGCAATCAAGGACGTGGCCGACCGCGAGGCGATCACCGCCGCGCTCGCCAATGACGTGCTCGACGTACTGGCGACCGATCATGCCCCGCACACCTGGGAAGAGAAGCAGAAGCCCTACGCGCAGGCACCGTCCGGCCTGCCGCTGGTGCAGTACGCGCTGGTCGCCGCACTGGAGCGCGTGCACGAAGGCAAGCTGACCCGCGAGCAGGTGGTGCAGAAGTTCGCCCACGCCCCGGCGCAGCTGTTCGACGTGGAGGAGCGCGGCTTCCTGCGCGAGGGCTACTTCGCTGACCTGGTGCTGGTGGAAGACGTACCGTTCACGGTCAAGCGCGAGGACGTGCTGTCCAAGTGCGGCTGGTCACCGTTTGAAGGCACCACCTTCCGTTCGCGCATCGCCTCCACCTGGGTCAATGGCCAGTTGGTATGGGACGGCAGCAAGCTGGTGGGCGCACCGGCCGGCCAGCGCATGACCTACGACCGCTGATGCGTGCGGCATTGATGATGGGGGCGCTGCTGCTGGCTGCGCCCTTGCTCCCCGCTCCTTCCGCAGCTGCACAGGACGGCATCGGCGATCTGGTCGACAACCGCGTCGTGTTCCCGGCCAGCGCCTCGCAAGGCGCGATGGTGGTCGGCAAGGTTCCGGCCGGCAGCAGCGTGCGCTACGCCGGGCGCGACCTGCGCGTGAGCGGCTACGGCAGCGTGGTGTTCGGCATCGGCCGTGACGAGAAGGGGCCGTTGCAGGTCCAGGTACGGCGCCCGGACGGCAGCAGCGAAACCGCATCGATCGCGGTCACCCCGCGTGACTGGCCGACCGAGCGGGTCAACGGCGTGCCGCCGAAGACGGTCAACCCGCCACCGGCGATTGCCGAACGCATCGCCCGTGAGCAGGCCCAGGTCACCGAGTCGCGCAAACGCGACGACAACCGCACCGACTTCACCCAGACCTTCCTCTGGCCGGTGCAGGGCCGCATCAGCGGCCGCTTCGGCAATGCGCGCGTCTACAACGGCCAGCCTGGCAGCGGGCATTCGGGCATGGACATCGCTGTGCCCACCGGCACTCCGGTGAAGGCGCCGGCGGCCGGCATTGTCACCTTTGCCAATCCGGACCTGTACCTGACCGGCGGCACCCTGGTGCTGGACCATGGCTTCGGCGTCAGCTCCAACTTTCTGCACCTCTCGCGCATCGACGTGAAGGTTGGCGACCGCATCGAGCAGGGGCAGACCATCGCTGCCGTCGGCGCCACTGGCCGCGCCACTGGCCCGCACCTGCACTGGGGCATGAACTGGTTCGACACCCGGATCGATCCACTGCTGGTACTGGAGCGGGGCAAGTAACCCTGCGGCGCCGGTGCAGGCTGGGTTGTAATCCCAGCCTGCACTTCAGTGGCTTGCCTCAGGCGCGAAGCCGCATATCCATTCCACCCTGCCGATGGAAGCCCGTGACTGCGGCGGGCTCACTACACGTGTCGTTTTTCTGGCCTGCCCGCTGCGAAGTGCTTCACGCCCAAGGTCGCCCTTGCCAACCTGCCGACGACGGGCGTTGAATGCCGCAAAAACTTCACACGGCCGCACGGCGTTTGCGGCAACCTTGTGGCAACCACCGACGCAGAGGCCACCACCATGGCCACCATCCATCACCAGCTGTGGATCGACGCACCGCTGACCACCGTGTTTGACGGCCTTGCCAGTGCCGAGGGATTGGGCCGCTGGTGGATTCCGCATCAGCAGACACAGCACGACGGCGACACCATCCTCAGCCACAACCCCGGTCCGGAACATGGCCCGGTAGCGTTGAAGGTGCTGGAAGTGACGCCCGGCCATTGCGTTCGCTGGGAAGTGATCAGCCGGCACCCACCGCAAAGCCCCGCCTCGGCCTGGACCGGCACCGAAGTCCGCTTCGACCTGTCACGCCGCGCCAGCCCCGGCGACTGGCGCGGCTTGCCGCACGAAGGCGAGCCTATGACCGTACTGGAATTCCACCATTTGGGCTGGGACCCGCACAGCGAGTATTACGGCTTCTGCAGCCAGGCCTGGGCCGAAACCCTGGTCATGCTGCGACGCTGGGCCGAGGCGCAGACGCACCGCCACCGCTGACGAGAAGGAGCATGGTCATGAAGAAATGGATCGCCGCCGCCATCGTGCTGATGGTTCTTTCGATATGCGGCTACGTCCTGGCCGGGCCCTACCTGGCAATCCAGGGCATCAGCAGTGCCATCGAACAACGCGACAGCGCCGCGCTGACGCGCCATGTCGACTTCCCCACGCTGCGGGTCAACCTCAAGGCGCAACTCAATGACCATCTGGTCCGCAAGGCGGGCGCCGACATGCAGTCCAGCCTGCTCGGCGCAGTGATCCTGGGCGTCGCCAGCAACATCACTGACGTCAGCGTGGATACATTGGTCACACCGGTGGGTGTGGCCGCGATGTTGCAGGGCGACGGCCTGATCAAGCGCGCGGTCGGCGACACCGTCAACGGCGACACCTGGGGACCGCCCTCGCCGGCCAGGCCATTGGCCGACACATCGGGCCGGTACGATTCACTGTCCCGCTTCACCGCCACCAGCCAGCTGGATGACGGCCGCCAGGTGCATTTCGTACTCAGCAGGCACGGCCTGCGCTGGCAGCTGACCGACATCCAGCTGCCGCTGCAACAGGCGCCATAGCGCACGGCTAACGCTGCGGAGCGTCTTGAGGCACGAAGCCAGTGAGCGCTCCTGTGATGAGATTCCTGCAATTGCAATTGTTGCGGGCCGGGAGGCTTCATCAGCTTCGCGGCTCACACCGCTCCTACAAAAGTGCGGCATCTGCTTATCGTAGGAGCACCTTCAGGCGCGAAGCTGGCGTACACTCCGGCGACACGATTCCTGCAACTGCAGTTGCTGCGGGTTCGGATGCTTCACCAGCGTGGCGGCTGATGCCGCTCCTGCAAATGCGCGATTTCCGCTTATTGCAGGAGCACCATCAGCCACCTGCCGTGCTCAGGCAATACGCCGCATGTCGACTTCGACTTGAACGTCGTCATCGATATAGCTGTCGGCCAGAAATGCTTCCAGCGAATCATCCATCGCCTCCATCCACGGCGTGTGGTGCGGCGGCGCCATCGTTCCGGTCAGTACCGAGCGGTAGCTGCAGTTGCGATAGCCGAGGATGTCGTCCTTCTTGTCATGCTTCCATTGCTTGAACAGGTCGGCCACCGCTTCCACGTTGAAATCAGGATAGTCGGTGGCATCAAGCAGTTCACGCATATACGCGGTCTGGAAGTCGATGTCCTGCTCCACGGATTGCGTGGCTTCCTCGCGCACCACCCAAGCTTCGCTGTCAGCACGCATGCCGGCAACCTCGGGCAAGGCGATGCGGCCAAGGATCACATCGCGCGCATACCAAGCCTGCGCGTCGAACATGTTGAACGTGTAGTACTGGTCCTGCATTCCCAGGTACATCAGCTTCGGATTGTCGATCCAGAACACGCCCTTGTAGAGGTCACCGGGGTACAGGCGATTGCGGGTACGCAGGGTGAGGCTGTCGCACAGGAACGGAAAGTGATGCTGGTAGCCCGTGCACAACACGATTGCATCGACATCCTTGCTGCTGCCATCGACGAAGTGCGCCGTATTGCCTTCCACCCGCAGCAGCAGCGGCTTCTCGTCGAATGCAGCCGGCCAGTCGTAGCCCATCGGCGCACTGCGGAAGCTGAAGGTCACCGACTTGGCGCCATATTTGTGGCACTGCGTGCCGATGTCTTCGGCCGAATAGCTGCTACCCACCAACAACAGGTCCTTGCCGGTGAACTCGCAGGCATCGCGGAAGTCATGGGCATGCAGTACGCGCCCCGGGAAGCGCTCCAGTCCATCGAAGAACGGCGCATTCGGCGTGGAAAAATGGCCGGTGGCCACGATCACCCGATCGAATTCCTCGGTGACCAGCTCGTCCTTCTTCAGGTCACGCACGGTGACCGTGAACCGTCCGCTTTCTTCCGAGTAGTCCACCCACTGCACGGCCATGTTGAAGCGGATCTGATCGCGTACACCGCTCTTTTCGATGCGACCCATGATGTAGTCACGCAGCACGGCGCGTGGCGGATAGGAGGCGATCGGGCGACCGAAATGCTCTTCGAAACTGTAATCGGCAAACTCCAGCGCTTCCTTCGGGCCATTGGACCAGAGATAGCGGTACATGCTGCCGTGTACGGGTTCACCGTATGCATCCAGCCCGGTGCGCCATGTGTAGTTCCACATTCCACCGAGATCGGACTGCTTCTCGTAACAGACGATCTCCGGCACTTGTGCCCCGCCGCGACGGGCCGATTCAAATGCACGAAGTTGCGCCAGGCCACTGGGGCCGGCACCAAGAATGGCGATACGCATGGTCATACGGGTTGTTTCTCCTGTGTAGCTGCCATCGCGAATGAACACGACAGCACTGCGCAAGGGCGCGTGATGCACCGTGCAGGAGAGACAATGCGTCCAGTCCCGCGCGGCGCGCGAAACACCCGACAGCCGCCGCAGGGCAGCACAACAAGGGAAAGGCAGGCAACAACGCCACCGACCGGGGAACAGGCCCCGCCCCTTCATCATCGGGTGGGTGCTGTGCGGGAAAGAAGGATCTGCCGCGTTCGTGCAGATCAAGGGCGTGGCAGGATTGCCGCTGGGAGTGAATCAGCCCGCGAAAGCGGTTTCATCCTAACATGCGAACGCTGATCGACTGCAAGCCAGACGCTGCTTCATCTTGGAGGAGCGGCATAGGCCGCGAAACTGACCAGGCAGCAATGCCGGCGGAGACCTGCAATCAAATGCCCATCCAGCGCACATGTATTTGCAGCTTCGCGACCAAAGCCACGCTGCATCTTTCGATTGTCGCGTCGCTCCGCAGGAGCAGCTTCAACCGCGAAGCTGACCAAGCTGTAGCACAAGCGAAAACTGCGGCTACAGAAAATCCCGCAAAGCCGTCACACCCACAGCTTCGCGACTGAAGCCGCTCCTACAACTGCAGTTTGCTTCAGTCCGGGTTTGCCACGCCATGCGGCACATGGCCCGCGGCGACATGCTGGCGTGCACTGTCGATGTTGTGCTGCGAATCATCAAAGAAGATGTCCGCACCAAACGCTTCCAGGAAGGGCCCCTTGTGACGACCGCCAAGGAACAAGGCTTCATCCAGGCGCACCCCCCATTCACGCAGCGTACGAATCACCCGCTCGTGGGCCGGCGCAGAACGCGCGGTAACCAAAGCGGTACGAATCGGCGCGGCTTCGCCAGCCGGGAACGCGGCCTGCAACGCATGCAATGCCGAAAGGAAGTTGCGGAACGGCCCACCACTGAGCGGCTCATGTGCCCGCTCGCGCTCATGCCGGCCAAAAGCCTCCACGCCCTGTTCGCGCGAGATGCGCTCGCCTTCATCACCAAAGATCACCGCATCGCCGTCGAAGGCAATGCGCAGCTGCGACACCGGGCGACCGGTCACGGTAGCGGCGGCGTTGGCCGCCGACACATCGGCAGCGGTGTGCGGCAGGATGGTCGCCGCGGCGATGCCGTGCACCAGGGCGCGACGCACCGACTCCGGGTTTGCCGACAGGAACAGATCCGTGCCGAACGGTTTCACGTACGGCCAGGTCGGCTCGCCTGCGGTGAACGTGGCACGGACGATGTCTAGCCCGTAATGCTGGATCGAATTGAAGATGCGCAGGCCGGTATCCGCCGAATTACGCGACAGCAGAATCACTTCCACGCGCGGGGTATCGGCCGGCGCGCCTTCGTTGAGCGCGAGCAGCTTGCGCACCACCGGGAACGCCACACCTGGCTTCAGCACATCGTCTTCGTGCGCACGCTGGTAGGCCGCATAGGCCTCCAGCCCTTCGCGCTCGAACAACGCATGCCCCTCCTCGAGATCGAACAGGGCGCGCGAAGTAACCGCGACGGTCAAAAGCCTGGGGGAGTTGTCAGCCATTTTTCTCGGGAGCGTGGAATGGGGGTCGAAAGCGTTGGAGTTGGAACTGGACTGAGGATTCGGAGCCGGGGTTCGGTCGTCTGCGCAGATGCTTGAACTTCATCGCAGTCTCCGGGAGCCGAGGGCTCAGCCCTTCCCGTTCGGCCCCTCGATTCTCTGCGATCAGACCATGAACTGTTCGCTGAGGATGCGCTCTTCCAGGTTGTGCTCGGGGTCGAACAACAAGGTCACCTGGCGCTCGCGCGATTCGCGGATGGTCACTTCCACCACATCGCGTGTTTCGTGCGAATCAGCGGTGACACTGACTGGCCGCTTGTAGGGATCGAGCACGCGAAAGCGCACTTCGGTCTCGGCCTTCAGGATCGCGCCACGCCAGCGGCGCGGCCGGTACGGTGCCAACGGTGTCAGCGCGATGGTGTTGGAACCCAGCGGCAGGATCGGGCCGTGTGCGGAGTAGTTGTACGCGGTGCTGCCCGCCGGCGTGGAAACCAGCACGCCATCGCAGATCAATTCCTCGACGCGCTGCTGTCCATTGAGATCAATGCCGATATGCGCCGCCTGCCGCGTCTGCCGCAGCATCGACACATCGTTGTAGGCCAGCGAACCGGTGCTGGTGCCCGATTCGGTCAACGCGATCATCTCCAGCGGACGCAGGTGCGCCGGTTCGGCCAAGGCCAGGCGCTCGATCAGATCCTCGTCACGATGGTGGTTCATCAGGAAGCCCACCGTGCCCAGCTTCATGCCGAACACCGGCTTGCCCTTGTTGCCATGACGATGCAGCGTCTGCAGCATGAAACCGTCACCGCCCAGCGGGCAGATGACGTCAGCCTCTTCCGGGTCGTGATCACCGTAGCGGGCAGCAAGCGTCACGCGCGCCTGCTGCGCGGCGTCGACAGTACTGGCAAGGAATGCGATTCGGGGGGACACGGGCGTCTTCGAGTTCGGCTCAGGGGGCGAGGATAACCCGCCACTGCGAAAGCAACAGCATTGCCCTCACCCCAACCCCTCTCCCGCAAGTGGGAGAGGGGCTTAGGGCGGCACATGCAGGCCTGAACCCGAGAGCGACTTCGATCAGCACATGAAGGCTTGGACCCGAGAAGGGTTTGGAGCGGCACATCAGGCCTGAGCCTGAGAGGGGCTTCGAGCAGCACGTGCAAGCCTGAGCCTGAGAGACTTCGAGCAGCACATGCAGGCCTCAGTCTGCGAGAGGCTTCGAGCAATGCGCAGGCCAGAGCCCCTCTCCCGCCTGCGGGGTGAGACGGGCAGTGCTTGCGAACCACCGGTTCGCCGCCCATGAACGGCCTTGCGCTGGCGCAAGGACCGGGGCGCGGAGCGGGGGTTGGGGTGAGGGCAGCTTCGTCACACCAGAAACAAAAAAAGCCGGGCCTGCAGAACGCAGGCCCGGCTCCTCAAACTCAAACCGCTTGCTTAGACGCCGTGCGCAGCCAGCTGGCCAAGACGCTGCACCGCCACCGACACGGTCGGGTAGTCCAGAGTCTTCTGCTCGGCCAGCTCGGCCAGCATTGCCAGGGTGAAGCGCAGGCCGCTGTCGTCACGGCCCAGCCACGCGGCCACCTTGGCCTCGGCGGTGGCGCCCTTCATCGACAGCACCTGACCGGCCAGGTTGCGCTGGTGCGCGGCCAGCTCGTCGCGCAGCACGCCACGGGCCACCGCATGCCAACGACCGTTGACCTCCAGCGCGTCGATCTGCTCGAACAGCCACGGCATCTGCAGCGCCTCGCCCAGACGGAAGTGGACCTTGGACACATCCACCGGCTTGAGCTTGCGGGTGCGGGCCAGTTCGATGATGTCGAACGCCGGCTCCAGGAAGTGCAGCTCGGACAACTGCTGCGCCAGTGCCGCCGGCAGGCCCTTCTCCTTCCATGCCTTGACGCTGGCCTCGTAGGCCGGGCGCTGCGAATCCGGCAGCACGCCCGAAGCGACACGGATGTCGTTGAACGGACCTTCGTAACGCTCGACAGCAGCCGTGATGCCCGGCATCGCGCCCGGACGGTTCAACAGCCAGCGCACGAACGAACGCTGCAGCTTCCAGATCACTTCCAGCGCATCCACCTGCACCGCCTCCGGCAGGGTGCCGTCCAGTGCGTCGATCTGCGTCCACAGCGCGCGCGCATCCAGCGTTTCGCGGCTGATGGTGTAGGCCTTGGCGACCTCGGCCACGGTGCGGCCGGTGTCCTCCTGCATGCGCATCAGGAAGGTGGCGCCCATGCGGTTGATGGTCTGGTTGGTCACCGCCGTGGCGATGATCTCGCGCTTCAGGCGGTGACGGTCCATCGCATCGGCGTACTTCTTCTGCAGCGGCTGCGGGAAGTAACGCAGCAGCTCCTTGGACAGGTACGGGTCTTCCGGGATGTCCGATTCCAGCAGCTGCTGGAACGCGACGATCTTGGAGTACGACAGCAGCACCGCCAGCTCCGGACGGGTCAGGCCCAGACCACGCAGCTTGCGTGCCGACAGCTCCGCATCGGAGGGCAGGAACTCGATCTGGCGATCCAGCAGGCCCTGCTTTTCCAGCGTGCGGATGAAGTGCTGCTTGGAACCCAGACGGGTCGCACTCATGCGCTCCATCAGGCTCAGCGCCTGGTTCTGACGGTAGTTGTCCATCAGCACCAGACCGCCCACTTCCTCGGTCATCGAGGCAAGCAGCTTGTTGCGCTGCTCGACGGTGAGCTTCTTGGCGCGCACCACGTCGTTGAGCAGGATCTTGATGTTGACTTCGTGGTCGGAGGTGTCCACACCGGCCGAGTTGTCGATGAAGTCGGTGTTGAGCAGTACACCAACCTGCGCGGCCTCGATGCGGCCCAGCTGGGTCATGCCCAGGTTGCCGCCCTCGCCCACGATCTTGCAGCGCAGCTCGCCACCGTTGACGCGCAGCGCGTTGTTGGCGCGGTCGCCGACGTCAGCGTTGGTCTCGGTGGAGGACTTCACATACGTACCGATGCCGCCGTTCCACAGCAGGTCCACCGGTGCCTTCAGCGCGGCGTTGATCAGGTCGGTCGGGGTCATCGCCTTGATGCTGGCGTCGATGCCCAGGGCTTCACGCACTTCCGGGGTGATCTCGATCGACTTCAGCGAACGGGCATAGATACCGCCGCCCTTGCTGATCAGCTTGCTGTCGTAGTCCGCCCAGCTCGAACGCGGCACCTTGAACATGCGCGCGCGTTCCTTGAATGAGCTCGCTGCAACCGGGTTCGGGTCCAGGAAGATGTGGCGGTGGTCGAACGCGCAGACCAGACGAATGTGCTCGGACAGCAGCATGCCGTTGCCGAACACGTCGCCGGACATGTCGCCGACGCCAACCGCGGTGAAGTCCTGCTTCTGGCAGTCGCGGCCCAGCGCACGGAAGTGGCGCTTGACCGACTCCCACGCACCACGCGCGGTGATGCCCATGCCCTTGTGGTCGTAACCAACCGAGCCGCCCGAGGCGAACGCGTCATCCAGCCAGAAACCGTGCGCGCGGGCGATGCCGTTGGCGGTGTCGGAGAACGTCGCGGTGCCCTTGTCGGCAGCCACCACCAGGTACGGATCGTCCTGGTCATGGCGCACCACGCCCACCGGCGGCACGATCTTGTTGTTGACGATGTTGTCGGTGATGTCCAGCAGGCCGTTGATGAAGCGCTTGTAGCAGGCCACGCCCTCGGCGAACCACGCATCGCGATCCACCGCCGGGTCCGGCAGCTGCTTGGCGAAGAAGCCGCCCTTCGAGCCGACCGGCACGATCACGGTGTTCTTCACCATCTGTGCCTTGACCAGGCCCAGCACTTCGGTGCGGAAGTCTTCGCGACGGTCCGACCAGCGCAGGCCACCACGCGCCACCGGGCCGAAGCGCAGGTGGGTACCTTCCACGCGCGGGCCGCACACGAAGATTTCGCGGTACGGACGCGGCTTGGGCAGGTCCGGCACCTTGGCGGCGTCGAACTTGAAGCTGATGTAGTCGGCCGGGCCGCCATCGGCGCGCAGGCCGTCCTTGCGCTGCATGTAGTAGCTGGTACGCAGGGTGGCTTCAATCACGCCGATGAAGCTGCGCAGGATGCGGTCTTCGTCCAGGCTGGAAACGCGGTCCAACAGCTTGACCAGCGCCTCGTGGACCACCGCCATGCGGGCGTCACGCGCGCTCTTGCGCGCCTTGACCACAGCGTCGAGCACCTTGAGGGTGGCCGCGTCGTCGCCAACCAGCTGCTTGAACTGCGCCAGCTGCGCATCCAGCACCGCCTTGTCGGCCGACGGGGTCGGCTCGAAACGGGCTTCGAACAGCTCGACGATCAGGCGGGCCAGCAGCGGATAACGGTTGAAGGTGCCTTCCACATAGGCCTGCGAGAACGGCACGCCGATCTGCAGCAGGTACTTGCAGTAGCCACGCAGCATCGACACCTGGCGCCAGTCCAGGCCGGCGCCAAGCACCAGACGGTTGAAACCGTCGTTCTCGGCATCGCCGTGCCAGATGTGGGCAAACGCTTCGCTGAAACCGGCGTTGGCGCTGGCCGGGTCGATCGCACCAATGGCGGATTCAACCTCGAAGTCCTGCACATAGACCGGTGCGTCATCGACCATCAGGCGGTACGGGCGCTCGGCGACCACACGCAAGCCCATGTTCTCCATCATCGGCAGCACATCCGACAGCGGAATGTCGTCGAGCTGGCGGTACAGCTTCAGGCGCAGGCCATCGACACCGTCACGGTGGGTGGTCTGCAGGCTCAGGCGCAGGTCGTCCGGGCCGGTCAGCGCATCCAGCTGGGCCACGTCGGCGGCAGCGATCTCGGCGCTGGAATCTTCGATGTAACCGGCCGGCAGTGCCTTGCCGATACGCGAGGCAATACGCAGGCCTTCGGTTTCACCGTGGCTGGCCACCAACGCTTCGCGCAGGTCGTCCTGCCAGTTGCGCAGCACATGGGCCAGGCGCTTCTCCAGGCCTTCGATGTCCAGCTCCAGGCTCTGCCCGGCCTTCGGGCGCACGATCAGGTGCACCTGGGCCAGCGGCGAGTCGCCCAGCACCACGCTGGAGTCGACGTATTCGCCCTGCAGCGCATCCTTGAGCATGGCTTCCACGCGCAGGCGCACATCGGTGTTGAACCGTTCGCGCGGCAGGAACACCAGCGCGGAAATGAAGCGGCTGAACTTGTCGCGGCGCAGGAACAGACGGCTGCGCACGCGCTCCTGCAGGCCCAGCACGCCCATGGCGGTACGGAACAGCTCGTCCTCGCTGGACTGGAACAGCTCCTCGCGCGGCAGCGACTCCAGGATGTGGCGCAGTGCCTTGCCGCTGTGGCTGGACAGGCTCAGGCCCGAACGCTGCATCACGTTCTCATAGCGCTGGCGCACCAGCGGGATTTCCCACGGGCGGCGGTTGTAGGCGCTGGAGGTGAACAGGCCCAGGAAGCGCTGCTCGCCGATGATCTTGCCCTTGGCGTCGAACTCCAGCACGCCGATGTAATCCATGTACCCACCGCGGTGGATACGCGAACGGGCATTGGTCTTGGTCAGGATCAGCGCGTCATGCAGGCTGCTGGTGGCATTCAGGCCTTCCGCGGCCAGGCCCTTGACCGGGCGCGCGACCATGGTGTCCTTGCCACGCATCAGGCCCAGGCCGGTGCCGTTCTGGGCGACCAGCACTTCTTCCTTGCCCTTCTTCTCCACCTTGTATTCGCGGTAGCCGAAGAAAGTGAAGTGGTTATCAGCGGCCCAGCGCAGGAACTCCTGCGCCTCGGCGCGCGAGGCCTTGCTGACCGGCAACACCCGCTTGCCCAGGTCTTCGGCCAGCGCCAATGCCTTGTCGGTCATCGGCTGCCAGTCCTTGACGATGGCGCGCACGTCTTCCAGTGCGTCGGCAACGCGCTTGGACACTGCGTCCAGATCAGCGGCCGGCTGGCGATCGATTTCCAGCAGCATCACCGATTCCAGCGTGCCCTCGCCGACACCGGACAGCTTGCCGGCCTTGTCACGGGCAATGGCGATCACCGGGTGACCCAGCACGTGCACGCCAATGCCCTGCTCGGCCAACGCCAGCGTCACCGTGTCCACCAGGAACGGCATGTCGTCATTGACGATCTGCAGCACCGTGTGGACGGACTCCCAGCCATCGGCCTTCAGGGTCGGATTGAATACGCGCACGTTGGCCTTGCCGGCCTTGCGGGTACGTGCGAACTCGAGCATCCCGGCAGCCAGCACCGCCCAATCATCGGCCGAGTGCAGCTTGAACTCGTCGCCTTCCATGCGCTTGTAGAACGCCGAGGCAAATGCAACCGCCTGCGCCTGTGCGGCGGCAGCGGGGTAACGCTTGCGCAGGGCAGCGTAAACCGGCTCGAGCGACAGCCCGGTCTCGGCAGAAACGTGCTTGGCGGCCGGCTTGGACTTCGGCTTTACGGACTTGGCAGCAGACTTTTGCGATTTCATGACGGAGCGTCGGTGGGGCTCGTTGAGGAGTCGGCGATTGTATCCCCGGCAACAAAAATAGCTTTGCTGCATGGCCACATTCAACGCATCAAAAAATCCAATGACATGCACGAAACCCCTGTTTTCAAGCACTTTCAGAGTTGAACGAAAGCACACCGGAAAGTTCTCAATCGTGCCGGGCCGGGGCGTTTTTCCGCTGCTGTACTAATTTTGAACTGGACGGTATAGTCCATTTCTTGGACAGGACGACTCCCACCTCCCCGCGCGGCAAGGCACGTGATCAGCGCGTGTTCGATGCCGTGGGCGAACTGCTGGCCGTCCATGGCATGCACCTGAGCATGGATGCCGTAGCCGCGCACGTAGGTTGCTCCAAGCAGACCCTGTACAGCCGCTACGGTTGCAAGAACGATCTGTTGCGGCTGGTGATGCAACAACACGTCGCCACCACCACCGCCCAGTTGACCAAGGGCGACAGCCGCCCACTGCGGCAGATCCTGCTTGAGTTCGCCATCCAGTACCTGGAACACCGCAACCAGCCGCGCATACGCCAGACCGCGCAGTTGTTCGCCGCCGGTGCAAATCAGTTTCACGAAGAGGCGCGTACCCTTTACAACCTCAGCGGCGAAGCCGTCCGTAGTCAGATAGCTGAATGGTTACAAACCGAGATGGCCCGGGGTCGCCTGATCCATGACGACCCGCATTTCATGGCCGAACTGTTAATCAGCATGCTTGCCGGCCAGGACTTTGAACGCCAACGCTTTCATGTTCCCCATCGCGACACGCCCGAAAAGCGCCGCCGATGGGCCGAATTCGCCATCGATGCCTTTCTGCGCGCCTTCCCGGTACCGCCGAGCGGCATTCCTGGTCTCCGTTAAACAAACAAGTCCAAACCTCCGGAGTTTTCCCCGATGACCGCCCCGCTCCGTCTCCTCGCTCTTGCCTGCGTAGCGACACTTTCACTGGCCGGCTGTAAGAAGGCCCAGGAACAGACCGCTCCGCCTCCGCCGGAAGTTGGCGTGGTCGATGCCAAGCCGCAGACGCTGCCGCTGCAGCGCGAGCTGGTCGGCCGCCTGTCCCCCTTCCGCTCGGCCGATGTCCGCGCCCGCGTCGCCGGCGTAGTGCAGAAGCGCGTCTATACCGAGGGCAGCAACGTCAAGGAAGGCCAGGAGTTGTTCCTGATCGACCCGGCGCCGCTGCGCGCCTCGTTGGCCTCGGCCGAGGCCGCCCTGGCATCGGCCCGCGCCAGCTACACCAACGCCCGCGCCACTGCCAACCGCGCCCGTTCGCTGGCCCCGCAGAGCTACGTTTCCAAGTCTGACCTGGACAACGCCGAGGCCAGCGAGCGTTCCGCCGCCGCCGCCGTGCAGCAGGCCGAAGCAGCAGTGACCACCGCACGCATCAACCTGGGCTATGCCCGCGTCACCTCGCCGATCACCGGCCTGGCCGGCAAGGCCCAGGTCACCGAGGGCGCGCTGGTCGGCCAGGGTGACGCCACCCTGCTGACCACGGTCGACCAGATCGACCCCCTGTACGTGAACTTCTCCATGACCGCCGACGAACTGAGCTCGCTGCGCGCGGCCCAGGACAAGGGCGCGGTGGCACTGGCCGGTGAAAGCAAGACCACCGTGCAGGTCAACCTGCCCGACGGCACCCCGTATGCCCACGAAGGCACGCTGGACTTCTCCGCTCCCACGGTCGACCCGGCTACCGGCGCGGTGTCGCTGCGCGCGCAGTTGCCCAACCCCGACCACACCCTGCTGCCGGGTTCGTTCGTCAGCTTCAAGGCCAACCTGGGCCAGCGCAACAACGCCTTCCTGCTGCCGCAGCAGGCCATACAGCGCGATACCCAGGGCGGTTACGTGATGGTGGTCGGCAAGGACACCAAGGTGGTCCGCAAGAACGTGGTGCTGGACAGCCAGCAAGGTGGCAACTGGCTGGTGTCTTCCGGCCTGGACGCTGGCGACCAGGTGATCGTGTCGGGCGTGCAGAAGGTCAAGGAAGGCGCCCCCGCCAAGCCGATGCCGTGGCAGCCCAAGGCCGCCGCCCAGCCCGGTGCTGCCGCACCGGCGCCGGAAAAGAAGCAATAACGGGACGCAGCCATGCCTAAATTTTTCATCGACCATCCGGTCTTCGCCTGGGTGGTGGCCATCCTGATCTCGCTGGGTGGCGTGATCTCGATCCTCAACCTGGGCGTGGAGTCCTACCCCAGCGTGGCCCCACCCCAGGTGACGGTCACCGCCACCTACCCGGGCGCCAGCGCCTCCACCACCGAAAAATCGGTCACCCAGGTGATCGAGCAGCAGCTGACCGGCATCGACAACCTGATGTACTTCAGCTCGTCGTCCGCCTCCAACGGCCGCGCCACCATCACCCTCACCTTCGATAGCGGCACCGATGCCGATATCGCCCAGGTGCAGGTACAGAACAAGGTGTCGCTGGCGACACCGCGCCTGCCCTCGGAAGTAACCAAGCAGGGCGTAGTCGTGGCCAAGGCCAACGCCGGCTTCCTGATGGCCATCGGCGTGCGTTCGGATGACGGCACCGTCGACCGTGATGCGCTGAACGACATCGTCGGCGCCCGCGTGCTGGAGCAGATCTCACGCGTCCCCGGCGTCGGCAGCACCCAGCAGTTCGGTTCCGAATACGCCATGCGTGTGTGGTTGAACCCGGAAAAGCTGCAGGGCTTCCACCTCTCGGCCACCGACGTTTACAACGCCATCGGCACCCAGAACCTGCAGTTCGCAGCCGGCTCGGTGGGCGGCGATCCGGCCCCGGATGGCCAGGGCTTCACCGCCACTGTTGCAGCCGAAGGCCGTTACAGCTCGCCGGAAGAGTTCGAGAACACCATCCTGCGGGCCAATGCCGACGGCAGCGTGGTCAAGCTCAAGGACGTGGCCCGCGTTGAATTCGGCGCCACCAACTATGGCTTCGACACCAAGTACAACGGCAAGCCGGTGGCGGTGTTTGCCATCCAGCTGCTGCCCGGCGCCAACGCCCTGGACGTGTCCGAGGCCGTGCGCGCCAAGATGGACGAGCTGGCCCCCAGCTTCCCGCAGGGCGTGAGCTGGTTCACCCCGTATGACAGCACCACCTTCGTCACCATCTCGATCAAGGAAGTGATCCACACGCTGATCGAGGCGATCGTGCTGGTGTTCCTGGTGATGTTGATCTTCCTGCAGAACTTCCGCGCGACGATCATCCCCACCCTGGTCATCCCGGTGGCGTTGCTCGGCACCTTCATGGGCATGCTGGCGATCGGCTTCACCATCAACCAACTGACCCTGTTCGCGATGGTGCTGGCAATCGGCATCGTGGTCGATGACGCCATCGTCGTCATCGAGAACGTCGAACGCATCATGAGCGAGGAGAAGCTCGACCCCAAGCCAGCCACGCAGAAGGCCATGGGCCAGATCACCGGCGCGGTGGTTGCCATTACCGTGGTGCTGGCGGCGGTGTTCATCCCCAGCGCGCTGCAACCGGGCGCGTCGGGTGAGATCTACAAGCAGTTCGCGCTCACCATCGCCATGTCGATGGCGTTCTCAGCGCTGCTGGCACTGACCTTCACCCCGGCGCTGTGCGCGGCCTTCCTCAAGCCGACCCACAACGACAACCCGAACTGGGTGTACCGCACCTTCAACAAGTACTACGGCAAGCTGGAGAAGAGCTACGTCGGCACCGTTGGCAACGTCATCAAGCACAGCCCGCGCTGGTTGATGGTGTTCGCCCTGCTGGTGGTGTTGTGCGGTTTCCTGTTCACCCGCCTGCCGGGCAGCTTCCTGCCCGAGGAAGACCAGGGCTACGCACTGGCCATCGTGCAGTTGCCGCCGGGTGCCACCAAGACCCGCACCAGCGCCGTGTTCGACCAGTTGCTGGGTACGCTGGAGAACGAAGAAGCCTTTGAAGGCCTGATGCAGATCACCGGCTTCAGCTTCATCGGTTCGGGCGAGAACGTCGGCATGGCCTTCGTCCGCCTCAAGGACTGGGACGAGCGCAAGGAGACCGCGCCTGAGTTCATCCAGAAAATGAACCAGAAGGCCTACGGCATCAAGGACGCGCAGATCTTCTTCGTCAACCTGCCGACCGTGCAGGGCCTGGGCCAGTTCGGCGGTTTCGACATGTGGCTGCAGGACCGTGCAGGCGCCGGCCAGGACGCCCTGATGGACGCACGCAACACGCTGCTGGGTGCCGCCTCGCAGGACAAGTCGCTGACCGCGGTGCGCCCCAACACGCTGGAGAACTCACCGCAGCTGCAGTTGCACGTTGACCGCGTGCAGGCGCAGACGATGGGCGTGTCGGTCAATGATGTCTATACCGCCATCCAGATGATGCTGGCGCCGGTGTACGTCAACGACTTCTTCTACGGCGGCCGCATCAAGCGCGTGAACATGCAGGCCGACGCAGCCTACCGCACCGGCCCGGAATCGCTGCGCAGCTACTACGTGCCCAGCGCGTTGAGCAAGGATGCCGACGGTCAGTCGGCGATGATCCCGCTCAGCACCGTGGTCAAGTCCGAGTGGATCTACGCACCGCCCGCACTGAACCGCTACAACGGCTACTCGGCGGTCAACATCGTCGGTTCGCCGGCGCCGGGCAGCAGCTCGGGCCTGGCGATGTCGACGATGGAGCGACTGGTGCATGACGACCTTCCGGTCGGCTTCGGCTATGACTGGAGCGGCATGTCCTATCAGGAAATCCTCGCCGGCAACGCAGCCACCTTGCTGATGGTGCTGTCGATCGTGGTGGTGTTCCTGTGTCTGGCCGCTCTGTATGAAAGCTGGTCGATCCCGGTCGCGGTGCTGCTGGTGGTGCCGATCGGCATCCTCGGCGCGGTGGTGTTCTCGCTGATGCGTGGCCTGCCGAACGATCTGTACTTCAAGATCGGCATGGTGACGGTGATTGGTCTGGCGGCGAAGAACGCGATCCTGATCGTGGAGTTTGCCGTGGAGCAGCGTGCGCTGGGCAAGACCCTGCGTGATGCCACCATCGAAGCGGCGCATCTGCGTTTCCGTCCGATCCTGATGACCTCCTTCGCCTTCATCCTCGGCGTGCTGCCGATGGCGATCTCCACCGGTGCCGGCGCCAATGCCCGCCACTCGCTGGGCACCGGCGTGATCGGTGGCATGTTGTTCGCCACGATCATCGGCGTGCTGCTGATCCCTCTGTTCTTCGTCTGCGTCCGCCGCGTGCTGGGCGACAAGCTGGATGAGCCGTCGAAGGAGTATCTGGCACAGCATCAGGTGCGTTCCGCGCAACAGGATCGCTGATCCTGTTGCCAGGCTGATTGGCCTGCTGCCAGAAGGACAAAAAGCCCCGGCAATGCCGGGGCTTTTTTTGCCTGGACTTTGGCTCTGGCCGACCTTGGCCCTCGCGCCGTCATTCCCGCGCAGGCGGGAACGACGACTTTCGACATCCCGAGTGAGGCCACTGAACCTTCCGTCCCGCCACCCATGAAAAATCCGATGCCAGTTACCCGGCATCGGATTCTCAGGGACTGCGTTGGCGTGACCTAACTCAGCGCAATCCGGTCTCGTTACGCGCAATCACCATGCGCTGGATTTCCGAGGTGCCTTCATAGATCTCGGTGATCTTGGCATCACGGAAGTAACGCTCCAGCGGCATTTCCTTCGAGTAACCCATGCCGCCATGAATCTGCACGGCCTGGTGGGCAATCCACATCGCCGCTTCCGACGCGGTCAGTTTGGCGACCGCCGCCTCGGTGGAGAACTTTTTGCCCTGCGACTTCAGCCATGCCGCGCGCAAGGTCAGCAGCATCGCCGCGTCCAACTTGCACTTCATGTCGGCGATCTTGGCCTGGATCATCTGGAACGTGCCGATCGGCGCACCGAAGGACTTGCGGTCCTTCACATAAGCCAGCGACGCTTCATACGCGGCGCGGGCAATGCCCACCGCCTGCGAGGCAATGCCGATGCGGCCGGAGTCCAGCAGGCTCATCGCGATCTTGAAGCCCTCGCCTTCCTTGCCGATCACGTCTTCGGCGCTGGCCACGTAATCCTGGAACTCGATCTCGCAGGTGGCCGAGGCGCGCACGCCCAGCTTGGGCTCGGTCTTGCCGCGGCCAAAGCCCGGCTTGTTGGCGTCGATCATGAACGCTGTGATGCCACGCGCGCCCTTCTCCGGGTCGGTCATCGCGAACAGCACGATGTAGCGCGCCACCGGACCGGAGGTGATCCAGCTCTTCTGCCCGTTGATCACGAACGAACCATCGGCCTGCTTCACCGCGCGGCAGCGCATTGCAGTGGCGTCGGAGCCGGACTGGGATTCGGTCAGCGCGAACGCGCCGATCTCGCGACCCTCGGCAATGGCGCGCACATAGGTCTGCTTCTGCTCTTCCGTGCCGTAGCTCAGCAGCGCGTTGCAGAACAGCGAATTGTTGACCGACATGATGGTCGCATGCGCGGCATCGGCAGCGGAAACCTCGATGATGGCCAGCACGCTGGAGACCGGATCCATGCCCGAGCCGCCGTATTCCACCGGCACCTCGATGCCCATCAGGCCGTTTTCGCCCAGCAGGCGGATGTTCTCCAGCGGGTACTCACCGGTGGCGTCGAAATGCTCGGCGCTCGGGGCGATCTTCTCTTTGGCGATACGCGCAGCAACGTCCTGCAACATCAGCTGCTCGTCGGAAAAACTGAAATCCACAACACCCCTCCCAGGGTTCATCAAGTTGCGATTGTAACCATCGCAGCCCGATTCAGCCTATGCCTCGCCTTGACCCGGCGTGGCGGCACGGGGACAATATCTCTATATCGCGATAGGTAGATATTTATGGATCTGGAAGACTGGTCAACCCGTCTGAAAGTGTTCGCTGATGCAACGCGGGTTCGCCTGCTGACGCTGTTGGAACAGGAAGAACTGACCGTGGCCGAACTGTCGGCCATCACCACGCTGGCCCAGCCGCGCGTGTCCACCCATCTGGCCCGCCTGAAGGAAGCCGGATTGGTGCGTGACCGCCGCGCCGGCGTTTCCGCGTATTACCGCTTCGACGAAGCGTCACTGGACCCGGCACAGCGCGCATTGTGGCATGCGCTGAGCAGTGGCAGCGATGATCCGCTGCTGCGCCAGGATGCTGAACGCGTGCCTGCGGTTCTGGCCATGCGCGCCGCCGACCAGAACTGGGCCGACAGCGTTGCCGGTGACATGGAACGCCATTACTCACCCGGCCGCACCTGGGAGGCAATGGCGCGCAGCGCGCTGCCGCTGCTGGAAACCGGTGACGTGCTGGACATCGCCTCTGGCGACGGCGTGCTGGCCGAACTGCTGGCCCCGCATGCCCAGCGCTATGTCTGCATCGACACCAGTGCCCGCGTCGTGGCCGCCGCCAGCGAGCGTCTGCGCAAGCTGCCCAACGTCGAAGTGCTGGAAGGCGACATGCACAAGCTGCCGTTCGCCGACGGCAGCTTTGACCTGGTCGTGCTGATGCATGCCCTCACCTACTCCAGCCACCCGGCCAAGGCCGTTGCCGAATGCGCGCGCGTGCTGCGCCCGGGCGGCCGGCTGATGCTGTGCAGCCTGGCCCGCCACGAACACAAGGTCGCGGTCGAAGCCTACGGCCACGTCAACCTCGGCTTCAGCGGCAAGGAACTGCGCAAGTTCGTCGAGAAGGCCGGGCTGGAAGTCTCCAGCCTGGAAACCGTGACCCGCGAGAAGCGCCCGCCGCATTTCGAAGTGATCTCGCTGATCGCCCACCGCCCCTGAAACATCTGACCCGGCCCGCCCTATGCAAGCCCTCCCCTGGCTCCACCCCGAACGCGTCGCCAAGCTGCTGCACGCACTTGAGCACCGCATTCTGATCATCGACGGCGCCATGGGCACGATGATCCAGCGTCATCGCCTGGAAGAAGACGATTACCGGGGCGAACGCTTCGTCGGGGGCTTCGACAGCCAGCATGTGCATGGACCGAACTGCGGGCATGACCTGAAGGGCAACAACGACCTGCTGTTGCTGACCCGCCCGGACGTGATCGCCGAAATCCACACCGCCTACCTGGAAGCCGGTGCGGACCTGGTCGAAACCAACACCTTCAATGCCACGTCGGTGAGCCAGGCCGACTACCACCTTGAGCATCTGGTCTACGAGCTCAACAAGGCCGGTGCGCAGGTCGCGCGGCAATGCTGTGACGCGGTGGAAGCCAAAACCCCGGACAAGCCGCGCTTCGTCATCGGCGTGCTCGGCCCGACCAGCCGTACCGCTTCGATCAGCCCGGACGTCAATGACCCCGGCTTCCGCAATACCAGCTTCGACGAACTGCGCGCCACCTACCGCGAAGCCATCGAGGGCCTGATCGACGGCGGCGCCGACACGCTGATGGTGGAAACCATTTTCGACACGCTCAACGCCAAGGCCGCGCTGTTCGCGATCGAAGAAGTGTTCGACGTACGCGGCGGGCGCCTGCCGATCATGATCTCCGGCACCATCACCGATGCGTCCGGCCGCACCCTGTCCGGGCAGACCGCCGAAGCGTTCTATGCCTCGGTCGCGCACGGCCAGCCGCTGTCGGTCGGCTTCAACTGTGCGCTCGGCGCCACCGACATGCGCCCGCACGTGGAAACGCTGGCCCAGATCTCAACCGGCTATGTCAGTGCGCACCCGAATGCCGGCCTGCCAAACGCGTTTGGTGAGTACGACGAAACACCGGAGGAAATGGCCACCACGTTGAAGGAGTTTGCCGAGTCCGGCCTGCTCAACCTCGTCGGCGGCTGCTGCGGTACCTCGCCTGACCACATCCGCGCCATCGCCGAAGCGGTCGCCGGGCTGCCGCCACGCGCCCTACACCTTGCCACCAAGGCTGCCTGAGGAAATCCGATGAAGAAGAGAATTCTGCTCGTCGGTGCAAGCGGCACCCTCGGCAAGGCCGTCGCCACGCAGTTGCGCCAGCAGCATGAAGTCATCACCGCCTCCCGCTCGGATGCGCAGCATCCAGTCGATCTTGGCAGCGACAACAGCGTCAACGCGCTGCTGCGCGCGATCGGGCCGGTCGACGCCATCATCGCCACCACCGGCAACGTGCATTTCGGTCCGCTGACGCGGATGAGCACCACGCAGTTCCAACAGGGCCTGCAGGACAAGCTGCTCGGCCAGGTGCGCCTTGCGCTGCTGGGCCAGCACCATCTCAATGATGGCGGCTCGATCACGCTGACCACCGGCATCCTCACCGAACAGCCCATCGCGCAAGGAGCCAATGCCACGGCGGTCAATGCCGGCATCGAAGGCTTTGTCCGCGCAGCCGCACTGGAACTTCCGCGTGGCCTGCGCATCAACGTGGTCAGCCCCAGCGTGCTGCAGGAAGCCTGGGATGCCTACGCCGATTTCTTCCCCGGCTTTGAGGCGGTAAGCGCCGCACGCGCCGCGCTTGCGTATCAGCGCAGCGTCGACGGCATCGCCAATGGACAGGTTTTCAAGGTCTGGTAATGAGCAACGCATCCAACAACGAAGCACGCTTCACCCGCCTGTCCGGCCTGGAGCCGCTGGTCATCACCCCGGACCTGTTGTTCATCAACGTTGGTGAGCGCACCAACGTCACCGGCAGTGCCCAGTTCCGCAAACTGGTCAAGGAAGAACGCTACGAGGAAGCGGTCGACGTGGCCCGCCAGCAGGTGGCCAGCGGCGCGCAGATCCTCGACGTGAACATGGACGAGGGCCTGATCGATTCCGAGAAGGCGATGGTGCGCTTCCTCAACCTGATCATGTCCGAGCCGGATATCGCGCGCATCCCGGTGATGGTCGATTCCTCCAAGTGGAGCGTGATCGAGGCCGGCCTGAAGTGCCTGCAGGGCAAGAGCGTGGTCAATTCGATCTCGCTCAAGGAAGGCGAAGCAGCTTTCCTGGAACACGCGCGGCTGGTGCGCCGTTACGGCGCCGCTGCGGTGGTGATGGCCTTCGACGAAGTGGGCCAGGCCGATACCTGCGAGCGCAAGGTGGAAATCTGCACCCGCGCCTACCGCATCCTCACCGAGCAGGTCGGCTTCCCGCCGGAAGACATCATCTTCGACCCGAACATCTTTGCCGTGGCCACCGGCATCGAGGAGCACGACAACTACGCGGTGGACTTCATCGAGGCCACCCGCATCATCAAGCGCACGCTGCCCGGCTGTCACGTGTCCGGCGGCGTGTCGAACGTGTCGTTCTCGTTCCGTGGCAACGAGACCGTGCGTCAGGCGATCCACTCGGTGTTCCTGTACCACGCCATCCAGGCCGGCATGGACATGGGCATCGTCAATGCCGGCGCGATGCCGATCTACGACCAGCTCGACCCGGAACTGCGCGAAGCGGTCGAGGATGTGATCCTCAACCGCCGCCGCGACGGCACCGAGCGCCTGCTGGAAATCGCCGAGCGCTACAAGGGCAAGAAGGGCGAGAAGAAGGTAGAGGACCTGGAATGGCGCACGCGTCCGGTGCGCGAGCGCCTGGCACATGCGCTGGTGCAGGGCCTGGATGCCTGGGTAGAAGAAGATACCGAGGAAGCCCGCCAGCAGGCCAAGCGTCCGCTGGATGTGATCGAGGGCCCGTTGATGGACGGCATGAACGTGGTCGGCGACCTGTTCGGTGCCGGCAAGATGTTCCTGCCGCAGGTGGTCAAATCCGCACGCGTGATGAAGAAGGCGGTGGCCTACCTGCTGCCCTTCATCGAAGAAGAAAAGGCGCGTACCGGCGACGTCGGCAAGTCCAACGGCAAGATCATCATGGCCACGGTCAAGGGCGACGTGCACGACATCGGCAAGAACATCGTCGGTGTGGTCCTGGCCTGCAACAACTTCGAAGTGGTCGACCTGGGCGTGATGGTGCCGGCGCAGAAGATCCTCGATGCCGCGCGCGCCGAGAACGCCGACATCATCGGCCTGTCCGGGCTGATCACACCGTCGCTGGAAGAAATGAGCCACGTCGCGCGGGAAATGCAGCGGCAGGGCTTCGAGATGCCGCTGATGATTGGCGGGGCGACCACCTCGCGCGCGCACACCGCATTGAAGATCGACCCGTTCTACAACGCACCCACGGTGTGGGTGAAGGACGCCTCGCGCGCGGTGGGCGTGGCGCAATCGTTGATCTCACGTGAGCTGCGCGCCGCGTTTGTCGCGGCCAATGACGCCGACTACGCCGACATCCGCAACCGCCACAGGAACCGTGGCGACGCCAAGCGACTGGTGTCACTGGAACATGCGCGCGGCCAGCGCTTCACCTGCGACTGGAGCCAGTACACGCCGCCGACGCCGGCCTCGCCGGGCCTGCACGTGTTCGACAACTATCCGCTGGACGACCTGATCCCGGTCATCGACTGGACCCCGTTCTTCCAGGCGTGGGAATTGGCGGGCAAGTACCCGGCGATCCTGACCGATGAGATCGTCGGCCCGCAGGCCAGCGATCTGTTCAAGGATGCGCAGGCAATGCTGAAGCGCATCGTTGACGAGAAGTGGCTGACAGCAAGGGCAGTGTTTGGAATCTGGCCGGCGAATGGCAAGGGCGACGATGTCGTCGTTTCCCTTCCCCCTCCGGGAGAAGGTGCCCGTAGGGCGGATGAGGGCATCCCTTCAGCATCATCGCTTGTGCCTCGCACCCTCACCCCAACCCCTCTCCCGCAGGCGGGAGAGGGGCGCAAGCAGACCCTGCACTTCCTGCGCCAGCAGGTCGACAAGCCGGCCGAGCGCCCGGACTTCTGCCTGGCCGATTTCATCGCCCCGGCGGACAGCGGCAAGCAGGACTGGATCGGCGCCTTCGCCGTCACCGCCGGCATCGGTATCGAGCCGCACGTGGCCCGTTTTGAAGCCGACCACGACGACTACAACGCCATCCTGCTCAAAGCGCTGGCCGACCGCTTGGCCGAAGCCATGGCCGAACGACTGCACCAGCGCGTGCGCACCGAGTTCTGGGGTTATGCCAAGGACGAACAGCTCGACAACGAAGCGCTGATCGCCGAGAAGTACAGCGGCATCCGCCCTGCCCCCGGCTACCCGGCGTGCCCGGAGCACAGCGAGAAGCAGGCACTGTTCGCCATGCTCGGCGCCGAGGACATCGGCATGTCGCTGACCGAAAGCTTCGCCATGCTGCCGACCGCCGCGGTCTCGGGCTATTACTTCAGCCATCCGCAGAGCCAGTACTTCGTGGTCGGCCGGGTATCGCGCGAGCAGGTCAACGACTACGCCAGGCGCAAGGGCGTGGACCGTGCGCAGGTGGAGCGCTGGCTGGCTTCCAACCTGGATTACGACCCCGAGTAAGCCGACATGGAAAGTCGCAATGCCGAACTGATCCGCAGATATGCCGCACCCGGTTGCATCGGCCTGTGCGGCACCTCCGACTGGATCGGCAAGGCCATCCGCAAGGCGCAGGCCCCGCTGACCGAAGATGGCCATCGCAGCCTGTGGTCCCACGCATTCCTGTTCAGCGAGCAGCGCCTGGACGGCCATTGGTGGGTGCTGGAATCGGACCTGGATCTGCGCAATCGCCAGCTTCGGCTGGGTGCGCAGGAGAACCGTGCCGATCGCTACTTCGACGATGAGGCCTTCCCCAACCTGGCCATCCTCGACTTCGGCCTGGATGCCGAGCAGACCCGCAAGGTTCAGATCGCCGCGCTCGACCTGCTGGCCGGGCTGTCCAGCTATTCGCTGAGCGAACTGGTCGGCACCTTGTTTGCCATGCACAGCACCCGCCTGCGCCGGCGCAGCAACCTGCTGTCCAAGGAAGGCGCGCTGTACTGCTCGGCCATGGTCCAGCATTGCTACACCGCCGCCGGCATCGACCTGATGCCCGGCGTGCATGGCAAGAACGTCGCTCCGCAGGACCTGTACGATTCGGACCTGTCTCACACCACCCACTCCATCATCCGCGATCTCGGCATTTCCAGCCTGCGCCAGCTCACGCACGGCACGATCGAACTGCTCAACACGCCGATCGAAGATCTGTTCTGATTCCATGAGTACCCCCACCCAGCACTCCGTCACCGTGCCCACCGCACGGTTGTCCAGCTTTTACTTCTTCTATTACGCGGCACTGGGTGCGTTCACTCCGTACTGGAGCCTGTACCTGCAATCGCGCGGCATGACCGTCACCGCGATCAGCGTGATGATGAGCCTGTGGTACGCCACCCGCGTGGTCGCGCCCAGTACGTGGACGTCACTGGCGGCGGTATCGCCCAAGCCCATTCGCTGGCTGCGCATCGGCTGCGTGCTGACCATCCTCAGCTTCGCCTGCTTCCTGGTACCGGCACCCCCGTGGACGCTGTACGCGGTGATGATCGCGTTCTGCTTCTTCTACAACGCGGTGATGCCGCAGTTCGAATCGATCACCCTTACCCATCTGGGAAGTGACAGCCACCGCTACGGCATGATCCGCGTGTGGGGCTCGCTGGGTTTCATCCTCGTGGTCACGCTGTTCGGCTGGCTGATCGAACACAACGGCGCGGGCATCCTGCCGTGGCTGATGCTGCCGCTGTTCGTGCTGTTGACCGGCTCGGCCTTCTTCAACCGCTATGCACGCAACATCGGCAGCCACAACCACGCTACCGGTGGTTTCTGGGCCATCGTGCGACAGAAGCCGGTACTGGCGTTCTTCATCGCTGCGTTCCTTGAACAACTGTCGTTCGGCCCGTACTACACGTTCTTCTCGCTCTACATGGACCACCACGGCTACAGCACCTCGCTGCTGGGCCTGATGTGGACCGTGGGGGTCATCTTCGAAGTGGCGGTGTTCTTCTTCATTGCGCGCTTCTTCCGCCGTTGGGACGCCAGTTGGCTACTGATCATTTCCATGGCCAGCGCCGCGCTGCGCTGGTGGGCCACCGCGCTGTGGCCGGAGAACATCCCGGTGATGCTGGTCGCGCAGACCACCCATTGCCTCGGGTTTGCCGCGTTTTTCGCCTCGGCCATGCAGCTGCTGGCGCGCTACTTCCCCGGCAACCTCAACGGTCACGGACAGGGCTTGTTCTACGGCTTCTCCTCCGGGCTCGGCGGCGTACTGGGGGCGCTGATCGCCGGCCAGTTGTGGCAGTTTGGCGACGGCAAGGTGGCCTTCATCGTCGGCGGCTTCTTCGCCCTGCTCGGCGCACTCATCGCCTGGTATTGGCTGCCACCGTCACGACAGGCCCGACGCGCAGCCTGAGCACATCCGGCCGGGCCCAGGCCTGCTATAACGGCGCAGCACTCACGACACAGGGGGAGTTGTCATGAAACTGCACCACTGGCGGTCCATCCCATTGGCCATGCTGCTGCTCGCCACGTCCGGCCTCGCTCAGGCGGAGGACGACCAGACGATCTCGGCATTCGTCGCCTCCTGCTTCCAGTACGTGGACAAGCCCGAGGAACTCACCGCCAAGCTGGACAACGTTGCGCAGCGTCTGGATGGCAAGTCCGCCCAGAACTTTCTCACCGGACGGACAGGCAAGGCCTGGCTGATGACGCACGAGGACAAGGTGTACGGCTTTGCCCTGCTCGACCAGGGCATCTGCACGATGACCGCAATCAGCGGCGACCCGAAGGCCATCGTCAGTGACTTCGTCCTGTTCGGCAAAACCGCCGAAGACAGCTACAAGGTCGAATGGGAGCCGGTCACCACCGAAGACGGATGGGATGAGCACGCCTACACCCTATTCGACCCCGACAACCCCACCGATATCTACATGCGCATGGCCCTCAACAAAGCTGCCGGTGCGCACGTGCGCGCCATCGTCAGTGTCGGCCGCATCCCAGACGACGAGCCCTGACCAGGCGCTGCGGGAAACAAAAAAGACAGGCCAATGGCCTGTCTTTTCGTATCCAACCGCCTTGACCGGCCGGGTTACCAGACCAGGTCGTCCGGCACCTGGAACTGCGGATCGGCGTACGGGTCGGCTTCAACCGGCGCGTTCGGGTCGACCTTCAACGCCACGCTCGGGGCGAACACCGCCTCGGCCTCGGCCAGCAATGCCGCCGTCACCAACAGATAGCGGCCGTTCTGCTGCAGCACGCCCAGCTCACCAGCATTGAGGCCCTTGAGCTGCTCGGCGGTCACGTAGATGCGCTTGATCTTGCCGCCGTACTCGAAGTGGCGGGCAATGTCGGCGTTGGGGTCATTCAACCCCTTGTCCTTCACCAGCTCATCGAGCTTGGCGCGGGCCTCGCGACGCAGTCGCGCTTCTTCCTGCTTCAGCCGCTCCGCTTCAAGACGCTCGTCCTTTTCCTTCTGCGCGCGGATCGCATAGGCCTTGGCCAGGTCGATGTCTTCCTGCGAGCGCGGCTTGCGTGGGCCGTGCGACGGCTTGCCGGTGTGCGCGGGTTTGCCTGCGTGCTGCGGCCTGTTGCCGGGCTTGGCAGCAGCCTGCCCCGACGTATTGCCGGGCTGGGCGTGCCTGCCCTGCGGGCGGTTGTCGCGGCGGGTATTGGATTTGTTTTCCGGCTTGCGCTCCGGCTTGGGCGCGGGTTTGAAACCCAGCCCAAGGAGCTGATCGCGAAGAGTGTCACTCATGGCTTGCGGTGCTTCTGTCAGTAGTGCGGGGGCGGCGGTTCGTCGGCGGCATCGGCGTACAACGCCGTGCGCACCTTGCCCAGGTCGTCGAGCAGGTGGCGCAACAGGTCAGCGTTGCGCGAGCCCTGCATGCGGGCCTCGGCAAGTGCTTCGCTCATTTCCGCCAGGGCTTGTTCCTGGAAGGAGACTCGCATTTCCAGTTCCACCAGGCGGTCTTCCAGCGCTTGTTCGCGCGGGTCGGGATGTGACTCATTCATGCAGGGAACGCCCCCGGCCAATGCCGTAATACGCCAGACCTGCCGCTTCCACTTCCGCGGGGTCGTACAGATTACGGCCATCAAAAACGACCGCATCGCCCAACGCCTTGCGCATGCGCGCGAAGTCGGGGCTGCGGAACTGCTTCCACTCGGTGACCACCACCAGCGCGTCGGCGCCTTCCAACGCTTCGGTTGCCGATTGGCAGAACACCAGATCCTCGCGCTCACCAAAGATGCGGCGCGCTTCGTTCATGGCTTCCGGGTCATACACACGGACCTTGGCGCCACCTTCCCACAGCTGTTCCAGTACACGACGGCTGGGCGCTTCGCGCATGTCATCGGTGTTGGGCTTGAACGCCAGGCCCCACATCGCGAAGGTCTTGCCGCGCACACCCTCGTCTTCACCGCAGTCGTAATGACGCTGGATGAGCGTGTACAGATGGCCTTTCTGTGCTGCGTTGACCGCTTCCACCGCATTCAACAGCTGCGGTTGGAGACCATGCCCGGCCGCGATACGAGCCAGTGCCTGCACATCCTTCGGGAAGCAGGAACCGCCGTAACCGACGCCGGGATAGATGAAGTGCCAGCCGATGCGCGGGTCCGAGCCGATGCCCTGGCGCACCTGTTCGATATCAGCCCCCACGCGCTCGGCGATGTTGGCGATCTCGTTCATGAAACTGATCTTGGTGGCCAGCATCGCATTGGCCGCGTACTTGGTCAGCTCGGCCGAGCGCACGTCCATTTCAACCACGCGGTCGCGGTTGCGGTTGAACGGCGCGTACAGGCGGCGCAGCAACGCGACAGCTTCCGGATTGGAGGCACCGATGACGATGCGATCCGGACGCATGCAGTCGGCCACCGCATCGCCTTCCTTGAGAAATTCGGGGTTGGAAACCACGTCGAAGGCGATTTCCACGCCACGCGCGGCCAGCTCCTGCGCAATGGCCGCGCGCACCTGGTCAGCGGTACCCACCGGCACGGTGGACTTGTTCACCACCACCGTCGGATGGGTCAGGTGGCGGCCAATGGTGCGGGCCACGGCCAGCACGTACTGCAGGTCGGCACTGCCGTCTTCATCCGGCGGCGTGCCTACGGCAATGAACACCACCTGGCCATGGTCAATGGCAGGGGTGGCATCGGTGGTGAAAGCCAACCGCCCTGCGGCGTGATTGGCCTTCACCATCGATTCCAGGCCGGGTTCGTAGATAGGGACGATGCCCTGCTCCAATCCCTCGACCTTGGTTTGATCAACATCCACGCAGACCACGTCGTGGCCAACTTCGGCAAGACAGGTCCCGGTGACGAGACCCACATAACCGGTACCGAAAATGGCTACGCGCATGACTGCGACAACTCCGTTACGGCTGGACGCCCAGCAGCTCAACGTCGAAGGTCAACGTGGCATTCGGACCGATCGGACCGCCCGGCGTACCGCTCTCGCCGTAAGCCAGCTCGCCCGGAATCCAGAAGCGGTACTTGGAACCAACCGGCATCAGCGCGACGCCTTCGGTCCAACCCTTGATCACCTGGCCCAGGCCGAAGCTGACCGGCTCACCGCGCTGGTAGCTGCTGTCGAACACGGTGCCGTCGAGCAGCTTGCCTTCGTAATTCACACGCACCTGGCTGGTCGCGGTCGGGCGCTCGCCGGCACCGGCGCGCAGCACCTGGTACTGCAGGCCCGAAGCGGTGGTCACCACGCCCGGCTGGGTCTTGTTCTTGGCCAAGAAGGCGTTGCCGGCTTCGCGGTTGGTCTGCGCGGCCTTGCCCTGCTCGGCCTGCATTTCAGCCTGCTTGCTGGCGGTGAACGCCTGCAACACGGCCTGCGACTGCTCGCGGTTCATCAGCGGGGTGCCCTTGGCGAACACTGTGGTGATGGCCTGGAACACGGAGTCCAGGTCGATGTCCTTCTGGATCGGGGCCAGCGACGGACCAACGGCAAAGCTGCCCAGCATCAGGCCGACCTTCTGGCGATCAACTGCCGGCGGCTGGCTGCCCGGCGCCATGCCCGGCACCTGCTGGCCGGAACGGGCCATCATCACGGTACGCAGCGCCTGGTCGGTCTTCTGCGCTTCTTCCTGCGACAGCAGCGGCTGGCCGCCGGCAAAAGCGTTCTCGACGCCGCGGCGCATGGCAGCCACGTCCACTTCCGAGGCGATGGGCTCGAATGAGCTGGCAACATCGACGCCGATGGCGTAACCGATCTTTTCACGTTCCGAGGTCAAAACAGACTTCTCCTTGCTGGCCGCAGGGGCGGCTGGTTGTTGCGACAACGCGACCACAGGGGCCGCCATCGCCAGAATCAGAAGCGACGCAACTGCGCCACGCTTTCCCATCTTCATTCGCTGCATTCCTGGAAGTGAACAAACGCCACCGACGGCGCGGGGGGCGACATTGTCGCACGCACGCTGCATATGTCGAGGCGCCCGGAGACCTGCAAGCCCTGTCTCCGTTGCACCTGGACACAATAATCAGGGCAACGTTGCCGGATCGTGATACGCCTGCAGGCCGGGTCAGCGACCAGGAACCGGCGCAGCCAGTTCGCGCTCGATCGCCGCACGCAGCTGGGCATCATCCGGGCGCACCCGGCTCGGGAACTGCGCCACCACCTGACCATTGCGGCCGATCAGGTACTTGTGGAAGTTCCAGCCCGGCGCCACGCCGGTGGCGCGGGTCAGATCCTGATACAGCGGCGTGGTTTCCGGGCCTACCACGTGCACCTTCTGGAACATCGGGAACTTGACCCCGTAAGTAAGCGTGCAGAACTCCTGAATCTGCTCCTCGCTGCCCGGCTCCTGGCCCTTGAAGTCATTGGATGGAAAGCCCAGCACGGCGAAGCCACGCCCGGACAGCTCCTGCTGCAACGCTTCCAGCCCCTCGTACTGCGGCGTGAACCCGCATTTGGAGGCCGTATTGACGATCAAAAGCACCTTGCCGCCAAAGGCCCGATTCAGGTTGACCGCGTCTTTGCCGGCCAGCGGACGGAATTCGCGATCCAGCAGCGGGCCCGCAGAAGCCCCCGAGGCAGCGCCAAGAAAAACCACAAAAACCAAACCAATCAAAAAGTTGCGAGCATTCATCATCAATCTCCGGGGCGGCTTTTCCAGTTTAAACAGGCATATGCCATCAGTTGGTGACAACAACGCTTGCATGTCGCCGTGTCGGTGTTATAGTTGTATACAACACCAGCCACCCTACACAGGGAGCCGAGATGAACCGCAAGCGCAGCAGACATGTTCTACAGGCACTGACGGCTACCGGCGCTTTGTTGTTGCTGGGTTGCTCGGCATCGCTACAGACCGGGCGTGCAGACACCCGGGATTATGCGCCCGAGCTGGCTGGTGGCGAGCAGGATGCCAACGACCTCCCCAAAGCGAAGCGGCCGGCCCGGCGGATGCGGACCAGTCTTTCAATGCCCTACTTTTCCTTCGCACAGTCGCTGAATCCGCGGAGCTGACACTCATGAGTGAAATCCAGTGGAGCGATGGCGCTCCCATCTACCGCCAACTGAAGGATCGCGTGATCGCGATGATGTTGGATGGCATTCTCAAGCCGGGCGATGCCCTGCCCTCGGTGCGCCAGGTGGCGGCCGAGTACCAGCTGAATCCGATCACCGTCTCGCGTGCCTACCAGGAGTTGGCAGACGAGAACCTGGTCGAGAAACGGCGCGGTCTTGGCATGTTCATGACCGAAGAAGCCGCGCAGAAGCTGCGTGGCAATGAACGCGAACGTTTTCTCAACGATGAATGGCCCAGCGTACTGGAACGCATCCAGCGCCTTGGCCTGACCATGAAAGATCTGCTGCCACCGGGGACCACTCTATGAACGCCGCCGTCGAAGCCGTTGTTTCCGCCAAAGGCCTGCGCAAGGTCTACAAGCAGAAGCCGGCGCTGGACAACGCCAGCTTCACCATTGAACCGGGCCGTATCGTCGGCCTGATCGGCCCCAACGGCGCCGGCAAGACCACCGCTTTGAAGGCCCTGCTCGGGCTGACCACGTTCGAAGGCGGCCTGCGCGTGCTGGGCATGGACCCGCGCACCCAGCGCAACGCACTGATGAATGACGTGTGCTTCATTGCCGACGTGGCGGTACTGCCGCGCTGGATCAAGGTGAAGGAAGCCATCAACTTCGTGGCCGGCGTGCATCCGCGTTTCGACCGCGCCCGCTGCGAGCGCTTCCTGGCCAACACCAAGCTCAACCCCAAGGCCCGCGTGCGTGAACTGTCCAAGGGCATGGTGGTGCAGCTGCACCTGGCGCTGGTGATGGCCATCGACGCCAAGGTACTGGTGCTGGACGAGCCGACCCTGGGCCTGGACATCCTTTACCGCAAGGAGTTCTACCAGCGCCTGCTGGAAGACTACTTCGACGAGCAGAAGACCATCATCGTCACCACCCACCAGGTGGAAGAGATCGAGCACATCCTCACCGACGTGCTGTTCATCCGCGATGGAAAGATCGTGCTGTCCACCGACATGGAAACCCTGGCCGATCGCTACACCGAACTGCTGGCCTCGGCCGACACGCTGGAAGCAGCGCGCGCGCTTGGCCCGATCGACGAGCGCAGCCTGCCCTTCGGCAAGACCGTCCTGCTTTACGACGGCGTGGAGCGCAGCCGCATCGCTGCACTGGGCGAAATCCGCAACCCCGGCCTGGCCGACCTGTTCGTGGCCACCATGAAGGGAACCTACGCATGAACGCCGTTCACCACATCACCCCGCTCGGCAAGTTCAAGTGGCTGCTCAAACGTGAGTTCTGGGAAAACCGCGGTGGCTTCCTGTGGGCACCGATCATCGCCGGTGTTGTCTCGTTGGTGCTGGCCTCGGCGGCGATCATCGCTGGCCTGTGGGCAGCCAGCCGCGCCGCCGCCAACGGCGACCTTCATATCAATGGCGTCAACGTCAACGGCCTGGACCTGAAGCTGCTGACCAGCCAGCTCTCCGGCCACGACATCGCGCAGTTGAGTGAGACGCTCAACGCCACGCTGTTGATCAGCTCTGCCTGGCCCTTCATCGTGCTGGCCTTCGTGGTGTTCTTCTACTGCCTGGGCGCCCTGTACGACGACCGCCGCGACCGCAGCGTGCTGTTCTGGAAGTCCATGCCGCTGTCGGACTCGCAGACCGTGCTCTCCAAGCTGGTCAGCGCCTTGATCGTGGCTCCGCTGCTGGCGGTGCTGGCCGCTATCGTGATCATGTTCTGCTTCATGGTGGTCATCAGCCTGGTGATGCTGGCCCATGGCGGCCCGGTCAGCCTGATCTGGGCCGCCGCCAACCCGCTCACCATCGCCGCCGGCCTGCTGTGCTGGATCCCCGTTTACGTGCTGTGGGCACTGCCGACCGCCGGCTGGCTGCTGATGTGCTCGGCCTGGGCCAGGAGCAAGCCGTTCCTGTGGGCGGTGATGCTGCCGGTGTTCGCCGGGGTGATCGTCGGCTGGTTCTCGATGATGCGCCTGATCAACGCGGACGTGGGCTGGTTCTGGGGCAACATCGTCGGGCGCCTGCTGTTGGGCACCTTCCCGGGCATGCATCTGCCCTATGGTTCGACCACCGGCAAGGAAGTCGCGCGCTCCATGATCGAAGGCTTCTCCCCGGCCACCCAGTTCCACGCACTGTCGATGCCCAGCCTGTGGATCGGCGCAGCGGTCGGCGTAGGCTTCATCGCCGTGGCGATCTGGCTGCGCCAGCGTCGCGACGACATCTGAATCTTCTTCCGCAATCGCAAGGAAACAAGATGAACCTCAAGCCTCTCCTGATTGCCCTCACGCTGCTGCCGGGCGCTGCATTCGCCGCCGAAGAACATTGCAAGTTCAGTCAGCCGCAGTCGCTGGAGTTGAACCTTGCCGGCGCCAAGGCCGTCGTGTTCGAAGTGAACAGCCATGACCTGCGCCTGCAGGCCAGCCCTGGCGCCAAGGCCGCCCTTGGCGGGCGCGCCTGCGCTTCCAGCCAGGACCTGCTGAGCCAAGTGTCTGTTTCCCAGCAGAAGGTCGCCGACAAGCTGGTGGTCACGCTCGAACGCAAGAACCAGGTCATGAACATCAACTTCGGCGGCGACAACTACGCCTACCTCGACCTGACCGGCACGTTGCCGGACAACATCCTGGTGCAGCTGAAAGTCGGCTCCGGTGATGCAAGCCTGAGCGGCGCCCAATCAATGAGTGCCGATGTTGGTTCCGGCGACGTAAGCGCCGAGAACATCAAGGGGCTGGTCACTGCGGCGGTCAACTCCGGCGACCTGAAACTGCGTGACGTCGGCTCGCTGTACCTGCTGTCGCTGGGCTCCGGCGATGTCCAGGCCAACGGTGTGCGCGGGCAGGCACGGGTCGGCAGGGTGGGCTCCGGCGACCTGGAACTGCATGACGTGCAGGGCGCGGTGAGCCTGGAAAGCATCGGTTCCGGCGACGTGGACCTGCGCGATGTGCGCGGTGCGGTCACGCTGGGCAGCATCGGCTCGGGCGATCTGGATGTACGCAATGCTGCCAGCCTCACCGTGCAGCGCGTTGGCAGCGGCGCGGTCAAGCATTCCGGTATCACCGGCGCGGTCGCCCTGCCCGAAAAACGCTGACGCGCCATTCTTGACTGATCTGCAAGGGAAACTGCCATGAACAAGATCAAGAACCCGCTCATCGCACTGCTGCTGTGCCTGCCTCTGGCCGCCCAGGCCAGCGTCCAATCGGAGGACGTCAGCGCGGAGATCAAGCGGGAGATGGCCAGCAGCCGTGCCGAGGTAAGCGCGGAGATGGCCAAGGCCCGCACCGAACTGGAACGCGAGGACCTGTCGCTGGGCAATGGACTTTCGTTCGGCAAGCGCTCACGCAATGGGCATGCCGACCGCACACTGCCCGCCGCGCAGATCACTCCGGCCGGCGACTTGATCATCGATGGCGAGACGGTCGCGGTCACGGCCCAGCAGCGGCGCATGCTGCTGGACTACCGGGGCAAGGTGCTCGGCCTGGCCAAGGCCGGCATCGATGCCGGCGAGAAGGCGGCGATGGCTGCACTGGAGGCCACCGACGTGTCGTTGTTCAGCCTGGTCGTCGGCGGCCTCACTGGCGGCCTTGAGCGTCGTATCGAGAAGACGGTCAAGCAGCATATCGAGCCGATGGTGACGCAGATCTGCCAGCGCTTGCCCGAAGTACTGGCGTCGCAGCAGGCGCTGGCTGCCAGCCTTCCGCAGTTCCGGCCTTATGCCGACCTTGAGCAGGATGACGTGGAAAGCTGCGACAGCGAGCTCCGCCACGACATCGCACTGCGCTGAGCCCACATTCAATGAAAGGAGTCCCCGCAATGAACCTGCGTACACCGCTGCTGACCGCCCTGCTCTGCCTGCCGTTGATCGCCTGCGGCGACCGTCCCTCGGCCGATGCTCCGGCCGGCGAAACCACGCTGGGCCAGAAGGTCCGCGAAGCCACCAACGAAGCACGCAAGCAACTGGCCGAAGGCAACATCAGCGTGTCCAGCGACAGCGGCGCCAAGGTGGAGATTTCGCCCAAGGGTGACCTGCTGATCAACGACGTAGCGGTCACACTGGACGACAAGCAGCGCGCATTGCTAATGCAGTACCGCGGTCAGGTGGTGGCGGTGGCCGAAGCCGGCATCGAGATTGGGGTGCAGGGCGCCAACCTCGGCGCACGTGCGGCAGGTGAGGCGATCAAGGGCATCCTCTCCGGCAATACCGACAAGATCGAAGACCGGGTCAACGCCGAAGCCGAGCAGATCAAGGCCAGCGCGGCCAAGCTCTGCGACCAGCTGCCGGCGATGCTGGCTACCCAGCAACAGCTGGCTGCGGCCGTCCCCGAGTTCAAGCCTTACGCGACGATGGACCAGAGCGACATCGATGATTGTCGTGACAACGGCAACATGAAACTCCCCTGATCGGGTGCAGCGGGGTTGCCTGGCGGGGGCGGTAGAATGCCGCCTCCGTCGTTTTATGTGCGTATGCCGTCATGAAGAAACTGCTGCTGCTCGTTATGGTCGCCTTCGCGATGCTGGCTGCTGGTTGCGATCGAGAGAAGTACGCTTCTCATAGGGTTGAACGCAGCAAGCCGAAGATGGAAGTCGGTACCGACCGCGTTGCCATCCGCCGCGCGCCCTATCCGAACCTGGACATCCTCCCCGATGGCCGCCTGCGCGTGGACGACATCGAGATTCCGCTGGACGAAACCCAGCGCGCGATGTTGCAGACCAGCTTCGTCAAACTGCAGATCCTGCGCCAGAACACCCTGACCGATGCGGCCAGCGCCGCGCCGGCCACCGGCACCCGCGAACGCACGGTGCCGATCAAGGTTCCGGCCGGCCAGCAAGTGTTCCCGGCCGACCTTGCCGAGCGCATTCCCGAGTTCAAGGAATACAACGAAGCGTTGGCCAATCCGCGCGCGTTGCGCTGATCGGGATTTGAATTTGGGGTGGTGCAACGGGGCCCGCTGGTGCCTGTCCTTTCCCCGCTTGCGGGGGAAGGTGCCCGAAGGGCGGATGGGGGCTTTGAATTGGCGCGGTGCTTTCAGCAAGGCACAAAGCGCAGGAACGCTCTCCCCCGGTGCTGCGCCCCCTTCTCCCGCAGACGGGAGAAGGGAAACGCGAAGAGCGAACTCCCGCAGACGGGAGAAGGCGAACGCGAGGAGCGAATCGCCGCCGGCACTTCGCCTTCCGCCATCCCGCAGCAAGAGACAGGAGCAGCGCCCAGCCGGCCTGCTCCGTCACCCGATCAATGATCGTGGATGCCACCCAGCGTCAGCGCCGCCGGGTCCAGCAGGCGCTTCAGTTCCACCTCCGACAAACCACTGTCTTCCAGCGCCACTTCCAGCACTGGGCGCTGTTCCTTGTAGGCACGCTTGGCGATCGCTGCGGCCTTCTCGTAACCGATGATCGGGTTCAGTGCGGTCACCAGGATCGGGTTGCGGGCCAGCGCCTCACGCACGCGGTCCTGCTTGACCACCAAACCGACGAACACCTTGTCGGCCAGCAGGTTCATCACGCTGGACAGCAGCTGGATCGAATCCAGCAGGTTGGCAGCGATCAGCGGCAAGGTCACGTTCAACTGGAAGTTGCCGGTCTGCCCGGCCACGGTGATCGCGACGTGATGCCCGATCACCTGCGCGGCGGCCATCACGGTCGCTTCCGGGATCACCGGATTGACCTTGCCCGGCATGATCGAACTGCCCGGCTGCAACGCCGGCAGCTCCACCTCGCCCAACCCGGCCAGCGGCCCGGAGTTCATCCAGCGCAGGTCGTTGGCGATCTTGATCAACGCCACCGCCAACGCATTGAGCTGGCCTGACAACTCCACCGCATCATCCTGTGCGGCCAGACCTTCGAACTTGTTCTCGGCACTGTCGAACTTCACGCCCGTCGAAGCCGACAGCACCTTGGCCACCTTGCCGCCGAAGCGCGGGTCGGCGTTGATGCCGGTGCCGATCGCGGTGCCACCCAGCGGCAGCCGGCGCAGACGCTTGAGCGCATCCTCGATACGGGCCTGCGCCGATTCCAGCTGTGCCGACCACGCACCGAACTCCTGGGCGAAGGTCAGCGGCATCGCGTCCATCAGGTGGGTGCGCCCGGTCTTGACCACTTTGCCCAGCGTGCGTGCGCGCTTGTCGATGGTCTTGCGCAGGTGCTTGAGCGCCGGCAGCAGCGCTTCCACCGTGGCCAGCTGTGCCGAAACACGGATGGCGGTGGGAATCACATCATTGGAGCTCTGCCCCAGATTGACGTGATCGTTAGGGTGAACCGCCGTCTTGCCGGCCTTGCCGCCCTGGTTGGCCAAGGTCGCGATGACCTCGTTGGCATTCATGTTGGACGAGGTGCCCGAACCGGTCTGGTAGACGTCGATCGGGAAATGGGCGTCGTGCGCCCCGCTGGCCACCTCGCCCGCGGCAGCCTGGATGGCTTTGCCCACGCCCTTGGGCAGCAGGCCCAGGCCGGCATTGACCTCGGCGGCGGCACCCTTGATCAGCCCCAGCGCACGGATGAACTCGCGTGGCATGCGCTGCCCGGACACCGGGAAGTTCTCGACCGCGCGCTGGGTCTGCGCGCCCCACAGGGCCTCGGCGGGCACCTGCAACTCGCCCATGCTGTCGTGTTCGGTCCGGAACGCTTTGTTGTTGGAACCCTTGCTCATCTGCTCGACTCCGCACTTCGTTTCGTTGGGGAAAGGGAAGCTGCGGCTGGCATTGGGCAGGCTTCCCTGGCTGGCGGCTGCCCACAAGATACCCCGAGGGCCATGGGAAGGCATCAGCGCCGACCGGGATTCACCGGTGCACGGGCCGAGCGTTGCCGGGCAGCGTAGAATGTGCGCCCCCGCCACTGCCCCATTGCCCGCCGACATGACGGATACCTCCCGCACAGAAGCCGCCCTGCTCGCCCTGTCCCCGCTTGATGGCCGCTATGCCAGCAAGGTTGACGCGCTGCGCCCGATCTTCTCCGAGTACGGCCTGATCAAGGCCCGCGTGAAGGTGGAAATCGAATGGCTGCTGGCACTGGCCGCCGAGCCGGGCATTGCCGAACTGGCCGACTTCAGCCCCGCAGGCAAGGCCAAGCTGCGCGCACTGGCCGAAGGTTTCTCGGTCGGCAACGCCGCCCGCGTCAAGGAAATCGAGCGCACCACCAACCACGACGTCAAGGCCGTGGAGTACTTCATCAAGGAGCAGCTCAAGGACGATGCCGAGCTGGCCCCGGCGCTGGAGTTCGTGCATTTCGCCTGCACCAGCGAGGACATCAACAACCTGTCCTACGGCCTGATGCTGGCTGAAGCGCGCAGCCAGGTGCTGCTGCCGACCTACGCCGGCATTGCCGCTTCGCTGCGCAAGCTGGCCCATGAGCAGGCCGAACAGCCGATGCTCTCGCGCACCCACGGCCAGACCGCTTCGCCGACCACCCTGGGCAAGGAACTGGCCAACGTGGTGGCCCGCCTGGAACGCCAGATCCGCCAGATCGGCGCGGTCGAGCTGACCGGCAAGATCAACGGCGCCGTCGGCAACTACAACGCCCACGTCGTGTCCTATCCGGCAGTGGACTGGCCTGCCTTCGCCGAGCGTTTCGTGACCTCGCTGGGCCTGGTATTCAACCCGTACACCACGCAGATCGAGCCGCACGACAACGTCGCCGAGATCGGCGATGCCGCCCGTCGCGCCAACACCATCCTGGTCGACCTGGCCCGTGACATCTGGGGCTACATCTCGCTGGGCTACTTCAAGCAGAAGCTCAAGGAAGGCGAAGTCGGCTCCTCGACCATGCCGCACAAGGTCAATCCGATCGATTTCGAAAATGCCGAAGGCAACTTCGGCATCGCCAACGCCCTGTTCGAGCATTTCAGCGCCAAGTTGCCGATCAGCCGCTGGCAGCGCGACCTCACCGACTCCACCGTGCTGCGCGCCGTGGGCACCGCCTTCGGTCACAGCCAGGTCGGCCTGGAATCGCTGGCCAAGGGCCTGGGCAAGCTGACCGTTAACCCGGAGCGTCTCAACGCCGACCTGGATGCAGCCTGGGAAGTGCTGGCCGAAGCCGTGCAGACGGTGATGCGCCGTCACGGCCTGCCGAATCCGTACGAGCAGCTCAAGGCACTGACCCGCGGCCACGGCATCACCGCCGATTCGATGCGCGAGTTCATTGAAACGCTGGAGCTGCCGGCCGATGCCAAGCAGCGCCTGCGTGAACTGACCCCGGGTGGTTATGTTGGTCTGGCGGCAGGATTGGCCAAGGCCATCTGAGCTCGGCCTCATTGCAGCACCCCAGAAGAGCCGGCATTGCCGGCTCTTCTGCTTTTGAAAGGCTGCCCTCACCCCAACCCCTCTCCCGCAGGCGGGAGAGGGGCTAAAGCATGAGAAGCCCGCGCATTCCCTGGGCGGTTGCTTAGACGTGGCGGCGGGGCTGACCAAGGCCATCTACGTTCCGCTTCAATGCAGCACCCAGAAGAGCCGGTATTGCCGGCTTTTCTGCATTTGAAAGGCAGCCCTCACCCCAGCCCCTCTTCCGGCGGCGGGCGGGGCTGATGCACTGATAGCCCACGCAATCCGGGCCCCTCTCTCGTTTACGGGAGAGGGTTGGGGTGAGGGGAAGCTTTGCGCCCCCAGCCGCCCACCAATTGATCCAGATCATCCATCCGCCGTGCGGTTTTCACCGAACAAGGGGACAATAGCCGGCGATACGCGCCCCGGCGCCAGCTTTCCGTCTCCGTTGCAAGGACTCCCCCATGGCCGCACGCAAGCAAAAGACCTATCCGATCGAAGTCCAGGCCAAGCCCGGCCTGCCGCTGGGCATGGCCCCGGCCACCTTCCTGCGCGACTACTGGCAGAAGCGCCCGCTTCTGATCCGCGCCGCATTCCCCAACTTCGAAACCCCGGTGATGCCGGAAGACCTCGCCGGCCTGGCCTGCGAGGAAGGCGCACTGGCCCGCATCGTCAGCCACGACCGCGCCACCGACGGCTGGACCCTGCGTACCGGCCCGTTCCAGGAAGAAGATTTCCCCGGCATGCCCGACCACGACTGGACCCTGCTGGTGCAGGACGTGGACAAGTGGGACCCGGACGTTCGCGCACTGACCTCCTACTTCAGCTTCCTGCCGCGCTGGCGCATGGACGACGTGATGATCAGCTTTGCGGCCACCGGCGGCTCGGTTGGCGCTCACGTTGATCAGTACGACGTGTTCCTGCTGCAGGCCTACGGCCACCGCCGCTGGCAGATCGACGCCAGCGAATCCACCAAGGGCAAGCGCCCGCCGCTGGATTTCCGCCCCGACGTTGAACTCAAGCTGCTCAAGAAGTTCAAGCCGAGCCATGACTGGGTGCTGGGCCCGGGCGACATGCTGTACCTGCCACCGAACGTGCCGCACAACGGCGTGGCCGAAGATCCGTGCCTGACCTTCTCCTTTGGCATGCGTGCGCCGTCCTCGGCCGAACTGATCAGCGACTACCTGGACGACCTGGTGGCCTGCGCCAGTGAGGACGTCCGCTACAAGGACCCGGACCTGAAGCTGCCGGAAGACCCCAACGAGATCGACGAAGCCGCGATGGGCCGTGTGGTCCAGGCGCTCAACGCCCTGCGCATGAACGACCCGGACCAACTGGGCAACTGGTTTGGCCGTTTCATCACCACCTACCGTGCGGCCGGCGACATCATGCCTTCGCAGCAACCGCCGGCACCGGAAGAAGTGGAAGCCGAACTGGCACGCGGCGGCCTGCTCGAGCGCCACCCGTGGGCGCGCCTGGCCTGGCGTCGCGCCAGCAAGGGCGCCAGCCTGTACTGCTCCGGGCTGGTCTTCACCCTGCCGGTCAAGGACGCCCAGCGCCTGGCAGGTGCCGAGCATATTGAAGCGGCCACCTTCCACAAGCTGTCGGCCAAGGGCCGCGCCGCGCTGCTGGAACTGCTGGCCGGTGGCCATTTCCAGCTGCTGGATGTGGAAACCCTGGCCGAAGCCCGGGCCGCTGCATTCGAAGACGAGGACTTCGACGGCGAAGACTTCAACGATGAGGCCATCGACGAGGATGGTGATGCACCGGAACTGGAAATCGAAGTGTTCGAATACGCCCAGGCTGGCGAAGGCGAACCGTCCAGCGCCAACATCGACACCGTGAAGGTGAGTGATGAAGGCGTCGAGGTGGTGGTGATCTGCGAAGACGAAAGCGACGAGGCGGAAACCCCGTCCGCATGAGCCAGGCATCGGACTTCAACGTCCTGATCGTCGATTACGCGGTGCAGCACCTGCTGCTGCACCGCGTGCGCAACGCCGTGTTCGTGGACGAGCAGAAGGTGCCGGCCGAACTGGAGATCGACGAACTCGATCCCCTCAGCCAACACGCACTGGCACTGGACGCCACCGGCAACCCGATCGGCGCCGGCCGGCTCACACCGGACAAACGCATCGGCCGCATGGCCGTGCTGGCGAGCTGGCGCGGGCGCGGTGTGGGCGAAGTCCTGCTGCAGGCGCTGCTCGAACAGGCTGGGCGAATGGGCTATGGCGAAGTCAGCCTGCACGCCCAACTGCATGCACGCGACTTCTACGCGCGCAATGGTTTCCTGCCCGAAGGCGTTGAATTCGAGGAGGCCGGCATTGCCCACCAGACCATGCGCCAGCGTCTGGACGGCCCGATGCGTGTGCAGGACCGGGACCAGGCCTGTGCGGCCACGGCTGCCGTGATCCACCGCGCGCGGCGCCTGCTGCAACTGCAGCTGCGCGGTGACAGCGTGTTGTTCGCACAACCACAGGTTCTGGAGGCTTTACGCCGTTTCGCCACTGCCCGCCACGACAAGCAGGTGCAGATACTGCTGCACGAAGCCGACCTCCCCGCCCTGCCCGCGCCACTGCAGGCATTGATCCAGCGCCTGCCCAGTGTGTTCCAACTGCGTGAGCCGGTGGACCCGGAAGATTGCCAGGTGACCTCGGCCGCGATCGGCAACGACCAGGGCGACTGCTACTTTCGTCCAATAGGCGCTCGCATCGAAGGCGAACTGGCATTGCACCCTGCCGCGCAGGCACAGCGACAGGAGCAGCTTTTCCAGCGCATCTGGCAACGTTCACGCCATTGCAATGCACTCCGTGCGCTGGGTATTTGACGTTATCTGCACAATCGGACAACTACCGGACATACATTAATACTAGGGACAGTGTGCACGCCCCTTCCTGTCCCGTGAGGGGTATAATTCGGCAGTTAGATCACGCCCGCGCGGCGTCCTGCGACTCAGGCTCCGCCGGTTCCCAAAGCCATACCCCACAAGCGAATCCGACCCTCCATCGTGGACAATCTACTGAAGCAGTTTGCGCAGACTTCGCAACTCGCCGGCGGCAACGCCTCCTATGTCGAGGACCTGTACGAGCAGTACCTCGTCTCTCCGGACAGTGTGGACCCCAAGTGGAAGTCCTACTTTGACGGTTTCAAGGGCCGCGAGGCTGGCGACGTCCCGCATTCGGCCGCCATCGCCCATATCACCGAGGCTGCAAAAAACGCAGGCAACGTAGGCGGCGGCACTGGCGACGAGCGCGAGCGCAACGTCGGCCGTCTGATCACTGCCTACCGTTCGCGCGGTCACCTCGGCGCCAATCTCGATCCGCTGGGCCTGACCCCGCCCATCAATCCGCCGGACCTGGGCCTGCCCTTCCATCAACTGACCGATGCCGACCTCAACGATGAGTTCAGCACCGGCGGCGTGGGCGGTCAGCCGCGGATGAAGCTGCGCGACCTGCTGGCTCGCCTGAAGGCGACTTATACCGGCTCGATCGGCGCAGAATTCATGTACATCGCCGAAGTCGAGCAGCGCCAGTGGCTGTACAAGCGACTGGAGCAGGCAGGCGGCAACTACAACCTCGACGCTGACACCAAGCGCCGTACGCTGGAACGCCTGACCGCTGCCGAAGGCCTTGAGCGTTACCTGCACACCAAGTACGTCGGCCAGAAGCGCTTCTCGCTGGAAGGCGGCGACTCGCTGATCCCGATGATGGACACCATCATCCGCGGCGCTGGCGCCGAAGGCGTCAAGGACGTGGTGATCGGCATGGCCCACCGCGGCCGTCTGAACGTGCTGGTCAACACCCTGGGCAAGAACCCGCGCAAGCTGTTCGACGAGTTCGAAGGCAAGTTCGAGCACGACGACCGCGCCGTTGCCGGTGACGTGAAGTACCACATGGGCTTCTCGGCCGACGTCGCCAGCGATGGCGGCCCGGTGCACCTGGCCCTGGCGTTCAACCCGTCGCACCTGGAAATCGCCGACCCGGTGGTTGCCGGCTCGGTGCGTTCGCGCCAGGAACGCCGCAACGACACCGATCGCAAGCAGGTCATGCCGATCCTGATCCACGGCGATGCGGCATTTGCCGGTCAGGGCGTGGTGATGGAGCTGTTCCAGATGTCGCAGGCCCGCGGTTTCACCGTCGGCGGCACCGTGCACATCGTCATCAACAACCAGGTGGGCTTCACCACCTCCAACCGCGACGACTCGCGCTCGACCCTGTACTGCACCGACATCGCCAAGATGGTCGCTGCCCCGGTCCTGCACGTGAACGGCGACGACCCGGAAGCGGTGGTGTTTGCGGCCAAGCTGGCCTATGACTTCCGCCAGCAGTTCCACAAGGACGTCGTGATCGACCTGATCTGCTACCGCCGCTGGGGTCACAACGAGGCCGACGAACCGGCCATCACCCAGCCGCTGATGTACCAGGTGATCCGCAAGCACAAGACCACCCGCGAGCTCTACGCAGAGCAGCTGGAAGCCGCTGGCGTGATCGCCGCCGGCGCCGGCAAGGAAATGGTCGACGCCTACCGCAACAAGCTGGATTCGGGCGAAGTCACCACCGAGCTGGCCGTCGTCGAGAAGACCCCGGCTACCAGCAAGATGTACGTGGATTGGCCGAAGTACCTGTCCGGCAAGCTGTCCGACCCGGTCAGCACCAAGGTCGAGATGGGCAAGCTGACGCAGCTGGCCACGCTGATCAACACCATTCCGGAAGGCGTGGAAGTGCACTCGCGTGTGGCCAAGGTCTATGAAGACCGCCGCAAGATGGCTGCCGGTGAAATCGGCGGCGACTGGGGCTTTGCCGAGAATCTGGCCTACGCCACCCTGCTGGACGAAGGCAATGGCCTGCGTCTGGTCGGCCAGGACGTTGGTCGCGGCACCTTCACCCATCGCCACGCGATCCTGCACGACCAGAAGACCGACAACTACTACCTGCCGCTGCGCCAGCTGGTGCAGTCGCCGGAGCAGGCCACCATCATCGATTCGCTGCTCAGCGAAGAAGCCGTGATGGCCTTCGAGTACGGCTTCTCGACCACCGATCCCAACACCCTGTGCATCTGGGAAGGCCAGTTCGGCGACTTCGCCAACGGCGCCCAGGTGGTGATCGATCAGTTCATCGCCTCCGGCGAAGCAAAGTGGGGCCGCATCTCCGGCCTGACCCTGCTGCTGCCGCACGGTTATGAAGGTCAGGGTCCGGAACACAGCTCGGCGCGCCTGGAGCGCTTCCTGCAGCTGTGCGCGCTGGAGAACATGCTGGTCTGCGTGCCGTCCACCCCGGCGCAGGCGTTCCACATGCTGCGTCGCCAGATGCGCATGGACACCCGCAAGCCGCTGGTCGTCATGTCGCCCAAGTCGCTGCTGCGCCACAAGCTGGCCGTATCGACCATGGACGAACTGGCCAACGGTGAGTTCCAGCACCTGATCGGCGATGCCAATGCCGATGCCAAGAAGGTCAAGCGCGTGGTGCTGTGCTCGGGCAAGGTCTACTACGACCTGCTGGAAGACCAGACCAAGCGCGGCCAGGACGACGTCGCCATCGTGCGTGTGGAACAGCTGTATCCGTTCCCGCGTCCGGCACTGGCCGCCGAACTGAAGAAGTACGGCAAGGCCACCGACGTGGTGTGGTGCCAGGAAGAACCGATGAACCAGGGTGCGTGGTATCAGATCCGCCACCACCTGCAGGCCTGCCTGGGTACCGCCCAGAACCTGCATTACGCTGGTCGTCCGCGTTCTCCGTCGCCGGCGGTGGGCCACATGGCCGACCACCTGCGCGAACTGCAGCAGCTGCTCGCCGATGCGCTGGTCAACAGCATCGACGACAACTACGCCGAATAAGCCCTCCCTTTACCCAAGAATCTGCAACCAGGAATTCAACACATGGCCACCGAAGTCAAAGTACCGGTACTGCCCGAATCCGTCTCCGACGCCACCATCGCCTCCTGGCACAAGAAGGCTGGCGAAGCCGTCAAGCGTGACGAGAACCTGCTCGACCTGGAAACCGACAAGGTCGTGCTGGAAGTACCGGCACCGGTTGATGGCGTGCTGAAGGAAATCAAGTTCCAGGAAGGCGACACCGTTACTTCCAACCAGATCCTGGCCATCATCGAGGAAGGCGCGGTTGCCGCCGCACCGGCTCCGGCCGCTACCGAGGCACCGAAGGCTGCAGCTCCGGCTGCCGCTGCCGCCGCTCCGGTTGCCGCTGCTGCTCCGGCACCGGCAGCCAAGTCCGGCTCCGACAGCCTGCCCCCGGGCGCCCGTTTCTCGGCCATCACCGAAGGCGTGAACCCGGCTGACGTGGCCGGCACCGGCCGTCACGGCGCGGTGACCAAGGAAGACATCGTCAACTTCGCCCGCAACGGTGGTGTCGGCAAGGCCGGTGGCGCACGTCCGGAAGAACGCGTGCCGATGACCCGCATGCGCAAGCGCATCGCCGAGCGCCTGATGCAGTCGAAGAACTCGACCGCCATGCTGACCACCTTCAACGAGGTCAACCTGTCCAAGGTGTCGGCCGCGCGCAAGGAACTGCAGGAAGAGTTCGTCAAGGCCCACGGCATCAAGCTGGGCTTCATGAGCTTCTTCGTGAAGGCCGCCGCCAACGCACTGCAGCGCTTCCCGCTGGTCAATGCCTCGATCGATGGTGACGACATCATCTATCACGGCTACTCGGACATCTCGATCGCCGTGTCCACCGAAAAGGGTCTGGTGACCCCGGTGCTGCGCAACGTCGAGCGCATGTCCTTCGCCGACATCGAGAAGGCCATCGCCGACTACGCCAAGAAGGCCCGTGACGGCAAGCTGTCGCTGGAAGAACTGCAGGGCGGCACCTTCACCGTGACCAACGGCGGCACCTTCGGCTCGCTGATGTCGACCCCGATCGTCAACCCGCCGCAGAGCGCCATCCTGGGCATGCACGCGATCAAGGACCGTCCGATCGCCGAGAACGGCCAGGTCGTGATCGCGCCGATGATGTACCTGGCCATGTCCTATGACCACCGCATCATCGACGGCAAGGATTCGGTGCAGTTCCTGGTGGACATCAAGAACCAGCTGGAAAACCCGGGCCGCATGCTGTTCGGTCTGTAATAGGCCTGCAGCCCCTCTCCCTCCGGGAGAGGGGTTGGGGTGAGGGCAAGCCTCACCCGCACCCTCATCCGGCGCTTCGCGCCACCTTCTCCCGACGGGAGAAGGGATAGGAAACAAGGAATCTCAAATGGCTGAACAATTCGACGTCGTCGTCATCGGTGCCGGTCCGGCCGGCTACCACGCTGCCATCCGTGCCGCACAGCTGGGCCTGAAGACCGCCTGCATCGACGCAGCGCTGGGCAAGGACGGCAAGCCGGCTCTGGGCGGCACCTGCCTGCGCGTGGGCTGCATTCCGTCCAAGGCGCTGCTGGACTCCTCGCGCCAGTACTGGAACATGGGCCACATCTTCGACCAGCACGGCATCAGCTTCTCCAATGCCAAGATGGACGTGGAAAAGATGGTTTCCCGCAAGGATGCCATCGTCAAGCAGTTCACCGGCGGCATCGGTCAGCTGTTCAAGGCCAACAAGGTCACCGCCTACTACGGCTTCGGCCAGCTCAAGGCCGGCAACATCGTCACCGTCAAGCAGCATGACGGCAGCGAAGTCGAGCTGAAGGGCACCAACGTCATCATCGCCGCCGGCTCGGATTCGATCGAACTGCCGTTCGCCAAGTTCGACGGCGACGCCATCGTCGACAACGTCGGCGCACTGGACTTCACCGAAGTGCCCAAGCGCCTGGCCGTCATCGGCGCCGGCGTGATCGGCCTGGAACTGGGCAGCGTGTGGAAGCGCCTGGGTTCGGAAGTCGTCATCCTTGAAGCACTGCCGGAGTTCCTGGCCGCCGCCGACGCCGAAGTGGCCAAGGTTGCTGCTCGCGAATTCAAGAAGCAGGGCCTGGACATCAAGCTCGGCGCCAAGGTCTCCAAGACCGAAATCACCGGCAAGAAGACCAAGGAAGTGGTTGTCACCTACACCGACGGTGAAGGCGAAAAGACCCTGACCGTGGACAAGCTGCTGGTGGCCGTTGGCCGTCGCGCCGCCACCAAGGGCCTGCTGGCCGAAGGCACCGGCGTCAAGGTCAACGAGCGTGGCCAGATCGAAGTGGACGAGCATTGCCACACCGGCGTCGATGGCGTCTGGGCGGTCGGCGACTGCGTGCGCGGCCCGATGCTGGCACACAAGGGCTTCGAGGAAGGCATCGCGGTTGCCGAACTGATCGCTGGCCTGCCGGGCCACGTCAACTTCGACACCATTCCGTGGGTCATCTACACCGAGCCGGAACTGGCATGGGTCGGCAAGACCGAAGCCCAGCTCAAGGCCGAAGGCATTCCGTACAAGGCTGGCAGCTTCCCGTTCGCCGCCAACGGCCGTGCCGTTGCGATGATCGAGCCGGCTGGCTTCGTCAAGGTGCTGGCACACGCTGAAACCGATCGCGTGCTGGGCATGCACCTGGTGGGCGCCAACGTGTCCGAGCTGGTGCACGAAGGCGTGCTGACCATGGAGTTCAGCGGTTCGGCTGACGATCTGGCCCGCATCTGCCACGCTCATCCGTCGCTGTCCGAAGCAATTCACGACGCGGCAATGGCGGTTGGCAAGCGCGCCATCCACAAGGCCAACTAAGCTCCACGGCCTGTGACCTGAAGGCTCCGCTCCGGCGGAGCCTTCTTGCTTTTGCATTCCACCGAAACCGCGCCTGTTCATGCGCGGAATCCGGACACCTTTCCCATCCATCAGGAAATCCAAATGAAGTCCATCTGCGTCTACTGCGGTTCCAACCCCGGCGCCAAGCCCATCTATGTCGAACGCGCCACCGAACTGGGCAAGCGCATCGCCAATGAAGGCCTGCGCCTGGTGTACGGCGGCGGCCGCACCGGCTTGATGGGCGCGGTGGCTGATGGCGTGCTGGCCGCAGGCGGCGAAGTCACCGGCGTGATCCCGCAGCACCTGGTGGACATGGAAGTGGCGCACAAGGGCGTGACCACGCTGGAGATCGTCGGCTCGATGCACGAACGCAAATCGCGCATGTTCGATCTGTCCGACGCCTTCGTCGCGCTGCCCGGCGGCTTCGGCACGGCCGAGGAAATCTTCGAGATGCTGACCTGGCGCCAGCTCGGCATCGGCAAGAAGCCCTGCGCGTTCCTGGATATCGACGGCTTCTATCAGCCGATGATCAGCATGATCGATACGATGGTCAGCGAGCGATTCCTGCACCCGGAACAGCGCGAGGACCTGTGGTACGGCGAGGATTCAACGCAGATGCTGGAGTGGATGCGGGCTTATTCGCCGGCGCAGGCGGACAAGTGGTTCGACGAGAAGAAGCGCAGCGCACTGCGGTAAGACATCGGCGCGTGGCGACGCGCCAACCACCACGGCGCCTTGGGATCCCCTGAGGCGCGGTTTGACGAGAAGAAGCGCAGCGCATTGCGGTAAGACATCGGCGCGTGGCGACGCGCCAACCACCACGGCGCCTTGGGATCCCTGAGGCGCGGTTCGACGAGAAGAAGCGCAGCGCGTTGCGCGTCATTGCCCTGTAGGAGCGGCGTCAGCCGCGAAGCTGACGACGGATCCGACGATGGAACACCTGCAACTGCAGCCATGTCGACAACGGCTGCATTGCCAGTCTCGCGGTTGACGCCGACCAAACGCGTAGCGACTACCTGCCGTAGCGGCGCCTGATCGCCAGCATCTCGTCAGCGGACAGCATTGCCAGCTTCGCGGCTGACGCCGCTCCTACACGAGGCAACGGCTCACCGCAGCGGCGCCTGCTTGCGACCGCCATGGATATAGCTGCAACTGCCGGCGCCCCATCGTCGGATCCGTCGTCAGCTTCGTGGCAGAAGCCGCTCCTACATGACGCGATGATGCAACAAATCAATCGCGCAGCAGCGTCTGTTCGCGCGGTGACGGGTAGCCCAGCAGATAACCTTGGCCAAAGCTGCACCCCAGATCCATCAGCGTCCGCATCTGCTGCTCGGTCTCAACACCCTCGCCTATCGTCTCGATGCCCAGGGTCCGCGCCAGCGACAACACGCCTTCGACCAGCGCCAGGGTGTTCTTGCCGCCCTCTGCATGCAGGCCGGCAACGAAACTGCGGTCCACCTTCAACGCACTGATCGGGAACCGGTGCAGGTACGACAGCGCCGAGTAGCCGGTACCGAAGTCATCCAACTGCACCACGATGCCGCGCTCGCGCAGCTGGTGCAGGGTGCGCAGGGTGCGTGGTGCATCCTCGAGCAACGCCATCTCGGTAATCTCCACGCGCAACCGGTTCGGATCGGCACCAGCATCATCCAGCAACCCAAGCAGTCGCGTGGAAAACTCCGCCGAACGGAAATGGCGCGGCGATACATTCACCGACACATAGCCAAGCTGCGAGCTGGCAAGGTCGGCCATCACCTGTTCGTAGATCAGCCAGTCCACCTGTTCGATCAGGCCGCTTTCCTCGCCCAGCGCCAGGAAGTCGCCGGGCAGCAGCAGGCCACGTCGCTCATGCCGCCAACGCAGCAAGGCTTCGTGGCCGATCACCTGGCCATCGTGCAGTGACACGATGGGCTGGTAGAACGGGACGAAGTCCTGCTTCTTGATCGCACGCCGCAGATCCGCTTCCAGCTCAAGGCTGCGCATTGCTTCTTCATGCATCACGCCGTCGAACATGACGCAGCGATCCTGGCCCTTGATCTTGGCCCGATACATGGCCGCATCGGCGTCACGCAGCAGATCGGCGCCGGAAACATAGCGCGGATTCCACAAGGCGATGCCAATGCTGCCGGACGGAAACAGCTCGCGGCCGTCCACCCACATCGGTGCTTCCAGCGCCTTGAGCAGGCGCCGGCCAAGCTCCATTGCCGCTTCGGCGCCCAGCTCGCAATCCACCAGCAGCGCGAACTCGTCGCCGCCCAGACGCGCGACCACATCATCCTGCCGCACAAGGCCCACCAGCCTGCGCGCCACTTCCACCAGCATCCGGTCACCGGCAGCGTGACCAATACTGTCGTTGACCCATTTGAAGCGATCCAGATCCAGGAACAGCAGCGCGAAATGCGGGGCCACGCCCTGCTCGGCGCTTTCGATGGCGCGCTCCAGGCGGTCCTGCAGATGCAGGCGATTGGGCAGGCCGGTCAGCACGTCGTGCATGGCCAGGTGGGTCAAACGTTGTTCGGCGCGCAGGCGCTCGCCGATCTGCGCCAGCAGCTGCTGATTCACTTCACCCAACTCGTGGGTGCGCTCGCTGACGCGCTGTTCCAGATCGGCATGGGCCTGCACCAAGCGCTGCCGATCGCGCTGACGGGCCAGGCTGTTGCCGATGGTGCGCGCCACGAACACCAGCAGGCGCTGGTCGTCGGCGGTGAACACCACATCCGGGCTGTAGCTCTGCACCGCGATCACGCCGGCCACTTCGTCATCACTGAACAACGGCACGCCCAACCAGCAATGCGACCGCGCGCCAAACTCCTGCACGGCACCACTCTTGATCAGCAGGTCGATGTCCGCGCGCATCGCCAGCACCGGTTGCCGGGTGCGCAGCGTGTACTCGGTCAGGCCGTCACTGAAGGGGCGCGGCGCGCGCTCCCGGTTGAAGCGGTCCACCGAATAGACGAACTCGATGCCGTCGCCGGCCGGGGTCACCATCGCCACATAGAAATTGCTGGCATCGAGTAGACCGCCGATGATCCCGTGTACCTGCGCGTGGAACTGGGCCTGGCTGTGGCCGCTGATGGCCAGCTCGGAGATATTGAACAACGCCGCCTGCAGCTGTTCGGCGCGGCGGCGTTCGATGATCTCCTCCTGCAGGTGGTCGTTGATGCGCTCCAGGTCGTGGGTCCGTTGCCACACCCGCTGTTCCAGCTGAAGGTGCGCCTGGTGCCGGTCCATCGCGGTAAGAATGTGCTTGGCCACGAAATTGAGCAGCGCGCGCTCTTCCACGCCATAGCAACCCTCGGCCACGTAGCTCTGCACAACGATCGCGCCGCAGACGCGGTTGTCGCGCCACATCGGCACGCCCAGCCAATCGGCGCTTTCCGCGCCTTCCATGGCTTCGTTGGGGTCATCAAGAAACTGCAGCAGCTCGCGCGAGGAGCCGCTCATCACCCGCCCCTTGCGCAGCACCGCGAAGGTCAGGCTGCCGGGCATTTCCTCGTAGTAATAGCGGCGTCCCGGCTCCGGCGCGAAGCTGTCCTGGGTGTCGACGAAATACAGGAAACGCAGACTGCTCTGCTGGTCATCGCACTCGATGATGTAGCAGTTGTCGGCATACATCAGCGAGGACAGGATGCGGTGGAAGTAGGACAGCATCTCCGGCATGGCCAGGTCGGCGCCGGCCAGGTCGGCGATCTCGAACAGGGCCTTCTGCAGCTGCTTGGAACGTTGCAGTTCTTCGATCTGAAGACGCTGGCTCATCGTTTCCAGAGCACAGCCGATCAGCACCCGCGCGGTCCCCTGCCACGCTTCGCGCTGGGCCGGGGTCAACGCCTGCGGTGCATCCACCAGCGCCACCAGATGCGCGCCGGTCTCGTGTTCCCATTGCAGTGTGCAGGCCAGCCGGACGTTTTCCACGGCCTGTCCACCGCGCAGCACCTCGCGCGCGTGCCTGCGCAATGCCTCGGCCCCGTGCGGGAAACAACAACTGCCCTCGCCCAGCGTGATATCACGCCATGCCAGCGCCACCGCGCTTCCGTCGGGGAGCAGCCCCTGCAGCGTGGCCACCACGCTTGCGGCAGGTGAATGGGTGTCGACACGCGGCGTTTCGGTACGCGCTTCAAGCTCGCTATACGACATGTATCCGTTCTCTTTGGGCCACGGCGATCCGCGGCGCCCCCCTATGTGCCGCAGCATAACGTCCCCCGGCCGATCCACGCCGGCACCCGCGGGTTTTATTTTTGCTTCACATTTCTGAATGGCCGCGAGGGCGCATCCGATCCCCGCTAGGCAGAAATCTGCCGAGCACTTAGGCTTCGCCACGTGGATACCGCCGTGCAAGCCCCGACCGACGAAACCCTGATGCTGGCCTACGCGGACGGCGACAGCGACGCGTTCGCCCAGCTGTACGCCCGTCACCGCGCGCGCTTGTTCCATTTCCTGCTGGGACAACTGCGGGACCGCTCGTTGGCCGAAGAGCTGTTCCAGGATGTCTGGCAGAAGATGATCCACGCCCGCGCCGGCTGGAAGCCGGAGGCGGCCTTCGCCACCTGGCTGTTCCGCATTGCCCACAATCGGCTCAACGATCATTGGCGCGCCGCCCGGCATCGCCCGGCCGCTCCGGAAGACGCCGACGAGCGCACCGCACGGCTGGCCGACAACCACACCCCGGAACTGCTGGCCGACGAACAGGCCCAACGCCTGCAACTGCGCCAGGCGCTGGCCGAGTTGCCACCGGAACAACAGGAAGTGGTGATCCTGCGCCTAGAACAGGAACTGAGCCTGGAGGAGATCGGGCAGATCACCGGCGTTGGCCGGGAAACCGTCAAGTCGCGGCTGCGTTATGCGATGGACAAGCTGCGTGCGAGGTTGAGCGAATGAACACCCACGACAAGCTGACGCCTGAAGAAAGCGAACTGGCCCGACTGCTCGGCAGGCCCGATGCCGCCGCAGGCCCCAGCGCCGGTGTCGACGCCCAGATCATGGCGCTGGCCCGCGCGCCCCGGCCGGCCGAGGCATCACCGACGACCGCCGCGCCCGCGCGTGCCCAACGCAGCGGCTGGGGGCGTCGACGCCGTGTGTTCTCCTCGCTGGCAGCAGCGGCCTCCTTGGTACTGGTGGTTGGCCTGGCATGGCAACTGCGCCCCTTGCCGCCGCCGCAGGAACTGCCGCAGGTCAGTACCGAAACCGATCCGGTGCCGGCACCCGCCCGCAGCACTGCGCCAGCCGCACCTGCATCGGCTGATACGGCCCGCGACCAAACCACCGACACCGCAGTAGCTGCTACCGCGCAGGAAGCAGCGCCGGCACCTGCGGAGAAGAACGTCCTCCCCGAACCGGCTCCGGCAAAGAAGACCCAGGAGCCGCGCCCTGCCCCTGTCGCCGCTGCACAGCCTGCTCCGGTGCCGGCTCCAGTGGCTGCTGCTCCGGCACCGGAACCTGTCGCTGACGGCTACCAGGCAGCACCGGTGTTCGCACCGCCGGCACCACCTGCCCCGCCTGCACCGGCCGTCGCGATGCAGCAGGATGCCGCTCCCGCCGCGAGCACCGCGCCGCCAGCAGCGGCTCGGGCTGAAACCAGCGCACGTCAACGCGCCGCGGGGGCGCGTGAGCAGGTGTTTTCCGCACCGGTGCCGGCCATGCAGGCCGAGACCACGGACAGCGAAGCCGCACCGGCCACCTTCCGCTTGGCGCCTGCGTCCGTGGACATCTCTGCCGACATAGGCCTGCCGCGTCGTCTCTGGCTGCAGAAGATCCGCCAGCGCCGCGATGATGGCGATCTGCTAGGCGCCCGCGCCAGCCTTGAACGCTTCGTGCAGGACTACCCCGAAGCACGCATTCCGCGCGACCTGCGCCCGCTGCTCAAGGACTGAGCCAGGCGCGGGCACAGGGTGGTTCCAGCCACTAGAATGGCGCAGATGCTCGACACCCTTGCCGCACCTGCCAGCCATGAGCTGGAGATCAAGCACAGTCGCTTTCTCGCCTCGGCCGCGCCGATCAGCAATGCGGCCGACGCGCTGTCGTTCATCGATTCGGTGTCGATAGCCGACGCCACGCACAACTGCTGGGCCTATCGGCACGGCAACGAGTACCGCTCCAGTGACGATGGCGAGCCCGCCGGTACCGCCGGGCGGCCGATCCTTGCCGCCATTGACGGCCAGGGTTATGACCGTGTCGCGGTGGTGGTGACGCGCTGGTACGGCGGCATCAAACTCGGTGCCGGTGGGCTGGTCCGCGCCTACGGCGGCAGCGCTGCCGAATGCCTGCGCCTGGCCCAGCGCAGCCCGCTGGTGCCGATGACCGAACGCATCCTGTCCTGCGGCTTCGAGGACATGGGCATCGTCCACACGCTGCTGGCCAACGCTGGCGCGGAAAAACTGGACGAACAATTCCTGGCCGAAGGCATGCGCCTGCATGTGCGCCTTCCGGCCGACCGCATCGACGCGCTGGCCATCCGTCTGCGCGACGCCACCCGTGACCGCCTGCGCCTGAGCGAGCCCACCAGCAATGACTGACGCCAAGCAAGACACTCCTTCGCCCCGCCGCCTGAAGAAGCTCGGCAGTCTTGGCACGCTGTGGCCCTTCGTGCGGCGCCATGCCGGGCTGTTCGTGGGCTGGCTGCTGGCGTTGGCGGTGTCCTCCACAGCCACGCTGAGCCTGCCAATCGCGGTCAAGCAGATGATCGACAACGGTTTCTCTGGCGGCGGTGGCCAGATCAACCAGGCCTTCATGCTGATGTTCGTGGTCGCGCTGGTTCTGGCACTGGCGACCGCAGTGCGGTTCTTCTTCGTGTCGCTACTCGGCGAGAAGGTCGTCGCCGACCTGCGCGACCAACTGTATGCACACCTGATCGGCCTGGACGCCGGCTTCCACGACCGCAACCGCAGTGGTGAGCTGGTCTCACGCCTGTCCGCCGACAGCGAACTGCTGCGCAGCGTGATCGGATCGACCATGTCCGTTGCCCTGCGCAGCACCGTCACCGTGATCGGCAGCATGGCCATGCTGTTCGTCACCAGCCCGCGTCTTGCGCTGTACTCGCTGATCGGCATTCCGTTGGCGGTGCTGCCCATCGTGCTGGGCGCACGCAGGCTGGAGAAAATCTCCCGCGCCAGCCAGGACCGTGTCGCCGACGCCAACGCACTGGCGGCCGAGACCCTGGGGGCGGTGCGCACCGTGCAGGCGCATGCGCGCGAACCCTATGAGCGCGGTCGCTTCCAGGATGCGCTGCGCGTCACCATCGCTACCGCGCGCCGCCGCATCGGTACTCAGTCACTGGTCACCGCGATCGCGATGGTGCTGGTGTTCGGCGCGATCGTCGCGGTGCTGTGGTCCGGCGCCCATGAGGTGGTCGACGGCCGCATGAGCGCAGGCACGCTGGGCCAGTTCCTGCTGTACGCGCTGATCGGCGGCGGCTCTGTGGGTGCCCTTGCCGAGGTCTGGAACGAGCTGCAACGTGCGGCCGGCGGCATGGGACGCATCTCCGAACTGTTGAATGAAACCCCGCAGATCACCGCGCCCGCGCACCCGCAGCGGTTGCCGACGCCGCTGCGTGGCGAAATCCGCTTCGAGCAGGTGTCCTTCCATTACCCGCAGCGCCCCGACCGGCCGGCGCTCAACGAGTTCAGCCTGACCGTGGCGCCCGGCGAAACCGTGGCGCTGGTCGGCCCTTCCGGCGCCGGCAAGAGCACCGTGCTGTCGCTGCTGCTGCGCTTCCACGACCCGGACGAAGGCAGCGTGCTCATCGACGGCGTGGACCTGCGTCAGCTTGACCCAGCGCAGCTGCGCCAGAGCATCGCATTGGTGCCACAGCAGCCGGCCCTGTTTGCGGCGAGCGCCGCAGACAACATCCGCTATGGGCGGTTGGAAGCCAGCGACGAGGAAGTCCGCGCGGCGGCGCGCTCGGCCGAGGCGGATGAATTCCTGATGCAGCTGCCCGAAGGCTACGCCAGTGACCTGGGCGAACGCGGCACGCGCCTGTCCGGCGGCCAGCAGCAGCGCGTGGCGATCGCCCGCGCCCTGCTCAAGGACGCACCGGTGCTGCTGCTGGATGAAGCCACCAGCGCACTGGATGCCCAAAGCGAGCGCGCGGTGCAGCAGGCGCTGGAGCGGCTGATGGCTGGCCGCACCACGCTCGTCATCGCCCACCGCCTTGCCACCGTGCTCAAGGCCGACCGCATCGTGGTGATGGACCACGGCCGCATCGTCGCCCAGGGCACGCACGCCGAGCTGCTGGCACAGGACGGCCTGTATGCCGAACTGGCGCGGCTGCAGTTCATCGATTGAGAACGCCCCGGTAACGGTGGGATAACGCCCACCGGCGCAAGCTCGACGCCCGGTGCATGCCGCACCGCTTCCCGATCAGGAGGCAAGCCATGGCGTTCCGACAGTTCCCCGCAACCAGCGATGACGGCGAAAGCTGGATCGTGATTGAATTCAGGGATGAAACCGGTGGCGCGGCGCATTCCACCCGCTACGAGTTGTCCGATGGGCGAGCGCTGGTGCGCGAAGGCAGCCGTCTTTCCACCTCCGATGGCGAGATCAACCTGTCGCTGACCCAGCCCTATCGGGCCTGATGCTGAATGCGCTTTGCGAATATGGCCCTAAGCTGGTCAATATTTGAGCAAGTGTCTTGACAGCCTACTGCCCCAAGGGCTGCCAGCGCTTATCCACATGGTTGTGAACATTTCATCCACACCCCCTGTGGATTAGTACAGCGCCGTCTCAGCCGTTGAGACGCAGTGGAAGCTGGGCTTCCCGTAAGGGCGACTCCGAAGCTGGCGTTGCTTGGGGCCGCTGAAAAACTCCCCCCTCCCCAGCCCTCCCCTTGGCTGCGCCAAAGGGAGGGGGCGGTTTTGCATGTGCTGCCAGATTGCCGCGAAAGCCGCTTTTGCCCCCCTCCCTTTGGCGCAGCCAAGGGGAGGGCTGGGGAGGGGTAAGCCTTTGAAGCTCTCCAACAAAACCCCAGCCGAACCTCAACGCCCCAACACCCGCCCAATCCCGCTGCGGTCGATCTCTTCGGCTGCCGCCGCCAGTACTTCCGCCGCGTAGGCCTGCACGAAGCCCATGCGGAAGTGCACTTCGCCTGCCGGCGTTCGCGAGGAATGAATCGAGGCCAGGTTGATGCCGTGCCGCTCGAACACGTGCAGCAACTCGCGCAACGAGCCGGCGCGGTCCTCCGGCAGGTGCACGCTCATCGCCCGCTGGTCGGTCAGGTCGGCCAACAGATAACCCAATCGCTCGAAGCTGTAATTGCCATCGCGCAGCGTCTGCTCGCCCACCGCCTCGCGGTTGTTCGCCAGGAACTGCTGCCGGAACGCCGCGCGCGCCGCATCATTGCCCTCGGCCAGCAAGCCGCGCAGGCGCTGCAACTGCTCCAGCAGATGGTCCAGCACCTCGCCCGCATGCGGGTTGCCGAACTGGATGTCTTCGTAGATGGCCGGGTTCAACGACAGGATGCGCGAAATGATCGTCGCATCCAGTTCGAACGCGGCCGAGCGGTACGGCATCAGCTCCTGCAGCGAACCCAGCATCGGCGCGTATTCGCGCAGCACACCGGCCTGGGCCAAATGCGTGGCATGCACCATCGCCTGCACCAGCGCCATTACCCGGTCATGGTGCTCGGCGCTGCCACGCACACATTCGGCCTGCAGGGCGATGCACAGCTCGTCCAGCCAGGCCTGCCAGCGCGCATCCAGGCGCGCCTCGCACACCACCATCACCCTGCCCTTCAGCGTCGGCGCCTTGGGCGGTGCGGTCATTGGATGCAGTCCGGCCACCGATGCCTGCGATTCCAGCATCGCAGCCACCGGCTCGGCCTTGATCGAGGTGACATCCAGCCACAGCCGACCGCGCTCGCGACCCGCCGATTGCCGCACGTACTCGCGGATCAGGCCGGGCGTGTAGCGGATCGGCGCCGAGAACAGCAGCACCTCTGCGCGTTCCAACAGTTGCTCGGGCGTCTGTGAATCCGGATCGACCGGATCATGGCCGATGACCTCCAGCCCCATCCGCGTCTGAAAGAAATCGCGCAGCCAACGGCCGTAGGCACCGCCGCTACCGACGATGCCAATGGTCGGACGCAGGCTCACGCCAGGCGCTCGGCGCGGAAGCGGTGTGGTGTACCCAGCGCCGCCGGCGCGGCCGCCAGCACGTCGAATTCTTCAACGCCGTGGATCAAGGTCGATTCCAAGGCTGCGTGCACGCCGGCAATTGCGCGGCCCACTGCATCTTCGAACGTGTGGCCCTTGAGCAGGAAGGCAACGATCAGCGACATCAGCACGTCGCCGGTGCCTGCCACGTCCACCGGCAGATGCGGCGAGGTCCAGCGCCACACTTCGTTGTGGCCAATGGCCAGCGTCACCAGTTCGCCCGGATCGCCGGACACCGAATGCGCGATCACCCATTCCGGGCCACGCTCAAGCAGGGTGCGTGACGCGGCGATGGCGTCGTCCTGCTCCAGCGCCGGCATGCCAGTCAGGCGGCCCAGCTCGAACGCGTTGGGCGTCACCAGCCACGCATGGGGCAACAGGCGCTCGGCGAAGACCCGCTCCAAGCCGGGCTCGACGTAAGGGCCAGTGTGGGTGTCGCCGATCACCGGGTCCAGGCAGTAGCGCAGGCCCGGCGATTGCGGCAGCACGTCATCGAGCCAATCGGCGAATGCCGTGCCGTTGCCGACGCTGCCGAAGTAGCCGGAAACGAGCATCCTGGCCCGCTGCGGCAGGCCGCGTTCATGCGTGCCCAGCAACAGGTCGGCGAACCAGTCCGCCGGCAGCACACGACCGCGCAGGGTCGAATAGAACGGCGCGTTGCTCAGCAGCGTGGTGGGAATCTCCGCCACGCGCAGGCCCAGCGCGCGCAGCGGCGGCACTGCGGCACTGTTGCCCGCATATCCATAAACCAGTTGTGATTGGACTGAAATCACGTCCACCGGCGACGGCCCATCGGGGCGTTGTCGGCGACCGTGCACGAGATGGCTGTGGTCGACTTCGTTCATCGCTGCATTCTACGTCCGCGCATGGTCAAGCGGCTGTGGACGATTGCGCGCGCAACCATCACTTGACCCGGAAACAACAACGCCGCAGCGGGAGCTGCGGCGTCATGATGAAACGGGCTGGGTGGCTACCGCTGTCGTGGCTACAACCTCTAGCCATCACTCAGGTCGTCATCCCCGCGAAGGGGCAGCAATGACGGCATGCGAACAAAAACGCAGAGATCAAACCCCACTCAAGGCGAGGTCATGCGGTCCCAGAAGCCCTTCACGCCATCGATGAAGGTTGCCGACTTGGGCGAATGCTTGCGTGCGTCCTCACCGCTGAACGTCGACTCAAACTGCTCCAGCAACTTGCGCTGCTCGGCGGTCAGGTTGACCGGCGTCTCCACCACGATGCGGCAGTACAGGTCGCCTTCGGTGCGGCTGCGCACCGACTTGACGCCCTTGCCGCGAAGGCGGAACAACTTGCCGGTCTGGGTTTCGGACGGGATGCGGATTTCCGCCTCGCCGCCCAGCGTGGCCACACGCACGATGTCGCCCAACGCCGCCTGCGAAATACGGATCGGCACCTCGCAGTGCAGGTCATCGCCATCGCGGGTGAAGATGGCGTGGTCACGCACGCGCACTTCCACGTACAGGTCGCCCGGCTGCGTGCCCGGCGGGCCGGCTTCGCCTTCGCCCTGCAGGCGGATGCGGTCACCGGTATCGACGCCGGCAGGCACCTTCACCGACAACACCTTGTCTTCCTCCACCCGACCATTGCCATGACAGGTCGCGCACGGCTTGGCGATGATCTGACCGCGGCCGTCGCAGTTGTGGCAGGCCTGCTGCATGGCAAAGATGCCGCGCTGCACGCGTACCTGGCCACGACCGCCGCAGACGTTGCAGGTTTCCACCTTGCCGTCTTCCGAGCCGCTGCCATCACAATCGCCGCATTCGGCCAGCGTCGGAATCTCGATACGGCGCTCGACGCCGGCCACCGCTTCTTCCAGATCCAGCTCCATCACATAGCCGATATCGGCACCGCGACGTGGCTGGCGCGGGCCACCGCCGCCGCCAAAGATGTTGCCGAAGATGTCGCCGAAGATGTCGTTCATGTCCGGGCCGCCGGGGCCGCCGCCACCGCCCATGCCGTGTTCGAACGCGGCATGGCCATGGGCGTCGTACATGCGCCGCTTGTTGCCATCGGACAGGGTTTCGTAGGCTTCCTTGCACTCCTTGAAGGAGGCTTCGGCAGCCGCGTCACCAGGGTTACGGTCCGGGTGGAACTTCATCGCGCAACGACGATAGGACTTCTTCAGCTCTTCGTCGCTGGCGGTGCGGGCCACGCCCAGTACTTCGTAATAATCGCGTTTCATCGGCACACAGGCATTGGATATTCGGAATTGGGGATGGCCGGAGCCATCGGGCTTTCAGATACCGGAAAGGGATCCGGGAGCCAGAACCATGGTTCTGAATCCCGAATCCCCATTACCAGCGTCCGGCCTTACTTCTTGTCGTCCTTGACCTCGGTGAACTCGGCGTCCACCACGTCATCGGCGGCCTGCCCAGCACCACCCTGCGGCGCGGCACCGCCCTGCTCACCGGCCGAAGCAGCGGCGTACAGCGACTGGCCGGCTTCTTCCAGGGCCTTGGACTTGGCTTCGATCTGCGCCTTGTCGTCGCCCTTCATTGCCGTTTCCAGGTCGGCCAGCGCGGCTTCGACCTTGCCGATCACATCGCCGCCGACCTTGCTGCCATGCTCGTTGATGGCGGTGCGGGTGGCGTGGATCAGGCCGTCAGCCTGGTTGCGGGTCTGCACCAGCTCCTGGAACTTCTTGTCTTCCTCGCGGTTGGCTTCGGCGTCGGCAACCATGCGGTTGATTTCTTCTTCCGACAGACCCGAACCGGCCTTGATCTCGACCTTCTGTTCCTTGTTGGTCTTCTTGTCCTTGGCCGACACGTGCAGGATGCCGTTGGCGTCGATGTCGAAGGACACTTCCACCTGAGGCATGCCGCGCGGTGCCGGCTCGATGCCGGACAGGTCGAACTTGGCCAGCGACTTGTTGTAACGGGCCTGCTCGCGCTCACCCTGCAGCACGTGCACGGTCACGGCCGACTGGTTGTCTTCAGCGGTCGAGAACGTCTGCGATGCCTTGGTCGGGATCGTGGTGTTCTTTTCGATGATCTTGGTGAACACACCGCCCATGGTTTCGATACCCAGCGACAGCGGGGTCACGTCCAGCAGCAGCACGTCCTTGACGTCACCGCCCAGCACGCCGCCCTGGATCGCGGCACCCAGTGCCACGGCTTCGTCCGGGTTGACGTCCTTGCGCGGCTCCTTGCCAAAGAACTCGGTCACCGCCTGCTGCACCTTCGGCATGCGGGTCTGGCCACCGACCAGGATCACTTCGCTGATGTCGCTCGAACGCAGGCCGGCGTCGTTCAACGCAACACGGCACGGTTCGATCGACTTCTTGACCAGGTCTTCGACCAGGGCTTCCAGCTTGGCGCGGGTCAGCTTGATGTTCAGGTGCTTCGGGCCCGACGCATCAGCGGTGACGTACGGCAGGTTCACTTCGGTCTGCTGCGCGGTGGACAGCTCGATCTTGGCGCGCTCGGCAGCGTCCTTCAGGCGCTGCAGGGCCAACGGGTCCTTGCGCAGGTCGATGCCCTGGTCCTTGTTGAACTCGTCAACCAGGTACTCGATGACGCGGTTGTCGAAGTCTTCGCCGCCCAGGAAGGTGTCGCCGTTGGTCGCCAGCACTTCGAACTGCTTCTCGCCGTCGACGTTGGCGATCTCGATGATCGACACGTCGAAGGTGCCGCCGCCCAGGTCGTACACAACGATCTTGCGATCCTTGTTGTCGCCCTTGTCCAGGCCATAGGCCAGCGCGGCCGCGGTCGGCTCGTTGATGATGCGCTTGACGTCCAGGCCGGCGATGCGGCCGGCGTCCTTGGTCGCCTGGCGCTGGCTGTCGTTGAAGTAGGCCGGCACGGTGATGACCGCTTCGGTGACCTTCTCACCGAGGAAGTCCTCGGCGGTCTTCTTCATCTTTTCCAGCACGCGCGCGGAGATTTCCTGCGGCGCCATCTTCTTGGCATCGCTGGTCTGCACCCAAGCATCGCCATTGTCATGGGCCAGGATGCCGTACGGAACGTGGGCGATGTCCTTCTGCACTTCGGCGTCGGTGAACTTGCGGCCGATCAGGCGCTTCACCGCGTAGAAGGTGTTCTTCGGGTTGGTGACAGCCTGGCGCTTGGCCGAGGCACCCACCAGCACTTCGCCGTCCTTGGTGTAGGCAACGATGGAGGGCGTGGTGCGGTCGCCTTCCGAGTTTTCGATGACGCGGGCCTTGCCGCCGTCCATGATCGCCACGCACGAGTTGGTGGTGCCGAGGTCGATACCAATGATCTTGCCCATGGGGGACTCCTGAAGATTCGTTTGCCGGCAGCCGCCGGGGATGAATGGGATGTGGGGGGCGGCGCGATGACATTCAAGCCATCCCCGGAACACTGTTTGCTGTTGGCTGGCCTCGTTTAAGCGACGGCCAGCCAGCGGGGGTCAGTCGACCCGGGCGACCACCACCAGCGCCGGCCGCAGCAGGCGCTCGTTGAGCAGGTAACCCTTCTGGAACACCGTCACCACCGCACCCGGCGTCACGCCGGCCGGCGCTTCCACCTGGCTGATGGCCTGGTGGTGCTCCGGGTTGAACGCCTCACCGACCGGGTTGAGCAGGGTCAGGCCGTTGTCGGCCGCCACCTTCAGCAACTGCTTGTAGGTCAGCTCCAGGCCCTCACGCAGCGGGCTTGGATCGGTGCCGGCAGCAGTGAGACCGGCATCCAGGCTGTCGAACACCGGCAGCAGTTCGCCGAGCAGCTTCTCGTTGGCGAACTTGCGGGCCTGCTCGATATCACGGGCCACGCGCTTGCGCTGGTTTTCCAGGTCGGCACGCTCGCGCAGCGATTCGGCCTTGACCTGCTCCAGTTCCGCATGCAGCGCCTGGATCTGCTCCTGCTGGGCGTCGGCGCCACCTGCGGCGGCGTTATCGGGGTCGAATTCAGTGTGCTCTTGGTTCATTTCCGGTTCCCTGGCGGATCTTCTGCCGCCTACCTCGCCCCGTATGTGGGCTGTACCGACGGTTTCAAGGTTCCAGGCTCAATCGGTGAGATTGATGCCCTCTAATCTGCGCGGGCCCGCGACTGCCACATTGACCTGTCCGGCGCACATGCTAGCTTTGCCCGGCCTCGGAACCTGCCCACCATGCTCAGACATCTCTCGATCAAGGATTTTGCCGTTGTCCGCGCCACCGAACTGGAATTCGGCCCCGGCATGACCGTGGTTTCCGGTGAAACCGGTGCCGGCAAGTCGCTGATGGTGGACGCCCTGGGCTTCCTGTCCGGGCTGCGCGCCGATTCAGGCGTGGTCCGCCATGGCGCCAGCCGCGCCGAGCTTTCGGCCGAATTCAACCTCGTCGACGGCAACCCGGCCCACCAATGGCTGCTCGACAACGATCTGGACGACGAAGAACAGTGCCAGCTGCGCCGCGTGATCCGCGCCGATGGCGGCTCGCGGGCCTTCATCAACGGCCGCCCGGTACCGGTGTCGCAGCTGTCCGAACTGGCGGGTTTTCTGGTCGAAATCCACGGCCAGCACGACCAGCAGGCGCTGCTCTCGCGCCCCAGCCAGCTGGCCCTGCTCGACGCCTACGCCCGCAACGACAGCGAGCGCGCGGCAGTACGCGCTGCCACCGCCGCCTGGCAGGCACTGCTGGACGAACGCGACGCGCTGTCCCAGCAGGGCGATGTCTCCGATCGCATCGGCTTCCTGGAACACCAGCTGGGTGAGCTGCAACGCGAGGATCTGGAACCGGCCGCCGTCAACGCGCTGACCAGCAGCCACCGCCGCCAAGCCCATTCCACCGCCCTGATCGAAGCCTGCCAGCGCGCCGGCGGCATCCTCAACGGTGACGACGACGCCCCGTCCCTGCTCACCCTGCTGCAGCAGGTGCGCAGCGAACTGACACGGGTCAGCCAGCACGAACCCCGCCTGGCCGACGTTGACGGCATGCTCGACGCCGCCGGCATCCAGTTGCACGAAGCCCTTGCCCAGTTGGACCGGGTCCAGGACGACCTGGACAGCGACCCGGACGCGTTCGAGGACATCGAACGCCGGCTCGGCCGCTTGCACGACCTGGCGCGCAAGCACCGGGTCCCGATGGAAGAGCTGATCGCCACCCGCGACCGCCTCGAAGCCGAACTCGAACAACTGCGCGGCACCGACGAGCGCCTGGCCAAGCTGGCCGGCGAGATCGACAAGGCCAGCGCCCACTGGCAGGCCCAAGCAGCGGCCCTCACCGGCAGCCGCCAGATCGCAGCCAAGGCACTGTCGGAAACCACCAGCACCCTGATCGGTGAACTGGGCATGGGCGGAGGCCAGTTCCTGATCGCGCTGGAGCCCCAGCCGCAACCTCGCCCTGACCCCAACGGCGCCGAGCGGGTCGAATTCCTGGTCGCCGCCAACGCCGGCCAGCCGCCACGCGCCCTGCGCAAGGTCGCCTCCGGCGGTGAGCTGTCACGCATCTCGCTGGCCATCGAAGTGGCCGCCCTCGGGCTGGATGCGGTGCCGACCATGGTCTTCGACGAAGTGGACTCGGGCATCGGCGGCGCCGTGGCCGACATCGTCGGCAAGAAGCTGCGTGCATTGGGCGAGCGCCGCCAGGTGCTGTGCGTAACCCACCTGCCGCAGGTCGCCTCGAAGGGTCACTCGCATTACCGGGTCAGCAAGGCACCGGTGGAAGGCATGACCCCGAGCGCGGTGGAACTGCTCGACGCCAAGGGCCGCGAAGAAGAGCTGGCGCGCATGCTCGGCGGCGCCGAAGTCAGCAAGGAAGCCCGCGCCGCCGCCCGCAAGCTTCTCACCGAAGCCTGAGCGCGCAATTGACTCCCTTCTCCCACTCAAGGGAGAAGGTGCCCCAACGGGGTGGATGAGGGCCGCTCCTGTCTTGCCCCACCGAAGCCGGGCACACAGCTGATTCTCTTCTCCCGCCCGCGGGAGAAGCTGCCTGAAGGTCGCTCCTGACTATGTGCCGCGGGCCCACGCAGCATGCCCGGGACCAACCGCAAGCACCCATTGCGCTAAAGGCACCTCAAACAAGAACACCGGCACAAGGCCGGTGTTTTTCACATTGAAAGCAGTGCCGAAGCGCTGCCGCAGGCTCAACGCCGCTTCTTGCGCACGTAAAGCACCAGCGAATGCTCTTCCAGGTCGTAACCATGATCCGCTGCGATCTTGCGCTGCAGCTGTTCGATCTCATGGCTTTCGAACTCGATGATCTTGCCGGTGTCCATGTCCACCATATGGTCGTGGTGGGCACCGCGGTCCAGCTCATAGACCGCCTGGCCGCCTTCGAAGTTGTGCTTGAGCACCAGCCCGGCCGCTTCGAACTGGGTCAGCACACGGTAAACCGTGGCCAAACCGATTTCGTCGCCGCAATCGAGCAGCTGCCGATAGATATCTTCGGCGGTGAGGTGGTGTTGGGGGGTGTTCTGCTCAAGCAGGGCGAGGATGCGCATCCGCGGATGCGTCACCTTCAGGCCGACTTTGCGCAGGTCATTGGATTCCATGGCCATCGTGTTCATTGGCGGTTTAGCGCCAGTTGCCTCCGGTCAGATCGCGCTGGGTGCCGGGGAGTGTATCATCGCCCTGATTTCCTCAATCGCCCTTTCTAATGCGCAAGCTCCTGTTGATCGCCGTTGTCGCCCTGTCCACCACTGGCTGCGGCATCATCTACAAGCAGCCCATCTACCAGGGCAACCTGATCCGCGAGCAGGCCGTGTCGCAGCTTCAGGCCGGCCAGAGCAAGCAGCAGGTCAACGCGCTGCTCGGCACCCCGTCCATTGCCGACCCGTTCCACGCCCAGCGCTGGGACTACACCGCCAGCCAGCGGGTGGACCGTCTGGGCAATACCGAGGTCAAGAACTTCACGGTGTTCTTCGAAAACGACCAGGTCAGCCGCTGGGAAGGCGACTACTTCCCGACCCAGGATGCTGAACTGGCGCGCAAGAGCGTCCGTCAATTCGGTCGCAACCTGGCCAAGGACAAGAAGAAGCGCGGCGGCCGCTGATCGCCAGCGCCACCGCAGTTCAATCGCCGCCGCGCGCCCGCCGGCGGCGATTTTCTTTGGGATCGGCCAGCAGCGGACGCAGCAACTCGATGCGGTCGCCGGCGTGCAGCAGCTGCCCTGGGCGGGCCAACACCCCGTGTACAGCGACCGCTACAGCGACGCCATCCACATCCAGCGCAGCCTCGTCCACCGCATCGGCAACAGTGCAGCCTTCCGGCAACTCCAGTTCCCGTCGCAGATAACGATCCGGCCAAGCCAACAGCACTTCCACGCGCATGACTCAAACCTCCTGGTCGGCCACGCGCACGAAATCGTTGACCATCCGGTCAGCCAGCCCCTGAAAACCCAACGCCAACGCCGGGCCCAGCAGACGCGAGGTCGGTTCGAATTCCAGCTCCAGGGTCACCTTGCAGGCGTTGTCGGCCAGCGGCTGGAAGTCCCAGCGGCCATGCAGGCGCTTGAACGGCCCGTCACGCAACTGCATGTCGATGCTGCGCGGACGCTGCAGGGTGTTCTCGGTCATGAACCAGGTGCGGAACGAACCCAGGCCCAGATCCAGCCGGGCCACCAACCGCTCAGGACCCTGCTCGAGGATCTCGGCCTTGTCGCACCAGCGGAACCGGCGCGGATAGGCGGAAACATCATTGACCAGATCGAACATGCGCTCAGAGGAATGTTCGACCAGTGCGCTGCGGCGGATGGTTGGCATGGCAAATACTATGGATATCCGGAATGCCCCCGGATCGGAGACAATACGTAAATGAGCAAGAACTCCGGCAAGGATAAAGCAAAGAACGCGAAGGCCGACAAAACCATCGCGTTGAACAAGCGTGCCCGTCACGAGTACCACCTGGAAGAACGCTTCGAGGCCGGCCTGGCGTTGCAGGGCTGGGAGGTCAAGGCCATCCGCGCTGGTCGCGGCAACATGACCGACGCCTATGCGTACGTGAAGAATGGGGAGATCTTCCTGATCGGCGCGCAGATCACGCCCTTGATCCAGGCCTCCTCGCATACCGTTCCCGAAGACCGCCGTGAGCGCAAACTGCTGCTGCATCGGAGCGAAATCGACAAGCTGATCGGCCGCGTCGAGCGCGAAGGCTACACACTGGTCCCCACTGCGCTGTACTGGAGCAAGAACAAGATCAAGCTCGAGATCGCACTGGCCAAGGGCAAGCAGGCCCACGACAAGCGCGATGCCGCCAAGGACCGCGACTGGGCTCGCGAAAAACAGCGCACCATGCGCGCCCACAACCGCAACGCCTGACGCCCTGCTGCGCAACGCAGCAAGCCAGAGGCGCGGACAACAATGAGGGGCATGCGGCGCAACACGCCAACTGCCCCTCCAAGCCTCAGCCGATCACCAAAAGCCCGGCGCGCAAGGCAAGCCACGCAACCAGTTAAAGAAGACAGCCGCGGGCGCAACACTCGCGCCCCTTACTTGGACAGGCCCAGGCCAAGCTCGACATCAACCAACCCGGGCCTGCAGCCAAGCACGAAAGGCATCGATGCGCCCTCTCAGCGGGAACCGCAATGCCGCGCACTCAGGGAGCACCACCTCCGACCCGCCGGCAATAGAGCGCGAGAACCCAACTCACCGGTCCAGCAAAACCAGGGCGTCAGCACTTGGCAGCAGTAAATAGCAGGCAAGAAAAAAGCCCCGGTTTCCCGGAGCTTTTTAGAAATGGCGTCCCCACGGGGATTCGAACCCCGGTCGCCACCGTGAAAGGGTGATGTCCTAGGCCTCTAGACGATGGGGACGCGTAAACTTCATCAAATTTTATTCGACAATCCAGACGGCCTAATGTCCGGATTTGGTGGAGCCAAGCGGGATCGAACCGCTGACCTCCTGCATGCCATGCAGGCGCTCTCCCAGCTGAGCTATGGCCCCACGTGTTACTGCGAGCCCGCCATTATGGCGAAGTTTCGTTTGAAATGGAAGCTTTTTCTTCCTGAACGCCTGGGCGGCGCTTTTCAAACAAAACCCGGGGAAACCCCGAAACGCTTTACAACATCGATGAATGGCGTCCCCACGGGGATTCGAACCCCGGTCGCCACCGTGAAAGGGTGATGTCCTAGGCCTCTAGACGATGGGGACGCGTAAACTTCATCAAATTTTATTCGACAATCCAGACGGCCTAATGTCCGGATTTGGTGGAGCCAAGCGGGATCGAACCGCTGACCTCCTGCATGCCATGCAGGCGCTCTCCCAGCTGAGCTATGGCCCCGACGTCGTCGAGAAAGAAATAATAGCTGGGCTTTTTTTGCCTCGCAAGCAATTTGTGAAATTTTTTCTTCACATCGCACTCGCCGCCCTGCCATCGCAATGCGGCAGGCACTGAACGTCGGAACCTGACCTGCAAGTCAGCACAACACTGGCTGCCTGTAAACAGATAGCACAGCAACGTTTGCCACTCTCCGATCGCTCAAGGAAGTGGCGATGCAACGTGCAACCGTTCTGTGGATATCAAGCGTTCTGACATGCCTTGCTGCAGCATCCGCATGCGCGCAGCAGGTGTTCAAGTGCGAGGACCGCGACAGCGTTGTCTATCAATCGCAGCCCTGCGAAGGAGCCACGCTGCGCAGTTGGGATGCAGTGCCAGATGTGATCGATCCAGCGATACAGGCGCACATAGAATCGTTGCGCAGTGAACTGCGTCCGGCCCGACGGCCCGCAGTACAGCGCCGCGCTGACCGTCGTCGACAAGCGCCCACCGTTTCAGCCTGCGAGCGCGCCAGACACGGACGCGCCGCTGCCTACGAAAAGGCTGGACTGAAGCGCGACTTCAAGCTTTCCAGCCATTGGGACAACCGCGTTCACGATGCCTGCCGCTAGCCGTCAGCCAACCGACGGAATGACCCCAGCCGCAGGCGTGACGACGAACAGGGCAGTCCAGCCGATAGAATCCAGCGACTCCCCCATGCGTGCTCCGACATGCTCGAACGCCCCTCCCGCCTTCTGCCCACTGCCTTGCGCGCACTCGGTCTTGCTGCCGTATTGGTAACCGGCATCTGGCCAGCCGTGGCACGCACGCCGACGACTGGAAACTGGAAACCCACAACGCCGGAGCTCACAGGGCCACAGCAGACGCTCCTCGACACGGCGCTGGCACAGCTGCCAGCCCAGCGCCCGGGTGTTACCGACATGTACGTGCTGGGCGTTGCCGGCGACAGCGACGAGGACGTGTTCCACAACGAAGTCGTGTACCTGCGGCAGATGGCGTCGCGGCGCTGGGACGCCGAAGGACGGATGGTCAACCTCATCAATCACCCGCAGGCAAACGCAGACGGCGATGCAACGCCACTGGCAACCCGCCAGAGCCTGGCCCGTGCACTCGATGCACTGGGCCGGACCCTCGATCCCGAAGAAGACGTTCTGTTCGTCTACCTGAGCAGCCATGGGCTGGATGACAACAGCTTCTACCTGCATACCGGACCGGATCAGGAAGACTACCTGGCGCCGGAAACGCTGGCGCAACTGCTGGAGCAAGCCGGGATCGGCAACGCGGTCGTCGTGGTTTCGGCCTGCTACTCCGGCGGCTTCATTCCCGCGCTGAAAGCGCCGAATCGGATGATCATCACCGCCGCACGCAAGGACCGCCCTTCTTTCGGCTGTGGCAATACCGACAGTGCAACGTGGTTTGGCCGCGCCTTTCTGGTGGAGGCACTGAATACCACGAATGACTTCAGCGCCGCCTACTCGCAGACCAAGCTGACCGTGCGCCAGCGCGAGAAGCAGGAGGGCGAGGTTCCTTCCGAACCGCAGTTCCAGGCAGGAACGATGATTGCCGACGTACTGGCGAAGTGGCGGCAAGGCCTGCCCGAAGCCGGGCCGGTGCCCTACCCGTTTGTCTACCAGCCACCTGCCGGCACACCCGTTCGCGCGAAGGCTGCCGGAGATACGCAAGCGAACAAGAAAGGGCTCTAGGCCCTTGATGCGGCACACCGAGATCGCTGGCCATGCGCCAGTGAAGGCCTCCCTAACGATCCGGCCACCGCAACAAGCACCGGTCATGACCAGAGTGGCCCGGACAGCGCGGCATCACAAAGGTCGCGCCGATCAATCCCGGTTGCGCCGCGCGTCGCTCCTACAAACGCATGCCTTCGTTGGATTCGCCCTGCCCCGCAACTGCCGGCGACGCAACGATGGCGGTGGCCCGCTCGTCAGGCGCAACCAGGGTCACCGACATGGCCGCGATGGCGGTGACGGTTCCGTCCGGCGCACCATGTGATACCCGATGACCGGTGCTGCGCGGCTGATCGGCAACCCGCGCCTGCTCCAGCTCGACCACGGTCCCACGTACGGTGACGCGATCACCGGTACGCACCCTCGACCCCATGCGCATCGTGTACTCGGTTTCTGCAGGCATGTTGATCGACGTGTCGTAGCCCTGGTCGAGCACGAACAGCCCATCGGAAGTGACCGGGTTACCGTCACCTTCGTCCTGGATGAACCAGCCCACGGTCGGAGCGGCGGCATCCGCTTCGCCCAGTGTTTCCTTGAGCTCCTGGCCAAGATCGTCGCTGTCGCCCATCAGATTGCGAACGACCACGCCTTCGATGAGAACCTCTTCGCCCAGCAACGCACTGGATGCACCCTCCCCCTGTACCACCGCGATCAGCTTGCGTGCCGGATCGAGGGGTTCCACTGCGTCCTGTGCACCGGGCAACGGAAAGCCACAACTGCTGGTCATCAGCGCCAGCGCCGCCACGCCCAGCCACTTTCCTTGCCTGTTACCCATACCGCCCCCTCCCTTGGTCGTGATGGGGCGGGAGTTTAGCGAATGCAGTAATGCAGTGACGCGCATTGGTCCGCTGCGGCACCGGGCCACCGCAGCGACGACGGCCAGCCCCGTTATGGGCTGGCGGTCTGCAGACGGTAGCGCGTGCTGCTGGTGTACTGCTTGCCGTTCAGGCGGGTGCGCACTTCGACGGTGTGTTCGCCTTCTGCCAGCCGGGTCGGCAACGCGGCACGCCACAGGTGCGCGGACGGCACGGCTTCAGGCGAGCGATCGTAGCCACGCAGGTTGTCGGCCAGGTCGTCGGCGATATTCTCGACCAGCAGACGCGGATCCGGCTGCTTGACCTGCTTCATCGGCTGCCATTCACCACCATCCACCCGGAACTCCACCGGCAATCCGTCGTAGCCCATGAATACATTGGCGTACACGCCCCACGCCGGATACGCCCCTTGGCGCAGCACCTTGGGTGCGTGCAGCGCGATCTGCTGATCGGCCGGCGCGCGCGCGACGCGGTATTCGACGCTGTACTGCCCCTGCGGCTGCACATTGAGCAGGCCGTAGCCGTTGGGCGTGCCATCGGCCATGGTCGTATCGGGGATGCCCTGTGCATCCTTCACCCCGGACCAGAACGCGCCACAAGCCGCGCCCACGTTGTACTCGTGCAGCGGACGCGCGCCCTTCCAACCCTGAGCCGCCGACCAGAACACCTGGCTCTGGTTGTGGGTGTGGCCGCTCAGGATCAGCGGGTGCTGCACCTTTTCCAGCAGGGCGAACAGGCGGGCCCGGTCTTCGGCACGATAGACGTGATCGAACAGCGGGATGTGGAAACCAAGCACCACCAGCTTGTCCTTGGCGATGGTCGGCAGGTAGCGCTCGAGAAAGGCGAACTGGTCTTCACGCAGGCCGCCGACGTAGGCCGGCTTCTGTCCTGGCTGGGCAATGATGTCATCCATGCCGATGAACACCATCGACGGCTCTTCCCAGGCATACGTGTCCGGGCCGAGATGGCGGTGGTAACTGGCCAGTGAAGAGGCATCACTGTCCGCGCCCACGTCCATGTCGTGGTTGCCCGGAACGTGCAGCCACGGCACACCGAGCGAAGTCACCGCCTTCGTCAGGGCCGGATACAACGACGGATCATCATTGGTGATGTCGCCCAGGGTCATGCCCAGCTTCGCCTGATGCTTGCCACGCAACGGGGCGATGACGTCGCGCTCGAAGTAGTCCACGTCCAACGCATTGCTGGTCTGACTGTCAGCCATTACCAGCGCTTGCAGGCTGGTCGGGGCGCTGACCTGCGGTACCAGGGCGAACGGCCGACACTGCGCAGTACCGGCTTCGCCGCTGCGGGGGCGCCAGATGTCCGGCAACCCATCGGCACGGATGGCCGCGCTGTAGCCGGCGGGCTTGATGATGAAGATGTTGGGTTGTGCCGAATCCGGAAGCCGGTAGCGGCCCTGCTTGTCGGTCACGACGATGTGCTCGCCATCGGAGACCTTGATGCCTGCCAGCGCGCCTTCACCTGCGTCCTGCCTGCCGTTCCCGTTGGCGTCGTTGAACACGCCACCTTCGAAACAGGAAGCCGCCGCCACGAATGGGGCACAGGCCAGCAACAGGCCGGTCAGCAGGGAGTGGCGCATGAAATCCTCGGCGGACGGATGGTTGGACGCCGATTATCGCTCCGCCTCGTGGCGGTTGCGTTGCCGATGCAGGTTTGTTGCCCGATGCCGATGGCTGCGTTGAAGTGGATTTGCTGCGAGAGGCGCCTTGGCCGCGTTGCGCGTTGCGCGTTGCGGCGTGAGCATTCGAGATGTCTGAAATCTTGGCCGGTATGGGCTTCGCGCCTTAAGACGCTCCTACAGGGGCTTTCCCTCTTCCGCCCTTCGGGCACCTTCTCCCGCGAGGGGAGAAGGGACGCGAGCGCTTTTGCTGTGTGAGCGGCAACTACGGAGCGCTCCTCCGGCCAGCCTCAGCTTGCTGCCTTCTCGACGGCCTTGGCGTGGCGGTCTTCGAGTACAGCTACCGCGTCGTCCAACGACAGGCCGCGCGAGCGCAGCAGCACGATCAGGTGGAACAGCAGATCGGCTGATTCACCAAGCAGGTCTTCGTCACGCTGCACAACGCCGGCCAGTGCGGTTTCCACGCCTTCCTCGCCAACCTTCTGCGCGATATGCCGCGCGCCCTTCTCGAACAACCGTGTGGTGTAGCTGTTGAGGGGTCGATCGTGCTCACGCTGCTTGATCAAAGCGTCCAATGCACCCAGGAAGTTGCCCGGCGCTGCATCGAAACAACTGGCGTTGCCGGTGTGGCAGGTCGGGCCGTGCGGCCGGGCGTTGATCAGCAGCGTGTCGGCGTCGCAATCAACGCGGATATCGACCAGCTCCAGCTGATTGCCCGATGTTTCACCCTTGGTCCACAGGCGCTTCCTGGTGCGGCTGAAGAATGTGACCTTGCCGCATTCGCGCGTCTTCTCCAGTGCTTCACGGTCCATGTAGCCCAGCATCAGCACGCGCAGCGTGGCGGCGTCCTGGACGATGGCCGGCATCAGCCCGTCCACCTTGCCCCAGTCCAATGCGGCGGGGTCAAGCGGCTTGAATTCAGTAGACATCCCTAACCTCGATCTGTTGTTCGCGCAGGAACTGCTTCAGTTCCGGAATGGCGATGGCACCGGAGTGGAACACGCTGGCCGCCAAAGCCCCGTCAACGTCAGCCTGTTCGAACACATCGGCAAAATGCTGCGGTGTCCCCGCGCCGCCGGAGGCGATCAGCGGAACCGTGCTCAATGCCCTGGCCTGGCGCAACTGGGTAATATCGTACCCCTTGCGGACGCCATCGCTGTCCATGCAATTCAGCACGATTTCACCTGCGCCGCGCTGCTGGACTTCACGCACCCAGTCCAGCGTCAGCCGCGCTTCGGCGCGCGTCTTGGCCGGATCGCCGGTGTAGGAGCGCACCCGCCACTGCCCGTCGGGCTCGCCAATGGAGTCGATACCGACCACCACGCACTGTTGGCCGAAGGCCTCGGCCAGCTCCTCGATCAACAGCGGCCGTTCCAGCGCCGGGGTGTTGATCGAGATCTTGTCGGCGCCGCAGTTGAGCACCGCGCGTGCGGTTTCCACGTCACGGATGCCGCCGGCCACGCAGAACGGGATATCGATCAGGCGGGCAACCCGCTCGATCCATGCGCGGTCCACCGACCGCCCTTCCGGGCTGGCGGAGATGTCATAGAACACCAGTTCGTCGGCACCGGCGTCGCGATATCGCAGGGCCAACTCGGTGATGTCGCCCATGTCGACGTGGTCGCGGAACTTGACGCCCTTGACCACGCGACCTTCGCGCACGTCCAGACAGGGAATGATCCGGCGGCTCAACATGCCAGTGCCTCGTCGAGTTGCAGATGGCCTTCCAGCAGCGCCTTGCCCAGCACCGCGCCGCCGCAGCCTGCGGCCTTGGCGGCGCGGACATCGGCCACATCACGCACGCCCCCGGAGGCCTGCACCGCCACGCCGGGTAACAACTGCACCAGATGCGCGTACAGATCGATGTTGGGGCCGGACAGCATGCCGTCGCGGGAGATGTCCGTGCACAGCAAGTGCTTCATGCCGGCCTGCGCGTAGCGCTGTGCCAGCTCGTCCAGGGTGACATTGGCGGTTTCGGTCCAGCCGTGTACCGGCAGGCGCCAGACGCCGTCTTCGCCCTGGCGTGTGTCGAGCGCGATGGTCAGCTGCTCGGCACCGAACTCGGACAACCACGCCGACACGTTGTCCGGCTCGCGCACCGCCAGCGAACCGATCACCACGCGGCTGGCGCCCGCATCAAGGATGCGTGCCACATCGTCGCGACCACGCACGCCGCCACCGGTCTGCACCTTCAACGACGTGCTCGATGCGATCTGCGCCAGCAGCGGCGCCAGCGTGTACCCGCCGGCCTTGGCCGCGTCCAGGTCGACCAGATGCATCCAGCCGGCGCCGATGGCAGCAAATGCCTGCGCACGCGGCAACGGATCGTCGCCGTAGGTGGTCTGCTTGGCGTAATCACCCTGCAGCAGGCGCACGACGCGGCCTTCGCGGATGTCCAGCGCGGGATAGACGGTGAAACTCATTGAAAGTCGATCTCAAGGAAGTTGCGCAGAATGCGTGCGCCGGGGCCAGCGGAACGTTCAGGATGGAACTGTGCACCGCACAGTCGATCCCGCTGCACGACAGCAGTGAACAAGCCGCCGTGGTGGCAGGCCGCCACCGTGTCGGAAGTGACCGGCGCGGCGTAGCTGTGTACGAAGTAAGCGCTGGAGCCCACCGGCACGCCATCGAGCAGTGGCGACTCGCGCAATGCCAGCAGCTTGTTCCAGCCCATGTGCGGCACCCGCACGCCGACGCCGGGATGCAGGCGACGGACGACGCCGGGCAGCAACCCGAGGCATTCGACATCGCCTTCTTCCGAACTTTCGAACAGCAACTGCATGCCCAGGCAGATGCCCATCAACGGCACCTGCAGGTTGCGCAGTGGCTCGACCAGGCCTTGTACGTGCAGGCGACGCATGCCTTCTGCCGCGGCACCGACGCCGGGCAGGATCACCCGCGGAAGACCCTGCAGATCGGCTGCTTCACGCACCATACGCACGTCGACATCGAGCCGCTCCAGCGCATACCGCACCGAGCCGAGGTTGGCACCACCGGCATCGATCAGCCCGACGCTGCTCACAGCGCGCCCTTGGTCGTGGGCAGTTCAGTGCCTTCGCGACGAATGGCCTGGCGCAACGCACGCGCCAGCGCCTTGAAGCAGGCTTCGACTTTGTGGTGGTCGTTGTCGCCTTCCACTTTCAGGTTCAGGTTCAGCCCCGCTGCATCGCACAGCGAACGGAAGAAGTGCGGCACCAGTTCGGTGGGCATGTCGCCTACCCGCTCGCGCTTGAACTCACCATCGAACACGAAGTACGGGCGCCCACTGAAATCCAGCGCGGCACTGGCCAGGGTTTCGTCCATCGGCAGGGTGAAGCCGTAACGGCCGATGCCGCGCTTGTCGCCCAAGGCTTCGCGCAGTGCCTGGCCGAGCGCCAAGCCGGTGTCCTCGATGGTGTGGTGCTCGTCGATGTGCAGGTCGCCTTTGGCCTCCACTTCCAGCGCAAAACCGCCGTGGCGACCGATCTGGTCGAGCATGTGGTCGAAGAACGGCAGGCCGGTGTCGATCTTTGCGCCGGCCACCTTGTCCAGGTCAACCAACACCCGGATCCGGGTTTCCTTGGTGTCACGCTGCACCGTGGCGCGACGCGGTGCGTCGGCCAGCTCGTGCGCGATGCCGTCCCAATCCCACTCGCCACCGAACTGCTCGGTCCGCAGCTGGAAGCCACGGATCTTCATGTTGTCGGCGAACTGGATATCGGTGGGGCGGTCACCGACCATGCCCGAACGCGCCCAGTCGATACTGCGGTCCTGCAGGTACGGCAACATCAGGCCGATGCCCGGCTTGCGATTGGGGCTGTTGTCGTGCGGCCAGCTTGGATCGACCAGCACGTCGCGGAAGACGATGCCCTGGCTGGCGAAGATCTGCAGCATCAGGTTGTTCGGCCCATCGAAGCTTTCCTGCGGATAGCCTTCGCTGCCCAGCCCGTCCTGGTTGGAGACGATGACGAACTGGTAGCCGGCATCGCGCAGCTTGAGCATGGCGGGAATGACGTTCTTCACCAGGCGTAGCTTTTCGTAGGCGTCGATCTGGAAATCGGCCGGCTCTTCGATCAGGGTGCCGTCACGATCGACGAACAGGATGGGGTTCATGCAGCAAGCTCCAGCGCGTGAAGGGCGTCGAGGACGCGATCGTTCTGTTCAGGGGTACCCAGGGTGATGCGCAGGGCGTCGTGCAGCTGCGGCGCTGCGCGCTGGTCGCGCACCACCACACCGACATCCAGCAGCGCCTGGAACGCAGCTTCAGCATCGAAGAAGCGCACCAACAGGAAATTCGCATCCGAGGCGTAGACGTGGCGTACACAGCGCTGCGCCGACAGCGCCGCGCGCAGCCGCTCACGTTCGCTGCACACGATGGCCACGCGCGCTGTGGTCAGTGCCAGCGCCGCATCGCTCAGACCGTCCAGAGCCAGCGCTGAGCACGGCGCGGGGATCGGATACGGTGCCTGGCAGCGGCGCAGCACCGCGATCAGTTCAGCATCGGCAATGACGCTGCCGATGCGTGCGGCGGCCAATGCGTGCGCCTTGGACAAGGTGCGCAGCACCGCGATGTTGTCGTAACGCCCCAGCAGCGCCACCGCCGATGCTTCGTCGGCGAATTCGGCATAAGCCTCATCGACAACCACCAGCGCCTGCCCGCGCAGTGCCGAAGCAACCCGCTCGACCTGCTGCAACGAAATGCTCAAACCGGCCGGATTGGACGGCGAGCACAGGAATACCAGCTTGGCCTTGCCCTGCCTTGCGGCGGCGATGATGGCCTCGATATCCGGCACGAAACCAGCTTCGTTATCGAGCAGCGGCACTTCCAGTGCGGGTGCATTCTGCAGACGCGCACTCACCGCGTACATGCCGAACACAGGCGGCGTGTACAGCACCGCGTCACGACCCGGCACGCACAACGCGCGCACCAGCAGATCGATCGCCTCATCGCTGCCACGGCCGATCAGCAGCTGTTCCGGCGTGCAGCCGTACAGCCCCGCCAACCGCGCCCGCAGCGCCTGCGGCTGCGGGTCCGGATAGCGCCGGCAGCTTGCCTGCGCATCACCGGGATTTGCCCAGGCCGACTCATTGGCATTGAGCCAGATTTCACCATCCAGCTTGGCGCTGCGCGCCGAGGAATAACCGGCAAAGCCACGCAGATCGTCACGCACCAGATCAAGCACGCTGCTCACGGCGCAACTCCCATACGCAGCGCGACCGCATTGGCGTGCGCGCCCAGGCCCTCGGCACGCGCCAGGGTCAGCGCACACGGGCCGATGTTGGCAATGCCTTGGCGGCTCACCGCCTGCACGCTGATCTGGTTCTGGAAACTGGCAACGCTGACACCGCTATAGGCCCGCGCGGCGCCTGCGGTAGGCAACACGTGATTGGTGCCGGAGCAGTAGTCGCCGACCGCTTCGGGCGTGTAGTCGCCCAGAAACACCGAGCCAGCCGCTTCCACCCGCGTCAACCAGCGACGCGGTTCGCGCAGCGCCAGGATCAGGTGCTCGGGGGCGTAACGATTGGAGATGGCGAAGGCTTGTTCAATCGAATCCACCTTGACCAGCAGCGATGCCTGCAGTGCCTGGCGGGCGATGTCCTCGCGCTGCAGCCGCGCGACCTGCACCTCCACCTGCTGCTCGACCGCGTCAATCAGCGCAGCGCTGTCGCTGAGCAGCAGCACCTGCGAATCCGGGCCATGCTCGGCCTGCGACAGCAGGTCGGCGGCAACGAAGGCGGGATTGGCGCCGGCATCGGCGATCACCAGCACTTCCGACGGCCCGGCCGGCATGTCGATGGCCGCCGCGCCGGATTGCGCCACCTGCTGCTTGGCTTCGGTCACATAGCTGTTGCCCGGCCCGAACAGCTTGTCGCACGAAGGCAGCGTTGCCGTTCCATACGCCATCGCCGCGATGGCCTGGGCACCGCCGATCTTGAACACGCGGTGCACGCCGGTCAGACGTGCAGCCACCAACACCGCCGGATCGGCGCTGCCGTCCTTGCGTGGCGGGGTGCACAACACCACTTCACGGCAACCGGCCAGACGCGCCGGCACGCCCAGCATCAACGCCGTGGACGGCAACGGCGCGCTGCCGGCGGGAACATACAACCCCACCCGTCCAATCGGCCGGATGACTTTCTCGCAGACCACACCGGGCGCGGTCTCCACCGCATAGGGTTGAGCCATGCCGGCGCGGTGATAGACATCGATGCGGTCGGCTGCCTGCTGCATGGCGATGCGCAGCTCGGCCGGCACCGTGAGTTCCGCCGCCGCGAATTCGGCCTCGCCTACCTCGAAATCCTCCGGGGCGACGCCGTCGAAGCGGGCGCTGATCTGGCGCAGTGCCGCGTCGCCATCCTCGCGTACCTGCGCGATCAGCGCAGCCACCGTTTCGCGGGTCTGCGCCGCAACCGCCTGCACAGGGCGCATCAAGGCACGGGCTTGTGCGCCTTCATCCAGGGCATTCCAATCCAGGATGTTCATACCAGTGATTTCTCCACCGCCAGCACCATCAGGTCCTGTGCACCCGCGCGCTCCAGTTCCTCCAACCGTTGCCAACTCAGTGCGCCATTGCACATGGTCTGCAAACGCACCCCGGCTCCGTCCTGCCCGGGCAGGCGCAGCAACGGCTCGGCATCGGGCAACAGGCGGGACAGTGCATCCACGCTTTCTTCGGCCGCACTGAACATCAGTAGCTTCCGGTCCTGGACCTTGCTCAGCCCATCCATGCGCCGTAGCAGCATGGCCATCAAGCCACCACGGGCGTCGTCCAGTTCGCGGGCCGGCCCCGCCAGCACCGCTTCGCTTTCGAGCAGCGTTTCCACCGGCTTGAGCTGGTTGGCGGCCAACGTCGCGCCGCTGGAAACCAGGTCGCAGATCAGTTCGGCCGTGCCCAGCTTCGGCGCGATTTCCACCGAACCGGACAGCTCGACCACCTGCGCATCCACGCCCTTTTCCTTCAGCCACGCGGCAAGGATGGCCGGGTAGCTGGTGGCGATGCGCCTGCCCTGCAGCATCTGCACGCCCTGCCAATCCCATTCTTCCGGCACGGCGATCATCAGCCGGCATTGGCCGAAGCCCAGGCCGCGCAGCGGCTGGTAGGCATCGGCAAGCCCCAGCTGGCGGCGCGCCTTGGCCTGTTCATCCAGCTCGTTCAGGCCGACCACGCCCAGGTCGCAGACACCATCGGCAATCAGGCCGGGAATGTCGTCGTCGCGCACCAGCAGCAGGTCCACCGGCAGGGATTCGCCGAAGCAGAACAGCTTGTCGCGGCTTTGCCGCCAGCTCAGCCCGCAGGCGGCCAGCAGGCTGCGCGCCGGGTCGGCCAGGCGGCCGCTCTTCTGGATGGCAATACGCAGCCGGTCACGCGTTGGCGCGCTGGTTGAAGCACTCATGGTCATGTCTCAGTTGGATTCGGTTCTGCGCGCGGCCAGGCGCTCGATGGCGGCGGTGTAGCCGCCAGCGCCATGTTCGAGCGAACGCGCAACCCGACCGATGGTGGTGACGCTCACCCCGGTCAGGTCGTAGATCTCGCGGTAGGGAACGCCCTTGCGCAGCAGCGGCACCACGCGCCAGCGGTCGGCCATGGCCTCCAGCTCGGCGGGCGTGCACAGATCGCGCAGGAACGCCTGCACGTCCTGCGGCTTATCCAGCGCGGCCAGCGCACGGGCCAACGCCTTCAACGGCGCATCGGAGGCCTTCTCACGTTCGGAATCAGGGCGGGTTTTCATATGTGCCAATGTATTAGCGTGCTAGCACGTTAGTACAAGCTTCCAGCCGCGTCAAATCCGGGCCGTTCAAGAATCCGCGCAGGAGCGGCCCTGGCCGCCATGCGGGTGCTGCGACCAGCGGTCGCCTGAAAAGCCCGCAAGGCAGCCAGGTTGATGGCTGTTACACCATCGGTTTCGCGGCCAAGGCCGTTCCTGCGAAAAGGCCGCCAATGTTGCTGGGCCAAAACGCGGAAGGCCCCGCAATGCGGGGCCTTCCGGGTACAGCGGACGGATTGCTCAGCGCGCCATGGCGCGGGTCTGCTCCAGCTCCACCAGCAAGGTGGACGCCAGTTCGTCACGGGCCACTTCGAACTGCTGCTCGCGCAGCAGGTCCTTGACCGCCACCACGCCCCGCGCAAGCTCATCCTCGCCGGCCAACACCACGAAGCGGATACCCGCCTTGGCCGCGTACTGGAACTGCTTGCCGATCTTCTTCGGCTCCATCTGCACTTCGGTATTGATGCCACCGGCACGCAGGCGACGGGCGATGTCCAGCGACTGCGGCATGGCCGCCTCGTCCATCAACGCGACCATGGCCTGAACGCTGCTCTCGGCGATACCGTCGATCAGGTTGGCCTCGCGCAGTTGCCAGAACAGGCGGGTCAGGCCGATCGAGATACCCACGCCCGGCAGCCTGGACTTGGTGTAATGGCTGGCCAGATCTTCGTAGCGGCCGCCCGAGCAGATCGAGCCGATCTGCGGGTGATCGCTGAGCGTGGTCTCGTACACGGTGCCGGTGTAGTAATCCAGGCCACGGGCAATGGAGAAGTTGAGGCAGTACGCCGTTTCCGGCACGCCCAGCGCCTTCACCAGCTCCAGCACCTCACGCAGTTCAGCCGCACCGACGCGCAGCGATTCGCCGGCGCCCTCCCCGGCCTCTGCCAACACCGCGTCCAGCTTGGCCAGCGCATCGGTATGCGAGGCCGAACGCACTTCGACGAACGCAAGGATCCGCTCCACCGCTTCAACCGGCAGTCCGAAATCCGGGCCGACAAGAGTTTCGCGCACGTAATCGGTGCCGCGCTTGTCGAGCTTGTCGACCTCGCGCAGCACCAATGCCTGCTGCTGCGGATCGCTGACGCCCTGCGCCTCGAAGAAGCCGCGCATCAGCTTGCGGTTGTTCAGCTGGATCGCGAAGTTGCCGATTCGCAGCTCGGAGAACACCGCGTGAATCACCGCCAGCACTTCGGCGTCGTAACGAATGCTCAGCGTGTCCTTGCCGATCACGTCCACGTCGCACTGGTAGAACTCGCGGAAACGGCCGCGCTGGGCGCGTTCGCCGCGATAGACGCGCTGCATCTGGTAGCGACGGAACGGGAAAGTCAGTTCATGTTCGTGTTCAGCCACGTAGCGGGCCAGCGGCACGGTCAGATCGAAGCGCAATGCCATTTCCGGCAGGCCGGTATTGCCGGACTCGGCCGCATTGGCCAGCGCGCCCGTGGACTGCACGAAATACACCTGACGCTCGGTTTCGCCACCGGATTTGGTCAGGAGTACGTCCGACAGCTCGAACACCGGCGTCTCCACCGGCAGGAACCCGAAGCGCTCGTAGTTGCGGCGGATGACGTCCAGCATGCGCTGGAACGCGATCTGCTCGCGCGGCAGCAATTCCATGATGCCGGGCGGGGTACGGGGCTTGATCACGGGCGAAACTCCTGCAACTCAGTGGGGTGGACGACCTCCAATTCTAGCGCCAGCCCGCCCCGCTGGCCGCATGAAGTATCATTTACGGCTCCCCTGCCCCGTATCGAAGCCATGTCCCGGCCCGCCTCAGGCCCCGAGCAATCCAGCACCACGTCCGTTCCTGCGGAAGGCAACGGCGTGGGTGAGTGCCTGCACTGCTCGATACGGCACCTGTCGGTGTGCTCGGCCCTGTCCTGCGACGAGGTGCAGGCGCTGGAGCGGATTACCACCTCCATGCCGGTCCCGATGGGGGCCACGCTGGCACGTAGCGGCGAGCCACGTGCGCACGTCTTTACGGTGACCGAAGGCGCGTTGCGGCTGGTACGCACCCTGGCCGATGGCCGCCGCCAGGTGAACGGCTTTGTCCTGCCCGGCGATTACCTGGGCCTGAGCGGCAGCGACCACCACCGCTACGACATCGAAGCCATCGCCGAGAGCCGCGTCTGCCGGGTACCCACCTCGCAGATGCGCGACCTGCGCCAACGCTACCCGCATCTGGAACGCAAGCTGTTGCAGCGCGCGTGCCAGGAACTGGACGCCGCCCAGGACAACGCATTGGCACTGGCGCGCCTGCAGCCTCCGGAGCGACTGGCCGATTTCCTGCTGCGCCTGGCCGCCCGCGAAGCCACCCTGCTGGGGCGCCAGGGCAACCGGGTCTCGCTGCCGATGGGGCGTGGCGACATCGCCGACCATCTCGGCCTGACCATGGAAACAGTGAGCCGCACCTTCACCAAGCTGCGTCAGCAGGGGTTGATTGCCCTGCCGCATCTGAACGTGGTGGAGATCCTCGACTTCGCGGGCCTGCAGCAGCTCGCCAACGACCAGCTTTGACGGATTGACTCCCCTTCGGGAGGAGCTTCTCGCCTGTCGCAAACCCCATTGCCATCGCTGCGCCCACCAGGCCAGGCGGCGCTTTCGTGCCTCTCCCTTTGATGAAGTACAGGCGCGGGGACGGGAGAAGTGAGCTTCTCTCCAGCCTGATGCGGCGTGAGCTTCGCGGCTCACGCCGCTCCTACAACAGCGGAACGGCCGACCAGCGGAACGATGGACTTGCGCGACGGGCATATCGCCGCAACGCTGCCCCGCCCCCCCCCTCCTTTGGCAGAGCCATGGGAGGGACGAGCTTTTCGGCAACCTGATGCGGCAGCGGCTTCGCGGCTGAAGCCGCTCCTGCGGCAGCTGCGATCAGCTATTGAGCAGCCGCTCACGCAGCGCTGCGTACTCCGGCGGGCAGGGTTCGGCATGTGCCGGGCGCTTGAGCAGTTCTGCGAGCGCTGCCGGTACCGGCACTTCACGGCCGATCAGCGGCTCGACCACCGACTCGAACTTGGCCGGGTGCGCGGTCGCGGCAACTGCCCAATGCTCGCCTGCGGCAGCTTCACCACTGGCGCGCAGTTGCTCCAGCACGTTCACCGCCGTGGCCGTATGCGGGCAGAACACTTCACCGTACGCACTGTAACGACAGGCAATGGTTTCGCGAATGGTGGCGTCATCCACCGCGCGCGCGAAGAATTCCGTGCGCAACGCCGCATCGTCGCCCTTGTATAACCAGCGCAGCCGCTCGAAATTGCTGGGCGCGCCGACGTCCATCGCATTGGCAAGCGTCGCCACGCTGGGCTTGGGTGCGTACTGACCGCCTCCGAAGTAATCGGGCAACACGCGATTGGCATTGGTCGCCAGCAAGATGCGGCCCAACGACACCCCCAGCGCGCGAGCCATGACCGCAGCCATCGCATTGCCCAGGTTGCCGGTGGGAATGACGACGTTCAGCGGCGCCTCGTGCCTGGCACGATGCTCCAGCGCGGCATGGGCGTAGTAACTCATCTGCGGCAGCAGGCGCCCGAGGCTGATGCTGTTGGCCGAACTCAACGGCACCTGCGCCTGCAGATCAGCATCATTGAGCGCCTGCTTGGCCATGGCCTGGCAATCGTCGAACGAACCGGCCACGCGCAGCGCGCGGATGTTGCCGCCCAGGCAGCCCAACTGATGCGCCTGACGCGGCGACACGCGCCCATCCGGGTACAACACCACCACTTCCAGATTGGGCTGGTTGTGAAATGCGGCAGCCACCGCGGCGCCGGTGTCGCCCGAGGTGGCCACGATGATGGTCAGCGGGCGCTCCTGCCCCGCACGCAGACGCGACAGGCTGGCAGCCAGGAAACGCGCACCGAAGTCCTTGAACGCTGCGGTGGGGCCGTGGAAAAGCTCGAGCACATGATCATTGCGTGTGGCCAGCGACTGTAGTGGCGCCGGGAAATCAAATGCCTGCTCGCAGATGCCCGCCAGCTCGGGCTCCAGGGCGTCGCCGGCAAAGAACGGTTGCAGCAATGTGGTCGCCGTCGCTGCCAGCGAGGCTCCGGCTGCCAACGTGCGCGCGGCCGGCATCTGCTGTGGAACGTACAAACCGCCATCGGGTGCCAGGCCTGCTGCGATGGCCTGGCTTAGGGAGACGGCCGGGGAAGCGTTACGGGTGGAAATGAAGTTCATTGCGGTTTCCGGAAAGTTGTTCGACTGAGCGGTGCTGCCCTCACCCCAACCCCTCTCCCGCTTGCGGGAGAGGTGCTTCAAAACGCATGCATCCGCTTGCGTGAGTTGGCTTTTGAGACACGTGCACCCGCTTGCGGGAGAGGCTTCAGGCAGGTTGCAGCCGCCGATGAAAGGGAGTCGTGGAAGGCTAGAGCAGCGATGCCCCCGGGCTGTTCAATGGCGTTACCCAGCTCTGGCTCTCGAAACCTGCCGCCGCGAACGCCACCTGCACTTTGGGCGCAGCGGCCAGCGCAGCATCACGGTTTTCGTACCAGGCAAAGACACTGGGGCCGGCACCTGAAATACTCGCGCCCATCGCGCCCGCCCCCAGTGCCGCCTGCTTGGCAGCATCAAACCCTCCAATCAATGGCGCGCGACGCGGCTCGACCAGCACATCGGCCAGCCCCGCCCGCACCATGCCGGCGTCACCGGCATGACAGCCGGCCAGCACCAGCGCCAGATTGGTGCTTTGCGCGACGAATTCCCTGAGCTCATAAGCGCCCTGCAATGCGGCCCGCGCACGGCGCGTTTCCAGCTGGGCGTCCGGATGCACCAACAGGCTGTGCCAAGCGGCCGGCACCGGCACCGGCACCAGCCGATCGAGCGTGGACAGCACCAGCCCACCGAGGAACATTGGCCCCAGGTTGTCGCCATGGCGACTGCCGCTGGCCACCGCCTCGCCTTCCAGCGAGTACAGGTACAACTGCTCCCGGCTCAGCGGAACGTCCAGCAGTGCATTGGCCGCGACCAGCGCTGCCACGCACGAAGCTGCGGAGCCACCCATGCCCGAACTCAGGGGAATGCCCTTGTCGATTTCGATCTCGAAACCGAACGGCAACGCCAGTGCCTGCCGCAATGCGATCAACGCCGCACCGGCGGTATTGCTGGCCGCATCCATCGGCAGGTCCACCGCCGCTCCGCGAATGGCGACGATGCGCACCTGTGGTGCGTCGATGCGACGCACGGTGACCGTGTCGCCGACGCCCTGCACCGCATAACCGAGCAGGTCAAAACCCACCGCCACATTCGCCACCGAGGCCGGTGCGAATGCGCGCACCTCGCGCAGATCCTTGCCCGCTGCGGCGCTCGCACCTTCCATCACAGCCGCGCCCCCTCGCCTGCGGCGACCCGCAGCACGTCGGCAAACACGCCGGCAGCGGTGACCTCCGGCCCGGCGCCCGGGCCCTGCACCACCAGCGGGTTGTCGCAGTAGCGGCCCGTGGTGAACTGGACAACGTTGTCGGTGAGGCGCAGGTTGGCGAATGCATGGTCGGCCGGCAGCTCAACCAGGCCCACGCTCGGCGGCTGGCCGGGTTTGAACTGCGCCACGTAACGCAACACGTTGCCCTTGCCCTTGGCATCGGACAGACGCTGTGCGAACACCGCATCCACCTCCGACAGCCGCGCCATGAAGTCATCCACGCTCGCGCCCTGCAGGCTCGCCGGCACCAGGCTTTCCACCGCCACATCTTCCAGGCTCAGGTCGTAGCCTGCTTCGCGTGCCAGGATCACCAGCTTGCGCGCCACGTCCATGCCGGACAGGTCATCGCGCGGGTCCGGCTCGGTATAGCCCATGCCACGCGCCTGCGTGACCAGTTCGGAGAACGGCACGCTGCCGTCGTACTTGTTGAACAGCCAGGCCAGCGTGCCGGAGAAGATGCCGGCAATGGCGGTGACTTCGTCGCCGGTATCGACCAGGTCGCGCAAGGTGGTGATCACCGGCAAACCCGCACCCACCGTGGCCTCGTAACGGAAGCGCGCGCCGCTGGCTTCGGCCGCGGCGCGGATGGCGTGGTAACGCGGCAGCGGGCCGGCACCGGCCTGCTTGTTCGGCGTCACCACGTGGATGCCCGCGGCCAGCCAGCCGGCGTAACGCTCGGCCACATCCGGGCTGCCGCTGCAATCGACGATCAACGTATGCGGCAACCTTGCCGACAGCAGATGTTCGGTGAACTGGTCCAGGTCGGCCGCCTGCGAGGAAGCGGCAAATGCCCGCTGCCAGTCGCCATGCAGGCCACGCTGATCCAGCAGCATGTGGCTGCGCGAGGTGATCGCACGCAGGCGCAGGTCGAGCTTGGCCTTGGCCAGCAACTGCGGCTGGGCGGCATTGAGCTGGTCCAGCAGCGCGGCGCCGACATTGCCGGGGCCGATCACGCCAACCGAGAACGTCTGCGGCGACAGCCAGAACCCCGCATGCGCCGCGCGCAATGCCTTGGTCGCGTCCTGTGCATCGATGGCCACGGAGATGTTGCGCTCCGAGGAGCCCTGCGCGATGGCCAGGATATTGACCTGCGCGCGCCCCAGTGATTCGAACAGACGCGCGGCAACACCCGGCTGCCCGGCCATGCCATCGCCCACCGCTGCCAACACGCTCACGCCTTCGGTCAGCTGCACCCGCTGCACCTGCCCAGCCGCCAGCTCATGCGAGAACCCATGCAACAACGCATCGCGCGCGCGCTCGGCTTCGGCCTGTTTCACCACGCAGCAGATCGAATGCTCGGAGGAACCCTGCGAGATCATCACCACCGATACATGCGCATTGCGCAACGCTGCGAACACGCGCTCGGCGGTGCCCGGCACCCCGATCAGCCCGGTTCCTTCCAGGTTGAGCACCGCCAGATCCGGGCTCAGCGTCAGCCCCTTGATCGGGCCATTGCTGGAACTGCTGCCGGTGATGCGGGTGCCCGGATGATCGGGTTGGAACGTGTTGCGGATGATGATCGGCAGGCCACGTTCAATGGCCGGCGACATGGTCTGCGGATGCACCACTTTCGCACCGAAATAGGCCAGCTCGCAGGCTTCGTCATAGCTGAGCGCCTCCAACTGCACCGCCTCCGGCACCACGCGCGGGTCGGCCGACAGCACGCCATCCACGTCGGTCCAGATATGCAGTTCGTCCGCATCAAACAGTGCGGCAAAGATCGCACCGGAGAAATCACTGCCATTGCGACCGAGCGTGGTGATGTTGCCCTTGCGGTCACGTGCCACGAAGCCGGTCACCACCAACCGCTGCGCCGGATGCGATTGTCGCCACTGGTCGAGCTTGGCGGCGCTGGACTTCCAGTCCACGTCCACACCCAGTTCGCCATGGTTGACCACCAGAACGTCCCGCGCATCGAGCACCTCGCACTGCTGGCCCAGTGCCTGCAGGTGATGACCCAGCAGATGCGCGGAGAACACTTCGCCCAGGCCCTGCACACGGTCCAGCACTTCCTGCGGCAGCTCGCCGATCACGGCCAGCGCAGCCAACACTTCATGCAATCGCTCGAAGCGGGCGTCCAACCATTCGATGGTCAGCCCGGCGTGTTCGCCCAGAAGCGATACCGCGGCGGCACGGTGCCGCGCACGCAGTTCGTGCCAGCGGTCATCCCACAGGCCATCGCCGGCTGCCGACAAACGCGCCAGCTCGATCAGCGCATCGGTCACCCCTTTCATCGCCGACACCACCGTCACCTGGGTGGTCTCGTCACGCGCCAGCAGCAGTTGCGCCACATGCCGATAGCGATCGGCGTCGGCGACGGAAGTGCCACCAAATTTATGGACGACGGTGCGGGCGGCGACGGCCGCAGCGGGATCGACGAGTGAAACGGCAACTGACGACATCGGATGAACCTCGGCTGGAGGCCCCGACACGCATCTGGATGGAGTTCCCCCGCATCCTGATCCGGTTGCGGGGCCGTGGTTTTCGGAAATTACGCGAAGACGACGGGCCGCACCGGGTTAATGGTGACGGTAATAGTGGCGGTGGTAATGGAGCTGCCCTGCGCCCACGCACGGGCACGACCGCCGGTCATCGGCGACTGCTGCGTGGCGAGGGACTGGATGGCGCTCATGCGGACAAGAGGACTACAGCCGGCGACGGACTGTCAAGTGCTGCACCGCAAAACGTCGATTGCAGGCAACGTCGGCGAAGCCGCTGTTAAAAGTTGCAAATGCCACCAACGGCGAACGTCGGCCATCTACGTTGAAGCAGCCTGAAACAGGCTGCCGAGTCACTGAATATAGATTTCTCTCCACGCGTGGCTGGTTGCAAACGAAAGCAACCTTTCAGCGGTGCTTTCGCTGCCCACCGCGCGGAAAGCTCAGGCCGATTCAGCCGCCGCCGGTGCCGGCCGATGCGCTGCCGCGCTCCAGACCACGCCGGCGACCAGGCACACCGCCGCCAGCACTTCGGCCGCCACCGGCCAGCGCTGCTGCCAGAGGAAGCCGTAGACCAACCCGAACAGGGTTTCAAATACGATCATCTGCCCGCCCAAGGTCAGCGGCAGCGCCCGGCTGGCCCGGTTCCAACAGGCGTTGCCCAGGATCGACGCAAACACCGCCACTGCCGCCGCCATCGCCCAGAATCCAGCCCATTCGCTGCCCGAATGCACCTTGCTGTCGCCCAGAAACGCCACCGGTGCCAGCAACAAGGCCAAGCCACCAGTGGCCACGCCGGTCAGCAGCGACCAGTCATGGCCGGATACATTCGGCACCCGCGCCAGCCAGCGCGTATTGGCCACCGAATAGGCCGTCCACGACACCAGCGCGCCGACGCCACACAACAGCCCGATCAATCGTTGTGTGGCGCTGGTCTGCACATGCGCCGAACCCATCGCCTCGTACCCCATCAACACCACGCCGGCCACGCACAGCACCAAGGCCGGTGCCAGGCGCGACAACGGCACCGCGCCAGGTTCGCGCGCCCCCACCAGCGCCACCAGCACCGGAACCATGCCGACGATCAAGGCGGCCGATGCGCCGCCACTCCATTGCACGCAGATCGACAGCAGCACGAAGTAGATGATGTTGCCCAGCAGGCTCAACCACGTCAGCCCGGTCCATTCGACCTTGCCAATGGTTGCGCGCAGTGAGGGCCAGCGCGGCACCAGCAGGATCACCGCGACCAGACCGTAGACAAGATAACGGGCGGCAGCCAGTTGCAGCGGCGAGAAACCCGACAGCACCGCCGGGGCCAGGAACACCAGGCCCCACAGCGCGCCGGAAGCCACGCCATTGGCGATACCCACGCCCATTGAACGATTCATTGCCTGCCACACATCAGATCGGGCCGCGCAGTTTAGGCCGGGGTCACCGATGTGTCTTGACCGAGGCTACTGCCCTGCCGGCGCCATTGGCTCGGGCTCAGACCGCTTTCCCGACGCAGCGCACGGGTCAGTGCGCTGTGCTCGGAATAGCCTGCCCGCAACGCGATATCGCTGATGCTGGCGTCGCCACGCAATAGTTCCTGCTTGGCCCAGCGCAGCCGTGCCGCACCCAACCAGGCCTGCGGCGATACGTCGAATTCATGGGCAAACAAGGCATGCAGGCGACTGCCACTGACACCCACTTGGGCCGCCATCCGCGCCACCGACCAATCCGCGCCGGGACATTGCCTGATCGCCGCACACAACGCCTGCAAACGCGCACCGCTGCCTGCGGGGGCGAAGTAACGCAGCAGTTGCGGCAGCGGATCAGCCTCGGCGTCCTGCGCATGGATGTGCTGCAACTGCTGCCGGATGTGCTTCGGCAACGCCAACCAGCGCTGCTGACGCAGGTGTTCGAGCGTGTCGTCATCCAGTGCGCCCGGATGGCAGTCGATGATCAGGCAGCAGTTCTCGCCCTGGCCTTCCAGGTCATGGCTTTCACCTGGCGCGACAAAGGCCCCCTGCAGCAGATCCAGGCGCCCGCCACGACCGCCGACTTCGAACTGAAGATCACCCCGCACCGGCAGCACCCACTGGGCGTAGTCATGGCGCTCCAGGCCGGTCGGGGCCGGGTAGCGACGCAGGTGGCGGAAGGTGGACGGCATGGCGGCAGTCTGCCCGCGCTGTGGACATGGCCGCAACGCTTCGATAAATGGGAAATGACCACAAGCCGGAGATCGCATTGCACCGGCTGCACCGCCGGGCCGCCATAAACCGCCTCGACGCGGCAGGACAGGATGCTGAATTGGTGGCCCCGACACGATTCGAACGTGCGACCTGTCCCTTAGGAGGGGACCGCTCTATCCAGCTGAGCTACGGGGCCAATTTGAGGGCGACAAGAGTACAGGCAAGCGCCGGCTCCGGCCAGCAAAACACCCCGGCACCAGGCCTCAACACAACCAACACGATGTCCCTGCCAACACGCAGCTCCCAACTGCAACCCCACCTTTGTGCCTGGCGCGGCGCCCTTGAAGCAGCACAGCCTCGCCAAGCTAGGACGAGACTGATTGACACATTTGGTGAGCAAAAGAAATATGACCGGCGTTTTCCATCTGACGGAATAGGAACCCCCAAATGAAAAAAATGCTCGCCACCCTGACGCTGCTGGGGTTTCCGTTCTGCGCGCTTGCACAAACAATCCCGGCTACGGCCACGGCTGCCGCTGCTTCAGGCAATTGGACCGAGCAGGTGCCGACGACCCAGGCCGTTGCGCAGGAAGTTCCACAGCAGCCCGAATCCGAGCCGTCCAGCGACCCCGCCCAGGATCCGGCCGCGCATCAGGAGGCCAACGTCCCGGAGGCGCCCTCTGCTGACAATCTCGCTCAACAGGCCTCGGCAGGCGACCTCGCAGAAGTGGCCGACCAGAGCAACCTGTTGACCCAGGAAGCCGTCGCCGAAGGCGCCACGGCCGACGGCATTGGCAGTTACGAAGTCGCCGGCGCTCAACAGGCTTCCGCCGCCGCCACTGGCGCATTGAGCACCGGTGCACTCGTCGGTATCGGCGTTGCCGCCTCGGCCGTGCTCTATGGCGCCATCTCCGGTGGTGATGACGACTCCTCCGGATCACGCGGCCCCACGGGCACCCGATAAACCATCCTCAAGCTCGACCTACCGCCCCTCCGGAAAATCACCGGAGGGGCTTTTTGTCTGCCCTCGCCGGCCAGGAATACACACCAAGATGGACAGCAAACGCCCAGCCATTGCCGCCGCTTTGGCCCTGCTCCTGTCCGCGTGCCTCTGGGCCCCTGGCCAACACATGCGCAGCAGCGGCTTGGCGGCAGCCAGTGACAGACCCATTGCTCCGGATCAGGTCGAACTGGTCCCCATCACCGCAAAGCTGATCGCGATGGACGAAGCCGCGCGGAAAGCCCCTTCACTCGCGGCTTCCCTCACCAACTATCGCCCCGGTCCCTACGTGCTTGGCCCCGGTGATGTTCTCTACATCACCGTCTGGGATCACCCTGAACTGACCGTCCCGGCAGGACCTCAGCAACAGCTCAATGCCGCTGGGCGCTTGGTGCAATCCGACGGCACGTTGTTCTATCCCTACATCGGCACTGTCATCGCCTCTGGCAAGACGCCGACGGAACTGCGACAGGAGATCACCATGCGGCTTGCCCGATACGTGGAAGCGCCGCAGGTGGATGTCTCGGTACTCACCTACGCCAGCCAGCGAGTATGGGTAACCGGTGCCTCGCGCCAAGCGGCTATCCTCGTGCTGACGGTCACGCCATTGACGTTGGCTGAAGCCATCAGCCAATCCGGGCTGGATCCGACCCAGGCAGATCTGTCTGGCATTCGCCTTACCCGCGACGGAGTCACCCACGTGCTTGACCTTGGCCGCATGAGCGGGGACGGAAGCGGCGAAGGCCACCTGTTCCTGAAGGCCGGCGATCACGTCCACGTCCCGTATCTGGACCAGAAGGAAGTCTTTGTCGTCGGCGAGGTGAATCAACCTGGCGCACTGAGCTTCCGGACCGGTGGCATCTCGTTGAGCCAGGCATTGGGTCGCGCTCGCGGACTGCTGCAATCCACCGTCAATGCAAATTCGGTCTACGTCATCCGCGGCTCCCGCGACCTGCAACAGGCCCCTTCGCAGGTGTTTCAACTTGAAGCCAGGTCGCCGGCCGCATTCGCGCTGGCCAGCCAGTTCGAACTGAAGCCCGGTGACGTGGTGTTTGTCGGCGCGGCGGGGGTCACACGCTGGAGCCGCTTCGTGAACCAGTTGCTGCCGTTCACGACCATCGTCAGCAACGCTGCCAGTACACGCAACGATCTGGACAGCAACTGATCGCAGCAATGACATGTCTCAAGCCTTTGGCTGCCACACCAACAACGCGCTTCACCCGTAGCTGCACGTTCGCACTGCTGGCCCTGGCACTTGCCGGGTGCGGCAGCATGGGACGCACCACCCTGCAGACCGTACAGCTGGCTCTTCAGGGCAAGCCCGACATACGGCCCGATCCCGTAGCCGTCGCCGCCAATCGATTTCCGCAGATGAAGGTAAACGGACCGGCCGGCGGAGCGATTCTCGTCCTTGGCCATGTCAGGCACGGCCGCCAGGCCTGGTACAGCAGCGAGCGCAGCATCGTCTTCATGGAACGCGGGCTGGTGGTGGCCACGCACGGTGGCACTCCCGAACTGCGGGACATGGTGATAGAGGGAAACAACCCGTTCGGCGCATTGCACATGGTCGAGCCCGGCACCCGCGTTCGGCGACGTTATGACGTGATGCCGGGCTATCGCTATGGCATGCAGGTACAGGGAACGCTACAGCCGGTGGGCCAGGAAGAAGTAACGATACTGGGGCATACCCGATCGCTGCTTCACATACGCGAACAACTGCAAAGCGACCACTGGCGCAGCAGTAACCACTACTGGATTGATCCCGATAACGGCTTCATCTGGAAAAGCGTGCAGGCCATCGCACCGGATACCCAGCTGCAGATCATCCAGCTCAAGCCCTATGCCGTGGACCTGCGACGGCAATGATCAGATGCGTGACTGCAATTGCAATGTGGTTGCTGACGTGCGCGCAGGTACAGGCACAAACCCATATCACCATCGAGGCTTCCGGCAGCGTGCACGCCCCCGGCCTCCACGTCCTGCCGGCACGGGCGCGCCTCAGCGCTGCAGCCGATACCGCCCGACCTACCACTGATGCCTACCACCTGGGTGCTGCATTGCTGCGCCACCGTGAGCTGCCAGAACAGGCACGCCACAAGGCGGGCCTGATGTTTGACCTGGGACTGTTGTCCACAGGAGGCAGCGACATGCCTGCCCTTGCCGAAGCCGCCGACCAGCTGATTGAGATCCTTTCTCCCATGCCCGTAACCGGACGCGTCATGCAGTTGCTCGAACCCCGCACGCTGGAAGCCAACCGCACGCAGGATTACCCGGCGTCGACGGGTGATCACCTGTTCTATCCGTCACGGCCGACGACCGTCACCGTGACCGGCGCCGTCCGCAATGCCTGCAAGCTGCCGCACGTCCCGCTCCAGACGCCAGCGGCATATCGACAACAATGCCCATTGCTGCGCGCGGCAAGCAGAGACTACCTGCACGTCATACAGCCGGACGGCAGCATTGAACGCCTGGGAATCGCATTGTGGAACCGCAGTCCGCGCTCCACTCTCGCACCCGGCGCACTGATCTATGTGCCACTGGATGATTCCCTGTCGCCGACAGTCGCCCCCAACGTCAATGACGCGGCGGCGAAGTTCCTGGCCACACAGGTGCTGGGCGCCTCCGGAGTGCAACCGTGAGGCGGCAACGCAAGCGGAGCTTGTCCCGTGGAAGCCTGGCGCTGCTGGGTTTGGGCGTCTGCAGCGCATTGCACGCGCAGCAAGGCCCCACGCCTAACGCCAGCGACTGGGGCGGCACAGGCCTGCTGCAGACGCCCAGCAGCCGCATGGATGGGGAAGGCAGTCTGAGCCTCACCGCCAGCCACACATCCCCCTACAGCCGCTATACGGTCGTCATGCAGCCCATGCCGTGGCTGGAAGGAAGCTTCCGCTACGTCTCCGTTGCCAACCGCCGCTATGGCAGTCACGCACTCAGCGGCGACCAGAGCTACAAGGACAAATCCATCGACCTGAAGCTGCGCCTGCTTCGTGAGCGCAGGTGGACACCAGAAGTGGCGTTCGGCATACGCGACGTCGGCGGCACCGGGCTTTTCTCCAGCGAGTACCTGGTTGCCAACAAGCGGATCGGACCGCTGGATGCCAGCATCGGCGTGGCAACGGGATACATCGGAAACCGTGGCGACTTCGGCAACCCATTGCGACACATCGATGACCGCTATGCGCACCGCCCCGACAGCAACACCACCAACCATGCAGCCGGGCAGCTGGGCACCAGCGCGATGTTCCGTGGCCCAGTAGGCGTATTTGGCGGACTGGCCTATCAGACAGCCTGGAAGCCCCTGCAGCTCGAGCTGGAGTACGACGGCAACGACTATCGCAACGAGCCACAGCACAATCATCAGCGCCAGCGCACACCGTTCAACATTGGCGCGGTCTACATGCCCAACCGCAACGTGCAGTTGCATCTGGGGTGGGAGCGCGGCACCACCGCCATGCTTGGACTGACCCTGCGCTCCAATCCTGCCCTGGCCAGTTCGAGCGCCAAACCACTGGACCCACCGCCAGTTCCCTACAACGCCGCCACCTTGGCGCAACCGGTCGGGCCCGAAACGCAAACCGACTGGGCCGCGATCGCCGCGCAGCTGGAGAGCAACGCCGGCCTGCGCGTGCAACGCATCTCCCGGCGCGGAACGGAGATCATCGTCAGCGGCGAGCAACGCCGCTACATACAACCCGCACGTGGCTTCGAGCGCAGCGCTCGCATTCTTGCCAGCGATGCACCGGCAGACGTCAACTGGCTGACCGTACGGAACACCCGCATGGGCATGCCCTTGCTGGAAACAGGCATCGAACTGAGCGTGCTCCACAACTACCTGGACAACCGCATTTCCCCTGCCCAGCTCGCCACGCAATTGCATGTCACCGCGCCAACAGCAAGGCCTGCAACCACCTTGTATGCGCCGTCGACGCGCCAGTTCGACAGCGCCTTCAAGCTAGGCTACCAACAGACCGTTGGCGGGCCGGATGGCTTCATCCTGTTCCAGCTGTCAGGCGCGTACCAGGGCGCACTGCAGCTCACACCCAATCTCCAGCTCAGCGGAACTATCAGCTACAACGCTTACAACAACTACGACAAGTTCCACTACGACGCCCCAAGCAACCTGCCGCGCGTGCGTACCCACGTCAGACAGTACCTGACTACTTCCGACTTCACGGTTCCCAACCTGCAGTTCACCGCCACCGGAAAGCTCGGCAATACGCTGTACGCAATGGCCTACGCCGGCATGCTCGAATCCATGTACGGCGGTGTTGGCGGCGAAGTGCTGTATCGCCCCTTGGGCGAACGCTGGGCGGTTGGCGCCGACCTGAACTGGGTCAGACAGCGCGACTTCGGGCAGAAGTTCCATTTCCGCGGCTACAGCACCGGCACTGGCCATATCGGCTTCCATTACCTGTGGGGAAGCCAGCGCAGGATAGCCAGCAGCCTCCATGCCGGCCGCTACCTTGCGGGCGACTGGGGCGCCACGCTTTCAATGGCACGTGCGTTCAACAACGGCGTCAGCATGGGCGCATATGCCACCAAGACCGATGTCTCGTCCGAGGATTTCGGCGAAGGGAGCTTTGACAAGGGCATCTTCATAAGAATGCCGTTCGATCTGATGCTGCCCCGCTCCACCCGTGCCCACGCCAACCTGGCATGGAACCCGCTGTACCGCGATGGTGGTGCGCGTTTGGCGCGGCCGCGGGGCCTGTACCAAGAGACTGACGAGCGTGATCTCCTGCGGTGGCAAACGCAGCCGGGCTGGCTCAACCCGTGACACTATCGGTACCCCACCCCGCCGGCTCCGCTCCGCGTTGAAAGGTCGGAACACACTGGCCAATCAGCAGGATCGCGGCCTGGCGAGGGCACCCCAGCGATGGCCAGCCGGGCGACCAAATGCTGATTGCAGATAGATCACCAGTGGAATTGCCATCATGAAGTGGCGGAACGCCGAGCCAAAATCCGGCTCGAACACCGCCTGCGTGACGGTGAATGCCAGAATGACGCACGCTGCCATCCGCATGCCCCCCACCTGATCAATCGCTTTCAGCATCAGCAGCGTGACGTAGCAACGGAAGAGAACGAATGGCGCATACACGGGTGATTTCAGCAGCAGCTCGACAGGAAACGCCACCCTGACCACCGCAACGATGCGATTGAGCGCAAAGCCGCCCGCCGTGTAGTCGTCGAAGGAATAGTTGATCCGTGTGCTCGCCACATCCTCGAGGTACTCAGCGCGCCCGATGTCGATAAGCGCCCGCGGAATGTACGGAAAGGAAAGGACAACAACCATCGTTCCAGCAAACAGCGCGACCATCATCTTCGTGCGGCTATCGACCAGGAAGTAAGCAAGCACGAATACAGTGCCGAAGAGCAGGAAATAGACACGCACCACAAGTCCATAGGCCAGCACCAGCACCACAAAGACGGTCAGCGCCGTGCCGAGCCGGCCAGCCGCCAAAGCGGCGGTCACGGCAAACATCATCAACGCTGGGACGATGTCCTTGTTGATGCTGCCGTAGAACGGGGCGTACAACACCAGCGCACAGAAGAGAACGAAGATGTCGCTCGGAGCAGCACGCGCACCCATCCGCCTCACCACCTCCCAGATCATGGCCAGAAACGGGAGCGCCCACAGCAGGTTCATCACGAACCATGCCCGATCAAAGCGACTTGAATACAGGCTCAGGTCCAGCCCCAAGTATCCGGCAAGCTGAAACACCGGCCAGAACAACCACGCGCTCGCCCTGTACGACCCTGCAAACAGCTCCATTGCCGGCGTGGCGGCAAGCAGCGTCTGCCCATCGAGATAGAACTTCGAATGCCAGAGTTGCGGCATCTCGTGGACCAGGAATACGCCGGCGACGGAAAACATGGCCACGAAGTACCAGCCGATACCGGCATTCGCCCTGCTCATCGCAGCTCCGCGTAAACATCGCGCATCGCCACTGCGTTCCTGCCAACGTTGAAATGCAGAGCTACCCGGCAGCGCCCTGCATCCCCCATGCGTGTCCTCAGGCCCGCGTCCCCGGAAAGTTGGCGGATCCGCGCGACGAAGCCCTCGCAATCTTCCGGTTCCACAAGAAATCCGCTGACACCAGCCTCGACGACATCCTTCAGCCCGTCCACGTTCGCAGCCACCACCGGCAGCCCTGCCGCACCCGCCTCAGCGGCCACATAGCCAAAACTCTCATATCGCGATGTCACCACGCTGATGTCGGAAACAGCAAACAACGCTTGCACCTCCGCATGCGTGAGCCAGGGAACAATCTCCACCAACCCCTGATCCACGCCTGCGTCGTGCAACAGCGCATCAAGCAGAAAGCGATCCTGCCTGTAATGTCCGGCACCAACGATCCTGAAGCGCACACCCTCACCCGCGCTGAAGCGTGCAATGACCCTGGCAAGCAACTCGATGTTCTTCTGGTGGCAGATCCGTCCAACAAAGATCACGTCGATCACGCCGCCGTTGTCAGGCCCCCGGGCACGGGGATCGCACAGCGACACCCCATTGGAGATGGTGCATATCTTGCGTGTGCGATAACCGACTTCGACCAGGCTTCGCTCCCGCTCGCTGGCCGACGTCGCCATGAGCAGATCCGTGGAACACGAAAGCAGGCGCTCTATCCATTGGAAAACACGCCGCCTCCAACCGGACTGGGCAAGGTAATAGTAGGCATGCGGCGTATAGACCACTGCAGCACGATGCCCGGACAACCTGCTGGCAAGCGCGGCGATCCGACCGAGCGCCCCCGCTTTGGAGCTGTGCAGGTGCACGACATCCGGCCGATGCAGTCGCATCAGACGCAGGATCCGGCCGAGCGACTGGATATCGGAGAAGACCCCGACGTCGCGTCGCATTTCGACAACCTCAACCACGCCGCCTGCCGCCCGCCATTCCTCAGCCAACAGGCATTCTGAGGGGACAACGAGTACACGACACTCAAAGCCGTCGAACGCGCCGTGCGCGTGAAACGAACGCAGGTATGTCTCAACGCCTCCCAGACACTGGGTCACATGCATGATCCGCATCAACGGCACTCCTTTCCGGAAGCCAGCAGCGACGCCACGCGCTCTGCATTCCCTTCCGTACCGAAAGGGTGGTAGCGCGCCGCCATGGCGCGACTCCGATCGCTATAGCTCTGAGCCAGCGCGTGATCCCCTTCGCACAGCGACACCAACTCAACGATGCCGTCGGACCAGGAGCCGTAACTCCGCCCCTCGCTGAACCGGCAGTAGTCCTCGTACAGGCCGGGCGCGGCTGCATATCCGAGCAAGTCAGGCGCAACCAGCACGATAGGCCTGGACAGCACGGAGAAGTCCATCGCGATACTGGAATAGTCGGTGAGCAGGACGTCGAATCCAGCCAGCAGCGCGGTGACGTCCCGGTAGTCCAATGGGGACAGGGCGATCACATTGGGCACACCGTCAAAGGCATCGATTTCCGCCGAGTGTGGATGTGCCCTGACGAACACCACAAGATCACTTCGCGCAGCGACAATCGAACACGCATGGGCATCCAAGCCATCGACCACCGCGCCATCCTCGCGCCAGGTAGGCGCGACGATGGCAAACAACCGCCTCCCGCCAAGCCCATGCGTAACCGCCAGCGCCTCCAGCGTCCTGCGCGCCGCTCCGTTATCGCGCCCGACCAGGTCCATGCGCGGATCACCGGTCACCACAACTCTGCTCGCGGGCAGCGCCATCGCCGAACACAGACGTTCGGCTGCCAACGGCGAAGCGGAGATCACGTAGGTGCAATGACTATTCCAATATGCCTCGAGCCGGTCTATCAGACGCCGTAGCAGGACGTTCTGCCTGCCAGAGTGATCGCGACGATCCCTACCGATCCGCTTCAAGGGGGCACCGTGCCACAACTGGATGACCTGCGCGCCCCAGATTGCCGGGCCACGCAGATCGCTGAAGCCATTGGTCATGAACCCACCACCCGCCTTCAGGCAAAGCAGCAGTCCGTGCAAAGAATCGCGCCTGTGGAACTCAAGCTGATGGAACTCGGCCAACCGATCGTCGGCATCGTCACGGGTCAGCCATACCAGCCGCAAAGCGGGGTTGATCTCTCGAAAATGCAGGGCCATCGCAAGCGGCCCATCGCCGACACCGCTGCGACGACTGAACAACCAGAGATTTCTGTCGCGCACAGCAAACCTGGCCAGAATCGAGAGAACGGCGAACCATGGCAGTTTGAATGCCTTCAGCAGGCTGTCGCGCAAAAATGAGAAATTGTCGCCCGCCACGTCAAATCACCTTTCGCTCGCGCCCAAGCAGCAGGTACGCGCAAAGCATCGCAATCTGGACCACGACAAACGACCCCATGACTGCGTTCTCATTCGAAGACAACAGAACCACCAGTGAGAGCGGAATTCCAACCAGCAGACCAGCAGCATTGATCCGCAGCAGGTCAGGCAGCCGTCCACTGCTGCGCAGCAGCGTCCTGCGAAGCGTGATAAGACCCCAACACAGCGGCAGTACTGTCGCCCCCAGACGCATCGGCCCTTCGTAGGCCACATAGCCAGTCCCATAGATACGGCCGAGCAGCTGACCAGCCAGCGGATACACACAGAGAACAAACAACAGCGCCATCCCCGAACAACCCAAGGACAGCCGAAGCAGAAACCGCTGTATCAAGGAGAATTGTCCCGAACCATGGAGATAGGCAAAGCGCGGCATCAGGAACGCAGAAAGACCAATCAGCAACTGATTCAGCGGAAGTAACAGCGTCAACACAGCGCGAAGCCCCGCGATATCCTCAAGCCGTCCCAACCATGCAAGGAACAGGACAGTCACGTTCCCCGAAACCCAAACCAGACCGGCGGCGGCCAGCCCCGGCAAGGCTGCGTCGGCGCCCTCATCAACGGAACCTCGCCTGATCGAATTTTCGATATCGAAACGCGTGGCTACGAGCAACGCCAGCAGACTGGAGCCGGCGATGGCCATGAACGCGGCACGAACAGGCTGGATGCCAGCAAACAGTAGTCCTGCGAACACCAGCAACGACGTCAACATACCCGTCGTGCTGACCAGGCAGGCCGCGCGGTGATTCCCATCCCCGTGCAATGCACTTCTGGCCGACCAGCACAGGCACGCGAGCATGACGCTGGGAGCCAGCAGCAGGATCGACTCCACGGGGCCAGCAACACCCATCATCGACAGCACAAGAGAGCCACTGACCGACAACGGCGCAAAGACGCGCACGGTGAACACCAATGAGTCCATCAACGCCGTCCCCCTTCCGCCCCTGCCCAGAACAAGCGGGTCATTCATCAACGGCACGTGGAGAAACCCCAGAAGAACAAGCAGCGATTGGAACAGTGCGAATCGGGCGAACTCCTCCATGCTGGAACTCCTGGCGACCATGACGCCAAGCAGTGCGTTGCCGAGGACAACTGCCAACTGATCGCCAATTGCAAGGATCGGCGAGCGCCTGCCTAATCCCAATCGGAGGCTTGCCCCCTTCATTCGAAACGCCGCACGATGGTCGATGCCAGGTCCAAGGCAACCTTCAGCTCAGCTATCTGCGCTGCATCCAGAGCACTAAGGGCACGCTTGATCTCGGTACTGGAGATGTTCTTGGTACGGGGCAGATACACCACTTCGCACGCATCATTCAGGTGGTCGAACTGTCCTTCCCAGTCATCGCCCATGCCCAGCACGTCGACTCCCAGGGTTTCGATGTCCCCGATCTTCTGCGACCAATCATGCTCAGCGATCACCTGGTCGACATAGCGGACGGCCTGGACAATAGCGACCCGATCCTTGAACGGAACAACCGTGCGCTTTCCCTTCTTGGCGTTGAATTCGTCCGTTGACACACCCACGACCAGCCGATCTCCCAGTGCGCGCATCCGGCGCAGGAGATTCAGATGGCCAACATGGAACAGATCAAACGTCCCGTAGGTAATCACGGTACGCGTTTTACATTGGACCAAAGCAATCACTTCAACATCTTCCGTCAACCTTCAACAACGCCGGTAGAAACGAAAGGAGGTACCTACCGCACCTCCCACATGCGTACTCGGCCCATCACCTGTATTCGTAGTACCCGTAACTGGAGAAGCCCATAACCCGCTGCTCCACGGCATTGAGGATGACTCCCCGCAACTTGACGCCGTTCTGCTCGAAGCGACGTCTCGCAACCTCCAGCTCGCGTGGCTGGTTCTTTCCAAAGCGGGCAACCAGCAGACTGGTACCGGCATGCCGTGCGATCACCGACGCGTCAGTCACCGCAAGAATCGGTGGTGTATCGATCAGCACGACATCGAACATGCCCTGTACAGCATCAAGAAGCTGTTCCAATGCCTCACGCAGCAGCAGTTCCGATGGATTCGGCGGAGCGGTGCCACGAGCAATGAAGTGGAGACCATTCAATGCCGGATACTGGGTGATCGCGTCCGCGACGCCACAGTGTCCAGCCAGCACATCCGACAACCCGGGAGCCTGCGACACGCCCAGCACCTTGTGCACCGTGCCCTTGCGCATGTCCGCATCGATGAGCAATACCCGCTGCCCCGCCTGTGCAAGTACCGCAGCCAGATTGGTCGTGACGAAGGTCTTGCCCGCGCCAGGGCTCGCCCCCGAGATCAGAACGATGTTGTTCCTGGCCTCAAGCTTCGCGAAATGAAGGCTGGTGCGCAGGCTGCGCAACGCCTCAACCGCCAGAGCAGCCGGATCGAGCACCGCCAGCAGACCCTCGTCGCCAGCGCGACGCCTGACCTGAAGCAGCCGCCTGCCGGGGGGACTGTCTGTGGGTACTGCGGCATACACCGGGAGCCCCATCTCCTCAAGCTGGGACGGGTCCTCGACGCCGCGATTGAAGAGCTTGCTCAGCAGTATCCAACCGACCGAGCTGAACAGCCCGCACGCCAGTCCAGCCAGAACCAGCAATGCCCTCCGCGGGGCTACCGGATCAAGGCCGTCCACCTCTGCGGCATCCACGATCCGAACGTTGCCAATCGTTCCTGCCCTGGCCACATCCAGTTGTTGTGCCTGGTGGAGCATGGCCGTGTACATCTCATTGCTGACCTGCAGGTCACGCGTCAGTCGCAGCAACTCCTGCTGCGACTCCGGGAGTTGCCGCACCCTGCCCTGGAAAGCGTTCTTGCGCGTTTCCAGCTCCCCCAACTGCCGCATCAACGCTTGGTAGGCCGGGTGGTCACGGGTGAATCTGCGATCAATCTCCGCCTGCTGCAGCCGCAGCTGCTGGATTCCGGTCTCCACAGCGACCTGTTGTTCGAGTAGACCCTTGGTCTGAAGAACCATATCCACCGAGTCCACGCGCGTCTGATAGTCGCTCAGCGCCCGCTGCGCCCTATCCAGCTGATCACGGATAGAGGGCATCTGTGCTCTCACGAAATGCAGCCGTGTCGATGCCTCAGCTGCGCTACGCTCCACGTTCTGCTCCACGTAGGCGTTCATCAGCTGCTGCAGTACCTGCGCGGCCCGCGCCGGATCCGGATCCTGGTAAGACAGCTTGAGAATGCCAGAACCCTTACCAGCCTCCGACACCCCGACCGCCCCTCTCACCTCGTTCACCACACTCAGTCGCGGCTGCAGTCGCAGGCCGAAACGCATGCCGGAATGCGCCCGCAGATTTGTCACATCCAGCACGAAGTCGTCCCTGCGTGCGACCTGCCCGGCAACGCCTTCAAGCAGTACGCTTCCGGAATCATCGTGCAACGCGTAGCGGCCATGTCCACGCGCGACCAGCACCAGTCGCTTGCCAAGCAATCGCTCTGGAACCTCGAGCGTGCGCACGCGGAGCCATTCCCCGCCCCAACCGAAACGTGCCAGGCCGAAGCGGACGCGCCCCAGTCCAGCCGAACCGGGCAATTCGGCTCGCCGGGCGATGAACCGCCCCGCCACCGGCAGGTAGTCAGGCACCACCTCGATGTCCAGCCGCAGCGCATCCACCGCACTTCCCACTACTTTTCGCGAGGTGATCAATGCAATCTCGGTTGTGGCTTCGGTCGAACGCGGCCCCAAGCCCAACGCACCGCTGACCTCGGCCAAGCCTGGCAATGCGGGCACTTTTGTTTCCACCTGGACGACCGCCTCCGCCCGATACACGGGCGTAGCCAACGCCACGTAAAGCAGGGATGCGCCCACAAAGGCCAGCGTGATGATCAGGACCCGCCATCTATCGTCGATGATCGCGCCCAGGAGCTCGCGCAGACCGATTCCGTCCTTGTTCCCGTTGATCGTCGCAGACGCTGTCGTTGTCATGAGCTTGAATTGCCGGGTGTCTGTTGGGGAACGGCGCCTCGAACATCCGTGGGCGCATCCGATCCGAGGCGTGTTGTAGCGCCCACCAAGAGCACCGGTGACGCCGTGGGATTTACAAATGACTCAACCACCCCTGCACCCCTTCACACATCATTCGATGCACGTCTTCAAATACATGCGGGGGCTGCCGATGCGGGTCAGGGATTTCTCTATCGCCTTGCCACTTCCCCAGCAGGAACGCCTTGCCAGACGCCTGCGGCGCAACCCGAGCCAGGTGATGCAGGTGGACTCGCTCCATCACCAGCACCAGTTCTGCACCGTGCAGCATCCTCGCGTCGAGCTGACGTGCTCGATGATCGCTGCCGTCAAGCCCGGATTTGGACAACAGCGACTGGGCATTCGTGTCCATGCTTCGCCCCACGACTGCCGCAAGGCCGGCTGAGGCAACCTGCACGTGCTTCCCATGCAGTGCATGACGAAACATCGCTGCGGCAGCAGGACTGCGACAGATGTTTCCGGCACAGACAACCAGCACGTTCCGGAACAAGGTCATCTCCGCGCCGCAGATTTCATGCTGCTGGGCATGTGCTGTGCTTCAACCAGGCACCAACCCAGCATCGGCTTGCACCTGCGCCCCTCTCAACGGCAACGCGCCACGCAATTTTCGTCTGGACAAAGGAGTCCCTCTCCTCGGCGATTCTGTAGCCGCGCATCAGTACGCCATCCTCTGACCCAGCACTTTTACTGCAGTCAAAGCGATGATCCGAAGATCGAGGATCGGGCTCCACCTGCGGATGTAATCGATGTCGTACTGCACCCGCTTACGCATTGAACGGAGATCCGGGGTCTCCCCCCTCAATCCATGGACCTGTGCCCAGCCGGTGATGCCGGGTTTCACGTAGTGACGATGCATATAGCGTTGTATCAACCGCTGAAAATGATTGTTGTGCTGAACCGCGTGGGGCCTGGGGCCGACCACGGACATGTTGCCGACGAGAACGTTCAGAAACTGCGGTAGTTCATCCAGGCTGGTCCGTCGCATGAAAGCGCCGAAACGGGTGATGCGTGGATCGTGCAGGCTGGCCTGCGTCAACGTGCCCAATGCCTCTTGGTGCACACGCATGGAGCGGAACTTGAGCATCCAGAATTCCCGTCCACCCAGCCCATGTCGGCGCTGCCGGAACAGGACCGGTCCAGGCGAACTGAGTTTCACTCCCAACGCCAGCATGACCAGAACCGGAGCCAGGCCCAACAGCGCGATGCTCGCGACCAGCAGGTCCAGCGCGCGCTTTATCAGCCGATAGTCCGGCTGGGCCAGCCCCTGTCGTATACCTATCATCGGCACATTGCCTGTCAGGTACACCCCGGGGTTGAGCATGCCCAGGCCACTGGTGTCGGGAATCACCCGCACCGGTACCGGGAAGCCCTCGATGTCCTTCAGCACATCCTTGATCGCGACACCTTCACCCAACGGCAGGGACACCCACACCTGGTCGAACTCGCCTTGGTGCTCCTGCAGATATGACGACAGATCAAGCAACGTGCCGAGTCGGATCGGAGCGGCACCTTCACGCACGACGATGTCTTCTCCAGCGGCGAAGTAGCCCACCACGCGCTTGCCGATCTCCGGCCTTCCGCCCAGCAGGCGATGCAGTTTCAAGGCTGGTGCACGCAGGCCGATCAACAGCACTCGTTCGCAGTACAAACCTCGTGATCGCAGCCGATGCAGCTGTATCCGAACGAGCAGCCTGACAGCGAGCATCACCAGCAGACCCATCACATACCAACCGAGCAACCACGCGCCCGCCAGGGAGTCGCGCATGTGCGCCAGCAGCAGAAACATCGCAAAGGCACCGAAGGCGGCGGTCCACGCCAGCAGCAGACAGCCAAGATCGGCAATGGCGCCACGAAGCCACCAGCACCGATACACGGGAACGACGGTGAAACATACGACCACGCTCAACAACAGGGCACCGAAAGCCATCCGCACCAGCGGACTGGGCAGCTGTACTCCATTCAGGAAAAGATGCACTGCGACCGCAACCAAAGGCACGGCGACCGAATCGGCGATACGAAGCCAGAGGTCCAGCGCGACACGCCTTTCAATGCGAACGCGCGTATCTTTCCGCCTGACGGGAACGTTGCCCATCGCATCCTGCAGCATTTGCAACCTCTCCTTCAGAACTGCGGCGATGCCACAGAAACCGCCACTTCCCGACCGGAGCCATGTCCAACCGTGCTGACGCCATCGCGCATCAATCCTGGGCACATCCATTGACAGCGCGAGCAGGGAAAATCAAAGCGCAGAAAGAAGTTCCGCTGCGCAACCGGGCAGCATTCAAACAACTACTTTCAGTGCATACCAGTATTCGGGCACCAATTTCAGGCAGGGCCGATGCATCCGCATAGGTCACGTCCTAAATACACGAACGAACGTGGCCATCGCCGCCAGTATTCGGTTCCGCGCCAGCCCTTTTTTCGGCGCTTTCCAACCCGCATCAGCGGCACTCACGCGTACCTTCAGCACTTCGCAGAAACGTCCCTTCCGCTGCTGGCGACTGCATCGGCATCCATCTGGTGCAATGGCGTGCCGAACCTGGTCATCGCCTGCAGGTACTGGACAGTCCGCTCACCGGACATCACCAGGCCGCGCTGGAGTGGTTCATCCATGTCCAACCACCGGTCCCCGGTTCGTCGAAAACATGTCCGTGGACGAAAGTTCGATGCCACGACGCATTTCCGTGTCGGCCGCTGGCCTGCGAACCGGTTGGCAACCGCGCTGGACTGAACTTGCGCCGATCATTCAAAGCGCATGGGATTGGCATCGGAACCAGCCGGATTGGTCGGCGGCGGAGTAGTCCGGCCTCCCGGGACGCTGAACAGGCCTCGGCGCCCTGATTGGCGGCCCGGGCCGCCAATCAGGGCGCCGACAGACCGGCTTGGACCAACCCCCATTCCCTGGGCCAAGGCCGCACCCTGCCCTCTGTTACCATTTACGGCTCCGCCCCTGCTCCCCCCACGCCCGCGGCGGGCCAAAATTCGTAACGAAACAGGAGTTTGCATGTCTTCCAAGCTGCTCAAGGCCTTGGCACTGGATGCCACCAACGCTGGCACCTATCTGGGTAACGGGGAGTGGTCCAGCGCCACCGGCGCAGGCGTTCTCAAGCCGCAGAATCCGACCACCGGTGAGGTGATCGCAGAAGTCCAGGCCACCACCGAGGCCGATTACGAAACCGTGATCGCCCGTGCCCAGGAGTCCTACAAGGTGTGGCGCACCACCCCGGCCCCGCGCCGTGGCGAGGCTGTGCGCCTGTGCGGTGAGGCGCTGCGCGCCCACAAGGACGCGCTGGGTTCACTGGTCGCGCTGGAAATGGGCAAGTCCAAGCCGGAAGGCGACGGCGAAGTGCAGGAGATGATCGACATCGCCGACTTCGCATTGGGCCAGAGCCGCATGCTGTACGGCTACACCATGCACTCCGAGCGCCCCGGCCACCGCATGTACGAGCAGTACCACCCGCTGGGCCTGGTCGGCATCATCTCGGCCTTCAACTTCCCGGTCGCGGTGTGGAGCTGGAACGCGTTCCTGGCTGCCATCTGCGGCGACGTGTGCATCTGGAAGCCGTCCAACAAGACTCCGCTGACCGCCATTGCCACGATGAAGATCTGCAATGACGCGCTCAAGGCCGGCGGCTTCCCGGACATCTTCTTCCTGATCAACGACGCCGGCACCGCGCTGTCGGAAAAGATGGTCGACGACCGTCGCGTGCCGCTGATCTCCTTCACCGGCTCCACCCAGGTCGGCCGCACCGTCAACCAGAAGGTCGCCCAGCGCCTGGGCCGCTGCCTGCTGGAACTGGGCGGCAACAACGCCATCATCATGGACGAGACCGCCGACCAGAAGCTGGCCGTGCCGGGCATCGTGTTCGGCGCCGTCGGCACTGCCGGCCAGCGCTGCACCACCACGCGCCGCCTGATCGTGCATGAATCCATCTACGACAACGTGCTGGCCACGCTGGTCAAGGCGTACAAGCAGGTCGAAGGCAAGATCGGCGACCCGACCGACGCCGCCAACCTGATGGGCCCGCTGAACAGCCCGGAAGCCGTGCAGCAGTTCCTGGCCTCGATCGAGAAGGCCAAGGCTGCCGGCGGCACTGTTGAAACCGGCGGCACCGCGATCGACCGCGCGGGCAACTTCGTGCTGCCGGCGATTGTTACCGGCCTGAAGAACAGCGACGAAATCGTCCAGCACGAGACCTTCGCCCCGATTCTGTACGTGATGAAGTACAGCACCCTGGACGAAGCCATCGACATGCAGAACGGCGTGCCGCAAGGCCTGTCCTCGTCCATCTTCACCACCAACCTGAAGACCGCCGAGAAGTTCCTGTCCGCTGCCGGCAGCGACTGCGGTATCGCCAACATCAACATCGGCACCTCCGGCGCCGAGATCGGTGGCGCGTTCGGTGGCGAGAAGGACACCGGCGGTGGCCGTGAGTCCGGTTCGGATGCATGGAAGGTCTACATGCGCCGCCAGACCAACACCATCAACTACTCCGATTCGCTGCCGCTGGCCCAAGGCATCAAGTTCGACCTGTGAGCATCAGCTCCCGCTCATGGCGGGAGCTGCCCTCATCCCAACCCCTCTCCCACGAATGGGAGAGGGGCTTGCCACCCGAAACGGAGGTTCTGCCCATGAACATCCCCGCACCCCGACAGACCAGCACCTACGCGGTCATCAGTCTGATTGCAGGCATTCTCGGTTGGACCCTGCTGCCGTTCCTCGGCAGCATCGGCGCGATCATCTTCGGCCACCTGGCCCGTGCTGAAATCCGCCGCAGCGATGGTCAGCTGGACGGCGATGGACTGGCCGTAGCCGGATTAATACTGGGCTGGATCAGCGTGGCGCTGGCCATCCTGTCCGTCATCGCGATACTGGTTTTCATCCTGTTCTTCGGTGGACTGGCCTGGTTCTCCGCCCTGCATTCGTGAGGTGCCCATGAGCCGCAGCGACGCAACCGAACGTTTCAGCAGCCGCGTAGCCGACTACGTGCGCTATCGCCCGGGCTACCCGCCGGCGCTGCTGGACTGGCTGCATGCCGACATCGGTGTCGCAGCGCAAACGCGCATCGCCGATATCGGTGCCGGCACGGGCATTTCCACCCGGTTGTTCCTGGCCGCCGGTCACCCGGTGATCGCGGTCGAACCCAATGCCGCCATGCGCCAGGCGGCCGAGCAATGGCTGGCCCCGGACTACCCGCAACTGCAGGTTGTCGATGGCACGGCCGAGGCCACCACGCTGGCCGATGGGAGTGTCGGCGTAGTTGCTGCGGCGCAGGCCTTCCATTGGTTTGATACCGAAGCGGTGCGCCACGAATGGAAACGCATCCTGCAGCCCGGCGGCCTTGCGCTGGTGTTCTGGAACTCGCGCCTGCTCGACACCTCGCCGTTCCTGACCGGCTACGAGCAATTGCTGCTGGAGTTCGGCACCGATTACACGCAGGTGGCCGAGCGCTACCAGACCGACGAGCAGATGCGCGAGTGGTTCGGCACCGGCCTGCGCGGCATCGCCGGTTTCCCCAATGTGCAGCACCTGGATTACGACGGCCTGCGCGGCCGGCTGCTGTCCTCTTCCTATGCGCCGCAGGCTGGCCACCCCCGCCACGCAGCCATGCTGCAGGCGCTGGAACACCTGTTTGCAACCCACGCCGTCGACGGTCACGTCGCTTTTGAGTACCAGACCCGCGCCTTTGTCGGCACGTTGAATTGAGCTTATGTATTCGATCACCCGCCCGTTCCTGTTCACCCTCGATGCCGAGCGCGCCCACGGTCTTGCGCTGTCCGCGCTGGACCTTGCATGGCGCACCGGCACCAGCCCGCTGGTTGCCAGCCGTGCCAAACCGCTGCCAACCAGCGCGTTCGGCCTGAATTTCCCCAACCCGGTCGGGCTCGCTGCCGGCCTGGACAAGAATGGCGAGCACATCGAAGCCCTGTTCGCACTGGGCTTCGGTTTCGTTGAAATCGGCACCATCACTCCGAAACCGCAGGCCGGCAATCCCAAGCCGCGCCTGTTCCGCCTGCCGCAGCACGGCGCCATCATCAACCGCATGGGCTTCAACAACCTCGGCGTGGATGTGCTGGTGAACAACGTCGAACGCGTGCGCAACCGGCCCGGTCCGCTGGGCATCAACATCGGCAAGAACAAGGACACGCCCAACGAAGAGGCGCTGTCCGATTACCTGATCTGCATGGAAAAGGTCTATCCGCTGGCCGACTACATCACCGTCAACATCTCCTCGCCCAACACCGCCGGCCTGCGTGAGCTGCAGGAAGAACAGGCGCTGCGACGCCTGGTGACCGGGCTGCGCGATGCGCAGGAACGGTTGGCCACGCAGCACGGCCGCCGCGTGCCGATGCTGGTCAAGGTCGCTCCCGACTTGAACGACCGTGACATCGATGCCGCCGCACGCGTGCTGGGCGAGCTGGGCGTGGATGGCGTCATCGCCACCAACACCACCATCGGTCGTCCGGCGGTGGAAGGTGATCCACTGGCCAAGGAAGCTGGTGGTCTGTCCGGCGCACCGCTGCTGGGTCAGTCCACGCTGGTGCTGCGCCGCTTGCGCGCGCGCCTGCCGGAGTCGGTCCCGCTGATCGGCGTAGGCGGCATCAGCTCCGGTGCTGATGCGGTCGCCAAGATGGCTGCGGGTGCTTCGCTGGTGCAGTGCTACAGCGGCCTGATCTTCCGTGGCCCGGCGCTGATCGGCGAATGCGTCGATGCCATCCGCCGCCGTCGCGAATCTCCCTCGGGAGGCGCCGTCGCACCACTATGACCGACGTAATTGCTCCGTGGTCGCTGGTCGAACACGCTTCGCTGCATTCGCTCAACACCTTCCATGTCGCCGCCAACGCCGCGCGCCTGCTGCGCGTAACCGACGTAGCCGCGCTGCCCGAAGTGCTGGCCACCATCGTCGGCAGTGGCCCGCTGCTGGTGCTCGGCAGCGGCAGCAATGTGCTGCTCGCCGGTGACCCGGAAGGCACCGTACTGACCTTCGACAACAACGATGTCCGCATCCTCGAGCACCGCGCCGACCACGCCATCGTCCGCGCCGGTGCCGGTGCGAACTGGCATGGGCTGGTGATGTGGTCACTGGCCGAAGGCTTGTCCGGGCTGGAGAACCTGGCGCTGATTCCCGGCACGGTCGGTGCGGCGCCGATCCAGAACATCGGCGCCTATGGCGCGCAGGTCGGCGATTTCATCCAGGCCGTCGAAGCCTGGGACACCCGCGAGCAGCTCTGGGTCCGGCTGGACCAGGAGGCCTGCCAGTTTGCTTACCGCGACAGTGTGTTCAAGCAGGAGCCCGATCGTTACCTGATCACCGCCGTCGAGTTCCGCCTGCCGCTGCTGCACGAATTGCGCCTGGGTTACGCCGGCATCAGCGATGAACTCAAGGCCATGGGCATCGAACTGCCCGTCGCCACCGACGTCGCCAACGCGGTCATCGCCATCCGCCGTCGCAAGCTGCCCGACCCGGATGTGCTGGGCAACGCCGGCAGCTTCTTCAAGAACCCGGTGCTGCCGGTCGAACAGGTGGACGTGCTGTTGCAGCACTATCCGGCGCTGCCGGTGTTCCCCGGCAACGACGAGAGCAACCGCAAGATCTCCGCAGCTTGGATGATCGAAGCCTGCGGCTGGAAGGGGCAACGTGACGGCGACGCCGGCATTTCTCCCAACCACGCGCTGGTGCTGGTCAATCACGGCTCGGCCAGCGGCGCTGAACTGCTGGCGTTTGCACGTCGTGTCTCGGCCTCGGTGCTGGAAACCTTCGGCGTGCCCATCGAGCCGGAGCCACGGCTGATCGGCGCGCAATGGTGAACACCGCCCTCGCAACCACCCGCACGCCGGCGTCGTTGCGCGCCGCGCTGCTGATGTTCGCCAGTGCGATGGCGTTCGGCCTGATGGCCATCGCCATCCGCTACGCCACCGGCCATGTGCCAACCCAGGAAGTGGCGTTCTTCCGCAATGCGTTCGGCCTGCTGGCGCTGCTGCCGTTCCTGCTGCGCCCCGGCCACGGCTCACTGCGCACGCAGCAGTTGCCGCGTTACTTCCTGCGCAGTGCGATCGGCCTGGCCTCGATGTTGTGCGGCTTCTGGGCCATCGGCCATCTGCCGTTGTCGCAGGCCATCTCGCTGTCGTATTCCACGCCGCTGTTCGTGACCATCGCGGCGGTGTTGTGGCTGGGCGAGAAGGTACGCATCCGTCGCTGGGCGGCAGTGATTGCCGGTTTCATCGGCGTGCTGGTGATCGTGCGCCCGGGCGTGGAAGGCTTCCAGGCCGGCAGCCTGATCGCGGTGGCAGCAGCACTGCTCAGCGCCCTGGTCGCCATCCAGATCAAACAGCTCACCCGCGTCGACGGCCCGGACACGGTGGTGTTTTACACCTACGTGTTCTGGGTGCCGCTGTCGCTGGTTCCGGCACTGTTCGTGTGGGTGTGGCCTTCGCCCATCGGCTGGCTGTGGCTGGTGGCCACCGGCGTGCTGGGCACCATCGGCCAGTTGTTCTGGACCCGCGCCCTGAAGCTGGGCGAAGTCTCGGCACTGACCCCGATCAGCTTCACCCAGTTGCCGCTGGTGGTGACCCTGGGCTGGTTGCTGTTTGGCGAAGTGCTGGACGGCTGGACGGTGCTCGGCGCACTGATCATCCTCGGTTCCAACGCCTACATCGCCCATCGCGAAGCGGTGCTGGCGCGCAAGGCCGCCACGCTTTCACCCAGCGCAACCGCCAAGCCCACCGAGTAGGCGTTACAGCAGCAGCGCCAGCAACGGCGCTGCTGCCACGTTCAACAGCCCCGCCATCACCATCACCAGGCCGGCGATCGCACCTTCGCTTTCGCCCAGCTCGCGCGCCTTGGCCACGCCCATGCCGTGCGCGCCCATGCCGAACAATGCACCGCGAGCCATCGCACTGCGCACTGGCAGCAGCTTCAGCAGGATCTGCCCGAACAGCGAACCGCAGATGCCGGTGATGATGACGAACACCGCCGTCAGCCCCGGAACACCACCGATGCGACCGGACACATCCATCGCGAACGGTGTCGTCAACGAACGCGGTGCCAGGCTCAAGCGCAACTCCGGCGAAAGGTGCAACGCAGTGGCCATCAGCCAGGCCGCGATGATGGCCGTACCACTGCCCACCAGCACCCCGGCGCCCAGCACCTTCCAGTGCCGCGCGATCAGTTGGCGCTGTTGATGGATCGGCACCGCGAAGGCCACCGTTGCCGGCCCCAGCATCGCCATCAACCAATGGGTGCCGCGCAGGTAGTCGTGGTAGTTCGCGTGCAGCAGCAAGGCCAGGCCCAGCAACGTCAACGGCGCGGTGATCAATGGCGTCGCCCATGGGCTGCGCACCCGCTGGTAGAACGCCTTCGCCAGCACATACGCCGTCACCGTCACCACCGCCCAGAACAGTGGCCACAACAACTGCGCCGGATGGTGGATCAAGGCATCAACGTTCATGGCGCAGGCTCCTGCGGTACAGCAGCTCCACCGTCACTGCGGTGCTGGTCATCACCAGCAAGGTGCCGCCGATCACCACCAGCAGCAGCTTGATGCCCAGCCAACCGAACATCTGGCGGTTGTCGAGCAGGATCATCGCCGCCGGGACGAAGAACAACAGCATCTCGGCCAGCAGCCAGCGCGCACCGCGCGCGAAGGAATGCGGCGACAACCAGCGCAGCCCGAACAGCAGCAGCAATGCGAACAGGCCGATGATGCCGGCCGGCACCGGCAGGCCGAACTGCCGCGTCAGCCACTCGGCCGCCAGCCACACGCCAATCAGCGCGGCGATCTGCACACCGCTGCTGCGCCTGAAAGCACGTCGCAGGCCAAGCCGAAGCCGGCGCAGGGAAAGCATGAATGTGTTCATGGCTTCCTGTGTACGCCCGACCATTCCATAAATAAAATGAATTCATTGCATCCAATGAATTCCATTCTGGAATGGATATCAGGCAACTCAAGCTGCTGGTGGAAGTAGTCCGCCACAACGGCTTCTCCGCCGCTGCCGAAGCCGTGTTCGCCAGCCAGCCGACCGTCAGCAAGGCCATCCGCCAGTTGGAGGACGAGTTGGGCGAGGTCCTGCTGGAACGCTCCCGCCACGGCGTGCGGCTGACGCCCGCCGGGCAGATCGTCCATCGCCGCGCCCTGGCGCTTCTGGGCGAAGGTGAGGACATGCTCCGCGAGCTGCAGGAACTGCGTGGACTGCAACGTGGCGAACTGCACCTGGGGCTGGCCTCGCTGGGCAGCGACGTCCTGTTCGCGCCGGTATTCGCGCACTTCCGCCAACTGCACCCGCAGATCGAACTGCATGTCCTCGAACGCGGCAGCGAGGCGTTGGAGGAAAGCCTGCGCGCAGGCGAGATCGAACTGGCCGCCAGCCTGCTGCCGGTGGCCGATGACCTGCAATGGCAGCCGGTGCGGATTGAACCGCTGGTCGCCCTGCTCCCCCGCAATCATCGGTTGGCCGAGCGCGCCGGGCTGCAACTGGACGACCTGGCCGACGTGCCGTTCGTGCTGTTCGAGAAAGGCTTCATGCTCAACCGCCGCATCGTGCAGGCCTGCCTGACACGCGGCTTCAGCCCACGCGAAGTAGCGCGCAGCGCGCAACCGGATTTCATCGTCGCCTTGGTCGCGGCCGGCATCGGCGTGGCGCTGCTGCCGCACATGATCGCCCACGCGCGGCAACGCACGGACGTAGCCATCGTGCCGCTGCACGAGCCGGAACTGGACTGGAAAATGGTGCTGGCCTGGCGCCGTGGCGGCTACCTGTCCAGCGCCGCACAAGCCTGGCTGCGACTGGTGGCCGAGCAGCAGGCGGATAACGCGGGCAGCTGAAACCCGGCGCAATTCAGCGCGACAACGCGGCAAACTCCAGCACCTCGCCATCTGCGGGAATCCGCAATCTGCCCGCAACACCTGCGTGCACCGCCGCTGCCGCCAAACCGCTGCGGCGCACCGGGCAATGGCTCAGCGCCTCCAGATGATTGGCAATCACGATTCCGCTGCTGATCCGGGTAAAGGCCACTGCTTCTTCAAGCCCCATGATGATTTCGCCACCGATATCGAAGCGCGCGCCCCCGGCCGGAATCACGCAGACGTCGGGTTGATGGGTACTGACGAAATTGCGGACGACATCCGTCAGCACGGTATCGCCCGCCAGATACAGGCTAGGTTCGCCCGGTACCTCGATCAGGTAACCGACGCCGTGCTCCATGAAGCGCCCAACCACGCCTTGCCCATGCACGCACGGCACGGTGCGAATGCTGCCACCCAGGAACGGACTGGGCGTGCCATGCGATTCGGGCAGCGAATGCACGTTCAAACCGCGCGCGTGCAGATACGCGGCGTCGTGCGGTGTGCAGATCACCGGGATACGCCGCTCCCGCAGCCAGCGCTTGCCGGCCCGGTCCAGATGATCGAAATGGCCCTTCTGGCAATGGGTGATCAGGCAATGGGTAACGGTTTGCAGCGCCTGCTCGACGTCGTCAGGCAACGCGACCAGCGGATTGCGACGCAGCCCCGACAGCACCCGCAGCGGCGGTAGCGCGCCCTTTGCCGCCAGCATCGGGTCGACCAGGATGCGATAGCCGGCCAATTCAACAATGAGCGTGGCGTTGCGGATCTGCTGGATTTTCATCATGAAGCCCTCGGGAAGATGCGCTCCATGGTGGCCATGCGCGGCCATTGCCATAATGGCGACAACCGACACAAACCATTCAATTCACGCCATGCCCCGCCCCCTCCAGATCGGCCTGCTGCTCTTCCCCGACTGCATGCCCGCCGGCCTTCTGGGTTTCGCCGACCTGCTGCATGCCGCCAACCGGCGCACCGGCAAAACGCTGTTCCAGACCCACTTCGTCGGCGTGCAGGCCGGAGCGGTCACGTGCAACCAGGGCCTTGTGATGCAGGCCAGCCACGCCGTCAATGCGCTCGCGCTCGACGCCATCCTGGTTCCGGGTTTCTGGGCGGAGTCGACACACGACGTGGAAACCACCCTGCAATCCAACGCGACGCTTGTTGCCGCGCTCTCCCGGCTGCCGGCACGTTGCCGCATCTGGAGTTACTGCGTCGGGGTCAGCCTCGTCGCAGCAACCGGCCGCCTGGACAGGCAGCCAGCAACCGCCACCTGGTGGTTGCTGGATGCGCTGATCAAGCAGCATCCCAAGGTTCGCTGGCAGAGCGACAGCACCTGCATCTTCGGTGCGGGCAACGCCACCGCAAGCGGCGTCAACGGCTATCTGCCCATTGCCCAGGCGCTGATCGAGCAGAGCGTGAGCCCGGCGATCCTGCACGAACTGGTCACGTTGATGGTGCTGCCACGTCCCACCCAGACGCACGATGCATTCCGCGCCATCAGCCTCATCCAACAACCCAGTCCATTGCTGCGGCAATTGCATATGGCAGTGGAAGCACTGCCCGCCGAGCAGATCATCCTGTCCCGGCTCGCGGAGGCGCTGTGCACATCCGAACGCACCCTGGCACGCAGGGTGAAGAAGGAAACCGGCACCGCAGCGGCAAGCTATGTACGACGCATCAAGCTGGCGCAGGCCGCCGAACGGCTGACACTGACCACTGTGCCGCTATCAACCATCAGCACTGATCTGGGTTTCAGCAGCGACTCCAACCTGCGGCGCATGTTCAAGGAACTCACGCAGCTCACGCCAGCGCAGTATCGCCAGCGGTTCGCACGCTACTGATTGCACCTAGGGACGGATCACGAAGACCGGCGCCAGGCGTCATCCAATCCGCATCAATCCTTCCCTGCCGGGTTGTCCCGCCGGAACAGCTCCCACTCCTCGACCTGGGTTCCGTCCGGCAGATGGCACATGCCAGACGCATTGCCATCGCTGTCCTTCCTGATCTCCAGCTTCCCGCCTTTCTCGACACAATGCGTCGAAGCCGGATTTGCCATGCCGATCCGTTGCGGACCTGGATCCACCTTGTTTTCGCGCGGCGCACAGGCAGCCATCATTCCCACCACCGCCACCATGGCGAAACAACGAGCGATCGATTTCATGTGCCGGCTCCCGGACTGCAAGTGCATTGCGGATGTAGTCGGCAGGCTAGCAAAGGCCACGCCATGCCCGGATGAACAAAATCGGCGAGTACCAATCAAGTGCCTGCCCTTGATCTCGATCGCGGTCATTGGACAGGAGTGGTCGGGCCTGGACACACGGTTCTGAAGCAGACCTTCAATTGGCAAACGCAGCTGAACTGTCCAGCCGAGTGGACGGATCCGTCACAAGACACGCCCTAGCATCGATCGCAAGAAGAACGTCATATCTCGGGACTGCGATGCCGCCGTATCAGCCTGCCTCATGGTTGCTCGCGGCAATTCCAGCACTTCGAAATGCTGCCGGGATGAAGCAACCAAGTGCCTTCGGTGAACGCACCTGCTCGCCCCACCACCAAACAAAGAGCGCCGTTCCAGGAATCGCGCAATGCGTGAACCTGAAGGCCTCATTCGCCAGGCCGCTTGTTGATCCATATCGAAGAGATCGCCTATGTCCATCACCGTTCGCCAGGCCACCCCGCAAGACCTTGAGCCGGTTGCTGTGCTGTTTGATCAGTACCGCCAGTTCTATGGTCAGCCCGCAGACCTGGCACTGGCACGAACCTTCATGAGCGACCGGCTGGCAGAGGGTTCGTCCCTGGTGCTGATTGCCACCGACCAGGCCGACAAGACTCTGGGTTTCACACAGCTCTACCCGATGTTCGACTCCGTCGGAGCGACCAGGAGTTTCGTTCTCTATGACCTGTTCGTGTCCCCGACAGCACGCCGCCAAGGCGTAGCCCGCACGTTGATGGAGCACGCTGTTGCTACCGCAAGAGAACTTGGCGCCGGCCGCGTGGAGCTGCAGACCGCCAAGGACAACCTCCCTGCGCAAAGGCTCTATGAGGGCCTTGGATGGGTCCGGGACAACGATTTCTACGTATACGCCATCGCCCCTTGAGCCTGCGCCGATACCCCCAACCCTGACGGGCCACCTACCGCGCGGTGATCCCGCAGGGCGCACGCAGCTGCCCAGAAAGCAGAAGCCGCGACGGCAACCTTCGATACCTGGAGGCGACTTCTTTCGCGCTGGATTCGACCAGTGGCCGGATCAACAGCCGCCTGGCGCCACGTTTGGCATCCGCCAAACGCGGGACCATTCCACCTCAAGCACCGATGCTCAAGGCCTGATGCCTCACTCCCTGCTGGCCATCGGCCCGAACGGTGCCGCTGAACAACTCAGTTGCCGACACCGAGTTGCTTCATGAAGGCGGCGTTGTCCCAATAGAGGAACTCCTCCACCATCTGCCCCTGCTTGTTCCAGCGTCCCAGGGTCGCCATCGGCAATCGGTACTTCTTCCCGGTGGGCTGAATCACGGTGCCATCGGCAAGCACCATCGGCCTGGTGAAGGTCCCTTCGATGAAACCGCCGACCGCCGTCCACTCCGCGTCCGCCGTGCCAAAACGAACCGGGTGTTCGATGATTCGATTGTCCGGCGCGAAGGTCCACATGAAATCCAGTTCCTTGATGTGATCCGGAAGGCCCGTCGTGGTGTGGCCGTCGGGATAGTGCACGACGATGTTCTCGGCATGACTCAGATGCAGGTCATCCCACGCCTGTTTCGTGTACACGCGGAAATCCAGATCATCAAACGTGGCAAGGTTCTTGGCCAGGGCCGCCGGCATGCCTTCGGCGTTCGGGGTTGCATCACCCACCTTGCTTGCGGGCCACTTCTCCCCCGCCACCTCTGCCGCGTGTGCGGCTGTCACTGCCATCACGGCAAACAACACGGGCAACACGATTCTCTTGGCGGTCTTCACGGCATTGCTCCTGCGGGCAGTATTGCGTTGATAACCGACGGATTGGACTCGCCGCGACCACATATCTGCATCGAACCGGGTCCGGTTCGGGCACAAATAACAGTGGAGAAGTTAAGACCAGGTCTTTTCTCCGCGGGCGACGGTGGAACCGACGGAATCGGCGCTGAAGTCCGGATGCCGGGTCAAACGCACCTGATTCCGCGCACAACCCGCTCGGGCAACTTCATGCCGGGCACGCCACGATGCCTCACCAGATTCGGCCCCATCATCTGACGGACCATGCGTCGATCATCCGGCCGAACCACCTTTGATTCGGCGCGGCTTGTCGCAACGAGATACCGCAGCGGTTGGTGATCACCACCTTGGACGGGCTTCGTCCAATGACCGGAAGCATCACACCCAGGTGCTGCCGGAACAGCTGTCGCGCGCGTTCGCCACGGCACGCGATGCTGCTAGCGTCGACATGGGCAATCCGCCGACGTTCCACGAAATCCGCAGTCTGGGCGGTGCCCTGCTGAAGGAAGCCGGCTGGACGAATGAGCAAATCCAGGCGCTGATGGGCCACAGCAATGTGGCGATGACTGAGCACTATTTGGGTGGCCACGAAGCACCGTGGCAAGCCGTAAGCACCGGCATTTCGTTGCCGCAATAGTGGACACTTAGTGACCACAACGAAAAAGGGCTCGCACGATGAAGTGCAAGCCCTTGTTCTTGATGCAGTAATTGGTCGGGACGGCCGGATTTGAACCGACGACCCTCTGCCCCCCAGGCAGATGCGCTACCAGGCTGCGCTACGCCCCGAACGTTTACTGCTTCGCCTTGCGGCGAGCCGGCGATTATACCGGCTTTGAATCAAAAATGGTTCAGCGACGAAGCAACTGCAGCACTTCTTCCAGCTCCATGCGCACCTGCTTGATGATCTGGTTGCTCAAGGCAGATTCCTGCTTGGCACCATCACCTTCCAATCGCAGACGCGCACCACCGATGGTGTAGCCCTGTTCGTACAGCAAGCTGCGGATCTGCCGCACCATCAGCACATCGTGGCGCTGGTAGTAGCGACGGTTGCCACGGCGCTTGGCCGGCTCAAGGCTGGGAAACTCGGTTTCCCAGTAGCGCAGCACGTGCGGCTTGACGTCACACAGCTCGCTGACTTCACCAATGGTGAAGTAGCGCTTGGCCGGAATCGGCGGAAGTTCGCGGTTACTGCCCGGATCCAGCATATGCCTCTACCCTTTCCTTGAGCTTCTGGCCCGGACGGAAGGTCACCACCGTGCGGGCGGAAATCGGAATTTCCTCACCGGTCTTGGGATTGCGGCCCGGGCGCTGATTCTTGCGCCGCAGGTCGAAATTTCCGAAACCGGACAGCTTCACCTGACGTCCCTGTTGCAATGCATCGCGCAGCACATCGAAGAACGCGTCGACAAACTCCTTGGCCTCGCGCTTGTTCAGACCGACCTCGTCAAACAGACGATCCGCCATCTCCGCCTTGGTCAATGCCATGCCTGCTCCCTGTCTCCCGCCTCAACCACGGATCTTTGCGCCGTGTTCACGCTCGGCGGCGGCCACCACATCGGCGACCACTGCTTCCACGTCACGATCCGTGAGAGTGCGCGACTTGTCCTGCAAAATCAAGCCCATAGCCAAGCTCTTGAAGCCCGGTTCGACACCCTGGCCGACATAGCGGTCAAACAGCACCACCTCGCGCAGCAACGGACCGGCGGCCTGCTCGATGGTGGCCGACAAGGCCGCCCAGCTGACTTGTTCAGCCAGCACCACGGCCAGATCCCGACGTACCGCCGGGAAGCGCGACAGTTCGGTCGAACGCGGCAATGCGCGCACCGCCAGCGGCTCCAGATCCAGCTCGAAGCCCAGCACTTCGACATCAATCTCCATGGCCTTGGCCAGGCGCGGATGCAGCTGACCGATCCAACCGATGCACTGGCCATCACGCCAGATGTCGGCCGAACGCGCCGGATGCGCGTAAGGACGCTGCGACGCACGGAACTCGAGCACGGCGCCGGAAGCGGCGGCCAGCGATTCCAGGTCGCCCTTCAGGTCATGGAAATCGACCTTGCGGGTCTTCTCGCCCCACTGCAGCGCGGCGGCATCACCACACACGGCAGCGGCGATGCGCACGGTCTCCTGCGGCGCCGGCTTGCCTTCGCCCGGCTGCTGGGCGAACACGCGGCCAATCTCGAACAGACGCACACGCCCGGCCTGACGGGCCACGTTGCGGCCCAGCGTTGCGACCAGCCCCGGCAACAGCATCGGTCGCATCACGGCAAGCTCAGCCGACAGCGGATTGGCCAGCGCCACCAGCCCCTCGTCCTGGCGCCACTGCGACAGCAGCTGCGCATCGACGAAGGCGAAGTTGATGGTTTCCAGCATTTCGCGCGCCACCAGCTGGCGACGCACGGTCAGGTCATCCAGACGCGTCTCACTGGGCATGGCGATGCGCGAAGCACCACCCGGCAGCGTGGTCGGAACCTGGTCGTAACCGTGGATGCGGGCCAGCTCCTCGATCAGGTCTTCTTCGATGGCGATATCGAAGCGGCTGCTCGGGCCGGTCACGCTCCAGCCATCGGCGACGGCCTCGACCCTCATGCCGAGCGCACGCAGGATGCGCTCCACTTCAACATCGGCAATCTGGATGCCCAACACGCGCAGGATGCGGGCGCGACGCAGGGGAATGGCGGCGGCAACCGGCAGGTCGGCCTCGCGCACAGCTTCCGTTACCGGCGCCGGCGTGCCGCCGGCCAGGTCCAGCACCAGATGCGTCGCATACTCGATCGCGATACGCGGCAACTGCGGATCCACGCCACGCTCGAAACGGTGCCCAGCGTCGGTGTGCAGACCCAGCTTGCGACCACGGCCCATGATCGCGGCCGGCGCGAAATGCGCAGCCTCCAGGAACACCTCGGTGGTGTCGTCGGTGACGCGGGTGTCGAAGCCGCCCATCAGGCCGGCCAGACCGACCGGACGGTCGGCATCGGTCACCACCAGGAAGCTGTCGTCCAGCGCGGCATCGCGACCGTCGAGCAGCTTCAGGTTTTCACCCGCGCGCGAACGGCGCACGCCGATGCTGCCCTTCAAAGTGCCCAGGTCGTAGGCGTGCATCGGCTGGCCGAGTTCCAGCATCACGTACTGGGTGATGTCCACCAGCAGCGACACCGGGCGCACACCACTGCGGCGCAGGCGTTCGGCCATCCACAGCGGCGTTATTGCGGCGGCATTGACGCCTTCGATGACACGGCCCAGGTAGCGCGGCGCTTCAGCGCCTGCGTCAAGCTGGATCGGCAGTTCACGCGAACCCTGCGCAGCGACTGCCTCGGCCACGAACGGCTTCACTTCACTACGGGTGGCCGCGGCCACGTCGAAGGCAATACCGCGCACGCTGAAGCAATCGGCACGGTTCGGGGTCAGCTTGATCTCGATGCTGGCGTCCGGGAGGCCGAGGTACTCGACCAGCGACGTACCCACCGGCGCGTCGTCCGGCAGCTCCAGCAGGCCGGACGCATCATTGTCCAGGCCCAGTTCCTTGGCCGAGCACAGCATGCCGTTGGACTCCACGCCACGCAGCTTGGCCGGCTTGATCTTCAGCTCGCCGATCTGCGCGCCCACCATCGCCAGCGGTGCAACCAGACCCGGTCGCGCATTCGGCGCGCCACAGACGATCTGCAGCAGCTCGCCCTGCCCGGCGTCGACCTTGCACACCTGCAGGCGGTCGGCCTCCGGATGGCGCTCGGCTTCGACGATGCGCGCCACCACCACGTTGTCCAAACCATCGCCCAGTGCCGTGACCTCCTCGACCTCCAGGCCGATAGCGGTCAGCACCGCGCTCAGTTCATCGCGCGAGACATTGGTGGGAACGTGGCTGCGCAGCCAGCTTTCGGAGAATTTCATCGTTGCTCGATCCGTTGTGCGGGCAAGCGTCGCCCGCCATGTGTATGCCTGTGGAACCCGGTGCCGTTGAAACGGCGCGTCAAGCGAACTGGCGCAGGAAGCGCACGTCGTTCTCGAAGAACGCACGCAGGTCGTTCACGCCATAGCGCAGCATCGCGAAACGCTCTACGCCCAACCCGAAGGCGAAGCCGGTGTAACGCTCCGGGTCGATGCCCACGCTCTTGAGCACGTTCGGATGGACCATGCCGCAACCCAGCACTTCCAGCCAACGGGTGCTGCCATCGGGCTGCTGCCAGGCGATATCCACTTCCGCACCCGGCTCCACGAACGGGAAATAGCTCGGACGGAAACGCATCTCAAAATCGCGCTCGAAGAATGCACGCACGAATTCGGACAAGGTGCCCTTGAGGTCGGCAAAGGTGGAGTGTTCGTCCACCAGCAGGCCTTCGACCTGATGGAACATTGGCGAGTGGGTCTGGTCGCTGTCGCTGCGGTACACCTTGCCGGCGGCAATCATGCGCAGCGGTGGCTTGTGGTCGCCCATGTAGCGCACCTGCACACCGGAGGTATGCGTGCGCAGCAGGCGGCCGTCGCCAAAATAGAAAGTGTCGTGCATGGCGCGCGCCGGGTGGTGCGGCGGGAAGTTCAGCGCCTCGAAGTTGTGCCAGTCATCCTCGATTTCCGGGCCTTCGGACAGCTCGTAACCCAAGCGGCCGAAGATTTCGGTAATGCGCTCCAGCGTGCGCGTCACCGGATGCAGGCCACCGCGTTCGCCGTGGAGGCCCGGCAATGTCACATCGATGCTTTCCGAAGCCAGACGTGCATCCAGCGCCGCATCTTCCAGCAGCACCTTGCGCTCACCCAATGCCGTGGACACCGCGTCACGCGCGATGTTGATCGCCTCACCCGCTGCCTTGCGTTCTTCGGCGGGCAATGCGCCCAGCTGCTTGAGCTGCGCGGTGATGCTGCCACTCTTGCCCAACAACGAAACGCGCAGGTTCTCCAGCGCTTCCGGGGTTTGCGCAGCAGCCACATCGGCCAGCGCCTGGGCAGTCAGGGATTGGATGTCACTCATGGATCGACGGACCTCGGATCGGTTTGCCTTCAGCGGCCTGCGCCGGGCCGACCCCGTCGCACCGCAGACCTTCCATCGCTGCAAAAGCGCTGGAAGGCCACAAAAAAAGAATGGGGAAGGACTCGCGCCCTTCCCCATGCATTGTCTCACTCAGGCCGCTGCGCGTGAACGCTACAACCGCCAGGGAAAGAACTTATGCCGCCAGTGCGCCCTTGGCCTTTTCTGCCAGAGCGGCAAAACCGGCTGCGTCGTGCACTGCGATATCAGCCAGAACCTTACGGTCCAGGGTGATGCCAGCCTTCAGCAGGCCGTTCATGAAACGGCTGTAGCTCAGGCCGTTGATGCGAGCAGCCGCATTGATGCGGGTGATCCACAGCGAACGGAAATTGCGCTTCTTCTGCTTACGGCCAATGTAGGCGTACTGCTGTGCCTTGATGACCGCCTGCTTGGCGACGCGGAAGACCTTGCGACGGGCGTTGTAATAGCCCTTTGCCAGATCCAGGATTTTCTTGTGGCGGCGACGCGCCTGTACGCCACGCTTTACTCGTGCCATGTGTCAGTCCTCAGAGGTAGGGAAGCATGCGATCCAGACGGCCTGCGTCTTCTGCGCGGACGTGATTCGTCTGACGCAGGTTACGCTTCCGCTTGGTCGCTTTCTTCGTGAGGATGTGGCTACGGTTTGCGTGGCCGCACTTGTACTTGCCGGAGGCGGTCTTGCGGAAACGCTTGGCCGCCGCCCGGTTGGTCTTGATCTTGGGCATTGCTATGTCCTTGATGGTCTCTTTTCACTGACTGGGCGGTGGCTGCGCCACACTTTCCGTCCGTGCCCTTGTCTGTTTAAAGCCCACACTCCCGTTGGAGGCAGGCAGGTCCTGGGTGTTGCAAACAACAAACCCGGCGAACCGGGCCGCCCATTATGCATTGCCGGCCAGCCACTTGCAATTGCAGGCGGCCAGATCCGGAGAAGGCTGAATGGGCATGCAAACAGGGAGGCAGCCAAAGCCCCTCCCCGTTCAGCAATCGTCGACCCGAAGGCCGCCGGCTTACTTCTTCTTCGGCGCGATCATCATGACCATCTGCCGCCCTTCCAGGCGCGGACGGGACTCGATCACGATGTCTTCGCCCAGATCGGTCTCGATGCGGTTCGCCATTTCGCGACCCAGTTCCTGATGGCTCATTTCGCGGCCACGGAAGCGGATGTTGACCTTGACCTTGTCGCCCTCTTCGAGGAAGCGGCGCATGTTGCGCAGCTTGATCTGGTAGTCGCCCTCGTCCGTGACCGGACGGAACTTCACTTCCTTGATCTCGACCTGCTTGGTCTTCTTCTTGGCCTCGTTGGCCTTCTTCTGCATCTCGAACTTGAACTTGCCGAAATCCATGATCTTGCAGACCGGCGGATCGGCCTGCGGCTGGATTTCGACCAGGTCGAGACCTTCATCTTCGGCCATCGACAGCGCTTCGTCGCGCGACAACACGCCAATCATTTCTCCGTCACTGCCGATCACGCGGACGCGCGGCACCCGGATTTCCTGATTCTTGCGGTTCTGTTTGTTGTCAGGGGTACTGATATTGCAATCTCCGAATGGAATCGAACCGGCCCCTGCGGACGTCGCCGCGGGGCCGGGGCTCTTGCTAGTGCTTACTTCAGTTCAGCTTGCAGCCGCTCGATGAAGGCCTGGACCGACATCGAACCAAGGTCCTCACCCGAACGGGTGCGTACCGCCACGGCGCCATTTTCCTTCTCGCGGTCACCCACGACCAGCAGATATGGCACCCGCTGCAGCGTATGCTCGCGAATCTTATAGCCGATCTTTTCGTTGCGCAAATCGGCCTCCACCCGGAAGCCTTGATCTGCAAGGGTTTTCCGGACCTGGCTGACGTAGTCGGCCTGAGCGTCGGTGATATTGGCTACCACCACCTGTACCGGGGCCAGCCAGGCCGGGAAAGAGCCGGCGTGGTGCTCGATCAGGATGCCCAGGAAACGCTCCATCGAACCGACGATTGCGCGGTGCAGCATAACCGGATGGCGCTTCTGGCTGCTTTCATCCACATATTCAGCGCCCAGACGGCCCGGCATCATGAAGTCGACCTGCATGGTGCCCAACTGCCAGGTACGGCCGATGGCATCCTTCAGGTGGTACTCGATCTTCGGGCCGTAGAAGGCGCCTTCGCCCGGCAGCTCCTGCCACTCCACGCCGCAATGCGACAGCGCCGTGCGCAGCGCGCCTTCGGCCTTGTCCCAGGTGGCGTCGTCGCCCAGACGCGAGTCCGGACGCAGCGCGATCTTGATCTGGATGTCATCGAAGCCGAACGCCTCGTACACCGCCAGCGCCTGCTGGTGGAACGCGGTCACTTCCGATTCGATCTGCTCTTCGGTGCAGAAGATGTGGCCATCGTCCTGGGTAAAGCCGCGCACACGCAGGATGCCGTGCAGCGCGCCGGACGGCTCGTTGCGATGGCACGAACCGAACTCGCCGTAGCGGATCGGCAGGTCGCGATAGCTGTGCAGGCCCTGGTTGAACACCTGCACGTGGCCCGGGCAATTCATCGGCTTGACCGCGTAGGTGCGCTTCTCCGATTCGGTGAAGAACATGTTGTCCTGGTAGTTGTCCCAGTGACCGGACTTCTTCCACAGGCTCACGTCCAGAATCTGCGGGCAACGCACTTCGCCATAGCCGCTGTCACGGTAGATCTTGCGCATGTACTGCTCGACCACCTGCCAGATCGACCAGCCCTTCGGGTGCCAGAACACCAGGCCCGGCGCCTCTTCCTGCAGGTGGAACAGATCCTGCTGCTTGCCGATGCGGCGATGGTCGCGCATCTCGGCTTCTTCGATGCGCTTGATGTAGGCCTCAAGCTGCTTCTTGTCGGCCCAGGCGGTGCCGTAAATGCGCTGCAACTGCTCGTTCTTGGCATCGCCGCGCCAGTACGCACCGGAGATGCGCATCAGCTTGAACGACTTCAAGAAGCGCGTGTTCGGCACGTGCGGGCCGCGGCACATGTCCACGTATTCCTGGTGGTAGTACATGCCCATCGCGGTGATGTCGTCGGACATGTCTTCGATCAGGCGCAGCTTGTAGTCCTCGCCACGCGCCTTGAAGATCTCGACCACTTCCGCGCGTGGCGCCACCTTCTTGATGACGTCGTAATCCTGCGCGATCAGCTCGCCCATGCGCTTTTCGATCGCCGCCATGTCATCCGGCGTGAACGGGCGCTCGTTGTAGATGTCGTAGTAGAAACCTTCGGCGATGACCGGGCCGATCACCATCTTCGCGTCCGGGTACAGCTGCTTGACCGCATGGCCAACCAGGTGCGCACAGGAGTGGCGGATGATCTCCACGCCCTCCTCGTCCTTGGCGGTGATGATCCGCAGCGCGGCATCGTGGTCGATCACGTCGCTGGCATCGACCTGGACGCCATCAACGACGCCGGCGATGGTGGCCTTGGCCAGACCGGCACCGATGGACTGGGCCACGTCCATGACGCTGACCGGGTTTTCGAACTGACGGACACTACCGTCGGGGAGAGTGATGTTGATCATGAGGTTCACCTGGAGTCACGACCCGGCTTGCGGGCCTGGAAGCCACCGCTGCGGGCCGGCTTCGATGGGAAATTCGGGGCAATAAAAAAGCGCCACAAAGGCGCCTGCGACAGGGCTGTGGCGGAAGATCAGCAGTGGGAGATGGTAGTACTCATGTCGCACTCTCGACCGGCGTTTTACGCGGGCCACCTGTCAGCAGGGGATCTGGCGCGATTCTAGCGCAAATGGCGGAAAAAGACTGGGAGAGCCAGCAAAGGCAACAGGAGCGCCGAAACCGGCGCAATCCGCCGAGACCCCACAGAGATGCCTTCATCGCCCCCCCTCTCAACGGGCCCTCGGCCGAAAAACAAAAACCCCGCAGCGCGGGGTTTTTTGCTATCTGGAGCGGGAAACGAGACTCGAACTCGCGACCTCAACCTTGGCAAGGTTGCGCTCTACCAACTGAGCTATTCCCGCATGCTTTCTACAACAAACCCCGCAAGCAGGGTTTCAAATGGAGGCCTGGGTCGGAATCGAACCGGCGTACGCGGATTTGCAATCCGCTGCATAACCACTCTGCTACCAGGCCAAACTACTTCTTCCGCACATACCGGGCGGCTACCCCGATATGAAAAAACCCCGTGTTACGGGGTTTTTCAGAATTTGGAGCGGGAAACGAGACTCGAACTCGCGACCTCAACCTTGGCAAGGTTGCGCTCTACCAACTGAGCTATTCCCGCTTGGCGTGCCGCGCATTCTACAGACTTCACAAGCAATGCGCCAGCAACTTTAACAACTTTCTTCACATCATCCGGAGCGTGTTTCCATGCTCCTTCGAGGCACCCGTTACAACCTGCCAAGGCTGCCGGACAACTCTGATGCCCCTGCTGGTCACCTGCCGGAAACCGACGGACGATCGACGCTGGAGCGGGAAACGAGACTCGAACTCGCGACCTCAACCTTGGCAAGGTTGCGCTCTACCAACTGAGCTATTCCCGCTTGGGAGGCGAAATTCTACAGGCATTCGCCTACCTGTCAACAACCTTTTTCAGTTTTTCCTGCCCTGTTTGCGCGCGGCTTTTTCTTCCTCGCGCAGGCTCGGCCATGCGGCAAGCATGTACTGCACGCCGGAGACCAAAGTAAGCATCGAAGCGATGGCCAACATCCAGTCGCCGATATGGAAAATCGGTGCGCCCATCCAGATATCGGTGAACGGCGTATTCGGCGACACCGAATACAGCAGGCACAACAGCGCAACCATCTGCGCGGTGGTTTTGACCTTGCCGATCATGGCCACGCGCACCTTCGCGCGTTGACCGATCTCGGCCATCCATTCACGCAGCGCGGAAACGGCGATCTCGCGACCGACGATCACCGCCGCCCAGAACGCCATCCACGGAGTGGGATGCCCCTGCACGATCAGGAACAGTGCCACCGCGACCATCAACTTGTCCGCCACCGGATCAAGAAACGCACCGAACGCCGAATGCTGCTCGTAGCGCCGTGCCACCCAACCATCCAGCCAATCGGTGATCGCCGCCAGGCCAAAAATCGCCGCCGAGGCGAAGTTGGTCCACGCATAGGGCAGGTAGAACACCAGTACCAGCACCGGAATCATCACGATCCGCAGCAGCGTCAGCCAGGTGGGAACAGTCAATTTCATTGCAGCTTCACTCCGCTGCCGGATCGGGCACCGACAGACCATGAAGGTTAGCGTAGATACGCGCAGCGAGGGCGTCATTGATGCCTTCCACGCGCGCGATTTCCGCTTCACCAGCGGCCTTGAGCCCGGCCATGCCGCCAAAATGCTTGAGCAGGCTGGCGCGTCGGCGCGGGCCGATACCGGCGATATCTTCCAGTTTGCTGGTCATGCGCGCCTTCTGGCGACGCCCGCGATGGCCCGTGATGGCAAAGCGGTGCGCTTCGTCGCGCACCTGCTGGATGAACTGCAAGGCCGGTGATGCCGCACCGGGGCGCACTTCGCGCCCATCCGGCAAGACCAGCGCCTCATGCCCGGCACGACGTTCCGCCCCCTTGGCCACGCCCACCAGCATCACGCCTTCAACGCCAAGATCGGCCAGCGCCGCCTGTGCCTGCGCCAGCTGACCGGCACCACCGTCGATCAGCAGCAGGTCAGGCAGCACGCCACCCTCTTCCACCGCACGCCGGAAACGACGATCGATGGCCTGATGCATGGCCGCGTAGTCATCACCCGGCTCGATGCCGCTGATGTTGTAGCGGCGGTACTGCGCCCGCACCGGCCCGGCAGCGTCGAACACCACGCACGAGGCCACGGTGGCTTCGCCCATCGTGTGACTGATATCGAAACACTCCACGCGCTTGACCGGCTCGGCCAGGCCCAACAGCTCACGCAGCGCTTCGCTGCGCGCCTGCTGCGCACCGCGGCTGTCCATCTCGGCAACCAGGGTGATCTGCGCGTTGCGGCTGGCCAGTTCCACGTAACCGGCGCGCTCGCCCCTTACGTTCCACTTCAGCACCACCTTGCGCTCGGCCGAAGCACTGAGTGCAGCCTCGATCATCTGCGCATCGGGGATTTCGCGATCCAGCAGCACTTCCGGTGGTGGCCCGTGTTCGACGTAGTACTGCGAGACAAACGCGGCCAGCACCTCCTCGGCACTGTCCTCGCCGTTGGTACGCGGAAAGAACGCGCGCGTACCCAGGTTGCGGCCATCGCGGAACGACAGCAGCAGCACGCAGGCACTGGCGCCCTGCGTGGCGCAGGCCAACACGTCCAGATCGGCCGCACGGCCGTCAACATACTGCCGGTTCTGCATGCTGCGCAGCGAAGCGACCAGGTCGCGCAGGCGCGCAGCGCGTTCGAATTCGAGCGCATCGCTGGCGGCCTGCATCGCCTGCATCAGTTCATCGGCAAGCTGGTCGCTCTTGCCTTCCAGGAACAGCGCCGCGCGGCGCACCGATTCGTCGTACTCGGCCTGCGCCACCAACTCCACACAAGGCGCGCTGCAACGACCAATCTGATACTGCAGGCAAGGCCGCGAGCGGTTGCGGAATACGCTGTCCTCGCAGCTGCGCAGCTTGAACAGCTTGTGCATCAGATTGAGCGTTTCACGTACCGCGCCGACACCCGGATACGGCCCGTAATAGCGCCCCGGCACCGAACGCGGCCCACGGTGCAGGGCGATGCGCGGCCACTGCTCACGGGTGAGCAGCACCTGCGGGTACGTCTTGTCATCGCGCAGGGAGACGTTGTAACGCGGCGAAAGCGACTTGATCAGCTGGTTTTCCAGCAACAGCGCTTCGGCCTCGGTGCGGGTGACGGTCACGTCCATCCGCGCCACCTGGGCCAGCATCATCATGATGCGGCGGCTCTTGGGCGAACCATTGAAGTAGCTGCCCACGCGCTTGCGCAGCGCACCGGCCTTGCCGACGTACAGCAGCGTGTCGTCGGCGGCATACATGCGGTACACCCCGGGCGCGGTACTCAGCGCGGCGGCGAAGGCCTTGCCGTCGAACTCATTGGCCGAAGCGGTACTCATCCTTCAATCGGAACGTCGCCCAACTCGCCGCTGAGCGGATCAAAACGCAGCACCGCATGGGCGTCGGACTCGGCGATCCAGATCGCGCCGGCGGCCACCGCCAAGGCGCAGGGGCCATGCAGACGCCGCGGCAGGTTGACGGTGGAAAGGTCGCCGCCGCCCAGGCGCAACGTACGCAGCAGCCCATTGCCGGCATCGGCAATCCACAGCAGCGGCGAATCGGGGCCCATGGCGATGGCGGTTGGATACTGCAAGCGGGCGCGCAGGCGCGGCCCGTCAACATTGCCCGACTCCCACGGCCCCTGCCCGACCAGCGTCTGCACCAGGTCGCCGCGCAGTTGCACCGAACGGATGGCCGAACCCAGCGCATCACAGACGTACAACGTCTGCTGCACTGCCATCAGACTGGCCGGCTGGGCGAATGCGGCCAGGTGGCCACTGCCATCGCGGACTTCGACCACACCCGCACCGGCGCGCCAGCGCAGCTCTCGGCTACCCAGGTCGTAGCTCCAGATATGGTTGTCACCGGCCATGGCGATAAGGATCTGGTTGTCGGCCACCGCGACGTCCACCGGATGATTCAAGGCACTATCCCAAGGCTGGGCGAGCACCCCGGCCTTCGGGTCACCTGCGCGGCCGCTACCGCACAAGGTGTCCACCTGGCCACTCATCAGGTTGATCCGGCGCACCGCATGGTTGCCGGTGTCGGCCACGTAAAGCACATCGCGGACCAGCGCCAGGCCCTGCGGCCGATTGAACGCTGCCTCGCCAAGGCCGCCATTGACCAGGTCAGCGGTGGCCAACCCGAATTGCCGCAACACCCGACCGGAATGCGTGCATTCCAGAACCCGGTGGTGTCCGGTATCGGCGATGTACAGGCGATCGGCGGTGACCGCCAGGCCGCCGGGAAACTGCAGCGGAAGACGCGGCTCGGCGTTGAGTTCGCGAACGCTGGCGCTTTCCTCATCCAAGGGACGCAACAGGCCTTCGCACAGGCTGTTCAAGGCGCGCTCCAGGTCACCAGCACCGCCCACCAGGCGTTCGCGCTCCTGGCCTGCAGCATCCAGCAGCACCAGCGTCGGCCAGGACTGCACCTCGAACTGACGCCAGGCATCCCACTGCGCATCCAGCAGGATCGGCGCGCTGACGCCATGGCGGCGAAGCAGTTTCAGCGACTGCTGCGGTTCACGCTCGAACTCGAAGCGTGGCACCTGCACCACGACCAGGTGCACACGCCCCGGATTGCGCGCCAGCCAATGCGTGACCTCAGCCACACGCTGCATGCTCCACACCGAGGTGCCGTTGACGAAAGCCAGCACCACTGGCCGACCGCGCATGTCCTGGAGGGTGGCAGGGGCCGCGTTGAGCCAGATGCCGGACTTGGGCAGTTCCACTACGCGCTTTTCATTCATGGCTGGATTATGCCGGAGTCAATTGCCTGCGCCAGACGTTTGACGGTACCTGAAGCAGCGGCATCAATCAGTGACCAGCTGTGCTCAAAAGCTGCCGCGTCACCGTAATAGGGATCGGGTACCACCGCCTCGGTCACGCCGGCCCACGGCAGCCAAAGCACGGCACGGTCACTTGCCTGCGCCGGCGCCAACGACCTGGCGTCGTTCACATTGTTACGGTCAGCGCAGAGGATGTAGTCGAACGCCAGGAAGTCGGAGCGCTGCAGCTGGCGTGCGCGCAGGCCGGCGATATCAACACCGTGACGCCTGGCGCAGGCGATGGCACGCGGGTCCGGCGCATGTCCGGCATGCCAGCCGGAAGTACCCGCAGAATCCACTTCAATGCGATCGCTCAGCCCGGCCTCCGCCAGACGCGCCCGCAAGGCGCCTTCGCCCATCGGCGAGCGGCAGATGTTGCCCAGGCACACCACCAGCAGCTTCAACGCCCTGCCCTCATCCTTGCATCGGCGCGCTCCAGGTCTTCGGGCGTATCGATACCCGGCGGGAACGGCTCGGGCGACAGGGCAACGGCGATGTTGAACCCGGCCTCAAGCACACGCAGTTGCTCCAGTGATTCGATCTGTTCCAGGCCACCGGGCGGCAGCGCAGCAATCTGCTGCAGGAAACCGGCACGGTAGCCGTAGATGCCGATATGACGCAGCCACTGCCCGCCCGGCAGCGCATCCTTGCTGCGCGCGAACGCGTCGCGGTGCCACGGAATCGGTGCACGACTGAAGTACAGCGCTTCACCGCGCACGTTGCGAACCAGCTTCACCACATTCGGATCGAACAGGGTATGCGCATCCTCCACCGGCGTGGCCAGTGTCGACATTGGCGCTTCGCTCGCGGCCAGCGCGGCAGCCACGGCACGGATGCCGGCGGCTGGCGCGAACGGCTCGTCACCCTGCAGGTTCACCACGATCACCTCATCGCTCCAGCCGGCCTTGCGCGCACATTCGGCCAGACGATCGGTACCGGACGCGTGCGCGGGATCGGTCATGGCCACATGAACCCCCGGCAGACCGCTGACGGCTTCGGCAATGCGTGCGTCGTCGGTGGCAACCCAGACTTCGCGGGCTCCGGCATCCAGTGCGCGCCTCGCCACGTGCAGCACCATCGGCTCACCGGCCAGCAGCGCCAGTGGCTTGCCCGGCAGGCGGGTGGAGGCATAACGGGCGGGAATGGCCACGACAAAATCAGCAATCGCACTCATTTCTACTCCTTACCGGCGACGGCCACGCCATCGCTCGAACATCAAACCAGTGCACCAGCGGGGTGACTTATCCGCGCGCGAGCTTGCCAAGTCGGTCAAGCAGCGCCACCCAGAACGCAGCGGGCAGTTCCGCCTGCAAAGGCACCGCGTAATGCCAGCGGTTGGCAAAACTCTGGCACTTCACTGCATCCTTTTCGGTCATCAGCACCGGCAGTTCACTGCCAAAAGCAAGGTCTTCCGGCTGATAGCGGTGGTGATCGGCAAAGGCATGCGGCACCACGCCGATGCCGCGCGTACGCAACATCTGGAAGAACCGCTGCGGATTGGCGATGCCTGCCACGGCATGCACACGTTGACCGGCGAACGATTGCAGCGGAACCTGCCTGCCGCCATTGAGCGGGCGCGCCGAATCGATACGCAGGCGCATCGCCCATTCGCCGAAACCACAGCTGACGACATCACCCACTTCGTCGCTGGCCTGGCCCAGGTTGACCACCCGGAAGTCGCACTCGCGCGCCCGTGCCACCGGCTCACGCAGCGGCCCGGCCGGCATCATCCGGCCATTGCCGTAACGGCGCGCGGCGTCGACCACTTCAATTTCGATATCGCGTGCAAGCCGGTAGTGCTGCAGGCCGTCATCGCAGACCACCACGTCACAACCGGCTGCCAACAGCGCTTGGGCTGCGGCCACGCGATCCTTGTCCACGCGTACCGGCACGCCGGTTTTCCATGCGATCAGCACCGGCTCATCGCCACCCAGGCCGGCCGCAAGGTCCGGCGTGATCCAGCGTGCGGTGGAGGGCTCGTCACGACCATAGCCTCTGCTGGCGACACCCGGCTTCCAGCCGGCTTCACGCAGCCGCTCGACCAGTTCGATCGTCAGCGGCGTCTTGCCGGTACCGCCAGCGGTGATGTTGCCGACCACGATGACCGGCACCGGCACCTGTTTGCGGCGCAACCAGCCACGCCGGTACAAGCCGCGACGCAGGCCCGACAACGCGCCGTACAAGGGCGCGACCAGGCGGGCAGCCAGAGGCACTGCGACATCGCCATACCACCACAGCGGCGTATGCGGACCCTGCTTGGCCATCAATCCTGCCTTTCCCGGAACTGCATGTTGTGCAGGTGCTCGTACAGCCCGCCCTGCGCCAACAGCTCGGCGTGGGTGCCCCGTTCGACGATGCGCCCCTGGTCCATCACCAGCACCTGATCGGCATGCTCGATAGTGGAAAGCCGATGTGCGATCACCAGCGTGGTGCGGTCCGGCATCAGCTTCTGCAGCGCTTCCTGCACCAGACGCTCGGATTCGTTGTCCAATGCGGCGGTGGCTTCGTCCAGGATCAGGATGGGCGCATCCTTGAGCATGGCGCGGGCAATGGCCAGGCGCTGGCGCTGGCCACCGGACAGCCGGCCGCCCTTGGCGCCGACCTGCGCATCCACGCCCTCGGGCAGTTGCTCGACGAACTCCTGCGCGTTGGCGCCGGCAATGGCCCGGCTCAGTTGTTCTGCACTGCTGTCACGCAACTCGCCGTAGGCAACATTCTCGGCAACGCTGCCGTTGAACAGCGTCACCTGCTGGCCCACCAAGGCGATCTGCCGACGCAGGTCGGCCAACCGGTAATCCTGCAGCGGATGACCATCGAGCAGGATCTGCCCCGCTTCGATCTCATAGAAGCGCGGAATCAGCTTGATCAGTGTCGACTTGCCACTGCCCGAGCGGCCAACGATGGCTGTCACCGTGCCGGGCTGGGCGATGAAGCTGATGTCTTCCAACGCCGGCTTGGGCTGCCCCGGATAACGTGCGGTGACGTTACGGAACTCCAGCAGACCCTGTGCCCGCTCCAGCGACCGCGTGCCGTGGTCCGGTTCATCCGGCGCATCAAGCACGGTGAAAAGACGCTGCGCCGACGCAATGCCGCGCTGGGTCATGTTCTGCACGTTGGTCAGCTGCTTGAGCGCGGGAATGATGGCCATCATCGCCATCATCAGGCCGACAAAATCACCAACCGTCAGTCGTCCGGCCGCCGCTTCATGGCTGGCGATCAACAGCAGTGCCGCCAGACCGACGGACCCCATCAACTGCACCATCGCCGACGAAATGCTGCGGGTGGCCTCCACCTTCATCGCCAGCCGCAGATTGATGTTGGCCAGTCCTGCGTAGCGCTCCAGCTCGTTGCGCTGGGCGCCGTACACCTTCACTTCCTGATTGGCGGAAAGCGTCTGGTCGGCGGCCTGCAACAAATCACCGCCGCTCTCCTGGATGCGATGGCTGATGCGCCGGTAGCGCTTGGCCACCTTGTTCATCACCCACGCCAACGGTGGCGCCAGCACGAAGATGGCCAAGGTGACCTGCCAGCTCAACCACAGCATCACCAGCAGCGACCCCAGTGCCTGCAGCGATTGCTGCAACACCACCTTCATCGCATCAACGGCCGCCTGCGCCACCTGGTCGCTGTCCGAACCCAACCGAACCAGCATCGACGGCACCGGCTCGGAATCGAAACGTTGTCCCGGCAGGCGCAGATACTTCCCCAGAACACGCACCCGCAGATCGCGGGCGATGCTGCGCGCGGCCTTGCCCATCCCGATATCGGTCAGGTAGCCGGCAATGCCGCGCACCATGAACAGGCCAACGATGCCAAGCGGCATCCAGATGTTGATCTCGGTCGGATTCACCAGGCTGTTGGTGACCGGCTTCATCAGCAGGACGAAATAACTGCCGGCACCAGCCTCCACCAGCATGCCCAGGCCGGCCAGCAGCAACAGCCCGCGGTACGGTCTGGCAAAGGCCAGCAACCGCTTGTACGTCTGCCAGGCCGACTCGGTGGTACTCATTGCTTCGTTTCCGGTGCAGTGGCAATGGCAATGCGACGGAAGCCCAACTGGCCCAGCGCGTCCTGCGCGGTGACCACAGCCTGGTACGGCGTACGCGCATCGGCACGCAGCAGCACGGTCTGTTCACGGTCTTCGCCGGCCAACTGCGCGATGGTCTGCTTGAGCGATTCGATGTCGTTGCGCAGCACTTCCTGGTCGTTGATGAAGTAACGGCCGTCGGCATTGACCAGCACGCTCAACGAACGCGGCGGCTGCGGATTGTTCTGGTCGCTGGCGGTAGGCAGCTGCACCTGCAACGTGGAACGTGCGTCGAACGTGGTGGTGACCACAAAGAAAATGATCAGCACCAGGATCACATCGATCAGCGGTACCAGATCGATCTGCGGTTCGTCCTGGGCGCGGTTATCGCGGATGCGCATCGGTCATCAAGCCTTCGCAGTGGCTACCGGGCGCGCCGCCGGAGCAGCAGCGGCCTTGCTGCCGGCCAGCACTGCGGCACGGCCATCGAGTGAGTCAAGCAACGCTGCGGCCTCCTGCTCCATCTCGATAACGTAGCCATCGATACGCCCACGGAAGTAGCGGTGGAACATCAGCGCCGGGATCGCCACGATCATGCCGGTCGCGGTGCACACCAGCGCCTTACCGATGCCGCCGGCCAGCTGATTCACATCACCGACGCCATGGTCGAGGATGCCCAGGAACATCTGGATCATGCCGACCACCGTACCCAGCAGGCCCAGCAGCGGTCCGGCCGAGGCAATGGTGCCCAGCGCATTGAGGAAGCGGCCCATCCGGTGCACCAGATGACGACCGGTGTCTTCGATGCGCTCGCGGATCTGGTCGCGCGGACGGTTGCGCGCTTCCAGCGCGGCAGCCAGCAGCGCACCCAGCGGCGAGTTGGCGCGCAGGGATTCAATATGCGAGGCATCCAGCTTGCCGCGTGCGGCCCAGTTACGGACTTCCTGCCCCAGCCCCGGCGGCAACACTTCGTTGCGCCGCAGGCTCCAGAAACGCTCCAGGACGATCGCCAAAGCCAGCACCCCCAGCAACAACAGCGGCAGCATCGGCCAGCCGCCAGCCTTGACCAGTTCCCACACGTTTCAACCCTCCGGCACCCTGGCCGTCTGTTCAATCGGCGATAGGATAGCAGCCGCCCGCGCCCGCTCCGCGGCATCCCATACACGTGATCGTGATATCCGCCTTTCACGCAGCTGTATGCCGTCCCGGCCCAGCCAGATTCGTACCGCACCGCTGTCAGCGGTGGTCAGCACCTCGGCTCCGGCACGCTGCCAGCGAGCAAGCACCTCGGTGCGCGGATGGCCGAAACGATTGCCATGCCCCGCCGACACCACGGCCAGCCGTGCCTGCGTGGCACGGATGAATGCAGGGCTGGAGGATCCGCCGCTGCCGTGGTGAGCCACCAGCACCACATCGGCTTTCAACGCCGGCCCGGCACGCTTGACCAACCCCTGCTCGATCACCTCGCCGATATCCCCGGTCAGCAGCGCGGTGCCGTTCGCACCACGCACCGCCAGCACGCAACTGGATTCATTACGCAGATACGGGAAGCCCGCTCCCGGATGCAGGAACTCGAAGTGCACACCGTCCCACTGCCACGCCTCGCCCGCGACACAGCGGGAAGCGCTGTCCAGAACCAGTCCAGGAGGTGCCACCAGCCCAGTCACCGGGAACGCCGCGCGCACCGCCTGCAGGCCGCCGATGTGATCGTGGTCACCGTGGCTGATGACCAGCCGGTCCAGCTGCCGCACGCCCAGCGCACGCAACGCCGGCACGACCACCCGCTCGCCGGCATCAAAACCATCGCGCACCGCAGGCCCTGTGTCATACAAGAGGACGCGCTGATGCGTACGCACCACCACCGCCAATCCCTGTCCGACATCCAGCAACACCAGTTCGAACTCCGCGTCCGCCGGCAGCTCGCGCCACGGCAGCAGCAGCGGCAGCCATAACAACAGCGCCAACGCGCGGCCAGGCATCGCAGGCAGCAACTGCCACAGCGCACCACAAAGCGCCAGCGGTAGCGCAAACCACTCCGACTCGGGCAACCACCACAGCGAAAAGCGCGTATCGGCCAGCGCCTCGAACAACGGCCAAACGAGATCGAAGCACCACGCCGATGCACGCCAGAATGTACTGCCCGCGCCTGTGAAAAGCGCTTCAGCCGCCGTGCCCAGCAGGGCCAGCGGCACCACCACCAGGCTCCACCATGGGATTGCCACCAGATTCGCCAGTGGGCCGATGACCGAGGCCTGCCCGAACAGCATCACCGTCAGCGGCAGCAACCCCACGGTGGCCACTGCCTGAGCCGACAGGAAACCGCGCAGCCAATGCGTCCGTTCCGGCAGGCACCACGCCAACCAGGCCACCCCGGCAAAGCTCAGCCAGAACCCCGCAGCCAGAACCGACAACGGATCAACCAACAGCACCGCCATTGCTGCCAAGGCCAACGAACCAAGCACATCGAAGGGGCGACGCCACAGCCTGGCCAGCACGATCACCGCGACCATCAGCACCGTGCGCACGGTTGGCAAGGCGAACCCGGCCACGGCCGCATAGCCAAGCGCGGCAGCAAATGCCGCCAGGGCCATCGCCTGCGGACGCGGACAACAACGGCCCAGCCATGGCAGCAAACGCCACAGCCCCGCCACCAACCACGCGCCACATACCGCGACCATGCCGACGTGGAATCCGGAAATGGCGATCAGGTGCGTAAGCCCGGTTGCCCTCAGCAACTGCCAATCGCCATCGTCCAGCCCACGGGTATCACCCAGTGCCAACGCCTGCACATAACGCGCCGAAGTCGCTTCGACCTGCCCGGCAATGCGCGAAGCCATCTGCCCGCGCCACGCCGCCAGACCCGCCGGCGTGGCCAGCCTCTGCGGGCCACCACCTGCCAGCACCATGCCGGTGGCGCTGATCCGCTGCGCCAGCGCATGCCGCTCGGCATCGAAACCACCGGGATTGGCCAGGCCGCGCGGCACACGCACGCGCAGTGGCAGCTGCCAACGGGCACCGGCATGCAGTTGCATGCGCGGACCGGGGGTGACGGCATCGAAGTCGTCATACCACGCCAGCTGCAGCCGCTTTCCGCGCAGCGGCGCCGGCTGACTGGCATCGTCATCCACCCGGAACTGGAAACGCGTACGGCGCGGCTGATGATCCGGCAGGCTGGTTACGCTACCGGACACGACAAGCTCACGCTTCTCCCACACCAGGGGCAACTGTGCGGCCAACGACCAGCCGACATGCAGCCCCGCCCATGACATTCCGACCAGCAACGCGCCGGCCCAGCGCCAGCGTGGCCACCGCAGCCAGGTCGTCGCGCCCGCAAACAGCAGCACCCAGCACAACGCCACCGGCAGCAACCATGGCGCCCAGACGGCAGCGCAGATCCCCGCCAGAAAACACACCGCCACCCATTTCCCGAACGGCGGCGTGGCGACCGCCTCATCGTCATCGGACGCACGCGCTGCTGCTGTCTGCACCTTGTCGTTCATGCCTTCCCCTTTTCAGGGAAAGCTTGGCCAGCTTGCGCTTGTGGCACATCGGCGAAACGACGGGAACGCGCGTCAGGCTACTGCCTTGGCGGCGTGATTGGCCTTGCGTACAGAACATATCCCGCTGGCTTGAAGCCTACGGCTGGCTTTGATGACCGTCGCCTGTGACCTGCCCTCACCCCAACCCCTCTCCCGCCTGCGGGAGAGGGGCTCTGTGCACTGTTGGTTGGCAGGGCGAAAGCACCTCTCCCGCGCGCGGGAGAGGGGTTGGGGTGAGGGCGGTTTAGAACAAAAAAAAACGGGCCCGAAGGCCCGTTTTTCTCAGCGAAACACCACAGCCTTATTCGGCCGAGGCGCCCTCGCCTTCTTCAACGGCCTTCATCGACAGGCGGATACGGCCCTGCTTGTCGACTTCCAGCACCTTGACCTTGACCACATCGCCTTCCTTCAGCACGTCGCCGACCTTCTCGACGCGGTCGCTGGAGATCTGCGACACGTGCACCAGACCATCCTTGCCCGGCAGGATCGTGACGAACGCGCCGAAGTCCATGATCTTGGCGACCTTGCCTTCGTAGATGCGGCCCGGCTCGACGTCCGAGGTGATCTGCTCGATGCGGGCCTTGGCGGCCTGGGCAGCGGCGTTGTTCACCGAGGCGATGGTGATGGTGCCGTCGTCCTGGATGTCGATCTGGGTACCGGTTTCCTTGGTGATGGCCTGGATGGTCGAGCCACCCTTGCCGATCACTTCGCGGATCTTGTCCGGGTGGATCTTGATGGTCAGCAGACGCGGTGCGTAGTCCGACAGCTCGGCACGCGGTGCGGTCAGGCCGTGAGCCATTTCGCCCAGGATGTGCAGACGGCCAGCCTTGGCCTGCTGCAGTGCCTGCTTCATGATCTCTTCGGTGATGCCTTCGATCTTGATATCCATCTGCAGGGCGGAAATGCCCTCGGAGGTACCAGCGACCTTGAAGTCCATGTCGCCCAGGTGATCTTCGTCACCCAGGATGTCGGACAGGACCACGAAGCGCTCGCCTTCCTTGACCAGGCCCATGGCGATACCGGCCACCGGCGACTTGACCGGCACGCCGGCGTCCATAAGGGCCAGCGAGGAACCGCAGACCGAAGCCATCGACGAGGAGCCGTTGGATTCAGTGATCTCCGAGACCACGCGGATGGTGTACGGGAAGGCTTCCAGCGACGGCATCACAGCCAGCACGCCGCGCTTGGCCAGACGGCCGTGGCCGATTTCGCGACGCTTCGGCGCACCGAAACGACCGCACTCACCGACCGAGTAGGGCGGGAAGTTGTAATGGAACAGGAAGTTTTCCTTGTACTCACCGGCAACGGCATCGATGATCTGGCCGTCGCGGGCGGTACCGAGCGTGATGGTCACGATGGCCTGGGTCTCACCGCGGGTGAACAGCGCCGAGCCGTGGGTACGCGGCAGCACGCTGGTCTTCACGGCGATCGGGCGGACGGTGTCCAGTGCGCGGCCGTCGATGCGAACCTTGGTGTCCAGCACCGAGTTGCGCATGGTGCTGTATTCCAGCTCGCCGAACTCCTTGGACAGCTCAGCCGAGTTCCAGCCTTCAGCGGCAACGCGGCCAGCCAGGGCTTCGACCACGTCCTTCTTGATCGCCGAAATGGCATCGCGGCGCTGCAGCTTGTCACGCACCTGGAAGGCTTCGCCCAGCTTGCCGCCGACGGCTTCCTGCAGGGCGCTGATCAGCGCGGTGTTCTTGGCCGGAGCAACCCAGTCGCTCGGCTTGGTGCCGGCTTCAACGGTCAGTTCGTTGATCGCGTTGATGACCTTCTGCATTTCGCGGTGACCGAAGGTCACGGCGCCCAGCATCACTTCTTCGGAAAGCAGCGCGGCTTCGGATTCCACCATCAGCACGGCATTGGCGGTACCCGCGACCACCAGCTCCAGCTGCGACTCCTTCAGCTCCGACACGGTCGGATTGAGGATGTACTGGCCGTCCTTGTAACCGACCTTGGCGGCACCGATCGGACCCTTGAACGGGGTGCCGGCCAGCGACAGGGCGGCCGAAGCACCGATCAGGGCAGCGATGTCGCCGTCCACTTCCGGGTTCAGCGACATCACCGTGGCGATGATCTGGACTTCGTTCTTGTAGTCTTCCGGGAACAGCGGACGGATCGGGCGATCGATCAGACGCGAGATCAGCGTCTCCTTCTCGGTCGCGCGGCCTTCACGCTTGAAGAAGCCACCCGGGATACGGCCACCGGCGTAGAACTTTTCCTGGTAGTCGACGGTCAGCGGGAAGAAGTCCTGGCCTTCGCGCGCGCTCTTGGCGGCGACGGCAGTGACCAGCAACACGGTGTCGTCCATCTTGACGATGACAGCGCCGCCGGCCTGGCGGGCGACTTCGCCGGTTTCAAGCGTGACGGTGTGTTTGCCGTACTGGAAGGTTTTGGTGATTTTTGCCACGGGGGAATCCTTGAAATGCTTTCTTCAGATGGACCGTCGACGACCCTTGCCGTCATCGGGTGGCCGGGCGGGTCCGGCCGATCTACTGGGATTTGAAGCTGCAAAAACAAAACCGCGGCGCATCGCTGCGCCGCGGCGGGAAGTCTCTTAGCGGCGCAGACCGAGCTTTTCGATCAGGGCCTTGTAACGCTCGACGTCCTTCTTCTTCAGGTAGTCAAGCAGGCTGCGGCGGCGGTTCACCATCTGCAGCAGACCACGACGGCTGTGGTGGTCCTTCTTGTGTTCCTTGAAGTGGCCGGTCAGCAGTTCGATGCGGGCGGTCAGCAGGGCCACCTGGACTTCCGGGGAACCGGTGTCGTTGGTGCCACGTGCATTGGCTTCAATAACTTTCTGGGTGTCGATCGACATTGCTTTTTCTCAGTGATGCGTGGCCGGCAGGAACGTACAGAACGCACCGCGCAGCTCGCCGTTTGGATAGAACCGCCTGCCGATGGCAGGAGGGTGCCCCTAACAAGGGCCGCAAAATTGTAACGACCTCAACCATCTGCCACAAGGCGCGTCAGGTATCTGCGCCTGTCCCATTCAGAGATTGAACCGCCGTTGCGGCGACAAACGCCCGCCTTCCTCGACCTGGCCCAGCCCCAGCACCACCCCGTCAGCGCCGTGGACCGCCACCAGACCCACCGGCCAGACCGGGTTACGCAGCCGCTGCCCCAGGCAGAAGCGGGTCGCTTGACCGCCATCCAGGTCCACCCGGCCGAAGTCCACCAGGCCCTGTTCGATCGGCAGCAGCCATTGCATCAGCGCGGCTTCATCGCCGCCTTCAGCCAGCGCCCGCAGCGCGTCCAACCCGATCATCTTCGGCGACAGGAACGGCTGCACCCAGAGCCGGCGCAAGGCGGTGATGTGCGCCCCGCAGCCCAGCAACTCGCCAAGATCCCTGGCAATGCTGCGGATATAAGTGCCCGAGCCGCAGGTCACCCGCAGCGACAGGCGCTCACCTTCGTGGGCCAGCACCTCGATGGCCTGAACGTGCACATCGCGCTCCGGCGCCTCGATCGCCTCGCCCCGACGTGCTTTCACGTAGAGCGGCTCACCGCCCTGCTTCAGCGCCGAATAGATCGGCGCGCGCTGGCGGATATAGCCGGTCAGGGTCGCTAATGCGGCCTCCAGCGCCTGACGACTGATCGCCGGCACCGGTCGCTCCCGTAGCACGACGCCATCGGCGTCGTCGGTATCGGTGGTCTGGCCCAGCACGATTTCCGCGTCATACGCCTTGGCCGAACCCAGCAACAGCCCGGCGATCTTGGTCGCCTCGCCAAAGCACAGCGGCAGCAGGCCGGTGGCCAGCGGGTCCAGGCTGCCGGTATGGCCGCCCTTCTCGGCACGGAACAGACGGCGGGCCACCTGCAACGCGGTGTTGGAGCTCATGCCCGCAGGCTTGTCGAGCAGGACGATGCCATCCAGGCGGCGGAATTGAATACGGGGACGCATGAAACACCATTCTCGGGCCAGCATGAGACAGACCTCACACCTGGCGGGAACTGGAAAATACCGTCTGCGCGATCGTGCGCAGGCCGGATATGACAACAGCCCTTGCGGGCTGCTGCATCACTCTTCGTCGGAGCCGGGCTTCGGTTCCGGCGGCGGGGCCAGGTCGCGCAGCAGGTTGTCGATGCGCTCACCGCGGTCCACCGAATCGTCGTAGTGGAAATGCAGCTCCGGCACGTGCCGCAGCTTCATCGCCCGGGCCAGCGCCATGCGCAGCTCGACCGACAATTCACGCAGGCCCTTGACCGCCTCGGCCGAACGCTCCGGCATCAGCGCGGTCACGAACACCTTGGCGTGCGCCATGTCGCGGGTGACTTCCACGTCCGAAACGCTGACCGAAGGCAGCCCATGCTCACGCACGGCGGCATGCACCAGCGTGCCCAGATCACGGCGGATCTGCGCTGAAACTCGGTCGGTACGGTGGAAAGTCTTGGGCACGTCGTCTGGCTCGCTTGATTGTTACGTTGATGAAGCAGGACCGGCCCGCAGTACGCGGGCCGGCCGATCTTGCAATTACAGGGTGCGCGGCACTTCGATACGCTCGAAGCACTCGATCTGGTCGCCCGGCTTCACGTCGTTGTAGGCCTTCACGCCGATACCACACTCGGTACCGTTGCGAACCTCTTCCACGTTTTCCTTGAAGCGACGCAGCGATTCCAGCTCGCCCTCGAACACCACCACGCTGTCGCGCAGCACGCGGATCGGCTTGTTACGCTTCACCACGCCTTCGATGATCATGCAGCCCGCCACAGCACCGAACTTCGAGCTGCGGAAGACATCGCGGACCTCGGCGATACCGATGATCTCTTCGCGGATTTCCACGCCGAGCAGACCGGAGGCCACCTGCTTCACCTGGTCGATCACGTCATAGATGATCGAGAAGTAACGCAGGTCCACGCCGTTGGATTCGATGATGCGACGTGCCGAAGCATCCGCACGCACGTTGAAGCCGATCACGGTGGCCTTGGAAGCAACCGCCGAGTTGGCGTCCGACTCGGTGATGCCGCCCACGCCGGAGTGGATCACGTTGATGCGGATGTCGTCGTTGGACAGGCCCACCAGCGACTGGCTCAGTGCCTGCACCGAGCCCTGGACGTCGGCCTTGATCAACAGGTTCAGCACCTGCTGGCCTTCGCCCTTGCCCAGCTGCGCCATGATGTCTTCCATGCGGCTGCCCGCAGTGGCCACCAGACGCGATTCGCGACGCTTGGTTTCACGCTGCTGTGCAACGTCCTTGGCCAGACGCTCGTCTTCGACGACGACAAAGTCATCGCCCGCTTCCGGCACGCCGGACAAGCCCAGCACCTGCACCGGAATCGACGGACCGGCTTCGGCAACCTGGCGACCGGTTTCGTCGAACAGGGCGCGCACGCGGCCGTACTGGATACCGCACACCAGGTAGTCGCCCTTCTTCAGCGAACCCTGCTGCACCAGCACCGTCGCGACCGGGCCACGGCCCTTGTCCAGCGAGGATTCGATGACCACACCGGCAGCGCGACCTTCGGCCACGGCCTTCAGCTCGAGCAGTTCGGCCTGGATCGAAATCGCATCCAGCAGGTCGTCGATGCCCTGGCCGGTCTTGGCGGAAATTTCCACCATCTGCGTGTCACCACCGAAATCTTCAGCCACGACCTGCTCGGCGAGCAGTTCGTTCTTGACCCGCATCGGGTCAGCCGAGGACTTGTCGATCTTGTTGATCGCCACCACGATCGGCGCCTTGGCGGCACGTGCGTGCTTGATGGCTTCCTTGGTCTGCGGCATCACGCCATCGTCGGCGGCCACAACGACCACCACGATGTCGGTCAGCTGTGCGCCACGGGCACGCATCGAGGTGAATGCAGCATGGCCCGGGGTGTCCAGGAAGCTGATCACGCCCTTCGGCGTTTCCACGTGGTACGCACCGATGTGCTGGGTAATGCCACCGGCCTCGCCATTGGCGACCTTGGTGCGGCGGATGTAATCCAGCAGCGAGGTCTTGCCGTGGTCGACGTGACCCATGATGGTGACCACCGGCGGACGCGCAACCGCGTTGCCCTGGTCGACATCGTTCATCGCCAGCAGCGCGTCTTCGGCATCGTTGTTGCCGGCACGCACGGCCTTGTGGCCGAGTTCTTCGGTCACCAGCACGGCGGTGTCGTGATCGATGGACTGGGTGATGGTGGCCATCACGCCCATCTTGAACAGCGCCTTCACCACCTCGCCGCCCTTCAGGGCCAGCTTCTGTGCCAGATCGGCCACGGTGACGGTATCGCCGATGGCGATCTCACGTACCACCGGCGCGGTCGGACGCTCGAAACCATGTGCGCCACTGCTGCCGCGCGATTGATCGTTGCCACGACGGCCCTGCGGTGCACGGGCACCCGGACGGCCACGGGAATTGTTGTTGCTGTTGCCGCGACGGGCACGATCCGAAGCCGACAGGTGCAGCTGGCCGCCAAAGCGGTTGCCGCCATCACCATCGGCACCACGTGCCTTGTTGCCCGGCTTGGCATGCGCACCGCCGCGATCATCTCGCGCGGGCGCCGGCGCAGCCGGAGCAGGCGGACGCGCCGCAGCAGCCTGGTTACGCGGCGGCCGGGGGGTCAGCGTTTCGATGATCGGCTGACGGACGGCAGGCGCCGCCACAGCGGCTTCCGCAGCCTTCACGGCATCTTCGGCAGCCTGACGCTCAGCCTCCACACGCTGACGCTCGGCGTCCTCGGCGGCCTTCTGGCGCGCGACGATTTCCTCGTCGCGTGCGCGGTCCTTCTCGGCCAGCATGCGCTGCTCGTCAAGGTTGCGCTGACGCGACTCCTCGAGCTTGCGCAGGATCTCGGCGCGCTCTTCGTCCGGCGTCAATGCCGCCTTGCCACCTTCCGGCTTGACGTAGGTACGCTTCTGGCGCACTTCGACATTGACCGTGGTCTTGCTGCGCCCGGCGTTGACGGTCACTTCCTGGTGCTTGCGGCGTGCCAGGGTGATCTTCTTCGGAGCGGCCTCGACCTCTTCGACAGTCTGCTCTTCCTTGCCGTGGGAACGGCGCAGGAAGCCGAGCAGCTTCACTTTCTCGGTGCTGGTCACGACCTGGTCGGGACCGCTGAACTTCATGCCGGCCTGGGCCAGCTGCTCCAGCAGTTTCTCGACCGGCGTATTGACCAGTTCGGCGAGCTTGCGGATGGTGGTTTGCTGCGACATTCGGATCCTATGATCTTGTTGGCGCCCCCTCGTTATAGACGAAGGCAGCGCGGAGTCTACGCCCTGAGCGGCTCAGGGCACTGTTCATCGCTGGCTCATTCGCCGCGCTCCAGGCGGGCGATCTCCTCGGCGCGGGCGGCCAGGACCAGCGCCGCAGCGCGTTCAAGATCCATGCCCTCGATACCGAACTCCAGAATCTCGTCAGCAGCCAGGTCCGACAGATCCTCACTCGTGCGCACGCCGTTTGCGGCAAGCGCATACGCAGTGGCTTCATCCATGCCTTCCAGGGCCAGCAGGTCCTCGGCCGGAACACCACTTTCCACACCCTCTTCCACTGCCAGTGCTTCATTCAGCAGCGCATCGCGGGCACGGGCACGCAGTTCTTCGACGATGTCCTCGTCAAAGCCTTCAACGGCCAACAACTCACCCACCGGCACGTAGGCGATTTCTTCCACGGTGCCGAAGCCTTCGGACACCAGGATGCCGGCAATTTCTTCGTCCACTTCCAGCTTGTCCATGAACAGCTGACGGGCAACGGACTGCTCGGCCTCGGACTTGGCGGTGACCTGGTCCTGGGTCATCACATTCAGCTGCCAACCGGTCAGGCGGCTGGCCAGGCGCACGTTCTGGCCGCCCTTGCCGATGGCCTGGGCCAGGCGGTCTTCAGCCACGGCCAGATCCATCGAATGCTTTTCTTCATCGACGATGATCGACTGCACTTCGGCCGGTGCCATCGCGTTGATGACGAAGTTGGCCGGGTTGTCGTTCCACAGCACGATGTCCACGCGCTCGCCATTGAGCTCGTTGGACACGGCTTGGACGCGCGAACCGCGCATACCAATGCAGGCGCCGATCGGATCGGTGCGATTGTCGTGAGCCAGCACGGCGATCTTGGCGCGGTCACCCGGATCACGGGCACAAGCCTTGATCTCGACCAGGCCCTGGCCGACTTCCGGCACTTCCAGCTTGAACAGTTCGATCATGAATTCCGGTGCGGCGCGGCTGATGAACAGCTGCGGGCCGCGGGGCTCGGAACGCACTTCGGCCAGGTAGCCGCGCACGCGGTCACCGGCGCGCAGCACGTCGCGCGGAATGCCCTTGTCCTTCGGAATGAACGCCTCGGCATTGCCGCCCAGGTCGACATAGATATTGCCGCGCTCGGCGCGCTTGACCACACCGGTAACCAGCTCGCCGACGCGATCCTTCCACGCATCGACAACCTGCTGACGCTCGGCTTCGCGCACGCGCTGCACGATCACCTGCTTGGCGGCCTGCGCTGCGATGCGACCGAAGTCCGGGTTCTCGATCTGTTCTTCAATGTAGTCGCCGATCTCGACGCCGTCGGCCTCGTCGATCGCATCCATCATGCGGATCTGGCGGTCCGGCGATTCCATCACCACGTCATCAGCCACCACTTCCCAGCGGCGGAAGGTTTCGTAGCTGCCGTCCTTCGGGTTGATCGACACGCGCGCGAGCACATCCTGATCCATGTAACGCTTCTTCGCTGCGGAGGCGAGCGCGGCCTCGATCGCATCGAAGATCACTTCACGCGGCACGCCCTTCTCGTTGGCGACTGCGTCAACTACCAGCAAAAGTTCCTTGCTCATCGGCTCACTCCGCGCGCGGCTTTTTGGCCGCCGTTTCGTTGTTGGATTTGTTCTTGGCCTTGTCACCCTGCTTGGGCGCCGGGCCAGTCGGTTTGGTCGGCGCCAGGCCCAGAGCGGCCCAGTCCGGAATGATGCGTGCCTTGTCGATGTTGTCGAACGAAGCCACGAACGGCTTGCCATCGACAACAAACGTCACAGTGCCTTTGACGCGATCCACTTCGGCGATCTCGCCCTGCAGACGGCGGCGGTTCTCCTGCGGCAGCTTCAAGCCCACCTTGGCCGATTGGCCCAGATGCTGCTCGAAGTGCTCCAGCGTGAACAGCGGACGATCAACGCCCGGCGAAGATACTTCCAGCGTGTAATTGCCGCTGATCGGATCTTCCACGTCCAGCTGCGCGGACACTTCGCGGCTCACCCGCTCGCAGTCATCGATATTGACCATGCGCTCGGGCTGCTCGGCCATCGGCACGTCGATATAAAGACGCAGCGTGGCGCCACCAGGAGCCGGCAGATATTCGGCGCCCAACAAATCGAGCCCCAGCGCCTGCACGGTGGGGCTCAGCAGATTCGCGATTTCAGTAGCCTTGTCGCTCACAGCCTGCCTTGGTTCGGTAATTGAGGAAACGGGGAAAAACCCAGCCGGACTTTTTCGTTTTGCGAAAACAACAAAGGGCCCAACTGGGCCCTTTGTCCGGTTTGAATCCGGTGACTGGATTCCGGTTGCAAGAACGGAAGCAATGCGTTCTTGCGAGCCCAGACTTAGATCTTCATGAAACCAACGAAGACCGAAGCTGGTAGCGGGGGCAGGATTTGAACCTGCGACCTTCGGGTTATGAGCCCGACGAGCTGCCAGACTGCTCCACCCCGCAGCAGAAGCGGAATTATGAAGTAATGAAGCTGAAGTTGCAAGCTTTATTTACTTCACCGTTTCTCCGTTTCCGGAGAAACAACGAGAAGAAACTCTTCTCGCCGAATCACCTCTCGGTGACTCTTGCTAGCCGGTGAACCGGCGTCGCCATCAACTCAGGAGACGCATATTACATGCTTTGCGCCATTTTGTATCGCTTTTTATGACAAATGTGCAAAAGCGTTGCGCATCCACTCCAGGATCGGGCCAAGGCCCAACGGCAGGAACAGCAGCAGGATGGAGTTCACGCCCAGCACGATGCCCAGGATACGGTCGTTGTTGCGCGGCAGCGCCTCACCCACCGGCTCGTCGAAGTACATGACCTTGATGACGCGCAGATAGTAGAAGCAGCCGATCACCGCACAGATCACGCCCAGCAGCGCCAGCCACAACAGGCCGCCATTGATCGCAGCGCCCAGCACCGACAACTTGGTCCAGAAGCCCAGGAACGGCGGAATACCGGCCAGCGAGGCCATGATGCACAGCACCAGCCCGGCCATCCACGGACTGCGGGCATTCAGTCCCTTGAAGTCCTCGATGTTCTCCGCTTCAAAGCCGGCACGCGACAAGGCGATGATCGCGCCGAACGCGGCGGTGGACATAATCGCGTAGGCCACCGCATAGAACATCGCGGCCGAATAACCCTGCTCACCACCACCGGCGATGCCCATCAGCAGGAAGCCGATGTGCGAGACGGTCGAGTAGGCCAGCATGCGCTTGAGGTTGGTCTGCGCGATCGCCATCAGGTTGCCGACGATCAGCGACAGGGCAGCCAGGCCAGCCAGGATGTACTGCAGTTCCGTGGACAGCGGGCCGACACCTGCTTCCAGCAGGCGGTAGGCCATGCCGAAGGCAGCCAGCTTGGGTGCCGAGCTGATGAACAGTGCCACCGGTGCCGGGGCACCCTGGTACACGTCCGGCAGCCACATGTGGAACGGAGCAGCACCCAGCTTGAAGGCCACGCCAGCGACCATGAACACCGCGCCGGTCAGCAGCAGCAGGCGCTCATCGGAATGGGCGATGGAAGCGTGGATCACGTCCAGGTGCAGCGAGCCGGTTGCGCCGTAGATCAGCGACATGCCGTACAACAGCAGACCCGAGGCCAGCGAACCCAGCACGATGTACTTCATGCCGGCTTCGGCCGCGAGTTTGTTCTCGCGGTTGCTGGCTACCAGCGCGTAGGAGCACAGCGCCAGCAGTTCCAGGCCCAAATAGACCATCAGCAGGCTGCCAGCCGACACCAGGATCATCATGCCGGCGGTGGCGAACAGCACCAGCACCGGAATCTCGCCCTGATACAGGTTGCGTTCGCGCAGGTAGCTCCAGCCGTAGATCAGGCTCAGGCCACTGACCAGCACCACCACCGTCTTCATGATGTCCGCGGCGTTATCGCGGATGAACATGCCGTGGAATACCTCGCCCTGCCCGCCCACACCGCCGAGCAGCAGCACGAAGGCGACGGCCAGGACGGCCACCGAGATGAAGTGGGTCCAGACCTTGTGCCGATCGCTGATGAACAGATCAAGGATCAGCAAGGTGAATGCACCCGCTATCACCACCAGTTCTGGCAGCAACGGCGGAAGGTCGGCGGTGGTCAACGGCAGGAGCGTCGGCGTTGTCATCATCAAATCCTGGAATCAATACTCTCGACGGGCCGCTTACAGCAGCTTGCTCGAAGCGATCTGCATCGCCAGTTGGGCGATGGACGGCTCCATCAGGTCGGTCAGCGGCTTGGGATAGAAGCCCAGCACCAAGGTGCCGACGGCGAACACGCCCAACACCAGCCACTCACGGCCGTTGATGTCCTTCAGCTCGGCAACATGGGCATTGCCCACCTCACCAAAGAACACGCGCTTGTACAGCCACAGCGAATACGCGGCGCTGATGATCAGCGTCGTAGCAGCGCCCAGTGCCACCAGCGGGTGGTACTGGAACGCGGCCAGCACGATCATGAACTCACCCACGAAACCGCTGGTGCCCGGCAGGCCCGAGTTGGCCATGAAGAACAGCAGCGCGAATGCGGCGAACCACGGCATCACGTTGACCACGCCGCCGTAATCGGCGATGCGGCGGCTGTGCACGCGGTCGTACAACACGCCCACGCAGGAGAACATCGCGCCGGACACGAAACCGTGCGAAACCATCTGCACCATTGCACCCTGCAAGCCCAGACGCGCTGCGTCCGGATTGCCGGCGTCACGCACCAGCCACAGGGCGGTGAAGGTACCGAGGGTGACAAAACCCATGTGCGCGACCGACGAATAGGCGATCAGCTTCTTCATGTCGTCCTGCACCATCGCAACCAGGCCGACGTAGATCACCGCCACCAGCGACAGTGCGATCACCAACCAGGCCCACTCGTGACTCGCATCGGGAACGATCGGCAGATTGAAGCGCAGGAAGCCGTAACCACCGATCTTCAGTGCGATGGCGGCCAGAATCACCGAGCCGGCAGTCGGCGCTTCAACGTGCGCGTCCGGCAGCCAGGTGTGCACCGGGAACATCGGCACCTTGACCGCGAAGGCGATCAGGAAGGCGAAGAATATCCAGGTCTGCTCCTTGGCCGACAGCTGCAGCTGATACAGGTCAGCCAGCTGGAAGCTGCCGCCCTTCAGGTACAGGTAGACCAGCGCCACCAGCATCAGCACCGAGCCGAGGAAGGTGTACAGGAAGAACTTCATGGCCGCGTAGATGCGACGCGGGCCGCCCCAGACACCGATGATCAGGAACATCGGGATCAGCATGGCTTCGAAGAACACGTAGAACAGCATCGCGTCGGTCGCGGCGAAGATGCCGACCGTCACGCCTTCCAGGATCAGGAAGGACGCCACGTACTGGTTGACGCGCTTGTCGACCACGCCCCAGGCACCGATCAGTGCGAGTACACCGACCAGGGTGGTCAGCAGCACCAACGCGATGGCGATGCCATCGACGGCCAGGTTGTAACCGATGCCGAAGGCCGGAATCCACGGATGCTGCTCAACGAACTGCATGACGTTGGCGGCGCCGCGGTCATAACCGCTGAGCAGACCAAGGCTGAACAGGAAGGTGAGCAATGCCACCGCCAGGGACGCCCAACGGGCGGCCTGGGCGTTGCGCACGGCGAGGATCAACGCACCGCCAATGATCGGCAGCCAGATGAGAATGCTAAGTAGGGGCCAGTTCGACACGTCTTCTTATTCCGTACAGGTCAACGCCAGAAATGCATCAGCAGGCCCAGAAGGGCAATCAGACCGATGATCATCACGAAGGCGTAGTGGTAGAGGAAACCGGATTGGGTGCGGCGCAGCAGGTTGGCAGCCAGTTCGACCACGCGGGCCGAGCCGTTCACCACCACACCGTCGACGACCGTGCTGTCCACGGCACGGGCGGCCTTGCCGAGCTGCACACCACCGCCGGCAAAGCCGTCGATCCAGAGCTTGTCGAAGCCGTACTTGTTTTCCAGCACCGAAACCACCGGCGCCAGGGTCTTGCGGGATTTGCCTGCCAATTCCGGCTTCCAGACATAGAACACCCACGCCAGGATGAAGCCGGCAACCGTCAGCCAGAACGCCGGCATCATCATGCCGTGCAATGCGTAAGCCACCGAACCGTGCCAGAACTCCTTGCCCACGGCGGCGATGGTGTCGCGTGCCGGATCGTAGAAGTCCACGATGCCGGTGAAGAACGACATGGTCTGGCCCGGCACGCCCGCGGCAGCGGCGTGGCCGTCCCAACCGGTACCGAACAGCATCGGACCGATGGTGAAGAAGCCAATCAGGATGGACGGGATGGCCAGCAGGATCAGCGGCACAGTCACAACCCACGGCGACTCGTGCGGTTCATGCGCGCCATGACCGTGGTGGTCATCGTGATCGTGCCCGTGATGACCGTGGTCATCGTGCGCATCGCGGAAACGTTCCTTGCCGAAGAAGGTCAGGAACAGCAGGCGGAAGCTGTAGAAACTGGTGACGATGACGCCACCCAGCACTGCCCAGTAACCGTAGGTCGCAACCCAGCCTGCATCGGCAGCATGCGCGTTGAGCGCGGCCGCTTCGATGATGGTGTCCTTCGAATAGAAGCCGGTGAAGAACGGGGTGCCGACCAGGGCCAGCGTACCGATCCACATGGTGATGTGGGTGATCGGCATGTACTTGCGCAGGCCGCCCATCTTCATCATGTTCTGTTCGTGGTGCATGCCGATGATCACCGAGCCGGCACCCAGGAACAGCAGCGCCTTGAAGAAGGCGTGGGTCATCAGGTGGAACACGGCGCCCGAATAGGCCGACACGCCCAGTGCAACGGTCATGTAGCCCAGCTGCGACAGCGTCGAGTAGGCAACCACGCGCTTGATGTCGTTCTGCACGATGCCGATCAGGCCGGTGAAGAACGCAGTGGTGGCGCCGATGAACAGAATGAAGTCCAGCGCCGTCTGCGACAGCTCGAACAGCGGCGACATGCGGGTGACCATGAAGATGCCCGCGGTCACCATCGTCGCGGCGTGGATCAGTGCCGAGATCGGGGTCGGGCCTTCCATCGAGTCCGGCAGCCACACGTGCAACGGCACCTGGGCCGACTTGCCCATCGCACCGATGAACAGACAGATGCAGATCACCGTGGCGATCGACCACTGGTGGTCACCAATCAGCTGCACCATGGCGTGGCCGGTTGCGTCGGTACCCAGCACGGTGCTGGCATTGGCGAATACGGTGGCGTAGTCCAGCGAACCGAACGCCCACAGGATGCCGCCGATACCCAGCAGGAAGCCGAAGTCGCCGACGCGGTTGACCAGGAACGCCTTCATGTTGGCGAAGATGGCGCTGGGCTTCTTGAAGTAGAAACCGATCAGCAGGTAGGACACCAGGCCCACCGCTTCCCAGCCGAAGAACAGCTGCAGGAAGTTGTTGCTCATCACCAGCGTGAGCATGGAGAAGGTGAACAACGAGATGTAGCTGAAGAAACGCTGGTAACCGTCGTCGTCAGCCATGTAGCCGATCGAATAGATGTGGACCAGCAGCGACACGAAGGTCACCACCACCATCATCATCGCGGTCATGCGGTCGATCATGAAACCGACGTGGGCCGAGTACTGACCGACCTCGAAGACGGTGTAGAGGTTCTGGTTGAACGGCTGCGCCCCACCCCACAGCAGCTGGTACAGCGTGTACGCCGAGAGCGCACAGCTGACCGCCACACCGAGGATGGTGATGTACTGGGCGCCCTTGCGCCCAACCTGGCGTCCGAAGAGGCCGGCGATGATGCTGCCGAGCAGCGGTGCGAGCACCGCTACGATCAACAGACTCTTGGAGAGAGTGATTTCCATCTCGGATCAGCCCTTCAGCGAATCAACTTCGCCCACGTTGATGGTGTGGCGAGTACGGAACAAGGTCACCAGGATCGCGAGGCCGATTGCAGCTTCCGCTGCGGCCACGGTCAGGATGAAGAACACGAACAGCTGTCCGGCGGTGTCGCCGAGCTCCCGCGAAAAGGCAATGAAGTTGATGTTGACCGACAGCAGCATCAGTTCGATCGACATCAGCAGCACGATGATGTTCTTCCGGTTGAGGAAGATGCCGGCGACGGAGATGCAGAACATCACCGCGCCCAGCGCGAGCATATGGCCCAGGGAAATCATGGCTTGGCCTCCTCGCCACCATCGTTATTCGTCTTCACCTGCACCACCGGCTTCTCGACGGCCATCTTGACGATGCGCAGGCGGTCCTTGGCCTTGACCATGGTCTGCTCGGTCGGATTCTGCGTCTTCAGGCCCTGGCGACGGCGCAGGGTCAGCATCACGGCTGCCACGACGGCGACGGTCAGGATCACTGCGGCAAACTCGAACGGCAGCAGGTACTCGGTGAACAGGCTGCGTGCCAGCCAGGTGATGTTGGACGTGTCGGCGGCGACCGCAGCGGCGTTGTCCACCGGGAACGGTGCGGTGCGGGCCTTGATGCCGATCAGGGTCAGCATCTGCACCAGCATCACCACCGCGACCACCAGGCCAACCGGCAGGTAACGCACCCAACCTTCACGCAGGTTGGTGGTGTCGATGTCCAGCATCATCACCACGAACAGGAACAGCACCATCACCGCGCCGACGTACACCAGCACCAGGGTGACACCCAGGAATTCCGCCCCCACCAACAGCCACACGCAGGCGACCGAGAAGAAGGTCAGGATCAGGCACAACACGGCGTACACCGGGTTGCGCACACTGATCACCGATGCGGCGGAAATGCCGGCGATGATCGAGAAGAACCAGAAAGCGATATTTACCCAATCCATCTCGGCACCTCAGCGGAATGCAGCGTCGGCGGCGCGGCGCTCGGCGATTTCGGCTTCAAGCCGGTCGCCAATGGCCAGCAGCTGCGGCTTGGTGATGATGTTCTCGCCACGCTTCTCGAAGTGGTACTCGAGGATGTGGGTCTCGACGATCGAGTCCACCGGGCAGCTTTCCTCGCAGAAGCCGCAGAAGATGCACTTGAACAGATCGATTTCGTAACGCGTGGTGCGGCGGGTGCCGTCCTCGCGCTTGGCCGAGTCGATGGTGATGGCCAATGCCGGGCACACCGCTTCGCACAGCTTGCAGGCGATGCAGCGCTCTTCACCGTTGGGGTAACGGCGCAGGGCGTGCAGGCCACGGAAGCGCGGCGACTGCGGGAACTTCTCCATCGGGTACAGCACGGTGTACTTGGGCTTGAACGCGTACTTCAACGTCAGCCAAAGGCCGCCGAGCAGCTCCAGGAGCAGCAGGCTTTTGAAATAGTGGGTGATCTTATTCATGAATCAAACGCCCTTCTGGATCACGCCGTAGAACACCATCAGTGCCGTCACCGCAATCCAGAAAATGGTCAGCGGAATGAACACCTTCCAGCCCAGACGCATGATCTGGTCGTAGCGGAAACGGGGGAAGCTGGCACGGAACCAGATGTACGCGCTGGCGAAGAACAGTACCTTCAGCAGCAACCACGGCCAGCCGCCGGTCCAGATCCAGTTGATCCACGGCGAGATGTCCGCCGTGACCCAGCCCTGGATCGGGCTCAGCCAACCACCGAGGAAGAAGATCGCGATCAGGAAGCTGACCAGGATCATGTTGGCGTATTCGGCCAGGAAGAACAGTGCGAAGGCACCGCCGGAGTATTCGACCATGTGGCCGGCGACGATTTCCGACTCGCCTTCCACCACGTCGAACGGCGCGCGGTTGGTTTCGGCGACGCCGGACACCCAGTACACGACGAACAGCGGCAGCAGCGGCAGCAGGAACCAGTCGAAGAAGCCTGAATCGCCCTTCTGCGCCAGCACGATCTCGGTCAGGTTCAGGCTGCCGGCGGCGATCATCACGCCCACCAGTGCGAACCCCATCGCGATTTCGTAGCTGACCACCTGCGCGGCAGAACGCATCGCACCCAGGAAGGCGTACTTGGAGTTCGACGCCCAACCGGCCAGGATCACGCCGTACACGCCCAGCGAGGTCATCGCCAGCAGGTACAACAGGCCGACGTTGGCGTTGGACAGCACCAGCTTGTAATCGAACGGCACCACCGCCCACGCCGCGAACGACGGCGCCAGCACGATCAGCGGCGCGATGATGTACATCGCCTTGTGCGCGCTGGCCGGAGCAATGATTTCCTTGAACAGCAGCTTGGTGACGTCGGCGAAAGCCTGCAGCAGACCACCCAGGCCGACATACATCGGCCCGTGGCGGACGTGCATCCAGCCGATCAGCTTGCGCTCCCACAACACGTAGAAGGCCACCGAGATGATGACGGGCATGGCGATCAGCAGGATCTTCAGCACCGTCCACAGCACGATGCCCAGATCGCCCAGTGACATGAACCACTGGAACAGCGGATCGATTGCGTTCAACAGCAACTCGTTCATGCAGCCACCACCGTTACACGAGCGGCACCCAGCGGTGCGGTCGCACCGTGGCCCGATTCAATCCAAACCGTGCCTGCGGCGACGCGTGCGTCGACCACAACGGACAGGGTTGCCTTGCCTGCATCGGTGCCGACCTTGGCCATCTGGCCTTCGCTCAGCTGCAGACGTGCGGCGTCATCGGCATTGAGCACGATGCGCGGGTCATTGTTCAGCGGGTGCGATTGCAGCGCCTGGGCACGACGCACGACGGCGTCGGTGCGGTAGATCGCCGGGGTCGAAGCCACTTCCAGCCCCTCGCCCGCCAGCTGCGGCTGTGCCGAAGCTGCCACCTTGACGGTGACCGGCTGCAGGCTGGCACGCAGGCCGGCCAGATCGGTGAAACCGAAACCGGTCAGCTGCATGTCGCCGCCCAGGGCGCGCAGTACGCGCCAGCCCTCGCGGGCTTCACCCGGCAGCTTGCCGCCAGCGCGGGCGACCTGATCGCGGCCGTCCAGGTTGGTCAGCGTGCCGTCGATTTCCGGCAGCGCGCCGATCGGCAGGATCACATCGGCCACATCGCGGGTCGAGGCACAGGCGAACTGGCTGAACGCAACCACCTTGGAACCCGCCAGCGCCTTGCGGGCGGCGGCGGTATCGGCGAAGTCCAGGCCCGGCTCGATGCCGTACAGCACATAAGCCTTGCGCGGCTGCGCCAGCATTGCATTGACGTCCTTGCCGGCCGGCAGCACGCCAGCGCGGGCCAGGCCCAGTGCGTTGGCGCCCTGCGGAATGCGGCACAGCTTGGCACCGGTGGCCGCTGCGAAAGCACTGGCAGCCGAACGGATTGCAGCAGCCTGCGGATGATTCTCGGCAATGGCACCGACGATGATGACGGTGTTGTTGCCGCCCTTCACCGCGTCAACCAGCTGCGCGTTGCCCAGCGCTTCAACGAAGCGCGACGGAGCGACGATCTGCTTGCCGGCCAGCTTGAAGGCGAAGTCGAAATCGACCGGGTTGACCGCGAAGATCTGCGCGCCGTTCGTGGTCTGCGCCTTGCGCAGGCGGGCGTGCAGCAACGGCAGCTCGTGGCGGATATTGCTACCCAGCACCACGATGCGGTCGGCGCTTTCGATCTCGGCCAGAGACGCACCGAACACTTCGGCAACCGGCGCATCGGAGAAGTCGCGGTTGTTGATGCGGTGATCGATGTTGTTCGAGCCCAGGGCAGCGGCCAGACGCGCCAGCAATGCACCCTCCTCGTTCGAGGTGGACGGGTGCACCAGCACGCCGAGGTCGTCGCCACGATTGGCTTCAAAAATTTCGCGGGCAGCGGCCAGACCTTCAGCCCAGCTCACTTCCTTCCACTCGCCGTTGACCTTCTGCAGCGGCTTGTTCGCGCGGTCGGCGGCGTACAGGCCCTGGTGCGAATAACGGTCGCGGTCGGACAGCCAGCACTCGTTGACCAGCTCGTTGTCACGCGGCACGGCGCGCAACACTTCGCCGCGGCGCACGTGCAGGAACAGGTTCGAACCCATCGCGTCGTGGTAACCCAGCGATTCGCGTGCGGTCAGTTCCCACGGGCGTGCCTTGAACTGGAACACCTTGTTGGTCAGCGCGCCGACCGGGCAGACGTCGATGACGTTGCCGGACAGCTCGGTGGTCAACGGCTTGCCGTCGTAGGTGCCGATCTGCAGGTTCTCACCGCGGTACATGCCACCCAGTTCGTAGGTGCCAGCCACTTCGGCGGTGAAACGCACGCAGCGCGTGCACTGGATGCAGCGGGTCATCTCGGTGGCGACCAGCGGCCCCATGTCCTCGTCGACCACGACGCGCTTGCGCTCGTTGAAGCGGCTGACCGAACGGCCGTAGCCCAGCGAAACGTCCTGCAGCTCGCACTCGCCGCCCTGATCGCAGATCGGGCAGTCCAGCGGGTGGTTGATGAGCAGGAACTCCATCACCGAACGCTGGTACTTGAGCGCTTTCTCGTTGCGGGTCTGGATCTTCATGCCATCCATGACCGGCGTGGCACAGGCCGGCGACGGCTTGGGTGACTTTTCAACGTCGACCAGGCACATGCGGCAGTTGGCCGCGATCGGCAGCTTCTCGTGGTAGCAGAAGCGCGGAATCGGAATGCCGGCCTTGTCGGCGGCCTGGATGATCATCGAACCCTTGGGCACGACCAGCGACTGGCCATCGATCTCGATGGACACATGATCTGGTGGCACGTTGGGATTTACCGGTTGCGCGCTCATGCGGCAGCAGCCTCCACCTTCTTGCCGTCAACCATCGAATGACCGTTGACGATGTAGTACTCGAATTCGTCCCAGAACTGGCGCAGGAAACCCTGGATCGGCCATGCGGCCGCTTCACCGAACGCGCAGATGGTGTGGCCTTCAATCTGGCCGGCCACCGTCTTGAGCTGGTGCAGGTCTTCCATCGTTGCCTGGCCGGCGACGATGCGCTCCAGCACGCGGTGCATCCAGCCCGTACCTTCACGGCACGGGGTGCACTGACCGCAGGATTCCTTGTGGAAGAACTGGCTGATGCGGCAAGCGAACTTGACGCAGCACACGCTGTCATCCAACACCACGATGGCACCCGAACCCAGGCCGGAGCCCAGCGCACGGATGGTGTCGTAATCCATCGGCAGGCCCTTGAGCTGCTCGGCGGTCAGCACCGGCATCGACACGCCACCGGGGATGGCCGCCTTCAGCTTGCGACCCGGACGCAGGCCACCGGCCATCTCCAACAGGTCGTCAAAGGGCGTGCCCAGCGGCACTTCGAAGTTGCCACCCTTGGTCACGCAACCGGAGACCGAGAAGCACTTCGGGCCACCGTTGTTGGTCAGGCTCAGGCCCTTGAACCACTCCGGACCGTTGCGGATGATCGCCGGCACCGAACCGTAGGTTTCGGTGTTGTTGATCGTCGACGGCTTGCCGTACAGGCCGAAGTTGGCCGGGAACGGCGGCTTGTAGCGCGGCTGGCCCTTCTTGCCTTCCAGCGACTCCATCAATGCGGTTTCTTCGCCGCAGATGTACGCGCCAGCGCCCAGCGCGCCGTAGATATCGATATCCACGCCGCTGCCCAGCACGTTCTTGCCCAGCCAGCCGTGCTTGTAGGCATCGGCCAGGGCCTGCTCGAAGTGCTCGAACGGCTCGTGGTGGAACTCACCGCGCAGATAGTTGTAGCCCACGGTCGAACCGGTGGCGTAGCAGGCGATCGCCATGCCTTCCACCACCGAATGCGGGTTGTAACGCAGGATGTCGCGGTCCTTGCAGGTGCCCGGCTCCGATTCATCCGAGTTGCAGAGGATGTACTTCTGCACGTCACCCTTCGGCATGAAGGACCACTTCAAACCGGTCGGGAAGCCTGCGCCGCCACGGCCACGCAGGCCGGACTGCTTGACCATCTCGATCACGTCGGCCGGCGAGATCTTCTCTTCGAGGATCTTGCGCAGCGCTGCGTAGCCGCCGGTCTTCAGATAGCTTTCGTACGACCACGGGGTGTCGTAATGCAGCGTGGTGTAAACCACCTGGTGCGGAAGCGGCGCCGGTCCGACCGGGCCCTTGGTTTCGTGGTGTGCCATGCCTTACTCCAGCCCGTCCAGCAGCGCGTCGACCTGGTCCAGCGTCAGGCGCTCGTGGTAGTGACCGTTGATGACCATCATCGGCGCGCCCGCGCAACCGGCCAGGCACTCTTCCTCTTTCTTGAGGTAGACGCGGCCGTCGGCGGTCGATTCACCGTGCTTGATGCCCAGCTTCTTCTCGCAATGGCGGACGATGTCGTCGGCGCCGTTGAGCCAGCAGCTGATGTTGGTGCAGATGGCGACGTTGTTGCGGCCCACCTTCTCGGTCTCGAACATCGAGTAGAAGGTTGCAACCTCGTAGGCCCACACGAACGGCAGGTCCAGGTACTTGGCCACGCCGGCGATCAACTCGTCGGTCAGCCAGCCCTGGTTCTGTTCCTGCGCTGCGTGCAGACCCTGCAGCACCGCCGAACGCTTGCGCTCGGGCGGGAACTTGGTCAGCCAGTGATCGATGTGAGCACGGGTCTTGTCGCTCAGCACCACCATCGGGTCGACGTCACGCGCCGCCTCGAAATTACCTGTCGCCTTCATCGGCCGACCTCAACGAATACCAGATTCTGAAGAACCGATGCCCGCAGCAGCAGAGCCGCGCAGGCATCGGACGTTGTGCAGCTGCCCGGCATTACCGGTCGACCTCACCGAACACCAGGTCGTAGGTGCCGATCATGGCCACCACGTCGGCCAGCATGTGGCCGCGTACGATCGAGTCGATCGAGGACAGATGGGCGAAGCCCGGTGCACGCAGGTGCACGCGGAACGGCTTGTTGGCGCCGTCGGAAACCAGGTAGCAGCCGAACTCACCCTTGGGCGCTTCGACGGCGGCATAGGTTTCACCGGCCGGCACGCAGTAGCCTTCGCTGAACAGCTTGAAGTGGTGGATCAGCGCTTCCATGTCGTCCTTCATCTCGGCGCGAGCCGGGGGAGCGACCTTGAAGTTCTTGACCATGACCGGGCCAGGGTTGGCCTTGAGCCACTTCACGCACTGCTTGATGATGTTGTTGGACTGACGCATCTCGGCAATGCGGACCAGGTAGCGGTCGTAGCAGTCGCCGGCGGTGCCCAACGGAATATCGAAATCGACAGCATCGTACTTGGCGTACGGCTGCTTCTTGCGCAGATCCCATTCAATGCCTGAACCACGCAGCATCACGCCGGTCATGCCCCATGCCAATGCATGCTCCGGGCTGATCACGCCGATGCCGACGGTACGCTGCTTCCAGATGCGGTTGTCGGTCAGCAGGGTTTCGTATTCGTCCACACGACCCGGGAACTCATTGGTGAAGTTCTCCAGGAAGTCGAGCAGCGAACCTTCACGCGAGGCGTTCAGACGCTTCAGCGCGTTGCCCTTGTGCCAACGCGATTCCTTGTACTTGGGCATCGTGTCCGGCAGATCGCGGTACACGCCACCCGGACGGTAGTACGCCGCGTGCATGCGCGCGCCGGACACCGCTTCGTAGCAATCCATCAGCTCTTCGCGCTCGCGGAACGCGTACAGCATCACCGCCATCGCGCCCAGATCGAGTGCGTTCGAACCCAGCCACATCAGGTGGTTCAGGATGCGGGTGACTTCGTCGAACATGGTGCGGATGTACTGCGCACGCTCCGGCGCCTCGACCCCGATCAGGGTTTCGATGGCACGCACATAAGCATGCTCGTTGCACATCATCGAGCAGTAATCCAGACGGTCCATGTAGCCGACCGACTGGTTGAACGGCTTGGACTCGGCCAGCTTCTCGGTCGCACGGTGCAGCAGACCCACGTGCGGATCAGCGCGAACGATGGTTTCACCGTCCATTTCCAGGATCAGACGCAGCACACCATGCGCGGCCGGGTGCTGCGGGCCGAAGTTCATCGTGTAGTTGCGGATCTCCTGCCGGGCTTCGGCGGGATTGCTGGCAAAGGCCTCGGAGGCCGGCTGAATTACGGACTTGCTCACTTGCTGGCCTCCGTCTGCGTGCGCTCGCCTTCGGCAGTCTGGAAGCGGGCGTCATCGCGGATCACGCGTGGCACGCCGACGCGCGGTTCGACCGAAGTCACCGGCTCGTACACCACACGCTTCTTTTCTTCGTCGTAACGCACTTCGACGTTGCCGATCAGCGGGAAATCCTTGCGGAACGGATGACCCACGAAACCGTAGTCGGTCAGGATGCGGCGCAGGTCCGGGTGACCTTCGAAGATCACGCCGTACAGGTCGAACGCCTCTCGCTCGAACCAGTTCAGGCCCGGCCAGACATCGATCAGCGACGCCACCACCGGCAGTGACTCGCTCGGCGCGAAGCAACGGATGCGCAGTGCCTGGTTGTGCTGGTAGGAACGCAGCTGCGCGACCACGGCAAAACGCTGCTTGGGCAGCGCATCCGGACGCGCGCCATCGGCGCTCTCATGACTGGGAAATTCACCCCAGGCGAAACGACCGGCACCAGTGCCTTCCACGCCGCGGCTGAAACCGTGCGCGGACACGTCCGAGGTGTCCCATTCGTCGCTGCCGTAACCGAGGTAATCAACACCACACAGGTCGGTGGCGTGCTCGAAGCCGAGTTCGTCACGCAGCGCGAGCGCGGTTGCGTGCCAATCGGCCACAGGAACCTCCAGCGTCACTTCGCCGCGCGGTTCGACCACGATGACCTGCGCACCGGGAAAACGTGCGGCAAGTCGATCGATGAGTGAAGGTGCTTGCTGGGCCATGGGGGCTGGCGTGCTCTTGATTTGAAAGGGGGATCAGCGGGCGATGGTCTGGGTACGCCAGATCTTCTTCTGCAGCTGGAGGATGCCGTAGACCAGTGCCTCGGCGGTCGGCGGGCAGCCCGGGACGTAGACGTCCACCGGCACCACGCGATCACAACCGCGCACCACTGCATAGGAATAGTGGTAATAGCCGCCGCCATTGGCGCAGCTACCCATCGAGATGACCCATTTCGGGTCAGGCATCTGGTCGTAGACCTTGCGCAGCGCCGGGGCCATCTTGTTGACCAGCGTGCCGGCCACGATCATCACGTCGGACTGACGCGGCGACGGGCGGAACACCACACCGTAACGGTCAAGATCCAGACGCGCCGCGCCGGCGTGCATCATTTCCACCGCGCAACAGGCCAGACCAAAGGTCATCGGCCACATCGAGCCGGTACGTGCCCAGTTCAACAGCGCGTCAACGCTGGTGGTCACATACCCCTTCTCGAGCAGGGGGTTGTCGCCTTCGGGACGGAGAATGTCATCAACCCGCCCTTCCGGGACCGGATTGTTCATCAGGCCGTCGAGAGTCTGAATCACTCCCATTCCAGCGCTCCCTTCTTCCACACGTAGATAAAGCCAAGGAACAACATGCCCACGAACAGGCCCATGGTGACCAGCGAACGGGCGCCCAGCTCCATGAAGACCTGGGTCCAAGGCACGATGAAGATGATTTCCAGGTCAAAGACGATGAACTGGATGGCGATCAGGTAGTAACGCACGTCGAACTTCATGCGCGCGTTTTCGAACGCCTCGAAGCCACACTCGTAAGCGGAGAGTTTCTCGTTGTCCGGAGAACGGGGAGCGAGGAACCGGCCGATCAACATCAGCGCAACGCCGATGCCGGTGGCGACGATCAGAAACAGCAGAGACGGCAAATATTCGGCCAGCACAGCGATTCTCTCTTGCCTCTGCCCTGAACACCTGCGGGTGACGGGGCATGGGGGATTGACGGGACTTGCCACGACGGGAGCTGCTGCAACCCGCGAACCCGCTTACAAACTATGGTGCCCAAGAGGGGACTCGAACCCCTACGACTCTCGTCGCTACCACCTCAAGGTAGTGCGTCTACCAATTCCGCCACCTGGGCCTACGTCAGCACTGCTGACTCAGCAGTGCGCCGCGTATTGTAACCGTCTTCAGTCTTTCTGTGCGGCTTCAGCGGGCTTTTCTTCACTTCCCGAAGGAATATTTTCCGCCGGGGAGGCTGCCTGCGGCACCGCACCCACGACCGGAGCCTGCGGCACTGCCTTCAGCTCACCTGCCGGCACGGCCGGAGCCGCTGCCGGGGCTTCGACCTGCGTCATCACGCCCAGGCCGGCATCGGCCGGACGCGAGCTGTGACTGGCGTACCAGGCCATGAACAAGCTGATGCCGAAGAACACCACGGCCAGCCACTTGGTGGACTTGGACAGGAAGTTGGATGCACCGCGTGCACCGAACACCGTACCCGAAGCGCCGGCACCAAAGCCGGAGCCGGCAGCGGCGCCAGAGCCACGCTGCATCAGGATCAGCGCGATCATCGCGATCGCCACCAGCACATAGACCACATTGAGGATCAACATCAGCATTTGAAATCCGTCCCGGACAATTACCCGTTAGCGACCGGCTGCTGCCCTCGCGATGGCCAGAAAATCAGCCGCCACCAGCGAAGCGCCACCTACCAGCCCGCCATCGACGTCAGGCTGTGAGAACAGCTCTGCAGCATTGTCGGGCTTGACGCTGCCACCATAGAGGAGCGGCAACGAATCGGCGATTCTAGCATCGCGCTCGGCGACTACGCCACGAATGAACGCATGTACGGCCTGCGCCTGCTCCGGCGAAGCGGTCCGGCCGGTGCCGATTGCCCAGACCGGCTCATAGGCCACCACGGCCTTGGCGAAGGCTTCGACCCCGGCCAGCTCGAGCACCGGAGCCAGCTGCGAGGCGATCACCTGTTCGGTCTGGCCGGCTTCACGCTGCTCCAGCGTCTCACCCACACACAAGACCGGAATCAGACCGGCATGAATCGCCGCGACGAACTTGCGTGCGACCAGCTCACTGCTTTCCTGGTGGTACTGGCGACGCTCCGAATGACCCACCAAGCCATGGGTAGCACCGACATCGACCAGCATGCTTGCCGACACCTCGCCGGTGTAGGCGCCTTTCTCGTTGCTGCTGACATCCTGCGCGCCGAATGCCAGCGCCGTGTCCTCGAAGTCCTCGACCAGATCGCCCAGGTACGGCAGCGGCGGCAGGATCACCAGGCTCACCCCATCCAGCGGCAGACCGGCGGCCACCTGCCCCACCAGTTCGGTGGCGAATTGACGGCTGCCATGCAGCTTCCAGTTACCGGCAACGATCTTCTGGCGCATTCAGGAGTGACTCCCAGTTCTAAAAGGTGGGCGAAGGATAGCCGAAATGCAGACATCGGCAGGACAACTGCGGACAAAGCGGGACAACATGCACAAACGCCGCCGGGCCAGGGGCCGCGACGGCGTTTGTGGACGCACCGGAACCGGACAGGCCGGCCCCGACCGTTACTTCAGCTTGATTTCGCGCAGGCGCTCTTCAAGGAAGCCATGGGCGGTGATCGCCTCCGGGTAGCGGCTCGGGTTTTCCGGGGTGATGCACGAAGGCAGCACGTCGATCAGGAAATCCGGGTTCGGATGCAGGAAGAACGGCACCGAATAGCGCGGCTGGCGGGCCAGCTCACCCGGCGGGTTGACCACGCGGTGGATGGTCGAGGGGTACACGTGGTTGGTCAGGCGCTGCAGCATGTCGCCGATATTGACCACGATGGTGTCCGCGTCCGAGGTGAACGGCACCCACTCGCCCTCGTGCGACTGCACTTCCAGGCCGGCGGCACTGGCACCCACCAGCAGGGTGATGAAATTGATGTCGCCATGGGCGCCGGCACGGACATTGGGGATGTCGTCGGTGGTGATCGGCGGGTAGTGGATCGGGCGCAGGATCGAGTTGCCGTTGTTGGTCTTGTCGGCGAAGTAGCTCTCCGGCAGGCCGATGTGCAGCGCCAGCGCCGACAGCACCCGCGAACCCAGCGCATCAAGCTTCTGGTACAGGCCGTAGCCGTACTCGCGGAAGCCCGGCACTTCGCTCGGCCACAGGTTCGGGGGCATCACATCGCGGTACTTGGAGTCATCCGGAATCTCCCGGCCGATATGCCAGAACTCCTTCAGATCGAAGTGCTTGGAGCCCTTGGCGGTTTCCACACCGAACGGGGTATAGCCGCGCGCACCACCGCCACCGGCCACGTGATACTGCTTCTTCACGTCGTCAGGCAGGGCGAAGAACGCCTTGAACACGTCATAAGCCGCGTCGATGTCGGCCTGCGGAATGCCATGGTTGCGGATACCCGCGAAACCCCATTGACGATACGCCGCGCCCAGTTCGGCCACGAAGGCGTCACGGTCGGTATCGAAACGGGTGATGTCGAGGGTGGGAATACGGGAACTCATTGAAGGACTCCAGAAGAAAACGGGGCGCCGGCATTGGAACCGACGCCCCGGGGAAACACCATGATCCAGCTCAAACCTGTGCGGCAGCCGAACGCACCGCATCAGCCAGGGCTTCGAGCGTGGCAGCCATCAGCCCGGCCTCGTCGGCCTCGACCGTGACCCGCACCACCGGCTCGGTACCCGACGGACGCAGGAACGCCCTGCCCCGCCCAGCCACTGCGGCCTGCGCGACGGCGAGTGCCGCCTGCACCGACTCGCTCCTGACCACTTCGCGTGCGCCGCTTTCCAGCCGCACATTGATGGTCTTCTGCGGCACATTAGCCAGGCCTTCCAGCGCCTGACGCAGGCTGATGCCGTTGCGGCCAAGCACTTCGAGCACCTGCAAGGCGCTGACGATGGCGTCGCCGGTGCTGGCGCGGTCCAGGCACAGGATGTGGCCAGAGGCTTCGCCGCCGAGCACACCATTGCCTTCAACCAACGCCTGGTGCACGTAACGGTCACCGACATTGGCACGGACGAACGCAATACCCAGGCGCTCCAGCGCCTGCTCCAGGCCGTAGTTGGTCATCAAGGTGCCGACCACCGGGCCGCGCAGGCGACCCTCGGCCTGCCAGTCCTTGGCCAGGATGTACAACAGGCCGTCACCATCGACTGCGGCGCCGGTGTTGTCGACCATCAGCACACGGTCGCCGTCACCATCGAAAGCGATACCGAGGTGCGCGCCGGTCTCGATGACTTTGCGCGACAGGTTGTCGATGTGCATCGAACCTACGCCGTCATTGATGTTCACGCCGTTGGGCTCTGCGCCAATGGCGATCACCTCGGCACCCAGTTCGCGGAACAGCAACGGGGCGATGTGGTACGTGGCGCCATGGGCGCAATCGAGCACCACCTTCAGGCCACGCAGGTAGAAGTGACGCGGCACGCTGGCCTTGCAGAACTCGATGTAACGGCCGACCGCATCGCGCGCGCGCACCGCCTTGCCCAGATGCTCGGACTCGACCGTAACGAAGGGCTGATCCAACGCCGCTTCCAGCGCCAGCTCAGTAGCGTCGTCGAGCTTTTCGCCTTCACCGGAGAAGAACTTGATGCCGTTGTCGTGATGCGGGTTGTGCGAGGCACTGATGACGATGCCGGCATCGGCGCCCAGCGTATGCGCCAGGAATGCCACCGCCGGGGTCGGCATCGGCCCCAGCAGCTGCACGTTGGCACCGGCCGCCACCAACCCGGCTTCCAGCGCCGACTCGAACATGTAGCCGGAGATCCGCGTGTCCTTGCCGATCACCACGGTCGGCTGGTGGCCGCCGCGCTCGGCCAGCACACGGCCCAGCGCATTGCCCAGGCGCATGACGAAATCAGCGGAAATCACACCCTGGCCGACGCGGCCACGGATGCCGTCGGTGCCGAAGTACTTGCGACTGCTCATCAGGCGGCGGCGTCCTGGTGCTGCGGCTGGCGCGTCATCATGCCCAGCAGGTCGGCCAGGCGGTCGCGCATTTCGCGGCGGTCGCAGATCTGGTCGATGGCGCCGTGCTCGAGCAGGAATTCCGAGCGCTGGAAGCCTTCCGGCAGCTTCTCGCGCACGGTCTGCTCGATCACGCGCGGGCCGGCAAAGCCGATCAACGCCTGCGGCTCAGCGATGTTGATGTCGCCGAGCATCGCGAACGACGCCGACACACCACCGGTGGTCGGATGGGTCAGCACCGAGATGTACGGCAGGCCGGCTTCGCGCAGCTTTGCCAGCGCGGCCGAGGTCTTGGCCATCTGCATCAGCGAGAACAGGCCCTCCTGCATGCGCGCGCCGCCACTGGCGGAGAAGCATACGTAGGGAGAACCGATTTCCAGTGCGGTTTCAGCGGCCAGCGCGAAGCGCTCACCGACCACCGAGCCCATCGAGCCGCCCATGAAGGCGAAGTCGAACGAAGAGGCCACCAGCGGACGCCCCTTCAGCAGGCCGCGCATGGCCACCAGCGCGTCGTACTCGCCGGTGTTCTTCTGGCTGGCCTTGATGCGCTCGACGTATTTCTTCTGATCCTTGAACTTGAGCACGTCGGTCGGCCCGAGACGGGCGGCGATCTCGGTGGTGCTGTCAGCGTCGAACAGCGAAGCCAGGCGCGCACGGGCGCGGATGGCCATGTGGTGCCCGCACTTGGGGCAGACCTCGAGGTTTTCTTCCAGTTCGGGGCGGTACAGGGCCGCACCACAGCTGCTGCATTTTTCCCAGAGACCTTCCGGGACGCTGCGCTTCTTGGAGGGCGTGTTGTCGGTGCGGATGCCAGACGGCATCAACTTGCTGAGCCAACTCATGCGGAATGATGGTTCCATTCAGGGCGGCCCCGAGGCCGCGACAGGGGCGACAGTCTAGCTCACCCCTGCGACCACGGCGTACTGCGACAACGCCTGAATCCCTACTGCTGCGTACGTTCCGACATCTTTGCCGGCCTGGAAAGCCGGCCCCGGGGCCGAGAAATTGAGCCGCGAAGATGTCCCGCTGGAGATGGCGGGAAGCTTGAAGCGGAAAGCCATCCCTCATCCGGCGCTCCGCGCCACCTTCTCCCGCAGGCGGGAGAAGGGATGGCCTAGACTTGCGGTTGGCGCTACGTGGTCTGGCCGGCTATCGGCTACCAACTACTCGGGGCGCACTGCCTTCTCTTCTCCCGTTGGCGGGAGAAGATGCCTGGAGGGCAGATGAGGAGTTCAGCCCAGTTCAGTGCCCCAGTGCGTCGCGCAATGGCTGCAGGAAACGAGTGGCCGCCTCGGCCGCAGCAGCGGGACTGGCTGTCTCGGCCATTACAGAGACCAGGGCACTGCCGACCACCACGCCATCGGCATCAACCGCCATGGCCGTCGCACTGGCTGCATCCTTGATGCCGAAACCCGCTACCACCGGCGCCTTTGAACGACTGCGCAGCAACCGCAGACGCTCGCCAGCAGCGGTGCTGTCCAGCCGTTCGGAAGCACCGGTGACACCGGCGAAGCTCACGTAGTACAGATAGCCCTGCGCAGCGTCGCAAAGGCTGTCGAGACGAGCATCGCTACTGGTCGGCGAGGCGAGCAGGATCAGCGCCAGACCAGCCGCAGTGAACGCCGCGCGGGTTTCCTCGGCCTCCTCCGGCGGCAGATCCACCAGCAGCACGCCGTCCACGCCGGCCGCTATCGCCTCCTCGGCGAACCGGGCCGCACCCCGGATTTCGACCGGGTTGAGATAGCCCATCAGCACCACCGGTGTGGTCGCGTCCTGCTGGCGGAAGATGGCCACGCTGTCGAACACGAAACGCAGGCTGGCGCCCCGGGCCAGTGCCCGCTCGGAACTGCGCTGGATGGTGGGGCCGTCGGCCATCGGGTCGGAGAACGGGACGCCCAGTTCGATCACGTCGGCACCGGCAGCGACCAGCGCATGCATCACCGGCACGGTGGCTTCCAGCGACGGATCACCTGCGGTCACGAACGGGATCAACGCCTTGCGGCCGGTAGCCCGCAGCCGGGCGAAGCATTCGTCGATACGGGTCACGGGCATCTCAGGCACATCCTTCAATCAGTTCAACCGCTTCGGGCTGGCCCCAGTAAATCGAGGTCACCAGCCCATTGAGTGTTTCCAGGCGAAGGGCCAGCTTGTTGGCCTTGTCAGTCCAGGTCAGGTACTCGCCATCCGGCGAGGCATAGGCATGCGGGCCGGTCACCACGCCGGCAGGCAGGCGCGTTTTCGCTTCGGTCACGCTCATGCCCACCCACAACCCGAAGGGCAGCGCAGGCGCATCCGCAGCGGGGGCATCAACCCTGATGCTGGGGTCGTCCGTCACATCGACCTCGAAACGTGCGATGTGGTCGCCCAGCACCATCATCGACATGCCCTCGGGCAACGTGCCCTTGTCGTAATACTCGCAATCGCCCTCCATCAACTCACGCATGCCTGCCGAGACGAAGGCCTCGTCGCCCGGCGCCTTGCCGAACGGGGCGCCGATACGGAGCTCACCAAACCGTGCGAGATCGGCAACGGGTGCCGCAGCCGATACGGCGACCGGGGCAACGGGGGTGACTGGGGTGGCAACCTGCGGCGCCACCTCCGGTGCAACCGCTGCCGCAGGCACCACTTCCGGTTCGGCAGGCGTGCAGGCCGCCAAGCCGGCCACCACGCACAACAGCGCACCGCGCATGACCGGGCCGCTCACAGCACCAGTCCTTCACGAGCAGCGATGGTGTGCACGTCCTTGTCACCGCGACCGGACAGGTTGCACAGCACCAGAGCATCCTTCGGCAGTTCGCGCGCCAGCTTGATCGCCTGTGCCACCGCGTGGCTGGATTCCAGTGCCGGCAGGATGCCTTCGATGCGGGTCAGCCGGTGGAACGCGGCCAGTGCCTCTTCATCGGTGATGCCGACGTACTGCGCACGGCCGGTATCGGCCAGGAACGAATGCTCCGGACCGACGCCCGGGTAATCCAGGCCGGCGGAGATGGAGTGTGTTTCAGTGATCTGACCATCGTCGTCGCACAGCACGTAGGTGCGGTTGCCATGCAGCACGCCCGGCCGACCGGCCGAGATGGACGCGGCGTGACGACCGGTGTGGATACCGTCACCGGCCGCTTCGGCGCCGTAGATCTTCACTTCGCGATCGTTGAGGAAGGCATGGAACAGGCCGATCGCATTGGAGCCACCGCCCACGCAGGCAGTGATCGCATCCGGCAGCCGGCCGTAGTCCTCCAGCATCTGCGCGCGCGCCTCGCGGCCGACGATGGCGTTGAAATCACGCACCATGCGCGGGTACGGGTCCGGGCCGGCAACGGTGCCGATGATGTAGAAGGTGTCGCGCACATTGGTCACCCAGTCGCGCATCGCTTCATTGAGCGCGTCCTTGAGCGTGGCCGAGCCGCTGCTGACCGGCACCACCGTCGCGCCAAGCAGCTTCATGCGATAGACGTTGATCTTCTGCCGCTCGATATCGGTGGCGCCCATGTACACCACGCATTCCAGGCCCAGCCGCGCGGCAACCGTGGCCGAGGCCACGCCGTGCTGGCCGGCGCCGGTCTCGGCAATGATGCGGGTCTTGCCCATGCGCGCGGCCAGCAATGCCTGGCCGATGGTGTTGTTCACCTTGTGCGCGCCGGTGTGGTTCAGGTCCTCGCGTTTGAGCAGGATCTGCGCACCACCCACGTCCTTGCTCAGCCGTTCGGCGTGGTAGATCGGGCTGGGGCGGCCGACGTAATGCTTCAGATCCTTGTCATAGGCGGCGATGAAGGCCGGATCTACACGCGCCTGGTCGTAGGCAGCTGCCAGTTCCTGCAACGGCCCGACCAGCGTCTCGGCCACGAAGCTGCCGCCGTAACGGCCGAAATGCCCCCTGGCATCGGGGAAGGCGTGGAAATCGGAGATCGACGGGTCAGTCATGGGATAACGGCTTGCGAGGAACAGGCATGCACTCTAACGCAGCCCTGATGACATAAAAATCGATAAATAGGCATTCATGTGTTAGAAAAACTCACATGAAGACACCCCCTGCCCTGCCCTCGCTCAACGCCCTGCGTGCCTTCGAGGCCGCCGCACGCCTGCGCAGCGTCAGCCAGGCTGCCACCGAACTGCATGTCACCCATGGCGCGGTCAGCCGCCAGCTGCGCGCACTGGAAGAAGAACTCGGGCTCGCGCTGTTCGAGCGCGATGGCCGCGGCATCCGCCCGACCGCCGCCGGCAACCGCCTGCTGGAAGCGACTTCCGGCGCATTCTCGCAACTGCGTGATTGCATCGCCTCGCTGCGCCGCCCGCAACGCGGCGACGCGTTCGTGCTGGGTTGCCCGGGCAGCCTGCTCGCGCGCTGGATGATCCCGCGCCTGCAGGACCTGCAACGCGACCTGCCCGGCCTGACCCTGCACCTGGCCGCGCAGGACGGCGATTTCACCCCGCACCTGGAAGGGCTGGACGCGGCATTGATGCTCGGCCAGGCACCGTGGCCGGCTTCCTGGCAGGTGCATGTACTGGCCACCGAACGGATCGGCCCGGTGTTCAGCCCGGCCATGCATGGCGCGCACGTCCTGGCGCATCAACCCGCCACCGCGATCAACACACATCCGCTGCTGCACACCCGCTCACGTCCGCAGGCATGGCCAACATGGGCTGCGCTCAACGATATGCAGACGACGGATCTGGAATACGGCACCGGCTTCGAGCATCTGTACTACCTGCTGGAAGCGGCCGTGGCCGGCCTTGGCGTGGCGATCGCACCGGAACCGCTGGTGGCCGACGACCTGGTCAACGGCCGCCTGATCGCCCCGTGGGGTTTTGTGGACACCGAAGGCTGCTGGGCGCTGTGCACCGCCGGCAATCGCGAAGACCCGCGCGTATCGCAGTTGGCGGACTGGCTGCGCAAGCAACTGGCATGAGCCAACCTCGCCGGCAGGACCGGTGTCGGCTGCGGAGCTGAAATGCCTCCGGCGCCGCAAAGGCGTGCAACCGAGCCTTCTGGATCACAGGCACTCGACAACGACTCGTTCACCAGCGTCGCGACGGGCGCCACTCCTACCGGACGAACGCTGACCGGATCACTCCTGCGCGGCGAGTGCCTCGGCATCGGCGCGGCGCACTTCCTCGACGAACTGGCGCATCTTGTAGCCATCCTTGATGCCCGGTGCCGATTCGATGCCGCTGGATACATCCACGCCCCACGGCTGCGTAGCCAAGATGGCGTCATGCACGTTGTCGGGGCGGATGCCACCGGCCAGCAGGTACGGGCGGTTCACGCCTGCCGGAATCCGCGACCAGTCAAACGCCACCCCGGTACCACCGCCTCCGCCCTGGGCATGGCTGTCAAACAGGAAGCCGGCCGCATGCGGATACATCTGCTGCAATCCGCGCGCAGTGACCTCGGCATTGCCGCCCATCGCGATTGCCTTCAGATACGGCATGTTGAAGCTGCGACAGAACGCATCGTCTTCGTCGCCGTGGAACTGCAGCAAGGTCGGCCGCACGGCGCGCAGCACCTCGCGTACTTCCTCGCGATTGTTGTGCTGGAACAGCGCAACGACATCGACCATCGGCGCGATCGCCTGGCGCATCGCGCGCGCCTCGGACGGTGCCAGGCGGCGCACGCTGCCCTTGGCGAAGATGAAACCGACCGCATCCACGCCCAGTTCGCTGGCCAGGCGCATGTCACCGGCGCGGGTCATACCGCAGAACTTGATACGGGTACGCAACAGGGTACGACTCATAGCGTCACCTCCGCCGGCAATTGCCAAAGATCAGGATACAGCGGCCCCACGAACACCAAACCTTGTGGCGGAGCCGTCGGGCCAGCCTGGTTGCGATCACGCACGGCCAGCACTTCCGCGATCCAATGCTCCGGCTTCTCACCGGCGCCCACCATCAATAGTGAACCCACGATGTTGCGCACCATGTGATGCAGGAACGCGTTGGCCTGCACCTGCACCTCCACCACATCGCCCTGTCGAACGACCGAGATCGATTGAAGCTCGCGGCGGGCATGCAGCGCCTGGCACTGGATGCTGCGGAACGAACTGAAGTCGTTCTCGCCCAGCAGCGCCTGCGCGGCGCGATGCATGGCCTCTGCATCCAATGCCCGCCGCTCCCAGCTCAACGTCTGCCGGTACAGGGCCGGACGCACCTGACGGTTGAGGATGCGGTAGCGGTAACGCCGCGCCTTGGCCGAGAAGCGGGCGTGGAAATCATCGGCCACCGGCACGCACCAGCGCACGCATACCGAAGGCGGCAGCCGCGTGGTGGTGCCCAGCACCCAGCCGCGCGGCGTACGCGGCACATCAGTATCAAAATGCACCACCTGGCATTCGCCATGAACCCCGGCATCGGTGCGCCCTGCACAGATCACGCTGACCGGCGCATCGGCCACCGACGAGAGCGCATCCTGCAGCGTCGCCTGCACGCTGATGCAGCCATGCTCACCGAGCTGCTGCCAGCCCTTGAATTCACTACCGTCGTATTCCACGCCCAGCGCGTAACGCATTTTCAAACCTCTTTGTCTGCTGGGAACGTTACATCGGCAGCGTGCGGCCATTGCTGAAGACGCAAGGCCGATGCAACGTGCCGCCGACGATCAATCGCTGTCGCGTTCGGACCACACGGCCAGTTCATTGCCGCCGGGCTCGATGAACTGGAAGCGGCGACCACCCGGGAAGGTGAACACCGGTTTGATCACTTCACCACCATGGGCTTGCACGGCTTCCTGCACGGGTGCCAGGAAGTCTGCGTAAAGCACCACCAACGGCGCGCCAACCTGGGCGGTGACCGGCACACCACGAAAGAAACCACCCTGCAGTTCGCCGTCATCGAAGGCGGTGTAATCAGGGCCGTAGTCCTCGAACTGCCAGCCGAACACCTGCTCGAAGAAACGCCGGCTTGCCGCCGGGTCACGCGAAGCGAATTCCACATAGTCGATCCGACGTTCGCGTTTCATCACGGTGTTTCCTTCAGGTCAGCCGGGCAAGCAGTTCCAGCGCCTCATTGCGCGCACGCGGATCGGTACCGGTTGCCACTTCATTGAGCAGGGTGCGTGCGGTTTCCGCATCGCCCAGATCGAGGTAGGCAATGGCCAACTCCAGACGCTCGCGCCCGGCGGGCGCCGGATTCAGCGGTGCAACCGCGGCCATGTCGCCCGCCAGCCAGCGTGCTTCGTCCGCTGCGGCCGGCTCGGGAGTGACCGCCATGTCACGTAGCTGCTCACCGCCCTGCGATGCCTTGAACAACAGAACCGGCGGTGTCTGTGCCACTGCGGCCTCGACCGGCTCGGCTTCGGCTTCGGCCACAGGCTTCAACCAGGCCGGCATGAACATCTCCTCGCGCTCGGAAGCCGGCGCTTCAAATACCCCGTCCGCACCGACTTCCAGTTCCTCATCCTTTTCCTGGTGCCATTGCTGCGAATCAGGCGCGGCGCTTTCATCGACCTGTGCCAGGGGAACAGCGGCAGCCAAGCTCTCCGGACCAAACCCGCTGCGCGCCACCGGCAGCGGCGAGGGCTTGCGTCGGCGCGACAACCACCAGCCCACGGCACCCAGCACCAGCAGACCCAGGCCCAGCCAGATCCAACCCGTACCCGGCCCGCTCTCGCGCTTGGCCGCATCGGCCAGCCGCTGCTGTGCCGCTGCCAGATCCGAATCCTTCATCGCGATCAGCGACTGCTGCTGCTTCTGCAGTTTTTCCAGCTCGCCCACGCGCTCGCGCAGCTCCTGCAATTCGGCATCGCGCGTGGCCAGCTCTTCCTTGGCCTGTTGCAGTTGTTCGTTTGCCAGCATGTCGCCCTCACCACCGGCACCAAGACCGGTTGTCATTCCTGCGGTGTTTTGCCCGCCGGCCACGGCCGGTGCGATCTCCAGCCGTGCTCCGCTTGCGGCAGCGCCGGCTGCTGCCCGGTTGACCGGGGCATCAACGGCATCGGCGATGGCCGGCTGCGGAACCGGCGCGCGCGCCTGACGCCATTGCGCGGTCTGTTCGCCGACGATGGCACGTGCCTGGGCGGCATCCACGCGGGCCAGTTCTTCCTGCGCCGGGGTCCGCAGCACCGCACCCTGCTTGAGCAGGTTGACGTTGCCGCGGATGAAGGCCTCCGGGTTGGCACGCAGCAACGCGACCATGGCCTGATCCAGCGACGTACCGCTTTCCCTCGCCAGCTCGCGGGCGATCTGCGACAGCGTCTGGCCACGTTCCACCCTGCCCAGCTCGCCTTCGGCCCGGGCCACCGGCGCGACCGCACGCGGGGCCGGCACGGATCTGGTGACAGGAGCGGGACCTGCCGCAACAGGCGCTGCCGACGCAGGCGCCGGCGCTGCAGACAGCGGCTCGGGTTCGCGCGCAATCAGGTTGGAGGGCGCTGCTGCCGGCGCTTCGATCACCGGCTCGGCCACGGCCGTGGCGGTTTCCGGGGCGGCCACCAGCGCCGAGTACTCGCGTACCAGGCGGCCCTGCCCCCAGTCCACTTCAATCAGGAAGCCCACCGAAGGCACGTGCACCGGCGCCGCACTGGTAACACGGATGACAGCGCGACCTTCCCGATCCTGCGCGAACTGGAACTGCAGTTCGCTGACCAGCCCTTGCGGCGGCGGCAGGCCCACGCGCTCGAAGGTGGCCGGCGCGGCAAGGCCCGCACGCGCCTGCTCAAGCTCGCCCGGATCGCTGGAAATGACGGGAATCTCAGCCAACAACGGTTGGCCGGGCTTGGACAGCACGCGGATGTTGCCCAGCCCCAAGGCCATCGCCGCGCTGCTGAACAGCGCCAGGATGAGTACGAGTGCGCCTTGTATCGAGCGCGTCGCGCCCCTGCCTGGAAGTTTCATGGCGGCAAATATAACGGCTGACCTGGCTTTGGAGTACCGCGTATTTCACGCTCCACCCAGGATGCCGGCATGAGGTCGGCATCCTGAGGCATCAATCCGCCGCCTGATCAGCCGCCGTTGGCGACCAGTTCGGCTACCTGCACGGCATTGAGCGCGGCGCCCTTGCGGATGTTGTCGGCCACCACCCACATGTTCAGACCACGCGGGTGCGAGATGTCTTCACGGATGCGACCGACATAGACCGGGTCGGTGCCCGAGGCGTGGGTGACCGGGGTGGGATAACCGCCGGCCTTGCGCTCGTCGACGACCTTCACGCCCGGGGCGCTGGCCAGCAGCTCACGGGCCTGCTCGGTGGTGATCTTCTTCTTGGTCTCGATGTTGACGGCCTCGGAGTGGCCATAGAACACCGGCACGCGCACGGCGGTCGGGTTCACCAGGATGCTGTCATCGCCCAGTATCTTGCGGGTTTCCCAGACCAGCTTCATTTCTTCCTTGGTGAAGCCGTTGTCCAGGAACTCGTCGATGTGCGGGATCAGGTTGAAGGCGATCTGCACAGGGAACTTCTTGGGCTCGATTTCCTGGAAGCCCAGCAGCTGCGCGGTCTGCTTGCCCAGTTCCTCCATGCCGGTCTGGCCGGCACCGGAGACGGACTGGTAGGTGGCCACGTTGATGCGCTCGATGCCGTATTCGCGATGGATCGGCGCCAGTACCGGCATCAGCTGCATGGTCGAGCAGTTCGGATTGGCGATGATGCCGCGCGGGCGGTTCTTCGCCGCTTCCGGATTGACCTCGGACACCACCAGCGGCACATCGTCGTCGTAACGGAAGGTCGAGGAGTTGTCGATCACCACTGCGCCGGCGGCGGCGAACTTGGGCGCGAATTCCTTCGAAATACCACCACCTGCCGAGAACAGGGCGATTTCGACACCGGCCGGGTCGAATGTGGCCAGGTCCTGGATGGTGATCTTCTCGCCTTCGAAATCAACCTGCTGGCCGGCCGAACGCTCGGAGGCAAGCAGGGTCAGCTTGCTGATCGGGAAGTTGCGCTCGGCCAGGATCGACAACATGGTCTGGCCGACCGCGCCGGTGGCGCCAACAACGGCTACATGGAAACGACGGGCTTCATTGCTCATGGGGTGCACTCGAAAAAAGGATGGGGGGACACACGTCGAGCCAGGTTCGGGGAACCTCCGGCAGACAGCCTCGGAGGCTCCCTATCGTTTTTTGGTGTCGATTTTGCTGCCGGCAATGGCCATGCGGGCGGTGCCGCTGGTCAGCAGTTCGGCATTGACTGCATTGGCGGGACGGCCGGCATCCGGCCCCACGCCCAACCCGGCCAGCAGGTTGTCCACTGCCACCTGCACCATCGCCCGGCGCGTGGCCAGCGAGGCGCTGCCGATATGCGGGGTCAGCACGATGTTGCGCAGCGCCAGCAGTTCCGGTCGAACGTTCGGCTCGCCTTCGTAGACATCCAGCCCGGCCGAGGCCAGCCGGCCATTGGCCAGCGCATCGGCCAAGGCCAGTTCGTCGACGATGCCGCCGCGGGCGATGTTCACCAACGTGGCGGTGGGCTTCATCTTCGCCAGTGCGTCGGCATTGATGATGTGATGATTCTGCACGGTGTACGGCAGCACCAGCACCAGGTGATCGACGCTGGCCAGCAGCTCGTCGAAGCCGACGTAACGCGCCCCCACATCCTGCTCGATCTCCTGCGGCAGCCGCGAGCGGTTGTGGTACAGCACCTTCATGCCGAAGCCGTGATGGCCGCGACGGGCGATGGCCTGGCCGATCCGCCCCATGCCAAGGATGCCCAAGGTGCTGCGGTGCAGGTCGGCACCGAGCATGGTGGTGAACGACCACTGCCCCCAGTTGCCTTCGCGCAGCCAGCGGTCCGATTCGACGATGCGCCGCGCCGCCGCCATCAGCAGCGAGAAGCCCAGGTCGGCGGTGGTTTCGGTGAGCACGTCCGGCGTGTTGGTGGCGATGATGCCCGCCGCGCTCAAGGTCGCGATGTCCAGGTTGTTGTAGCCGACACCGACGTTGGCAACGATCTTCAGGTCCGGCGCGTTGGCGATCTCGGCCGCACCGACGCGCTCGTTGAGCGTGATCAGCGCGCCGTCCATGCCGGCCAGACGAGCACCGGTCGACGCGCTCTCATGCGCGGTGACTTCCGGCGTGGCGACCACGTCGCAGTACGCGGCCAGCTGCGCGACGGTGTCGTCGAACAGCGGCTGCGATACCCAGACGCGGGGCCGTGGTTCAGCCATCAATGCTGCCCGGGATGCGCGGGGTCATCTGACCGACGTCACCGCACTGCGCACGGTGGCGCAGCGCCTGATCGACCAGCACCAGCGCCAGCATCGCCTCGGCAATGGGCGTGGCCCGGATGCCGACGCAGGGGTCGTGGCGGCCGGTGGTGATCACATCGACCGCATTGCCGGCCGTGTCCACCGTGGCGCCGGGCAGACGCAGGCTGGAGGTGGGCTTGAGCACCATCGAGGCGACGATCTGCTGCCCGGTGGAGATGCCACCTAGGATGCCGCCGGCATGATTGGACTGGAAGCCTTCCGGGCTGATCAGGTCACGGTGTTCAGTGCCCTTCTGCGCGGCGGCGGCAAAGCCATCGCCGATCTCCACGCCCTTGACCGCATTGATGCTCATCAGCGCAGCGGCGATGTCGCCATCGAGCTTGCCGTAGATCGGCTCACCCCAGCCCGGCGGCACGCCATCGGCGACCACGTTCACGCGCGCACCGACCGAGTCACCGGACTTGCGCAGCGCATCCATGTACGCCTCCAGCGCCGGCACCTGGGCGGCGTCGGGCCAGAAGAAAGGGTTTTCCTCAACCACGCTCCAGTCGAAACCGGCCGGGGTGATCTCGCCCAGCTGCGACAGGTAGCCGCGCACGGTCACCCCATAACGCTGCAGCAACCACTTCTTGGCGATGACGCCGGCAGCAACACGCATGGTGGTTTCACGCGCCGAGGAACGGCCACCACCGCGCGGGTCACGGATGCCGTACTTCTGCCAGTAGCTGTAATCGGCATGGCCCGGACGGAACTGCTGGGCGATGTTGCTGTAGTCCTTGCTGCGCTGGTCGGTGTTGCGGATCAGCAACGCGATCGGCGTACCGGTGGTGCGGCCTTCGTAGACGCCGGACAGGATTTCCACCTCGTCGGCCTCGCGGCGCGCGGAAGTGTGGCGGCTCTTGCCGGTGGCACGGCGCTGCAGGTCATGGGTGAATTCTTCCGGGGCGATTTCCAGCCCCGGAGGACAACCGTCGATCACGCAGCCGATGGCCGGCCCATGCGATTCGCCGAAGGTGGTGACACGAAAGAGTTGTCCGAAGGTATTCACGTTGCCGATTCTGTCCTGCGCTTGAGCCGTCAATCCCGCACCGGGGAGAACACGGCGAAGGCCAGGGCCTTCGCCGCCTGCGTCCTTACGGGCGCTGTGCCGCCAGTTCGGCGATCCGCGCATGGTGGGCGCGCAGCTCGGCCGCTTCCACCGCGAAGATGCCCATCTGGCCGACCTTGAATTCGATCCAGGCAAAGTCCACTTCCGGCAACAGCTTGATCAGGTGCTGCTCGGACTCGCCCACTTCGCAGATCAGCAGGCCTTCTTCGGTGAGATGGTCCGGCGCATCGCGCAGGATCTTCAGCACCAGGTCCAGGCCATCGTCACCGGCGCGCAGGGCCAGGTCCGGCTCGTGCGAGTACTCCTGCGGCAGTGCGTCGGTCTCGTCGTTGGTCACGTACGGCGGGTTGGTCACGATCAGCTCGTACACACGGCCCTGCAGGCCGTTGAACAGGTCGCTCTTGACCAGCTCCACGTTGTGGGCGAGCAGGCGTTCCTTGTTCTCGACCGCCAGCGACAGAGCGGCGTCGTTGACGTCGCTGCCATCCACCTGCCAGTTCGGGTAGTAGTGGCCCATGGCGATGGCGATGCAGCCCGAACCGGTGCACAGGTCCAGCGCGCGGGTGACATCACGCCCGGCCAGCCACGGTTCGAAACCGTTGAGGATGAGCTCGGCAATCGGCGAACGCGGCACCAGCGCACGCGAGTCGCTCTTGAAGCTCAGGCCCGCGAACCAGGCTTCACCGGTCAGGTAGGCCGCCGGCTGGCGCTCGGTGATGCGGCGTTCGAACAACGCCAGCACGCGCTCGCGTTCGTCCAGCAGCAGCCGCGCCGTGCCGTAGGCCGGGCCGAGGTCCGGCGGCAGGTGCAGGCTGTGCAGCACCAGCTGGGTGGATTCATCCAGGGCGTTGTCGTAGCTGTGGCCGAAGGTCAGGCCAGCGGCATTGAAACGGCTGGCGCCGTAGCGGATCAGATCGATGATCGTGTGGAGTTCAGCGGCCGCTTGGGCAGTCATGGCATGCGGAAATACTTGAATGGTCGGCGATTATAGGCGCCCGCCCGGCTATATTGAGTGGCCAGTTGCAGTGGAAAGCTTCGGCAACGGCCGCCAAAAGGCGCCGAATCAGGGCCAGAACGGCCTCTGGCGCATGCCAGCCACGCCCTGCAATCCCCTAAACTCCCGAGTCCCGCCCGGGGCCACACGCCTGCCACGCCCTCTACCCGAACGGAAACAACGGCCCATGTTCAACCGTAATGTAGGCATCATCCTTGCCATCGCCCTGGCCGCCGGTCTGGGCCTGGTACTGGCCCAGAAGGTGTTCGGCCCCTCCAACAAGGGCACCAACGGCACCAGCTCGATCATCTTCTACGGCACCCCGCGCACTCTGCCGGAGTTCGACCTGGCCCAGTCCGACGGCACCCGCCTGATCCCCGGCGAGCTGCGTGGCCATTGGACGCTGGTGTTCCTGGGCTTCACCTCCTGCCCGGACGTGTGCCCGACCACCCTGACCGAACTGGCGCAGGCCCAGAAGCAGTGGCAATCCATCCCTGACAGCTTGCGCCCACGCGTGGTGTTCGTCTCGGTGGACCCGGAGCGCGACACCCCGGCGCGCCTGGGCGAGTACGCCCATGCCTTCCACAAGGACACCCTGGCCGCGACCGCCGACGTGCCGTCACTGGAGCGCTTTGCCACCTCGCTGGGCATGGTGTTCCAGAAGGTGCCGGGCGAGCATTTCGAAGAAAACCCCGGCGACTACAGCATGGATCACTCGGCCAGCATCGCCGTGCTCGACCCCGAAGGCCGCCTGGCCGGGCTGATGCGCCCCCCGTTCAACCCGCAGGCCATCGCCAGCGACCTGACAAAGCTCACCGAGAACACCGCACCATGAGTCTGGCAACAACACTGACCTACGTCCTGCCCCATCGCCTGCTGTCGTCGATGGCGCGCTCGCTGGCCTATTCGCAGAACCCCACGATTTCGCGCTGGCTGATCGACACGGTGACCGAGAAGTTCAAGGTCAACCTGGCCGAAGCCGCCAATCCGGACCCGCGCAGCTACCCCAGCTTCAATGCATTCTTCACCCGCGCACTGAAGCCGGGCGCACGCGTGGCCGCTGCCGATCCGCGTACGCTGACCATGCCGGCCGATGGCCGCATCAGTCAGCTGGGCCCGATCCAGGACGGCCGCATCTTCCAGGCCAAGGGCCAATCGTTCACCGCTGCCGAACTGCTCGGTGATGCCGCCGACGCCGAGCCGTTCAACAACGGCCTGTTCGCCACGGTGTACCTGTCCCCGCGCGATTACCACCGCGTGCACATGCCCTGGACTGGCACCCTGCGCGAGACCGTGCATGTCCCGGGCCGGCTGTTCAGCGTAGGCACCGATGCGGTGGCCAACGTGCCGCGTCTGTTTGCCCGCAACGAACGGCTGGTCTGCCATTTCGACACCGATTTCGGGCCGATGGTGCAGGTGATGGTTGGCGCGCTGCTGGTCAGCGGCGTGGAAACGACCTGGAGCGGCGAGGAAATTCCTGCTTACGGCGACCGCATCACCCGCGAGGACTGGCGCGGCAAGGGCATAACGCTGGAGCGCTTCGCCGAAATGGCGCGCTTCAACTATGGCTCCACGGTGATCGTGCTGCTGCCGCCGGGCGTGGCCGAGTTCGATCCGTCACTGAAAGCCGAAAGCCCGGTGCAGCTGGGCCAGGCACTGGCCAAGCTCAAGTAAGGCCGGTCACAGGCAGTTGCAGGAGCGGCGCAAGCCGCGAAGCTGGTGAGGCTTCCCCACAAAGGACACGCCGGCAACTGCAATGTGCTGGATGGCTGAGCGCGCCTGCACATGAAACGACAGTGGCTTCGCGGCTTACGCCGCTCCTGCAGAATGCCCGAAGCACCCCTCCCCAACCCTCCCCTTGGCTACGCCAAAGGGAGGGAGCAAGAGCGGTTACCTGCAATCTGACCGGTCAAGTGATCCGCCCCTCCCTTTGGCGTAGCCAAGGGGAGGATTGGGGAGGGGTAAGCCTTCCGCTCCAAACAAAAAAGGGCGCCTCGCGGCGCCCTTTCTCATGCAACTGATGCCAAATCTCAGCGATCACACCCTTCCAGCTTCAAACTCTGGCCAGGCCGGATCGAATACGCCGGTGCGCGCAGTCCGTTGGCCCGTGCCAGTACCGGCACTTCGCATTGGAAGCGGCTGGCGATCCGCCCGAGGGTGTCGCCCTTGGCGACCGTGTAGCTGCGTGCGGCCCTTCGGGCCGGTGCAGGAGCCGGACGCGCCGGCGCCGGCGCCGCCATCGGCGCAACCGCCTGAGCAGACTGCATCGACTCCACATCGCCCACCGCCACGCTGCCGGTAAAGGTAGCCGCTGAAGGGCGCTTGATCGCCGCGTTGATATCGGCGGTGATCAGCGCGCGCGCCAGGTCGGCACGCGGCCCGCTCACGCAATAACGGTTGTACAGGCCCGCGATACGCGTGGTCGCATTGATCGTGGTGCCGGACGGAATCCAGCCGTCAGCTTCATAACGCGGATTGAGATTGCGCAGTACCCGCATATAGCCATCGCGGGTGCCGGTGCTGCCCAGGCAGATGGTCAGCTCGTAGATGGTGGTCGATTTGGCCAGCCGGATCGTCGCAGGCTGCGCGTTGACCTTGGGAAACTCCACGCCGTACTGCTGCGGGTGCAGGAAGATCCACGCCGCGGCGATCACCATCGGCACGTAGTCCTTGGTTTCGCCCGGGAACTGGTTGTAGGCCGAATCGGTCCAGAAGCTCTGCCCACCGGCCTCACGGTAGATGCGCGCGGCGCGGCCTTCGCCGCCGTTGTACGCCGCCAAGGCGTACTCGATGTTGCGGTTGAGCCCGCGCATGCGCTCGTTCATATACGCGGCGCTGGCCTCGGCGGCACTGCGCGCATCAAACCGCGTATCAAAGCCGGTGCCATCCGGACCCAGGCCGAAACGACGGCCGGTGGCCGGCATGAACTGCATCAGGCCCGCCGCACCGACACGCGAGGAGGCATGCACGCGGCCATTGGATTCCTTGGCCATGATGCCGAACAGCAACGCTTCGGGCAGCGCACTCTTTTCCCACTCCGGCCACATCACCGCGCGCAGGTTCATGTAGTTCTCGTAGCTGGTCAGCAGCGACGGACGCATATCGGTGAGCCAGCGGCGGATGCCGGCCTGGATGGCCGGGTTGTACTCGACCATCTCGTCGAAAGCATGGCGATGGTCGTTGAGCAGCGCGGCGGCGCGTGCGGCTTCGGGCACATCGGCCACCAGCGGTGCCACGTGGTCCGGATCGGCTTCCAACGGGCCGGTCTGGCCGTCGCCGCCCTCGCCTGCGCTGTCAGACTGCTGCTTGAGCAGGCGCTTGTAGGTCGGCAACAGATTGCTGACCTGACAGCCCTTCTGGCTGATGCAGGCACTGATCACATCTTCCATGTCCTCCAACGCGGCATCACCCTCGCTGACGCCCTTCGGATCAGCGTTGGTGACCAGCACCAGCGCGTCGTTGTAGCGCTTCTCCGCGGCGGTCATGCGCGCCTCGATGGCATCCACCTTGGTCTTGTCGCGTGCAGACAGCGCATGCGCCGCCGGCATCACGGTCAACAGTGAAACAGCCACCAACAGCGGCAAGGGACGTACCGGAAACAGGGAAACGGGCATCAGCGACACTGCGGGCGAAAGGTGAAGCAGGGTAGCCGCCAGACTTGTCCGGGGGCAACAATGCCACCTTGCCGATACAGTCGGCCGTTAGAATCCTCTCCTCATTCATTTATCGAGTGCCTCCATGGATCCGATCCTGCTCGGCAAAGGCGTCACCGACGACATCGCCGTCACCCTGCTCCCGCGTTTCGGCAACCGCCACGGACTGGTCGCCGGCGCGACCGGCACCGGCAAGACGGTGACCTTGATGACGCTGGCCGAAGGGTTCTCGCGGCTGGGCGTGCCGGTGTTCCTGGCCGACGTGAAGGGCGACGTGGCCGGCCTGGCGGTTGCCGGTGAAGGCGGCGAGAAACTCACCCAGCGCGCGAGCGAGATCGGCGTGGAGAACTACGCTCCGGCCGCCAGCCCGGTGGTGTTCTGGGACCTGTACGGCAAGCTGGGCCACCCGGTCCGCACCACCGTCAGCGAAATGGGCCCCACCCTGCTTTCGCGCATTCTTGAACTCAACGACACCCAGTCCGGCGTGCTCGATATCGTGTTCAAGCTGGCCGACGACCGCGGCCTGCTGCTGCTTGATCTGGACGATCTGCGCGCCCTGCTCAACCTGGTGGCCGAAGAGCGCAAGGACATCTCCACCGAATATGGCCTGGTCAGCGCGCAATCGGTGGCGGCGATCCAACGCTCGCTGCTGCGCCTGTCGCAGGATGGCGGCGAAGCCTTCTTCGGCGAGCCGGCACTGGAGTTGGCCGACATCATGCGGGTCAACCACGACGGCCGTGGCGTGATCGGCATCCTCGCCGCCGCGCAGCTGATCCTCAAGCCGCGCCTGTATTCCACCTTCCTGCTGTGGCTGCTGTCGGAGCTGTTCGAGACGTTGCCGGAAGTGGGCGACCTGGAAAAGCCCAAGCTGGTCTTCATCTTCGACGAGGCGCATCTGTTGTTCGACGACGCACCGCCGGCGCTGGTGCAGCGCATCGAGCAGGTGGTACGGCTGATCCGCTCCAAGGGCGTGGGCGTGTACTTCTGCTCGCAGTTCCCGGACGACGTGCCGGGCGACATCCTCGGCCAGCTCGGCAACCGCGTGCAGCATGCCTTGCGCGCGTTCACCCCGCGTGACCAGAAGGCGGTGAAGACGGCGGCGCAGACCTTCGTGCAGAACCCCAAACTCGACGTGGTCGCCACGCTGTCCCAGCTTGGCACCGGCGAAGCACTGGTCTCCACGCTGCAGGACAAGGGCATTCCCGCGCCGGTGCAGAAGACCCTGATCGCACCGCCGCGTTGCCGCATGGGTTCGATCACCGATGCCGAACGCGCGCAGGTGCGTGCGGGCAGCCCGGTCGGCACCCGCTACGACACGGCCATCAACCGCGAATCGGCAGCGGAACTGCTGGCACAACGCGCGGAAAAAGCGGTTGAAAAGACCGACGCCCCAAAGGCCCGCACCCGCCAGCAGGATGACGAGCAGGATGGCGGCTTCGGCCAGAGCATCAAGGACGCCATCTTCGGCACCAAGCGCCGTCAGGGCATGATCGAGACGATGGCCAAGCAGACCACCCGCACCGTCGGCACCAAGCTGGGCAACCAGATCGTGCGCGGCATCCTCGGCGGCATCTTCGGCGGCAAGCGTTGAGCCGATGAGTCGTTGGCGGCCCCCGGCGGAAAAGAGCACCGCCCTGATCACCCCACAGGGGCATGCACGGCTGAAGGCCGAGCTGGATGAACTGTGGCGCCAGCGCCGGCCTGAAGTGGTCAAGGCGCTGGCGGCGGCAGCGGCGGAAGGCGACCGCTCCGAGAACGCCGAGTACACGTACCGCAAGAAGCAGCTGGGCGAGATCGACCGTCGCGTGCGTTACCTGAGCAAGCGGCTGGAATCGCTGCGCGTGGTGGACACCACGCCCAGCGATCCGGACGCGGTGTTCTTTGGCGCGACGGTCGAACTGGAGAATGTGCACTCGGGTGAAACGCTGAACTATCGCATCGTCGGTCCGGACGAAACGGACGCACCTGCTGGCTGGATCAGTATCGATTCACCACTGGCGCGCGCGTTGCTGAAGAAGCGTGTCGACGACGAATTCACCGTGGAACTGCCCGCCGGACCACACACCTTCGCGGTGCTGTCCATCCGCTATGCACCGCACTGAAATCGACGTAAATCCGCGCAAACTGCACATACGCAGGCGCATGCATCCATCATGTCGTCGCCGTGGAATCAAAGGGATGTAAGCGCACGACAACGCCATACCACCGCGTATTTGACCGGTGACAGTGCTGCATGTTTTTTCTTTCCGGATGCCCATCGTGAAAGGACTCCAGATGCAGGTGCTTGACCCGGAAAGAACCGCAGCAAGCGGTGAGCTCAGCAGCAACCCGCGTCGCCCGGCACGTACCGGCATCGTGATCGATGCCTCCTGTGATGTGGCGCCCACCTTTCTCGCCAGCGCGGATGTAGCGGTGATTCCGATTCCGATCCGGATCGGCACCACCACCTACATCGACCAGCATGACGCCACCGCCACCGCCCGCTACCTGCGCGAGAACGCCAACGGCGAAGGTGCCACCGGGCAATCACTGCCGCTGGATGCGGCGCAGATGAGCAGCTTCTTCCTGGAACACTTCGCGCTGGACTATGACTCGGTCTACTGCCTGACCATTACCGCCAGCCGCAGCCCGATCTTCGAGGCCGCCAGCCAGGGCAGCCTATTGGCGACCAGCGCCATCCGCGGGGCGCGCCAGGAAAACGGCATCGCCCGTCCGTTCCAGTTCCGGGTCATCGATACCCGCAACATGTTCGCCGGTTCCGGCATCCCGGCCATGGTGCTGCAGGACCTGCTGCGCGCGCAGGTGCCGGCCAAGGACATCCGCGGCGAACTGCAGCGCATCATCGACGCCACCCACACTTATTACGTGCCCGACAACCTGGGTTACGCGCGTGCCCGGTCACGGGTGCGCGGCGATCGCAGCATCAGCTTGGTCAGCGTGCTGTTGGGCGGCGCGCTGGACATCAAACCCATCGTATTGGGCCGCCAGGGTGACACCCACCCGGTCGCAAAATGCCGCGGGCGCGATGACGCCTGGACACGCCTGTTCGCCTTTGCCGCCACCCGGGTGCGCGCCGGCCTGCATGCCCCGCATGTGATCGTGTCCTATGCAGGGCCGCTGCAGGATCTGCATGGCTCACCTGCCCTGGACCAGCTGCGCACGGCCTGCGAACAGGAAAACGTCAGCCTGCACATCCTGCCGATGAGCATCACCGGGATGATGAACATCGGCCCGGGCGGACTGACCCTGGCCTTCGCCGCCGAAACCAACGACACCGCGTTCTGAGCACCGCGCGTAGCTTGCAGGCTCGCGGCATCAGCGCCGCGAGAAACCCACCTCAAGCCATTGCCGGACGATAGCTGCGCCCTTCGCGCAGCGGCCGGAAGTAGTCGGCCTGCGCATAGAAGCCCAGATCCTGCCGCTGATGCCAACCGGGAATGCCGGCCAGCGGCAGTGGCCGCAGCTCAGTCGGCGCAGCCAGGACGTCGCCGGCGCGGATCGCCTCGGCCACGCGCGCGATGCAGACCGCATCGTCCTCGCCCTGCACCACCAAGCATTTCCCGACCAGCAGCCGCCCGGGCACCAGCATCTGCTCCATCAACGCATGACCGATCACCGCGGCAACGGCGATATCACCGTCGCGCCAGTGCGCGGCATGGGTATGGAACAGCGTCGCCCAGTCGTGCTGATCCCAGGCACTGAGCAATGACGTGTCACGCACCCGCACAATGATGCCGGTTTCATCGAACTGGGTAAGCGCCTGCTGGGCGCGGTTGCGCTCAACCGGCCCCATCTGCTCGATATGCCGGCATTGCTGTGCGTTGAGCGCCAACTTGATGCCGGGATGGCGTGCCCAGATCATCGCGTTGAACAGGTCGTGCCAGTTGTGCAGGCGCGTGGCGATGCGGCCCTGCCGGATGCGTTGCTCGTAATGCAGGCCGTCATCCAGCAACAGCGCATCCTGTGCAACGAAGCAACGATCAGGAACGGACATGCCCGCATTGAGCACATCGATGCCGGGCCAGTCCGGCGCCGTCATCCATTCCTTGTACGCATTGAAGCCGGCGAACAGCGGATGTTGAAAACACGCTGGCGCCACGTCCCCGCGCTGCGGGGCGATGAAGCGGCGCCGGAGCGTGCCGGCGCCAGATGCAGATGCCGGCCCGGTCACAGCACCTTGAGGTCGAACGGCTTGTCGGCGGTTTCGATGATGGCATCGCCGAACAGATCGTGATCGTCGCTTTCGGTGATCTCGACGTTGACGAAATCACCGACGCGCAGCTTGGCTTCCTCGGCGTTCTGGATATGCACCAGACCGTCGATTTCCGGCGCATCGGCCTTGGAACGGGCCACCGCGATGCCGTCTTCGATCACGTCGACCAGGCATTGCTGCACGCTGCCGATCTTGGCTTCCAGCTTGGCGGCGGAAATGGCGGCCTGCTTTTCCATGAAGCGCGCCAGACGCTCCTGCTTCACTTCTTCCGGCACCGGGTCCGGCAGGTCGTTGGCAGTGGCGCCGTCCACCGGCGAGTAGGCGAACGCACCCACGCGGTCGAGCTGGGCGGTATCGAGGAAGTCCAGCAACTGCTCGAACTCGGCATCGGTCTCGCCCGGGAAGCCGACGATAAAGGTGGAACGCACGGTGATATCCGGGCTGATCTCGCGCCAGCGCAGCACGCGCTCCAGGGTCTTGTCGACCGCGCCCGGACGCTTCATCAGCTTGAGGATGCGCGGGCTGGCGTGCTGGAACGGGATGTCCAGGTACGGAAGGATCTTGCCTTCGGCCATCAGCGGCACCACGTCGTCCACGTGCGGGTACGGGTAGACGTAGTGCAGGCGGGTCCAGGCATCCAGCTCCGACAGGCCTTCGCACAGCGCCTTCATGCGGGTGGCGTATTCCTTGCCGCGCCAGGTGCCCGGCGCGTACTTGCGGTCCACGCCGTAGGCCGAGGTGTCCTGCGAAACCACCAGCAGCTCGCGCACGCCGCCCTTCACCAGCCGCTCGGCTTCGCGCAGCACTTCCTCGACCGGGCGCGACACCAGATCGCCACGCATCGAGGGAATGATGCAGAAGCTGCAACGGTGGTTGCAGCCTTCGGAAATCTTCAGGTAGGCGTAATGGCGCGGGGTCAGCTTGATGCCGTAGTCCGGCACCAAGTCCACGAACGGATTGTGCTTGGGCGGCAGCGCAGCGTGCACCGCATCCATCACGCTGGTGTAGTCCTGCGGGCCGGACACCGACAGCACGTCCGGGTAATGCTCGCGGATCATGTCCCCCTTCTTGCCCAGGCAGCCGGTGACGATGACCTTGCCGTTCTCGTTCATCGCCTCGCCGATGGCATCCAGCGACTCGGCCACGGCCGAATCGATGAAGCCACAGGTGTTGACCACCACCACGTCGGCCGAGTCATAGGACGGCACGATGTCGTAGCCCTCCACCCGCAACTGGGTGAGGATGCGCTCGGAATCGACAAGAGCCTTCGGGCAGCCAAGGCTGACGAAGCCGACTTTGGGGTTCAGCTGGGACATGTTCACGGAATTCTGAGGGCCGGGGCCGGAATGACCACAGGGCCGGAAAGCCGGCGATTATACCGGGCACCCGCCGCCATGCCCTGCAACTGGCTTAATGCGCCCACCACAAGACAATGATCGACCCGGAAGCCCCTCTCCCGTTCACGGGGCAATGCGGGCTTGCTTGCGAACCATTGGTTCGCAGCCCGTTGAGCGCCCTTGCGCCAGCGCAAGGGCCGGGGCGCGGAGCGGGGGTTGGGGTGAGGGAAAGCTTCCAGCAAGCAGACCCATCGGGCAGAACCAACGCAGAAGCAGATGCCCCAAGCCCCTCCCCCCCTTCCGGGCACCTTCTCCCACCAGCGGGAGAAGCGGGCCAAGCCCTCTCCCTCCACCGCAACTGGAACCTCCCATGCCCCAATGGATCACCCTTCCCACTGCATTCGGCCCGGTCCGCGCCTGGCAGGCCCTGCCTGAAGGCACGCCGCGCGCCGGTCTGGTCGTCATCCAGGAGATCTTCGGCGCCAACGCCCACATCCGCCATGTCGCCGAGCAGTACGCAGCCGAAGGCTACGCGGTACTGGCCCCCGACTTCTTCGACCTGCTGCAACCCGGCCTGGAACTGGACTACGACGCTGACGGCGTTGCCCAGGGCAAGGCGCTGGTGACCGAACTGGGCGTGGACCGCGCCGTAGCCGTGGTCGAAGCGGCTGCGGAGCAGCTCTCGCAGTACGGCAAGGTCGGCACCGTCGGCTATTGCTGGGGCGGCACGATCGCCCTGCTGGCTGCGCAAAGGTTGGGCCTGCCCTCGGCCAGCTACTACGGCGCCCGCAATGTGCCGTTCCTGGACAACCCCTTCAAAGCCCCGGCGATCTTCCACTTTGGCGACCAGGATCCGTCCATCCCGGCCACCGCCGTTGCAGCGCATCGTGAAAAGCAACCCACAATGCCGGTATATGTGTACCCGGCCGACCACGCCTTCAACCGCGAGGTCGGTTCGCACTACCACGCTCCCAGCGCCGAACTGGCACGCGAACGCACCTTGGCCTTCTTCAGTGAGAACCTGCGATGACCGAAGCCGTGACGTCCGATTTCGAACTTGATACCCGCCTTGCCGCCGACAGCGTGCTGATCGCTGACGGACCGTTGTCCCAGATCCGCCTGATGAACGATGACCGCTTCCCCTGGGTCGTGCTGGTGCCGCGCGTGCCGGGTGCAAGCGAATGGATCGACCTGGATGGTGGCCAACAGCGCCTGCTGCTGGCCGAGATCAACCAGATCTCCCAGCACCTGAAGCAGAAGCCCAACGTCACCAAGATCAACATCGGTGCACTGGGCAACATCGTGCGCCAGCTGCACGTCCACCTGATCGGACGCCATGAAGCCGACCCGGCCTGGCCCGGCCCGGTGTGGGGCAGCGGTAAGGCGCAGCGCTTCGATGCCGACGTGCTGGCGCAGCGTGTCGAAATCTGGCGCCAGCGGCTACGATAAGCGCCTTACCTCCAACGGACATTCCTGCCGATGCGTTCCAATCTGATCGCCGCCCTGATCCTGATCATCGTCGGCCTGTTTTTCCTGGCCAAGAACCTGGGCTGGATCAACGGCAACATCGGCTCGATGCTGGCCACCTGGTGGCCGGCCATCCTGGTCGCCGTGGGCATCGGCATGCTGTTTGGGCGCGGCAAGTAAGCCCCGGCAGCCGGAAACGAAAAAAGCGCGGAATTCCGCGCTTTTTTTTGCCCCGCATTTGGCAACCGCCTGGCTGCCATTTTCTGCAACAACTCTGCAACATCGAGCACCCGATCCCACGTAGGAGCTTTCCTGCCAAACCGTAGGGCGTGCGATCGGAATGAATGTCGGGTATCACCCCACTCCAACCCACCCGAACCAAGTCGGCATGACTGATCCGGCCCCAGAGTGCGGCCAACTGCCAGCGATCAGGAGATAAACGCCAACCGCGAGGGCACATCCCTGTAGCTTTTAATGGAATATGGATTTCACTATTTATCAGTGACTTGCCAGCGCAAACCCCTATAGGGACAGCGCATTCAGAGTGCACTAATTCTCGGAAATCGGCGCCTCAGGCCACTCCAAGGTTCGCCCTGGAGTTCCAGATTTCAGCCAGCGCCCGCCCGCACACGCCGATTCAGCCCGGCGGGCCTGGCTACTTGAGAAGAGAAACAGATGAGCACTCGTCCATGCCCTGCCCACCATCCACTGAGCTTCGCCCTGGCCGCCGCCCTCGCCATGACCGCCGCCGCCCCGGCGCACGCCAGCGGTGGCGAAGCGGCCGTCACTGATCTGGACAAGGTAACTGTCACCGGTTCCCGTATCGCGCGCACTGGCTTCGTCACGCCCTCGCCCGTCAGCGCCTTTACCGCAGAGGAGATCCGGGCCACCGGAGCCACCAACATCGGCGACCTGATGGTCCGCCTGCCGGGCCTCACTCCCAGCTATACGCTGGGCAACTCCACGCGCAGCATCGGCACCGCTGGTCTGGGCCTGCTCGACCTTCGCGGCATGGGTTCCTCACGCACACTGGTTCTGATAAACGGGCGTCGTCATGTCGGAGCCATTTCCGGATCAACATCCGTGGACGTCAACACCATTCCGGTGGAATGGATCGAACGAATCGAGATCATCAGCGGCGGCGCCTCAGCCGTTTACGGCGCTGATGCAGTGGCGGGGGTCGTCAACTACATTCTGAAGAGCAACTACGAAGGCATGGAGACCCGCGCCCAGACCGGTCTTGCCAGCGAAGGCAACTTCAAACGTAACTTCGCCAGCGCGTCCATGGGCAAGAACTTCGCCGATGACCGGGGCAACGTGGCCCTCGCGCTGGAGTACAGCAAGCAGGACCGGACCATACGCAGCAACCGTGCAATCGGCCGGGAGTTCCTGGTTTCGGTGCCCAATCCTAATTACGATCCGAACAAGCCCCCAAGCCCGAACAACCCCCAAACCGTGATCAGCGGACCGGGGGGCAATCATTCAATTTCACCCGGCGGAACCTTCAACCTCGGGCGCTTTGACTTCCGCGATCCGGCAAGCTGGGGCAACCGCTACCAGTTCAACCCGGACGGCTCATTCCGATCACAGCGCTATGACGGCACCGTCATCAGCAATACCGGTTGCGTGGATTGCGACTTCGTTGACCTCAATTCGGTAGCGGACCTGCAACCGGAGTTCACCCGAAAGAGTGTCAACGCCCTCCTGAATTTCGACCTCACCGAGAACCATCGCCTGTACTTTGAAGGCAAGTACAGCCGGAGCATCAGTAACTTCCGCTCCCAACCTGCCTTCGACCAGAGCCTGCGCATCCTCAAGGACAACGCTTTCATCAGCCCCGAACTCGTCTCCTTGATGGCTGCCAACAACACCTCACAGCTATCGCTCAGCCGCTTCAATGTCGATGCAGGTCAACGCGGTGAGCATGTCGACCGCACCACCCAGCGTGCGGTCGTCGGCATCGAAGGCCATTTCGGTGAGGACTGGAGCTACGACATTCACGGAAACTGGGGCCAGAACGAGGTCAAGCGCTGGAACCTCAACAACCGCATCAATGAACGCTGGCAGGCAGGGCTGGACGCGGTCGTGGACCCGGCCACCGGACAGATCACCTGCCGCACCACGCTTGACCCCAACGCCACCAATCCCAACAACCGCAATTACGTGTATTCCGCCTTTGCACGTGAGGGCTGCATACCGTTCAGCGTGTTTGGGCATGGCGCCGTCAATCAACAGGCCCGGAACTGGTTCAACGTCGACTCGTTCAACTTCTCACGACTGCAGCAGTCCGTATTCAGTGCTTCGCTGAGCAACGGCGCACTGTTCTCCATGCCTGCCGGTGATGTCGGCATCGCCACGGGTGTCGAGTACCGCCGTGAGAAGAGCCGCGAGATCACCGACCCACTCGCCGCGCAGGGCCTGACCTTCCTCAATGCGATTCCGGACAGCAAAGGCAAATACGACGTCCGCGAAATGTTCCTGGAGACCACGCTCCCGCTGTTGGCCGACCTTCCGGGCATAACGCTACTGACACTGGACGCAGCGGGACGATGGTCCGACTACAGCAGCATCGGCAAGACGACCACCTGGAAAGCCGGCCTGGACTGGACGATCACCCGCGCACTGCGTGCGCGCGGCACTTTGTCGCAAGCGGTTCGGGCCCCAAGCATCGGCGAGCTCTACAAACTGCAAAGCGAGAACTTCGCCTTCATCAACGACCCCTGCGATTACCTTCCCACCAACTCGAACCGGCCCGATACCGCAGAAGATGTTGCCCTGCGCCAGGCCAACTGCACCGCACTGGGCATCCCGGTGGGATGGATCGATACCTACAGCGCCAGTCGCCCGGGTGTAAGCGGCGGCAATCCGGATCTGAAGCAGGAGCGCGCACGCAGCCTCACCTATGGGCTGGTCTGGCAGCCGGAGTTCATTCCAGGCTTCGGCATGTCGATCGACTATTGGCGGATCAACCTCACCGATGCCATCGGCACTGTCAGCGGCCAGACCAACGCCACCCGTTGCGTAGACTCGCCCGGTGGAATCGCAAATGCATTCTGCGGCTTCATCGATCGCGCTCCTGCCGGTGGAATCACCGATGATGGCGGTCGCAGCTATCCGGCGCACTCGATCAGCCACTGGCGCGCGCTCAATGAAAACCTCGCCCGATCGCAACGGATCGGTGTTGACCTGGAGATGGACTATCGCTTCCAGATGGCAGGAGGAGACGCCGGCCTACGCCTGATCGGCAGCCGCTTGATCCAATCCCGGGAGTGGCAGTTCCAGGACTTTCCCAGCGAGTACAAGGAATACGTCACCTACGTGACCAATCCACGCTGGCGCGCAAACCTGGGCAGCAAGTACACACGCAATGACTGGCTTGTTTCATGGGACATGAATTACGTAGACGGCAACCTGCGCGTCGCCCCCCAGAGTTACAACAGCAATCCCGGCCAGGCCAGCCCCATCCGCAACGGCTCATACACGTACCACAACTTCAAACTGGGCTATACGTTCCCCGGTGGAAGGCTTGGCACCTATATCGGCATTGATAACGCCTTCGACAAGGATCCACCGCTGAACTACTTCGGCAGCGATACGGGGTCAGCCCTGTACGACAACATCGGTCGATACATGTACCTGGGCATCACCTACAAGCGCTGACTGCCACGCCCAACCTGTGGCATGCAACGCAGGATCGTGACGACAGCTCGCACAGGCTGATCCGCAGAAATGAAGCAAAAAGGCACGGGGAACCCGTGCCTTTTCTGCTGCAACCAAACCGGATTGATCAGGTGCGCGGCAAGGTCACGCCGGTCTGGCCCTGGTACTTGCCGCCGCGATCCTTGTAGGAGGTCTCGCAGACGTCATCCTTGTCGGCCTGGAAGAACAGCATCTGTGCCACGCCTTCGTTGGCGTAGATACGCGCCGGCAGCGGCGTGGTGTTGGAGAACTCCAGCGTCACGTGGCCTTCCCATTCCGGCTCCAGCGGCGTGACGTTGACGATGATGCCGCAGCGCGCGTACGTGCTCTTGCCCAGGCACACCACCAGCGTGTCGCGCGGAATGCGGAAGTATTCCACGGTGCGGGCCAGCGCGAAGGAGTTCGGCGGGATGATGCACTCATCGGCCACGATATCGACGAAGCTCTTCGGGTCGAAGTGCTTGGGATCGACGATGGTGGAGTTGATGTTGGTGAACACCTTGAACTCACGCGAGCAACGCACGTCGTAGCCATAGCTGGACGTGCCGTAACTGACGATGCGCTGGCCATCCACCTGCTTGACCTGCCCGGCTTCGTACGGCTCGATCATGCCGTGCTGTTCGGACATGCGGCGAATCCAACGGTCGCTCTTGATGCTCATTCAATGTTCCTGATTACGTGGGCGGCGCAGCTGGCTGCGGCGGTCGGGTGGCCGATTCTAGCCCAGAGCCGGCACCCAGCCGTAGCCTGGGACTCGCCCGAGACATACATATAGGAGGCCCCGGCAATGCCGGGGCCTTCACGTTCACCGCCGGGAGGCGGCTTCAGATCAGCGACGAGATGATGGGGATGCCCGCGCGCGGGCGCTTGGACAGTTCCTCGACCATCCGCTGCGCAGCCGCCAGGTAAGCCTGCGCCGCTGCGGAATCCGGGGCGGACGCCACGATCGGCGTACCCGCGTCGCCCTGCTCGCGGATGCTGATGTCCAGCGGCAAGGAGCCCAGCAGCGGCACGCCGTATTGCTCGGCCATGCGCTGGCCGCCGCCTTCACCGAACAGGTGCTCGGCGTGGCCACAGTTGGAGCAGGTGTGCACGGCCATGTTCTCGACGATGCCGAGCACCGGAACCTCGACCTTCTCGAACATCTTCAAGGCCTTGCGCGCATCCAGCGTGGCGATCTCCTGCGGCGTGGTGACGATCACCGCACCGGCCACCGGGATCTTCTGCGATAGCGTCAGCTGGATGTCGCCGGTGCCCGGCGGCAGGTCGATCAGCAGGAAGTCCAGGTCGTCCCACAACGTGTCGTTGAACAACTGCGTCAATGCCGAGGTTGCCATCGGCCCACGCCAGATCATCGGCGAATCGGCATCGATCAGGAAGCCAATGGACATGGCATCAACGCCAAATGCACGCAACGGCTCGATCGTCTTGTTGTCGGGACTCTCCGGGCGTCCGCTCAAACCCAGCATCGCCGGCACGCTCGGGCCATATATGTCGGCATCCAGCACCCCGACCCGCGCACCCAGTCGCTGCAAGGCCAGCGCAAGGTTCACCGCGGTTGTGGACTTGCCCACCCCGCCCTTGCCCGACCCCACCGCAATGACGTTGCGGATACGTGAATGGGGAGACAGCCCCTTCTGCACCTTGTGGGTTGTACCCAACGCAATCGACCCGCCCACTTGCACCCTCTTACATCTCCAATCAGGGAGCGAACTATAGCGCCAACCCGAAAGACCGGTTCGGCACCGGCCTTGTTCAACCCACCAATCCACACCGGGGAAGCAACCTACAGCCGCTGGCCCCCTGGCGCCTGACGGATGCCGGACGAGTCGCGCTGTTCAATCGTGCCCAACAACCAGTCCACCAAAGCTCGCCAAGCGGATCCGCAGCACCGAGCCGCACTTCGGCCCCACTCGGCAGCCGAGAAGATCAGAGCTGAAGAATACCTGCAGCCGTCAACTTTTTTATCAGAGGACCCAGTTTTTCCACATGCCTACGAGAACTGTTCACGGATCGACTATGTACAGGTTCACGCACCTGAGCCGCACTGGCGGTGGCAAAAACCGCCCCTTTGCTCGGCACAGCCAGCGCTTCGGCAACCCATTCCAAATTGCACCATTCGTAGATTCGCCGTGCTTGCGACTCGGTATCGGAAACCAAATCTTCATAATGAACATCGAGGATTCCCCCGGGCACCACTTTGTGCCAATGCCGCATCATTTGCCGATAAGCAACGAAATAGTCACCCAACTCTTCCAGATCGTAGGAAAAATCATATGCCTTGAAGAACAGCGTCTTGAAAACCGCATAACAGCTGTCCAGCGGATCACGCACCAAATGGATAATCCGAGCCCTTGGCAAGGCTTTATGTATCAACCCGCAGTACATGTAGTTGGCAGGCAGCTTATCGATGAACAACGGGCTGCCTTCGGCCATCTGTCGGGCCCCTTTCATGTACTCACGGCCAAGCGCCGCGAAATCCACCTTCATTGTGGCTTGCGCCACTGACAGGCTCGGGTCAAGCGCCTGGACCCGTTGCACGGCACCCGTCAGGTGATATCCGAAATCCATCAACTCCCCGGCATCCCGGACCTTCCCGGATTGCAGCAATATCCGCTCGGTCAACGTGGTTCCGCTGCGCGGCATGCCCACAATGAAGATGGCCCCCTCTCCCTCGTCACTCTGGACCGGCGCCGCCATAGCTTCGGCATCTTGGGAACCACAGACATCCTGCAACGTCCTCACGAAAGAAGAAACGTCGTATTGAATCGCGGCGCGCTTCTTTCTGGCACCTTCGATCAAGGCATCGAACGATCGCTCATGGTCTCCCAGATCTTCCAACTCCTTGGCCAATGCGTAGTGCGCCCCCGCCTCCTCCTCGAGCGAACGGAACTCCCCTTTCAAGCGCTGCTCAAGGTCGGCAACGTGGTTTCTATCGGGTGACTGGCGGCGCAATGTCGAGCGCAGATAGATAACGGAACCCGCCTGCGGCGTGGCCTCCAACACCTTGTCAAGATCATGCTCTGCCCGCTCGGAATCGCCGCTGTAGAAGCGTGCGATAGCCAAGTCATAACGCCATCCCGCGTCCTCGCCACCAACCGACAGCGCCCGCTCGTAATGCGATATCGCTTCCCCCAGTAAATTGTGGTGATACAGCAGCTTTCCGAGCTGCCATTGCACCAAGCCATTGTTAGGCGACTGGGCATCAATCTCAGCTGCCAACACGGGGATTTCGTTACGACGAAGCAAACGGGAGAGTAGCCACGCCTTCTTTATCTGGTGCTGCGGATCTCCCCCGAACGCAATGGCCTTGTCGATCCACAAGAGCGCGGCATCCAGTTTGCCACTGACGCGACAGGCCTCCGCTGCAAATGCAAATGCCCTGGGCTGATCGGGGTACTTGGCAGCAAGAGCCTCTCCCAAATCGACGGCCTCACCCAAACGCCCTTGACGAAGCAGCTCATTGCCGAAGGCGATTGCCTGCGGCAGTGGCGGCACGGCGGTTCCAACTCTCGACTCATTCAGGAAAGCGTTCATTGGCTGGAGTCTAGACGGGCCACTGCCCGTCTTCCAAGCATCCTTTGGATGGATCAAACCCTTCTGCACGCTTAACAGAAGATTGTTAAAAATCCATGGCATTCACTGACAATTCAGTGTTAGGATTCGCCAAAGTCAGCAAAGTTGTCAACCGAAACAAAATACAACCGATTGATTCGAAAGGGGATTTCGATGGCTTCCAGCAACAACCGCGCAACCAACCTGAACAAAAGCAAACTGTCACTAGCACTTGCAACCGCCCTGATCTTCCCGGGCGGCGTTGTTTACGCGCAAAGCGCCACCGTGAGTCAGGACGAGAAGACTCAGGAGGAAGCCACCGCATCCTCGAACACGACCACGCTGAGCCAAGTAACCGTCACCGGCTCGCGCATCTCCAAGGACACCTACAACGCCGTCTCCCCGGTACAGGTGATCAACCGCGAAGAAACCACCCTCGCCGGCTTCAACTCGACTGCCGGCGTACTGCAGAGCAACTCTGTCACCGCTGGTGCAGGGCAGATCAACAACGCCTTTGGCGGTTTTGTGACTGATGGTGGCCCGGGTGCCAATACGCTCGGCCTCCGCGGCCTCGGCCCCACTCGCACCCTGATCATGATCAATGGGCGGCGCATGTCGCCATCCGGCTCTCGCGGTGCCGTTGGTTCGGTGGACTTGAATGTCCTGCCGAACATCATGATCGACCATGTGGAAATTCTTAAGGACGGCGCTTCGTCGATCTACGGCTCCGACGCTGTTGCCGGCGTGGTGAACATCATCACCAAGAACAAGGTTGACGGCGCCGAAATCGAGTTCCAGCACAATGCAACACAGCACGGTGGTGGCGAAGAAACCCGTTGGTCGGGGTTGTTCGGCACCAGCGGTGATCGTTGGCGTGTGTCCGGTTCGTTCGAAGTCTATCGCCGCCAGGAACTCCAGATCGGTGAGCGTGGCTGGGCAAGCGACTGCCCGGTACCGCTGTACGGCCGCGACCCTGCGACCGGCCGCTATGGCGCTCAGGACTATATCGATCCGACGACCGGCGAACCGAAGTGCTGGGGCCTGGACGCCGGTGGTGTCACCATCAATACGCTGGGTACTGCTTATCTTCTCGGTCGTCCGGGACTGGGGAGCCTGGGCTACTACGGCACCGTCGACCCCAGCGTGCTCGATCAGCTGCCGCCCGGCTTTGACTACTTCAATCGTTGGCGTCCCAATGGAGCGATCACGGACGGCGACCTGCCGGGCTTTGAGGGTGTCGACGCCAACGGCCGCACCACGTTTGACCCGAGGATGAAGCAGGAGGCACTGATCTCGCCGACCACCAACGTCACTGGCTTCCTGCAGGGCAGCTTTGACTTGAATGCGCTTGGCAACGCCGAAGCCTACTTCGAAGTACTGGCAACGCGCCGCGAATCCCGCCAATCGGGCTACCTCCAGCACTCGCTTGATTACAACGTCGGCAGCCCGCTGCTGGGCGATCTTGCGTGGCTGCCTGCATGGCTGCTTGCGCCGGCCGACGGCTCGACCAACGGCAAGAATGTGTCTGCCCGTGCCTTCGTGGGCTGGGGCCTGTATGACAACTGGCAGAACGTGGACTTCACCCGTACCACTGCCGGCTTGCGTGGCGACCTCGGGACGAGCTGGAAGTACGATGGTTACCTGAGCTATGGCCGCTCCGATGCTGATTACTACACTCAGAACCGCCTGACCAACCGTATCGCAAAGAGCTTGGATGTCGTCTCCGACGGACGCGGTGGGTTTGTCTGCCGTGACACTTCTGATGGCTGCGTCGCCGCACCAATGCTCACCGCTGACGTGATCGCCGGCAATCTGCCTTCTGCATATCGCGACTACATCATGCAGACCACGCACGGCAACACCCTGTACACCGAATCCACGGCCAACGTCAGCGTCAATGGTCCGTTGTTCGATATGCCCATGGGTGGCACTGTTTCCGCGGCATTCGGCCTGGAATATCGCCGTTCCGAGATCGACGATACCCCGGACATCAACTCGATCAACAGCAATCTGTATGGCTTCACGTCGTCGACGCCCACCCGCGGCAAGGACAATGTGCAGGAAGCGTTTGTCGAACTGGAAGCCCCTCTGTTGAGCGGCTTGCCGGGCGCACAGGAGCTTACCGTGAACCTGTCCGGCCGCTATACCAAGTACGACTCCTATGGCAGCGACCAAACCTGGAAGGCTGGCCTGCTGTACACACCGGTTAGCTGGCTGTCGGTACGCGCCTCCCGTGGCACGTCGTTCCGCGCCCCGGCGTTGTTCGAACAGTTCCTTGGCGCCACCAGCGGTTTCCTCAACCAAAGCAACGATCCCTGCAACGATTGGGCATCGGCAACGGACAAGACCAGCAACGAGTATCTGAACTGTCAGAGCTTGGGACTGCCGAACAACTTTGACCAGACCGCCAGCATCACCTCCATCACCAAGGGGGGTGCCGAAACAGGCCTGACCGCAGAAACATCCAAAGCGACGACCGTGGGCGTTGTGCTGCAACCGGAGTTCCCGGAATGGTTCGGCAACCTGTCTTTTGCTGCCGACTACTTCGACATCCAGGTTGACAACGGTGTTGCCAGGCTGAGCGGCGCGCAGGTTCTTGACCTCTGCTACGACCAGTCGCAGGCTGAATTTGCTGCCGGCACCGGCTATTGCGGCTTGGTCAAGCGCGATGCCAACAATGCCCTCACCGTGACCAGTGGTTATGTCAACGTCGCCTCGGACAAGGTGCGTGGTTGGGACTTCAACCTGCGCTACACGCGCAACCTCGGCCCTGGCGAGCTCCGTGCCAATGCCGCAGTCACCCATTATCTGGAACAGTCCGGCCGCACGTTCCCGAACGACCCGTACAAGGACTCCAACGGCGCCATCAACGTGCCGGATTACACCGGCCAGCTGGATCTGACCTACGAGATCCAGAACTGGGAAGTCCGCTACGGGCTGGACTGGATCGGCTCGATCAACGGCTACGAGTACTATGAAAAGTACGACAACAAGGACTATCGCCCCGAGTACCAGATGCTCATCGACGACTACTTCATTTCCAGTCTGTCGTTGCGTTACAGCGGGGATGACTGGGCTGCGACCATTGGTATCCGCAACCTCGCTGACAAGGATCCGCCGGTCATTTCCACCGGCGCGGGCGTGAACACTATCGGCAATGCTCCGCTCTATAGTGGCTACGACTATCTTGGTCGCTCGTTCTTCTTCAACATCGGCAAGAAGTTCTGATGCCCTGATCCAAGTGGCATGAGTTGAAGAAAGCCGCCGCTCTCCCGAGCGGCGGCTTTTTATCAACACCACAAACAATGGCCTTCGAGCCCCAAGTACGGATTGTGCAAATGGGAAAAACCCGAATCCACCTGCTGGCAATGGCGGCATTGCTATCCTCAAGCCCCGTCATTGCCAGCCAGCCGACGCGCCCTTCAATCGAACAACTGGCAGCCTTTCCCCAGTATTCGAGCTTCAGCCTGTCTCCTGATGGCAAACACATTGCCGCACTGCGCGCCAATGGCGAAGAGCGCGTGATCGCGGTCTGGCAGACCGATGCCATGAACCAGGCCCCAACGCTCATCGGGGCTGAGCGCATGAAGATAAGCGGGGTATCGTTCGTCAAGAATGACCGGCTGGCGGTCTCTTTCTGGCAACCCTACGATCTTCGCACGGACCGGATCTACAAGACATTCATCAACAAGCTGATGATCACGGACCTGGAGGGAAAGAGCTGGAACGAGCCGCTACCGCAGCCACGCGCCACCAGCCGTGATCAGGAACTTCTTCAGTCACGTAGCAGCCCCAGCGTGCTGGACCGGCTGCCGAATGACCCTAATCACATCCTCGTCGTCAATAACGTTGGCGCCAACGCTGGCGACGTTTACCGAGTCGATCTGCGCAGCTTCAAAGCTGAGCGTATCCAGATGTCGGAAGAACGGGTCGCTGGCTACATCACCGATTTCGACGGCAACCTGCGCGCGCGCCTGAAGCAGGACCTGGACGGTGGCGGAGCGTATGTTTCCGCGGAGTTCAAGAACCCGCAGACAAACAAGTGGGAAGAACACTTCCGCTCCTATGTGAAGAATCGCGATCAGACACAGATCATTGCCCTGAGCACGGATCCCAATATTGCGTTCATTCAGAGCAACGAAGGGCAGGACAAGTCGGCGATCTACGAGTACGACATCGCAGCCCGGGCGAAGAAGGAGATTCTGTTCCAGCACAACTTCTTCAACGCCAACCGAGTGATCGTCAATCCATATCGCAGCGCTGGTGAGGATTTCGGAAAGATCCTTGGCCTTGGCTACGAGGGCCCTCGCGAAGACGATATCGAATGGACTGACCCGAAGATGCGAGCCCTGGATGCTGGCCTGCGGCAGGCACTTCATATCTCCAACGACAAGGTCAAACTGACTGATCCAGCCACGGGCCAGACTTCCACCGTGGAGTATCCGGAACAACGCCAATACACCGTGACCGGCTATACCCCGGACATGTCCACTGTGCTTCTGACGGTGGACGGTTCTGCGACGCCACCCGAGCATTATCTGTTCCGCAACGGCTCCCTTTCGCTGCTGGCCAAAAGTTACCCAGAGATTGACCCGCGCACACTTGGAAACACGCGACTGATCTACTACAAGGCCCGCGATGGGCTCGATATTCCCGCATTTCTGACCACCCCCAACACCGAGATGTGTGGTGCTGGCCCTTGGAACACGGTAGTGCATCCTCACGGCGGCCCATGGGCACGTGACGGCATCGGTTTTGACGGATCCATGTGGGTGCCATTGATGGCTTCGCGTTGCATGGCGGTACTACGCCCGCAGTTCCGTGGCTCCGAAGGCTGGGGACGCAGGTTGTGGATGGCAGGGGACGCCCAATGGGGCCAGAGAATGCAGGATGACAAGGACGACGGCGCAAAATGGCTGATCGAACAGAACATAGCCAAGCCTGGCCATATCGCCATGTTCGGCTTCTCATACGGTGGCTATTCGGCATTCGCTGCTGCCGTGAGACCTGAAGGCATGTACAAATGCGCCATTGCTGGCGCCGGTGTTTCCGACATCAAGAAGATCTGGTCACGTTTCTACACCAACCCGTTCTTCCGTCAGGCACAGGCTCCGACCGTCGATGGCCTCAACCCGCTTGACCATGCGGACAAGATAAAAATTCCGCTGATGATCTATCACGGTGATCGCGACCAAACGGTTCCCATCGAGCAGTCCGAGTGGTTTGTCTCGAAAGCCAAGGGCTCCGGCCAACCGGTCGAGTACCACCCCATCGCCGACTATGCACACGGACCGGCATGGACCCGCGAGATCATGGCCAATCAGCTGCGCATCATCGACACTTACCTCGCCAGCGGATGCGGTGGCACAGGGCTCTGATTCATATCAAGACCTGGAACCAGCAACGGCCGCTTTCAGCGGCCGTTGTCTTTCAGAATCTCCCGCGCCGCATTGAACCCCGGCGCGCCGGTAACACCGCCACCGGGATGCGTTCCCGCGCCGCACAGGTACAGGCCTGGAATCGCACCACGATAGTTCGCCTGCCCGATCATCGGCCTTGCACTGAACAACTGATTGAGGCTCAGCGCACCGTGGAAAATGTCGCCGCCGATCAGGCCGAAGGTGCGCTCCAGATCGAGCGGGCTCATGATCTGGCGGCCCAGCACCGATGCCGCAAAGCCCGGCGCATGCTTGTCGACGGTAGCGATCATCAGATCAGCCACTTCTTCGCGGTGATCGTCCCAACTGCGACCGTCCGGCAGCTGCGGCGCGACGTGCTGGCAGAACAGGCTGGCCACGTGCTGGCCCGGCGGGGCCAGTGAATCGTCCAGCGTGCTGGGAATCAGCATCTCCACCACCGGCTCGCGCGACCAGCCGTACTGGCGCGCATCCAGGAACGCGCGATCCATGTAATCCAGGCTCGGCGCAATGATGATGCCGGCGGTGAGGTGATCGCCCTGCCCCGGCAGTACGCTGAAATCCGGCAGACGCGACAGCGCTACATTCATGCGGAACGTGCCTGAGCCGCAGCGCCAGTTGTGCATCCGTTCGAGTGTGTCACGCGGCACGTCCGCCGGGTCAAGAAGGCGCTCATACAGAAGCTTGGGATTGACGTTGGCGACGATGGCCTTGCCACGCAGCACATCGCCGGATGTGGTTACGACACCGACCACCCGACCCTGTTCGACCAGCACTCTTGCCACGCCAGCATCGGTGCGGATCTGCACACCGGCTTCGATCGCCGCACGCGCCATCGCCTGGGTGATCGCACCCATTCCGCCGATGGCGTGCCCCCACGCCCCTTTCACGCCATTGCTTTGGCCCAACACGTGATGCAGAAGGACATACGCGGTGCCTGGCGCGTAAGGGCTGGCGTAATTGCCGACGATGCCATCGAAGCCGAACAACGCCTTGATCGGCGCGCTCTCGAACCAACGGTCCAGATACTCGGCGGCGGAAATGGTGAACAGATCAAGCAGCTCCTGCTTCAACCCCGCGTCCAACGATTGAAGCTGCCGGCCGAGCTTGCCGGCTTTCCACAGCTCCGGCAGCGCCTGCAACCAACCGCCATCGGTCACGTTGGGCGGCGCCTGCAACGCCAGCGCGCGAAGCACGTCGGCGAAGATATCCAGGCGACACTCGTACTCCGGCAGGCGCTCGGCATCACGAAGCGAGAACTTCGCCACTTCCGCCTGCGTCCGCCCGCTGCCGGCCAGCAGGTACTGATCACCCGGTAGCGGCAGGAAATTATTGATTCGCCGCGGCACCACCCGCAGGCCATGCCGCTCCAGTTCCAGATCAGCAATCACCCGGGGTTGCAGCAGCGACACCGTATAAGAGGCCACCGAGTTGCGGAAACCCGGATGAAACTCCTCGGTCACCGCTGCGCCGCCCACCACCGCGCGTCGCTCCAGTACCAGCACCCGCTTGCCGGCCTTGGCCAGATAGGCTGCGCAGACCAGCCCGTTGTGGCCGCCGCCGATCAGGATCGCATCCCACTGCTTTGCTGATGTCTTGGTCATTCCCGCTGTATAGCATCGTGTGGAATCGGACGCCTATCAGACGACTCCTGGCTCATATGGCCGGCCAGGAAACCGTGAAAGACAGGCAGCTATCTGAAGCCCCCGCCCCGCTTCTCCTCCACGGTGAGAACGGAAGAAGCGATCTCCTGCATATCAAGCTGCCGGCCATTACCTTCGACACCCCTTGGCGATCGGTTTCAGGCGTATCTTCTGCGCTCGGCCCTGGTTGCGGGGCCACACCCGTGCTCTGAAATCGGCCTGGAGGCCAATCCCGTGATCGTTCGCAAACCCCAGATCCTTCTGCTGACCCTGGCCGTTTCGGCCGCGCTGGTCGGCTGCAAGAAAGAAGAAACTCCGGCTGCCCCGGCTGCCACTCCGGCTGCCGCTGCTGCCACCGAACTGAAGCTGGACGAATCCAAGCTGCCGGCCTACAACGCGTTCACCGCGGCCGACCTGGACGCCAGCAAGGACGCCTGCACCGATTTCGGCGGCTACGTGAATGACAAGTGGCTCACCGCCAATGCCATCCCGGCCGACCGCACCAGCTGGGGTGCCTTCACCATCCTGGACGAGCGCTCCGTCGCCGTGCAGCACCAGCTGGCCGAGCAGGCCGCTGCGATGAAGAACGCCACCGGCATCGAGAAGATCGTCGGTGACTTCTGGGCCGCCGGCATGGACGAGGCCAAGATCAATTCGCTGGGCATCACCCCGCTGAAGGCTGATCTGGCCGCCATCGACGGCCTGCAGAACACCGCCGCCATCGCCGATTACCTGCGCAGCACCGCCGCCAAGGGCGAGAACGTGCTGTTCGGTTTCGGTCCGGAAGCGGACTTCAAGAATTCGTCGATGAACATGGCCTACGCCAGCCAGGGTGGCCTGGGCCTGCCGGACACCACCTACTACACCGACGCCAGCAAGGCCGACAAGCTCAACGCCTACAAGGCACACGTGGCCAAGGTGCTGGAACTGTCCGGCGTGGCCGCTGCCGACGCCGCCAAGCAGGCCGAGGACGTGGTCAAGTTCGAAACCCGTCTGGCCAAGGCTTCCAAGTCCAGCGTCGAACTGTCGCGTGACGTGTCGCTGTACTACAACCCGGTCACCGTCGCTGACGCCGACAAGCTGACCCCGAACTTCAGCTGGACCGAGTTCTTCAAGGCCCAGGGCATCGCTGCCCCGGCCTCGTTCTCGCTGGCCATGCCGACCTTCCACCAGGAAGTGAGCAAGATGCTGGGCGACACCGACCCGGCCGTGTGGCGCGCCTACCTGCGCTTCCACACCGTTGACGGCGCTTCGCCGTACCTGAGCAATGACTTCGTGCAGGAGAACTACGCGTTCTACGGCAAGGAACTCAACGGTCAGAAGGAAATCAAGCCGCGCTGGAAGCAGGTGCTGGGCACGGTCGAGAACAATGCCGGCGAAGCCTTCGGCCAGATGTACGTCAAGGTCGCCTTCTCGCCGGAAGCCAAGGCCAAGATGGAAGAGCTGGTCAAGAACCTGGCAGCCGCGCTGAAGGAGCGCATCCAGGGTCTGGCCTGGATGAGCGACGAAACCAAGGCCAAGGCCATCGCCAAGTGGGAAACCTTCACCCCGAAGATCGGCTACCCGGACAAGTGGCGCGACTGGTCGGGCCTTAGCACCACCCACGATGACTACCTGGGCAACGTGCGTGCCGCCAACGCCTTCAACTACAAGTGGGCGCTGGGCAAGATCGGCCAGCCAGTGGACAAGACCGAGTGGGGCATGACCCCGCAGATGGTCAACGCCTACTACAACCCGCTGCAGAACGAGATCGTGTTCCCGGCCGCGATCCTGCAGCCGCCATTCTTCGATCCGAATGCCGACGACGCCCTGAACTACGGCGGCATCGGTGCGGTGATCGGCCACGAGATGACCCACGGTTACGACGACCAGGGCAGCCGCTTCGGGCCGACCGGCAACTTCGAGAACTGGTGGACCCCGGCTGACGCCAAGGGCTTCAGCGGCCTGACCGGCAAGCTGGTCAACCAGTTCAACGAGTACAAGGTGGGCGACCAGGCCGTGAACGGCTCGCTGACCCTGGGCGAGAACATCGCCGACCTGGGTGGCCTGGCCACCGCCTACGACGCCCTGCAGAAGGCCAGCACCGGCAAGGAAGACCCGAAGGTCGAGGGCTTCACCCGCGACCAGCGCTTCTTCTTCAACTGGGCGACCGTGTGGCGCACCAAGTACACCCCGGAAAACGCCAAGGTCCGCCTGGCCACCGATCCGCACGCACCGGCGCAGTTCCGCGCGATGGGCGCGCCGTCGAACCTGCCGACCTTCGCTGCTGCGTTCCAGTGCAAGGCCGGCTCGCCGATGGTCCGCACCGGCGACAAGCAGGTCGTGATCTGGTAATCGCTGCCACGCAGTGATGTGACATGGGAAGGCCCGGCATTGCCGGGCCTTCTTCTTTTCCGGTCCTGCCCGCATTTGTAGGAACGGCGTAAGCCGCGAAGCTGGTAATGGCTGCAGACGCGGGACGTGTGTGCAATTGCTACCTGGCTGGCGCTTCATGTCCCGCCAGCTTCGCGGCTTACGCCGCTCCTACATCGCACCCACGCGCCCCGTCACGATCCTGGCTCCAATCCACAAAACCGCGACCATCCCCGGCGCCAATCGCTTGGCGGCTTGTTAAACTCCGCCCACTTTGTCCTTCTGCGGATATGCACTACATGCCCACCATTCGCCCGCTTACCCTCGCCCTGGCCTTCGGCCTGGTCGCCGTCCTGTCCACGAACGATGCCGACGCCGCCCGCAAGCGGGCCGCTGCGCGCGCACCGGCGGTGAGCGCGGCCTGCGGTGACTTCTACGAGCTGACCAATGCCAACTGGCTCAAGGCCAACCCGGTTCCGCAGACCGGCGCCGTGACCGCACTGGGCCAGCTGGCCAGCAACACCCGCGATCAGCAGCGCCAGCTGCTGCAGCGCTCGATGACCAGCCCGCAGGGCAATGTGCAGAAGCTGCTCGGCGACTTCTGGGCCAGCGGCCTGGATGAGGCCGCCGTGGAAGCCGATGGCTCCAAGCCGATCGCCCCGCTGCTGACCCGCATCGACGCGATCAAGAAGGCCAAGGACATCCCGGCCTCGATCGCCGCACTGCACCAGGTCGGCATCCCGGTGGCGTTCAACTTCGCCCCGGACGTGGACCTGAGGGCGCTGGACCGCCACATCGGCTACTTCATGCAGGGCGGCATGGGCCTGCCGGACCCGGCGTTCTACACCCGCACCGATGCCGACACCGTCGCACTGATGGGCCGCTACCGCGCCTACGTCAAGCAGATCCTGGCACTGACCGGCACCCCGGCCGACAAGCTGGACGCCGAGTCGGCGCTGGTCATCCAGCTGGAAACCGAACTGGCGCGCAGCGCGCACTCGGTGGCCGACATCAACAACCCGTTCAACAACTACGCGCCGGTCGCCACCAAGGACCTGGGCCGCTACCGCAACCTGCAGCTGGATGCGTTCCTGAAGGCCCAGGGCGTCAATGACGACCTGGTCTCGCTGGCCGACCCGACGCTGTTCCAGCAGCTCAACGGCATGGTCGCGCGCCTGCCGGCCGCACAGTGGAAGGCCTATCTGCGCTGGCGCGTGGGTGACTCGATGGCACCGTACCTGTCCAAGGCTTACCGCGACGCCGAGTTCGAATTCCGCGGCCGCCTGCTGCGCGGCCAGACCATCGCTCCGGCGCGTGCCGATGCGGTGCTGGACGCCATCAACGTTGCCGCCGGCCCGATGCTGGGCCACGAGTACGCCAACACCTACCTCAGCCGCGACGTGCGCCGCCAGGCCGGCGTGATGGTCGACCAGATCCGCGAAGCGCAGATTGCTGCGGTCAAGCGCAGCACCTGGCTCAGCGCCGAAGCCAAGGCAGAGGCCGAAGCGAAGCTGGCCGCGATGAAGATCGAGATCGGCACCCCGCTGCGCGATCTGGACTACACCGTGCAGCCGATGGGCCGTGGCAGCTTCGGCGGCAACATGCTGATCGCCTCCACCTGGCGCCATGCGCAGGAAATGAAGCGCATCGGCAAGGGCAACGCCGACCGCCGCTGGGACGTGCTGCCGCAGCAGCCGGCCATCGCCTATGACATCGCGCAGAACCGCCTGATCGTCACTGCCGCCGCACTGCAGGGCCCGATCTTCGCCGACAGCGCCAGCGGCGCCGAGAAGTTTGGTGCCTTCGGTGGCCTGGTCGCGCATGAAGTCAGCCGTGCCATCGACGTCAAGGGCGCGATGATCGACGCCAAGGGCGAACTGCGCAGCTGGTGGACGCCGGCCGACAAGAGTGCCTGGACCCTGCTCGGCAACCGCGTAGCCGCGCAGTACAGCGGCTACGCGTTCCCGGGCGTGAAGGACGCCAAGGTCAACGGCGAACTGACCCGTGACGAGAACATGGCCGACATCTCCGGCGTGGAAATCGCCTGGGAAGCCTTCAATGCCGCCCAGGCCGATGCCAAGCCGGCCGACAAGCAGGCCTTTTTCAAGGGCTGGACCTCGCTGTGGGCACAGCAGCTCTCGCCGAACGAAGCCGTGCAGCGTCTGGCTTCGGATGTACGTGCACCGGGCCGCTGGCGTGCCAATGCGCCGCTGTCCAACCTGCCCGCGTTCGGCGCGGCCTTCAGCTGCAAGCCGGGCCAGCCGATGCAGCGCACCGACGCGGAGCAGATCAAGATCTGGCGTTGATGCGGGTTGAAGTGAGACACGAAAAAGGCGCGGATTCCGCGCCTTTTTCTTTGCCTGCCGCCTTGTAGAGCGGAGCAGTGCTCCGCTGAAACGTTACCGGCAAGCCCGTGCCGAGCATGGCTCGGCACTACCGGAACGCGTTACTTCACGCGTCGCAGGTGCGGTCCGCGCTTGTTGTTGAACGGCGGCTGCCCGCGCCAGTAGCGGATCAGCAACCAGCCAAACAACATGCCGCCCAGGTGCGCGAAGTGGGCCACGCCCGGCTGCCAGCCGGTGAAGCCCAGCACCAGTTCAATCGCACCAAACACGATCACGAACGTGCGCGCCTTCATCGGGATCGGCGGGAACAGCAGCATCACCCGCTGGTTCGGGAACAGCATGCCGTAGGCCAGCAGCAGGCCGAACACGCCACCGGACGCGCCCAATACCGGGTTGTACTCACCGAACAGCGCGGCAACCAGCAGCTGGCACAGGCCCGCGCCGACCACGCAGACCATGTAATAGGTGAGAAAGCGCTTCTCGCCCCAGGTCATCTCCAGCGGTGCGCCGAACATGAAAAGCGCCAGCATGTTGAAGAACAGGTGGCCGAAGCCGCCATGCAGGAAGCCGTAGGTCAGCAACTGCCACGGCTCAAAACCCGGCGAATCCGCAAAGAATTGCTGCGAGCCCAAGGGCCACAGCATCAGCTGGGTGAACACACCTGCCGTCTGTGGCAGTTGCTGCAGCAGGAACAGGACGACGTTGGCGATCAGCAACGTCTGGGTGATCTTGGGCAGTCGGGGGAACATGACGGAATCCAGGGGAACTACCGTCCATGATAGCCGCAGCCGCTAGCCTGGCCCCCAGATTGCCTCGTCCATGCTGTTGGCGGGTTTGGCGCGCTTCACGCGGCCGTTCTCCACTACCACGCCTTCGGCACGCAGCCGCTGGCTCTGCTCGCGCCAGCCGCGCGAGCCTTCCGGCATGGCGATGCGCCCGTCCGAGCGCAGTACCCGATGCCACGGCAGATCCGGGTCGTCGTTGTTGCCCAGCAGCCGCGCCACCAGCCGCGCGCGGCCCGGCAAGCCGGCCTTTGCCGCCACTTCGCCATAGCCCAGCACCTGGCCGCGCGGAATGTTTCGTATCACCTTGAGGATGCGTGCATGCCCCAGCGCCGGGTCCACGGACTCGTTGAGCGGCGCCTTCACCGCTTCTTCGCCACGCCGCTGCCGACCAGCAGCACGCCCGCCAGCACCAGCACCGTTCCGGCGCTCTGCCACGGGCCCATCGGTTCGTCGAGCAGCCATACGCTCAGCACAATGGTGGAAACCGGGCCCAGCATACTCACCTGCGCCGCCAGCGACGAGCCGATCCGCTTGACCCCGACCATGATCGCCAGCACCGGCAGCACCGTGCACACCGTGCCATTGAGAAGCGACAGCCAGTACACAGCTGGCGCATGCGTCCACAACGCACCCAGCGGTTGGAACAGCAGGTACTGGCCGATGCACAGCACGCAGGCCACCATGCTGGCGTATGCGGTCAGCCGCACTGCGCCGATGCGCGCCACCGCCTGGCCGCTGCCGAACAGATACACCGCGTAGCTGAGCGCACTGGCGAACACCAGCGCCGAGCCGATCAAGGTGCGCCGCCCCTCCAACTGGATGTCATGCCCGAACGCGAGCAGCACGCCGAGGTAACTGACCAGCAATGCCACCACCTGTATCCGCGTCGGCCGCTGCTTGAGCACCACCAGCGCGATCAGCACCACCAGCGTCGGGCTGAGATACAGGATCAACCGCTCCAGCGTCGCAGTGATGTACTGCAAACCAAGGAAGTCGAGGTAACTGGACAGGTAGTAACCGCTGAAGCCCAGCAGCAACACCCGCCCCATGTCGCCGCGGGACAGCGGCGCGGCACGCTTTGCGGCCCAGACGCCCATAGCGATGAAGAACGGGAACGCGATCATCATCCGCAGCGCCAGCAACGCGGTGGCATCCACGCCGTGCCGATACGCCAGCTTGACGATCACCGCCTTGCCCGACGCAGCAATGGCGCCCACCCCGGCCATCAGCAGCCCACTCAACAGCAGGCGACGGGAACGGGTGGGCAAGGTGGCGCTGACAGACTCGGACATCGGTACTGCGGGTGCGGGGGGCACTCATTATGGGGAGTGCATCGCTTGAAGTGCGGCGCGGATAAGACCTGAGCGTCTGCGGCAACACCAACCGCCAAAGCCGAACCAGCGCCTCACCTCAACGCATCAACACCACTTCCTCTGCCGAGGTGGGATGGATGGCCACCGTGTCTTCCAACTGCCGGCGAGTCACGCCGGCCTTCAATGCCGCCGCAAAACCCTGCAGGATCTCGTCCGCACCTTCGCCCAGCAGATGGATGCCGACAACTTTTTCCTCTTCACCGGCGCAGACCATCTTGAACACGCTGCGTACCTGACCGTCGCCCAGTGACTGCAGCATCGGCCGGAACCTGCTGTGATAGGTGCTCACCCGGTCAAAACGCTTGCGCGCCTCTTCTTCACTCAAGCCCACCGTGCCGAAGGGCGGGTGCGCGAACACCACGCTGGGCACATTGTCGTAATCAAGCCGCGCCTCCGGCTGGCCACCGTAAAGGCGATCCATCAACCGGCGCGCGGCAGCGATGGCCACCGGCGTCAAGGTGACACGCCCGGTCACGTCGCCGACCGCAAAGATGCTCGGCACCGAGGAATTCTGGAACGCATCCACGTCGATGGCCCCCTTCTCGCCCAGCTTCACCCCGGCCTGTTCCAGCCCCAGTCCGCGCGTGTTTGGCGCGCGCCCGGTGGCGAACAGGAACGTGTCGAACACGGCATGCTCCGGGCCGTTGTGCAGCAGCGCGCGCACGCGTCCGTGCTGCCGCTCCAACGCTTTCACCTCGCAACCGAAATGCAGGTCCACGCCCTGCAGGCGCAGGTTTTCGGCCAGCTGGTCGGACAGCTCGGCATCGAAGTGACCGAGCAGGCGCTGGCCACGCACCAGCAGCACGACCTCGCTGCCCAGCGCGCGCAACACGCCGGCCAGTTCAACGGCGATATAGCCGCCGCCCACGATTGCCACCCGCTCCGGCTGCGAGCGCAGCGCGAAAAAATCGTCGGAAACACCGGCCAGCTCCGCGCCCGGCAGTTCAGGCTTGAGCGGATGTGCGCCGGTGGCGATGACGATGTGCTCGGCACGCAGCTGCGTGCCGTCTTCGCATTCCACGGTGTGCGCATCGAGCAGACGACCGCGCCGACTGATCCGTGCCACGCCGGTTTCGTCCAGACGCTTCTGGTAGCTGGCGTGGATGTTGCCGATGTAGCGCTGACGGCGCTGCACCAGTTGTGTCCAGTCCAGGGCCGGTGCGGCAGGAACATCGAATCCAAGCTGCGCTGCCAGCTGGATGCGTTCGGCAAGGTCCGCGGCCAGCCACATCGCCTTCTTCGGCACGCAGCCGACGTTGACGCAGGTACCGCCGAGCTCGCCCGGCTCCAGCATCGCCACCCTGGCGCCATGCGACGCGGCGCGGAATGCCGCCGCCAGACCACCGGAACCACCACCCACTACAACGACATCGTATGAATTGGCACTCATTGAAAACGCTCCGCGCGATACGGTGCGGGATCAATGGCCGGTGCCCGCCCGGTGATCAGATCAGCCATCAGTTGTCCACTCCCACTGCTCATGCTGATGCCGAGCATGCCATGCCCGGCCGCTAGCCAGACGTGAGCATGCTTTGGTGAACGGCCCAGCACCGGCATGTCGTCCCAGGTCATCGGCCGCCAGCCGTACCAGCGTTCATGTACGGTCTCGCCCAGCGGCTGCCGCAGATACTGATGTGCCGCCTGTTCGAGCGCCTGCAACCGGGTTTCATTGAGGCGGCAGTCCTGCCCGGAGAATTCCATCGTACCGCCCAGCCGCATGCGCCCATCCCAGGCAATGACGAACACCGAGCGGTCCTTCAACGCCACCGGGCGGCTCGGCACCTGCGCCGGGTGGCTGGTAGTGATCGAGTAGCCCTTGCCCGGTTGGATCGGCATGCGCAGCCCCACCTGCGCGACCAGCTGCGGCGACCACGCGCCGGTAGCGAGCACCAGTTCCCGTGCACGCTGCTCGCCCATCGATGTCTGCGCACGGACGCCATCGTGTGATGGATCGAACGAAAGCAAGGCGCAGTACTCTTCGATCTGCACGCCACGCGCACGCAGCACACGACCCAGCTCAGCGGTGTAGCGATCCGGCCGCAGGCTGGCATCACCAGGGAAACGGATCGCACCGACCACGCCGGCGTTGAAGGCTGGTTCCTGGCGCAGATAGTCGGCGCCGTCGATCACCTGCGTGGCGATACCCAACTGCTGCAAGGCCTCGCACTCGGCCGCATGCAGTTCGAAATTGGCCTGCTGGCGGAAGACGTAATCCAGGCCCTTCTCGGCGAACTCGCAGTCCAGCGCATGGCGGCTTACCCAGTCGGCAAGACGCTGGCGCGAATCGTTCAACAATGCGGCGCGGCCCTGGGTGCTCTGCAACCAGTCCTGGCGGTTGCAGCGCGCGGCAAAGCGCGCCAGCCAACGCCACAACTGCGGATCGAAACGTGGCCGGATATACAACGGCGCCTGCGGTGACAGCATCCAGCGCAGCGCGCGCATCGGCACGCCCGGCGCTGCCAACGGTGGCGCGTGGCTGGGCGTGATGGTGCCGCAGTTGCCATGTGATGTAGCGCCACCCAATGCGCCGGCATCGATCACACGCACCTGGCGTCCGGCATCGGACAGGGCCAACGCGGTGGCCAGCCCGGTGGCGCCGGCACCGATGATCAGGACGTCGTCTTGGGGGGAATTCACCGGCCCATTCTAAGCCTCAGCCTTCGTGCCGACGCCGCAATGGTGGCAGCTGCAAGTAAGTGATCGCGCGCCACAGCCATTCGGCAGGACCAAAGCGGAAATGCTTCAGCCACCAGTGACTGACCAGCGCCTGCGCTGCGAACAGCACCACCGCGAACAACAACTGCCAGGCGCGCCCCATCTGCTCGAACCAACCCAGGCCGTAGCCGTAGAACACCAGTGTGCAGATCAGTGACTGGCCCAGATAGTTGCTCAACGCCATGCGCCCAGCCGGCGCCAGCCAGTTCAGCGCTCCACTCCAGCGCACGCCCCAGGCCAGGTAACCCAGGCACATCAGCAAACCGGCGATCGCGTTCAGTGCGTAGACCGTGCCGGTCTGCAGATCGAAGCGTCCCGGCGCCACGTACGGCAGCAACCAGACACTGAGCAGCATCACCGCCAGGCCCAGCGGCAACGCCAGCCAACGCAGAACCGCATACAGGCGCGGGTACTCCGCGGGCCGAGCCACCGCTCCGCTGCGTGCGAACCACGCGCCAAGCAGGAACATGCCCAGCACCTGCGGCCCCACCAGCAGCAATGCGCCCAGCGACGTACCCAGGTCACGCAGCCGTTGCAGGACCGCCTGGCCATAGCTGCCGTGGGCGAAGGCTTGCCGCTGCGCTTCACTGGCGGCCTGCATTGCGGCCGATTGCGCGGCAGCGGCATCGTCCGGCAACAGTGTCATCACCGCGCCCAGCAGCAGCATCAACCCCGCTGCCGCCAGATAGGAGCCCACGCCCAGCGCCGGCAACCAACCACGCGGCGCTTCGCGGAATGCCAGCAGCGCGAATGACAACAGCGCATAGGCCACCAGGATGTCGCCGGACCACAGCAACAACGCGTGCAGCAGGCCGATGCCCAGCAACGCCAGGCTGCGACGCAGATAGAAACGGGTGAAATCGCGCCCGGCCGCCTCGGCCCGCTGCGCCATCACCGCAAAGCCGACGCCGAACAACAGCGAGAACAAGGTGAAGAACTTGCCCTGCACGAACACGTAGACGAAGGCGTCAGCCCAGCGATCCAACCCGTGCCAATGCGCGTCGATGCCGGTGAAGGACAGATCCAGCGGGCCGCTGAAAGCCTCCATGTTCATCAGCAGGATGCCAAACAGCGCCAGGCCGCGCAGGACGTCCAAGGTTGCGATGCGCTCGCTCGGCGCGATGGGCTGGAAAGCAGCGTTCGACAAGGCCGGTTCCTTTGGCATGTGGTGGGCGATTAGAGCATGTTGGACGATGACCGCCAGCGGATGACGCGACAGGCGGTAGCGTTATGTGCCGGGCCGGGACTCCCAGCGCTGGTGGGCCCTGCCATTGGAATCGCGCGGGGATTTCACCCCGACCTGCGAACCTGCTGCCAATCACCCATCCCGAACAAAAAAACAGCCCGCACAAGGCGGGCTGTCCATTGCATCGTTGCCGGTGCGGCCGATCAGTGCTGGTGACCGCCGTCGCCGTGCACGTGGCCGTGCTGCACTTCTTCTTCGCTGGCTTCGCGCACTTCAACGATTTCCACGTCGAAATGCAGGTCCTTGCCGGCCATCGGGTGGTTCAGGTCGACGTCGACCACGGTCATGCCGACCTTCTCGACGGTCACGGCGCGCGGGCCGAAGTTGGTCTGCAGGATCACCTGCGTACCCGGGATCAGACGGGTGTTGCCGAAGTGCTTCTTCGGCACGCGCTGGGTCAGGCCCTCGCGGCGCTCGCCGTAGGCATCAGCCGACTTCACGTCCACGCCGAAGCTCTCGCCGGCTTCCTTGTCCATCATTGCCGTTTCCAGGCCCGGAATGATGTTGCCGTGGCCGATCAGGATGGCCAGCGGATCACGGTCCTTGGAGCTTTCGATCGGCTCCTGGCCCTGTTCCGAAACGGTGTAGTGGAAACGGACAACGCGGTCTTTTTCGATCTTCATGCCTAACTCTGTCTGTATGGCTGCCCGCTGGCAGACGGTGGGACGGCCTTGCCGGCCGCCAGGTACGCCGCCATGATGACGGCCTTCTGAGGTGGCGCATTATCCGGGCTCCATGCACATCACGCCAGTTTTCCGCACGCGCACGTGGCAGCTGACCGCCACGCTCCTGGTCACCGCCGCCCTGGCGGCCTGCGGGCACAGCCCCAGCAAGCAGACGCCATCGGCCGGCAACTACTCGCCGGTAGCCCCGGCCGATCCGGCGGCGGCGTCATCGGTGCTGATGCGGGCCCTGGGCCTGGTCGGCACGCCCTACCGCTACGGCGGCAATACGCCCGAATCCGGTTTTGATTGCAGCGGGCTGGTCACTTACGTCTACCGCGACATGCTGGCATTGAACCTGCCACGCACCTCCCGCGAGCTGGCCGACATCCAGGGCCCGAAGATCGCCCCGGAGCGGCTGACCACCGGCGACCTCGTGTTTTTTGGCAACAAAGGCAACGTCTGGCACGTCGGTATTTATGTCGGCGAAGGCCGCTTCGTGCATGCGCCAAGCACCGGCGGAACGGTCAGATTGGATTACCTGAATGGGCCGTACTGGCGCGACCATTACACCGGTGCCAAGCGTGTTTTGCGCTGAAACGAGTATTCAGTCGCGAAAAATAACGATTCTTTAACGAAATATGTACCTATCCCCACGTTTCACAAGGCATGATCGCCCATCGAATTTTTCCGTGACTGCCGCGTGACGACCGACAACACGTCCCAACCGGGCCAGCAAAAAATCATTTCCACCGCATTCCGGCGCCTGCTGTGCGCTGCGGCGTTGACCCTGATCACGCTGCCCGCCTTCGCTCAGAACGCCACTCAAACCGACGCCGCTGCCAAGCCGGCTCCGGCCAAGGCCGACAGCCAGCGCAGCAAGGCCGATGCCGCCGCTACCGCCACCCTGGCCGCGCTGCTGCCGCACCTGGCTGCCAGCGACACCATTCCGCTGATGGATCGCTCGGCGATGTTCGCCGGTGACCTGAGCCGCCTGATCTCCGCCTACGACGCCTCCAAGGGTGTTGCCGCTGCCACCGATGCGGCACTGGCCAACGATTCGGACGGCAAGATGCAGTCGGTTCTGCGTCGCGCCATGACCCTGCTGGGCACCCCGTACCGCTGGGGCGGCACCTCGCCGGACGCCGGTTTCGATTGCAGCGGGCTGGTCGGTTATGTGTTCCGCACCGCGCTGGGCATCGAACTGCCGCGCGTTTCCCGCGAAATGGCCAGCCAGGCCAATGCCGAACTGATCCGCGACCGCTCGGCGCTGGCCGCCGGTGACCTGGTGTTCTTCGGCCGTCGTGGCCGCGTGGACCATGTCGGCATCTATGTCGGCGATGGCCGCTTCCTGCACGCCCCCAGCACCGGCAAGGATGTCCGTACCGACACCCTGCTCAGCGGTTACTGGGGCGACAAGTTCATGCAGGCCCGCCGCGTCGCGCTGTAAGCGCCGGCAAGCAGAACTGCAAACCGCGGCCTTCGAGCCGCGGTTTTTTTGCCTCCATTTCACCTCTCCGTCTCAGCCATGCGCGGCAAAGTACCTGCACAGCGCCACGCTTTTATCTTCATACGGCCTGCACAAGGCTGAATTCAGCAGAGCGCAGGCGTTTTGCATATAACGTCAGATGCGATTGCACCTGTTTCAAATAGAGGTATAAGGTTGCCCCGGGCGGCAAGGTGACCACGATGGCTACACCTGATTCGGACAAACGTTGTGTGATCTGGTTTGGAAAACCGGGAACGCGCGAAAAGGTCATGCTGGCCGCAGACGGCTGGCAGCTGCGCGCGGTGCTCCCGCAGCAACCAGCCGAGATCGGTATGCGTGGCGGCGACGTGGTGGTGGGCCTGATCGATTTCCGCAACAGTTCGGATTCGGAACTGGAGCGCATCGAGAAACTCACTGCCGAGCACCGTCACATGCCGCTGTTCGCCATCACCGGCGACAACCAGGCACCGCATCCACTGCTGGCCGCCTGTCTGCAGCAGTTCCCGCATCCACCTGATCTGAAGGAACTGTTGCACCACCTGCAGGCACTTGCCGGCCCCTCGGCCACGCCGGTCGCCGACGAAGCACTCGACACCCTGCTGGGCGAGAGCGAAGTGATGCTGGTCATGCGCGCCACCCTGCGCAAGTTCGCGCCGGTGGATCTGCCGGTGCTGATCACCGGTGAAACCGGCACCGGCAAGGAAGCGGCCGCGCATGCGCTGCATCGCTTGTCGCCGCGTCACGTCAAGCCGTTCCAGGCGGTCAACTGCGGCGCCATTCCTGCAACGCTGGTGCAGTCGGAACTGTTCGGCCATGAGCGCGGCGCGTTCACCGGCGCTACATCCCGCCGTCAGGGCCTGTTTGAAACCGCGCACACCGGCACGGTGTTTCTGGACGAAGTGGGCGACCTGCCACTGGACGCACAGACCAGCCTGTTGCGCGTCCTGCAGGAGGGCACGCTGGAAAGGGTTGGCAGCAACCAGCCGATCCGCGTCGACGTGCGCATCCTGGCCGCCACCCATGTGGATCTGGAACGGGCGGTGGAGGAAGGCCGGTTTCGCCGTGACCTTTATTACCGGCTCAACGTGCTGCGGCTGCCGATGCCGCCGCTGCGCAAGCGCGATGGCGACATCGACCTGCTGGCACGCCATTTTCTGGCCGACTTCCGCAGCCGCCACCGGATCCGGGCACGTGGTTACAGCAGCGAAGCGCGTCAGGCAATGGCGCGTTTCCAATGGCCCGGCAATGTGCGCGAGCTGTTGAACCGGGTGCAGCGTGCTGCCATCACCGCAGAGGGCGAGCTGATCAGCTGCGCGGACCTGGAGCTGGCAGGCAATGGCGCCGCAAACCGCAACCAGCTTGAGCACGTCCGTACCCATGCCGAACGCGAAGCGCTGCTGTCCTACCTGCAACAGAGCCGCTACAACATCAGCGCCTGCGCGCGGTTGATGAAGGTGTCGCGCGTGACCATTTACCGGTTGTGCCGCAAGCATCAGCTGGAACTGGGCACGTTGCGCTAGCGATGCACGTGTGGCACCGGGCCATGCCCGGCTGAGGTGTTGCTGGTGGAGCCTCAGCCGAGCACCGCTCGACATAACCGTTTCAAAGCATGTAGGGCACCTTGAACGCCAGGCTGAAATCCGGAGCATCCGGCGTCAGGCCGATGCCAAGCATGCTCACGAACGTGGCCTTTGACGTCAACGCGTAAGTCACACCCAGGTTCAGCGTGCCCGCGTTGGCGTCACTGCCAATCACCTTCATCCACTTGCCGTCCTTGTAGCGGGTGGAGGCGCGTGCGCTGAGCTTGTCACTGAAGGAAATGCTCAGGCTGGTGCGCTCGTTGAAGGCGAACGCCACGCCTGCGCCGAAGTAGAACGAATCACCGAGCTTCACATCGCCGGGGTTGATCGTGTCCGGGTTGCCATCGATGTCGTCGAAGCTGCGTTCAAAGGAGTAGATGTAACCGACATTGGCAAACAGGATCGCCGGATCTGCCGTCTTCACTGCCGACAGACCGATGTTGGCTTGCCACACACCATTGCCGGTGGGCTGTTCGGCCGGTACCGCGAAACGGATGAAGTCATCGTCGTCACGCTCGATCACTTCCCAGTCCAGACCATAGGGCTCGCGCCCGGTAGGTGCGGTGACGCCGCCACTCAATACGGTCTCCGGTCGCCAGCCACGCTCACCAAACAGCTTGTAATTGGCGGTGAAGGTCACATCGCCGATGCCGGTGCCGTTGGTCTCTTCCTGGGCGATGGCCGCTGCCGAGCCACCGGCACCGCCCTTCTGGTAGATGGTCTTGCGGGCGATGTAAGGCACGTCCAGGTTCAAGGTCAAACGCGGATTCAAACCCCAGCGCGCGGCGAAGTTGTAGGTGAGCGAATCGGATTCGACGTTCTCGATGGCGATGTTGCCAAGGAAGATCGCATCCAGCGCAAGGAAGCCATTGAGCGTGAGCTGCTTGCGGTCGTAGCGTGCGTAACTGAGGCTGTTTTCCAGGGTAAGCCGCTGGTTGAACAACGCCGACTGCTGCTGTTTGACATCGTCCACGCTGCGCCGGCTGGCTTCCTTGGCCTGCTTGGCCTCGGATGCACTACTGGCATAACCCTCGGCTGGGGGCGCTGCGGGTTGCCCTGCCGCAGCACCGGCTTCCGCCGCCTGTGCCGCTACGGCCTGCGGTGGTGCGCCCGGCATGCCCTGCGCGGTCTTGCCTGTCACCCGCGCCTGTATGGCCTGCACCTGCATGTCCAGTTCGCGCAGGCGTCGTACTTCCTGTGCATAGCTGGCCTTGAGCGCCTCCAGTTGCGCGATCAAAGCCCTCACGTCTTCTTCGTCAGTGTTGCCGGCATTCGCCTCCTGTGCCGCCACGCTGGGCGAAACCACAGCCAGACTCACCAGCGCCGCCATCGCCAGTCGATTCATTGTCGTGTTCCTCTAGATGTCCTTGCCCGTGCCGCGCACGGACAGCTCATTGGCCGCCTACTCCGCCTATCCCCCGATTAAGCGTGATGGCCTGCGCCACGTTCTGGCTGAGCGGCAGGTTGCCCGCAAGCGATTGCCGCACCAGATCGATCTGCAGGCGATTGCCCACCTGCTGGCCATCGGCCATCAGCTGGATGCTCTGCCCCACGCTGCCGCTGCGCAGCCATTGCTGCACTGCCCCCTGCCCCTCCATGCGCAGCTGCAACTGCGCTGAATTGCCGTCGAAGCTGGCCACGGCGCTGGCATCCCCCACCTGCACCGAAGAGTTGCCCGCCCCGCCGCCGTTGCCCTGACCTGGCACCACGCCGTCGTTGCGCACGTTCAGATGCAGCACGTTGCTGGCGCGGTTTCCATCGCCGGCAATCTGCACGCTCTGGCTCAGACCCGAGACGTTGTTCAGACCACTGCCATCGATACTGCGCCCACTGGCCTCGGGCAGTGGCGCGTTGGCGGCGGTGATGCTGACGCTGGGGGTGAAGCTGACCTTGGGCGTGTTGCCCTTGCTGAAATCCATGCCCAGCGTGAGCGCGCCCTGCAGGTTCTGCCCATTGGCCGCCTGCCAGGTGGAAATCATGGTCACACCGAACCACGCCACTGCATTGCCACCCACGGTGTAGCGGCCGCGCATCAGGTTCAGTTCCGGATCTGGAATCTCGCTCAGGCCCTTGCCAGGCCGTGATTCGTTGTCGCCGGCATACACGGGCAGCGCGAGCATCAGCGCAAGCACCATCAGGCCGGGTTTATGCATGTTCATGGCACCACTCCTTCAGAACAGGTCGGCATGGGTGAAACCGAAGTCGACCAGTTCGGCATCGGTGATTGGCCCCTGCCCCTGGCGAGCAGCCAGCATGCGGGCACTGGGTTGTTCACTGGGTTGCAGCAACACGGTGTTGCGGTCGAAGTCACTGCCGATCACCACGAACACCGCCCGTGACGGCCACGACTCCAGGAATTCATCCAACGGAACCACACGGTTGCCGAGAATCGGATCGCCGATCTCGGCCACGTCATCGCGCACCTGCTTGAGCACGACAAAGTGACGGAAGCCGCGTACGTCCATCAGCACCAGCCCAGGCACGCGCAGGTTCCGCAGTCGCTCTTCGTTGACGCGGTAACCACGACCACGCATGCCCAACGATTCAACGTAACGTTTGATGTCCAACAGCGAAAAACCACGCTGCCGGACCAGTTCGGGGTCGGCCACGCCCATCATCCCTTCGATCACCGTCGCCTCGTCGGTGTTCAAGTGGTAGGCATGTTTGAGGATGGTCGCCAATGCCGCCGCACCACAGCTGTAATCGGTGTGCTGGCGCACCAGGTTGCGGAACCGCCGCTCCTGCATGCTCTCCACCTGGCCGGTGTACAGCGCGCCGTTGGGCAACACGCCACTGAAGGCAATCTCGCCGGCACGCGCCATCGTCGGCACGCCCAGCAACACACAGCTCAACAGCAGCACTTTGCGCAACATGGGGCTTGGCTCTCCAGGGACATCGGCAGGTGGGAGCCCCGGTTCCACGGGGGGGAGGAACAGGGGCTCCCGGTATCACCCGGTCATTGGCGGATGACCGGGCTTGTTGCTCTGCACTGATACGTCATCGGAACGATGACGTTGCAGTCACGGCTCAGTGACGCCACCACCGGTGGACGGCTGGGCCACGGCCAACGCCAGGCTGTTGGCCTGCAGGTTGCCGGTGCCGGAAGCCACGTTCACGCCGATGTTGCCCGAGGCGCCGGAGAAGGCGCTGCCGGACAGCGAGGCAGTGTTGGTGGCCTGTACGGCAACCCAATCCACGTTGGTCACCGTTCCGCTCAGGCTTGCGACCAGATCGGCGGTGCCCATTTCGGAGAACTCGGTTTCGCCCTCTTCATCCGTGTCGAAGGCAATACCGCCCACGCCCGGACGGTTCGGGTTTTCCGTGGCGTTCTGGATGTCGTTGTCCATGTCGAGGTGACCAGTGGAATCGCCGTTGGGATGGTCAAGCTCGCCGTCCCAGCTATCCAGATAGTAGTTGTCCTTCTGGTAGGCGTTGCCGGTGCCGCTGTAGGTGCCCGAACCGGAGCTCTCCGTGGTGCCGGCCACAGTGCCGGTCAGGGTCACGTTGGTGGTGCTCTCCAGGCGCTGGTAGGAACCCTCATTGGTCACGCTGTTGCCCGAGGAGGTCTGGTTCGAGCTGATGCTCGCGTTGGCATAGGCGCTGGTGGCCACCGATGCGGCCAGTGCGTTCTTCTGCTCGTTGTTGTTGCCCGAGGCCACGTTCACACCGATGTTGCCGGATGCTCCGCCGAAGGCGTTGCCGCTAAGGCCGGAGCTATTGGTAACGCCGCTGTTGGTGGTGGTGTTGTCCCAGCCCGCCTGGTTCACGAACACTTCCGCATCGGCCATGCCGAAGCTGAAGGATGCGTCGGCGGCAGACAGCGCGGCTGCGTTGTCCTGGGCGTTGTTGTCACCTGCGGCAACGTTGAAGCCCAAGTTGCCCGATGCACCGGAGGCCACATCGCCACGGATCGACGCATCATTGTCGAGCCGGTCATTTTCGGCGGTGTTGTCGGTGATGGCCTGGCGGTTGTCAATGACGGCAATGGCTGCCGAATCCAGGTCAATGTTGCCGGTGATGGTCGGGTCGCCGGAGAAGCTGACGTCCGAACTCAGGCGCAGGTCCTTCTCCAGGTTCACATCGACGCCGTGGTTGTTCTTTTCCTTGCGCTCGTCGGCGGAGATGTTGGAGACCTTGTCCACGCGCTCATAGACGTCGTTGGACCACGTGCTGTCGGTGTTGCTGGTGATGTTGGTGTTGCTGTTGTACTGGTGGTCCGTGTTGGACCGGGTGTCCCTGTAGTCACCATTGAAGCGGATCGTGGCCGCTGCATCCAACTTCAGGTCAACGTCGGTATCAACATTGGTGTTGATGTTGGTATTGGCGTTGGTGTTGGTGGTGGTGTTGTGGTTGTTGGTGTTGGTTGTATTGGTGTTCGTGTTGGTGTTCGTGTTGGTATTGGTGCGCGTCTCGTTCACGTTGTGCTGGTGATCGATGTTGGCGCTCACGTTCTGATCGTCCGCCGCATTGGCCGCCACACTCATAGTGAATGCGGTGACCGCCATGGCGAGTACAGTCCATTTATTCGCTTTCATGGTGCCCTCTTCAGGTTTGCTGATGCATCGGGTGGGATGGAGCATGTTTCACGGGTTGCCCTGCACGGAGATACTCAGACGGTTCTCCGTTGCATTGCTTGAACCCGCGATCTGATTGAGTTGCAGCACGCCGTCAAATCCGCGCAATGCGGATGCCTCCACGCCCACCCTGCGGGTGGCGCGTGGATCGCTGACGGCAGGCTGCCCCCCTGCCGACGCGAACGCAGCCGACGAAGCCATTGCCTCGTCACTTGCTTCGCGTATGCCCTGTGTGGCCAGCGTTGCGGTCACGGCGTTCAACTCCGTGTTGCCGCCACCACTGGCCTGATTGATCGATGCGATACCGCTGGCGCCGACCAACGCGTTGCCACCGATGAGGGCGTTGGCCTGCATCGGACTGTTGAAGGTGTCTGCCTGGCGCCGTTGGCTGGCGCTGACGTTGGCACTGGCCCGGCCGCCATTGGCCAGGCTGAAGAGGTTGGCCTGCAGGTTCAGGTCACCGGCGGCCTGGTTGACCGCGATGGCGCCGTTGGCGCCGGACAGCGCATTGCCATCGATGCGGCTGTCGGCTGAAAGGTAGGAAAGCATGCCGGCATAGGCGTCGCCGCGCGATTGTGCGGCGGCATGCGGCAAGGCCAGCACGCAGCCCGCCCCGAACAGCGCAATGGCGACAACGCGCCTGCGTCCTGAGATGAGCGTTTTCATTTGCCACCCGCTCCGCCGGGCGGCTGGCCCAGCGGAAACTGCGCCAGCGCACCGCGCACCTGATCGCCAATGCCACGCGTGGCGCCGTTCACCGCGCCCATCGGGCCGCCGATGGTGCGCGCCAGCTGCCCACCTGAGAGCGCACCGCCATCGCCCACTGCCCGGCCGAGCGTGCCGCTGACCACGCCGCTGGTCACCCGTTCAACCGTGGTCACGCCATGGCCGTTCAAGCCGTTGTCGGCCAGCCCTGATTCCATCGAGGCGTAGTCGGCATCACTGAGCTCATCCATGCCGCTGGTGCCCAGCGATGCGGCCAGCTCACGGCGTGGTGAAGGATCGGCAATCAGTGCCTGCCCCGGGGGCTGCATGCGATAGGCCGCACGTGCAGGCACGTCCCGCAGCAATACGATTTCCCCCGGTCGCGCCTTGACACCCTGGCGCGCACCGGAGGCCTGGACCGCACCACAGACGACCAGCAATGCCAGCCCCCCGATCAGCACGGTAAAACGCTTGGAAATCCTGCTGTCCATTGCACCCGCCCACTCGTAACAACGCATGGGCATGGAGCAGCAACCGTGCCAACTTGTTTTCCGCCGCACAAACAACAACTTGCAGATCGCATGCAACATCGCGTGCTGTATCGATGAAACAGTGCGGCAGCCCCAACGGGTACAGCGACGCCCCGCCGCAGGTGCGCGGGCGATGCGCCACGTGGTTCTCCGGTGGTGTATCAGCCCTGTTACAGGTGCCTGTTACAGGGTGCTACAACCCAAACGACGAAGGCCGGCAAAGCCGGCCTTCGGATTGATCATCACGATGCGGAAGCGGTTTCAACCGTGAAGCCACCAATGCAGCGACGACCAGCCTGCGGGCAATTGCAGGACTCCCTGCAATTGGAACCCTTGTCAGCTTCGCGGCCGAAGCCGCTCCTGCGGCACGCTCCTGGCCGCGCTACAGCGGCTTGCTGCCACCTGCCGTGGCCGCTGGCGCGGCATCGTAGACCTGCTGATCGAGCAAGCCGGTTTCCTTGGCCACGATCACCGGCACCACCATCTGCCCGGTGACGTTGGTCATCGTGCGCATCATGTCCAGGATGCGATCGATCGCATACAGGTAGCCGATGGCCTCCAGCGGCAGGTTGGCCGCACTCAGCACCACCGTAGCCATCACCACCGCCGTGCCGGGCACGCCGGCGGTACCGAAGCTGCCCAGCACCGAGGCGATCATCACGATCACGTACTGCTCCGGCGTCAGCGGCACGCCCGTGTACTGGGCGATGAACACCGCACACAACGCCGGGTAGATCGCGCCGCAGCCGTCCATCTTGATGCTGGCGCCCAGCGGCACCGCGAAGGACGCGTAGTCCTTGTTGACGCCGAGGTTCTCGGTGATCGAACGCATCGCCACCGGCATCGCAGCGAAACTCGAGGAGGCCACGAACGCCACCTGCATCCCGGGCGCTGCGCCACGGAAGAACTTCCACGGATTCAGCCCGTGCGCGAGCAGCAAGCCGCTGTAGACGATCAGGATGTGCAGCGCACAGGCCACGTACAGCGCCAGCACGAAGTTGCCCAGCGGCAGCAGCTTCTCGAAGCCGTAGCTGCCGACCAGCCCGGCGATCAGGCCGAACGTACCGAGCGGGGTCATCTCCAGCACGAAGCGGGTGACCTGGATCATGATCTCGCTCATCTGGCCGACCAGCTTGCGTGCCTCACTGACCTTCTCGCCCAGCTTGACCATCGCAAAACCGAGCAGGCCGGCGAAGAAGATCACCGGCAGGATCGAACCACGCCCGGCGGCCAGCACCGTCTCGCCAGCCGCGTTGACCCGCGTGCCGATGCCGGCCAATGCGTAGAACACGTTGGATGGCACCACGTCCATCAGCACCTTGGCCACCGACGGCACGTCACGTGGCGTGTAGGCGTGGTCCACGCTCAGGTTCAATCCACCCGAGCCCGGCTGCATCACCGTGCCGACCAGCAGGCCGATGCCCACCGCCAGCGCGGCGGTGATGATGAACCACAGGAAGGTGCGTCCACCCAGCGCCGCCACCGACTTCTGTCCGTGCAGCGAGCCGATGGCGTTGATCACCGCGAAGAACACCAGCGGTACCGCGATCATCTTGATCAGGGTGACGTACAGCTCGCCAAGCGGGCCGAACCAGGTTTCAGCCAGCGGCCCCATGGCCCAACCCGCCAGCGCACCAAGCACAAAACCGCCCACCACGCGCTGCCAGAAGGGAATCCGCAGCCAGGCAGATACCACGTTCATATAGGGAATCCGGGAAGCAAATCGAAGCTTGCCACGATAGCGCAAGGCTCGCCGCAGCACGATCCCGGTAGGGAAAAGCTGAGTGTCATATGCATGCCTTCCGACGTTGACCATAATGGCGGTCTGATTCCAAACGCCGGTATCGCTACAGATGCAAAAAGCCACGTTCCTGTCCGCCACCCTGTCCACCCTGCTGCTCGGCGCCTGCGCCAGCACCGCCCCGCAGTCCGCCCCGGCCGCTGCGGCAATCAGCGTGGAGGTGCCGAAAGTGGCGCATCCGGAAGGTGAAACCCCGCAGTGGTGGTACCGCGACGGCGCCGCCCGTGCCGCCGCCAACGGCGCCATGGCCGGCAAGGCCAAGAACGTCATCCTGTTCCTGGGCGATGGCATGAGCCTGACCACCGTGGCCGCCGCGCGCATCCTGGAGGGCCAGCGTCGCGGCAACCCGGGTGAGGAAAACCTGCTGTCCTGGGAGCGTTTCCCGGCCACCGCCTTCAGCAAGACTTACAACACCGATTCGCAGACCCCCGACTCGGCGGGCACCATGACCGCCATCACCACCGGCGTGAAGACCCACATGGGCGCGATCGGCGTCAGCGCCGGCACCCGCAGCGACTGCGCTGACAGCCTTCCCAAGGGCCTGCTGACCTGGCTGCAACTGGCCGACAGCGCCGGCATGGCCACCGGCATCGTCTCCACCGCCCGCCTGACCCACGCCACCCCGGCCGCCACCTACGCGCACTCACCCGAGCGCAACTGGGAAAACGACACCGATCTGCCCGAAGCGGCCAAGGCCGCCGGTTGTGCGGACATCGCCCAGCAGCTGATCTCCACCGCGCGCTACGGCCGCGGCCCGCTGGTCGCACTGGGCGGCGGCCGTGGCCAGTTCACCACCGTCAACGAGGAAGATCCGGAGTATTCGGACAAGGTTGGCCTGCGCTTGGATGGCCGCAACCTGGTGGCCGAGTGGCAGGCTGCCCATCCGCAGGGCGCCTACGTCTGGAACGCCGACCAGCTCAAGGCCGCAGCCAACGCGCCGGCGTTGCTGGGCCTGTTCGAGCCGGACCACATGCAGTACGAGCAGGACCGCGCCAAGGACCGTGGCAGTGAGCCGTCGCTGGCCGAATTGACCCGCGCGGCGATCGCCAACCTGTCCAAGCATGGCGAAGGCTACGTACTGATGGTGGAAGGTGCGCGCATCGACCACGCCAACCACAGCGGCAACGCGGCCCGTGCGCTGGGCGACACCATCGCCCTGTCCGACGCGGTCAAGGCCGCCGTTGATGCCACCTCGGCCGAAGACACCCTGATCGTGGTCACCGCCGACCATTCGCACACGCTCAACTTTGTCGGCTACCCGGCCCGTGGCAACGCCATCCTGGGCAAGGTCAAGGACAAGGGCGGCGAAGATGGCGCCGGCAAGCTGGATCTGGCCCGTGACGGCCTGGGCATGCCCTACACCACGCTCAGCTACGCCAACGGCCCCGGCTTTACCGGTGCCAGCAACCAGCAGCCGGCTGGCCCGAAGAAGTTCCCGCACGCCCCGAGCAGCTTTGAAGCCGCCAACGGTCGCCCGGACCTGACCCACGTCGATACCGAGCACCCGGATTACATGCAGGAAGCACTGGTGCCGTCCAAGAGCGAATCGCACGGTGGCGAGGATGTCGGCATCTGGGCACGTGGTCCGGGCAGCAAGGCGGTACGCGGCACGCTGGAGCAGAACACCATCTATCACCTGATCGTGCAGTCCACCCCGCGCCTGCGAGCGCGCCTGTGCGAAGTGGGCACCTGCGACGCCAACGGCGTGCCGGTGGAGCTGCCGCAGCCGAAGAACTTCGAACGCAAGGCGCAGTGACGCTTCCGGCGTCCCGCCCGCACTGGCCAGTGGCAGCCCTGCTGTCGCTGGCCCTGCTCCCCGGCGCGGCCAGTGCCGGGGACGCCTGCCACCGGCTGGACACGGCCGACTTCGCGGCACTCAACGGCTGCGCGCAGACCACGCCCGGCATGCTGAAGATCTCCGCCGCAGCACTGGCCCGACTCGATTACGACGGCAACGGCCTGGCCGCGCTGATGGCAGGAGGGCAGCATTACTACGTGCGTCGCGACGGCACCCATCTGGCGGTCATCAGCTACGACAACGGCCCGGACTACTTCGCCGACGGCCTCACCCGCGCCCGTATCGATGGCCGCATCGGTTACTTCAACGTGCTGCTGCAGCCTGCGTTCCCCGAACGCTTCAGTTGGGGTTTTCCGTTCCAGGACGGCATTGCCGAGGTCTGCAACGGCTGCCATGAGGGCGAACCCGATGCCGGCGGCCATACCGCCATCGTCGGCGGCACACGTTTCCGCATCGACCAATACGGCAAGCACCTGCCCGACCCGCGCTAGTTCCACAGCGGCGCCACCGGCGGCGAATTGCGGTAGCGGCAGCCCGCGCCGATACTCGGCGCAGCCATGAAACTGCTTTCCCCCTCCCTGCTCCACGCCGCAATTGACCACCCGCTGATGGTGGGTTTCAGCGGTGGTCTGGACTCCACGGTGCTGCTGCATCTGCTCGCCCACGCACCTGGGCGTGCGCCAGACACCCTGCGCGCGGTCCACGTACACCACGGCCTGCAGGCCGTCGCCGATGACTGGGACACCCACTGCCGCCAGGTCTGCCAGCAATGGAAGATCCCGCTGCGTGTCATCCGCGTCGATGTTCCGCGCGATGCCGGCGACGGCCTGGAAGCAGCCGCGCGCAAGGCCCGCCACGACGCTTTCATGGACGCGATGCAGCCGGGCGAATGGCTGGCCCTGGCCCACCACCAGGACGATCAGGCCGAAACCTTCCTGATGCGCGCCCTGCGCGGCTCCGGCGTGGATGGCCTGGCGGCGATGCGCGAACGTCGCGACTTCGGCCCGGGGCAGTTGTGGCGGCCATTGCTGCACATCCCGCGCAGCGCGCTGGAAGCCTATGCGCGGCAGCACCAACTGCGCTGGATCGAAGACCCCAGCAACGACAGCGAGGGCTTCGACCGCAACTTCCTGCGCCGTCAGGTGATGCCGCTGCTGCGCGAGCGCTGGCCGCATGCCGCCGCTGCGATGGCGCGTAGTGCGGCCCTGGCCGCCGATGCCTCCGAACTGCTGGAACTGCACGACGCGCGGCAACTGCAGGGCTGCGAGGCCGATGGCGATGCGCTGTCGATCACCGCCCTGCAGCAACTCCCCGCTACCCAGCGCGCCCGCGTGCTGCGGCGATGGGCGCGGCAGCAGGGGCTGCCTGCCCTCCCCGCGCAAGGCGTGCACATCATCGAGCGGCAACTACTGACGGCAGACGATGACCAGCAGGCCGAATTCCGCTGGCAACGCGCGCGCATCGTGCGCTGGCGCGACCGGTTGCATGCCGTTGCCGACCTGCCGCCGTGGCCATCGGGCTGGGCGCAGCAATGGGATGGCCAGGCACCCGTCGCCCTACCGGACGGAGCCAGGCTCAGCCTCGACGGCGCCGACCGCTTCGACCGGCCGCTGACCCTGCGTCAGCGACGCGGTGGCGAGCGCATCCAGCTACCCGGCCGCACGCACTCGCACCTGCTCAAGCATCGCCTGCAGGCATCGGACATCGCGCCATGGCTGCGCCCGCACCTGCCGCTGCTGTGCGATGGCGACACCCTGCTGGCGGCCGGCGATCGCATTGTTTCCGCGTCGTTGCAGCAGTGGTTGCAGGCACATGGCGCAGGCCTGCATTGGCAACTGCCCGACACGTTTGATTGACCCTTTCTGATTGGCCGCTCACACTCCCCCCATGCCAAAGAAGTCCCCCAATGAAGCCTCGCCGGTGGCCCACTTCGAGCAGTCGCTCGATGAGCTGGAGCAACTGGTCGAGAAGATGGAAGCCGGCGACCTGAGCCTGGAGCAGTCGCTGACCGCCTATGAACGCGGTGTCGGCCTGTACCGCCAGTGCCAGCAGGCGCTGGAACAGGCCGAGCTGCGCGTGCGCCTGCTCACCGACCCGGCCCAGCCGGACAAGTCAGAGCCGTTTGAAAGCAGTGGCGATGACAACTGAGGCCCTGTTCGCGCATTGGTTGCAACGCACCGAGCAGCACCTCCAGCAGTCCCTGCCCGATCCCGACACTGCCCCACAAGGCCTGCACCGGGCCATGCGCTACGCGGCGCTGGGCGGTGGCAAGCGGATGCGTCCGCTGCTGGCCTATGCCGCCGGCCACCTGTTCGGCGCCGACGAGGCCCGGCTGGATGCCGCCGCCGCCGCGGTCGAACTGATCCACGCCTATTCGCTGGTGCACGACGACCTGCCGGCGATGGACGATGACGACCTGCGCCGTGGCCGCCCCACCACCCACATCGCCTTCGACGAGGCCACCGCCATCCTTGCCGGCGATGCCCTGCAGACCCGTGCCTTCGAAATACTCGCCGAAGCACCGCTGCCGCCGACGCTGGCACTGGCCTGCGTGCGCACCTTGGCTGCGGCTTCAGGCGCGGCCGGCATGTGTGGCGGCCAGGCGCTGGATATCGATGCCACCGGTCATCAGCAGCCCCTTGCCGACCTCAAACGCATGCATGCGCTCAAGACCGGCGCGCTGATCCGCGCGGCGGTGCGCATGGGCGCGCTGTGCGGTGAAGCCAGCGATGACGAACTGGCGCGTCTGGATGCGTTCGCCGACACCCTCGGCCTGGCCTTCCAGGTGCGCGATGACATCCTCGATGTCGAAGCCAGCTCCGAGCAGTTGGGCAAGACCGCCGGCAAGGACCAGGCGCAGGACAAGTCCACCTTCCCGTCACTGCTCGGCATGGACGGTGCCAAGGCCACGCTGGCCGAACTGGCGGCGGCCATGCAGGCCGCGCTGGCACCGTTCGGCGAACGCGCCGCGGCGCTGTCGGCATTGGGCGAACTGACCGTCAAACGCTCGCATTGATCGGGAGCGGGGACTGGGGATCAGCGGCGATCCCGGCTTTTGCAGGAGCGGCCTTGGCCGCGAAGCCAGCAGAGCCGCCGCTGCGATTGCCCCTGCAATTGCGGATATAGCCGGCGCGGAAACATGACCGGCTTCGCGGCCAAGATCGCTCCCACAGAACGAAAAAGGCCCGGGAATCCCGGGCCTTTTGCCTTCCATGCCGCAACGATTACTTGATCAGGCGGATGGTCAGCGGATAGCGGTAGGTCACGCCGTCATTGGCCTTGATGCCGGCCATGATGGTCAGCACCAGCCAGGCGATGCCGATAAGCACGCCCAGCGGAATCACCAGGATCAGACCGAGACCAAACGTCACGATCGACAGCAGTGCCAGCGCCACTGCAACGATCAGCAGGGTGATGTTGAAGTTCAACGCTTCCTTGGCCTGGTCAGCGGCGAAGGGCAGCGTGTCCTTCTTGACCAGCCATACGATCAGCGGGCCAACGATGTTGCCGACGCCGCCAGTGAAGATGCCCGCCAACGCAGACAGGTGGCCGAACATCGCCCACTGGCGGTCTTCGGAGCCCGGATTGCCGTCCGTCGGTGCCGGCGGTGGCGTTGTCTGATAGTCGTTCATTGCTTTCCCTTTATGTCCTTTATTCCGGGTGGAAGATGAATGCGCCGTAGCGGGCAGCATAGTCCGGCCTTTCGTAAGGCCCCGTCAATCGTTTCCAGCAACCGTCATCCTGCCGACCAGGATCGAACCCACCGAAACATGTGATCGCGGATCAACATCCGTGCCAACCGCTTCGATGCCAGCGAACATCTGCTTGAGGTTTCCGGCAATGGTGATGCCATCCACGGGATAGGCAAGCTCGCCGTTTTCCACCCAGAAACCGGCCGCGCCGCGCGAGTAATCGCCGGTCACGCCATTGACGCCCTGCCCCATCAGTTCGGTCACCAGCAGACCGGTGTCCATGCCTGCCAGCAGCGACGCGCGGTCGCCGGCATTGGCGGCCACCTTCAGGTTGTGCACGCCACCGGCATTGGCGGTGGTCTTCAAACCCAAGCGGCGCGCCGAATAGCTGCCCAGGATGTAGCGCTGCAACACGCCGCCGCTGATCAGCGCCGAATCGCGCGTGGCCACGCCTTCGCCATCGAAGGCACTGGAGCGCAGGCCGCGCATGAGCAGCGGCCGCTCGTCGATGGCAAACCAGTCCGGAAACAACTGCGTGCCGGCGCTGTCGAGCAGGAAGCTGGCACGTCGGTACAGCGCGCCGCCGGACACCGCCCCGAGCAGGTGGCCGATCAGCGAGCGGGCCATCTCCGCGGCAAACAGCACCTGCACCTGCCCGGTGGGCAGCGAGCGTGGCTGCAGGCGCGCCACAGTGCGCTCTGCGGCACGGCGGCCTACCGCCGCCGGGTCGTCCAGGTCTTCGCGCGCGATCGCGCTGGTGTACCAGCCATCGCGCTGCATGCCATCGCCCTGGCCGGCAATCAACGCGCAGCCGATGGAATGGTGGCTGCTGCGTTCCCGACCGATGAAACCGTGCGAGTTCGCGTAGACCGACAGGCTCTGCGCGGTGGCCGCCGAGGCGCCATCGGAATTGCTGATCCGGCCATCGGCACCGCGCCCGGCCGCTTCGCAGGCCAGCGCCAGGTCCAGCGCCTCTTCGGCGCCGAGCGCCCACGGGTGCCAGCCGTCCAGGTCCGGGAACTCGGTCGCCATCAGCTCGGCATCGGCAAGGCCGGCGGCCGGGTCATCCTCGGTGTGCCGGGCGATGGCGCAGGCCTGGGCCACGGTGGCGTCCAGGCTGCCTTCCTGAAGGTCGGCGGTGCTGGCACTGCCCTTGCGCTGGCCGAAGTAGACGGTCACCGCGATACCGCGGTCGTGGGTGGATTCCACCGTCTCCACTTCGCCCAGGCGCACGTTCACATCCAGCCCGCGCTCCTCGCTGCAGCTCACTTCCGCCTGGCTGGCGCCCATGGCGCGGGCCTTTTCCAGCAGGCGCTGGGAGATTTCGGCCAGCTGTTCCAGCCGCGGCAGGCTGTCGTCAACGGCGGGGTGATCAGTGGTTATCACGTTCAATGCTTTATCCTTGTTGGCCGAATCCATTCACCGATGCCCGGCCTTCCTGGCCCGGCGTGATGTGATGCGAATCTCTCGCCAGGCCCGGTCACATGCCCGGCCTTACAGTCAGACGAAGTTTAGTAGGTAGCAGCACGATGCGCGGACGCGACGAAGACACCGGTGAATATTTGGGCGAAAGCCGCAGCCAGAACCGGCGCGAGGCGCTGGAAGTGCTGGCCCTGGGCGAAACGCTGGTGGACCTGACCCCAGCCCAGCTGGCGCGCCTGCCGATCCCGGAAGGTCTGCTGGAACACATCGAATACAGCAAGCGCATCACCTCGCACGGTGCGCGCAAGCGCCAGCTGGCCTTCCTGGCCAAGCAGATGCGCCGCGAGGACGATGAAACTCTGGAGGCCATCCGCGATGCACTGGATGCCAACAGCGAAACCTCGCGACGCGAAGTGGCGATCATGCACCGCATGGAGCGTTGGCGTGAGCGCCTGATGGTCGAAGGCGACGCGGCGCTGGCCGAACTGCTCGACGAATACCCGGAGGCCGACCGCCAGCAGCTGCGCACGCTGGTGCGCAATGCTCTGGCCGAGAAAGCCAAGAACAAGCCGCCGCGCGCCTATCGCGAGATCTACCAGGTGCTGCGTGCATTGATGCTGTTGCCGCAGATGGGTGCCGGGCTCAACGTCGATGCCGAAGATGACGACGCCGACGAAGATCAGGACGAGCAAGACCAGGATTGATGCCTGGGGTCCGTAAGCCGGGATGTAATCCCGGCTGTTCTGCAACTTTGCCGAAGATCAGAACCCTGCCCTCATCCGCCCCTTCGGGGCACCTTCTCCCGTGAACGGGAGAAAGAATGGGGTTGCGGCAATCTGGCCGTCACTTTGTAAGCCGGAAGCTCGCGCGTAGCCCACCTTCTCCCGCCCTGCGGGGTGATGGCATGCGGCTTACGAGCCACCGGCTCGTGCATGGTTGAACGCCACGCACGCTGTGCGTGGCTGGGGCGTGGAGCAAGGCACCCCGAAGGCGCGGATGAGGGCATCCATCTCAGCCTCAGGCCTGCGTACCACCCACGGTCAAACCATCGATCAGCAGCGACGGCTGGCCGACGCCCACCGGCACGCTCTGGCCGTCCTTGCCGCAGATGCCCACGCCTTCGTCCAGCGCCAGGTCGTTGCCGATCATGCGCACCTTCTGCATCGTTTCCGGGCCGTTGCCGATCAAGGTAGCGCCCTTCACCGGCGCGGTGATCTTGCCGTCCTCGATCAGGTAGGCCTCGGTCGCCGAGAACACATACTTGCCGCTGGTGATATCAACCTGGCCACCGCCGAAGTTGACCGCGTACAGGCCCTTCTTCACCGAACGGATCATTTCTTCCGGATCATGGTTGCCGGCGCGCATGTAGGTATTGGTCATGCGCGGCATGGTCATGTGCGCGAATGATTCGCGGCGGCCGTTGCCGGTCGGTGCAACGCCCATCAGGCGCGCATTGAGCGTGTCCTGCATGTAACCGACCAGAATGCCGTCCTCGATCAGCGTGGTGCACTGGGTCGGAGTGCCTTCGTCGTCGATGTTGAGCGAACCACGGCGGCCATCCAGCGTGCCGTCATCGACGATGGTCACGCCCGGTGCGGCCACGCGCTCGCCGATGCGGCCGGCGTAGACGCTGGTGCCTTTGCGGTTGAAGTCGCCTTCCAGGCCGTGGCCCACCGCCTCGTGCAGCAGCACGCCCGGCCAGCCCGGGCCCAGCACCACCGACATCACGCCGGCCGGGGCTGGAATCGCTTCAAGATTGACCAGTGCCTGGCGCAGCGCCTCACGGGCAAAGCCCTCCGGGCGGTCACCGGCAAACAGTTCTTCGTAGCTGTAACGGCCACCGCCACCGGCATAGCCGGATTCGCGACGGCCATTGTGTTCGACAATCACCTGCACGTTCAGCCGCACCAGCGGGCGCACATCGGCCGCCAGCACGCCATCGCTGCGCGCGATCAGCACCGTATCCACGCCGCCGGACAGGCTCACCATCACTTGCTGCACGCGCGGGTCGGCCGCGCGCAGGTAGCGGTCCAGGCGCTTGAGCACCTCGACCTTGGCTTCGTTGCCGATGCTGTCCACCGGGTCCAGCGCCGGGTACAGTGCGCGGCCACCGCCACGCACCAGCGAGCGCACGTTCTGTTCGCCGCCCTCACGGGAAATGGCACGCGCCGATTGCGCGGCAGCCAGCAATGCCGCCGGCTGGATGTCGTCGGAATAGGCGAAGCCGGTCTTCTCGCCGGCAATGGCGCGCACGCCCACGCCCTGCTCGATGGAGTGGGCACCGTCCTTGACGATGCCGTCCTCCACGCTCCAGCTTTCGCGCCGCGAATGCTGGAAGTACAGGTCGCCAAAGTCGATACCCGGCCCCAGCAGGGTGCCGAAGGTGCGTTCAAGACGGTTGGCGTCCAGCCCTGCGGGCAGCAACAGGCGGGTTTCGGCAAGGGTGAGGGTGTTGTCGGTCATGACATTCCAGATGGGGGCAGGCCCGCAGCGAAGCAAGCCGGCAGGAATCAGGGGTTGGTGGTATCGGGAACCACTACCGGAGGAGGCGTTCGCACCGTGTCACGGTCGATCACCTCGACCTTGGGGTCCTTCCACGGCCCGGTGACCTTGTAGGTCTTGGCACCGATCTCTCCCAACGGCTTGCCCAGCACGGCATTGGCCGCTGCACCGACCGCCGCGCCCACCGGGCCACCGGCCACGGCGCCCACCACGGTGAGCAGGTTGCCTGAACGCGGGTTGACGTCGATGGTCTGGTTGAACTGCTGGGCACGCAGATCGGCCTGGCCGCGGATGGTGATATCCGCCGCCGAGGATTCGATGAGGATCTTGTCGGTGCTGGCCTGGCCGCCGCCAAAGCGCACCTGGCCTTCGACCTGGTTGAAGGCCAGGCCCTTGGAGAACAGGTCGCGGAAGTCGAACAGCAGGCGGCGCGGCAGCTGCGCCACGCTCAGCAGGCCGAGCACGCGGCCGGCGCCCGGCTCCACTTCCAGCAGCTGGCCGTTGCGCACATTCATGCTCAGGCCGCCTTCCAGGTTGGCCAGGCTGAAGGCCATTGGCGTGCCGCTCCAGCCTGCCTGCAACTGCATCTGGCCCTGGCCGCCGCGCAGCTGGCCGCCATAGCCCAGGCGCTCCAGCAGATCGCCCAGGTCCTCGGTCTGCACGTTGGTGCTGGCCTGGGTCGTGGCCTGGGCACCGATGCCGCGCCATTGCCCCTGCACCTCGATGTGCTGTTTGGGCGCACGGATCTGCAATTCCTGCACCTGCAGGCCATCGGCCAGCGGCCGGGTGCGCAGGCGGGTCTGGCCCAGCTTGACCGCACCAAAGGCCAGGTCCTCGATATCCAGCGCCAGCGGCGGGATCCTGGCCGGGTTCATCGGTTCAAGCGGGGTATCGCTGGACTCGACCGTGGCCGCCTTGGCCGGCTGCCAATGCACGCGATCCAGTTGCCCGCTGACGGTGCCGCCGTCGGCGCTGGGCACATGCAGGCTGCCGGACAACGCCGGGCCACTGAGCTGCACGGCCGTGGCTTCGGCGCCGGGGCGCAATTGCAGGCGGGTCTGGGCGAAGCGCCCGCCGATCAGCAGCAGCTGGTCGGCCAGCACGTCCATCTGCTTCAGCGAAACGCCGCCTTCACCTTTCGTATCGCCGCCTCTGGCCAGGCCAATCCACTCCAGCGCGTCCAGCGTGGGCGTACGACCGTTGACCATCAGGCCATCGGCGGGCGGCTCGTGATCGACCTGGTCGCTGCCCATCGTGACCTGCACGCCGGTCTTGCCGTTCTGGCTGCGCGCGGCCAAGGCCATCAACTTGCCGAACGCCACATCGATGCGACCGGCGCCCATCGGCAATGCCGCCTGCACCCGCGTCGGCAGCGGGTCGGCGGCGGGTTTGTCCAGCGGGGCCGGCAGCTGCAGGCGCGTGCCTTGCAGGTCCGAGCGCAGGGTCAGCAACGTCGGCGGCACGGCCCGACTGCCGGTCGCCGCCTTGGGCAGGGTCACACCGACCGTCCAGGCAGACGTGCCGTGCACATAAGGTTTGAGCCAGGCCAGTTCCGGCGCCCGATCCAAGAGCTTGCCCGCCTCCAGCGCGGCGGTCAGTTCCGCTTCAAAGGCATTGGCCGGGTCCCTGGCCTGTTCACCGGCACGCAGGGCCAGCACGCCGTCGCGTTCCTGGTGGCGCACCTGCAACGCCGGAGCGTCGAAGCCGCCGCCGCTGTACTGGGCCTTGCCGAATACGTTGTCGAACTGGATGTCCCAGCGCTTGTCGGCCAGGCGCGCGCCACGCAGGTCCACATCGCCCTTGAGATGGCCAGCGCCTTCCCCGCGGCGCAGCGGCAGCAGCAGGTCGAAGTTGACCGCCACTGGCCCGGTGACCACCAGATTGTTCAATGTGTCGCCGTAGCTGGCCTGCAACGGGCTTTGCCGCAGCATCGCCAGCAGGCGGCCTGCATCATCCTGGGTAGTTGCCTGCACGCGCAGGCGCGACTCGCCGAAATCAGCGATGCCGGCCTGCAGCTTGTCCACCTTCACCGCGGCCAGCTCCCCCTTGCCGTGCAGGTCGAAGCCGTTGGCGATGAAGTTGATGTCCGCATCAACGTGACGCATCACCGGCCAGTCGTGATGGAAATGGATGCTGCCGTCGCTGATGCGCCCGCCCGCTTCGAAGCGGCCGTTGTTGCCCTTGAACGGCCAGTCATCCAGGTCGCCCACCGCCAGCCCGGTACCGCCGCGCAGGGTACCGCCCACCAGCGCCGCATCCAGCCAGTCCACGGCGGCCTGGCTCATGCTGGAGCGCACCCAGAAGCCCTTGGCGGCGGTCAGCGGAACATCGTCGATCTTGGCTGCCAGGTTGATCCACGGCCGCGTGCCGTCGCCCTGGAACCACAGGCCGCCACGCACGTCGGCGGCATAGTCGATGCCCTGCACACGCAGCGCCGGCGTGCCGAACTGCCAGCCAGCGCCTTCGCGCCAGCCAACCAGTTGCCCGGACAGACGCAACTCGTGCAGCACGCCAAAACCGGTGGGCCAGTCGAAGCGCACGGGTTGATCCGGGCGCAGGCCCAGCGACACTGCCTGAGCGTCGCCTTCGAAATGCCCGTGCAAACCACTCAGCCCAGGACTGCGGCCAACCGGTGCGAAGCTGGCATCAAGCAGCTCGCCCCGCGCCCGCAGCGGGCCATCCGGCGTGCCGGCGATGGTCACGTCAGCCAGGCGCAGCGTCGGCCGCGACTGGTGCAGCCAGCGCCGCAGCCCCGGCTCCAACCGGTCGCTCAATGCGGCCACCTGCAACAGCAATCCGCCATCGAGCTGCTTGCCCTGCAACGCGAAGTGTTTGCCGCCGGCCAGCAGCAGGCCGTCGAGGGTCTGCGTGCCACTGCCGTCACTGATGCGCAGACGCGGTGCATCCAGGCGCCAGCCGTCATCGGTGGCCTTCCAGCGCGCGCGCAGCTGCAGACTGTTGAAGCTGGCCGTCGGCACGTCGGTGTCCCCGGCCAGTGCTGCACCGGCCAACTGGACGTTTTCCAGTTCACCATCAGCGGTAATCGCGACCACGCGATGATCGCGCAGCTGCACCCAGCCACTGATTTCGCCCTTGCCCTGGCGTGCCTGTACGCCGGCCACGCGCAACAACGGTGACCACGCGGCCAGGTCGGCCGGCTCGGCCGCCAGCCACGCCTGGCCATCGCCACGCGCACGTTCGAAATCCAGCACCGCCACCAGCGGCGGCGCGGCGGTATCGATCCAGCCCTTGGCGCCCACCCGCAGACGTTGCCCGTCCACGCGCAGGCGCAGGTCCACACGCGGGATGCGCGTCTGCATACCGATCGAGGGCGCCTGCACCTGCAACTGCCCGCCGATCACCTGCAACTCGCCCAGCCGCCGCAGCGTGTCCAGCGGATCGCCGCCACTTTGCGTGGGCGGCAGGCCGCGCACCGACCAGCGGCCGTCCTCGGCGCGTTGCAGGGTCAGCGTCAGGCCACGCAGCCGCAGTTCGGTCAGCGGAGCGCCGGGCAGCAGGCCCGAATACAGCGCCACCAGCACTTCGGCCTGGCCCACGCGCACGCCATCGCCCTGGCCCACGCGCAGCCCGTCGAGCTGCAACAGCGGGCCGCGCCGGGTCCAGCGGGTATCCAGCTTGTCGAAGGCAACCGGCAGGCCGGCGCGTGCGCTCAACCACGCCGCCACCTTGTCCGGGTGCGCTTCGACCATCGGCAACAACTGGCTGATCGTGCCCACCAGCAACGCCACGCCCACCAGCAACAGGGCCAGTGCAAGCAGCACGTACCGTCGGAAGCGACGCAGGCGGTGGCGCAGCAGCGTGGTCACTCAAACCACGCTGGCACGATCAAAGCAACACGACATCGAACTGTTCCTGCAGGTACTGGTCATCGGCCTGGAAGCGGATGCTCTTGCCAAGGAATTCCTCAAGCTCGGCCACCGCCGCCGACTCCTCGTCGGTGATACGCGCCACCACCTTGCTCGAAGCAATCACCAGCAAGCGCGCGGCATCGAACTGGCGTACGGCGCGGGTGATCTCGCGGAAGATTTCGTAGGTCACCGTCTCGGCGGTCTTGATGCTGCCGCGGCCACTGCACTGCGGGCAGGTTTCCGACAGCTGCCGCTCCAGGCTCTCGACCGTGCGCTTGCGGGTCATCTCCACCAGACCCAGCGGCGAGAAGTCGTAAACGGTGGTCTTGGCGTGATCGCGAGCCAACGCCTTTTCCAGTGTGCGCAGCACCTGGCGACGATGCTCGGGATCATCCATGTCGATGAAGTCGATGATGATGATGCCGCCCAGGTTGCGCAGCCGCAGCTGGCGGGCAACGGTTTGCGCTGCCTCCAGATTGGTGCGGAACACGGTTTCTTCCAGATTGCGCTGGCCGACGAACGAACCGGTGTTGACGTCGATGGTGGTCATCGCCTCGGTCTGGTCGATGACCAGGTACCCCCCGGACTTGAGCGGCACCTGCTTGTTCAGGGCACGGACGATCTCGTCCTCCACCCCGAACATGTCGAAGATCGGGCGGTCACCGGTGTACAGCTCCAGCTTCTCGTCCAGCACCGGCATGTACTTGGCGACAAAGGCCTTGAGCTGGACGAAGGTTTCCTTGGAGTCCACCTTCACCTTGTCCACGTCCTTGCGGATCAGGTCGCGCACCGAACGCAGCGGCAGGCTCAGGTCTTCATAGATGATGCTGCACGGCGGCGCCTCACGGCCACGGCGCTCGACCACGTTCCAGACCCGCGACAGATAGGAGATGTCCTCGGCCAGTGCTTCGGCCGGCTGGCCCTCGGCATTGGTACGCACGATGTAGCCGTAGCCGCCGTGCTGGGCGGAGATCTCGGTGACCAGTGCCTTGAGCCGGGCACGCTCGGCCTCGTCCTCGATGCGTGCCGAGACGCCCACCATCTTCGACTGCGGCAGCAGCACCAGGTAGCGCGAGGGGATGCTGATCTGCGTGGTCAGGCGCGCGCCCTTGGTGCCGATCGGGTCCTTGACCACCTGCACCACCACGTCCTGGCCGTCGCGCAGCAGTTCCACGATCGGCACTGAGGAGGGCAGCGGCAGGCTCGGCGCGGTTTCCTCGGTATCGGCGGCCACCGGCGCCGGCCGCACCACGTCGTTGGCATGCAGGAACGCGGCGCGCTCCAGCCCCACTTCGACGAACGCGGCCTGCATGCCAGGCATCACCCGCTGCACCTTGCCCTTGTAGATGTTGCCGACCACACCCCGGCGCCAACCGCGCTCGATGTGCAGCTCCTGCAGCATGCCGTTCTCGATCACCGCCACGCGGGTTTCGCGCGGGGTGACATTCACCAGAATTTCTTCGGACACGTCCCTCACTCCCCCTTGTCCATGGAACCGCCTGCCACCCCGGCCGCAAACTCCGCCAACAACGCGGCCGTCTGCTGCAACGGCAGCCCCATCACCCCTGAATAACTGCCCGCCAGATGGCGGATGTATCGTTCCGCCCCGCCCTGGATGGCGTAGCCCCCGGCCTTGCCCATCGGCTCGCCGGTGGCGACATAGGCGGCAATCTGCGCCTGGCTCATCGGCGCGAAGCTCACTTCCGAGATCACCGTCTCAAGTGCGTGACGGCCGTGGCCGGCAACTGCGACCACGGTGATCACCTGATGGGTGCGCCCGGCCAGCGAGCGCAACATGGCCGCCGCGTCGTCCGCATCGGCGGGCTTGCCATACACCCGGTCGTCCAGCACCACCTCGGTATCCGAGCCCAGCACCACCGCCTGCGGATCGTCGGCCACCAGCGCCAGCCCGGCCTGCGCCTTGTCCAGGGCGACCCGCCGCACGTAGGCTTCAGCAGACTCGCCTGCCCCACGTACCTCGGGCACTTCCAGGTCCAAAATACGGAAAGGCGCGCCAAGGCGCGTCAGAAGTTCACTACGCCGGGGCGAGCGGGAGGCAAGATAGAGCATCGCGGAAGGATAACCTGCGGCGCCCACCTGAATGATCGGCAAAGATGTGAAAGTCGAGCCAACCCCGCGATGGCTCACCACCCGTTCATCGCCCCGCACATCAACTCAACATCCATTCAAGGAGGACCACCATGCGCCATCTCGCCCTCGCCCCGCTGCTGTCCCTGTCACTCGCCCTGGGAGCTTCGATGACCGCCCACGCCCAAACTGTACCCACCGCCGTGGCCAGCGACGCCACCCTGCTCAACGTTTCCGCACAGGCTGAAGCGCGACGCGTGCCCGACGTGGCCACCCTGTCGGCCGGCGTGGTCACCCAGGCGGTGGACGGCAACAGCGCCATGCGCGAGAACGCGGTGCAGATGGACAAGGTGATGGCTGCCATCAAGGCCGCCGGTATCGCCGAACGCGACATCCAGACCAGCGGCATCAACCTCAACCCGCAGTACCGCTATGCCGAGAACGAGGCGCCGAAGATAACCGGTTACCAGGCCAGCAACACCGTCAGCCTGAAGGTGCGTGACATCACCAAGCTGGGCAAGGTGCTCGACAGCCTGGCCGCGCAGGGCGCCAACCAGATCAACGGCCCCAGCTTCGAGATCGACCAGCCCGAGCCGGTCTATGACGAGGCCCGCCTGGCCGCACTGAAGAAGGCCCAGGCCCGCGCCGAGACCTACGCCAAGGCGTTGGGCCTGCGCGTGCGTCGTATTGTCAGCATCTCCGAAGGCGGCCAGGGCGGCTTCCGCCCGGCGCCGATGATGATGATGCGCTCGGCCAAGGCCGAAATGGACACCGCCGTGTCGCCGGGTGAAACCACCCTGTCGGTCAACCTGGACGTGGTGTTCGAACTGGGCCGCTGACCCCGGCGCAGTCCTCACCCCACAACGGCGCCCATGGGCGCCGTTGTCATATGCAGGCAGCAATCATCCACGCAACGCAGTGGGCGGCCCGCCTACACTTCGTGAAAGTGCCGGCCGTGCTGCGTCGTCCGCCAGGCCACATTGGCACCCCGCGCCCCCTGTCTCGCTTTTTCGCAAGCAGGGGGCTGAAGATGACTGTTTGAACGCCACTGGCCTGTAGCCCCCGGGGAACGCCCAACTGCTGTGTCTGAGGGCCGACTGGGCTGGAGAGGGACGCCTTTGAACCCCGATGACGCCCATCACCTCAACCCAAAACTGTCCGGTAGATAACCAACAATTCCTCCCCAGCTTGCCGAAGTCCGCATTTGCAGGCGCACTGCACCTGCAGGCCGGGAACCTGCAATCCCGTCCTGCATCACCGCGCGTTGTTACTCGTCACACGCCCACGCATGGAGGTGGAACATGGTCCGCACGCAGCATCGCGTCACGTCAGTCCATTTCGAGCCGTCCCGCATCTTCGCCTACAGCACCGCCATCGCATTGCATGCATTGGCGCTGGCGTTGCTGCTGATTCCACTGTCCCAGGCCCCCATCCGCAGCGATGCGGTGGAAAAGTCCCGCTGGCAGGTTCCCGACACCAAACCGGTGCAGCCCCCGCCCCCGCCGTTGCCGCCAGAGAGAGTGGTCAAGGTCACCCAATCTCCCGCGCCACCCCGCCAACCGGCGCTGCCAATCCCTGTGGAAACAGCACCAATGCCGGTGTTCGCGACCGAAGCAGTGATTGCACCTCCGGCGGACATCGCTCCGCCCGCCGACAATGCCGCACCGGCTGATGCCATCGGCAGCGGCACACCGTTGGAAGGCGTCCAGCTGCGTTACCGGAGCGCACCCGCACCGACGTATCCACGCGAGGCGTTGCTGGCCAACGCACAGGGCACGGTGATCCTGCGTGTACTGGTTGGTGAAGATGGATCGCCACTGGAAGTGAGCATCGAACGCAGCAGCGGCAACCGCAGCCTGGACAGCGCCGCACGTAACCAGGTGTTGCGTCGCTGGAAGTTCCAGCCGGCCATCGATGGCGGCAGGCCGGTACGCGCGTACGGATTGATTCCGGTGGACTTCAAGCTGGGTTGAGTCCCCTCAAACAACGGCCCCGTGTAGAGCGCAGCCATGCTGCGCTCTACACGGGGCCGCATCAGCCGCACACCTACCGAGCATGACTCGGCACTACCGGCATAACCACTTGGCTCCTGCAGAACGCAGCCGTGCTGCGCTGGGGTAGTACCGGCGCCCCCCCCCCTCTACCGAGCGTGGCTTGGCGCTATGGCGTCAAGCGCATCGTCCTTCGGGCATCACTTCAACATGCCGGCTATCTGAACCTCGGCTTGCGGGCAACCTGAAAACCGCCCCTATTAATTGATTTTTCACCTCTATCTCACCTGTAAAAAACCTAGATTCGCGGCCGTCAACGCTCCCCCCGGCCGCCTCAGGGCGGACCAACTCCGCAGTACAGGAGAGATGACCGTGAAGTACCCGACCCTAAAACAGGCAAGCTGTCGCCCCCGGCCCGTCCGTTCCCGCCATACCCTTCTCCGCATTCCCGGCGCCATCGCGCTGGCCCTGGCCGCACCGCTTGCGATGGCCCAGCAGCAGGAACAAGCCACCACCTTGGACCGGATCACCGTCACCGGTTCCAACATTCCCCGCACCTCCATCGAAACCGCTTCGCCGGTGCAGGTGATAAGCCGCGAGGACATCGACCGTACCGGCAAGGCCACGCTCGGCGAGTATCTGCAGACACTGACCAGCGACGGTGCCGGTTCGATTCCCAAGAGCTTCGGCACCGGCTTTGCCGGCGGTGGCTCGGGCATCTCGATGCGCGGCCTCGGCGCGGCGTCCACGCTGGTGCTGCTCAACGGCCGACGCATGGCACCTTACGGCCTGGCCGATGACGGCCAGAAAGTCTTCACCGACCTGAGCGTGATCCCGATGGACGCGGTGGAGCGCGTCGAAGTGCTGAAGGATGGCGCATCGGCGATCTACGGTTCCGATGCCATCGCCGGTGTGGTCAACATCATCCTGCGCAGCGACTTCACCGGCGCCATTCTCAAGGGCTCCTACGGACTGTCAGGCGACAGCGATGGCGATGCGCGCAAGGCCTCCTTCACCATCGGTACCGGCAGCATGGATGAGGACGGCTTCAATGCTTTCGTCAGCGTGGACGTCAGCAAGACCGATGAGATCCGCATCTCCGACCGTCGCAACCGCAAGTGGATCGGCAACGGCGACCTGAGCCCCTATGGCTACGAGCGCGTGGCCGGCGGGCAGTTCTTCCCGCTCGCCGGTTCCATCACCTCCAACGGCACCGTCGCCGGGAGTTCGCCGGCGGGCAGCATCCGCGACCCGGCCACCGGCCTGTTCCAGTCCCTGCCCGGCTGCGCGCAGTTCTCCAACATCACTCCGCCCGATGTCGGTGGCGGCTGCCTGTGGCAGACCCAGGACTTCCGCAGCCTCAGCCCGAGCGAGGAGTACGCCAACCTGTTCGCGCGCGGCACGTTCAAGCTCACCGACAACTTCGAGATGTACGGCGAGTTCGGTTACTCCAAGAAGAAGACCACCTTCTACAACACGCCTTCCGGCGTATCCGGCACCTGGGGCTACCCCGGCGGCCCGGTCAACGCCAGCAGTGGACCGGGCGCGGTCGTGCTCGGCGCCGACCACCCGGACAACCCGTTGGGCGTGGATGCACGGCTGCGCTATGCGGCGTTCGACGTTGGCCCGCGGGTCACCGACAACACCAACGAGTTCACCCGCATCCTGCTGGGCGTGAAAGGCCGTTGGGACGAATGGGACGTGGACACCGCCTATCTGCACTCGGCCACGCAACTGGTCAACGAGCGCACCGGCTTCCTCCGCTACAGCCACGTGCGCACCGCATTGAGCGACCCCAACAGCCCGGTGGGCTGGTGGCGCATCGGCAGCCAGGCCGGCGCCAACTCGCAGGCGTTGTATGACTACATCTCGCCCACCATCCACGCCAACGCAACCACCAGCCTGGACATGATCGACTTCAAGGCCTCGCGCAGCCTTGCCGACCTGGCCGGCGGCCCCTTGGGCCTGGCGCTGGGCGCCGAGTACCGCCGCCAGAAAGCGCGCCTGGACCCGCAGTCCTACACCGATATCGGCGACATCATCGGCCTGGGCTATTCGGCCTACAACGGCACCCAGGAGGTGGCGGTGGCCTACGCCGAGATGGTCGCGCCGGTGCTGCCCACGCTTGAATTGTCCGGTGCGTTCCGTGTGGACAAGTACGAGGGTGGCGATACCGCAACCACACCCAAGGTCGGCCTGAAATGGACGCCCGCCGAATGGATCGCACTGCGTGCCACCTACGCCGAAGGGTTCCGCGCGCCCGGCCCGGCCGAAGCCGGCGACGGCGGCCTAGCCGGATTCAGCACCGCCCGTGACCCGGTACGTTGCCCCGGCGGCACGCCCGCGCCCGGCGCCACCGCTGCCGACTGTGCCGTGAACCTCGCGGTCATCACCTCGGCCAATCCCGACCTGGAACCGGAGGAATCCAAGAGCTACACCGTCGGCCTGGTGCTGGAACCGACCTCCACCACCACGCTCACCTTCGATGCATGGCAGATCAAACGCACCAACGAGATCAACCAGGGCGACACCGACCTGGCCTTGGCCGCGGGCAACGGCGTGCGTTCGGACAACGACCTGCCCGGCATTCCCAACAGCGGTACGTTGATGGCGGTGAGCGTGGACTACATCAACTCCGCTTCCACCAAGGTGCGCGGTTTCGACTTCGACATCCGTCAGCGCGTGGAGCTGGGCAACTACGGCAAGTTGCTGATGGACCTGCAATGGACCCGCATCAACTCCTACGAACGCGATGACGGCACCGGCTCGGTGTTCCAGTACGCCGGCACCCACGGCAACTGCGATGTGACCAACTGCATCGGCACGCCGAAGGACCGCTTCAACCTGGGCATCACCTGGGACATGGACCGCTTCAGCATCAGCGGCATCGCCAACTACATCGGCAGCATGGACAACGTGGCGTTCGAGGGCGACACCTGCGCCAACCACTATGTGGATGGCAGTGATGCACCACGCGGGTGCGAGTTGCGCTCGTTCTACAGCATCGACCTGTCCGGGCGCTGGCGCGTCACCGATGCATTCGAGCTGTTCGGATCGGTACAGAACGTGACCGACCGCATCGCCCCGCTGGACCCGCTCACCTACGGCGCGGTCAACTACAACCCGCTGCATTACAGCGGCGCGGTCGGTCGTTATTACACCCTGGGTGCGAAGTACACGTTCAATTGAACGCAACCATCACGGCGGCGTGCGCGCCGCCGTGATTCCGCCGCAACGCAGCGGCATGGTGAGGTTCGTGCAAACCGCGATAGCAACCAGGACTCCGGCACACCTGGTCGGCGACTGCGCCGAAACAGCGTGATCGAACGCCTGTACGAAGGTGCGCCCTGCGAGCGGCGCCGCTAGCCCTGCCAATCAACCGCCCCCGTCTGCCTCCATGAAGCCACCACATCGGGCTCGCCGTCAAAACAAGAACGCCTGCGGCATGCCGCAGGCGTCTCCATTCATCCGCTCTGATCTTGCCCCACCCGATCAGTGGTGGCATCAGAACCACGAGCAAGGCAAGGAGCGCTGTGCGCGATCCCCCGAGCCCCTTTTAGGCCCCTTACCAGCAACCTGTCGCCGGCGACTTGACCCCCAACTGATTCAAAGTCAGGTCTCCACAGGAATCGCCGCTGTGTGCACCAATCGGCGTACCCGTCACCGTGTACGTCTTGGCATCGACAACCTTGCTGATTGAGTAGTACTTCAGCGCATCCGGGTCGCACGCTGCGGCCAGCACGGCATCGTCCGGGGCCGCTGCATAACTCAGATCAGTCGTATAGATCCTCTCCAGCCGCAGAGACACCGCGGTGACGCAAGCTGCGCCGGCCGCTCTTCGTGTCTTGCGCACATGCTCGTTGTAGCTCGGCAGTGCGATGCCGGCAATGATGGCGATGATCGCCACCACCACCATCAACTCGATCAGGCTGAAGCCTGACTCAGGGCTCGCTTTGATGTGCTTCATGCGATCAATTCACCTTCAGTTCGCGCCAGGACACACGGTCCCAACGCGGTGTCAATGTACGCAGCGTGCCAATGGTCCCGCCGCTACCACCCAGCAGGGTGACGCCACGCATCAGGTTGGGCAGCGTCGGCATGCCTACGCCCGCATCCACCGAGCCAATCGGCAAGCCGCCGGTCTTGTCGGAAGTGCTCTGGTCGTTGTCCAGGTCAAAATAGGAACCACCTGCACTGGTACCGGTAAATGCATCCAGGGCATTGATATACCCGCGGCCGTTTGCATCACACGCACTGCCCGTGGGAACCATGCTGGCAGTGATCAGGTATGAAGCAACCACCTGCGCATCCTGCACAATCCGCTCGCCACCGTCCGGCAGATCGATATACCAACCCTTGGAACCGGCAGGCAGTGCGGCCTTGGCCTCGAACGCACGTACGGTAAAGCCACTTTCCGTCGCACTGGTGATCTCGACCACACGCTCGGTCAGCTCCGAACGCTCGATTGCCTCGTCGCTGTCGATGAAGCCGTACATGCTCTGCACGTCGGTATTGGTGGAATCAGCGTCGCCGGTGGTGAGATAGCGGCCGGTGCCAAAGAACACCCAACGCTTGTTGGTGCGTGGATGGATCGCAATCGTCACACCCGCACTGATCGGCTGTGCCTTGGCTGTGGTCGCATCGTTGCCATCCTTCGCGCTGAACAGGAGCTTTGCAGTCCAGGAGTTCGGATTGCTGTCGGTCATGTCGAACTTCCAGACGTTGCCCAGCATGTCGCCCGCATAGGCGTAGGCCAGCGTCTTGCCATCAGCCCCGTAGATGCCAGTGGGGGCGGACAGGCCATTGGGTGCGGTTGCAGAACCCACACCGGTATCGATTTCGCGAATCACCGCGCCGGTGTTCGCATTGATCACAAGCAACACAGCCTTATCGCCAGCGCTGTTGATGCCATTGCCCAGCACCACGGCCGCCGCTGTGCCCTGCACCTTGCTCAGAATCGGCCTGCCGAGTACCAAGCCCATGTTGTTCTCGGGCGTCTCGGCGAGCTCCCACTTGGAGACTTCGTCCGCATCGGCCGTGCTTGGGCTGGTGACATCCAGTGCGTACAGCCCCTTGCCCCCCCTGCCCAGGCTGCCGACAAGAATGTTCTTGCCGGGAGTCAAACTGCGTGATGTCGCCACCACCGGGCCATCGACAAGAAACTTGTGGGCGTAATCGCCGCGACTCAGCGTTGCAAGCTTACTGAGGCTGACAATGCCGGGAACATAGGCAAACAACTCCCTGCCATTACTGGCGTCGAATGCATGCAGCATGCCGTCATTGGCACCAACGTAGAGGGTGCCGGTTTCTTTCACATAAGCCGGCGACGACCCCACAATATCTCCCAGCACCGTGTTGGGCCGGTTGCGCAACAGTCCGCCGTTGCGTTCTTCCCCGCTGGAATCACCCTTGATGTAATTGGCGTTCTCCTCCCCTGTCACGGGGTAGTCCGCCGGACCACCATCGCGTGCCAGCGCCGTCTGCTGCTCCTGTGTCGGGAAGTCGGAGTTGTAGGTGAACACGTTGCGATCGGCGAACGCCGGCACGCTGGACGTCCAACCACCACTCACGCCATCGCGGGTAACTGTCTGGCCCAACACCTGGCCGGTCCAGACGCCGGACACGTAGCTGGCACTGAATGCCTGGGAGCCGGTGTTGAGCGAAGTGGAGTTGGTGGCGACGTTGGAGAACGAACCCGTGCGCTGGGCGATGGCCGCCAGCGCTGCGCCCAACCCCTTGGTGAACTCGGCGGGACTGGAAGCGGCAACGAACTGGCCATGGCCATTCACCGCTGCGTGCAACAAGTCGTCGATGCGCTCAGCCTTGTCGGTATTCGGCCTGCTGGTGCCGGGGTCTGGCCATTCGGGATCGGCCGGTACGTCTTCCAAGCTGGACCAACCCTTCGTGGTTTTCAGACCAATCGAAATACCGAACGTAACCATGTGCTGCCAGAACGCAGGATTTGCGTCCGAGGTCGGCACGTTGTTGTTCTCCGGCTTGGTCGCATTGCCCATGGAGTCTTCAGTACGAAGATCGGTCTTCCAGTACTTCATGGCCACGTCAGCCAGGGTCTTGGAGTAGCCATCCGTGAACGGTGCGGCGGGCGAGTACGTGTATGTCTTGCCCTGCGCGCCCTTGATCACCGAACCAGCACTACCGTCGGCGTTGCCATGATCAACGACGCTGGTGTTCCAGTAGCCATCGGTAGTGAGGATGGCAAAGTTCTGTCGACAGGACAGCTGTGCGTCACCCAATTCCGGACCATAGGGCCCGGAGGCGCCGGTTTGACTGAAATACTGGCCGGCGCTATCCAATGCCGTCTGTAGCGGCGTTCCGTCCTGGGCACCTGCTGCGTACAGACGGTTGAACCAGGTGCTGCGCGAAGTGGTGTCCTTGCTGCCAGGAACGGTCAGGTCGCGGACATTGTTGACGAAGCGGCCGTCGTTGCCGTCACCCACCGGGATATCGAAGTTCTTTCGATTCCAGATGGTGCGAAAGCCCACGCGGACCTTGCTGTCGAGTGAGCCAAAGGCCTCGGCAGCACCCGCCTTTGCAGCTTTGGTGCGGGTACGATGATAGGAGTACCAGGTAGCGAAGTTCGCCTTTTCCTGGTCTTCCGTGCGCCCGGTAGGCGTGCGCGACTGGCAGTTGCGCCAGGCAGAGCCTGATTTCGACGTTGAGCACCCCTGGGAACCCGCCGTTGACGGGGTGTTGGCTGCGGTATAGCCCAGATACTCGGATCTATAGATCGAGCCACCGGCCAGGATCTGGTAACGATAGTAGTTTGCGACGTTACTCAGGTAAGTCCCGCTGCTGTTCGCCGTATCCTTCGGCACATAGAAGGTCTGGGTATAGCGCGACAGATTTCGGGTTCCACTGCTGGTTCCAGCACCTGTATGCGGAATATCCAGCGTATCGCTGTATGCCGCCGTGAAACTCTGGCCTCCGGTCACACGCGTACCATCGGCCTGCATCCAGGGCAAATAGTCCACCGCCGGGTTGTAGTACAGCGAATTGGTCGCATAACCCTGCATGTACATCGCTGCATTTTCGGTACTTTCGCTGGTGTACGAGGTGCCGTTGGTCACGCCGTCCCTGTCGGGTGTGCTTTCGAAACTGCTCGCCCCGGTGATCGCTGACACGTCCCGATTGTTCATGTTGCGCCAGGCCATCGAGCCCGAATCATCAAGAATGAACAGGATATTCGGCGCAACACGCGCGGCCGTGGTCAACGGATCGTCTGGAATCACGATTCCCGCATGCGCCGGCGTCGTCAACAAGGTCGCCAGAAACGCCGACGGAGCAATCCACCATTGACGGTGAAGTTCACCAGCCTGCTTTTGCTTGATATTTGTGCGCTTCATGATTCACTCCGCCGGGGTTCGACTGGACACGTTGGCCTGCAGCACGACATTGGCCCGCCCCAACGACTGGCTACGTGCGGTGATACGGAACATGGGACTCTCGCAATCCGGTGACGGCGGCATGAGATCGCAGCTCCCCTTGTAGCCAGGCGCTATGCCCAGGTACTCAATCCAGTACTGAGGTGCTTCTGCCAAACGCGTGTCATAACTTCCGGTTGGCAGACTCATCCACACCGCCGTTGCTCCCGTGGGGCAAATACCGGAACCGGTACAATCCGCAGCAACCGGCACCTTGCCTTCCCATACGACATCCGCGGCCAACACCTGCTCCTGCGCGTACCGCATTGCCGATTCAGCGCCCTGGAATGCAAGACTGCGATCGCGCATGTTGGCGCTCATCCGCTCCTGCATCGAAGTGCTGCGCAGAATCGCCACGCCCAGGATCGACAGAATGATCAGCAGCACCAGCACGACGATCAACGTCATGCCCTGCTGCCGGTCAGGCGCAAACGCGGCATCGCGAAAGGACTTCCGATTCATAGGGTGCGGCTCCTGAGGCTGACGACATTGGAGGTGCGTCGGGTCAGCGCCTTGCCGTCTACATTTTCACCTTCCAACACAAGGTCGGCACGAACGCCGATGATGTCGGTCCAGACACCCGGTGTAGCGGTATAGCTGGAGCTGCCCAGCGGGAGGTAACTGAAGGCAACGGACTGCACGCCTTCGACGACCTCTTCACCAGCCTGACCGAATCGCGAGACATACAGCGAGCTGCCACCCCGCGGGTTGTCCGCAACATACCAGCGCGTACTCCGCAGCCGCGCCACCACCACCGAGGACGGGGGCACCCGCTCGTCGTCGGTCAGGTTGTACGACTCGGGCAGAGCCGCGAAGGTGATGGTGCTGGCATCTACGGAAACCACCTCCACCACGTAACTCTTGCGCGCATTGCACAACAGGATTACATCCTCGGCTTCGAAAACCTCGGTGGCATCGTCGATCTGGGTCGCGTCCAGCGTAACGGACGTCGTTGTCGATGCAGTGACCTTGTAGGCGGCATCCTCACCCGACACCAGGGTGAGCTCACTGCCGCTGCCGCTGATCGGCGCATCACGATATGCCAGCGACAGATCGCCAGTGGTTTCAACGGTAGAAGAGCTCGAACAGCCGCCACCACCCGTGGAGCGTATGTCTGCCGACATCAACTCAAAAGCAACCCGCGCGCCTTCCTGGATGCGGTTGACACCTTCGGCTGCACGGAACGAATTCCGGTTCGACTGGAACATGACAAAGGCAGCGCCTATCACCATCAGGCCCAGCACCAGCGCGATCATCAACTCGATCAGGCTGAAACCGGCGCTACGGCCGAAGGTTGAAAGCCCGGAGCGGACGCGACGGTTCATATGCTCACCTCGGTGATGACCTGTCGTTGCGCACCGCCACCGGAGCGTGAGTCGTCCCACTGCACGGTGATGCGATAACGACTATTGCCCAGCGCTTCTATGCGCCCGCAGGTGGTGCTGTCATCCTCCACGCCCATCGTATCCTTTAACGAATCCAGCCAGGCAGCCAGGTCATTCTCCGCAAGGCTTCCACCGCCGCTGGCGGCGCACGTCATGCCCATTGCATAAGCCGCGGCATTTGCCCGGTTGGCACGCATGGATTCGGCAATCGAACTTGTCTGCATCACCGCTTGACTACTCTCAAGTGAACTTTGGCCACCGCGCAATGCCAATGCCTGCATGGCGGCAATGCCGAGCAGGCCGATGCCAAGAATCAGCACCGAGATCAGCACCTCCAGCAGGCTCACGCCGCGCATCCTGCCGGGCAGCGAACGCTCGCGTGCACGGCCTCGTTTCTTCAGAATCATCATCCGCATACCCCACCGCCGTTGGTTTTGGTCGTGGCGATACTGCCACCGGCCATCAACGTCACCGTTCTCGTGTTTTCGGCCGGATTGTCGGTCGGAATACACACCGATACGACCTGCTCGGCGTCGAGCAGCCCGGATGGCCGGAACCGGATTCCGCCTGCCGGGCCAGATACCTGCAGATCACCCGTGACGGAGGAATCGCGGATTACCTCATCGGAACCGGAGACCGTGTCACGGCCCAGCACGATCCAGCGTGTCCACGCGTCGGTTGCGGTGCATGCAAGACCATCATCACTGGCACATACCGTGACCCGCGCGTTCCGCCGCACCGCCTCGGCCCGCGCCAACTGCAACGCGGCGACGAGTTCGGTGGACGCCGCGCTGAGCCGGTTGGACTTGATGATGCCCTGCATCGAAGGTACGGCAATGGCGGCGATGATCGCCAACACGGCAATGGTCACCATCAACTCGACCAGCGTGAATCCGAGCACCGGTTTGCGACCGACACCTCCCACTCCCCGTGAGCGCATACGACCCCCTCCACGTCTTTACATGAATTAATCTAAGCCAGCGCCAGCCAGCACCACCAGCGATGGACGACAGACGGTCCAAAACCAGTTACAAGCGGCCTTTGATGGAACCCCCGAGCCTTGAACTCCCCCCTCAGACAGCCCCTTGATGCCCTGTTCCGGCCGACCACGCTGATCACCATGATCCTGGCGGGCGAAGCACTGGCCGCCATCCTTGCCCTGTCCCCGATCCATATTCGGGACCGGCTGATGCTGTTCGGCCTGGCCTCGCTGGCAACCCAATGGGTGCTGCTGAGCACGCTGGGCCTACTCTACCTACTCCGCCGTTGGCTCAATACCCTTTCGGCACAGCATCTGGCCTGGCTGGCGCTGGCAATGCTGCTCATGATGACCCAACTGGTCATTACGATCGGCTGGGAGCTGGTCGGTGCCCCCCAGCAATCCGATGCGGACGGACGAGCACTCCTGCTCCGATCACTGGCGCTGGCCTTTGTCGCCGGACTGCTTACCCTGCTCAGCTACCAGAACCACTGGCGCGCCCGACAACTGGCCGTTCGCGCCAAGCAGGCTGAACTGGAAGCGCTGCAGGCCCGTATCCGCCCACACTTCCTGTTCAACACCCTCAACACCGGCGCCGCCTTGGTCCACCTGCGTCCGCAGGACGCCGAACGCCTGCTGCTCGACCTCGCCGACCTGTTCCGCGCCGCGCTGGCCGGTCCGCAGGACATCCCGCTGGCCGAGGAGATCGCGCTGTCCCGGCGGTATGCGGAGATCGAACAACTCCGCTTTGGCCAGCGCATGCGCCTGACCTGGGAGCTGCCTTCACCGCTTCCGCAGATCCGCATCCCCACACTGTCCATCCAACCGTTGGTGGAGAACGCCATCCACCACGGCATCGAACCCTCGCCAGATGGCGGCGACATCCGCATCTCGGTAAAGCAGGAAGAAAACCAGGTCAGCATCGTCATCGACAATGCACTGCCACCAGCAGGCAGCATGCCCTTGCGCAGTGGCCACAAGGTCGGCCTGGAGTCGACGAAGGCCCGCATCCAGGCCATGACCGGCGGCGAAGGTGACGTCACCACCCGCAGCGAAAACGGTCGCCACATCGCCCGCATAACGCTACCCATCACCAGCACGCCGTAGCAGCGGCCTTGGCCGCGAAGCCGGCAAGCCTTCCGTCACGGCAACCTCGGCAAATACATGCGCATCAGTTGCCGGCGGGCGGTCGGCTTCGCGGCCAAGGCCGTTCCCACAGAGGCCGAAACCCGGCCCACCAACGGGGCCGGGGAATCAGCTGTTCCGACTCACGCCACCACTTGATAGCAAGGGTGGTATTCGCCGGAAATCTTCATGCGGCGCTGCTCGACAAACGCTCGCAGCAACGCATCCAGTGCCTGCATCATCTCGGTGTCGCCATTGATCCGGAACGGACCGAACTCCTCGATGCGACGCATGCTTTCTTCCTTGACGTTGCCGGCAACAATGCCGGAGAACGCGCGCCGCAGATCGGCCGCCAATGCCGGTGCCGAGCGCCCCTTGTGCAGATCCAGGCCCGCCATCGCTTCGTGCGTCGGCACGAAGGGCAGCTGGTAATCCAGCGGGATCTCCACTTGCCAGTTGTAGAAGAACGAATCGCGATGGGTCAGGCGGAACTCGCGCACGCGCTTGATGCCTTGCGCCATCTTGCGCGCCACACCCACCGGATCGCCGACCACGATTTCGTAGCGCTCAGCCGCCTGGTCACCCAGCGTCAGGCGGATGAAACGGTCGATCTGCTCGAAGTACGGCGCAGCGATCGCCGGACCGCTGAGAATCAACGGGAACGGAATTTCCTTGTTCTCCTCGCGCAGCAGGATGCCGAGCAGGTACAGGATTTCCTCTGCCGTACCGACACCCCCCGGGAACACGATGATGCCGTGGCCAAGCCGGACGAACGCCTCCAGGCGTTTTTCGATGTCCGGCATGATCACCAGATGGTTGACGATCGGGTTCGGTGATTCGGCCGCGATGATGCCCGGCTCGGTGATACCGATGTAGCGCGTGTTGTGCTTGCGCTGCTTGGCATGGGCGATGGTGGCGCCCTTCATCGGGCCCTTCATCGCACCCGGCCCGCAGCCTGTGCAGATATCCAGGCCACGCAGGCCAAGCTCGTAGCCCACCTGCTTGGTGTACAGGTACTCGTCGCGCGAGATCGAATGGCCGCCCCAGCACACCACCAGGTTCGGGTCGCTCGGCTGCAGGATGCGCGCATTGCGCAGCACACCGAACACGGCATTGGTGATGCCATCGGTGGTCTCCAGGTCCGAGGCATACTCCGGCCCCAGCTCGATGGCCATGTACGCAAGATCGCGCACCACCGAGAACAGCAGCTCGGCCACGCCGCGGATGATTTCGCCATCGACGAATGCCATCGCCGGCGCATTGCTCAGGTCGATGCGGACGCCACGATCCTGCTGGGTCACCTGGATATCGAAATCCGGATACAGGTCGCGCGCGGCGCGCGGGTCATCCGAGGTACTGCCGCTGGTCAGCACGGCCAGCGCACAGCGGCGCAGCAGTTCATGCATGCCGCCACTGGAGGCGTCGCGCAGGCGCGCCACTTCCGTGCGTGACAGCACGTCCAGCCCGCCCCGCGGGTAGATCCGCGCATCCTGCACCGGCAGCGCCCTCGCTGCTCCGTCACTCTTGGTCATTTCCACTTCCACTCCTTCTCATTGGCGATCGACTTTAGCGCTGCCCCCATGAAAAGGAAAACGGCCGGGTTGCCCCGGCCGTTTTCGGTTTACATCCGATCAATCAAGCGATCAGAACTTGTACTTCAGGCTCAGCATCATCGACCAGCGCGACACGGCAGTGTTGCCCTTGTCGTTGTTGTTCTCCTGGATCGAAGCATTATCGGTGGTACCGCTGAAGTTGTAGATGTACTTCCCGGTGGCCGGATCAATGCCTGCGTAGTTGGCAATACGACGGGTCGAATAGAAACCATAGTCGTCGATCAGGCCCCACTTCTTATTGAGCAGGTTGCCGACGTTCATGATGTCCAGCGCGATCTCGGTCTTGTGGCCCTTGAAGAAGCCCGGCAGTTCCTGGCTGATGCGCACGTCGAAGCTGTTGGTCCAGCCAGCGCGATGCGAATTGGCCGGCACGACCTGACCCTTGTAGCCAGCCAGATCCGGGTTCTTGTCCAACCAGGCGAAGAAGTCCGCCTCCATCTTCGCGCCACCGGTCCACAGCACATCACCGTAACCGGCCGGCACGTAGAACAAGTCGTTGGTGTTGGCACCGTCACCATTGGCGTCGTTGTAGAAGATGTAGCTGAACGGGCGACCCGAACGGCCTTCATAGAACAGGCCAACGCGGGTGTTGTAGTCACCGAAGAAGGCGTGCTTCCACTCCACCGTACCGGTCACGCGGTCCTTGATCGCATAGCGCGAGTCGTAGGCGACGTTCTCGTTGGCATTGAAGATCAGCGTGTTGTTCCAGTTCGAGGTGTTCTGCGAGCTGGTCAGCGAGCTGACTTCCTTGGCCTTGGTGTAGGTGTAACCCAGCGACCAACCCCAGTTGTCGGACATCGGCTTGCTCAGCGCGAAGGTCGCCTGCATGCTGCTGCCCTTGTCGGTGTTGCGCAGCAGCATCACGTCGCCGATGTCGCCCGGACGGTTGCCCTTCACATCCGGGCACAGACCCGCGGTGATCTGAGCAGTCGTGCAGGACTTGCCCTTGATCTTGCCCGCCTCCATGCCGAAATTGCCGGAGTTGGCCTGATCGCGGCCAGCCGCGTTCCAGTAGTTGTCGCGGTTGTCCATCGTGCCGGTGAAGGTCGGATCCATCAGATCCAGACGCTCGAAGTACAGCGCGTCATTGACCTTGGTGTACAGCAATTCGGCCGAAGCCACGATGCCGTACCACGGCAGCTCATGATCGAAGGCCAGATTTGTCTTCCACACCGACGGCAGCTTGGTGCCCGGAGCGATGACGTCCACGTTGGCACGTGCAGAACCCGGCGTCAGCCCAGCAGTGGACGGCGGAACCGTCGGATCGAACGCCGGCGCATTACCACCACGCAGGTCGTACTCGACGTAGTTCAGGCCGGTGTTCTGATAGGCGCCAGCCAACCACACGTTCGGGGCAGCGCCGCCAAACAGACCGATACCACCGCGCAGCTGGGTCGGACGTTCGCTGTCGAAGGTGTAGTTGAAGCCAAAGCGCGGCTGCACCAGCTTGTCATCGACAAGGTTGGTGTTGTTGTAGCCGTACAGTTCTTCGATACGCGGGTTGTACAGGCGCTGGTCACTGAAGTCCGGCATGTCGACGCGGACGCCGAACATCAGGTTCAGGTTGTAGTTGATCGCCCAGGTGTCCTGTACGAACAGACCGGTATTCTTCAGCGTGAATGCTGCCGGGATATCGTCGCGGCTGCCGCCGGCACGCGGGGCGCGCAACTGGTAGCGGCTCGGAGTACCAGCCAGGAATGCATTGAGATCTGCGAACTCGTAAACGCCGTTGAGGTTACGGCCATAGAAGTTCATCAGGTCATTGTCGGAGTAATCAAAGCCGAACTTGACAGTGTGATCACCCACATACCAGGTCGCTGCACCGAAGGCGCTCAGCTCCTTGCTCTCGACCAGGTTCACGTGCGTGTTCTGCTCGGTACCGAGCAGCATCGCATCGTTGTTGGCGCCGAAACCGTTGATACGGATCGACGGCAGGTTGACCAGGGCCTCGCGGTTGGCACTGTAATCCTTGTGCGAAACCTTGAACTCGGTGGAGAAGTTCTCGCTCCAATCGGAGAACAGTTCACCCATCCAGGTTTCATAGGTCTTCGGCTGGCCGTACCAGTAGTTGCTCAGCGAGACGGTACCCGAGGCCAAGCCCGGGAAGCGCATAACGTTCTGCTCCATCTTGTTGTAGCGCAGGGCTGCACGATGGTTCTCGTTGATGTTCCAGTCCAGCTTGACCGCGTATTCTTCGATTTCGGTCTTGCTGCTCGGCGCAGACAGGCCACCCACGTCGTAGCCCTTGGCCGACATGAAGTCCTGGACCTGCTTGACGTCCGCATCGGTAATCGTGCCCTTGCCGTACGGGCCGTCGCTCAGCGCAACACCCGGAGCCGAGCGCTCATACTTTTCATAGTTGGCAAAGAAGAACAGCTTGTCCTTGACGATCGGGCCGCCAAAGGTCATGCCATAGGTCTTCTCGTCCTCGAAACCGTTGAAGTCGCTCTTGTCTCCTTCCAGGCGGGCGCGAACCATATCCTTGTCACGGTACGAACCGTAGACAGTACCGTGGAACTCATTGGTACCCGACTTGGTCACAGCATTGATCACCGCACCGGTACCGCCGTAGATGGTGGTGTCGTAGTTGGCCAGGTCGATGTTGATTTCCTGGATGGCGTCCATCGACACCGGCTGACGCTCGGTCGGCAGGTTGTTGGACTCCAGACCAAACGGGTCACCAGCGCCAATGCCGTCAATGCGGATGGCGTTGAAGCGAGTGTTCTGGCCACCAGCCGAAATCGCGCCGTCTGCCTTGCTGACCTGCGAGATGCGCGGATCAAGACGGATGTAGTCCTGGATGTTGCGGTTGGCAGATGGCAATGCTTCCAGCGTCTCGCGGGTCACGTTGGTACCCGTGCCCATCTTGTTGGCACTGAATACTTCCGAACCACCAGCCATGGCCATGACCTGCACGGCCTCCAAGTTGGTAGCAGCCATGTCGCCAGTCAGTGCGGCATTGACGGTATTGACCTGATTCAGGTTCAGGTAGATGCCGTCTTCGGTCTTGGTGCCATCGCCGGACTTGGTGATGGTGATGCTGTACGGGCCACCCACGCGCAGACCGCGCGCATTGTAACGACCCGAAGCGTCGGTGGTCGCACGGCTGACCGTGCCCGACTCGACGTGGGTGATGGTGACTTCAGCACCGGCAACCGGCTGACCAGCAGCCGAGGTGACCTGGCCGCCGACGCCGGCGGAAGTGCTTTGTGCGAAAGCCGGGGCGGCCGCAAGGGCGGCAACGAGACCAAGAGCAAGCTTGGACATCCGGATGCGAGGGTGGTTCATTGGTGGGTAGCCTCGAAACGAGTTGGCGATTGAGAAAAAACGCGATCCTTCAGCCCCGGGGTCAACCGGGCGCCTGATCGGCTTGAATCTGGGGGTCCCTTCCGAAGCGGTTGCAGCCGCAACGGTTAAGATAAGGTTAACACGGTAGTCACTGTTTATGACTGGAACAAGACAGTTGCCTTGCACCGCAGCAATTGGAACTACGTCCAATCAAACACTTATCTGATTGACGCGAGATAGGTTCCCAACCCGTCCAGCAGCATCTGCACCGAAATCGCGACGAGCAGCATGCCCATCAGCCGCTCAAGGGCGGTCAGCGCGCGTGCGCCCAGCAGCTTGTACAGCAGCGGCGCGGACATCAGGATTGCCGCCGTCGCTCCCCAGGCCAACAGCAGCGCCAGGCTCCAGTCCACCAGCCGGTCCGGCTCGTTGCTGCCCATCAGCATCACCGCCGCCATGCCCGACGGGCCGGCCACCAGCGGGATCGCCATGGGCACGATGAATGGCTCGCCGTCAGGCACGGCCCCCATCAGCCCTTCCGGGCGGGGAAAGATCATGCGGATGCCGATCAGGAACAGCACGATGCCGCCGGCAATGGCCACCGATTCCTGCCGTAGGTGCATCAGTTCCAGGGCGTACTTACCGCCCCACAGGAACGCCATCAGCACCAGCAGCGCGATCAGCAGTTCCCGCACCAGCACTACCCGCTGGCGCTTGGGCGTCAGCGGCTTGAGCAGACTCAGGAACACCGGGATGTTGCCCAGCGGATCCAGGATCAGGAACAGCAGCAACGCCGCCGAAAGGATGGTCACATCGCCAGGTCCAGTACCTTGCCGCGCCAACGGACGCCATCTGCGGCCAGCAACTGCACGCAGGCTTCGGCGTACTGCGCCGGTTCGACCGGCGTGGTGTCTTCTTCGTGGGTATAGGCACGGGCCCGCAAGCCGGTCCGCATCGGCCCGGGTTGGATGCCACTCACCCGTACCGGGCCATTGCCCAGCTCATGGTGCAGGCTGTCGAGCAGGCCGCGCAGGCCGTACTGGGCCACGCCGTAGCCGCCCCAGTACGCCTGCCCTACCCGCTGCGGGTCATCCAGTGCGAACACCACCGCAGCGTCCTCGGCCTTGCGCAGCAGCGGCAGGCAAGCCTGGGTCAGCCAGGCGCGCGCGGTCAGGTTCACATGGATGGCACGCGCGAATGCGGCCGGGTCGCCCAGAGCGAACGGCGTCAGCCCGACAAAGTCGGCAGCGCAGTGCAGCAGGCCATCCAGCCGGCCCAGCTCCGACTCCAGCCGTTCAGCCAATGCCGCGTAGTCGTCCGGGGTCGCTCCTTCCAGGTCCAGCGGATAAAGCAGCGGCTCCGGGCCGAGCTGGGCGACGCTGTCGTAGACCCGGTTGAGCTTGGCCACCTTGCGGCCCAGCAACACCACCGTCGCACCTGCGCTGGCGCAGGCCCTGGCGGCAGCACTTCCCAGGCCGCCGGCCGCACCGGCCACCAGAATCACCTTGCCAGCCAATGCCGGGGCACCCACAGCCATCGGCTGCGCACTCACGCTTGCCCGGCCTCGGCCACGATGCGCTTGAGCTCGCCGGACTCCAGCAGCTCAAGGATGATGTCGCAGCCGCCGATCAACTCACCGTGCATGAAGAACTGCGGGAAGGTCGGCAGGTTCGAGAAACGCGCCAGGTTGGCCCGCACCTCGGGGAACTCGAGCACGTTGACCGTGCGCAGGTTGACGGCACCGGCGGCCAGCAACGCCTGCACCGCGCGGCTGGAATAGCCGCACATCGGGTACTGCGGCGTACCCTTCATGAACAGGACAAGGGGATGCTGCTCCACCTCTGCCTGGATTTGCTCCATCACCGGCATACGACTCTCCCAGCTGCTGCGAAAGAACGGCCCGTCCTGGTCGGATAGACTTTCCCGTGGCCGCCGATTGTAAGCCGAGCAGGCCCACCGCCGGCGCCTTTGCCCCGAAATGAGTTCACCATGCCCATCGAACTGCCTGAACTGCCCTACGCTCGCACCGCACTGCAACCACATATTTCGGCGCAAGCCCTGGATCTTCACCACGGCCAGCACCATCGCGGCTATGTGGACGCAGTCAATGCGCGCATCGTCGGCACCGACATGGCGCAGCTGCCGCTTGAGGACATCGTCCGCAGCAGCCAGGGCAGCCTCTTCGAAGCCGCAGCCCAGGCCTGGAACCACGCCTTCTTCTGGCAGTGCCTGCACCCGCGGACCGGCGAGGAGCCGCACGGCGCGTTGGCAGACCGCATCAGCCGTCAGTTCGGCGATGTACAGAAACTGCGCGAGGAGTTCAACCGCGCCGCGATGAGCGTGTTCGGCTCGGGCTGGACCTGGCTGGTCCAGCACCCCGACGGCGCGCTGGCCGTTGTCACCACCCGCAATGCCAACACCCCGCTGACCGGCGACAGCAAGCCATTGCTGGCCTGCGACGCCTGGGAGCACGCCTATTACAGCGACTACCAGAATGAACGCGCACGCTATCTGCAGGCATTCTGGAAGCTGGTTAACTGGGACTTCGTCGGCGCGCAGTTACGCTGATATCCAGGGCCGCCCCTTGTAGAGCGCAGCCAAGCTGCGCTGGGGCTTGCCCGGAAACGCCTTGCCGAGCATGGCTCGGCGCCCTACCTATCCGTGCGCTTCCACCGCATCGAGCACCCGCGCCGAGTACACCATCGCCGCACCAGCATTGAGGGCCACCGCAACACCCAGCGCCTCGGAAATCTCTTCGCGGCTGGCGCCCTGCTTCAGGGCCGCATCGACATGCGTGGTGATGCAGCCATCGCAGCGGGTGGTCACAGCCACCGCCAGCGCGATCAACTCGCGGGTCTTGCCGTCCAGATGCTTGGTCTGTGCGCCAGCACCGCTCAGCGTCAGGTAGCCCTTGAGCGTATCGGGTGAAAGCTTGCCCAGTTCACCGATCCGGCCTTTCAGCTCACGGCGGTACTCGTTCCAGTCCAGCATGATCCGTCTCCGGTTGAAGTGCCGGAGACGCTACGCCTTGCAACCTTATGCCGATGTAACGGTGCCGCGCTTCAGCGGCGCAGCACGTCCAGCACCGGCGCCACCTGTGCCTGCCGGCCCAGGGATTCACCCACCCGTTCCAGCGCGTCGGCCAGGGCGGCGGGGGAATCCTCGCGCAGATTGGCGTGGCCGACCTTGCGACCCTCACGCGGCTGCTTGCCATAGTCATGCCAGTGACCGGCTGGCTCGGCCAGCACGGCCGTCGCATCCGGCATCTGGCCCAGCCAGTTGAGCATGCACGCATGGCCCAGCACGCGGGTGTCGCCCAGCGGCAGACCCAGCACCGCGCGCAGGTGGTTTTCGAACTGCGAGGTTTCGGCGCCGTCGCTGGTCCAGTGCCCGGAGTTGTGAACGCGCGGGGCCATCTCGTTGACCAGCAGCTCCTCGCCCCGGCAGAACAGTTCCAGCGCGAACACGCCCACGTAGTCCAGGCGCTCGGCCAGGCGACGCGCATAGCCGATGGCGATGTCGTACTGCTCCGTCGAAACAGCCGCCGGCGCCAGACTGGCCGACAACACGCCATCGACATGCCAGTTGCCGGTCAACGGCCAGGCGCGGAACTCGCCGTCACGGCCACGCACCGCCACCACACTGACCTCCCGATCAAAGGCAACGAAGCCTTCCAGGATCAACCCGGTCTTCTCGACCTGCACACCCAGCGCCTGCCACGCGGCATCGATGTCCGCGTCACTGCGGATGCGGAATTGGCCCTTGCCGTCGTAGCCCAGGCGGCGGGTCTTGAGGATGCAGGGCGTACCGAACTCGGCCACCTTTGCGCCCAGTTCCTCGCGGCTGCGGATATCGGCGAACGGCGGCAGCGGGATGCCCAGTTCCTGGAACAGGGTCTTCTCGCTCAGACGATCCTGCGCCACGGCCAGCGCGGCCGGGTTCGGAAACACCGGCCTGCGCTCGGACAACCAGCGCGCGCTGGCGGCCGGTACGTTTTCGAAATCGAAGGTGATCACATCCACCTTGGCTGCGAACTCGGCCAGTGCGGCGGTGTCATCGAATGCGCCCACCTGCAGCGGCGCCACCTGGCCGGCACAGGCATCAGCAGCCGGGTCGAACACCACAAAGCGAACGCCCAGCGGCGCGCCTGCCAGGGCCATCATGCGGGCCAGCTGTCCGCCGCCCAAAATACCTACCGTACTCATGCCCGCAACTGCTCCAGAAGTTCATGCTGTCGGCGGCACCAACCGCCTGCTCCCCCACCTGCGGGAGAGCGATCGGAAGACATGCCCGCGTGCGACGCCTGCATGCCGATGCCGCCAAAGATCATAGGCGAGGGTCGTCCGCGGCCATCACATCGGTGGTCTGCCGCTCACGGAAAGCATCCAGCGCCACGCCGATCTGCGGCTGCTCCGGGGCCAGCATCGCTGCAGCGAACAGCGCTGCATTGGCCGCACCCGCGTTGCCGATGGCGAACGTGGCCACCGGAATGCCGGCCGGCATCTGCACGATCGACAGCAGTGAATCCATGCCGTTGAGCGCCTTGGACTGCACCGGCACGCCCAGCACCGGCACGGCAGTCTTGGCCGCCAGCATGCCCGGCAGGTGCGCCGCGCCGCCGGCACCGGCGATGATCGCGCGCAGACCGCGCGCGCCCGCCTGCTCGGCGTATGTGAACAGCACGTCCGGCGTGCGATGCGCCGAAACCACCTTCACTTCGTATGGAACACCCAGCGCATCAAGCTTCTGGGCAGCGTGCTGCATGGTTTCCCAGTCGGAGCGGGAACCCATGACGATGCCGACAAGCGGCACGGAGGGGTTGAGGGTCATTGGCCGTCACCTGCTGCAAAGACGTATTCTAGCCATCTTCCCCGCAAGACCACGACCTGATGGACCGCAAACTGCTCGACCTGCTCGTCTCTCCCGGCACCCGCCAGCCGCTTTTCCTGCTGGACAGTGCCGGCCTGGAAGCGCTGAACCGCGCCATTGCCGGCGGCAACATCGCCCGCGCCGATGGCAGCATCCAGTCCCAGGCACTGCGCGAAGCCCTGGTCACCGGCGACCGCAAGCAGGTGTTCCGCGTCGAAGACGGCATCCCGGTGCTGCTGGCCGAAGAAGCCATCGCCACAGCCCAGATCGCTGATTTCCCGGCCAAGTGATGCTGCCGCACCCGCCGTCCGCCCCGCCGCAGGAACAGATCGACGCCGACGTCGCCCGCGCCCTGGCCGAGGACATCGGCAGCGGTGACGTCACCGCCGCCCTGTTGCCCGACAGCGCCGACAGCGCCTACCTGCTGTGCAAGCAGGACGCGGTGATCGCCGGCCGCCCCTGGTTCGATGCCACGCATCGTGCGCTCGACCCGCAGGTGCAGATCGATTGGCGGGTACTGGAAGGCGACCACGTCACCGCCGGCACCGTGCTGGCAACGCTGCAGGGCCGCAGCCGCAGCCTGGTCAGCGCCGAGCGCACTTCACTCAACTTCCTGCAGACCCTTTCCGCCACCGCCACCGTCACCGCCCGGTATGTGGCCGCGGTAGCCGGCACCCAGGCGCGCATCCTCGACACCCGCAAAACCCTGCCCGGCCTGCGTCTGGCGCAGAAGTACGCGGTGCGCTGCGGCGGCGGCGACAACCACCGCATCGGCCTGTTCGACACGGTGATGCTCAAGGAAAACCACATCCGCGCGGCCGGTTCGCTCACCGCAGCGGTCCAGGCAGCACGCGCACAGCAGCCCAAACTGCCGCTGGTGGTCGAGGTGGAAGACCTGCAACAGCTGGAAGAAGCCCTGGCGGCCGGCTGCGAGCGCATCCTCATCGACGACTTCAGCCCGGCCATGCGCCGCGACGCGGTCCGCATCGCCGCCGGGCGCATTCCGCTGGAAGTCTCCGGCAGCGTCGACCTGACTGTTCTACGCTCCATCGCCGAGGACGGGGTGGACTGCATCTCGATCGGCGGCTTGACCAAACACGTGCAGGCCATCGACCTGTCGCTCAAACTCGGCCCGCCGCCAGGCTGAACCCTGCTCACGGCATCCACACGTCCTGGCCTGCGACACTTGTCCCACCGCTCGTGGAGTTTCATGTGGCGTACCGATTCCTGTCGTGCTGCTTGGTGCTGTTGCTCCCGGCCTTTGCTGCCTCGGCGGCGGAGGTCTGCGACATCCCGCCCCGTTACGGCCTGAGCGATACCGCCAAGGCCATCGTTCGCAGCGCCTGCAACGAGCACCGGCTGTGGTATCGGCCCTTCATTGATCGCGATGGGCGCATCGCCAGCCTCGGCGTCACCGAAGCCGAAGCGGTACATCTGGCCGACAACGGCCTGTACGCCTGGCAGCGCGTGGTCGGTTACTGGCGCGACAGCGGCACCTTGTCGGCGATGGGCGCCATCCCCGGCGCCAGCAGTTGCATGCAGCCGACAGGCAGCCGTTACACGGACAGCGACTGCCGGGCCTTCCTCGTCGACAACCCCTGGTCAGCGGCCTTCATCTCATGGGTGATGACCCGTGCCAGCGTGCCGAACTTCAACCGCTCACCGCGCCACATCGATTACATCCGCGCCGCCTACCAGGGCGGCGGCGGCGCATTGCCCTATCGCCTGGCCGATCCGACCAGCGAGAGGCCCGCACCGGGCGACATGCTGTGCTATCTGCGCGACCGCAGCACCACCCTGAACTTCAGCGGCCTGGTGCAGGCCCTGGGCAGCGGCAATGCTGGCCACTGGAAGTCGCATTGCGAAGTGGTCATCGGCGCCAACATGGGCGGAGATCGCACCCTTTATCTGATCGGCGGCAATGTCGCCAACACGGTGGCGATGCGCAAACTCACGCTCGATCGCACCGGCCTGCTTGAACTTCCCAAGGCTTCCAGTTCCAGCACCACGGCAACGCTGGTGGAACCGGGCTGCTCACCGGGACAGGAGGACGAGTGCAACCTCAATCGACAGGACTGGGCGGCGTTGTTGAAATTGACCGCCACAGCTCCTGTGCGGCAGGTTCCCGTCGTTTCGCCCACCACGCTGCCGCCGACACAGAACACAGCCGTTCCGCCCACGCGCTGACGGCCATCAGACTCCGGCACGGGCGCGCATGTCATCACGCTACTCGCCAGGGCAGCAGATGCCCTAAAGTGGCGCCATGCCTACCCTGCTCATCTTGATGATCGTCGGTGCGATCGGCTTTGCGTTCTGGGACCGTTCCCGCGCTGCCGCCGACCGCGCCACCGAACTTGGCCGCAATGCCTGCCGCGCTGCCGACGTGCAGTGGCTGGACCAGAGCGTCCACGCCACCGGCCTGCGCCTGTGCCGACTGCCCAACGGCTGGGTCGGCTTCGAGCGCAGCTTCCGCTTCGACTATTCCCATGACGGCGTCGACCGCCATTCCGGGCGCATGGTGCTGCGCGGTGGCCAGCTGGTCTCCTTCACCGGCCCTTCCGCCGCACAGATTGGCCGGCTGCGGCAAAGCACCGAAGACGCCGAGGACGTGTAATACCGGGCCATGTCCGGCAGAAATTTCGCCGGCAAGGCCGGAGTCCCAACGTGGTGTCTGCGCAAATCAGCCAGCCGCACGGCAGGACAGCGCACAGCCATGCCGACGGGGAAGCAGCGCCGCCCAACTCCAGCGCGCTCCAGGACCGATAGACATTCGCGGCGTTGATTCAACTCAGGCTGGTTGGCACTGACGCCGAACCTGGGTTGCGTGCAACCCATCGGCCGATCGTCCATCAGCTTCGCGGCTCACGCCGCTCCTACGCAGAAGCCGGCAAAGCAAGGTGTTCTCGCACCGGAACGTTCCGCACAACGAAAACCGCCGCCTTGCGGCGGCGGTGGAAGCTTGGGTTACTTGACCACCCGCAGATGCGGGCGCTTGCCTGCCGGTGGCGGCTCGTCCGGCGGACTGGACGGTGGCGGCGCATCGTCATCCGGTCCCGACTCGGCACCCGGGATATCGTCCGGCAGCGCCATGCCCTGCCCGGTCTCCCGCGCATAGACCGCCAACACCGCCGAGATCGGCACGCTCACCGGGAAGCTGGTGCCGGAAAAACGTGCCGTGAAACTGACCGTCTCGTTGTCGATATGCAGACGCATCACCGCACGCTCGGCGATGTTGAGCACAACGCGCTCTTCCTTTATCGCGCTGGCCGGCACCTGCACGCCCGGCACACCGGCATCCACCATCAGGTGCGGTGTCATGCCGTTGTCGTTGATCCATTCCACCAACGCCCGCAACAGGTACGGCCGGTGGCTACTCATCCGGAAAGTTTCTTCTGTCATGTGGACAAGTGTACGCGCCATTGCCCATGCGATCACCGCCAGCCGGCGGTGATCGATAAGTCGACATACAGCCTTCAGCGGCTCAAAGCGGCGGCATTTCGCGCAGCTTTTTTTCCTGGTCGGTCAGGCTGCGGATGAAGCCGGGGTTACGGAAGATCCGGCTGCCGTAATCCTCGATTGCCTTGCCATCCTTGGGCAGCGGAACGCCCAGGGCATCCAGACGCCAGATGATCGGCGCCATGGCGCAGTCAGCCAGGCTCATTTCCGGATTGAGGAAGAACTTGGACGCCTTGAACAGCGGCACCGATTGCGCCACCAGTTCCTTCAATCGCTTGCGGCCAGCTTCGGCCTGGGTCTTGTTGCCCAGCTGGATGGCCTGCACCTGCGGCACCCAGTCGTGCTCGATGCGCAGCATGGCCAGACGCAGGCGTGCGCGCGAGAGCGGGTCCACCGGCATCAGCGGCGGATGCGGGTAACGTTCGTCGAGGTACTCGCTGACCACCGAAGCCGCGTACAGCACCAGCTCGCGCTCGACCAGGGTCGGCACCGAGTGATAAGGGTTCAGGTCGATCAGGTCTTCCGGCGGGTTCTGCGCATCAACCGGCACCAGGTCGTAAGTCACGCCTTTGGCCGCCAGCACCAACCGCACCCGGTGGCACAGCACGTCATCGGTCGCAGAGAACAGAGTCAAGGTATTACGCATACGCACACTCGCCGCCATCAAAGGCTCTCCAACGGCCGGAATCCGCCAGCCTTGCGGCCCCGCCAGCCCAGTGCCAGCGGTCGCCTCGGTCACCTGAGTGTGCCAATCGACAGGCGCGCTTGCCAAGACCCCTGCACACCCGGGCTCCCACCTGTATCAATGCACGTCTTTCCAGTATTCGGTCTTGACCAGGTAGGCCAGGAAGGTCAGCAGTGCCAGGAAAAGTATCACCCACACGCCCAGGCTCTGCCGCTTCAATGCAGCCGGCTCACCGGCATATTCCAGGAAATTGGTGATGTCGCGAACGGTCTGGTCGTACTGACGCGGGTCAACCTTGCCCGGCTGACCGAGCGTGAAGCCCACCACCGGCGGATCAATGCCGGCCTGTTCGGCCTTGCCGTGGATGGGGTGCTGGATGCCCTGCAGCTCCCACAACGGGTTGGGCATGGAGGCGTTCGGGAACACTGTGTTGTTCCAGCCCAGCGGCCGCGACTCGTCCAGATAGAACGATTTGAGGTAGCTGTAGATCCAGTCGCTGCCGCGCACGCGGGAGATCAGGCTCAGGTCCGGCGGCATCTTGCCGAACCACTTGGTCGCCGCGTCATGCGGCATCGACACCTGGATCTGCTCGCCATAGGCAGCGCCGGTGAAGTTGAGGTTTTTCATCACCTGCTCTTCGCTCAGGCCCAGATCCTCGGCCATGCGCGAATAGCGCAGGTACTTGAGCGAATGACAGGCCGAGCAATAGCTCATGTAAGCCTGCGCACCACGTTGCAGCGAGGCCTGGTCACCCAGGTCGTTGCCGGCCTGTTGCAGCTTGCCGCCCCCGGCCGCCGAAGCCGACGCGCAGAACAGCACCGCGGCAGCCATCAGCAGCCGCACAATCCATTTGTCAGTCATGCGTCGTCACCCGTTCCGGTACCGGCTTGGCGCTGTCGAGCTTGGTCCAAACCGGCATGGTGATGAAGAAGGCGAAGTACAGGAAGGTCAGCACGCGGCCCACCCAGGTTTCCCAGATGGCGGTGCCGGGGCCGGAGCCGATGATGCCCAGCCACACGAAGCACACCACCAGCACGCCCAGCATCACCTTGGTGATCGGGCCACGGTAGCGCACCGACTTGACCTTGGCCTTGTCCAGCCACGGCACCAGGAACAGGATGGCGATGGCCGAGAACATCACCAGCACGCCACCCAGCTTGTTCGGCACCACCCGCAACATCGCGTAGTACGGCGTGTAGTACCACACCGGTTTGATGTGCTCCGGAGTCACCAGCCGGTTGGCCTCGGTGAAGTTGTCGTGTTCCAGGAACAGGCCACCGAAGGCCGGGGCGAAGAAGATGATGAAGGCGGCAATCATCAGCAGGAAGCCGACGCCCACCATGTCCTTGACCGTGTAGTACGGGTGGAACGGAATGCCGTCGGTCGGCGCGGTCGGCGACCAGCGGTTGCCCTTGGGTCCCTTCTTGATCTCCACGCCATCCGGATTGTTGGAGCCCACTTCGTGCAGCGCGCCCAGGTGCAGCACCACCAGCAGCAACAGCACCAGCGGCAACGCGATGACATGCAGTGCGAAGAAGCGGTTGAGCGTGGCGTCACCAGGCAGGTAATCGCCCATGATCCATTCGGTCAGGCCATTGCCGATCACCGGGATGGCACCGAACAGCGAGATGATGACCTTCGCGCCCCAGAACGACATCTGGCCCCATGGCAGCACGTAGCCCATGAAGGCTTCGGCCATCAGCACCAGGTAGATCAGCATGCCCAGGATCCACACCAGCTCGCGCGGCTTCTTGTAGCTGCCGTACAGCAGCCCGCGGAACATGTGCAGATAGACCACGATGAAGAACAGCGAGGCACCGGTGCTGTGCATGTAGCGGATCAGCCAGCCCCACTCCACGTCGCGCATGATGTATTCGATCGATGCGAACGCCTCGGCTGCACTGGTCTTGTAGTGCATGGTGAGGAAGATGCCGGTGAGGATCTGGTTGACCAGAATCACCAGTGCCAGCGAGCCGAAGTAGTACCAGAAGTTGAAGTTCTTCGGCGCGTAATACTCGCTGACGTGCTTGCGGTACACCGGCACCAGGCCCGGGGCACGCTCGTTGACCCAGTTGGCCACGCCGGTGGCGGTGCGTACGAGGATATTGGCCATGCTCAGGCTGCCCCCTGCGGATCAACGCCGATGACGATGGTGCTGTCATCCAGATAATGGTGCGGCGGCACGAGCAGGTTGATCGGCGCCGGCACGTCCTGGAACACGCGCCCGGACATATCGAAACGCGACTTGTGGCAGGGGCAAAAGTAGCCGCCCTTCCACTGCGCGTCGTAGGGCTCGGGGCGTATCTCGGCGACCATTTCCGGCGCGCAACCCAGATGCGTACACAGCCCGACCAGCACCGATATCTGCGGCTTGATCGAACGGTATTCGGGATTGGCCTTGAGCACGTACTCCGGCTGCTGGTCCTTGTTGCCTGACTCAGGGTCCTTCAGGCGACCATCCAGCGTGGGCAGTGCATCGAGGATGGCCTTGGATCGTTTGACGATCCAGATCGGCTGACCGCGCCATTCCAGGACCAGGCGTTGGCCTTCCTGCAAGGCGCTGATATCGGCGGTCACCGGCGCACCGGCGAGCTTGGCCCGTGCGCTGGGATTCCACGATTTGATGAAAGGTACCGCTGCGAAGCCGACGCCAACTGCTCCGACCACGGCTGTGGTCGCTGTCAAAAATCGCCGACGTCCGGTGTTGACTGGATCGTTTACCCCATCGTTTGCCATCCGGCACTCCGATATTGATTAGGTAGCATAAGGCTGCCAGCAGTCTGGTGGGGGCCAGCCTGCTCTGAAACGAATCGTTCGCGAGTGTAGCGGAACGCTTAATGCCCGCACAACGCGATCAAACACCAGTCCGCGCAATTTGTCACGGACCGACGCAACAGGGTGACACCTTACTGCCGGGTGGCCAGCTCGCCCCTATAACGGTCGGCCAACTGTGCGACCCGTCGCACGTAGTACTGGGTTTCGCGGTAGGGCGGCACCCCACCGTGGCGGTCGACCGCACCTTCGCCGGCGTTGTACCCGGCAGCAGCCAGGGTCAGATCACCGTTGAAGCGACGCAGCAACCACGACAGGTACTTCACCCCGCCACGGATGTTCTGCGCGGCATCGTAGGAGTCGGTCACCCCGAAGCGCTGCGCGGTGGCCGGCATCAACTGCATCAGGCCCTGCGCACCAGCGCGGCTGAGCGCGGTCGGATTGAACGCGGACTCGGCATGGATGATGGCCCGCACCACGGCCTCTTCCACCCCGAACTCACGGGCGGCGGCAGCGATCTCGGTGTTGTAGGCCTGCATGTTCAAGCGCACCGTGCCGAAGTTCACGCCCGACTGCACGCCACAGGCGAAGCAACGCTCGATGTAGCTGTAGTTGATGGTGCGCACCTGGCCGATGCTGGCCACCTGCGTGGGGCGGGCACTGGTGTAGTGGCGAACCCCATCCTTCATATAGGAGTACACCTGCCCACTGACCACGCGCTGGGCGCGGCTGCTCGTAGCTGGGGCTGGCGTGGCGGAAACCGTGGTCGGCGCGGCCTGCGCGGCCACCCTGGTGGGATTGCTTTCGCCAGCCGCCACCGCCGCAGTGCTGGCCGGCGACGCGGGTGCCGGAGCGGGAATCGGGGCGGGAGTGGGCGTAACAGCAGCGCGACGCGGCGCCTCCCGCGACGGGCGATAACTGCTCACTACGCTGCAGCTTGCCCCGCTGACCCGCTTGTTGACGTAGTTGGGGATGCCATCCCCGCCAACACACTTGTACAGCGTGCCGGCACTGGCCGGCGAAGCGGTCAATGCGGCAGCGAGCAAGGTGACGATCCCCAAGATCCCCTTCATGGGCGGGGAGTCTCCCAGCTTCCTCGGGGCTTGCCAAGCCGATGCCGGTCACGATTCGGGCGCAGGGCGCGCCGGCCCGATACAATGGCCCGCTTCGACGCGGCCCCAGGGCCGCCTGCCCGCCCACCCCGTCTGGAATAAGCGCCATGCCCGGGACGCCAGCTACTCCCTTGCCGAATACGGCCGGCCTTGCCGTGTCGCCTGTTGAAATGACCACTCCTGAACTGATTCCCCTGCCCGGCGCCAAGCCGAAGGTTGCCGGCGGCGCGCGCGGCAAGCTCTACATCAAGACCCACGGTTGCCAGATGAACGAGTACGACTCGGCCAAGATGGCCGACGTGCTCGCCGAGTCCGAAGGCCTGGAGCTGACCGACAATCCCGAAGAGGCCGACGTGGTGCTGGTCAACACCTGCTCCATCCGTGAGAAGGCGCAGGAGAAGGTGTTCAGCCAGCTCGGCCGCTGGAAGGCCCTCAAGGCCGGTGGCCGTGACGTCATCATCGGCGTCGGCGGCTGCGTGGCCTCGCAGGAAGGCGAAGCCATCGTCAAGCGTGCCCCTTACGTGGACCTGGTGTTCGGCCCGCAGACCCTGCACCGCCTGCCGGAGCTGATCCGCGCCCGCCGCGAGCAGAACAAGCCGCAGGTGGACATCAGCTTCCCGGAGATCGAGAAGTTCGACCGCATGCCCGAACCGCGCGCCGAAGGCGCTTCGGCGTTCGTGTCGATCATGGAAGGCTGCTCCAAGTACTGCTCGTTCTGTGTGGTGCCCTACACCCGCGGCACCGAGGTCAGCCGCCCGTTCGAGGACGTGCTGGTCGAATGCGCGCAGCTCGCCGCGCAGGGTGTACGTGAGATCAACCTGCTCGGCCAGAACGTCAATGCCTACCGTGGCCCCTACGGCGACGGCGAGATCGCCGACCTGGGCCTGCTGATCCGCACATTGGCCGAGATCGACGGCATCGGCCGCATCCGCTTCACCACTTCGCACCCGCTGGAGTTCAGCGACTCGCTGATCGACGCCTACCGCGACGTGCCCAAGCTGGCCAACTACCTGCACCTGCCGGTGCAGGCCGGCAGCGACCGCATCCTCAGTGCGATGAAGCGCGGCTACACCGCGCTGGAATTCAAGGCCAAGATCCGCAAGCTGCGCGCGGTGCGCCCGGACATCTCGATCAGCTCGGACTTCATCGTCGGCTTCCCCGGCGAGACCGATGCCGATTTCGAGAAGACCATGAAGCTGATCCAGGACGTGGGCTTCGACCAGAGCTTCTCCTTCATCTATTCGCGTCGCCCCGGCACCCCGGCCGCCGATCTGGAGGACACGATCAGCGATGCCGAGAAGCACGCCCGCTTGTCGCGCTTGCAGGCGCAGATCAACGAGCATGCCGCCGGCATTTCCCAGTCGATGGTGGGCAGCGTGCAGTCCGTGCTGGTCGAAGGCCCGTCACGCAAGGACCCGAACGAGCTGACCGGCAAGACCGAGAACATGCGTTCGGTGAACTTCGCAGGCAGCCCGCGCCTGATCGGCCAGTTCGTGGACGTGGTCATCACCGAGGCGCTGAGCAACTCGCTGCGTGGCCGGGTCCTCACGCAGGAGTGAGGCCTCCCCATCCCGGGTGAGCGGTGCCTGCCCGGGAAACACCTTGCGCTCCTGCCTGCCGGGGTTGCATGCCAGGAGCGTCGCGCAGGAGCGCCCTTGGGCGCGAAGCTGGCCCTGTCCCCGAAGGCCGGAGACAACCGTGCCCTTCCGAAACGCGCCCCGCCTTCCAGATCACCGGCTTCGCGCCCAAGGGCGCCCCTACGTATCGGGGCCGGTCATTTTTTCGCCATGCCACTGAAACGCCCGCCGTTGCTGGGCTGCGCGCGGTTATCCACACCTTCATGCAGATTCGATCCACATCCGATGTGGACAACCCGCCCTGCCGATGGCAGTTTTTTGACCAGCCAGTCAGAAGCCTTGCGGCACAATGGCCGGGACAGGATATCCACAGGTTCGTCGCGTCCACATCCACATGGATTGTGGAGAACCCTGCGACCGCTCCGCAGGCTGCACCTCAGTCCAGGCGTTTGCGGAAGCGCAGGATCGCCCCGGTCATCATCACCGCACTGAACGCCACCAGCGCCAGCACTCCCGGCCACAGCTCCCAGAGGCTGGCCCCGCGCAGCATCACGCCCCGGATCAGGCGCAGGAAGTGGGTCAGCGGCAGCACTTCGGCCAGCCACTGCACCGAGCGCGGCATGCCGGCAAACGGGAACATGAAGCCGGACAGCAGAATCGACGGCAGGAAGATGAAGAAGGTCATCTGCATCGCCTGGAACTGCGATTTCGCGCCCGTGGAGATCAACAGGCCCAGTGCCAGGTTGGCAATAATCAACAGACCGGCCGCGAAGAACACATCCAGCAAACTGCCGCCTATCGGCACATGGAACAGCCAGGTACCCAGCGCCAGCACCATGCCGGTCTGCACCAGGCCGATGACCACATAAGGGATGACCTTCCCGATCATCAATTCGGCACTGGTGACCGGCGTGGCGATCAGCAACTCCATGTTGCCGCGCTCGCGTTCGCGCACGATGGCCACCGCCGTGAACAGCACCATCGTCATGGTCAGGATCACCCCCACCAGCCCTGGCACGATGTTGAGCGCGGAGCTGCGCTGCGGGTTGTAGAAGCTGACCACGCTGATAGCGCCCGGTGCCAGCGGCTTGAAACCACCATCAAGCGGCATCCGCGCCAGTTGCGCCGCCGCGCTCTGTACCGCGTTGTCACTGCCATCGACCAGGATCTGAAGGGCTTCGCGGCCTTCAGCGCGGCGCCGTTCGTAGTCCGGGGGAATGACGATGCCGATGCTGATCCTGCCCCTGCGCATGGCCTCCACCAATTGCTGCGGTGTCTGTGCCTCCAGCACCGGTTCGACCACACCGGTGGCGACGATGTCGCGTGCCAGCATGCGCGAGGCGGAGGTACGGGCCTGATCGGCGAAGCCGGCCGACAGGTCGCGCAGATTGGTGTTGATCGCATAACCGAACAGCAGCAGCTGCATCACCGGGATGCCGATGATCATCGCCAGGGTGATGCGGTCGCGTCGCATCTGCCGCAGTTCCTTGACCATGACTCCGAGCAGGCGTCGCGGTTTCATGTGCCTTCCACCTGCGTTGCGGACCGGCTGCGGGTTGCAGCGACGAACACATCTTCCAGGCTGGCCGCCTGCGGATGGACCTGCGCGGCGATGCCGGCCGCGCGCAGCGCTTCGGCCAACGCATCGCCACCGGCATCATCGGCCCGCAACACGCGCAGGCTGTTGCCGATCTGCGCAACGCTGATCACGCCCGGGCAGGCAGACAACACGCGCGCGGCCTGGCGCGGTTGCGCGGCATCGACCACCAGCGTGCGCCCGGCCAGGCGGCCGGTGAGTTCTGCCGGCGTGCCATCGGCGACGAGCGCGCCGTGATCGAGAATGGCAATGCGGTGGCAGCGTTCGGCCTCGTCCATGTAGTGGGTGGACACCAGCAGCGTCGTGCCCGCATCGGCCAGCTCGAAGAGTTTCTCCCAGAAGTCACGCCGCGATTCCGGGTCCACCGCGCTGGTGGGCTCGTCCAGGAACAGCAGTTCCGGCTCGTGGATCACCGCTGCGGCCAACGCCAGGCGTTGTTTCTGGCCGCCACTCATGGTGCCGGCCAACTGCTTCTGGCGGTCCTGGAAGCGGTACTGCTCCAGCAGCACATCGATCCGCTGGCGCGCCTGCTTTCCCGGCATGTCGTACACCGAAGCGAGGAACTCCAGGTTCTCGCGCACGCTCAGGTCCTCGAACAACGAAAACTTCTGCGTCATGTAGCCAATGCGGCTGCGCAGCGCTTCGGCCTGTTCCGGAATCGACAGCCCCAGCACCCGGATTTCACCGGCACTGGGCGTGAGCAGCCCGCACAGCATGCGGATGGTGGTGGATTTGCCCGAACCATTCGGGCCGAGGAAGCCGTAGATCTGCCGAGCTGGCACATCCAGGTCAAGATCATCCACGGCCTTGAGGGTGCCAAACAGCCGGCTGACCCCACGGGCGCGGATCGCGATGCCTTCCTCGGGCATGGCGCTATCCGCCGACAGGGCCCGCTCAGCGCGCGCCATCAGCCAGCACCTCCAACGGTGCCCCCACCGGCAAGGCCGATGCGTCCTTGCCCAGGCTGATCTCGGCCAGATAGCTCAAACGCTCGGCGTCCTGGCCGGTCAATGCGAAGTACGGCGTGAACACCGGCTCGCTGCGGATCATCCGCACGTGTCCGCCGTAGACCTGCGCGACCTCATCGCCATGCAGCTTCACCTGCACGGCATCGCCAACCTTCAGCCGGTTGCGCAGCGCCTGCGGCAGGTAGACGCGGGCATACGGTGCCTCTCCCACCAGCAGCACCACCAACGCCGCGCCCACAGCCGGTTGATCGCCAAGCTTGTAGGGAAGGCTGTCCACCCGGCCGGCGCGCGGTGCGGTGAGCGCCAGCTTTTCCAGCAGAACGGTTTGCGAACCCACATTGGCCTGGGCCGATGCCAACGCCGCTTCGCCCTGCGCCACCTGTTCGGAGCGACTGCCATGCAGTAGTTCGTCCAGCGCGGCTTCGGCGCGACGGGCTTCGGCCTGCGCGCTCTGCGCTGCTGCACGGGCGCGGTCCAGCTCGGCGGCGGCTACCAGCTGTCGCGTACCCAGCGGCTGCAGACGCGCGTAATACGCTTGCGATTCGCGGGCTTGCGCCTGCGCAGCGGTCACACTGGCCCGCGCCTGCGCGATGTCCTCACTGCGCGGCCCGTTATGCAGCTCCGACAGGGCGGCGCTGCTTTGCGCCGCCTGCGCCTGCAGCGCGGCCAACTGTGACTTGCTGTAAGCCAGCTCCAGCTGCATGAGCGGCTCGCCGGCGGCAACCTGCTGGCCTTCGCGCACATCGATCTGCACGATTTTTTCCGATGCTGGTGCAGGCAGGGTGACCCTGTCCCATTCCAGCGTGCCCAGGGCTTGTGGCGCCTGGCCCGTGCATGCGGCCAATGACAGCAGCACAGCGGCAAGGGGAATGCGTCGGTCTCTCATGCTTTCAGCTCCAATCCACGCATCAACAGCGCCAGCGCATGCCCCTGCACCTGCTCGGCCCCCAGTTCGGCGGCGCCAAACAGTTGCTGCCAGATCGGCGCACTGGCCAACGGAAACATCGTCAGGCCCACCAGCGACACCACCATCAACCGCGGATCGAGCTGCGGGTTCAGCCGTCCCTTCTGTTGCGCGACGGAGAAGCGCTCGGCCAGCACCTGCGGCAGCACCGGCCCAACCCGCTCGATCATCAGTTCACGCAACGCGCCTCCTTCACAGAGGATCTCCCGCACCCACAGCGTCGGCAGCCACGGATGCGCCGCCACCGTCCGCACAATGCCGTTGACGAAGGCGGCGACCAACGCATTCAAGTCATCACCCGCATCCCGTACACCGCCATGCACCTGCTCCATTACCGGCCACAGACGTTCTTCGACCACCGCCTGCTGCAGACGCGGCTTGTCGCCGAAGTAGTAGTGAACCAGTGCTGGCGTCACGCCGGCGCGACGCGCGATGTCGCGCAGCGACGTGGCGGCGATGCCCTGGGCCACGAAGCAGGCCACGGCTGCATCCAGCAGCTGCGCGCGCAGATCCGCCGCATCAACTGTCGGGCGTCGCCCCGGCGCCCGTTTACGGACCTTGCGGGCTGGATGCGCCGGTGCTCCGGGAAGGTCGCCAGCCTTGCCGTCGCGCTCGGAGCCATTCGGATCTTGTCGCTTCATGGAGCCATTTAATTCAACAGTTAATTAAATTTCAACCATTGCCGCGACGCCCATCAGCAGCCACCTCGCGCTGCCCTGGAGACAGCCACCGGCCCGACAATGCGCCTCCCTTGCCGGACCACGCCAGGCGGCCTTGATGTCGCGGCCTTCGACACCATCTTCCAAGTCATGACTGCTACCACCCACCGCGACTTCACCCTCGAACCCACCGACACCGAGCGCCTGGCCAACCTGTCCGGCCCGTTCGACGAGCACCTGCGCCAGGTCGAACTCAAACTCGGCGTGGAAATCGCCAACCGTGGCAACGTGTTCCGGGTCAGCGGCCCGGGCAAGACCACCGCCGAAGCCGAGAAGCTGCTCAAGGCGCTGTATGCCGAGGCGGCTGATGTCGTGTTCGACAGCCACGCGATCCACCTGCGCCTGAACCATGCCAACGTGCAGCAGGTGACCGAGCAGGCCTACGAAGCCCAGGAAGTGGCGATCAAGGTCAAACGCGGCACCGTGCGCGGCCGTGGCGCCAACCAGTCCAAGTACCTGCACCAGATCACCACCCACGACATCAACTTCGGCATCGGCCCGGCCGGCACCGGCAAGACATTCCTGGCCGTGGCGATGGCGGTCGAAGCACTGAACGAATCGCGCGTGCAGCGGCTGATCCTGGTGCGCCCGGCGGTGGAAGCCGGCGAGAAGCTGGGCTTCCTGCCCGGCGACCTGACCCAGAAGGTCGATCCCTACCTGCGCCCGCTGTACGACGCGCTGTACGAAATGCTGGGTGTGGAGAAGGTGGCCAAGCTGCTGGAGAAGAACGTCATCGAGATCGCACCGCTGGCCTACATGCGCGGACGCACGCTCAACGACGCCTTCGTGATCCTGGACGAAGCGCAGAACACCACCATCGAACAGATGAAGATGTTCCTCACCCGCCTGGGTTTCGGCTCCACTGCGGTGGTCACTGGCGACCTGACCCAGACTGATCTGCCCAAGCACATGAAGTCCGGCCTGCGTGACGCCATTGAAGTGCTGCGCGACGTGGACGGGGTGAGTTTCACCTTCTTTGAATCGCGCGACGTGGTGCGTCACCCGCTGGTGGCACGCATCGTCAACGCTTACGACCGGCGCGATCTGCAGCAGGTAAAGCCCGGCGCCGAGTAAGGCTTACACTCCCGGCACCCGCCCTGCACAGGAGGTGCCATGTCCCGCCCGTATCTGCTGCTGTCCGTCTGCGTGTTGATCTCGGCAATGAACGTCCCGGCCACCGCCGGGAACAAGGACAAGCAAGCCGCTGCGGCGGCGCGTCCTTACGTTGAAACCAGCTATCTGGTTGCGCCCAGGCAAGTCGGCGAGTTCGAGCTTGAAGGCAGCTCCTTTGATCCCAAGCAGAAGTTTTCCGGTGCAGGCTTTCGCTACGCGGTGAAAGGCCATCAGGAAATCCGGATCGACATTTATGTCTATCCGGCAGGCCGCATGAGCCAGAACGCGGCCATGGAGAGCGGGGTGAAAGGCTTCCGCGATGGGCTGGCGCTGGCGGTTGAACAAGGCACCTACTCGCAGTTGCGGGAGCTGCATCAGGCTCCCTTTCCGCTCGCTCCGCCCGATTCGGCCAGCAAGACGCCGGCCAACGACGTCGATGCGCAGGTGATCAAGGCCATTGCCGATGCCGAACAGATCACCGGTCAGAAGCTGCAGATGAGCCTGAATCTGATGCCCCGGAACTGGCCGATGTATTCCAACGGTTACCTGTTCTACAAGCAGTTGTATTACTTCAAGCTTCGCGCCTCGGCAGCGCAGGAGCGCATCACCACCGAGCAGTTCAATGCCGTGACCGACCTCGCCGCACACACGCTGATCCCGGCATTGCTGGTCGCCAACGTCGGCGACTGCGCGAGCTCGACCATCTATCTCTCGCCAGATGCAACGCCGGAACAGAACGCGCTGGCGCTGGTCAGCCAGGCCAGCGTGCACGAAGGCTACAACTGCCATGGTTCCGTCGAGAAGGCTGGCATTGCAGCCCGGCGCGCCGACAACGAGATCGTTGAGATTTCCTTCACGGCCGACGAGTGGAAGTCGCAGTGAAACCCCCGGCGCGCGATACTGCACCCATCTGAACTGCCTCAATTGCTGGAACCTGCCATGACCAAGGGCCCTATCCGCCTCGATGTAGCTGTCAGCTACGCCCTCCCCCGCGCTGGACTGCCGGCGGCCGTGAGCTTCCGCAAGTGGGTTGCCGCCGCATTGAACGGCCGCATCCGCGAAGCCGACCTGGCAATCCGCGTGGTCGATGCCAAGGAAGGCCAGTCGCTGAACCGCCATTACCGTGGCAAGGATTACGCCACCAACGTGCTCAGCTTCCCGGCCGAAATCCCCGAAGGCCTGCCCAAGGGCGTGAAGTTCCCGCTGCTGGGCGACCTGGTGATCTGTGCGCCGGTGGTGGAGCGCGAAGCCGAAGAACAGGGCAAGGCGCTCAACGCGCATTACGCCCACCTCACCGTCCACGGCGTGCTGCATCTGCTGGGCTGGGACCACGAGGACGACAAGGAAGCCGACGCCATGGAGCAGCTTGAGCGCGAAATCCTGGCCGACCTGGGCATCGCCGATCCCTACGCCGGCGAGCAGTGAGCCTTGCCTCAGCTGCCGCGTAGGAGCGGTTTCAGCCGCGAAGCGATTGCGGCATCCGCCGTCGGAAACCACGCAGTTGCAGACAGCCTGATTGCGGGAACGTGGACGCCGACCAGCGCCAACGGCTTCGCGGCTGAAGCCGCTCCTAAAGAACAAAGCGGCTTCACGGTAGGAGCGGCGTTCGCCGCGAAGTCACCGCCATATCCGCCGCCAGCAACAACGCAATTGCAGATGGTCTGATTGCGGGAACGTGGGCGCCGGCCAACACCACTGGCTTCGCGGCTTACGCCGCTCCTACAAGAGCTCAGACCGCCGCTACATCCGGAGTGCGTCACGTTCTTCGGCTCTGTGGCGTTTGCCCCCTCCTCTTTCCGCGCCACATCGGCTTATCATCGGCTCCCGTTGAATTCCACGGAGTGCGCCGCGTGCGCCTGATCCGCCTACTCCCGCTGCTGCTCACCGTTGCCGGCACCGCCCAGGCCCAGAACATCGACCTGCCCGCCCTGATGGAATGCCGCCAGAGCGTGAGCGAGTTCGCCGCGCTGGCGCCCATCGCCGCCGATCCGCTCAAGGCCGTCGCACTGGGCTGGCGGCCGTTGCCGCAGGGCAACCTGTTCATGAACGAGTACATCCTGAACACGCCGATCACCGTGTTCGGCCGCAGCGCCGAGCACATCGCCATGGCCGGCGGAACCATCGTGGCCCTGTTCGACATGCCCGACCCGCGGCCGTTGGCCAAGGAGCTGGACCTGGAGGTCGGCTACGACGCACCGGACAAGTTCATGGCCGGGCGCGAACTGGTCAGCCGCGACGTCATCGACGCCAAGAGCGGCGAAGCGCTGATCGAGTCGGTGATCCTGAGTGTCTCCAACGTCAAGTCGCACCCCGGCAAGACCCTGGCCGGCTGTACCTACAGCCTGGACCAACCGGCCGAAGGCGAGGCCCCGGCCGCACCCGCAGCCGATGCGCTCAAGCCCGCCGGTTGATCGGACGACAGCAGGCATGCTGTTAGACTTGCCGGCACCGCCCGGCAAGCCGGGTGCAGTCAAACCAAGAGATGTCTGAAGACGACAGTAGTACCGGCCCCGAACCGGCCGAAAAGAAACGCAGCTGGCTGGAGCGCCTGAGTTCGGCCTTCTCCAGCGAGCCCCACACCCGCGACGAGCTGGTGACGATCCTGCAGACCGCACAGCAGGACGGCCTGATCGCCGCAGACACCCTGCGGATGATGGAAGGCGCCATTTCGGTGGCCGAGCTGACCGTCGGCGACGTGATGATCCCGCGCTCGCACATGGTGTCCCTGGCGGTCGATTCGCCCTTCCTTGAACTGATGAAGCAGGTGGTCGAATCCGGCCATTCGCGCTTCCCGGTGCATGGTGAGAACAAGGACGACGTGCTCGGCATCCTGCTGGCCAAGGACCTGCTGCGCGGCGTGGTCGCCGACAACAGCCACTCCACCATCCGCGAGCTGCTGCGCCCGGCGGTGCTGATCCCCGAGTCCAAGAAGCTCAATGTACTGCTCAAGGAGTTCCGGCTCTCGCGCAACCACATGGCCATCGTGGTCGATGAGTACGGCGGCGTTGCCGGTCTGGTCACCATCGAGGACGTGCTGGAACAGATCGTCGGCGACATCGATGACGAGCATGACGAGACCGAAGACCACACCGCGCAGATCGCCATCCTCGCCGATGGCCGCTACGTGGTGGACGCGCTGACCACCATCGGTGATTTCAACGAGCGCTTCGGTGCCGACTTCTCCGATGACGATTACGACACCATCGGCGGCCTGGCGACCGAAGCCATCGGCCACCTGCCCGAAACCGGCGACGAACTGACCCTGGGCCGCTTCGTGTTCCGCGTGGCCCGTGCCGACGCGCGCCGCGTGCAGGCCTTCCACGTCACCGTGCTGCCCCCCGAAGACCAGGACGAAGATTGATCACGTTCCGCCTGCCGCGGCTGTTGCTGCCTGCATTCGCCTTGCTGTTCCTGCTGCTGAGCACCGGCATTGCCGCCGCGCAGACGGCTGCCGCTGACGATGCCCGCCCCGCACCACGCGTCGGGGTGGTGACGATGCAGCCCGGTGAGATCTTCTTCGAGCGGTTCGGCCACGACGCACTGGTCGTGGTCGATCCGGTCAGTGGCCAGGCCACGTCGTACAACTTCGGCTACTTCGATCCGTCCGAGCCGGATTTCATCGGCAACTTCGTGCGTGGCCGGATGATGTACTACCTGGTGGCGCTGCCGCTTGAAGAAGACCTTGCCCAGTACAGCGACGCCGGGCGCGGCGCCAGCATCCAGTGGCTGGACCTGCCGCCGGCACAGGCACGCGCCCTTGCCGATGGGCTGGCCGAACGCGCCAAGCCCGAAAACGCCCGTTACCACTACGACTACTTCCTGGCCAACTGCTCGACGATGGTGCGCGACGCACTGAATCAGGCAATGGACGGCGGGCTGCAGTCGCAGCTGGCCGGTCGTTCGCGTGGCAACACCTTCCGCAGCGAATCGGTGCGACTGGCCTCGCCTTCGTTGTGGATGTGGCTGGGCTTCGACATCGGCATGGGTCCCAGCGCCGACCAGCCACTGTCACGCTGGGAAGAAGCCTTCGTGCCGATGCGCCTGGCCGACAGCCTGCGCGAAGCCCGCAACAGTGAAGGCCGCCCGCTGGTCCAGGCCGAACAGGAACTGCTGCCGCAGCGCCTGGCAGCCGAACCCAAGGAAAAGATCCGCCGCTGGTGGCCGTGGCTGCTGGTCGGTCTGGCGATTGCAGGCCTGATCATTGCCGGACGCCGGCGCGTGCGGCTGATCGCGGGTTTCGCCCTGCCGTTCTGGCTGCTGTGCGGCGTCGCCGGCGCCCTGCTGGCCTACCTGTGGGGCTTCAGCGCGCATCACGCCGCATGGGCCAACCGCAACCTGCTCCTGCTCAGCCCACTGTCACTACTGCTCGTTCCCGGCGCCTGGACGCTGCTGCGCGGACGTCAGCCCGGACGCTGGTTCAGCTGGCTGTTGTGGCTGGTGGCAGGCATCGCTGCGGTGGCACTGCCGGTGCAGTGGCTGTCCTTGCAGGCACAGTTCAACACGCAGTGGATCGTGCTGCTGCTGCCGATCCACCTTGCTCTGGCGCTGACACTGGGCAAGCGGAGCTTGGCGCCTGTGTTGCGTTGAGGCACGATGGCCGGCATGGAACCGGCCATCTCAACCGCAGCGCCCGCCAACCCGGCCTGCGTCATCAACTGCACCTGGTACGCCGAGGATGGCAGCTCGCGTCCGCTCGACCTGGACAGCATCAGCGACGTACTGCAGAGCGAAGCCAAGGGCTTCGTCTGGGTGGGACTTTACGAACCCAGCGATGCGGTGCTCGACAAGCTGGAAGAAGAATTCAACCTGCATCCGCTGGCCATCGAGGACACCCGCAAGGCACACCAGCGGCCCAAGATCGAGACCTACGGCAACTCGCTGTTCGCGGTGGTTCACACCGCGCAGGTGGTGGACGAACGCATCCGCTACGGTGAAACCCACGCCTTCCTCGGGCCGCGCTTTCTGGTGACCGTGCGCCACGGCGCCTCGTTGTCGTATGCACCGGTACGTGCGCGCCTGGAGCGCGAGCCCGAGCTGCTGGCGATGGGCCCCTCGTTCTGCCTGTACTCGGTGCTCGATGCGGTGGTGGACAACTACCTGCCGATCACCGACAGCTTCCGTGACACGCTGGACTCGCTGGAGAAGGACATCTTCTCCGACAGCTACAAACGCCGCACCGTCATCCGCCTGTACGAACTCAAGCGCGAACTCAACAAGATGCGGCTTGCGGTGGCGCCATTGCAGGACGCACTTGCACAGCTGCAACGCAGCCAGGCGCAATTCGTCAACGAAGAAGTGCGGCTGTACCTGCGCGATGTGCAGGACCACGCCGCGCGCGTCAACGATGCCATTGACACGCTGCGCGAAATGCTGGGAACCGCCTTGAGCGTGAACCTGTCACTGGTGACGCTGGCGCAGGGCGAGACGGTCAAGCAGCTCGGTGCGTGGGCGGCCTTGCTGGCCGCGCCTACCCTGATCACCAGCTGGTACGGCATGAACTTCGCGCATATGCCGGAGCTGGGCGGGCGCTTTGCCTACCCGCTGCTGATGCTCGGCGTCGGCACGGTATGCGTGGTGCTGTACCGGCTGTTCAAGCGTTCGGACTGGCTGTAACGCCGCCGGCTACCGTTTCATCCATCCTGGATTTCGAGGGGACTCCATGGGAAGCAATTCCGTTCTCGGCGGCACGCGTCGCCATTTCCTGCGCAACTCGCTGGCGGTCGGTGCCATCGCACTGCCGCTGTCGTCGCTGACCCAGGCTGCCACGCCGGCACGCGCCGACGACGCACTGCCCGAATCCATCCGCGCATTGAAGCCGGTGGCCTCGCAGGTGGTGCCGATCAGCAACCAGGAGCGCGCCAGTCGTGTCGCCCGTGCGCAGCAGCTGATGGGCACGCACGGCATCGACGTGGTGTTCATCGGCGCCGGCAGCTCGCTTACCTACTTCACCGGCATGCACTGGTGGAACAGCGAACGCCTTACCGGCGTACTGCTGCCGCGTAGCGGCGACCCGGTCTACGTCACGCCCGAGTTCGAGCGCGGCCGCACGCTGGAGCAGATCAAGCTCGGCAACGATGTGCGCGGCTGGCAGGAGGATGAAGACCCGTACGCGCTGGTGGCCAAGGTCATCCGCGACATGGGCCACGCCACCGGCACCATCGGCATGGAGGAAACGGTTCCGTTCTTCCGAGCCAAGGGCATCATGGATGCACTGCCTCAGGCGCGCGTGGTTGATGCCCGGCCGGTCACCGCCGGCTGCCGTCGGGTGAAGAGCGCCGCCGAACTGGCGTTGATGAAACTGGCCAACGCCAACACCCTGGCGGTGTACGAAGCGGTGTGGAAGGCGCTCAAGCCCGGCATGACCGAGCAGGACATCAGCGGCCTGATCGCAATGGCCTACGCACGCACCGGCCTGCCCGGTGATGCCAGCGTCAACATCGGCAAGTACACCGCTTCACCGCATGGCTCGGACCAGCCGCAGCACCTGGTCGAAGGCACACCGATCATCTTCGACGGCGGTTGCCGCGCCGGTGGCTACACCAGCGACATCACCCGCACCGTGGTGCTGGGCCAGCCCAGCGACGACATCCGCCGCATCTTCGACATCGTGCTGCAGGCGCAGACCGCAGCGCTGAAGACCGCGCGTCCGGGAGTGACCATGGAGTCGGTGGACGCTGCTGCGCGCAAGGTGATCAGCGATGCCGGCTACGGTCCGGACTACCGCTACTTCAGTCATCGACTGGGCCATGGCATCGGCATCGACATGCACGAATGGGATTACCTGGTCCGTGGCAACAAGCACGTCCTGGAACCGGGCATGACCTTCAGCGACGAGCCGGGCATCTACATTCCGGATAAGTTCGGCGTGCGGCTGGAAGACATCCTGTACGTCACCGAGGATGGCGCGGCGTTGATGACGCCACAGAGCCCGTCGATCGATCAACCGTTTGGTTGAAGCTACCCCTCCCCGGCCCTCCCCTTGGCTGCGCCAAAGGGAGGGAGTGGAATTGCACGGCCGGTCAGATTGCAGCGAAACCCGTTCTTGCCTCCCTCCCCTTGGCTGCGCCAAA
>NZ_JAJOYR010000001.1:0-1655532 GCF_021202945.1 Stenotrophomonas sp. SY1 | reverse complement strand
GGGAGGGAGTGGAATTGCACGGCCGGTCAGATTGCAGCGAAACCCGTTCTTGCCTCCCTCCCCTTGGCTGCGCCAAAGGTGAGAGTGGAATTGCACGGCCGGTCAGATTGCAGCGAAACCCGCTCTTGCCCCCCTCCCCTTGGCTGCGCCAACGGGAGGGAGTGGAATTGCACGGCCGGTCAGATTGCAGCGAAACCCGTTCTTGCCTCCCTCCCCTTGGCTGCGCCAAAGGGAGGGAGTGGAATTGCATGGCCGGTCAGATTGCAGCGAAACCCGTTCTTGCCTCCCTCCCCTTGGCCGTAGGCCAAGGGGAGGGTTGGGGAGGGGTGACCGCTGCAATTGCAGGAGCGGCTCCAGCCGCGAAGCTGGCAAAAATGCAGCTGCCGGTTTCCATGCAATTGCAGAGAGATGCGGCATCGGAAGCTTGGCCAGCTTCGCGGCCCACGCCGCTCCTACAACACCGAGCCAGCCTGCGGAGCGGCGTCGGCAATCACGCCACGTAGACCGTCTTGATGTTCATGAACTCATGGATGCCGTGCTCGGCCAGCTCGCGGCCAAAGCCCGAGCGCTTGGTGCCGCCGAAAGGCAGACGCGCATCGCTCCTGACCACTGAATTGACGAACGCCGCACCGCACTGCAACTGCACGGCAACCTTCTCGGCGCGTGCGCTGTCCTTGCCCCACACGCTGCCACCCAGCCCGAACGTGGTGTCGTTGGCCACGCGCACGGCTTCGGCCTCGTCCTTCACCCGCAGGATCGCCGCCACCGGCCCGAACAGTTCCTGATCGTAGGCCGGCATGCCGGGCTGCACGTTGTCGAGGATGGAAGCCGGGTAGCCGGCATGGCTCTCCGCCAACGGCTCACAACCCAGCAACACCTTCGCGCCCTTGGCGATGCTCTCCTGCACCTGCCGGTGCAGCTCATCACGCAGGTCAGCGCGCGCCATCGGTGCCAGGGTCGTCGCCTCGTCCTGCGGATCGCCATACACACGCGACTTCGCGGCTTCGACGAAACGCTGCACGAACGCATCGGCAATGGACTCCACCAGCACGAAGCGCTTGGCGGCAATGCAGGTCTGGCCGGCATTGTCGAAACGCGACTTCACCGCCGCGGCAATGGTCAGCCCCAGGTCGGCGTCCTCAAGCACCACGAACGCATCGCTGCCGCCCAGTTCCATCACGCATTTCTTCAGCTGATCGCCGGCATTGGCGGCGATGGAGCGCCCTGCCCGTTCACTGCCGGTCAGCGTCACCGCTTTCACCCGGCGGTCGCGCAGCACGTCGGCGGCCTGATCGTTGTCGATATGCAGTACGTCGAACACGCCCTCGGGAATGCCGGCGCCCGCCACAACTTCGCGCAGCAGGTCGGCGCAGCCCGGGACGTTGCTGGCATGTTTGAGCAAGGCCACGTTGCCGGCCATCAAGCCGGGCGCGAGAAAGCGGATCACCTGCCAGAACGGGAAATTCCACGGCATCACCGCCAGCACGCAGCCGATCGGCTGGTAGATGACGTAGCTGCTTTGTGCCTCGGTCTGGATCGACTGCGGCATGAGGTACTCGACCGCGTGATCGGCGTAATACTCGCAGGCCGCCGCGCTCTTCTCGATCTCGGCCAGCGCCTCGCGGCGCAGCTTGCCCATCTCGCGGGTCATCGTGCGCTGGATGTCATCACGTCGGTCGCGCAGCCCTGCGGCAACCTTGCGCAGCAATCCCCCGCGCTGTTCCAGCGTCAGCGCCGACCAGGCCGGGAATGCCGACTCGGCTGCGGCAAGCCGCTGCTCGACGGCGGCAGCGCTCATCTGCTCGACCGTGCGCTCTGCGCGGCCGTCGAAGGGGTTGATGGTCTGATACGAAGCCATGGCGACACACCTGCATTCAACGAATGCGTGAATGGTAGCGCCGCGAGTGTTGCGCGCAGGTAAAGCAGGCGATTACCGGTAGAGCGGAGCCATGCTCCGCTGGGGCTTTACTGGTGAAGTCCGCTGCCGAGCATGGCTCGGCATCACAGCTTTGCCGGTGAAGGCCCGCGCCGAGCGTGGCTCGACGCTACCGGTTTCGCCTATCCGTTTTCCTGCAACGCCAGCTGCATGTCGCGCTGACGGCGCTTGTCCGAACGGGCCGAAATCCACCAGCCGAGCACCGCAACCGCCGACACTGCCAGCACCATCAGCGTGGCCAGCGCGTTGATCTTCGGGCTTACGCCCATACGCACCGAGGCGAAGATCTTCATCGGCAGCGTGGTTGAACTGGGGCCGGCGACGAAGCTTGCGATCACCACATCGTCCAGCGACAAGGTGAAGGCCAGCAGCCAGCCCGACACCAGTGCCGGGGCGATGATTGGCAAGGTGATCAGGAAGAACACTTTCAGCCGGTTGGCGCCCAGGTCCATCGCAGCTTCTTCCAGCGAGCGGTCCAGCTCCTGCAGCCGCGAGGACACCACCACCGTCACGAACGAGATGGTGAAGGTGACATGCGCGATCCAGATCGCCACCACGCCCTTGGACGGCAGGCCGAACAGGCCGCCCATCGATACCAGCATCAGCAGGATCGACAGGCCGATGATCACCTCCGGCATCACCAGCGGCGCCGTCACCAGCGCACCAAACAGGGTCTTGCTGGGGAAGCGTTTGAAGCGGGTCATCGCCATCGCCGCCATGGTGCCGATCACCATCGACGCGGTAGCGGTCCAGAACGCGATCTTCAGGCTGATCCACGCCGCTTCCAGCAACTGCCGGTCGCGAAACAGCGCGCCGTACCACTGCGTGGAGAAGCCGGCCCACACCGTCGCCAGCCGCGAAGAGTTGAACGAATAGACCATCAACAACAGGATCGGCAGGTACAGGAAACCGAAGCCCAGCAGCAGGATGCTCCAACCCAACCAGGAGCTACGCCGGCTCATGCTCATGCCAGCCTCCCTTCCAGCTCACGCTGTTGGGAGCGGTTGAAGATGATGATAGGCACCAGCAACAGCAGCAGCATCACGATCGCCACCGCCGAGGCCAGCGGCCAGTCACGGTTGTTGAAGAACTCGCCCCACAGCACGCGCCCGATCATCAATGTATCCGGGCCACCGAGCATTTCCGGGATCACGAACTCGCCCACCGCCGGGATCATCACCAGCATGCAGCCGGCGATGATGCCGCTGCGCGACAGCGGCAGCGTGATCTTGAGAAACGCCTGCCACGGGCGCGCGCCCAGATCGTAGGCTGCTTCCAGCAGGCGGTTGTCGAGCTTGACCAGGTTGGCGTACAGCGGCAGCACCATGAACGGCAGGTAGCAGTAGACGATGCCGATGTAGGCGGCAGTGGGCGTGTAGAGGATGCGCAGCGGCTCGTCGATCACGCCCAGGTTCATCAACGTGCGGTTGATCAGGCCGTTGCTGTCGAGGATGCCGATCCAGGCATAGACGCGGATCAGGAACGAGGTCCATGACGGCAGCACTACCAGCATCATCGCGATGTTGCGTGCCGACGGCGACATCCGCGAGATCACATAGGCCATCGGGTAGCCGATCAACAAGGTCAGCAAGGTCGAGATGACCGCGATCTTGATCGAACTCAGGTAAGCCACCACGTACTGGCTGTCGGCGAACAGCGCCGCGTAGTTGCCCAGATTGAGGTTCACCGTGAACGCGTTGTCCACGTAAGCGACGATGGACGTGTACGGCGGTATCGCCACGGCCATCTTCGCGAACGATATCTTCAGCACGATCAGGAACGGGATCGCGAAGAACAGCAGCAGCCACAGGTACGGCACGCCGATCACCCCGGCGCGGATGCCGGGCAGCCAACGCCGCCATCCGGTTGCGTTCGGGTGGGCGGCGCTCATGAGGTCAGCACCACGCCGTCGTTGTCGTCCCAGGACACCCAGACTTCGTCATTCCAGGTGATGCCGTCACTGTCCCAGCGCTTCATGTTGGCGAAGTTGGAGAGGATCTTGGCCCCGCTGGGCAGCCGCACGTGGTAGACCGAATGACTGCCGAAATAGGCAATGTCCTCGACCACGCCCTGCGCCTTGTTGGTCTCGCCTTCCGGCTCGTCCTTGCCGATATGGATTTTTTCCGGGCGCAGCGCGAACGCCACCGGCTGACCTTCGTAGCCGGTGATGCCGTGGCCGACGTAGATCGGTGCGGGGAAGTCGGCGGTGCGCACGGTGACGTACTCGGGCAGGTCTTCGTCGATAACGCCTTCGATGAGGTTGACCGAACCGATGAAGCCGGCGACGAAGCGATTGGCCGGCTGTTCGTAGATGTCATCGGGCTTGCCGATCTGCTGGATCCAGCCCTGGTCCATCACCGCGATGCGGGTGGCCATGGTCATGGCCTCTTCCTGGTCGTGGGTGACCATCACGCAGGTCACGCCGAGCTGCTCGATGATGTTGACCAGCTCCAGCTGCATCTTCGAGCGCAGCTTCTTGTCGAGCGCGCCCATCGGCTCGTCCAGCAACAGCAGCTTGGGGCTCTTGGCCAGCGAACGAGCCAGCGCCACACGCTGCTGCTGGCCGCCGGACAGCTGGTGCGGCTTGCGCTTGCCCAGCTTGTCCAGCTGCACCAGTTCCAGCATCTCGCCGACACGGCGGGTGACCGCATCCTTGGCCATGCCGTCCTGCTTCAGGCCGAAGGCGATGTTCTGCTCGACCGTCATGTGCGGGAACAGCGCGTAGGACTGGAACATCATGTTGATCGGCCGCTCGTAGGGCGGCAGCGTGGTGATCGGCTGGCCGTCGAGCAGGATCCTGCCCTTGGTGGGCGTTTCAAAGCCGGCCAGGCAGCGCAGCAACGTGGACTTGCCACTGCCCGACCCACCCAGCAAGGCGAAGATCTCGCCCTTGCGCACGTCCAGGTTGACGTCATCGACGGCGACAAAGCCATCAAACTCCTTGCGCAGATCGCGGATGGACAGATAGCCGGGTTCGCTGTTCAAAGCGATGGCATCGGTCCTGGTGTCTGGCTTGGCATCAACGGGCATGCAGGGCTCCGGGAGCGGGCAGGTGGAAAACGGGCGTAGTTTAGCCCCCGTGTTTTGTGGACGACACCGCTGTTTCTGGCGGGTTGTCCCTGATTGGACAGTACGGGGCGTGCGGGTGAGAGCAGGTGAAAGCCGGACAGGACGCGTATCCGAGGCCGCTGCAACGGCAAAGCCCCCTTGTTTGGCAAGGGGGCTTTGCTGTTTGCCGCAGGAGCAGAAGCTGCCCTCATCCGCCCTCCGGGCACCTTCTCCCGCAGGCGGGAGAAGGGAGCGATCCTGCATGGCTGCGGACTAAAAGCCCCTCTCCCGTTTACGGGAGAGGGGTTGCGGTGAGGGCACGTCATAAAGCCCAAGGCAGTTGGATTGCATCGGGCTTGGCCCGAACCCTCATCCACCCTGCGGGCACCTTCTCCCAAAGGGAGAAGGAAGCATCAGGCTTCGCTTAAGCCCCTCTCCCGTGTACGGGAGAGGGGTTGGGGTGAGGGCTGCCTCAGCTCAACGGCCGGTCTTGATCTCGGTCCACAGACGGGTATAGAGCTTGTCCGTCTCCGGCGTGTTGATCGCGTAGGTGAACATCTTGGCCGCCACGTCTTCCGGCGGGTAGATGGTCTTGTCGTCGCGGATGGCGGCATCCACCAACGGCGTGGCCGACTTCACCGGGTTGGCGTAGTGGGTCACGTTGGTGTTGTTGGCAGCCACCTGCGGCTCCAGCAGGTAGTTGATGAACGCATAGGCGTTCTCCGGGTGCTTGGCATCCTTCGGGATGGCCAGCATGTCGAACCACTGCGGCGCGCCTTCCTTCGGAATCGAATAGGCCACTTCCACGCCGTTCTTGGCTTCCTCGGCACGGTCGCGGGCCTGGATGATGTCACCCGACCAGCCCACCACCAGGCAGGTGCTGCCATTGGCCAGCGCGCCCACCAGCTGCGAGGAATGGAAGTTCTGCACGTACGGACGGATCGACTTGAGCAGGTCGGCCGCCTTCTGGATCACCGCTGGATCGGCGCTGTGCGGGTCTTCGCCCAGGTAATGCAGTGCGATCGGGATCAGGTCGGCCGGCGTGTCCAGCAGGGTCACGCCGCAGTCCTTCATCTTGGAGATGTTCTCCGGCTTGAAGATCAGGTCCCAGCTGTTGGCCACATCGGTGCTGCCACCGAAGCGTTCCTTGAGCTTGGCCACGTTGTAGCCGATGCCGGTGGTGCCCATCATGTACGGCACGCCGTACTTGTTGTCCGGGTCCTGCCCGGCGATGCGGGCCATCACGGCCGGATCAAGATTGGCCAGGTTCGGGATCTTGCTCTTGTCCAGCGGCAGGAACACGCCGGCCTGGATCTGGCGGCCGAAGAAGTTCAGCGTCGGCACCACGATGTCGTAACCGCTGTTGCCGGTCAGCAGCTTGGTCTCGACCATTTCATCGCTGTCGAACACGTCGTAGGTGACCTTGATGCCGGTCGCCTTGTCGAAGTTCGGGATGGTGTCTTCGGCGATGTAGTCCGAATAGTTGTAGACGTTGAGGACCTTGGCCTCGCCGCCTGCAGGCGTCTTGCCGCCGTCGTCCTTGCCACCGCAGGCAGCAAGCAGGGAAATGGCGACACCAACGGTGAGAATGCGCAGATTCATGTGTTCTCCAGTTGTGATCCGGGAGCGGGAGGGGGAACCGGCCAAGCCGGCGGGTGGCCTATTGTCCCACCTGTGGGCGGCATCACGCCAATCAGCAACACCCAGGAGCGCCTTCAGGCGCGAAGCCCGTGTAGCCAACCGGATCGCCGGCATCGCGCCTGAAGCCGCTCCTACGCCGGTTCTCAGACATTGAGCAGCAGGAACTCACGCTCCCAGGAGCTGATCACGCGGAAGAAGGTCTCGTATTCCTTGCGCTTGACCGAGATGTAGGCACGGCAGAAACGCCGGCCCAGCAGTTCCTGCAACGCCTCGCAGGTTTCCAGGCCATCCAGCGATTCGCCCAGCGAACGCGGCAGTTCGTAGCCCAGCTCCTTGGCATTGCCGGTGATGGGCGGGGTTGGGCGCAGCTGTTCGCGGATACCCAGCAGGCCGCAGGCCAGGGTCGCGGCCATCGCCAGATAGGGATTGGCGTCGGAGCCGGCAAAGCGGCTCTCCACGCGGCTGTTCTCCAGGCTGTCGATCGGCACGCGCAGGCCGCAGGTGCGGTTGTCGAAGCCCCACTCCACGTTGCTCGGCGACACCTCGCCGAACACCAGCCGGCGATAGGAATTCACGTTCGGGGCGAAAAAGCCCATCGCCATCGGCACGTACTTCTGCAGGCCGGCCAGGTAGTGGTCGAAGGTTTCGCTGTACTGGCCTTCCGAAGCACCAGCAAACACGTTGCTGCCGGTGGCCTTGTTCAGCAGGCTCTGGTGGATGTGCATGGCGCTGCCGGGCTCGGTTTCCATCGGCTTGGCCAGGAAGGTGGCGTACACGCCATGGCGCATCGCCGATTCACGCATGGTGCGCTTGAACAGGAACACCTGGTCGGCCAGTGACATCGCATCGGCGTGGGTGAAGTTGACTTCGAGCTGGGCGGCGCCGGATTCGTGGATCAGCGTGTCCACGTCCAGCTTCATCGCGTCGCAGTAGTCGTACATCAGGTCGAGAATGGGGTCGAATTCGTTGACCGCATCGATCGAGTAGGACTGCCGCGCGGTTTCCGGTCGACCGGAGCGACCGGCTGGCGGCAGCAGCGGGAAATCCGGGTCGGTGTTCTTCTGCACCAGGAAGAACTCCACCTCCGGCGCGACCACCGGCTTGAGTCCCAGCTCGTCATAGGCGTTCAACACCCGCCGCAACACGTTGCGCGGCGCCAGTTCGTGCGGCTGGCCGCTCTTGGTGTAGCAGTCGTGGATGATCTGCGCGGTGGGGTCTGTGGCCCACGGCACCATGCGCACGGTGTCCGGGTCCGGGCGCAGGATCATGTCCGCATCGGCCGGCGAGGTCAGTTCGTAGTAGTCGTCCGGGAAATCGCCGGTGACGGTGGTGGCGAAGATGCCTTCAGGCAGCCGCGTGCCGTAATCGTGGCGGAATTTGTCGGCCGGGATGATCTTGCCGCGCGCATTGCCGGTGATGTCCGGCACCAGGCATTCGACCTCGGTGATGTGCCGTTCCTTGAGCCAACGCAGCAGGGAGCTTTCTTCCTGCACGCTGGCAGCGGTCTTGCGGGTACGTGGGCGCGAAGTCATGGCGGATCAGCTTCTTTGTTTCTGCATCTGGTAGCGGCGACAGGCCTCGCCGAAGGCTTGGAATATGCCCAGGTAGAACGGGTTTTCGAGCACCCGCCACTCCGGATGGAACTGCACGCCGAGCAGGAAACCCGGCCCCGGGCCGCGGAATGCCTCGATCAACCCGTCCGGCGCGTGGGCCTCGGCCTGCAGGCCGTTGCCGAGCCGCGCGACACCCTGCCCATGCACGGTGTTGACCCGCACCGGCTGGCCCGCGGCAATGCCGGCCAGCAACCCGCCCGGCACCAGTTCCAGCGCATGGGCCGGACCATATTGCACGTCGGTGGGTGAATCCGGGTCTTCACGGTGGTCGGCCAGGCCCGGCACTTCATGCACTTTCGGGTGCAGGCTGCCGCCAAAGGCAACGTTGATTTCCTGAAAGCCCCGGCAGATCGCCAGTATCGGCAGGCGCATCGCCAAGGCCTGCGGAATCAACCCGAACACGTTGGCGTCACGGGCCGGATCATGCGGATTACCTTCCCAACTAGGGCTACCGTCGTAATGGTGCGGCTCGATGTTGCTGGTCGCCCCGGTCAACAGCAGGCCATCCAGTTGCCGCAGCCACGCATCGGCCGGCAGCGGCGGTTGCAGCAGCGGCAACACCAGCGGCGTTGCCTGCGCGCCATCAACCACGGCGCGGACGTATTTCTCACCGACCACCAGAAAGGGGTGCGATCCGATCGGTTTGCTGTCGGTGGGCAAGCCGACCAGCGGCAGACTGGCCATGGGTGGGGCTCCGTAAACGTGCTGGCACGCTACCGCTGCCCCGTCCAATAGGCAACCGATGCAGGCGCGTAGCAGCGGCGTTCGCCGCGAAGCTGGCAATGCGACAACCGCCCAGGCACCAGCAATCGCGGGACATCCCGCAGCGGCTTGTTGCATCAGCTTCGCGGCGAACGCCGCTCCTACGCTTCTGTCCCGCCGGGCATCTGCCATTCAAGTGGAACGGGCCACAATTGCCATCCCGAGCCAATGCCTGCGCATGACGCATACATTGCTCTGGTTACACTCCCCGCCCCCGTTACGGCCCTGCCCGCCTGATGTCCGTGGTTTCCACTGCCGCTGATTACCCCCCGAGTTGGTATGCCGCCAGCCAGCCCCAGTTGCCGGCACGCGCGCCGTTGAGCGGGCAGGCCCGTGCCGATGTGGCGGTACTGGGTGCCGGCTACACCGGCTTGACCGCCGCCCTGGCACTGGCCGAGAAGGGTTACAGGGTCACCGTACTGGAAGCCGAGCGCGTGGGCTGGGGAGCGTCCGGCCGCAATGGTGGCCAGGCCATCGTCGGTTACGGCTGCGACCAGAGCACGCTCGAGCACCTGGTCGGCAATGCCGATGCACGCCTGCTGTTCGACTTCTCGCGTGACGGCATGCACATGCTCAAGCAGCGCATTGCCCGCCACGGCATCGACTGCGATTGGCGCGACGGCCATGCCAGCGTGCCGATCCACCCGCGCCAGGAACGTGCGCTGCGTGCGGACATCATCACGATGGCGCAGCGCTACGACTACCCGCTGGAATGGTGGGACCGCAGCCGCCTGCGTCAGCAGCTGGCCAGCGACCGTTATCTCGGCGCGATGTATGACCCGGCCAGCGGCCACCTGCATCCGCTGGCCTATGCACAGGGCCTGGCGAAGGCCGCCGAGGCGGCGGGCGTCGTCATCCACGAACATTCGCCGGTGGTTCGGCTTGAACGCGGCCCCAAGCCCGCATTGCTGACCGCACACGGCCGGGTTGATGCCGATTTCGTCGTGCTGGCCGGCAACGCCTGGTTGCAGGACATCGCGCCTGAACTGGAAACGCGGATGATGCCGGTCGGCACCTACATCGGCGCCACCCAACGGCTGGGCGCCGAACGCGCCAAGGCGCTTATCGGCAATGACATGGCCGTGGCCGACGTCAACTGGGCGCTGGATTACTTCCGCCTCAGCCGCGATCACCGCCTGCTGTTCGGTGGCCAGGCCAGCTATTCGGCACTGCCACCGCCGCGCCTGCACGCCAGCATGACCCAGCGCATGCGCCGTGTGTTCCCGCAGTTGGCCGATGTGGAGCTGGAGTATGTGTGGGGCGGCTACATCGACATCACCCGCAACCGTGCCCCGCACTGGGGCAGGCTCTCGCCCTCCATCTACTTCGCGCAGGGTTTCTCCGGGCACGGCGTGGCCAGCACCGGCCTGGCCGGTGAAGTGATTGCCGCCGCCATTGCCGGCCAATCGGCACGGCTGGATGTATTCGGCAAGATCCCGCATGGCGTATTCCCCGGTGGCAGGGCACTGCGCATGCCGCTGCTGGTGGCGGCGATGTCCTGGTACAAGCTGCGTGATCTGCTGTGGTGAGTTGAAGCACCGGGGCATCAACGAAACCAAGGCGTAGCGGTTCATCGCGCCAACTGCCGCCCTTGCCGGCCCCCGGCCCCCACCTTTCCACCTCTAAAGTTCCTGCGACTCCGGCCGCTCTTCACCCCAGATGCCCCTGAGTCTCCCCGATGGTCATGCTGCAACAGGCCGGCTACAGCCACCCGCCAATCACGCCCCTGCCGCAACGCATCCTGCTGGTGGAGAACTCCCGTACCTTCACCACCCTGCTGCGTGAAGCCATCGAGCAACGGCTGGAGCTGCCGGTCAGCGTCGCCACCAGCCTGGCCGAGGCCGGTGAGCTGCTGGACCGCGAGCAGGGTTGGTTCCTGGTGTTGACCGGCCTGGTGCTGGCCGACGGCGACCGTGATGAAGTCGTGGCCTACTTCGTCAACCGTGGATTGCCGACCATCGTGGTTAGCAGCGTCTATGACGAGGACCTGCGCAAGCGTGTATTGCAGCAGCAGATCATCGATTACGTCCTGAAGAACACCCCCGGCAGCATCGACTACCTGGTGTGGCTGGTACAGCGCATGGAGCGCAACCGCCGCATAGCCGCGCTGGTGGTGGACGACTCGCCTTCCGCGCGGGGTTATGCCGCCGCGCTGCTGGCCATGTACGGCTACCACGTCACCCAGGCGGCCGATGGCAACGCCGCGCTGTGCGCACTGGAGGCCGACCCCGCGATCCGGCTGGTGATCGTGGATCAGGAAATGCCCGGCATGGAGGGCGTGGAGCTGACTCGGCGCCTGCGCGCCCTGCGCGCGCGCGACAAGGTGGCGGTGATAGGTATTTCCGGTAATTCCGATCCTTCGCTGATTCCGCGCTTCCTCAAGAACGGTGCCAACGACTTCCTGCGCAAGCCGTTCTCGCGCGAGGAGTTCTTCTGCCGCGTCTCGCAGAACGTGGACCAGCTGGAGCTTATCGGCACGCTGCAGGACCTGGCCACGCGCGACTTCCTTACCGGCCTGCCCAACCGCCGCAGTTTCCTGGAACACAGCCAGCGGCAGCTGGCGCAACCCGGCAACAGCGGCGACATCACCGTGGCGATGGTCGATATCGACCATTTCAAACACATCAACGACAGCCTCGGCCACGAAGCCGGTGACCAGGCCATCCGTGCGGTTGCCAGCGTGTTGCAGGCACATACCCGCCCGCAGGACATCAGCGCCCGCTTCGGCGGCGAAGAATTCTGCCTGCTGGTCAATGATCTGGACGAAGCCGCCAGCGCATTGCATTTCGAACAGCTGCGCCTGGCCGTGCAGGCCCTGCGCCTGCAGTTCGGCGACAGCACCCTGACCGTGACGGTCAGCATCGGCGTGTGCCGCATGCCCGCACGCAGCGGCAACCTGCATCAGCTCATCACCGAGGCCGATCGCCAGCTCTATCTGGCCAAGGCCGCCGGGCGCAACCAGGTCTGCACCGCCCACCCGCATACGCCCTCCGTCCACTCCGCCGCTGCACTGAAGCCCCAGCCGGCCTGAAATGCGCGGAGGTGCGCCGCCTGCAGCGGCCCACCTCCGGCTGACGCACATGCGTCGCCCGTCACGTTTTGATCCAGATCAACGCCGATCAGACGCATCGCTCCTACAGTGCCGCCTCACGGACTACGGGGATGGACGATGGCACTACTGGTTTGGCAGGACGACCTGAACACGGGCGTGGAGGTCATCGACCATCAACACATGCGCATCGTGGAAATGCTCAATCATCTGCACATCGCGCAGAAGAGCCTTGAGCGCGTGGCGGTGGCCGAGGTGATCGACGAACTGGTGGACTACACCATGTCGCACTTCGCCTTCGAGGAAGAGCTGATGGAAGAAGCCGGCTACCCGTTCTGCGCCGCCCACAAGCGCGTGCATGAGGTGTTCGGCAAGCGCGTGTCGGAATACCGGTTGCGATTCGAGGCGGGTGAGGAAATCACCGACGAGCTGCGCAACATGCTCTCGCGGTGGTTGTTCAACCACATCCGTGGCGATGACAAGGCCTACGCCGAACACGTCAAGCGTCACCTCAACAAGTTCGCCAAGGAACATGAGCAGGGTGGTTGGCTTGGGCGCACGCTCAAGCGGCTGTTCCGCTGAACGGTTGCGCAGGAACGACGTGGGCACGCGCCCTCCTCCAGAAGTATCGTGGCCGCGTCGTTCCTGCCTTCCTCACCGCGTGCAGCCGCACCAACGCAGGCGTGATTTCAGCGTAGGAGCGGCTTCAGCCGCGAAGCTTGCGGCCGTTCCGTATTCATGGAGATCGCAATCGCAGAATGCGGGATCGCGTGATACCCGCACACCGTAACCAGCAGTGGCTTCGCGGCTTACGCCGCTCCTGCATCAGCACCGCAAGCCCTCCTTGTAGGAGCGGCGTAAGCCGCGAAACTCGAAATGCCCGCGCCTTCAAAGAGCCCGCAATCACGAAAGGTGCGATGGCATGCCGCCTGCACGCTCGAATCATTCGTGGCTTCGCAGCTGAAGCCACTCCTACGGCAGCTGCGGGTTGCGCTTCTGGCGGCGGCCGATGGCCAACAATGCCAGCCCGGTGACCACTGCGGTAACGCACAGGTAGCCACCCACCGCAGCGATGCCGAATTTCCCCGCCAACCACGTCGCCGCATACGGCGCCGGTGCAGCACCGAGAATGCCGGCCAGGTTGAACGACAACGACGAGCCGGTATAGCGCACCTGCACCGGGTACAGGCTGGCCAGCATGGTGCCGCAGGGGCCGTAGGTCAGGCCCATCAGGAACAAGCCCAGCGACAGGAACAGCAGCACCTGCCACGGATGCCCGGCCTGGAACAACGGCTGGAACAACAGGCCGAACGCGAAGATCGCCACCGTCGCCCACAGCATCGCCTTAACTGTGCCACGTCGGTCGCCATACAACGCGGCCAACGGGATGCCCGCCGCGAAGAACAGGATGCCGACCATCTGCAACAGCAGGAAATCGTCGCGTGCGTAGGCAAGCACTGAAGTGCCATGGCCCAGCGTGAACACCGTCATCAGGTAGAACAGCACGAAAGTCGCAAATGCCGCCAGCGTGCCCATCACCACCGCGAAACCGTGATCCACCAGCACTTCGCGCATCGGCAGGCGCACCCGCTTGCCGCTGTCCAGTGCCTTCTGGAAATCCGGTGTCTCATGGATGTTCAGCCGCACCCACAAGCCCACGATCACCAGCAGCGCGCTGGCGACGAAAGGCACGCGCCAGCCCCACGACAGGAAGTCCGCGTCGTTCATCACCCTACCCAGCAACAGGAACGTACCGGCCGACAACAGGAAGCCCAACGGCGCGCCCAGCTGCGGAAACATTCCATACCACGCGCGTTTGCCGGGCGGCGCGTTCTCGGTGGCCAGCAGCACCGCACCGCCCCACTCTCCGCCCAAGCCCAGGCCTTGCCCGAACCGGCACAACGCCAGCAGCACCGGCGCCACCAGCCCGATATCGGCGTAGGTGGGCAACAGGCCGATCGCCACGGTGGACAGGCCCATCGTCAACAGCGCCGCCACCAGCGTGGCCTTGCGCCCGATGCGGTCACCGTAATGGCCGAATACCGCCGAACCCACCGGCCGGGCGATGAACGCCACCGCGAACGTGGCCAGCGACTGCAACAAGGCCGCGTTGGCACTGCTGTCTGGGAAGAACAACTTCGGAAACACTAGCACCGCTGCCGTGGCGTAGATGTAGAAATCGAAGAATTCGATGGTGGTGCCCACCAGGCTGGCGGCCAGTACACGGCGCGGGGAATTCACAGAAACGGGGGCGGCGGACATCGGCGGGCATTCACGGTGAAGGTGGCCCCAAGTCTGCCACGCGCCCGGCCCGTGACGGCCGCTGGTTGCAGCGGTGACCGTCGCCCGGCGGCTGCCTGCGAGCCCTCCCGTCACCGCGTTGCCACACCCGATCCGGCATGTTGTTGCATCCGGCGCAGCGCCACATCGGCCGCGCCAACGCCAATCCGTTCTGATCCCCCCGCAGGAGATACCGCGTGAACGAACCCGCCCCGCGCTTTGAGCACGAAGCCGACGCCACCGCCCGCTACTGGCACAACACGCCGCTGAACACGCTGCCGCCGCCGGACATGGTCGGCAACTACCAGCGCTTCAAGCCGCTGCCCACCGAAGGCATCGCATCACGCAAGGCGTGGATCGTCGGCGGCGGCATCGCCGGCATGGCCGCTGCGTTCTACCTGATCCGCGATGGCCACATGCCGGCGCAGAACATCACCATCATCGAAGGCCTGGGCATCGAAGGCGGCTCGCTGGATGGCTCCGGCAATCCGGAAGATGGCTATCTGGTGCGCGGTGGCCGGGAGATGAACTGGAACTACGACAATCTCTGGGACATGTTCCAGGACGTGCCGGCGCTGGAGCTGCCCGAAGGCTACAGCGTGCTCGACGAGTACCGCCTTGCCAACGACGCCGACCCCAACTGGTCCAAGTCGCGGCTGATGCACAAGCAGGGCCAGGTGCTGCCGGACTTCACCCGCTTCGGGCTGACCCGCAAGCAGCAATGGGAAGTGGTGAGCCTGCTGCTCAAGCGCAAGGACGAACTGGACGACCTGACCATCCAGGACCATTTCAGCGAAGGTTTCCTGGCCAGCAATTTCTGGTTCCTGTTCCGCTCCATGTTCGCCTTCGAGAACTGGCACAGCCTGCTCGAAATGAAGCTGTACATGCACCGTTTCCTCGATGCGATCGACGGCTTCGGCGACATGTCCACGCTGGTGTTCCCCAAGTTCAACCAGTACGACACCTTCGTCACCCCGCTGATCCGCCTGCTGCGCGAGAAAGGCGTGCAGGTGAAGCTGGCCACGCAGGTGCTGGACATGGATTTCGCCGTCCAGGGCGAACAGCGCACCGTCACCGCCCTGCACACCCGCACCAAGGAGGGCGATGGCCGCATTGACGTGGCCCCGCGCGACCTGGTCATCGCCCTGACCGGCTCGATGACCGAAGACACCGCCTACGGCGACCTGGAAACCGTACCGGTGCTGAAGAAGCGCCACGGCGGCCCGGCCGAAGGCAGCAGCTGGGGGCTGTGGCAGAACCTGGCCAAGCACTCGCCAGTGTTCGGCAAGCCGGACAAGTTCTGCGGCGACATCGACCGCTCGATGTGGGAATCGGCCACGCTCACCTGCAAGCCCTCGCCGCTGGTGGACAAGCTGACCGCGCTTTCAGTCAACGCACCCGATTCCGGGCGCACCGTCACCGGCGGCATCATCACCTTCACCGACTCCAACTGGGTGCTCAGCGTCACCATCAACCGCCAGCCGCATTTCCCCGGCCAACCCAAGGACACGGTGGTGATGTGGGTGTACGCACTGCTGATGGACCAGCCCGGCAACTTCGTCAAGAAGCCCATGCCCGAATGTACCGGCCGCGAGATCGTGGCCGAGCTATGCCATCACCTGGGCATCGCCGACCAGTTGGACACGATCATCCCGCACACCAAGGTGCGCCTGGCGCTGATGCCCTACATCACCGCGCAGTTCATGCCACGTGCGGCCGGCGACCGCCCCCGCGTGGTACCTGCCGGCTGCACCAACCTGGCGCTGGTCGGCCAGTTCGTGGAAACCGCCAACGATGTGGTGTTCACGATGGAAAGCTCAGTGCGCACCGCACGCATCGCGGTGTACTCGCTGCTGGATCTGCCCAAGCAGGTGCCGGACCTGAGCCCCACCCAGTACGACATCCGCAACCTGCTCAAGGGCGCGCGCGCACTCAACAACGGCGAGCCATTCATTGGCGAGCGGCTGTTGCACAAGCTGCTGGGTGACACCTACTTCGCCCACATCCTGCCGCCGTTGCCGAAGAACGAGGGCGAAGCCACCCGCCGCGAACGCCTGGAAGCGGAGTTGGCCAATCTGCGTGAGATGAGTGGCTCGGCCTTGCAGAGCGTCGCCAGCTGGATCGAGCGGCTCGGCAGTCACCTGCGCAAGGGCGGCAAGGAGTAAGGCCAACGTCGCACCGCAGGAGCGGCTTCAGCCTCGAAGCGGCTGAGAACCGAAACATGGTGATGCCGGCCCTTCCCAACATCGGCCCTTGCGGGTCGATGTTGCGATAGTGGACAAGCACAGCCCGGATGTGTTTCCAGCCTCGCACCTCACTCCTGCGACCAGACGTTCAGCCAGCCACGGCAGAAACTGAACATCTTCGTTACATCGACTTCAGCACGCATGCACATCGATGAATCAAACACCGGTGCGTGTACGCCAGACACGACCTTTTCACGCAGCTGCCTCCATCACGGCGGTTAGGGTAATCGTGCAAGGCATGCACCGCCCTTCCGCAAGAGGAGTAGTACCGATGATGCAACGACAATTCCGTACCGCCCTGCTGGCCATGGCCACCGTCTTTGGCGCAGCAGGAATGGTCCAGGCGCAGGACACGCTGACCGCACCACAGGTCCGCGCACAGTTGGAAGCCCAGGGCTTCACCAACGTCCATGACGTGAAGTTCGACAACGGCATGTGGGAGGCCGATGCCACCAGCGCCGATGGCAAGCGCACGGAGCTGCGGCTTGATCCGCGCACCGGCACCGTTTATCCGGATACAGCGGTTTCGCAGCTGAGCGAGGCCGATGTCCGCGCCAAGTTGTCCACCGCCGGCTACAGCAATGTGCATGATGTGAAGTTCGATGACGGCATGTGGAAGGCCGACGGCAAGTCCCCGAACGGCAGGAACGTGGAAGTCCGCCTCGATCCGACGAACGGCGATGTGATCGCCGAAAAGCGGGATTGAGGCATAGCCGCATGTTGCGGTGTTGAGCGTCGTGCGGCTTTTAAAAGCACGCCTCGCGCCTCCCCTCATCCGCCCGTTGGGCACCTTCTCCCGCCCGCGGGAGAAAGGAAAGTCCAATCTGCGAGCTGGCCGCTTGTAGCCCCTCTCCCCTTGCGGGAGAGGGCAACAACGAAGCCAAAAACCAGAACAACCACCACGCCCGCCGAAGCAGCTCAAGCGCGCTTCGCACCTCCCCTCATCCGCCCTTCGGGCACCTTCTCCCGCCCTGCGGGAGAAGAGAAAGCCCAGCCTGCGAGCTGGTCGCTTATAGCCCCTCTCCCCTTGTGGGAGAGGGGTTGGGGAGAGGGCAACAACGAAGCCAAAAACCAGAACAACCACCACGCCCGCCGAAGTAGCTCAAGCGCGCTTCGCACCTCCCCTCATCCGCCCTTCGGGCACCTCCTCCCACCTGCGGGAGAAGAGAAAGCCCAGCCTGCAAACGGGTGCTTCCAGTCCCTCGCCCCTTGCGGTACGGAGCAGGGTTGGGAGAGGGACTTGGCTTGATCAGAAAGCAGAGTCGAACGCAGCAACCACACGGACGATTGGCAACACAGAATCAATCCACAAGATTGATCCAGGTCGCCTTCATCTCGGTGTACTTGTCGAAGGCATGCAATGACTTGTCACGGCCATTGCCCGATTGCTTGTAGCCCCCGAACGGCGCGGTCATGTCGCCGCCGTCCCAATGATTCACCCACACGCTGCCTGCGCGCAGCCCACGCGCCACGCGGTGTGCGCGTGAAATATCGCGGGTCCATACGCCCGCCGCCAGGCCGTACTCGCTGTCGTTGGCCAGTTGCAATGCCTGCTGCTCACCATCAAAGGTGATCACCGACAACACTGGCCCGAAGATTTCCTCGCGCGCGATTCGCTGCTGTGGCGATACCTCGTCGAACACGGTTGGTTCGATGTAGCAGCCGCCAGCGACCACCTGCGCTCGCTTGCCGCCAAGCAGCAGCCGCGCACCTTCGGCGGCGCCTTCCTCGATATAGCCCAGCACGCGCGCGGTCTGCGCCTCGTCCACCAGCGCACCCATCGGCGCATCCGGCTCGAACGGGTGCCGGGGCTGCATGTGCCGCCCATGTTCGATCACGCGCGCGACGAACTCATCCTTGATCGAGCGCTCCACCAACAACCGCGAGGCAGCGGTACAGACCTCGCCCTGGTTGTAGAAAATGCCGCTGGCCGCCGCCTTGGCCGCCCTGTCCAGATTGGGCGCGTCGGCAAACACGATGTTCGGGCTCTTGCCGCCACATTCCATGTAGGCGCGTTTCATGTTGGACAGGCCGGCGCATTGCAGCAGTCGCTTGCCCACGGCAGTGGAACCGGTGAACACCAGCCCGTCCACATCCATGTGCAGCGCCAGCGGTTCGCCCGCACCCTTGCCACTGCCCGGCACCACGTTGAACACGCCTTCGGGCAAGCCAGCCTCGGCGACCAGCTCGGCAAAACGCAGTGCGCTCAGCGGTGATTTCTCCGACGGCTTGAGCACCACCGAGTTGCCGGCGGCCAACGCCGGTGCGATCTTCCACGCCGCCATCAGCAACGGGAAGTTCCACGGCACAATGGCCGCGACCACGCCCAGCGGCTCGCGGGTGATCAGGCCCAGCTCGTTGCTGCCGGTGGGCGCCACTTCGCCGTAGAGCTTGTCCACCGCCTCGGCAGTCCACTGGATGCAGCGGATCACCCCCGCGATATCGACGTTGCGCGCCTCCCCGACCGGCTTGCCCATGTCCAGCGTCTCCAGCAGCGCCAGTTCGTCGGCATGCTGCTCCACCAACGCCGCCAAGCGCAGCAGAACCTGCTTGCGCCTGACCGGCTTCAGGCTCGACCAGTGCCCGGCCTGGAAGCTGCGCCGCGCCGCTGCCACCGCGTGGTCGATATCCAACTGGCCGCAATCGGCCACCCGGGTCAGCACGCGGCCATCGATCGGGCTGATGCAGTCGAAGGTGGCCCCGGACACGGCGTCCACCTGCCGGCCGTCGATGAATGCGCGGCTGCGCAGGGTGAGCTCGTTGGCCCGCGTCTGCCATTGTTCGCGGAGATGGGGAGTGTTCATGGCGGCAATCCTGTTGTGACGCAAGGCTGTTGGCATGGTACGCCGGCTGCCGTATCCGGTGTCATGACGCCCGGCCATGGTCACAGGGTCGACGGATTCACCCAGCCCGGCTCCGGGTCACTACAATGCCCGCCCACGTTTCAACCGGCATCTGCATGGACATCATCGTCAACGAAGAACTCAAGGCCTACATCGATCCGCTCACGCAGGACGAGCATGACGCGCTTGAGCGCAGTCTGCTGGCCGAGGGCTGCCGCGACGCGCTGGTGCTGTGGGGCAACGTCCTGATCGACGGCCACAACCGCTACGGCATCTGCAGCAAGCACGGCATCCCGTTCAACACGGTGCAGAACACCCGCTTCCAGTCCATGGACGACGTCCACCTGTGGATGATCGAGCAACACCTGGGCCGCCGCAGCGTCTCCGACTTCCAGCGTGGCGTGCTGGCGCTGCGCAAGCGCGCCATCGTTGAAGCCCGCCACCGCGTCGAACAGGAGCAGCTGCGCCGCGAGAGCGAAGGCGAAGCCGCACTGGCCGCTGCCGAAGCCGGCGGCGATGCCGACTCCCCGCCGTGGGAGCCGGCACCGAAGCTGTCCAAGGCCGACCTGGCACGCGAGGCCAAGCTCAGCGCCAGCCAGGTGACCCTGATCGAGAAGATCAGCGCGCATGCCGCGCAGGAAGTGATCGAGGCGGTCAAAGCCGGCGCGATCTCGCTCAGCGCTGCAGCCGAGGTTGCCAGCCTTCCCGCGGAAGAGCAGCGCGCCGCTGCCCAGGGCGGCAAGAGCGAGCTGAAGGATGCCGCCAAGCGTGTGCGCGAATCGCGCCGCAAGCCCAAGCCGGCCAAGGAGTTCGAATTCCAGGACGACGATTCGGCAGCCGCCACGACCGATACCGCCGCCGTGCATCCGGAAGTGGAAGCCCTGCGCCAGCGCGTGGCCTCGCTGACCGCCGAGAACCAGGCCCTGCGCATGGAACTGGATGCACTGCGTGCCCGATCGGTTCCCACTGAGCTGGGTGAGCACGCCGACGCTTGATCGCCCCGCTCCGGGCGCCTAGGCTGCGACCACGCCCTGCAAGGAACCTGCGATGGCATCTGCGTCCCCGGAACTGGAACTGTTCGTCCGCGAAGCCCTGATGCGCGGCCACAGCCGCCCGCAGGTGCAACAAGCCCTGTTGGCGGCCGGCTGGAGCGATGAGCAGATACGCGGCGTGCTGGACGGCTGGGCCGAGGTGGACTTCGCCCTGCCGGTTCCGCGCCCGCGCGCGTCATTGTCCGCGCGTGAAGCGTTCCTGTATCTGGTGCTGTTCAGCACGCTGTATCTGTTCGCCTGGAACCTGGGCAGCCTGTTGTTCAAGCTGATCGAGTACACCCTGGCCGATGCCGCCGTCGCGCAATGGCGCGGCAATTCGATGGGTTCCTCGATCCGCTGGTCGATCTCCATGCTGATCATCGTGTTCCCGGTGTTCGTGTTCGTCGCCCGCCACGTCAGCAATGATGTAGCGCGACACCCGATCAAGCGCCTGTCACCGGTGCGGCGCTGGCTTACCTATCTGACCTTGTTCGTCGCCGCTGTTGTGCTGATCGGCGATCTCACCACGTTGGTGTTCAACCTGCTCAGTGGCGAACTGAGCCTGCGTTTCGTGCTGAAGGTACTGGTGGTCGGCCTGATTGCCGGCACGGTATTCGCTTACTACCTGTGGGATCTGCGCAAGGAAGAGGTGGACGCATGAGTACCGGCAACTGGGGCGCCCGCGTGCTGTGGACGGCCGGCATCGTCACCGCATTGGCGGTGGCTGCCGGCCTCTGGATCATCGACTCGCCGGCACAGGAACGGCTCAAACGCCTGGATGAAGCCCGTACCCAGCAGCTGCGCATGCTGGACATCGCCGCGCGCGCGTATTGGAAGGAGCACGACGCGCTACCGCCGGACATCGCCACGCTGGCCTCCCGGCCCGGTGCCGAGCAGGTCGTACACGATGTCGACGGCGGCCCCGATTACCGCTATCGCCCGCTCGATGCCACGCATTTCGAGCTGTGCGCCCGCTTTGCCACCAACAGTGCCGACAACCGTGGCCTGAGGCTGGCCACCATCGCCGACGAATGGGCGCATCCGGTGGGCGACCATTGCTTCCGCCGCACGCTGGACGACAAAGACCCAGGTTGAGTCGTGAACAGCCTTGACGACCCACGTCGCGCACAGCTGCGGCGACTGAAGCTCTATGCGGTGGCGATGCTGCTGGCAATGCTGGCCGGCTTCATCGTCAGTCACCTCAACGGCGAGCGCGGCATCTGGGCTTGGGTCGGCGCGTTCTGCGAAGCCGCCACGGTTGGCGCACTGGCCGACTGGTTCGCGGTGGTTGCCTTGTTTCGACGCCCGTTGAACCTGCCGATTCCGCACACGGCGATCATCCCGCGCAACAAGGAACGCATCGCCGACAGTCTGGCGGTGTTCGTGCGCGATCACTTCCTGGAACCGGAAGCGCTGCTGGCCAAACTCAACGTGTTCGACCCGGCCACGCGACTGGGCCAATGGCTGGCGCAACCCGAGCAGGCGCGCATGCTCGCCGGCATGGCGCGTGGCTGGGCGGTGCAGGCGCTGGACCTGCTGGATGAAGCAGCGGTGCGGCGTGCCATCCAGGGTTTCGTGGTCGAACAGTTGCGGCAGTGGAATGCCGCGGCCACCGCCGGTGAACTGCTCGGCCTGCTCACTGCCGACAACCGTCACCAGCGCGTGCTCGACGAAGGCCTGACGCGCGTCGCGCACTGGCTGGACAAGGACAGCGTGCGCCAGCACGCCTCGACGCTGATCGTGCGCTACATCCGCAAGGAATGGCCGAAGCTGGCCAGTACCGTGGATTGGGTCAAGCCGATCGACGAGATTGGTGACACCCTGGCCGACCGCTTGGCCCGTGCCGGGTTGGAAGAACTGCAGGCCATCCTGTCGCAGCCGGAACATCCACTGCGCCAGGACTATGCACGCTGGCTTGGAGACTACATGCAGCGCCTGCGCAACGATCCCGCGCTGGCAAACAAGGTGGATGCACTCAAGCAACAGGTCATCGACCACCCTGCCGTGCAGGAATACGTGCAGGGCTTGTGGCAGCGCGTGCATGACTACCTGCGCGAGGATCTCTCGCGCGAGGACTCGGTGCTGGCCGGCCATCTGGAACGCAGCCTGGGCAAGCTCGGCGCCGCCATCGGTGAAGACCCCGCACTACGCCAGGCGCTCAACCAGCACATGCTGGCCGGCGCGGAGAAGCTCACCAACCGCCTGCGCAGCGGCGTCACCACGCATATCGCGCAGACGGTGAAAGGCTGGGACGAGAAGAAGCTGGTCGAGCAGCTAGAACTGAGCGTCGGCCGCGACCTGCAATACATCCGCTTCAACGGCACGCTGGTCGGCGGCCTGATCGGCCTGCTGCTGCACGCCATCACCGGTTGGCTGCATTTCTGACCGCACCGCATCATCGGCATCCCGCAGGAGCGGCCTTGGCCGCGAGATCGATGCGGTGCCGGGCCGAGATGTTCCAAGCGCAACGCTGAGCGCCGCTCCCTATGCAGCCACGGCGTTCACGCGCATGACGCATCGCGAGTCCGCTGCTCCGCGGCTGGTCTTCCGGTCCCGCGAAGACCGCTCCCTGTAGGAGTGGCGTCCAGGCCACGAAACCATTGCAGGCGTCGCTTGCGACCATTCCGGGACCGTAGTGGCTGCAGATGCCGAACCGACCCATCGTTCGCTGGCGGAAGGCGCCTTGGCCGGATCGCATCGCACTCACCGCCGCTCCTGCGCGGACACGTCTTCCAGGCAATGCAGTTGGCCGTCGTTGCAGCTGGATGACAGCAATGCTTGCCATTAGTAATAGGAATCGTTATCGTTTCGTTTATAGGCAGTACGCACAGCCTCCCGCGGCATGGACGCCCCGCGCGTCATCCGCCAGCCCCGTGTACCCCCAAACACAACTCTTGCCACGCGCCGCCATCGTCGGTGCGTCGTGCACGCGGCTGACTTCCGGGAACACCACCCGCAGCATTGCTCACGCATGGCGTGAGGCTGCGCCATGGGCGAGTTCCACGTTGGCCGATCCATTCGCCAACCAGGAAAACCATGATGCAACGCCCTGCCCCCACCCCACTGCACGTCTCGCTGCTGGCCAGCGCCCTGGCCGTCGCCCTGGCTGCCCACGCCGCGCCGGCCAATGCCGACACCGCCCCTGCCGATAGCGCCACCACGTTGGATACGGTGAAGGTCGTCGCTGACGGCGAGCTTCCCAATTCCTACACGGTCAAACATGCCAGCACCGCGACCAAGCTGGACCTCTCGTTGCGCCAGACCCCGCAGTCGGTGACCGTCATCACCCGCCAGCGACTGGATGACATGGGCCTGTTCTCGCTGTCCGACGTAATGGGCCAAGTCACCGGCGTGCATGTGTCGGTGACCGACAGCGAGCGCATCAATTACGTATCGCGTGGCTACAACATCACCAATTTCCAGGTCGATGGCATGCTCAACACGTTCGGTGGGTCGATCAAGACCAATACCGACAACGTCATCTACGACCGCATCGAAGTGGTCCGCGGCGCCACTGGCCTGACCACCGGCGCGGGCGATCCGTCCGGCACCATCAGCTTCGTGCGCAAGCGCCCCACCGATACCGTGCAGATGGGCGCCAACCTCACCCTGGGCCGCTGGAACAACCAGCGTCTGGAATTCGACATCGGCGGCCCGGTGGCCTGGGACGGGCGCATCCGCGCACGCGCGGTCGCGGCCAAGCAGCAGAGCGATTCGTTCCGCGACGTCTACAAGCTGGACAAGGACATCTTCTACGGCATCGTGCAGGCCGACGTCACCGACAGCACGCTGCTGGAAGTGGGCTACGAATACCAGTCACCGCAGACCTCCGGCGTGACCTGGGGCGTGGTGCCGTACTGGGGTGTGGACGGCAAGCCGGCCAACCTGCCGCGCTCGACCAACCTGTCGGCCGAATGGAGCCAGTGGCCGATCGTGGAGAAGACCAGCTTCGCGCGCATCGAGCAGCAGTTGGGCAATGGCTGGGCGATCAAGGGCAGCTTCACCCACGCCAAGCGCGATACCGATGGCAGCGTCTGGTACGGCGCCGCCGGCTACCCGCGCCCGGACGGCACGGGCGTCACCGCCTACATCTCGCACTTCGCCGAGAACAGCACGATGAATGTGTTCGACGTGAACGTCGGCGGCCCGTTCCAGTTGTTCGGTCGCGAGCATGAGCTGGTATTCGGTTATGGCGAATCGGTCCGCGAAGGCAAGGCCCCGTCCATCGACATACCGGAGTATCCGAACAGCTATGCGCAGGTCCCGGATTGGCGCAACTGGACCGGCAATGTGCCCGAACTGCCGATCTCCCGTCGCGGCTACCTCACCTCGGAAGACCAACTGCGCCAGCGCGGCGCCTATCTTGCCGCCCGCCTGCAACTGGCCGACCCGTTGCTGGCGGTGCTGGGCGCGCGCTACAGCACCTGGCAGACCAAGAGCTGGCGTTACACCGACAATGACGGCAACCTCATTCCCACCGTCCGTGACGGTTACAAGCCGGACAACACACTCAGCCCCTATCTGGGCCTGATCTACGACATCAACAAGTACTTCAGCGCCTACGCCAGCTACACCGACATCTTCCAGCCACAAAACTACCGCGACAAGAACAACAGCTACCTCGAACCGGTGGTCGGCGACATGTGGGAAGCCGGCGTCAAGGCCGAGTTCTTCAACGGCCTGCTCAACACCTCGGCGGCCGTGTTCAAGGGCGTCAAGGATAACGTCGCCGAACTCGACGACAGCGTGCCGCCCAACTCGTTGCCAGACGGCTCCAGCGCTTACCGCTCCACCGGCAAGGGCAACAAGGTCAAGGGCTGGGAAGTGGAAGCACAGGGCAGCCTCGGCGAACACTGGAACCTGTCAGCCGGCTACGCCCACACCACCATCCACAACCAGCAGGGCGTGCGCCAGAACACCACCACGCCGGTGAACACCTTCCGCCTCACCGCAAACTGGCGCCCAGGTGGAATTGACGGCCGCTTCTGGCTCGGCGGCGGCGCCACCTGGCAGAGCGAGATCTGGCGCGCCAGCACCAAGCCGGCGGCCGACTACCTGACCACCGGCCGCACCGAAAGGACACGCATCACCCAGGAAGCGTTCTACCTGCTCAACCTGTCCGGCGGCTACCGCTTCAACGAGAACTTCAGCGCGCAGCTCAACATCAACAACCTGCTCGACAAGAAGTACTTCAGCAACGTCGGCTTCTACAACGGCGTGTACTGGGGCGAGCCGCGCAATGTGCAGCTGACCCTGCGCTGGAAGCTCTAACCGCCCAGGGGAACGCGCCGCACGCGGCGCCGGCCAGGGACGGCCACTTTTCCACGCCGCCGGCAGGTGCCGGCGGCGTCCGTATTGATTCGACATTGCAGGTTTCTGTGGACAGCACGCCTTCCGCCAGCTTCTGGCACACCCGTCTTGGCAGTTTCTTCTCGCGTCCGTGGTTGGGCGTGCTGTCACGCACGCTGGCCGCCATCGGCGGCGGCTACGCGCTGGCGGCAACGTGTTCGATGTTCCTCGCCCTGGCCCTGCCCATCGCGCGCAGCCAGGCGGTACTGACCGGCATGCTGATGGGCATTGCGTTGTGCGCATGCGCGGCATTGTGGGCGTTCGCCACCCGCACCGCACTGCGTGCATGGGTTGGCATCCTCATTCCCACCGCGCTGTTCTGGCTGGGCGCCATGTGGATCGGAGCACGCGCATGAAGAACGGATTCCGCCAATCCATGGCCTGGCTGCACACCTGGACCGGCCTGCTGGTCGGCTGGCTGCTGTTGCTGATCTTCATGGCCGGCACCGCCAGTTACTACCGCGACGAGATCAGCCGCTGGATGCGCCCGGAGCTGCCACGCAGCACGGTCAGCGCCGATGATGCCGCCGCGCGCGCGATCACCTTCCTGCAACACAAGGCACCCCATGCCGAAAGCTGGAGCGTGACCCTGCCCGACGTTCGCAACCCGGCAATGCGCATGTTCTGGCGCAACCCCGAATCAATGGTCAAACCGCCTGCGGAAGGCGAGAAGCGCCGACGCCGGGGTGGCGGCCGCTTCGGCGATGCCACGGTGGACCCGAACACCGGGCAGGAAGTGACCGCCCGCGAAACCCGCGGCGGTGATTTCTTCTATCGCCTGCATTTCGACCTGCATTACATCCCGGTTGTATGGGCGCGTTATCTGGTGGGCTTCTGCGCGATGTTCATGCTGGTGGCGATCATCACCGGCGTCATCACCCACAAGAAAATCTTCAAGGACTTCTTCACCTTCCGTCCGCAGAAGGGCCTGCGTTCGTGGCTGGACTTCCACAACGTCAGCGCGGTGATGGCGCTGCCGTACCACGCCATGATCACCTACACCGGCATCGTCACCCTGATGTTCATGTACCTGCCGTGGGGCGTGAACGCGGCCTACCCGAAGGACGGGGATGCATTCTTCAGCGAAGCCTTCGCGCGCATGGCCGAGGTCGAATCTCCGGCCGAAGGACGCGCCGTCGCGATGCCGATCCAGCAGTTGCTGGACAGCGCGCGCGCGCAATGGAATGGCGCCGAGATCAGCGGCTTTACGTTGTATCGCCCAGGTGCGGCCAACGCGGTCATCGACATCCAGCAGCGCGATGGCAAACGGCTGACGGTGGACACGCCATCGCTGCGCTACGACGCAGTGAGCGGTGCGCTGCTGGAGGCAAGCCCGACACCGGGCGGAGCGACCAGCACCCGCGGCGTGATGTACGGCCTGCACCTGGCGCGTTTCGCCGACTGGGGTCTGCGTGGCCTGTTCTTCATCTCCGGATTGATCGGCTGCCTGATGGTGGCCAGCGGTGTCGTGCTATGGGCGGTGAAAGAACGGCCCAAGCACGCCAAGTCCGGCAGGATCGGCTTCGGCCTGCGTCTGGTGGATGCGCTGAACATCGGCGCGGTCGCTGGCCTGCCGATCGCCTTCGCCGCCTACTTCTGGGGCAACCGCTTGTTGCCGACCGGGCTGGCCGAACGCAGCGACGCCGAGGCCAACGTTTTCTTCTACGCCTGGGCCGCCGCACTGCTCGCGGCCTTCATCTGGCCCAAACGGATGATGTGGGCCTGGCAGCTGTACGTGGCTGCGGCCATGTTCGCCCTGATCCCGCTGCTCAACGCCCTCACCACGCATACGCATCTGGGCGTGACGTTGCTGGATGGGGATTGGGTGCTGGCCGGTTTCGATCTCTTCATGGTCGCGTTCGGCATCGTGCTGGCGTACTGCGGCAAGCGCATGCAGCACTGGCAGCCACCGTTGAGCGCGGCGGAGAAGAAGCGCCGTCAGCAGGCCAGCCTGGCAGCGGAGGCTTCGGCATGATGCTGCTTTCGATCGGCCTGTCGTTCTCCGCCTTCACCACGTTGTCGTTGGCGATGGAGAAGCACCAGCAGGAACTTCACGGCAAGGCGCAGGCCGACGCCGCGCGCAGACGCATCTGGCGCTGGCTGGGTTGGACCCTGCTGACCGTAGTGTTCGGCCTGTGCGTCTGGAATCATGGCTGGGCGCTGGGCCCGGTGGTCTGGCTGGGTGCACTGACCGTGGCCGGCCTGCTGCTGGCCTTTGGCCTGTATCCGTATCGACCGCGTTGGATCGCGCCGCTGGCGTGGGCATTGCCGGTGGCCGGGCTGGCCGCAGCGTCATTGCCACTGTAGGCGCGGCTTCAGCCGCGAAGCCGGTGCCCCCCGTTGGCAGGCTGCGCGCAACTGCACCTGCCATGCCGGCAATCGCCGTAGCTGCTTGCCGGCGTATGCCGTTCCTGGAGAAAACCAACGCCGCTGGCCGAATGCAGCGTCGCGAGCCTCAAGCAAGCGACGTCAGGGAATCAGCGAGAAAACATGCGCAGGTACCGACGCATCGTTGATCACCAGTCGGTTGCGCGCGATTCCCTCATGCAGGGCACCGGACTTCACCGCCACCTTCTCGCTGGCGGTGTTGCCCACGGCCACCACGATCTCAACGCGACGCAGCCCTTCATTGGCGAACGCATGCGCGGCAAGCGCACGCACGCAGCGAGGCGCGATGCCTTGTCCCTGCCGGGATTGCCGCACCCAGTAGCCCAGGTTGCAGAAGCGATGCTCGCGGCGGATTTCGTTCAAGCCCGCACCGCCAAGAAACGCGCCGCTGTCCTGGCAGAAGATGCCGAACTCCAATGCCGTCCCAGCATCACGCTGGGCACGGCAGGCGGCAAACCATTCCAGTGCGTGCACGGTGCTGTAGTCATGCGACGCCCACGGCATCCATCGGCTGACGCTTTCGACCGACTCGCGCACCGCTTCGGCGAAGACGGTGGCGTCGCTGTCCTCGAACGGCCGCAGCAGCAGGCCGTCAGACACGATCACCAACGACGCCCTGCCATCTGCGCTCGTCACGTCAGCCGAGTCGCCGCAGTTCCCAGGCACGGTGGATGCGCGCGTTGCGTTCGAAATCCGGGCCGATGGTCTGCGCGGAGATCTCCCGGCATTCGGAGAATTCCGCAATCGCGGCCTCATCCAACTTGAAGCGACGGAAGTTGTTGGAGAAGTACACCACGCCGTCCGAGGTCAAACGGTCCACCGCCGCACGCAACAGCCGCACGTGCTCGCGCTGGATGTCGAAATCCTCAGCACGCGCGGAGTTGGAGAACGTCGGCGGGTCACAGAAGATCACGTCGTAACGATTCTTCTCCGACTCCAACCAGGTGACGGCATCGGCCTGCACCAGCGTGTGCTGGCTGCCGCCCTTGCCATTGAGCGCCAGGTTGTCGGCGCACCACTGCAGGTAGGTACCGGACAGATCCACGCTGGTGGTCGAACTGGCACCAGCCACCGCCGCCTGCACGCTGGCCACGCCGGTGTAGCAGAACAGATTGAGGAAACGCTTGCCCTGCGATTCTTCGGCCATGTGCCGGCGCAGCGGACGGTGGTCGAGGAACAGGCCGGTATCCAGGTAATCGAACAGGTTCACCCGCAACAGCGCGTTGTTCTCGCGTACCAGGATGAACTCGCCGCGCTGCTCGAAACGGCCGTACTTGCTGCCGCCCTTGCCGCGCTCACGCGATTTCAGTGCCACCTGTTCGGCCGGCACCTGGAACACCTCACGGGCGGCGGCGAGCAATTCGTTGCGACGACGGCGCACGTCCACATCCGGAATGGTGGCCGGCGCGGCGTACTCCTGCACGTGCAGGAAGGTGCGGCCCTTGCCACCGTCCTCACGGTAAACGTCGATGGCCGCCGCGTACTCGGGCAGATCCGCGTCATAGGCACGGAAGCAGCTGATGCCCTCGCGCGACAACCAGGTCTTGAACTTCTTCAGGTTCTTGCGCAGGCGGTTGGCCACCATCTGCGCGCCTTCGCTGAGTTCACGCGGCTGGCCATCGTTCTCGCGCGCCGGTACGGCGATCGGATCGCAGATGATCAGCGCGCATTCGATGGCGCCATTGAACAGCTGGTAGGTCTTGCGCGCACGCAGGCCGGTGGCGAATGCCAGCTCGGAACTGCCGCACAACAGGCTGGCCCGCCATTGCGGCACCGCACGCTTGAGCGCATCGCCGATGCGGCGATAAAGCGCTGCGTCAGCGGCCAGACGTTCGTCATACGGCGGATTGCAGACCACGCAGCCGTATTCCTGCGGCGGCACCTGCATGTCGGCCACATCACGCACGCCGAACCAGATGGCTTCGCCGACGCCGGCCACAGCAGCATTTTCCTTGGCCGCACTGATCGCCTTCGGATCGATGTCGCTGCCGTGGATGACCTGCTTCAGCGCCGCGCGTCCGACCGTTTCGCGCTCGCGCGCTTCGGCCATCAGCTCCTTCCACTGCGCCTGATCGAATCCGCGCCAGCGGCTCGGCGGCAGGCTGCCGTGGCGCTGCAGGCCCGGTGCGACGTCGGCCGCCATCAGCGCGCCTTCGATCAGCAAGGTGCCGCTGCCGCACATCGGATCCAGCAGGCCACCGCCTTCGGCGTGGATCTTCGGCCAGCCGGCACGCATCAGTACCGCCGCTGCCAGGTTTTCCTTCAGCGGCGCGTCGTTCTGCGCCATGCGCCAGCCACGGCGGTGCATCGGACCACCGCCCAGATCGATCGAAATCGTCGCCCGGCCCTTGCGCAGCGACATGTTGATGCGCACATCCGGCAGTTCCACGTTCACCGACGGGCGCTCCATGCCTTCACCGCGCAGACGGTCAACCACCGCGTCCTTGACCCGCTGGGCGGCGAAGCGCGCATGGGTGATGGCGGTGCCGGACACATGCGCGTCCACCGACAGGGTCAGTTCCGCATCCAGGTGCTGCTCCCACGGCATCGTCACCACGCCCTGGTAGAGCGAAGCCTCGTCCGGGCAATCAAATTCCTGCAGCGGCCACAGCACGCGGCTGGCCACGCGCGACCACAGCACCACGCGCTGGGCGTCACGCAGCTCGCCTTCGGCGTTGACACCGGCAATGGTGGCGGTGGCCTTGGGCAGGCCCATCGCCAGCAGTTCGTCGGCGAGCAGGTACTCAAGGCCCTTGGCACAGGAAACAAAGAATTTCACGGGATCGGATCAGCTGTCAGAAAGGAAGGGATGCGGGCGGGCACGGTGGCCGGCCCCGGAGGGCATCCAGGGGCGCCATTGTAGGCAGTTGCCGGTCACGGCGCTGGGAAAGCCCCGCCGCCGGGGCGGGAAACGCCCTCAGAGCGAGCGCAGCAGGGCCTCGAAGGCCTGCGCCGAGGCCTCGACATGGCGGCTCAAGCGGTGTTCGTCATCGACCATCAGCAGCCGCGCAGAGCGCTCGCCGGCCCAGCGGATGACCTCGGCCGCCGGAATCAGCTCATCGCCCCAGGCATGCACCACGCTGATCGGCACCGCCGCGGCGTCCAGCGCCGGCATCGGCCCCATGGTGGTGGGCGGCACCATCAGGAACAGGCCCTTGACCGGCACCTGCAGCGAAGTGATCGCCGAAATATAGGCACCCAGGCTGGACCCGGCCAGCACCAGCGGTCCGCGGGCAGCCATGTCGCTGGCCCGCTCGATCAAGCGTTGCAGGCGCGCCGGCACATCGCCAACAGAGCTGATTTCACGACGCGCATCCAGGTCGGTGTAATCCGGGCGCTCATGGCTCCAGCCCAGCCGCTGCGCCACGTCCGCCAGCGCGGTGACCTTGGTCGCCTCCGGGCCGCTCTCGAAACCGTGGGAAAGAATGCAATGGCCGCGGCTCATGGCAACCGCTCGCAATGATCGAATTTCATGCGCGAATGCTAGCATCCCCCCATGCCACTGCCGCCTCCGATCACCGCCGCGCCGCTGCCCTACGAAAGCCTGCTGGTCAGTCGCCCCCTGTCCGACATCGACCTGGTGGTGATCCACTGCACCGAGCTGCCGGACCTGGCCACCGCCCGTGAATACGGCGAACGCGCCCTCTACGACAGCGGTACCGGCAACAGCGGTCATTACTACATCGATCGCGACGGCAGCATCCTGCAATACGTGGCACTGGACCGCATCGCCCATCACGTGCGCGGCATCAACCCACGCTCGGTCGGCATCGAACTGGTCAACACCGGCCGCTGGCCGAACTGGTTCGATTCAGACAACCAGCACATGCGCGAGCCCTACACCGAAGCGCAGATCGCCGCGCTGGTGCGTCTGCTGCAGTGGCTGCCTGATGCGCTGCCGTCACTGCGCTGGATCGCCGGCCATGAGCAGCTGGATACCGCCACCGAAGCGGCCAGCGATGACGCCAGCCAGCGTGTGCGACGCAAGCTGGACCCCGGCCCGATGTTCCCGTGGGACGTGGTGCTCCATGCCGTTGCACTGAAGCCGTTTGATGCGGCAGGCAGTAACGGCGGGGTCTAGCCTCCGGGCAGGTCGAGGCACCCGGCAGCAACGCGTACCGGAATGCCGTTTCCAATGCGGCCAGCAACCGGTGCTCTAGAACCGTTCGCCAGCGGTCACGGCCAGCTCAAGCCGGTTGACGGCCGGAGCGATCGGGCAGACCACATGCGGCGTAAGCGCACACGGCGGGTTCTCAGCACGGTTGAAATCCAGCACCACCTTGCCGTCCTGCTGCGGCAGTGCCGCGTACAGATAGCGCGCGCCGCCGTAGGTTTCGCGGCCACTGGTACGGTCGGAGAACGGAATGAACAACCGCTGCGACACCGGCCCGTTCTGGTTCAACGTCGGCAACAGGCGATAGCTGCGGCCGTCCACCTCGAACACCAGCTCGCCCGGCACAACCGTCGATACCGGCGTGCCGATCGAGGTCAACAGCACCGTCTGGCGGGGTTCGGGAAACGGTTGCCAACGTGCCACTACGCGCCAGTGCTGATCCACCGGAAAATGATCGATACCGCGAAAGTTGCGGCGACGCGGCGAATCGGCATCACGATAGCGCCAGCCCAGCACCTTGCCGAAGCGCACCAGGTAGAACTCCGCCCCGCCCAGCTGGACACGGCTGGCACCCTGCACGCCGCTCACCGCAGTACGCAGCTTGGCCTGCCGCAGCGGCTGTCCATTCAACGTGGCACCAGTACCGGCGTTGCCCTCGATCTGCACCACGCCTTCGCTGCTGACCTCCAACGCCCCCAACTGGGGCGGCCCTCCCGGCAGTTGGATGTCGTTGTCAGGCGCGCTGCCCACCAGATAATGACCGGGCTTGAGCTTTCCCGAACCGGTATAGCTGAGCCAGCCATCGGCCGCGCGCAGCTGCGCCAGACGCTGTGAACGCCATTGCTCGATCTCGCGGTGATATTGCCGCGCGTCGACCACGAACGGATTCCCCTGTTGCTTGCACGCCCCCAGCGCAAGCAGCAGGACCACCGTGCCAATCCATTTTGCTGGACGCATGCTTTCCCCCGTGAAAGAAGCCGGCCGCGTGCCCCCACGCACGCGCCAACGCATCAGCCAACCGCCACCGGACGCGCGGAGTCGCTGGACCAGCCACTCCACGAATCGGCAAACACCTTCGCGCCCTGCAGGCCGGCATGTTCCAACGCCAGCAGCAGATGACAGGCAGTCACGCCCGAACCGCACATCAGCACCGCCTGCCCAGGTTCGTAACCTGACAGCAGCGGCTGCAACTCGGCGCGCAATTCCTGCGCGGGACGGAAACGGCCATCACGCAGGTTCATGCCGAACGGCCGGTTGAGCGCACCGGGCACATGCCCGGCCACCCGATCCAGTGGTTCCACTTCACCGCGATAACGTTCTCCGGCGCGTGCATCCAGCAACCAGCCCGGGGGCTGCGACAAACGCGCCTGCAGCTGATCGGCGCTGACCACCTGGCTCAGATCGAACTGGCCGGGATAGGCCGGTGCCGGCTCCACGCCCGCCATCTCCGTCTCCAGCGCATGGCCTGCCGCCTGCCATGCGGCCAACCCGCCATCGAGCACGGCAACCTGTTGATGGCCGATCAGGCGCAGCAGCCACCACAGGCGCGCGGCAGCCATGCTGCCATCGGCTGCGTCGTAAACCACCACCTGCGTGTCCGGAGTGATGCCCCATCGCCCAAGCGTGGCCGCAAACGCCGCGCTGTCCGGCAGCGGATGACGGCCATGTCCCTGCCGCGACAGATCCGAAAGATCGCGGTTCAAGTCGGCATACAACGCGCCGGGAATATGCCCGGCGGCATGCTGCGCGGCACCGGACTGCGCATCGGCCAACGAGAACCGCGCATCCATCACCCGCACCGCGGTACTGGCGGTGGCGCGCGCATCGACCACGCGCAAACGCTGGTCATCCAGCGCCGCCAGGCTGGGGACATCGACAAGGGTGGTCCACGGTCGCTCGATCCGATTCATCTCACTTGCTCCAGTCGCCGCCGCAGATTGTAGAGAATGGCAGCCGTGGCGCCCCATATGCGCTGCCCCGGCCAACTGTACTCGAGCACATGGCGCGGCCGGCCACCGTGTTCGAAGGCAACCTCGCGCAGGTTGACCGGGTCCATCAGGTAATCCAACGGGACTTCAAACACCTCGGCCACCTCGGACGGCTGCGGCCGCGCAATGAAGGCCGGGTCGATCACCGCCACGACCGGGGTCACCCGAAAACCGGTGATGGTGACGAACGGCTCCAGATAGCCGAGCGCCTGCACCTGCCCTGCGCCCAGCGCGATTTCCTCGTTGCTCTCGCGTAGCGCGGTGGCCAGGACATTGCGGTCAAGCTTGTCCACGCGTCCGCCGGGAAATCCCACCTGGCCGCCGTGATTGCGCAGCGTTTCCGTCCGCCGTGTCAGCAGCACCTGCGTGCCCTGCGGCCTTGGTACCAGGCCCGCCAACACCGCCGCCTCGATGGGCGGGCCCGGCGGCAACAGGTCTTCCAGCTCATCGTGATTCCAGCCGCGACCGATCGGCGCAGCAGCCAGCGGCAGCAACGCATGCGCAAGACGCTCACGCCCGACCAGTTGCGTGGCAAAGCCCAGGGCTTCCTCTGCCCGGGCGGGCAGCACCTTGTGAATCAATCGATCACGCTCTGCTTCGCTCATCCGCAACCAACTCCCGATCTCGTTGCCAGTGCGCCAACAACCGCGGCAATAACCCGCACTATCCAGGGCACAGATACCGATGCAGGGACTGGCTACGACAGGCGCCTTTGAATCCGATAGTTCAACCATCGGCGTAGCGTAGCGCGGGGACCTGCCAGCGGACAGGGCAAGCAGATGACAAAGCGCGATTCTGACCGAAAGTTCAAGCTCGGGCGTGTCACGCGATGCTTCGGGACTGCCGCCTGGGGTCGCTGAACTCCAGCAAATAAAAAAGCGCCGATGCTTCCGCATCGGCGCTTCCTTTCAACGCAACTGGCGCGCGTGAATTACTTGACGCTGACCAGCTTGATTTCGAACTGCACAGCCACGTTCGGCGGGAACGGGGTGCGCGGGTCTGCACCGTAGGCCTTGTCCGGCGGCAGGGTGACTTCCCACTTGGCGCCAGCCGGCATCTGCAGCAGGGTTTCGCGCATGGCAGCCATTTCGACTTCGCTGAGCTTGATCGACGGAATCGACTGGGCCGGGCGGGCTTCGGTCGGACGCTGGCCGTACGGGAACGGACCGGCCACTTCCAGCGCGACGGTGCTGGCCTGGGTCGGCTTGGCGCCGCTACCGGCTTCGATCACGCGGTACTGCACGCCGCTGGCCAGGCTCTGCACGCCGGCCTTGGCCTTGTTGGCGGCCAGGAACTGGTCGCTGCGCGTCTTGTTTTCAGCGGCAGCCTTTTCGTACTCGGCCTTGGCAGCCTGGGCACGACCCTGCTCACGACGCTGGAAGGCTTCGACGGCCGGCTTGAGCTGGTCGGCGGTGATTGCCGGCTGCTTCTTGGCGTAGGCATCCTGCAGACCCTTGACCACCGAAGCGATATCCAGCTGCTCGCCACGGCCGGTGAGTTCGGCCAGGTTGTTGCCGTAGTCGTAACCGAAGTAATAGCTCAGCTTGCCCTTCTCGGACGAGACGTCCTGGGCGAATGCAGTGCCGGTCAGGGCCAGTGCGGCCACGGCGACCGCGATAGAACGCAACTTCATCAAACAGTTCTCCAGGAAAGGTGTCTCAGGGCAACCATGCCGCATGAGGCGACGGGTTAGGATAGCCGTCACAAAGCTCGGCCGCCACTGACGTCGCATGCTGTGACAAACACCGGCCGCCGATAGTTCCTTGCTCACTTTTTTTTAACGTTTCAGGAGCTTAGTTGCATGTCCGATGTACCGGTTTCGATCAGCACCCGCGACGGCATTCGCACCATCACCGTGCAGCGCCCGGAAAAGCTCAACGCATTGAATCGGCAGACATTGGAAGCCCTCGATGCGGCCTTCGCCGAGGCCAGCCAGGCCGATGATGTACGGGTGGTGGTCCTCACCGGTGCCGGTCCCAAGGCCTTTGTCGCAGGGGCCGATATTGCTGAAATGAACGCGCTCAGCCCGGTTCAGGGTCGTGACTTCTCGCTGATCGGCCAGCGCCTGATGCGCAGGATCGAGCGCCTGAACAAGCCGGTGATCGCCATGGTCAACGGCTTCGCGCTCGGCGGCGGCATGGAGCTGGCCATGGCCTGCCACCTGCGCATCGCCGCCGACAGCGCCAAGGTAGGCCAGCCGGAAATCAACCTCGGCCTGCTGCCGGGCTTCGGCGGCACCCAGCGGCTCTTACGTCTGGCCGGCCGTTCGGCAGCGCTGGAGTTGTGCCTGCTGGGCGCGCCGATCGACGCCGCCCGTGCCGAACAACTGGGGCTGGTCAACCGTGTGGTGCCAGCCGCAGAGCTGGAAGCGGAAACCCTGAAGATCGCCACCCAGTTGGCCAACGCGGCGCCGCTGGCGCTGCGCGGCATCCTCGATGCGATCAACGTCGGCGGTGAGTGCGGCATTGAAGAGGGCCTGGAATACGAAAGCGCGCAGTTCGGCCTGGCGTTCTCCACTGAAGACATGCGCGAAGGCACCACTGCGTTCCTCGAGCGTCGCAAGCCGGAATTCAAGAACCGCTGAGCCACCATCGATGTCCGCCGTCCCCGCCACACCGCAACAGCTGTTGCAGTTCGTTCTTGACGACAACCTGGACGCCGCCGTGCAAGCCGGGTTGATGGATTACATCCTGCAACCGGGTGAGGGCACGCTCACCCCGGCGCAATCGCGAACGCTGCTCGATGCACAGCAGCGCCTGCAGTTCGCCTGGGCCGCACGCGAGCGCCACCGCGCCCGCGATGCGCGGCTGGCCAAGCGTGCGGCCGAGCGCGACGCCCGGCGCGCGCCACCGCCGGCGCTGGACAGCAAGCCTGCCCTGCCCTCGGCAGCGGCGGCGATTCTTGCGCGCGCCAAGGCTCGCGCTGCCGGGAAGGCGCAGGCATGAGCACGGTTGTCATGAAGAAAGTTGCTGTGAAAAAGGCCGCGAGCAAAGTCGCAACACAAGTGAAGAAGCCATCAACGCCACGTGGCAGCAAGCGCATGAACCGCGATCAGGTGCGCGAAATGTTCACGCGCCTGCGCGAGCTCAACCCGCACCCGAAGACCGAACTGGAATACAGCACACCATTCGAGTTGCTGGTGGCAGTCACGCTGTCGGCGCAGGCCACCGATGTCGGCGTCAACAAGGCCACACGCAAGTTGTTCCCGGTGGCCAACACCGCCCAGGCCATCATTGCCCTGGGCGAGGAAGGGCTGAAGCGATACATCGCCACCATCGGCCTGTTCAATGCCAAGGCCAAGAACGTGATCGCCGCCTGCGCGATCCTGGTGGAAAAATACGGCGGCGAAGTCCCCGCTGACCGTGCCGCCCTGGAAGCCCTGCCCGGCGTCGGCCGCAAGACCGCCAACGTGGTGCTCAACACCGCCTTCGGGCAACCGACGATGGCGGTGGATACGCACATCTTCCGCGTTGCCAACCGCACCGGCCTGGCCCCGGGCAAGGATGTGCGCGCGGTGGAAGATGGCCTGCTCAAGGTCATCCCGGAAGAATTCCTGCTGGACGCACATCACTGGCTGATCCTTCACGGCCGTTACGTGTGCAAGGCGCGTAAACCCGATTGCCCGCAATGTGTGATCCGCGATCTGTGCCACTTCAAGGACAAAACGGCCGCCGCCTGAACGCGGCCGACTGCCATCTGCGCGACACCTGCCGGTAACAGCCCACCTGTCCACTACGTGGACGTCGACGCCGCGCGGGGCACAGCAAGTCGCTGGACTGTCACATTTACGCAATCTTTACCTTCTAGCCTTCGCAGCATCCTCAACCTGCCTGCAAGGCTATCCATCCATGAAACTGCATCGCCAACTCCTCACTGCAGCCGTTGCGGCGGCGCTGTTTGTGCCAGCCGCACACGCCGAAGTCGCCATCGACGTCATTGGCGGTTCCGAAATCACCTTTGAAGGCCTGGTGCAGGCTGACGGCAACTGGTTCGACAACGACAAGGCCGACCTCAACGGCGTTGCCAAGAACGGCAAGGACAGCGAGTTCGAACTGCGCCGCGCCGAGCTGGTGCTCAAGGGCAAGGGCCCGGGCAACATCGAATGGGTAGTGGGTTACGACGCCAAGGCCGACAAGTTCCTGGACACCAACGCCAAGTACAAGCTCGGCGGCAACAGCAACCACTTCCTGCAGGTGGGCCAGTACAAGCAGCCCAACAGCCTGGAAGAACTGTCCAGCACCAAGAACAACGACTTCATCTCCAAGGCCACCGTTACCAACACCTATGCAGTGGCACGTCGCCTCGGCGTCGGCTATGGCGTCGGTGACAGCAACTGGTCGATCAACGCTTCGGCCTTCGGCCGCGAGCTGACCCGCGACCTGGCCCACGGCAGCGGCTACGGCCTGCGCGGCACCTTCGCCCCGATCAATGACAAGGGCAACATCCTGCACCTGGGTCTGAGCTACGTCGACTATGACACCGACGCAGATACCCTGCGCTGGCGCGCCCGCCCGAACGCCGACCTGGCCACCGTGCGCCTGGTCGACAGCGGCGACCTGAAGGACAGCGACCGCATCAGCACCATTGGCGCCGAAGCCATGTACGTGCGCGGCCCGTTCAAGGCACAGGGCGAGTACTACACCTCCAAGGTCAAGCGTTACGACCATGACAACTACAGCACCGACGGTTTCTATGTCAGCGGCGTGTGGAATGTCACCGGCGAGACCTGGGGCTACAAGGGCGGCACCCCGAGCCTGGGCCTGCCGGACGAGCCGGGCCGTGGCATGTGGCAGCTGGCTGCACGCTTTGACCATATCGACCTCAACGACGGTGGCCTGAACGCCAACCCGGTGGCCGGTCGTCCGCCGATCGTGGATGGCGTGCTGGGCGGCAAGATGGACATCTGGACCGTCGGCGCCAACTGGTACTGGCGTTCCAACTTCAAGGCCTCGCTGAACTACGTGATGGTCGACAGCAAGAAGTACAGCTCCAGCGCACGCAGCTATGTGAGCGACAAGCCGAACATCCTGGAAGCGCGTCTGCAGTTCTTCTGGTAAGCCTTGGTTGCAAGCAATACAACGAACGCCCCGCAAGGGGCGTTCGTTGTTTGTGCCCTGCCCGCTTCGCTGGCGCGGGCAGAGCCACCAACCGGGCGCCGTACCCGCCGCTGCTCCCAGCCCGGCATCGTCGCCGCAGGTCTTGCTGCCCCGGCTGTCATTCGATTTCGCGGGCCAGGGCACGGCGCGCCCCGGCATCCCCGCACGGACCACCCTGCACGACAATCCTTTGTGCAACCCCGCGCCGCAAGCAGGCTGTGCAATGCAATGTCCGGTGCAGGCGTTTCAGACAATCCGCACACGCGGCTCCTGCCCACAGGCCGACGGCCCCAGCGGCAGGCTATCCTCCACTCCGCTCTTCAAAGGATTGATCCATGCGCCTGGCGCTGCTGATGTTGCTCGCCCTACCTGTCACCGCCCTGGCCCAGGACTGTGGCGCCGACAGTGCCGGGCGCATCCGCCAGGCCTATGCACAACTGCCGGCGGGTGCACTCCCGCTACCGCAAGGCACGCCACTCAATGCCGAGCAGGGCATCTGCCGTGTGTGGCCGGCGGACACGACACTGACCCTGATGGCCGTGCCCGTGCTTGGCCCGGAAGAGGAAAGCGGCGCCTACCAGGACGGCGACCTGGATCTGCTGGTGGTGGATACGGCCACGCTGCGTCCACGTGCCACCCTGCGCCTGCCCGGCATGATGAGCAGCGACGCCATCCGCAGTGAGGAGGTAAGCCTGGACACCGCGCGCTATCGGCTTTCGGCCGACGTGCGCGCGTTCGGCGTGCGTATTGGCCGCAGCGGCTCCTCGCAGCCCAACCCGTTCAACGACACCCGCCTGCAGCTTTTCGTGCTGGACAAGGACAGGATCGAGCCGGTCACCGGGCAGATCGTGGTCGCTCGTTTTGGCGGCGAGTGGGATACCCGCTGCGCGGGCGAGTTCCATGAGCTCAGCCGCACCGTGGAGATCGGGCCCATTCCCGCGCACGGCTTGGCCGAGCTGCGGGTGCGCGAACGCAGCGCAGCCATTCTCAATCACGAGGATGCCGCCGGCGAATGCGTCGAGGAGCGCCGCAACCTGCCTGAACAACGCTATCTCCTGCGCCCACAAGGCCGTCATTACCCGTTGCCGAAGGCGATCGAAGCCGACTTCTGAGTGGATTTCAGCTGTCATTGCAGCGTCATATGACAGACGCTGCATTGTCATCAAATGGTTATGGAATAGGCGCCGGGCGGAACCACCGCACCTCTACCTCCCAGGAGCCATTCGTGATCCACGCCATCAAATCGCGCGCCGTCGTTGCCATCCTCGCCGCGTCGTCCGTGTTCGCCGTCAACGCCTCCGATGTCACCGGCGCCGGCGCCTCCTTCATCTACCCGGTCATGTCCAAGTGGTCGGCCGACTACAGCACCGCCACCAGCAAGCGGGTGAACTACCAGTCGATCGGTTCCGGCGGCGGCATCGCCCAGATCAAGGCCAACACCGTGGACTTCGGCTCGTCCGATGCGCCGCTGAAGCCGGAAGAACTGGCCTCCTCGGGCCTGGTGCAGTTCCCGTCGGTGATCGGCGGCGTGGTGCCGGTGCTCAACGTGGCCGGCGTCGAACCCGGTGCGATGAAACTCGACGGCCCGACCCTGGCCAACATCTTCCTGGGCAAGATCACCAAGTGGAATGACCCGGCCATCGTCGCGCTCAACGCTGGCCTGGCCCTGCCGGACACCAAGATCACCGTCGTGCACCGCTCCGATGGTTCGGGCACCACCTTCAACTTCGTCAACTACCTGTCCAAGGTCAACGCTGACTGGAAGAACGGCGTCGGCGAAGGCACCAGCGTCCAGTGGCCGGTCGGCATCGGCGGCAAGGGCAACGAGGGCGTCGCCGCCTACGTCAAGCAGATCAAGGGTTCGATCGGCTATGTCGAGTTCTCCTACGCGCTGCAGAACCGCCTGACCTTCTCGCGCATGAAGAATGCCGCCGGCAACTTCGTGCAGCCGCGTGACGAGACCTTCTCGGCAGCTGCGGCCAGCGCCGACTGGGCCAACGCCCGCGACTTCTACCTGGTGATGACCAACGCCCCGGGCGAGCAGTCCTGGCCGATCACCGCCACCAACTTCATCCTGATGCGCAAGCAGCCCAAGACCGCTGAAGGCGCCAAGGCCGCAGTCGAGTACTTCCGCTGGATCTACGCCAACGGTGATGCGCAGGCCCGCCAGCTGGACTACGTGCCGCTGCCGGATGCGCTGGTGCGCCAGATCGAAACCTACTGGCAGCAGAACCTGCGTTACTGAGTAAAGAGCCGGCGGGACCCTCTCCCTCGTCGTCTCAGGCGCGGATCAAGCGATCCGCGCCTCTTTTTTTGGGGCACCCGCATTCACGCCCAACCAGCGCCGGCAGGCGCAGCATGAGTCACCCCGGCAGCGGTGACGCAAATCCTTCCAGACCCGGATTTCATGTCTCCCCGACGGCCCCGCCTCCACCACCCAAGCCCCTGACGTGGCGGGGATTTTCAGATTCCCTTCACGATGTAATGAGGCTGTAACAAAAACATCATTTCATAGCCTCATCCGCTGGCCCTGCCGGCATTTCTCCCGCTATGGAGTGCCCCATGAAGTTGCACACAACCGGTCTTGCCGCCCTTTCGCTGGCCATCGCCCTAGGCCTGTCGGCCTGCGGTGGCGCTGGCAACCAGGCCGCTTCGACCCCGGAAAATGCCGCTGCCGGCGCACCGGGCGCCGCTGACAAGCTGACCGCCGAAATCTCCGGCGCCGGCGCTTCGTTCATCTTCCCGCTGGTGTCCAAGTGGTCGGCTGACTACAACGCCGCCACCGGCGCCAAGATCAATTACCAGTCCATCGGCTCGGGCGGCGGTATCGCCCAGATCAAGGCCGGCACCGTGGACTTCGGTTCCTCCGACAAGCCGCTGTCCAGCGAAGAGCTGGCGCAGGCTGGCCTGGGCCAGTTCCCGTCGGCCATTGGCGGCGTGGTCCCGGTGGTCAACCTGGAAGGCCTGCAGCCGGGCCAGTTGCGCCTGAGCGGCCCGCTGCTCGCGGATATCTTCCTGGGCAAGGTCACCAAGTGGAATGACAAGGCCATCGCCGACGCCAATCCGGGCGTGCCGCTGCCTGATGCCAAGATCACCCTGGTGCACCGCTCCGACGGTTCGGGCACCACCTTCAACTTCTCCAACTACCTGTCCAAGGTCAGCACCGAATGGAAGGACAAGGTCGGTGAAGGCACCTCGGTGCAGTGGCCGGACGGCGTGGGTGGCAAGGGCAATGAAGGCGTGGCTTCGTACGTGAAGCAGATCAAGGGTTCGATCGGCTACGTCGAACTGGCCTACGCACTGCAGAACCAGATGCCGTACGCCTCGATGCAGAACGCCGCCGGCACCTGGGTGCAGCCGACCGCCGAGACCTTTGCCGCCGCTGCCGCCAGCGCCGACTGGGCCAACGCCAAGGACTTCAACCTGGTCATCACCAACGCCCCGGGCGCCAATGCGTGGCCGATCACCGCCACCAACTTCATGCTGATGCACAAGCAGCCCAAGGATGCCAAGCGCAGCGCCGATACCCGCGCCTTCTTCAAGTGGGCGTTCGAGAACGGCCAGGCACAGGCCAACGAACTGCACTACGTGCCGCTGCCGGCCGAACTGGTCGCCCAGATCGAAAGCTACTGGGCCGCTGAGTTCAAGTGATGTCATCAGGCGGGTGCGCCGCCAGCGCACCTGCCTTTGTCCTGGCGACACCCCCGCGCTGGCGGGGATCGCTTCGGCTGCTTCTCTGCTGTTGCTATGCCGGGGTAAAGGCAAGAGCGATTCCCGCCGTCGCGGGAATGACGGTCTCCTCCCCTGACGCGTGACTGACGCATCCCCGCCTCCCCCTTGGGCCTACGCCGCTGCCATGAATGCCATCGCACCGTCTCTTGTTTCGCCCAGCTCGCGTGATCTGCGCGATGCCCGCAACGACCGGCTGTTCCGCTGGTTCCTGATCGCCACCGTGATCTTCGTGCTGGTCGCCCTGGCCAGTGCCGCGCTGTCGATGCTGTGGGGAGGTCGCCACGCCCTGCAGGAGCAGGGCCTGAGCTTCTTCTACTCCTCCGACTGGAACCCGGTCGAGAACAAGTTCGGTGCGCTGGCACCGATCTACGGCACGGTGGTCACCGCCGTCATCGCGATGCTGATTGCCGTACCGGTGAGCTTCGGCATCGCCTTCTTCCTGACCGAGGTCGCACCGCGCTGGCTGCGTGGCCCGGTCGGCACCGCCATCGAACTGCTGGCCGGCATCCCGTCGATCATCTACGGCATGTGGGGCCTGTTCGTGCTGGTACCGGTGATGACCGAATACGTCACCCCGTTCCTCAATGAAAACCTCGGCGGCTTGCCGATCATCGGCGTCCTGTTCCAGGGCCCGCCGCTGGGTATCGGCATGCTCACCGCCGGCTTCGTGCTGGCGATCATGGTGATCCCGTTCATCTCCTCGGTGATGCGTGAGGTATTCCTCACCGTTCCGACCCGCCTGAAGGAATCGGCCTACGCACTGGGTTCGACCAAGTGGGAAGTGAGCTGGGACATCGTCCTGCCCTACACCCGCTCTGCGGTGATCGGCGGCATCTTCCTCGGCCTGGGCCGCGCCCTGGGCGAAACCATGGCGGTGGCCTTCGTCATCGGCAACAGCGTGCGCCTGACCCCGTCGCTGCTGGAACCCGGCACCACCATCGCCGCGCTGATCGCCAACGACTTCGGCGAAGCCACTGAAACCTACCGCTCGGCGCTGCTGCTGCTCGGCTTTGTGCTGTTCATCGTCACCTTCGTGGTGCTGGCCATCGCCCGCCTGATGCTGATGCGTCTGTCCCGCAAGGAGGGCAACTGATGTCCACCGTCGCTATCAACAAGACCGCCGACGCGCTGTACCTGCGTCGCCGCATCGTCAACGGCGTGGCGCTGCTGCTGGGCTGTGCCACGGCACTGTTTGGCCTGTTCTTCCTCGGCTGGATCCTGTGGACGCTGCTGTCCAAGGGCCTGCCGGGCATCAATCTTGATCTTTTCACCAAGATGACGCCGCCGCCGATGCAGCAGGGCGGCCTGCTCAATGCGTTCTTCGGCTCGGCGGTGATGTGCGCCATGGCCATCGGCATCGGTACGCCGCTGGGCGTGGCCGCCGGCACCTGGCTGGCCGAGTACGGCAACGCACGCAAGGCCGGCACGGTGGTGCGCTTCGTCAATGACATCCTGCTGTCGGCTCCGTCGATCGTGCTGGGCCTGTTCGTCTACACGCTGTACGTGATGCAGACCGGCGGCCAGTTCTCGGCCTTCGCCGGCGCGCTGTCGCTGGCCTTCATCGTGCTGCCGGTGGTGATCCGCACCACCGACGAAATGCTGCGGCTGGTTCCGGTGCAGATGCGCGAAGCCGCACTGGCGCTGGGCGTGCCGCAGTGGAAGGTGATCATGCAGGTGCTGTACCGCAGCGCCCTGGCCGGCATCGTCACCGGCATCCTGCTTTCGCTGGCGCGCATCTCCGGTGAAACCGCGCCGCTGCTGTTCACCGCCTTCGGCAACCAGTACTGGAACTCCAACGTGTTCCAGCCGATGGCCTCGGTGCCGGTGGTGATGAACCAGTTTGCCGGCAGTCCTTATGAAACATGGCAGGTGCTGGCCTGGGCCGGCGCCCTGGTTCTGACCCTGTTCGTACTGCTGGTCAGCCTCTCTGCTCGCGGCCTGCTGCTGCGCAACCGAATCTCAAACGACTGATTGCCATGGACCTTCCCATGAACGACCTCAACAATGCCGTGCCCATGCAGCGCATCAGCGTGCCTGCCTCCAACCAGGAGTTGCATGCGCCGGCGCCGGTGAAGCTGGCTGCACGCGGCTTGGACTTCTACTACGACAAGTTCCATGCGTTGAAGAGCATCAACCTGGAGATCCCGGAAAAGCGCGTCACCGCGCTGATCGGCCCCTCCGGTTGCGGCAAGTCCACCCTGCTGCGCATCTTCAACCGCATGTACGCGCTGTATCCCAAGCTGGAAGCGCGCGGTGAAGTGTTGCTGGACGGCGAGAACATCCTGTCCTCGAAGTACCCGTTGAACCGCCTGCGTTCGAAGGTCGGCATGGTGTTCCAGAAGCCGGTGCCGTTCCCGATGACCATCTTCGAGAACGTGGCCTATGGCATCCGCCACCACGAGAAGCTGTCCAAGGCCGAGATGAACGTGCGCGTCGAACACGCGCTGCGCCAGGGCGCGTTGTGGGACGAAGTTAAGGACAAGCTCAACCAGAGCGCGCTTGGCCTGTCCGGTGGCCAGCAGCAGCGCCTGTGCATCGCCCGTGCCGTGGCGCTGCGCCCGGACGTGCTGCTGCTCGACGAGCCGACCTCGGCGCTGGACCCGATCTCCACCAGCCGCATCGAGCAGCTGGTCGAGGAGCTGAAGAGCGATTACACCATCGCCATCGTCACCCACAACATGCAGCAGGCAGCGCGCGTGTCCGACTACACCGCCTTCATGTACCTGGGCGACCTGATCGAACACGACCGCACCGAAGTGATCTTCTCCAACCCCTCCAAGAAGCAGACCGAGGATTACATCACCGGTCGCTTCGGTTGATGTGCGGCGAAGCCGCGGCCAACACAGGCTGCGCTTTCTGATTCTGTTTCAAGGCACGTTTCCACTACACCATCCAGTGAGCATTCCATGAATCTCCCCAACGACCACATCGTCAAGAGCTATGACGAAGAGCAGCAGCGTCTGGTGGCCGAAATCCTGCGCATGGGCGAAATGTCCGTGGCCCAGCTGGAAGCGGCGCTGGATGTGATCGAACGACGCGACGAGAAGGCCGCACAGCGCATCGTCGCCAACGACGACGCCATCGACCAGCTCGAACAACAGATCAGCCATGACGTGATGCGCCTGGCACTGCGCGGCCCGATGGCACGCGACCTGCGCGAGATCCTCGCCGGCCTGCGCATCCCGGCCGACATCGAGCGCATTGGCGACTACGCCGCCAACGTCGCCAAGCGTTCGATCGCGCTGGTGTCGGTGCCGCCGCTGCCGCAGATCCAGGGCCTGCGCGCACTGGGCCGTCTGGCCGCCATCCAGGTGCGTGGCGCGATGGAGGCTTACCGCAACAATGATGTGGAAGCCGCGCTCAAGCTGCGCCAGGACGATGCCCGCCTGGACGCGCAGTACACCGCGCTGTTCCGCGAGCTGCTCACCTACATGATGGAAGACCCGCGCAACATCACCCCGTGCACGCACCTGCTGTTCATGGCCAAGAACCTGGAACGCATCGGCGACCACGCCACCAACATCGCCGAGAACGTGTGGTTCCTGGTCAAGGGCGAAGAACCGCTGCCGCCGCGTGAGAAGCGCGACGAAACCAGCACGGTCGATCACGCCTGAGCCCGTGCCTTCGGCCCGCCACCGCACGATCACGGCGGGCCGATACAAGCCGATACAAAACGACACCAATGGAGCGGCGAATTTAATTACGCATTCATGGAAATTTCCCTAGCGTGGAGTTGCTCTCGGCACTCCCGCCGTGCTCCCAGGAATATCCATGAAGCGCACCGCCGCCTCCCTCCTTTGCCTGTCCCTGCTGGCCTCCGGCGCCGCCCTCGCTGGCCCGCCGCAGGAGCGTGACCATCGCGACCGCCCAACCGCCAGCGACGCTCGGCACCACGACCAGCATCCGTCCAACGGCGCCCCTCATCCGCCTTCCCACTCCGCCCAGCACGGCCCCCGCAAAGGCGAGCGGCTGCCGCAGAACCAGCGCGGCGCACGCGTTTCCGACTACGGCCGCCATGGCCTGCGCAAGCCGGGAAAAGGCAACGAATGGCGCAAGGTTGATGACCGCTATGTGTTGATGACCATCGCCACCGGCATCGTGGTGGACATCATCAGCGGCAGCCGCTGAGTTCCCGCCGCGCGATACGACGACAGGCCCCGCAAGGGGCCTGTCGTCGTTGTGGTGGTGGTTTGGCGCGCGAAGATCAAGCCGTTACCCCTCCCCAACCCTCCCCTTCGCCTACGGCGAAAGGGAGGGAGCAGCTCGCGGGAGCGTTGGGAGAGCATCGCCTTTGCTTTGCCCCCTCCCTTTGGCGCAGCCAAGGTGAGGCTTGGGGAGTGGCCTTTGCCTCATCTCCCACCAGACTCCCATTCACGCTTCCCGACCATTTCGTTGCCCCGGGTACATCTTCCAGAAGCGCCGCTTGCTAAGCTCCAGCCTCCCCCCGGCCCCTTCATGCTCCGGAGAAACACCCATGGTCAACAGCATCCGCAAACCCGTTTCCCTCGCCCTTGGCGCTGCCTTGATCGGTGGCATGGCCGCCCCCGCCTTCGCCATGACCGACCTGGCCCAGGGTTACGCACTGGGTGCCAGCACCCAGACGCCGCCCACCGCTGAAAAGCAGGCCACCACCGCCACCACCCAGACCGCCGAAGCCGAAGCCAAGCAGAAGGCCGAAGGCAAGTGTGGCGAGGGCAAGTGCGGCAACGACCACAAGCACGAGCCGGCCAAGGCCGACGATGCAAAGGCTGCCGACGAAGCCGCTGGAGCAGCCAAGTCGCGCGCCGAAGGCAAGTGCGGTGAGGGCAAGTGTGGCGGCAACCACTGACTCTCGCAGTAATGGCCTGCGCCTGCCGCCTCCGGCAAGCGCAGGCCTCGGCGTCCGACGCTCGCTGCTCGACGCACTGCTGGCAGCACCTGCCGGTGCCTTCGACTTCCTCGAATGCGCACCGGACAACTGGCTCGGCGTCGGTGGCGCACTGGGCGAAGCGCTGCTTGAACTCTCACGCAGGCACCCGCTGACCTGCCACGGCCTGTCCTTGTCGTTGGGTGGCCCCTCACCGCTGGACGTGGATTTCCTTCAACGCACCCGCCGCTTCCTCGACCAGCACCAGGTCGCGCTGTACAGCGAGCACCTGAGCTGGTGCAGCGATGACGGTCATCTCTACGAACTGCTGCCGCTGCCCTTCACCGCAGAGGCGGTGCATCACGTGGCCGCGCGCATCCGCCAGACGCAGGACATCCTCGGCCGACGCATCGCGGTGGAAAACGCGTCCTACTACGCCGTGCCCGGTGCCGACATGGATGAAGCCAGCTTCATCAACGCGGTACTGGAAGAGGCCGACTGCGATCTGCTGCTGGACATCAACAACGTCTACGTCAACGCCATCAACCACGCGTACGACGCGCAGGCATTCCTCACGCGGTTCCCTTCGCAGCGCATCGCCAGTTACCACATCGCAGGCCATCACGACGAAGCCGATGACCTGAAGATCGACACCCATGGCATGCCGGTCAAGGACGATGTATGGGCCTTGCTCAACGCCGCGCATGCACTGCATGGCGTACGCCCCACCCTGCTGGAACGCGACTTCAACTTCCCGCCGCTGGCCGAGCTGCTGGATGAAGTTGCCCACATCCGCCGCTTGCAGCAAGCCGCTGAAGTCGACACGGTTGCAGCCCATGGCTGAGTCTCTGCAGCAGTTGCAGATGCGTTTTGCCGCACACCTGCGTGATCCGGACCGGCAGCCTGCGCCCAGCGGCATGGCTGACGAGCGGATGCAGGTCTACCGCGAGCTGTACTTCAACAACATCCAGAGCCTGCTGGCGGCGAACTTCCCGGTGATACGACGCACGCTGGGGCAAGCGCGCTGGCTTGAGCTGGTCCGAGCGTTCTGTCGTGAGCACCGCGCCCACACGCCGCTGTTCACCGAGATCGGCCAGGAGTTCATCCACTTCCTCGACAGCCACGCCGTGCAGGCCGACGAAACCTGGCTGCTGGAACTGGCGCATTACGAATGGATCGAACTGGCCCTGCAACTCGCCGACGATCCGTTGCCCGCACACGATCCGGCCGGCGACCTGCTGGACGGCATGCCGGTGCTCTCGCCCTGGTGCCGCGCTCTGGCCTATCACTGGCCGGTGCATCGCATTGGCCCGGAGTACCAACCTGCCCAGCCGCTGGAGCCGACCTTGTTGCTGGCCCGGCGGCAGAGCGATGGCAGCATCGCATTCTCCGAACTGTCGCCATTGCTGTACCGGCTGCTGGAGCGGCTGGAGCAGCACCCTGATCTCAGTGGACGGCAGCAGTTGCAGGCCTTGGCCACGGAGGCCGGGGTTGCCCCCGATGCGGATTTCCTGGCCAATGGTGCGCTGATGCTGGATCAACTGCGCACACGTGGCTGCCTGATCGGTGCAGCACCACAGCGATAAACGGGTACCTCACCCTCATCCGCCCCTCCGGTGCACCTTCTCCCAACGGGAGAAGGAGATGAGCAAGCCCCTCTCCCACCGGGAGAGGGGTTGGGGTGAGGGTCCGTCCGCAAGGACAACGCGTCCGGACCAAGGAATGCCGACCAACGGCATCCATCAGCTTCGCCCTTACCCTCATCCGCCCCTGCGGGGCACCTTCTCCCGGTGGGAGAAGGGACGCTCAGTAGTTCTGTCGCAACACGGCGCCTTGGTGGCCTCTGCTACCCTATTGCGATGAACGAACACGCTGAAATCCCCCTCCAGCGACCCACTTACACGCCGATGGCGCAGCGCTTCCGCGGCTTCCTGCCGGTGGTGGTGGACGTGGAAACCGGCGGCTTCGACTGGAACCGCCACGCCCTGCTGGAAATCGCCGCCGTACCGGTGGAGATGGACGAGAACGGCCTGCTCTACCCCGGGCAGACCGCCAGTGCGCATGTGATCCCCGCCGAAGGCACCGAAATCGATCCGAAATCGCTGGAAGTGACCGGCATCGTGCTGGACCACCCGTTCCGCCTGGCCAAGCCCGAGCGCGAAGCGCTGGAGCATGTGTTCGCGCCGGTGCGCGCGGCGATGAAGAAGTACAACTGCCAGCGCGCGATCCTGGTCGGGCACAACGCTCATTTCGACCTGAACTTCCTCAACGCGACCGTCACCCGCAGCGGTCACAAGCGCAACCCGTTCCATCCGTTCAGCGTATTCGACACGGTCACCCTGGCCGGCGTGGCCTACGGCCAGACCGTGCTGGCGCGTGCGGTGCAGGCCGCCGGTTTCGAATGGGATGCCAACGAGGCACACAGCGCTGTCTACGACACCGAGCAGACCGCCCGCCTGTTCTGCAAGATCGTCAACGCCTGGCCGTCGGCACCGGGCAACTGACCCGGCAAGCGGCACTCAACCGGTGCAGGTACGTGCGCGACCTTCGTGCTTGGCACGTGCCAGCGCGCTCTTGGCCCGCTGGTAGAACTGCACCGGCGCCAAGTCTTCCAGGTCCATCTGCACCGCACCGGCGCTGAAGGTCACCGTGACTCCGCCTTCGCTGCGGCCACCCCACTGGCCGAACTGGGCGAACAGCAGTTGCAGGCGCTCGCCGACTCGCTCGGCATCAGCCAGCGTGGCATTGCTCAGCAGCACCGCGAATTCCTTGTTGCCCAGCCGCGCCGGCATGTCCGAAGCGCGCAGGCCACGTCGCAACAACTCGCCGGTTTCGCACAGCACCAGATCACCGACGGCGCGTGACCAGCTGGCATTGATCTGCTTGAGATGATCGATGCTCAACACGATCAGGCTCAGCGGACGGCCGTCGCGGTGTGCGGCAGCCATGTTGCGCGCCAGCGCATCATCGAACGCGCGGCGATTGGGCAGTCCGCTCAGATCGTCCTCGTTGGCCAGTCGTTCGAAGGCCTGCACCTGTTCACGCAATTGCTGTTCCAGGGTGGCGCTTTCCCGCGACACCGCTTCCAGCACCTCTGCCTGGCGTTGCGCCAGCCGCGTCTGTTCCTGCGCGTGCAAGGACAGTTGCCGGCTCCTGGCTCGTTGCCGCCACAGCAGCCACAGACACAGCAGCAAGCCCAGCAACAGCAGCACGCAGGCAACGATCCAGCCAACATTGCTGCTTACGCCAGCGCTGCTGGCCTGCGTCCTCGCCCATGCAGAGGACGTGGCCATGTACAAGAAAACGGCATTCGGAATCCGCCAGGCCACACTTGCGCTGCCGGCCTTGCCGGCATGTGCAGGAACACCTGCATCACCTGTCGCAAACGTGTTTTCCCGCATCGCTCCGCGCCCCCGGTTGGTGGCCCGATACTAGCAAGAACGCACTGTTTTCAAGCTGATTTTCGCTATTACATCGACAAGCCGACAGATCACATCAAGGCGGCGTGAAATCAACCGCCGGATATTCGAACAAGCCGGTCGTGCGTCACATTCTCAGTGCCGGTCACGCAATGCCGACGCCCATTGCGGAGCATCCCAGCGCACGATGGCTTCCAGTCCGCCTTCGGGGTGATTGCGCAGGTGCAAGGTGGCGCCATCCTTCTCGGCCAATGCGCGGGCGATGGTCAGGCCCAACCCGGCACCGCCGGTTTCACGCGAGCGTGACGTCTCCAGACGCAGGAACGGAGTGAATACCGCTTCCAGTTCCTCCTCGCTCAGGCCCGGCCCGCTGTCGCGGATACGCACTTCCACCGCACTGCCATCGTGGCTGGCCCGGACCTGCGCGTGCCGGCCGTACTTGACCGCGTTGTCCACCAGGTTGGAGAACAACCGGCGCATGGCCAGCGGCCGCAACATCAACACCGCGCCACTGCCCTGCTCCAGCGTGGCGTCATGGCCGGACTCTGCTGCATCCTCGACCACGCTTTCCAACAAGGAATCCAGATCCAGCGCTGCACGTTGCTCGGCGCTTTCGGCGCTGCGTGCCAGTTCCAGTCCTTCGCGGATAAGCGCCTGCATCGCCGCCAGATCACCGACCAGCCGCTCGCGCAGCTGCTCGTCGGTCACGTTTTCCAGGCGCAGGCGCAGGCGGGTCAGCGGGGTCTGCAGATCGTGGGTGATGGCCGCCAGCATCTGCGTGCGCTCCCCCAGATGGCGCTGCAGACGCTTCTGCATCGCATTGAAGGCTTCGGCGGCGCGCTTGACTTCCAACGGGCCGGTGACCGGCAAAGGCTCGCGTTGCAGGTCCTGGCCCAGCTCGGCAGCGTGCTTTGCCAACCGTTGCAGCGGCGAACTGGCGATGCGCGCGACAACGTACGCCAGTACACCGATGGCCAGCACCATCAGCGACAGGAACCACGGATCGAATGCGGAGGCGCCGCGCCGCGCCATCGACGGATATTCCAGCGCCAGCCGCAGCGGAGTGCCGTCGGTCAGCCTCAGTTCGACCAGACGGCAGCGCGGCGGAGTGAAAGCGGGGTCACGCGAATGCACGTGGCGGGTGCGCGGACTGCGCTCCGGTGGCGGCAGGAACTCCGGCAGCGGCGGCAGGCAGGCACGGAAACTGGTGGCCCGTACCTGCGTGTTGGCCAGCACTCCGCCACGTGCAGCCAGTGCTTCCTCCAGCGCGACATCGGCCTCGCCGGTGCGGAACTGCCCCTTGACCTCGCGCACGCTGCGCCCGCCCACCGCAAGCAGGCGCGAGCGCAGCTCCGGATTGTCGTCGAGCAGATTGACGAAGCCCTGCAGGCGATCGGCGGTGCGCGCAAGATTCTGCCGTTCGAATTCCTGTTGACGACGCGACTCGGCCAGCAGGGTCGCGCCAATGGCGGCCACCATCATGCCGACCAGCAGGATCACGAACAGCCGCCCGGTCATTGACGACAGGAACCGACGCAGCCGCCTCATTCCAGCGTCACCGCACTGGCAAACACATAGCCTTCGTTGCGCACGGTCTTGACCAGTCCATCGCTGCCACCGGCATCGCCCAGTTTCTGGCGCAGGCGGCTGACCTGCAGATCGATCGCACGGTCCTGCGACTCGTAGTTGCGGCCAGTACTCAACGCCACCAGTTGCTCACGCGAAAGCACCTTGTTGGCATGGGCCACGAACACCCGCAGCAGCCGGAACTCGGCACCGGACAGCATCACCACGCACCCGGCCGGATCGACCAGGTGGCGGTGCTCCAGATCGAACACCCAGCCGGAGAATGTCGCCCGGCGCATCGCCAGCGGCTCCAGATTGGCCGGCAACGCCTCGGTCCGGCGCAGCACGTTGCGGATGCGTGCCAACAGTTCACGCGGCTCGAATGGCTTGGCCAGGTAATCGTCGGCACCCATTTCAAGGCCGAGCACGCGATCGATCGGCTCGCTGCGCGCGGTGAGCATGATCACCGGCGTGCTGGAGCGCGCGCGGATCTCGCGGCACAGCGACAGCCCGTCCTCGCGCGGCAGGTTGAGATCGAGCACGATCAGGTCTATGTGCTCGCGCAGCAGTACCTGCCGCATCTGGTTGCCGTCGCCGGCCGTGCTCACGGCATAGCCGGCCCGTCCCAGCTGTTCGGCCAGCAGGCTGCGGATATCACTGTCGTCGTCTACCACCAACAGGCGGTGCATGGTCTGTACGTCCGTCATGGCGCCATGATCCATGCTAGCGGATGAACATGCGTGATCGCGCATGTATCGCCATGTATCAACCACGACGACCGATACATGGCGACACACGGCCTCGTCGAGCGGACACAAACCGACACACAACGAGCATTGAGCCGCCATCACCCGCTGGCCACACTGGCATGGACGCCGCGACGTGCGGCCCGCTCTGAGTACCCGCCCCCCGTGAAGCTGCTGCCCTCTTCCCGTCGCAATCGCATCCTGCTTGCCACCGCCATCGCCGTACTGATCGCAGCAGGCGCCGCCTGGGCCATGCGCAAACCCGCCGCACCGTCGATGGCCACCTCGCCGGTCACCCGCGGTGACCTGGAACAGACCGTCGATGCCACCGGCGTGATCGATGCCTACAAGCTGGTCAGCGTCGGTGCGCAGGCATCGGGCCAGATCAAGGTGCTGAAGGTGCAGCTGGGCGATGTGGTCAAGCAGGGCGACCTGATTGCCGAGATCGATTCGGTGACCCAGCAGAACAGCCTGAAGAATGCCGAAGCCGCGCTGGAGAACATCCGCGCCCAGCGCGCCGTGCAGACCGCCTCGCTGAAGGAATCGGAACTGGCCTTCGCCCGGCAGAAGGAAATGCTGGCCGCCGAAGCCACTTCGCGTGCGGAGTACGAATCGGCAGAAGCCAACCTGGACAGCACCCGCGCGCAGATCCGCGCGTTGGATGCGCAGATCCGCCAGCGCGAAACCGAACTGGGCACCGCCCAGGCCAACCTCGGCTATACCCGCATCACCGCGCCCATCGATGGCACCGTGGTGGCGGTGGTGGCCGAAGAAGGCCGCACCGTGAACGCCAACCAGTCGGCGCCGACCATCGTCAAACTGGCGCGCCTGGACCTGGTCACGGTCAACGCCGAGATTTCCGAAGCCGACGTGGTCAAGGTCAAACCGGACATGCCGGTGTACTTCACCATCCTCGGCAACCCGGACCACAAGTACCAGGCCAAGCTGCGCACGGTGAACCCGGCGCCGGCCTCGATCAGCACCGACACCACCAGCTCCAGCAGTTCGTCCTCGTCCAGCTCCAGCACGGCGGTGTACTACAACGCGCTGTTTGACGTGGAGAACCCGGACGGCACGCTGCGCATCGACATGACCGCGCAGGTTTCGGTGCTGCTGGCCCAGGCCAAGGATGCGTTGCTGATTCCCACCGTCGCACTTGGCCCGAAGGTGCCCGAAGGCCGTGGCCCCGGTGCCAGCAACGGCAATGGCGAAGCACGTGCGGCGCGCAGCAAGCAGGAGGGTCAACGCCAGCAGCGCCGTCAGCCCGATGCCGCCGAACTGGCCAAGAGCAACAGCTACATGGTGCGCGTGGTCGGCCAGGACGGGCAGCCGGAGCCGCGCCGGATCAAGGTTGGCCTGAACAATGGTTCCAACGTTGAAGTGCTGGAAGGCCTGAGCGAAGGCGAACTGGTGGTGGTAGGCGAAGTCAGCGCCGCCGACAAGGTCAACGCACGCGGCAACCAGCGCAGCCCCATGGCACCGATGATGGGTGGGCCGCGTCGATGAGCCAACCGCTGCTGCAACTGCGCGAACTGCGTCGCGAGTTTCCGGCCGGCGAAGAAACCATCGCCGTGCTGAAGGACGTCAACCTCGACATCCATGCCGGCGAGATGGTCGCCATCGTCGGCCAGTCCGGCTCGGGCAAGTCGACGCTGATGAACATCCTTGGCTGCCTGGACCGCCCCACCATTGGCTCCTACAAGGTAGCCGGCCGCGAAGCCGGGCAGATGCAGCCGGACGAACTGGCGCAGCTGCGCCGCGAGCACTTCGGTTTCATCTTCCAGCGTTACCACCTGCTTGGTGATCTGGATGCGCGCGGCAATGTGGAAGTGCCGGCCATCTACGCCGGCACGCCATCCGATGCCCGCCGCACCCGTGCCGAAGCGCTGCTGGCGCGGCTGGGGCTATCCGACCGCATGGGTCACAAGCCCGGCCAGTTGTCCGGTGGCCAGCAGCAGCGTGTGTCGATCGCACGTGCGCTGATGAACGGTGGCGAGGTGATCCTGGCCGACGAACCCTCCGGTGCGTTGGACAGTGCCTCGGGCGAGGAAGTGATGAACATCCTCGGCGAGCTGCATGCCGAAGGCCACACCATCATCATCGTCACCCACGACATGCACGTGGCCGAACACGCGCAACGCATCATCGAGATCCGCGACGGCGAGATCATCGCCGACCGCCGCAACGACAAGGTGCCGGCGCTGACCAAACAGGAGCGACCGGCACCGGTGAAGACCGGCGGCAGTGCGTTCCAGGCAGCGCGCGACCGTTTCCTTGAAGCATTCCGCATGGCGCTGCTGGCGATGAACGCACACCGCCTGCGCACCTTCCTGACCATGCTCGGCATCATCATCGGCATCGCCTCGGTGGTATCGGTGGTGGCGATGGGCAATGGTTCACAGCAGGAGATCCTGAAGAACATCTCCGCATTGGGCACCAACACCATCGACGTGTACCCGGGCAAGGGTTTCGGCGACATGCGCTCGGGCCGCGTGCAGACGCTCAAGGCCACCGATGCCGATGCACTGGCCACGCAGAGTTACATCGACAGCGCCACACCCAGCGTATCCAGCTCGGTGACCGCACGTGTGGCCAACAAGGCGGCATCGGCGCAGGTCAGTGGCATTGGCGAGCAGTACTTCCGGGTCAAGGGCATGACCCTGATCTCCGGCCGTTACTTCGACGAAAGCGAAGTGAAGGGTTTGGCGCAGGTGGTGGTGATTGATGAGAACACCCAGACCCAGCTGTTCGGCAGCGACGACCCACTGGGCAAGGTGGTGCTGCTCGGCAACGTACCCGCGCGCGTGATCGGCATCGCCAAGCGCCAGTCGATGGGCTTTGGCGGCAGCACCAACCTCAACGTCTGGGCGCCCTACACCACGGTGATGTCGCGCATGCTCGGGCAGAGCTACATCAACGGCATCACCGTGCGGGTCAAGGACGACACGCCGATGGATGCCGCGCAATCGGCCATCACCAAGCTGTTGACGCTGCGCCATGGCACCGAGGATTTCTTCCTCAGCAACACCGCTGAAATCCGCGAAACCATCGAGTCCACCACCAAGACCATGACCCTGCTGATCGGTGCGATCGCCGCGATCGCGCTGGTGGTCGGCGGCATCGGCGTGATGAACATCATGCTGGTGTCGGTGACCGAGCGTACCCGCGAGATCGGCGTGCGCATGGCCGTCGGTGCGCGGCAAAGCGACATCCGCCAGCAGTTCCTGATCGAAGCGGTGCTGGTGTGCCTGCTCGGCGGCATCCTCGGCATCGTGCTGGCGTTGTCCATCGGCTGGGCGTTCAAGACCTTCGGCGCCAGCTTCACCCTGTTGTTCTCCACCGGCTCGATTGTTGCCGCCTTCGCCTGCTCGACCCTGATCGGCGTGGCGTTCGGCTTCCTGCCGGCCCGCAATGCCGCCCAGCTCGACCCGGTGGAGGCATTGGCCCGCGAATGAAGATGACCATGACCCGCACTTCCGTCCCGATGCTTCGCCCCTTGCTGCTTTCCACCGCGCTGACGGCGCTGCTGGCCGGCTGCGCCACCACGCCCAGCGCCGACCCGGCCGCCAACCTGCCGGTCGCCGCGCAGTACGGCCGTGGCGATGCCGTGGCCAATGCCCCGGTGCAGGCGATCGAACGCGACCTCACCGCACCTCCGGCCGATGTGCGTGCCGATGCGTGGTGGCAGGGCTTTGCCGACCCGCGCCTGGATCGGTTGATCGAAAACGTGCTCGACCGCAACACCGACATGGCCTCGGCCGGATTGAAACTCGAACGTGCCCGCGTACAGGCCGGCCTGGCCGGCCTGGATCTGTGGCCGCAGGCTTCCGGCTCGGTCAATGCCAGCGGCAGCCGCAGCACCGACAGCAGCGACGACTGGTCACGCAATCACAGTGCCAGCGTGTCGCTGGGCTGGGAGTTGGACCTGTGGGGCAAGCTGCGCGGCCAACGCGACATCACCCGCTGGGAAGCGCAGGCCACCGCGCAGGATCTGCAGAACACCGTGTTGAGCCTGATCGGCCAGAGCTGCGAGCTGTACTGGCAGCTGGGCTACCTCAACCAGGCCATCGCCACCGGCCAGGCCAACCTGGACCGGTTGGAACGCACCGCCGCGCTGGTGCAAAGCCAGTTCAAGGCCGGCGCGGTCTCGCGGCTGGAGGTGCGCCAGGCGCAACAGAACATCGAAAGCCAACGCGCCGCGCAGGCCCAGCTGGAACAGCAACGGGTGGAAACCCGCAACGCGTTGACCGTGCTGCTCGACGGCCAACCGTGGCCGCAGGCGGACGAGCCGCAGAACCTGGATGTCGCCCACAGCCCTGACATCGGCGAAGGCCTGCCGGCCGAACTGCTGGCACGCCGCCCGGACCTGCGCGCGGCCGAATTGCGCCTGCGCCAGTCACTGGCCAGCATCAAGGTCACCGCCACCAGCTACTACCCGAGTCTGAGCTTGAGCGGTTCGCTGGGCAGCGCCAGTTCCTCGTTGGGCGATGTATTGACCAACCCGGTGGCGACGCTGGGCGCCGGCCTGAGTTTGCCGTTCCTCAAGTTCCGGCAGATGCAACTGGACATCGATTCGGCCGACCTGTCCTATCAGATCGCCGCCAATGATTTCCGCAGGACGCTGTACACCGCACTGTCGGAAGTGGACAACGCACTGTCGGCACGCACCCGATTGGCCGAGCAGGTCGCGGCGGCGCAGGCTTCGTATGACGAAGCGGTGGAGATCGCACGCCTGTATGAAGTGCGCTATCGCGCCGGCGCCACCGACCTGCGCACCTGGCTGGAAGCCGAGCAGACCCGTCGCAGTTCCGAGTTGTCGCTGGCGCAGGTCAAGCGCAGCCAGCTGGTCAACGATGTGACGCTGTACAAGGCGTTGGGCGGTGGGGCGTAACAGACGCAGTGATGCTGCTTGAAGCCCTCTCCCGTATACGGGAGAGGGGTTGGGGTGAGGGCCAGCTTCTGGCAGGAAATGCCCAAAGCCCCCCATCCGGTGCTTCGCACCACCTTCCCCCGCAAGCGGGAGAAGGCACTGCGCCATCCATCGCTTCAACCTGCGAGCAGTCCAGCATCACCACTCGCGATCAAGGCCCCTCTCCCGCCTGCGGGGTGAGGTGAGCAGCTTGGGAACCGCAGGTTCGCTGCTCATCGAACGCCCTTGCGCCATCGCGAGGGCCGGAGCGCGGAGCGGGGGTTGGGGTGAGGGCCGCTCTTGAAGCAAGCAGAGCAGAAGCCCCCTCATCCGCCCTTCGGGCACCTTCTCCCGCGCGCGGGAGAAGGGAGGAATCAGGCATTGCTTGAGTCTGCTGGGATTTCGCTGTAATTCATCCCAACCTACGTCTTCATCCCAGCCTGGGTGCGGGCCTACTGCTTCGGCGCGAGCCCATGCGTCCGCAACACCTCGCGCACCCGATCCAACGGAATCGCCTCCACCGTCTGACCATTGCCTTTGATCGTGGTCGCCATGAACAAGGCGTTGTAGAGCGATTCTTCCACCGCATCCACGCTGGCCTGGAATACCGCACTCATCGATTCATTGGCCAGTTCGGCGGTCTGCAACCGCTGTGCATCGAACGCGCGGCGCACCGACTCGGCCGTTGAAAACGCCAGCACGTAATCACCGCTGCCGTTGGACGCGGAACTGCCGGTCCGTCCCAGCCCCATCATTCCGCGCGAAGCCAATCGCTTCAGATTGCGATCCGACAACGGCGCATCGGTGGCAATGACGATAATCACCGAACCATCGCCGCGGTCATCAGCCAGACCTCGCCTATCACCCTGCATCGCCACCGCGTTCTGGAACGCGTAACGATCCAGCTCCCGTCCGACCGGCGCGCCCTCCACCTGCAACACGCCGCCGTAGTTGGCCTGTACCAGCACGCCCACCGTCCAGCCGCCCAGGCTGTCCGGCAGCTTGCGCGAAGAAGTGCCAATCCCGCCCTTCCAGCCGAATGCCACGGTCCCCGTGCCGGCACCCACGCTGCCTTCCTGCACCGGCCCGCTCTTGGCGCTTTCCAGCGCATTCCGCACTGCCTCGGCCGTGATCGGCCTGGCGCGAATGTCATTGAGTCCGCCATCGTTGGTCTCGCCGACCACGACATTCAGTGAACGCACCTGCTGCATGTCCGGCTTGGCCAGCATCCACTCGGCCATGGCGTCGGCGGCCTTCCACACGCACAGCGTGCAGGTCAGCAGGATCGGGGTTTCCAGCTCGCCCAGTTCGTTGACCTGGGTGCTGCCGATGAACTTGCCGAAGCCGTTGCCCACATGCAGCGCCGCCGGCACCCGCGAGCGATAGACATTGCCGGCATGCGGCAGGATCGCGGTGACGCCGGTACGCACCGTGTCACCTTCGATCAGCGTCACCTGGCCCACGCGTACGCCGGGCACATCGGTGATCGCGTTGTATTGGCCCGGCGCGAAGATTCCGGGCGCCACGCCCAGATCACGGGCGCGGGCACGTGGCGCTTCCTGTGCGGAAGCCGCCAGGGCGCACAGCCCCAGCAACGCCGCTGTCAGTCGAAGGGAAAGACGATGCGGCGCGTGGAGCATGCAGATTCCTTTACAGGCGTTGGCGGACGGCTTCGAACAGGGCCACGCCGGTGGCGACGGAAACGTTGAGGCTCTCGATGTCACCCGGCATCGGGATACGCACCAGCTGGTCGCAGGTTTCGCGGGTCAGGCGGCGCATGCCATCGGCTTCACCGCCCATCACCAGCGCCACGTTGCCGCGCAGGTCGAGCTTGTGGATGGTCGTATCCGATTCACCGGCCAGGCCGTACACCCACACACCCAGCTTCTGCATGTCCTTGATGCAGCGGACCAGGTTGGTCACCGACACCACCGGAATGCTGTCGGCTGCGCCGGCGCTGACCTTGCGCACGGTGGCGTTGACCGGCGCGCTCTTGTCCTTGGGGATCACCACGGCGGTAACGCCGGCGGCGGCGGCACTGCGCAGGCAGGCGCCCAGATTGTGCGGGTCCTGCACCTCGTCCAGCACCAGCACCAGTGCCTTGCCTTCGGCCGCTTCGATCAGGCCCTGCAGTTCGCTCTCTTCCCACAGCTTGGGCGCGGCATAACGCGCGACCACGCCCTGGTGGCGCACCTGGCCGGCCACGCCGCCCAGCGCCTGCGCGTTGACCTTGCGCACGTCGATGCCCTTGCGCAGGGCTTCTTCTTCAATTTCGACCAGGCGCGGGTTCTTGGCACCGGCCTCGATCAACACTTCGCGAACGTTCTCCGGGTCCTTCTCGATCGAAGAAGCCACGGCATTGACGCCGACGATCCACTGGTTCTGCTTGCTCATGGGCGTCACATGGGGAAAAACGGGGGGTGGCAATGGTACTACCGAGGGACGAGTGAAGAGGAAAAAGGAGTGAGTGGAAGCAAGGCCAACGCAGCGTACGGTAAGCCGATGCCCCTGGCGCAAAGGGTATGCAGGAGCGAAAACCACCGCATCTCGTCAAGCGCGGCGGCCCTTACTCACTCCTCACTCCTCCCCACTCACTCCTCGCCCATCAGTACTTCTTCTTGACCCGCTTGGCCGGCTTGCCGCGCTCGGGCAACGGCGGCGGACTGCCCGCTTCGCCGTCCTTCTCCACCAGACGGAAGTCGATCTTGCGCTCCTCCATGCTGGCCTTGAGCACCAGAATCCGCACCCGGTCACCCAGGCGGAACTCATTGCCCCGGCGGTCGCCGCTGAGCGTCTTGCGGATCGGGTCGAACTGGTAATAGTCGTGCGGCAGCTGGGTCACGTGGACCAGGCCGTTGACCTTGGATTCGTCCAGCTCCACGAACAGGCCAAAGCTGGTCACGCCGCTGATCACACCATCGAACTGGCCACCAACGTGCTTCTCCATCCAGGCCGCGCGGAAGCGCTCATCGACCTCGCGCTCGGCCTCATCGGCACGACGCTCACGCTCGGAGCACTGCAACGACAGCGCCGCCATTTCACGCGGCGTGTAGGTGTACTTCTCGCGCGGTGCGCCGCTGAGCGCGTACTTGATCGCGCGGTGCACCAGCAGGTCCGGGTAACGGCGGATCGGCGAGGTGAAGTGCGCGTACGCTTCCAGCGCCAGACCGAAGTGGCCGTTGTTGTCCGGCGAATACACCGCCAGCGACTGGCTGCGCAGCAGCACCGACTCCAGCAGCGCCGCGTCCGGGCGCTCGCGCACCTTCTTCAGCAGCTTGGTGTAATCACCCGGCTGCACCTTGCTCCAAGCCGGCAGGCTCAGCTTGAATTCCTTGAGGAACTCCAGCAGGTCGACAAACTTGGATTCCGGCGGCCGCTCATGCACACGGAACGGTGCCGGGATGTGCGTGGACAGCAGGTAACGCGCGGCCTCGACGTTGGCCGCGATCATGCATTCCTCGATCAGCTTGTGCGCGTCATTGCGCACCATCATGCCGGCCTGGGTGACTTCACCGCGGTTGTCCAGCACGAAGCGTACTTCGGAGGATTCAAACTCGATCGCGCCACGGCGTTCGCGTGCCTTGGCCAGGATGCGGTACAGCTGGTGCAGGCTCTGGATCTGCGGCAACAGCGGGCCGATGAAGGCCTTGGCATCGGCATCGTCCTCACCCACCGCGTCCCAGACCTGCGTATAGGTCAGCCGCGCGTGCGAGTTCATCACCGCTTCGTAGAACTTCGAGCCGGTTACCTGCCCGTCGCGCCCCACCTGCATGTCGCAGACAAAGCACATGCGGTCTTCCTTCGGCCGCAGCGAACAGATGCCGTTGGAGAGCGTCTCCGGCAGCATCGGCACGACGAAGCCCGGGAAGTACACCGAGGTCGCGCGGCGCTGTGCCTCGTCATCCAGCGGGGTGCCGGGACGCACGTAGTTGGACACGTCGGCGATGGCCACCACCAGACGGAAACCGTCGTGGTTGGCTTCGCAATAGACCGCGTCGTCGAAGTCCTTGGCGTCCTCGCCGTCGATGGTCACCAGCGGCATCGAACGCAGATCGACGCGCTTGCCGATCATCCCCGCTTCCACCGTCATCGGGATGGCGGTGGCTTCGTCGAGCACTTCCGGCGGGAATTCATACGGCAGCTCGTGGCCGTGGATGGCGGTTTCCACCACCAGCGACGGGGTCAGCTTGTCGCCGAGCACGGCGATGATCTTGCCGATCGGCGGGCGTCGCGAATCCGGGGCGTGGGTCAGTTCGCACACCACCAGCTGGCCATCCTTCGCACCACCGGTGGCGTCACCGGGAATCTGGATGTTGCGCTGGATGCGCTTGTCGTCGGGCACCACGTAGCTGATGCCCGCTTCCACGCTGAAATGGCCGATCAGGCGATTGACGCCGCGCTCCAGCACGCGGGCGATGGCACCCTCGCGACGGCCACGACGGTCGATGCCGGTGACATTGGCCAGCGCGCGGTCACCGTGCATGACCTTGCGCATTTCATACGGTGACAGGAACAGGTCGTCGCCGCCTTCGTCCGGGCGCAGGAAGCCAAAGCCTTCCGGGTTGGCGATCACCACGCCGGGAATCAAGCTCAGCGCCAGCACCGGGGCGAAGCCGCCACGGCGGTTCTGCACCAGTTGGCCGTCGCGCACCATCGCACCCAGGCGCTTGGCCAGCGCGTCGGCGCGGTCCGGTTCGGTCAGGCCCAGCTGGCGGCCGATTTCGTCAGCGTTCTGCGGGCCTTCGCAACGCTCCAGCAATTGCAGGATCGCCTCGCGGCTGGCAATGGGCTGGGCATAGCGCTCGGCTTCGCGGGAGGCATACGGATCATCGAACGCCTGCGCGGGTGCCTGCTTGCGGCGGCCACGCACGAAACTCTGCGGCGCGGCGTTGTCCTTGGGCTTGCCCCGGCCTGGCTTGGCGGGAGCGGCCATGCTCTCCGGCATCCAGGGCGGCAACTTGGCGGATTTGCGGGCTTTGCCCGGCGCCTTGTCCGGCTTGGCGCCGGCGGCGGACTTGCGGGCCTTTCCGGCCCCAGTGGTCTTTTTGTTTTTCATCGATCGCCATGGTACCCGCTGGACCGTGTACGCGGCGCGCATGCCAGCCACCTGGGCAATGTTAAAAGGCGTTGACAAAGTCAGCCGCGCTGGCCAGAATCGCCGGCCTGAAGTGCCCAGGTGGCGGAATTGGTAGACGCACTAGCTTCAGGTGCTAGCGGGGGCAACTCCGTGGAGGTTCGAGTCCTCTCCTGGGCACCACTTCAAGAATCAACCCGCGAAAGCGGGTTTTTCGTTTCCGGGGTTCGGAATCCGAAATGCGGGCCACCCCCTCCCCAATCCCGCACCTTCACAAAAGTGTTGACGCGGTGAAATTCGATCTGCATAATCTCGCTCCTGAGTCGCCCAGGTGGCGGAATTGGTAGACGCACTAGCTTCAGGTGCTAGCGGGGGCAACTCCGTGGAGGTTCGAGTCCTCTCCTGGGCACCATGACTCAAGAACGAAGAAACCCGCGAAAGCGGGTTTTTTCATGCCCGCAATAAAGCACTGGTAGTGCCGAGCCATGCTCGGCATCGGGCTTCACTGGTGACGCCTCAACGGAGCATTGCTCCGCGCTACCAATCGCGGTGAGCCAGGCTGGCCGATACAGCGGCAACCGGTGGCGAACGAACATCTGACACTGATCCGCGTCAACCCAGCCAACACATCCGGCGAGCCGTTCGTCGCTTCGGCCGATGGCAACCTTCTGCGGGAACATGTCCACGCGCATGCGCTGCGCCAGCATCGCCACGATTGCACCGCGCTGCGTGATGCCCGGATGCAATCCAAGCGGTGCCCGCACATCGGAAGTCGACGCCCACGACCCGCGTCTGCACCTCGATGCAACACCAGCGGAAGGACCGCCATCAACGCCACACATCCGTGCGCCGCAGAATGCATGCGAAGGACGCACAAAAACTGTTGACACATTCTTCGTTCTCAAACAAAATTCGCGTCCTGAGTCGCCCAGGTGGCGGAATTGGTAGACGCACTAGCTTCAGGTGCTAGCGGGGGCAACTCCGTGGAGGTTCGAGTCCTCTCCTGGGCACCATGACTCAAGAACAAAAAACCCGCGAAAGCGGGTTTTTTCATGCCTGCAATAAAGTCCCGCAGTGCCGAGCCGTGCTCGGCACCAGACGTTGCCGGGAACGTACCAGCGGAGCATGACTCCGCTCTACCGAATGCGGCGAGCCCTGCTCGTGCCGAGCCACGTTCGGCATTGGGCTTCACTGGTAACGCCCCGGCGCAGCACGGCTGCGCTCTACCGGCTTGTCAGTGCCCGCCCGCGGAGGCTGCGCCGGCACCTGCCCCGAACGGCGGCTTGGCCAGCCAGACGAACGCGATGATCGCCAGGAACACCCAGCCCAGCAGCAGGAAGATGTCGTTGAAGCCCATCTGCGATGCCTGGTGCACGATCATGTTGTCCAGCACCGCTGCGCCGTGTTGCAGGTCGCCCTGCCCCATCGCCGTGATCTGCGCATGCATGCCCGGGTCGTACAGCGAAACGTGCTCGGTCAGGTCGGCATGGTGCTGTTGGGTACGGCGTGCCCACAGCCATGTCGTCAATGACGCGGCGAAGCTGCCGCCCAGCGTCCGCAGGAAGGTGGCAAGGCCGGAGCCGGCTGCCACTTCACGCCCGTCCAGGTCCGACAACAGGATCTGCAACACCGGCATGAAGAACAACGCCAGGCCCAGACCCATCAGCAGCTGCACACCGGCCACATGCTCGAAGTTGACCTGCAGGTTGAAGCCCGAGCGCAGGAAGCAGGTCATCGACAACACGAAGAAGGCGATGGTCGCCAGCATGCGCATGTCGAACTTGTGGCCGAACTTCCCCAGCATCGGTGCCAGCACGATCGGCAGCAGCCCCAATGGCGCCGTCGCCAGGCCCGCCCAGATCGCGGTGTAGCCCATGTCGCGCTGCAACCACTGCGGGATCATCAACGCCACCGAGAAGAACGCCGCGTAGCCCACGATCATCGCCAGCGTGCCGGCGCGGAAGTTGCGATGCCGCAGCAGGCGCAGGTCGACGATGGGGTCCTTGTCGGTCAGTTCCCAGATCAGGAACACCGCCAGCGACACCACCGCCACGCAGGCCAGCACCACGATCTTGGTCGAGGCGAACCAGTCTTCCTCGTTGCCCAGATCCAGCAGCAGCTGCAGGCAGCCGACGCCGATCACCAGGGTGACCAGGCCGACGTAATCCATCTTAGGCTTCTCGACCTGCTCCACCCGGTGCCGCAACTGGCCACCGACGATCACCGCAGCAATCACGCCCAGCGGCACGTTGATCAGGAAGATCCATTCCCAGCTGTAGTTGTCGGTGATCCAGCCACCGAGAATCGGCCCGGCAATTGGCGCGACCACGGTGATCATCGCCAGCAGCGCCAGCGCCTGCCCGCGTTTTTCGCGCGGGTAGATCGACACCAGCAGCGACTGGGTGATCGGGTACATCGGGCCGGCGACGAAACCCTGCAGCGCGCGCGACACCACCAGCATGCCCATGCTCTGCGCGATGCCGCACAGCAGCGAGGCGATGGAGAACGCAATGGTCGCCCAGATGAACAGCTTGACCTCGCCGAAGCGGCGGCTGAGCCAGCCGGTCAGCGGCAGCGCGATTGCGGTGCTGACCGCGAACGAGGTAATGACCCACGTCGCCTGCTGCGAACTTGCGCCGAGATTGCCGGCGATGGTCGGCAGCGAGACGTTGGCGATGGTGGTGTCGAGCACCTGCATGAACGAGGCCAGCGCCAGGCCGGCCGTGCACAAGGCAACGTTGGCCGGCCCGGTGCCGACCGCGCCGAGGGGCGCGGCGGGAGCTTGAGCGGACATGGTGACCTCAGCCGGCGCGTGCCGACGGCGACAGGTTGCCCTGGATGATGGTGTGGATCAGCGCGTCGGCATCGTGCAGCTGCCGTGCGTAGACCCCGGTGTCGTACACCGCGCCCTTGGCCGCCTCGGTGGGTAGCACGCCGCCCTTCTGGTCATGCAGGTTCACCTCGGCCTTCATCGACAGGCCGATGCGCAACGGATGCTCGGCCAGCTGCTTGGCGTCGATGGCCACCCGCACCGGCACGCGCTGCACGATCTTGATCCAGTTGCCGCTGGCGTTCTGCGCCGGCAGCAGCGAGAACGCCGAACCGGTGCCCATGCCCAGGCTGGTGATGTGGCCCTTGTAGGTCACCCCGCCGCCGTACAGGTCCGAGCGCAGTTCCACTTCCTGGCCCAGCCGCATGTGCCGCAGCTGGGTTTCCTTGAAGTTGGCGTCCACCCACATCTGCTCGGTTGGCACCACCGCCATCAATGCGGTGCCCGGTTGCACGCGCTGGCCCAGCTGCACCGAACGACGTGCAACGTAGCCGGTTACCGGCGAGACGATGCCGGAGCGGGCATTGTTCAAGTACGCCTGACGCAGCTGCGCAGCGGCGGCCTGCACGTCCGGCTGGGTTGCGATGACGGTGTCATCGACCAGTGCGCGCGAACGGGCCACCGCCTCGCGCGAACCGGCCATGGCTGCCTCGGCCGCAGCCAGCTCATCACCGGCATGCGCCAGTTCTTCATTGGAGATGGCGCCGGTGGCGGCCAGGTTCCTGCGCCGTGCATAGTCGTCACGGGCACGCTTGAGCGTGACCTGGCGTGCATTCAAGTCGGCCTGTGCGCTTTCCACGTTGCGGTACAGACCGCGTACCTGACGCACGGTGCTGGCCAGGTTGGCCTGCGCCTGCTGCATCGCCACTTCGGTATCGGCCGGGTCAAGCTGCACCAGCAGTTGTCCCTGCTCCACCTTCATGCCGTCATCGGCGGCGATGGCCACCACGGTGCCAGCCACCAGCGGCGTGATCTGCACCTGGTTGCCGCCCACGTAGGCGTCATCGGTTTCTTCGGCCCAGCGGCCCAGCAGGAAATACCACGCGGCAAATGCGGCAAGCAGCAGCACCACGATCAGGAAAAGGCCGCGCAGCAATTTGCCACGGCGGCTGGGTACGGCACTGGCCGCATCGGGGGAGGAAGTCTGGCTCATGGGGGTTCTCAGGAATTCTTGTTATCGGAAACAGCGGCCACCGGCAGCGCGTTTTCGGCAGGCGCGAAACCACCGCCGAGCGCCGCGCTCAGGCGCACGCTCGACAGCAACCGCTGCGATTGCAGATTGGTCAGGCGCTGCTGGGCCTGCAGCAACAGGTCCTGGGTGCTGAGCACATCCAGGTAATTGCCGATGCCGGCGCGATAGCGCTGCAGGGCCAGATCATTGGCGGCCTGCGCAATGCTCACCGCCTGTTGCTGGGTATCCACCTGCGTGGCCAGCGAGCGCACCGCGTTGACCTGGTCGGCCACATCGCGCAGCGCATCGACCACGGCGTGGTTGTAACTGGCCACGGCCAGGTCGTAATCGGCATCACGGCCGGCAAGGCCGGCGCGCAGCCGGCCACCGTCAAAGATCGGCAGGCTCAAGGCCGGCGCCAGAATGCCGAAGGTGGAACCGCCTTCCAGCAGGCTGCCGATGTCCTTGGACACCACACCACCCAACGCGGTCAGGTTGAGGCTGGGATAGAAGCGCGCCTTGGCTGCATCGATCTGCCGGCCGGCCGCTTCCACGCGCCAGCGCGCGGCGACGATGTCCGGGCGCCGCCCCAGCAGTTCGCTGGGCAGCACGCCCGGCAGTTGCAGCGCCAGCGGATTCAACGACTGCGGCCGGGCGATCTGCAGGCCGCGATCCGGGCCTTGCCCGAGCAATGCGGCCAGCGCGTTGCGGGCGGCATCGATCTGCTGCTGCGCGGCCAGTTGTTGCTGGTGAGCCAACGGCAGACGCGCTTGGGCCTGACGCACCTGCAGGTCACTGTCGATACCGGCGCTGCGACGCTGCCGGGTCAGCGCCAGGGTCTTCTCGGCGCGCGCCAGCTCCTCGTCGGCAACCTGCTGCGTTTCCCAGGCATGGGCCAGTTCCAGATAGGCCTGGACGATGCCGGTGGAGATATCCAGGCGCGCCGCCTGTGCATCCACGGCGGCGGCGTGGTTGCTATCCACCGCAGCTTCCCAGGTGGCGCGCTTGCCGCCCCAAAGGTCGATGCCGTAACTGAAGTTCAGCACTGCCTGCACGCTGCCGGCGTAGTCGCCACCAGCGTCGCCGGCCATCGATTCGGGCAGGCGCATGCCGGTGTAGCCCGGCGACACCGACAGGCTCGGCAGGCGCTCGGCGTGGGCACCGGCGACCTGCGCCTGGGCCTGGCGCAGGCGCGCATCGGCGATGTCCAGCGACGGGCTGTTGCGCAGCCCCTCGGCGACCAACGCATCAAGCTGCGGGTCGCCCAACGCGCGCCACCAGTCGGCGGCGGGAAAGCCGGACGCACTGAGTCCGCCGCCAGCCAGTGTGTGGCCGGCCTGCAGGCCATCCATGTCGAGCAGGCGTCCTTGCGGTTGCAGCCCTCGGCTGCTGGCGCAGGCGGCGAGCGCCAACACCAAAACACCCACCAGCAAAGGGCGGGAGAAACGTGGGGGAGAGATTTTCATGGGGGAGAGAGTGCGTCGCGTACGCGGGTGAGCAGGGAGAACAACTGATCGCGCTCGGCCGGGGCCAGGTCGTGCATGGCCAGGTCGATCACCTGGTCACCGCGCGCCTTGAGCCGCAGCCACAGCGCACGGCCTTCGTCGGTCAGCATGATCTGCAGGGCACGGCGGTCCTGCTCGTGCGGTTGCCGGCGGATACAGCCCAACTCTTCCAGCCGGTCGAGCAGGCGGGTGACGGCGCTGGGCACCTGGTCGATGGCGTGGCCCAGCTCGGCCGCCGTGCATGGCGCCTTGCAGGCCAAGGCTTTCAGGCCGATGTAATGGGTGAAGCCGATCCCCAGCCCCTCTTCGGCCATGGTCAGGTCCAGCTGCCGGACCAGGCCATCGCGGACCTGCCGCAACAGCAGTCCAAAGCTCGGCGGCATGGGCGTGGGATCAGTCATGGGCCGGCATTTTATTCCAACTGGAAATATTCTCAATGGAATATTCCCATCTGGAAGTGAATTCTGAATTACACATATGGAACAATTCCCTCCCCCATTCCGTCCTGCTTGGCATCCCCGCCGCCATCCGGATAATCGACCGGTCTGGAAGCCGGCAGCCACGCCGCGGCTTCACGTTTACAGGTAGCACCACCCGCAATGACTGATCTTGCACGCCCTGCCTTCCACGGCTTCGAACAGCAGCCGCTGCGCGAGTACGCCGAACGCGCCTATCTCGACTACTCCATGTACGTGGTTCTGGATCGCGCCCTGCCGTTCATCGGCGACGGGCTCAAGCCGGTGCAGCGCCGCATCATCTATTCGATGACCGAACTGGGCCTCAACGCCTCGGCCAAGCCGAAGAAGTCCGCGCGCACCGTCGGTGACGTCATCGGTAAGTACCACCCGCATGGCGACAGCGCCTGCTACGAGGCGCTGGTGCTGATGGCCCAGCCGTTCTCCTACCGCTATCCGCTGATCGAAGGCCAGGGCAACTTCGGCTCCAGCGACGACCCCAAGTCGTTCGCTGCCATGCGTTACACCGAATCCAAGCTCACCCCGATCGCCGAAGTGCTGCTCGGCGAGCTGGGCCAGGGCACCGTGGACTGGACGCCCAACTTCGATGGCACCCTGGAAGAACCCAGCTGGATGCCGGCGCGCCTGCCGCACCTGCTGCTCAACGGCACCACCGGCATCGCCGTGGGCATGGCCACCGACGTGCCGCCGCACAATCTCAATGAGATCGTCAGCGCGCTGGTACGCCTGATCGACGAGCCCGACACCACCATCGCCGAGCTGTGCGAGCACGTGAAGGGCCCGGACTACCCGACCACCGCCGAGATCATCACCCCGGCAGCGGACCTGCGGAACATCTACGAAACCGGCTACGGCAGCGTGCGCGCGCGCGCCACCTTCACCAAGGAAGGCAGCAACATCGTGGTCACGGCGCTGCCGCACCAGGTGTCGCCGTCCAAGGTGATCGAGCAGATCGCCGCGCAGATGCGTGCCAAGAAGCTGCCATGGCTGGAAGACATCCGCGACGAATCCGACCACGCCAACCCGGTGCGCGTGGTGCTGATGCCGCGTTCCAACCGTGTTGATGCCGAACAGCTGATGGGCCACCTGTTCGCCACCACCGACCTGGAACGCAGCTTCCGCGTCAACATCAACGTCATCGGCCTGGACGGCCGCCCGCAGGTCAAGAACCTCAAGCAGCTGCTGAGCGAATGGCTGCGCTTCCGCCAGGACACCGTCACCCGTCGCCTGACCCATCGCCTGCAGAAGGTCGAGCGCCGCCTGCACCTGTTGGACGGTTTGCTGGTTGCGTTCCTCAACCTGGATGAAGTCATCCGCATCATCCGTACCGAGGACGATGCCAAGGCCGCGCTGATCGCCCGCTTTGAACTGAGCGAAGACCAGGCCGAGTACATCCTGGAAACCAAGCTCAAGCAGCTGGCCCGCCTGGAAGAAATGAAGATCCGCGGCGAGCAGGACGAGCTGGCCAAGGAGCGCGACAAGATCCTCTCGATCCTGCAGAGCAACGCCAAGCTGAAGAAGCTGGTCAAGGACGAACTGCTGGCCGATGCCAAGAAGTTCGGCGACGAGCGCCGCTCACCGCTGGTGCAGCGCGGTGCCGCGCAGGCCATCGATGAGACCGAACTGGTTGCCAGCGAACCGATGACCGTGGTGTTGTCGGAGAAGGGTTGGGTACGTGCGGCCAAGGGCCATGATGTCGATGGCGCCACGATGTCCTACCGCGACGGCGACAGCCTGCTCGCCGCCACGCGCACGCGCAGCACCCAGCAGGTGGCCTTCCTCGACACCGAAGGCCGCGCCTACTCCACGCCGGTGCACACCCTGCCCTCTGCCCGTGGCAACGGCGAACCGCTGACCGGCCGCTTCTCGCCGGCTGCCGGCAGTTCGTTCGTCACCCTGGCCAGCGGCGACAACAACACCCGCTTCGTGCTGGCGTCCTCGCACGGGTACGGTTTCGTCACCCGCTTCGAGAACCTCACCGGCCGCAACAAGGCCGGCAAGGCGATGCTCAACCTGTCCGCCGGCTCGTCGGTGCTGTCACCGGCGGTGGTGGCCAACGTCGAGACCGACCGAATCGTGGCAGTGACCAGCGCCGGCAACATGCTCGCCATCCCGGCCAGCGAACTGCCCGAGCTGGACAAGGGCAAGGGCAACAAGATCATCGAGATCCCCAAGGCCAAGCTCGCCACCGAGCGCGTGGTCGCGGTGGTCGCGGTAAGCCCGGGCAACACCCTGCAGGTCCGCAGCGGCCAGCGCACCATGAACCTGTCGTTCAAGGAGCTGGAAACCTACCTGGGGACGCGGGCCACGCGCGGGCATCTGTTGCCGCGCGGGTGGCAGAAGGTTGAAGGACTGGAAGTCCAGTAATTCACTTCACTGGCGCGCGGCGGCGCGTTCGGCAGTGCGATTGCCGGATGTGTGCATGGCGCGGCAGAAGGTCGAAGGACTGGAAGTCCAGTAATTCACTTCACTGGCGCGCGGCGGCGCGTTCGGCAATGCGATTGCCGGATGTGTGCGTGGCGCGGCAGAAAGTTGAAGGGCTGGAAGTCCAGTAATTACAGAGAAGGCCGGGCGAAAGCCCGGCCTCTTTGCTTTTGCTCCCTCCCTTTCGCCAAAGGCGAAGGGGAGGGTTGGGGAGGGGTGCTTCTCGCCAGGAGTCAGGACCATCCCGCCTCCGGCAACCGCAAACAGCTCGATCACATGCCGGCACCGATCAGTGCGGATTGTCAGCTTCGCGACCAAGGCCGCTCCTACAATGGCGTTCAACCCGCAACCGGAGAACACTGCATGCAACCCGACTTCTGGCTGCAACGCTGGCATGACGGCCAGATCGGCTTCCATCGCAATGAGGTGATGCCATTGCTGCAGAAGCACTGGCCATCACTTGAACTGCCAACCGGCAGCCGCGTACTGGTGCCGCTGTGCGGCAAGACGTTGGACATGCACTGGCTGGCCGCCCAAGGCCATCGCGTGCTGGGCGTGGAGCTTTCATCGTTGGCGGTGGAACAGTTCTTCGCCGAGGCCGGCATCACCCCGCAGCGCCATCAAAGCCCGTTCTGCGAGCACTACAGCGCGGGCCCGATCGAAATCATCTGCGGCGATGCGTTCGCTCTGGACAAGACTCTGCTGGCCGACATCGCTGGCGTCTACGACCGTGCCGCACTGATCGCGCTGCCACCGCACCTGCGCCAGCGGTATCGCGACACGCTGTATGCACAACTGCCCAGCGGCTGCCGTGGTGTGTTGATCACCCTGGAATATCCGCAGGATGAGAAACAGGGCCCGCCATTCTCGGTCGAACAACCGGAAGTGGAGCGCTTGTTCGCCACGCCCTGGCGGAGCGCACTGCTGGAGCGCCGCGACATCCTCGACCAGCAACCGGACTTCCGCGCGCAAGGCGTCAGCGCGTTGTCTACAGCGGTGTATCGCCTGCAGCGCGACTGAGAAAGCTGCCCTCACTCCATCCCCTCTCCCGTGTGCGGGAGAGGGGATGGAGTGAGGGCCCGCTCTTCAAGCAGTCATCAGGAACAGCGCTCAACAAAAAAGGGCGGCTTTCGCCGCCCTTCCTGCATCAAACCAATCAATGCGCGGATGTGCCCTTGGCGTCCATCTTGCTGGTCTGGTAAAGCTCCAGGCCGATGCGCTTGATCAGGCTCAACTGCTGCTCCAGCCACCAGGCGTGGTCTTCCTCGGTATCGCGCAGCTGCGCGATCAGGATGTCGCGGCTGACATAGTCACCGTGTGCTTCGCACAGCTTCACGCCAGCGGCCAGATTGGCACGCACCTGGTATTCGACCTGCAGGTCCTTCTCCAACATCTCCATCACGGTGATGCCCGGCTCAAGGAAGTGCGGGCGCATGTCCGGGTTGCCGCCCAGGAACAGGATGCGACGCAGCAGCGCGTCGGCGTGCTCGGTTTCCTCTTCCATTTCGTGGCCGATGCGCTCGTACAGCGCGTGCAGCCCCTGGTCTTCGTAACGACGGGAATGGATGAAGTACTGGTCACGCGCAGCCAGTTCGCCGCGCAGCAGCTCTTTCAGGCATTCGATGACTTCGGGGTTGCCCTTCATGGGGGTGCTCCTGATGGTTCGGAATGCGCATAGGGTGCCCGATCCGGCGCGGCAATGATCTAATCGGAATCACTTGCACTTGCGTTGCGCTCCTTGCCCCGTGCCGCTTCCGACGAGCGGTACGGGCCCGGCAACACAATGTCTTCACAAGCTGTCTACAATCCCGACGAAACCACAACCGGGGGTAGGCCTGTGCTGCGTTGGTTGCTGCGTGTACTGGGGATCGTGCTGGGCTTGCTGGTTTTGCTGCTGTTGGTGGTCTGGCTACTGATGCGCGGCAGCCTGGCGCAGTTGGACGGGGAGCTGGCCCTGCCGGGCCTGTCGGCCCCGGTCAGCGTGGACCGCGACAGCAACGGCATGCTTACCGTCCAAGCCGCCAACGAGGCCGACATGGCCCGGGCGCTGGGCTATGTGCACGCGCAGGAGCGCTTCTTCGAGATGGACCTGATGCGGCGCTCGGCCGCCGGCGAGCTGTCCGAACTGTTCGGTGAAAGCGCCCTGCCCCTGGACCGCAAGATGCGCGTGCACCGCCTGCGCGCGCGTACCCACGACAACCTGGCCGTGGCACTGGGCGGCAAACGCGCGGTGGTGGAAGCCTATCGCGATGGCGTCAATGCCGGCCTGGCGGCGCTGCCGGTGCGGCCCTGGCCTTACCTGCTGCTGCGCCAGCAACCGCGCGCATGGGCGCTGGAGGATTCGGTGCTCACCGGGCTGGCCATGTACGCCGACCTGCAGGACCCCAACAACGGCCGCGAACTGGCCCTGGCCCGCATCCGCGAAGTCAGCCCGCCCGCGCTGTATGCACTGCTCAGCCATGACGGCAGCCGCTGGGATGCACCGCTGTTTGGCGCACCGCGCGGCGATGCCGTGCTGCCGGGTGCCGATGTACTGGATCTGCGCACGTTGAAGGTGGAGCCCGGTGCCGCTGAGCCTGCTTCATCCGATCTGCAAACCGCACGGATTGGGTCTGACATTACCGGCGCTGCTCTCGCCCTCACTCCACCCTCTGCTTTGCAGAGGGTCCCCCTCTCTCCCGCGCCGCGGGAGAGAGGCATCGGCGAGCCGCCTGCGGCGGCCAGTTACTTTCCGGGCAGCAACAACTTCGCAGTGGCCGGCGCGCTCACCGCTGACGGCCGCGCGATCATCGCCGACGACATGCACCTGGGCCTGCGTGCACCCAACATCTGGTTCCGTGCCCGCCTGCGCTACGAAGATCCCACCGCGCCAGACGGCAAGGTCGACGTAACCGGCTTCAGCCTGCCCGGCCTGCCGGCCGTGATCGTCGGCAGCAACACACGCGTGGCCTGGGCCTTCACCAACAGTTACATCGACACCGCTGACTACGCGCAGCTTCCCGCCAGTACGGCGTTGCGCAGCTACAGTGAAGTCATCGCCGTGGCCGGCAAGCCGGCAGAGACCTTCAAGGTGCGCGAAAGCGACTGGGGCCCGGTGCTGCACGAGAACCCGGATGGCAGCCTGCTCGCCTTGCGCTGGACCGCACATCTGCCCGGCGCCGTGCGCCTGGATTTTGCCGACATGGCCAAGGCCTCCGACCTGGACGCCGCCCTTGCCGTGGCCGACCGCTCCGGCGTCCCCGCACAGAATCTGCTGATGGGTGACCGAAGGGGCCGCATTGCCTGGCGCCTGATCGGCGCACGCCCCGACCGCGGCGCCAATTGTCCGGCCGGCGGCATTGCCAGCGCCAGCTGCCTGCCATGGGCGGTACGCAGTGACCATGCGCCTGCGCTGATCGACCCACCCGAACACCGCCTGTGGACCGCCAACACGCGCGTACTCGATGGCGCCGCATTGGCCATTGCTGGCGACGGCGGCTACGACCTCGGTGCGCGTGCCAAGCAGATCCGCGACGGCCTGCACGCCCGTGATCAGTTCCGCGAGCGCGACCTGCTGGCGATCCAGCTCGATGACCGCGCGCTGCTGATGGAACCCTGGTGGAAGCTGCTACGGCAAACCGTTGAACACAGCGACGACCCCGCGCTGAAGCGGATTGAAGCAGCCAGCCGCCAATGGGAAGGCCACGCCAGCGTCGATTCGGTGAGTTACCGGATGGCGCGCGCTTTCCGTGGCATCACCCTGGACACCGTGCAGGGAGCATTGTTGGCACCGGCCAAAGCGCAACTGGGCGAACGTTATCAGGCTCCGAAGCTGTCGCAGTTCGAGGGCGTGATCTGGCCCCTGCTTGAACAGCGACCCGACCACCTGCTGCCACCGCCATTCAAGAGCTGGGACGAACTGCTGGCCGACAGCGCACGCAAACTGGAAACCGACCTGGCAGCACAGGGGCCGGACCTGGCTGGCCGAACCTGGGGCGAGCGCAACACCAGCGCCATCTGCCACCCGATATCACGCGCCCTGCCGGCGTTGTTCAAGCGCTGGCTGTGCATGAAACCCCAACCCCTGCCCGGAGATGACAACATGCCGCGCGTGCAGGGCCCTGCATTCGGCGCCTCCGAACGCATGGTGGTTTCACCGGGCCACGAAGCCGATGGCATCGTGCACATACCCGGCGGCCAGAGTGGTCATCCGCTGTCGCCGTTCTGGGGCAGCGGCCATGACGACTGGGTACAGGGCAAGCCCACCCCATTCCTGCCGGGTGAAACGAAGCACACGCTCACCCTGCGCCCGCGCTGAAGCAAAAAACCGGCGGTAGTGCCGAGCCATGCTCGGCAGCAGCTTCAGCGGCAAAGCCCCGGCGCAGCATGGCTGCGCTCTAGCGGTCGGCCAGCCGCACTGTCCATTCGACTTCCAGCATGTATTCACTGTCGAACAGACGGCTGACCTGCACCCAGCTTGCCGCCGGGTATTTGCCATCGGTGAAGAAGGCCTTGCGATCCGGAATCGCCTTCTTCAGCGCTTCCATGTCGGTGGTGAAAGCGGTCTCCTTCACCACCTGGCTGCTGTCGGCACCGTAGTGCCGCAGAATTTCTGTCAGGCGCCCATAGCAGGCGCGAACGGCTTCATGCATGTCCTTGCCTTTGCACGGTACGCCGGAGATATGCAGCGTGTTGCCGTCGCGAACAACACCGCTGTAACCGATATCCGCCTCCCAACTGCCCAGCGAATGCCGCTCCAGCGGCACGTCGGCAGCATATGCAGATGAGCAGAAGAAAGTACCCAGTAAGCCCAAATAGAACGCTCGCATCACATCTCCTTTGAATGGGAACTCTGGAGGGCCTTCCCGGCCCTGGATACGACATGGCCCGCATCACTGCGGGCCATGTCTGAACACTCAACCGGCCAGGGCCTGCTCATGCACGCCGGCCACCGCACGCCCGGATGGATCTGCCATGTTGGCGAAGCTGGCGTCCCAGGCGATGGCCGCCGGCGAGGAGCAGGCGATGGACTTGCCGCCCGGCACCGTCTCCGACGCCGCGCGGCTGGGGAAGAACTGCTCGAACAGGTGGCGATAGTAGTACGCCTCCTTGGTCTGCGGCGGGTTGTACGGAAAGCGCTTGTCGGCAGCAGCCAGTACGCGATCACTGACCTGCGCTTCGGCGTGCGCCTTCAGCCCGTCAATCCAGCCGTAACCGACGCCGTCACTGAACTGCTCCTTCTGCCGCCACAGGATCTCCTTGGGCAGATAACCCTCGAAAGCTTCACGCAGCACCGCCTTCTCGATACGACCATTGGCCTTGTCCACCATCTTGTGGCGCGCATCCATCTTCATCGCCACGTCCAGGAACTCGCGATCCAGGAACGGTACGCGCGGCTCCACGCCCCACGCCATCATCGACTTGTTCGCACGCAGGCAGTCGTAGTTGTTCAGTGCATCGAGCTTGCGCACCAGCTCTTCGTGGAACTCCAGGGCGTTGGGCGCCTTGTGGAAATACAGGTAGCCACCAAAGATCTCGTCACTGCCTTCGCCGGACAGCACCATCTTCACGCCCATCGCCTTGATGCGGCGCGCCAGCAGGAACATCGGCGTGGAGGCACGGATGGTGGTGACATCGTAGGTTTCGACATGCCGGATCACTTCCGGCAACGCATCCAGCCCTTCCTCGAAGGTGTACTCGAAACCGTGGTGCACGGTGCCCAAGGCCTCGGCGGCGATCTTGGCCGCGGCCAGGTCCGGCGAACCCTTCAGGCCAATGGCGAAGCTGTGCAGGCGCGGCCACCAGGCTTCGCTCTGCCCGCCGTCCTCGATGCGGTGTCGTGCGTAACGCGCGGCAACTGCGGCCACCAGCGACGAATCCAGACCGCCGGACAACAGCACGCCGTACGGCACGTCGGTCATCAGCTGGCGATGCACTGCGCGCTCGAAGGCTTCGCGCAGTTCGACAAGCGAGACATCCACGCCCTGCACGGCGTCGTACTCGCGCCACGGGCGCTCGTAGTACTTGGTCAGCGTATCGGTGCTGCTGTCGTACCAATGGCCGGGCGGGAACTGCGCGACATCGGCGCAGGTGTCGGACAGTGATTTCATTTCCGACGCCACACACAGGCGACCGTGCTTGTCATGGCCCCAGTACAGCGGCACCACGCCGATCGGATCACGGGCGATGATCACACGGCCCTTGGCCTTGTCCCACAGCGCAAAGGCAAAGATGCCGTTGAGGCGGTTGAGGTACGACGCCGGCTCGTCTTCGCGATACAGCGCGTTGATCACCTCGCAGTCCGAGCCGGTCTGGAAGGCGTAGGGCTGGGTGAGTTCCTTCTTCAGTTCCTGGTGGTTGTAGATCTCGCCGTTGACTGCCAGTGCCAGTTCACCGTCATCGGACAGCAGCGGCTGCGAGCCGCCGGCCGGGTCGACGATGGCCAGGCGCTCATGCACCAGGATCGCGCCGTCGTCCACATACACACCGCTCCAGTCCGGGCCGCGATGGCGCTGACGCTGGGATTGATCAAGTGCCTGGCGACGCAGTGCCTGCAGGTCGTCGCCGGGTTGCAGGCCGAAAATGCCGAAGATGGAACACATGGGAAAGCTCCTGGGTTTTTGTGGGGACAAACATTCGAAGCAACGGCTTGAAGACACTGCAGCCACTTGGTGTTCCCGCCCGGCCACAAAAAAAAACCCGCATCGACCGATGCGGGTTTTCTGGAGTCCTGAGCGTGTTGCCTGTTCTAGCTCTGGTCGCAGTCCCGCATCGGCCGCGCACGACTATTCGCGCGCAGATTATTGCGGTTGTTATTGTTGACGGCGGTGGCCAGGAACGAGGACATGGCGCCGACCGTATCCCGGTTTTGACGACCGCGCAACTGTTGCTGCGGCAACCGATTCAGCGGCCGGGCCGGCGCTGTCCCGGATAATCACCGCCCCTCGCCCGGACCTCATGGATGAACCCTTTCGTGTCCCGCGTACTTCTGATCGCACTGCCCCTGTTCATATTGGCCGGTTGCACCGCCCCCCGCCCGAGCCGCCCCGTCAGCGACACCGAACGCGAGGCATTGGCCGCCACCGCCGATGGGCAGTTCGACTCGGCGCTGCGCGTGGCCAAGATGTACCAGGCCTGGAACGACCCCCGTGCGCTGGACTGGTACGCACGCGCGGCAGCCATTCCACCGCGCACCCACCAAAGCACCAGCGCCGAAGAACGGCTGGGAACGATCCTGGAACGCGGCCGTCTGGACAGCGCCGACACCCCGCAGAAGCCCGAAGCCGTGGTGCTCAAGCCGTCACCGCGCAAGGCGTTCCGCTGGTTCCACAGCGCCGCGTACCACGGCTCACCGTATGCCATGCGCGACCTCGAACGCTGGTATGCCACCCACGACGAGATGGCCCTTGCCCTGCGCTGGCGCCTGCGCCATGCGGTCTACATGCGCGAGCTGTACCGGCTTGATCCATTGCGTGCCGCGCCGGCCGAACCGGTCGTCGTGGGAAGTACCCGCATGGATGGGGCCACATTGAATTCAGTGATCGCACGCATCCAGCATCGTGCCGCACGCGGCGATGCCGAAGCACAGGTTGATCTGGGCACCCTACATGAAACGGGCCTCGGCGTGGTCGAAAGCAGGGCCGAAGCATTGCGCTGGTATCAGCAGGCCGGCGAACAGGGCAACGTGTACGGGCAGTACTTCAGCGGCCTGGTGCTGGGGCGCGGCGGCAAGGACATGAAGGCGGATGTGGACGCGGCGGCGGCATGGTTTGCCCGTGCCAATGCGCAGCAGTTCTATCTGGCCGAGGAGTCGTATTGGCGCAAGGCCATCGCGCCGCCGTTCTTCATTTTCGAGTAGCACCGTCGTTATCGCGGTGCACACAACGCCTGCGTCAGCAAGACTGCATCGCTTTGGTGATGTGGACCAGAATGATGCTTCACGCCCCGCAATGTTCGAGCACCATGACCGCCCCGATCTTCCGTGATGAAAACATCTCCCGTGAGCGCATGCTGGCCATCACCGCAGCGCATCCACGTGTGGCGGTGTTTGAATCCTGCATCCTGGATGGCGGCGATTTTTCACGACTGGACATGGATGGCTTCCGGTTCGAACACTGCTCGCTGGCCGGCACGAACTGGCTTGCCGCGTCGCTGGAGGAGAGCCACTGGCACAAGTGCCGGGGCGGCCAATGTGATTTCAGCTCGGCGCAGCTCAGCGATTCGCGCTTTGACCACTGCGACCTCAACAACAGCTACTGGCGGCGCGCCACGCTTTCTTCGGTGCAGTTCCAAAGCTGCAAGCTGACCGGCGCCCACCTGCAGGAAGTGAGCGGTTGGGCGCTGGAGTTCAGTGAGTGCCTGCTGGTCAGCGCCGATCTGCGCGGGCTGTCGTTCCGCAAGGCGCAGTTGGAGGGCATGGATTTCTCCGACGCCGACCTCTCCGGCTGCGATTTCCGCGATGCGGTTTTCACCGGCGGCAGCCTGCGCAATGCCCAGACCCGGCTCACCCGCTTTGAAGGTGCGGACCTGCGCGATGCCGATATCAGCGGGCTCAACGTGATGGACGCCAAGCACTTCCGCAAGACGGTGATATCGCACCGCCAGGCCGCCGCGGCACTGGCCGCGTTCGGCCTGATCGTCGCTTAGGCCAGCAGCCGTTCCACCAACCTGCGGTACAACGCCGGCAAGGCTTCCAGGTCGGCCACGCGCACGTTCTCGTCCACCTGGTGGATGCTGGCATTCACCGGCCCGACTTCGATGCACTGCGCACCCAGCGGAGCAATGAAGCGCGCATCGGAAGTACCACCGCCGGTGCTCTCTTCCGGTGCCGCACCGGCAAACTCGGCCAACACCTCACGGGCCACGCTGCGCAGGCGGCCTTCCGGCGTGTAGAACGGCTCACCGCTGCGGTGCCAGTTCAGTTCGTAATCCAGACCGTGGCGATCCAGCAACGCGCCGATCTCGGTCTCCAGCTGCGCTGCGTTCCAGTGCGGGTTGTAGCGCAGGTTGAACATCACCTGCAGCTCGCCGGGAATCACATTGTTGGCGCCGGTGCCGGCATTGATGTTGGACACCTGCAGGCTGGTCGGCGGGAAACTTTCGTAACCGTCGTCCCAATGCCGCGCGGTCAGTTCGGCCAGCGCCGCGGCGGCGAGATGAATCGGGTTGCGCGCCTTGTCCGGATAGGCCACATGACCCTGCACTCCCTTGACCCGCAGCTTCGCCGAGAGGCTGCCGCGACGGCCCACGCGCAGCAGGTCGCCCAGCGTGGCGGTCGAAGAAGGCTCGCCGGTGATGCACCAATCAATGCCCTGCCCGCGTTCGCTGAACAATCTGGCGACATGGCGCACGCCATCGATGGCATCGCCTTCTTCATCGCTGGTCAGCAACACCGCCAGCGTGCCCGGATGTTCCGGATGCGCAGCAACAAACTGTTCGGCCGCCACCACGAACGCAGCCACGCTGCCCTTCATGTCGGCGGTGCCGCGGCCGTACAACATGCCATCGCGCACTTCAGGCTTGAACGGATCGCTGGCCCAGTTTTCGGCAGGCCCGGTGGGCACGACATCGGTATGGCCAAGCAGCACCAGCACCGGCGCGCCGCTGCCGTGGGTGGCCCATAGATTGTCCACTTCACCCAGGCGCAGGTGCTCGCAGTTGAAACCGGCAGCGGCCAGGCGGTTGCCGATCAGCTGCTGGCAGCCGGCGTCTTCCGGGGTTACCGAGGGGCGTGCGATCAGCTCGCAGGTCAGGTCGAATACGTCGCTCATTGGGGCCTCGTGGGGCGTGCCTGGACAAGCACAGCCCGGTGGTTTTATTGGCGCTGGCTTCGCGGCTCACGCCGCTCCTACAAATGCAGCCGGCTTCAATCGATGTTGAAGCGCTTCTTGAAACCGTTGTCGCTGAAGCCCTGGCTGAACTCGCCGTCCTCGGTGATCACCACCGGGCGCTTGATCAGCTGCGGGTACTCGCGCAGCAGCAGCTTCCATTCGGCATCCGAAGCGGCTGCCCTGCGGTTGTCCGGGAGCTGCCGCCAGGTGGTCGAGGACTTGTTGATCATCGCCTCGAAGCCGCCGGCCTTGCCGGCCCATTCCAGCAGTGTTTCAGGGCTGGGCTTGTTGTCGCGGTAATCGACGAAGGTGTGGGCGACGTTGAAGCGGTCCAGCCATTTGGTGGCTTTCTTGCAGGTGTCGCAGTTCTTCAAACCGAAAACGGTGGTCATTGTTCAATGCTCGCGATGATCTGTTCCCCTCTCCCGTGTACGGGAGAGGGGTTGGGGGCGAGGGCAAGCTCCAGGTTTACGTGCATCAACAGCACAGAAGCGCCCTCATCCGGTGCTTCGCACCACCTTCTCCCGCTCGCGGGAGAAGGGAACTTCCGGGGCTCCAGCGTCAGTCGGCCAGACCACGCAGCAGTTCGTTGACGCTGGTCTTGCTGCGCGTGCGCGCATCAACCTGCTTGACGATCACCGCGCAGTACAGCGAATGGGTGCCGTCCTTGGACGGCAGCGAGCCGCTGACCACCACGCTGTACGGCGGAATGTAGCCATACGTCACCTCGCCGGTGGCACGGTTGTAGATGCGGGTGCTCTGGCTCAGGAACACGCCCATGCCGATCACGCTGTGATGGCCCACGACCACGCCTTCCACCACTTCCGAACGCGCACCGATGAAGCAATGGTCCTCGATGATGGTCGGGCTGGCCTGCAGCGGCTCCAGCACGCCGCCGATGCCGGCACCGCCGGACAGGTGGCAATGCTTGCCGATCTGCGCGCACGAACCCACCGTGGCCCAGGTATCGACCATGGTGCCCTCGCCCACATGCGCACCGATGTTGGTGAAGCTCGGCATCAGCACCACGTCCTTGCCGAAATGCGTGCCGCGACGGGCGATCGCACCGGGCACCACGCGCACGCCGGCCTGGCGGAAACGGGTTTCGTCATAGCCTTCAAAGCGCGACTCGACCTTGTCCCAGAACGGCGCCGGGCGGCCGTCCATCACGGTCATGTCATTGACGCGGAAGTACAGCAGCACCGCCTTTTTCAACCACTCGTTGACCTTCCAGCCACCGTTGCCATCGGGCTCGGCGACGCGGAACTCGCCGCTTTCAAGGCCGTCGATCGCACGATTGACCAGCGCGCGGGTGGAGCCTTCGATCTCATCGACGGTCAGCATCGTGCGGCGTTCGAACGCGCTCTCGATTCCGAACTTCAACTCGGCCACGCCCGGTGCCGGCGGCTTGCGCAGGCTGCGCGGACCCACCGACTGCACGGTCTTCGGCTTGGCGGCGGCCACCTTCTTCAGCGGTGCCTTGACCGGCTTGGCCGGTGCCTTCACCGCTGCCTTCTTCGGCGCTGCGGTTTTCTTCGCAGCAGCCTTGCTGGCCACCGGCTTGGTGGTTGCGGGCTTGGCGGGAGCGACCTTGTTCGGGGCGGGCTTCTTGGTCGCAGGCTTCTTGGTGGCCATCAGTGGGGGTCTCCTGGCGTTCTATCGGGGTCCAGGCAGTTCAGCAACGCTTCGCGCAGTGCCTGCCGGGAGGTTTCGGTAAGGGGTTGATCGTGACGATCGGTCAGCTGGAACTGATCTTCTGCGCGCTCGCCGAAAGTGGCGATGCGCGCATCCTGCACACGCAGGCGCTGATCACGCAGCACGTGCGCCACATCGGCGAGCAGGCCGGGGCGGTCCGGCGCCACCAGGTTCAGCACGGTGCGGTCGGCATGCGCGGTTTCGAGGAACTCGATGCGCGGGGCAAAACGGAAATGCTTGAGCTGGCGCGGCATCACCCGCCGCGCCGGGCGCAGGATCTGGATATTGCCGGCCAATGCCTTGCGCAGCGCTGCTTCCAGGCGCGCGGTGTCGCCGTCGGCAAAGCTGACCGCAGGCGTGACTTCGAACGTATCGAAGATGGTGTGGTCCGGGCCGTCCAGCACGCGGGCGCGATGGATGCCGTAACCGGCACGGTCCAGGGTCATCACGATGGCCGCGAACAGGCCATCGCGATCAGGCGAATGCACGAACACTTCCAGCGCATCGCTTTCCGGCGTGATCCGGCGCACCTTGACCAGCGTGCCGCCCTTGCGGATTTCCACCAGCGATGCGGCCTGCCACACCAGTTGCTCGGGGCGGAAGCGCACGAAGCTCTCGTCCGGCATCACCGCGAACTGGCGGTCGATCACCGCATCGCTGTAACCGAGCAGGTTCATCTGCTCGCGCACGTTGTCGCGCGCTTCGATCACCCGCTCGGCTTCGGGCAAGACATGCTCGATGCCCTCGCGCAGCGCGCGGCGGGTGGCGAAATACAGATCGGCCAGCAGCCGGTCCTTCCACGCGTTCCACAGCTTGGGGCTGGTACCGGCGATATCGGCACAAGTCAGCAGGTAGAGATAATCGAGCCGCTCGCGGTCGCCAACCAGTGCGGCGAAACGGTGGATCACGCCCGGGTCGGTGATGTCCTGCTTCTGCGCGGTCACCGACATGCGCAGATGCTGCTCCACCAACCATGCCACCAGTTCGGTATCGGAACTGCTCAGGCCGTTGGCGCTGCAGAAATCACGCGCGTCCACCGCGCCGAGTTCGGAATGATCCCCACCGCGGCCCTTGGCGATGTCATGGAACAGGCCGGCCAGCAGCAGCAGTTCGGGCTTGCGCAGCCGCGGCCACACTTCATGGGCGATGGAGAAACGCTCGTCGGCACGAGCAGCGGCGAACAGGCCGATGTTCCGCAACACCATCAGCGTGTGCTGGTCGACGGTGTAGACGTGGAACAGGTCGAACTGCATGCGCCCGGACACCTGCGCAAAGGCAGGAATCCACTGCCCGAGCACGCCCAACCGCGCCATGCGCGCCAGCGTATCGACCGCGCGCGGGCCGCGCAGCAGCGCCATGAACTGCTCCCGCACCGCTTCATCGACCTGCGTGTACGCGGGAATTTCGTCCAGCATTTCCGCCAGGCCGCGCGCGGTCATCGAATGCAGGCCACGCACGTCGGCAGTGCGCGCCCAGCAGGCGAACAACGCGAAGATGCGGCGGACATCGCCATGCGGCCAAAGCGGGTCGTCAGCGGACAGATAACCGCGACGCAGCGAGAAACCATCGCCCACCGGCTCCGGCGTCGCCTCGCCATCAAACTGTTCTTCAAACCGCTGCAGCAGACGGTCGCTGATACGACGGATCACCGCCGCACTGCGATAGAAGCCCTGCATCATCTTTTCCACGCCCAGGCTTTCGGCGTCATCGCCAAAGCCCATGCGCGCGGCCAATGTCTTCTGGTAGTCGAAGCGCAGCCGCTCCTCGGCGCGTTGCGCCACCAGATGCAGGCCGAAGCGCAGCCGCGCCAGCACCAGCCGCTCGCGCTTGAGTGCGGCTGCTTCGTCCAGGCCCAGATGGCCCAGCCCGACCAGCGCATCGATATTGCTGACGCCGAAGGCGCGCAGCGCCATCCAGCCCAGCGTGTTCAGATCGCGCAGACCACCCGGACCATCCTTGATGTCCGGTTCCAGGTTGTCTGCGGTGTCGCCAAAACGCTGGTGCCGCTGCAGCAGCTCCTCACGCTTGGCCAGGAAAAATTCGCGCGGCGGCCAGATCAGGCTCGGCGAGATCGCACGGGCCAGACCGTGCTGCGCCGTTGCATCGGCGCACAACGGCCGCGCTTCGATCAACGCGGTCAACACCGTCTGATCCGCTGCGGCCTGCGCGCATTGCGCGGCCGAACGCACCGCATGGCTGGCCGGAAGACCGGCATCCCACAGCAGCGCGAACAGGCGCGCCAGTGCGGCCTCATGGCGCTTCTGCAGATCGTTCTCGCCAAGCACCAGCAGGTCGATATCCGAACGCGGGAACAGTTCGCCGCGGCCGTAACCACCCACTGCAAACAGCGCCAGCCCGGCGTCGGCCGGAATGCAACGCTGCCACGCGGCGCGGATCAGTTGATCGGCAGCGCGCGCGCGCAGGCCGAGCAGGCGTTCGACGTTGTCGCCCTGCTCGAAGCGTTTGCCCAGGCGGGCATCGGTATTGGCCAGCGATTGTCGCGCCTGCGCGGCCCACTGTGCATCACCGGCAGGTTCTGCCGGCGCGTCCGGTACGTTCCCGTCCAGGCCCGCCGGCAGTTGACTCATGCCTGCGCGGATTCGGCTGGCGACAGCGTCAGCACTTCCACGCCGTCTTCGGTCACCGCGATCATGTGTTCCCACTGCGCCGAGAGCTTGCGGTCCTTGGTCACCACGGTCCAGCCATCAGGCAGCACCTTGGTGTAGCGGGTGCCTTCGTTGATCATCGGTTCGATGGTGAAGGTCATGCCGGCCTTGAGCACCAGGCCCTGGCCCGGACGGCCGTAATGCAGCACCTGCGGTTCGTCGTGGTAGACCTTGCCGATGCCGTGACCGCAGTACTCGCGAACCACGCTGAAGCGCTCGGATTCGGCGTATTCCTGGATCGCATTGCCCACGTCGCCCAGCGTTGCGCCCGGCTTGACCGCGCGGATACCGCGCCACATCGCTTCCTTGGTGGTTTCCACCAGGCGCTTGGCCATCACCGAAGGCGTGCCGACGTAGTACATGCGGCTGGTGTCACCGTGCCAGCCATCCTTGATGACGGTCACGTCGATGTTGACGATGTCCCCGTCCTTCAGCACCTTAGCTTCGCTCGGAATGCCGTGGCAGATGACGTTGTTGACCGAGGTGCACACGGTCTTGGGGAACCCACGGTAGCCCACGTTGGCCGGGATCGCGCCCTGCACGTTGATGATGTGGTCGTGGCAGATGCGGTCCAGCTCTTCGGTGGTCACACCGGGCTTGACGTGAGGGGCGACGATGTCGAGCACCTCAGCCGCCAGACGACCGGCGATGCGCATCTTCTCGATTTCTTCAGGGGTTTTCAGTTGGATTGCCATCTGCCGATTATCGCGCATTTGGGTTGCGAGGCTGAACTTTTTCACATTATTGAACAGGTTGCGACCACCTCGTTCAGGGGCGCGCAGGAGAGTGACCCGCCCCTCGGCCCTGGCGGCCCACATGTGGATCACGGGTGCCGACTGTACCCGGAAAAGCTGCCTTCGCCGGTAGCGACCACATTGATATTGCTGGTTTTTCCGCCAACGACAGGCATCCGGCATGCCCTTGTTTCCCTGCGATTGACGCACGCGACATCATTCCGGCCATCTGCCGTGTACGCCAAGGCTGTGCCCGCTTCCAGCGCTGGGCCCCGGCCAACGCGACGACTCCAGCTATGCCAACGCGGCCCAATCTGCATGGAGACCGTCATGTCCTCCCTCAAAGCATTCCTGATCGCAATCACGCTGGTTGCTGCCAGCTTCTCCAGCCACGCACAGACGGCCACCACCCAGTTCCAGGTGCGGATCGTGATCACCGAGTCGTGCCTCATCCAATCAGTGACCGCCAGCGACATCGACTTTGCCAGCCATGCCCGCTCCACCGGCATCCCGGTCGATGCACAGGGCACGTTGCAGGTGAACTGCACCCTGGGCACGCCATATGCCATCGGCCTGAATTCCGGCGCCAATGCCAGCAGCCCCACCGCTGCAGGTGACAACCGGCGCATGGCCGACGCCAACAACCGGTATGTGGCCTATGGCCTGTACCGCGACGCCGGCCGCCAGGACTTCTGGGGCGACGTGCTTGGCAGCAACACCCTGGCCGGCACCGGCACCGCCACTGACCAGTTGATTCCGGTGTTCGGCCGTGTCCCTTCCACCGACGCGGCGGCCGGCAGTTATGTGGACACCGTCATCGCCACCGTCACCTACTGAGCTCCGGGGCGGCCCATGCACAATCCGCCGCTGCGGAAACGGATCACCACCGGCCTGCGATTGATCAGCACTGCGATCGTTATTGCCGGTGGCACCACCCCCATGGCCGCTGCCGGCACCCTCCAGGTCGCGCCGATCATGCTGGAATTCGAACAGGCCCAGGTCGCGCACACGCTGTGGCTGAGCAACAGTGGCCCGCACCCGCTGCGCGCGCAGGTGCGGGTCCAGCAATGGCAACAGGTCGACGGCCAGGAACAGCTGCAATCGAGCACCGCACTGCTGGCCAGCCCACCGATGAGCGAGATCGGCCCCGGCCAGCGTCAACTGGTACGGATCGTGCGCGAACAGACGGCAGCTCCCACGCACGAGCAGGCGTTCCGACTGATCGTCGATGAACTTCCCGACACCCGGCAGCCCGATTCCAGCGACGGGCTGCAATTCCTACTGCGGCATTCGATTCCGGTATTCGTATTGCCGGCCGGCGTACAGGCGCAGCTGTCACGGGCCGACAAGGTGGCCGACACCGACGTCAGCCTGCTGCAGGGCAGTTGGCAGACACAGGGCCGCAATGCCCGCTTGACCCTGCACAACAACGGCGCCAGCCGCATCCGCATCAGTCAGTTGTCGTGGCTTTCGGCCAATGGGCACCGCGTCGACATCACCCCGGGCCTGCTGGGCTACGTACTGGCCGGACAGCAGATGCGATGGACCCTTTCCCTGCCCGAGGCCCTTGCCACCCATGGCACCCTCCACGCCAAGCTCAACGACGACGCCATCGCGCAGATCCTGCAGCTGGCCGGTACTGATCGTTAGCGTCGTGCTTGCAACGTGCACCGGGAAAGCTGCGCCTGTGAACGCTCCTGCAGACAGCACCGCCACTACACCTGCCAACCGGACGGCCCCTGCCGGACAGGTGTTGATCCTTGAAACGCGGATCAACCATGAACCGCATACCCGGCTGGCACGTTTCATCGCACGTGATGGCGCGTTGCTGACCAGCCTGCCCAGCCTGCATGAACTAGGCGTGCGCCCGGCCGTCATGCCCGATGCGTCGGGGTTGATCGCGCTGCATGCAGTGGCCGGAATCAGCGTCGACTACGACGCTTCGCTCCAACGCCTGGACCTGCAGGTTCCGGTGGAGATGCTCGACCGTCCACTCACCCACATCGACCTGGCGCGGCAGCCCGTGCCCCGCTCCGACCCGGCCCAACGCAGCCCTGGGGTACTGCTCAACTACGACCTGTACGGCCAGCGCTTCGCCGGTGCAGGCAGCTACAGCGCGTTCAACGAACTGCTCCTGTTCGGCATTGGCCCCGGCCAGTGGAGCAATACGATGTCGAGCGAGCTCCAGACCGGCAACGCCGGCACCAGCATCCGCAACACCCGCCTGGACAGCCGCTGGCAGCTGGACTTCCCCGACAACATGCTCACGCTGAGCATCGGCGACACCATCAGCGGCGCACTGGACTGGTCGCGTGCCACGCGCATCGGCGGCATCCGCCTGTCGCGCAATTTCGCCTTGCAGCCCTATCGGATCACCACGCCACTGGCTTCCTTCGCCGGCGAAGCGGTCCTGCCGTCCACCGTGGACCTGTACATCGATGGCATCCGTCAATCCAGCCAACAGGTGCTGCCCGGGCGCTTCCAACTTGACGCCGCACCTTCGATCAACGGTGCCGGCCAGGCGCAACTGGTGGTCACCGACATCAATGGCCAGAGCCGGGCAATGGGGTTTTCGCTGTACGCCAGCCCACGCCTGCTGCAGGCGGGATTGTCGGACTGGTCACTGGAACTGGGCACATTGCGCCGCGACTATGGCCAGCGTTCATTCGCCTACGGCGACAGGCCGATAGCCAGCGCCAGTCTCCGCCACGGCCTGAATGACCAGCTCACCGTGGAGGCCCACGCTGAAGCCAGCGCCGGTATCGCCCAGGCCGGTGCCGGCATGCAGATGTTGCTGGGCCAGCGCGGCGGCGTGCTCAGCACCTCGCTGGCGGCCAGCGAGGCCGGCTCGTTCAAGGGCAACCAGTACGGACTGGGCTACCAATGGGCCGCTTCGTGGCTCACCCTGGCCGCCAGCACACTGCGCCGCAGCCGGGGCTTCCGTGATGTACCGGCCGTTCTTGAACAGGCGGCGCTTCCTCGTCGCACCGACCAGGCCTATGCCGGCATCAGCACACGTGCCGGTCAGTTCGGCTTGAGTTACGTAGCCCAGCAGTTGCCCGACGCCACCCCCAGCCGCTACGCCAGCCTCAACTGGTCGCGCAGCTTCCGTGGCAACACCCTGCTGAGCCTGAGCTACAACCGCAACCTGGAAAGCAGCCGCAGCGACAGCGCCTTCGTTTACTGGTCACTGCCGCTTGACCGCCACACCAGCATCGCCGCCTCGGCCCGCCATGGGCTGGATGGCAACAGCCTGTCCATGGAAGCCAGCCGTGGCGTTTCCAGCGACCTTGGCGGCTGGGGATGGCGTGCCCAGGCCAGCGCGGGCGAATACCGCAGCACACGCGCCGAAGTCACCCGGCTCGGCGAGCACGGGCAATGGAGCGCAGGCGTGGAGCGCACCAACAACAACGACGCCGACGATTCCGCCCTGCTTTACGCCAGCGCCAGCGGCGGCGTGGCGTGGCTGGGCGGATACCTGCAGGCGCTGCGACGGGTCGACGATGCTTTCGCCCTGGTCTCCACCAATGGCATCAGCAATGTCCCGATCCAGCTGGAAAACCGCCCGGTCGGGGTCACCGATGCACGCGGCTACCTGCTGGTCACACCACTGAACGCGTGGCAGCGCAACCAGCTCTCGATCGACCCGCAACACCTGCCTGCCGACATGCAGATCAACCTGACCAGCATCGACGTCGTTCCCACATCCAACAGCGGGATCAAGGTGAACTTTGCGTTGCACCGCACGCTGGCACTCCAGTTCGGCGTGCGCGACCGCCACGGCAAATGGCTGCCCGCAGGCAGCCACATGACCCTGCACGCGAACGACAGCACACCAACCCCGCTCAGCGTGGGCCACGAAGGCAAGGTCTACCTGCTGGATCCCCCCGCACAGGCCCGACTCCACTTCGGCACCGGCCAGTCCGCCTGCAGTGCCGCAGTGCCGGCCGCTCCGGCCCGCGAGGGCCACTTCGAACTTGCCGACGTAACGTGCCGATGAGCGCCCAACCGCCCCGCCAGCTGCCGCGCCGGGCGTTCGTGCTGCCTGCCTTGCTGCTGACGGGGCTGCCGCTGCCCACGCTTGCCCAGAGCTGTAGCGCCACCAGCCCACTCCAGCTGAATTTCGGCACCGTCACCGCAGCAGCCAGCGACGCGCAGACCACCCTCCAACTCACCTGCCAGGGGCCCAGCGACTTGCTGGCTGCTCTGCCGGCGCAGTTCAGCGTCTGCGTATTCGTCGGCGAGGGCACGCCCACCGGCATCGCCCCACGACGCATGAGCAACGGCAACGGGGCTTTCATGAACTACGACCTGTACGCCGACCCTGCGCGCACCCAGTTGATCGGCCCGCTGGGTAGCGCCTATGCCGTTTACAGCCTCAGTTTCGACGTGGGCGTGCGTCAGTCGCGCCAGGTCAGCATCCCGCTGTACGGCCGCGTACCTGCGGGACAAATCCTGCCGGCCACCTTCCCGTACCAGGGCATCCCGAACGCCTCGATGGTGCGCTACAGCTACGGCTACGTGTTCACCCCGACCGTCGATGAATGCCGCAACGGGGTGGCCGGCACCTTGGGGGGTGCTGGCCAGGCGACCTTCACCTGGGCCGGCGTAAATGCCAGCTACGCCAACAGCTGCCGCATCAATGCTGCCAGCGACATGGATTTCGGCCGCAGCGACGGCCTGGCCAGTTCCCACGAACAGACCTCCACCATCAGCCTGCAATGCCCGACCGGCGCACCGTGGAGCGTCACGCTCAACGATGGCAGCAATGCCGTCGGCAGCACCCGCCGCATGGCCTCGGCAGGCAACCGCATCAGCTACGAGCTGTACCGGGATGCAAACCGGCTGGAACGCTGGGGCAACACCGCAGCCACCGGCGTTGCCGGCACAGGCAGCGGCAATCCCAGCATCCTGACCGTCTACGGGCGCGTCCCCGCCCAGCCCGGTACCCGCGCCGGCAACTACATGGACACCGTGACCGTGACCCTGACCTACTGATCGTCCTCGCCCCAACCCGCACGCCGGCCGCCGCGCATTCACACAACCACTGACGCCAACCGGCCTGGCAATTTGCGGCCAATGCCCGCTACGGCTATACTTCGCCGGCTTTGCTGGGCCCAGCCCTGTCAAAACCCGCCCACACCGGGCGTCACCGGTGAATCCACACCCTACGCCCCCATCCGTGCCGGGGTGCCCTGCCAGTCAGGGTTCGGCCACGGAGGCGCAGGGGAAGCCCAACCCCGGAACCTACCGCACTTATGCGGGTCGCCCTTCATTTCGTGGCGATCGGTTCCCTGCCAGGAGTTTTGCAATGCCCCAGATCACCATGCGTCAGATGTTGGAAGCCGGCGTCCACTTCGGTCACCAGACCCGTTACTGGAACCCCAAGATGGCTCCGTACATCTTCGGCGCCCGCGGCAAGATCCACATCATCAACCTGGAAAAGACCGTCCCGCTGTTCAACGATGCGATGAACTTCATCTCGTCCGTTGCCCAGAAGCGCGGCACCATCCTGTTCCTGGGCACCAAGCGCAGCGCCCGCGATTCCATCAAGGAAGAAGCCGAGCGTTGCGGCATGCCGTTCATGAACCAGCGTTGGCTGGGCGGCACCCTGACCAACTTCGCCACGGTGAAGAAGTCGGTGGCCCGCCTGAAGGAACTGGAAGCCGGTGAAACCGACGGCACCTTCGAGCGTCTGGTCAAGCACGAAGTGCTGGGCCTGCGTCGCGAGCGCGACAAGCTGGAAGCCTCGCTGGGCGGCATCAAGGAAATGAACCGTCTGCCGGACGCCATCTTCGTCATCGACATCGGTCACGAAGACATCGCCATCAAGGAAGCCAAGAAGCTCGGCATCCCGGTGATCGCCGTGGTTGACACCAACTACAACCCGGAACTGGTCGATTACGCCATCCCGGGCAACGACGACGCCATCCGCGCCGTGCAGCTGTACGCCCGCGCCGCCGCTGACGCCGTGCTGGAAGGCAAGGCTGCCGCTCCGAACGCTGCCACCGTGCGCGAAGAAGAGTTCGCCGACGCCGCTGTTGCCGAAGAAGCCAAGCCGGCCCGCCGCGCTCCGGCCAAGAAGGCTCCGGCCAAGAAGGGCGACGAGGCTTCGGCCTGATCCACCCGACGGGCGCAGCCACTGCGCCCGTCTCCCCTGCACCGGCCCCACAAGCGCCGGCCATTGACAGGGCTACGTAACAACGGCCGGCAATCATTGCCGGCCTACCCCTTTCTATTCGTGAGGAAATTCCATGGAAATCACTGCTTCCCTGGTCAAGGAACTGCGTGAGCGCACCGGCGCCGGCATGATGGAGTGCAAGAAGGCTCTGTCGGAAACCAACGGCGACATCGACGCAGCAGCTGAAGCCCTGCGCAAGTCCGGCGCTGCCAAGGCCGACAAGAAGGCCGACCGCGTCACCGCTGAAGGCCGCATCGGCGTCGCCCAGAATGGCGGCAAGGCCGTGCTGGTCGAAGTGAACTCGGAAACCGACTTCGTCGCCAACGACGTCAACTTCAAGGCCTTCGTGGACAGCGTCGCCGCTGCCGCCCTGGCTTCCGGCGCTGCCGATGTGGAAGCACTGAAGTCGGCCAAGCTGGAAAACGGCGCGACCGTCGAAGAAACCCGCGCCACCGCGATCCAGAAGCTGGGTGAGAACATCCAGATCCGTCGCCTGGTCAAGGTTGACGGCAACAACACCGTCGGCGCCTACGTGCACTCCAACGGCAAGATCGGCGTGCTGGTCGACCTGGCCGGCGGCAACGCCGAGCTGGCCAACGGCCTGGCCATGCACGTAGCTGCGATGAACCCGCCGCACAACAAGGCCGCCGACGTGCCGGCCGAGTTCGTTGCCAAGGAAAAGGAAATCGAGCTGGCCAAGATGACCGACAAGGACAAGGCCAAGCCGGCTGAAATCCTGGAAAAGATCATCAGCGGCAAGATCAACAAGATCATCAGCGAAGTGACCCTGTACGGCCAGGCCTACGTGCTGGACAGCGACAAGACCGTCGAGCAGGCCGTCAAGGCCGCTGGTGGCGACGTTGTCGGCTTCCAGCGCCTGGTGGTTGGCGAAGGCATCGAGAAGGTGGTGGAAGACTACGCCGCCGAAGTTGCCAAGGCGATGCAGGTCTGATTTCAGCCTGATCCGCGCAACACCCGAAGAAGCCGCGGCAATCCGCGGCTTCTTCGTTTTCCGTTCCAGCCCAGCGATCGCGCCGCGCCAACACGGCGAAAGCACCGCCAGCAGCCACTTTGCGCGCCCTGCCCGGCCTGCACCGCATGCGCGGATGGATGCAAGCATTTCGCCATCAAACTGTGACGGCATTTTTCAAGTGGCAACGTGCATGTATTCTTGGGCCACTGCCGCCCGCTTCCATGACATGTCCCCCGAGCTCACCGCAGCCCTGTCCCTCTGCCGCAACCTGCCCTCGCCGCCGGCCATCGCCGTGCGCCTGATCGAACTGGCGCAGGACCCGGAAACCGACATCGCCAGCGCCGCCGACACCATCGCCCTGGACATGGGCCTGAGCGCACGCATGATGCGCATCGCCAACTCGCCGCTGTATGCCAGCCGCCGCCGCATCGAGAACCTGGGCCAGGCACTGACCATGCTCGGCCTCAATGCCACCTTGCAGCTGGCGCTGGGCTTCAGCCTGTCGCGCGCCCTGCGCGAGGACCAGCGCCATGCGCAGCTGCTGGACGCGGTCTGGCGCCGCAGCATTCTCAGCGCGCTGGCCGCCCGCTACCTGGGCCTGTCCTGCGGGGTACGCCGGGCCGAGGAACTGATGCTGGCCGGCCTGCTGCAGGAGATCGGCATCCTGGCGCTGCTTCAGGTCCAGCCCGACAGTTACCCCGGGCTGCTGGCCAGCGCATCAAGCAATGACGAACTACTGGCCCGCGAGCGCAGCATCCTGGAATGCAGCCACGCCGATGTCGGCGCCCACCTGTGCGAGCAATGGGGCCTGCCGCGTTACCTGGTCGAAGCCATCACCCACAGCGAGCCGCCGGCGGAGCCCGCCAACCTGTTCGAACGGTGCGTGGCGCTGTCCGGGCACGTGGCCGACATCTGGCTTGCCGACGACGTCGACACGGCCCGCAACCACGCCCTGCGTCTGGCCCACGAAGCGCTGGACATGGACAGCACCACGTTTGAGCAGGTGCTGCAGCAGGTCAGCCAGATGCTGCCGGAAATCAGCGCGCTGTTCGACATACCGGTGCCCTCGCCAGCCCGCGTCACCTACCTGCTGGACCACGCCAGTGAGCTGATGGCCCTGCGCAGCCTGCGCGAGCTGCAGGACGCCGCGGCCTCGCAGCAACGTGCCGACCACTACGAACAACAGGCGCGGCGGCTGGCCGAACAGGCACATCTGGACGCGCTGACCGGCGTGCTCAACCGGCGCCAGCTGGAAGTGGTGCTGGAGCGGGAATTCAGCCGCGCCAGCCGTGCCGACCACCCACTGTCGGTGGCCTTCATCGACCTGGACGACTTCAAGAAGATCAACGACCAGCATGGCCACCTGGTCGGCGACCAGGTACTGCAGGCCTTTGCCAGCCGCCTGCAATCGCAGCTGCGCGGCTCCGATACGGTGGCCCGCTTCGGCGGCGAGGAGTTCGTGGTGCTGTTCCCCGGCACCAGCGAGCAGACCGCGGTGGAAGTGATCCGCCGGGTGTTGAGCATCATCACCCAGACCCCGATGGTCACCGTGGCCGACGCCCCGCTGCACATCACCTTCTCCGCAGGTGTGGCCACGCACGGCGTATATGAGCGTTTCACCGACATGCGCGACCTGCTCAAGGCCGCCGATGACGTGCTTTACCGTTCCAAGAACCTTGGCCGCAACCGGGTGATCGCGCGCGCACCGGACCCGCAACCGACCGCCTGCTGAACCGGTGGCCGGCAAATGACGCAATGCTGCCGCAATGCAGCACAACGTCTGACCGGGGAGCGCGGCATCCGTTAGAATTCCCGCGTTTTCCAGCCACCTGAGGTCACCATGTCCAAACTCGCCTACCAACGCATCCTTCTGAAACTTTCCGGGGAGGCGCTGATGGGAGATGAGGACTACGGCATCGACCCCAAGATCATCAACCGCCTGGCCCGTGAAGTCATCGAGGCCCAGCAGGCCGGTGCCGAAGTGGCACTGGTGATCGGCGGCGGCAACATCTTCCGCGGCGCCGGCCTGGCCGCAGGCGGCATGGACCGCGTCACCGGCGACCAGATGGGCATGCTGGCCACGGTCATCAACGCCCTGGCCATGCAGGACGCACTGGAGAAGCTCGGCGCCAAGGCGCGGGTGATGAGCGCCATCAAGATCAACGACGTGTGCGAGGACTACATCCGCCGCCGCGCCATCCGTCATCTGGAAAAGGGCCGTCTGGTGATCTTCGCTGCCGGCGTTGGCAGCCCGTTCTTCACCACCGATTCGGGCGCGGCACTGCGCGCCATCGAAATCGGCGCTGACCTGCTGCTCAAGGCCACCAAGGTCGACGGCGTCTATGACAAGGACCCGAACAAGCACGCCGATGCGGTGCGCTACGACAGCCTCACTTACGACCAGGTCATCAAGCAGGGCCTGGAAGTGATGGACACGGCCGCCTTCGCACTGGCCCGTGACAGCGACCTGCCGATGCGCGTGTTCGACATGGGCCAGCCGGGCGAACTGCTGAAAATCCTGCACGGCGAGAACATCGGCACCCTCGTCCACGGCCGCGACGGCAACTGAGCCAGCCGCTGGAGTCCGGCCGACATGGGTATTGACCTATAATCGGCCGGTTCCAGCACCATCAAGGATTCGGGCGATGATCAACGACATCAAGCAAGATGCACAGACGCGCATGGCCAAGAGCCTCGACGCTCTGCGCCATACCCTCACCACCATTCGTACCGGCCGCGCTTCTCCGGCGCTGCTGGACGGCATCAAGGTCAAGGCCTACGGCACTGACACGCCGCTGAACCAGGTGGCCAGCATCAGCGTGTCCGAAGGGCGCTCGCTGGTCATCACCCTGTTCGACAAGAACATGATCAAGGACGTCGAAAAGGCGATTTACGCCTCCGACATCGGCATCACCCCCACCACCATGGGCACCGTGATCCGCCTGAACCTGCCGCCGCTCACTGAAGAGCGTCGTCGCGAACTGGCCAAGTCGGTGAGCAAGGAAGGCGAAGAGAGCAAGGTCGCCATCCGCAACATCCGTCGTGATGCCAACCAGGAAGTGGCCAAGCTGCTCAAGGACAAGGCCATCACCGAGGATGACGACCGTCGTGCGCAGGACGAGATCCAGAAGCTGACCGACAAGGCGATCAAGGACGTCGACGACATCGTCAAGCTCAAAGAACAGGAACTGATGGCGGTCTGACCCGTGCCGTCCATCCTGCCCAGCGGCACGCCCGCACCGCGTCTGCCGGGGCACATTGCCATCATCATGGATGGCAATGGCCGTTGGGCGCAGCAGCGCCGGCGGCCGCGCATGATCGGCCACCGTGCCGGTGCCCGCGCGGTCAACCGCACCATTGAGTTCTGCCTTGAGCGCGGCATTGCCGCGCTTACCCTGTTTGCGTTTTCCAGCGAGAACTGGGGCCGTCCGCAGGAGGAGGTGGATTCGCTGATGAAGCTGTTCCTCGGCGCACTCGACCGCGAAGTGGACGAACTCCACCGTCGCGGCGTGCGCGTGCGCTTCATCGGCGACCGCTCGCGCTTTTCGGCCGGCATCGTGCAGCGCATGGACAAGGCCGAGCAGCGCACCCTGGCCAATGCTGCGATGACCCTGAACATCGCCGCCAGTTACGGTGGTCGCCAGGACATCGCCCTGGCCGCCCGCGCCCTGGCCCAACAGGTTGCCGCCGGCACCCTGCTGCCGGAACAGATCGACGAACAACTGCTTGGTCGTCACGTCGCATTGGCCGACTTGCCTGCACCGGACCTGTTCATCCGCACCGGCGGCGATACCCGCATCAGCAATTTCCTGCTGTGGCAGCTGGCCTACACCGAGCTGTGGTTCAGCGACGTACTGTGGCCGGACTTCGATGCGACCATCCTTCAACAGGCGCTGGATGACTATGCCGGGCGCGAACGCCGCTTCGGCCTGACCAGCGCCCAGATCGCCGCCGACGCGGCACAGGGCGCACTGCCATGACCAAAACCCGTGTGATCGCCGCGCTGATCATGGCCCCCGTGGCGATCTGCGCGATCCTGTTCCTGCCCACCCAATGGCTGGCTGCCGCGGCCGCGCTGGTGTTCCTGATCGGCCTGTGGGAATGGCTCAAGCTCACCGGCGTCGATGGCCTGCCGCGCACCGTGCTGCTGGTCCTAAACCTGCTGCTGATGGTGTTGCTGGTCTGGGCATCGGCCGGCAGCAACGTGCTGTTCCTGCTCACCATCCTGGTCGGCGTCGGCTTCTGGCTGCTGGCGCTGGTGTGGCTGCGTTACTTCAACTATGGCGCGCACGAGGAAAGCGGCTCGCGCATGCTCAAGCTCGCCGCCGGCACCTTGGCCATCGTCCCGGCCTGGGCGGCGCTGGTGCTGATCCACGACAGCGAGCCGAACGGCCACATCTGGCTGCTGACCGCACTGGCCACCGTGTGGGCCGCCGATTCCGGCGCCTACTTTGCCGGCCGCACGTTCGGCAAGCACAAGCTGGCCCCACGCGTGAGCCCCAACAAGACCATCGAAGGCGTGATCGGCGGTCTGGTGGCCGGTTTGATCGTTGCCGGTGTGTTCGGCTGGCTGGCCGGCGTGCAGCTGGCCGGATTCGGCTGGCTGATGCTGGTTGCCGCGGTGACCGTCCTGGCCTCGGTGCTGGGCGATCTGTTCGAGAGCCTGCTCAAGCGTCATGCCGGCGCCAAGGACTCGGGCAACGTGATCCCGGGCCACGGCGGCGTGCTCGACCGCATCGACGGTGTGCTCGCCGCGCTGCCGGTGTTCGCGCTGGGCAAGGAATTCTTCGGTTTCTGACATGCCCACCTCTTCTCGTCAGCGCCAGGTCGCGATCCTGGGTGCCACCGGCTCGATCGGCACCTCGGCACTGGATGTCATCGCCCGTCATCCGCAGCAGATGCGCGCCAGCGTGCTGGCTGCCGGCGGCAACGTCGATGCGCTGATCGCGCTTTGCCGCACGCACCGCCCGGATCACGCTGCCATCGCCGACCCGGCGCTGTTCGTGCGTCTGCGCGATGGTCTGCTCGACGCAGGCCTGGCCACGGAAGCACACGCGGGCCAGGAAGCGATCGACGCACTGGCCGCCAGCAACAACTGCGACACCGTGGTGGCCGCCATCGTCGGCGCGGCCGGGCTGTCTTCCACACTTGCCGCCGCCCGCGCCGGGAAACGGCTGCTGCTGGCCAACAAGGAGTCGCTGGTACTGGCCGGTGAGCTGCTGACCCGCGAGGCTGCTGCCGCAGGCGCTGAGATCATCCCGATCGACAGCGAGCACAACGCCATCTTCCAGTGCCTGCGTTCGCGCGACGCCAGCCTCGAGGCCGGGGTTCGCCGCATCATCCTCACCGCTTCCGGCGGCCCTTTCCGGGGTCGCAGCCGCAGCGACCTGGCGGCGGTTACGCCGGCCCAGGCCGTTGCCCACCCGAAATGGTCGATGGGCCCGAAGATCTCGGTCGATTCGGCGACGTTGATGAACAAGGGGTTGGAAGTCATCGAGGCCCATCACCTGTTCAACGTCCCAGGTTCGCGCATCGATGTGCTGGTGCATCCGCAGAGCCTGGTGCATTCCCTGGTCGAATTCATCGACGGTTCGACCCTGGCCCAGCTTGGCCTGCCGGACATGCGCACCACCCTTGCCGTTGGCCTGGGCTGGCCGCAACGCATCGAATCGGGCGTTTCCGGCCTGGACCTGCTCACCCAGGGCCGGCTGGATTTCGAAGCGCCGGACCTGGACGCATTCCCCTGCCTGCGCCTGGCCTGGCAGGCGATGGACGCCGGCGGCAGCGCCCCGGCCATCCTGAATGCCGCCAATGAAGTGGCCGTTTCAGCGTTTCTTCAGGGCCGCGTAGGCTTCCTGTCGATTCCTGCCTTGGTCGAGCACACCCTTTCCACCCTGCCCCACGAGGCGGCCGATACACTGGACGTCTTGTTGGCCGCCGATTCCCAGGCACGCCAGATCACCGAAACCGCCATCGCCCGCCTGCCGAATGCCTGAACCCACTTTCCAATCGAGCTGCGCCCATGGCTGATTTCCTGGGGTCCGTGTGGTGGATGATCGTCAGCCTTGGCGTGCTGGTGACCTTCCATGAATTCGGCCACTACTGGGTGGCCCGACGTTGCGGCGTAAAGGTGCTGCGCTTCTCGGTGGGCTTCGGCAAACCGCTGTGGAGCCGCCGTAACCGCAACGGCACCGAGTTCGCCATCGCCGCCATTCCGCTGGGTGGCTACGTCAAGATGCTGGACGAGCGCGAGGCCGAAGTGGCCGCCGGCGAGCGCGCCGAAGCGTTCAACAACAAGAGCGTCTGGCAGCGCATAGCCATCGTCGCCGCTGGTCCCATCGCCAATCTGGTGCTGTGCATTGCCCTGCTATGGGCGATGTTCGTGATCGGTCGCCAGGACTACTCGGCCACCCTTGGCCGCACCAGCGGCATGGCCGCAGAAGCCGGCTTTGCTGCGGGCGACCAGGTACTTTCGGTGGATGGACGCCCGATCGGCACCTGGGCCGAAGCCAGCATGGGCCTGACCACCGCCGCGATGGACCGGCAGGATGCGCAGGTCCGCGTTCGCGATGTGCTGGAAAACGAACAAACCCGGGTCCTGCCGCTGTCGCGGCTGCCGGCCGGTTTCGATGAACGCCAGGTCGCCGTGCAAGCGGGCCTGATCTGGCAGTTCTGGTTGCAGCCGGCACGGGTTGAGAGCGTGGCTCCGGACTCTGCTGCCACCGGGCAGTTGCAATCCGGCGACCTGATCCTGGCGGTGGACGGCCAGCGCGTGGACAGCGCCGACCAGGTCATGCCGCTGATTCAGCAATTGGGCGAACGTGGCGGCCCAGGCATGGTCGAAGTCGAGCGCGCCGGAGAACGGCTGGCGCTGGAGCTGACCCCGCAACCCAGCCAGGCACCCGATGGCAAGCCGCGCTGGTTGATCGGCGTGAACTTCGTCACCGACCAGACCGCCCCCTACGACGCCCGCCAGCAGTACGGCGTGCTCGCCGCTTTGCCGGCCGCCGTGCGCGAAACCGGCAAACTGGCCTCCGATTCGCTGGGCATGATGCGGCGCATGCTGACCGGGCACGCCTCGGTCAAGAACATTTCCGGCCCGATCACCATCGCCCGCGTGGCCAATGCCTCGGCTGAACGCGGCGTGGATTGGTTCCTGTATTTCCTGGCCTTGTTGTCGCTGAGCCTGTGCATCATCAACCTGCTGCCGATCCCTGTCTTGGACGGCGGCCACCTGCTGTATTACCTTATTGAGTTGGTCAAGGGCAGCCCGCTCAGCGAGCGAGCCATGGCAACTGGCCAGTACATCGGTCTGGCACTGCTGGCGGGGCTGATGGGGTTGGCGTTCTACAACGACATCCTTGGCCTTGTCCCGCGATGAACTTTTTCCCGCTGACGTCGTCATACGCCGGCACCCACGCAACTCTGAAATCGACTCCAACCGGACGTGATATGACGCGACTCCCCAATCGCCGCCTGCTAGCCCTTGCCCTTGCTGCCGGCCTGGCACTGCCTGCGCTCGCACAGGCGGCCGAGCCGTTCACCGCCAGCGACATCCGCGTGGACGGCCTGCAGCGCATCTCCTCCGGCACCGTATTCACCTACCTGCCGGTGGAACGCGGCGATGTGGTCGACGACAGCAAGGTCGGCGACACCATCCGTGCGCTGTACAAGACCGGCTTCTTCGAGGACGTGCAGCTGGACCGCCAGGGCGATATCCTCGTGGTCACCGTCAAGGAACGTCCGGCGATCAACAAGCTGACCGTCACCGGCAACAAGGACATCAAGAGCGAGCAGCTGCTCAAGGGCCTGAGCGACATCGGCCTGAGCGAAGGCGGCACGTTCGACCGCCTGAGCCTGGACCGCGTGACCCAGGAACTGCGTCGCCAGTACAACGACCGTGGCAAGTACAACGTCGAGATCACCCCGACCGTCAGCCCGCTGGACCGCAACCGCGTGGACGTGGCCATTGCCGTGAAGGAAGGCAAGGCGGCCAAGATCCGCCACGTCAACCTGGTCGGCACCGAGAAATTCCCGGCCGAGGACATCCTCGAGCAGTGGGAGTCGAAGGAACACAACTGGGCCTCGTGGTACCGCCGCGATGACCAGTACTCCAAGGAAAAGCTGTCCGGCGACCTGGAAAAGCTCAATTCCTGGTACCTGGACCGTGGCTATGTCGATTTCAGCATCGACTCCACCCAGGTCTCGATCAGCCCGGACAAGCGCGACATGTTCGTCACCGCCGGCGTGACCGAGGGCGAGCAGTACAAGATTTCCGAGATCAAGGTCACCGGCGACACCATCCTGCCGCAGGAAGATGTCGAGAAGATGCTGATCCAGCGCAAGGACGACACGTTCTCGCGTGCCCTGCTGGAACTGAGCGCCGACGGCATCACCAATACCTTGTCCAACATCGGTTACGCCTTTGCCAAGGTGAACCCGATTCCGACCAGCAACCGCGCCGAACGTACCGTCGCGGTGAACATGCAGGTGGTTCCGGGTCCGCGCGTGTCGGTGCGCCGCATCGTATTCCAGGGCAACTCGCGCACCGCCGACGAAGTGTTGCGCCGTGAAATGCGCCAGTTCGAGAACAGCTGGTACTCGCAGGCCGCCATCGACCGTTCCAAGATCCGCCTGCAGCGCCTGGGCTACTTTGAATCGGTGGACGTGGAAACCACCCCGGTCACCGGCAGCAACGACCTGGTGGACGTGGTCTACAACGTCAAGGAAACCACCTCGGGCAGCTTCGTGTTCGGCCTGGGCTATTCGCAGTCCTACGGCATGACCACCTCGGTGCAGTTGTCGCAGAACAACTTCCTGGGCGGCGGCAACCGCGTGTCGGTGGAGGCTTCGCGCAGCAGCTATCTGCAGCGTTACGGCTTCTCCTACACCAACCCGTACTTCACCGATGACGGCGTGTCGCTGGGTTACAACCTGTCCTGGCGCGAGCTGGACTACTCCGACTTCAACACCGCGCAGTACAACAGCACCAACGGTTCGGCGCAGATGGTGTTCGGCATTCCGATCACCGAGAACGACGCGTTCTCGCTGATGTTCGGCATCGACAGCAACCAGATCACCACCTACCCCGGCTACACGCCGCAGTCGATCATCGATTACATCGATGCCGTCGGTAGCAAGACCTTCCACTCCTGGCGTACCGAGCTGGGCTGGGCACGCGACACCCGTAACGATTACTTCATGCCCACGCGTGGTACCTACCAGCGCCTGGGCCTGGAAACCACGTTGCCGGGCTCGACCGTGGAGTACTACAAGCTCAGCTACCAGTTCTCCAAGTACTGGCCGATCATCCCCTCGCTGGTGATCAACACCCGCCTGGAACTGGGCTACGGCGATTCCTACGGCAGCGACAAGGTGCGTGACATCTGCTGGAACGACGTTCCGGCCACCGACACGTCGGCCGCCACCACCACGGTGGTCGACTGCGCCACCAACCCAACCGCCAAGCACCGCCAGGTGACGGCGTCGGGCCTGCCGTTCTTCGAGAACTTCTACGCCGGCGGCACCAACTCGGTGCGCGGCTTCGAAGACAACACCCTCGGCCCACGTTCGGAAGCGATCGGCGGCTACTACAACGGCCAGCCGCTGGGTGGCTCGGTGAAGACGGTCGGCTCGATCGAAGCCTACTTCCCGAAACTGTTCGACAGCCCGTCGGCCCGTGTTTCGGCGTTCTTCGACTTCGGCAACGTCTACAGCGGCATCGACAACTTCAAGGCCAACGAGCTGCGTGCTTCGGCCGGTGTCGCCCTGCTGTGGCGCGCCCCGGTCGGCCCGATCTCGATCAGCTATGCCTTCCCGCTGAAGAAGGAAGACGGCGACGAGATCGAGCGGTTGCAGTTCACCTTCGGCGGCCAGTTCTGACGAATTGGCCCGTTTGACCGGGGCCCTGCCCCGGCCACCCGCAGTTCCGTCGTGACGGAACTGCGGGGTCGCGCTCAAGCCCTGCGAGTCCCACGCCAGTCGGCGCGCCCCTTTGCCAAATGGGCTCTTGTCCAGAATGCAAACGGCGCTGATCCGCGTGATCAGGCCGCTTTTCAGGATGCTTCGGGGCTGTCGCTTCTGCCGTTGTGGCCCTGCCCGCCTCTGGCTGTCATTGGACGGCAATATCCAGCCACTGTCGTTCCAGCCATCCCCGCCCGATCAGGCCTGCCCGCATGACCGTCACCTACGCTCACGGTAAACTCGCCGCGTGAATACTCCTACCTATACCGCACAGGAACTTGCTGACCGCTTCGGCTTGCAGGTGCAGGGTGATCCCGCCGCCGCCATCCATGGCGTGGCCACGCTCGCACATGCCGGCCCCGGCCAGCTGACCTTCCTGGCCAATCCGCGTTATCGCACGCAGCTGGCCGACAGTCAGGCCTCCATCATCGTGCTGCGTGCCGACGATGCCGAGGGTGCCCCCGGCACCGCGCTGGTGGCCAAGGACCCTTACACCACCTTCGCCCGGATCGGCGCGCTATTTGAAACCGTGCCCGTGCGCGAGCCCGGCATCCACCCCAGCGCGGTCATCGACCCAAGCGCGACGATTGCTGCCAGCGCGCATATCGGCCCGCATGTCTGCATCGGCGCGCGCACGGTGATCGGCGAAAGCTGCATCATCGGCCCCGGCAGCATCATCGGTGACGACTGCACGCTCGATTCGGCCTGCGAACTGCTGGCACGCGTCACCCTGGTTGCCCGCGTCAAGCTGGGCAAGCGCGTGCGCATCCACCCCGGCGCCGTGCTTGGCGGCGAAGGCTTTGGCCTGGCGATGGATGGCGGACGCTGGATCAAGGTGCCGCAGCTGGGCGGCGTGCGCATTGGCGACGATTGCGAGATTGGCTGCAACAGCTGCGTGGATCGCGGCGCGCTGGAAGACACCGTGCTCGATGAAGACGTGCGCGTGGACAACCTGGTGCAGATCGCGCACAACGTGCAGATCGGCGCGCACAGCGCCATCGCCGGCTCCACCGGCATCGCCGGCAGCGCCAAGATCGGCCGCTACTGCCTGCTCGGCGGCGCCGTCGGCGTGGTCGGCCATCTGGAAATCTGCGACCACGTGGTCATCACCGGCAAATCGGTGGTACGCAATTCAATTACCGAACCGGGCGAGTACTCCTCCGGCACCCCTTTGACCGACAACCGCACGTGGCGCAAGAACGCCGCGCGCTTCAAGCAGCTTGATGCGCTGGCACGACGCATCCTGGCTGTGAGCAAGGAGAAAGAATGAACGCACCGCTGCAGCTGCCCATCGACGTCAACACGATCCAGACGCTGATCCCGCACCGCTATCCATTCCTGCTGGTCGACAAGGTCGTCGAGCTTGATGTGGAAGGCAAGCGCATCATTGCGCACAAGAACGTCACCATCAACGAGCCGTTCTTCCAGGGTCACTTCCCGGGCCAGCCGATCATGCCGGGCGTGCTGATCATCGAAGCGCTGGCACAGGCCGGCGGCGTGCTGACCCAGCTGAGCCTGGGCCGCGACGCGCAGTCCAAGCTGTTCTACCTGGTCAAGGTGGACAACGTGCGCTTCATGAAGCAGGTGGTGCCGGGTGATGTGCTGGAACTGCATGTGCAGGTCAAGCGTGTGATCCGCAACATGGCCGTCTACTACGGCGAAGCCAAGGTGGACGGTGAAGTGGTCGCACATGCCGAAGTGCTGTGCGCCGGCACCCGCGAATAACCGGCTGGAGCAACACGAATGAGTGACAGCGCCCCCCTGATTCACCCCACTGCGGTCATCGACCCGTCGGCCAAGCTGGGCGAAGGCGTGCGTGTGGGCGCGTTCACCCTGATTGGTGCGGATGTCGAAATTGGCGCCGGCACCGAGATCGGGCCGCATTGCAGCATCCACGGCCCGACCCGCATCGGCCGCGACAACCGCTTCATCGGCCATGTCGCCGTCGGCGGCGAACCGCAGGACAAGAAGTTCGCCGGCGAACGCACCGAACTGGTGATCGGCGATCGCAACGTGTTCCGCGAATTCGTCACGCTCAGCCGTGGCACTGCCGGCGGCGGTGGCATCACCACCATCGGCAATGACAACTGGATGCTGGCCTATACGCACGTCGCGCACGACTGCCATGTCGCCGACCATTGCGTGTTCTCCAACAACACCACGCTGGCCGGGCATGTGAGCGTCGGCAACTGGGTGATCATCAGCGGCTTCGCTGGTGCCCACCAGTTCTGCCGCATCGGCGACCACGCTTTCCTTGGCATGGGCGCGCTGGTCACCGGCGACATCCCGCCGTTCACCATGGTCGGCATCGACGGCCACGGCCGCCCGCGCGGCATCAACAGCGAAGGCCTGAAGCGCCGCGGCTTCGACGCCGAGCGCATCAGCGCCATCAAGCGTGCCTACCGCACCATCTTCGTTGCTGGCCTGCCACTGGCCGAAGCCAAGCAGCAGCTGGCCGAACAGGCGCGTGACAGCGACGACGTGAAGCATCTGCTGGAGTTCATCGAAAGCGGCGAGCGTCCGTTGCAGCGATGAGCACCGAGCGCGCGGAACCAGGATTGGGCGTGGATGCGAAGCCGGATACGCTGCGTGCGTCATCGGCTGCTTCACCCTCCCCGCTGCCTGTTCCCCGCCGCAAGCTCCGCATCGCGCTGGTCGCCGGTGAAGCCTCCGGCGATGGACTTGGCGCCGGCCTGATCAAGGCGCTGCGCGCGCGCTATCCGGATGCCGAATTTGCCGGCATCGGCGGCGATGCCATGCGCAATGCCGGCTGCGAGACCTGGTTCGATGCCAGCGAACTGGCGCTGATGGGGCTGGCCGAAATCCTCCGCCACCTGCCGCGCCTGTTGAAGCTGCGCAAGGAGTTCCGCCAGCGCGTGCTGGACTGGAAGCCGGACGTATTCATCGGCATCGACGCACCGGACTTCAATCTGGGCGTGGAAAAGTGGCTCAAGCAACGTGGCCTGCGCACCGTGCATTACGTCAGCCCGTCGGTGTGGGCCTGGCGCGAGAAACGTGCCGAGAAGATTGGTGCCAGCGCCGACCTGGTGCTGTGCCTGTTCCCGATGGAGCCGCCGATCTACGCCAGGCACGGCATCGATGCGCGCTTCGTCGGCCACCCGATGGCCGACGAGATTCCGCTGGAGAACGATCGCGCGCAAGCGCGCGCCGCGCTGAACATTCCCGACAACGTGCCGGTACTGGCCGTGTTGCCCGGCAGCCGCCTGGGCGAAGTCAGCCGCCTCGGCCCGCCGTTCTTCGCCGCTGCGTGGCAGTTGTGCGAGCAGATGCGCCACCTGCATATCGTGGTGCCTGCGGCCAATGCCAAATGCAAGGCGATGATCATCGAGCAGATCCGCACCGCAGCACTGCCCAGCGCGCGCGTGCATCTGCTCGATGGCCGCGCCCGCGAAGCGATGATCGCCGCCGACGTGGTGATGCTGGCCTCGGGCACCGCCACGCTGGAAACCATGCTGGTCAAACGGCCTATGGTGGTTGGCTACCGCGTGGCCGAACTCACTTACCGCATCGTCAGCACGCTGGGCCTGATCAAGGTCAACCGCTACGCGCTGCCCAACGTGCTGGCCGGCAAGGATCTGGCACCGGAACTTATGCAGCATGACTGCACCCCGGACAACCTGTCCGCTGCAGTATCGCAATGGTTTGAGCATCCCGAACGCGTAGCCGCCCTGCAGGGCGACTACGTGCGCCTGCACCAGCAGCTGCGCCAGGATGCCTCCGCCCGTGCCGCAGATGCGGTTGCCGGGCTGCTGGACACAGCGGCCAAGCAAGGCCAGCCGTGACCGCTCGTCGTTCCCTCGCCAAGGCAGCGGACCTTTCGCTGTCGCTGTTCAACGATGCCGTTCTGACCGAACGGCAAGGCCCGCGCATGATCGCCGGCGTGGATGAAGCCGGTCGTGGTCCGCTGGCCGGGCCGGTGGCGGTTGCCGCGGTGGTGTTCTGCCCCGATCGTCCGCGCCTCAACGGCCTGGATGATTCCAAGGCACTCACCGCCGCCAAGCGCGAGCTGCTGTACGACCGCATCATCGAGCGCGCACTGGCCTACAGCATCGTCATGGTCGATGTGGACGAGATCGACAGCCTCAACATCTTCCAGGCCACCATGCAGGGCATGCGTCGTGCAGTAGAAGGTGTTGGCCACGTTGCGCAGTTCGCGCGCATCGACGGCAACAAGATTCCCAAGGGCCTGCCCTGCCCGGCTGAGGCACTGGTCGGTGGCGATGCGCTTGACCGCGCGATCATGGCTGCCTCGATCCTGGCCAAGGTCACCCGCGACCGCTACATGCTGGAACTGCACGCGCAGCATCCCGAATACGGTTTCGACCAGCACAAGGGCTACGGCACGCCGTTGCATCTGGCAGCGTTGCGGGCCCATGGCCCCTGCCCGCAACACCGGCGCAGCTTCGCCCCGGTCCGCGCCTGCCTGGCTCCGGCCTGAGCGACAACCTGGCTTTCCTCAACGCGGCATGATCTTGATCCCCGGGTCGATCTGCACAGCACCAATGCGCACGTCGTAACGGATGTCGCTGGCAACGGTCACGTTCTTGGCGACGATCTGCACCTCCTGCCGCTTGCCCATGCGCCGCGACGCAAACTCCTTCGGATCGGCCGGCCCGGACACCTCACCTGCGGGCACACCGGGTGATTGAGCGAAGGTCAGCTCGAACGGCAGCAGCGCATCTTCCGCGGTACGCCACACCACCTGCGTTCCACTGCGCACCACGCATTCCTCCGGGGTGACGACCGGCCCGGACGCGCCCTGCGTCACCTCGACATAAACCAGCTTCACGATGCGCGGCGGCACCTGCCCCGTGCACTGCGTCACCACGCCCGGTGCCGCCAGCGATGACGACGGCGCGATACCACCCACAAGGCAACCCAGCAGCGCTGCGTTGAACCACATGTTGTTGATCATGACGACCACTCCTCGATGAGGTCCGCCGCCTCGGACAGGGAAACCCCCACCTACTTCTGCCGCGCGGCCCCTGCCGCAACCGCATGGCGTTGCAACGCGAGCAGTGCATCGATGCGCTGCTGCGGAATGCCCTGCTGCACCGCATCGGCAATGCAGCGACGCGCGCCGGCCTGATCCTCGATCAAGGTCAGCGTCTGCGCGCACCACAGCGCGACCTCAGCCTGTTGCGTGCCAAGCTTCTGCGCAGCCTGCAGGTCCTGCCGCGCACGTTGGCGTTCTCCCAGGTTGGCGCGATACCAGGACAACAGCGCCAGCGCATAGGCGTCGTCGCGGCGCACATCAACGTATTGCTGCGCCAACTGCGCCGCACGCCGGTACGGCGCCTGCGCCTGCGCGGCGGTTTCGGCCGAGGCGGACAGCGCGTCGCCCAGATTGCCCCAGTGCAGGTAATCGCCCGGTTCAAGCACCGTTGCCTGTCGGAACAAGCCTGCCGCCACCGCGTACTCGCCGTCATCGAATTTCATCGTGCCAAGGTTGGTCAGCGCACCGGCATTGGGTTCGATCGACAACGACATGCTGAAGGCTCGCCCGGCCTGGGCACTGTCGCCCTGCGCCAGATACAAGCCGCCCAGGCTGCTCCACAAACGGCTGTCCTCCGGTTGCAGGATGGTGGCGGTGACAAAAGCTTCGATCGCCTTGGGCAGGTCGCCGCGCAGCCACTGGTGGTAACCGAGCAAGCGGTAGATCTGCGCATCGCTGGGGCGTGCGGCGATGGCCTGCTGGAAGTAATCCTGCGCCCGCTCCTCCTGGCCCAATGCACCGTAGCTGCGCGCCAGCCCGACCAGGCCATCGGCACGCAGCGCCGGCTCGTCGAGAACCTGCTGGTAAAGCGTGAGCGCCTGTTCGTTCTGCCCACTGACACGCGCGATTTCTGCCAGCGCCAGGCTCACCTCGCGCAGTTCCGGATCCATCGCCTGCGCCTGCGCGCACGCCTGCCGTGCACGCTCAAATGCTTCGGCGTCACTGACGCCCTCCAACCGGGCGATCTGCGCCCGACAGATCCCGGCCTGCGCGCGGGTGAATTGAGGGTCGATTTCCAGGGCCTGGCGAAAACTGGCCATGGCCCGATCGTTGCCGGTCTCACCAATCGGGCGTTGCAACAACGCCAATCCGCGCAGGTAGGCGTCGTAGGCGTTGACGTCCGTGGTCGGCGTCAGCCGCCTCGCCACCATCGCGCCATCGCCGGGCAGGTGTCCCAGCAAGGCCTGAACGACCTTGCTGGCGATCTCGCCCTGCAATGCGAACACATCGGTGATTTCCCGATCGTAGGTCTCCGACCACAAGGTGAATCCGGTGGTCGCATCCGACAGGCGCGCACTGATCCGTACCCGGCCACCCTCACGACGGACGCTGGCATCCAGAAGCGTGGCCACCCCGAGCCGGCGCCCGATCCGGCGCACGTCACTGTCGGCATCACTCACCGCAGCCACCTGCCGCGCGGCCACCTTCAGCCCCGGCACGTTGGCCAGGGCATCGTGCATTTCCACCGCCAGGCCGTCGGCGAAGTAGCGGTCGTCAGCGTTGCCGCTGAGACTGCTGAACGGCATCACCGCAATCGATGGTGTTTCCACCGCTGGACGTATCGCAGGCGCATGCGCCCACCACCACGCGCCACCGCCCAGCGCCAGCAACGCCAGGCCCAGCCCGATCAGCCACGTGCGCGAACGCAACCACAGTGGCAGCGGCACGTTGGCTGCCTGTCGCCCCCGCCAGAATCGCGATGCCGGTTTCAGCGTCGGCACCGGGATTTCCTCATCGCCGGCTTCAGCATGTGGCAGCGCCGATGCCGGGCTGGCAACGGGCTCCGACTCCGGGGGCAAGCTGACCGGCGCTTCCGCCTGCTCCGGGGGCAGCAGCTTGCCAATGAAGCGGTAACCCAGCCCGTGCTGGGTCTGGATGTAGCGAGGCTCATGTGAATGGTCGTCCAGTGCCGAGCGCAGCTGGGCGATGGCGCGGGTCAGCACCCCCGGAGTCACATGCCGGTGGCCCCAGACCGCATCGAGCAGCAGGTCCCGCACCAGCAATTCATCGGCGTGCCGCAGCAGCAGCAACAGCACGGCAAACGCCTTGGGTTCCACAGAATGAAACTGGCCGTCGCGGCAGAGCGTATGTGCCACGGCATCCACCACGATCCCGTCGAAACGGTACCGTTCGACCACTTGGCCAGTGTCACCAGGGTCTTCGGTTGAACCCATCGGCAAGCCCTCACGAAAACCTCAGAAACCAGCGCAATGACTGTCTGAAGGCTCCGCCTGCCATCAGGACACATGCTACGCCCAAGCGGATGCTGACGCTGCGTCCTGACCTTCACGGACGCCTCCCCCAGTCACGCCAGGAGCAGCACCATGAACACCTTCTTCGACACCCGCCTTCCGCTGCCGCAGGTCCTGGATCAGTACCCGGCCGGCATCCCCCATCGCCGCAGTCATGTGAACGACTTCGTGCTGGTTCATCGCGAGGTGGAACTGTTCAACCAGCTGCTCGCCCGCCTCGGCCGCACCCGCCCGCCACTGCAGACCGACCAGTTGGCCACCGCCGCCCGAAGCCTGAACGACCAGGCGCCGGACGCGGCCCCGTCGCCGTGCATCCAGCAGCGCCTGCAGCACGCGCGGGTCCTGGAACAGATGCTTCAGGACGCTGACTGGGAGCCCGCCGACGACGTGCTCTCCGAAGCCCGGCAAGTGGTCGGCTATCTGCACGAAAGCCGGCAGCTGATTCCCGACTCGGTGCCCGGCGTCGGCCACCTGGACCAGGCCATCGTGATCGACACCGCCTGGCCGAAGCTGGTCTACGAAGTGATCAACTTCATCGATTACCAGCGCCTGCGTCAGCTTGAGGCTGATCGCCAGGGCCGTGGCTATGCGGATATCGCCTTCAACCGCCAGATCTGGATGGAACTGCGGGAAATCGAAGCCCGCCTGCATGAGCACCAGCAGCGGGTCCGCGAAAGCAGCTACGCGCCTGAAACGCCCAGCTACTTCCGCATCCACTGACAGGCAACACCGCCAGAACCTTGCCCGGATCAACCTGTTCACCCCGGGGCTGCCTCAGGCGCAGCCCCGCCGGCCAGACGGATGGAATGCCACCTCGCAGAAGGTGCCTGCGGTCGATGTGGCGGCGGTTGCAGCGCTGGCATGCCCGTCGCAGCTTCTCCGTTACCCCAGCCGTGCCCGGTTCCTGTCAGGATGGAGCACCTTGCCGAGTTCCCCGGGCCGGCAACCACGGGCTTTCATGTCAAGCCTTGTCCATCCCCGCCCCCGTCGCTACCCTGCGTCGGCACACTTCTGGCCCGGCATGTCTATTTCTTCCCGCTTCGTCCATCTTCACGTCCACACCGAATTCTCGATGGTGGACTCCACCATCCGCGTGCCCGCCAAACCGGATCAGGCCGATCCCAAGAAGGCCAAGCAGGCCAACCTGCTCAGCCGCTCGGTGGAGATGAAGGCCCCAGCCCTGGCCGTCACCGACCTGAACAACATGTTCGCGCTGGTGAAGTTCTACAAGGCTGCCGAAGGCGTGGGCATCAAGCCGATCGCCGGCGCCGACCTGCTGATCGCCGAGGAAGGCCACGATCCGTGGCGCATGACCTTGTTGTGCCGCGACCGTGAAGGCTATCTGAGCCTGTCACGGCTGCTGACCCGCGCCTGGATGGAAGGCCATCGCAACGAAGGTGGCGTGGCCGTGCATCCGCAATGGCTCAAGGACGGCTGCAAGAACCTGTTCGCGCTGGCCGGGCGCCACAGCCTGGCCGGGCGTCTGGCGTCCGAAGGCCGCCATGATCTGGCCGAGCAGCAGCTGGCCGATTGGCAGCACGTGTTCGGTGACGGCCTGCACCTGGAGTTGACCCGCACCGGCCGCGAAGGCGAAGAGCCGTTCAACCAGTTCGCCCTGATGGCCGCCGGCCAACGTGGCCTGCCGGTGGTGGCGACCAACGACGTGCGCTTCCTCGCGCCGGAAGACTTCGACGCGCACGAGGCGCGCGTATGCATTTCCACCGGCCGCGTGCTTGACGACCCCAAGCGTCCACGCGAATACAGCCGCGAGCAGTACCTCAAGTCGCCCGAACAGATGTGCGAACTGTTCGCCGACATCCCCGATGCGATCGACAACACGCTGGCGCTGGCACAGCGCTGCAACGTCGAGATGCGGCTGGGCACCTACTTCCTGCCCAACTATCCGGTGCCCGACGACGAAACCCTGGACACCTGGATCCAGAAGATCTCGCGCGACGGCCTGGAAGAACGCCTGCAGAAGAATCCGCTGGCGCCGGGCATGAGCCGCGAGGATTATTTCGAGCGGCTCGAATTCGAACTCAACACCATCATCAAGATGGGCTTCCCCGGCTACTTCCTGATCGTGGCCGACTTCATCCAGTGGGGTAAGAACCAGGGCATTCCGATCGGCCCAGGCCGTGGTTCGGGTGCCGGTTCGCTGGTGGCATGGGCGCTGAAGATCACCGATCTGGATCCGCTGCCGTACAACCTGCTGTTCGAGCGATTCCTCAACCCCGAACGCGTGTCGATGCCCGACTTCGACATCGACTTCTGCATGGACCGCCGCGATGAAGTGATCGACTACGTCGCGCGCAAGTACGGGCGCGAGCGCGTCAGCCAGATCATCACCTACGGCACCATGGCGGCCAAGGCAGTGGTACGCGATACCGGCCGCGTGCTCGGTTTCCCGTACGGCCTGGTGGATGGCGTTTCCAAGTTGATCCCCAACATCCTGGGCATCCATCTGAAGGATGCGCTGGGCATGGGCAAGGAAGGCGCCAATTCGGAAATGGCCTCGGCCGAGCTGATCTCGCGCTATGAAACCGAAGACGACGTCCGCGACCTGATCGACCTGGCGCTGCAGTTGGAAGACCTCACCCGCAACGCCGGCAAGCATGCCGGTGGCGTGGTGATCGGCCCCGAGCCGCTGAGCGAGTTCTGCCCGCTGTACGCCGAACATGACGAAGGTGGGCTCGGCAAGAATCCGGTCACCCAGTTCGACAAGAACGACGTGGAAGAAGTGGGCCTGGTGAAGTTCGACTTCCTCGGCCTGCGTACCCTGACGATCATCGACTGGGCGGTGAAGGCGATCAACAAGCGCCATGAGCGCGCGGGCATTCCGCCGGTCGACATCTCTGCCATCCCGCTCGACGACGCACCGACCTACAAGGACATCTTCGCCAACGGCAACACCGGTGCGGTGTTCCAGTTCGAATCCTCGGGCATGCGCCGGTTGTTGAAGGACGCACGCCCTGACCGTTTCGAAGACCTGATCGCGCTGGTGTCGCTGTACCGCCCCGGCCCGATGGACCTGATTCCTTCCTTCAACGCGCGTAAGCACGGCCAGGAAGAAATCATCTATCCCGATCCACGCACCGAAGCGATCCTGAAAGACACCTACGGCATCATGGTGTATCAGGAGCAGGTGATGCAGATGGCGCAGATCGTCGGCGGCTACTCGCTGGGCGGCGCCGACCTGCTGCGTCGTGCGATGGGCAAGAAGGTGCCGGCCGAAATGGCCAAGCACCGCGAAATCTTCCGCGAGGGCGCCGCCAAGGACGGCGTGAACGAAGCCAAGGCCGATGCCATCTTCGACCTGATGGAAAAGTTCGCCGGCTACGGCTTCAACAAATCGCACGCCGCCGCGTATGCGCTGGTCAGCTACCAGACCGCATGGCTGAAGCGTCATTACCCGGCCGAGTTCATGGCCGCGACGCTGTCCTCGGACATGGACAACACCGACAAGGTGGTGGGCTTCCTGGCCGAGGTGCGCAATCTCGGCCTGACCGTGCTGCCGCCGCGCGTGAACGATTCGGCGTACATGTTCGAAGCGGCCAACGCCGACACCATCCGCTACGGGCTGGGCGCCATCAAGGGCGTTGGTCAGGGTGCGTGTGAAGCGGTGGTCGAAGAACGCCAACGCAGCGGCGAGTACAGCACGCTGCTGGATTTCTGCGTGCGCATCGAATCGGGCAAGCTCAACCGTCGCACGCTCGAAGCGATGATCAACTGCGGCGCGCTCGACGGCCTGGGCAAGAACCGCGCCACGCTGATGCTGCAATTACCGGAAGTGCTCAAGGCCACCGATCAGATGGCGCGCGAGAAGGCCTCCGGGCAGAACTCGCTGTTCGGCGCGCCCGACCCGGTCAGCACCGCGCGTCAGCTGGACCTTCCTGAAAGCAAGGAATGGCCGCTGGCACAACTGCTCAATGGCGAACGCGAAACGCTGGGCTTCTATCTCAGTGGCCATCCGTTCGACCCGTATGCCGAGGACGTCAAGGAACTGGTCGGTACCGATCTGGGCGCGCTGGACAAGCTGATCGCGCCCGCCTTCCCGTCCAAGGACGGCGAAAAGCGCGCCTGGCGCCAGGAGTCACCGGTGATTCTCGCCGGCATGGTGGTGGGCGTGCGCCGCAAGGGCGACAGCCAGGTCTTCATGCAGTTGGAAGACGGCAAGGGCCGCGTGGAATGCAGCGCCTTCACCGATGGCCTGGCCGAGTTCGGGCACCTGATGACCAAGGACCGCATCCTGGTGGTCAAGGGCGGCCTGCGCGAAGACGAATTCAACGGCGGCTATGCGTTGCGCATCCGCCAGTGCTGGGATTACGAGCAATTGTGCGCCGACCATGCACTGCGCCTGTCGCTGCGCGTGGACGGCCGCGGTGGCCCGACCTGGCAGCGCATCGATGCCCTGCTTGCCACCGCCCGCCCCGGCCGCACCCCGCTGCGGCTGGACCTGCTGCTCAACGGCAAGCCCGACGGCAGTATCGCCGGCATGCTCGACCTGGGCGGCAGCGGTGCGGTGCGGGTCAGCACGCAACTGCTCGACGCCCTGCGCGAAGACCCCGCCGTGCGCCGGGTCAAGGTCAAGTACAGCCCGCCCTGGGCCAACTGACCGGACGGACGCGTACGGGTTGCCCGGGCGCGTTCGGCTACACTTCCCCTCTTTAATTCATGACGGTTTCCGATGAATCCGAATTACCTCGACTTCGAGCAACCCATCGCTGATCTGGAGGCCAAGATCAAGGACCTGCGCAGTGCCAGCGCGGGGCCGGCGGTCAATGTCGATGCCGAGGTGAAGGCGCTGGAAGGCAAGCTGCGCCTGCGTACCGCGCAGATCTTCCGCAACCTCTCCTCCTGGCAGGTGCTGCAGGTCGCACGCCACCCCTCGCGTCCGTACCCGCTGGATTACATCCGCATCTTCTGTGACGAGTTCCAGGAGTTGGCCGGTGACCGCGCCTTCGCCGACGACAAGGCCATTGTCGGTGGCCTGGCCCGTATCGGCGGCCGCCCGGTGATGCTGATCGGCCACCAGAAAGGCCGCGACACCAAGGAAAAGGTGCGCCGCAACTTCGGCATGCCCAAGCCTGAGGGTTACCGAAAGGCGCTGCGCCTGATGAAGATGGCCGAGCGCTTCAAGCTGCCGGTGCTGACCCTGATCGACACCGCTGGCGCCTGGCCGGGCATCGACGCCGAAGAGCGCGGCCAGTCCGAAGCCATCGCCCGCAACCTGATGGAAATGGCCGAACTGAAGGTGCCGGTGATCTGCACCGTGATCGGCGAAGGCGGTTCTGGTGGCGCACTGGCGCTGGGCGTGGGCGACCGCACCCTGATGCTGGAGTACAGCGTCTACTCGACCATCAGCCCGGAAGGCTGCGCCTCGATCCTGTGGAAGGACGCTGGCAAGGCCAAGGACGCCGCCGAGCAGCTGGGCATGACCGCCCCGCGCCTGAAGGGCCTGGGCCTGATCGACAAGGTGATCCGCGAGCCGATCGGCGGCGCACATCGCAACCCGACGCAGATGGGCAAGCGCCTGAAGGCCGTGCTGCTCAACGAGCTGGATGCGCTGGAAAAGCTGAGCGTCGAAGAACTGCTGGAGCAGCGTTACAAGCGCCTGCGCAGCTACGGTGCGTACGAAGCGGCGTAAGGCTGCTGCAAGGTGCTTGAACAAGGGGCCGGCATTGCCGGCCTTTTGTTTGGCTGAAAAACACCCAGCCCCCTCTCCCCAACCCCTCTCCCGCGAGGGGAGAGGGGCTCGGCTTACGTCAAGTTGAGGCTATTCCAGAGACTGCAGCTTTAAAGCCCCTCTCCCCGCGCGGGAGAGGGGTTGGGGAGAGGGGGAAAGCCCGTAAATGAAGAAGGCCGGCATAGCCGGCCTTCTTCATTTCACATATCTACATTCCGGCTTAGAACGGCTTGGCCAGCACCAGGTAAACAATGGCGATGAACAACACCAGCGGCAGCTCATTGAACCAGCGCAGCGCGCGCGAGGACGGCAGCGACCTGCCCTTGATCGTCCCCTCCAACCAGCGCCCGGTGAAGATGAAGTACACCAGCAGCAGCACCACCAATCCGAGCTTGGCATGCAGCCAGCCCGCAGCACCGGGCGCGACCATGGTCGGGAACTCCGGCAGCACCTTGTAACCGAGCCACAACACCAGCCCCAGCAGGAACGCGATGCCGAACATGCTGTGGCCAAAACCGTACAGACGCTTGCCCATCAACTGCAGCCGTTCCACCACCGCCGGCTGTCCGGCCGCCTCGGCGATGTTGACCAGGATGCGTGGCAGGTAGAACACCGACGCCATCCATGCCACCACGAACACAAGATGGAAGGTCTTGACCCAGAAATATGACTGCATGCACGGGCTCCAGCGGCGGCGTAGGATGAGCGCCATTTTCACCCATCCGCACAAGACACGCACATGCAGGACAAGCAATACGACGCCGCCTACTTCCAGCGCTGGTACCGGCGCGGTGATATCGGCGGCGCCGCGCGCCTGGCGCGCAAGGTGCAACTGGCCGTTGCCAGCGCCGAGTACTACCTCGAACGCCCGATCCGCAGCGTGCTGGATGTCGGCTGTGGCGAAGCCGCCTGGCGCGCGCCCTTGCTCAAGCTGCGCCCCAAGCTGCAGTACATGGGCTTTGACAGCAGCGAGTACGCGGTGCGCCGCTATGGCCGCACCCGCAACATGCACCTGGCAAGCTTCGGTGATTTCCAGTGGCTGCGCCCGTGCGCGCCGGTTGACCTGCTGATCTGCTCGGACGTGATGCACTACGTGCCCAGCCGCGAGCTGAAGGCTGGCCTGGAAGGCCTGGCCGAACTGTGCGGCGGCGTTGCCTTCCTGGAGACCTTTGCGGCCGAGGATGATTTCCAGGGCGATCACGAGGGCTTCCAGAACCGCCCGGCCCGCTGGTATCGCCGCCAACTGCAGAGTGCCGGCTTCCAGTCGGTGGGCTCGCATTGCTGGCTCGGCCCAAGCCTGGGTGAGGACGTTTCAGCCCTTGAACACGCGGGCTGAACCTGCTCACTGAATACGCAGCGGCCGCGTTTAACGTCACTATTGACCGAGTGCGCTATGCTGCGCAGCACCATATGACCATACATATTCGGATCCCATGCTCTATCAACTGCATGAGTTGACCCGCAACCTGCTCGCGCCCTGGGTTCACCAGGCGCAAGCCAATGCGGCGTTCTTCAACAAACCGGGGCATTGGTGGTCGACCATGCCGGGTGCCGATCGCTTCGCGGCGATGAACGAGTTGTTCCATCGCCTCGGCAAGGATTACGAAAAGCCCGAATGGGGCATCCATGAGTTGGAGCTGGACGGCGAGATCGTCCCCATCGCCCAGCTCACGGAAATGGAAAAGCCGTTCTGCAAGCTGCTGCGCTTCAAACGCCACAGCAACGAAACCTCCAAGGTCGAAGCCCTGCTCGCGCAGCCGATCGTGCTGGTCGTAGCGCCGCTGTCTGGCCACCACGCCACGCTGCTGCGCGATACCGTGCGCACGCTGCTGCGCGATCACCGTGTGTATGTCACCGACTGGGTCGATGCGCGCATGGTGCCGGTGGAACAGGGTGAGTTCGGCCTGGACGATTACATCGAGTACGTGCAGGAGTTCATCCGCCATCTCGGCGCCGAGAACGTGCACGTCGTCAGCGTCTGCCAGCCGACCGTACCGGTGCTGGCAGCGGTGTCGCTGATGGCCAGCCGGGGCGAAACCACGCCGCGCTCGCTGGTGATGATGGGCGGCCCGATCGATGCCCGCCACAGCCCCACCGCGGTCAACAACCTGGCCACGCGCAACCCGCTGTCGTGGTTCGAGAACAACGTCATCCACACCATCCCGGCGCCGTATCCGGGCCAGGGGCGTCGCGTCTATCCGGGCTTCCTGCAGCACGCCGGCTTCGTGGCGATGAACCCCAGCCGCCACCTGATGTCGCACTGGGATTTCTATACCGACCTGGTCAAGGGCGACATGGACGATGCCAACGCGCATCGCCATTTCTACGACGAATACAACGCGGTGCTGGACATGCCGGCGCAGTTCTATCTGGACACCATCCGCGTGGTGTTCCAGGAGTTCCTGTTGCCGCGTGGCGAGTGGTACGTGCGTGGTGAGCGCGTGGACCCCTCGGCCATCCGCGACACCGCGCTGCTGAGCATCGAAGGCGAGCTGGACGACATCGCCGGCCTCGGTCAGACCGAAGCGGCGCAGGCGCTGTGCACCGGCATTCCGGCCTCGCGCCGCAGCCACTTCATTGTTGAAGGCGCCGGTCATTACGGCATCTTCAGTGGCCGTCGCTGGCGCGAAGTGGTGTACCCGACCATGCGCGATTTCTTCATCGCGCAATCGCAGCCGGCTGCTGCAAAGAAGAGCCGCAAGGCTGCGACCAGCAACGTCACGCCGCTGCGTCGCCGCGCGCAGCGCTGAGTACGCTTGAAGCCCCTCTCCCTCCGGGAGAGGGGTTGGGGTGAGGGTCAGCCTCTTGCGTAGCACACCCTCATCCGCCCCTACGGGGCACCTTCTCCCGGTGGGAGAAGGGAAATCAAAAGCCAAAGGCCCCGACAATCACCGGGGCCTTCTGCGCTTACGACACTGCCTTCAATCCGACCACGCCAGCCACGATCACACCCAGGCTCAACAGGCGCGCAATGCTGCGCGATTCGCCGAAGAACGCCATGTTCACCAGCACCGCCGCCGCCGTGCCCAGGCCGATCCACACCGCGTAGGCAACGCTCAACTGCAGATAGCGGAACGACTGGTACAACAGCACGAACGATGCGCCAAAACCGCCGAAGAACAGCAGCCCGTTGAGCGCGTTCTTGTTCTGGCTGTAACGCTTCAGGCCGACCACGCCCAGTGTTTCCATCAGGGCTGCGGCCACTACCAGGAACCACCCCATATCAACCTCCCTGGCCGGTCGCGCCGGCGTCCTTGGCTTCCTTGCCGTCGGCCAGCTTGAGCGCGATCACGCCGGCCACCAGCAGCGCCATGAAGCCGCCCTTGGCGGCATTGAAGCTGCCATCGAACAGGAAGATATCCATCAACGCCGCGCCCACCGTGCCCACCGCTGCAAACACCGCATACACGGTGCCGGTCGGCAGTGATTCACAGGCTCGGGCCAGCCATTGGAAGTCGATCACGATCACCGCGATGATCGGTATCCAGTGCCACCATGCCGATGCCACGTTGAAGCCATACACCCAGACCAGCTCGAACAAACAGGTCAGGGCAACATACAACCAGCCTTTCCCGGCCATGTCGTTCTCCTTTACGCATTACGAATGTGCACCGCGCCTTGGCGCGGCAGATCAATTGCGGCCCAGTCCGGCGCGGATGAAACGCTCCAGCTCCGCGCGGTGGGCCTGTGCCTCGTCAGCAGGTGTCGATGCGTACAGATGCACCTGCTCTGCGGCTGCCTCGATGGCGCCGACCAGCACCCGCGCGGCATAACGCGGCTGCACCACCGCCGCCACCGCGCCTTCGGCACGCGCCTGTTCCAGCACTTGCTGCAACCAGTCATACAGCGGCGTGTAGATGACTTCCCAACGGCGCATCTCGTCGGTCTGGGTCATGCCGCTGTACAGCAGCGCCACCACCTGGTGCTGTTCCTCGACCACCGCGAAGATCGCCTCGGCCAGGCTGTCCAACTGCGTTGCCGCCGGCAGCCCGTCCAGCCGCTCATGCAGGCGTTGCAGCAAGCGCGCTACCACCTGTTCGGCAATCCCGCCCATCACCGAAAGCCGCGACGGGAAGTACAGGTAGTACGTGCCCTGGGCGATACCGGCGCGGCTGACGATGTCCGAGACCGTGGTTTTCTCCACGCCCTTTTCGCCGAACACGGCGATGGCGGCCTCGATGATGGCGGCGCGCTTGTCCATGGGATCACCACTGACTGACTGTCAGTCATTTTAGGAGTTGGCACTGCCGGGTCAAGCCGAAGGCTGGTTGCGGGTAATTGGGGGTTTAGGAACGGAAAGGGTCTGTAGGAGCGGCGTCAGCCGCGAAGCTGATGTAGCACCAGCCATGGAGATACCTGCGATTGCGGTTCATCCGGTTGCGGTTGCATTGCCAGCTTCACGGCTGACGCCGCTCCTGCAAAGCCACCATAAAGGCCCACCCAGCAACGAACCCACCTCAACGTCCCAAAACAAACGAGGCGCCCATTGGGCGCCCCGCTCGCTTCATCCGATTGCCTGGACCGTTACAGCCGCACCAGCAGGTGCTTGGCCATCGCACCGTGCAGCTTGCCGATGCCACGGGCCAGATGCATCGTGCCAAACAGCAGCAGCACGCCCACGGTCACCGATACCGGCCACAACCAGAACGCGCTGGCCACGTTCACCCCATCGATCCAGATACCGGCCGGGTGATCGAACAGCAGCTCACCCAGCGGGGCGAACACCAGCGCCAACGACAGCGACAGCAGCGTCGTGGCAATCGTGAAGTATGCGATGCCCAGCGGCAGCATCAGCAGGAAATACAGCATCGTCAGCCAGGTATGCACGTCCGCGAACATCGCACCGATGCGGGCCAGCCAACCCTGGCTCTTGTCCGTGTAGGCCGGACGACGCGGCATGCGCACACCAAGCATGGTTTCGATGATGCGTCCTTCCACCAGCGACAGCACCCGTACCGAACCCAGGAACAGCAGCAGGATCGGGATGCCGATGATCAGGATCAGCAGCGATACCGACAACGACACGCCGGTGACCACCCAGGTGAAGAAGAACGTACCGGTGGCCAATGCCAGCAGCATGTAGAACAGCGAGCCGTAGGTATGCGGGTCCAGGGCCACGCCGAAGAAGCGCGCCAGCAACGAGCGCGGCTTGTCCGCTGCCGGGGGCAGCGGAATGGCGGTGCCCACCGACGCGGCAGCAGCCGAAGCCACCGCCGCAGGCGTCAACCGCATGCCCGGTGCACGCAGCGCGCGATTCACCGTCACTTCGGTTTCGCGGTAGATCTCGGCCACCTCCTCCGGTGCGCCGTAGCTGCCGGCCACACCGGCAATCACCTCGGCCTCGCTCTTGCCGACCTGCTCGGCCAGTTCCGAACGCAGGTATTCCTCGGCGTCGTACAGCGCGTCCTGGATCATCGCCGGGTCGGCGCCACTCAATGCGGCACGCAGCTGCTCGAGATATTCGGGAATCGTGGTCGGCAGCGCTCTTGGGGTGTGTTCGGCGTTCATCAGTTGATTCCCTCCAGTACGGACTCCAGCGAGTCCCGGGTGGCAGTCCAGGCTGCGATCCATTGCCGCAGCGCGGCCCGACCGTCCTCGTTGATGCGGTAGTAGCGCCGCGGCGGTCCGGCTACCGATGGCTCCACGTGGCTTTCCAGCAGGCCGGCGCCTTCCAGGTTGCGCAGCACCGGGTACAACGCACTCTGCTTGCCACTGAGAACACCCTCACCGGTCCTCTCCAGCTCCTTGGCGATCAGGTAGCCGTACAGCGGCTCCGGCGCCTTGGCCAGCACCGCCAGCAATGCCAGCGACACCGTGCCGGTACTCAACTCCTTCTGGAACTTGCGCAGATGGGCATCCAAGTCGCTCATGACCTCACTCCCGTGGACTAGCCTGAAGCCAACACTATTACTCAGTTCGCTATAGCGAATGTGCCGGTAGTCATCCCCCCTCTGGTCACGACGCTGGTCGGTGAACCTGACAATCGTTCAGAATCGGCCCACACCCAATCTGGAATGCGCCCGATGACGCTTCGCCCTTCGCTGTTGGCTCTGGCCCTGATGCTGTCCCCGCTGCCGCTGCTGGCCGCCGATGCACCCGCCAAGTACCGCAGCGCGCAGGAGATCATCGACGCCTCGCCGGCCAGCGACTGGCACACGCCCGCGCCGGAAAACACCCTGTACATGAACCTGGAAGGCGGCCGCGTCATCATCGAGCTGGCGCCGGTGTTCGCGCCGGAACACGTCGGCAACATCCGCACGATGGCGCGCGAGCACTTCTGGGATGGGCTGGCGATCTATCGTTCGCAGGACAACTTCGTCGTGCAGTTCGGTGACGCCGATGCTGACGACAAGGCCAAGGCCAAATCGATGGGCAGCGCCAAGACGCATCTGCCGGCCGAGTTCCAGCGCCCGACACAGGGTTTGGCATTCACCGCCCTGCCCGACCGCGACGGCTGGGCGCCGAAGACCGGCTTCGTCGGTGACTTCGCCGTTGGCAGCGATGGCGAACACACCTGGCTGGCGCACTGCTACGGCGCGCTGGGCGCAGGCCGCAACAATGACGAGGACAGCAGCCTGGGCGCCGAGTTGTATGTGGTGACCGGCCAGTCACCGCGCCAGCTCGACCGCAACATCACCCTGGTCGGACGCGTGCTCAAGGGCATGGAACTGCTCAGCAGCATCAAGCGTGGCCCGGAGCCGATGGGCTTCTATGCAAACGCTGCCGAGCGCACGCCGATCACCTCCATCCAGTTGGCCAGCGAGCTGCCGGCCGATCAGCGCGTTGCCTTGCAGGTGCTGCGCACCGACTCCAAGACCTTCGCCGACACGGTGGAAGCACGTCGCAACCGCGTGGACGGTTTCTACAAGCGCGCGGCCGGGCATATCGACCTGTGCAACATCCCGTTGCCGGTGCGCATCGGCAAGTAACCACAGCGTTTGTAGGAGCGGCGTAAGCCGCGAAGCTGGAGATGGGGCCGTGATCGGAGAATTCTGCAATTGCAGGCACGGGCTTCAGGGAACGGGTATCAGCTTCGCGGCTTACGCCGCTCCTACAACAGCGCAACAGCTGCATCGTTCACCCCACGGAACGGTGCGGCCATCGCCACGCACTACCGGCGTGCCGGCATAGCCGCTAACGTGGCTGCACCTGCACCGCCGGAGTCGCCTTATGGCCCACGTCATCATTGAATCGACCGATACCGATTACGCACACAGCGTCAGCAACGGCAAGCACCAGCTGATTGCCGATGAACCGCCCTCGCTCGGTGGCCAGGACGCGGGAATGGCGCCGTTCGATCTTTATCTGGCATCACTGGCCTCCTGTACCGCGATCACGCTGCGCATGTATGCGCAGAAGAAAGGCTGGGAGCTGGGCAAGTTCAGCGCCGAGCTGACCTCCAGCCGCGATGAAGCCGGTAAGCTGCAGGTGCACCGCGTGCTCTCGGCCAGCGGCCCGTTGACCGACGCTCAGTGGGAACGCCTGCTCGACGTGGTCGCCCGCACGCCCGTCACATTGGTGATGCGCGAGGGTGCCACCATCACCAGCGAACGCCGCAACTGAAAACAGGGAACCGCATGTATACGATCGTGATCCTGTGGGACAGCAACAACGCCGAAGTGGTGCAGTGGGACGACGTGCCCATGGTCACCACCTTGAAGGACCGTGAGATATCGCTGCGTGCCGGCCCTCGCGAGCGCGTGGATGACCATGGCGTTGCCAGCCAGGTGGCGGTGTATCTGCCTGACGAACTGACCGAAGAGGAATTCCAGGAACTGTTCGACGTGCACCGCAAGCATGTTCCCGAGTTGAACCTGCATTCCTGATCGGTTTTCGCAGGAGCGGTTTCAGCCGCGAAGCTGACGGTTCATCTGAGATCGGGAACTCCGCAACCGCAGAACGCGTGATGGCAGGTTGCAGGAGGACCGGAATCAGCAACCAGCTTCGCGGCTGAAGCCGCTCCTACGGACGGTAAAAGACAACGGCGCCTTTCGGCGCCGTTGTTTCATGCATCACGCATTGCCGACCTTATTCCGACGTCGGCGACGCCACCAGACGCGAACGCCCCACAGCGCGAGACCACCGACGATCAGCACCGGCAACAGGCCCGCGGCAACACGGATCAGGTAGGCCAGACTGGTGGTGAAGATGTCGCCGAAGTCACCGAACGCACGCCCGATTTCGCTGCGGCTGCGCTGGCTGCTGGTCGATTCAATGTTGATGGTGACCAACTGCGTGTCGATGCGCCGGTGTTGCTGGGCTGCATCCCGATTGGCCTGTTCCAACCCCGCTTCGATTTCCGACATGCGCTGCGAAATCGTCAACAGGTCCGCCACCGCCAGGTCACGCCGCTGCTGGTACTCGAGCAGGCGTTCGTGTTCGTTCTTCAAGCGCGCCTGCATCAGCCGGGTATCGGCTACCTGCTGCGCCAGGTCTTCGGCCTGGGTATTGCGCGTGGTCACCTCGCCCTTGTCGGCAGCCAACGCAATGATCGGCTCCACGCCTTTCGGCGCAATGCGCACCTGCACCGAACCGCTGGGCATGTCGCCGGCCTGCTGCGACACGTTGAGCACCGAGCAATCACCGAACTTCGCGCTCTGGCAGGCATCGGCCACTGCCTTGACCCGCGCTGCGATCGCCTCGCCCGGCAATTGCAGCTGCACGGTGTGCTCATAGGCCAGGAATGCGCCTTCCGGAGACTCCACCGCCGCAGCCGCTACTGCGCCGGCATCTGCAGCCATTTCATGTTTGGCGCAGCCGCCCAGTACCAGCAGCGCCGCCACCCCCACCATCCAGATGTTTCCCTGCAAAGCCTTCATGCTTCCGTGTTCTCCGCGCCTGGGTACTGCCGGCAGCATAGCGACATGCCTGAATACGAGCGCTAAGAATTTGTGGGCAACTCCCCTGCGCTGTAACGGCCCTCCAGCCCGGCATCTCGGGGCAACAGCGGCTTCGGCTCGCGCCAACGGCCTGATCCGGCAAGGCCTGCGCCCAACCAACGGCAGGTGCGCCCTATCGCACGCCCACCTATGCTCAGGGTTTCCCCGAAGCCCCAGGATTACCGATGCGCAAGCACCTGCTCGCCGCCGCCCTGTTGGCCAGCCTTGCCGGCTGCAACAGCGAAGCACCCACCACGCCTTCCGCCGCCACCGAGCAGGCTGGCCAAGGTCAGGCCGACGCACAGTTCGCAGAGCTGTCGAAGAAGGCACTGGACACCTGGATGCAGCTGTCCCCGGTCAGCGCCACCCAGATCGGCGACCACCGCTACGACAGCCAGCTCGACGACCTCAGCGCCGCCGGCCAGGCAAAGAGCCTGGAAGCCAGCAAGGCGTTGCTCGCCGAACTGGAGAAGATCGACGTCAGCAAGCTGGGCCGCGAGAACCAGGTGGATGCCGCCATCCTGCGCAACCAGCTGCAGTCCGACATCTGGAACAACGAAACCCTGCAGTCGTGGAAGTGGGATCCGCAGGTCTACAACGGTCTGGCCGGCAGTGCCATCTACGGCCTGATGGCACGTGAGTTCGCACCGCTGCCCGAGCGCCTGAAGTCGGCCACCGCGCGCATCGAACTGATCCCGCAGATCTTCGCCGCCGCGCGCACCAATCTTGACCCGGCACGCGTGCCGAAGATCCACGCCGAAACCGTGTCCAAGCAGAACAAGGGCATTCTCAGCCTGGTCGACACCTTCATCACGCCGAACATCGGCCAGCTGGAAGCGGCCGACCAGCAGCGCCTGAACACCGCCATCGACAACCTGAAGAAGGCCGTGGCCGAGCAGCAGGACTGGCTGGACAAGACCCTGGTGCCCAACGCCAAGGGTGAGTTCCGCGTTGGTGCGGAAAAGTACGACCAGAAGCTGAAGTTCTCGCTCAACTCCTCGCTCTCGCGCGCCGAGATCGGCGAGCGTGCCCGCGCCGAGCTGGCCCGCGTGCGCACCGACATGTACGGCATCGCCCAGGTGGTGCTGAAGGACAAGCCGGGTGCACCGGAAATGCCGGCAAACCCCACCGACGACCAGCAGCAGAAGGCCATCGAGGCCGCACTGGAACTGGCCTATGCCGACAAGCCGGCACGCGACAAGGTGGTCGACGACGCCAAGGTGTCGCTGGAACAGTCCACCGAGTTCGTGCGCAAGCATGACCTGATGACCCTGCCCGATGCGCCGGTGGACATCATCCTGATGCCGGAGTTCCAGCGCGGCGTGGCCGTGGCCTACTGCGATTCGCCGGGCCCGCTGGACAAGAACCTGAAGACCTTCTACGCGGTCTCGCCGATCCCTGAAGACTGGGACGACAAGCAGGTCGATTCGTTCCTGCGCGAATACAACAGCCGCATGATCCACCTGCTGTCGATCCACGAAGGCACGCCGGGCCACTACCTGGAAGGCTGGCACTCGGGCAAGTTCCCGTCGACGCTGCGCGCCGTGCTGCGTTCGGGCCTGTTTGCCGAAGGCTGGGCGGTCTACACCGAGCGCATGATGCAGGAACAGGGCTACCTGGATAAGGACCCGCTGTTCCACCTGGTGCAGCTGAAGTTCTACCTACGTACGATTGCCAATGCCATCCTCGACCAGGGCGTGCATGTGGACAACTGGAGCCGTGAGCAGGCCATGCACCTGATGACCCACGACGCGTTCCAGCAGGAAAGCGAAGCGTCCGGCAAGTGGGTGCGCGCGCAGCTGACGTCGGCACAGCTGCCGACCTACTTCGTCGGTGCGCAGGAACACTTCGACACCCGCAAGGCCGTGGAAGAGAAGCAAGGCGCCAACTTCAACCTGAAGGCCTACCACGACCAGATCCTGTCCTACGGCGCACCGCCGGTGCGTTTCGCACGCCAGCTGATGCTGGAGCAGCCGATCGAGTAATGCTCGGCCAGCGTTGACGTTTCACCACGGAAGCCCGGGAAATCCCGGGCTTCTGCTTTCGCAGCATCGCGTACCGCTCAACTATCATCTCCGCCCGGCCGACAACGATTGTCGATACCTGCTGTTCCTGCCACCTGGACCCATCTGACATGAAGTCGCTGCTCACCTGCCTTGCCGCCGCCTGGATTGCGCTTGCCTCGATGCAGGCCCATGGACACCCCCCCGCCAACTCCCCGGCGGCGTACATGGAGGCGGCTGCGAAGATGGATCAGCGCATTGCACAGCGTTCAGCCGAAGGCGGCATGCCCCGCATCACCGAGCCGGAGACCAGCGCACTGATTGATGTCCTCTCCGACAGTCATCAGTTCCTGGAGTCACGGACCTACACCGTGGACAACATGGGCGAGCTGATGGAGATCTGCGGCCAGGCCAACCGCGTGTCGATGGCCTATGCACTGTCCGGACTGAAGGAACGCATCGCCACGCAGCGAACCACGGACGACATTGCGCGACAGATGACCATGCTGATGGAGGAGAACGTCCTGTCGTTCCAGCCGGAGCTTGAGCAGTTGCATCCCTTCCTGCTGCGCTGCCTGGCCAAGGAGGTCCAGCCGCTGACCGCATTCATGGCAACACTACCGCCGCAGGAATTGACGCCCACGCGATTGGCGGGGCTGAACCAATTCCGCGGCGGCCTGCTGAACAGCTACAGCGGGCACCTGATAAGCGCCGGCAACCCAGCCCTGCGTCCGAGTTACCGCAGGCAGGTGTTGCGGGCAATGGCGGAAAGTTCGCCGGCGTTCGCATCCGCGCTGCAGCGGCCGACCCGGCAACAGATTGCCCAGATCGCCACCAACCTGATTCACGACGCACCGGCCGAAAGCCGCGCGGATATCGAGGCTATCATCAAGGCAATGAGCACGCCCGATTGCACAGGCCTGTGCGCATACTGACAACGCGCTGCAGGAAAGACATGGAAGGCAGCACCGCTTCACAACAAGGACGAAATGATGGAACAACCGCATGCAGCATTGCGCTCCCGTTTCAGCGCGATGGATACCGAAGCATTGATGCAGATATGGCGTGAGCAGGCACTTGAGCCATGGGCTGAAGCCGTATTGCAGGGCGAATTGCAGGCCCGTGGCATCGACGACGAAGCGTTGCAGAAAGCGAGCCAACTGAGGCAGGCGCCGCCATTGCCAAAGCCGCTTTCGATCAGGGATACCTTCGTGGTGTACGGCATGCTGCTGCCGTTCGGCTGCGGCGTTTTCGGCACGGCGCTGTACACAATGCTGGTTGGCAGCACTGGTCCGCGGATCGCGAGCATCGCGGTGTTCGCCACCTTCCTCGTCTATCTGTCCATTCTCGTGCGACGGCTGCTGGCACACAGCCGACACACCCGCAGCGCCGGGAATAGCATCCTGCTTGCGTTGTTGTGGATCAAGGCCGGAGTCGTGAGCCTGTTTGCGTTCGGCGGCCTGGCAATACTGGTATTCGGATAGGCCACGGGCGCACCACTCCACAAGGCACCGCCATGCTCAAGATCGACACGAAGAAGGACTACAAGCACCTTTATCAGGCTTCGAGCAGAACGCCCACGCCGCTGGACGTGCCGTCCTTGCGCTACCTGATGATCGACGGCCAAGGCGACCCCAACACCACGCCAGCTTACGCGCAGGCCGTGGAAGCACTGTTCAGCGTTTCCTACACCGCCAGGTTCCTGCTCAAGAAGGGGCCACGGGCCATCGATTACGCGGTGATGCCGCTGGAAGGCTTGTGGTGGTCCGATGACTTGTCCGCTTTCGAACGCAACGACCGCTCGCGCTGGCAGTGGACGATGATGATCATGCAGCCGGACATCGCCGACGACGCCACGCTCATGCAGGCCATCGCCGATGTGAGACGGAAGAAAGCGCTGCCCGCCATCGATGCGCTGCGCCTGGACACGTTTACCGAAGGCAGCTGCGCGCAGCTGCTGCATGTCGGCCCCTTCAGCGAGGAAGGCCCGACGATCCAGCGCCTGCACGACTTCATCGCCACGCAGGGAACGCTGCGTGGCAAGCACCACGAAATCTATCTGAGCGACATCCGCCGCGCGGCGCCGGAACGCTGGAAGACCATCATCCGGCAGCCGTTGCAGCCTCACGGAGATGGATGAAGCGCGGCAGCACGAGCAACATGCTCGCCTACCGGATTCACTGCTGATCGAGCCACAAACACGCAGGCCGGGATTTCTCCCAGCCTGCTGACGAGCCCTCTGAACTCCAAAGCGACGGCGCCGGACCTGGACGCCGCCAAACTCCTGCGCCCAGGCGCGGTCTGGATCAGAACTGATACTTCAGACCGATCTGTGCGCGACGGCCGTAGTACTCCACCTGCAACGGCCGCTGCGGGCTGCCCTGGTAGTACGTCAGCGGCTCGTCGGTAAGGTTGCTCAGCTCGGCAAACACCGTCCAGCGGTCAAACGTATAGGAGGTGCTGAAGTCCACCGTGGTGTTCTTTCCATACCACGCGTCACTATCCGGGCTGCTTCCGTGCGACTCGATGTAGGCACCCTTGTGATTGGTCGCCAGCCGCGCAGCGAACGCGCCATCGTCGTAGTACAGGGTGACGTTGTACAGGCGATCAGCCTGGCCGGTAATCTGCACATCATCGGCACGGCCCGGAATGCGCATGCGTGAATCCATCAGCGTCAGGTTGGCATTGACGCCGAAGTTGCCCAGCCAACCCGGCAGGAAGTCGAAGCGACGCACGAAGGCAAGCTCCGCGCCCCACAGCTTGGCGTCATCGCCGTTCTCAGGCCGGTAGAAAGTAACGTTGCTGTTGCCGTTGAAGGTGCCGGTACTGCTGCTTTCGAACACCGGGTTGCTGATGCTCTTGTAGAACGCGCCAGCGGAGATCAGCCCCAGCGGGCCCGCATACCATTCCACCATCAGGTCGAGGTTGTCGGAATAGGTGGGATCGAGGTCGGCGTTGCCCGAGGTGAAGGTGCCGTCCGCCTCCATGTACGAACCGCCCGGATTGATGTCGCCAAAATCCGGCCGCGCGAAGCTGCGGGTCAAACCCAGACGCAGGTTCAGATCCGGCTGGATCGACCAGCGCACGTTGAGCTGTGGCAGTACCGAGGTGTAGCGCTTGCGGCCCAGACTGGGGCGCAGCTCGCTCTGGCCATCGGCGCCCTCCTCCAGCACCTGCCCGCGCACGTCGGTCTCGGTGCGCTCCACACGCACGCCACCGACCACGGTCCATAGCGCGTCCGGTTGCCAGGTTCCCATGCCATAGGCGGCGTACTGCTTCTCGGCCACGTCGAAATTGCGGCCCAGCGCCGCACCGTTGGAAATCAGTGCTGAATCGCCCGGCACCAGCACCAGATTGCCCTTGTTCTTGCGGTACCACTCCGACAGCACGTCTACCGGTACGACCTTGGAAAAATCGGTGCTGTAATCGCCGCTGCCGCCGATGTCGTAGCCATTGCGGCCCGGTTGGTCGATCAGGGCGAAATCGGCCAGCGTCGGCACCGGGCCACCGGTGCTGGTATTCCATGCGTAGAACTCGTCGCTGAAGCGCGCACGACGCTCCTTGTCGCGGTACTTGGCACCAAACTTCAGTCGCAGGCTGCTGCTGGCATCGAAGTCGTAGTCCAGCTGTGCGACCGCCTTGTCCTTTTCATCGACGAACACCCGGTACAGCTCCACGGTGCTGAGCTTGGTCTTGCTCGGGTCCATGCGGAAGCCATCGGGCAGATGCGTGTCCGGGCTGTTGCCCGGCGTGCTTCCGCCATCGATCTCGTTGTACGAGTTCGCGCCGGAACCACGGTTCTCCAGGCCCTGGTAACCCACGCCGCCCTGGTTGAACTGGACCACGAAGTAGGCGTTGTCCTGGCAGGTGGGAATGCAGCCGTAGCTGAACTGGTTCTCGGCCTGCGCCAGCTTCCAACCCAACTCGCCCTGACCCAGCGTGTGCCGGCCACCGATCTCGAAGTTCTTGAACTCGGTGATCAGCTCGTTGTGGATGTTCTGCACCTCGACACGATCGCGGTCGAAACGGTAGCGATGCTTATAGTGGGTCTCGTCATCGCTGAGCTCGCCGTACTGCCCGCGCAGATACAGCGTATTCCCCGGCGAAGGCTGGAACTCCATGCCGCCATTGACGCCGCGCGTGATGCGCTCACCGGTGTAATCGCGCAACTCCAGTCGATACACGCCCTTGCCATCGGCACCACGACGCGGCTCGAAGTTGTCCGTTGCCCACGGCCGCTTCCAGTACATGCCGTTGATCATGAAACCGAAACGGCCGTCTTCGCTGCGGTCACCGTAGAGCAGGTTCGCGTTGTAACCGGTGTCGCCGGCCTTGTCGTTGTAGTTCGGAGCAAAGCTGGCCGAGACAGTGCGCTCGGACGGCGCGGTGCGCGTGACGAAGTTGACCTGGCCGCCGATGGCGTCGCCTTCGCGGTCCGGCGTCAGCGTCTTGCTGACTTCGATGCGTTCGATCAGCTCGGTGGGAAAGAAGTCGAACGCCGTGGCGCGACTGGTGGTCTCCTCTTCGGCGGTGGGCAGGCGGTCGCCATTGAGCGTGGTTGAACTCCACTGCGCAGGCAGGCCACGCACCGCGACGAACCGGCCTTCGCCCTGGTCGCGCTCGATCGACACGCCGGGCACGCGCTGCACGGCCTCGGCCGCATTGTGGTCGGGCAACTTGCCCATGCCGTCCGCGCTGACCACGTTGAGCAGGTTGACGGCTTCACGCTGGGCCTGAAGTGCCTGTCGCTCCCCGCTGACGATGGCGCCGGTCACGGTGATCGTGTCCAGCTGCACCGGGTCAGGCGTGGCATTCGGCGCGGGCGCTGGAGCCGGCGAAACGTCAGCCGCGTGCGCAGCGAGGGGGGCATGCAGCAACAGGAGCAGGCCCAGGGTCAAAGGGTGGCGCTTGGGTTGAATGGACATTGGCGGTCGCAGCTGAAGGAAAGAGGGCCATCCGGCAGGACGGGCATGACGACCACTTTCGCGATGCAGGGTGAAGCGGCGGCGGCAAGCGCTAGGCAGGTGATGTGGGTTGTCTAGGTCATCGTTGGATCAGTGCGCCAACAGCCTGCGGCCAGCGATCCACACTTCGCTGATGTGGGAAGGGGTGGCGCCACGCACGCGCAGCAGGTCCGCGCGCATTCCCTCCGCGACGACGCCACGGTCATGCAGGCCCAGCGCCCGTGCCGGTGCACGACTGACCGCCGCCACAGCCTGCGGCCAGGTCCAGCCGACGTGTTCGTTCAATACCGTCAGCGCCGGCAGCAGGCTGGCCGGCACGTAGTCCGAGGACAGCACGTCCAGGCATCCGGCCCGCGCCAGGTCCAGCGCGGCGACATTGCCCGAATGCGAGCCGCCCAGCACCAGGTTGGGCGCGCCGGCCACGATGCACAGGCCGGCATCGCGCGCCGCGCGTGCCGCTTCCAGCGTGGTGGGAAATTCGCTGGTGCCTGCGCCGCAGGCCAATGCCTCCTCGATATCCGCCGGCTCGGTGTCATCGTGGCTGGCCACCGGCACTGCACGTGCCTGCGCCATGCGCAGCACCGCATCGCGATGGGCGTGTCGATACCTCGTCTGCTGCGCGCGGCGTGCAGCCAGCAGCGCCGGTACGCCACCGGGAAAGTTGGCTGCGTCCTGCCCGTAATAGGTGAGATAGCGCTGCATGTCGCGGAACTGACGCTGGCCTGGCGTGTGGTCGGTCAGCGACACCAGCCGCAGCGTCGGGTCATCCATCAGTGACTGCAACATCTGCAGCAGCTCCGGACACGGCAACTCGGCGCGCAGATGCAGGTAATGCGCACAGCGCAACACGCCGGCCTCCCTTGCCTCGCGCAGGGCGGCATAGGCGGCCTGCACCGTGCGTATCCGCACGCTGCCCGGCTCCACGTCGCCCACGGCCAACGCGTCACAGGCGGTGGTGATGCCAGCGGCCAACAACTGGGCGTCGTGCGCCTGCACCGCCGCCGCGGCGGGAAAACTCACCCCGGGACGCGGCAGCAGGTGCTTTTCAAGGTTGTCGGTATGCACCTCGACGAAGCCGGGCAACAACCAGTCACCGGCACAGTCCTGCGCGGCCGGGCTGCGCACCGGCCCGCTACCGATCGCGCGTATCCGATCCCCGTCCAGCACGATGTGGCCGTGGATGACTTCCTCGGCAAGCACCAGCCGCAGGTTGGAAAGGATGCATTCGGTCATTGCGGAGTGTCCTGTCATGTCATTGCAACCATCACGCGTTGATATGCCTGCCTCAGCAGTGCACCTGTCTAGTCCAGCAGCCGTAGATGGAGGTTTCATGACCGAATCCATGCCCCCGCTGGAACGCCAGCGTTACGCCGCGCTGCCGCTGTGGCAGCAGATCGAACAGAGCCTGCTTCGGCAGATCCAGGAGCGCGTGCTGGTCGAAGGCGACCCGTTGCCATCGGCACAGGTGCTGGCGCAGCGATTCGGGGTGAACCGGCACACCGTGCGCCGGGCCATCGAGGCGCTGGAAGACCGCGGTTATGTCCGCACCGAAACCGGTCGCGGCAGCTTCGTGCAGGAACACCCCTACCACTACCCGATCAGCCGTCGCACACGCTTTGGCCGTGCGATGAATGATCTGAACGTGGAAAGCCGCTACACCCTGCTCGACGCACGGGTGCAGGTGCCAAGCCGCCAGGTGGCAAGGGCGCTGGGGCTCGGTGCCGGTGAGCGGGTGCATCGGCTGGTGTATTCCAGCCAGGTGGAAGGCCGCACGGTGGACCACAGCCAGGCTTATTTTCCGGCGCAGCGTTTCCCCGATCTTGGCGAGGTGTTCCGCCGCCATCCTTCAGTGACCCGCACCCTGGCCGAATTCGGCGTGACCGATTACCTGCGCCGCTACACCACGGTGATGGCACGCCTGCCAGATGCCGACGTGGCCCAGGTGCTGGCGCAGTCAACCCGCCGTCCGGTGCTGTGTGTGCACTCGCTCAACGTGGATCCGCAAGGCGTGCCGGTGCAGTTCGGCATCACCTGCTTTGCAGGTGACTGGGTGCAGTTGATGGTCAGCAGCGATCCCTGAGCGGCGACCAAGCCGCCGCTCAGGCGGCTGACCTCACGCCGCGTGGCGCACGTGCGTGTAACGGCCTTCGACCAGTTCTTCTGCCAGGCCGAAACTCAAAGTCATTCCCAGACCGCCACCGCCCACTGCATTGACGATGGTCACACCCGCCTCCGGCTCAGCGATGAACTCGGTACTGCCGTCGGTGAGCTTGGGATAGATGCCGTGCCAGGTCTGGGCGATGGTGTTGTCCGGCACCTGCATGAAACCGGACAGATAGTCGCGCACCTTTCGGTTGATCAGCTGTTCGTCGAACGGGTCATGCGTATGCGCATAGGCATGCGAATCGCCGATCGTGATTTCGCCCAGGCCATTCTGCGTGGCCATGACGTGGATGCCGAGCTCGATCAGGTCCGCATGCTGGGCCTGATAACGCGCCTGCAACGGCGCCACGTCCGCCGCCTCGCGGAAGCCGGCGTAATGCACCAGCGACAGGCCGCCGCACAGCGCCGCACCCAGGCGGAAACCCTGCGGTTGCGCGACCAGGCGCTGCATCTGCAACTTGCAGCGGGTCAACGGAGCAGCCGCATACAACTCCGGATACAACTGCTCGAACTCCGGCCCGCTGCACACGAATATCTGGTCCGCCTCGAAGCAACGGCTGCCCGACCACACCTTGCCACTTTCCACGCAGGTCACCGGGGTGCGCCAATGAAACTCCACGCCGTGACGCTCACTCAGATAGGCCGGCAGCACGCCGATCACTTCGCGCGGGTCCACCACCAGTTCATCGGCATTGAACAGCGCGCCGCGCAAATCCTTGGCCACCACGGCCGGCGACATCGCCCGCGTGGCATCCGCATCGAGCACGCGGCAGGGCCGCAGCGCCGCATTGGCGGCCGCGTACTGCTGCAACACGGCCCACTCATCATCGGCATGGGCCACATGCAGCGAGCCGCTCGGGTCATGCCAGGCGCCGGTGGCATCCAGCAGCTCCTGCCACAACTGACGGGAGCGCAATGCGCGTTCGTACAACGGCCCGTTGGGCACACCGATCGGCCAGACCATGCCGAAGTTGCGCACCGATGCACCGACCGCACGGTCGTAACGCTCCAATACGCGCACCTTGCAACCACGCGCGACCAGGGCACGGGCCACGGCCAGACCGACGATGCCGGCACCCACGACCAGCGCTGTTTCATTTTTCATGATGGAGGACTCAGGCAGAGGCAAAGGCCGGCACACGGGCCTGGCGCATCGCCTTGTAATGGAAATAGAACGCCGACAGCAGCACGCAGCCACCACCGAGCAGCGACAGCGCAACCACCGCGCTGGAGAAGAAATTCACCCAGGACAACTGCAGCCCGGAGAACTCGCGGGCCAGCAGCACCAGCACGCTGCCCAGGTAACCGAATGCATCGGACAGATACATCACGAAGCCGACATTGCCGGCTACCTTGAACGTGGCGATCAGACGCTCGAAGAACACGCAGTTGAACGGCACGTAGGCCAGGTACAGGCCAAAGCCCACCAGGCCCAGCCAGACCAGCGGGTGCAGCGCGCCCTCTTGGAAAGCCAACGTGCTCAAACCGGCGGTGACCAGGCCGGCAAGCATCAGCAGATGCAGGGCCATCAGCCCCTTGAGGTTGCTGCGGAACCAGGTCAGGCCCGCCGTCAATGCCAGCACCGCGATTGCCACCGGGGTTTCGATCGCGGCAAACACGCCCGCCGAATTGCCGTAGCCCAGGTCACGGAACAACTCGGCTTCGAAACTGTCGCGGAAATCGCGCACCACGGTCAGGCACACGTAGCACAGGATCATCAACGCAAGGCCAGGCAGGAAGCGGCGCACGAACGCGCGACGCTCTTCCCGTTCCATCGGCTGGCGCGGTGAGCGCTCACGCAGGTCGTCGGCATCCGGCGGCGGGATGCGCTCGAGCATGCGTACCGACAGCACCAGCAGCGGCAGGAACGCCAGCCCGCACAGGAACGGCATCCAGTACTCGCTGACACCTTGCAACAGCAGCCACTTGCCGACCGTTTTCACCAACCCGGAGGCCATGATGAAGCTCGATGCCAGGATCGCTCCCATCGCCTCGGTGGTGCGCCGCCCTTCCAGGTAACTGAAGACCAGGCCCCACACCATGCCCAGCGGCAAGCCATTGAGGAACAGGAACGGGATGTTCCATGGCGCCGGCACCAGCGCAAAGCCCAGCAGCGCCAACCACGCCACTCCGATCAGGCCCAGCAGCAGGTGCTGACGGCGTTCCATGCGCAGTTCGCCGATCACCCGCATGCCGATGAACTTGCTGCACATGTAGCCCAGCACCTGCGCCACCACCAGCCAGACCTTGTAGTCCGCGCCCCACCATTGCTGCCCATCGAACGAGGCGGCGGCGAACGGCTTGCGGAACGCATACATGCACGCATACGTGGACAATGCCGCGGCGCCGGCAAACACGGTCAATGCCCAGGGATGACCCTGCAGCGACGACCGCGACCAGGCGCGTTTCATGCTGCGGTCTCCTCAACGGCGATGGGCAGGCCAAGCAATGCCGGCAACTGCTGCAGGTGGTCGATGATGTGGTCCGGTTGATACGGCAACAGCTCGGCGCGGCTGAAGGCACCTGTGGTGACCGCCACGGTGAGGCCGACCCCGGCATTGCGGCCTTCATTGACGTCCACCTCGGTGTCACCGACTTTCACCACCTGTCCGGCGTCGGTGACGTCCAGCAGCTGCATCAGCCGTTGGATCATGTACGGCGCAGGGCGACCGGCAGGCACTTCGTCACTGGCCACGAATGCATCGATCCGCCCCTGCCAACCGAGCCGCTGGATGATGACCTCGGCGATGTCACGCGAAAAACCCGTATCCAGACCAATCCGCAGGCCCTGCGCACGTAGCTGCTCGAACAGGGCCTCGGCGCCGGGCAGCGGTTCGATGCCCGGCCCGCTGCGGTAGCACTCGAGCATGCGTGCAACGAAGTCGGCATGCACCTGCTCAACCAGCGCATCGTCCTCGCTGCGCCCCAGCAGCTGGGCGATGGCCTGGGGCTTGCGATACCCCATCAGCGGCCGCACCGCCGCCTCTTCGATGCGACACCCCGCCGCGGCCATCGCCTCGACAAAGGCGCGGGCAACCAGCCCGGGATCGGCAACCGTGGTGCCGGCGATATCAAGGACAACGAGGCGGTAGCGCATGGCGGCAAGCGGTAGGTAACCAAGGGGCTTACAGCATCCCTGCCCCGCACCAAAGGCTGATGACAGGAGCCGGACAGGCGAACAGACCTGTCTAGCGGGCCCCGGCCCGCTCCTGCCGAGAAAGGCCCGGCCATGCCAATGGCACCGGGCCGCGCCCCACGCCTGCGGCACAGGCCCGCCACCGGAAGCTGTGGCATGATCGGCCGGCATTGCGCAGTACCCATCGAGCGGCTTCGGCACAGGATCGGTATACCGCCAGACGTCGCCCAACCTTCTCCAAGCCGGGGTGCTTTCCAGACCCGGTTCAACCGGGCGTCGTGCACTGATGGAATGGATCGATGATCTGGAGAAGGAAACCTGGAACGACGTGATCGATGAACTGGTCTGGCACCTGCGCAATGGGCGCATGCCCACTCTCATCACGCGTCAGCTCACGCCCGACAGCGGCGTGGAATTCCGTTTCAAGGACCTGCCTGCCGTGTTTCTTCCGGTAGACAACCACGTCCGCTGGGATGAAGCGGTGCAGATCATCGATCGCTTCCCGCAGCTCAACGCCACCCGCATCCACACGCGTCTTTGAGCCGTGCATCGTTGCGGGCGTGATGCCGCCGGCAAGGCCGCTCACGCAACCGGAATCGCGTGCACGCGGCGGGTGATCACAACGCCGGTCGTCGCCCCGCTGCGGGCGCATCAAACTGCCCTCATCCCCCTCCCTTCGCCGCCCGATTCCGGTAAGAATGGCAGCCCGCTCATTACCCCAAACCGCATCAAACGATGCACCTGCCTGAAATGGAGATGGCTTCAAGATGGAAACCAATGCAATCCTGGCTTGGACGCTGGTGTCGGAGTGCCCGATCCCCCCGGACGTAAACAACATCCTGGTTCCCGGCGAAACCGCTGTGGCCGCCTACAAGACGTTCCGCGACTCGGCCGTGTTCACCAACAAGCGGTTGATCGTGCGCGATGCGCAAGGCATCACCGGCAAGAAGGTGGAGATCTATTCGCTGCCGTATTCGTCGATCTACATGTGGTCCTCGGAGAACGGCCACGGCCTGTTCAACTTCAACTCCGAGATCGAGCTGTGGACCAAGGCTGGCCACATCAAGGTCAACCTCAACAAGGGGTTGGACGTGCGCCGCCTGGACAACCTGATCGCCCAGGCTGTGCTGGGCAGCGCCGCAGCGCCGGTCGCCGACACCAGGCAGACCACGCCCAACAACCCACCGCCGTTGCCGTAACCGGACAAGGGCAACTCCTCATCCAGAAGGACGGATCACCCTGCGCAGGGCCTGACGTTCCCACCTGCGGCAATGTCAGGCCCTACAGCCCGACTGGGTAGTTATTGCCCGTTGCAACCGGGACGACGCAGCCCTGCGTCGTCCCGTAACGAGGCCGCGCCAGGCAACACCCAACACCCGGAGCACCCCATGACAAGCCAACGCGACCACCACCTTCAGCTGGCCCATGCCGTGCTCGACTGGAACCGGCGGCACCTCAACAGGAACTCCACGCTCACCGAGGCACTGATAGGCGAATGCTTTGCCGAGCATTTCATCGTCGAGCCCAATGGCCGCCACTACGAGGCCAACCATGCGAACTACCTGGAGTTCCTCAACGGAATGAAAGCCGACATGGACGGCATCACCTACGAGGTCGATCACACGATCGTTGACGCAGCGGCGGTGGTGTTCTCCATGCGCGCCCGCATCGCCTACAGCGATGGTCGAGTCGAAAGCTTCCGCGCAATGCTGCTGATGCGCTTCGATGACGCCGGCAAGGTCACACTGTGGCACGAGGTCTATGTGCCGCTGCCTCTTGCGGGCTGATCAACGCACCCATCCACATCCGCTCCATCCAATGACCATGACTGAATCCACGTACACCATCACCCACGACATCCCCACGGTCGAAACCTACCGGCACCTGCGCCAGGCCAGCGGGCTGAGCCCGAAAACGCTGGAGGCAGCGAGCCGGGGGCTGCCCAACTCGCTGTTCGCCGTGCAGGTACTGTGCGCGGGCGAGACCGTGGCGATGGGCCGCGTGATCGGTGATGGCGGCACGTTCTACCAGGTGGTCGACATCTCGGTACTCCCCGAGCACCAGGGCCGCGGCCTGGGCAAGACCGTCATGCGCGAGATCTCCGCCTACATCGAACGTGAAGTGCCGCCGTCGGCTTACGTCAGTCTGCTGGCCGATGGCGAGGCGTACCGGCTCTACCAGCAGTTTGGTTTCGCCCTTACCGCACCGGCCAGTGTCGGCATGGCGCTGAAGAAGCCGGCGCCCTGATTCACCTGCCCTGCGTGCATCAAGGCGCCCAGCCTGCGCTCCACCGATGGAGAACCCAATGCGCAAGCAATATCACTTTCGCCCTTCCGCTGCCGGCCTGCGCGCCTGGGACGTGCATCGATTGATCGCGCTGACCGCAGAACTACCCATCGAACACGTGCCGCTGGCCGCCATCCGGGAGCTGGATGAAACGTACTGGTACGACAGCGAGGGCGATAGGCCCACCTGCCGTTCCATCGCCGCACACATGCAATTGGTGAACGACGCCGACCTCGCCTACCCCGTCATCCTCTGCCCACAGGGCCGGGTGATGGATGGCATGCATCGCATCATCAAGGCGTTGCTGGCCGGGGCCACCGACGTCCAGGCATATCGCTTGCGCGACTTGCCGCCGCCGGACTACACCGGCGTGGACCCGGATGACCTTCCCTACGATGACTGAGGCGGCCAGGCCAGGCCCGCGCTCCGCAGCAACGCATTCCCCTCGCAACCTCGTACAACGGATTCAACATGCAAACCATCGACTGGAGTGATTTCACCAAGGTGGAACTGCGCGTCGGCCGCGTCATCGCCGCCGAGCCGTTCGCTGAAGCACGCAAGCCCGCGTACAAGCTGCTGGTGGATTTCGGCCCGGAGCTGGGCACGCGCAAGTCCAGCGCGCAGATCACCGCGTTGTACACGCCCGAGCAACTGCTCGGGAAACTGGTGGTGGCGGTGGTCAACTTCCCGCCCAAGCAGATCGGCCCGATCATGTCCGAATGCCTGGTCACCGGCTTCCACAACAGCGATGGCCACGTGACCCTGTGCATGCCCGAACACGACGTCCCGCTGGGCACGCGACTGCTGTAATCCGCCGACACGCAAGGCTCGCTCCCTCATCACAACGACAACCAGGAAAACAGCCGGTGAACGACCAGGTACTGAGTGAAGTCCGCGATCTGTTGATCGAGCAGAACCGTTTGATGGCGCACATCGTGGCGATGAACGAGAAGTCGATGGCGCAGGCTGCCGCGGCCTTCGAGCACAACCAGCGCATCGCCGCGGCGGCTCAAGCACAGGTTGAAGCCAGCCGTCGTGAAGCACGACGCCTGATCGTGGCGGTTCTGGTGTGTGCTGCCGTGATAGCCGGTGCCGTCTGGTATCACGTCCGGGGCTTCAACAGCCTGTTCGGCTGAATGCACGCCTTTACACGTGACGGCCGCCGCCGCGGTATAAATCCGCCTTCCCAACAGCGAGTGCAGGTAGCGCGATGGCCAAGTCCGACGGATTCACCGCTGAAGAACGTGCCGCCATGAAAGAGCGCGCCCGTGAGCTGAAAGCCGAAGCCAAGGCCGGCAAGCTCAAGGCTGAGGGCGAAGCCGACATCATGGACAAGATCGGACAGATGCCAGCGGCCGAAGGCAAGATGGCCAAGCGGCTGCACGAGATCATTACCACCACCGCCCCTGCACTTTCGCCCAAGACCTGGTACGGCATGCCGGCCTATGCCAACACGGACGGCAAGGTGGTGGTTTTTTTCCAGGGCGCCAGCAAATTCGGCTCACGCTATTCCACGCTGGGCTTCAATGACAGCGCCGCACTGGATGATGGCGACATGTGGCCGACGGTGTTTGCCGTAGTCAACCTGACAGCGGCCGTCGAGAAGAAAATCGCGGCATTGGTGAAAAAAGCAGTGCATTGAACCAAGCCTGCCCGGCATCTGCGCGTGCCGTGCCCCAGGTGCCGCGCGCGGCGATGCGGCGTGCGCGTCTCAACGGCGGCGCATCGACCGTAGACCGCCTATGCTATCCACGTTTCAGCATTCGCGTGGCAACCGCCACGCTGGTCACCACTCACACGGAATTCCATCATGACCCTTTCCATGTACAGCGCGTCGGTTCCCGTTCTCAAGCAGATGCTCTCTGCCTTGTCCGATGTGTTGAACAAAGCCGAAGCCCACGCCACCGCGAAGAACATCGAGCCGAACGCGCTGCTCGGCGCACGCCTGTTCCCGGACATGTTCCCGCTGGTGCGTCAGGTGCAGATCGCGGCTGATTTCGCCAAGGGCATCAGCTCGCGCCTGGCCAATGCCGAGGTGCCGTCGTGGCCGGACAAGGCCGATGCCGGCTTCACCGACCTGCAGGAACTGATCGCCAAGGCGCTGGCCCATGTAAGCGCGTTCACACCGGAGCAGTTCGATGGCAGCGAATCGCGCGAGATCGTGCTGCGCGCCGGAACCCCGAAGGAAAAGAAGCTGCAGGGCAACGTCTACCTGTTGCAGTACGGCTTGCCGCAGTTCTTTTTCCACGTGACCACCGTTTACGCCATCCTGCGCCACAACGGCGTTGAGATCGGCAAGCGCGATTACATGGGCAGCTACTGAGCCCTTGTGCAATACCGGACGCCGTGCAACGGCGTCCACTGGCTTGGGCGTTGAATGATCACGGTTGTGATCCAGCCCGCTGCCATCAGAGACAGACCGGTGCGGAATTGCCGCACCGGTTTTTCCCATCCGGCAAGGTCAGCCTTCGACCGCCACGAAGCCACCGGTCTGCCGCGCCCACAGCCGTGCATACAAGCCACCTGCGGCAATCAGTTCGGCATGCGTGCCGGTCTCCACGATCCGCCCCTGATCCATCACGACCAACCGGTCCATCCGCGCAATGGTGGAGAGGCGATGCGCAATCGCAATCACTGTCTTGTCGCCCATCAGTTCGTCCAGGCTGTCCTGGATCGCCGCTTCCACTTCCGAATCCAACGCAGATGTCGCTTCATCCAGAATCAGGATAGGTGCGTCCTTGAGCAGCACACGGGCTATGGCGATTCGCTGACGCTGGCCGCCGGACAGCTTCACCCCGCGTTCGCCGACATGTGCGTCGTAACCCTGCCGGCCCTGCCCATCAGTCAATGCATCAATGAAGCCATCGGCACGTGCCTTGGCCACTGCTGCGCGCAACTGCGCCTCCGTCGCATCCGGGCGGCCGTACAGCAGGTTGTCGCGGATCGAGCGGTGCAGCAGCGAGGTGTCCTGCGTCACCACGCCAATGTGCGCACGCAGGCTCTCCTGGGTGACATGCGCGATGTCCTGGCCATCGATCAGGATGCGCCCGCTCTCCAGGTCGTACAGCCGCAACAGCACGTTGACCAATGTGGACTTGCCTGCACCTGATGGCCCAACCAGGCCGATCTTCTCGCCAGGCTTCACCGCCAGGTTCAGCCCGGCCATCACGCCGCCGCGCTTGCCGTAGTGGAAATGCACGTTCTGGAAGTCAACCGCGCCAGCCGTCACCTGCAGTGGTGTGGCATCGCTGCGGTCCTGCACCGTCAGCGGCTGCGCGATGGTTTCCATGCCGTCCTGCACGGTGCCGATGTCCTCGAAGATGCCGTTGATCGTCCACATGATCCAGCCGGACATGTTGTGTATGCGGATCACCAGGCCAGTGGCCAGCGTGATCGCCCCCACGCTGATCAGGCTGCCGTTCCACAGCCACAACGCCAGCCCGCAGGTGCCGACGATCAGGAAACCATTGAGAACAGCGATCACCATTTCCAGACTGGTGGTGATGCGGGTCTGCGCGCGGTGTTTGTCTGCCAGCTCCTGGATCGCCTCGGCCACATAACGTTGCTCGTGCCCGCTGTGCGCGAAGAGTTTGAGCGTGGCGATGTTGGTATAGCCATCAACGATGCGTCCCATTGCCTTGGAGCGCGCATCGGAGGCAATCCATGCACGGTGCTTCATGCGCGGCACGAAGTACACGCCGATACCGACATAGGCCACCAGCCACACCGCCAATGGCAGCATCAACCGCCAGTCGGCCTGCGCGAACAGATACAGCGCGGTACCGGTGTAGACGACGATGTACCAGAGCGAATCCACCATCTGCACCGCCGACTCACGCAACGAGGTACCGGTCTGCATCACCCGGTTGGCGACGCTGCCGGCGAAGTCGTTCTGGAAGAAGGTCAGGCTCTGCCGCACCACGTAGTTGTGCATCAACCAGCGCGAGCGGTTGCTCAGGCCCGGCACGATGGACTGGTTCACCAGCAGGTTGTGCAGCGCCACCAGCACCGGTCGCACCAGCAGCGTGATCGCCGCCATCCACAGCAGCTCATTGGCATGGCGCTGGAAGAAACCCGCCCCCGGCTTGTCGGCCAGCATGTCGACGATGCGGCCGAGGAAGTCGAACATCGCCACTTCCACCAGCGCCAGCAGCAGGCCTGCAATCAGCGTGGCCAGCAGCACCGGCCATACCGGCGTGAGGTAGTACAGATAGAAGCGCACCACACCGCGCGGCGGTGTGCGCCCGTCCACCGGTGGAAACACGGGAATCAACGACTCGAACCAGCGAAGCATCGCAACGGCCTGCAGAAACAGAACAGGCCGCGATTGTCCCATCGCGGCCTGTGTTGTGCCTGTCTACAAACGGGGCTGCACGCCGGGATTCAGTTCACCGCCTGCATTGACAATCCCTGCAGCGCCAGGCGGGGGATGACATCCCAGTCTGTGGATTTCTGTACCTGCAGGAGCTGTGCAAGCCGCGAGGCTGACGTTCCGCAGCGTACAAGGGCTCGTGATTCCAACTAAAGAATCCTGGACAAATATCTGTAGCAGCCGATGATGCCCCCTTCTCACCATCACCGGCTTCACGGCTTACGCCGCTCCTACAAACAGCGGTGTTTCACTCCGCCTTGGGCTTGAGCAACAGGTCCTGGAAATCGAAGCTGAAATCGGTCAGCGACGACACCGCCTGCATGCGCACATCACGCACCTTGCCATCCGGGTCCAGGCTGAAGTTGACGAACGCATCGGCGTTGAGCGAACGGTTGTCCCAGCGCACGATGAAGGTGTCGTACTGCCAATGCTCCATCGTGCCGACCAGGTCGGCCGTGGCGCCGAAGCGCAGGCGCAGCTTGCCGCCCTTGTGTTCAACGAACACATCGCCGTACCAGGCGTCGCGATAGGTGCCTGCATAGCCGGACAGCGGCAGCGACGGCGTGGACTTCGCGCTGCGTGCCGCCTGGTGCTTGGCCCAAGCCTCGTCGGCATTGCTCTGTGCCTTGGCAACGCTGGCGGCATAAGCGGCCACCCAGTCATTGCCCTGCGCACCGAGCATCGCGTCCAGCACGCTCAGGGTGATCGCATTGAAGGCGGCACCGGATTCCTGGTTGGTCAGCACCACCACGCCCAGGTTCTGCCCCGGCACCAGCGTCAGCCGCGACACCTGGCCCGGCCAGCCACCGGTGTGCCACACCAGCTTCTGCCCGCGGTAGTCGCTCAGGCTCCAGCCTTCACCATAGCCGGCGAAGTTCGGCCGCGCGGCTTCCAGCTCCGGCACCGACGGCTTGGGCACCACCTGCGGGATCTGCATCTGCCACATCTGCTGCTGGGTCTTCTCGCTGAACAGCTGCGTACCGTCAGCAAGCTTGCCCTCGGCCAGCTGCACGTTCATCCAGCGCGCCATGTCACGCACACTGGAGTAGATGCCGCCGGCACCGGCGTTGTTGGACCAGGTCAGCGGCGGCACCGGGCGCAGGTCGGTGAAGTCGTACTTGGCATGGCCAACGGCGGCCTTGTCAGCGGGCTTGAGGTGATCGGCGTTGTAGCGCGTGCCGCCCATGCCCACCTTGTCGAAGATGCGCTGCTGCAGGAAATCGGCGAAGGACTGCCCGGACACCTTCTCGATCACCTGCTGCGCCACCGCATACAGGATGTTGTCGTACGCATAACGATCGCGGAAACCGTTCTTCAGCGGCACCTGCGCCAGGCGCGCCACCACGTCGGCGTTGCTGTAGGTGGTGGTCGGCCAGAACAGCAGGTCGCCGGCACCCAGGCTCAGGCCGCTGCGGTGCGAGAGCAGGTCGCGGATGCGCATCTCGCCAGTGACGTAGGGGTCGGACATGCGGAATGACGGCAGGTGGTCGATCACCCGGTCATCCATCTTCAGCTTGCCTTGCTCGGCCAGCAGATTCAGAGCGGTAGCGGTGAACGCTTTGGTATTGGAGGCGATGGCGAACAGCGTATCGGCCTGCACCGGTTCGGGCTTGCCCAATTCACGCACGCCCCAACCGCGCTCCAGCAGCACCTTGCCGTCCTTGACCACGGCCACGGCCACACCCGGTACGTCGAACTGCTGGCGTACGCGCTCGACCGTTGCGTCAAGCTGCTGCAACTCCGCCGGCACGGCGGTCTCCTGCGCGCTGGCCACGGGTGCCGCAACGCCCATCGCGAGCACCAGCCCGCCCCCAAACCACTTGTTCAAATGCACTCTCCCTCAGGTTCGATGCCGCCCCATGCCCGGGTGCGGCCTTCTCGCGATGGTAACGCGGGCGCGCCCACGCTCGCTTTTCCAACGTTGCCCGGAGGCCGCCATGGACCTCGCCGCCCACACCACCGCCACCGTCATCCCCTGCCTGCGCTACCGCGATGCCCCGGCCGCCATCGACTGGCTGTGCAACGCCTTCGGCTTCCAGCGCCAGGCGGTGTACCAGGAGGGCGATATCGTCCAGCACGCGCAGCTGGTGTTCGGCAACGGCATGTTGATGCTCAGCTCGGTCCAGCCCAGCGCCTGGGGCACCAACATGATCCAGCCCGACGAAGTCGGCGGCATGGAGACGCAGAGCGCCTGCGTGATCATCAGTGATGCCGACGCGCATTACGCCCGCGCCAAGGCTGCCGGCGCGGAAATCCTGATCGACATCGCCGACCAGGAGTACGGCGGACGCGGCTACGGCTGCCGCGACATCGAAGGGCACATCTGGTGGTTCGGCACCTATGACCCGTGGAAGGACACCGCGACTGCTTGATGCAGGCGGGGCAACAGGCCTTCCCAGAGAGGCGCCAGAACTGCGCGCTGCTCCATCCTGGCCTATCGGTTGCAGCCGAAAACCCGTTCAGGTGTTCGCGCGATTTCAAGCATCACGATGGCATCCGCCTGGTCAGCTTCGCGGCTGACGCCGCTCCTACAAACAGTGCCGAGGCGAGTACATTGTCGGCTTCGCGGCCAGGGCCGCCCCAATCCTGACGACGATCATGGACGACCTGTTTGCCAGCACCGCTACCACTTCAGGCTTCCACATCGGCATCGGCGGCTGGACCTATGTGCCGTGGCGCGGCGGCATGTTCTATCCGGTCGGGCTGGTGCAGCGTCGTGAACTGGAGTTCGCCAGCCGCCAGCTGACCAGCATCGAGATCAACGGCACCTACTACGGCACCCAGAAGCCGGCCATCTACGCCGGCTGGCGTGACGCCACGCCGGACGGTTTCGTGTTCTCGGCCAAGGCGCCCAAGCGCATCGTCACCGCGCGCAGGCTGGCCGGTACCGGTGGCCAGATCGAGGATTTCATCGACGGCATCAGCCACCTCGGCGACCGGCTCGGGCCGCTGCTGTGGCAGTTCGAAGCCGGGCGCACGCTGGACCGCGATGACGTCGCCAGCTTCCTGGGCCTGCTGCCGGCGCAGGTCAACGGCCGCCGCCAGCGACATGCCGTGGAAATCCGCGACCCGGCCTTTCTCGACGCGGAAACCGTGGCCCTGCTCCGCCAGCACAACGTGGCGCTGAGCTACACCGATTCACCCGAGTACCCCAACGCCGCCGACCTGTGCAGCGATTTCGTCTATGCACGCCTGATGCGCAGCCGCGATGAGCACCTCACCGGTTATCCCTCTGCGGAACTGACGCAATGGAAGGCGCGTGCGCGCACCTGGCGCGAGGGCAACGATCCGCAGGACCTGCCGCACGCATCGACCGCCGCGGCCACCCAGACACCCCGCGAGGTCTATCTGTACTTCATCAGCGCCGCCAAACACCGCAACCCGGCTGCCGCGCGCGAACTGTCCGGCCTGCTCGAACAAACCTGAAGCAACGCGGGCGGCAACACGTATTCATATCGGCGACAATTCGCGCCATGTCGACGCCCGAAACCCGCAAAGCCCTGCTTCAAATCCATTTCTGCGTGCTGCTGTGGGGCGTCACCGCCATCCTCGGCAAGCTCATCACCCTGCCCGCCCTGCCGCTGGTGTGGTGGCGCATGTTGCTGGTGGTGGCGATGCTGGCACTGTTGCCGCGCGTTTGGCGCGGCCTGTCCACGCTCAGCCTGAAGCTGGTGCTCGGCTATGCCGGCGTGGGCGCACTGGTGGCACTGCATTGGCTCACTTTCTATGGCGCGGTGAAGCTGGCCAACGCCTCGGTGGCGGCCACCTGCATCGCGCTGGCGCCGGTGTTCACTTCCATCATCGAACCGTGGATCGCACGCCGGCCGTTCCAGCTCAAGGAACTGGCATTGGGCATCGTGGTGCTGCCGGGCGTGGCGCTGGTGGTTGGCGGCGTACCCGATGGCATGCGTCTGGGCGTGGCCGTGGGTGCAGCGTCGGCGCTGCTGGTGGCCTTGTTCGGTTCATTCAACAAGCGGCTGGTCAGCCATGCCGACCCGCTGACCGTCACCGCGCTGGAACTGGGCGCCGGCACGCTCACGCTCACCCTGCTGGCACCGGCACTACCGCTGTTGCTGCCGGCCCTGGCCAGCGATCTGTGGGTGCTGCCCAACCTGCATGACGGCTTGTTGCTGCTGGCCCTGTCCGGCCTGTGCACGCTGCTGCCGTTCGCCTTGGCGCTGGTCGCGCTGAACCACCTCAGCGCCTACACCGTGCAGCTAGTGACCAACCTGGAGCCGGTCTACGCGATCGTGCTGGCGATGCTGTTCCTGGGCGAACAGCACGAACTGACCACCCAGTTCTACCTGGGCGTGGCGATCATCATCGGTGGCGTGTTCCTGCATCCGCTGCTCAACCGTGTGCGCCCGGGCAATACGGCCACTGGCGACGGCCCGCGCATCAGCCACTGATCCCGTCAGCGACGCGCCCGCGCTGCTGACCGCCGCTGACGGCACTCCGCCACGCCGGGGTGGCCGGGGCTAACCCGACAGCACCACCCGGTCGCGACCCTGGTGCTTGGCCTGGTAGAGCGCCGCGTCGGCACGCTGCAGGGTCTGCTGCGTGGTTTCGCCGGGCCGGTGCGCGGCCAGGCCGATGCTCACCGTGACCGGCAACCCCACCGGCAGCATCGCCACCGTTTCGCGCAGGTACTGGCATTGCAGCTCCGCCTGCGCCAGCGGTGTCTCCGGCATCAGGATCACGAACTCCTCACCGCCGAAGCGCGCGGCCATGCCACGCCCGGCGAACTGTGCACGTAGCGCGGCTGCCAGTTCGGTGAGCACGCGGTCGCCCTCGCCGTGGCCATGGATGTCATTGACCATCTTGAAGTGATCGATATCGACAATGGCCACTGCCGGCATCACCGCACCACCACGCTCCACCGCCTCGGACAATGCCGCCGCCAACGCGCGTCGGTTCGGCAAACCGGTCAGCGGATCGGTACGGGTCTGCTCGGACAGTTCCAGGTTCATCTGTTCCAGCTGCTGGTAATACTCGGCCAGCCGCGCCTCGTACCAGTCGTGTTCGGACTGGTGGTGGTCGATCTCGCGCCGCAGCACACGCATTTCCAGCAGCTTGCCGACCTGCCGCGACAGCGCGCGCAGCGCCTCGGCCCGCAGGTCATCCAGCACCCTGGGAGTCGAGTCGAACACGCACAGCGAACCCAGCGCATGGCCGTCGCTGCTCAACAGCGGCGCACCGGCGTAGAAGCGGATGTGTGGATCGCCCAGCACTGAAGGATTGCCACTGAAACGCGGGTCATGGCGCGCATCCTCCACCACGGTCAGCTCTTTGGGCTTGAGGATGGTGTGGGCGCAGAAGGCTTCGTCGCGGGGCGTCTGCACGCCCTCCAGCCCCTGCAGCGCCTTGAACCATTGCCGGTCCCGGTCGATCAGCGTCACCGCCCCCATGCGGGTACCGCACAGGGTGCGGGCGATGGTCACCAGGTCATCAAACTCCTGCTCGCGGTCCGTGTCGAGAATGCGGTAGCGCTGCAGGGCAGCCACGCGCTCGCTTTCGTTGACGGGCATCGGCGGTTTGATCATGTGCAGTTTCCGGATCAGGCGGGGGTGGGCACCGTTTGAACGCGGAAGAGTCTAGCCTCACCACGCGCAACGCGCGGTGAGGCCATCACATTTCACCACTCGCGCTGCTGTGGCAGCAGGCCGCGCAATTCCTGCTCGGTGAGGTTGCGCCATTGACCGGGCTTGAGTGCGCCGATCTTGATGTTGTCGATGCGCACGCGGCGCAGCTGGGTCACCCGATAACCGAACTCGGCCGCCATCAGGCGGATCTGCCGGTTCAAGCCCTGCTCCAGGATGATGCGGAAGCCGAACTTGGCAATGCGGCTGGCGCGGCACGGCAGCGTCATCTGGTTGTGGATGCGCACACCACGTGCCATGCCACGCAGGAATTCGTCGGTGACCGGCTTGTTCACCGCCACCAGGTACTCCTTCTGGTGACCGTTCTCGGCGCGCAGGATCTGGTTGACGATGTCGCCATTGCTGGTCATCAGGATCAGGCCTTCGGATTCCTTGTCCAGGCGGCCGATCGGGAAAATGCGCTGCTCATGGCCGACGAAGTCGACGATGTTGTCCTTGACCGCGCTTTCGGTGGTGCAGGTGATGCCCACCGGCTTGTTCAGTGCGATGTAGACATGCTTGCGGCCGGTGCTCTTCTGCACCGCGCGTGCGCGCAGCGGCTGGCCATCCACGCGTACTTCGTCACCCTCGCCGACCACCGCGCCGGTACCGGCCACCACGCCGTTCACGGTGACGCGGCGGGCGCCGATCAGCCGGTCGGCCTCGCGGCGGGAGCAGAAGCCGGTTTCGGCGATGTGTTTGTTGAGTCGATTCGTCATCGGCGAATTATCCGCCATTGCCCACAGCCGGAACAGCGCGCGTGGTTCAGACCACTTCCAGCTCGTCGCGCGCATCGACCACGCAATTGCGTCCGTTGCGCTTGGCCCGGTACATGGCGTTGTCTGCGCGACGCAGCAGGGCCGCCATGTCGGTATCGCTGGGCTGCAGTTCGGCCAGGCCGATGCTGGCGGTGACATGCAGGCCGTCGTGCTCCAGCCCGCTGGCGTTCACGGTGACGCGCTCGCGCAACTGTTCCAGGCGCGGCAGGGCCGCGTCGGCACTGCTGCCCGGCAGCAGGATCAGAAACTCCTCGCCGCCCATGCGGATCACGTCGCTGCGGCTGCGCACTCCCGCTTCCAGCGTGTTTGCCACCGACACCAGGACCTGATCGCCCACGTCGTGACCGTAGCGATCGTTGATCTGCTTGAACAGGTCGATGTCCAGGAAGCCGATGGACAGCGGCTGCCCGGCCAGCTTGGCCTGCTGCAGGTACTGCTCCAGCTGGCGCAGCCCGGCGCGCCGGTTGGACAGGCCAGTGAGTGTGTCGGTATCGGCCAGCTGGCGCATTTCATCGCGCTGCTGGCGCAGGTGGCCCAGGCTGCGGTTGAGCGAATAGGCCGCCATCATCAGGAACCAGGTCACCGACAGCTGCACCGCTTCAACCCGGTATTCCACCAGCAGGCGGCTGTCGAAGATGTCGGCCAGGGTCAGCAGCAGCAACGGCACCACCGCGACCATGCCATCGAGCACCTGGTAATCGCCACGGCGCAGCGACACCAGCCCGGCCACCAGGGCCAGCACGCAGGCCACCGCGAATACGTTGTCCATCGCAACGGCGGTCAGTGCCAGCAGATGCCACGGCAACCACGGCGCCAGGATCGCCACCGCACACAGGCCCAGCGCCAGCCACATCATCCAGCGGCGCGACCCACTGAGCACTTCACGGCCACCGCACAGGCGCCACATCACCCAGGTCATCACCGCGTAGCTGAGCGCGGTGATGCTCACCATCAGCACCGGGGCATCGCGGCCCACCGGCAGCCAGGGTTCGGGATAACCGCTGAGCCCGCTGAGCACCGATTGCCAGACCACCAGCAGCGCGCAGACCAGCACGTAGGTCAGGAAGTCCCGGCCGCGCGTGGTGACGAACCCCATCAACGCCGACACCGCCAGCGCCAGCGCAATGGCCACGCAGGCGGTACGCACCAGCAGCCGGGCGGTATCGATCTGCTGCACCGGACTGGGCGCGCCCAGGCGGATGGTCGGAATCCAGCGCGGCTTCAACGGTGGCTCCCAGGCCACCAGGATCGGGTCCAGATTGCCTTTCTGGGGCACCACCACCATGCCGACGCCGGCACGGAAGCGGGAATCACGTGTACGCGCGTCCTGCATGTGCCCGCACACTTCGCGCTCGCCATGCGAAATCATCACTTCGCCGGCAAACACGTTGAATACGTCCAGTGCCTGTGGTGCTCCCGACCAGCCGCCCTGTGGTGGCATCACTTCAACCCGGTTCAACAGCCGGGCGGTCGCATGCGGCGTACAGGCACGCAGCGGTGCCTGTTGGTCGGTGGCCGCGCCCACCAGCAGGAAATCCTGATCGACCCGGGGTGTGCTCGCGACGCTCAGCCCGGACCACAGCATGGCCAACAGCGCAAACACCATCCGCGCCGCCCATCTGCCGCTGCCCGCAAGCACCGCCCCCCCAGCCTCTGCCATGACTTCCCTCGCGCCCCCTGGCGTTCTGCCGTGAATTATCGCAACAACCCACCCGCAACCGCATGTGAAAACAGACATGGACCGGCTGCGCTTCTCTCGTTATCGACCGCCAACGCAGATAAAACAGCCCCGCGATGTGACAGCGGTGTCTGCAAGGAGGGTGTGCAACGCAGGTGTGCCGGTGCCGGGCTGTTGTAGGAGCGGCGTCAGCCGCGAGGCTGACATCCGCTTCGCCCGGGCAATGCCTGCAATTCCAGATTCTGCCGGGCCTGCTGGCTTTACCAGCTTCGCGGCCGAGGCCGCTCCTACAAAAACCGTGGTCGTTCGCCGCCTGTCCGTACAAAGAAAAACAGCCCCGCAATGCGGGGCTGTTTTCAGGCCTGATCCGGTGCGGGATCAGAAGTTGCGCGGACCGCGCGGCTTGAAGCCGTCACGACGCGGGCCACCCGGGCCACCCGGACGACCGGCCGGCTTGGGGCCGCCCTTGCTGAAGCGCGGCTTGGACGCAGGCGCTGCCGGGCTGCTGCCCTGGTCTTCACCCGGCTCAAGCCGGCGCATCTGCAACTGCTGGCCGGACACCCACACCTTCTTCAGGTGCTGCAGCACATCGGTGGGCATGTCCGCCGGCAGGTCCAGCACCGAATGTCCGTCGTGGATGTCGATGCGGCCGATGTAACGGCTTTCCAGGCCCGCCTCGTTGGCGATGGCGCCGACGATGTTGGCCGGCTTCACGCCATGCTGGTGGCCCACTTCAATGCGGTAGGTCTCCATGCCGAACTCCGGCGCGCTGCGCGGCGGCATTTCACGACGCGGACGCTCACCAAACTCGCCTTCACCACGCGGCGGACGCGGTGCGCGCTCGCCATCGTCCTGACGCGGGCCACGCTCGAAGCGCGGCTCGAAGCGTGCCGGGCGATCACCACGATCACCACGGTCCTCGCGATGGCGCGGGAAGCCGCCATCACGCTGCGGACGCTCCGAACGTTCCGGGCGGTCACCGCGCGATTCATGACGCTCACGCGGCTGCGTGCTCAGCAGGAACGGGGCATCACCCTGCAGCAGCTTGGCCAACGCGGCGGCAATATCCACGGCCGGCACGTTGTTCTCGTTCTCGTAACGCTGCACAAGATCGCGGTAGAAATCGGTGTCGCCGCTGTTGAGCGCCTGGCCGATGCGCTCCATGAACTTGTTGACGCGGTGGTCGTTGACCGCATCCACGCTCGGCAGCTGCATTTCTTCGATCGGCTGGCGGGTAGCGCGCTCGATCTGGCGCAGCATGCCCTTCTCGCGCGGGGTGACGAACAGGATCGCCTCGCCGCTGCGGCCGGCACGGCCGGTACGGCCGATGCGGTGCACGTAGCTTTCGGTGTCGTACGGGATGTCGTAGTTCAGCACGTGGCTGATGCGCTCCACGTCCAGGCCACGGGCAGCCACGTCGGTGGCGACCAGGATGTCGAGCTTGCCTTCCTTGAGCTGGGCGATGGTGCGCTCGCGCTGGGCCTGCTGCATGTCGCCATTGATGGCGGCTGCCGCCATGCCACGCGCCTGCAGCTTGCCGGCCAGTTCCTCGGTGCCGGCCTTGGTCCGGGCGAAGATGATCATCGCGTCGAACGGCTCGACTTCAAGGATGCGGGTCAGCGCATCAAGCTTGTGCATGCCGCTCACCCACCAGTAACGCTGGCGGATGTTGGCCGAGGTGGTGGTCTTGGAGGCGATGGTCACTTCCACCGGGTCACGCAGGTAGGTCTGCGCGATGCGGCGGATCTGCTGCGGCATGGTGGCCGAGAACAGCGCAACCTGACGGGTTTCCGGCAGCTTCTTGAGCACGGCTTCGACGTCGTCGATGAAGCCCATGCGCAGCATTTCGTCGGCTTCGTCCAGCACCAGGGTCTTGAGCTGGGACAGGTCCAGGGTGCCGCGATCCAGGTGATCGATCACGCGGCCGGGGGTACCGACCACCACGTGAACGCCACGGCGCAGCGCCGACAGCTGCTGGCCGTACGGCTGGCCGCCGTACACCGGCAGCACGCGGAAGCCCGGCATCGAGGCGGAGTAGGTCTGGAACGCCTCGGCGACCTGGATGGCCAGTTCGCGGGTCGGAGCCAGCACCAGCACCTGCGGTTTGGTGGCGGAAAGATCGATGTTGGACAGCACCGGCAGCGCGAAGGCACCGGTCTTGCCGGTACCGGTCTGCGCCTGGCCAAGCACGTCACGGCCTTCCAGCATCGCCGGAATGGTTGCAGCCTGAATGGGCGACGGGGTTTCGTAACCGACGTCGGCCACCGCCTTCATCACAGGCTCTGAGAGGCCGAGATCTGCGAACAGCAGCGGCGCGGGGGATTCTTGGGACATGGGGAACTCCGGGGGCACCGCCGCGAACGGGCGGGCGAAAAGACGCATATTGTGCGCCCTGAACCCCCTTGCTGTCGCGTGGCTGCGAATGTCCGTTCAGCTGGCGACTACACGAGCGCCCGCCCGGCTCCCTTCCCGGCGGCCATTGGCGCACAATAATGCCCGCATTTTTCCTGTGAATCCCATGCAGACCATCGATTTTGAACTGGACCGCGAGTACGTGGAACTGAAACAGCTGCTCAAGCTGACCGACCTGGTCTCCAGCGGCGGCGAGGCCAAGATGATCATCGGTGAAGGCCATGTGACCGTCGACGGCGAGGTCGAACTGCGCAAGGCGTGCAAGATCCGCGCCGGCCAACAGGTGGTGCTGGGCGAGGTGCAGATCCGCGTCCTGGCAGCCGCCGAGTAAGCCGGCGCCCCGGCCGGCTCCGCAGCAGCGGTTCGAGCCGCCAAGCAGGAAGCGCATCGGTCCTGTTGCCACCTGCTAACGCTGACCGTCCCGGGCCGGAGTCATCCCCGGCCCGCGTCTCCCGCCGATCCAGCAGTGAATGCGGTCACGCCATCCGCTGGGTCAGGTGCCCGGCAATCATCTTCCTGAATGGAGCCACGCCATGGGCGGCCCTCAGCGCCGCGCCGCGCAGCACCCGTGCCGGCAGGCGGTTGTCGTTGTACAGCGCGGCGATGGCATTGGTGGCCTCGTACAACGGGCGCGTTGCCAGCCGGTGGCCACGCTCATAACGGGCCAGCATCGACGCCTTGCCGATATCGCCACCCTGCTCGGCCACCTCGTTGACCAGCCGCGCCAGCCGCTCCTGACTCTGCAGACCGAAGTTGAAGCCGTGCGCGGTGACCGGGTGCATGCCCACCGCTGCATCACCCACCAGCGCGTAGCGCGGGCCGGCAAAGCGGTGCGCGTACACGCCCACCAACGGATAGACGTGGCGCGTCCCCACCGGCTCCATCGCACCCAGCCGGCGTTCAAAGAAACCGGTGGTCGTCTGCCCGAAGCGGGCATCGTCCATTGCCACCAGTTCCTGCATCTGCTGTGGCGGCAGGGTGATCACCGCCGAGGCCTGGTTGCCTGGCAGCGGCAGCATCGCCAGGGTGCGGTCGTAGCCGAACCACTCCCAGGCTTCGTGCCGGTGCGGGCGCTCGCAGTGCAGGCGGCAAACCATCATCGACTTGCCGAAGTCCCGCATCTGCGCACCGATGCCCATCATCCGCCGGGTGCTGGAGAAGCGGCTGTCGGCCGACACCACCAGCCGCGCGGCGAGACGCCGGCCATCGGACAGGGTGATCAGGTTGGCGTCATCGCCGGTTTCGATGGCGGTGACTGAAACGCCGTCCAACAGCTCCAGCCCCGCCTGGCCCTGCACCGCCTCCCAGGCGGCGCGGCGGATCAGGTGATTGGGAACCAGCCAGCCCAGCTCGCTCACGTTCTCGCGCTCGGCGGCAAAGCCCAGCGCGAACGGCGAGTTGCCGTTCATCACCTTGGCGCTGCGCAGCGGCGAGATTTCGGCAGGATCAATGCGCTGCCACATGCCCATGGCCTGCATGATCTGGCGCGAGGCGTGGGTCAGCGCGATCTCGCGCCCGTCGAAGGCCGGCTCGGCCAGGGTGCTGGCCAACTGCAGCTCCACCAGCGCAATCGACAGACCGCTGCCTGCCAGGCTGCGGGTCAGGCTCAATCCGGCCGGACCTGCGCCCACCACCACTACGTCCACCTTGTGCATGTCCACTCCGCGATGCCGATGGCGCTCAAGCCTAGTCAACGCGTTGTAAGGAAACATTGATCTGGATCAGGCGCGAGGCGTTCCGGCCGGACAAAAACCGCCGCGCAGCCCGGCGAACGGTAGTGCCGAGCCATGTGCTCGGCAGGGACTTCATCGGCACAGCCGCAGCGGAGCATGGCTCCGCTCTACCGTCGGGCTGTCAGTTGGCCGCGCGCACGCTGTACCCGGATGCACGCCACACCTTGTCCTCATCCAGCCGGAAGGACACCAGTTCGCGCACCGGCTGGGCGTTGTTGGCAAAGCGGGTCGGGAAGCTGACGTTGAGGTAGATGCCCTCCGGCACGGCGGCGCCGGCCGGGTACTGCACGCGGGTGATCGATGGCTTGCCACGCGATACCAGCGCGCCTAGCTTGCTGCGGTCGCCGTTGACCGAATTGGCGAAGGCCTCGCGGGTCACCGCCTTGCGCGCGACCGCCGAGGCGCCATCCCAGACCTGTCCGGCCTGCTGGGCATCCACCAGCTGCGCCACCTGCTGCGCCGCGCGGGTCATGTCCGCATCCTGCTTTGCCAGCTGCGCCTGCTGGGCCGGGGCGATGGCAGGGGTTGCCGGCGCACGCGCACCCGGCGTTGCAGCCGGCGGCGCTGCTGCCGGCGCCGTTTGCGCGAGGACCGCGCTGGTGGACAGGCCCAATGACAACATCAGCAATACAGGCAACCTACGCATGGCTCTCTCCTTGGCACTTGCTGTGGATCAGGAGGCGCCATCCCAACACGATTCGGCGCCGCGTGCAGCACAAGCGCTCTCAGTGGCGCTGGGCGGGTACGACCGGCGGTACGACCGCAGCCGGCGCAGCCGTGGCTGCGGCAGCTTCCGGCGCCGGGGTGGCGGCCGGTTCCGGCGTGAGCAGGGCGATGTCGGTTTCCGACAGCGGGCTTTCGTCCGGACAGACTTCATCCGGGAAACCGAAGCGCTCCTTCAAGGCCTGTCCGCAGCTGTTCACCGTTTCCAGGTCGACCCCTTCCACCTTGCACTCGCGGTCGAAGGCCACCAGGAAGGCATCCTTGCGGCGTACGAAATCGTCGCCGCACTTGCGCATCTGCTTGATCCGCTCCAGGTCGTCCTGCACGGCGTTGGTGCCGTCCAGACCGAACTGCTTGAGTTCCTCGCTGGTCAGCAGGCGCAGGCTGCGGTTGGGCACGGTCATCATCAGGTCGGCCACGCCCACCGCCACGCCATTGCGTTGCAGGTAGTCCTTCACGTTGTCGTAGACCTCGTGCAGCTCCTTGTTCAACTCCGCGCGCGAAGTGGCGGTGGAGCTGATGCGCATCATGCGGTGGATGCCGACCTTGCCGGAGATCAGCCGGTTGTCGCCGGCCGCCAGCACGAACACGCAGGCGCTGTGGCAGATGGAGCCTTCGCGCACCCACATGGTCCAGCCCGATTCACCGATGCTGTCGCCGGCCACGATGGCCGCTTCCACCTGGCCGCCGCTGGAGTCCAGGTCAAGGATGCGGCGAGCGATCTTCTTCGTGTCGGCCACGATCGCCAGCCGCGTCATCATCTCGGCGAAGGACGGGTTGATCTTGCCCACGTAGCGCACGCGCATCAGGCCGCGCTCCGTGCAGGGCTCCAGCGCGGCATTGAGGGTGTCACGATCCAGCGATTCCAGCGCCAGGCCATCGCCGTGTTCGCCGGCGTAGTCGGTGCCACAGCTGATCCAGGCCTTGCCGTTCTCCAGCTGTACATCCGCCCATGGGCGATCCTTGGCCGGCACGGTCGCCGGGGTCGGCCGCGGTGCGTCAGCGACGTTGATCGACACCATGTGGTCGCCATCGGCGGCTGGGCCAACGACCGCTTCGGTGGCAGGCGCCTTGCCGGGCTCGACCTTATTGCAGGCCAACAGCCCGAGACACAACAGCGGCGACCACCAGAATCTGGGCAACATGGGCAGCAATCAAATCCGTACAACGGCGCACGCGCCGGAAAGGCCACAGTCTAGTGCCCAAGCCCACGTTCACCGCAATCGTTGCTAAACAACCGATCGCCATGAGCATTGATGTCCGGATTTGGCCAGTACCGGGCCGCCGACGGGCCTAGACTGGCGCCATGCACAACCCTTCCCTCCCCAGCTACGAGCAATGCGAACAGGCGCGACTGGCCCGCGACGCGCGCTTTGACGGGCTGTTTTTCACCGCCGTGCGCAGCACCGGCATCTACTGCCGGCCGGTGTGCCCGGCGCCGCCGCCGCGCCCGCGCAATGTCAGCTACTTCCCCAGCGCCGCCGCGGCCACCGCGGCCGGCTTCCGGCCCTGCCTGCGCTGCCGGCCGGAACTGTCCCCGGATGACGCCAGCCTGTTGCAGGACCACACCCTGCACCGCGCCCTGACCCTGCTCAACGAAGGCATCCTGCAGGAGCAGGCCGCTTCAGCGCTGGCCGAGGCGATGGGGCTGAGCGCGCGCCAGCTGCAGCGGCTGTTCGTGGCCCGGCTGGGGGCCACCCCGGCCCAGCTGCATGCCACGCGCCGGCTGCTGCTGGCCAAGCAGCTGCTGACCGAAACCGCCCTGCCGGTTACCCAGGTGGCGCTGGCGGCCGGCTTCAACAGCCTGCGCCGTTTCAACAGTGCGTTCTTGGCCGGCTGCGGCATGCCGCCCAGTGCGCTGCGCCGGCAGCACGGCACGGTGCAGGGCGGCGAGCCGGTGCTGCGCCTGGCATACCGGCCGCCACTGGATTTCCGCGCGATGCTGGCGTTCCTGCGCAAGCGCTCGCTGCCGGGGATCGAGCAGATCACCGAGGACAGCTACCAGCGGGTGATCGTCAGCAATGGTGCGGCCAGCCTGATCCGGGTCAGCGCCGATCCGCGCCGCCTGGAACTGCGCCTGCAACTGGGCACCACCGACCCGCGCGCCATCCCGGCCATCGTCGCGCGCGTACGCCGCGTGTTCGACCTGGACGCGGACCTGTCGGTGGTCCACGCCAGCCTGGCCCAGGAGCCGTTGCTGGCGCGCGGTATCGCCGAGCGCCCCGGCCTACGCATTCCCGGTGGCTGGGACGGCTTTGAAGTGGCCGCGCGCGCAGTGCTCGGCCAGCAGGTCAGCGTGGCTGCGGCCACCACCCTGGCACGACGGCTGGTCGACAGTTTCGGCCAGCACCTGCCGGGCATGCCCGAAGGACTGGACCGCCAGTTCCCGACGCCAGAAGTGTTGATGGAAGCACCGCTGGAAACGATCGGCCTGCCGCGCAGCCGTGCGGCGACGCTGCGCGCGGTGGCCCGCGCCTGTGCCGAAGGCCGCCTGGATTTCAGCCGCGCGCAGACCCTGGAGCATTTCGTTCAACGCGCCGTTGCCCTGCCCGGCATCGGCCCATGGACTGCGCACTACATGGCGCTGCGTGCGATGGGCATGCCCGACGCGTTCCCTGCCGGCGACCTGGTATTGCAGCAGGTGCTGGGCCAGGGCCAGCGCCTGAGCGAAAAACAGACCGAGGCCCGCTCGCAGGCATGGCGCCCGTGGCGCGCCTACGCCGTACTGCATCTGTGGCATCTGGCCGCTGCGACCCCCAAGGAGTCCTGACCATGAGCATCTACTACGACCGCTTCGACACGCCCATTGGCCCGCTCACCGTCGCCGCCGATGAAAACGGCGTGCGCCATATCCTGTTCGCCGAAAACCGGCATGACGCCAAGGGCCGCGAGCATTGGCAGCACGATCCGGACGCGGTCGCCGAGCCGCGCCGACAACTGCTGGGGTATCTGCAGGGCAAACGCCGCCATTTCGACCTGATCCTGGCGCCGGCCGGCACCGACTTCCAGCTCGATGTCTGGCAGATGCTGGCGCAGATTCCGTTCGGCGCGACCTGGAGCTACAAGGAGCTGGCCGAACGCATCGGCAAGCCCACCGCCACGCGCGCCGTTGGCGCGGCCAACGGCCGCAATCCGCTGCCCATCGTGCTGCCCTGCCATCGGGTGATCGGCAACAACGGTGCACTCACCGGCTTCGGCGGCGGCCTGCCGACCAAGGTCGCGCTGTTGAAGCTGGAAGGTGTGCAGGTGGACGAGGAGCCGGAGGCGGATCTGTTTGGTTGAGTTCTCGGATTGAGTGACTGAGCGCGGAAGTCAGTGCCTTACCCCTCCCCAACCCTCCCCTGCGCCTGTGGCGCAAGGGAGGGGGCAACAGCAAGAGCAACCAGCAACCAGCAACAGCCTGCACGTACCACCCCCCTCCCTTGCGCCACAGGCGCAGGGGAGGGCTGGGGAGGGGTGCCGTTGCTTCTGCTTCTTGCTTCAGCATCCCCGCAACCACCCGATCGACAACTTCCGGCAAAGCCAGCCACCGGCCCCAGCACGGCTGCGGACCCAAAGTCGTATTCGTCACGTCATGCGGCGGATTTATCATGTCGCGATGAATTCCTTACGCTTCCCTGCGGCAGCACTGGCCACTGCCCTGCTCGCCGCCTGCGCTTCCTCACCCGCCCCACAAACCCCTCCGCCGGCACCGCCGACGGTGCTGCTGCTGTCCATCGACGGCCTGCGCGCGGACATGCTCGACCGTGGCAACAGCCCGAACCTGCTGCGTCTGGCTCGCGAAGGCGTGCGCGCGGCGGGCATGCGGCCGTCCTATCCTTCGCTCACCTTTCCCAATCACTACACGTTGGTCACCGGCCTGCGCCCAGATCACCACGGTTTGATCCACAACGCGATGAGTGTCGAGAACCTGGGCGATTTCCGTCTCAGCGACCGCCACGCGGTCACCAACGCGGCCTGGTGGGAAGGCGGCGAACCGATCTGGGTGACGGTCGAAAAAGCCGGTTACAAGAGCGCCACCTGGTCCTGGCCCGGCAGCGAAGCGCCGATCCAGGGACACCACGCCAGCCAGTGGCGCCCGTATCAGGAAGGCGCACCGATGAGCGAGCGCGTGCAGCTGGTGCGTTCGTGGTTGAACGGCGCACCCGATGGCGTGCAGCCACGCCTGGTCGCCACCTACATGGAACACGTGGACCAGGCCGGTCATGCACACGGCCCGGATTCACCGGAATACGCCGCGGCACTGCGCGAAGTTGATACCGCCATCGGCCAGTTGATCGACGGGCTGGCCAGCGACGGGCTGCTCGACCGCACCAACATCGTGGTGGTTTCCGACCACGGCATGGCCACGGTCAAGCAGGGCCAGGCCGTCGCCACCGAGGACATGGTGGCGCCGGAAATCGCGCAGGTGGTTTCGTACGGTCAGTCGGTGGGTTTTGCGCCCCTGCCCGGCAAGCAGGCCGAAGCAGAAAAAGCGCTGCTCGGCGAGCATGCGCACTACCAATGCTGGAACAAGGCCAACCTGCCAACGCGCTGGCACTACGGCAGCAACCCGCGCGTGCCGGCCATCGTCTGCCAGATGCAGGAAGGTTGGGATGCGATCAGCCGCGCGAACCTGGCCAAGCGTCCGCCCGGCGACCGTGGTTCGCACGGCTACGACCCGGCGCTGCCATCGATGCAGGCGGTGTTTGTGGCCCGCGGCCCGTCGTTCGTGCAAGGCAAACAGCTGCCGGTGTTCGACAACGTCGACGTCTACCCGCTGCTGACCCAACTGCTCGGGGTAACCCCGCGCCCGAACGATGGCAACCCGCAGACCCTACAACCGGCCTTGCGCGCCAACGCCAAGTAGAGCGGAGCCATGCTCCGCGGGGGCAGGTTAGATAAACCCGTGCCGAGCGTTGCTCGGCACTACATCCCGCCCCTGTAGAGCGGAGCCGTGCTCCGCTGGGGCATTACCGGCAAATCGTGCCGAGCATGACTCGGCACTACGCGTGAAGCTTCAGATCTGCTCGCCGAACGCCTTTGCCAGCTCGCGATACGCCGCGTGCTGCTCCTCGTTGCTCGGCACCGGTGCAACCACTTCCAGTTCGACGATCTGGTCGCCATCGGGCTTGCCAGGCAGTCCGCGCCCGCGCAGGCGCAGCTTGCGGCCACTGTCCGAATCGGCCGGCACCTTCAGTTCCACCGCACCGCCCAGCGTCGGCACGCTGATGGTGGTGCCCAATGCCGCCTGCCATGGCGTCACCTGCAAGGTGTACAGGATGTTGCGGCCATCCACTTCAAAACGCGGATGCGCGGCGTATTCCACTTCCAGCATCAGGTTGCCGCCGCCGTTGCCCTGCCCGACCAGGCGGATCACCTGGCCCGGGCGGATGCCCTTGGGCACGCGCACGTCCAGCTGCTTGCCGTCGACGGTGATGCGCAGGTTGTCGCCGTTGTAGGCCGCTTCCAGCGGTACCGAGAGCTTGGCGCGGGTATCGCGCATCGGCTGCGGACCACCACCAAAGCCGCCCTGCGGGCGCCCACCGCGCTGGCGTGCGAACAGGCTTTCGAAGAAATCGCTGAAGCCACCACCGGCGCCACCGCCGCCAAACACTTCCTCGAAGTCGAAGCCCTGGCCGCCACCGAAGTTGGGCGGTGCGTGGAACTCCTCGCCTGGCCGGTAGCCCTGCGCGCGCAGCTGGTCGTAGGCCTGGCGCTTGGCCGGGTCACGCAGCGCCTCGTAGGCCTCGTTGATGGCCTTGAACTTGTCCTCGGCCCCGGCCTCCTTGCTCACGTCCGGGTGGTACTTGCGCGCCAGCCGCCGGTAAGCGGTCTTGATCTCGGCATCGCCGGCACTGGGTTCCACGCCCAGCGTTGCGTAGTAATCCTTGAATTCCATCCATACACCTCTGCAAAAAAGTCAGGCCCGCCACCTTTCGGCAACGGGCCGTCATGCAACCGGCAACCGCCGTGGCGCCATTCTAACGGGCCACGACGGTCACGCTGGTGGAAAGATGCTCACGCTGCTCAGGCGGTGGCCTGCTCCACCTGGATGCGCCGGGGCGCGGCCTCGCTGCGCTTGGGAATGCGGATTTCCAGCACGCCGTTGTGACTGCGCGCCACGATGCCCTCGGCATCGGCGGTATCGGGCAGTGTGAAACGACGGTTGAACGCGCCATGGCCACGCTCGCTGCGGGCAAACAAGCCATTCTCGGCCGTGGCAGCCGCCGCGCGCTCGCCCTTGATCGATAGCACACCCTTGTCCATCTGGACGTCAATACTGGACGGCTCCACGCCGGGCAGATCGGCCAGCAGCACGAACTGCGTGGGTTCTTCGCGGATATCCACCGCCGGCACCCAGCCATCGCGTGCCAACGGCTGCGTCTCCAGCAACGGTGCCAGCAGATGGCGGATCTCGGACTGCGTCGGCCACTGGCGGTAACGTACGATGCTCATCATGTCCTCCTGCAAGGTTGCGGGAGTGGCAGGCCGGAATGGCGTTGCCGTTCCCATGCCCACGAGGTGTTGTGTGAAGGTGGCCTTTTCAAGCCGTTGACGCTGCCCTTCCACCCCATCACTAAACTGCAATTCAGGCTCAGGAGTTCCGCATGTCCATCAAAGTTGGCGACCGCATTCCGGAAGTAACCCTCAAGCGTCTGCGTGAGGGACTGGAAACGGTTGACACCTACACGCTGTTCGACGGGCGCAAGGCGGTGATGTTCGCCGTGCCCGGCGCATTCACTCCAACCTGTTCGGCGCGCCACCTGCCCGGTTACGTTGAGCTGTTCGACCAGTTCCGCAGCCGTGGCATCGAAGTGTTCTGCGTGGCGGTCAATGATCCGTTCGTGATGCAGGCCTGGGCCAAAACGCAATCGGTACCCGATGGCCTGCAGATGCTGTCCGACGGCAATGGCGACCTGACCCGTGCGCTGGGCCTGGAACTGGATGCAACCAGCTCCGGCATGGGCATCCGTTCGCGTCGTTTCGCGCTGTATGTCGAAGACGGCATCGTGCGCGGTTGTTACATCGAGGAGCCCGGCCAGTTCGAGGTCTCCTCGGCCCAATACGTGCTGGAGCATCTGCCCAGCTGATATCCCAACCACAGGAATGGCCAGCCATGAGCAAACAGCCCGCCACCCGATCGAAGTCACCCAGCACGCCGCCCGCCGGCATCACCGATCGCAAGATCCTGCGTACCAACGCACGCAAGCGCATCGAGGACGGCGCGGTCACCCCGACCTACCTCGCCGATCGCAAGGCGGTGATCAAGCTGCTCAACGACGCGTTGGCCACCGAGTGGGTGTGCGTGCTGCGCTACTACCGGCACTACTACATGGCCAGAGGCATGCTTGCCGATGCAGTGAAGGCCGAATTCCTGGAGCACGCGCAACAGGAGCAGGCCCACGCAGGCCTGCTTGCCGAACGCATCGTGCAGCTGGGCGGTGAGCCGGATCTCGATCCGGACACCCTCACCGCCCGCTCGCATGCCGAATACCGCGAAGGCGGCAACCTGCGCGATATGGTCCGCGAGAACCTGATCGCCGAGCGCATCGCCATCGACAGCTATCGCGAGATGATCAATTTCATCGGCGACAAGGACACCACGACCAAGCGCATCCTCGAGCAGATACTGGCACAGGAGGAAGAGCACGCCGATGATTTCGCCGACATGCTGGACGGGTGGATCGGCGAATAGACCACGCGCATTGTTCCTGCAGGAGCGGCGTGAGCCGCGAAGCTCATGCGTTATCGGACGATACGAAGCCCGACTGCTCACATTGCGTGGTGGCGATCCTCTTTGACGGCGGAAAGGACATCAGCTTCGCGGCTCACGCCGCTCCTACAGATTCCGACACCTCCCGTAGGAGCGGCTTCAGCCGCGAAGCTCATGCGGCATCAGTCATTGCCAAGCGCGTCCGCTGACAATGTGCGATTACGGGTTTCGTTGACAACGGAAGAAATGCCAGCTTCGCGGCTGAAGCCGCTCGTACGCTGATCGCGTGGCCGCGCACGATCATTCGCCACTCTCCGCGTTCTTATTACCGAACCACCCGGAACCGAACGCGCGTCCAGGTTCCGTCCGCGGCCAGTGCGGTCAATGTGTGATCGCCGGGCTCATCAAAATCACGCACGAACACGCGGGCACCCTGGGTCTGCACGATCCACCGCCCGTCCAGCAACCACTCGATCGACGACTCGCTGCCCAGCGCCCGCAGTTGCAGACGCGGGCCGTGCGTGGCACCCGGCGGCCGCGCCAGCGTTGCCTTGTCGTTGAGCCCGTCGATATGCAGCACCGCGTCGGACTGGCGCCCATCATCCGGGCAGCCGTCGGCCAACGGCGGCAACTGCTGCGCCTGCCGTTGTGACACCGACAACCACGGCGACGCCAATGCCGGCCAGCGGGCGATTTCGCGATCTTCCAATCGGTCATGCCCTTCGCAACCGGCCGAGACACGCTTGCCGGTATCCGCATCCACCTGCAAACGCACCCTGCCCGATTGCCACAAGCGTGCATCGCGTTCGGCGAAGGTCGGTGGCACCACGCCGTCGAGCACCATCGCCGGGAAACGCCGCTGGCACATCGCCGCTGGCGTCTGTTCGGCGGCAATGCCCAACGGCCAGCAGATTTCCACTTCGCTGACGCTGGCCGGCGGCGTGCGCGTGGCGTTGTCGCCGGGCTGGCGCGGCAGGCTGTCGATGACCTCGAACATCAGCGGCAACGCGGTGACCGCGCCGTACTGGCCCGGCAACGGTGTGCCGTCCGGCCGTCCCACCCACACGCCCACCGTGTATTGACGCGTGCTGCCGATCGCCCAGGCGTCGCGGTAGCCGTAGCTGGTGCCGGTCTTCCAGGCCACGCGCGGACGGCTGCCGGTGTCGAAGGTGCCCACGCCGTAACCGGGACGCGGATTGGATTCAAGGATGTCACGCACGATCCAGGCCGCGCCTTCGGACATCATCCTGCGTTCGATCTTCGGCTCCTGCGCGGTGTAACGCACGCGTCCGGCGATGCCGCCACGATTGAACGAAGAAAACGCGCCCACCAATCCTTCCAGCTGTGCGCCGGTGCCGCCGAGGATGACCGCCAGATTCGGCTTGGCGCCGTGCGGGAATTTCAGGCTCACCCCGCCATTGGCCAGGCGCGCGGAGAAGCGCGCAGGCCCAACGCGATCCAGCAGGTCCACCGACGGCACGTTCAAGGACAGCCGCAACGCGCTGGCCACCCCAATCGGTCCGTTGAATGCCGCGTCGAAGTTGCCCGGGCGGTATCCGCCAAAACTCTGCGGCGCATCGACCAACAGGCTTTCGGAATGGATCAGGCCATCGTCCAGCGCCATGCCGTACAGGAACGGTTTGAGCGTGGAACCGGGCGAACGCCACGCCTGCACCATGTCCACATGGCCCAGACGCGGCTTGTCACCGAACGCCACCGAGCCGACGTAGGCCCGCGCTTCCAGAGTGTTGTTGTCCATCACCAGCAGCGCGGCGGAGGTACGTTCGGGCAGCTGCGAGAAGTAGGCCGCCACGCGCTCTTCCAGCGTGCGCTGCAAGCCGCTGTCCAGCGTGGTGCGGATATGTGCCGCGCGTGGCTGTTGCCCGTGCAGGCGCTGCGCGAGCAATGCGGCATGCAGCGGTTGCTTCAGCGAGCGCGCCACCACCGGCTCGATGCGGGCGTCGGCCACGTCCTCGGCCGACCACACACCCAGCTCGCTCATGCGCGAAAGGACCTTGTCGCGGGCACGCTGGGCCGCTTCCGGGTGACGATCCGGCCGCAGCCGGCTCGGTGACTGCGGCAGCACCGCCAGCAGCGCCGCCTCGGCCTGCGACAGATGTGCCGCGGACTTGCCCAGATATGCCCAGCTGGCCGCCTCCACGCCTTCGATGGTACCGCCGTAAGGCGCGCGTTGCAGGTACAGGTTGAGAATTTCGGCCTTGCTCAGGTGCGCTTCCAGCTGCAACGCACGCAGCAGCTGCTTGAGCTTGCCCCACGGCGTGCGCGTATGCGGATCAAGGATGCGCGCCACCTGCATGGTCAGCGTGGAGCCGCCGGAAACAATGCGCCGCTCCAGCAGCATCTGCTTGCCGGCACGCAGCAACGCCCACGGATTGATGCCCGGATGCCGCCAGAACCAGCGGTCCTCGTAGGTCAGCAAGGCCTGCAGATACAGCGGTGAGATGGATTTGGCGTCGGCCGGGTAACGCCACACGCCTTCGGCATCGGCGAAGGCGCGCAGCGGCGTGCCGTCGGCGGCCACCACCAAGGTGCTGGTGTCACGCGATTTTGGCAGCGGCGGCGGGAAGGACAGGTCCAGCACCAGCAGCAGGGCCAGCAGCCCTGCCAATCCCCAGCGCAGATTGCGGAGCGTGAGAGCCGCGCGCAAGCGGGTGCCAACGTTCTTCAGCCATTGGACGCGCGTGTTCACTCGTACCTGTTCTTCAATCGTGACCGGGTGGTTGTGGGAGCGGACTGGGTCGCATGGCGGCGGGGGCCATCGCAAGGAGGAGATGCATCGCCAAATCCATCCTGCCTGCGAACGCAATGCCGGAGGCGCGCTTGGAATTGCCTCTGCGCTGTCGTGATGCCGTTGCCGGAGACAAGTAACGGGAGAGCTTACCCCTCCCCGGCCCTCCCCTTGCCTTTGGCAAAGGGAGGGGGAAAAGCTGGAGCATCCCGCTTACGGCTGCACCACCGTGATCGTGGTCGGATTGGAGCGACCCACACCGCGCAGGTCAGGACGGTACATGTCCTCGGCCAGCGGCGGCGGCACTGTGTAGGTGCCGGGGGTGACCGCGCGCACCAGGTAGAACACGTGTGCGGTGCTGCCACGCGAGAGATTCAGCGCGGCCACGTAGCGGTCATCACGGAACTCTTCGTGCTTGACGTCGGCCGCGCGCGAGCGGTCGCTGATATCCACGCCGTCCACCACCACGTCGGCCCACTGCTTGGCATCGCCTAGGTTGAAGTTCTCGATCTCCAGGCCAGCGGGCAGCAGATCGGTCACCAGCGCGTCGGGCATTGCCGTGTTCGCGGTGATGGACAGTCGCACGATCAAGGCCTCGCCTTCCTTCAACGAGCGCGGCGTCCACGGCTTGCCGTCGGTGCCGTACCAGCTGCGTTCGATGCCGATGTGGGTGTTGTCCGGTGCCGGTGCCTGGCGCGGGATGCCCGCAACTTCCAGGCTGGCGAACATCGGCGCCTCGCCCTGCGGCGAGAAACGCACCCCCTGCGCCAGCTGGGCCGTATCGAACACACGCGCGAACACCTTGCGTGCATCGATGCTCTCGACATTGCCGCCGACGGCCAGTTCACCGGACACCAGCTTCTTCTGGTTGACCATCAACGCCTTGCCCAGCCGCGCCAGTGCCACCTGCTCCTGGGTGCTCAGCCACAGCCAGCCGCTGTTGCGACGTGCATCCAGCTCGCGGCCGAGGCTCACCGCGCGCGCATCGTATTCCGGCTTGGACAGGCCACGCTCGTGCAGCAGCGCGATCATCAGCGCGTCATCCCGCAACGGGCTGCCGTAGTCGCCGAAGTACGAGGGGCGGTCCGCCGTGGGCTTGGCGAACCCGGCCGCGATCGCCGCCTGGCCGCGCTTGCCATCGCCCTGCAGCGACAGCGCCACGCCCAGATGCACCAGCGACAGGCCCGACACCGCCTTGCTGCGTTCGTTGTCCCACAACGTGCGCAGCGTGCCCAACGGTGCCCGGTTGACCCGTGCCAGCACGTAGCCCGAATAGGCCTGGTTGGCGAACTTCAATGCATCGCGGCGGTCCTGCCCGTAGAACTGGTTGCCACCACTGAGCAGGTCCTCGCTGATCCGGTTGAGCGCCTTCTGCAGCACGTTCTCCGGCACGGCGAAACCGGCGTCCTTGGCGTCGAGCAGGAACTCGGCGATGTAGGGCGTCAGCGCCGGATTGATGTAGTCATCGTCACCCCACATCGAGAAGTTGCCGTTGGCCACCTGCATCGAGGCCAGCCGCCCGAACGCGCCTTCCATGCGCTCGCGACGTGCCTTGGCATCCAGCCCATCGGCACCGAGCATGGCCGACGTGGCCTGGTCCAGCATCAGCGCTGCGTAGCCTTTGCTGGTGGTCTGTTCCGCGCAACCGTACGGATAGTTCAATGCGCCCTGCAACGCCGATGCGAACGGGATCGGCGGCAAGGCGCTGACCAGCATGCGCGCATTGACCGAACCGGCCATCAGGCCGCTGGCGAAATCACTGTCCAGCGTGATCGCCGCCAATGGGTCCAGCGTGCGCGTCTGCGAACGCAGCACCTGCGGCCACGCCGCGCGCACCGGCAGGTCGTAGCGGCGGTCCACCTTGAAACCGTTGCCATCCACCCGCACCCGCACCTTGGCCACGCTGTAGCCTTCCTGCGCGCTCAGCGGAAAGCTCAGCGTGCTCTTGGCATCCGCGGCCAGCTGCACCTTGCGCGCGGATTCGCCGATGCCCAGCGGGCCTTCGCCGTCCACCCGCACCGAGAACTCGCCCGGCTTGCCGGTGAAGTTCTGCACGTCCAGCGTGACGGTGCTGCGGTCGCCCGGCGCCATTACCCGCGGCATGCTGGCTTCGGCCAGGATCGGCGCTCGCACCAGCGTCTCCACATCGCGGTTGCCGTAACGGTCGTCGGCATAGACCAGCGCCGAAACCCGCAGCGTGCCGTTGAAATCCGGCACCGGCAGGCGGATACGCGCATTGCCCTTGGCATCCAGCGCCACCGGCCCGGAGAACAGGTCCACGGTCTGCACGCGCGCGGTGGGGCGCTTGGCCTGCGGCAATGCCGCCAACGCCATGTCGCCGCCGAACTTGAGCTTGCCGTTGTTGCCCTCGAAGCTTTCGATCACCCGCCCGTAGATGTCATACGCATCCACGCCCAGGCGCCGCTGCGCGAAGAAGTGCGCCGGCGCATCCGGCACCGCGAAGCGGGTGATGTTGAGAATGCCCACGTCCACGGCCGACACAGTGACATGCGCCGGCTTGCCGGCCAGTTCCGGTGCGCTGACCGTCACCGTCATCGGTTGCTCGGGACGCATCTGCTTCGGTGCGACCACGCCTACCGCCACACGACGATTGCCGCGATCCATCGCCACATGCACCACGCCGACCGCACGCGCCGGGGTGATCCTGCTCGGTGCGCTGCCGCCACGGAACACCAGCGCGGTGACGTAGACGTCATGCCGCTCCCAGTCCTTGGTGACCGGAATTTCAAAGGTACTGCCGGGCTTGGCGTCGATGTCCTGCACGTACAGCATGTGGTCGCTCTCGACCATCAGCAGGCCACGGCCGGCATGCGGCGGTGTCACCGTCACCTTGAGCGTGTCACCGGCCCGGTAAGCGGTCTTGTCCAGCGCCAGCTTGACCTTGTCAGGACGCGCGTCCAGGCCCCGGTTGTCGTCGTCCCAGCTCCAGCCGGCGCGGAACGGATAGCGCATGGTCAGGCCGGTAGCCGGGTCGAACACATCCACCCGGTACTCGCCCCACTCCACCGGGAAGTCGAATCTGGCCGAGGTAGCACCGGCGTCGAGCGTGCGGGTTTCCTTGTTCTCGAAACGACGGGTGAAGTCGTAATCCCAACGGCTGTCGGTGTAGGTCCAGTGGTAATCGCGCAGCTCGCGCACCAGCGTGACCTTCAGCCCCTTGCCCGGCTGCGGCTTGCCGTCGGCATCCACGCGCGTCAGTTCAAAGCCGGCATTGGCGTTGGCATCGGCACCATCGGCGTCGTTGAACAACGGACGCACCGCCACCAGCGCCGGCGCAGGCCACAACACGCGCTTGAGCGTGCGGGTCACGGTGCGGCCACCGGTTTCATAGACGCTGCCGGACAGCAATGCCGAAACCGTGGTGCCCTTGCCCGCCTCGGCCGGGAGGGCGACATCCTGGCGCAGCTTGCCGTCGGCCGGCAGCGTGGTGTCGATCACGTCGTTGGCTTCGCGCGGCAGCTGCACTGTCGGGTCACCGAAGAACCAGCCCGGCATCGATTCGAGCGGATGCTGCTCCACCGCCACCGCCAAACGCGCAGTGAAGCGGTTGCCGTCGGCGGGCGCGCCGTACAGATACGCCGCGTCGGCCTGCAGCTTGAGTGGCTCGCCGGGCTTGAGCGTCTTCTGCGCGCTGTTCAGATCCAGCTTCATGCGCTCGGGCAGGAATTCCTCGATGCGCAGGGTCATGCCCTGCACCGCCTCCTTGCTGCCCGGGTCGGTACGGAATTCCACCTGCCAGCGACCGGTCGGTGCTTCCACGGGAATGGTCTGCTCGAACGAGAAGTAACCCTGCTCACCAGCCTGCAGGCGGGTTTCGCGGAAAGTCTTGCCGTCAGGCTGCTTGAGCCGCAGGAATACCGGATGCCCGCCCTTGGCCGGGCCGGCAAGCGGCTTGCCATCGTTGTCGCGCAGCAATGCCGACACGCGCACGGTCTCGCCGGGGCGGTACAGATCCCGGCCGGACCAGGCGAACACGTCGAAATTGGCGTTCTGGCGGCCAGCCACGGCGAACTCGCTCAGGTCCAGCGCCGGCTGGTTGAACGGCAGCATCGTGGTGTCGCTGCCACTGGAGGCGACCAGCACGTGCGCCGCGTCCAGCGTGTAGTTGAGCAGCGCGTTGCCGTTGGCGTCGGTCTGGCCCTTGAGCACCACCTCGCCCTTGGCATCGATGACCTTCAGCTCCACCTTCTTCGCTGCGGCGCCATTGGCCAGCGAGGCGGTGTGCACGAACAGCGTGTCCTTGTAGGCGCGCGTGTGCAGGCCGATGTCGCTGACGGTAAAGAATGCGGTGTCGTACTCGCTGTCGAAACTGCCGGTGCGCTTCATCACCGCGAAGTACAGGCCGGGCTGCTGCAGCTCCTTCACTTCCTGGATCGGCAGGTAGGTCAGCACGCGTTCGTTCTGCTTGCCGCCGAGCACAAAACGGTTCACGTAGACCGGCTCGGCCAGCTTGGACAAGGGGGTGCGTTCGCTGTACTCGCTGTCCAGCTCCCAGCTGCCACGCCGGCCGCCGCGCTGGTACTGGCTGAAGAAGGTTGGCAGGTCTTTCTCGCGCACGCGCAGGAACTCGACGTCCACCTCCGGCACGTTCACCGATACCACCGGCAGGCCGCGGCTGTCCTTGGCCGGCAGCACGCTGCCCTGCGAGGCAAAGCCCACCGCCGGATCCAGCTCGCCGGTGAAGACCTTCTGCTTCACTTCCGTACCCAGCCGGCTGCCGTCGGCAGCCAGCAGGTCCGGCGAAATGATCAGGGTGTATTCCTTGGCCGCTTCCACGTAGGGATAGCGCAGGGTCTTGCCGTCATCGGACAGCGACCAGCTGCTCTCCTCGGTGCCGACCTTTTCCTCGAAACGCAGCAGCTTGTCGAAGTCCTGGGTGCCGACCAGCGGGCGCGAGAACTCCACCGCCAGGGCCAGCCCGTCACCGCGCTGCTGGTCCGGCCAGGCCCGCAACATCGCGAAGCCCTTGACCTCTTCCTGCTTGGCGACGATGGCCTCGCCGGTCGCACCGGGCAGCTGGCCGGTTTCGTTCCTCTTGCATCCTGCAACCAGGGCCAGCGCCGCCAAAGCGACCGCCGCCCACCGCATACGCACCGACATCCTGTTACCCATGGCGTTCTCCAGCAGATGGCGCCGAGTATAACCAGCCGTCAGTAATGCCCTTGTGTGCGCGTCGGATGTTCTGAGATCAAAAACGCGGCACCCAGGTTCTGCCCGCCACCGGAGCAGCGGGCCGGAAATTTCAGAATGCGTCGCCCGGCACGCGAACCCAGCCTTCCATGAGAATGCGTGCGCTGCGGCTCATCACTGCCTTGGTCACGGTCCATTGACCATCCACCAGCGACACCTCGGCACCGACGCGCAGCGTGCCGGACGGATGGCCGAAGCGCACCGCGTTGCGCTGGCCGCCGCCGGCTGCCTGGTTCACCAGCGTGCCCGGCACCGCGGCCGCCGTGGCAATGGCCACCGAAGCGGTACCCATCATCGCGTGGTGCAATTTACCCATCGACATCGCACGTGCGTTGAGGTCGATCTCACCGGCGAGGACGCCCTTTCCTGCCGAGCTGGTGTAATCCAGGGCACGGTTGACGAACACCACCTTCGGCGTGTGCTGGCGCTTGAGTGCTTCTTCCGGCGCCTTGATCAGGCCCATGCGCAGCGCACCGGCCACGCGGATGGCTTCAAGCTTCGCCAATGCGACCTTGTCCTCATTGATTGCCGGCTGCAGTTCGGTGCCCTGGTAGCCAATTTCTTCGGCGTTGACGAACACGGTCGGGATGCCGGCAGTGATCATGGTTGCCTGCAACGTACCGACGCCCGGCACCTCCAGTGCGTCCACGAGGTTGCCGGTCGGGAACATCGCACCGCCACCCTCGCCTTCACCCTCGTCGGCCGGATCGATGAACTCCAGCACGATCTCCGCCGCCGGGAAGGTCACCCCATCCAGTTCGAAGTCACCGGTTTCCTGTACCTGGCCATTGCTGACCGGCACGTGCGCGATGATGGTCTTGTTGATGTTGGCCTGCCAGATACGCACCGCGCAGATGCCGTTCTCCGGCACGCGCGACGCATCGACATAGCCGGCATGCAGTGCGAACGCACCCGCACCGGTGGACAGATTGCCGCAGTTGCCGGACCAGTCGACGAAATCGGTATCGATGGACACTTGGCCGTACAGATAGTCGATATCGTGATCGGGCTTGCTGCTGGGCGAGACGATCACGCATTTGCTGGTGCTGGATGTCGCACCGCCCATGCCATCGGTTTGCTTGGCATAGGGATCGGGCGACCCGATCACCCGCTGCAGCAGATGGTCACGTGCCGCGCCCGGCACCTGCGCGCTGGTCGGCAGGTCTTCCAGGCGGAAGAACACGCCTTTGGAAGTGCCGCCGCGCATGTAGGTGGCGGGGATCTTGATCTGGGGGGCGCGGGACATTGAGTCGGTTTCCTTGGGTTGTTGGGTTGTGGGCATGGGATCAGCCCCCTCTCCCCAACCCCTCTCCCGCGAGGGGAGAGGGGCTTTTTGTTTACAGCGAGTGCCGGCATTTCTACCGACGTCATGAACCACTCTTGCCCCCCTCTCCCTTCACGGGAGAGGGGCTGGGGGAGAGGGTGCTCACCGTCTTGAGAATCACCTCTAGCACCGCTTCACACTCTCCCAGAATCTCGTTGTTCCAGAATCGCAGCACCTTGAAGCCCTGCGATTTCAACCAAGCATCGCGTACAGCATCACGCGAGCTCTGGTTGTGCTGCCCTCCATCCGCTTCCACGATCACCCGTACACCGAAATGCACGAAGTCCACGATGTATGGGCCCAACGGCTGCTGGCGGCGAAACTTCTGCCCGAGCAGCCGGTGGGCTCGAAGGTGACGCCAGAGCAGTTGTTCGGCGTCGGTCATGTTCCTGCGCAGCTGTTTTGCGAACTTTAGTTTCTGCATGACCGGGGCCTCCTTTGCCCCCTCCCCAACCCCCGCTCCGCGCCCCGGCCCTTGCGCAAGGGCGTTCGATGGGCAACGAACCGGTGGTTCGTAGGCTGCCCCTCTCACCCCACAAGGGGAGAGGGGCTTTGGATTCATGCAGCCTTACAGTTCTCGCGCAGCAGCTTGATCGCTACTCCCCTCTCCCTTCACGGGAGAGGGGTTGGGGGAGAGGGTGAGGCTTTACTTCACGCAACCGAACCCTCCAGAAAATCCTGCGCAAACCGCTGCAACACGCCGCCAGCTTCGTAGATCGCAACTTCTTCGTCCGAATCCAAACGGCAGGTCACCGGCACTTTCAGCACCGTGCCGTCACGGCGGTTGATCACCAGCGACAGCTCGGCGCGCGGCGTACGCAGGCCCTGCACGTCGTAGGTTTCGGTGCCGTCGATGCCCAGCGTATTGCGGTCGGTGCCCGGCTTGAACTCCAGCGGCAACACGCCCATGCCGATCAGGTTGGTGCGATGGATGCGTTCGAAGCCTTCGGCCGCAATCGCCTCCACACCCGCCAGACGCACACCCTTGGCCGCCCAGTCGCGCGAGCTGCCCTGGCCGTAGTCGGCGCCGGCAATGATGATCAGCGGCTGCTTGCGCTCCATGTAGGTCTCGATCGCCTCCCACATGCGCATGACCTTGCCTTCCGGCTCCACGCGCGCCAGCGAGCCCTGCTTCACGCTGCCGTCTTCGTTGCGCACCATTTCGTTGAACAGCTTCGGGTTGGCAAACGTGGCGCGCTGCGCGGTGAGGTGATCGCCGCGATGGGTGGCGTAGGAATTGAAGTCTTCTTCCGGCAGGCCCATCTTGGCCAGGTATTCACCGGCCGCGCTGGACAGCAGGATCGCGTTCGACGGCGACAGGTGGTCGGTGGTGATGTTGTCCGGCAGCACCGCCAGCGGGCGCATGCCACGCAACGTACGCTCACCGGCCAATGCACCCTCCCAATACGGCGGACGGCGGATATAGGTGCTCTGCGGGCGCCAGTCGTACAACGGGCTGACCTTCTCGCCATGCTCGACGCGCACGTTGAACATCGGGTTGTAGACGCTGCGGAACTGCTCCGGCTTGACCGAGGCCTTCACCACCGCATCAATTTCCGCATCGCTCGGCCAGATGTCCTTCAGGCGCACTTCGTTGCCCTCGGCATCGATGCCCAGCACGTCCTTCTCGATGTCGAAACGCACGGTGCCGGCAATGGCATAGGCGATCACCAATGGCGGCGATGCCAGGAAGGCCTGCTTGGCATACGGATGGATACGGCCATCGAAGTTGCGGTTGCCCGACAACACCGCAGTCGAGTACAGATCGCGATCAATGATTTCCTGCTGGATCTTCGGGTCCAACGCACCGCTCATGCCGTTGCACGTGGTGCAGGCGAAGGCGACGATGCCGAAGCCCAGTTTTTCCAGGTCCGGCAGCAGGCCGGATTCCTCCAGGTACAGCTGCACCGCCTTGGAGCCCGGCGCCAGCGACGACTTCACCCACGGCTTGCGGATCAAACCACGCGCATTGGCATTGCGCGCCAGCAGTGCGGCAGCAATCACGTTTCGCGGATTGGAGGTATTGGTGCAGCTGGTGATGGCAGCAATGATCACCGCGCCATCGGGCATCAGCCCCTGCGCTTCCTCAGCCTTGCCCGATTCGAGCTTGGCTTCGTCAGCGATGCCCCGCTCAGCCAGGTCCGACACCGGCAGACGCTTGTGCGGATTGCTGGGGCCGGCCATGTTGCGCACGACGCTGGACAGATCGAACTCCAGCACCCGCTCGTACTCTGCAGTGACCAACGCGTCGGCCCACAGGCCGGTGGTCTTTGCGTAGCTCTCGACCAGCTCCAGCTGTGCTTCCTCGCGGCCGGTCAGGCGCAGGTAGTCGATGGTCTGCTGGTCGATGTAGAACATCGCCGCCGTCGCGCCGTACTCCGGGCACATGTTGGAAATGGTGGCGCGGTCGCCGATGGTCAGCGCCGCCGCACCTTCACCGAAGAACTCCAGCCACGCACCCACCACGCGTTCCTTGCGCAGGAATTCGGTGAGCGCCAGCACCACGTCGGTGGCAGTGATGTTGGGCTGCGGCTTGCCGGTCAGCTTGACGCCGATGATGTCGGGCAGGCGCATCCACGACGCACGGCCGAGCATCACGTTCTCTGCTTCCAGGCCACCCACGCCGATGGCGATCACGCCCAGCGCATCGACATGCGGGGTATGGCTGTCGGTGCCCACGCAGGTATCCGGGAATGCCACGCCGCCCTGCTGGTAGATCACCGGCGACATTTTCTCCAGATTGATCTGGTGCATGATGCCGTTGCCCGGCGGGATCACGTCCACGTTCTCGAAGGCCAGCTTGGTCCAGTCGATGAAGTGGAAGCGGTCTTCGTTGCGACGGTCTTCGATGGCGCGGTTCTTGGCGAACGCATCCGGATCGTAGCCACCGCACTCCACCGCCAGCGAGTGATCCACGATCAACTGCACCGGCACCACCGGATTGACCTTGGCCGGATCACCGCCCTTGTCGGCGATGGCATCACGCAAACCGGCCAGATCGACCAACGCGGTCTGGCCGAGGATGTCGTGGCACACCACGCGGGCCGGGAACCACGGGAAATCGAGGTCGCGCTTGCGTTCGATCAGCTGCTTGAGCGAATCGGTCAGCGTGGCCGGGTTGCAGCGGCGCACCAGGTTTTCGGCCAGCACGCGCGAGGTGTACGGCAGCGTGGCGTAGGCGCCGGGCGCGATCGCCTCGACAGCGGCCTGCGCGTCGAAATAGTCCAGCTTGCTGCCGGGAAGATGCTTGCGGTAATCGGTGTTCATGGCTGGCCTGTGAGGGTCTGGGCTTGCTGGTGTTTGCGGTGGATTGCTCGCGGATGCACGCGATCTCAGCAATCCCACAGCAACACTTGGAATCTGGAGGCTCCCTTCTCCCGCCTGCGGGGGAAGGTGCCCGAAGGGCGGATGTGGGAAGCGTCTGGCAGCGGGCATCGCCTGTCAGAAGCTTCCCCTCACCCCAACCCCTCTCCCGCAGGCGGGAGAGGGGCTCAGGATCGATCTTGCACTCGCGCCTTACGCGCGCTTGTCCAACGGCACGAAGGTCTGGTCTTCCGGGCCGGTGTAGTTCGCGCTCGGGCGGATGATCTTGCCGTCGATGCGCTGCTCGATGATGTGCGCGCTCCAACCGGCGGTACGTGCGATCACGAACAGCGGGGTGAACATCGCGGTCGGCACGCCCATCATGTGGTAGCTGACGGCACTGAACCAATCCAGGTTCGGGAACATCTTCTTGATGTCCCACATCACCGTCTCCAGACGCTCGGCGATGTCGTACATCTTCATGTTTTCCTGCTCGGCCGACAGCTCGCGCGAGACGTCCTTGATCACCTTGTTGCGCGGATCGGACACGGTGTAGACCGGGTGACCGAAGCCGATGACCACTTCCTTGCGCTCCACGCGTGCCTTGATGTCGGCCTCGGCCTCATCCGGCGTTTCGTAACGCTTCTGCACTTCGAAGGCGACTTCGTTGGCACCACCGTGCTTGGGCCCGCGCAGTGCGCCGATGCCGCCGGTGATGGCGCTGTACATGTCGCTGCCGGTGCCGGCGATGACGCGGCAGGCAAAGGTCGAAGCGTTGAACTCGTGCTCTGCGTACAGGATCAGGCTGGTGTGCATCGCCTTGACCCACGACTCGCGCGGCTGCTCGCCGTGCAGCAGGTGCAGGAAGTGACCGCCGATGGAGTCATCGTCGGTTTCCACGTCGATGACCTTGCCGTTGTGGCTCCAGTGGTACCAGTACAGCAGCATCGAGCCGAGCGAAGCCATCAGCTTGTCGGCGATGTCGCGCGCGCCCGGGTGGTTGTGGTCGTCCTTCTCCGGCGACACGCAGCCCATCACCGACACGCCGGTGCGCATCACGTCCATCGGGTGCGCCGACGGCGGCAGCTCTTCCAGCGCGGCCTTGACCGCCGCCGGGATGCCACGCAGCGCCTTCAACTTGGCCTTGTAGGCACGCAGTTCAGCCTTGTTCGGCAGCTTGCCATGCACCAGCAGGTGAGCGATTTCCTCGAACTCGCTGGTGTTGGCCAGGTCCAGGATGTCGTAGCCGCGATAGTGCAGGTCGTTGCCGCTACGGCCGACGGTACACAGCGCGGTGTTGCCTGCGGCGGTGCCGGACAGGGCGACGGACTTCTTCGGCTTGAACGCCGGTGCGGCGGTGGATTCAGACATGGTGTGAACCTCGATCAGATGCAGGATGTGGAAGCCCCTCTCCCACCGGGAGAGGGGTTGGGGAGAGGGTACGAATGCGTGGAATCGCACCCTCTTCCGGCGCTACGCGCCACCTTCTCCCAACGGGAGAAGGGGGCAGGGACTACTTCTTCGCAGCAAACGTCTTGTCCAGGCTGCGCTCGAACTCGTGATAGCCGATCCGGTCGTACAGCTCCTCGCGGGTCTGCATCGTATCCACCACATTACGCTGGTGGCCGTCACGGCGGATGGCTTCGTAGACGTTCTCTGCCGCCTTGTTGGCGGCACGGAAGGCCGACAGGGGGAACAACTGGATCGCAACGCCCGAAGCGGCCAGCTCATCACGGCTGAACAGCGGCGTGGCGCCGAATTCAGTGATGTTGGCCAGCAGCGGCACTTTCACCGCATCGGCGAAGCGCTTGTAGGTTTCCAGATCGTAGGCGGCCTCGGCAAAGATACCGTCGGCGCCGGCCTCGACGCAGGCGATGGCACGCTCGATGGCCGCATCCACGCCCTCCATCTGGATCGCGTCTGTACGCGCGATCAGGAAGAAATCCGGATCGGTCTTGGCATCGGCCGCTGCCTTCACGCGGTCCACCATCTCGCCCTGGGTCACGATCTCCTTGCCCGGGCGATGGCCACAGCGCTTGGCGCCCACCTGGTCTTCGATATGGCAGGCGCCGGCACCGGCCTTGATCAGCGATTTCACGGTACGGGCGATGTTGAACGCGCTCGGGCCAAAACCGGTGTCGATGTCCACCAGCAACGGCAGGTCGCACACGTCGCTGATGCGGCGCACGTCGATCAGCACGTCTTCCAGCGTATTGATGCCCAGGTCCGGCAGGCCGAGCGAGCCGGCCGCAACACCGCCACCGGACAGATAGATGGCGCGATAACCGGCGCGCTTGGCCAGCAATGCGTGGTTGGCGTTGATCGCACCGATCACCTGCAGCGGCGATTCGGCAGCCAGTGCGGCGCGGAAAGCAGCGCCGGCGGAAGAAAGACTCATGGCATGGCTCCTGACTTGGCGGTGGCGACGATGCCATTCCGCTGTGACAAACAATCTGTCACTATCGCAAACATTGATCAATCTTGATTCAATTAATCAACATATTGAATGCACATGTCCGATAACGCCGATCCCGAACTGATGCCTGCCAACGAGGCCTGTGCCCTGCTCGGCATCAGCCCGGCCACGCTGTACGCCTACGTCAGCCGTGGTCAGCTCAGCTCGCGACCGGGCGCAGACCAGCGCAGCCGGGTGTACCTCCGGGCCGAGGTCGAGCGGCTGGCACAACGCAAGCGGGCCGGACGCGGGGCAGCGCGCGGCGCCGCGCAGAGCCTGGACCGTGGCCTGCCGGTGCTGGAAACCAGTATCTCGCTGATCCAGCCGGACTCCCCTTACTACCGCGGCCGCTCGGCGGTCGCCGCCGCGCGCAGCGGTGCCACCCTGGAAGACATCGCGCGCCTGCTGTGGGATTGCGAAGAACAGGACCCGTTCGCTGCCACCGCCCCACAAGCCTGGCCCGAGCGCATCACCGGCCTGGCGCTGGACAGCTCGCTGCCGCCACTGGAACGGGCCATGGCCTGCCTGCCCCTGCTCGCCCTCGAGCAACGCCAATCGCTCAACGCCGCTGCACCAGTCCGCCGCGAAGTGGCCGCGATGCTGCTGCGTCAGAACGCCGCGCTGCTGGTCGGCGTGCAGCCCGACGCGCGCCCGGTGCACCGCCTGCTGGCCGACAGCTGGCGTCCCGGCGACGAAGACTTTGCCGAAGTGCTGCGCGCGGCATTGGTCGTCTGCGCCGATCACGAACTCAACGTGTCCGCTTTCGCAGCGCGTGTGGTGGCATCGACCGGCGCGCATCTGCACGCCACCGTCTGTGCCGGCCTGGCGGCGATGTCCGGGCCGCGCCACGGCGGCGCCACCGCGCGTGCACATGCGCTGCTGCTGGACGCCAAGGCCAGCGGCGCGCCGGCCAACTTCATTGCCGAGCGCTGGCGGCGCGGCGACGACCTGCCCGGCTTCAATCACGTCCTGTACCCGGACGGCGACCCGCGCGGCGCCGAAGTCCTGCGGCTGTTGCGCGAACTACGCGGCGATACGCCGCAGATGCTGCACATCGAAACGGTGCTGGCGGCGGCAGCCGACAACAGCGGCCAGCATCCGAACATCGACGGCCTGCTGGCGGCGATCTGCTACGCATACGAATTGCCTGCATCACACGCGCTGGTGATCTTCGCCACCGCCCGCCTCACCGGCTGGCTGGCGCATGCGCTGGAACAGCAGGCGCTGGGCACGCTGATCCGGCCACGTGCGCGTTACACCGGCCTGGTGCCGGGCAAGACCGCGTAGGAGCAGCGTCTCTCCCGTAGGAGCGGCGTAAGCCGCGAAGCTGACATCAATGACGCGCCGGCGTTGGCAGGTTCGCGATGCAATGAAGCAACAACCTGCCACCTGCAATCGCACGCAATCTGACGATTCCGTTGTTACCGGCTTCGCGGCCGAGGCCGCTCCTACGCAAGCCACTGCGTTACTGCTGTTTCCGGCTCCAGGCCTGGATGATCGCGGCAATCGCCTGCACGCCATCGGTCAGTGCCGCCGGGCCAGGCTGCAGGATCAGCGGCGACTTGATCTCGTGCAGTTCGCCATCGCGCACTGCGTTGATCGCCTCCCAACCGGGACGCGCCGCCACCCGCTCCGGGCGGAACTTCTTGCCGCACCACGAGCCGATGATGATGTCCGGATTTCGCGCGATCACCGGATCGCCATTGGCAAGAATGCGTGCTTTGGCCAAAGGCTCGCACGACAGCTCCGGAAACACATCCACGCCACCGGCAATCTCCACCAGCTCCGCGCCCCACTGGATACCGGTGATGATCGGTTCGTCCCATTCCTCCACGTACACACGCGGACGCTGCGGCAGCAAGGCCGCCCGCGCGGCGATCGCATCCAGCCCCCGTTGCAGTTCGTCGGCATAGGCGTTGGCACGCTCGGAAATGCCCACCAATCCGCCCAGACGGCGGATGTAATCCAGAATGCCGGCCACGCTGCGATGGTTGGCAATCCAAACTTCCACACCATTGCGGATCAGCTCGGCGGCGATGTCGGCCTGGATATCGGAGAAGCCAATGGCCAGATCCGGCTTGAGCTTGAGAATCTCGCCCACCTTGGCGCTGGTGAACGCGCTGACCTTGGGCTTGTCGCGCCGCGCCTGCGGCGGTCGCACGGTGAAACCACTGATGCCGACGATGCGGTCCTGCTCGCCCAGTGCGTACAGCGTTTCGGTCGGCTCTTCGGTCAGGCAGACAATGCGGCGTGGTCCAATCATGGGCTTGCGAACTCGGTTGCGTCGACGAACACCGCCGGGGTGTTCCAAGGGTGGTGCGCGGCGATGCCTTCGTCCAGCAGACGTTGCAGGCGCACCGCGTCGCGCGGAATACAGAACTCCAGGCGGACGCTGGGTTCGCGTACCAGTTCGCCGGCTTCACCGGATGCACTCAGCGTGCCGGCCTGTGCGCGGAACTGTTCATATCCGGGCGCCGATTCCCACATGCCATGCGAGTAACCGCCGGCGGCCAGATCGTCCACGGCCAGGATGCCCGCTTTCAGCGCCTGCAGATGGGTCGGCGGCACAAACACTGTGATGCGATAGACCGGATGCAGTTTCATGAGCGCGCGTCGACCAGCGGCATCCGGTAGTACACGACCCGCTCGGCTTCAGTGAAGCCACAAGCCGCGTGCGCGGCTTGCGCCGGGTGGTTGTCCAGCCCGGTATCGGAGGCCAGCTCGCTGCAGCCGCGATTCCGTGCCCACTGCGCCACCGCGTCGATCAGTTGCCGGCCGATGCCGGTACCGCGCAGTGGCTCATGCACGAACCAGCCCTCCAGAAACCCCACCGGCGAGCTCGATGTCCCATTGACGTAGTCATGCCGCAAGCTGGCTTCCGCCAGCCCCACGGGCTTTCCATCAGCATCGAAGGCCAACAGGCAGGTGCTGTCGTCGGCATCGATCAGCTCACGTAGATCCGCCATTTCCCTCTCGCAATCCGGCCAGAGTTCCACGCGCAACCCGGCCCAGGCCGGCCAATCACCGACCTGCGCCGGCCGCACCTGGAAGCGGCCAGCACTCACGGATACAACAGCCGCTTGCTCCACACGCCGCCCGCGTCGGCCTCGTAGCACCAGCGCTCATGCAGGCGGAAATCAACGCCGTACCAGAACTCGATGCGCTGCGGGACGATGCGGATGCCGCTCCAACCTTCCGGGCGCGGCACATCACGGCCTTCGAACTGTGCCTCGAAACCGGCCAGACGCTGCTCGAACTCCTCACGCGAGGCCAGCGGCTGGGATTGCATCGATGCCCATGCACCGATCTGGCTCATGCGCGGACGCGAGGCGAAGTACACATCGGCCTCGGCGTCGGAAACCTGTTGTGCCTCACCTTCCACACGCACCTGGATGCCGGCCTCGCGCAGGCTGCGCCACAGGAACAGCAATGCGGCGTGGCGATTGGCCTGCAGCTCGCGGCCCTTGCGGCTGTCCAGATGCGTGTAGAACACGAACCCGCGCTCATCGAAGGCCTTGAGCAGCACCGTGCGCACCGAAGGCCGGCCATCGGCATCGGCGGTGGCCACGGTCATCGCGGTGGCATCGATTTCGGTGCTGGCTTTTGCCTCTTCAAACAATGCGGCGAAAGTCGTAATCGCTTCTGCGTAAAGATCAGTCATGGCTCTGCTTCGTACGGCACGGGTTTGGGCTATTGTGGCCGCATGTCTTCCGTTCCGCACAGTTTTTCCGCCCGTCGCTTCGACCAGGCACTGGTCGCGCAGGCGCTGGATGACGCATTGGCCACCGGCGCCTCAACACCGGTGCTGGCCATCAGTGGCTTGCAGGGCAGCGGCAAATCCACGCTGGCTGCACAGGTGGTCGACCTGGCCCGCACGCGGGGCCTGCGCGCGGCAGCGCTGTCCATCGACGACACCTACCTCACCCGCGCCCAGCGCCAGCGCTTGGCCGACCGTATCCATCCCCTGCTGGCCACCCGTGGCCCGCCCGGCACGCACGACCTCCCCCTTGCACTGTCCACGCTGGATGCCGCCAGGAGCGGCAACGCGTTCGCCATGCCACGCTTTGACAAGCTGGCCGATGAGCGGGTGCCGGAAATGCAGTGGAACCAGATCGACGGCCCACTGGACCTGCTGGTGTTCGAAGGCTGGTTCCTGGGCACGCCAGCCGAGGACGAGGACGCCCTGCTGACGCCATTGAACGCACTGGAGCGCGACGCTGATGCCGATGGCAGCTGGCGGCGCTGGTGCAACCAGTCGCTGGCAGACGATTACCCCGCGCTGTGGCAACGGTTCGATCGGCTGTGGTTCCTGCAGCCGCCCGGTTTCTCGGTGGTGCCGCATTGGCGTTGGCAGCAGGAACAGGCCCTGCAGCAGGCCTCGCCCGGGCGCACCAGCATGAGCCGCGCACAGGTGGAGCGCTTCGTGCAGTTCTATGAACGGGTGAGCCGGCAGGCGCTGCGCAGCCTGCCGGGCATCGCCGACCGCGTCATCGCGCTGGATGCACAACGGCAACCGCTACTGGATTGAAACCGCTGTAGGAGCGGCCTTGGCCGCGAGGTCTGCATCGCCTCAGCCGGCGCAAGGCATGCCAGCGCAGCACCGTTGACCGGTCGCAACCGTGGTTTGGCGGCCAAGGCCGCTCCTACAGGGCCAGATGACGCGGTTACTGCACCAGGAAGGTGATGCGCAGGTTGACCCGCCATTCGGTGATGTTGCCCTGGTCGTCGGTCACCGCCTTGGTTTCGCTGACCCAGGCTCCCTGGATGCCCTTCACGGTTTCCGCCACTTTCTTCAACCCGCTGCGCACCGCATCCTCGACGCTGGTCTTGGACGATGCACTGACTTCAATGATCTTTGCCACGCTCATGTCCGACTCCTTCGGTTGCACCACGAACCATTTCGTGGAACGTTGGAGCTTGGCTGCTACCGTGTTAAGGCACTGACACGAGGTGCTAGCATTTCCCCACGATGAACCCCGCCCCCAATCTCATCCTGGTCGGCCCCATGGGCGCCGGCAAAACCTGCATCGGTAAGCGCCTGGCCGAGCGCTTCGGGCTGGTGTTCGTTGATGCTGACCAGGCCATCGTTGATGACGTGGGTTCGAGCATCCCCGAGGTTTTCGAGAACGTCGGCGAAGCCGGCTTCCGTGCCCATGAAAAGCGGGTGCTGGCCGGCCTGCTGGCCCAGACCGGTCAGCTCATCTCCACCGGTGGTGGCGCCGTGCTTGATGCCAACAACCGCCAGCGCATCGCGCAGCGCGGTTTCGTGGTGTACCTGCGGGTCAGCGTCGGCTCGCAACTGCAACGCCTGCACCGCGACAAGACCCGGCCGCTGCTGCAACGCGAAGACCGCGAGCAGGTCCTGGAACAGATGGCCACGCTGCGTGATCCGCTGTACCGCGAAGTGGCCGACCTGACCATCGACACCGATCTTTATTCCCCCGCCGAAGCCACCGCCCAGTTGGTGATCCGGCTTGCCACGCAATGGCAATACTCGGAACTTCCCGCATGACCGCTTCCTCCCGCACCGTCGCCGTTGGCGGCGACCATCCGTACCAGATCCACATCGGCCCAGGCCTGCTGGCCCAGGGCGAACTGCTGGCGCAGGCCATCCGTGGCCGCCACGTGCTGCTGGTCAGCGACGACACCGTGGCGCCGCTGTACCTGGAAGGCGTACGCGCCGCATTGCTAGCGGCCCGGCCGGACCTGAAAACGAGCCAGCACATCATCCCGGCCGGCGAAGCCTCCAAGACCCTGGACAACTTCAGCGCCACCATCACCGCACTGGCAGCGCTCGGTGCCACCCGCGACGCCTGCGTGCTGGCGCTGGGTGGCGGCGTGGTCGGCGACCTGGGCGGCTTTGCCGCTGCCTGCTGGATGCGTGGCGTGGATTGCGTGCAGTTGCCTACCTCGCTGCTGGCGATGGTGGATTCCTCGGTCGGCGGCAAGACTGCGGTGGACATCCCGCAGGGCAAGAACCTGGTCGGCGCCTTCCACCCGCCGCGCGCGGTCATCGCCGATACCGCCGCACTGCGCAGCCTGCCGGTACGCGAACTACGCGCCGGGCTGGCCGAAGTGATCAAGTACGGCGCCATCCGCGACCCGCTGTTCTTCCAGTGGCTGCAGGCCGAACGCGAAGCACTGCTGGCCGCCGACGACACCGCGCTGGCCCAGGCCATCGCCCGAAGCTGCGAGCACAAGGCCGAGATCGTCGAACGCGACCCGCTGGAAAAGGGCGAACGCGCCCTGCTCAACCTCGGACATACGTTCGGGCATGCCATCGAGACCGCGCAGGGCTACGGCGCGCCCGGCAATGACAACCTCAATCATGGCGAAGCCGTTGCAGTCGGCATGGTGCTGGCCGCGCGGTTGTCGGCGGCGCTGGGCATGGCCGAGGCCGCCGACACCGACGCGCTGCGCGACCTGCTGGCCGCCTACGGCCTGCCGGTGACCATTCCGGCCGGGCTGGAAGCAGAGGCGCTGCTTGCGCACATGCGCCTGGACAAGAAGAACATCGCCGGCCGCCTGCGCCTGGTGCTGTGGCGTGGCATCGGCAAGGCCGAAGTGGTGCCGGATGTGGATGAAGCGGCGGTGCTGGAAGTACTGCGGCAGGGATAAGGCGATACAGCGCTTCGCCTCCCCCAACCCTGCTTTGCAAGGAAGGGGGCGAACACCCTACCCCTCCCCAACCCTCCCTTTCGCCATCGGCGAAGGGGAGGGCTGGGGAGGGGTGAGCCTTCCGCTCTCCGCACCCGCAAAGCGGCCTAAATTCCGTGTAACGGCTACAATCGCCGCCATGCGCGTCCTATTGCAATTGCCGCCCAGCGGCTCTGAAGCCCCCCGATACGTACAGTTTTCCCTGGTGCCGGATCTGCTCGGCGGCTGGGAGCTGCTGCGTGAGAGCGGCCAGATCGGTGGCCGCGTGCAATTGCGCCGGGAGCTGTTCCTGCAACAGGAACAAGCCCAGCAGGCCTTCGAGAAGGCCCGCGACGCCCAGATCAAACGCGGCTACCAGGTGATGTTCACCAGCGGCCTGTAACAACCCTTTGCCGGGTGCCGCACGCCCCCGTCCGCCCGGCGCAATGCCAAGGAGTTCCACCGTGACCAGCCCACTTCGCAACGATCGTTTCCTGCGCGCCCTGCGCCGCGAACCGGTGGACTGCACGCCCGTCTGGCTGATGCGCCAGGCCGGCCGCTACCTGCCGGAATACCGCGCCACCCGCGCCCGCGCCGGCAGCTTCCTGGGCATGGCCAAGAACCCGGACGTCGCCTGCGAAGTGACCCTGCAGCCGCTGGAGCGTTTCGACCTGGATGCGGCCATCTTGTTCTCCGACATCCTCACCGTGCCCGACGCGATGGGCCTGGGCCTGTACTTCGTCGAAGGCGAAGGCCCCAAGTTCAAGGACCCGGTGCGTGATGCCGCGGCCATCGCCAAACTGGCGGTGCCGGACATGGAAACCGAGCTGGGCTACGTGATGGATGCCGTGCGCCTGATCCGCCGCGAGCTGGATGGCAAGGTGCCGCTGATCGGCTTCTCCGGCAGCCCGTGGACGCTGGCCTGCTACATGATCGAAGGCGGCGGCAGCAAGGATTTCGCGCGCATCAAGGCGATGGCGCTGAACGAACCCAAGGCGCTGCACCAGCTGCTGAGCGTGGTGACCGATGCGGTCATCGCCTATCTGTCGGCACAGCGCGCGGCCGGTGCGCAGGCCCTGCAGGTGTTTGACACCTGGGGCGGCGTGCTTGGCCCGGCGATGTACCGCGAGTTCTCGCTGCGCTACCTCAACCGCATCGCCGCCGAACTGAAGCGTGGCGAAGGTGCCGAGCGCACGCCGCTGATCCTGTTCGGCAAGGGCACTGGCCAGTACGTGGCCGAGCTGGCCGCCAGCGGTGCTGAAGGCGTCGGCGTGGACTGGACCATCACCCTGGAAGACGCCGTTCGCGCTGCCGGTGGCAAGGTCGCGCTGCAGGGCAATCTCGACCCGACCACGCTGTATGGCTCGCCCGATGCGATCACCCGCGAAGTCGGCAAGGTGCTGGAAAGCTATGCGGCCGGCAACGATGGCTCGCGCGAAGGCCATGTGTTCAACCTGGGCCATGGCATGGCACCGGACATGAATCCCGAGCACGTCGCGGTGCTGGTGGATGCCGTGCATCGTCTGAGCCGGCGCGGCTGATTGGGGATTGGCTGGCGCCGCCGGAACTGTGCTGCGCCTGATCCCGGCCACGAAGCACCTTACCCACGGTAGAGCGGAGCCATGCTCCGCTTGGGCATCCCCGGTAACGCCTCCGCCGAGCATGGCTCGGCGCTACCGGTGAGCATTGCGTCCATCTACCTGTAGAGCGGAGCCATGCTCCGCTCAGGCATTACCGGTAAAGCCCCGCCGAGCACCGCTCGGCGCTACCAGCGGACATTGCGCACATTAGCCTGCACATCCGCCGGGTTTCACCTGGGCGTGCGCCCCGCATGGCGGATAATCACCGCCTGATATGCAACCGAGATGTCGATGACTCCACCGGTATCCGCGCACGGCGCCAACGCCGCACCCAAAGCCCTGTTGTGGCTGGTGTCGCTGGCGATCTTCATGCAGATGCTGGATTCGACCATCGTCAACACCGCGCTGCCGGCAATGGCGCGCAGCCTGGGCGAAAGCCCGTTGCAGATGCAGTCGGTGGTGTTCAGTTACGCACTGGCAGTCGCCACCTTCATTCCCGCGTCCGGCTGGATTGCCGACCGCTTCGGCACCCGGCGCACGTTCCTGGCGGCGATCATCCTGTTCACCCTGGGCTCGTTGGCCTGCGCGCTGTCGCCCACGCTGCAATGGCTGGTGGCCTCGCGCGTGCTGCAGGGCGTCGGCGGTGCGTTGCTGTTGCCGGTCGGGCGACTGGCGGTGATGCGCTCGGTGCCGCGCGAACAGTTCCTCTCGGCGATGAGTTTCATCGCCATTCCCGCGCTGGTCGGCCCGCTGCTGGGGCCAACGCTGGGCGGCTGGCTGGTGCAGGTCGCCTCCTGGCACTGGATCTTCCTGATCAACCTGCCCATCGGCGTGGCCGGCTTCATTGCTGCCACACGGATCATGCCCGACCACTACGGCCAGCAGAAACGCCGCTTCGACATGGCCGGCTACCTGATGCTGGCATTCGGCATGGTGGCGCTGTCGCTGGCGCTGGATGGTGTCTCCGGCTTGGGCTCGGGGCATGCGGTGGTGATCCTGCTGGCGGTGATCGGGCTGGCCGCGCTGGTCGGCTACTGGCTGCACGCGGCCAACACGCGTGATCCGCTGTTCGCGTTGAGCCTGTTCCGGATCACCAGCTTCCGCATCGGCATCCTCGGCAATCTGTTTTCGCGCATCGGCAGCGGTGCGATGCCGCTGCTGATTCCGCTGTTGCTGCAGGTCGGCATGGGCATGAGCCCGATGGCCGCCGGCATGATGATGATCCCGGTGGCATTGGCAGGCATGGCCGCCAAGCGGGCATCGGTGAGCCTGGTCGGGCGCTTTGGCTACCGCCGCATCCTGATGATCAACACCGTCTGCGTGGGCCTGGCCATGGCCAGCTTCATGCTGGTCGACGCACAGCAGCCACTGTGGCTGCGGCTGTTGCAGTTCACCCTGTTCGGCGCGGTGAACTCAATGCAGTTCACCGTGATGAACACCGTCACCCTGCGCGACCTGGATACCGATCAGGCCAGCAGCGGCAACAGCCTGCTGTCGATGGTGATGATGCTGGCCACCGGTTTTGGCGCGGCCACCGCCGGCAGCCTGCTGGCTGCGTTCGGCACCCATTTCGGCGGCCACGATGTCACCACCGCGCTGCATGCCACCTTCGTCTGCGTCGGTGCGATCACCCTGAGTTCGACCCTGGTCTTCTGGCAGCTGCCCGAGAACCGCCCGCATCCGCGCGCGGTGGAGGAAGTGGTCGAGTAAGCGGCCAACCGGGCGTCGCAGGAGCGACTTCAGCCGCGAAGCAGGGAGTCTTTCCGTCGTGCAGAAGCATGCGATTGCAGACTGCGGTTCGACGGATGCAACACCAGCTTCGCGGCTGAAGTCGCTCCTACAACACCCTTTGTTTGCATGCATGCCGGCCGGTGCTACACCTGCGGCACCAGCCCCTGCACCCTGCGTCGCTGTGCGTCCATCACTCCGGCGATGGCTTCCAGCAGCATCTGCGCGGTGACCGGCTTGCGCAGGAAGTAGTCGAAGCCGGCCTGTCGCGCCTGCGGTTCGGCATCGCTGTCCGAACGCGCGGTCACCGCGATCAGGGGCATTTCGTACCCCATCGTCTTGAGCTGCAATGCCAGGCCGAAGCCATCCAGGCCCGGCAGGTCCAGGTCCAGCAGCGCCACATCGAACGAGGTGCCGGAAACCTCAGCCAGCGCCGCCAACCCATGCGCGGCATGCACCACTCGGTGCCCGTGCACTTCCAGCAGGCCCCGGATCACCGCGGCGATGGTGGCGTCATCCTCGACCAGCAGCACCTCCAGCGCAGGCAACGAAGCCCACGGTGTATGCCCGGCGCCACCGGCTGCCGGGTCGGGCATCACGTCCCAGGCCAACGGCAGGTTGACGTTGAAGCAGGTGCCGCTGCCGAGCGTGCTGTCCACGTCGATGCTGCCGCCCATCGCTCCGGTCAGTTCATGGCAGATCGCCAGCCCCAGACCGCTGCCGCCGTAGCGCGCGGCGGTACGCGCGCCATCGGCCTGTTCAAACCGGCGGAACAGGCGCTTGCGCTGCTCCTGGCTGATGCCCGGCCCGGTATCACAGACCGCAAAGGCAAGGCCCTTGCCGTCCTCGCCCACGCTGACCTTGAGCCGGACCGAACCCTGGTGGGTGAATTTGATGGCGTTGCCCAGCAGGTTGAGCAGGATCTGCCGCAGCCGCAGCACATCGCCGGTCACGCGCGTGCGCGGCGGCGCGGTATTGTCCAGTTCGAAGACCAGGCCGCGGCGCAACGCCAGCGGCTCCAACAGGCCGCGTACGTCGTCGAGCAGCTGTTGCAGATCCAGCGGTTGTACCTGCAGCTCCAGGCGCCCGGCTTCGATGCGGGCCAGGTCCAGTGCATCGTTGACTAACCGCAGCAAGTGCTCACCGGCACGGCGGATGGACTGGGTGTAGCTGCGTTGCCGCTCGTCCAGGTCGGTGGCCAGCAGCAGTTCGCTCATGCCCAGCACGCCGGTCATCGGCGTGCGCACTTCATGGCCGAGCGTGGCCAGGAAACGGGTCTTGGCCAACGATGCCTGCTCGGCCAGTTCCTGCTTGTGCCGCGCCAGCTGCCATTCGTTGCGCCGCCGCAACCGGCGCCGATACAGCCAGCCCAGCCACAACAGGAACATCGCGCCCAGCAGAACGAACCCGACCAGCCCGCTGGTGCTGCGCCACCACGGTGGCTGCACGCGGAAGTCCAGGGTCTGCCGGCGTGACCACACGTTGTCGGAAGTGGCCGCCTGGATCTCCAATTGATAGCGCCCGGCTGGCAGACGCGAGAACACGCGCTCGCCGGCCGCGCCGACTTCCACCCAGTCCGGGTCGTAGCCGGCCAGCCGGAAGCGATAGGTGTTGGTCGCCGAGTCGGCAAAGGAAAGCAGCCGCGCGACGATACGCAGGTCGCGATCACCGTCGTGGATCACCAGTTGTGGTTCCTGGCTCAGATCGTGTTCCTGGTCGCCGCGCCGAACGCTGACCCGCTCGATGACCAGCGGCGGCTGGCGGTTGGACGGGGTAACCAGGGCCGGATCGAACAACACCACCCCATCCGGCGTACCGCCGGCCAGCTGCCCGCTGCGGGCCTGTACCAGCGTACGGCGGCGGAACTCCTGCCCCGGCAGGCCATCGTGGACGCCATACAGACGCACCGAACGATTGGCCGAATCGATCCGGATCAGGCCACGCGCACTGATCGCCCAGGCAACGCCTTGCGCGTCGACCACCACGCTGCTCGGCGCCAACATCGGAAAGCCACGTTCGCTGCCGATGCTGTCCAGCAGGGTCATGCGCTGACCGTCCCAGAGATGACGCTCCACCCGCCCCAGGGTGGCAACCCAGGCCACGCCGCTGTCGGTAAGGTGGAAGGTGGAAACGCGCCCGACCGGCGCTCCGGGCACCGGCACGAACCTGCCCTGCCCCGGCTCCCACACCAGCAGGCCTGAGCCGCTGGCCAGCCACAGCTTGTCCAGCGGCCCGCAATGCATGTCCTCCACCAGCGTGCTGGGCAGACCGTTGCGCCCGGGCGGCAGGTGCAGCAGCACCCGTCCCTGGTCATCGCGCTGCTGCATGCCGCCTTCTTCCGAATACACCCAGACCCGGCTGCCGTCGCAGATGCGGATGATGTCCGCATCACCCACCATTGCCGGATCGTGCGGGTCATCGCGCTGCCAACGCCGTACCTGCTGGTCGCGCGGGTCGTAGCGCACCAGTTCGTCCAGGCTGCCGATCCAAACCCGCCCGTGGGCATCCTCGGCCAGTGATTGCGGCCAGTTGTTGCCGTTCACCCGGGTCAGGTGATGACGGACCTCGCCGGTGGCCGGGTTCAACCAGTCCAGCGCACCGCGCGTACCCACCACCCAGAGCCCTCCCGATGCCGACGACGCCAGCGCCAAGGGATAGGGGTTGCGCAACGAAGCCGGATCATCCAGGTGCCGCGACATCACCGAGAACTGCCGCCAGCTCGGTGGCAGGTGCCACAGACCGGCATTGGTGCTGGCAAACCACAGCCCCCCCTCGCGGTCTTCGTAGGCACTGGTCCAATTGGGCTTGACCAGGCCACGCTCCTGCATGCTGTACAGCGGCACGTTGCTTACCTTGCCGGTGCGGTAGCGGCCCAGGCCGGAACGGGTGTCCAGCCAGTAGGTGCCATCCACCGAGTACTGCAGCATGTTGAACACATCCTCTTCGGCCACGCCCGGCCAGGCCGCGCGGGTGAAGTGTCCATCCGGCTCGCGCACCACCAGCCCGGCGTTGGTGGCCACCCACAACCGACCATCGCGCCCACCCTTGAGGCCGTTGATGCGCGCCGATGGCAGCAGGGCATCGTCAACACGCTCGAAATCCACGCCGGTCCAACGCGCCAGTCCGCCCTTGGTTCCCACCCACAGGCTTCCGTCGGGAGTGGTTTCCAGATAGGTCACGGCGGTCGCCGGCAGGCTTCGCCGGTCGCCTTCCACCGGCATGAACCGCTGCACATCGCCATTGGGAGTCAGCCGATGCAGACCGCCGGTGGCGGTACCGAACCAGATGTTGCCGTCGGGCGTGGAGGTGATGGCCCAGACCGTGTTGCTGCCAATCTGCGGGTAGCGCTGCTTGTCGAAGAAACTGAAACTGCGCCGGTCCGCCGACAGCATCGCCAGCCCGCCGTTCTGCGTGCCGATCCACAACCGGTTGGCCGCATCCACGTGCAGACTCCACAGCTGGTTGTCGCGCAGGCCGTCCTCGGCACGCCAGATGCGGAAATTGCGGCCGTCATAACGGGCCAGGCCGTCGCGGCTGGCCAGCCACAGGTAGCCGGTGTGATCTTCCGCGAAGGCGTTGATGGCGCTGGAAGGCAGGCCATCGGCCACGGTCAGCTGACGTGGTTGCGGGGTCGCGGGTACTTCGCCCGCAGCCAATGACACCCAGCCCAGCAACGCGCAGGCCAACACCGCCCTGAACCACATGATCAAACTACGTTCTCCCCTTCCGGCAACCCATCGTAAACCTGCCGGCTCTGCAGCGCGCGTGCCTGGGCCAAGGCCTGCGCAATGGCGTTGATGAGCATCTGCCCGGTCACCGGCTTGCGCAGGAAGCCGTTCATGCCCGCCTCCTGGGCCGCCTGCTCGGCCTGGCCATCGGAACGTGCGGTCACCGCGATCAGCGGGAACCGGTAGCCGGAGCCGCGCAGCTGCCGGGCCAGTGCCAGGCCGTCGAGCGCGGGCAGGTCCAGGTCGAGCAGGCCGACGTCGAAATCACGCGAGGACACTTCAGCCAGCGCGGCCAGGCCGTGCGCGGCATGCACCACCTCATGGCCACGCGCCACCAGCAGGCCGCTGATGACCTGTGCCACGGTGACCTCGTCTTCCACCAACAGGATTTTCAGCGCGCGGCTGATCGGCAACTCCTCTGCCGCGACCATCTCATCGCCGGTTGCCGCCTGTGCCCAGCGCAACGGCAGTTCAACGCGGAAGCTGGCGCCGGCACCGAGCCGACTCTGCACCACGATGCTGCCGCCCATCACCGAGGTCAGCTCCTGGCAGATGGCCAGACCCAGGCCGCTGCCTCCGTAACGCGAAGTGGTGCGCGGACCATCACCCTGCTCGAAGCGATGGAACAGCCGTTGCAGCTGCTCGTCGCTGATGCCCGGCCCGGTGTCGCTCACGGTCAGCACGATGCCACTGTGGTCCGGTGCAAGTTCCACCGACATCGCCACTTTGCCCTGCTCGGTGAACTTGATGGCATTGCCCAGCAGGTTCATCAAAATCTGACGCAGGCGCATCGCATCACCGGTCACCCTGATCGGCGTGTCGAAGGCAATGTCGCGTTCGAACAGCAATCCGCGCCGTTCGGCCATGGGTGCCATCAGCGTCACCACGTCTTCGAGCAACCGGCCCAGGTCGAACGGGTGGCTTTCCAGTTCCAGCTTGCCCGACTCGATGCGCGCCAGGTCCAGCGCATCGTTGACCAGGCGCAACAGGTGCGTGCCGGCCTGCTGGATGGCCCCGGCATAACGCCGCTGACGCGGATCAAGCTCGGTATCCAGCAGCAGCTCGCTCATGCCCAGCACACCGGTCATCGGCGTGCGTACCTCGTGGCCGAGCGTGGCCAGGAAGCGGCTCTTGGCCATGGAAGCCTGCTCGGCCACCTCGCGCTTGTGCATGGCCAGCTGCCATTGACTGCGACGCTGCACGCGGCGCCGGTAAGCCAGCACCCCGCCACTGACCAGCAGCAGCAACAACAGCGCGTAACCAGCGATCGCCCATGCACTGCGCCACCACGGCGGCGCCACTTCAATCGTCAATGTACGGCTCGGTGACCAGGCGCCTTCGGCCACCGCACCCTGCATCTCCAGCCGATAGCTGCCGGCCGGCAGGCGCGACAGCATCCGCTCGCCGTCATTGCCCTGCTCCACCCAGTTCTGGTCGTAGCCATGGATGCGGAAGCGGAAGCGATGGCGCAGCGGATCGACATAGGAAAGCAGGCGTGCGGTCACCCGCAGGTCGCGGTCAGCCGGCCCCAGCTGGATCACATCACCGCTCAGCATCTGCTCCCGTGTGGCGTCGTCACGACGCACGTGCACCGCATCGATCGCCAGCTTCGACGTCACTGGCGTGGTACCTGCCGCATCCGGGTCGAACGCCACCAGCCCGGTGGTCGACACCGCCAGCGCATTGCCACAGCCGAGGTGTGCTGGCGGGCGCGCGGTGAATTCCGCATCCGGCAGGCCGTCGTTTTCATTGAGTACGTGCAGCACACCCGGTTGCGGTTGCCAGCGCACCAGTCCCCGCTGCGTGGTCGCCCACACCTGGCCCGAACAACCCAGCACCAGGCCACCGACCGCCACCGCCGGCATGCCCTGCCCCGCGCCGATGCTGCGCACCCGCGCAAAACCGTCACCCTGTCGCTGGTAATGCTCGATCAGACCCTCGCGCGCCAGCCACAGGCTGCCGTCGTCGGCGAAGGCGATGTCGTAGACCATGCCCGCGTCGATGCCCGGCACCGGCACGAAGCGTCCATCCACCAACCGCAGAACGCCTGCGCCACCGGCCAGCCAGAGTTGGCCCGAGGCATCGATCCGCAGCTGTTCGACCAGCTTCTCCGGCAAGCCCGGGGTCTGCCCCGCCGGGTAATCGGCAATCAAGCGACCCTCGGCATCGCGATGCTGCAGGCCGTAGTTGATGATCGACAGCCACACGCTGCCATCGCCGGCCAGGCGCATCAGGTCGGCGCGCCGTGCCGGGTCGTCACCCACACCCAGATCGATGCGCTGGAAGCGTCCGTCGCTGGGCCGGTACAGGCCGACGCTGCCGGCTCGTCCCATCCACAGCTGGCCGTCGCCACCGCGCAACACCGACCAGTTGCTGCCCTTGCCCGTCTGCGCCTCGCTGACCAGGACGGACAACTCACCGGCCCGGTCGAGCCGGTAGATGCCATGCGCACCGGCCACCAGGAAACCATCACCGTCAACAGCCGAGTTCAGCAGGTACAGGCTTTCCAGCGACTGTCCGTCAAGCTGGAAATGGGTGGAAAAGCGACGCCAGTCCGGTCTCAGGTAGGCGATGCCCTGCGTAAGCATGGCCATCCACACGCCGCCTTCGTGGTCCTGCAAGATGTCGAGCACACCACTGCTTGCGGTCAGGAAATTGCTGCCACGGTCGCCTTCAAGCAACTGCAGCCGCCGGGCATCGCCCCGATAGAAGCCATTGGCACTGCCCACCCAGTAGCCACCGTTGCGATCGTGCAGCACCACCGCCGAGCCCAGTTGCGCCGCCTGCGACCACGGCGCCAGTGCTACCGAACCATCCTCCAGCACCCGGTAAAGGCCTTCATTCGTTCCGGCCCAGACGCCGCCGTCGCGGTCGCCGCTGATGCGGATCACGTCCTTGCCGTCCAGCAGCGGCGAGGCGACCCGGCTGAAGCGGCCGTCAGCCGGGTTCCAACGCGCCAATCCATGCGCGGTACCCACCCACACCCGGCCGTCCTTGCCAGCCAGCAGCGCGTAGATGATGTCGTCAGGCAGGCTGTTCGGATCGTCTGGCCGGTGCTGGTAATGGCTGACCTTGCCATCGGCCCCCAGCCGGCAGATGCCGCTGCCGCTGGTACCGACCAGCATGTCCGTGCCACTGGCTGCCAGCGCCCATACCGGGGTCTGGCACAGCGCTTCCACCTGTTCGAAGCGGGTAAACGTCTGCCGGTCGGCACCGAGCATGCTCAGTCCGGCGCCATTGCTGCCCACCCAGATGCGGTTCTGGCCGTCAATGGCCATGGTTTCCAGCGTGTTGCCCGGCAGCGAACCCGCCTGCTGCGGATCATGACGCCACACGCGCAGTTGCTTGCCGTCGTAACGGGCCAGGCCGTCGTCGGTGGCAGCCCATACAAAGCCATCGCGATCCTGGGCCAGCGCCAGCACCGTCCGTGAAGGCAGCCCTTCAGCCACCCCCAACCGGCGCAAACGGGGTGTCTCGGCCAGATCCGACGCCACTGCACTGCCAGCCAGCAGCATCGCCATGACCAGGCAGACGCCCTGCAGAACCCACTTGATCAACTTCCGGCACTCCTTGCACTGTCGTCGGGGCCTCCAGGAGCCCCTGCGCCAAGCGCGGCGGCCCCTCCATCAGGGCACGACTTTAGCGCCGGCAGGAAGGTGGAGCAAAAACCGCTGGGTCGGCGGGCACATGGCGCTCTCGGCAGCCACGTAACAAACCGTTGCGCAATATGGCGACAAACCGATGCACGGCTCCGCCTAGAATCCCCCCACTCCTTACTGGTGACTACCCCTTGCTGCGACTGATCCTGTTGTTGGCCTGCGGACTACTCCCATTGACCGCCCATGCCGAAAATGCGCGCTATCGGCTGGACCCGGTGCATACGCGGGTGCTGTTCGCCATCGAACATGCCGGGTTCTCGCAGGCGCTGGGCACCGTGTCCGGCAGCGAGGGCGTGCTTGAGTTCGACCCGACCGACTGGAGCACCGCACAACTGGACGTGGTCGTGCCGATCACCCGCCTGGACCTTGGCAATGACAAATGGAACCAGGCCACGCTGGCGCGCAACCTGCTTGATGGCGAGCGCTTCCCCCAGGCGCACTTCGTCTCCAGCCGGGTCGAGCCGATAGACGAGCACCATGCACGCCTGTTCGGCCAGCTGACCCTGCGCGGTGTCACCCGCGAAGTGGCATTGGACGTCACCCTCAACGCACTCAAGCGCTACCCGCTGCCACCATTCCGCCGCACCGCGGGCTTTTCCGCCACTGCAACGCTGAGTCGCGCCGAATTCGGCATCACCGCCTGGAACTCGGTCATCGGCGACCGTGTCGAACTGCGCATCGAAGCCGAAGCCGTACGCGATGAGTCGGCCGAGGCCCCGCTGATCACCCCCGAAGCTGCTCCCACACCTCCTGACGAAACGCTGCAGAACGCGGCCGACGCTGCCCTCAAACGAGAGACGGAAACCCACCCATGAGCCTGAAGAACACCATCGACCGCTGGGGCGGCGTCAGCAAAACCCTGCATTGGCTGATCGCCGTGCTGATCCTCGCGCTGGGTATCGTCGGCCTGACCATGGGCGAGTTCCCCAAGACGCCGAGCTATTTCTGGATCTACACGATGCACAAGTCCATCGGCATCACCGTGCTGGTGCTGGTGGTGCTGCGGCTGGGCTGGCGCCTGTATGCCGGCGCCCCGGAAGCGATCCCCGGCACGCCCGGCTGGCAGGAGCGCATTGCCTCGCTCACGCATTGGCTGCTGTACGTGCTGATGTTCGCCATCCCGCTGTCCGGCTGGATTTACGACTCGGCCAGCGGTTTGCGCCCGTTCAATCTGTTCGGGCTGTTCCCGATGCCCAAGCTGGTCGCTCCCAGTGACCTGGCCAGCCAGGTGTCCCATGCCATCCACGAATACGGCTTCTGGGCCCTGATCCTGCTGGTGCTGGCGCATGCCGGCGCCGCGTTCTACCACCACCTTTTCCAGCGCGATGCCACGCTTGCACGCATGTTGCCGCAAGGCTGGTTGACCACCCCACAGAAGGAATCCGCATGAACATCAAGCTCACCACCCCGTCGGCCGTGGCCGCCGCCCTGGCCGGCATGCTGGCCACCGCCCCGGCCATGGCCGCCGACTACGTGCAGGCACCGGGCAGCGGTTCGATCCTGGTGTTCGCCACCAAGTACGACGGCGAGACGTTCACCGGCACCTTCCCCGGCTTCCAGACCCAGCTCAGCTTCGACCCGGCCAACCCGGCCGCCGCCAAGCTCGACGTCAGCATCCCGTTGGCCGGCGCCAAGAGTGGCAATACCGACCGCGATTCCACCCTGCAGGGCGCGGACTTTTTCAACGTCGCCGCCTTCGCCCAGGCGCGCTACACCGCCAACGGCTTCCGCGCGCTTGGCAACAACCAGTTCGCCGCCGACGGCACGCTGGAACTGCGTGGCGTCAGCAAGCCGGTCAGCTTCACCTTCACCTGGGCACCGGGTGCGCAGCCGGTGTTGACCGGCAAGGCCACGGTCAAGCGTCTGGACTTCGGCGTTGGCGGCGGCGACTGGGCCGACACCAAGACCATTCCCAACGAAACGGCGATCAGCACCATCGTCAAGTTCAACGCCAAGTAATCCGGCGCCCGTGCAACGATTGACCACCAGCGCGGCGAGCAGCCACGCTGGTGGTCATTCACCCGAACGGAATCACTGCCCTGCGCGCACTTCCTCTACTGGCGGCCAGCCTGTTGCTGGCATCGGCAAACGCCGCCGCCTCCGAACAGCTGGACATCCACTACTACCCGATCAGCGGCCAAACCTCGCAGCAGCTGTTGATGGCGATGCAGGAAAATGGCCCCTCGGGCGATGACGGCACCCGCTTCCATGGTTACACCCGCTGGAACGTGCGTTGGCAGTACCGCACGACCTCGCAGGGCAGGCGCTGCCGAATACAGTCCATCGACACCCAGGTCACCGGCGAGATCACCCTTCCGCAATGGAGTGACCAACAGGATGCCGGCGAAGACCTGCGCAGCCGCTGGCAGCGCTACAGCCGGATCCTGCGCGAGCACGAGGAAGGCCATTACCAGTTTGCCCTCCAGGCAGGCGCGGACATCCGCCGCGAACTGGGCTCACTGTCCTCCGACGCCGGCTGCGACGCCCTCGGCAAACAGGTCAACGCGCTGGGAAAATCGTTGATCGACCTACAGCGCCAACGCGAAATCGCCTACGACCGCGATACCCAGCACGGGCGCCGGGACGGCCTGGAACTCTGACCGCGTCAGCGCTGCAGCCAGCGCTGCAGCGCTGCGGCGTCAAACGGCCAGTCCAGTTCGCGCCCGCTGCCATCACGCAACACCGGCACACGCTCGCCATAACTGGCCTCCAGCGCGGCATCCTCGTCGATGAACACGCTGTCGAACTCCGGCACGCGGGCATCGGCCAGCACCGCCAGCGCCAGGTCGCACAGGTGGCAATCATCGCGCTGATACAGGATCAATCCGGTCATCCTCTGCTCCATCGTAAGGAATGCTGCGCTGCAGGCATGGCCGGCAACGGCAAGCACGTAGAATAGCGGCCCTCTCCACGCAGTACGCAGAAGCACGCATGTCCGTCAGTACGTTCGACCTGTTCAAGATCGGCATCGGCCCGAGTTCGTCACACACCGTCGGCCCGATGCGCGCAGCCGAACGCTTCGTGCACCACTGGCTGCTCGATCCGGGCCGCCTGCAGGACACCGTGCGCATCCGTGCCGAGGTATTTGGCTCGCTGGCGCTGACCGGCAAGGGCCACGGCACCGACAAGGCCGTGCTGCTGGGCCTGGAAGGCCACCGCCCGAACGCGATCGACCCGGACATCATTCCGGCTGCGCTGGAGCGCATCCGCAGCAGCAAGCGCATCAACCTGATGGGCCAGCGCGAAATCGCCTTCGACGAGAAGCGCGACCTGGCCATGAACAAGCGCCAGAAGCTGCCGTACCACACCAACGGCATGCGTTTCACCGCCTATGACGCCGACGACCAGATCATCGCCACCCGTGACTACTACTCGGTGGGCGGCGGTTTCGTGGTCAACGAAGACGATGCCGCCGATGACCGCATCGTGCCGGACCAGACGCCCGTGCCCTACCCGTTCAAGAGCGGCGACGAGCTGCTCGCCCAGGCCGCGCGCAGCGGCCTGAGCATCGCCCGGATGATGTTCGAGAACGAGAAGTGCTGGCGCAGCGAGGACGAGATCCGCGCCGGCCTGCGCGAGATCTGGGACGCCATGCAGTCCTGCGTGACCCGCGGCATCCGTTCCGAGGGCACCCTGCCCGGCGGCCTGCACGTCAGCCGCCGCGCGCCCACCCTGTACCGCGAGCTGTCCGCGCGCCCGGAAGCGGCCATGCGCGACCCGCTGACCACGCTGGACTGGGTCAACCTGTACGCGCTGGCGGTCAACGAGGAAAACGCCGCCGGCGGCCGCGTGGTCACCGCGCCCACCAACGGCGCGGCCGGCATCATCCCCTCGGTGCTGCATTACTACGACCGCTTCTGCCCCGGCAGCACCGAGCAGGGCGTGTTCGACTTCCTGCTCACCGCCGCGGCGATCGGCATCCTCTACAAGGAAAACGCCTCCATCTCCGGCGCCGAGGTCGGCTGCCAGGGCGAAGTGGGCGTGGCCTGCTCGATGGCGGCCGGCGGGCTGATGGCCGCGCTGGGCGGCAACCCGGGCCAGATCGAGAACGCCGCCGAGATCGGCATGGAGCACAACCTCGGGCTGACCTGCGACCCGATCGGCGGACTGGTGCAGATCCCGTGCATCGAGCGCAACGCGATGGGCGCGGTCAAGGCGATCAACGCCAGCCGCATGGCCATGCGCGGCGATGGCAAGCACAAGGTCTCGCTGGACAAGGTCATCAAGACCATGCGCGACACCGGCCGCGACATGCAGGACAAGTACAAGGAAACCAGCCGCGGCGGCCTGGCGGTCAACGTCATCGAGTGCTGACCTCCCTGTAGAGCGCAGCCATGCTGCGCTTGGCGTTCGCGCTCAAGCCCCTGCCGGGCATGGCTCGGTACCACACGCGGCGGCATGTGTGATCAGCGCCGCAAGCGCATATTGCATCCCCTCGGCCGGCATACCAGAATCCCGCCACACAAGGGACGTCAGGGGCAACGGATGCAGAACGAACAGGAACCCGGTGCGCCATCACCGGCTCGACGTGTCACCGCTGCACGTCCCGCTCCGCGTAGCGGTGGCCTCAGCGTAACCAAGGTCGTGCTTGCAGCGATCGTGTTGCTGCTGCTGGCCTGGTTCATCGGCAACCGGCCATCGAAGACACCCGGTTCCGAAGAGGCCGCAATCCCACCCGCCGAGGTTGGCCAGGACTCGCCGGCCAGCGCCGCCCCGTCCGGTGCCGTCGTCCTGCAGGGCGAGAAATCCACCACGCTTGCCACCATCGACGATGCGCGCATGTCGGTCGATCCCCGGGGACAGGTGCTGCGCATCACAGGCAACGTGGGCAGGAACTTCGCCAAGGATCTGCAGGCGGCACTGGAAGCCAGTCCGTCCCTGCAGCGCATCGACATCACCAGCGGTGGCGGCTACGGCGGCCCCGGACTGGACGCGGCGCGGATGATCCGCCGCCGCAACCTCATCGTCCGCGTGCAATCCCATTGCGCAAGCATGTGCGTGGCGTTGTGGGCAGCCGGCGCGCAGCGACAGATGGAGCCGGATGCGATGATCGGCCTGCATGCATGGAACGCGCAATGTGATGCACGCCCCTCACCCGAACGCGAGGAGTGCCACTACCAGATGCAGTTCGCCACCGACTACGACGCCAGCTATGACGCCTGGCTGCGCGGCGCCGGCTTCAGCCAGAAGCTGCTGGAACTGCAATCAAGCACCGCATCGGAAGACATCGCTATCCTGACGCCCCTGCAACTCTGGGAAGGCGGCGTCGACTTCAGCGTGGTGGGTCGCGACGGGACCCGCATGAGCCGTGACGAGGTGCAGCGTTATCTGGCCGAAAAGACAACGCGCCGTTGAACCGGCGCAGGTCTTCCCGCATCAACCACGATCCGGGATGAGCGCAGACGCGGAGTTCGTTCCGGCCAGCGCGGCTATGTCGGGCCCTGCTTTGACCGCAACCGCAACACGCCTTCCAGCGCCAGCAATCCCACCGCGATCCAGATCGCGATGTAGGTCGGCCACTGGCCGTGACCAACGCTCTCGCCCAGCAGCAGCGCGGCCAGCATCAACAGCACCGGTTCGACGTAGGTCAGCAGGCCGAACAGGCTGAAGGACAGCATCTTCGCTGCCAGCATGTAACACATCAGCGCCACCGCACTGACCACGCCCAGCGCCGGAATCAGCACATACAACGCCGGCTTGTTGTCGAGCATCTGCGCCAGCACCTGACCATCGCCGATGGCAGCCCACACGGCGACCGGCAGCAGGAACACCAGTTCGAGCCAGAAGCCACCCAGATGCGCGATGCCCAGGTGGCGTCGCACCAGGAAGTAGGCCGGATAACCCAGCGCGACCAGCAGCATCTCCCACGACAGGCCGTGATTGCGCAGCAATGCCCAGCCCACGCCGAGCGCTGCGCTGACCACCGCCAACTTCTGCAAGGAAGAAAGGCGTTCACCGAAGAAGATCCGCCCAACGATCACCATCGTCAGCGGCAGCAGGAAATAGCCCATCGACACCTGCAGCGCGCGCCCGTGCAGCGGCGCCCACAGGAACAGCCACAACTGCACGCCGACCATCGCCGCGCATGCCGGCACCGCCAACCAGAGTCGTCGGTCACGGCGAAAACGCTGCGCGGTGTCCAGGATCAGACGGGGTTCGCCGCTGACGTGCAGCATCAGTGCCACCAGCGGCACGGCGAACAGCACACGCCAGCCGAAGATGTCCCCGCCCTGCAAGGGCGCCAGCCAGGGCGTGCCGTAATACATCAGGCCGAACAACAACGAAGCGGCCAACGAAACCAGTACACCCTTGGACACGCATTCACCCGATGACGGTAGGAGCGGCATCCGCCGCGAAACTCGCGGCATCGAATCGATTACGACGTCGCCCGCGCAGATTACCGGCCCGCTACGAAAACAGACACCCACACGGCACGATCAGACACCGCAGCCGCGAATGAAATCCCGGCCCACCGGCAATCGACCCACGCGGTGCCTGCCGAACTATGCCCAGCCAAGCCATGCGCAGCTCCGCAGGAGCGGCTTCAGCCGCGAAGCTGATGAAGGCCCCGCCCGCCGGAACAGCTGCAACTGCCGACGGTACGCCCCGGGACCAGCAGTGGCTTCGCGGCTGAAGCCACTCCCACAGCGCATCCCGCTTCAGCTGCGAACAATCCCCAGCACGTCGTCCAGCAGTGCGGCGGCAGTGACTTCCGCACCGGCACCCGGCCCCTGGATCAACAAGGGTTGCGCGTTGTAGCGATCGCTGTGGATCGCCACGCGGTTGTCGGTACCGCTGCCACCGGCCAGCGGATGGTTGGCAGGCAAGGCACGCAGCCCGACGCTGGCGCCGTGCGCATCAAGGCGGCCAACGAAGCACAGCTTCAATCCCTGTTCGCGCGCCACGCGCAGCTGCTCCTGCAACGGCGCATCCAGCAGTTCCAACGCCGCGTCCACCTTGTCCGCCGGCAATGCAGCCAGCTGGGCCGGCACCAGCGATTCCACCTTCACCTGGTCGGCCTCCAGCGCCACGCCGGCGGCACGCGCCAGAATCAGCAGCTTGCGGCGCACGTCCTCACCGGACAGATCAATGCGCGGGTCCGGTTCGGTGTAACCGGCCGCAGCCGCTTCGCGCACGCAGGCAGAGAACGGCGTGCTGCCATCGAAACGATCAAACAACCACGCCAGCGAACCGGACAGCACGCCTTCGATGGCATGCACATGGTCGCCACCGGCCACCAGCGCACGGATGCTGCGCAACAACGGCAGGCCAGCACCCACGGTGGCCGCATCGCCATAGCGCGCATTGCCTGAAGCCGACGCATCACCGATGCCGCGCGCACGCGACAAGGCGGTGCCGTTGCCGAGCTTGTTGGCGGTGACCACATGAATCCCCAGCCCCAGCCAGTGCGCGTGATCGGCGGCCACCTCCTCGCTGGCGGTGGCATCGACCACGATGTCGCCGGCGCTCAAGCGCCCCACTTCCTGGCGGTGCACCGGCTCGCCGGCGCTGCGCTGTGCGTTGCGCGCCTGCGACAGCACCGCATCCGGTGCGTCACCGCAGGCCAATGCGATGCGCGAATTTGCCACCACGTGCAGCGACGGCAGCGCCAGCTGCCGCTGCTGCAGGGCCTGGTAGCGGCTGACAAACGCCGAACCGACCGTGCCGGTGCCCAGCAATACCAACCGGGCCTGCGGCACTTCCTGCGGACGCAGCTGTGCGCTCATGCATCCACCAGCTGTTTGCGTTTGCCGGCTTCCTGCGCGACCACTTCGGCAGCCCGCGCCAGACCGGCCTGCAGGTCAGCCAGCAGGTCGTCGCTGGATTCGATACCCACCGACAGACGCAGCAGGCCATCGCTGATGCCGGCCTTGGCGCGTGCTTCCGGCGTCATCGCCGCGTGGGTCATGGTTGCCGGGTGCGCCACCAGGCTTTCCACGCCACCGAGCGATTCGGCCAGGGTGAAGTAACGCAGGCCATCCAGGAACGCACGCACCACCGCATGCGCGTCCTCGCCTTCGCTCTGCACCAGCTCGAAGGACAGCATCGCGCCGAAACCCTTCTGCTGGCGCGCGGCCACCGCATGGCCCGGATGCGATGCCAGACCGGGGTAGTAGACGTTGGTGACCAGTTCGCTGCCGGCCAGCAGTTCGACCAGTGCCTGGGTGTTCTCCTGGTGCGCGCGCAGGCGTGCATCCAGCGTGCGTAGGCCGCGCAGGGTCAGGAATGCGTCGAACGGCGAACCGGTCAGGCCCAGTGCGTTGGCCCACCACACCAGTTGCTGGTGCACCTCGGCATCGGCCGCGATGACTGCACCGCCGACCACGTCGCTGTGGCCGTTGACGTACTTGGTGGTCGAATGCAGCACCAGATCGGCACCGAAGGCGATCGGGGTCTGCAACGCCGGCGACAGGAAAGTGTTGTCCACCACCACCTTGGCGCCGGCCTTGTGCGCGGCTTCGATGACGAAACGCAGGTCGGTGATGCGCAGCAGCGGATTGGACGGGGTTTCGATCAGCACCAGCTTCGGGCCCTGCGCCAGCGCATCGGCCAGCGAGCGCGGATCGGTCAGGTCGGCGGTGATCAGCTCGAAGTGACCCTTGGTCGCCAATGCGTTGAACAGGCGCCAGCTGCCGCCGTACGCGTCGTGCGGCACCACCAGGCGGTCGCCCGGCTGCAGCAGTGCATTGAGCACCAGGTTGATCGCGCCCATTCCGGTGGAGGTGATCACGCCGCCCGCGCCGCCTTCCAACTCCGCCAGCGCCTCGCCCAGCAGGTCGCGGGTCGGATTGCCGCTGCGGGTGTAGTCGTACTGACGCTTGTTGCCGAAACCATCGAAGCTGAAGTTGGACGACAGCACGATCGGCGGAGTCACCGCGCCGTAGGCGGTATCGCGATCAATGCCGGCACGCACCGCTGCTGTGGCACGGCTACAGGACACATCGGAAGTGTGGGACAGGCTCATGCGGTTTCTCCAGGCAGGCGAAGGGCGTTGGCGAGGATCGCGTCGATGCGATCGGTTTCTTTGAGGAAGGCGTCGTGGCCGTAAGGCGAGCGCAGCACGCGCAGACTGCCGCGCGGGCCCAGGCCTTCGACCAGCGTGACCAGGTCCGACAGCGGCACCAGGCGGTCACCTTCGACCGCAACCACCAGCGTCGGCACGCTGATGGCGGCCGGATCGACGCGGTGCAGGTCGATGGATTCGGACAGCCGCAGGTAAGCGTTGACGCGGGTACGGGCGACGTACTGCGCACCGGCCGCATCGAGATAATCCTCGGCGGCCACGCGCACGCGGCCATTGACCACTTCGGGCTCGGCATCGAAGCGCTCGCCGAATTCTTCCGGCGTGCGGTAGCTGAGCATCGCGAACTGGCGTGCCAGTGCCAGCCCATGCGTTTCGGCGCATTGCAGCTGGCCCAATGCCACCGCGCGACGCTGCAACGCACGCCAGGCCGAGGCGTAAGGATGCGGGCGGTGTGCGCCGCTGACCGCGATCAGCTTGGCCAGGCGCTGCGGATGGCGCACCGCCAGCTGCTGGCCGACCAAGGCGCCGTAGGAGTAGCCGACAAAGCCATGCAGCTGCGTGATCTTCAGCGCGTCCAGCAACGCGGCAACGGCATCGGCCTGGTCGGCGGTATCGATCGGCGCATCCAGGTCACCATCGGCACCGATGAAATCCACGCCCAGCAGGCGACGTCGGCTCGGATCCAGCGCGCGGCCAAGGCCAGCCAGCCCTTCGGCCCAGCCTTTCTCGCCAAAGCCCGTATTCGAAGCGATATGCCGATGCGCGGAAATACCGCCGGCCACCAGCACCACCGGTGCATCGGCCAGGCCAACCAGCTCATAGCGCAGGCGCAGCTGTCGCTGTCCTGCGTGGCGCATCGCCAGCCGCACTTCAACCTCACCGCGCACGGCGGGAATGGAACGCTCAGCGGCGTCCACGGAAGCGGCGGGGAATTCCTGATCAGCGATGGCAGTGGCGAAACTCATGGCGATATCCGGTTAGGAGCAGCCATCGAGCTTCGCGGGCCCGTGTTCGCCGTACGCAAGGTACGGATCGAACCATCTTTCGGCGGACACAGTGGTCACCGCAGGATTTGGCACCAAACGCAGCCGCTTGCGCGTCCGCTGGTTGCCCCGGCTTCAAAGGGCCTGTCCCTCTGCCGGTCTCGATGGTGGCGCTACGATGCCAGCGCCACGACGCCATGTCAATCGCTTTATTCGCATGAAGCGATGAATAGGTTTCCGGGGCAACCAAACGGGCACAATCAGCCCCCGAACCCGAAACGCCCCCCCCCCGCCCGTGCGACCGATCACACTGCTGTTCCTGTCCCTGCTGCTGTCCGCCCCCTGCGCAGCGAGCCCCGGCGCACGCTGGCGCCAGGGCTGGGACTTGAATGGCAGCGCTGCCCTCCCGGCCAGCACATCAGTCACCCATTTCGCCAGCCTGCGCCTGCAAGCCCGCGAAGGCGGCCATGCGGTCATCGTCCGCAATCTGCTCGCCGGGCCGGTGCAGGTACAGCTGCGCGGTCTGGACACACCACAGGCCACGCAACTGCTGGCCGGCGGAGAGGAGCGCACCCTGGCCTGGCTACCCGCTGCTGGCGCCAGCGCACGCCTGCTGTTGGACGCCGTCCCCGGTGACCCAGCCGCACGACCGGACGACACGCTTTACCAACTACCTTTCCAAGGCGATCACATCCGCGTCAGCCAGGCCTTCGAGGGGCGTTTCAGCCACACCGACGCGCAGAACCGGCACGCCGTGGACTTCCCGCTGGCCGAAGGCACGCCGGTCCTTGCCGCCCGCGCCGGGCGGGTGATGCAGGTGATCGAGGATTCGCCTGAACAGGGTTGCCTGATCCGGGTCCTGCACAGCGACGGCAGCATGGGCCTGTACGCGCACCTGCAGTCGGGCGGGCTGCGGGTACGCCCCGGGCAGCGGGTCGAAGCCGGCCAGTTGCTGGCCGCCTCCGGCAACACCGGCCGCAGCAACGGCCCACATCTACACTTCGCGGTGCAGGCCAACACCGGGTTGGCATTGACCTCGCTCCCATTCCGCATGAACAGCGCGCGCGGCGAGCTGCATTTCCCTCGGCAGATTCCCTGAACAGCCCCGCCCAGGTAGAGCGCAGCCACGCTGCGCGGGAGCCTTCCCCGCATGCCACTGCCGAGCAGAGCCCAGCACTACCGGAGCAGATCGCCTGCCGGCAGGTATAATCGCCGGTTCATTCGTTTACTGATGCGCCCGGGCGGGCGCGCCTGCCATGTCCGAAGTCGCTTCCGAAGCCGCGCGCCGCCGCACCTTCGCCATCATTTCCCACCCTGACGCCGGCAAGACCACGCTGACCGAAAAGCTGTTGCTGTTCGGCGGTGCGATCCAGATGGCCGGCTCGGTGAAGTCGCGCAAGACCAGCCGGCACGCCACTTCCGACTGGATGGCGCTGGAAAAGGAGCGTGGCATCTCGGTCACTTCGTCGGTGATGCAGTTCCCGTACGAAGACAAGATCATCAACCTGCTCGACACCCCCGGCCACGCCGACTTCGGCGAGGACACCTACCGCGTGCTTACCGCGGTGGACTCGGCGCTGATGGTCATCGACGTGGCCAAGGGCGTGGAAGAACGCACCATCAAGCTGATGGAAGTCTGCCGCCTGCGCGACACCCCGATCATGACCTTCATCAACAAGCTCGACCGCGAGGGCAAGGACCCGATCGATCTGCTGGATGAAGTGGAAACCGTGCTCGGCATCCAGTGCGCGCCGGTCACCTGGCCGATCGGCATGGGCCAGCGCCTGAAGGGCGTGGTCCACCTGCTCAGCGGCGAAGTGCACCTGTACGAGCCGGGTCGCAACTTCACCCGCCAGGACTCCACCATCTTCCCGTCCATCGACGCTCCCGGCCTAGCCGAGAAGATCGGCGAGAAAATGCTGGCCGACCTGCGCGATGAACTGGAACTGGTGCAGGGCGCCAGCCATCCGTTCGACAAGGCGGCCTACCTGCGTGGTGAACAGACCCCGGTGTTCTTCGGCTCGGGCGTGAACAACTTCGGCGTGCAGCCGCTGCTGGACTTCTTCGTCGAGCACGCGCCGCCGCCGCAGACGCGGGCCACCACCGGCCGCGACATCGCCCCGCAGGAAGACAAGCTCAGCGGCTTCGTCTTCAAGATCCAGGCCAACATGGACCCGCAGCATCGCGACCGCGTGGCTTTCATGCGCGTGTGCTCGGGCAAGTTCACCGCCGGCATGAAGACCTTCCATGTGCGTACCGGCAAGGAGATGAAGCTGGCCAACGCGCTGACCTTCATGGCCAGCGACCGCGAGATCGCCGCCGAAGCGTGGCCGGGTGATGTGATCGGCATCCACAACCACGGCACCATCTCCATCGGCGACACCTTCACCGAAGGCGAAGCGCTCACCTTCACCGGCATTCCCAACTTCGCCCCGGAACTGTTCCGCCGCGCCCGCCTGAAGGACCCGCTCAAGCTCAAGCAGCTGCAGAAGGGCCTGGCCCAGCTGTCCGAGGAAGGCGCCACCCAGTTCTTCCGCCCGCTGATGAGCAACGACCTGATCCTGGGCGCGGTCGGCGTGCTGCAGTTCGACGTGGCCGCCTACCGCTTGAAGGATGAGTACGGCGTGGAAGCGGTGTTCGAGCCGGTGTCGGTCAATACCGCCCGCTGGATCCACTGCGACAACGCCAAGAAGCTGGAAGAGTTCCGCGAAAAGAACGCCAGCAACCTCAGCATCGATGCGGCCGGCCACCTGGTGTATCTGGCGCCGACCCGGGTCAACCTGCAGCTGGCACAGGAACGCGCGCCGGACGTGCGCTTCTCCGCCACGCGCGAGGCCGCGCATACGGTGTCGGTGGCCTGACGCGCGGAACAGGAAACAGGGATTGGTGAAAGCGGAGGCTGCGGCACCGCTTCTGCCTCGAATGGAGTGGGACGGGAGCGGCAAAAGTCAAAGCTGGCGCCTAACTCCCTGTTCCCCCTTCCCCGTCCCTGCTTTAATGGCTGGCATCGGGCCTCCCCCCAGCCCGCGGCATCTTTCACATGACCACTGCGGCATCGATCCGGGAAGAAATCGCCAGCGCCCTCACCCACGGCCTGGGCGCCGTCACCGCACTGGCCGCTGGCGCGGTGCTCATCACACTCGCAGCGATCTACGGCGATGGCTGGCAACTGGCCAGCGCCATCGTCTTTGGCGTGGCGCTGCTGCTGCTGTACACCGCATCCACGCTGTACCACGCCATCCAGCATCCGGTGGCAAAAGGTCGGCTGAAGATCTTCGACCACTGCGCGATCTACCTGCTCATCGCCGGCACCTACACGCCATTCACCCTGATCGGCCTGCGCGGCACCTGGGGTTGGGGCCTGTTCACTGCGATCTGGGTGCTGGCCTTGTTCGGGGTGATCTTCAAATTGTTCTACACAGGTCGCTTCAAGAAGCTCTCCACCGCCATCTACATCGCGATGGGCTGGCTGGTGGTGGTCGCGATCAAACCGATGTGGGCCTCGCTGGATGGCTGGACCATCGGCTGGTTGTTCGCTGGCGGCATCTTCTACACGCTGGGCACGGTGTTCTACCACCGTGAACAGTTGCCGTACTCGCATGCGATCTGGCACCTGTTCGTGATCGCCGGCAGCGTCTGTCATTTCGTCTCGGTAACGGCGCAGATCCTTTGAGCTGCTGATGCATTGGCGGCGAACTGCCGCCAACCACGCATCTGCGACAACACGCTCCGACAACGGAACGTGCACACCACGCCAATGAACGCTTCGCGCGCCCTGCACCACGGGCGGGCAACCATGGGTGCGTGAACATTCCTGCCACTCCCGATACGCCGCGCCGGTTGCGCTGGCGCCTCAAACGCCCCGGCAAGCGTGGAATGACCGTCCTGGCTGTACTGGCCGCCGCGACCGTCGCGCTGATCCTGCTGTGGGACTGGAACTGGTTCAAAGGCCCGATCGAACGCGCAGTGCTGGCGCGTACCGGGCGCGCATTGCAGATCGGCAACCTCGACGTCGACCTTGGTCGTACCACCATCGTGCGTGCCGATGCGATCCGCTTTGCCAATGCGCGCTGGGCCAGGGAACCACACATGGCCAGCGCCGAGCGCGTGGAAATCGACGTCCGCCTGTGGCCGTTGCTGCGCGGCAGCGTGCAGTTGCCTGAGATACGCCTGGATCGACCGGAGGTGCTGTTGCAGACCTCCCCTCGCAAAGGCCAACCCGGCAACTGGGACTTCCTCGGCAGCGGAAGTGGCGAACCACCGCAACTCAAGCGCCTGCACATCGATCAGGGCACGCTGCGCTTCCTCGACGAAGCCGGACGCACCGACGTCCAGCTCACCGTACAGAGCGGCCCACCGAAACAGGCCATCGCCGCGCCGCCGTTGCAGGTGCAGGGCAAGGGCCGCTGGCGCGGGGCGGACTTCACCCTGCGCGGCACCACCGAATCTCCATTGGAACTGGCCAACAGCCAGTCGCCCTTCCAGATTCATGCCGATGCACGCGCCGGCGCCACCCGCGCCATCGCCAGCGGTACGCTAACAAATCCCTTCCAGCTGCAGGTGTTCGACCTGCAGTTCCAGCTCAGCGGGCAGGATCTGGAAGATCTGTATCCACTGATCGGTATCGCCATTCCGTCATCGCCGCCCTATCGCTTGAACGGCCGGCTCCGCCGCGATCACCAGCGGTGGCACTACGAAAAGTTCAGCGGCCGCGTCGGTGACAGCGATCTGGCCGGCGACGTGCAGATCGACGTGGCCGGCGAACGCCCACGCCTGACCGCCAACCTGCTCTCACGGCGTCTGGATTTCGATGACCTGGCCGGCTTCATCGGCGCACCGCCCACCACCGGCGGCAGTGAATCGGCCAACGCCGAACAGAAGGCCCAGGCCGCGCGTCTGGCCGCGCGTCCGACCGTACTACCGGACAAGGCTTACAACCTGACCAAGCTGCGCGCCATGGATGCCGACGTGCGCTGGAAAGCGCAGCGCATCAATTCCCCATCGCTGCCACTGGATGACATGGACGCGCATCTCAAGCTCGATAACGGCCTGCTGCGGTTGGAACCGCTGGATTTCGGCGTGGCCGGCGGCAACATCCGTAGCACCATCCGCATGGATGCACGGCGCCCGCAGATCGCCACCGCATTGAACGCCAGCCTGCGCAAGGTGCAGCTGGGCCAGCTGTTTCCTGATTCAAAACTGGTCGAGCAGGCATCCGGCGGAATCAGCGGCCAGATACAGCTGAGCGGCCATGGCAACTCCATCGCGGCCATGCTCGGCAGCAGCGACGGCGAGGTGGCCATCGGCATGGGACGCGGCCACATCGGCAACCTGCTGATGGAGCTGGCCGGATTGGATGTGGCCGAATCGGTGAAGTTCCTGTTCACCGGCGACCGGCAGATTCCGTTGCGTTGTGCCTTCGCCGATTTCGCCGTGGACGATGGCCTGATGCGCACCCGCACGATGGCCTTCGACACCACCGACACGCTGGTGCTGGGCGAAGGCAGCATCAGCCTCAAACAGGAGAAGCTGGACCTGCTGCTGCGGCCACGCCCCAAGGACATCAGCATTCTTGCCCTGCGTTCACCGCTGCGCATCGGAGGCAGTTTCAAGGACCCCTCGTTCCGCCCCGACTTCAAGGCGCTGGGCATCCGTGGCGCGATCGCGCTCACGCTGGGCAGCATCACCCCACCGGCGGCACTGCTGGCCACCCTGGAGACCGGCCCGGGCAAGGATGTCGACTGCGGCGGCCGCTACGCCAGGTAGTGCCGCCGCGCGGGGAATCAGGTTCCGGTGATGTACTGCTGCAACTGGCCCAGCTCCTGCCGCTGCTGCTCGATCACCGACTTGACCAGGTCGCCGATGGAAATCACCCCGACGACTTCATCGCCCTCCACCACCGGCAGGTGACGGATGCGACGGTTGGTCACCAGCTCCAGGCACTGCTCGACCGTGACGGTCGGGGCCACGGTGACAAGCTCGGAGGTCATGATCTCGCGTACCGGCGTGTTGGCCGAGGAGCGATCCTTCAGCACGATCTTGCGTGCGTAATCGCGCTCGGAAAGGATGCCCGCCAGGCGTCGGCCATCCATCACCAGCACCGCACCGATGCCTTTTTCGGCCATCAGGCGGACGGCCTGGATCACCGCCGCATCCGGCGTTACCGCGTGGATCTCAGGGGACTTGGCCCCTAGCAACTGTCGAACGGTCTGCATTGCGTTCTCCTGCGCTGGCGGATGGCGCAGATACTGCCACGTTCGCTGGCAACCAGGTGTCGACCAGGTACAACGGGCGCTGCTTGGACTCCATGTACAGGCGCCCCAGGTACTCGCCGATCAGGCCCAGCGCAATCAGCTGCACCCCGCCCAGGAACAGGATTGCCGCCATCATCGTCGGCCAGCCCGCCACCCGGTCCCCATACAACGCGGCCTTGGCCACGACCCAGGCCGCGAAGCCAAATGCGCCGGCAGCGGTAAGCAGCCCCAGATAGGTTGCCGCGCGCAGCGGCGCGGTGGAGAAGCTGGTGATGCCCTCCAGCGCGAAATTCCACAATTTCCAGTAACCGAACTTGCTGCGTCCGGCCATGCGTGGCTCGCGGCGGTACGGCAGGGCCACCCGGCGGAAGCCCACCCAGCCGAACAAGCCCTTCATGAAACGTTGACGCTCACGCAGCTGCCGCAACCCGTCCAGCGCGCGCGGTGAAAGCAGCCTGAAATCACCGGTATCGGCCGGAATCGGCGTCTTGGACAAGCGCCCGATCAAGCGGTAGAAACCTGCGGCGGTAGCGCGCTTGAGCCAGCCGTCGCCGCCGCGCTCCAGACGCACGCCGTAGACATCGTCATGCCCCTGTTGCCATAGCGCGACGAATGCCGGGATCAGCTCCGGCGGATCCTGGCCGTCGGCGTCGAGCATGATGGCCGCGCCCTCCTCGACGAAATCCAGGCCGGCGGTGAGGGCGATCTCCTTGCCGAAGTTGCGCGAAAGCCGCAGCGTCGCCACCCGTGCATCGGTCGTAGCCAACTCCTGCATCACCGCCCAGGTCGCATCACTGCTGCCGTCATCCACGTAGAGAATCCGCCCGTCGATATCCGGCAGCGCATCGAGCTGCGCGCACAGACGCGGATGCAGCAGCGGCAGTGCGTCCTGCTCGTTGAATGCAGTGATGACCAGGGTGAGGCGGGCGTGGGAATTCATGCGGCCGATTCTACGCAGAGCGCCATAGTCAATCGGCCTGCTCGATGTAGCCGGCACCGCCGAGCTGGCGGGCCTGGCGCTGGATCCAGGCTGCACGTCGCTGCACGTAAGGACCGGGCTGGGCCGCGTTGTAACGGCGTGGCGCCGGAAGCACCGCTGCCAGACGTGCGCTTTCAGCCGCGCTCAGGCGCGCGGCATCCTTGTGCCAGTACTGCTGCGCAGCGGCCTGCACGCCATAGATGCCGTCACCGAACTCGGCAACGTTCGCGTACACCTCCAGGATGCGCTGCTTTGACCAGAGCAACTCGATCAACACGGTGTACCAAGCCTCCAGCCCCTTGCGCAGCCAGCTGCGGCCCTGCCACAGGAACATGTTCTTGGCGGTCTGCTGGCTGATGGTGCTGGCACCGCGCAGGCGCTTGCCATCGGCGTTGTGCTTGCGCGCCTTCTCGATCGCCTTCAGGTCGAAACCGTGATGCTCGGGGAAACGCTGGTCCTCGGCCGCGACCAGGGAGATCGGCACGCTGGCCGCCATCTGGTCCAGGTCGCGCCATTGGTAATGGATGCCAAACTTCCAGTCCCCCTGCCCCCAGGCTTCCATCTGGCGGAACACCATTACCGTGGAGAACGGCGGGTCCACGAAGCGCAGCACCACCACCTGCAACACGCTGGCTACCAGCAGCATCACCGGAACCCACAACAACAACCGCCACCCGCGCCGCCTGCGGCCTGATCCGGCCACCGCCTGCGCCTTGCGCTCGGCCTGCTCCGCCCCCATCTGAGTTCCACCTTGCCTATCCACTGTCCGGCGCATTATCCGGCACCGGCCCCACCTCGCGCAGATGCCGCCCATGACTGACACCTCCGATCTCCTCGTCCGCTTCCTCCTGCCCGACGCCGGCGTGCGCGGCGTCCATGTCCGCCTGGGTGAAAGCTGGCGCGAAATCCTGTCCCACGGCGACTATCCCGCCTCTGCGGAACGCCTGCTGGGCGAAGCCAGCGTGGCCTCAGCGCTGTTCACCGGCCACACCAAGGTCGACGGGCGGCTGTCCATCCAGCTGCGCAGCAGCTCGGCGCTGCGTGCACTGTTCACCGAATGCACCTCAGCCGGCACCCTGCGCGGCATCGTGCAGCTGACCGAAGGCCAGGACGCTCCCAGCACCTTGTCGGCCCTGGGCGAGGACGCCCTGTTGGCCATCACCATCGAAAACCCCGGTCTGGACCCTCGCGAACCGCAGCGTTACCAGAGCCTGGTCAGCCTGAGCGGCGACAGCCTGGACGAGGCATTCGAGGACTATTTCCGTCACTCCGAGCAGCTCCCGACCCGCCTGCTGCTGGCCTGCGACGGCGAGCACGCTGCCGGCCTGCTGCTGCAGAAGTTGCCGGGCGATGCGGGCGACGAGGACGGCTGGGTCCGTGCGGGCGCCCTGTTCGACACCCTCGGCCGCGAAGAACTGCTGGCCCTGCCCGGCAGCGAACTGCTGCACCGCCTGTTCCATGAGGAAAATCCAGAACTGCTGGGTGAGAAGATCCTGCGCTTTGGCTGCTCCTGCTCGCGTGAGCGGGTGGCCGCCATGCTGCAGTCGCTGGGCGAGGAGGAGGCCCGCGCCGCCGCCGAGGCCACCGGCCAGGTCGATGTGCGCTGCGAGTTCTGCGGCCAGGAATATCACTTCCCTTTGACCGAATTCGGCGTATTGTTCAGGTCCACACCCGTCAACCAGCCGGCTCCTGAGCGGCTGCAGTAACGGTCTAGCGAGTTGCGTTCTGGGGAGGGCGGAGACTTGTTAAGAAACCATAAACGACATAGGATCGAGCGCTCACGCACTGGGAACTTCCCGGTGCTTTCCGGGTCCGACTGAGTCCATGAACGCTTTCCTGCGCCTGCCACTAGCCTTGATGATCGCCCTGGGCGCGGTCACGGGTGCGCATGCCCAGAGCACGCCCAAGGCAACGGACACCGTCATTCCGGTCTGGAACCGGGGCAGCGGCAAGGTCGAAGCCCTGTTGTATCTGGAACCGACCGGCGAACAGCGGGCCGGTGCACGCTGGAATTTCGGCCGCAGCTCGCTTGATGCGGCCTTTGGCCTGTCCTCGGGCGATTCGCTCGGCCTGCTGTGCAACAGCAGCCGCGGCACCAGCATCGGCGGGCTGGCCAGCCACTGCATGCTCGCCAGCCTGGGTGACGACGACGATGACAATGATGGCCGTCGTCTCTCGGCCACCACCGCCTTCAACCGTCCCGGCGGCCGCATCGGCGTCACCGCTGGCACCGGCCGCGATACGCTGCCGGCCTGGTTGGCGGGCGGCAACCGTGCCGGCTCTGCACGGATGGAGCAGAACGACCTGACCGTATTCGGCCAGAAGAACATCGGCCGTGAAGGCTTTGTCTCCATCGGCGGCACCTACGCCAAGGCACGGCTGGTACCGCTCAGCGATGCCGCCCCGGCCGTCGTCGATCAGTGGGACAGCAAGACCCTGAGCGTGGGCGGCGGCTACGGCCCGTTCAGCGCCAACGTCATCGGCCGCGTCGTCGACGCCCCTGGCCAGAGCGGCAAATGGGAAGGCCTGGGCTTGGGCATCACCTGGCGCACGCCTTGGAGTGGCCAGCTCACTGTCGGCGCCGAAAACGTGATCACCCGCGGCAAGAATCCATTCTCGCCCCGCAATGAGAGCAATGACGACGGGGCAATTCCGTACGTCCGTTACGAGCAGGATCTGTAATAAGAATTACAAAATATGTCAGCAAAAGCGCCCCTTCCGGGGCGTTTTTCGTTTCTGCCTGTCAAATCAGCACTTTGCCGAATTTCATGGCCACCACGCAAATCATTAACCAATCTTTAATTTATTTGCAGGCGCAAGTACTATCGGTCTCAGCCCGGGGGATTGGGGTCGCCTTTCGACCACACCCTGGGCCACACCAAGCAACACCCAAGTCCACTTGGCAGAGAGAGAGACCCAATGAATTGCAAGACCACCAAACTGCGTGACGCGGTCGTACTGGCGCTCGTCGCCAGTGCCGGCACCAGCGGCATCGCTTTTGCGCAGGAAGCCGAGAAAGCCGGCGCCACCAATCTCGACCGCATCGAGGTCACCGGTTCCCGAATCAAGAGCGCCGACGTCGAAACGTCCCAGCCGGTTCTGACGCTGTCGCGCCAGGACATCGAAAAGCAGGGCGTCACCTCGATCGCCGACATCCTGCAGCGCATCTCGGCCAATGGCGCCGCCCTCAACCGCACCTTCAACAACGGCGGTGATGGCTCGGCCGGCATCAGTCTGCGCAACCTGGGCAGCTCACGCACCCTGGTGCTGGTCAACGGCCGTCGCTGGACCACCGGTCTGGACGGCAGCGTCGATCTGAACACCATTCCGGTTTCGATGGTTGAACGCATCGAAGTCCTCAAGGACGGCGCCTCGACGATCTACGGCTCGGATGCCATCGCTGGCGTGGTCAACGTCATCACCAAGCAGAACTTCGAAGGCGCTGAAGCCAACGCCTACGTGGGTCAGTACTCCGATGGCGACGGCGACCGTCAGGCCTACGACTTCACCATCGGCACCACGACCGACCGCGCCAGCGTGACCATCGGCGCGTCCTACGTGAACGAAAAGGAAGTGATGGCCGGCGATCGCAAGATCTCGGCAGGTGGCCCGCCGTTCTTCAGCGGCCAGTCCGGCACCGGTTTCCCGGGCTCCTACCTCCGTGGCGGCAAGCGCTACGTGATCATCAACGGCGTGGAAACCCCGTACGTTGCCAACACGCACGGCTACAACACCGCCCCGGACAACTACCTGCTGACTCCGAACGAGCGTACGTCGCTGTTTGCACAGGGCACGTACAACGTCACCGACAACGTGACCTTCCGTACGGAAGCCATGTACAACGAGCGCAAGTCCGAGCAGCTGCTGGCCGCCATGCCGGTGACCAGCATGGCCCTGAGCAAGGACAGCATGTACAACCCGACCGGTGTTGATCTCACCGGCGTGAATCGTCGTTTCATCGAAACCGGCGGCCGTTCCTTCAACCAGAATGTCAAGAACTGGCACTTCTTTGGCGGCCTCGAAGGCTTCTTCGAATTTGCCGACCGCACCTTCGATTGGGATGCCGGCTACCGCTACGACAAGACCGACCAGAACGACCTGACGTATGGTCTGTTCAACCTCGCCAACCTCGAGAATGCCTACGGCCCGTCGGAAATGCGCAACGGCGTGCCCGTGTGCGTCACCTCCAAGGGCGGAGACGTCATCCCGGGCTGCGTGCCGGTAAACGCTCTGGGTGACCGTGGATCGATCTCGCAGGAAGCACTGGATTACACGTCCTTCACTGCGCACGACTCCGCGTCGGTCGTCTCCAAGGGTTACACCGCCAACATCAGCGGCGAGATCGTCAAGCTGCCGGCCGGCCCACTGGCCTTCGCTGCCGGTTATGAGTACCGCGAAGAGAGCGGCCAGTTCGACCCGGACGCCTTCATCGCATCGGGCCTGAGCACCGGCAACGGCGCCAAGCCGACCAAGGGCTCGTACGATCTGAACGAGTTCTTCGTCGAACTGTCGATCCCGGTCCTTGCTGACCTGCCCGGCGCCAAGCTGCTGGATTTCAGTCTGGCAACCCGCCTGTCTGACTACAGCAACTTCGGCGAGACCATCAACAACAAGTTTGGTTTCCGCTGGAAGCCGATTGATGACTTGATGGTCCGCGGCAATTACAGCGAAGGCTTCCGCGCACCGAGCATCAGCAACTTGTATGCCGGTGATGGTGACTCGTTCGAAAGCTACGCCGATCCTTGCGCCCTGCAGCTTGGCAACCCGACCGTTGCCAAGCGCTGTGGCGACCAGGGCGTGCCGACCGACTTCACGCAGCCGGGCGCTGGCACCAGCACCAAGCAGACGCTGGAGCCGTGGACTTGGGCTTCGAACCCGGACCTGCAGCCGGAAACCTCCACGAGCAAGACCTTGGGCTTCGTGTACAGCCCGAGCTTTGTCGAAGGCCTGAACGTCAGCCTGGATTGGTGGCAGATCAAGATCGACAATGCCATCACCCGTCCGGAAGCCCAGTTCATCCTGGACAAGTGCTACGCCGGTTCGGATGCCGAAGCTGCAACCTACTGCTCCCTGATCACGCGTGATCCCAACTACGCCGACCAGGCGTACTACATCACCAACGTTCGCCAGCAGCTGATGAACCTGGCTGCCTACAAGGTGGAAGGCTGGGATCTGTCGGCCAGCTACCGTCTGCCGGAAACTTCGGTTGGCCAGTTCTCGATCAACTTCGACGGCACCTACCTGTCGAAGTGGGAGCGCCAGGCAACCAAGGAATCCGAGTTCGAGCAGCTGCAGGGCCGTTACCTGGATCAGGACCCGTACTGGCGTATCCGCGCCAACCTGTACCTGGGCTGGGAGTACGGCAACTTCGGCGCTACCTGGGGTATGCGTTACATGTCCGGCCTGACCGAGTCGTGCGACTTCGGTGATGACGACATGAACACCACCTACTGCTCGGATGCGGCTCGTCTGCGCAACCACATGGGCACCACGGTCTACAACGATCTGCAGGTTCGCTACAGCACCCCGTGGAACGCCATCGTGTCGGTCGGTGCGAACAACCTGTTCGATCGCGACCCGCCGGTTTCCTACAGCACCTCGTACAACATGTTCGACCCGCAGTACGACCTGCCGGGCCGTTTCATGTACATGCAGTACAAGCAGAAGTTCTGATCGATCCACTGATCATGTCCTTCAACAACGGCCCCGAAAGGGGCCGTTGTCTTTTGCAGGTAAAGAGCACAGAAAAAAAGACCGCCTTGCGGCGGCCTTCACTCGATACGTCCTGTTTGCGGCAGATCTCAACCGTTTGGAATCAACGTCTCGATCACATGCTCGACATAGGCTTCAAAATCCTCGCGTGCCTGCTTGGGCTGCTGCAACTGCAGTGACAGCTGCAGGAAGCCGACATAGGCGGCATAGGCCAGACGCGCACGGTGGCGTGCGTCGGTGGAACTGAGCCCGGCCTGGCGGAAGGAGGCGATCAGGTATTCCATGCGACGCTGCGAAACGCGATCGATGACCGGGCGCACCATCGGGTTGTCCAGCGCCTTGAGCAGTTCGCTGTAGATCACGTGCGGAGTCACTTCGTGCGCTACCAGCTGGAACAGCGCGCGCAGGCGCGTGCGCGGATCAGGCACTTCCTCCAGGCTGCCGAACACCTGTTGCTGTTCGACCACCTCCCAGCGCTCCAGTGCTGCCTGCAGCAACGCATCGCGCGAGGGGAAATGCCAGTAGAAACTGCCCTTGGTCACGCCAAGGCGACGGGCCAGCGGCTCGACCGCCACGGCGCCCACGCCCTGCTCTGCCACCAGATCCAAGGCTGCCTGCGCCCAGTCATCGGCGCTGAGGCGGCTATGTCGTGCGCTGCGGGGTTCTGCCGGAGAAGCTGAAGTGTCGTTCATGCGCTGATTTAACCATACGGCGGGGACTGGTTGCAGTATGCAAGCTGCAAAAAACCTGCCACGGGATTGTCACCGAACCGGACGAGCCGCCCGCGCGACGGGACTTCCGCACTTCCATACCGGGAAGTATTGACAGCACTCACCGGCAATCCATACCATCGGGTATGGTATTAACACCTTCTTCCTCTATGCGCAGTGAAAACACCCAGCTGGAAGGTGCCCATGGCGCTGCCCTGGCGGCCACCCGATCCGGTGGGAAACGCGCCCCGGTGTTGTTCGCCCATGGCTTCGGACAGACCCGCGGTGCCTGGTTGACCACCGCTGAAGCGCTCAATACCGCTGGCCACGCCACATTGGCCTATGACGCACGCGGCCATGGCGACTCCGCCTGGAATCCGGCCGACCAGCCCTATCACGGCGACCAGTTCACCGATGACCTGATCGTGGTTGCCGGCGAACTGAGCCGCCCGCCGGTATTGGTCGCCGCTTCGATGGGCGGCTTGTTCGGCTTGATGGCCGAAGCCCGCTGGCCGGGCCTGTTCTCGGCGATGGTGCTGGTGGACATCACTCCGCGCTGGGAAACCGCCGGCGTGGAGCGCATTCTGGCCTTCATGAGCGCGCATCCGGAGGGCTTTGCCTCGCTGGCAGCTGCCGCCGACAGCATTGCCGCGTACATGCCGCACCGCCCACGCAAGAGCGAGGATTCGCTGCGTGCGCTGCTGCGGCCCACCCAGGACGGTCGTTGGAACTGGCATTGGGACCCGCGTCTGGTCGAAGAACTGGCCCGCGACAGCGAACAGCACCAGGACGCGATCGCCGAAGCGGCGCGGCGTGTGCAATGCCCGTTGCTGCTGATCAGCGGCGGTCGCAGTGACCTGGTCTCGCCGCAGACCGTTGAAGAATTCATGACGCTGGTGCCGCACGCGCAGCATGTGCATCTGCCCGATGCCACCCACATGGTGGCCGGCGATGACAACAACGCGTTTACCACCGCCGTGTTGAACTACCTGGACGCCCTGCCTTCGGCCGCCGCGTCCGCCCGAACCGAGCACGTTACCGGAGCAAGTCAATGAGCATTGTCGTTCCCTTCCTGGCCCTGCTGTTGGTAGGTGCTTTCGTTGCCTACCACCGCATGCGGCTCGTCGTCTGGACGCTGGTCAGCGTGCTGCTGCTGGCAGCCTGCTGGTTCACCGGCATCAACCAGACCGCGATCATCGTCGCTGCCGCCATCGTCGCGCTGGTCAGCGTGCCGGTGCTGCTGCCGTTCCTGCGCAAGCCGCTGATCACCTCACCGTTCATGGGCGTGTTCCGCAAGGTCCTGCCGCCGCTGTCCAAGACCGAGCGCATCGCACTGGAAACCGGCTCGGTCGGTTTCGAAGGCGAGCTGTTCACCGGTGACCCGGACTGGAACATCCTGCTCAACTATCCCAAGCCGCAGCTCACCGCCGAGGAACAGGCCTTCCTCGATGGCCCGGTCGAAGAGCTGTGCAAGATGGTCAACGACTTCGAGATCACCCACGTGCACGCGGACCTGCCGCCGGAGCTGTGGGACTACATCAAGAAGAACAAGTTCTTCGGCATGATCATCCCGAAGGAGTACGGCGGCCTGGGTTTCAGCGCGCTGGCGCACCACAAGGTGATCCAGAAGCTGGCTTCGGTTTCCAGCGTGGTCAGCTCCACCGTCGGCGTGCCCAACTCGCTGGGCCCGGGTGAGCTGCTCAACCACTACGGCACGCAGGAACAGAAGGACTACTACCTGCCGCGCCTGGCCATTGGCCAGGAAGTGCCCTGCTTCGGTTTGACCGGCCCGTTCGCCGGTTCGGACGCGACCTCCATTCCCGACTTCGGCATCGTCTGCAAGGGCATGTGGAAGGGCGAGGAAGTGCTGGGCCTGAAGCTGACCTTCGACAAGCGCTACATCACCCTGGCCCCGGTCGCCACGCTGATCGGCATGGCCTTCCGCATGTACGACCCGGACGGCCTGCTCGGCGACACCAAGGACATCGGCATCACCCTGGCGCTGCTGCCGCGTGACACCGACGGCGTGGAGATCGGCCGCCGCCACTTCCCGCTGAACTCCACCTTCCAGAACGGCCCGATCCGCGGCAAGAACGTGTTCATCCCGATGACCCAGCTGATCGGCGGTGCCGAGAAGCGTGGCCTGGGCTGGAACATGCTCAACGAGTGCCTGGCCGTGGGCCGCTCGATCACCCTGCCCTCGACTGCTTCGGGCGGTGCCAAGGCCGGCGCGGTGGTGACCGGCGCCTATGCACGCATCCGCAAGCAGTTCGGCCTGTCGGTCGGCCGCTTTGAGGGCGTGGAAGAAGCACTGGCACGCATCGGTGGCAAGGCCTACAAGATCAGCGCGCTGTCGCAGGCCACCGCGGCTGCGGTTGACCGTGGCGACGTGCCGTCGGTGCCGTCGGCCATCGCCAAGTACCACTGCACCAACATGAGCCGCGAAGTCATCTCCGATGTGATGGACGTGATCGGTGGCAAGGGCATCATCCTGGGGCCGCGCAACTTCGCCGGCCGCAGCTGGCAGGCCGCGCCGATCGCCATCACGGTGGAAGGCGCCAACATCATGACCCGCTCGCTGCTGATCTTCGGCCAGGGTGCGATCCTCTGCCACCCGTGGGTGCTCAAGGAAATGAAGGCCGCACAGGACGAGGACCGCAAGGCCGGCCTGCGCGAATTCGACCAGGCGCTGTTCGGCCACGTCCGCTTCGGCATCTCCAACGCCGTGCGTTCGTTCTGGTTCGGCCTGACCGGTGCCCGCTTCGGCGCCGCGCCGGGTGATGCCTACACCCGCCGCTACTTCCGCAAGCTGGACCGTTATTCGGCCAACCTGGCGCTGATGGCCGACATCTCGATGATGACGCTCGGCGGCAAGCTGAAGTTCAAGGAATCGCTGTCCGGCCGTCTGGGTGATGTGCTCAGCCACATCTACATGACCAGCGCGATGCTCAAGCGTTATCACGACGAAGGCGCGCCGACCGCCGACCAGCCGCTGCTGGCCTGGGCCTTCCATGACAGCGTGCACAAGATCGAGGAATCGCTGTCGGCTGCATTGCGCAACTTCCCGATCCGTCCGATCGGCTGGCTGATGTGGGCGCTGATCTTCCCGCTGGGCCGTCGTGCCGAAGCGCCGGGTGACCGCCTGAGCCGCCGCGTCGCCGCCACCTTGATGGCACCGGGCGAAGCCCGTGATCGCCTGGCCCAGGGCGTGTTCCTGACCCCGTGCGAGAACAACCCGGGTGGCCGCATCAACAGCTACCTGTCCAAGGCGATCATGGCCGAGCCGGTGGAGCGCAAGTTCCTCAAGGCGCTCAAGACCAAGGGCATCGAGGCGCTGACCTTCGCCACCCAGCTGGACGAAGCCGTGGCCGAGGGCGTGATCACCCAGGACGAGCGCAAGCTGCTGGAAGAGCTGCGCGAGATCACCATGGACACGATCACCGTGGACGATTTCGAGGCACACGAACTGCGTTCGGCCGGCTACTACGACCTGCCGGGCAAGCAGCGCCCGCAGCAGGCGGCGTAACCCCCTTCAACGCGACACCAACGGCGGGCCTTGTGCCCGCCGTTTTCATATCGGGAATCCTGCTCATGGCTGCTCCGCTGCTTTCGCTGTACCGACGTTTCGTCCGCTGGCCGGCCGGGAACTGGTTGTTCTCGCGTGCGGTGTGCTTCAAGGCGCCCTACTTCGCCAGCATCTCGCCAACAATCACAGGGCTGGAACCGGGCCGCTGCGAAGGCGTGATCCGCCAGCGTCGACGCATCAGCAACCACATCGGCACGGTGCATGCGATCGCCATGTGCAACCTGGCCGAGCTGGTCGGCGGGGTGATGGTCGATGCCACACTGCCCGCCGACATGCGCTGGATTCCCAAGGGCATGGAGGTCAAATACCAGGCCAAGGCACTGGGTGTGTTGAAGGCGGTGGCGACACCGGCGCTGCCCATCGTCAGTGCGGCAACCGGCTACGACCTGCCGGTGAAGGTCAGCGTGACCGACGCGGCGGGGACCGAGGTGTTCCATGCGACCATCGCGATGTGGGTGTCGCCGCGCCCCTCACGCACAGGCCAATGAACCATGACAACCGCTGAACTGCTGGTGCGCCTGGCAGGCATTCACAGCCTGGCTTTTGCCGCCTTCCATCTGGCGTTCTGGCGGTTGTTTGGATGGAAGCACGAGCTTGCCCGTGTCAGCGCCGCCAACCGCGCGATCATGCAGATCCTCAATCTGCGCGTGATCTACGTCTTTTTCGGAATGGGGGTGATCGCGCTGACCTTCACCGCGGACCTGGTCGACACGCGGCTGGGGCTGGTGCTGCTGTGCTTCATGGCGTTGTTCTGGCTGGGCCGCGCGATTGAACAGTTCGTGTTCCTGCGCATCAACGACTGGCGCGTGCATCTGCTGACCGGCCTGTTCGTGCTGGGCGCGGCGCTGCATGCCATGCCGATGTGGCTGGGCTTCATGCGTGCCATCAGCCGCTGAGCTTCAGAACGCCCGCAACACCAGCGCAAGAATCGCCGGCACGGCCTGGATATGGAAAATGCGCGGGCTCACGCTCCACGCGCCATACGCGCCGGCCACCACCACACAGACCAGCGAGAACGTCACCAGCACCGGTTGCCCAAGTGCCAGCCCGGCGATGATCCCGGCGGCGAGGAACCCGTTGTACAAGCCCTGGTTGGCCGCCAGCACGCGGGTCGTCTCCGCCTTCTGCGGCGTGTTGCGGAAGGTCTTCAGCCCCAGCGGGCGCGTCCACAGGAACATCTCCAGCACCAGGAAGTACACGTGCAGGATTGCGACCAGTACGGTCAGCAGCAGCGCGAGCAGGGACATGGGCGTTGTTTCCTTCAGGTCAACAAGGACAAGGTGACGCGCAGCTGCACTCAGCGATCGCGGGGCAACTTCTTTTCCTCGCGCAACACGCCCAGTGCCGACAGCGTCATGCATATCGCCACCAGCGTGCCGCCGGCGAACACCACGTGCGAACCAAACAGCGACAGGCCCTTGTGGACCCAGGCGAAGGTCAGGTCGGCACCGCGATAGACCACCGTGTCGATGGCTGCACCGGCCTTGTAACGCCATTGCCGGTCCACACGCGTGTAGATGGTCTCGCGCGCCGGCTTGCCCAGCGAGAACTCACTGGCGCGGGTGAGCACCTGCACCATCGCCACCATCAGCGGCAGCGGTGAAGCGGCCAGCGCCGAGAAGCCGATGATGATGGCAAAGCCCGGAATCAGCAGCGCCGGGGCGATGCCGAAGCGCGACAGCAACCAGCGGGTCACACCCAGCTGGATCACCAGGGTCAACGCATTCACCGCCAGGTCGATACGCGAATAGAACGCGGTACTGGCGGCCGGATCGGTGATCATCCGCCGCACGATGGAGGCCTGCTCGTTGTACAGCGTGGTGCCGATGCCCACGCCGAACAGCACCATCAACGCCAGCCAGCGCAGCAGCGGTTCGCGCACGATCAGCTTCAGGCCATCCATGACGCTGCCACCCATCGGCTGTTCGCCATCTGCCAGCTGCTGCTCGCGCTCGCGCAGCACCGCCCACTTGCGCAGTTGCCAGACGCAGAACACGCAGCTGATCAGGAACCCGACCGAGACCAGCATCAGATTGGCAATGCCCACCCGCTGCACCAGCGAGCTGGTGATGATCGGGCCAAGGAACGCTCCGACCGTGCCGGCCGCGCCGATGTAGCCGTAGTACGCGCGGGCCTGGGCATTGGAGAACACATCGGCCATGAAGCTCCAGAACACCGCCACCGCGAACAGGTTGTACACGCTGATCCAGAAGAAGAACGCCATGCCCCGCCCCGGCACGCCGCTGTTGAACATCGCGTAGAAGCCCAGCAGCGTGACGATGAAGAAGCCGTACACCACCGGCAGGAACACCCTGCGCGGAAAGCGGCTGACCACCCAGCCGTACAGCGGCTGCATCACCAGCATGATCAGGAACACGCAGGTGAACAGGAACTGCAGGGTGAAGTCCTTCAATGGCATGCCGCGCACGTCAAACCAGGCAATCAGCGCCGTCGGGAAGATCGTCTGCAGGTCCGCCGAAGCGGCCATGGCCTCGCGCACCGGGCGCAGCACGTAGTAGCCGCTGAGCAGGCAGAAGAAGTACAGGAACGACCACAACAGCGCCGGCGATTCACGCAGCGCCTGGATCAGCCGCAGCAACGGGCCGGGCCGGCCAGACACGCTCATGCAGCACCCCGGGAATGCGGGTGGCGACAGGACGGCGACATCGGGAACTCCGGGGGGGCTGCGAAGCGCGTAAGTTATCTAATGCACCGCAACATCGCCAGTGCGCGCAGGGATGTCAGACAACAACGCGGCGTTCTATCCTGCAATGATTGGGAAGGGGAACGCCGTGAAGGAATTCGACTACATCATCGTCGGTGCCGGCTCGGCCGGCTGCGTACTGGCAAACCGGCTCAGCGCCGACCCACAATTGCGGGTACTGCTGATAGAAGCCGGCCCGCGCGACTGGCACCCCTTCATCCACATGCCGGCCGGCATCGCCCGCCTGGTCAACAACCGCCGGGTCAACTGGAGCTACGACACCGAGCCGGAGCCGGCCTTGAACAACCGCCGCCTGTGGTGGCCGCGCGGCAAGGTGCTGGGTGGGTCCAGTTCGATCAATGCCATGTGCTACGTGCGCGGCGTGCCCGGCGACTACGACCGCTGGGCGCAGGCCGGTGCCAGCGGCTGGGATTGGAACAGTGTGCTGCCGTGGTTCCGTCACAGCGAAGGCAATGCCCGCGGTGCCGACGCGCTGCACGGTGCCGACGGCCCGCTGCGGGTATCCGACCTGCGCCACGTCAATCCACTGACCCGTGCCTTCCTTGATGCCGGACAGCAGGCCGGCCACGCGCTCAACAACGACTTCAACGGACCGCAGCACCAAGGCGTGGGTCTGTACCAGGTCACCCAGAAGGATGGCGCGCGTTGTTCTTCGGCCGCGGCCTACCTCGCCCCGGCGCGGCATCGCCCCAACCTGCAGGTGCTGACCGGTGCCCAGGTGGAACGCATCCAGATCGACAACGGCCGCGCCAGCGGCGTGGTACTGCGCGCGGGTGGTCAGCGCCAGCAACTGCATGCCACGCGCGAGGTGCTGCTCAGCGCCGGTGCGATCAACTCGCCGCAGCTGTTGATGCTGTCCGGCATCGGCCCGGCCGAGCACCTGCGCAGTCACGGCATCGATGTGCAGTTGGACCAGCCCGGCGTCGGCGCCAACCTGCAGGATCACCTGGACATCTGCACGCTCTACCGCACCGTGCCCGGCGTCAGCTACGACCGCGCCAGTGAGCTGAAGATCGGCTTCGACTACTTCCTGCGCGGTCATCGCGGCGCCGGCACCAGCAACGTGGCCGAGGCCGGCGGCTTCATCCGCTCACGCTTCGCCCCGGACGAACGTGCCGACATCCAGTTCCATTTCGTCCCGGCGATGCTCGACAACCACGGCCGCCATCGCCTGCCCGGCGACGGTTACACGCTGCACGCCTGCTACCTGCACCCGCGCAGTCGTGGTCATATCCGCCTGGCCAGCAACGACCCGCTGGCACCGGCACGCATCCACGCCAACTACCTCGGCGATGCCGAAGGCTTCGACCTGAAGATGATGGTCGAAGCCGCTCGCCTGAGCCGCGACATCCTGCAGCAAACGGCATTCGCTCCGTGGCGCAAGGCGCCGCTGTTCCCCGACCGGGATGACCTGGACGACGCCGGTCTGGAAGCCTTCATCCGCGCCAAGGCCGAAACCATCTACCACCCGATCGGCACCTGCCGCATGGGCAGCGATGCAGCGGCGGTGGTGGACCCGCAGCTGCGGGTGCGCGGCATCGACGGCCTGCGCGTGATCGACGCCTCGGTGATGCCCAGCCTGCTCAGCGGCAACACCAACGCGCCGACCATCATGATTGCCGAGCGCGCCGCCAGCCTGATTCTGGCGCCGGATTCCCTGTAGAGCGGAGCCAGGCTCCGCCGAAGCATCAGCGGGAAGACTGCTGCCGAGCGTCGCCCGTCACTACCGGCGCCAACGCACGCTCCGCTGAGGCATCAGCGGGAAAGCCACTGCCGGGCATGGCCGAGCCCTACGCTGCCGCCAACAACGCCGGCAACGGGCAATGCAGCGCACCGCAGATCGTGCGCAGCAGCTCTGCCTCGGCCACGCTGATGCGCTGGTTGTGGCTGACGGTTGCCGCCACCGATTCCACCAGCACCTGCTTGGCCAGCGGATCGAGCGCGTCCAGCGGTTCCCACACCGCATCCAATGCCAACACACCGGCGGCGGGCGGCACGTACGGAAGGTGATCCTGCGGCAGGATGCGGTGCAACCCGGCCAGGTACGCGCGGCGCGCGGCCGCGGTGTCGCCGGGATTACCCGCCCATGCCACCACCGCCAGCAACGTGGCGAACTCCTGGCGCACGCTGATGGTCTTGCGCCGGCCGAAATGCAGGTGTCGCGACGGGTCCAGCGCGGCCTGCACCTGCACCTGCAACAAGCGCGACAGGCAGTACTCGAACAGCGAAATTCGCCCATCGGCATGGGCCAGTACATCGATGCACTGCAGGAACACCTGCAGCTGCGGACGCGGCTGCGCCCTCAACGCCGGAAATGCCAACGTCGCCAGCGGCAGGCGCAAGGCCGCATGCAATCCGCGCAGCGGGCCATCGGCAAGCACCTGCATGTGTTCGGCCACGTCCGCGCCCAGTTGCGCCCGTACGGCCTCGCGCTGGCGTGCGGCCACCTGCGCATCGCCATCGCGCAACAGCGCCAGCAGCAGCGTCGGGGCGACGGTCTTGTCACGCGCCAGCTCGCGCAACGCCACCGGCAGGTTGCCGGCCAGGCGCAATGCCTGCTGGTAATCATCGTCGCCCGGCGTGGCGACCTGCGCCGCAACCTGGGCCGGATCGATAGGCCGCGACTCAGCGCCCCCCGGCAATGACGGCGGTACTGCCCGCGTTGCCGAAGCGTCGGTCGGCACCAATCCCAGCGCCATGTCTTCGGCCATGCCATCGGGCGGACTGGTAAACCAACGGCCGCGCAGCTGCTGCAACTGCGCGGCATTGAACGCAGGCTCCAGCCGTTGAATGCGCTCGACCAGCGGCGGGTGCGTGGCAAACCAGCGCGAGAAGCCCAGGCCCTCGCCGAACAACATGTGGCTCACCTCCTCCGCGCCGGCACGGTCGACCAGGCGCGAACCATCCGGCAAGCCACCAATCTTCTTCAGTGCGCCAGCCAGACCTTGCGTCTGCCGCGTGAACTGCACCGCCGAGGCGTCGGCCAGCACTTCGCGCTGGCGTGATACCGCCGCCTTGATCAGCCGCCCGAGCAGCACCCCGATGCTGCCGATCGCCATCGCCACCAGGCCGGCGATCAGCAACGCCACCACCGGCCCCAGCGTGCGGCCACTGCGCACACGCGAACCGGCGCCCATATGCATCAGCACGCGGCGGCCGATCACGCTGATCATCAGGATGCCGAACAGTACGCCCATCAGCCGGATGTTCAGGCGCATGTCGCCGTTGAGGATGTGGCTGAACTCATGGGCGATCACGCCCTGCAACTCGTCGCGGTTGAGCCGCTGCAAGGTGCCGCGCGTCACCGCGATGGCTGCGTCGGCCGGGGAGTAACCGGCAGCGAACGCATTGATGCCCGGTTCCTGTTCCAGCACGTACAGGCGCGGCATCGGTACGCCGGAGGCAATGGCGATTTCCTCCACCACGTTGCGCAGGCGCCTCAATGCGGGATCGGTGGTGTTTGCCGGCACTTCGGTGCCGCCCATCTGCAGCGCCACCACCTCGCCGCCACCGCGCAGCTTGGAGACGCGATACAACGAGGCCAGGCCGATCACCGCCACGGTCACCAGCGTGCTCCACAGCGCCATCTGCACGCTGCCGCTGACCCACAGCACCAGCACGTCGATCACGGCCACGATGGCGATCACCGCCAACGCGAACAGCAGCAACAAGCGGCCCGAATTCCGTCGCGCCTGCGCCTGGTGTTCGAAAAAGTTCATCCCGCCCCCTTGCTGCTGCCGGCTACGCCCGATCGCGTGCGGCACCCCATCCGGCCTGCGTCAGAACTGGACCTTCGGTGCCTCGCGCACCTGTTCGCGCTTCTCCAGCGGAATATCCAGCAACGCGGCACTCGGGAAATTGAACATGCCGGCAAACACATTGGCCGGGAACGTCTCGCGACGGTTGTTGTAGGCCATCACCGCGTCGTTGTACGCCTGCCGCGCGAACGCCACCCGGTTCTCGGTGCTGGTCAGCTCCTCACTGAGCTGCATCATGTTCTGGTTGGCTTTCAGATCCGGGTAGGCCTCGGCCACCGCCATCAGCCGCCCGAGCACGTTGTTCAACTGCCCCTGCGAAGCAGCCAGCTGCGCCATCGCCGCCGCATCGCCCGGATTGGCCTTGGCCGCAGCCAGACCTGACTGGGCGGCACTGCGTGCGGCGATCACCGCTTCCAGCGTCTGTCGCTCATGGCCCATGTAGGCCTTGGCGGTCTCCACCAGGTTGGGAATCAGGTCAAAACGGCGCTGCAGCTGCACGTCGATCTGGGCAAAGGCATTCCTGAAAGCGTTCCTGCCCCGCACCAGCCCGTTGTAGATGCCGATACCCACGCCGGCCACTGCGACCACCACCACAATAAAAATAAGCAATATCAAGATGATGCCCATTCATTCTCTCCCCGTTTGTGCAATGGCGAAAAGCGGCGCTAGAATCGCCGGCAGCAGTAGCTTACAGGCACCGATCACGATGAAAGACAAGCGCACACGCCGGCCGATCCGCCCGGTTGCATCGGGGTTGCTGGGGGTACTGATGCCCTTCGCATTGTCCTCTACCGCACAGACGCCCACGCAGGGCACCCTGCCCACGGCGATGACTGCCGCCGCATTGCCGGCGAATCTGGAAAACGCACCCGCGCAATCACCGACACAGCCGATGCCCTACCGGGTAGCGCTGCGCCCGGACCAGGTGCAGCCGCTGCCGGCGGACTTCAATGTCGCCGCACTTGAATCGATGGCCGAGCAGCTGACCTACGGCAACCGCGTCCCGGGCATGGCCATGGCCATCGTGCAGAACGGCCGCATCCTGTCCGCGCGCGGCTACGGTGTCACCGACATCAGCAGCCCGCAGCCGGTCGATGCTCATACCGTGTTCCGCCTGGCCTCGTTGTCCAAGGCCTTCGCCGGCACCATGGCCGGCCTGCTGGTCAACGACGGCACCCTGCGCTGGGACAGCAAGATCACCGACTACGTGCCCGGCTTCCGACTGGCTTCGCCGGAGGCAACCAGCAAGCTGACTGTCGCCGACGTACTCAGCCATCGCGTCGGCCTGCCCTACAACGCCTACGACCGCGACGTCGAAGCCAACACCGATTACTACACGCTCACCCAGAAGCTGGCCAGCGCACCGCTCAAGTGCGCACCTGGCGACTGCTACGCCTACCAGAACGTGGCCTTCAGCCTGGTCGGCGACGTGGTGTTTGCCGCCTCCGGCAACTTCTACGAGCAGGCCGTGGAGAAGCGCATCCTCAAGCCGCTGGGCATGAATGACGCAAGCCTCGGCCTTGCCGGCATCCAGGCCAGTTCGCGCTGGGCACGCCCGCATGTGCGCAGCCGCAACGGCTGGGTCTCGCTCAACCCCAAGCCCACCTACTACCGCGTTGCACCGGCGGCCGGCGTCAACGCCAGCGCCAGCGACATGGCGCAATGGCTGCTCGCCCACACCGGACACCGCCCCGACGTGTTGCCGGCGCCGCTGCTGGCCACGCTGCATGCACCGCTGGTCAGCACGCCCGGCGAAATGCGTTCGGGCTGGCGCCACCAGCGCCTGGACTCGGCCGGTTACGCCTTGGGTTGGCGCGTGTTCGATTACTCCGGCCACCAGGTGGTGTTCCATGCCGGCGCCGTGCAGGGCTATCGCGGACTGGTGGCACTGCTGCCCGAGCGCGACCTCGGCATCGCGGTGATGTGGAATGGCGAGAGCAGCCTGCCGAGCGGGCTGATGCCGACCATCCTTGACCGTGCCATCGGCCTGCCGTCGCAACGCTGGCTCGATGTCGACACCGACTTCGGCAGCGACAACCTGATGGCCGAAGACGGCACGCCCACGCGTGGCGGCAAGAAGGGCGCCTCTTCCGAACGCGCCAACGCTTCGCCGCGCTGACCTGCTGCATCTACTGCAACACCCGAAAGGCGGCCGATGGCCGCCTTTCTTCTTTGCGGCTCCCCGAGCCTGTGCCAAAGCATCGGGCACGTTGGGAAAAGCAGTTCTTCCGTCGTCGGATGCAGCAATGGCTTCGCGGCTGTCGCCGCTCCTACAACAGCTACAGCATCGGACGCTTCGACGGCGTCGTGCCCTGCCCCCTCCCTTTGGCAAAGCCAAGGGGAGGGTTGGGGAGGGGTAGCTCTTCCGTCTTCGAATGCAGCAGTGGCTTCGCGACTGACGCCGCTCGTACAACAGCCACAGCATCGGCCCCTTCGACGACGTCACGCCCTGCCCCCTCCCTTTGGCAAAGCCAAGGGAGGGTTGGGCAGGGGTAGCTCTTCCGTCTTCGAAGCAGCAGTAGCTTCGCGGCTGAAGCCGCTCCTGCAACAGCCATGGCAGCCCCTGCTCCCAGGCGCCCCGCCCGGCGACATCCGCGCATAAAAAAACTCCCTCCCCGCTGGGCAGTCGGGGAAGGAGTTTCAGGTACTGCTAGTGAAGCTGGATCAGATCAGCGGTGCCACAGTGGTCGGCAGCGCGATCGGAGCGGTCTTCTTCTTGCGAGCAGCCGGCTTCTTCTTTGCAGCAGCCTTCTTGGCGGCCGGCTTCTTGGCAACGGCCTTCTTCGCGGTCTTCTTTACAGCCTTCTTGGCGGTTGCCTTCTTGGCGGTCTTCTTGACGGCCTTCTTGGCTACTGCCTTCTTGGCGGTCTTCTTCACTGCCTTCTTGGCAGTCTTCTTGACGGCCTTCTTTGCAGTCTTCTTGACGGCCTTCTTGGCGGCTGCCTTCTTGACGGTCTTCTTCACTGCCTTCTTGGCAGTCTTCTTGACGGCCTTCTTGGCGGCTGCCTTCTTGACGGTCTTCTTCACTGCCTTCTTTGCAGTCTTCTTGACGGCCTTCTTGGCAGTTGCCTTCTTGGCGACCTTCTTTACCGCCTTCTTGGCGGTTGCCTTCTTGGCAACCTTCTTCACAGCGGCTTTCTTGGCAACTTTCTTGACCGCCTTCTTGGCGGCCGGCTTTTTAGCAGCTTTCTTCGTGGCCATAGGATGGTTCCTCGTCAGTGATCTATGGAATTGAAATGCCCAGTTGAAGCAAATCCGCGGTGTACCGCGGAGGACCGACGACGCGTCATGCACGTCGTGACGGATACAGAAACACCCGCAACGGTTCCCGCTGCGGGTGCCATGTTGAATTCGGGGGGGTGTTTCGCGGAAGGAAGCGAGTCCTGCTCCACCATTGAAGAGATCCTGGCGGACGTCCAAGTTGTGCTTCGCGTCTGAATGTTGATCCGGCTCACTCGCTTCCGCAGGAAAGGTCTGCTGGGCGAAACCTAATCACGGTTTTTTTTACTGTCAACAGTCTGTTCGAAAAATTTTTCGCCCCGGCCTCCGGCCACCGACACCGGCCGGCCAGGCAAAGGTAGCCAACAAGCTCGCCCGCAACCGGCAAGCAGACACGCTACCGAAATACGAATGCAAAAAAACATCGGGAAAAACGCACTATTCTTTCGCGCGCACAATATGTGCGTACGTCTTTGCATGCGTGTCCGCGCGCGTTGCAGGTGCCGGCAACCGCGCCTGAAAGCTGTACCCAACACCCCAAAATATTTTGCACCGCCACCCGCACATTGCCACATGCACGGTTCGATTTGCGCAAAAAAAACGACGCCTTGTCGCTCCCTCGTACGCACTCGAACAGCACCGGACACACCACTCGACGCATCAGCAGATGCCACTTGCTCATGTCGCCAAGCGACGTCGAGCACGTCGGATCATCACGCGACGATGACATCGCGGCGATCGACTCCGGCTGCTTTCCACCTTGCAGACGAACACCCCGAGCACGCCTGTGCTCCTCACATGGCAGTGACATCGTCCCCCAAAAAAAACGGCCGCCAGTTGGCGGCCGTTTTCGCGGAAACGAGGAGGCTTAGTGCTCTTCGTCTTCCAGCATCTGCGCGTAGTCGTCCGGGCCAAGCAGGTCGTTCAACTGCTCCGGCTCGGCCAGCTCCACCACGAACAGCCAACCGTCGCCGTAGGCATCTTCGTTGATGGTTTCCGGCTTGTCGGTCAGCGCTTCGTTGACTTCGACAACGGTGCCGGAGACCGGGCTGTACACGTCCGATGCCGCCTTCACCGACTCCACCACCGCAGCGGCATTGCCGGCCTGCACGGTGTCGCCGACGCCCGGCAGTTCGACGTAGACCAGGTCGCCCAACAGGCCCTGGGCATGGTCGGAAATACCAACGGTGACGCGGCCGTTGCCTTCAGCACGGGCCCACTCGTGGGACTTGAGGAATTTGAGGTCGCCGGGGATCTCGCTCATGGAACTGCTCCGAAAAAAACGATGGTCGGGATGGATCGCTAGTTTAACGGACCGGGCTCGGGGTGGCTTCCGACCCGGTCCAGGGGTTTCAAACGTTGATGCCGGCCTGTGCCTGGCCGTCGCGCACGAACGGGAACTTCACCACGCGCACCGGTACTTCCTTGCCACGGATGTCCACGCGTACGTCGGCCGGCTCGCCGGCGGGTACGCGGGCAAAGGCGATTGCCTTGCCCAGCGTCGGTGAGAAGGTACCGGACAGGATCTCGCCTTCGCCATTGGCGGTGAGCACCTTCTGGCCGTGGCGCAGCACGCCCTTCTCGTCCATCACCACGCCGATCATCTGGCGCGCGTTGCCGGCAGCCTTCTGTGCTTCGAGCACCGGGCGGCCGATGAAGTCACGCGGTGCTCCATCAGGCTGGTTGTCCAACGCCACGGTCCAGGCCAGTGCGGCCTCGAACGGGCTGACGGCTTCGTCCATGTCCTGGCCGTAAAGATTCATGCCCGCTTCCAGGCGCAGCGTGTCGCGTGCACCCAGGCCGGCCGGCTTCACACCGGCTTCCAGCAGTGCGTTCCAGAACGCGACCACGTCGGTCTGCGGCAACAGCACTTCGTAACCGTCCTCACCGGTGTAACCGGTACGGGCGACAAACAACGGCACGCCGGCGCTGGAGGTCACCTCCAGTGCGGCGAAGCGACCGAGCTTGTCCAGCGCGGCGCGGTCGGCGTCGGCCACCAGACCGGACACCAGCGTGCGCGCCTGCGGCCCCTGCACGGCAACGATGGCCAGTTCTTCGCGCTCGATGACGTCCACGTCGAAGGCAGCAGCGTGCTGACGGATCCATGCCAGGTCCTTCTCGCGGGTGGAGGCGTTGACCACCATGCGGAAGAAGTCCTCGGCCAGGAAATAGACGATCAGGTCGTCGATCACCCCGCCCTGCGCGTTGAGCATGCACGAGTACAGCGCCTTGCCACTGACCTTGAGCTTGTCGATGGAGTTGGCCAGCAGGTGGCGCAGGAACTCGCGGGTACGCGCGCCCTTGAGGTCAACCACGGTCATGTGGCTCACGTCGAACATGCCGGCGGCACGGCGCACCAGGTGGTGCTCGTCGATCTGCGAACCGTAGTGGATCGGCATGTCCCAGCCGCCGAAGTCGACCATTTTGGCGCCGAGCGAGCGGTGGGTTTCGTTGAGCTGGGTTTTCAGGGTCATGGCCGTTCCACAAAAAGGGGCCGCCATTATCCCAGATGGGCAACGCGAAAACCTGCGGCACCGCCACACGACGGCGCCGCAGCCAGGTCAGGCCTGCTGGACTTTCAGGGTCATGCCGTCCACGGCAATGATCCGCACGCGGCTGCCTGCTGGCAGATCGGGGCCGGCGACGACCCACAACGCATCGCCCACCTTGGCGCGCCCATGGCCATCAACGATGGCCTGCTCCAGCTCCACCACGCGCCCGACCAGTTGTTCGGCGCGGCGGTTGAGCATCGGCTGGTCACTCTGCCGCCCGCGCTTGCGGAACCAGGTGCGGTAGACCTGGATGGAAACGAAGCTCAGCACCACGAACAGGATGATCTGCGCCAGTACCGTCATTCCCTCGAAAGCCCACACGGTCAGGAACACCGCTGCGGCGGCGATGCCCATCCACAGCATGAATGCGCCAGGCGCCAGCGCTTCGGCGGCGAACAAGGTCACCGCCAACGCCGCCCAGATCACCACTTCCCAGCGCATGGCTCAGCGCTCCAGCGGCGGCGGGTTGCCGCGCGACGCATTCGGCTTGCGATCGTCCTGCTTGGCGAACGCTTCCTTGGCCAGTTCCGCCACACCGGCGATGGAGCTGATCACACCAGTGGCCTCCATCGGCATCAGCACCAACTTCTGGTTGGGCGAACTGGCCAGCTTGCCGAACGCCTCCACGTACTTCTGCGCGATGAAGTAGTTGATGGCCTGCACGTCGCCCTGGGCGATGGCATCGGACACCAGCGTGGTCGCCTTGGCTTCGGCCTCGGCCTGGCGCTCACGCGCTTCGGCGTCGCGGAACGCGGCTTCCTTGCGGCCTTCGGCTTCCAGCACCGTGGCCTGCTTCTCGCCTTCGGCGCGCAGGATTTCGGACTGGCGCGAACCTTCGGCCTCCAGGATCTGCGCACGCTTTTCGCGCTCGGCCTTCATCTGCCGCGCCATGGCGTCGAGCAGATCGCGCGGCGGCTGGATATCGCGGATCTCGATGCGGTTTACCTTCACGCCCCACGGATTGGTGGCCTGGTCGACCACGCTCAACAGCTGGGCATTGATCACTTCGCGCTGGCTCAGCGACTCATCCAGGTCCATCGAGCCGATCACCGTGCGGATGTTGGTCTGCACCAGGGCGATCATCGCCACTTCCAGGTTGGCGACCTCGTAGGCGGCCTTGGCCGCGTCCAGCACCTGGAAGAACACCACTCCGTCCACGCGCACGGCTGCGTTGTCCTTGGTGATCACTTCCTGGCTGGGCACGTCCAGCACCTGCTCCATCATGTTCACCTTGCGGCCGACGCCGTAGACGATCGGGATCAGGAAGTGCAGCCCGGGCGACATCGTGTGCGTGTACTTGCCGAAACGTTCCACCGTCCACTCAAAACCCTGCGGCACCATCCGCACCGTCTTGAACAGGATGATGATGCCGGCCACCACCACGACCAGTGCCAGAACCCCTGCGCCGCTACCCATGACCCACTCCTTGTGATGTATGTGCACCGAGTATAGCCAGCGCCGACAGCGCCGCCCGTGTCCATCGCCGTATGCCAGCGCGGATGGCAAACAGGCACAACGCGCCGCGGCTCCTGCAAGGTGAATGCGACCAGGCGCCTAGCCGCGACCGGCCATCACAGTGGCAGCCGCCCTCGCAGGATGTCGGCAAACATCACCCAGTCGCCGGCAAAGGAATAGAACGGATGGCTGAAAGTAGCCGGCCGGTTCTTCTCGAAGAAGAAATGCCCAATCCAGGCGAAGCCATAACCGCACAACACGGCGGCCAGCAGCCAGCCCCACTGGCCTTGGCCGATGGCCATCGCCAGGCAGGCCAGCGCTGCACAACTGCCAACGAAATGCAGCCGCCGACAGATGCGGTTGCGGTGTTCTTCCAGGTAGTACGGGTAGAACTGGCTGAAGCTGCTGAAACGCGACATGGCCTGCTCCCGGGATTTCCGGCAGCAGGATACGACCTTCAGTTGCCGCGCGGCGCGAACATGATCACGGCCATGCCCAGCAGGCACAGGCCGCCGCCGAGCAGGTCCCAACGGGTGGGCTTGACCGAATCCACCAGCCACAGCCACAACAGCGCCACGCAGACGTAGACGCCACCGTAGGCGGCATAGACGCGGCCGGTAGCGGTCGGGTGCAGGGTCAGCAACCAGGCGAACAGCGCCAGGCTGGCGGCAGCCGGCAGCAGCAACCACGGGCTGCCCTGCTTGCGCAGCCACAACCACGGCAGGTAGCAGCCGATGATCTCGGCCAATGCAGTGACAAAGAACAGAAGCGCGGTCTTCATTGGCCGGCCTTCTCGTCACGTTTGACTGCCTGCCACAGCGCTTCCTGCTGTTCCAGTGTGAGGTCCGCCATGTTGCCGCCCTGCCCGGCCGCCAGCGCCTCCATCGCACGGAAGCGGCGTTCAAACTTGTGGTTGGCGTGGCGCAGCGCCGTGCCGACATCCACCTTGGCGTGGCGTGCCAGGTTGGCGCAGACAAACAGCACGTCGCCGATTTCCTCCCGCAACCGTTCCTGGTTGTCGGCGACCGGCGCGGCGGCGAATTCGGCCTGCACTTCGTCGATTTCCTCGCGCAGCTTGTCCAGCACCGGCGCTACCTGCGGCCAGTCGAAACCGGTACGGGCCGCGCGCGATTGCAGCTTCACCGCCCGCTGCCACTCCGGCAGGCCGCGCGAAATGCCAGCCAGTGCCGAGGTATCGGCTTCGCCCTTGGCGGCACGTTCGCGACGCTTGATCTCTTCCCAGTTGCTGCTGACATCACCGGCATCGTTCACTGCGGTGTCGGCAAAGATATGCGGGTGGCGGCGCACCATCTTGTTGCTGATCGAAGCCACCACGTCGCCAAAATCGAACGCGCCCTGCTCGCTGGCCATCTGCGCATGGAACACCACCTGCAACAGCAGGTCGCCCAGTTCATCCTTCAGATCGGCCAGGTCGTTGCGGTCGATGGCATCGGCCACTTCATAGGCCTCCTCCACCGTGTACGGCGCAATGCTGGCGAAATCCTGCTGCAGGTCCCACGGGCAGCCTGCCTGCGGGTCGCGCAGGCGCGCCATGATCTTCAGCAGTGACCGGATGTCGTTCGGTGCAAGATCAGTCGGTTCGTTTGCGGGCATGGGATGCAGTCGTACTCAGTGGCTCAACAACCCGGCCACCCACTGCTGCCAAGGCAACGAGGCATCGCCAAGCGCGACGAAGTCGCCATTGAGCAGGCGCGGACGCCGGTTGTAATGGAAGGCTTCGCCGGTATCGGCCGCCAGCAGCACACCGCCGGCGGCTTCCAGCACGCACTGGCCAGCGGCGGTGTCCCATTCGCTGGTCGGGCCCAGGCGCGGGTACACGTCCAGCGAGCCTTCGGCGATGCGGCAGAACTTGAGCGAGGAACCCTGCGCGACCAGTTCGATATCGCCCATCCGCGACAGCATCTCTTCGGTACGCGGGCCACGGTGCGAACGGCTGGCAGCAACCCGCAACGGCGCTGGGGAAGGCACGCGGGTGCGGATGAGTTGCTGCTGTTCGCCCTGGCGACGGAATGCGTTGCCACCGCGCTCGGCATGCCAGATCACCCCGGTCACCGGCGCCTGGACCACGCCGAACACCGGCAGGCCATCGTCGATCAGGGCGATATTCACGCTGAACTCGCCATTGCGCTTGATGAATTCACGGGTACCGTCGAGCGGGTCCACCAGCCAATAGCGCTGCCACTGGCGACGGGTTTCCCACGGCAGCTGCGCCGACTCCTCCGACAGCACCGGCACATCCGGGGTCAGCTGCGACAGGCCCTGCACGATCAACCGGTGCGCGGCCAGGTCGGCGCTGGTGACCGGGCTGTCATCGGCCTTGTGTTCGATATCGAAACCGTTGGCGTAGACCTGCATGATCGCCGCACCGGCACGGCTGGCGATATCAATGACGGCCTCGCGCTGGAGCGTATCCAGATGGTTCATGCGCCACGCCCCAGCCATTCGCGGGCGATGAACAGGGCCGCCAGCGAACGACCTTCGGAGAAGTCCTCGCGCAACATCAGCTGATCCAGCTCGGCCAGCTTCCACGGCACTACTTCCAGTTCCTCCGGTTCGTCACCGACCAGGCGCTCCGGGTACAGGTCGCGCGCCAACACCAGCCAGGATTGATGGCTCATGTAGGTCGGCGCCAGGGTCAGCGCACGCAGTACGTCGAGCTGATGGGCGCCGTAACCGGCCTCCTCCTTCAGCTCGCGGTTGGCCGCTTCCACCGGGCTCTCGCCGGCATCGATGCGGCCTTTGACCAGGCCCAGTTCGTAGCGATGCAGGCCAGCGGCGTACTCACGCACCAGCAGCACCGTCTCGTCATCGAGCATCGGCACCACCACCACCGCGCCGTGACCACGGCTGACCAGGCGCTGGAAATGCCGGCGCTCGCCGTTGGAAAACTCCAGATCCAGCTGCTCCTGCTGGAACGGGCCGATGCTCTCGGCCTCGACCTTGTGGATCAATGGCAGCCGGCGGCTCATGCGCCGCTCCCGGCAGAAGTGCGGACGACCGATAGAATGCGCATTGGCAGATACGTTTTCATGAGCCCGAGATGCTAGCAGACCCGCTCGTCCCCCCGCCGCACCATTACCCGGAGGCCACCCCATGCGCCTGACCCGTTGCCCGGTCGACCTGCCGCTCGCCGCCGGCAAGACCCTGCCGTTGCCCGAGGAAGCAGCCAACCACCTGGTACGGGTGATGCGCCTGCGCGAAGGTGACGGCTGCGTGCTGTTCAACGGCGATGGGCATGATTACCCGGCCACCATCAGCAGCGTCAGCAAGCGCGAGGTGCTGGTGCAGATCGACGCCGCCCAGGCGGTCGACAACGAATCACCGCTGCCGATCACCCTGCTGCAGGGCATTGCCCGTGGCGAGAAGATGGATCTGATCCTGCAGAAGGCCACCGAGCTGGGCGTCACCGCCATCATCCCGGTCAACGCCGAGCGCACCGAGGTCAAGCTGGACGCCGCACGTGCCGAGAAGCGCATCGCGCACTGGCGCAATGTGGTGGGTTCGGCCTGCGGCCAATCCGGGCGCGCGCGCATTCCAGCGATCGGCGCTCCGCAGTCATTGGCTGCGGCTGCCGCGTCCCTGCCGGAACAGACCCTGCGCCTGACCCTGGACCCGCAGGGTGAACATCGCCTGGCCACGCTCGATACCGCCCCGGTCAATGGCGTGGTGATTGCCATCGGCCCGGAAGGCGGCTGGTCTCCGCGTGACCGCCAGCAGCTGGCCGAGGCCGGCTTCCAGGGATTGCAGCTGGGCCCACGCATTCTCCGCACCGAAACCGCCGGCCTGGCGGCCATTGCAGCGATTCAGGCGCGGCTGGGGGATTTGTAGGCGTTGGTTTGGGGAGCTGGGATTGCCGTTCCAGCCTGCGAATCTGGTTGCGTGCAGCCCATGGAAGCGGCTTCAGCCGCGAAGCTGGCAATGCACGCAGACCAGATGAAATCTGCAATTGCAGGCATGCCGCAGTCGGAACCCACGTCAGCCTCGCGGCTGAAGCCGCTCCTACAAAAGCCAGTGCACCTGCAACGGGGCTGCCGGGATTGCATCCCAACCTACTGATCGGGGTTCCCTGCAACGCAAAAGGCCGCGCATCCGCGCGGCCTTTTGTTCATTGCGGCAGGCCGATCAGCCCGCCGCGGCCATGGCCCCTGCCACGGCGCTCTCAATCGCATCCAGGTCCGGCAACAGCGCACTTTGTTCACCCAGCAGCACCCTCATGTGAACGCCGGTGGGCAGGCGATCTTCCGATGCGTCGGCCAGCAGGCCATCACGCGGCACCGCAATCAACTGCGGGAAGGACTGGGTGAGAAGCGCGAAGTAAGGCAGGTCGGGATTACCACCCAATGCCTTGAGCACCACCACTTTGTTGTTGCTGCCCACCGTTTCGTGGCCATGGCCGCTGAGCGTGGCGTAGGACAGCAACGGCACATTCCAGCCATGCCAGACAATCTGTCCGACCAGCCAGGCCGGGGCATTGTTGATCGGTTCCACCGGGACGCGCGACATCATCTCGGCGACAGTCGCGTTGGGCAGCAATACGCGCTCGTTGCCCGCCTGGATCAGGACACCGCGTACTTCGTCGTTGTTTGCATAACTCATTGTCGGTTCCTTGGGCGCGGCAGCATCAAGCGGCGCAGTGGACGGCCAGCTCGGCTGCCAGGTATTCCGGGTCGCCAGCGCTCATGCCAGCCACGGCCAGTTGGCTGGCTGCGGCCGGATCGTAGCAACCTTCGCCCACCTGCCCCGCCACCCAGCCGCCACGGCCGGCGAATTCCAGCACCTGTTCCACCATCGTCGTATCAGCGCCGCTGAGCATCAGCACTGCGCTGCGTGCCGGCGCCAGGGCAGACAACAGGTTGCCGGATGCCTCGCTGAAGAGCAGCCCCTGCGGACTTGCTTCCACGCCGATGACATCGGGCAGGATGTAGATGTTGCCGGCCTGCAGCGCCTGCCCAGGATCAGCCAGCGATACCGGCAACGTGGTCGCACGGGCCATCTGCTTGACCAGGTTGGCGTACCGCCCGCCGTCCAAACGCAGCTGTACCAGCACCGGTCGCGCGAAGTCTTCCGGCAGCCCGGCCAGGATACGGCGCACCGCATCCGGCCCTCCGATACCGGCGATCAGCAGCACCGCGCCATCGGCTTCGGTGGCGCCTTCGCCTTCGATTTCCATCAGCGTCAGCGAGCTGTTGAGCAGGCTATCCAACGCCGATTCCTCGACCGCCGCCGGTTCCACCTGTGCTGCGCTGACATAGCCATCGTCCTCGACCAGCGACCATTCGCTGAAATCCGGCGCTGCCGGAAGCTGCGTCGCAGGTCCGGCAACCTGTTCGGGCAACGGCGGTGGCACGGCGCGATCGCGCGACTCAGTCCGCGCCGAACCGGCAATCAGCTCCTCGAACGACAGCACTTCGGCTTCATCACGCACGACCGGCGCAGCGACTTCCGCATTCAGCGCCTCGCCAGCCGGCTCATCGTTCCAGGCCTGGCTGTCGTATACGTGGAAATTCGGTGCCACATCGTTGGCTTCTGCTTCCACTTCGACCGTTTCCAGCACCGCTTCCGGTACCGGCTCAGGTGCCACCGGCGCCCGCACCGCTTCGCTCTCCGAGCCCGGTGGCAGTACGTTGTCGTGGCCCTGCAGCTTGGCCGCCATGTGCCGGACCCAGCGCTGTGCCTCCCAGCCTTCGCGGCGGGCGGCCAGCTCGGCTTCCTCGAACATCAGGCTCAGCTGCGGCGCTTCCAGTACCGGTTCCAGACGCTCCAGAGCGTCTTCAACAGCAGGCTCCAGTGCCACCAGCACCACCTGCGGCGACGCTGCCTGCAACACGCCTACTTCCAGCTGATTGGGATCTTCCTCCAGCACGATCCGGGCACCAGCGGCGACCAGCGCTTCACGCAGGCGATCGCGGGCGACACCGGCTCGCGCCAGCAGGGCGACCGGCTTGGCGACATCATCATTCACGTACACGTGCAATCCCCAGCAGATCGTAGACATTTCGCATCAGGTCCAGCTCCTGATACGGCTTGCCGAGATAGCGCTGCACGCCGATCTCGAACGCGCGCTGGCGGTGTTTGTCACCACTACGCGACGTGATCATGACGATGGGCACTGCCTTGTAACGCGCGTCCGCACGCATTGCGGTGGCCAGCTCGTAGCCGTCCATGCGCGGCATTTCGATATCCAGCAGCATCAGGTCGGGCACCCGCTCTTCCAGCTGCTCCAGTGCTTCCACGCCATCGCGCGCAACCACCACTTCGAAGTTGTGGCGCTCCAGCACGCGGCCGGTGACCTTGCGCATGGTCAGCGAATCGTCGACCACCATCACCAGCGGCACATGCCGCTGCTGGCTGGCCACGACCACTTCCACCGCCTGCTGCGGCTGCGCCAGATGGCGACGCACCAGCGGTGCCACGTCCAGGATCACCACCACGTTGCCTTCGCCGGTGATGGTGGCGCCGTAGATGCCCGGCACCGAAGCGATCTGCAGGCCCACCGGCTTGACCACGATTTCGCGGTTGCCCAGCACCTGGTCGATCGCCACGGCCGCGCGCAGGTCGCCCGAGCGCACCAGCAGCAGCGGAATTTCCTGCTGGCCTTCAGCCTTGGCCGCAGCCTGGCCGACCAGCGCCCCCAGGTTGTACAGGGTGAAGTCTTCACCGTTGTAGTGGTAACCGCCCTGCCCGGACTCGAAGCGCTCGCGCGAGATGCGGCCGATACCGCTGACCGAAGCCACCGGCACCGCGTAGGTGGTTTCGCCGATACGGGCGAACACCGCCTGGGTGACCGCCAGCGTCTGCGGCAGGCGCAGGGTGAAGGTCGCACCGTGGCCACGTTCGGAATGGATGTCCACCGAACCGCCCAGCTGGCGCACTTCGTTGCGCACCACGTCCATGCCCACGCCACGACCGGCCAGCTGGCTGACCTGTTCGCTGGTGCTGAAGCCCGAAGCGAAGATCATCTGGTCCAGACGCACGTCGTCGATCTGCTCATCGGCACCGAGCAGGCCGCGCTGTTCGGCGCGACGGCGGATCGCCTCGCGGTCCAGGCCAGCACCGTCATCGGCCACTTCGAGCACGATTTCAGAACCTTCGCGACGCAGACGCAGTGCGATTTCGCCTTCTTCGGGCTTGCCGTTGGCAGCGCGGGTAGCGGGCAGTTCCAGGCCATGCGCCACCGAGTTGCGCAGCATGTGTTCCAGCGGCGCGACCATGCGGTCCAGGACGTTGCGGTCCAGTTCGCCGTGGGTACCTTCCAGCTTCAGGTGAACCTGCTTGCCGGTTTCCTGTGCAGCCTGGCGCACCACGCGACGCAGGCGCGGCACCAGACCGTCGAACGGCACCATGCGCGCACGCATCAGGCCGTCCTGCAGCTCCGAACTGACGCGCGACTGCTGTTGCAGCAGGCCGTCGTAGTTGCGCGAAAGGTCATCCAGCACGCCCTGCAGGCCACCCAAGTCGGCCGCCGATTCGTTCAGCGCACGGCTGAGCTGCTGCAAGGTCGAGAAACGATCCAGTTCCAGCGGATCGAAGGTCTGGTCGGCCTGTTCGTGTTCGCGGCGGTAACGGGCCACGATCTGCGCTTCGGTTTCCAGATCCAGACGACGCAGCTGGTCGCGCAGACGGGCGTTGGTGCGGTCCAGCTCGGCCATGGCGCCACGGAAGGCACCCAACTGCTGTTCCAGGCGCGAGCGGTAGATCGCCACTTCACCGGCATGGTTGACCAGGCTGTCGAGCAGGTCGGCGCGGACGCGCACCTGCTCCTGACCGCGCGGCGCGCCCTCTTCCTCGCTGCCCTGCTCGTCGCTCACCGGCGCCGAAAGCGGCTCGTTGGCAACCAGCGGCAGCGGCGCTGCAATCTCTTCCAGCCCCGACTCGGCCAGCACCGGTTCGGCGCCGGTGGTGATTTCGACCGGGGCGGCGGTGACCGCAGCCGGAGCGGCTTCCGCACGGCCTGCGGTGCGGGCCTCGAAGGCCTCAACCAGATCGCCCGGCATCTGCACCGCACGGTGCTCGCCGGTGCGGATCAACAGCTGGTGCAGGCGGTCGAAACCGCGCTCCAGCAGCTGCACGTCGCCGCGGGTGATCTCGATGCGATTGGCGGCAACGGCTTCCAGCAGCGATTCGATGCTGTGGCCCAGGTCACCAATGGCGTTGATGCCGGCCATGCGCGCACCGCCCTTGAGCGTGTGCAGGTCACGCTGCAGGCCTGCCAGGACCTCGCGGTCTTCCGGCGCCGAGCGCAGTTCACTGATCAGACCATCGCAATGGTCAAGCAGGTCCTTGCCTTCCTCGACAAAAATATCAACCAGTTCGCGATCGAGCTCATCGAAGTTCAGCGCACCCGCGTCGAACTGTGCGGCGGTCGGCTCAATCGCCGACGCCTGCACCTGGACCTGCTCCGGCAGCGGTGCGGTCAGTGGTGCGAGTTCGGCCTTGAGCGGCGCGACGGTTTCCATCTCGGCGACGACTTCGACGTCTTCCGCCTGGGTCGGTTCGTCGACAACGGGTTCGTCGGCAACCGGCACTTCGACAACAACCGGCTCCGGCTCGGCTTCGCTGGCCGGCACGAAGGCATCGACCGTTTCCTCGTCGACAGCCTCGACCTCGACTGCGCCCTGCTCCGCCTCGGCATCGAGCGTCGGCGCTGCGCCGTGCTCGACCTCCGGGGCGACTTCAGCCAAGTCGCTTTCAAGGTCAGCTTCGACCTCAACCACAGCTGCGGCTGCGGCTGCGGCTGCGGCTGCGGCATCAGTTTCGGTTTCGGTTTCGGTTTCGGTTTCGGTTTCGAGCGTTGTCACCGCTTCGAGCGCAGCTTCGGTCGCGACCGTCTCGTCCACGGCATCTTCGACGCTTTCGGCCGCCGCTTCGAACGCAGGCTCGACCGCAATCTCTTCCAACTGCACGTCGTCGGTCTGATCTACCGACAGCACTTCCGCCTCCGCAGCCGGCTGCGCGGCCTCTTCGGCGTGGGCAATGTCTTCAACCACCACGGCATCTTCAACCGCGGCGGCCTCGCCTTCCTGCACAACGTCCAGCGTCTGGATCACCTCGGCTTCAAACTGCGGCGCATCCGTCAGCTCGATCGATTCGGCCGACAGAATTTCGGCAGCCGGAGCGTCATCGACAAGGTCAATGGCCACCACGTCGGCCGTTGCGGGCGTCTCAACTTCGAATTCGAACACCGGCGCTTCCAACGCCAGTTCGATCTCGTTGCTTTCCAACTGCTCGACCGGCGTCCAGCCAGCAGCCACCTGCTCGGCAGCCGCTTCCGACTCGGCGACCGGCTGCGAGGCTGCGCTTTCGGAGGCTGCGCCTTCGAACGCAGGCAGGCCCGCCAGCGAACCATCAAGCAGGGACGGATCGAAGTACGCGGAAAGATCCTCGACACCGGCCAGCTCGGTTTTGACCGGTGCCGGGGCCTCGGACTGCGACGGGGCGGACTCGGTTTCTTCTTCCTGCAACGCCTGCTCTTCGTCGAGCAGCATCGGCGGCCAGGTCGCATCCGGCAGCGCATCGGCCAGCATCTGCAGACGCTGCGCCACACCCGGGAATGCGGGGATGCGCGGCGACGGCTCGCGCAGCGCGTTGATGGTGGCATCCACCGCCACCGCCATCTGTGCCAGCGCCTCGACACCGGCCGCGGATGGCGTCACGCCAGCGGCCAGCGAACGCTTCACGAACGACTCGGCCGGCATGGTGATGCCGGTGATCACCGGCACATCGGTCATCGCGAACGCGCCACTCATCGTGTGGACCGCGCGCAGCAGGCTCTCGGACACCGCCTGTGGCTGCGAAGCCGAACGGCCAAGCCAGGCATTGATGGTTTCCAGATGGACGCCGATTTCGGCCTCCAGGATTTCACGCAGCACGCTGTCCACCGAGGCGGGCACGCCCTCACTGGCATCCAGCGGCGGCACGCTGGCTTCGGTCGGCGCCGCAGTTGCAGCAGCCGTCTGCGCGGGCGGCGCAGTCAGGTTGAAGGCTTCCTCACCAGCGGCGATGCGGTCGGCTACATCCTGCATGCCGAGCAGGTCGGCGTGGACGACACCGTTGTCGCGCAGCGCGGCATTGAGTTCGGGCAGTACTTCATAGGCCTGGTTGACCATGGCCACCACCGCCGGGCTGGCCGGGCGGCTGCCGTCGAGCACGCGGTTGAGCATGCTTTCGATCTTCCAGCTGAACTCGCCCAGGGTGCGTGCACCAACCAGACGGCCACTGCCCTTGAGCGTGTGGAACACGCGGCGCACCGGACGCAGGCGCTCCATGTTGGCCGGCGCGGCACGCCAGGCCTGCAACAGCTCGCCCAGGTTCACCAGCTCTTCGTCGAACTCTTCGATGAAGACTTCGCGGATGTCCTGGTCGATCACTTCACCGCTGTCGATGAAACCGCCAGCAAGCGGCTCCACGGCATTGGCACCGACCACAGCGGCCGGCGTGATGGCCGCCGGCTCGGCAACCGGAGCCGATTGCTCCTGGGTGTCGGTGTCGAACGCTTCGGCAGCAGCGTTGAGTTCGGCCATGAAGGCCGCCGTTTCAGCATCCACCTGCAGCGAGGCTGCGGTGGTATCGGGATCAGCGGCGTCTTCCAGTTCCCATGCAGCCTGCGGCGGCACGTTGGAAGAAGGCAGTGCAGGTACATCCGCAGCCGTGGCCGGTGCGGCCTCCAGCGTGCTGCCGGTGCCGTTGAACACCCCGGAGTGCGGCGAAGCCGCGTCGCGCTGCCAGCCCGGCTGCGACGGATGGGAGGCCGTAGCACTGAACGTGCCGGCGGCCTGCGCCGTTTCCAGTTCTTCCAGCTCGGGCTCGAAGAATGCGTCAGCCTCGGCCAGTTCAAGGCCGTAGTCCTGCGCGGACTGCACGGCATCTGCTTCGATGCTGGCGGCATCGGCACCATCGAACTCCAGCAGCGAGCTGTCGAAGGTGTAAACGTCCTTGGCATCAACCGACGCTTCATCGGCTTCGGCTGCAACCGGGTCAAAGCCGGCGTGCGCGACATCCACGACCTGGTCATGTGCGCGGCTGTCGTGGCCTTCCAGTTCGAGCGGTGCCAGCGTGAACCCGGCATCATCCTGCGAGGGCTGCTCCAGTGCCAGCGTATCGAGCGCGAGCGCAATCGGCTCATCGGCCACTGCATCGGATTCAGGCGCGCCAGCCGCATCGGCGGAGGACACCTCGGCGCTGGGCTTGGCGTGGATGGCCGCGCCAAACACCAGAGGATACTCCGGACGATTCGCTGCCTGTGCAGGTACTGCGTCGGGCAACGGTGGCAACGGCGGCGGACCCACGCTCGCTACCGGCGCCACGGGCGCGGCAACAATCGCTGCCGGCAGCTCCGGCGACGTGGACACTTCCACTGCCTGCTGAGCGCTCGGCTCAGCCGCAGCAGCCAGCGTCATCTCGATCGGCGATACGGCCACGACGTCCTCGACAACGGCACCCGCTGCCGTCGGAATCGGCCAGTAACGCAGCGTTTCCAGGCTGGTGCGGGTGATGTCGAGGATCTCCTCGCGGCCCGGGCGGCGCTCGCGCAGCGCTTCGAGGTAATACTCAAGGCTGGCCATCGCGTCGGCCAGCGTATCCAGCTGGCGACCGCTGGGAATGCGCCGGCGGCCGATCAGTTCGACATCGATGTACTGCCGCACCGCCTGCAGGTAATCGGCCGGCTGCGCCAGTTCCAACATACGCAGCGCGCCGGACACCTCGTCCAGCAGTCGCGGCACTTCGGCCAGGCGCTGATGGTCCCAGTTGGTTTCAATGAAGGCCACGAACGATTCGCGCGCGGCGGTGAAGTTGGCGATGGCTTCGTGTGCCAGCACCTCTACCGTGCGACGGGTTTCCACCGTGCCAGCGTCTTCCTCGCCGTCCACGTTGGCGCCCAGGTAAGCGACCTGGTCATCCAGCGAAGCATCCACGTACAGCAGCGAACCGGCGATATCCAGCAGCAGGTTCTCATCGATGGTGCGGGTACCGGCAACCACTTCGCGCAATGCATCGCGCTGCTGGGCAACGATGCCGCGGGCCACGCCCAGGCCCATCACACCCAGCGTGTCGGCCACGGCACCCAGTTCGTTGACCTGCGTCTGCAGCTGCGCCGGGTCACCACCCATGCGCACGTGCAGATCCAGCGCATCCTTGATGCGCATCAACTCTTCCTTGACCGCACTGCCCACGGTATCGAGCAGCTCGCGGTTGCGGCCACTCAGGCTGCCACGCGCATGTTCCAGCTCGGCCGGGCTGGCGTTGCCCGCATCCGGATTGAAGGCGAACAGCACGCTCTCGTTGATGCCTTCGGCACCGCGTGCGGCGCGGATTTCATTGAGCAGCGGCAACAACACGATCGGAATGTCGCGGTGGCCGTTCTGCAGGCGCTCCAGATAATCGGGCAACAGCACGGTGCCGCGCATCAGCGTGGCGCAGGCTTCGTCGCGGTCGGTGACCGTGCCCTCGCGCACGGCATGGGCCAGCTGCTCCAGCTCCTCGGCAACCATCGCCGGGGCGTACAGCTCGACCATGCGCAGCGTGCCCTGCACCTGGTGCAGGTAGCCGGCGCAGAAGCGCATGCGGCTGGTATCGGCCGGGTCTTCAACGAAGTACTCGACCTCGCTGCGCACCTGGCGCAGGGTTTCGTCCAGCTCGGGCTTGACCCAGCCCAGCGCCGCATGGCTCATCGCATCGCGCAAGGTACTCATCGCACTCCCCTGTACAGCATCAATTGCATGCCGTCCGGGCGGCCCTGCTTTGCGTTATGACGACACTTCATCTGCTGGTTCCTTCTCCCCCGTGTAACCAGCGTGTTCAAGCAGGCAGCTTGAAGTCGGCCACCGAGCGGCGCAGTTCGGCCGCCAACTGGTTCAGCTGTCCCAGCGAATCGGCGGTCTGCCCGGCACCCTGCGAGGTCTGGCCGGTGATCTTTCGGATCACGCCCATCGTCTGGGTAATGTCGGTTGCAGCCGAGGCCTGCTGGTGAGCGGCTACGGAGATGTTTTTGATGAGGTTGTTCAAGGCGTTGGACACGCGCTCGATCTCGGTCAGCGCGGTGCCGGCGTCTTCGGCCAGTCGCGCACCGGACACCACTTCGGCGGTGGTCTGCTCCATCGAGGTGACCGCTTCGTTGGTATCGGCCTGAATCGCCTGCACCAGGCCTTCGATTCGACGCGTCGCGCCGGAGGTACGTTCTGCCAGTCGTTGCACTTCGTCAGCCACGACCGCGAAACCGCGACCGGCCTCACCAGCCGAAGCCGCCTGCACCGCCGCGTTCAACGCCAGGATGTTGGTCTGCTCGGAAATGTCGTTGATCAGTTCCACGATCGAGCCGATTTCCTGCGAGGACTCACCCAGGCGCTTGATGCGCTTGGAGGTTTCCTGAATCTGGTCGCGGATCTGGTCCATGCCCTGGATGGTCTGGCGCACCACGCCGGCACCCTCGGTGGCGATGACCACCGAGCGCTGTGCCACGTCGGCCGATTCGCTGGAGTTGCGCGATACCTGCTCAATGGACGAGGCGATTTCGCCGATGCGGTCCGAGGCACTGGTGATTTCGTCAGCCTGGTGGCCGGCAGCCTCTGCCAGCTGCATGGCGGTGGCCTGGGTTTCCTGCGCCGACACCGCCACCTTGCTGGAGATGTCGTTGATGGTGGTCACCAGGTGGCGCAGTTCGTCCACGGCGTAGTTGATAGCGTCGGCGATGGCGCCGGTCATGTCCTCGGTCACCGAGGCCTTCACCGTCAGGTCGCCTTCACCGAGCGAACTGATTTCGTCCAGCAGCCGCATGATCGCCTGCTGGTTGCGGCTGTTGAATTCCACCTGGGTCTGGTAGCGCACGTCCTGCTCGCGCGAACGCGTACGCACCGTGCTCCACACGAAGCCGATGATGGACAGCACCGACAGACCGCCGAAGACCACGCTCCACCAGAAGTTCGGGAAGATGCGGGTATCGCGCGCCGAACCAAAGGCCGAGAACGCATCGAACAGCTTGCGGCTGCTCTCCAGCATCTTGTCCGAACCGCTGGTCAGCGCCGCAGCCGAGGACTGCGCGGCGAACAGGTTGCGCGAGCTGGCCAGGATGGCGTCGGCATCCTTCTTCATCTTCGCCCACTGGTTGGCCGACTGCTCCAGGGCAACCTGTGCAGCGGCGTTGCGCACCGGGGCGATGCCCATTTCCTCATTGCCGTTGCGCAGGCCTTCAAGTACCTGCGAGAACACCACCATGTCACGTGCCAGCGCGTCGCCGGCACCACTTGCACCAGCGCCACCGGCACGGATTTCGGTTACGCGGCGGGCCATCGTGCCCACCACCACGACCTGCTGCAGGCCGTTGTAGACCTGCGAGGACTGTGCGCCACCGGCGGTCATCGCGCGCACCACTTCGTTCAACTGCGCCTGCAACTGCGGCACGGCACCGACGAAGTTGTCGGCGTTGCCGGCCAGCGCCAGCACTGCCGGCTCACTGGCCACGATCTGCTCGGCATTCTTGGACAGCGGCTTCCAGGTATCGACCAGGTTGCCCAGCGGGCCAGACACGCCGGCTTCGTTGCCGAAGCGGCCCTGCAGCTCGCTCACCGCGCTTTCGACCTTGTTGCGCGTGTCCTTGAAGGCGCCATAGCTGTCGCGGCTGCCGGCCACGGCCTCTCGGCCCTGGTTGGCCAGCTGCTGTGACAGCACCTGCAGGTCGGCCGCGCCGGTACTGGCACCGGCCAGGCGGCTGCCCTGCCAGGTTGCCACGCCGGTATTGGCGCCGAACACGACCATCGAAAGCACCAGCAGGCCCAACCAGAAGTTGGTACCCACGTTGCCAAGCTTGCCGGCCCTGGCGGCTTCGGGAGCAGTACTCATCGTTCGACCTCGGTATCCAATGCGAAGGGACAGGCGCGCCGGTCAGGCGGCGGCTTGTCGGAATTCGGGAGTGCGGGAAAGCAGCGAAAGCGAGAACACGCCCCAGGCGCGCCCCTCATCGTGGAAGGCGCGCTCGACGAAGTGCGCGTAACGGCCCTGGGCGATGTCGCCGGCCGTTGTCTGCATGTGCGCCTCGAAACTGCGCTGGCCATACAGCTCGTCGATCACCAGCGCCACGTCACCACCGGCCTGGCGCATGATCAACACGCGCTGGCCTTCCTGTGGCGCGGTGCGCTCGCCTTCGAGGAAATATTTCAGGTCCACCACCGGGAACAGGTTGCCGCGCAGGTTGCCCACGCCCAGCAGCCACGGCTGCGCGCCGGGAACCGGGGTGACCGGCGGCATCGGTACGATTTCCACCACTTCGCGGAAATCCGATACCAGGTGGCGGCTGCCGACGCGGTAACCCACGCCACGCCAGACATCCTGCGAGAAGCGCCGCTCCGGCAACTGCACCGCATGCGCCAGGCTGCGCCGTTCGTAAGCTTCAAGGATGTCGAAGGGAGAACGCATCAACCCACCAGTTTGTTGATCCGCGCGATCAGGTCGTCTTCTCGCGGCGGCTTGACGATGTAATCGGAAGCGCCCTGGCGCATGCCCCAGGCCTTGTCCGTTTCCATGCCCTTGGTGCTGACGATCAGCACCGGGATGTCGCGGGTGGCCTCGTCACGCGACATCGCGCGGGTGGCCTGGAAGCCGCTCATGCCCGGCAGCACCACGTCCATCAGCACCAGCTGCGGACCCTGGTCACGGGCAATCTGCAAACCTTCCTCGGCGTTGTCGGCCGCCAGCACTTCGTGGCCGGCCTTGACCAGCCATTGCGTAAACACCGCCCGGTCGGTCGGTGAGTCCTCGATCAGCAAGATTCGAGCCATTGTGCCTTTCCCCCTGGTCAGGCGTTGACGTATGTACGGATGGCACCCAGTAGTTCGTCGCGAGTGAATGGCTTGGTCAGGTACTGCTCGGAGCCGACGATGCGGCCGCGAGCCTTGTCGAACAGACCATCCTTCGAAGACAGCATGATCACCGGCGTGGACTTGAACAGCTGGTTGCCCTTGATCAGCGCGCAGGTCTGATACCCGTCCAGGCGCGGCATCATGATGTCCACGAAGATGATCTGCGGGTGCTGGTCGGCGATCTTGGCCAAGGCCTCGAAGCCGTCGGTCGCGGTCACGACCTCGCAGCCCTCGCGCTTGAGCAGCGTTTCGGCAGTACGACGGATGGTCTTCGAGTCGTCGATGACCATCACTTTCAAACCTGCGAGTTCCCCACCCGCAGCCATGTCTTCAACCATTTCTATTCCCCGAACACGCGGCCCGCTTCAGATGCGAAGCCGCCGTGAAAGCGCATCTATATCCCAGTCTGGCCGCGAACTGTCAAGCAACATCCATGAGATCGGGGCGCAGCGCCCGCCAATGTGCGTTGGTTCTCACTCCGCCGCGACGCTATTCAGCCAGTACGTGCGCGGCATGCGCTGGGCGCTCCCGACGCGACCGGCTACCATCGCTACCTGATCCGACGGACCCCGGCCATGCCTTTAGACGTAATCGTGGTGATGGACCCCATCGCCCACATCAAGATCGCCAAGGACACCACGTTCGCCATGCTGCTGGAAGCCCAGCGCCGTGGCCACCGGCTGCACTACGTGCGTCCGGGCGGGCTGTCCCTGCACGGTGGCACCGCCATGGCCGAGGTGGCGCCGCTGCAGGTGCGCGACGACAAGGCCGACTGGTTCACCCTGGGCGCGTTCGCGCCGCTGCCGTTCGGCCCCGGCCAGGTGGTGCTGATGCGCAAGGATCCGCCGTTCGACTCGGAGTACCTGTACGACACCCACGTCCTCAGCGTCGCCCAGGTTGCCGGCGCGATGGTGGTCAACGACCCGCAGGGCCTGCGTGACTTCAACGAGAAGCTGGCCGCGCTGCTGTTCCCGCAATGCTGCCCGCCCACCCTGGTCAGTCGCAGCGCCGTCGAGCTGAAGGCCTTCGTGCACGAGCACGGCCAGGCGGTGCTCAAACCGCTGGACGGCATGGGCGGGCGGTCGATCTTCCGCAGCGGCACCGGCGACCCCAACCTCAACGTGATCCTGGAAACGCTCACCGATGGCGGCCGCAACCTGGCGCTGGCGCAACGCTTCATCCCGGATATCAGCGCCGGCGACAAGCGCATCCTGCTGGTCGATGGCGAGCCGGTGGGCTACGCGCTGGCGCGTATCCCGCAGGGCGATGAGTTCCGCGGCAACCTGGCCGCCGGTGGCCGTGGCGAAGGCCGCCCGCTGAGCGAGCGCGACCGCTGGATCGCCGCGCAGGTCGGCCCGGAGATGAAGCGCCGTGGCATGCGTTTCGTCGGCCTGGACGTGATCGGCGACTACCTGACCGAGGTCAACGTCACCAGCCCCACGTGCGTGCGTGAGCTGGATGCGCAGTTCGGCCTGAACATCGCCGGCCAGCTGTTTGACGTCATCGAGGCCAGCCTGACGCAATGAGCTCCACGTCCGCCGCCCTGCCCGCCTCACCGCGCGTCACCGAACAGCAACGCCTGACCGCCACCCTGGTGCTGTCCATCCTCGTGCATGGGCTGCTGATCCTGGGCGTGGGCTTTGCGGTCAGTGACAACGCGCCGCTGGTGCCGACCCTGGATGTGATCTTCAGCCAGACCAGCACACCGCTCACGCCAAAGCAGGCCGACTTCCTGGCCCAGGCCAACCAGCAGGGCGGTGGCGACCACGACAAGGCGCAACGCCCGCGCGACAGCCAGGCCGGGATCGTGCCGCAGGCGCAGGATGGGCTGGCACCGGTGCCGCTGCAGCAGCAGGCCGCGACCACCCCGCCCCCACCCGAAGCGCGGGTGGTCACCAGCACGCACGGCCAGGAGCGTGTAGCCGACGCGCAATCCCAGCCGCTGCCCGAGCGGCCGGACCCCAACGCCCCCATGACCGCACGCGAGCAGCGCAATGCGGAAATGGCGCGATTGGCCGCCGAAGTCCATCTGCGCTCGGAGCAGTACGCCAAACGACCGAACCGCAAATTCGTCTCTGCCAGCACCCGCGAGTACGCCTACGCCAACTACCTGCGCGCATGGGTCGACCGTGCCGAGCGCGTGGGCAACCTGAACTACCCGGACGAAGCCCGTCAGCGCCGCCTTGGCGGACAGGTGGTGATCACCGTTGGCGTGCGCCGCGATGGCAGCGTGGAGAGCAGCCGGGTGCTGCGCAGCAGTGGCGTGCCGCTGCTCGACGCCGCCGCATTGCGGGTGATCGAACTGGCCCAGCCGTTCCCCGCCCTGCCCAAGAGCGGGGATGACATCGACATCCTGCAGGTGACCCGCACCTGGGTGTTCCTGCCGGGCGGCGAGCTGCGCGACGATCGTTGAGCTGCTGCGCCCTGGTCTTCTGCTGGAGCGGCGCAAGCCGCGATGCTGAAAACAACCCAGGCCCAGGGCATGTGAGCAATTGCTGGAACGGCGCCAATGGCTGCCGTGCCGGTTTCGCGGTTCATGCAACGCCTGCAAGCGCGCGATGCGGCTTGCGGGGCGAGAACTTCAGCGGACATCCGTAGGCCGGAACCAATCCCGGCGAGGCAGGCCCCAGGCCTGCCGGCCAACATCCAGGTCTACAAAGGCTGCAATGACTGACATTGCGAGACTGGATGCAGCGCCGGCTTCGCGGCTTACGCCGCTCCTACAGGTGCTGCGCAGCGCCGGTCTGCATCGCGAACCCGGCCACAAACTCACCCACCCTTGGCGGCGCGCAGTGCCTGCTGCTCGATCAGGGTCAGGGCGACGTTGTCGCGCAGATAGGCCGGCTGCACCAACTCCGGGGCGATACCACCACCACGTTGCAGAACCGGAACGGCGATCTTCAACACGTCCGATGCATGTGGCAGCGCCAGTGCATCCAGTGACGACAGGCGCGCCTGCAGGCGCGTGGCCAGCGCGCCATCAACGGCGCCAAACCCGGTGCCCACAGCGGCCCATTCGGTGCCGTCGGCGGGCAGTTCCAGTGCGTCCGGTGCAATCACCACTTCCTGCCCTTGCAACTCAAGCTCACCGTCGCCCGTGCGGATGAACTGCGCGGCGTACACCTCGCCCATCCGTGCATCGATGCTGGCCAGCACGCGTGGCGCGGACTGCGGCGCGCGCAGGGCCAGCGTGTGCAGCGTGGACACCGGCAACAGCGGCCGGTCCAGCGCCAGTGCGATGCCTTGAGCGATGGCGATGGCCAGCCGCACGCCGGTAAACGCACCGGGACCACGGCTCAGTGCAATGCCATCGAGTTGACTACGGGCGATGCCGGCCTCGGCAAGCAGCTGTTCGGCCCACGGCAGACTCAGCTCGGCATGTCGGCGCGGGGCGATTTCGAACCGTTCCAGCACCTGCCCATCCACATGCAGGGCGACGGAACAGGCTTCGGTGGCGGTTTCAAAGGCGAGCAGCTTCATGGCAGGACAATCAGGAAAGGGAGAACGGCGGTGCCGGAGAATCCGCGTCATCGGGCAGGCTTTCGTCGGCGGCCGGCGCCCATTGTCGCGCAAAGAAGGCTTGGACATCGGCCAGCTCACGGGTGCGCCGGAACGGCGGCAGCGAATCCAGGAACACCCGGCCGTAGCCACGCGAGAGCAGACGCGGGTCGCACAGCACCAGCACGCCACGGTCGGTTTCGCTGCGGATCAACCGGCCCACGCCCTGCTTGAGCGCGATCACCGCCTGCGGCAGCTGCTCGTCGCGGAACGGATTGCCACCCTCACGCCGGATCGCGTCCAGCCGCGCCTCGAACACCGGATCATCCGGCGCGGCGAACGGCAGCTTGTCGATCACCACCACGCTCAGCGCATCGCCGGTCACATCCACGCCTTCACGGAAGCTGGCCGAGCCCAGCAGCACGCCATTGCCGGATTCGCGAAAACGTTGCAGCAGGCTGGCACGTGGCGCCTCGCCCTGCACGAACAGCGGCCACGGCCCACCCCGCAGCGCATCGGCGGCTTCGCGCAACGCCCGATGCGAGGCAAACAGCAGAAACGCGCGGCCCTGTGATGCCTCCAGCACCGGCTTGAGCGTAGCGATCAACGCCGCACCGAAGCCGCGTGCTGCCGGATCCGGCAACTGCCTGGGCAGATAGCACAGCGCCTGTTGCTGCCAATCGAACGGGCTGGGCTGGACCAGCGTGTCCGGGTCATCCAGGCCCAGTCGCTTGGCCAGGTGCTCGAAACCACCGTCCACGGTCAGCGTGGCCGAGGTGAACACCCACGCCGCCATCGAACGCTCGCGGTGCTCGCGCAGCGGCCCGGAAACGTCCATCGGCGTGCGCTGGCAACGGAAGCCACGCGGGGTCAATTCGTACCAGTAGCAGGACGCCGGCTCGGGGGCCTCGGGAAGCAGCGGCGTTTCGATCGGGGCGTCGTCGATTTCCCATTCCTCGCCCCCGCTTTCCTGGCCGTCCTCCAGCCAGCGCGCCAGCCGCGAAACGCCTTCCAGCGCGCGCGCATGGCAGGCATCCAGCCCCGGTGAGGCTTCACGCACGATCGCCAGCGCATCGCGCAATTGCAGCAGCGCACTGGAGACCGCGTCGAAACCATCGGCGACATCGGGCACCGCCAATGCACGCCAGCGGGTGCCGCGCGGCGGCAGTTGCTCCATCGCCTCGCGCAGCTGGCGCAATGCCAGTTCCAGCGTGGCTACCGGCGCATGCAACGTGGCCTGCGCGCCAGCCACGCTGCGGCATTCGGCCAGGCAGTCGCGGGTGAGCTCCTGCCACGGGCGCATGCCGAAACCTTCACCGAAGAAGTTGGCCGCCAGCTCCGGCAGCTGATGCGCCTCATCGATGACGAACGCCTGCGCGCCGGGCAGGATTTCGCCGAAGCCTTCCTGCTTGAGGGCCAGATCAGCCAGCAGCAGATGATGGTTGACCACCACCAGGTCCGCCTCCTGCGCGCGTTGCCGCGCCTGCACCACGAAGCAGTCACTCCAGAACGGACAATCCGTCCCGAGGCAGTTGTCCATCGTGGACGTCACCATCGGCAACAACGGCGAATCGTCTGCCAGCCCTTCCAGCTCGGCGATATCGCCGTACTGGGTACGCCCACTCCAGGTGGCGATGCGCTGGAACTGCGCCACCTGCTCGGGCGTGGCGAAGCGCGGCTCACCGCGCGCCTGGTCCAGCCGGTAGCGGCACAGGTAGTTCGCCCGCCCCTTCAACAATGCTGCGCGATGCCCGACGCCCAGCGCGGCGCGCACACGCGGCAGGTCGCGGTGATAGAGCTGGTCCTGCAACGCGCGGGTGCCGGTGGAAACAATCGTCTTCAGCCCCGACAACAACGCCGGCACCAGATAGGCGAACGTCTTGCCGGTACCGGTGCCGGCCTCGGCCAGCAGCACGTCGCGCTGCTGGAAGGTATCGGCGATGGCCGCCGTCAACCGCAACTGCGCCGGGCGCGGCACAAAGGCGTCCAGCTGCCGCGCGAGTGCGCCGCCTTCGCTCAATGCTTCACGGCTGGCGGTGGCTAGGGAGGACATGGCTTCGAGGCTGCGGATTCGGAAGGCGGAATGGGCTTTGCAGCCTTGGCGTGCGCTCCATTGTCGTCATTCCCGCGCAGCGGGGCATGACGAGCAAGCAAAGAACACGTGCAAAGGTCGGAACAGGAGCAAGGAGCGGAAACACCCCGAATCCCGGGCCGCCGATTCCCGCGCGTCAGTAGCGCTTGATCCCCGGCACCGTGCAGCCTTCGATCTGCGCGTGCGCGGAAACGGCGTTTTCCTTCTCCGCACGGGCCAGGCGCGATTGTTCGATGGTCGCCCAGTGGCGGCGGCACAGCGGGCCGGTACGCGAACCCAGGTCCACAGCCATTTTCGCCAGGGATTCCGCACGCGACCAATCGCCTTGCAGCAGGGCGATTTCGGCGCGCTCCTGGAGGATGCCCGGATCGTTGTCGACCAGCAGCAGCGCCTGGTTCAAGGCTTCGGCCGCGCCAGCCAGATCGCCGGCCTTGCGCTTGGCGATGGCCGTTTCGCGCAAGTCGTCAACCTGTGCATCACGCAACGGCTGTACCGACAGCTCGGTGTCATCGACCCCGGCAATCGCGTCCACCGCAGCCAGGCGCTGGGCCGGCGTGGTGCTGTCCACCACCTTGGGGGCGCTCGGCGGCGCGCTGATGCAGGCACTGAGCAGCAGGCCAGCGGCCAGGGCAACGACGGCGGGGCGTATCAGGGAGTTGGCATTCATCATCGGCATCATCGTGCAGGGGTTTCCGTTGCAGCTGCGGGGGCAGCCTCTTCCGGTTTGCGTTCCAGGCCGAACCAGCTGCGCCAGCCGCCGCCCTGCTCTTCACCGCCCTCGCCTTCGACCGGCGCCGTTTCGACGGGCATAGCGCAGGGAACATGCGGCGGGGCGAAGCCCACCACGAACGGGAAGCGACGCGCCCCCGGACAACCTTCGTCGGTGGCGTTGCTGCCGGTGGCTTCCACGTACTGCCAGTCCAGGCCCTTGTTGCTCACCCGCAGCGGTGCGCTGGGCAGGTTGCGGAAGATGCCCGACCACACCCGCATCGCGCCGGAAGCACCAAACAGGCCGGTCTGCTCGTTCTGGTCGTTGCCCATCCAGACCACCGCCAAGTGATCGCCGGTATAGCCGGCATACCAGCTGTCGCGACCGTCGTTGGAAGTGCCGGTCTTGCCGGCGGCTTGCAGGTGCGACAGGCCATCGGCGTTCAGACGCGACGCGGTGCCGCTGGCCACCACCTGTTGCAGGCCGACGCTGATCAGGTTGGCAGCGATGGAATCACCTTCCTGCGCCGGTGCCGGGCTCTTGTCGTAACGCTTGAGCAGCTTGCCCTGCGCATCAACCACGCCACGCACTGCGTGCAGCGGCTGGATCTCGCCGCCGGACGCCAGGAACTGGTAGAGCTGCGCCATGCCGTACGGGCTCTGGTCGGTGGAACCCAAGATCACCGAAGGATTGGAGTCGGCCTTGAGCCCGGCCAGTACGTGGATCAGCTGCGCCAGCCGCTCCGGCCCGACCTGCATGCCCACCCGCACCGTGGCCTGGTTGTAGGAACGCGCCAGCGCGTCGATCAGCCGCACCGTGCCGTGGCTGCGGTTGTCCGCGTTGCCCGGCGTCCAGTTGCGGCCACGACTGAGCTTGACCGTCACCGGTGAGTCATCCACCCAGCTGGCCAGCGAGAAGCGATCCGGCTGCGCCAGGGCCAGCAGGTAGACGAACGGCTTGAGCAGCGAACCCACCGGGCGCTGTGCCTCGATGGCACGGTTGAAGCCCGGTTCGGCCACATCGCGGCTGCCAACCACGGCCAGCACGTCACCGTTGTGCACGTCGGTCAGCACCAGCCCGGTCTGCAGTTCCGGCCGGCGCTTGTTGGTCAGCGCCTTGATGGTGTGCGCCACCGCGCCTTCGGCATAGGCCTGGGCCGACGGCGACATGCCGGTAAAAACGTTCAGGCCGGCGCCCTGCAGCACGGTTTCCGGGTAGTCGTTGCCCAGCTGGCGGCGGACCAGGTCGATGTAGGCCGGGAAGCGGTTGGCTGCGGCCAAGCCCGGCGTCTTTGCCACGCCCAACGGCGCCTTCAGCGCACGCTGGTACTCGGCGTCGTCGATCAGGTTGCTTTCATGCAGCTTGCCCAGCACGAAGTTGCGGCGGTCCAGCGCGCGCTCGGGATTGCGGCGCGGGTCGTAGTAGGACGGGCCCTTGACCAGGCCGATCAGCAACGCCACCTGCTCGGAGGTGAGCGAATTAAGATCGCGACCGAACCAGAACTCCGCACCCGAAGCAACGCCGTGGATGGCCTGGCTGCCACGCTGGCCCAGGTAAACCTGGTTGAGGTAGGCCTCCAGGATGGTGGCCTTCTCATAGCGCGCTTCCATGATCAGCGCGTACAGCACCTCGTTGAACTTGCGGGTGACCGTCTGTTCCTTGCCGATGCCGAGCAGGCCGCTGCGGGCCAGCTGCTGGGTCAAGGTGCTGGCGCCCTGGCGGGTTTCACCACCGGAGCGCAACGTCACCCAGACCGCGCGCACGATGCCGCTCAGGTCGATGCCGTGATGGCGTGCGAAATCCTTGTCTTCCACTGCCTGCAGGCCGGTGACCAGCAGCTCCGGCACTTCGGATACGCGCACCAGACGGCGTTCTTCCTGGTTCTGCCCGTACAGCGTGGCGATGCGCGCCGGGTCCAGACGCGCGGCCTTCACCGCCTTGCGGTTGCCGCTTTCGCGTACCGAAGCCACCTGCCCGCCGGACAGCACCACATCCAGCTGACGCGGCGCCACGCGGCCGTCCACGTCGTCGTAGCCACGGCTGGAAATGTTGAAGCTGGCGCCCTTCACCTTGTAGGTGCCGGGAGCGTCACCGATGCCATCGTCACGGTAACCGGAGGCGGCCAGCTCGGTCTTGAGAGTGGCAGCGTTCATCGCCACGCCAGGGCTGAGCACCAGCGGGCGCGCATAGACGCGGGTCGGAATCTGCCAGCGCAGCTCCCCGAAACGCTGGGTGACCTGACTGTTCAGGTAGACCGTATAGGGAACCAGGAAGCCCAGCCCCAAGGCCACCGCGGCAATGCCCCAGGTGATCAGGCGGCTGCGCCACAACGGATTGCTGTCGTCGGTATCGTCGTCGAACTCGTCGGAATCGTAGCGTCGTGGCACTGGGATGCGAGAATGTGGTTTGTCAGGAGTCTAACGCAGGCCCAAGCTTTGGCGCGGCGAAAGGCTCCCCCCTGCTTAAGCTGGAGTTCCAACGCAATGTCGATGTCACTGGCCGACGCGCGCTACCACCTCAAGCGCATCACCGGCCTGATCCGCCGCGCTCTGGCGAGCCTGCGCACGCGCGGTTGGCGCGCCACCCTGAACCGGGTCGGGGTTCATGCCCGCAGGCAGCCGCCGCCGCGTCGCGAGCCCTTGTTCCTGCCCGAGCCGGCACCATTCGCGCCGTTCAGCGTGCCGGCAAGCGCGCAGCCGCAGGCCAGCATCGTCATTCCCGTCTACAACCACTGCGCCCACACCCTGGCCTGCCTGCGCGCTCTCGCCGCCCATCCGCCGGTCACCGCCTGCGAGATCCTGGTGGTGGACGACGGCAGCAGTGACGAGACCGGCCAATGGATGCCCCAGATCGACGGCCTGCGTTACCACGTGCGCGAACGCAATGGTGGCTTCATCGCCGCCTGCAACGATGGCTTGCGCCTGAGCCGCGGCCGTTACGTAGTGCTGTTGAACAACGACACCATTCCGCAGCCGGGCTGGCTGGACGCACTGCTCGATACCTTCAGCAACGTCCCCAACGCCGGCCTGGTCGGTTCGCAGCTGCTTTACCCGGATGGACGCCTGCAGGAGTCCGGCGGCGTGGTGTTCGCCGATGGCAGCTGCTGGAGCTACGGCCGCTTCGAGTCCGCCGAAGACCCGCGCTTTACCTCCCTGCGCGACACCGATTACTGCTCCGGTGCGGCACTGGCCATTCCCCGTGACCTGTTCGAGCAGCTTGGCGGGCTGGATACGCGCTACGCACCGGCCTACTACGAAGACACCGACCTGGCGTTCAAGGTGCGTGCCGCCGGCCAGCGCGTACTGGTGCAGCCCGCCAGCCGCGTGGTGCATGACGAAGGCACCAGCAATGGCACCGACACCAGCAGCGGGGTCAAGGCCTACCAGGTCCGCAACCAGCAGGTGTTTGCCGACAAGTGGCGCGATGCGCTGACGCAGCAGCTGCCTCCCGGCAGCGTCCCGGCGCCGGCCAACCAGCACCGCAGCCAGCGCCAGATCCTGATTCTGGATGAGTCGGTTCCGCAGCCGGACCGCGACTCGGCGTCGCTGCGCCAGTTCAACCTGATCCGCATGCTGCTGGCCGATGGCGCGCATGTCGTGTTCGTACCGACCCGCGGCGAACACGCCGGCAAGGCCACCGAGGCGCTGCAAGCACTGGGCGTGGAAGTCTGGCATGCGCCGTTCCTGAAGGGCGTGGCCAGTTGGCTGCGCGATAACGGCCGACGTTTCTCGGTGGTGATGATGGTCCGTTACCACGTCGCCAACGAATGCCTGGCACTGGTGCGCCAGTTCGCCCCGCAGGCACGCACCGTCTTCGACACGGTCGACCTGCATTACCTGCGTGAACGCCGTGGTGCCGAAGTGGCTGGCGATGCTGGCCTGCTGCGCAGCGCCGAACGCACCCGCACCAGCGAACTGGCGGTGATGGCGGGCACCGACGTGACCGTGCTGGTCAGCGCCGCCGAGCAACAGCAACTGAGCCAGGATGCGCCGCAGGTGCAGGTCGAACTGATCTCCAACCTGCATGAAGCAACCGGTGGCGGCGAAGGCTGGGAACGACGCGACGATCTGGTCTTCGTGGGCGGCTTCGGCCACCTGCCCAACCTGGATGCGATGCAGTGGTTCATCGGCGAGGTGTTCCCGCTGATCCGGCAGCAGCTGCCCGATATCCGCTTCCATTGCATCGGCGCCAATGCGCCGGACAGCATCTACGCCTTGGCCGCGAACCAACCCGGCGTGCAGGTCCATGGCTACGTGCCGGATGTGGGCCCATACATGGACGGCAAGCGCATCGCCGTGGCGCCGCTGCGCTTCGGAGCCGGGGTCAAAGGCAAGGTCAACCTGAGCATGGCTCACGGCCAGCCGGTTGTCGCAACCACCTGCGCGGTGGAAGGCATGCACCTGCACGATGGCGAGGATGTGCTGGTGGCCGACGACGCGCAGGCATTTGCCGATTCCGTGGTCAGGCTGTATCGCGACCCGGTGCTGTGGCAGCAGCTTTCCGAAAGCGGTCTGCGCAACATCGCCCGGCATTTCTCGATGGATGCGGCGCAGGCGGCGGTCAGGCGCGTGTTCTTCGATACCGCGACAACGGCCAGCGGCGCGTAACTGCGCCCCAGCCCGGATTGAGGGCATCACGCGCATCTCGTCATTGGATGCGCGTCCGTGTCACGCGCCGGACGGAATGACCGGTGCGCCCGCCGGTGCCGGAACTGCACGCGCCGGCAAGTCACGTCAGCCACGAGGCGGCTGCGAGCCTGGCTGCGTACCCCGCTGCATGGATGCCTTCGGCATCCGACCATCCCGCATCGCTTTACGGGATCGCCGCGCGCACCCGTTCGGCGAATGCACCGATCTCCGGCGCGGTGCCATCCACTTCCTGGGCCTGCTCCAGCGCCTGCTGCGCAAACGCCGTATCGCCCATGCCCAGCCGCTCGCTACCCACCGCGATCCAGCGTTGCGCCAACCGCCGTCGCGCCGGGGCCAACGCCGGGTCAGCCGGAGCCAGCGCCTGCCAGGCGTCCAGGCAACCACGCGCCGCGCGCAGGCGGTTACCGCGCAGGTTCTCCTCCAGGCAGCTGCGCGCCGCCGGCTGGATGCGCGCGGCGGCGCGCTTGACCCGTGCGTCTTGCGGAGCCAATGCCTGTGCCGCCTTGAAATGGTCGTAGGCACTGCTGCCCGGTGGCAGCAACCATTGCTGGCGCGCTTCAGCCACTTCCAGCTTCGCCAGCAGCTCCTTCAGGCGTCGCTCGCGTGCGGCAGGCGCCAGACCGGCCTCCATCGATTGCCGTGCCGCGCGAGCGCGCAGCAGGGCCTGGCTGGCGCTGGCGACATCGGCGCTGTCCGGCGCCAGCTCGCGGGCGTGGGACAGGGCTTGTTCGGCCTGTTCGAAATGGAAGTCCGCTGCCAGCCGGGTGGCTTCCTGCGCCCGTGCCCGGGCGATGCGCTGCAATCCCTGCCACGCGGCGGTGTTGTCGTTCACTGCCAGCACCTGCTGGAAACCGGTGGTGGCGCGCTCGAGCCGGCCACGCGCAAGATCGCGTTCGGCCTGTTGCATGCGCTGATCCAGCGCGGCATTGAGCGCGGCCTTGGTCGGCGGCAGATCAGCGTGCCCGCCGTCATAGGATTCCACCCGCTGCACGGTCGCCACTGCGTCGGCGAGCTTTCCCTGTGCGATCTCGTCATTGGCCTGGGCCAACAGGTCCGACAGCACCTCATCGCGCCCGGCCAGCGCACGCATCCGGTCTGGTTGCAGTGCCAGCACGCGCTGGTACAGCGGCAACGCACTGTCCGGACCATCATCAAGCCGTCCCTGTGCCTGGGCCGCTTCGGCCTGCTGCAACAGTTGCTCGAGACCGTCACGGTCACTGGCCGCACGCTGCGCGGTGGCTGCGACCTGTTCGATATCGGTGGCTGACACCTGCAGTTGCCGCGCCAGTTCCAGGGCGACTGCCGCACCATCGTGGTCGCCGGCAGCCAGTTGTCGTCGCGCCCGTTCCAGCGCCGCCTGACCAGTGCGCACCAGCGCGTTCTGTACGTCGCTGCGATCAGGGTCCAGCGCGGCGGCGGCCTGGAACAACTCGCGCGCTCCGCTGCCATCGGACGCGCTCAGCCGCCCCTGTTGCAGCGCACGTTGGCCCTCGTCCAGCAACTGCTGGATCCTGGTTTCCGGCCACAACCGGTCAGCCAGTGGCTGGCGGAAGATGACCAGCACCACCGCCAGCAGCAGCACACCCAGGCCGATCCAGCGCCAGGCACGAGGGCTGCTCCAGCCACGCGCCACCCACCAGCGGCTGTACAACCGCAGGCGATCGCCGAGTGCTTCCCGTCCATGTTCGGCTCGTTGCCGCTTTCTGCGCATGCGCCCAGCTTAACCAGAGTCCTTGTCCACAAACCGTCGCCAGCGCTGTCGCGCAGGCCCGTTGCCAGCAGTGCAGATGTTCACGCGTCGGCATGACCGGCACGATACAGCCGGCAACGACGCAGTGAACGCGTGCCTGCCGGGCTCACCCCAACCGGCGTGCCTCGTCCACACCCGGCAGTGCATCCAGCTTGCCCAGCAACGTGGACAACTGCCCGTAGTCGCTCACCTTCAACCGCAGCCGCAGCTGCACGCGCCCACTCTCACGCACGTTGTCGCTGTTGATCTCGATGACGTAGGCGTCTTCCTGTGCGATCAGGTTGGTGATGTCCTTGAGCAACCAGCGCCGGTCGACCGCGCGCACCATCACGTCCACTTCGTAGCTGGCGCCGGTACGCCCCCATTCCACCGGCATCACCCGCTCCGGGTGAGCGGCCGACAAACGCGCCAGCGCCACGCAATCGGCCCGATGCACGGTGACGCCGCGGGTGCGGGTGAGATAGCCGCTGATCGGTTCGCCGGCCACCGGCTGGCAGCAGCGCGCCAACTGCACCAGCAGGTTGCCCACGCCTTCCACCGTGAAATCGGATTTGCCGGTGCTGCCGCGTCTGGCAGTCGGCCTGGGCAAGGCCGGTGCTGCCGGTGCCTGGGCTGCCCTTTCCGCTTCCAGCAGGGCACGACTGACCTGGTTGGGGCCGGTATCACCGAGCGCAACCTGGATATACAGGTCATCCACGCTGTCGGCGTGGAACTTGCGGGCGGCCACCATCAGGTCCGAATGCTGCAGACCCAATCGTTTGAGTTCACGGTCCAACAGGTCACGGCCGGCCTGCACGTTGCGTGCGCGGTCCAGCTTGTGGAACCAGCTGCGGACCTTCTCGCGCGAACGCCCGCTGGCCAGGAAGCCGTTGGCCGGCAACAGCCAGTCGCGCCGGGGATCAGCTTCCTTGCCGGTCAGGATTTCGACCCGGTCGCCGCTGCGCAGACGGTAGGTCAGCGGCACGATGCGGCCGTTGATCTTCGCGCCACGGCAACGGTGCCCGACCATGGTGTGTACGTGGTACGCAAAATCCAGCGGCGTGGCGCCAGCTGGCAGGTCCATCACCTCGCCCTTGGGGCTCAGTGCGTAGACCCGGTCTTCAACCAGCTCGGCATCCAGTGCGCCGGCCAGGTCCTCGGGATTGCCCGGGTCCTGCGCCTGCTCCAGCAGTTGCCGCATCCAGGTGATCTTGCGATCAAAAGCCTTTTCCGCGCCCTTGCCGCCTTCCTTGTACTTCCAGTGCGCGGCCACGCCCAGCTCGGCCTGTGCGTGCATTTCGTGGGTACGGATCTGCACTTCGATGGTGCGCCCTTCCGGGCCGATCACCGCCGTGTGCAACGAGCGGTAATCGTTGGCCTTGGGCCGGGCGATGTAGTCGTCGAACTCGCTGGGAATGGGCGCCCACAACGCATGCACCACGCCCAGCGTGGCGTAGCACGCAGCCACGTCGTCCACCATCACCCGCACCGCGCGCAGGTCGTACAGCTGCTGGAACGCGAGATGCTTCTTCTGCATCTTCCGCCAGATGCTGTAGATGTGCTTCGGCCGGCCACTGACTTCGCCACGGATACCCTGCTCGTCCAAGGCGGCGGACAGCTTCTTCTTCACCGCATCCACGTAGCGCTCGCGGGCGACGCGGGTTTCGTCCACCTCGCGGGCGATGTGGCGGTAGGTTTCAGGTTCCAGGAAGCGGAACGCCAGGTCTTCCAACTCCCACTTCAGCTGCCAGATGCCCAGCCGGTTGGCCAACGGCGCGTGGATGTCGCGGGTCAGCTGCGCCAGCGCGCGGCGCTCGTCCTCGGGCAGCCTGTCGGCCGCACGCATGCAGGCCAGCTGCCGCGACAGCAGGATCGGCACCACCCGCAGGTCGTGGATGATGGACAGCAGCAGCCGCCGCAGCCCTTCGGAATTGCGTCCGGCTTCGCGCCCGGCATGCAACGCCCACACCTGGTCGGCCGCTTCCTGGCCGTCGAGCAGGCCGGTCACCGCTGCGGCGCCAACGCCCAAGGGCAGTTCATGCAGATGCGAGCGCAGACCCGGCAGGTCGAACAACAGCGCGGACACAATCACGCTTTCGTCGGCCGACAACAGCGCCAGCGAGTCCAGCGTATCGGCCAGCACTGGCCAGGCCAGGCGCGGGGTCTGATCGAGATCGGGGTGCTGCCAGCACGCCAGCAGCGCCTGTCGCAGCGGTTCGGACAGGGCGCGGGTGGAGGCACGCTGCAGCAGCGTATCCAGGCCGGGGGAGGAGGTGCGGTTCACAGCATTCAATTGCAGACGGATGCCCCTACACTAGCGCCCAACCGTCTCCGGGAACAATCGTTCATGAAGCTGCCGCGCCTGACTGCCCTGTTTGCCTTCACCGTCCTGTCCGTGTCCCCGTTCATCGATGCCCATGCCCAGCGCGTGGTGCACGGCGATCTGCAGCAGCAGATGTCCACCGACGAGTTCAAGGCTGCCGGCCTGGACAAGCTCAGCGCCGCCGAACTGGCCACGCTCAACCGCTGGTTGCAGGGCAAGGTCGAGCAGGCCACCAGCAGCGTGCTGGAACAGGCCCGCGAGGAAGGCCGCCAGGAAGTGATCGTGAAGAACCGCGGCTTCTACGACTTTGGCTCCAACGAGCCGATCGTTGCCCGGCTGAGCGGTGACTTCAGCGGCTTTGGCAAGGGCCGCCAGTACACCCTGGACAACAACCAGGTCTGGGAGCAGACGGACGACGCAAGCGCCGCCGGCGTACGCAAACAGGCGCCGCAGGTACGCATGACGCCCGGCCTGATGGGCGTTTGGTACATGCAGGTGGACGGCCTCAACACCCGTGCCAAGGTTCGTCGCACCAAGTAACCCTGCACCCGTTCGGCTCACGCTTCAGTCACCTTGCCCGGCCCTGCGCCGGGCACCTCCTGCCGCGCCCCGGCGCCCGTCGATACCTTGATGACATGCCCGCGATTTTCCTGACCCTGCTGTTGCTGCTGCTTCCAACCACCGCCATGGCACAGGTTTACAAGTGCAAGGGCAAATCCGGTGAGACGATGTACTCCGAGCATCCCTGCGATGCCCGCGCCGAGCCGATGAAACTGCGCGAACACACCGCGCCCACACCGGTGGCCGCGTCGGGGCAGGCTTCGGCTGAAGCCTCGGTCGAAGGCTCGGAGCCGTCTGCCGAAGGCTCTTCATCCGCGCCATCGGCAGCCAGCGCTGCAAACGCCAAGGCAGCCGAAGAAAGCCGCGCAGCAGAACGCAGTTGCATCGCCAACGCCACTGCTTCGGTCTACGGCCCGTCGAACGACCGCGTCAGCACGCTGCAACAACAGATGACCCTGCTCAACGAGCAACTGGCCAACGCGCCGGATGCGCAGCGCAGCCAGGCGCTACGCACGCGCATGGCAACCTTCCGGCAGGCCATCAGCCGCGAACACGGCAATGCCCACGCACAGATGAATGCTGCCCGCCAACGGTGCCTGGAACAGCACCGCTCGGCGCGCTGAGAGCAGGATCAAAACCGGGGTCAGAGTCGGGTTGCGGCAAAGCAAGCAGAAGCGGGATCAGAGCGAAACACGACTCTGACCCCGGTTTTCCTCAACCGCGCAGCGCCGCCACCCGCTGGGCCAGCTTCTTGGCCGAGATGCCGGAACGGAATCCCAGTTCCTGCGCGAACAACGACACGCGCAGCTCTTCGAGATCCCAACGCAGCGCGGCCCATTCCGGTCGTCCCGCCCGGCCCTGCACGCGTGCATCGTCAAGCGCATCGATGAACGGCTTGAGCTCCAGCATTCTGGCCTGGTCACGCGGCGGATCACGCTTGGCACGTTCGGCGCGCAGGATCATCGCCTTCAGGTAACGCGGGAACTGCGCCAGCGCATCGGCCGGTGTTTCGCGCAGGAAGCCTGCGTGCACCAGCCCGGCCAGCTGCGCCTCCATATCGTCCAGGTTGCCGCGCGCCCAGCCCATCAGCGGTGCTTCCAGCTGCGGCTTCAATTCGCCGACCAGGCCGAGGATGGATTCGGCCAGCTTCAGCCGTTCCATCGCTTCGCCGAACAGACGCTTGGCCGCATCGGCGCGGCGCAGTTCAAACGTCTCAGGTGAGCGGATCGTCTCCAATCCGTCAGCCAACACCGCGTTCATTGCGGCATCGACCAGATCGCCGCGCAGACGTTCCTGCGATTCGATCGCCGCATACAAAAGGCCGGTCTTGGGCGACACCGGCAACTGCTTGCGCGCCTGCTTGACCTTGTCGGCCAGGGCGATCTCCAGCAGTCGACGAACGCCACCCGGATGCGCCAATGCTGCCTCGTTGCGATCAGCAAAAATGCGCAGTGCCGCAGCGTCGCCGGTATCGACCAGCGCCGGATACGCCGGCACGCCGGCTTCGCCTGGCACCTGCTCGGGAATCGATGTCGCCGGGAATTCGCGCAGCCCCTCGGCGGCCAGCGCTTGACCCGCACGCGCGGCGAACGCGCTACCGGCTCGTTCGCCGAAACGCGCACGCAGTTCATCCAGATCACGCGACATGGCGAGCAGCTTGGCGCCCTCCCTTGCGCTTGCGGAAGCAAGCTTCTGGGCGTCGCCAGCATCCGCCGCTGACCGTCCCTTTCCTGCGCCACCCGCGCGCGAAGGCGCGGCTTCAAACAGACGCAGGTTCATCCGCAGATGCGGCTCCAATGCGTCCACGTCAAAATCGGTGGCCGCCACCGTCGCCCCGGTGGTCTTGCTCAGGAAGCGCGCCAACTCGCCACGGATGTCATCGGCCGAAGGCTGCGGCCAGGCCTCGAAAAAGGCCCGGCCGAAGTCCGGCGCCGGTACGTAGTTGCGCCGCATTGCCTTGGGCAGGGTGCGGATCATGGCACTGGCCTTGTCGGCGACGAAACCCGGCGCCAGCCATGAAAGCCGCGCCGGATCGAGCGCATTGAGCAGATGCAGCGGCACGTCCAGCGTCACGCCGTCGTCCTCGGCACCGGGCTCGAAACGATAATGCATGGCCAGGCGCGCATCGCCCAGCGGGAAATACTTCGGGTAGCGGTCCTCTTCACTGCCCTCGCCCGGCAGCAGGTCGATCAGCGACCACTGCAGGCTGCGGCGCTGCTCCGGCGGCAACGCCTTCCACCAGCCATCGAGCAGGTTGGCCGAATGGATGTGGGACGGCACCCGGTCCAGGTACCAGCGTGCCTGCCAGTCCTCGTCGGCGACGATGCCGGCGCGACGCAGCTTGGCTTCTTCCTCGCGCGCCTGTTCCAGCACTTTCAGGTTGTCGGCGACAAAGCTGGCGCGGGTGTTGATCTCGCCGGTCACCAGCGCCTGGCGCACGAAGATGTCATGCGCCTGGCCGGGATCGATCTTGCCGAAATGCACCGGCTTCTTCGGCGCCAGCACCAGCCCGAACAGACTGATCTGCTCCGATGCCAGCACCTGCCCCTGCGCGCGCGACCAATGCGGGTCGAAGTGCTTGCGCGCCAGCAGATGCGGCAGCTCGGCAATCACCCAGTCCGGTTCGATCGACGCATTGGTCATGCCCCAGACGCGCTGGGTATCAAGCAGCGTGGCGCTGAGCACCCACGGCGGCGGACGTTTGGCCAGCACCGAGCCAGGGAAGAGATGGAAGCGACGTTGGCGTGGGGCCTGGAAATCACCCTTGTCGGTGCGGTGGCCGACCTGCGTAGGTAAGCCGGCCAGGATCGCGCGATGCAGTGCCTGGTAGGCGGCTACGCGTGCCTTCTCGGGGATGCTGGGAGACAAACCGGGGTCAGAGTCGGGTTTCCCCCGTCCGTTCTGGTTGGTTGCCTGAAGATTGGGGAAACCCGACTCTGACCCCGGTTTCTTACCTTCACGCGCCAGACGCGCCGCCTTGTGCTGCTCGCCGCGCGTGGCCTTGTGCTTGGCCTGCGCATCACCGCCGGCCGGCAACGCGGCCGGTGCCGACAGCAATGCCTTGCCGAAGGCATCGCCTTCGTTGATGTCCCAACCCAGTTCCTCGCACAGCAGGCGCAGCTGGCGATGCAGTTCGCGCCATTCGCGCATGCGCAGGAAGCCCAGGAAATGCCGCCCGCACCAGTCGCGCAGCTTGGACTGGGTGAGGTCCTCATGGGCAATGCGATAGCCCTCCCACAGACGCAGGATGCCGAGGAATTCCGAACGCCCATCGGCGAACAAGGCATGCGCGTTGTCAGCCGCCTCGCGTGCTTCCGGCGGGCGCTCGCGCGGGTCCTGGATGCCCAGGAACGCGGCGATCACCAGCATCTCGCGCAGGCAACCGGCCTTCTGCGCAGCGACCAGCATGCGTGCCAGCTTCACGTCCACCGGCAGACGCGCCATCTGGCGACCGATGGCTGTGAGCTTGCGCTCATCGTCGATGGCGCCGAGCTCGGCCAGCTGTTGCCAACCGTCAGCCACCGCACGTTCGTCGGGGGCTTCCAGGAACGGGAATTCGTCGATCTGGCCCAGCCCCAGCTGCAACATGCGCAGGATCACGCCGGCCAGCGAGGAACGGCGGATTTCCGGATCGGTGAACTCCGGGCGCGACTGGAAATCGGCTTCCGAATACAGCCGGTAGCAGATGCCCTCGGCGATACGACCGCAGCGGCCCTTGCGCTGGTTGGCACTGGCCTGCGACACCGGCTCGATGTGCAGGCGGTCCAGCTTCTGGCGCGGGCTGTAGCGCTTGATCCGGGCAAAACCCGGATCGATGACGTAGCGGATGCGCGGCACGGTCAACGAAGTTTCGGCCACGTTGGTGGTCAGCACCACGCGCCGCTTCGGGCCCGGGTTGAACACCCGGTCCTGGTCCTTGGCCGACAGACGCGCGTACAACGGCAGCACCTCGGTTTCCCGGTACTTGCGTCGCTCCAGCGCCTGGTGGGTGTCGCGGATTTCGCGTTCGCCCGGCAGGAAGATCAGCACGTCGCCGCGCGGGTCGCTGCGGGTGATTTCATCCATTGCCGCCACGATCGCCGACACCGGGTCGCCGTCCGGCTCCTCGCGCTTGCCGCGCCCGCTGGCATCGGCCGGCGCGGAACCCGACTCTGACCCCGGTTTTTCATCCAGCGCGCGGTAACGCACTTCCACCGGGTAGGTGCGGCCTTCCACGTTCACCACCGGCGCGTTGTCGAAATGCCGCGAGAAACGCTCGGTATCGATGGTGGCCGAAGTGACGATCAGCTTCAGGTCCGGGCGCTTGCGCAGCAGCTGCTTCAGATAGCCCAGCAGGAAATCGATGTTGAGGCTGCGTTCGTGCGCCTCGTCGATGATCAGCGTGTCGTAGCGAGACAGCCAGCGGTCCGAGGCGATCTCGGCCAGCAGGATGCCGTCGGTCATGAACTTGATGCGACTGTCCTCGCCCACCTTGTCGGTGAAGCGCACCTGGAAGCCAACCACCGAACCCAGCTCGGTGCCCAGTTCCTCGGCCACGCGCGCGGCCACCGCCCGTGCGGCGATGCGGCGCGGCTGGGTGCAGCCGATCATGCCGGCTTCGCCGCGCCCGGCCGCAAGGCACAGTTTGGGCAGCTGGGTGGTCTTGCCCGAACCGGTCTCACCGGCAATCACCACCACCTGATGAGCGCGGATCAACGCACTGATCTGCTCGGCTTCACGCGCGATTGGCAGCGTTTCGTCCATGGTGATCGCGATCTGCTTCGCGGCACGTTGCTGGCGCTGGGCATGGGAACGCCCCAGCAGCTGCGTGAACGCCTGTTCCGCAGCCGCATCGGCAGGTTTGCCCTGCCAACGCGACAACAGGCCCAGCAGGCGTCCGCGATCACGGCTCATTGCAGTGTCAATGGCCTTGCGGGCGTCGCGCAGGCGCGCGGCAGTGTCTTTTTCGATAGCGCTCATCAATCGTTCAACGTGAAAACTTGAAATGTCGGTATGGTTGCCGGAGCGCTATTGTGAAGCCATTCAACCCGTCAAGGAGTACGCATCATGGCCAAGGCCAAGAAGAGCACCAAGCCCGACGCAGGAAAGAAGAAGCTGGCAGCGGCCGCGCCGTCGGCACCGGGGGTGGATATCGGGATCAAGGACAGTGATCGCAAGAAGGTGGCCGATGGCCTGTCGCACTTCCTCGCCGATGCCTACACGCTGTACCTGAAGACCCACAATTTCCATTGGAATGTCACCGGGCCGATGTTCAACTCGCTGCACGCCATGTTCATGGACCAGTACACCGAACAGTGGACCGCGCTGGATGAAATCGCCGAACGCATCCGTGCGCTGGGCTTCAACGCCCCCGGCTCCTACCGTGAGTTCGCGGCCCTGACCTCGATCAGCGAGGAACCCGGCCTGACCCACAGTTCGGACTGGAAGGACATGGTGCAGCAGCTGGTCGCCGGCAACGAAGCGGTATGCCGCACCGCGCGCAAGGTGCTGGAACAGGCCGACGACGCCGACGATGCACCCAGCGAGGACCTGCTCACCCAGCGCCTGCAGATCCACGAAAAGTACGCCTGGATGCTGCGTTCGTTGTTGCAGTAATCCCTCTGGGCTTCGCCCCTGCGGGATTTCCGTGGTTCGGCACACCGAACCACGGACCCTGCTTCATCTGCCTGCCACATCCCCCCGCCTTCGGCGCGCCCCCTTGACTCAAGGGGGCTTTGCTCCAGATCCAATATGCGGTCTTCCTTCGCTGTTGCGGCAATCTCTCCGGGCTTCGCCCCTGCGGGATTTCCGTGGTTCGGCGCACCGAACCAAGAGCCCTGCTTCATCTGCCGGCCAGATCCCCCCGCCTTCGGCGCGCCTCCTTGACTCATGGGGTGGCGGTTACGCCTGCAAGCGGGCATGCCCTCCAGAGTTTGCACTGCAAACTCTGGACCCTGGCCAGAGGCGCCAGACCCCCCCGCCTTCGGCGTGCCCCCTTGACTCAAGGGGGCTTTGCTCCAGATCCAACATGCGGTCTTCCGTCGCCGCTTTCGTAGGAGCGGCGTCCGCCGCGAAGCTGACGGACTGCCAGTCGTTCATATAACCCGCCACCTGATGATTGACGTCAGCAATTGCAGTGCGGGAAGGGCACCGGTTTCGCGGCGGACGCCGCTCCTACATTGGCGTTTAGGCCACTCCCACACGCTTTCGTGGAAACCGGCAACGCGACGGGTCCACCGCTGCGGGTAAACTACGCCGATGCCCCATAGTCCCGCGCAAGAACTGCTCTCCAGCGTTTTCGGTTACGACAGTTTCCGCGGCGACCAGCAGGCCATCGTCGAACACGTCGCCGGCGGCAACGATGCGCTGGTGCTGATGCCTACCGGCGGTGGCAAGTCGCTCTGCTACCAGATCCCGGCGCTGCTGCGTGACGGCTGCGGCATTGTCATTTCGCCGTTGATCGCGCTGATGCAGGACCAGGTCGAAGCGCTACGCCAGGCCGGCGTGCGCGCCGAATTCCTGAACTCCACGCTGGATGCCGAAACCGCCGCGCGGGTCGAGCGCGAGCTGCTCGATGGCGAACTGGAACTGCTGTACGTGGCGCCGGAGCGTTTGCTGACCGGGCGCTTCCTGTCGCTGCTCGGGCGTAGCCAGATCGCGCTGTTCGCCATCGACGAGGCGCACTGCGTGTCGCAATGGGGACACGATTTCCGGCCTGAATACCGGCAGCTCACCGTGCTTCACGAGCGCTGGCCGCAGATCCCGCGCATCGCGTTGACCGCAACCGCCGACCCGCCGACCCAACGTGAAATCGCCGAGCGCCTGGATCTTGCGCAGGCACGCCACTTCGTCAGCTCCTTCGACCGCCCCAACATCCGCTATCGCGTGGTGCAGAAGGACAATGCCAAGCGCCAGCTGCTGGATTTCCTCAAGGCCCACCGTGACGAAGCCGGCATCGTCTACTGCATGTCCCGGCGCAAGGTGGAGGAGACCGCGCAGTTCCTGTGCAACGAAGGCATGCAGGCCCTGCCCTACCACGCCGGCCTGCCAGCCGAAGTGCGTGCTGCCAACCAGCGCCGCTTCCTGCGCGAGGACGGCATCGTGATGTGCGCCACCATCGCCTTCGGCATGGGCATCGACAAGCCGGACGTCCGCTTCGTCGCACATACCGACCTGCCCAAGTCGATGGAAGGCTATTACCAGGAAACCGGGCGTGCCGGCCGCGATGGCGAACCAGCCGAAGCATGGCTGTGCTACGGGCTGGGCGATGTGGTGCTGCTCAAGCAGATGATCGAGCAGTCCGAAGCCGGCGAGGAACGCAAGCAACTGGAACGCTCCAAGCTCGATCACCTGCTCGGGTACTGCGAATCCATGCAGTGCCGGCGCCAGGTGCTGCTGGCCGGTTTCGGCGAAACCTACCCCGGGCCGTGCGGCAACTGCGACAACTGCCTCACCCCGCCCGCTGCCTGGGATGCCACCGTGCCGGCGCAAAAAGCACTCAGCTGCGTGTACCGCAGCGGCCAGCGTTTCGGCGTTGGTCATCTGATCGACATCCTGCGCGGCAGCGACAGCGAGCGCATGCGTCAGCTTGGCCACGAAAAACTCAGCACCTACGGCATCGGCCGCGACCTGGACGCGCGCAGCTGGCGCGGAGTGTTCCGGCAACTGGTGGCTGCCAGCCTGCTGGAAGTGGACCCGGAAGCCCATGGTGGCCTGCGTCTCACCGATGCCAGTCGCGACGTGCTCAAGGGCCGCCGGCAGATGATGATGCGCCGTGAAAACCCGGCCACGCGCGAACGCGAGCGAGGCAGCCAACGCACCGGCCTGCCGGTACAGGCCGAGGACCTTGCACTGTTCAATGCGCTACGCGGCCTGCGTGCGGAACTGGCCCGTGAACAGAACGTGCCGGCCTTCGTGATCTTCCACGACAGCACCCTGCGCAATATCGCCGAGCAACGTCCGACCAGCATCGATGCGCTTGGTCGTGTCGGCGGCATCGGTGGCAGCAAGCTCAGCCGCTATGGCCCGCGCCTGGTGGAAATCGTGCGCGAGCAGGGCTAGGCCAACGCCAAGCTGCCGGGGGGCAACCTGCCGGCGATCGCCGCGCTCAGCCCTTGCCCGCCAGCAGCATCAACCCCTCCAGCTTGCGTCGTTCCGGCGAGGTTTCCAGTTGCAGGCGCCGCAGTACCGGCGCCGCACTGGCCAGTTCCTGCCGCGCCAGCGAAGCCTGGCCCTGCGCCAGCAGGGTTTCGGCCAACAGCATGCGACTGTCAGCGGTTTCTGCGCCTGCATCGCCATAACGGCCACGCACGAACGCCAGCGCCGCACGGCGCCGGGCCAACGCCTGCTCGGCCTGACCACCACGCTCGGCCAGATCGGCCTGCAACCGCAATAGGCGCGCCTGTTGGCTGTCCGGAATGGTCTTGGGCATGTCCTTGAGCAGCAGGCCCGCTTCGCGCAATTGGCCCATGCGCACATGCCAGTCGATCCGGTTCAGGCGCGCTTCGATGCGTCCGGGTGCATCGGCCGGCAGGGCTAGCGCCATGCCCTGGTCGGCGTGCAGCAGCATCCTGCCGGCCTCTTCCATCCGCCCTTCACGCATCGACAACAGGCCCAGGCCGGTTTCGGCGCGCATGCTCGTGGGTGATTCACGCCCCAGCTGCTGCCGGCGGATATCCAGGGCCTCCCGGTACAGGCGCTCGGCTGCGCTCAGGTCACCACGGAGTTCATGCAGGGTGCCGTGATTGAACAGCCCCATCGAGTACTCCACTGATTCGGGGCCATCCAACTGGGCGCTCAATGCATGCCGTTGCTGGTATTGCCTGTCGGCGGCCACGTAATCACCCGAATCACGGTACAGATCGGCCAGGCCATCATGCTGGATCAGCACGAACCGGCTCTGCGGCCCGTAGAGCTCCAACGCATGGCGCATGCCCGATTGCAGCAAGGGCAGCGCCTGTTCGTAGCGGCCCTGCTCGCGCAGCAGCTGCGCCAACCGTACTTCGGCAGCCAGCGCCATGCTGGTGCGACGCCCGTGCAGGCTGTCCAGCACCTGGCCAAATGCCCGCTCGGCTGCTTCCAGCTTGCCCCAGCGCAGGTACATCAGGCCCTTGTTGTAGGACAGCTCCAGTCGCTTGGCCATGGCGGTGTGATCGGTCTGCCGGCTGTAGAACGCCATGGCCGAATCGAACGCCACTTCGGCCTGATCGAACTGTTGCTGGTTGGCCAGCGCCATCCCTCGGGCCGCGTGCAACTTGGCCTTCACTGCGGTGGGCCCGTTGCGATCCAGCAGCGCCAGGCCCTGTTCGGCCATGCGTACACCCAGCTGGCCGTTGCCGTCGAGCGTTTTCTGCACCGACAGATCGGCCAGCACTGCGGCAGCATCGTCGCGACGTGCCACACGCGGGTCCATGAAGCCGTTGTAGGCCTGCTGCAACAGCGCCTCGGCCTGATGCGACACGCCTGAGTTCTGGTACGCCACGCCCAGCACCGCGCGCATCCTGGCCAGCTGTGCCGGCGCATCGGCCAGATCGCGCGAGACCTGCAACGAGGCCTTGTCCAACAACTGACGGGAACTGAGTTCCTCCTGGCCACGCTCGGTGCGCAGGAACGGATCGGCGGTTTCAAACACGCCCACCATGAAATTGCTGACCTGCTGGGCAATGGCAGCCTCTTCCTGCGCCTGGTGCCGCGTACGCAGCAGCCCGGCAACAAATACCAGCAGCACCAGCGCCGCACCTGCGGCCAGCGCCACCACGTGCCAGTTGCGTCGCATTCCCTTGCCCAGCCGATACAGCCGGCCGCCTTGGCGTGCGACGACCGGCTGCACGTCCAGATAGCGACGCACGTCAGTGATCAACGCTTCCACCGAGCGATAACGCTGGCTGACATCCAACGCGCAGGCGCGCCCGGCGATGGCATCCAGGTCACCACGAAGGCGCTTGCGCCAGGGCAAACCATCCGGCGCCAGGTCGCTGGGCAACGGCACCGGCGTATCGCGGTCCTGCGGCTCGCGCAGGCATGGCCGGGTGGACAGCAGCTCCACCAACATCACGCCCAGGCTGTAGACATCGCTGGCCGCGCCCACCTTCTGCCCGGCAATCAGCTCCGGGCTGGCGTAGGCGGGCGTGCAGTATCCCGAATCCTGGCCATCAAGGGCTTCGTTGAGCAGCCGCGCCAGGCCAAAGTCCAACAGCACCGGCTGGCCACTCGGCAACACCAGTACGTTGGGCGGTTTGAGGTCGCAATGCAGCACCAGCCGTTCGTGCGCGGACTGCACGATGGCGCAGATATCCAGGAACAGGTGCAGGCGCTGCTCCAGCCCCAGCTGCCGTTCGCTGCACCAGCGGTCCAGCGGAATCCCATCGATGAATTCCATCACCAGATAGGGATGGCCATCGGGGGTGGTGCCGCCGTCGTAAAGGCGAGCCACGTGCGGCAGTTGCAGGCTGGCCAACACCTGCCGTTCGCCACCGAGGCGTTCGATTTCCAGTGCCCCGGGCAGGCCGTGCAGCAGCTTGATCGCCACCGTGCGCTGATAAAGACCGTCGGCCCGTTCGGCCTTGAATACGGTGCCCATGCCGCCTTGGGCGATGCGTTCGGTCAGCCGCCACGGGCCGAGCCGCTCGCCCTCGCCGATTTCCGGTGCCAGCGCGCGGGCAAGCGCGGTGTCGAGCCGGTTGCTGATGCGGCTCAGGCCGGCGGTCTGCGAGCGCAGCAGTTGCAGCACTTCCTCGCGCACCGCCTCATCGTCACAGCGTTCGGCCAGTACATCGGGCCATTGTTCGCGCGGCAGCTCGCAGACCGCATCGAACAGATCACGCACCTGCTTCCAGCGTTCCACGCTCATGCTGTCCTCCTGCGCGGCATGGCCGTCAGCGGAGTTGGCGGTTCAACCAGGCGCGAGCGAAGCGCAGATCGCGATCCACCGTCGGCGCCGATACACCCAGCACCAGCGCGATCTCGTCCCGACTCATGCCGCCGAAGTAGGTCAGCTCAATGGTGCTGGCCGCGCGCGGCTCCATCTCCGCCAACTGGTTCAATGCCTGGTGCAATGCAAGCACCTCATAGCCGATGGCGTCCTCGTCGACCATGTTGTTGGCATGGGACAGGGTCAGCTGCTCGGCATTACCGCCGCGCTTGTCGGCCGAACGCGCACGCAGGTGGTCCACCAGCACCGAGCGCATCTTCAATGCCGCGATGGCGATGAAGTGGGTGCGGTCCTTGTAGTCTGCATTGCCGCCAAGCAGGCGCATCAGCGATTCGTTGACCAGCGCCGCAGGCTGCAAGGTGCCACCGCTCTGGTGAGACAGACGGTGCCTGGCAATCTGCATCAGATCCGAATACAACGCTTCGAACAGATGCTCGCGGGCATCCAGGTCGCCCTGCTGCCAACGATGCAGAAGTTGGGTGATCTGCTGGCTCAACCGCGCTCCCCCGCCAGGAAACAAAGCCCGCCCGATACAGCACAGGCAAGCGACATGAACGCCCATGGTAGGCCTGCCTGCCGTTCAGTGCCAGCAATACTCCCCATACTGCGGAGCATAGGACCGTGCCCACGCAGCCATTTGCCCCTTATCCGGCGCTTCGGCGCAGCCCGGCTCATGCCGGTAGTCCTGGTCACAATTCCGTCACGCCAACCCTGCCGTACCGCGGCGTGCATGCACAGCGCGCCACAGGAAGGGGGCAGGTTGCCCTGCCCCCTTCCACTTTCAGCAACCCGTTGTGCGGCTGGCTTACTGATACAGGCCCATCACGCTGACAGCGGTGAACGCCTTTTCACCGACCATGCGCAGGTAATAGGTACCCGGCTGCGGATTGGTGATCACCACCGCTTCGCTATTGCCCGGCTTGGCCGATTTGCGGTCGTACAGCACCGTCGTCGGCTGCGCTTCGTAGGAGACATACAGCGAAACGTCGCCGGTGCCGCCGTAGCTGCGCAGGTTCAAGCTGCTGGTTCCCGCCGGAACCACGATCGAGTACACAAGCCCTTCACCAGCTCCGCCGGCCTGGTTGGCCACGGCCTTGCGGTTGTCCAGCAGGACCGAGGTGTCTTCGGGAATCGGCTGCGAGGCTGCGGCCACCGCGGCGGCGGCATCGACGATGCCCGCGCCCATCGACATGCTGGTCGGCGGCGCGACGCTGAACGGCTTGGCAGTGCGGCGCAGGATGGTGCGTACCTGTGCAGGCGTCAGCGGCGGATTGCCTGACGCTACCGCCGCGCTCTGCATCAACGCGACGATGCCGGCCACGTGCGGGCTGGCCATCGACGTACCGATGTTCGGCACCACCGCATCACCGGCCGGGCTGGCCACCGGTGCCTTGGTGCCCGTGTTGCCAAGCGACCAGATCCACGCATCGTCCGGCGAGGTGCCGCTGTTCGCATTGCCACCCGGTGCCGTCACGGTGACCGTGGGGCCGTAGTTGGAGAACCACGACCTGGCACCGTCAACGCCGTTGGCGCCCACCGTGATCACGCCCTTGCAGCTGGCCGGAGAGAAATTGGCGGCGTCGGCGTTGTTGTTGCCGGCGGCCACCACCACCGTCACGCCACGGCTGATGGCGCCATCGATCGCGGCCTGGGTGACCTGGTCGTTGGCACAGGACCCGCCGCCGCCCAGGCTCAGGTTGAGCACTTCGGCGTGGTTGCTGCTGTTGTCCGGCGCACCGGCCACAGCACCACCCGAAGCCCAGGTGATGGCGTCGGCGATATCCGAGGTGAAGCCGCCGCAGTGACCAAGCACGCGTACCGGTTGCACCTTGGCCTCATAGGCCACACCAACCACGTCAGTGGTGTTGTTGCCGACCGCGGCAACCGTGCCGGCGACGTGGGTACCGTGGAACGAGCTGTCGCTGTTGCGGCCGCACCACGGCATGCTCGCGTCGGTCCAGTCGCCCGGGTCGTGCGCATCGGCATCGCGGCCGTCGCCGTCACCGGCCACGTCCGGGTAATCCGCGCTCTGCCCGTAGGAGCCGATGAAGTCGTAACCGGCAACGATGTTGGCATCCAGGTCGCGATGGTCCAGGTAGCCGGTGTCCAGGACCGCCACGAGTACGCCGGCACCTTTGCTGGTGTCCCAGGCCAACGGTGCGCGGATGCCGGTGGTGGGGTTGTTGAAATGCCACATCCGGCTGAGTTCCGGATCGTCGGTGGTGCTCATTGCGTGCTTGAGGTAGTCGGGCTGCGCATACACCACGCTCGGGTCCTTGCGCAGTTCCTGCAGCAGCGCCTGGGCTTCGGTGTGGCTCAACGCGTGCGAGAACCGGATCACATCGGCACCCTGCGACATCCTGCGCAGATGGCGCGGAGTCAATGCACTCTGCGTGCCGTTGGCGGCGCTGCGCAGACTGGCCACGCCCGCGCGACCCACGGCCGAATTGACTGCATTGAGCAGCGTGGTCTGGCTACGCTGCGCTGCCGAACCGTCCTGGAACTTGATGATGAAACGGTCGAAGCTGGCCTGTTCCGCCACGCCGGACGGCAGCTGCTTGCGGCCGGTCGCGGCCGCAGCGGTGGCCGCGCTCACCGTCGACGACGCAGCAACGCTCGCGGTGGCGCCGGACACGTTGCCCAGCGTTCCGCTGTAGTTGGAAGCGAATGCCGAAAGTGCGGCGATCACGGCAGTGGCCAGCGCACCGCTGGCGATGACTCGGGTGTGTTTTTTCATTCTCTCTCTCCGGTTGCGGGTGATTCGACGACACCGGCCGCACGTGTCCACACGCCCGGCACCGTCGTCGCGTTGACGGTTCAATGAAGTAGTTGCCTGCCAGCCCGCCGCAGGCAGGTGCGATGCACCTGCCGTTGCACGAGGTTCCGGCGTTGCGCGGATGTGGGTTACAGGTCGATGCCGAAGCCCACGCCGGCCGAACTGTCGTCGCTGCTGAAGGCGCCGCCGATCGACAGCGAGGCGCGTTCACCGATGGCCTTGGCGTAACCGACCGACAGCGCGCTTTCGCCGTTCTGCCAGCCGGCACCCACGGCAATGCGACCGCGCGGACTGCGGCTACCGGCAGCGTTGATCGACATGTTCATCATTGCCGAGCTCATCGCGCCCTGGCGGTCCAGGCGCTCGTCCATCTTGCCCAGGCGATAGCCGATGTCGTTGCGCAGGCCGGTGAATTCGTCATTCAAGGCCTGGTAGCGGCTGTCGGTGTAACTGTTGGCCTTGGTCAGCGTCTGCGTCGCGGTGGTGTCGGTGTAGGCATTGGCCGAGGCCAATGTCTTGGCATCACCGGCCTGCATCTGCTGCACGTTGGCCGCATCGGTGGCGTTCACACCGGCCGCGACATTGGTCACGCGACGTTCGCTGCCGGCGCTGCCGACCGACACCGTGTTGGCCTCGTTGGCCACCGAGCCCTGGCCGATCGCCACCGCACCTTCGGCGCCAACCGAAGCGCCCTGACCCAGCGCAGTGCCGCCACTGGCGGTGACAGTGCTGTCAGCGCCCACCGCCACCGCATTGCTCGCCGCTGCGTCGATATTGCTGTTGGTGCCCAGCGCGGTGCCGTTGGCGGCTCCCACCGTGGAGCCGTTGCCGATTGCGATGTCGTTGCTGTCCTGCGCGTGGCTGCCATCGCCCAGCGCCAGGCCGGCACCGGTGCCCGGTCGGCCACCATTGCCATTGCCATTGCCGTTGCCGTTGCCATTGCCGTTGCCCGGCCGCGCTTCCAGCTGGGTTACCCGGTCATGCAGTCCGCCAAAAGCGGCATCGATCGCATCAAAGGTCGCCCCGACATTGGCGTAACTACCGCCCCGGAAGTTGTAAACCGGCGCGACCAGCATGCCGTTCGCGCCCAGGCCCGCACCGCCACCCAGCGCGGTGGCCACCGATTCCAGCTGCGCGACATTGACCGCCTCATCGGCGTTCGTGCCGGCCTTGAGGTTGGCCAGCGTGGTACCGGCGCTGCCGCCCAGCGTGGCCTTGTCCTTGGTTGCCGCGTCGTCGTACTTCAAGGCGCTGGCATCGAGATTGCCGACGCTGCCACCCACTCCTGCGATGGCCTGGTCTAGCTGGCCCTTGTTGACCGCATCGGTCAGTTCGGTGCCGGCAGCAACGTTGGTGATCTGCCGATCAATGGCGGCATGGACATTGCCGTAGTCGTCCGTCCACGCCTGCGCCGCGCCCACCGACACCGTGTCGGCACGATCGGACAGCGAGCCGGCACCCAAGGCCACGCTGTTGTCGGCCTTGGCAGCGCTCTGCAGGCCAATCGCCGTGCTGTTGACGTTGTGGGCCCAGGCATTGCTGCCCAGCGCCAGCGAGCCGTCCTTCATCGCGTAGGTGTTGTAGCCCATCGCAGTGGATGCCACACCCTCGGCGGCGCTTTCCACGCCCATCGTGGTGGCCTGCTCGGCGGTGGCAACGCTGTTGACGCCGATGGCTACCGTGTCGGTTTCCGTGGCCGCCGCGCTGGAGCCTACCGCCGTGGCGTGGAAGCCCGACGCGGTGGTCGAGGACCGGAAGAACGAGGCCTGACCGCCGATGGCAACGCTGGCCGCACCAGTGGCACTTGCGCCGATACCCCCGGCAAAGGTGTTGCCGGAACTGGCAATCGCACCTGCGCCGATCGCCGTCGCATCGCGCGAGGCATAGGCGCTGTTGCCCATCGCAGTGGCACGCAGGCCGGTCGCATAGGCACCAGCACCGACCGCGGTGGCGGCAATGTTGTCGGCCATCGCAGAGAAGCCCACCGCCGTGGCGAAAGCACCAGCGGTGCGCGAGCCGGAACCCAGCGCCGTGGCGTTGGTGCCCAGTGCCTGGCTGCCGGAACCGACCGCCAGGCTGTTCTGGTGCATGGCCTGTGCGCCGGCACCGACGGCAGTGCTGCCGTGGGCATCGGCCAGCGTGGTCACCAGGTTGCCGCTGAAGTCCTGGTAGGTGCCGCCGATGGCGGTGCTCGACGTGGCGTTGGCCACGCTGCCGTAACCGTTGGCGGTGCTGTAATCGGCCAGGGCATTGGTGCCATTGCCGATTGCCGAAGCGCCGGTTCCCAGCGCCAGGCTGCTGCTGCCCAACGCAGTGGAATAGTCACCCAGGGCACTGCTCTGCGCACCGTAAGCGCTGCTGTCGATGCCGGCAGCCATGCTGTTGGCACCGGCAGCAACCGCGTTGTCGCCGGTGGCCAGGGAAACATCGCTGCCATCAGCAGCACCGTTGGCGGCGAAGTAGTCATTGGCATCGCCGAAGCTGCCCGCCAGTGCATCCAACTGTGCCTTGTTCACCGCATCGGTCGCCTCGGTGCCGGCAGCGACGTTGGTGATCTGGCGGTCGATGGCCGCATGCACCACGCCGGCTGCATCGGTCCAGTCCTGCGCCGCACCCACCGATACCGCATTTGCGCGGTCGGCCAGCGAGCCCGAGCCCAGCGCGACACTGTTTTCGGCAGCCTTGGTGGTCCAGGTGTTGGAGCCCAGCACGCTCGAATTCAACGCCTGCGCGTAGCTGTTGTAACCCACAACGGTGGCACCGTCCTCGGTCGCCCAGGCTTCGCCACCGACTGCGGTGGTGTAGTTGCCACTGCTTACGCTGCTGGCATCCTTGCCGGCCAGCGATTTGGTGCCCAAGGCCATGCTGGTCGTACCGCTGGCCTTGGCGTTGGAGCCCATTGCGACAGCCTCGCGGCCGACCTTGCTGTCCGCTCCGATCGCCACTCCGGCGATGCCGGCATTGGCGCGCACGCCCAACGCAGTGCCGAAAGCATCGGCCTGGCTGTTGGTGCCGAACGCAGAAGCGTGCGAATCCTTGGCCCACGAGCCGGCGCCCACGGCGGTGGCACCCAGTTGCTGGGCGGTGGACAGCGCACCGATGGCGGTGGTCTGCACGCCCTTGGTCAGGCTGACCGCTCCCACTGCGGTGGACTGCAAGCCGTTGACACTGACGCCGCTGCCGATGCCGGTTGCCGCGCCTCCCAGCACCGTTGCGTTCGGGCCAACCGCGACGCCGCTGGTGTGCTGCGTGGTGGCATTCAAACCAATGGAAATCGAATGCAGGCCACCGGCCAGGCTGCCGTAGCCATTGGCAATGCTGTAGTTGCCCAAAGCGTTGGCGCCAGTACCCAAAGCTGCCGAACCGGTGCCAAGGGCAAGGCTGCTGCTGCCCAGCGCAAGACTGCTGTCGCCAAACGCATTGGCCTGATAGCCGATGGCGCTGCTTTCAATGCCATTGGCTGCGGCATTGCTGCCAACGGCAACGGCATTGCTGCCGCTGGCCACCGCCAGGTCACTGCCATCGTCGGCTCCGTTGACTGCGAAGTAGTCGCTGGCGTCGCCGACGTTGTCGGCCAGTGCATCGAGCTGTGCCTTGTTGACCGCATCGGTGGCCTGGGTACCGGCAGCGACGTTGGTGATCTGGCGGTCGATGGCCGCATGCACCACGCCGGCCGCATCGGTCCAGTCCTGCGCCGCACCCACCGACACCGCATTTGCGCGGTCGGCCAGCGAACCCGAACCCAGAGCGACACTGTTTTCCGCGTCCTTGGTGGTCCAGGTGTTGGAGCCGAGCACGCTCGAGTTCAAGGCCTGCGCGTAGCTGTTGTAGCCAACCACGGTGGCACCATCCTCGGTTGCCCACGCTTCGGTACCAATTGCCGTGGTGTTGTCGGCATTGGTGAGGCTGTCCGCGTCCTTGCCCGCCAGCGTGTTCATGCCCACTGCCGTGCCGTTGTTGCCGAGCGCCACCGCTTCGTTGCCGACCGCCGTACCGGCGCCAGCGGCGATCGGATTGCCATCGACATCAAGGTCGATGAAGCCGGCCACCGAGCGGTAGCCGATCGAGGTGGAGGCAAAGCTGGCATAGCTGTAGGTTCCCAGCGCCGTGCCCATCATGTCCGCCGTGCTGGCCGAACCCACTGCGGTGCCATACCAGCCTTTGGCCCAGGCGTTGGTACCGAAGGCGCTGCTCTGCCAGCTATCGGCGGCGCTGCCGCTGCCGAACGCAGCGGCGTAGGCACCATTGGTGGTTGCCAGCATGCCGACCGCGGTGGAGAAGGCGCCGACGGTGGTGCTGTTTGGCCCGATGGCCACGCTGTTGGAACCATTGGCCACGCTGTTGTAGCCCGTCGCGATGCTGTTGGCACCCAACGCCTGTGCCAGGTTGCCACTGGCCACGCTGCCGCCGCCCTGGGCCACGCTGCCGTAGCCGTTGGCGATGCTGTAGTCGCCCAACGCATTGGCGCCGACACCAACGGCCTGCGCGCCAACACCCAGTGCCAGGCTGCTGCTGCCGATGGCAGTGGAGTAATCGCCTTCGGCATCGGCCTGATAGCCGTAGGCGCTGCTGTCGGCGCCATTGGCAACACTCAGCGCGCCGGTGGCGGTGCTGTTGGCGGCCGACGCCATGCTCATCGCGCCTGTGGCGGTACTGTTTTCGCCAAGTGCGGTACTGGCCGCGCCAACGGCCTGCGCATTGTCGCCACTGGCACCGGCGCGGCTGCCCAGTGCGATCGCATTGGCGCCTTCAGCCAGGGTTGCCTCGCCGATGTCCGGCATGCCGTCGCCGTTCAGATCGGTCCATTCACTGCCACCGATGGCAACCGCGCCTTCGCCCTGTGCGGCGGCATTGCGCCCGGTCGCGACCGTGTTGCTGCCATAAGCCAGCGCATTCTTGCCGATGCCCACGGCACCGTCGCCCAGCGCAACTGCGTTGGCGCCGATGCCGACCCCGGAACTGCCGTTGCCGACACGGCTGTGCCCGCCCAACGCAATCGACTCCTCACCGCCACCCTGTGCGTCAAACCCCATCGCGAGGCTGCCCTCGCCCTGCGCGATGGCCTGGCCGCCGACCGCGGTGCTGCCATTGCCATTGGCTTCGCTCAACGCACCCAGCGCCGTTGCCGCCTGGTCCGCGCTCGCCTTGGCTGCGGCACCCACGGCGGTATTGCCGAAACCCAAGCTCATCGCGGACTGGCCCATCGCCACGGTGGAATGGCCGTAGGCCAGGCTGTTCTCACCGACGGCGGTGCTGCCAATGCCGAACGCATTCGCGTTGCCGCCCAGCGCGGTGCTGGCGTTCTTCCAGGCCCCGGCATTCAAACCCAGGGCGACCGAACGCAGGCCCTGAGCCATGGCGGTGTCGCCGATGGCAACGGCACCGTCGGCGGCAAACGTACCCACCTCCGGATCATCCCAGGTCACGGTTTTGGCATTGCGGCCGATGGCAATGGCACCCTGCCCTGTGACCGAGGCGTCATCGCTGCCATCTGCGTCGCCGTCGGCGACGAAGTAGCCACTGCCGGACACGGCCTGCGGAGTGACCGATGCGCTGCGCGTCGCTGCCGGCGCTGCGCTGCTGCCCGCTGCCTGCTCGAACAGCGCGCAATCGACCTGCTTGAGCACGCTGCCGTCCTGGGCGCGGGCGATGCAGGCGTTGTCGGTGCGCTCGATGGTGATCTGCTCGGCATGCAACACGGGCGTCAGCGCCGCCAAGCCGAACGTCCAGGCCACTGCGTGCAACGATGGTCCGGCGGTGCGCCGGCCGCCGTCCCTGCGGCCTTGCGTCGATGCCAGTTCCGAGGTGACCACCATGGCCTGTTTGGCCTGGCTCCATACCCGGCGGTAGATCTTGTTCATCAATCCTCTCCCAGCGCGTTACGGTTCTTGAAGGTGAGCGACGCCCAGCGGCTCCCGTACGGCCGTCATCGGGCCGCCGCCACTGCGTTGCGCATGTCATGTGTGTGTAGGCAGCCCCCCCCTGGGCTGACCTGTCGACCGGGCGGTGCGCCGCTGGCGCCCCGCGTGTCCATGGCGAACGTACGATTGGCCGGCTTGGCTTGTCACGCACGCTTCACTCACCCAATACTCACCAACCCCGCCCGGCGCTCTCACGTCCACGCGCTGCTGTCGTCCCTTCTGCCAGGATCAGCCGCCTCACCATGCATCGCCGCATTTCCCTATGCCGATGGCTGCGCAGCGCACCCATCAGCGATCCGGTCGACCAACGCAACGCGCCAACGCTGCAGGTGCTGTTCCTGGCCCTGGGCCTGACCATCCCTGCCAGCTGGGTCTACTTCCTGGCATCCGGTGGCGTCCCTGCCGGTGGCTATCTGCTGATGGCGCCGGCGTTGTGCATGGCGGTGCTGGCGCTGGTATGCGTGGTGATGATCCGTCGTGGCTACTTTCGCAGGGCAGTGACGCTCTATCTGGCGATGCTGCTGCTGGCCCAGGAGATCAATCATCTGCTGATGGGTTTCTCGACCCTTGCCGGCAACCAGATCGATCAATTCCTGCTGCTGATCATCGGCGGGCTGGTACTGGGCCGGCGCGCCCTGTGGCTGATCCTGCTCGCGCTGCTGTTCGTGGCCGGCAGCGGCTTCGTGGTCGATGCGCAGCGCCTGCTGGCGAACGGCGAGCCCATCAGCCGCGCCTACAGCCACCTGCCCTCGGTGCTGTTCGGCTATGTACTGGTCACGCTGGTACTGGACCGCACCGTCACCGCGTTGCGCGAAAGCCTGGCCGAATCCATCCAGCAGCGGCAGGCCTTGCAGCACGAAATGCTCGAACGCGAACGCACCCGCGCCAAGCTGATCCACGCCCAGAAAATGCAGGCAACCGGCCGCCTGGCCAGCGGCATCGCGCATGACTTCAACCATATCCTTGGCCTGATATCCGGCTACGCCGGGCAGCGTGATCGCATCCTGTCCATCAATGGCCGCGTCGAGATGGAACAGGCCATCGACCGCAACCTCACCCGCATTGCCAGTGCCGCCGCCAGCGGCATGCAGATCACCCACAAGCTGCTGGCCTTCAACCGTCCCGAATCAGCCCGTCCGCAGCGCTTCGATATCAGCCAGGCGCTGCACGACCTGCAACCGATGCTGCGCCAATTGCTACCGTCCTCGATACGCCTGCACCTGCCCGAACTACAACCGGGGCTGCTGGTGCATTTCGATCACAGCGAATTCGAGCTGATGCTGCTCAACCTCGCCGCCAATGCCCGTGATGCAATGGCCGATGGCGGCGAATTCCGCATCGGGCTGCAACGCAGTAACGACCAGTCCGTAGCGCTAACCCTGACCGATACCGGCCACGGCATGCGCCCGGAGGTGCTGCAGCAGATTTTCGATCCGTTCTACAGCACAAAATCCGGCGCCGGCGGTACCGGCCTGGGCCTGACCGGCATCCACGACATGGTGCTCAATGCCGGTGGCGACATCCACGTGGAGAGCACGCCGGGCCACGGCACCACGTTCCGCATCCTGCTGCCGCCGCCTCCGGACGAGACAGCGGTGGCCTGAGCCATCACTCGCCGACGGCGATCGGCCGATTCTGGTCTTCGAGCACGTAGCCCTTGCCGTGCACCGCCGTCAGCGGCAGGCGCTCGCCGGTCTGCTCCAGCACTTTCCGGCGCAGTCGATGCACCAGCGATTCAATCCGATGCGGGTCGAAGTCGTGCACATTGTCGGTCATCGTTTCGACCAGTTGCTCGCGCGTGACCAGCCGCCCGAGCGAAGCAGCCAGACAACTCACCATGCGCTGTTCGGTCCGGGTCAACGCCACCTGGCGACGTTGCGGCGACATCAGGCACCAGCCTTCCGGATCGAAATGCCAGCGTTGCGTCGCCAGCGGCGCAACCCGGCCATGCAGCCGCCGCAACAGGCTGTGGATGCATACAGCCAGCAGCTCGATCTGGACCGGCTTGACCAGGTAGGCATCGGCGCCCTGGCTGAGCCCACGCACCTGCTCGGTGACCGCACCGTGGCCGGTCAGCATGACCACGCCGATTCGCGGCAGCAGGGCGCGTACCGCCTGCGCCACGCTGAATCCGTCGGCGTCGGGTAGACCAACATCCAGGATCACCACGTCCGGAGTCCGGCCTTCCAGCGCTGCGTACAGCGCTGCGGCGGTGCCAACGCCATCGACCGCGAAACCGTAATCGCGCAGGCCCGGCAATACCACGTCCTCGCGCATTTCGGCATCGTCCTCCAGGACGAGGATGTAGGGTGCATCACGTAACGGAGCCGCCATTACCACACCTTCGTTGCAGTAGTACTGGCCGCCGAATGTACCTCAGTCCCGTGCCCGATGCGGATGGCATCGACGAAAGTCCTGCTGGCAGGGCAATACGCGTGATCAAGGACCATATCGCCGCTCCCGCAGAAGCAGTGCGACTGGAGCCAGCCGCCTCGAGCCGTGCTTGGGCATGAGGAACGGAGCCGCTCTCCCGCAAGCAGGAGAGCAGTTGGAATGAGGGCGCTTGTGAATCAGATCAAATGAACAAGCCGGCAGCAGTTCCGCAGGCGACGCCACGCTCCGGGAACACCGACAGCCCCTCGCATCCGAACCAGCAGATGCAATGCCGCGTTGCGCGACACAATTCCACGACGGCCGGACCATCCGAGGTTACCGGCCACTCCGCACAAGGAACGCAGCCGGATTGCTCGTCCACACATCGACAAAGCATCAGCCGGGATGGAACCTGCGCACCTTGAGCTGGCCAAGCGCTTCATCGGGGAGCCATGGGATTCAGGAGAATTGGAGACGGCGCATCTTGATCGGCACGCTGCTGGCAGGATGGATGCTCTTCGAAACGGTGCAGGCACAGTCCCTGCTTTGGAGGAGCCCTCGCCGCAAGGCTACGGGCGCCTATACGTCACCTCGTGGGAAACGCGCAATCTGCGCATGGCAGCGAACATCCGCGACCTGATGGGTCCAACCCCGGGCATGCGCACGCTGGTGCTCGTCGGCGCGTCGCACAAGGCATATCTGGATGCATATCTCGACCAGATGCACGACGTGCGGATCGTCGATGTCCAGACGTTGCTGAAGTAGGCCGGCCAGGCCCGGCGCACGCCACGGCCTTCCCTACTTTCCTTCCATGACGGCGTTTTTGTGGCCGCTTCTGTTTTGACACCAACAGAAAGCGGCCGATGCGGTACCTGCAAGGCCACAAGCCGCGCAACGAAATGCCCTCGACCTGCCCGGGGTGATGGCCTGGCGGCAGGAACATCGCACCGAGCACATGGCGGCGCACAAACGCCCGACTCCGAACGGGCCCAAGACCGGGCAGCGACACGCGGCGCGCCTCTGCGTGCCCTTCTAGGCCATGTGACGGCGTGAGGGCGCGCACCAGCCTGACAAAGTCAACTGCGGAGCGGCGGCCCCGATTCGGAGCACAAAAAAGGCTCCAGATCGCTCTGGAGCCCTTGGCAATGCTGGTGGGCCGTGAAGGATTCGAACCTTCGACCAAAAGATTAAAAGTCCGTGGTTCCACGTCTCAACTAGACCCCGAGGGTCGCATCGCGAGACGTAAGCCGCTGATTCGCCAAACCTTACAGTTTCCCTCGGTCCCAACTGGCACCCTGCGTTCCCACTGAAAGTAGGCACCAAGTAGGCACGATATGGCGAAGGGAAAGGGACAGCTCACAGCGCGCGGACTTGCGGCACTCACGACAGGTGAATGGGCGAACGATGCCGCAACTCACGGCGCCGGAGTGCTGCAGGCCAGGAAGCTTGCTTCGGGGGCCATTGGCTTCTACTACCGGTACACCGGCCCCAATCGTAAGCAGGACCGGCTCTCCTTGGGAAGCACGCTCACGCTCGCCGAAGCCCGGTCTGCAGCTGCCCTGCTGTCCCGCAGGTACCAGGCTGGTGATCGCGACCTTCGCCGCGCCCTGGCCGCCGACGAAGCGGAGGCTGTGCGCGCTCGCGCGCTGGCGGATGCCGAGGCTAACGCTGTCAACTCCGCCACGCTCGGGGCCATGATGGAAGCGTACGCGGACAGTCTAGACATCGCAGGCAAGATCAGCGCCGGCAATGTCCGTAAAGCCATTGTGTTGCATATCGAGAAACCCTTCCCGGCTCTCTGGGCAAGGCCCGCCGGCGAACTGGAACTCGACGACCTTATCCCGGTGCTGTCCCGCCTTGTGAGAGCGGACAAGCTGCGCGAGGCCGGGAAGATCCGTTCCTATCTGCGCGCGGCGTATGCGGCAGCAATTCGTGCCAAGCAGGATGCAGCAGCTCCGGATTCGCTCCGGGCCCTGAATCTCTCGCGTAATCCGGCCCAGGATCTGTCCACGATCGACAGCGGCACCCCGCGCGAACATGCCCTGTCGGTCGCCGAACTGCGCGCGTACTGGCAGCGGATTGCCGCCATGTCGGACGCTCGGGGGGCGATGCTCCGTTTTCACCTGCTGACGGGGGCGCAACGAATTTCCCAGCTGGCTCGGCTGGTCACGGCTGACCTCGACCTGGACCACCATTCTGTGCGAATCCTGGACATCAAGGGCCGGCGCCGACACGGCCGGGCCCATGTCGTTCCTCTCATCAAGCAGGCCGAGGACGCCTTGGCCACCATGCGCGGCGAGAGGGCTGGCGAGTTCTTGTTCACCATCTCCGACGGAGTCGACGCCGCCACCTATGACGTGTTTCGCGGGGCCTTGGATCGCGTGGTAGCCGATATGGCTGCCGCCGAGGAACTGGAGGGCCGCGCGTTCACGCCTGGCGACCTACGCCGCACTGTCGAGACCCGGCTAGCCGCCCTCGGTTACTCCGAAGAGGTGCGCGGGCACCTGCAATCCCATGGTCTAAGTGGCGTCCAGAAGCGGCACTACAATAAGTACGAATACGACACCGAGAAGCGCGCAGCCATCAACGCACTCTACGGGCTCCTCACTGGGGTCAGCGCGGTGGTCATCGACCTCGCGCAACGCACAGCGCGGCCAGCATGACTATGAAATCAGCCTAGCGCTTTGATCAGGTGTCCGGGCCCTGCGGGTCCAGCCGGGCAGCGATCGCCTCGAACTTCGACGCCTCCCGCCTTAGCCTATCGGCACCCACCCTTGCCCTCTGGCGTGCCCGCCAGTCACCCGTCGCCAGGGAATCCACCTGCCTGGCTTGCTCCCACAGGGAAGCCGCTCTCCTTCGTGCCCACCGGGCCCTTCTGCATGTCGTCATGGCTACATGCTGGCGCTTGGCTATCGCACCAAGCGCGACCAGCCTTTAGTGCTGTCCGTCGCAGGATTTGAACTTGGACAGGCATAGCCTCCGTGCATGACCCGCCCCAATCTCCCGAAGGCCTGCCATTGGGCCGGCACGCCAGCCGCCCCGCTGTTGATGTACAACTACGGCGTGATTGCCTACATAACCCCTGCCGAAGGCGCGGTCCCGATGCAGATCCACCTGAACTTCCTCGGCAGCCACATCCAGGCCATCCACCGTGGGGGGATTCTCAGCGCCAAGCGGTTTATCGAGCGCTGGGTGGCCGCCCGAATAAGCGTGCCTCGCCGCGATCACCAATGGCCGGCGGGCAGGAAGACCATTCCCGACGCGACCTTCAGGGTTATCACAGCCTTGGCACCGAGTAGTAGGGACAATTGGGCCTTATCGCAGCTCCACGAGGAGCGGACCCGAGGAGCGCACGCCAACCGTCCGCCCGAGTGACCTGCACGTACGGAACCGTGGCTCGGTATCGCTCCGAGTCAGTAGGACATGCTGCCCGCTCGCACCGCCCAAAGAGCATCACTGCGACCTGCCTTGGTCGCGCCGGCCCACCACATCCCCGAGACCCGTGCTAAATGCGTACAAGCGGTCAAAAAGTGGCCGGTTGCCAAAAGCATGAGCGGCCACCACGAAGGCCGACAGGCCACGATAATAGTAGTTGCCCATGTCATCCTGGTGCCCTTGCTCTCCAGGCGTCCCAAGCATTCCGGCCGTATGAAAGTGGGGAGGATCACCGCCGTACAATTCCATGATGTGTGGAGATGCCGCATGTACAAATCCGGAATAGACCTTGCTCAGGGTTCGTCCCGCGTCAATTTGGCCACTCGGATTGGCACCTCCAAGTTTCGATCGCGCGATATAGGCACGAATCTTCTTCCGCGGCACCATTGGCCGATCCTGAGCCGTTGGCTGCCCAGTGGCGGGGTCAAAATCCTCTGTGAAAAAAGCATCCAAGAAGTTGTCATGGATGCTCTCCCATTCCCCAGACAATAGTGGAATGGAGAGAAACAACACGTCGTCAACCAGCTCATCGAGCATGCGCTGAAGAGCCCCCTGCTCCTGGAAAAACCCGGCCCCCAAGAGGACTTGGGCAGCCCGCAGGCCAGACGGCAAGCGGGCAAGCTTCTGGACAATTGCCTGGACAGGTAGGCGTTCAACGTACCGATACACAAAATGGCGATGAAAAGGAACGCGCTGAGCTTGCGGCACCATCGCTACCAAAACCGCGAGCGCATCATCCATCTCGCGCAATGATTCGCGATAATCAACCTGGGGCATCCGTTGCAATCCTCGCAAGTACTGGTTTGATCTTATGCCGCAACCTGGTGCTCGTAAAATGGGTGTCGCTTGTCGTCGAAGATGTCGTAGAGCGCCTGAAGGTTGGTACCGTCCGGGTTGAGCCATGCCTTGATGTGCTCGGGTTTGATGTTGATGACCGTTCGATCATGGCCAGCGGCCAGCACTTCTGGCTCCGGTTCGTCCGTGACGGCCGCAAAGCAGAGCATGTCAGGCTCCTGTCCGGCTGGGTCGGTCCAGAGATCCCAGAGGCAGGCCACCAGCATCGGCTCGCCCGTTCGCGGCGTGAACTCCAGCCTGTGGGACTTCCCATCCGGACCGTCCACGTTCTCGTAGAACCGCGATGCCACAATCAGCCCATGCTTACGACCGAACTGGTTGCGCCAATAGCGCTCCAGGTTGTCGCGCCGGGCGTTGTAGGTCCCGGACATGCGCCTGGTCGCACCGGTACCGACCCAGTCAGAGCTGGCGGGCAGACCAGGCTTCCGCAACTGATAGCGCATCGGCTTGATGGCGTACCCGTCGCCCTCCCGGACGAGGACCGGGGCCCACCATTGGGGGAAGAATCGCCAGTCGCGCGGCTCCAGCTTATCCCGGTGCAGGTCCTGTATCCAGCCCTTGAGCTGTTCCACCTTGCGCTGGCCGATGCCAACCTCCTTCTCGGCGGTCTTCGTGTACTTCGTCGCCAGCTTCCGCTCGTTGTCGGCCACCCGCCGGGCCTGCTTGAACAACTCCTGCTGCCAATCCTGCTCGTCCGCTGCAGCGCCGGCGGTAAAGTTAGCCTGCACCTCAGGGGGCAACAACGGCCCGACTTCGTCGACGATGGCCTTGGGAATCCGACGGCGCTCTTTGCCATTGTCACGGAGCCAAAGCTCCGCGAACTCTTTCAGGCTCATGATCGGCCCGAACGACCGCAGGAGCTTCATGTAGTCGGCTTCGATCTGGGCTGAATAGCACACACGTCACCTCCGGTTGACCCGAGCATAACGCCGGCCGCGCCTACGATGTGTCCATGGCCAAGATGACCCGCCAACAGCTCGACCACTGGCTGCAGGATCTCGCGGCCCGTATGCGCGTGGAGATGGGCAACTCGATGCCCGGCGACGTGATCGAGGCCATGGCCGGCGAGGTTGAGGTCATAGAAATGAAGGTCGCCGTGGCCGATCGGGATTGGCTGCATGACCAGGTCCGCGACATCGCCGAGGCCATCGGCGCCATTGAGGCAGCGAAACCAGATGACGACGCGCGCGGCTGACTACGAACTCGCCTTCAACGAGATCCGCCACGCCCTCACCGAGATGGGCGAGAGCGAGGCGTTCTGGAGCGCCTGCGACGAGGTCGAGGAGCGGCTAATCGACCAGTACCCGGAAGACGAGGTCTCGATCATCGAGATGGTGGCCGCTTGGCTGGTGCGACTGGGCGTGCATCCCGAGGGCGAGTTGCAAGGCAACTTCTAAGCCCACGAGGGGTAGTGCCCGCCAAACACATGAGCGACTACTGTCGCAGCCACATCACACGGCGTCCTTCCACCATGCAGCAATCTTGTCGAAGACTCCCTGCTTGCGCCCGACCGAGATTGCACGATTCTGTCCTGGAATATCCACGACACATTCATTGATGAAGGGGCCTCTTCCCGTTGCTTGTGCCGTGACTCCATACATGTGCTGGAACCCTTGACCACTGACACTATCGGCGAAGTGATAAGCAGCCTCTGTCGTGTCAACGCCATAGTTTTTGCCACTTCGTACTTGCGTGTCCGGGGCAGTTCGGATTGCGACTATTTCGACCTCAGCCGCGCCAATTCCCTTCTCATGCAACGCATGCTTGTAGTTCTTTTCGAGAGACCGGAACGTGCAGGAATCGGATACATGCGCAAACAGGTAGTAGCTTGATGTCTGGCCTTTTGGCCTGACTCTCCCAATGACGAACGTGCATACAGTCAATGAGCCGGAAGTGATCTGCGCTTGACTGCAAGCGTTGAAGATCTTGACCTCGCCAGCGCCAACGATGAACGTCCTTGCAAAGCGTGCCAATTGGGTTGACATGTTCACCTCCTCACCTGAAATCCGAGTATCTGAAGGCACTTTCGGTCTAACCCGGCAAAACGTCTCAGACACGGATTGACGCTCGGCTGGCGGGGATCGTCGTGTTCCCCGCCGTGAACTTAAAGGGGGTGCCACTCCCCTATTACGTCGCCGCCGAAGCGCCGGGTAGATGATCGTCAGGATCACCACGATGTTGTCGAGGCTCCGACCCGCTACGACTGCACCTGCCACCGTGGCGGGTGGAACAGTCTTGGCCGCCGCACCAACAACGGTACCGATCATCTCGTCGCGCATGTTCCCCCCGTGGGTTGTCCGGTTCGGCATTGCGCGTCCTCCCGGTTAAGCAATGAGTGCCCGCCTCGCTGCCGGCTTGGCGCGATGGTTGATCCGGTCGGGAGACGGGCAGAGAGTTGCCGGGGACAATGCCCCGGTTAGGTTGTGTAAATCAGTTCCGTCCGCTGCACGCCCGCACCGCCGCCGACGGTGTATCGGATTGGTGCGCTGGTCCGCTCGAAGCGATCAAACACCGCGCGCATGGAGGGGTGGTCGTTGATGGTGAGGATCGCCCTGCCCTGCAACGCCGCCATCATCTCGGCCAGGCGCTCGTACTGCTCCATTGGAAACGCTTGGCCATAGCCAGTTGTCTGCCAGTACGGCGGATCAAGCAGGAACAGCGTTCCCGCTCGGTCGTACTTCTCGATGCAGCGCTCCCAGGAGAGCTGCTCCACAACGACGCCTTGCAGCCGCAGGTGTGCGTCGCTCAGGTCCTGCTCGAGCCGTAACAGATTGATGCGCTTGGCTGCCGTTGGACCTACGCCCAGCGTCTGGCCTTCAACCTTCCCGCCGAAACTCAACTTCTGCAGGTAGTAGAAACGCGCCGCTCGCTGGATGTCCGTTAAGGTCTCAACGTCCTGCAGTTGCGCCCACCGGTACATCTCGCGGCTGGTAAGCGACCAGCGGAAATGGCGAACGAACTCATCCAGGTGATTGCTAACGACACGATAAAGGCGCACCAACTCGCCATGCATGTCATTGAGGACTTCCACTTTCGCCGGTGTGCGCTCGAACAACATGGCGGCACTGCCAGCGAAGGCTTCGACGTAACAGGTGTGGGGCCGCTCGTAGATTAGCGGCAGCAGGTGCTTCGCCAAACGGGTCTTTCCGCCTGGCCAAGGGAAAATGGTCTTTGTGTTCAAGTCTCAGCTATTGCGACATTTGTTAAGCAAACTGCACGCGCTCTCCGGAGAGCGGCAGGGCTCAGGTCAACGGCACGCGGCTGATACGCGTGTACTGCGATGGTGGTTCGATGCTTGCAGGTATCGAGCCATCGCCCTGTTCAATTCGAGCAACCGAACATCCAGCGTCCGGGCTTCTTCGGGCAATTCATCCCAGAGAATGCAGAAGGGCCCGCCATTGCTGACGGGGCCTCGAAACCGTTGATGCAGAACGTCCCGAGCACTGCATCGCGGTACTGCACATTGGGCTATTGGAACCTCCGCCCACGGTACCAAGTGGACAACAACTCTGGTTCCCGTTGCAAGTGCGGTAATAGTATTACCGCAGTCGTTCTCGGCTCGCGCAAACTGTAATTCTGTGAACGCCGCGCGCGCGGCGCGCTATCAGTCGGAAACCGCGACACGTCAATGGCTTGCACGTGCGATTCCCTTCCACGCCATGCGTGTACTCGACCTACCATAATTCGACGAGTGCGGCACCTGCGGTAATAGTATTACCGCAGTCACGTGCGATCAGCGCACTCTCGACCGCGCAGCAGCATCAGTACGGAACGCGAATCAGCTGGATAGTGGCCATCAAACAGAGAGGACACGTCTGCCCGACAACCCAGGCACGGACGCCCTATGAGCTGATCACCGACGCTCGTATGGGTCCAACAGCAGAGGACTCTGGCTGAGACCAATGTCGGCCAGTGGTGAAGTTGACAGCACCTGAGAATGTAACCGCTCCTGATCGTACTGCTCAGCGGCCAGTCAATGCTGATCGACTGTGTGATGCATTCCATGCGGAACACGTAATGTCAGGTGGATTCTGGTTCCGGAACCGGCTGTCGCCCTGGCTGCGGCGTGAGTCTTTGCTCCTGAACGATTCTGCCCTCGTGCATTACCAGCACACGGTCTGCGCTGGCAATCGTCTCCGGCCGGTGAGCAATGATAACTTTGGTGACATTCAGTTGCTTCACGGCGGCATTGACCAGCTGCTCGTTCGCAACGTCCAGGTGGCTTGTAGCCTCGTCAAGAAATAGCAACTGCGGGTTGCGATAGAGCGCCCGGGCGAGGATCACGCGCTGTCGCTGGCCTCCTGACAATGAACTGCCCATGTCACCGATCAGACTGTGGTAGCCCATTGGCATCATCGTGATCTCTTGGTGCACACCGGACATTCGTGCAGCGGCTTCGATGCGGGCCTGATCGTGATCCTGATCAAAGAACGAGATGTTGTCGGAAATACTTCCGGCGAACAGCTGGTCATCCTGCATCACCGCACCCACAACCGCTCGCACGTTGCGCGGCCCGACTTTACGCAAATCGTAGCCACCGATCCGGATGGTACCCGTCGTTGGTTCCAGCAGACCCAGCAACAACTTGACCAGCGTGCTCTTTCCGCAGCCCGAAGCACCGATGATCGCCACGGCCTCGCCAGGTTCCACCTTGAAGCTACAGTCCTTCAGTACCCAAGGTTCGCTTTGCCCATAACGGAACGACAGACCCTCAACCTCGATGCGCGTGTCAGGTGGCGGGGGTAGCTCGACCGCCTTGACTGCATCGTCTGGTACGGTGAGCACTATGTCGGCCAAGCGTTCACCATGCAGACGCAGCATGCGGAACTCGACCAATTTGTCGACCAACGCCGACATGCGACCGGCGAACTGGTCCTTGTAGGCCAAGTACGCGATCAGCATGCCGACAGAAAAAGCACCCTGCATCACCAGCACCGCGCCGATCCAGATCACTGCGACACGCTCGATCCCGAACACCAGCTGGCTGGCACTGTTGAACCCCAGTCCCATCCGCGCAAGCTGCACTTCATGATTAACGGTATCGACCATCAGGTTGTTGTAGGTTGAGCGCCGCCCGGACTCCTCACCTGCCACCTTTAGACTCTGCATTCCCCGCAAGGATTCCAGGAGATGGGTTTGCTGTTTCGCGGCCGCGATCAGCTGCCTCTCGGTACCGTCGCGCAGCGGCTGGTAAGCCAACCAACGGATGCCAAAGTAGAGAGCTACGGCAAGCAGCGTCACCAGTGCCAGCTTCCAGCTATAGATCAGCATTAGACCCAAGGTCACAATCGCCATCAGGCCATCAATCATTGCCTCGACGAAGCTGGTGGTCAGGGTCCGCTGGATCGCCTGCACAGAAGACATTCGCGAGGTGACATCGCCCAGGTGGCGCTTCTCGAAGAACTCCAGCGGCAACCGCACGAGGTGTGCGAACACATTGCCCATCCATTGCAGGCCCAGCCGCGATGACAGGTAGACCACTGACCAGCCGCGCAGCAGACCAATGCCGATCTGCAGCAACAAGGCCAGACCGAAGCCGAGCCCTAGAACCGTCAGCAAATCGCGATCCGCAGAGACCAAAACCTGGTCGACCACCCACTGCATGAAGAATGGGGCGAGGATCACGAACACCTGCAGCGCCACCGACAGCAGCATGATCTGCATCAACGCCCGTCGTAGGCCACGCACAGGCCCAGTCAGCTGCCTTACTGAAACCGATGGCGCGGCCTTCTGCGCCTTGAAGTCAACACCCGGCGACAACTCCAGCGCCACTCCAGTGAAGTGGTCAGATACTTCCGATCGGGACAGCTTGCGCTCACCGATAGCGGGATCGAGGACCGTCACCTTGGTATTGCTCACCTTCGCCAGCACCACGAAGTGATTAAGGTCCCAATGCAGGATGCAGGGTAGTTTTAAGCTGTCGAGGTCCTCCATTTCCAGCCGCAGCGGACGCGTGGTGAAGCCCAACTGTTGCGCGATGTGGATAAGGTGGCTGAGTTTGGCACCTTTGAGCGACATCGAGAACCGACGACGCAACTCGGAAAGTCCAACATGCATGCCATGTGCGTCGGCGACCATCGCAAGGGAGGCGAGGCCGCACTCAGCGGCCTCTGATTGAAGAATCGTCCTTGACATGCTTGGATCAGTCAGCCACGCAGCCATGGATTACGGAATGCCTCATTCGAGCCAATCCGGAAGGGCCTAGCATGGCACTGGCGCACAACACGATTCGATTCATCCCAATGCTCCATCAGCGTTAAAAGCAATCCACTGAATACGGTGACCTCCGCAGTACCATTGAGCAGACTGCCCCGTAAGGCGCAAACTGCGCGGCCAATCTCTTATCGAGCCACACAAGCCTGCCTGACTGCCGCCATAGGTATCGAATCAAATCCGAGTGCAGTTCGATCTCAACGGAAGAGGCGATCTGACTTCCAGTCGCAGACCGCTACTATCGACGCGCGCCCAGGATCGCCGGACCAAGCACGCCGAGCAAATTCGTCAAGCACCTACCAAGGAAGCTTGATCTTAATTTTGTGCTCTTTCGAATTCTGATCAGCTTTGTCGCCCATAAAGAAGACGATGCCCAGCATCATGAAACAAGAGACTGACAAGATCAGAATGGCCTTTGTTGGAAAGCCCGAGACGTACGCAGCAGCAATAAATGATGCGAGAGGCGCGGCCAGCAAATAGAAGCCACGAACCGCTGACTTCTTCAGCCCCACGAGTGATGCAACAGAAACGACAGCGCACACGAAGAATAGGCATCCCGATGCGAATGAGTTGGTCACGTAGTCCGGAGGATTGCCAATGAGAATTCGCACAAGCAGGACCACGCTGGCCAATAGCAGTACCGCCACAGCATTCACGTACAACCACGCATTCTTTCGATCATACCCTGGCGTTGTTCCACTCATTTCAAGCTCCCTAGAAACGGGATGCAGGCGGCGCCCACATCCCGCTAATTTGCTTACATTACGTCAACAACCCCGAGCGCGTCTGCCACAGTCAATACGCCTGCAGCGACGGCACCGCCAACAGCAAAGCCCTTGCCAAAGGCAACGGCAACAGCGATCAATGGTACAACGCCACCATCAACTTCGTTGATCTCAGCGAAGCTCAGCTCGCGAATGGAAGGATTCATTAGTTTTCCCCTTAGTTAGTGAGAGCTGCCGTGGTAGCCGCGGCACCAACAACGACGCCAGCCGCAGTGGCAATCTGAGTCGCAGAGTAGACCGCCACCACGTAGTTGTATGCCATGAAGCCAGCAGCGATCGCGGGGATGATTCCGCCATCAACGTTTTCCATCTCACACATAGAAAGCTCACGCATCAAACTTCTCCTTAAGTGAAAGACGCAGTTCCTCTGCGTCACGGTTCGGGGGAACCCCGAATTCGTCCCTGCGTCCACAGACTTGGCGGTCGACACCAGCTACGGCGCAGCAATTGGCCCCATGGATGCCACTATCGGCCCCAGGATCTCGAACATGCACACATACGTATCCCATTCCGAGTAGCGTTCTCAATTCGCCACTTCATTTGCATTGATGCACCCACTGCGCGTGGAGCCGGATGCATCTGGTAGTTAGTTTCCTTCGTTGATGATCAGCCGCTGCCCACATTTCCCTTGAGCGAATACAACGGCTCGAAGATCCACTCGATTAGCTGGCGGCGCTCACCCAGGATGGCCGCATCGACCAGCATTCCAGGCTTCAGCATTTCCTCCTTTCCGTATGCAGTCACGACTTGCTTCTGCAACGCAACGCTGACGCGATACAGTGGCTCGCCACTCTGTGCGTTGCCTACGAGCGCCCCTAGTTCGCCGCTATTGAGTGCGCTCCGACTGATACGGGAGACGCTACCCTCGTGATGCCCGAACTTCTGATAGGGAAATGCTTGGTAACGCAGCAGCACGCGATCACCAGGCTCGATAAAGCCGATTGATCGACTGGGTACCAACAGTTCTGCTTCCAACTTGGCATCGCCCGGTAGCAGGCTGAACAAGGCTTGGCCAGCCTGCACTGCCTGACCTGGCTTGACCAGCTGTGCAGACACTAGGCCTTCGACTGGCGCGTTGATGGTCAGAGCGCCGCGCGCCTGCGCTTCCAGCTGCTCTTGCTCCAGCAGAGCGAGCTCTCGCTCCAGACCGGCATCGGCGGCCTTGGCTTGGCTCGGAAGCTCCCGGAGTCCTTGCTCCAACTGCGCGATGCTACGGCGAGTGGCGATGGCTTGGCGTTGCAGACCCTGCATTTCCCCTCGCCACGTCAGGGCATTCGATTCCTGCTGCTGTATCTGCAACACACTAACGTACCGCTGGTCTTCCAACTGACGCAGGCGTTGTAGGGTTTCCTCGGCAATTCCTATCTGTTGCCGGCGGGTGTCCACCTCGGTCTCGATCTGCTTGAGTTCCCGCTGGGCGGCGGTGAGTTGCGCGAGGAAACCGGCGCTCTGCGCAGCCAGCAGTTGATGTTGAGCATCCTGCCCCTCGATCAAGCCCTCGCGGCGACGTGCCAATCTTTGCTCGAGCGCAACTAGCGTATCCCCCTCGGTCATGGTTGCACGCGGCACGGTCACAACAGCCAGCATCTGACCTGCATTCACTCGCCCGCCTTCCGTGACGTCAAGTCTGGAAAGGACGCCGTTGGCAGGCGCCATCACAGTGGCCAGCCCCATCGCCGGTATCAGTTGCCCGGTCACAGTGGAGCGGCGCGTGTAGCTCCCCAGAGTGAGGAACACTGCGATCGCCATTGCTGCGAGCACCGCACCCAACGTCAGCATCCATAGACGCAATGGCTGCACGAGCGAAATTTCGCCGAGCCAGCCACGACGTTTGGCTTCCAATGCCTCCCTGCGGAACAACGACTCTGTCACGCGACCTCCGATCCATTCGGGCCTGTTCGACGAGCATCGCACTCATGGATGGCGCGTCACAACTCTTGGAATCGCCAATACCCTGTCAATTTCCCTAACAGGTTGTCGTGCACCGCCTTGCGCAACAATTACTTGCAAGTAAGCTGTTAGCTAAAGTTACCGACTTAGGTCAATATTGTTGTCATGTCAGCAGTTATTGACAATCGAAACGTGGACGGCAACTCCCTGCCTTTCATGGAAGAAGGAGCACAGCATGAAGCTGAGTGTACGAATTCGCACCGCGCGCGTTCGCGCAGGATTAACCCAAACTGATCTTGCCAAGCGACTAGGAATAAGCCGAACAGCCGTCGTTAACTGGGAGAGTGAAGCCAATCGTGCGCGGCCTTCTGGCGAGAGGCTTGAAGAGATCTCGCACCTAACCAACGTTGCATGGGAGTGGCTGGCCACCGGGCGCGGCCAGGCAAGGCTTTCGTCTGACGGCATCAACGCTTTGGACGCAGAGTTGATCGATGATCCGATCGAACGTAGGTTGTTGAAGGCATTCCGGGAGCGGAATGCACACATCAAGCAAGCTGTCCTGGTACTACTGGAGGCGAGCAGCCCGGTCGGCCGATGAGTCTCCTCGCTGGTGCCGGCGTTGCTGACCAAAGAATCAGCCAATATCTTCGCCACGCGTTTCTTGATAGCACGCCGTCGAGTCTGATCTTGGAAAGCGTTGGATCAGATCGATGCTGATATCTTTGGCCAACTACTTCAGAGCGCGGCTCTGGTAGCAAGGAGAATCCTTGCGTCTCGTAGCGCATCGGTTGCAGTTGCTTCCGACGAGTACAGGTCCCTGATTGCACCAGTCCGTCGCTGCGGATCGTGCACAGATGGCGGCCCTCACGATCGTCGATGATCAACTCGGCAACTTGGTCATTGACCGGAATGCGGGTCACCAGCGCGCGACCCGCACCGGCCCGCGCCCTGCAGGCTCGCAGCAGCTCGCCAGCAATGCCGACAGCGGCGGCCGGCCGGTTTTACGGATGTACTTAAGTCAGGCGCCGCCAAACAATCGCGCCCGAAACTGCATTCGCCCATCTTCAAGGGCCTGCTGCAGCGTTCCCGAGGCGATGCGATACGCCGCTAGGTACGCGCCCTTCCGCATTTTTACAGCGCGCGCGGCCTCCCGCGATGACCGGCGCTTCTCCGGCCACACCAGGTCGTGCACGGCGTCTTGCAGCACCAGCCGTGCGCGCCAGCGGTCTGCTGGTGAATCCATCTGCAGCGGCGCGCCTCCACCAGCGCGCAAGTACTGCCGAAGCACGCGCCGGAGCGCCGCCCTCCCGAGTTGGAGCAGCTGCGGCCCGTCTGCACGCAAAGCGACGGCCATGACCGTTTGCTTGGCCACCGGGTCGCGCATCATGCCTACGGCGCCAGCCACGTCCGCGGCGCTCAGCTGCATGGTGGTCGCCCGGCCTTCGGTGGGCATCCGGTAGCTCCCTCCCACCACCATGCGAGCAATCAGCTCCAGCGGATCGCGCTGCATGTCCCGTTCACGACCTCTCGCAGCAACGGCTGACCCGCGCGGTGCATCGTCAAGGGTGATTGGCCGAACCGCCGGACGACGAGCCCATGCCTCCATCGCTTGGGTGCGTGCATTCGCTCCCATGCACAGTGGACCCGACGCATTGCAGCCGCTGCAACGTACGTATGCAGCACCAGCACCTGCCCTGCCCTGGCGCACCTTGACTCTGACGTCAGGGCTTCCGCAGTCCCCACAAGGCAGCACGCGCTGGACGATAGTTCCCCCGAGCTTCATACCGCCGGGCACTCGCCCACGAGCGTGGACCTGCCGTCCTGCCACACCTCCCAGATGCTCCCGTCGACCAAGCACCGGATCGGGCCGGACTCGCCCAACAGGTACAGATGGTGGCTGGCTTCGTCGAGGCTTTCGAATTCAATGTTCATTGCTGGACCTACCTCAAGGAAGCGGTGTGAGCGCGGGGAAACTTGGAGCGGCGCTGCGGCGCCCGTCCCGTTCGTCGTTCAGACAACAGCGGCCCACGTCGTCGCGGCGAACAGCGGCCGCGCCGATCATCATCTGCTGTGACCCCATCTCAACGGTCATCTGAGACCTCCCTCCAACCTACGTTCTCCTCTTCCCACCCGCCGCTGCCATTCGGCCAAACAACCATGACCTGGAGCATCGGGAAGGTGGCCGCAGCGACCTTGACCTTTACCTTCGCGTCGTCCTCAGCGAAGTAGCGCCCGCCCTTGGCGCGCCCCTTCACTTCGATCAGCTGCAACTCTCCGTTGGCCAGCTGGACGACGAAGTCCGGTGTGTACCTGGTGTCCTTGGCAAGGCGGAAGGTCCAGCACTCGAAACCAAACCACAGGATCTCGCCCCGCTGTCTCATCCCCAGCAACAAGTCTGCATACGCTCGCTCGGTCTTGTTCATCTCACCGGCAACGTGGCGCGTCCGTCCACGCGCCGGAGCGGCGCTGTTCGCCGCCGCTGTGCCAGCCCCTTCGTGGGTACCTACGCAGGGGCGGTACCCACGCACCGCAGCACCAGCAGCGGCGGGAGCTACCCTGTTCCCGGCGCTGTAGAGCTTGCGCATGCCCTCGGGCATGTCCTCCGGCTTTGCGTAACGCAGCGCGCGCCTTGGGCTCGACTTGCCGGCCATCAGGCACTCGCCTCGGAGACGCCCCACACGCGCAGCGCGCGCTGGCGGAATCCCTCGAACTCGCGGCGGGCGCGCTCTTGGGCCTGCTGGTGCTCGCGGTCCATCTCACTGAGCATCGCGTCGAACTCTATGGTGAGCAGGCCCATGAGCTGCGGCAACGTGAGCCCGCCTCGCGATCGGCGCTCATCCACAGCCTGCACGGCCGGCGCTTCACGGACTTGCACAGCGTTCCCGCCAACTGCGCCGGGGACAGGGCGCGTATCGATGCGGCCGGCGTCCGTGACTGACCAGGTTGCGACCATGCGGCCGTTCCTGGTGTCACCCCTGTTCTCCCCACGGACCACCAGCAGGTTGCTGTGCAGTTCGCGCAACAGCCCTGACACGGCGGCCGTCGAGACGAGTATGGCGTCGCGAGGCGCGCCCTGGTCCAGCGCAATGTTGCCCATGAGCTCCAGTGCCTCGGCCGCCGTGCTCTCGCCGTGGTGAGTCAGCACGTGCAGCAGTAGCTGCCGCTGGTACACGCGCACGTCAGCCAGCTCCATGCGCACCCCCAAAGCCGAGTTCCGCCGCCGCCTGTCGCATAGCCTCGCGCGCTGCATCAGGGTTGCGGACGGTCAAATCGTCGGCCTTCGGCGCCTCCAGCGCGGCCACCGCGGCAGGCACCTCGCCCCCCTCCATGACGTGGGCCACCGCGCGGTCGTAGGCGTCGGTCAGCATTCGCTGCTGCTGGAAGCCATCATCGGCGGCGTTGTACACGTGCAGATCGAGGATCGAGCGCACCAGCACCGTGAATCCGCATTGCATCTTGCTTGGCGCCATCTCCTGCTGCACCTGCGCCAACGACGGCAGCCCGAAGCACATGGCGCGGAAGCGTGGTGGATTCGGTGGCCATTGCAGCCCGCTGCGCAAGCATGCGGCAAGGCCGGCGGACAACTGCCGAGGCGTCATGCCAGAGATGACCTGCAACCAGGTTTCGCCGGCGGTGGTGAGGTGCGCCTCGTCGTCGAAAGGTGCGGCCCCGTTCTGCCGGCTCCACGTGCCCGGGAACATGGCTGTCATCTGCTGCCACAGCGTCCACAGCGCATCAGCAGCGCGCGGGTCAGGGTCATTGGACGACCGCGAATTCGACGTCGATGGCGTCGTCGCTGCCAGTGCCTCCACGGCCTGCACGCTGTTCGTGCGCTCGTCGCAACTGGTTGACGTGGTCGGCAGAACGGTCGGAGCGTTAGCCGATCGTTGTTCCGGCCTTGACGGCAAACGCCGCCTGCTCGTCCGGCGCCAAGGTGCTGAGGTAGGTGCGTAGGGTCTCCATGCGCCGAGACTTTACCAGATGGTAAAGCGATTGCAACACCGTTTGGTGAATTACTGATGGGTAATGGAGACTTCTTGTATGCGCACCGACGACACCCCCGCAGTTGCCACCCGCCGCGAGCGGCTCCAGCAATGGATAAACGAGAACCATGCCGGCAGCCAAGCCTCGTTCGCTGCTGCGACTGGCATAAATCAAGGCGAGTTGTCGGGCCTTCTGAAGCGCAAGTCATTCGGCGAGAAGCGCGCTGCCTCTCTGGAAATCGCCGCCGGGATGCCCGCTGGCTACCTGAGTTCTGCGACGCAGAATGAGCCGAGCCCCAGCCGCGTCGCGCCAGTCGCAGAGACTGCGACCAACCCGACCTATGTTCACGTCCAGCAACTGGATGGAGACGCGGATATGGGGGATGGACGGATCAATGACGATTACCCGGAGGTGATTAGGTCGATGGATTTCACATCGAACTACATCCGTTCCATCGTCGGCTTCGTCCCCTCTCCTGGGCGCTTGGTGCTGGTAACTGGTCGCGGGGATTCGATGCTGCCCATCATCCAGCCTGGCGAATCGCTTCTGGTGGACTCTGGTGTCCAAACCTTCGACGGTGACGGCATCTATCTCATCAACACGGGCAACGGTCAGCAGGTGAAAGGCCTGCAGGACCGAGGCAATGCGGTGTACATCGTGAGCGCCAACTCGGCGCTGTATCCGGCATTTCCGATGCCACCTGGCGCCACCATTGGTGGCAAGGTCTACCTGCGTAACAGGATCGACCGCTTCAACTGAGGGACGAACATGGCTTTGGTGAGCTGCAAGGAATGTGGGCGGCAGATCAGTGATCAGGCTGCGGCCTGCCCTGGTTGCGGAGCCCCCCAGCGGCAAGCCAGGTCGCCGGCGCCATCGGGCCACGTAATCACCGGCCCCGGGGGAGTCCCCGTTGACCTCGCCGCGCCAGTGTTTGAGATAGGCCAGCAATCCACCCTGCCGACGCAGCTAGCCCCCAGCAGCCGGACCCTCTACATCGTGTTGGCCATCCTATTTGGCCCCCTTGGCTTTCACGATTTCTACATCGGCAAGTTCGGACTCGGCGCATTGAAGATCATCGCCTTGCTCCTGATGTTGGTCGCCGAACCCCTCTTCTTCGCAGCGCTGTTTGTCGCGCTCTACTTGCTGGGGCTCATCCAGGCATTCACCGTCCGACACGACAGCAAGGGCACGCCTCTGGCGTAGGTCAACGCCCCGCCGGTTGACCGGCAAACAAGATATTTACCATCTGGTATTGCTTTCCGTTTACCATTTGGTAATCTGCACCCGTCGCCACTGACGGATGCAGCACATGCCCCTGTTTCAAAGCACCAGCAGCCAGCCCCACCGCTTAAGCCTTGCCCGCAGCCGTAACTGCGCAGTCGCTCTTGCCACGCTGCTGCTCTTGGGCGCCTGCGCAGCGACTCAGGCCCCTGAGCCGGTTGTCGAGCCCCTCAAAACCGTTGACGGCGGCGTCACCGTGCCGGCCGATTTGAAGATCGTCGATCCGCGCTTCTGCGCCACGCTCGCCGTCTACGAGTTCGCGCAGCACAACGACTGGGGATTGCGCACCACCATCGCCTCCACTGTCCTCAACGGATTCCGGGCTACCGAACGTGTGCCCGACTGCTCCGCCGGAGTCGCCATCGCGCTCACGCAGGACTTCTCCCAGGAGCGCTGGCAGGCCGCCCTCAATGCCGTCGATGCCGTGATTGACGGCTCCTATTCGGTTTCCCCCGACGCATGCGCCCGGGCAACTGCGGTTGTCCCCCTGCATCCCGTGGTCGACGCCGGCACCCCACCGGCGGCCCGGGCGCGATGCGTCATCTATGACCTGGCATTCCTGGAGGTTCGTCCATGAGCACAATTGCAGTCGACCTCGCCACCCACGCGCTCTCTGACGAACGCAGCAAGCGCGTCCGCGAGAAGGTAGAGACGTTGGTGGATTACATGGCCAGCGCCGGGAAAGCCCCGAGCAAAGTGGACATCTTCCCCGGTGATCACCGCCACCTTCTGCGCGCCCTCAACTCTGCGTATCGGCGCCATGCCAAAGAGCAAGACAGGATCGAGAACGAGCGCCGCAAGGCCGATGGAACAGCAGGCGGCAAGGTCCAGAGCGAGCCGCACAAAGCCGGTCCCATCACCTTCCGTGGCATCCCGGTCGTGCCTGGTGCCGGCTATAGCAAGCCCCGCAAGGTGCATGCATGAGCGGCGCATCTTCGCTCTGCCTGCATCATCGATCGCACGGCGGACGGGACGTTGCTCACCAACAGCGCAGCTGTGCGCATGGTGGGCAACAGCGTCAGCCCACCGCCAATCGCTGCCCTTGCTCGCGCGAATCTCGACTCAGTGCCTGCTCGCGCGAAGGCGGCAGCATGAAAGCCCGCCGACAAGCCGCCAACAACGGCATGGCCGCAGGCGGTCGGCCGATCCGGGTGCCGCGATCGGTCAACAGCGTGCGTGCCCTGCTTCGGCGACACCTGCAGGAGGAAGGCAAGCGCATGCAGGAACTCGCCGGCGCTTGGGGGTGCACGAAACAGAACGTCTACGACCTGTTCAGCGGACAGCGTCCGTTCTCCCCCAACCACATCGACCAGGCTGCGCGACTGCTCGGCTTGGACGAATTCGACACCAACGAGCTGCGCCTCCTCGGTGCGCGCGAGGCCGGTTGGGCCGTCGATCCCACCTTCCTGATAGAGCAGCGCAATGGCTGACCCCAACCACGTCGCTCACCGCGCACCGCACGCCGGGCAGCAATTGCGGGCTGATCTGAACACGCACGCCCCCCCTCGACTGAACAGTCGCGATTTACCGCCTGTGGCGTTGCGAACACATTCGGTAGCAGAACCAGCGGCGGCACTCGTTCTTCCCCGCCAAATCGGTGTACAGCGCCAACGTCCTCAATCAGACCAAGTATCAGTCGCGCGAAGCCGCAGACGAGATGGACATAGCCGCAATGAACGAAGCCGCGTGAATCGTCCGTCAGAAGTCGGTATCTGGAAGGTTCGGACGAATACGCTGGGACCATTTTCTGGTGACCTCGCGACCGTCTCGCATGATGTCCAGAATCATCTCGTAGGCTCCACACGTCGCGCTTTGCACATCTTCAATATCAAACGTGTCAGGAGAGTCCCAATGCACGGCTCGGAGCTCATCTTGCATTGCGTACCAGCCTGCAAGTATAGACAAGAGCACGGCCGCATCCTCTTTCCCAATGGAATCAACCTCTCCGGCATACCTTTCCAGCATTGGCAGCGGAGAGCTAGGAACCTGACCGCGAATCCATCTACCCAGCCTTGCAGGATCCCCGGAAAGCACGGCCGGCGAGAGCGAGTCTTTGATCCTTTTCAGCTTTCCACCCAGGACGTAGAGCTCGTGGTCCATGACAATCATGCGAGCCTCAGCGCGGCTACGCGCAGCGTCCGCGTTGTGCACTCTGTCTTGGTCACGAATGCGTTTGGCCTCGTTGACCGCTTCTCGGCTGGTCCTGAGAGCCACACGAACGGCACAGATCGTGGCCACCGCTGCGATCAACGCCACGATAACACCCGCCCAATCTGCCCAGTTCCCCCAATCCGCAGCCAGCGGACAGAACTCATTGGCCATCGCATCCCCCTGTTTCGCCGCATTCTGCCATGCGGGCGGCAAATGCTCTCGCGGTGCGTCCGCATGGGGACGTAATGGCTGATGGTATGCCCCCATATGCCGCTCGCCCCGCAGCTGCCATCCACGTGTGGCTGCGGCCACCTCGCATGACCGAAGCCCTTGGCCCGTTCGACCTTGATCCGTGCGCAGCTCCATCGCCGCGCCCGTGGCCCACTGCCGCGAAGCACATCGAACTACCGGAGGATGGACTGACCACCAACTGGCATGACTGCGTGTGGTGCAACCCGCCGTTCGGGCAATACACCAAGGCGTGGTTGCAGAGGCTGGCTGAGCATGCGAACGGCATTGCCCTGGCGTTCGCTCGCAGGGAGACCGGCAAGTCCCGTCGCTGGGTGTGGCCGCATGCCTCTGGCGTGCTGTTCCTGCCCGGCGGCCCTAACTTCCACTATCCGGACGGGACGCGTGCACGCGGCAACAGTGGCGGCCCCATCTGCCTGGTCGCCTACGGCGACGCTAATCGCCGTGCCCAGCATCAGTCGGGGCTACCCGGTGCGCTCGTCGCACTGGTGGCTGACAGCCCGCAGGAGGCGAGCGATGCGTGACGGAAACCAGGCGAAGCACACGGCTCGGGTTCTCCTCAGCGAAGCGCGCTCGCGTCGCAGCGCGCGGGATGGCGGAGCGTTCTACTGGCGCCTTCTCGCGTGGGCCGCGAATGCGAGGCGCAGAGCTGCCGGGACCGAAGCCGCGCTACCTGTCCGGGCTCTGGTATCGGCGCCGCCCCATCAGCTGGAACTTGGATTGAATGACACAACAACTGCCTGAGCGCGGAATCGCCGTAATGGAAGCCACCACAGCCTCGTCACCCGTCGCAGCCGTCCTCGCCAGCATGCGCCTCATCGACCCGGAAGGCGGTCCCGTGGAGGCGTCCCGCGTGCGCGAGTGGGCGGACATCCTGATGACCCAGCTGTATTCCGCGCATGCCGTGCGCTGGGAGTACAGGCGCAAGGATGACTTGTCGCCTGGCTGCTGGGTGCTGGCCAACGCCAACATCGTCTTCAGTGCACAGCGACGCGGCCTGGTGGTACGTGCCCTGTTCGAGAACCCGACCGTTTCCAAGCCAGCACGCGAACATGATTTCGATAGGCGCACCGGCGAGTGCCGGCACTGCAAGATCGGCCTGACCTGGGCGGGGCCGGACTGTATGCCGCCTCCTCCCCCGCCAAGAGATCCTCGAACCGTTCTCCCCTTCAGCGCGGCATGGTTGATTGAGCCGCTCGAGAAATTGCTCTACCTCACCAAGTACCTGAATCACTCCGACTCGCGCCGGTGGAGGCAAGAGACAGAGTTCCTTCTGGAAAAGCTGCAGGAGTTCATAGCCGAGGCCAAGAAGCGATGAACGATCACACCAGTACCGGGTGGCGCCCCATTGCAACCGCCCCAACGAATGGCAGGCGACTGATGCTGTGGCACGTCGGCCGCGAGGAGGCGGTGTTCGGCAAATGGCGCGGCGAAGAGGACCACGACATCACTCACTGGCGGCTGCCGCCGAGCGGGCCATCCGATGACGACCCAGGCGAGTGATGCATTGGCATTCAGTGCCTTCTCGTCCCCGGAGAATCCCAGTGGCAACAATCTGTCCGGCAATGCCCAGCAAGGCTCAGTACACAGCGAGGAACAACGTATGAACATCAACAACAACCTGCCCACGACCGACGTCAATCTGCCCGTGGACGCGCTGATCCCACTCAAGCAGGTGCAAGCCGAATGCGGATTCTCGAAGAGCAGCATCTATCGGATGATGGCCAGCCGTGACTTTCCGCCGCCGGCCAAGAAGATCGGACGCAGCGTCAGGTGGCGTCAGTCAGCCGTCCAGGCGTGGGTCCGCAACGAGTGGAAGCCGGCCGCCTAGGCAATCAAATGTAGGCACCAAGTAGGCACCAAACGAAAAAGGCACCGATCAACGGTGCCTTTTCTGCTCTGTAACTCTCTGTTTTTTATGGTGGGCCGTGAAGGATTCGAACCTTCGACCAAAAGATTAAAAGTCTTCTGCTCTACCGACTGAGCTAACGGCCCAAACAAAGACCCGGCCGCAGCCGGGGCGCGTATTCTAGCGCAACAATCGTCAAATCGGAATTCAGGCGTAACGGGTCGGGTCGGCCATGCCGGCAGCGGCAAAACCATCCGCGCGCAGGCGGCAGGCATCGCACTGGCCGCAGGCCCGTCCGTCGGCATCGGCCTGGTAGCAGGACACGGTCAGGCCGAAGTCCACGCCCAGGCGCTGACCTTCGGCGGCAATCTGTGCCTTGCTCAGGTACTGCAACGGCGCATGCACAACGATGCCGGCGCCCTCCACCCCGGACTTGGTGGCCAGGTTCGCCAGCGCCTGGAACGCGCTGATGAACTCCGGCCGGCAATCCGGGTAGCCGGAGTAGTCCACCGCATTCACGCCGCAGAAGATGTCGTTGGCGCCCAGCACCTCGGCCCAGCCGAGCGCCAGCGACAACATGATCGTGTTGCGCGCCGGCACGTAGGTGACCGGGATACCCTGGCCGCCGGCTTCAGGCACATCGATGTCATCGGTCAGTGCCGATCCGCCGATGCTGCGCAGATCGACATCGACCACCTTGTGCCCGGCCACACCGAGCGCGGCGGCCACGCGTGCGGCGGCCTCCAGTTCCGAGGTATGGCGTTGGCCGTAGCGCACGCTCAACGCGTACACCTGAAAATCTTGTTCCTGGGCAATGGCGACAACGGCGGCCGAGTCCATGCCGCCGGAAAGAAGCACGACTGCTTTCTTCTTCATGAGTTGATCCGGTTGGGGAAGGAATGCCAGCACGCTGTCCCGCGCCGGGGTTTGAAGCATCGCACCGCCGCGGCGGTGCATCATCCTGAAACGCGCGGCTCGGCGTCAGCGGCCGGGCGCGTCGTCCCAGAGAATCTTGTGCAGCTGCATCTGGAAACGCACCGGCAGACGGTCGGCGACGATCCAGTCGGCCAGCTCGCGCGCGCTGATCTGCGATTTGCTCGGCGAGAACAACACCATGCAACGCTCATGCAGACGATGTTCGAACAACATCGACTTGGCCCACTCGTAGTCGCCACGGCTGCACAGCACGAACTTGAGCTGGTCGCGGGCGGTCAGCAAGGGGATGTTCTCAAGCCGGTTGCGGCCCATCTCTGCCGAATCCGGCGTCTTCAGGTCGACCACGCGCGATACACGCGCATCGACGGCGCTGATGTCCAGCGCACCGGAGGTTTCCAGCGACACGTCCAGACCCGCATCGCAGAGCTTCTGCAGCAGGATCAGGCAGCGCTTCTGCGCCAGCGGCTCGCCACCGGTCACGCAGACATGGCGCACACCCTGCTTGAGCACCTCGGTCACGATGTCGTCGATATCCCACCACGTGCCGCCATGGAAGGCGTACTCGGTGTCGCAATACTGGCAGCGCAATGGGCAGCCGGTCAGGCGCACGAACACGGTAGGCCAGCCAGCCGTGTCGGCCTCGCCCTGCAAGGACAGGAAAATTTCAGTGATCTTCAGTCGCGGCAACGGCGACTGCACGATCTCGCTGGGGACAGCGGCGGCGGGAGAGTTCATCTGCACATCAACCGCACCGCGTCGGCGCGGTTGCGGCTCCAATCAACGCAGTTGCTGGCCAAGCCGGATCGACTGCAGACGATCCTGCGCGGTACGGGCCGCATCACTGCCGGGAAAACGGGAGACCACCTGTTCCAGCGTCTGCTGCGCCAACTGCGCATTGCCTTCGCCGTACTGCGACAGGCCCAGCTTCAGCAAACCGCCTGCGGCCTTGTCGTGGGTGGGATAGCGACCGATCAGCTCGTTGAACTGGGCCTCGGCCATCTTGAAATTGCGTGTTGCGTAATAACTTTCACCCAGCCAGTACAACGCGTTGGGCGTGTACGCGGCATTGGGGTACAACTCCAGGAAGCTCTGGAACAGCTGGGCCGAGTCGTCGTACTTGCCAGCTTTCAGTGCATCAAAAGCCACGTTGTAGGCCGCACGTTCGTCACCGGCAGCGGCCTGGCTGCTGGCATCGCCACGCACGGTCGGCGGGCGTTCGGCCGACGCTGCCGGCTTGGCTGCCGGCGTTGCCGGTGTAGCCGAGGCGGTCGGTGCACCGGTTGCGGTGCCATTGCCTTCCAGGCGGTTCAAGCGCCCATCCAGGTCAAGGTACTGATCACGATTGCGCTGCTTCAGCTGTTCATTCTCATGCTGGAGCTGCTCGATCGTGCCCTGCAACGCCTGCATCTCACTACGCAGCTGTTGCAGCTGGTTGAGCATGTCAGTGTTTGCCTGGCTGTTGTTGACCTGCTGTTCCAGCGCGCCAACCCGGTCAGCGAGGCTCTGTCGCTGCGCATAAGCGGGTGCGGCAGCCATGAAGGCTGCCGCAACCACGAGCATCAGCTTGATGATGCCGGTACGCATCGATTACTGCGCGGTGTAGACGATTTCGACGCGACGGTTCTGCGACCAGCAGGACTCGCTCGACTCGGTGCACACCGGACGCTCTTCACCGTAGGACACGACGGTCAGCTGCGAAGCCGAACCACCGTTGGCCTGCAGTGCCGAGTTGACGGCATTGCCACGACGCTCGCCCAGAGCCTGGTTGTAAGCGCGGCTGCCGCGTTCGTCGGTGTTGCCCTGCAGGGTGATACGCGAAGACGGACGGTCACGCAGATACTTGGCATGGCAGCCCATGATCTGCTGGAACTCGGACTTCACTTCGTCCTTGTCGAGGTCAAAGTAGACCACGCGCTGACGCAGGCAGGCATCGGTGTCCAGATCGCCCGGACCATACAGGCCAGAGGTGGACGGAGCGGTCGGCTGGGTGGCCGGGCCGTTGTCGACCGGCGGAGCCGGCTGTTCCTTGACCTTCTTCGAGCAGCCAGCCAGTGCAACGACCGACAACAGCGAGACGAGCAAAACACGAGTGGATTTGTTCATGGCGATACCTAAAGGCTCCTAGGCCAATTTTGGGATTAATCCGGTCCGGATATTAACACTTTCTCAACGCGCGGTGCGGTAGGGGCCCCATGCCGGTTCCCGTACATCGCCATCCGCAAGAACAAGGCGCTGACGCACGCGACCATCAGCAGATACTTCATACAACACACCGCGACCACCTTCGCGCGCGGCATACAGCACCATGCTCGCATTGGGGGCAAAGCTCGGGGATTCGTCCAGCGAACCCGGCGACAACGTGCTCCAGCGCGCCGACCCCAGGCTGCTGTCCATCATCGCGATCTTGTAGCTGTTGCCTGCACCCTGTGCCACGGCAATCTTCTTGCCGTCGAAGGATACAGTTGCCTTGGCGTTGTAGTTGCCCTGGAATGTCACGCGGTTGGCGCTGCCACCGCTTGCCGACACCTGGTAGATCTGCGGACGCCCGCCACGGTCGGAGGTGAAGTAGACCGAGTTGCCATCAGCGGCCCAGGTCGGCTCGGTGTCGATGCCGAAATGGTTGGTCAACTGGGTGAGCTGCTTGCTGCCCAGGTCCATCACGTAGATTTCCGGGTTGCCGCTGCGCGACAGCGCCAGTGCAAGACGGCGACCATCCGGCGAGAACGACGGCGCGCTGTTGATGCCACGGAAGCTGGTCAGCAGCTCACGGCCACCGGTGGCGATGTCCTGCACGTAGATCGAGGAGTTGCCACGCTCGAAACTCACGTAGGCCAGCTTGCGGCCGTCCGGGCTCCAGCTCGGCGACAACAGCGGCTCGGCCGAACGCACGATGGTCTGCGGGTTGTAGCCATCCGAATCGGCCACCATCAGCGCGTAACGCATGTTGGCACCACTGCCGCTGGCGGTGATGTAAGCGATGCGGGTCCAGAACGCGCCGCGCACGCCGAGGATCTTTTCATAGATGGCATCGGCCATCTGATGGGCAACGTCGCGCATGGCGTTGGAACGTGCGGTCATTGCCAGGCCGAGCACGCGCTCGCCCTTGGCCACGTCGAACAGTTCGTATTCCACGCGGTAGGCACCGGCACCGGCGTCGAGCACGCGGCCGACGACCAGGTAATCCTGCTTGAGCGCACGCCAGGTCGGGTATTCCACTTCGCTGCCGCGCACCGGGCGCTGCACGATCTGCGCTTCAGGCAGGTTGCGGAACTGGCCGGAACGGTCCAGGTCGGCACGTACCACGGCGGCCACGTCGGTCGCAGGTGCGCCAGCGGCGCCCTGGTACGGCATCGGCACGACGGTGATCGGCAGCGCCGAGGCGTTGCCGCCAATGATGTCGATTTCCAGCCCCTTCTGCTGTGCCATCGCCGCAAGCGGCAACAACAGGGCAGTGAGGGCGACCAGCCAACGGGGCAGTTTCTTCATGAGGCGCTCAACAGTACGGTCGAAGACAGAGAGGGATAGCAGCAGGCGGATGAATATTTTCGCAATCGTGAACGAATGGCGCGTGAAATCCAGCCCCTGGGCCGGATTTCGCCGGAAATGAAAGGTTTCCCCTGAAACCTACATTCCTTTCATGACCAGATCCCGCAATTCCGGCAGGTCTCAGCGGTCCTGTGCTTCAAAATTGAAGTTCAGGCTCGGCTGGAACACCTGCTCGAAACCACGATACGGCAATGGCTGGGCGCGCAGTACCGCCGCCTCGACCGAACGCCGCCCCGCTTCGTCATACGGACAACTGGACGAGAACTCGACCCGGATCACTTCACCGCCGGGCAACTGGCGGATGGTCAGGCGGCACCGCTGGCCACGCGGAATCGAATCCGGCCGTACCCACTGGTTGAGCACTGCCTGCTGGATCGCCGCGGCGTACTTGGCGGTCAGATCATTGCTGGTACCGCCCTGCCCCGGTGCCGGCGAGCTGGGACCGCTGCTGGCGGTACTGGCCGAAGAGCTGCCCTGCGCACGCGCACGTGCATCGGCCACCTGGCGCAGACGCTGCTCGGCCTGCTTGGCTTCGCGCTCGGCCTGCTCGCGCTTGCGGCGGATCTCGGCGATCTTCTGCTGACGTTCGCGCTCGGCCGCGGTTTCGTTGGCGGTGCGCTGCGCATCGGCCAGCTTCTTCTGGCGGTCGGCCTCTTCCTGCTGCCTGGCCAGGCGCAGCTTCTGCTCGGCCTCTTCCACGCGCTTGCGCTCGGTCAGATCGATCTGTTCCTGGCGACGCTTGGCTTCTTGTTCCTGCTTGGCCTTTTCCTGCGAGATAGCCAGCGCACTCACCCGCTCCTGGTCCACGTTGTCCGGCTGCGCGATGCGTTCCTGCGCATTGTGTTGCTGCGGCGTCGGCGCATCCTGCGGACGCGGCTCGGGAATGGGCTGCGGCGGCGGAATGGTGTCTTCAGGCACCGGTTCCGGCGGCACTTCTTCCACGGGCTCGGGCAGGTCAGGCAGTTTTTCCGAGGCACGCAGCGCCTGCCGCGCCGCCGAGGCTTCGGCCGAGGACAGCTGCAGGCTTGCTTCCACCGCCGGGTCGCCGGCGGCCGCTTCGGTATTGCGCGAGGGCGACCACAGCCAGGCAATGATGAAGATCGCAGCTACCAGCAGGTGCACCAGCAGTGCGAGAACGACCGGCAGGCCCCACTCGTTGCTGGTCTGACGCGGTGGCGGCAGGGAATCAGCGTGCATCGGTCGCCAGACCCACCTTTTCGATCTTCGCCGCCTTGATCACATCCATCGCGGACACGACCTTTTCGTAGGCCACGGTCTTGTCGGCGGCCACGATCACGCGAAGTTCCTTGTCCTGCGAGGCCAGCGCGCTCAGCTGCGCCTGCAGCGCACCGGGGTCCATCGCCTCGGGCTCCTTGGCTTCAGGCAGCTTGAGGCTGAGCTGGCCATCGGCACGCACCGAAACGATCACCGGGTCCTGCCGGCTCTCCAGCGCCTTGGCGGTGGAACTGGGCAGGTCGACTTCAAAGCTGAGCGTCAGTAGCGGCGCGGTCACCATGAAGATGATCAGCAGCACGAGCATCACGTCGATGTACGGCACGACGTTGATCTCGGACTTGAGCTTGCGGCGCTTGCGGCGGGGTATGGCGGCGGTCATGTATGGGCTCCTGCGGTCAGAGGAAAGCGCGGATGCGCTTACTCATCAGCGCCGGTCTGGCGCTGCAGGATGGAGCTGAACTCTTCGGCGAAGGTTTCGTAACGCACCGACAGGCGCTCCACGCGGGTGGTGAAACGGTTGTAGGCCCACACCGCCGGGATCGCCACGAACAGGCCGATGGCGGTGGCAAACAGTGCTTCGGAGATACCCGGCGCCACCGAAGCGATGCCGGCCTGCTCACCGCTGCTGATCATGTCGTGCATGGTCACCATGATGCCGAACACGGTACCGACCAGGCCCACGTAAGGCGCGGTGGAACCGATGTTGGCCAGCAGTTCGAGGTTGCGCTCCAGCCCATCCACCTCGCGGGCGTAGGTGGTACGCATGGCGCGCTGCGCGCCTTCCAGCTGGTTGCGACCGTCCAGACCACGGCGGTTCTGCATGCGGGTGTACTCGCGGAAACCGGACTCGAAAATGGCTTCCAGACCGTTCACCGAACGATTGCGGTCGGTGGCCGAGGCGTACAGCTTGCCCAGGTCGGCACCGGACCAGAAACGGTTTTCGAAGTCGTCGGCTTCACGATCGGCCGCCTTGAACACGCGTGCCTTGCGGAAAATGATCACCCAGCTGATGAACGAGCCGGCCAACAGCAGCAGCACGATCAGCTTGACCGGGATGCTGGCCTTGATCATCAGGTCCAGGTAGTTGATGCCACCGCCATGACTGGCCTGTGCCACGGTCTGCGCGGCAGCGGCGCTTACATCGGCCGGCAACGCCTCGGTCACGGTGGCCTGCAGGGCCAGAAGCAAAGCGATCATCCGATCTTCCTCAGTCTTACTTACGCGAGTTTGGTTTGTAGGGGTTTGAGTGTTGCGTACAGCGTTTCATCAATGGCTTGCGGCTTGAAATCACGGGCGCCGACCGCCGCCAGGCGTACCTGGGAGGTGACCAGCACTTCCTCCCCGCGCATGACCGCCTGCTCCATCAGCAGGCTGGCCCGCCGGCATTGCAGCAGTTCCACCGTGGTGGTCAGCGCATCATCCAGCTTGGCCGGCTTGAGGAAGTCCAGCGTCATCGCGCGGACCACGAACACCTGGCCGTCGCCGCTGCGCATGGATTCCTGGCCGTAGCCGAGGTCCCGCATCCATTCGGTACGCGCGCGCTCCATGAAGGCCACGTAGCGGGCGTGGTAGACCACCCCACCAGCGTCGGTATCTTCCCAGTAAATGCGTGTCGGCCAACTGAACCGGGCTTCAATCATCCGATTGCTCCGCGAACAGGTCCGCCGGTGCCGCCTTGGGTTTGAGCCCCATGTGCCGGTACGCCTTGTGCGTGGCCATGCGGCCGCGCGCGGTACGCACCAGGAAGCCCTGCTGGATCAGATAGGGCTCGACCACGTCTTCCAGCGTACCCCGCTCCTCGGAAAGCGCGGCCGCAAGCGACTCGATGCCGACCGGTCCGCCATCGAAATACTCGACCATCGTGCGCAGCAGGCGCCGGTCCAGTTCATCGAAGCCTTCCGGGTCGACCTTGAGCATCCGCATCGCGGCCTCGGCCACGGCGAGATCGATGTGACCGCTGGCTTTCACCTGCGCGTAGTCGCGCACGCGGCGCAGCAGGCGGTTGGCGATACGCGGCGTGCCACGCGCGCGGCGCGCGATCTCGCCAGCGCCGTCGGCGCTGCAATCGATGCCCAGGATGCCCGCCGAGCGGCGCACGATGCGGGTCAACTCTTCGGCCGAATAGAACTCCAACCGCTGCACGATGCCGAAACGATCACGCAGCGGCGCGGTCAGCAGGCCGGCACGGGTGGTGGCGCCGATCAGCGTGAACGGCGGCAGATCAAGCTTGATCGAGCGGGCAGCAGGGCCTTCGCCGATCATGATGTCGATCTGGAAATCCTCCATCGCCGGGTACAGCACCTCCTCGACCACAGGCGAGAGGCGATGGATTTCGTCGATGAACAGCACATCGTGCGGCTGCAGGTTGGTCAGCAATGCCGCCAGGTCGCCGGCCTTCTCGATCACCGGGCCGGACGTCACCCGCAAGCTCACCCCCAGCTCATTGGCGATGACGTGGCTGAGCGTGGTCTTGCCCAGCCCGGGCGGGCCGAAGATCAGCACATGATCCAGCGACTCGCGGCGCGATTTGGCGGCCTGGATGTAGATATCCAGCTGCTCGCGCACCGGCGCCTGGCCGAGATAGTCGGCCAGGGTACGGGGGCGGATGCTGGCATCGGCGGCCTCGTCCTCGCGGGTGGCACCGGCGCCGATGAGGCGATCGTCAGTCATCGGACTATGTTACGTCCAGTAACCGGCGAATAGAACGAGAAAGCGGCGACAGCCACGGCAATCGTTGCGCTCTGCCGCCTTTCCATACCGGTTTCCGGCGGTCAAATCTCCACCTGCGCGCCCAGCTCCACCAGTCGGTTGCCCGGAATCCGGAAGAAGCCGGTGGCCGGGGCGGCATTGCGGTGCATGAAGGCGAACAGCTTGTCGCGCCAGATCGGCATGCCACGGTTGGCGCTGGCCACGATGGTCTCGCGGCTGGCGAAGTACGTGGTGTCCATCGGGTCGAAGTAGATGCCGCCGTGGTCGCACGAACGCATCAGCGCCAGCGGCACATCCGGCGTCTCCATGAAACCGTAGCGGATGTAGATGCGATGGAAGTCCTCGCCGACCGACTCGATCTTCAGACGCTGCCCTTCCGGCGCATACGGCACCGGCCAGGTTTCCACGTGCAGGAACACGTTGCGCTCATGCAGCACCTTGTTGTGCTTGAGGTTGTGCATCAGCGCATGCGGTACCACGGTCGGATCGGCGGTCAGGAACACGGCGGTGCCCGGCACCCGTACCGGCGGCGCCAGCATCAGCCCGGGCAGGAAGGTATCCAGACGGATGCCGTCCTTGCGGATTTCATCACGCAGCAGCTCACGACCACGGCGCCAGGTGCGCATCATCGTGAACAGCACCAGGCCCAGCACCACCGGGAACCAGGCGCCCTGCATCAACTTGGCCCCGTTGGCGATCACGAAGCACAGGTCGATGATGAAGAACAACACGCACAAGGCCAGGATGCCGTGATGCGCACGCGGCCACAGCGCGCGTGCCACCAGCGCCAGCAGCAGGGTGTCGATCAGCATGGTGCCGGACACCGAGATGCCGTAGGCCACGGCCAGGTTGCTGGAGCTCTGGAACGCCAGCACCAGCCCGAACACCAGTACCGCCAAGCCCCAGTTGATGCCCGGGATGTAGATCTGACCGATCGTGTCATGCGAGGTATGCAGGATGCGCATGCGCGGGATGTAACCCAGCTGCATGGCCTGGCGCGACACCGAGAATGCGCCGGTGATCACCGACTGACTGGCGATCACCGCCGCCATGGTGGCCAGGATGATCATCGGATACAGCGCCCATTGCGGCACCGCCTCGAAGAACGGGTTGGCCACCGCGTCCGGCCGCTCCAGCACCAATGCGCCCTGCCCCAGGTAGTTCAGCACCAGACACGGCAGGATGAAGAAGTACCAGGCATGGCGGATCGGCGGCACGCCGAAATGGCCCATGTCCGCATACAGCGCTTCGCCGCCGGTCACCGCCAGCACCACCGCGCCGAAGATGAAGATGCCGTGCCAGCCATGCTCCATGAAGAAGCGTGCTGCCCACATCGGGTTGAACGCCTTGAGCACTTCCGGCGTACCGATCACGTTGTAGATGCCGATGGCCGCCAGCGACAGGAACCAGATGATCATCACCGGCCCGAACACCTTGCCCACCTTTTCGGTACCAAAGCGTTGCGCGGCGAACACCGCCGCCAGCACCACCAGGGTGATCGGCACCACGAAGTGACCCAGCCCCGGGGCGGCGACCTTCAGGCCTTCCACCGCACCCAGCACGGAAATGGCCGGTGTGATGACACCGTCACCGAAGAACAGCGAAGCGCCGAAAATGCCGAGGATGCCGACCACATAGGCCGTGCGTGAACCATTGCGCAGGGTGCGCTGGGCCAATGCCATCAGCGCCATGATGCCGCCCTCGCCGTCGTTGTCGGCGCGCATGATGATGGTCACGTACTTGAGCGTGACCACCATGTTCAGTGCCCAGAACGCCAGCGACAGCACGCCCAGCACGGTGTCATGGTCACTGTTGAGCCCGTAGTGCTCGGAAAAGGCTTCCTTCAGCGTATACAGCGGGCTGGTACCGATATCGCCGAAGACGACACCGATGGCCCCGACGATCAGGGCCATGCCACTGGCGGCACCTGGAATGTGGCCGTGCCCGGCGGTTTCAGACGAAGAAGGAGCGTGGGACATGGTGATCTCAGGTTGGCGTCATGCGCCGTGGAAGGTCAACGCAACGCCGATTGCAACGCTTTGCGGATCACCGTGGCGACATCGTCACCATCGGTTGCCGCATCGCGCGCCATCTTTGCTGCCTCGGCCGGTTTATAGCCCAGTTGCTGCAAAGCCACCGTCGCCTCGGACACCGGGTCGTTGCCCAGCTGCCCTGCGATCGGCGCGCCACCGCCGCTGAAATTGGCCGCGCGGTCACGCAATTCCACCACCATCCGCTCGGCTGTCTTCTTGCCGATGCCGGGGATGCGGGTCAGTGCGGTGACGTCGCCTGTCTGGATCAGCCGCGCGAACTCATCGACGCTGACCCCGGACAACACCGCCAGCGCGATCTTGGCGCCGATGCCGGACACCTTCTGTACATCGCGGAACAACCGCCGCTCGCCCTCGCGCAGGAAGCCGTACAGCGACACGCTGTCTTCCTTCTGCGCGTAATGGGTGAACAGGATCACCTCGCGACCGACATCGGGCAGGTCATAGAAGGTGCTCATCGGCGCCTCCAGCTCGTAGCCGACGCCATTGACGTCGATCACCAGCCACGGCGGTGCCTTGTAGGCGAGGATGCCGCGCAGTCGTCCAATCATCCGAAAAACCTCATTTGCGACTCCAAGCCTGGCGCACATCCACGCCCAGCCGGTTGGCCGTGGCGCGCACATGCGCGTGGGTGATGGCCACCGCCAGCGCATCGGCGGCGTCGGCCTGCAGTTTGCCGTGCAGGTTGAGCATCAGCCCGACCATGTGCTGCACCTGCTGTTTCTCCGCGCCGCCGCGGCCAACCACAGCCAGCTTGATCTCGGTAGCGGCGTACTCGCTGACCGGCAGGTCGCGCATCACCACCGCACACACGGCGGCACCGCGTGCCTGGCCCAGTTTCAGCGCCGAATCGGCGTTCTTGGCCATGAATATCTTCTCGATCGCCACTTCCTGCGGCTGGTATTCCTCGATCAACGCGTGCAGCCCGTGCGCCAGCAGCTTCAGCCGCTGCGGAAAATCCGCCGCGCCCAGCAACACCAGCGGGCAATGATGGACGTGCCGCGCCTTGCCGCTGGCATCGATGTCGATGATGCCGACGCCGGTGCGTTGCGAGCCGGGGTCGATGCCGAGAATGCGGGTCATGTAAGGGCCTGTGGTGGAGAAACGGCGCGCAGCATCGCAGTGCGCCGTCTCACCTGCCGGGACGGGGTCAGCCTTCCAGGCTGGCCTGGTCCACGTTGGAGTACACGTCCTGCACGTCGTCCAGGTCCTCGAGCATGTCCAGCAGCTTCTTGACCTGCGGCGCGGTGTCGGCGTCCACGGCGATGTCGTTCTCGGCGCGGAAGGTGATTTCAGCGTGGTCGGGCTCCAGCCCGCCCGCTGCCATCGCGTCCTTCACCGACTGGAACGATTCCGGCGCGGTGATGACATCGATGGAGCCGTCATCCGGGTAGACCACGATGTCGTCGGCGCCGGCCTCGATGGCCGCTTCGGTGATCTTTTCCTCGTCGGCACCCGGTGCGTAGGTCAGCACGCCCAGACGCTTGAACATGAAGGCCACCGAGCCTTCGGTGCCCATGTTGCCGCCGCACTTGCTGAAGGCATGACGCACGTCGGCCACGGTACGCACGCGGTTGTCGGTGAGGCAGTCAACGATGACCGCCACGCCGCCCGGTGCGTAGCCTTCGTAGCGGATCTCTTCGTACTCGACGCCTTCCAGCTCACCGGTGGCTTTCTTGATGGCCCGTTCGATCACGTCCTTGGACATGTTCGCGGTCAGGCCCTTGTCCATGGCCACGCGCAGGCGCGGGTTGTTGTTGGGGTCGCCTCCACCGCCGCGAGCAGCAACGCTGATCTCACGGATGATCTTGGTGAAAATCTTGCCGCGCTTCGCGTCAGACGCGTTTTTGCGGTTTTCGATGGAGGGGCCTCTACCCATGGGATTTACCGTGCATCTGTCAGGAACAGGGTGCGAATTCTACCCGATCCCCCGTCCAGGCCCGTCACGTACCGCGACGAACCGCCTCGGCCGGAAAACGACCCAGCTTCAGAAAGGCGGCGGTCAATGTCGCCGCGTCCTGCGACAGCACCAGCCCGCTATGGCTGGACGGCACGATGCAGTGGTCGGCCAGCCCGGACAGGCAGGTTTCGTCCAGCGCCACGGTGCCGTCCGAATCCCCGTGCAAAGCCCCCATCAGCGCCCCGAGGCCGTGGGCCACGGAGCCGGCGATCAACCCGACCTGCGCATTGCCGTGCCACTCCGGCAGGCCCTGCAGCAGAAGCTCGCTGCTGCGCCCGAGCGCTGCCGACCAACCGTGTTCGGCCAACGTGCGTGCAGTGCCGCTGCCGCACAACGGCGACCCCAGGCAGACCACGCGCGGCACTTCCAGTTCCGGTGCCTGGCGCAGCGCTTCCAGCGCCACCAACCCACCAAGGCTGTGCCCGACCAGATTGACCGGGCCGTGTCCGCGCAGGCGCTCGACCAGCAAGGGCACGGCAACCCCAGGACCGCCGGAAACGCTCGGGTAACCAAATATCTCGACCTTGAAACCCTGGGTACGCAGCCGCCACGCCAGCGGAATCAGCCAGGAGCGGGTATTCCAGATGCCGTGCAGCAGCAGCACGGGAGGATGGCGCGAGGGGGGCGATGGCCACATGGGTGCAGTCTGGCTGATTGGCGTGGCGAGCGCCAATGGATTGGATATCTGCAGACTGGGATGCGGTTCAGCGCAATCCCGACATCAGCGGCCGCTCAAGCGGACTGCCCGGACTCCTGCCAAGCATGGCTTGGCGCTACCGCCTGGGCGCGGGCCTGCGCAGGATGAACTCGTTGTCGCGGACGTTGCCCACGGGAAATTCATAGGCGCCTACCTTCTCAAACCCATGGCGGCCATAGAAACGCTGGGCACCGAAGTTCTCCGACCACACGCCGATCCACAGCGCGCCATCGCCACGCGACTCCAGCCATTGCAGCGCCGCGGCAAACAACTGCCCGCCGTGGCCGCCATTCTGCTGATCGCGCAGGACATACAGGCGCTTCAACTCACCGTCACCGGGCCGCACGTCGGCATGCGGCAAGCCGCAGGGACCGGCGAACGCGAAGCCCGTCGCCTGCCCTTCCACTTCCAGCAGCCACGCCGCGTACTCCCCCGATTCCAACTGCTGCCGCTGCAAGTCCACCGGATAGGCACTGGCCAGGTAGTCGGCCAGGTCCTGCGGCGGGTACAGGTGACCGAACGTCTCCACGAAGGTACGTTCGGCCAGTTCGCACAGCAGTGCGGCGTCAGCGGGGGTCGCGCGGCGGATGTTCATGCGGCAGAAACGAGGAATCAGAAGTGAGAAGTGAGAGCAAGCAGACACACATACCCCGGCATTGCCGCGGCCCCGCCCTCGTTTCTCACTCCTCCTCCACTCATTCCTTGCTCTTCGGGCGGACCTGGATATGCACTTCAGCCAGCTGCACATCGGCGATCGGCGACGGTGCGTCGGTCATCAGGCACTGCGCACCGGTGGTCTTCGGGAACGGAATCACATCGCGGATGGATTCGGTGCCGGCCATCAGCGCAGCGATACGGTCGATACCGAAGGCGATGCCGCCGTGCGGCGGTGCGCCGTAGTTCAGCGCGTCGAGCAGGAAGCCGAACTTGGCGCGGGCCTCCTCGGCACCGATGCCGAGCAGTTCGAACACCGCGCTCTGCATCTCCGGACGGTGGATACGGATGGAGCCGCCACCGATCTCGTTGCCGTTGAGGACCATGTCATAGCCGCGCGATACGGCGGTCTTGGCGTTGGCACGCAGGTCGGCCACGTCGTCCACCGCCGGGGCGGTGAAGGGGTGATGCAGGGCCACATAGCGCTGTTCTTCCTCGTCCCACTCGAACATCGGGAAGTCGGTGACCCACAGCGGTGCCCAACCGGCGGCGACCAGGCCGAAGTCCTTGCCGGCCTTCAGGCGCAGCGCGCCCATGAAGTCGGACACCTTGTTGTAGGCGCCGGCGCCGAAGAACACGATGTCGCCATTGCCCGCACCGATGTGCTTGAGCAGCGCGGCAAAAGCGTCTTCAGCGAAGAATTTCTGGATCGGCGAGCTGATCTCGCCGTTGTCGGCGACCTTGATGTAAGCCAGGCCCTTGGCGCCGTACTTGGCGGCGTGGGCGGCGTATTCGTCGATCTGCTTGCGGCTGAGCGTGGCACCGCCGGGGATGCGCAGCGCGGCCACGCGGCCGTCGGCGTCATTGGCAGCGGCGGTGAACACCGGGAACTCGCTGCCCTTGACCAGTTCGGCCACGTCCACCAGCTCCAGCGCGATGCGCAGGTCTGGCTTGTCCGAACCGTAGCGACGCATCGCCTCGGCCCAGGTCATGCGCGGGAACTGCTCGGCCAGTTCCACGTCGACCACTTCCTTGAAGACGGAGCGGATCATGTCCTCGACGAAATCCTGCACGTCGCGCTCGCGCACGAAGGCGAATTCCATGTCCAGCTGGGTGAATTCCAGCTGGCGGTCGGCACGCAGGGCTTCGTCGCGGAAGCAGCGGGCGATCTGGTAGTAGCGGTCGAAGCCGGCCACCATCAGGATCTGCTTGAACAGCTGCGGGCTCTGCGGCAGGGCGTAGAACTCGCCCGGATGCATGCGCGCCGGCACCAGGAAGTCGCGCGCACCTTCCGGGGTGGCCTTGGTCAGGATCGGGGTTTCGATGTCCTGGAAGCTGCGTGCGTCCAGGTGGCGGCGCAGCGCCTGCACCAGCTTGATGCGGGTGCGCTGCATGCGCTGCATTTCCGGGCGACGCAGGTCCAGGTAGCGGTACTTCAGGCGGGTGTCCTCGCCCGGGTTCTCATGGGCGTGGAACGGCAGCGGCGCGGCCTTGTTGAGGATGGTGATGGCGGTGGCGATCACCTCCACCTTGCCGGTGCGCATCTTGTCGTTGACTGCGTGGCGGGCGCGCACAACGCCTTCGACCTGCAGCACGTCCTCGTAGCCCAGCGAGGCGGCCACGGCGAACACTTCCGCGTTGTCGATCTCCACCGTCACCTGCACGATGCCCTCGTGATCGCGAAGATCGATGAAGCAGACGCCGCCCTGGTTACGGGCCACGTCGGTCCAGCCGGCGAGGGTCACGGTTTGGCCGATCAGGGTCTCGTCGACCAGGCCGCAGAAATGGGTACGCATGGAAAAACTCCGCAGGGGATGCCGGCTATGAACCGGAAAGATTTTCTTGGCACCGGCCGGAGGCCGATCAAGCCCCGTATTTTGCGGCCCAGCGGGGGCTGGGGCAAATTTCGGGGCGGTCACACCGTTTTAAGCGCGCCTGCCCCTATAGTTCGGCACCTGAAACTGAACAGGCCCGCCGTCATGAATCTTCCACTCCTGCTTTCTGGCCTGCTGACGGCCCTGCCGCTGGCCCTGAGCGCCCTCCCGGCCGCCGCCCAATCCACTGATGGCTTTGGCAGCGGCACGATCCGTTGCGAAAGCAATGACAACCGCCAGCGTGTGTGCAACACCGGCTGGCGCAGCGCCACGCTGGTACGCCAGCTCTCCAAGACCCAATGCGTGCAGGGTCGCAACTGGGGCAACGGCAACGGCAGTGTCTGGGTCAGCGGCGGTTGTCGCGCCGAATTTGCCGAAGGCCGAGGCGGCTGGGGTGGAGGCAACTCCGGTGGTGGCTGGGGCGGCAACGGCGGCACGATCCGCTGCGAGAGCAACGACAGCCGCCAGCGCGTGTGCAACACCGGCTGGCGCAGTGCCACGCTGGTACGCCAGCTCTCCAATACGCAATGCGTGCAGGGCCGCAACTGGGGCAGCGGCAACGGCAGTGTCTGGGTCAGCGGCGGTTGTCGCGCCGAGTTCACCGAAGGTCGCGGCAGTGGCGGCGGCTGGGGCGGCGGCAACGGCGGCAATTTCGGCACCATCCGCTGCGAGAGCAACGACAGCCGCCAACGCGTGTGCAACACCGGCTGGCGCCGTGCAACGCTGGTACGGCAACTGTCCAACACCCAGTGCATCGAAGGCCGCAACTGGGGCAGTGGCAATGGCCGGGTCTGGGTCAGCGGTGGTTGCCGCGCCGAATTCGCCGAAGGCCGAGGCAGTGGTGGCGGCTGGGGTGGCGGCAACAGCGGTGGTTGGGGGTCAGGGTCGAACTACATGGTGGAGTGCGCCAGCGACGGCAATCGCATGCGTTCGTGCGCATGGGATCGCCGCCAGGGCCGGCCGGTGGTCATCCAGCAGTTGTCCAACACCCAGTGCATTGAAGGCCGCACCTGGGGTTACAACGGCAACAGCCTGTGGGTGAACGGCGGCTGCCGGGCGCGCTTCGGCACCCGTTGATCGGAGCAGGCAGCTGCATCGGCACGCGCACGCCGGGATGACGTCCCGGCTGCTGCGCGGGTTGAGATCTGCCTGGAGAAGCGGCATCAGTCGCGAAGCCGAAATGGTCTGGTTGCTGCCACCAACCGCCGTCAGCGGCTCATGCAGTTGCCGGTGTTGCGCAGCGGATGCATTGCCCGCTTCGCGGCATCACGCTGCTGCAGCGTGATGCCGAATCCGATGCTTCGGCCGCGTCAACAATCCTGCGTGACAAGAGCGCTGGGACTTCATCCCGGTCCAGATCATTGCCGCGTCATCGCCGACCGGTGCAGCGGAGCATGGCTCCGCTCTACCGGCACGTCGCTGTTCACGCCCCCTCGCTGCCCCACGGCGCTGGCGGCAGCGCAACTGGCGTAGTGAGATCGAACTCGACGCGGAACAGACGGCCGTCCGGGCGCGAGAGTTCATAGACGAAGCGTTGCTTCGGCAGGATTTCCATCGCCCAGGTGTTCTGCACCGAGCCGGACAGGCCTTCGCGCTGGAACGTGGCCACCGATTCGGCATCCACCGGAAACGCCTGGCGGACCGCAGTGCCGGCGTCGGCGGTCTCGCCGCCGTACATCGTCACCGCGTCGGAGCTGCCATCTTCATGGCGGTGATCGTGTTTCAGACGCAGGCCATCGTCGGTACGGGTCAGCACCCAGGTACGTGAGTGGTCCTGACCCACATGGAAGGGCACGCGCAGTTCGCGGGTTGGTGTGTCGCAACCGCGCACGTGCATCACCAGCTCCTTGCCCTCGAACGGGTCCGGCGTGCTGGAAGCGGGCTGATTGGCGACCACGCGCCCGGCAAACGCCTGGCCGCAGTGCCCGGCGAGCGCCGCCATGAACTGGTCGGCGGGCGCGGCATCGGCGGAAACGGTAGCGGCATGAGCGCCGCCAACAACGCTGCCGGCCAATGCCAGCGTCAACAACATCGAGGACAAGGGTTTCATGTTCATGCCACCGACCCTAGCCCGCCGAGCCGCCCGTGGGCAAGCTGGCAGGCGCGCCGGCACCCTGCCCGCCCACTTTGCGGCACCCGTTGCGGAAGCAATGGCAGCGGCCGCGCGAGCTCCCCATCGTGCGCAACATCGACCATCGGCTACGTCGAGGACACGCTGCATCACTGCTGCGAAGGCGGCTGCACCCGGGCTGCCTGCAGGCGTTTCCTCCAACCTTCCACAAGCACCGAATCCTTGCCGTAGAGCGCTTCTGCGGACGTCACGACGCGCTGCCAGCGTTGCACGCTGGCAGCATCACCGCCCTGGAGTTGCGTCAACTCTGCCAGCTGCACCTGCAGCTCGAGCGCCGTATAGGGGCTGTTCTGCGCAGCCTCCTGCAGCGCATCGAGTGCGGCTGCCGTTTCCTGCAGGCGCCCCTTGGCCATCAACCACTCGGCCCAACCCAGCCGTAGACGGACGCCGTTGGCGCTGTCAGCGGGAATCCGCGGCAACCATTGCGCATGAGCGCGTTCCACCAAGGCATCGCCTTCCGCCTTGCCGTGCCGAGTGAGGAACAGACCCAGCTGCAAGGTGGCGTCGAGGGTGTCGGGGTGGTTGCGACCTATCGCCTGTTCGCGGGTGATCAGCATCTCCCGATAGGCGCTCTCAGCGACCGCCGCATCGCCGCTGGCCTCTGCCAGCAACGCTGCCGTTTCCAGCATGGCCGAGTAGTTGTAACTGTCCGTGCCCATGACCTGCGCGGACAGGCGCAATGCGGTTTCCACGTACGGGCGTGCGCGGACGTAGTCACCCTTGCGGATCAAGGCCAACGCAAGACGGTTGTTTTCGCTGATGAAGTACACGCTGTGCTCCCCGAATATCTTCGGTGCACGGGCGAGATTGGCCTGCAATGTGGCAACAGCCTGGTCGATATCACCCCGGTCGAGCAGCAGCAGCGCGCGTTCGGTGTTGCTGGTCCAGAACTCATAGGACATCTCTCCAAACATGCGCCGGAACAGCGGCGTGGAACGATCAAACACCGCCGCAGACGCGGCCAGGTCACCCTTGCGCCGGTACAGCATGCCGAGGTTGTCCAACGACACGCCGATGAACTGATCGCGTCGGGCCAGCTCATGCCGTTTCAGCGCCTGCTGGAATGCGGCTTCGGCCTCGTCATAACGCTGTTCGGACAGCATCGACAGGCCAAGCGAGTTGTAAGACTGGGCGACACGGAAACTATCGGCGGGCTGTTCGCCCAGCAGCGCCAACGCGCGCCGCGCCATCTTCGCGCCCTCAATGCCATTGCGGTTGTTGGCGTAGCTGCCGGCCAGCAGATTGAACTGCTTGGCGGCTTCGTCCAGGTTCTTCTCGCCACCGGCCTTGGCCAGTGCCTCGGCGGACTGCAGCATCATCGGCTGCGCGCGCACCAGATCACCAGCGTTGCGGTAGGCCAGACCGATCACGCCCTTGAGCCGGGCACGCACTTCCGGCGACGCATCCAGCTCGGTGTCCACACGGTCAGCGGCGCGGTCCAGCACTTCGCGCGCGGAAATATCCTCACCGGCACGCGCACCCTTCTGTCGTGGATCGGCCGCTTCGAACATGCTCACCAGGAACGCGCTGACCTGTTCGGCCACCTTGGCCTCGCGCTCTGCCGCAGCGTGCGCCTGCGCCAGGCGCCAGACGAAAGCGCCGGCCAGCAACAGCGCGCCCAGCAGCACACCGCAGCCCTTCCAGTTGCGGCGCAGCCAACGGCCGCCGCGATAGAACCGGCCGCCGTTGCGCGCCTGCACCGGCCGATGTTGCCGCCAGCGACGAATGTCGGCGGCCAAGGCCTCCACCGACGGATAACGTTGTTCCGGCGGCAAGGCACCGGCGCGCACGACGATGGCATCCAGGTCACCACGCAGCGCGCGTGCCCAGGTGCAGTCGGCAACGGCCAGCGTGCTGGGCGCCTGCGCAGCATGGCCGGCGGCCGCTGCCTGGCGCTTGCCACCGCTGCCGGCCAGCAGCTCGGCCAGCACGATGCCCAGACTGAACACATCGCTGGTGACACCAACATCCTGCCCGGCCTGCAACTCCGGTGCGGCATAGGCCGGGGTGAAGAAGCGCGCGCGGTTGGCCTTGTCCTCGCCTTCCAGCAAACGCGAGACGCCGAAATCCAGCAGCACCGGCTCGCCGTCGGCGCGCACCAGGATGTTGGACGGCTTGAGGTCGCAATGCAGCACCAGCCGCGCATGTGCGGCCTGCACCGCACCGCAGATTTTCAGGAACAGCGTCACGCGTTGTTGCAGATCCAGCCGCTGCCGCGCGCAATGCACGTCCAACGGCTCGCCGCGCACATATTCCATCACCAGATACGGATGCCCTGCCGGCGTGGTGCCACCGTCGTACAGGCGCGCGATGTTGGGATGATGCAGGGCGGCCAGGATGCGTCGCTCCGCAGCCAGACGTTCGGCCACGCGTGGCCCGGGCTTCCCGCGCAGGAACTTGATGGCCACTTCCTGTGCGTACAGACCATCGGCGCGCTCGGCACGAAACACGATGCCCATGCCGCCACTTGCCAGCTGTTCGCACAACCGCCACGGGCCGACGCTGTCGCCTTCGACAAGTTCCGAGCCCATCGGCTCGGCCAGCATGCGCTCCAGCGGCTCACGTGCATTGCCCAGATCCAGTGTCTGGGCGTGCAGCAACTCCAGGGTTTCAGCGATGACGGCCGGATCGGCGCTCAGGCGCGCCAGCTCGGTCCGCCATTGCGACGAATCCAGTTCGCACACGGCATCGAATAGTTCCCGCACCTGCTGCCAGCTGTCGCGATCCACCGGTTTCCCCTGCGCGCGACGTTGCTGTGCCGCGCTTCCGGGGCCGATGATAGTCGGGTCTCAGCGTGATTCAGTGCCGTTGCGTCTCAGGTTCTTCGCCGTGCGTCGCATTACCGGAATCTCTTACGTTTTCGATATCAACGGGCTGCTCGGCCGTATCAGCGGCGTCACTGCGCAGCGGATCCACATCCATCGGCCGACGGAACACCAGCGATGGCAGCAACGTGGTCAGTGCCGCGTACAGCAGCAACGCACCGAACAGCACTGCCGGCACTTCGAAGCGCTCGCGCATGATCGCGGCCAGCACCAGGGTGAAGATCAGGGTCGGCGACAACGCCAGCGCCACGCGCAGGCTGGAGCGGAAACTCTCACCGAACAGCATCCGCCGTTGCAGCCAGATAACCGCGATACGCAGCGGCAGCACCACCAGCGTGATCACCAAGCCCAGCCCCAGTGCTTCGAAGCTCAACGCCTCACTGGGCACCTTGGTGCCCGAGTTGAAGAAGTAGAACGGCACGAAGAACGATGCGAACAGACGCAACGCATGCAGGTTCTCGTGCGAGGCCAGTGACGGCATGCGCTGCTGCAGCAGGCGCGCCACCAGACCAGCGATGAACGCACCCACCAGGTAGTACACGCCCAGTGCATAGGTGATGTACGCGGCAAGCATGCCGACCATCACCAGCAGCGAAAATTCCGAGCCCGGCGCATGCGGCGCCACCCAGCGGCCCAGGCCGATGAACAACAGCGGCAGGCCGACGATCATCGCCAGCAACGCCATGCTCGACAGCGTCAGGTGCACCGGATCACCGGCCTGCAGCACCACGAACAAAGCTGCAAGCGCCAGCAGTTCGCCAGCGATGGCCTTGCTGCTCACCCAGAACCGTTCGGCCTCGTCCAGACCAAGCTGCGACAGCGAATCCATGATGAAACCGGTTGAAGGCGTCAGCAGCGCCAGGGCCAGCAACGCCGCCGCCTGCCATTGCAGCTGCCCATAACGCCAGGCCAGCCAGGCCACGCCGGCCAGCGTGGCGCTGCGGATCACCAGGTGCGCCAGCAGCGGCCACATGCCCTTGCGCAGATTGGCAAGGTCCACCTCAAGGCCGGCGAACAGGAACAACGAGGAGATGCCCAGCGTCGCCAACAGGCTCACCACCGGATCATGCGAACTGTCGCCCAGCCACAACATGGCACCGATGCCGAACAACAGACAGGTCAGCGGTGCGGGGATGCTGAAACGTTGCAACGCGCGCGGGATGACCAGCAACGCGAAGATCAACAGCAGATAAATCAGTTCCTTGCTCATCGGGGCCTTGGGATTGCGAACAGGTACGCGGAGGTCCACGTACCTGCCCCTGCCCCTGAGCAGGCGTGCCTGTCAGCGCAGTCGGGCTCCGGCAAGCTCCCCCACCCGCGCGAGGATGCCATTGCGGCCGTCGTCATCCAGTGCAGAACCCTGCAGGAAGCTGGCCAGCACCCACGGCGTGCCGCCGCCGGCCGGCCACAGCACGGCGATGTCGTTGGTGGTGTCCTTGCCGTTGCTGCCGGTCTTGTCACCGACCCGCCAACCGCTGGGCAGGCCGGCGCGCAGGCGCGCGTCGCCGGTTTCATTGTCGATCAGCCAATCGGCCAGTTGCTGCCGCGATGCCGGGCGCAAGACGTCGCCAAGGACGAAGCGGTGCAGGTCGCCGGCCATCGCCGCCGGGCTGGTGGTATCGCGCGGGTCATCCGGTGCGAAGCGGTTGGCCTCCGGCTCGTAGCGGGCGGTCACCGTCACCGGGTCACCCTGCGCGCGCAGGAATGCGGTCAGCCCAGCCGGCTCGCCAACCAGCGGCAACAGCAGGTTGGCAGCGGCGTTGTCGCTGGTAACCATCGTGGTGCGGCACAGATCGCGCACGGTCATGTCCTTGCCGACATGACGCTCGGTGCCCGGCGAGTGGGAAATGATGTCGCCCGCCCGCACCGCCACGCGCTGGTCCAGCGACAACTTGCCTTGGTCGGCATGGTGCAGCACCGCAGCAGAGAGCAGGAACTTGAAGGTGCTGCACATCGGAAACCGCTCGTCCATGCGATGGCCATAGCGGGCGCCGCTGGCCGGATGCCACAGGCACACGCCCAGGCGGCCGCGGCTTTCGGTTTCCAGCGCGGCGAAATCAGCGGCGGTGGCCGGTGCGAGCGTCGTGGCGCTGGCCACCCGTGCCAGCGCGGGCACGGCAAGCGCACTGGCCAGGGCGGCACCACCGAATTTCAGGAACTGACGACGGGCGTACATGTGGACTCTCCGGAGCGTTGGGTTGCGCCGATGGTGGCGACCAGCGCCGCCGCCCACCAGCGCGAAAATTCATCAGGAGTCATTAGTTTTATTTGCAGCTCAGTGCACAACAGGGGCAGCAATGCCGGAATAATGCCGCTGCCCATCACTCTCGGTAATGGCTCGACATGATCCGCCCCCAGCTCCCGCTCAACGCCCTGCGTGCCTTCGAGGCCGCCGCCCGGCACCTGAACTTCACCCGCGCGGCCCTGGAACTGTGTGTGAGCCAGGCGGCGCTGAGCCATCAGATCCGGTCGCTGGAAGACCGCCTGCAGGTCAGCCTGTTCCACCGCCTGCCGCGCGGGGTGGCGCTCACCGACGAAGGCGCCGCGCTGTACCCGGTGTTGACCGAGGCGTTCGACCGGGTGGCGATCGCGCTGGACCGGTTCACCGGTGGCCGCTTCCGCGAGGTGCTGACGGTCGGCGTGGTCGGCACCTTCGCCACCGGCTGGCTGCTGCCACGGCTGGCCGACTTCGAGGCAGCGCATCCGGATATCGAACTGCGCGTGCAGACCCACAACAACCGCATCGACCTGGCCGGCGAAGGCCTGGATTTCGCCATCCGTTTCGGCGACGGCGACTGGCAGGGCCAGGAATGCACCGCCATCGTCGATGCACCGTTCGCACCGCTGTGCGCACCCGCGCTGGCGCGCAAGCTGCGGACGCCACGCGACCTGGGCAACGTTCCGCTGCTGCGTTCCTACCGCAGCGACGAATGGCCGCGCTGGTTGCAGGCGGCGGGCGTCAGTGGCGTGGAAGCACGTGGGCCGATGTTTGATTCGTCGCTGACCTTGGCTAGCGCGGCAGCAGCCGGCGCGGGTGTGGCGCTGTTGCCACTGCGCATGTTCGAGCAGGAGTTGGCCGAAGGGCGATTGCTGCAACCGTTCGCGCAGACCTTGAACCTGGGCCGGTATTGGCTGACGCGGTTGCGTTCACGCGAAGAGCGCGAAGCAATGAAGCGGTTCCGGCTGTGGCTGGTGGGGCAGGAAGGCGGCTAGGCGCGTTTACGGCAGGGACGGTGCGGGTCACAGGAACAGGAGCGGAAGCTACCCCTCCCCAGCCCTCCCCTTGGCTATGCCAAAGGGAGGGGGCAGAAAAGCTACCCCTCCCCCAACCCTCCCCTTGGCTGCGCCAAAGGGAGGGCGCGGGTCATGCGATCTGGCAGAACATCGCCAAGCCCGCTGTTGCCCCCTCCCTTTGGCGCAGCCAAGGGGAGGGTTGGGGAGGGGTTGGCTTTGATTGTGCGGCTGCAGGCAATCCAGCACCGCCGGCTTCGCGGCCGAAGCCGCTCCTGCCGGCGCTCAGTCGCCCAGCAATTCCATCCAGGTCGCTTCAGCCTGCTCCAGCTGCTGCGCGAGCACTTCACGCTCGCCGCCGAGCCTGCTCATCTTCGCCGCGTCGGCGTAGTTGGCCGGATCGGCAAGCTGACGATCAATGTCCGCCAGCGATGCGCCCAACTGCTCCACCTTCTTCTCAGCCGCTTCCAGCTTGTGCGGATTGACCGGCTTCTTTGTCGACACCGGCTTGACCGGCTCAACCACCTGCGCGGGCACCGGCGCTTCCGCCTTCTCGACCCGGTCACTCTTGTTGCGTGCACCTTGCGCACTGGCACGGGTGCGCAGCCATGCGGCGTATTCGTCCAGGTCGCCGGCAAACGGCTCGACCACGCCGTCGGCCACACGCCAGAACGTATCGCAGACCAGGCCGATCAGATGGCGATCGTGCGAGACCATCACGATGGCGCCTTCGAACACGGCCAAGGCCTCGGCCAGTGCTTCGCGCATTTCCAGATCAAGGTGGTTGGTCGGTTCGTCGAGCAGCAGCACGTTGGGCTGCTGCCAGGCGATCAGGGCCAGCGCCAGACGCGCACGCTCGCCACCGGAGAAACCATCCACCGGCTCGAACGCGCGATCACCCGGGAAATTCCACTTGCCGAGGAAGTCGCGGAAGTTCTGGTTCACGCCGTCCGGATCGATATCGCGGAAGTGGTCCATCGGCGTGGCGCCTTCGCGCAGCGATTCAACCGTGTGCTGGGCGAAGTAGCCGATCTTCATGTCCGGGTGCGCGTTGCGCTCGCCCGACAGCGGCGGCAGGTCGCCCACCAGGGTTTTCACCAGCGTGGTCTTACCTGCGCCGTTGGGGCCGAGCAGGCCAACACGCTGACCGGCCTCCAGGCCGAAGCCGACATCCTTCAGGATCACCGCATCATCGCCATAACCGGCGTTGACGTGATTGAGGCGGATCAACGAGAACGGCAGCTTGGCCGGCTCGGAGAACTCGATGCGGAACTCGCGCTCGGCGCGCACCGCTTCGGTGCCGGCCATCTTGGCCAGGCGCTTCATGCGGCTCTGCGCCTGGGTGGCCTTGCTGGCCTGCGCCTTGAAGCGGTCGATGAAGCTCTGCAGGTGGGCGCGTTCGGCCTGTTCCTTCTCATGCGCGATCTGCTGCTGGCGCAGGTGTTCGGCACGCTGACGTTCGAAGTCGGTGTAACCGCCCACGTAGAGCTTGGCGCTGCCGCCGTGCAGGTGCAGCGTGTGGGTGGCCACGTTGTCCAGGAACTCGCGGTCGTGCGAGATCAGCAGCAAGGTGCCCGGGTACTTGAGCAGCCACTGTTCCAACCAATACACCGCGTCCAGATCCAAGTGGTTGGTGGGTTCGTCGAGCAGCAGCAGGTCGCTGGGCATCATCAGCGCGCGCGCCAGGTTCAGGCGTGCGCGCCAGCCACCGGAGAACGCCGCCACCGGGCGGTCGTGGGTCTCGGCCGGAAAGCCCAGGCCGTGCAGCAGCTTGCCGGCGCGGGCCTCGGCGTCATAGGCATTGAGCTCGGCCATCTTCTGATGGGCATCGGCAACCGCTTCCCAATCCTCGCGCGCGGTCGCGGCGGCCTCTTCGGCCAGCACTTTGGCCACCACGTCGTCGCCACCGAGCACGTAGTCGATGGCGCGGTCCGGCAGCGCCGGGGTTTCCTGGGCCACGTCGGCGATGCGGATCTTGCCCGGCAACGATACATCGCCCTTGTCCGCCTCAAGCTCGCCGCGCACGGCGGCAAACAGGCTCGACTTGCCCGCTCCATTGCGGCCCACCACGCCAACGCGATAGCCGGCATGCAGGGTGAGATCGACGTTGGACAACAGCAGGCGCTCGCCTCGGCGCAGGGCGAAATTACGAAGGGAAATCATGAGGGGGTCCGTTATAACGAAAAGGAATATGCACGTAAGCAACATTCCTGCGACGCGATTCTAGCGTTAACGAATACTTGACGTACTCCCCCACCCCAACCTCCCCCAACAAAGCGCGTGGCCGGCGCCGTCCTCCCAGCCCCGCTCTCGCCGCCAGCGCAGATTTGTCAGACAAAGCAAACGGTTAGCTGGCGCGAGCGAGTTTGACGGCAACCCAACATTCCATTCATCCGTGATGACGCACCCACACGATCCCGAGGCAGGCCCCCGATCGTCGGTGTCGCCACTCATTACCGGAGCTGCAAACTGATGAACCGCAAGTCCAGTACGCTCGCTGTCGCCGTTGCCATCGCACTCGCTTCGCCGGCTGTTCCCGCGCTCGCCCAATCCTCCGCACAGACCCTGGACACGGTGATCGTCACCGGCACCCGCGTGGCCGACCGCACGGTCGCCGAGTCGCAGTCGCCGATCGACATCGTCACCCCCGAGGCGCTGCAATCCACCGGCACCACCGAGCTGGCCACCGCGCTGTCGCGCGCCCTGCCCTCGCTGAACTTCCCGCGCCCGGCCCTGACCGACGGCACCAGCGGCATCCGCCCGGCGCAGCTGCGCGGCCTGTCACCGGACCAGGTGCTGGTCCTGGTCAACGGCAAGCGCCGCCACACCTCGGCCATGATCAACGTCAACGGCAGCATCGGCCGTGGCTCGGCGGCGGTGGACATCAACGCCATTCCGATCGCCGCCATCGAGCGCGTGGAAGTGCTGCGTGATGGCGCCTCGGCCCAGTACGGCTCGGACGCCATCGCCGGCGTGATCAACATCGTGCTCAAGGGCAGCGGCGAAGGCGGCAGCCTGGCCGTGGACTACGGCCAGTATTCGGCCGGTGATGGCAACAAGTACCAGCTCTCCGGCGACACCGGCGTCAGCTTCGCCGACGGCCGCGGCAAGCTGCACCTTGCCGGCCAGGTCAGCCAGCAGGACGAAAGCGACCGCGCCGGTCCGTACCGGGGCACGACGCCGAACACCGGCAACTTCCCGTCCATCGGTGAAACCACCTTCATCGTCGGCGACCCGCGCGTGGATGCCAGCGCGGCCTCGGCCAACCTGAGCTTTGCCTTCAGCGACAACATCACCGGCTACGCCAACGCGCTGCTGAGCAACCGCGACATCACCTCGTTCGCGTTCTACCGCTCGCCCAACCACAGCGGCCAGGGCGCACTGCTGGCGCAGGTCTATCCGGACGGCTTCGTGCCGCAGATCAACCAGTATTCCAAGGACCGCTCGGCCGTGGCCGGCGTCAAGGGCAGCACCGAGAGTGGCTGGACCTGGGATGTGAGCCTCAACCACGGTGAGAACACCCTGGATTTCCACACCCGCAACAGCATCAGCTACAGCCTGGGCCTCAACAGCCCCAGTTCCTTCTACGACGGCACCCTGAAGTACCAGCAGGACATCTTCAACGCCGACATCACCAAGGCGCTGGACTGGGGCCTGGCCTATCCGGTCACGCTGTCCTTCGGCGGCGAGTACCGCAAGGAAAAGTGGGAGCAGACCCCGGGCGAGGCGAACTCGTACTTCGGCAGCGGCGCACAGGGCTTCGGCGGTTTCACCCCGATCAATGAAGTGCATGCCGACCGCCACAACTACGCCATCTATGCCGGCCTGGAAGCCGACCTGACCGACAAGTTCTCCGCCGGCCTGACCGGCCGCTACGAGGACTACTCGGACTTCGGCGACAAGTTCTCCGGCAAGCTGTCGGCGCGCTACGCCTTCACCGACAAGGTCGCGCTGCGTGCCACCGCCTCCAGCGGCTTCCGCGCTCCGTCGCTGGCCCAGCAGGGCTACCAGGCGGTGACCAGCACGATCATCAACGGCGTGTTCTTCGACCGTGGCACCTTCCCCACCACCAGCGCTGCGGCGCAAGCGCTGGGTGCCTCACCGCTGAAGGCAGAGACCGCCACCAGCTACAGCGCCGGCCTAGTGCTGCAGCCGCTTGATCGCCTGTACGTGACCGTCGATGCCTACCAGATCGACATCGACGACCGCATCGCGCTGTCCTCCAACATCACCACCACCCCGGCCGCCGCCACGCTGCTGACCGGCCTGGGCCTGTCGCAGGTGACCGCGTTCTCCTACTTCACCAACGCACTGGATACCCGCACCCGCGGCGTGGACGTGGTGTCCAGCTACACGCTGCCGTTCAGTGCCAGCAGCCTGGAACTGACCGCCGCTTACAGCTACAACGAGACCGAGGTGAAGCAGGTCAACGGCTCGCCGGCGGCGTTCTCGGCACTGGGCATCACCCAGTCGCTGATCGGCCGCGACGAGATCGGCCGCATCGAGGACAGCTATCCGCGCGACAAAGCAATCGTCAGCGGCACCTGGCGCTCGGACCGCTGGGAGCTGGGCTTGGCCGCGACCCGCTACGGCAGCTTCACCGTGCGCAACTCGGCCACCGCCGCGCGTGACCAGACCTACGACGCGAGCTGGGTGCTGGACGCTTCGGCCAGCTTCAAGCCCAGCGAGAACTGGAAGCTCACCCTGGGCGCGGACAACCTGCTGGACCAGTACCCGGACCGCACCGCGGACCTGCAGAACTCCACCTGGGGCATGTTGCCGTACAGCAACTACTCGCCGTACGGCTTCAACGGCGCCTATGTCTACGGACGTATCAGCTACACCTGGTAAGGCCGCAGCAACGTCGTGCAAGGAAGATGCCCCGGGAAACCGGGGCATTTTTCTGGCTGCGGTATCCAGAGCTGCCCTCACCCCACCCCCTCTCCCGCGTGCGGGAGAGGGGCTCTGATCGCGTCAGCTGCCAGTGCACTTTCCCCTCCCCCGACGTGCGGGGTGAGAGGGACTGCTTGCGAACCAAAGGTTCGCAGGCCCCCGAACGCCCATGCACCAGCGCAAGCGCCAGGGCACGGAGCGGGGTTGGGGGCAAAGCTGCCTTTTGAAGAAAATCCGGGCGGCCAAGCGCAATGCCCTCACATTCCCGGCACACACCGTTTCCCGAAAAGTGAGATTTTTCAAAATCTTCCCGATGTGTACACCGGTGCACCTTTAGAATCGGGAGCTGCCCCCGAATCACCAAGCGAGCCTCGATGCACCATGACACCGCCCTGATCAACATGCTCGCCATCGGCCTGGGCCTGGCCTTCGTGCTCGGTGCCCTGGCCAACAAACTGCGGCTGTCGCCGCTGGTGGGCTATCTGGTCGCAGGCGTTGTCGTGGGCCCGTTCACTCCCGGCTTCGTGGCCGACCAGGCGCTGGCCAACCAGCTGGCTGAAATCGGCGTGATGTTGCTGATGTTCGGCGTCGGCCTGCACTTCTCGCTGAAGGACCTGATGGCGGTCAAGGCAATCGCCATTCCCGGTGCGATCGGCCAGATCGTGGTGGCCACCCTGCTCGGCTGGGGCGTTGCCGCGCTGATGGGCTGGCCGACGCTGCATGGCGTGATCTTCGGCTTCTCGCTGGCCACCGCGTCCACCGTGGTGTTGCTGCGGGCCATGGAAGAACGCCGCCTGCTGGAAACCACGCGCGGCAAGATCGCGGTGGGCTGGCTGATCGTCGAGGACCTGGCCTGTGTGCTGGCACTGGTGATGATGCCGGTGATCGCCGAAGTGTTCGGCCCGGACGCCTCCGGCAAGAGCCCGTCCGTGACCGGCCTGCTCGCCTCGATCGGCTGGACCTTCGTACAGCTGGGCCTGTTCGTGGCGGTGATGCTGGTGGTCGGGCGCCGGGTGATCCCGTGGGTGCTGGAGAAAGTCGCCGGCACCGGCTCGCGCGAACTGTTCACCCTGTGCGTGCTGGCCATCGCGCTGGGCGTCGCGTTCGGTGCGGCGGCGCTGTTCGGCGTGTCGTTCGCGCTGGGCGCGTTCTTCGCCGGCATGATGCTCAACGAGTCCGAACTCAGCCACAAGGCCGCACACGACTCGCTGCCGCTGCGTGACGCGTTCGCGGTGCTGTTCTTCGTTTCGGTGGGCATGCTGTTCAACCCGGCGATCATCGTCGAGCACCCGTGGCAGGTGCTGGCCACCGTGCTGATCATCATGTTCGGCAAGTCGGCCGCCGCGTTCTTCATCGTGCGTGCCTTCGGCCACAGCAAGGGCACAGCGCTGACCATCTCCGCCTCGCTGGCGCAGATCGGTGAGTTCGCCTTCATCATCGCCGGCCTCGGCGTTGCGCTGAAGATCCTGCCGCCGGAAGGCCAGTCGCTGGTGCTGGCCGGCGCACTGGTGTCGATCATGCTCAACCCGCTGGTGTTCGGCCTGCTCGACCGCTGGCAGGCGCGCCACAAGGAAACCCTTCCGGAGCCGGAAGAACCCGACATCCCGCCCGGTCCGTCGCTGGACCTGCACGACCACGCCATCGTGGTCGGCTACGGCCGCGTCGGCAGCGAGCTGGCGCAGGTGCTGCGCGACCGCGGCGTACCGGTGCTGGTGATCGACGACAACCGCGAGCACGTGGAGCGCGCGCACGCAGCCGGCATTCCCGGCATCCGTGGCAGCGCCGCCGCCGACAAGGTGCTGGCCGAAGCCCACCCGGAGCGGGCCAAGATCGCAGTGCTGGCGATCCCGCAGCCGCTGGAGTCGGGTGAGGCGCTGGCCAAGCTGCGCGCCATCAACCCAGATCTGACCCTGCTGGCGCGCGCGCACAGCGATGCCGAAGTGAAGCACCTGCTCGAACACGGCGCCGATGGCACGGTGATGGCCGAGCGCGAGCTGGCCTATTCGCTGGCCGAGATGATCATGGCCACCCCGCCCTACCGCAGCCTGCGCCCCGGCGCGGTGCAGCCCCCGGCGGCCAGCGGCGTTTGATCGGCGCACCGGCGACGACCCAGCGTCCTTCGCTGTAGGAGCGACCTTGGTCGCGAAGCTGATGCCGCCCCGGCGACCAGCGGCGTTTGGTCGGCGGGTGGGTGACCGACCCGCAAGCCTGCGGCTGCAGGAACGGCGTCAGCCGCGAAGCTGGAAGTGCGACGGCAAGCGCACGTGCCTGCAATTGCAGATGTTCGCTGCTGCGGGTGGCGACATCAGCTTCGCGGCTGACGCCGCTCCTACATGCCTGCGGCCGGCGGTGTTGGCAGGTCAGCCAGCCGAACTGGCCGCCAGCGGCAGGTAGATGTCGGCGCGCAGGATGGCTTCGGGGACTTCTTCGGGGTCGTCCAGGAAGTGGTAATGCAGCGGCGCATCACGCAGGGCATGGCCGCTGGCCGGCAACCATTCGGCCAACAACCGGTCGGTTGCGTCTTCCAGCAGCGCGTAGCTGCCCACATGCCGCAGACGTGCCACCTGACCACCTGCCAGTTGCAGGCGATGCAGCGGCTGCGGCAGTTCCGGTAGTTCTGCTGCCACCAGCAGCGCGCAATCAAACAACAATTCCTCGGCGGGCAGTTCGCGGTGATCGCCGAGCGGGATGCCGACCAACTGCCGCACCTGCTCGATCAGGCCCTGCTCCGCAGCCCAGCCAAACAGCTCGCCAAAGCTGCCATCCAGGTCGTCAAAGGCACCTTGTGCGCGCAGTGCCACCACTTCGAACGGCTCCAGCGTGATGACCTCCACGCTCAACGGTGCCTCCGCCTGCATCGGCGCAGCGCTCGGACGCGAAAGCCGTTCCACATGGCGCGCCAGCAACATCGGGTCGGCCCGCAGTTCGGTGGGGCTGGCATCCAGCGTTTCGCGCATCACCCGCGCCAGCGCCTGCGGCGTGTCGTAGCCAGCCAGCAGGGCGATTTCGGTAATGCTGGCATCGCTTTCGCGCAACCGCTGCAACGCCTTGAGCAGGCGCAGCCGCTGCACGGTGCGGCCGACGGTTTCGCCGGTCATGGCCCGATACACGCGATGGAAGTGATACGGCGAGTAGTGCGCCACAGCGGCCAGCGCGTCCAGATCCGGCAGCGCTCCTCCGCTGGCAACGGCCTGTTGCAGGCAGGCGATAACGCGATCAAGTTTTGGCAGGTGCGCGGCGTTGGCTTTCATGGGTGCTCTCCGAGGGGCCGTGCATGCATTGCAGCGCGATCGACTAACGGCCGCGTTTCCGATCTTGCGCAGGTTCGAGCGTTTCCCCGCTGCCACCGGGCATGCGCGCCAGATGCGCCTGCAACAAGGCAATCGCCTGCTTCACCTTGGCCGGCTGGCTTTGCCGGTGCGGCGTCACCGCCCAGACCGGCAAGGCCGGCACTTCCCAGCCGGGCAGCAGCCGCAGCAGCGCGCCACTGTCCAGCAGCGGGGCCACGTCCAGACAGGTCAGCACCGCCACACCGAGGCCGGACACGCATAGCTGCCGTACTGCTGGCTGGTTCTGGCTGACGATGCGCGGATGCGCCGGCACCCGCCGCTCCTCGCCCGACACCGAGTGACGCCACACCAGCCCCGGCACCTGCGGCAGGCCCAGCCATTCGCCGGCGGGCACCTGCAGCGGATCATCGGGAACCCCGTGCGCCTGCAACCACGCGGGCGCCGCGCACGGCCAGCGTTGCAGGCTGCCGATTCGCTGCGCCATCCAGTCGCTGTCAGGCAGCTGGCCGAAACGCAGTGCCACGTCGATACGGGCCTGCAACAGGTCGGTCCAGCCATCCTCGAAATACAGATGCACGCGCAGCTGCGGGTGCTCGCTGAGCCAGGCGCCCAGTGCCGGGCCGATGTGATCGGCCATGCCCAACGGTGCCGACAGACGCAGCTCGCCGCTGGGGGCTTCACGCGCGGCGGACAGTTCGGCCTGCGCCTCGCCGGCGGCATCCAGCAGGCGCGCACAGGCCGCGTAGTAGCGGCTGCCCACGTCGGTCAGGGCCAGACGGCGGGTCGAGCGATGCAGCAGCGGTACGCCAGCATCGCGCTCCAGCGCACGCAGTTGCTGGCTGACCGCCGAAGTACTCATGCCCAGTGCGCGCGCCGCCGCACTCAACGAACCGTGCTGCACCACCTGAGCAAACAGGGCCATGCGTTTGAAGCTGTCCATCGGCCACCTCCTTTGCGGCCATTGTGAAGCATGGCTTCAAGGTGATTGTGGGTTTGAGCGACTGCCGCCTTCACTCGCGGCAGCGGACCCTGTCACCAGTCCCAACCAACCTCAGGAACCCCCATGAAAGTCGCACTGATTGGCGCCACCGGTTTCGTCGGCAATGCCCTACTGGAAGAACTGCTGGCCCGTGGCCACGACGTCACCGCGCTGGTCCGCAACCCGGACAAGCTGGCCGCCCGCCCGAACCTCCATGTGATCAGGGCCGACGTGCAGGACACGGCCCAGGTGCAGGCCGCGGTCACCGGCCATGACGCGGTGATCAGCGCGTTCAACCCCGGCTGGGCCAACCCGAACATCTACCAGGACTTCATGAGCGGCACCCGCGCGATTGTTGCCGGTACCAAGGCAGCGGGCGTGAAGCGTTACATCGTGATCGGTGGCGCCGGCAGCCTGTATGCGCCGGATGGCACCCAACTGGTGGATTCGCCGCAGTTCCCGGCCGCGATCTACCCAGGCGCCAGCGCCGCACGCGATGGCCTGACCGAACTGAAGCAGGAATCCACGCTGGACTGGACCCAGCTCAGCCCGCCAGTTGCCTTCCATGCGGGTGGCCCGAGCGAGCGCACCGGGAAGTACCGTGTCGGCGGCGACACGCCGCTGAACACCGGCGATGGCCCTGGCACCATCAGCGTGGCTGATCTGGCGTTGGCGGTGGTTGATGAGCTGGAAGCGCCGAAGCATGTTGGCGAGCGGTTTACGGTTGCTTGGTGAGTTGTGCTGCTGGGCGAGGGCAATGCGCTGGAAGCTGCCCTCACCCCAACCCCTCTCCCGTAAACGGGAGAGGGGCTCGTATTGCTTGCACCCGTGGTTCACTAGCCCCTCTCCCGCTTGCGGGAGAGGGGTTGGGGTGAGGGGAAGCCTCTAACAAGCAAACCCAAACTCAAGCTTCCGCCAGCGCCTGCTCCAGATCGGCCAACAAGTCATCGATATGCTCGATGCCGACCGACAGCCGCACCGTGTCCAACGTCACGCCGGCCTTCTCCAATTCCACCTCGTCCAGCTGCCGATGCGTGGTGGAGGCCGGATGCGTGGCCAGCGATTTCGCATCGCCCAGATTCACCAGCCGTGTGAACAGCTGCAATGCATCCAGGAACCGCGCACCGGCCTCACGCCCACCCGGCAGGCCGAACGTCAGCACGCCCGAGCCATGGCCACGCAGGTACTTCTGCACCAGCGCATGCTCGGGATGATCCGGCAGTGCGGCGTAATTCACCCACGCGACCTTGGCGTGCCTCTGCAGGTAATGCGCCACCGCCAGCGTGTTGCTGTTGATGCGATCCATGCGCAGTGCCAGCGTCTCGATGCCCTGCAGGATCTGGAACGCGTTGAACGGCGAAATCGCCGCGCCCATGTTGCGCAACGGCACCACGCGCGCACGGCCGATGAACGCCGCCGGCCCCAATGCCTCGGTATAGACCACACCGTGATAACTCACGTCCGGAGTGTTGAGACGCGGAAAGCGGTCTTTGTGCTCGGCCCAGGGGAAACGGCCCGAATCCACGATCGCGCCGCCCAGGCTGGTGCCATGACCGCCCAGGTACTTGGTCAGCGAATGCACGACGATGTCGGCGCCGAAATCGAACGAGCGCTGCAGATACGGCGTGGCCACGGTGTTGTCGACGATCACCGGCACGCCGTGCGCATGCGCGATCTTGGCGATGGCTTCGACGTCGGTGATGTTGCCGCGCGGGTTGCCGATCGACTCGACGAACACCGCCTTGGTGCGTTCGTCGATCAAGGCGGCGAAGGCCTGCGGATCGCGGTAGTCGGCGAAGCGGGTCTGGATGCCGAACTGCGGCAAGGTATGCGCGAACAGGTTGTAGGTGCCGCCATACAGCGCGCTGGAGGCCAGAATGTTGTCGCCGGCCTCGGCGATGGTCTGGATGGCATAGGTGATGGCGGCCTGCCCGGAGGCAAGCGCCAGTGCGCCGATGCCACCTTCCAGCGCGGCGATGCGCTTTTCCAGCACATCGGTGGTCGGGTTCATGATGCGCGTGTAGATGTTGCCCTGCACCTTCAGGTCGAACAGATCGGCACCGTGCTGGGTGTCGTCGAAGGCGTAGGCAACGGTCTGATAGATCGGCACCGCCACCGCGCGCGTGGTGGGATCGGGCGAATAGCCGCCGTGCACGGCGATGGTTTCAGGCTTCCACTGCGGGTTGGTCATCGGGAGGCTCACGCGAAGTAAAGAATCGCTGACCTTAGCCCAATGCATGTGCGTTGCCGGGAACGGTTGCAGTGGTTACTTGTGAGCCGTTGGAATGAGCTGATGCCTGTTGGTTCAAAAACTCAACAGCGCCCTCACCCCTACCCCTCTCCCGCACGCGGGAGAGGGGAGCCATCTGCCGGATTGCTTGTAAAGGCCCCTCCTCTGCATGCAGGAGAGCCATCTGTAAGTCACAAAAAAAGCCCCTCTCCCGTGTACGGGAGAGGGGTTGGGGTGAGGGCGGTTTTCAGTACTTAGCTTTTAGCTTTCAGCCTTTGCCAAACTGCAGATGCCCGCCACCACCGGCTTCCACCTTGATCGTGTCGCCGCTGACGAACTCGCCGGACAGGATCTTCTGCGCCAACGGGTTCTCCAGCTGCGCCTGGATCGCACGCTTCAACGGGCGCGCGCCATAGACCGGGTCGAAGCCGACGTTGCTCAACACATCGAACGCCGAGTCGGACACATCCAGTGCCAATCCACGCTCGCCCAGCCGCTTCTCCAGGCCACGCATCTGGATGCGCGCGATCTGCTTGATCTGCTGCTTGTCCAGCGGATGGAACACGACGATGTCGTCCAGGCGATTGATGAACTCCGGACGGAAGTGCGCCTGCACCACGCCCATCACCGCCGCCTTCATCTGCGTGTACGCCTCCGGGCTGTCGTCACCGCTCATGTCCTGGATCTGGTGCGAGCCCAGGTTCGAGGTCATCACGATGACGGTGTTGCGGAAGTCCACGGTGCGGCCCTGACCGTCGGTCAGGCGGCCATCGTCCAGCACCTGCAGCAGGATGTTGAACACATCCGGATGCGCCTTCTCCACCTCGTCCAGCAGGATCACGCTGTACGGGCGGCGGCGCACCGCTTCGGTAAGGTAGCCACCTTCCTCGTAGCCCACGTAGCCCGGGGGCGCACCGATCAGGCGCGACACGCTGTGCTTCTCCATGAACTCACTCATGTCGATGCGCACCATCGCGTCGGGCGAATCGAACAGGAAGTCCGCCAAGGCCTTGGTCAGCTCGGTCTTGCCCACGCCGGTCGGGCCGAGGAACAGGAACGAGCCACTGGGACGGTTCGGATCGGACAGCCCCGCACGCGAACGACGCACCGCATCGGACACCACGCGGATCGCCTCTTCCTGGCCGACAACGCGGTTGTGCAGCATGTCTTCCATGCGCAGCAGCTTGTCGCGCTCGCCTTCCAGCATCTTGCTGACCGGAATGCCGGTCCAGCGCGAGACGACCTCGGCGATTTCCTCGTCGGTCACCCGGTCCTGCACCAACCGGAAGTCCTTGTGCTCCATTTCCTGCGCGGCCTGCAACTGCTTCTCCAGGTTGGGCAGCACGCCGTACTGGATCTCGCTCATCTTGGCGAAATCCTGCCGGCGCTGTGCGGCCTCCAGGTCGAGCTTGGCCTTCTCCACCTGCTCCTTGATCTTGGTAGCGCCCTGCAACGCGGCCTTTTCCGACTTCCAGATTTCGTTGAGGTCGGAGAACTCGCGCTCCAGCGTGTCGATATCGGTTTCCAGGTCAGCCAGACGCTTGCGCGAGGCCTCGTCCTTCTCCTTCTTCAACATCTCGCGCTGGATCTTGAGCTGGATCAAACGGCGTTCCAGACGATCCAGTTCCTCCGGCTTGGAATCGATTTCCATGCGGATGCGCGAAGCGGCCTCGTCCATCAGGTCGATGGCCTTGTCCGGCAGCTGGCGGTCGGTGATGTAGCGGTTGGACAGCGTCGCGGCGGCAACGACCGCCGGGTCGGTGATCTCCACACCGTGATGCACCGCGTAGCGTTCCTTCAGGCCACGCAGGATCGCGATGGTGTCTTCCACCGTCGGCTCGCCCACGAACACCTTCTGGAAACGACGTTCCAGCGCGGCATCCTTTTCGATGTATTGGCGGTATTCGTCCAGCGTGGTGGCGCCGATGCAATGCAGCTCGCCGCGCGCCAACGCCGGCTTGAGCATGTTGCCCGCATCCATCGCGCCATCGGCCTTGCCGGCGCCGACCATGGTGTGCAGTTCGTCGATGAACAGGATGATCTGGCCTTCGTTCTTGGACAGATCACTGAGCACGGCCTTCAGCCGCTCCTCGAACTCGCCACGGAACTTGGCACCGGCAATCAACGCGCCCATGTCCAGCGAGAGCACGCGCTTGCCACGCAGGCCTTCGGGCACTTCGTCGTTGATGATGCGCTGGGCCAGGCCCTCGACAATGGCGGTCTTGCCCACGCCGGGCTCGCCGATCAGCACCGGGTTGTTCTTGGTGCGACGCTGCAACACCTGGATGGTGCGGCGGATTTCCTCGTCGCGGCCGATCACCGGATCAAGCTTGCCGCTTTCGGCACGCGCGGTCAGGTCGATGGTGTACTTCTCCAGCGCCTGGCGCTGCTCCTCGGCGTTTTCGCTCTGCACGGTTTCGCCGCCGCGCAGCTTGTCGATGGCGGCTTCGATCTTTTTCTTGTCGGCACCGGCTGCACGCAGCGCCATGCCGGCCGCGCCACCGTCATCCACCGCTGCCAGCAGGAACCACTCGCTGGCGATGAACTGATCGTTGTGCTGCTGGGCCAGCTTGTCGGTGTTGTTGAGCAGGCGGCTCAGGTCATTGCCCATCGACAGGTTGCCGGCCTGGCCGGAAACCTTGGGCAGTGCATCCAGTGATTCGGCCAGGCGCTCGCGCAGCACCGGCACGTTGACGCCGGCCTGCGCCAGCAACGGACGGCTGCTGCCGCCGGGCTGGTCGAGCAATGCGCTGAGCACATGCACCGGTTCGATGATGTTGTTGTCGCGGCCAACGGCCAGAGACTGCGCGTCGGACAGCGCCTTCTGGAAGTTGGAGGTGAGCTTATCCATCCGCATGGGTCTTCTTCCTCAGTATGAAGTGCCAACATTGCTGGCGATACTGGATCAGATGCGGTTGCGACGGCGTGATTCAAGGGCAGCGCGCCTGCCCATTCACGCTATGGAACGCAGCCATGCTGCGCTGGAGACGTTTCCGGCAACGCCCCTGCCGAGCAGGGCCCGGCATCACCGGTCATTCGAGGACCGGGATTCCCTCCCGGCCCTCGCAGCCCTCACCGCTGCTTCTGCAGCGACATCAGTCCGATGACCGTTGCCAGCACCGCGTATGCAGCAGTCACCTGCAGGGTGATCTGCTGGCGCAGGCCTTCCAGCTGCCACGGCAGATAGATGCCGCCGCGCGGATCGGTGGAATGGATCACACCAAATGCGCTGAGCACCCCGCCAACCAGCAACAGCAGCACCGCAACGCCCGGGCGGCGCTCGATCAGGGCCACCAGTGCCGCGGCCCACAACATCGCGGTGATGATGAAACCGTTGCCCAGCAGTTGCAGCGTGGCCACGTCCGACAAGCCGTGGCCATCCACTGCCGCATACATTGCCGCCGCCGCGTCCGGCGTGACCCAGGTGCCGAACTTAATGTTGATCAGGTAGGCCACCGCCGGCAGGAACGCCAATGCCACGGCGATGGCGTGTTCGCGCTTGGTCTGCTGGAACGCCTGCACGGTGATGTCCAGCCCGACAAACACGATGATCGGCGCCAGCACCGCCACCGGCAGCCATTGCACCAGTCCGGCCACCACGCCCAGCATGCCGCCGATACCGATGAACAGGCCGGTCAGCAGCGTGTAACCGGTACGTGCACCCAGGCGCTTGTACGCCGGCTGGCCGATGTAAGGCGTGGTCTGCGCCACGCCGCCGCAGACGCCGGCCACCAGCGTTGCAATGGCTTCGACCAGCAGCACATCGCGGGTGCGGTAATCGTCACCGGCCGCACGCGCGCTCTCGGCCACGTTGATGCCACCGACCACCATCAGCAGGCCGAACGGCAGCAGCAGCGACAGATACGGCACGGTCAACGGCAGGCCGTCGACGAAGCCCAGCGACGGCAGCGGCAGCGCCAGTGCGAACGAAATCGCCGGCGGCCACTGGAAGCCGGTCAACACGCCGGCCGAACCCAGCCCGTAGTACAGCGCCACACCCACCAGCAACGCGAACAGCACGCCCGGCAGGCGCAACGGCACCACGCCGCGCGCCACCAGCACGTACAGCAGCACGCCCAGCGTGACCAGGCCGACCAGCGGCTGGCGCAGGCTTTCGATCAAGGGCAGAAACCCCAGCAGCATCAGTGCGGCGCCACCAATGGAACCCAGCAAGGCCGCTCGCGGCACATGCCGCGATACCGCATCACCGGCAAAGGACAGCACCAGCTTGAGCAGGCCCATCACCACCAGCGAGGCCATGCCCAACTGCCAGGTGGCCATCGCCGCCGCGTGCGGGTCCAGTCCCTGCTGCTTGAAGCCAACAAAGGCCGGCCCCAGCACCAGCAGCGCCATGCCGATGCTGGTGGGCGCATCCAGGCCCAGCGGCATCGCGGTGACGTCATCACGGCCAGTGCGCGTGGCCAGTCGTCGCGCCATCCACGTGTACATCAGGTTGCCCACCAGCACGCCAAAGGCGGTACCGGGGAACATCCGCCCGAATACCACCTCGGCCGGGAACTGGAAGATGACCGTCAACGCCATCGCGATGAAGCCGAGGATCGACAGGTTGTCGACCACCAGGCCGAAGAAGCCATTGAGATCGCCGGGGACGAACCAGCGGCGGGAGGAATGCTGCGATGTGGACATGGGGGAGTCAGCTTGAGCCCCGCTGCCGTAAGCGGAAGAGGGGTTGGGGTGAGGGCAAGGGGTGAAGTACAGCAGAAGCGGAAGGCGAACTATGCGCCAGAAACACGGCTGCCGAAGCCGCTATCAGAACGAAACCTCCACCGCCTGCCGCGACCACAGCACCGACTGGTGCCTGGTGGCCTGCTTCCAGGCCAGGCGGATCGCCTCGATGTCGTTGCGCCGCTGCGGGCTGTCTTCATGCAGCACCACCAGCACCTTGGTGCGCAGGCGGTTGGGCTCGGCAGCGCCGCGGAACAGCCACTGGCCATAGGCGTCGAACACGGTCAGGCCGTCCGGGAAGCGCGGCGTCACTTCCTTGTCCAGGAAGGCCCGCCATTGCGCCTCGCTGATCACATCCGTCTGCGCACGCGCGGAGGCACCGCCCTCCTCGCCCACCCCGAAATACAGCTCACTGCGCACCCAGCCACCGGCTTCGGCGGGGCGCTGGGCATCGCCGTGCAGCGAGGCGGTGGGTTTTTCCACCGGCGGCGCGGCAATGACGCTGCCGGCAAAACACAGCAGCAAGGGTAGGAAAACGGCATGCAACTTCATGGAAAACCTCCGGAAACAGGAAATACGGTGGCATCCATTGCACCGCTGGGGATATCGCGTCTGCTCATGAGCAGATTGCCGATGGCGCTTGCAAGCGGCCATGCGTTAACGCGAAGATAATATATCGCTTCATCCGGATGGATGTACGCATTTCGTCCTTCCCCACGTTTTTCCGGAGTTCGCATGTCCCGCCCCACCTCGGCCCCGCTCGGCCTGGCCATCGCGCTGGTGCTGTCTTCCCCTGCTTTTGCCCAGGATGCCGCGCCTGGCAGCGCCACCACGCTGGACACGGTGATCGTCACCGGCACCCGCGCCGTTGACCGCACCGTGCTCGAATCCACCTCGCCGGTGGACGTACTCACCGCCGAGGACATCCGCAAGGCCGGCGTGGTCAACGGCGAGCTGGGCAGCGCATTGCAGGCGCTGCTGCCGTCGTTCAACTTCCCGCGCCAGTCCAACTCCGGCGGCGCCGACCACGTGCGTGCCGCACAGCTGCGCGGCCTGTCACCGGACCAGGTGCTGGTGCTGATCAACGGCAAGCGCCGCCACAACACCGCGCTGGTCAATACCGACAGCAAGATCGGCAAGGGCACCACGCCGGTGGATTTCAATGCCATCCCGGTCAGCGCGATCAAGCGCATCGAAGTGCTGCGTGACGGCGCCGGCGCGCTGTACGGTTCGGACGCGGTGGCCGGCGTGATCAACGTGATCCTCGACGACGCCCCGGAAGGCGGCGCCATCGAGGCGAGCTTCGGCGCGCACCACACCGATCTGGAGCCGATCAACCGCACCCTCACCGACGGCCAGAGCAGCTACGTCAGCGCCAAGGTCGGCACCGCCCTGACCGACGACGGTGGCTTCCTGCGCGTCGGCCTGGAATACAAGAACCGCGAAGCCACCAACCGGGCCGGCTTTGATCAGATCCCGCCGTGGGAAGCGCAGACGCCGGACAACCTGGCCCTGGCCGGCAAGCGCAACTACGCGCTTGGCGATGGTGCCAGCAAGGACCTCAACGCCTGGTTCAACGCCGAAATTCCGTTTGGCGAAACCTCCAAGGCCTACGCATTCGGCACCTACAACCAGCGCGATACCGAAGGCGCCAATTACTTCCGCTATCCGGATGGCGAAGCCAACTGGCGGGAGCTGTACCCCAATGGCTACCGGCCGGTGTCCGAAGGCGAAAACCTCGACGTGCAACTGGTCGGCGGCGCACGCGGCCAGTGGGGCGAGTGGAACTACGACGCCAGCCTGGACCACGGTCGCAACGAGTTCACCTACCGCCTGCGCGATTCGCTCAACGCCTCGCTCGGCCCGAGCAGCCCCACCCGTTTCAAGACCGGCGATTTCAGTTTCGAGCAGACCACCGCCAATTTCGATCTTGGCCGCATCTTCGTGCGCGAGAACGACAGCCACAGCCTGGGCTTTGGCGTGGAAGGCCGCCACGAAAGTTACGAAACCGGCGCCGGCGACCCGGCCAGCTACGCGGCCGGCCCGTACACCGACCGCCCGACCGGCTCCCAGGCCGGCGGCGGCCTGACCCCGCAGGACGAAGCGGACCTGTCGCGCGATGTCATCAGCGCCTACACCAGCCTGTCCTCCACCTTCGGCGAGAAATTCTCCACCGACATCGCCGCGCGTTACGAGCACTACCAGGATTTCGGCGGTGAACTGACCGGCAAGCTCGGCGCGCGTTATGCGTTCGTGCCGGCGTTCGCGCTGCGCGGTTCGATCTCCAACAACTTCCGCGCGCCGTCGTTGAGCCAGATCGGCTACGAATCCACTTCCACCGGCTACACCGCCGGCGGCCAGCTGGTGCAGGGCCGCCTGCTGTCGGTGAACAACCCCATCGCGCGTGCGCTGGGCGCCACCGAGCTGAAACCGGAAAAATCGACCAACATCAGCCTCGGTTTCACCAGCCAGATCGGCAACCATTTCGACATGTCGCTGGACCTGTTCCAGATCGATATCGACGACCGCATCGCACTGTCGGAGAGCATCAGCGGTGATGCACTGACCGATTTCGTGCAGCAGCGGTTCGGCGTGGGTGGCATCGAGAGCGCCAACTACTTCGTCAACGCAGCCGACACCCGCAGCCGGGGCGCCGAGTTCGTCGCCAACTGGCGGCAGTCGCTCGGCAATGGCGACCTGCTGTTGACCGGTACCTGGAGCTACACCAAGACCGAACTGAAGAACGTGGTGGCCACGCCGTCGCAGCTGCTGGCACTGGACCCGGACTACGTGCTGTTCGGTGTCGAGGAGAGCAACACGCTCACCGACGCCGCACCGCGTACCCGCGCGCAGTTGGCCGCCAGCTGGGCCAATGACGATTGGTCGCTGAGCAGCCGGGTCAGCCGTTACGGCTCGGTCACGCGCGTGTTCGATTTCGGCGGCGGTTACGTGCCGACGCAGACATACGGCGCGGAATGGCAGCTGGATGCGGAAGTGGAATACCGCATCACCCCGCAATGGAGCGTGGCCATCGGCGGGCAGAACCTGACCGACAACTACCCGGACAAGTCGAACGAAGACATCTACTACTTCGGCAACCTGCCCTACGACGTGCTCTCGCCGGTCGGCAGCAACGGCGCGTACTGGTACGGGCGCGTGCGTTACGTGTTCTGAGTTCTGATCGATAACTTGCGGGAAGCTGCCCTCACCCCAACCCCTCTCCCGCAGGCGGGAGAGGGGCCAGCACGGCGTCGGCTTGTAGTTGCATCAGCCCCTCCCTGGTGCACGGTAGAGGGGCGCAGTGCTGCTCGGCTTGCTGCTTGAAGCCCCTCTCCCGCCTGCGGGAGAGGGGTTGGGGTGAGGGGAAGCTTCATTGGAGCTCGGCAAGGCGCCAAAACCCGAAAAACCCCAGGTGACGATCGCGTTTAAATCCCATTCATGCCGATTTAACGGCCCATCGCTTCCCTTACGTCTACCGGCATCACACAAGCCCGGTCCAACCCCCCGTTTGGAGACGTATATGTTCCAGTTGCTGATCCGGGAAGCGGCAAACCGCTTCCATCTCGGCGACAACGCAGGACAGCTTGTGCGCCTGCTTGTCGATGCCATCTTCAACCCTGCCAACGGCGGCTTTGCCGGCCTGCAGAAACGCTTCACCGATGCCGGACTGGACGGGCTTTTCTCGTCCTGGATCGGCACCACCCCCGGCGACAACGTATTGCAGCCGGACCAGTTCAGCGCCGGTTTCGGCCAGAACATCGCCAGTGGCATTGCCACCAAGCTCGGCATTCCGGCCGCAGCGGTCAACATGGCCGGCGCCTGGCTGTTGCCCAAGATCGTGGGCCAACTCACCCGCGGCGGCACCATCCCCACATCGCTTCCGGCCGACTACAACAACTGGTTTGGCACCACGCCCAACAAGCCCGTGGCCAAGAGCGGCGGTGGCTGGTGGAAATGGCTGATTCCACTATTGGTGCTGCTGGCCATCCTTGCGTTGTTCCGCAACTGCAAGAAGGAAGAAGCCGTGGCACCGGCTCCGGTCGAACCGGCCACCACCATGCAGCCTGCAACGCCCGTCGCACAGGCTGAACCCCGCTTCGGTTTCGAGAACGTGGACGGCAAGGTCACGGTCAGCGGCCAGGTCCCCAGCGAAGCAGACAAGACCCGTCTTTGGGATGCGTTGAAAGCCAACTTCGGCGAAGGCAATTTGTCCGGCGACATCACTGTCGACCGGGCAACCCTTCCCGCTGGCTGGCTGGACAAGCTGATCACCGCCCTGCCCGACCTGAAGGCCAACGGCCTGAAGTTCGGCTTCGACGGCAACAAGCTCAGCATCGACACCAGCAAGCTGACCGAAGCCGAGCGTTTCGCCCTCAGCGACAAACTGCGTGGCCTGTTCGGCGGCTTCGAGATCAGCGGCCTGTGGGATCGGGCAGCAGCGGCATTGGCAGGGCTCAAGGCCGGCTTCAGCGGCGATGACCTGGTCAAGGCACTGAACCTGATGAACATCTACTTCGACACCGGGTCGGCCACCATCACCCGCGACAGCGCCGAAACGCTGACCAGTGCCGCCAATGCGATCAAGCAGGCACCGGCTGGTACCAGGATCGAGGTCGGCGGCCACACCGACAATACCGGCGATGCCGCCGCCAACGTGACCTTGAGCCAGCAGCGTGCCGATGCGGTGGTGGCCAAGCTGAGCGAACTGGGCGTAGCTGCCGGCACGCTCAGCAGCAAGGGCTACGGTCAGGACAAGCCGCGTGCCAGCAACGACACCGAGGAAGGCAAGGCGCAGAACCGCCGCATCGAGTTCACCGTGACCAAGTGATGCGCGATTGCAGCGGTTGTTGATGACAAGCCGGCCACATGGCCGGCTTGTTGTTTTCAGCGTTTCTTTGAATGCGCAACGCTGACGAGAAAAACTTCAAGACTCCCCTCACCCCACCCCCTCTCCCGCGTGCGGGAGAGGGGGTGGGGTGAGCGCAACTCTTCTGGGAAATGAGGGTGAGCGCTGCTTTTCAAGGGGTTCAGAGTGAGAGCCACTCCAAAGCACAACCACCGCACACCTCCCCCTAACATCCCCTGCGTCATAGTGGCCGCATGCTCGAAGAACTACAGCGTTCGCCTCCCCCGGCGCTGGCAGACAACGATGCGTTGTTTCTCGATGTCGACGGCACCTTGGTCGCTTTTGCCGACCACCCGGACAAGGTGATTCCAGCCGACGACCTACCGCATCTGCTAGCCCTGCTATCGCTGCGCCTGAAAGGCGCGTTGGCCTTGGTCAGCGGCCGCAGCATTTCCCAACTCGATGCGCTGTTCTCACCGGTGCGACTACCGGCTGCCGGCCTGCATGGCGCGCAACTGCGGCACACAGCCAACGCTGACCCGCCCGTCTCAGCCACCGCGCACTGGCTGCATGCATTGCACCGGCAAGCGGAAAACCTCGCCCAGCGCCACCCCGGCATGCTGGTGGAAAACAAGGGCCAGGCGCTGGCGCTGCATTGGCGCAATGCGCCCGACGCCGCTTCGGCAGTCATCGCCTTCGCCCGCGCGCAACTGCCGCACCTGCCCGGCGTACGCGTGCAACCCGGCAACCACGTCATCGAATTCATCGCCGCCGACCACGACAAGGGCAAGGCCCTGCTGGCGTTGATGGAAGCACCGCCGTTCGCTGGCCGCCGCCCGGTATTCATCGGCGATGACCTCACCGACGAACACGGCTTTGGCATCGCCGCACAGCTCGGTGGCCACGGCGTGCTGGTCGGCGCACGCACGCACAGCCTTGCGCGCTACGCGCTGGCGGATGTGGCCGCCGTCCATGCGTGGCTGCACAACGCCGCCCGATCCACCTGACAACAGGAGAACCCATGCACCAGGCCAACCTCGACCTGGCCGTCATCGGCAATGGCAGCTACGGCGCACTGATCGACAAACGCGCCCGCATCGTCTGGAGCTGCCTGCCCGCCTTCGATGGTGATCCGGCGTTCTGCGCGTTGCTCTCCCCGCGCGAGCAGGAAGGCGGCGATTTCATTATCGAGCTGGAAGACTTCGCCGACAGCGAACAGCACTACATCGCCAACACCGCCATCGTACGTACCGTGCTGCACGACAGCCACGGCGGCGCGGTGGAAGTGATCGATTTCGCGCCACGCTGGAAACGCCACGGGCGCATCTACCGGCCGCCGAGCCTGATCCGCCGCATCCGTCCGCTGTCGGGCAGCCCACGCATCCGCGTCCACGTGCGGCCACTGGCCGACTGGGGCGCGCGCAAGCCCGAAAGCACGTGGGGCAGCAATCATCTGCGTTGGCTGCTGCCCGGTTTCACCCTGCGCCTTACCACCGACGTACCGGTGCGTTTCGTTCGCGATGGACTGCCGTTCGTACTCGCACAACCGATGGAGCTGGTGCTGGGCGTGGATGAAACCCTCGAACGCACGCTCTCCGGCTATGCCCAGGAAGCCCAGCAGCGCACCACCGACTACTGGCGCGAATGGGTTCGTTACCTTTCCGTTCCGCTGGAATGGCAGGAAGCGGTCATCCGCAGCGCCATCACCTTGAAGCTGTGCCAATACGAGGACAGCGGCGCCATCATCGCGGCGATGACCACCTCCATCCCGGAGGCACCGGGCAGCTCCCGCAACTGGGACTACCGCTATTGCTGGCTGCGCGATGCCGCCTTCGTCGTGCGTGCGCTCAATCGCCTCGGCGCGACCCGCTCGATGGAAGAGTTCCTGCGCTACATCTTCAATCTGGCCAGCACCGACGGCACGCTGCAGCCGCTGTACGGCATTGGCATGGAAACGCATCTGGAAGAACACGAAGTACCATCACTGGCCGGTTATCGCGGCATGGGCCCGGTGCGGCGCGGCAACCTGGCCTGGGTGCAGAAGCAGCACGATGTGTACGGTTCGGTGGTGCTTGCCTCCACCCAGTTGTTCTTCGACCAGCGACTGGAAGCGCCCGGCGATGCGCATACCTTCGCGCGACTGGAGTTGCTGGGCGAGCGCGCCCATGCCCTGCACGACGTACCCGATGCCGGTTTGTGGGAGTTCCGGGGCCGTACGTCGGTGCACACGTACACCTCGGCGATGTGCTGGGCCGCATGCGATCGGCTGTCCAAGATCGCCACCCGGCTGGACCTGCATGAGCGCGCAACGCTGTGGCGCGAGCGCGCCAACGTCGTGCGTGAGCGGGTGCTGGAGCGCGCCTGGAATCCGGTGCGTGGCCATTTCACCGATGCCTGGGACGGCCATCACCTCGACGCCTCCCTGTTGCTGCTGGCCGACATCGGCTTCATCGATGCGATGGACCCGCGCTACATCGCCACGGTCCAGGCCATCGGCCGCGATCTCAAGCATGAGGGCGCGCTGTTCCGCTACATCGCACCGGATGACTTCGGCACGCCGGAAACCAGCTTCACCATCTGCACGTTCTGGTACATCGACGCACTGGCCGCCATCGGCCGCATCGACGAAGCACGCGAGATGTTCGAGAACGTCCTGGCCCAGCGCAATCATGTCGGCCTGCTGTCCGAAGACCTGGCCTTCAGCGATGGCGAACAATGGGGCAACTTCCCGCAGACCTACTCGCACGTCGGCCTGATCACGGCGGCGATGCGCCTGTCGCGCAACTGGCAGGAGGCTTCGTGAGCCGACTGGTGGTGGTCTCCAACCGCGTCGCGCAGCCGGGCGAAAACCGCGCCGGCGGGCTTGCGGTGGGACTGCTTGCAGCGCTGCAGGAGCGTGGCGGGATGTGGTTCGGCTGGAGCGGGCGCAGCGTATCGGAGCCCAGCGGCGCACTGAGCGAACAGACCGAGGGCGGCATCCGCTTCGTCACGATGGATCTCTCCAAGCCGGATCTGGATGCGTACTACAACGGCTTTTCCAACCGCGCCTTGTGGCCATTGCTGCATTTCCGCCTGGATCTGGTGGATTACGACCGGCGCAAGCGCGAAGGCTATTGGCGGGTCAATGCGTTGTTCGCCGACAAGCTAGCGCCGCTGCTGCGCGAAGACGATACGGTGTGGATCCACGACTACCACCTGATTCCACTGGCGGCACTGCTGCGCGAGCGTGGCATCGGTTGTCGCATCGGCTTCTTCCTGCACGTGCCGGTGCCTTCGGCGGACCTGATCCAGGCCCTGCCCGATCACCGCTCGTTGTTTTCAACGCTGTATGCCTACGACCTGCTGGGCTTCCAGACCCGCCGCGACGTGGACCGCTTCCAGTCCTATGCGCGCCTGTTCGGCGGCGGCCGCCTGATCGACGCCAACTGGATCCAGGCCTCCGATGGCCGCCGGGTACGTACCTCGGCCTTTCCGATCGGCATCGACACCGAGCACATCGCGCGACAGGCCCGCACCGCGACCAGCATCAAGTCGGTGCGTGCACTGCGACAAAGCCTGGAAAACCGCAAGCTCGCCATCGGCGTGGACCGGCTGGATTATTCCAAGGGCCTGCCTGAACGCTTTCACGGCTTCGAGCACTATCTGCGCCGTTATCCGCGACAGAAAGGCAGCATGACCTACCTGCAGATCGCGCCGGTATCGCGCGGCAGTGTCAACGAGTACCGCCGGCTGCGCAGTGAACTGGAACAACTGGCCGGGCATATCAACGGTGGCCATGCCGACGCCGACTGGACGCCGCTGCGTTACGTCAACCAGAACTATGCGCACAGCACCCTGACCGGCTTCTATCGCGAGGCAGCGGTGGGGCTGGTAACGCCGCTGCGCGACGGCATGAACCTGGTGGCCAAGGAGTATGTGGCCTCACAGGACTCGGACAATCCCGGCGTGCTGGTGCTGTCCCTGCTGGCCGGTGCAGCCGACGAACTGAAGCAGGCCCTGCTGGTCAACCCGCATGACCTGGACGGCGTGGCCGACGCCATCGCCACCGCCGCCAACATGCCGCGCGCCGAACGCATCGAACGTTGGCGGGTGATGATGGAGCACCTGCGCGAGCACGACATCAACCGCTGGCGGCGGGATTACCTGCAGGCGTTGGAAGCAGGCGTGTAGAGCAGGAGCCTGCCCTCACCCCAACCCCTCTCCCTTAAACGGGAGAGAGGCTCTGAATGCGCCGACTTGTAAGTAAGCAGTCCCTCTCCAGCATGTGGGAGAGCGGAATGCGGCGACTCGCAATGAGCTAGCCGCCTTCCCGCCTGCGAGAGAGCGGATGCATCGACTCGCAGTGAACTAGCCCCTCTCCCGCCGGCGGGAGAGGGGTTGGGGTGAGGGTAGCTCTTCGCCCTTCACCTGCTCCCGTCCGGCAACAGCCAACCCTCATATCGGATCAACCGCCCGATCACCGGCATCGCGACATCCACCAGAAACTCGTAGCGCCCATTACGCTCGCGCTCACGGCAATGCACCTGGGCAAACCAGCGTGCCGGCAACGGCACGATGCCGAACGCCCACACGCGCTGTGCCCGCCACAGGATCTGCCCCTCCACCACGTCCAGTGCAAAGCAGAAGCGCATCGCCCCCAGCCGTTCCATCAGCTGCCCATTGCGCTGCCACAGCCGCGACGCCATGCGCGCCGGGCCGAACTGGCGGTTCCATTGTTCACCGTTCGCATCCACCACGAACTCAACGCTGACCGGCACTGAAGATGTAGGCGGCAAGCGCGCCAGCCACGCGCATGGCGCCACCAGCCAATGCGTGCCACGCAGGACTTCACCCTGCCCACTCCAGCGCTGCCTCCCTCGCACCGAATGCAGCGCGCGGAGTTGCGGCGGCAGTTGCCCGAACCCGGCGCCAAGCACCTGTTCGAACAACGGCCGGGTCATGGCGCCATCCACACCAGCGTTGCGATACGACCGCTGCGTCGATCCCGCCGGTGCGAGAACCAGCGTGCGGCCTCGCCGATGGTGCAGTGGTCACCACCATGAATGTCAGCCGGCTTCATACCGGCCGCCTGCAAGCGCTGCCGGGCAAGTGCGTACAGATCAACCCGCCAATGCCCCGGGCGAGTCGCCGTGAATGCCAGCTCGGCGGCACCGGAATGGGCCAGGAAGGCATCACGCACGTCGCTGCCGACCTCGTAATTGTCCGGGCCTGCCGCCGGCCCGAGCCAGGCAACCACCTCAGCAGCCGGCGTCTGCATCGCGGCCAAGGTGGCCTCCAGCATGCCGTCGGCCAAGCCACGCCAGCCCGCATGGGCCGCGGCGACTTCGCTGCCGTCGCGCGCGGCGAATACCGCCGGCAGGCAATCGGCGGTGAGGATGGCCAGCACCACGCCGGGCACCGACGTCACCGCCGCGTCGGCAGCCGGCTCGGCCTCGATACCCTGCCCTCGGGGCGGCGCTTCGAAACGCAGCACACCGGTGCCGTGCACCTGACGCAGCCAGTGCGGCGCGGACGGCAGCCCGGCAAGCCGGATCAGTTCGTCGCGATTACGCTGCACCTGCGCCGGATCATCGCCATCGGCCGCGGTCCGGTTGCCCAGGTTGAACGTATCGAACGGCGGCAGCGAGCCACCCGCGCCATGCCGCTGCGTGGTGAAGGCATGCACGCCCGGCGGCGCTGGCCAATCGGCCATCAGCAGCGGCAACGCGTCGGCCATTACCAGCGGTCCCGGTCGCGCTCGGCAAACGCCTTGGAGTCCTCGCGCAGCGCCTTCATCAGTGCCAGCAGGTCGGCCGGCACCGGCGCGGTGTTGCTGATGGTCTCGCCGGTGATCGGGTGCTGGAACTCCAGCGTTTCGGCATGCAGCGCCTGGCGCTTGAAGCCGCGCAGCTGCGCGACCAGCTCGTCGCTGGCGCCCTTGGGCAGCTTCAGCGCGCCGCCGTACAGCGGGTCACCGACGATGGCGTGCTTCAGATGCGCCATGTGCACGCGGATCTGGTGGGTACGACCAGTTTCCAGGCGGCACTCCAGCGCCGTATGCGCGCGGAAGCGCTCACGCAGGCGGTAATGGGTCACCGCGTCCTTGCCGTCCTCGCGCACGCCCATGCGCAGGCGGTCACGCGGGTGGCGGTCGATCGGCGCATCCACGCTGCCGCCGGAGACCAGCGCGCCAACCACCACGGCCAGGTACTGGCGGTGCACCTCACGGGCAGCCAACTGCTCCACCAGCGCGGTCTGCGCCTGCACCGTACGGGCCACCATCATGATGCCGCTGGTGTCCTTGTCCAGGCGGTGGACCACGCCGGCGCGAGGCACCTTGGCGATTTCCGGGTCACGGAACAGCAGCGCATTGACCAGCGTGCCGGTGGGATTGCCGGCGCCGGGGTGGACCACCAGACCGGCCGGCTTGTCGATGACGAACACGTGCTCGTCCTCGTACAGGATGGACAGCGGGATGTCCTCCGGCAGCGCGTTGACCTCGGTTTCCAGCACCGCATTCAGCGTAGCCAGCTCGCCACCGCGAACCGGATCACGCGGACGTGCCGGCTCGCCATCGAGCAGCACTGCGCCGGATTTGATCCACTCGGTCAGCCGTGAGCGGGAGAATTCGGGGAAGAGTTCGGCCAGCACCGCGTCGAAGCGGCGGCCTGCGGCCGAATCGGGGACCAGCGCCTGGCGCTGGCTGGAGGAGGTGTTCTCGGACATGTTTCTGGACCGGGTAGAGGCGATTTGGGGGGTCCTGACGGCAACAGTCAGTCGCAGGACAGGCCACTAGGCTATCATCGCCCCTTCGTATTCCTGCCGCGTCCTGCCCCGACCCATGATCCGACGCTCCCTGCTGTCCGCGCCCGTCCGCCTTACCGCCCTGCTGCTGGTTCTGGTTTTCGTCGCTACTGGTTGCCACCGCGGCGACAAGAAGAAGGACGCCGACGAAGGCGCGCCGGTCGAACAGCTCTTTGAAAAGAGCCACAAGCTGATGGAGGGCGGCAACTGGTCCGGCGCCGAAAGCAGCTTCAAGCGCTTGATTGCGCAGTATCCGTACGGCCCATACACCGAGCAGGCGATGATCGAAACCGCCTATGCCCAGTACAAGGCCGGCAAGAACGATGACGCGGTGTCGAGCATCGACCGCTTCATCCGCACCTACCCGACCCACCGCAACATCGCCTACCTGTACTACCTGCGCGGCCTGGCCAACGGCAACCGCGACACGGTATTCCTGCGCCGGGTGTGGTCGCTTGACCCGAGCCGTCGTGACCTGGCCACCCCGCGCCAGGCCTATGCCGACTTCAACATCGTCACCGAGCGCTACCCGAACAGCCGCTACGCCGCCGACGCACGCCAGCGCATGGTCGAGCTGCGCGACGTGTTCGCCCAGCACGAGCTGGACAACGCCCTGTACTACGCCCGTCGCGGCGCCTGGGTCTCGGCCGCCGGCCGCGCCAACTACCTGCTGGAAACCTACCCGCAGAGCGCCTTCCAGTACGACGCCGTGGCGCTGCTGGGCGAGGCCTACACCCACATCGGCAACAAGACCCTGGCCGACGACGCCCGCCGCGTGCTGGAGCTGAACCAGCCCGAGCACCCTTGGCTGGCCGGCAACTGGCCGAAGTACCCGTGGATGATCCGCAAGCTCAACCCGTTCGCTGGCGAGAAGTCCGTGGCCACTGGTCAGAGCAATGCGACCATGAATCGCGACTAAGGCTGCACGGTTCGACGACTGATACTGAAAAGGGGCCGCAAGGCCCCTTTTCTTTTGCCCGCGTGATCGGGCGCCTGCTTGGTCCGGGATGGGATCAAGCCCCCGCTTTCGGGCTACCTCCCACTCCTCCCCTGCGCCGCCGCTCCGCGCCCCCCGTCCTTGCGCTGATGCAAGGGACAAAGGGGCTCGGCAATCGCACCAGAAGGAGAGAAACCCCTCAACCCCAGTAGCCGTTGCTGATCGGGTAGCGCCGCTCGCGACCGAACGCACGGCGCGAGACCTTCGGCCCCGGCGCGGCCTGGTGCCGCTTCCATTCGCTGATGCGCACCAGTCGCAACACCCGGTCCACCACCTCAGGCGAATAGCCCGCGCCGATAATGTCCTCGCGCGACTGTTCCTGGTCGATGAAGCGATACAGGATGCCGTCCAGCACGTCGTAGGCCGGCAGTGAATCCTGATCGGTCTGGTTCTCACGCAGCTCGGCCGACGGTGCGCGGGCGATCACCGCGGGCGGGATCACAGGCGCACCGCCTACGGTGTTGCGCCACTTGGACAACCCGTAGACCTCGGTCTTGTACAGGTCCTTCAGCGGCGCATAGCCACCGCACATGTCGCCATAGATGGTGGCGTAGCCCACCGCGTACTCGCTCTTGTTGCCGGTGGTCAGCAACAGGCCGCCGAACTTGTTGGCAAGCGCCATCAGGATCACGCCACGGCTGCGCGACTGCAGGTTCTCCTCGGTCACGTCCGCTGCCTGGCCCTCGAACATCGCCGACAGCGACTGCATCAGCCCCTGGAACGCCGGTTCGATCGGCACCGTCTCCAGCTTCACGCCCAGCGCGCGGCACTGTTCGACCGCCAGATCATTGGACAGATCGGCGGTGTAGCGCGAGGGCAGGCTCACCGCGGTGACGTTGTCCGCGCCCAGCGCATCCACCGCCAGTGCCAGTACCAGTGCGGAGTCGATACCGCCAGAGAGCCCCAGCCAGACCTTGCTGAAGCCATTCTTGCTGCAGTAGTCCTGGATTCCACGGGTCACCGCACGCCAGGCCAGCGCGTCCATGCTTTCGTCGCCGTCGTCGATCCAGCGCAGCGGCATGAAACTGCGCGCTTCCACGTTGTACTCGACAACCAGCATCTCCTCGGCGAATGCCACCGCCGCCGGATGCACGGAACCATCGCCATCGGCCACCACCGACGCGCCGTCGAACACCAGCGCGTCCTGGCCGCCCACCGTGTTCAGGTAGGCGATGCCCACCTTGCTCTCACTGCACCGCTCGGCCAACAGCGCATCGCGCTGGGCGTGCTTGCCGCGTTCGTAGGGCGAGGCGTTGGGCACCAGCACCACCTCGGCACCGGCTTTCACGGTGCCCATCAGCGGCTCGGAGAACCACAGGTCCTCACAGATCACCAGGCCGACCTGCACGCCGTTGACCTCGAACACGCAGTTGTCACGATCGGGGTCCACGTCAAAGTAACGCCGTTCGTCGAAGACCGCGTAGTTGGGCAGCTCGCGCTTGCGGTAGGTGGTCGCGACTTCGCCGTTGCGCAGCACGCTGGCCGCGTTGTAGACCACCGCCCCAGCGCTCTGTGGCCAGCCCACCACCGCCACGACGCCGGTTGCCTCGGTCGCAATGCGGGCAATGGCCTGTTCGCAGTCGCGCAGAAAGGCCGGACGCAGCAGCAGGTCTTCCGGTGGATAGCCGCTGATGGCCAGTTCCGGGAACAGCACCACATCGGCGCCGTACTCATCGCGCGCCTCGTGCATCAATTGGATGATGCGGCCGGCATTGCCGGTCACATCACCCACCGGGAAATCGAACTGGGCCAGGGCGATGCGTAGCGATTGGGACATATCAACAGCCTTCTGCTTGGCCCCCGCACCCGGCGGGGACTGGATTGACCGACATTTCGCGGTGGATGCTTTTGCAGACCGCGGCGGTGTGCTTCAGGACCTCATTATTCCAGAAGCGCAGCATGCGGTAGCCCTTGCCCCTCAGGAAGGCTTCACGAACCGGATCATCGGGGTCGGCGGCATGCTGGCCACCATCCAGTTCCACGACAAGCCGATGTTCGAGGCAGACGAAATCGACGATGTAGGGGCCGATGGGGTGTTGGCGACGGAATTTGAAGCCAGGCAGGCGGTGATCGCGCAGGTGATACCAGAGCCGACGCTCGGCATCGGTCATGCGCCGGCGCAGGGCTCGGGCGCTGTTGGTTTTGGCCCCTTTCCGCATGGGATCGCTACTTCCGTTGGAGGAAGAAGGATCTTTTGAACGTGTTGACCCCGGAATCAGGGGTAGCTATTTGTTCTGCTCGGAAAGCCGCCCTCACCCCCACCCCTCTCCCGTAAACGGGAGAGGGGACAGCAGCAGCCTGCTACTGCTACTGCTCGTGCTTTGCCTCTGGCTTTGGCTTTCCCCTCTCCCGTTTACGGGAGAGGGGCAGGGGTGAGGGCAAGCCTTCAGCTTCACCAAAAAAGAAGGCCGCCCAAGGGCGGCCTTCTCAAAACATCACCAGCAGTCAGCTGTTACTTGACCAGCTTGGCAATGGCAGCGCCCAGGTCGCCCGGCGAGCGGACGGTAACGACGCCAGCGGCTTCCATCGCCGCGAACTTGCCTTCGGCAGTGCCCTTGCCGCCCGATGCAATCGCACCGGCGTGGCCCATGCGCTTGCCGGCCGGAGCCGAAGCACCGGCGATGAAGCCGACGACCGGCTTCTTGACGTGGTTCTTGATGTACTCGGCACCGGCTTCTTCAGCGTCGCCGCCGATTTCGCCGACCATGATGATGCCCAGGGTCTGCGGGTCTTCGTTGAACAGCTTCAGGCAGTCGACGAAGTTCAGGCCGTTGATCGGGTCACCACCGATGCCGATGCAGGTGGACTGGCCCAGGCCAACTTCCGTGGTCTGCTTGACGGCTTCATAGGTCAGCGTGCCCGAACGCGACACAATGCCGATCTTGCCCGGCATGTGGATGTGGCCCGGCATGATGCCGATCTTGCACTCGCCCGGGGTGATGACGCCGGGGCAGTTCGGACCGACCAGCACGGTGTCCGGATGCGAACGGGTCAGCACGTTCTTGACGCGCAGCATGTCCAGCACCGGGATGCCTTCGGTGATGCAGACGATGACCTTGATGCCGGCAGCAGCGGCTTCCAGGATCGCGTCAGCCGCGTACGGCGGCGGCACGTAGATGACCGAAGCGTTGGCGCCGGTGCTCTGCACGGCATCGGCCACGGTGTTGAACACCGGCAGGTCGATGTGGGTGGTGCCGCCCTTGCCCGGGGTCACGCCGCCGACAACCTGGGTGCCGTACTCGATCATCTGAGTGGCGTGGAAGGTGCCCTGCTGGCCGGTGAAGCCCTGCACGATCACCTTGGTGTTCTTGTTGATCAAAACTGACATTGGATTTCCTTCGGTGTCGGATCAGGCGGCGTTCTTGACAGCTTCAACGACCTTCTTGGCGCCGTCGTTGATGTTGTCAGCCGGGATGATGGCCATGCCGCTGTCACGCAGCAGCTGCTTGCCTTCTTCCACGTTGGTGCCTTCCAGGCGCACCACGACCGGAACCTTGACGCCCACTTCCTTCACGGCGGCGATGATGCCTTCGGCAATCATGTCGCAACGGACGATGCCGCCGAAGATGTTGACGAAGATGCCTTCGACCTTGTCCGAGGACAGGATCAGCTTGAACGCTTCAATGACGCGCTGCTTGTTGGCACCGCCGCCCACGTCCAGGAAGTTCGCCGGCTCGCCGCCGTTGAGCTTGATGACGTCCATGGTGGCCATGGCCAGGCCTGCACCGTTGACCATGCAGCCGATGTTGCCGTCCATGGTGACGTAGTTGATGTCCAGCTCCGAAGCGATCACTTCGGTCGGATCTTCCTGGGTCTTGTCGCGCATGGCGACCAGTGCCTTCTGACGGAACGCGGCGTTGTCGTCGCTGTCGAACTTGCCGTCCAGCGCGTACAGGTTGCCGTCGTCCAGGATGGCCAGCGGGTTGATTTCAACCAGCGCCAGGTCCTTTTCATTGAACAGGCGGTACAGGTTCACCATGATGTTGGCGAACTGGCCGGCCTGCTTGGCGGTCAGGCCCAGCTTGAAGCCGAAATCACGGCCGTGGTAACCCTGCACGCCTTCAACGAAGTCGACGTTGAGCGAGTGGATCAGCTCCGGGGTTTCAGCGGCAACCTGCTCGATCTCCACGCCGCCTTCCGAAGAAGCGATGTAGGTGATGGTCTTGGTGCCACGGTCAACCAGCACCGACAGGTACAGTTCCTTGACGATCTCACCGGCGGTGGTCACCAGCACCAGGTTGACCGGCAGCTCGACGCCGGCGGTCTGGTAGGTGGCCATCTTGGTGCCGAGCATCTTGGCCGCAGCGGCCTTCACGTCGTCGGTGGTCTTGCAGAACTTGACGCCGCCTGCCTTGCCGCGACCGCCAGCATGGATCTGCGCCTTGACCATCCAGGGGCCCTGGCCCAGCGACTGGGCTGCTGCAACGGCTTCGTCCGGGGTAGCCGCGACCTTGCCGGCCGGGACCGGGATGCCGTACTCGGCAAGCAGTTGTTTTGACTGGTATTCGTGGAAATTCATGCGTCACCGTGGGAATAGGAACGACCGCACGCATCTCCTCGGGCCCCGCGTGGGGCGCCAGCGTGGACCGCGGCGGGCCCACTATTGTGGCCGAGCGAACGTCGAGGCGCAAAGAAGTCTGTACAAGTGGCCAGCCTCGGCACGTTTTCTGGCGGTTTTTCAGCAACTTGCCAACCACCGGCGGCGGCGGCTCCAGTGCCCTGCACCGGCCCCTGCGCACCTATACTCGGACGATTCCGCCTGAACTGGAGCTTCGGCTTGGCCCCCAGCCCCTCGCTCATCGACCGCATCGAATCGATTCCGCGTCGAGAGCTGTACTTCTTCGCGCTGTACCGGGTGCTGGTTGCGTCCTTGCTGTGCGCCCTGGTGTTCAGCCCCATGACCATGCTGGTGGCCGAGCCTCAACGGCCCCTGCTGGCCGAGACTGTGTCCATCAGCTACCTGGTGGTCAGCGTCGCACTGCTGTTCTGGGGCCGCAACGAGCGCTGGCTGCAGGCCATCGTGTTCTGGAGCGTGATGGTGGACATCGTTGCCGCCACCCTGCTCAACCACGCGCTGCCCGAAGCGGGCGCCGGCATTTCGATGTCGTTGCTGTTCAACATCGCCGCCGCCGGATTGTTGCTGCCGTTGCCACGGGCGATGCTGGCGGCCCTGCTGGCCAGCATCGCCAGCGTTGCCGCGTTCATCTGGAACGCCCTGGAAAACAGCCCTGCCAACCGCACCCTGGCCGAGCTGGCGATGTTCGTCACCAGCTACCTTGCGTTGGCCTTCATCTGCTACCAGATCGGCAGCCGCACCCGCCGCACCCAGCAGCTGGCGGATCGGCGTGGCGCCGAGGTGGCCAACCTGTTCGAGGTCAACGAACTGATCATCCGCCGCATGCGCACCGGTGTGCTGGTGGTGGATATCCACGGCCGCATCACCCTGGCCAATGAAGCAGCCACCGCCCTGCTCGGCGACATGGAAGGCACTCTGGCCACCGAACGCACGACCCTGGCCTCGGCATCACCGGAGCTGGCCCGACGCCTGCAGCGCTGGCGCGGCGGCTGGCGCGAAGAAGAACAGGCGCTGCAACTGATGCCCGACCAGGCCGAGGTCCTGCCGCGCTTTGCGCGACTACTGGCCGACAGTGACATGACCCTGGTGTTTCTGGACGACACAACCGTGGTCTCCAAGCGCGCCGAGTCGCTGACGCTTTCCACCCTGGGACGGTTCTCGGCCAGCCTGGCCCACGAGATCCGCAACCCATTGGCGGCAATCAACTACGCCACCCAATTGCTGGAGGAATCCACCGACCTGGGCGACGCCGACCGACGCCTGCTGCAGATCATCCACCAGCAATGCCAGCGCACCAATGGCATCGTCGAAAGCGTGCTGGCGCTGGCGCGGCGCGAACGCGCCAACCCGGAGAATCTGGATCTTGCCGCCTTCGTACGCCGCTTTGTGATCGAGCACCGCCAGACCCTGTCACTGGAAACCGACAGCCTGGAAGCATCGATCCGCGATTCCTCGGTGCCGGCGCTGATGGACCCGCGCCATCTGCACCAGGTGCTGAGCGCGCTGGTCCACAACGCACTGAAGTACGGGCGCCTGGTCGACGAACCGGCGCGGGTGCGCATCCGCGTCACCCGGGGCGAGCGCCTAGCGGTGATCGATGTAATGGACCGCGGCCCGGGCATTCCCGATGCCATCGCCGCCCAGTTGTTCCGCCCGTTCTACACCACCTCCGAGCACGGCACCGGCCTGGGTCTGTACATCGCCCGCGAGCTGTGCCGGGCCAACCAGGCGCAACTGGACTACGTTTCCGTGCCCGCCGGCGGCGCCTGTTTCCGCCTGACGCTGGCAACCCCCAAGACCACTTTCACCAGCGCCAGCGCCTGACATGCGGGTGGAGGCGGAGGCTGGAATGGAACTCCAACCGGCAACTTCCCGCCCATTTGTGCGAACCCGCTCCGCTCTTTCAGGCTGGGCATTTGGCGTGCGCAGCTTCCTCGGCTATCGTTTTGCCCATGACTGCAACACATAGCGCCCTGATCGTCGACGACGAGCGCGACATCCGCGAACTGCTGGTACTGACGCTCGGCCGAATGGGCTTGCGCATCAGCACTGCCGCCAACCTGGCCGAGGCGCGCGAGCTACTGGCAAGCAATCCTTTCGACCTGTGCCTGACCGACATGCGCCTGCCCGATGGCAACGGCATCGAGTTGGTCACCGAGATCGCCCGTGACCATCCACGCACGCCGGTGGCGATGATCACCGCCTTCGGCAGCATGGACCTGGCGGTTGAGGCGCTCAAGGCCGGCGCCTTTGACTTCGTGAGCAAGCCGGTGGACATCAACGTGCTGCGCGGCCTGGTGCGTCACGCGCTCGAACTGAACAACGCCAGCCGCCCCACCACGCCGGCGCCCCAGGAGAACGCCACCCGCCTGCTGGGCAGTTCCCCGGCAATGGACGAACTACGCGCAACCATCGCCAAGGTGGCGCGCAGCCAGGCGCCGGTTTACATCCTGGGCGAATCAGGCGTGGGCAAGGAACTGGTGGCCCGCACCATCCACGACCAGGGCGCACGGGCCATTGGTCCGTTCATTCCGGTCAACTGCGGCGCCATTCCCGGCGAGCTGATGGAGAGCGAATTCTTCGGCCACCGCAAGGGCAGCTTCACCGGCGCCCATGCCGACAAGCAGGGCCTGTTCCAGGCGGCCAATGGCGGCACCCTGTTTCTGGACGAAGTGGCCGAGCTGCCGTTGCAGATGCAGGTCAAGCTGCTGCGCGCCATCCAGGAAAAGTCAGTCCGCCCGGTCGGTGCTTCCACGGAAGTCCCGGTGGATGTGCGCATCCTTTCGGCCACCCACAAGGACCTGGGCACACAGGTGCAGGAAGGCCAGTTTCGCCATGACCTGTATTACCGCATCAATGTCATCGAGTTGCGGGTACCGCCCCTGCGCGAACGCCGCGACGACCTGCCGCAACTGGCCGCTACCATCCTCAAGCGCCTGGCGCTGGCACAGGGCCAGAACACCCCCGTTCTGACGCCTTCGGCCGTCGGCGCGCTGGCCAGCCACCCGTTCCCGGGCAACGTACGCGAACTGGAGAACATCCTTGAGCGCGCCCTGGCGCTGGCCGATGGCGACAGCATCGGTGCCAGCGACCTGCGCCTGCCTGCCTCACCACCGGCCCTGCGACCGGAGTCTCCGGTCACATTCGCCGCGCCTGAGGAAAGCCCCGCCGATGCTGAAACCGGCAACGCCGCCCTACCTTCCTACATCGAGCAACTCGAGCGCGCCGCGATCCAGAAGGCGCTGGAAGAGAATCGCTGGAACAAGACCCGGACCGCCGCCCAACTCGGCATCACCTTCCGTGCCCTGCGCTACAAGCTGAAAAAGCTGGGCATGGAATAGCCGGTAGAACGGAGCCAAGCTCCGCTGGGGGTTGCCCGGCCATACCCGCTGCCGGAGATGGTTCGGCACTGCAGATACGAAAACGCCGGGCAATGCCCGGCGTTTCTCGTTTACGACAACCCCGCCGCACTCAATCCTTGGTGACGCGGTTGATCTCCGCCAGGCTGGTGATGCCCTGCGCGGCCTTGGCCAATGCCGACTGGCGCAGGTCATTGACCCCAATCTTCTGCGAGGCCTCGGCGATATCCATCGCGTTGCCGCCCTGCAGGACGATGGCAGCAATCTCATCGGTCATCGGCATCACCTGGTAGATGCCGGTACGCCCCTTGTAACCCTCGGTGCATTCATCGCAACCGACCTGCTCATACAACTGGATGCCCTGGGCGATCTGTGCGGCGGTGAAACCTTCGGCCAACAGCGCATTTTCCGGTAGCTGCGCCGGCCGCTTGCAGTTGTTGCACAACCGGCGCGCCAGTCGCTGTGCGATCACCAGCGTCACCGACGAGGTGATGTTGTACGGCGCGATGCCCATGTTCATCAGACGTGCGATGGTCTGCGGCGCATCGTTGGTGTGCAGCGTGGACAGCACCATGTGGCCGGTCTGCGCGGCCTTGATGGCGATCTCGGCCGTTTCAAGGTCACGGATTTCACCGACCATGATGATGTCCGGATCCTGTCGCAGGAACGAGCGCAGCGCAGCGGCGAAGGTCATGCCGCGCTTGTTGTTCTGCTGCACCTGGTTGACGCCGGGCAGACGGATTTCCACCGGGTCTTCAGCGGTGGAAATATTGCGCGTGTCATCGTTGAGGATGCCCAAGGCCGTGTACAGCGACACCGTCTTGCCCGAGCCGGTCGGGCCGGTGACCAGCACCATGCCGTACGGCTTGTGGATGGCCTCCAGGAACAACTTCTGCTGCTCCGGCTCGTAACCCAGCTTGTCGATGCCGAGCTTGGCCGCGCTGCCATCGAGGATACGCAGCACCGTCTTTTCGCCGAACAACGTCGGCAGCGTGCTGACGCGGAAGTCGATCTGCTTGCTCTTGGACAGATTGAGCTTGATGCGGCCGTCCTGCGGCACGCGCTTCTCGGCGATATCCAGCTGCGCCATCACCTTCAGGCGCGCGGCGATGCGCTGGTTCAGCTTGATCGGCGCCTTGGCCACGGTCTTGAGCAGGCCATCGATGCGGAAGCGCACCCGGTAATCGTCTTCGTACGGTTCAAAGTGGATATCCGAAGCGCCCTTGCGGATCGCATCCACCAGCACCTTGTTGACGAACTTCACGACCGGGGTATCGTCACCCTTGGCGTCGATGCCCGCATCGCCACCGCCGGACATGTCCTCGTCGCCGGCGCTGACATCCAGATCGCCCATTTCCTCATCGTCGCCGCCGAGCGCGCCGCCGATGCTGTCGTTGCTGGCAAGCCAGAGATCCAGCGTGCGCCGGATCTGGTCCTCGTCCACCAGGATCGGCTCGACCACCAGGTTGGTGTGGAATTTGATCTCGTCCAACGGCTGGGTCGGATTGAAGGTACCGACGAACAACTTGCCGCCGCGCTTGAACAGCGGCAGCACCTGATGCTTGCGCAGCAACTCCTCGCTGACCAGCTTCATTGCGTTCTGGTTGGCGTCGAACACCGACACATCCAGCAACGGCATGCCGAATTCCATCGCATTGGCCGCGGCCATGTTCGCCGCAGAAACCAGCTTCTTGTCAGACAGCCACTGCGACAACGGCACCTTGGCATCGGCCGCCTGCGCCATCGCGCTACGCGCAACGGCCTCTTCCAGGGCCCCATCCTGGACCAGGCGCCGGGCAATCCCGGTGATGCCAACCAGGTTGGCGGTGACGGCGGTATTCATTGAGTTCCCCTGGGCCGGACGATTGCCCGGCAATTGTACGCATGCCGAAGTATCCCACCAGCCACGCCCGCTGCCAAAAACCGGCCCGGCGTCCCTCATCCCCTCCGCGAACCCGGCTACTATGGCAGCGGGGAGAACTACCGGTAACCAGTCGTGCCAGAACTAAGCATCATCCTGCCCGCGAAAAACGAGGCCGAAGGATTGAAACGCACCCTGCCCGCTCTGCGGGCAGCCTATCCGGATGCGGAGATCATCGTGGTCAACGATGGCTCAACCGATCAGACCGCACAGGTCGCGCAGGAACTAGGGGCCGCCGTACTCAGCAGCCCTTACTCGATGGGCAACGGTGCCGCCATCAAACGCGGAGCCCGCGCAGCCAGCGGCAACATCCTGGTATTCATGGATGCTGACGGCCAGCACAGTGCAAGCCACATCGGCCAGTTGCTGAGCAAACTCGAAGAAGGCTTCGACATGGTCGTTGGCGCCCGCGACAGCGACGGCCAGGCCAACCTCCACCGGGGTTTGGCCAATGCGTTCTACAACCGACTGGCCAGCCACATGACCGGCCATCAGATCGACGACCTCACTTCCGGCTTCCGCGCGGTGCGCGCAGGCAAGTTCCGCGAATTCCTGCACCTGCTCCCGAATGGCTTCAGCTACCCGACCACCAGCACCATGGCGTTCTTTCGCAGCGCGTACCCGGTGGCCTATGTGCCGATTCCTGTCGCCAAACGTGTCGGGAATGGCAGCCATATTCGACCGATCAAGGATGGCATTCGCTTTCTGCTGATCATTTTCAAGATTGCGACGTTGTATTCACCGATGAAATTGTTTGCGCCGATCGCGCTGGCATTCTTCCTCACCGGACTTGGCTACTACGGATATACGTATGCAACCGTGCATCGGCTCACCAACATGAGCACACTACTGTTCAGCGCGGCAGTGATCATTTTTCTCATCGGTCTGATCTCAGAACAGATCACCAATCTAACGTACCGTCGCGACAGTTGACGACGCAGTGACACCCATCCAAGCCCATGAATGACAGTAGCCCAACATCGCAAGTCAAGTATTCCGAGGAGTTGGGAATCGTTGCGCCTGCGATCGGCTGGACACCTCCAATTCGCTACCTTTTACGACGCGCCCGTATCCTTTCCCTCCTTAAGGAAACCTCTCCTTCAACAAAGCTGTTGGAGATCGGCTGTGGTGCAGGCGCGCTGCTCTGTGACCTTGCGCGTCGCGGCTATTCCGCGCAGGGTCTGGAAACATCTTCACGAGCTTTGGTAATGGCATCTCAACTAGCCAGGGCCGCACAAAGCACACATGACATCAGTCCAATCCCGCATGCGGATTGGAGCGGAAATTTTGACGTCATATGTGCATTTGATGTTCTTGAACATATCGAAGATGACTACGCCGCAATTGAGGAGTGGCTTCACTGGCTCCGGCCTCAAGGCAAGATCGTTCTTTCTGTACCCGCACACCGATCACGCTGGGGCTCAGGCGATGCGTGGGCTGGGCACTGGCGCCGCTACGACCGTAACGACATACGAAAACTAATCATTGATTGCGGACTGAAAATCGACCACTTCGAGTGCTACGGTTTCCCCCTGGCAAATGCCACTGAAGCTCTGGGCAACCTCATTTATAGCAGGATGCTCATTGAGCGAAAAACCGACTCCAAAAGCGAGGCTACCGCCGCGAGCGGCATTGATCGGCGCAACTATCTCCGTATTAGCCGATGGACACACTCGCTCCCCGGACGAGCACTGATAGCCGTAGCCTCGGGCGCGCAATACGTGACGAGAAACCGGAATTGGGGAAGTGGTTACTTGGTAATGGCTAGTCGCAGATGAAGCTTGCCTGGCGCCTTCTTAGCCTATTAGCAGCCACCGTGTTGACTGGATATTTCTTCTGGTTCTGCTGGAAGCACCTCGACCTAAGCCTTCTCAAAGCAACGCTGAGTGATGCCAGCACCATCATTGCTCTGGCTCTGGCAAGCCTTTGCTATGCAATGATCTACCCACTCAGTGGCGTAGCTTGGCGGCAACTTCTCCTGCGCCAAGGCCATAAGCACGATTCAATACAATTAAGCAGCTTGATGGGCGCCACACAACTGGCCAAATACATACCGGGCAATGTCGCACAGCATATCTGTCGCGTCACACTGTCGCTGAAGCAAGGCATTCCCATGCCGGCATATGCCGGCACTGTAATTCAGGAAACCATCCTGGCCGCTGCAGCAAGCATATTGGTTGGCGCCCTGCTACTTGCGCCGAATGCATGGCGGCCCGAGATCTCTGGTCACATGCCCTTGGTGCTCGTTGCACTTCTGGCCAGTTGTACAGGGATCTTGTTGCTCTGCATTGATGTACCCACCAAGAATCTCTCCACAAATGGCCGTTTCGACAAACTGCTCTACTGGATGGGCGGCCTGCCGGGGCCGATAACAACATTCAAGGCTCTTTCGGCCTATTGCCTCAACTACCTTGCCATTGGTCTGGGAATCTGGCTACTGGCTTTGGCTATCGGGGTCGACGGGAACATCAGCTACGCAGTTGCGACCTCATCATTTGCCATCGCCTGGATACTGGGCTTTTTAGCCCCAGGCGCACCTGCAGGCCTAGGGGCCAGAGAGGGCATCATGCTCTTGATACTGAAGGGCCATGGAAGCAACGACCAGATAATCCAACTGGTCATGCTTGCACGCGCGAGCAGCATGCTGGGAGACTTACTGGCCTTTGCCGTCTCCATTTTGATTCTGCGAACCCGCCGAAGCCATCAACCGACACCACCATGAAAATCGAACTTGAGCCCACAGGCGAGCGCGTCATCGAAGACGCTTACATGCACACACTAGGTGCGTACACCATTTACTCAATGCACGCAGCAAGCTATCGCTTTGCTGAAGAAATATGTGGTGATAAGAAAGTGCTGGATCTAGGTTGTGGCTCCGGCTATGGCGCCATGCGCCTGTCACAGAAAGCAGCAGAAGTATACGGCGTAGATATTTCAGGCGAAGCCATCGCCTACGCTGATGAAAACTATCAGCGCGATAATCTGCACTTCCAGAAGATTGAGCCGGATGCGCGATTGCCATTTCCGGACAGCAGCTTCGATGTCGTCCTTTCCTTTCAGGTAATCGAACACGTAAGTGACGAAGATGGCTACCTCCAAGAAGCACGCAGGGTCCTTGCACCCGGCGGCACGCTAATCGTTATTACACCAGACAGAAGAAACCGCCTGTTCCCAGGTCAAAAACCTTGGAATAGGTGGCATCTCCGCGAGTACGACATGGATACTCTCGCCAACTTGATCGGCAGACATTTATCGATCACCAAGCGCTTTCGAATGGGTGCCAGCTGGAAAATAGCATCCGTCGAGATCAACCGCTATAGACGCACCAAGTGGTTATGCCTACCAGCAACCCTCCCCTTTCTGCCTGACTCAATCCGCATTGCCGCTCTCAACCTTGCCCACAGAGTACTCGCAGCACGAAATCGGCCGCGCAATGCATCAGAAATTAATGAGTTTTGCTTCGACGAACGCGACTTCATCATCGACGAGGAAGCCGAAAACTCGCTGAACCTCATCATTACCGCTCAGAAATAGAATGCAGATGCCAAAGTCCTCTCCGAATCACATTTTCATCGCCGGCGCCGGGCTCCGCGGAGAGGGCTACCCAAATGCTTGGAATACGATCGGACTAATTCGATCAACCAAGCTGGCCAAAGTGACAGATTGCAGCTTCTGGCTTCCCTCCAACCTAACCCTCTGGAAGCTATCTAGTGCGCCTGTACACAAGGCCATTTACTCCATCAGCAGGATCCTCATTTACAACCTAGCGTCATGCGTGAAGCTCCTGACACTAAGCCCAAAATCCAGCATTACCTACATCCCTTACCCCGGCATCATCACCCTCTGGCTACTCTCATGGCTACCCAAAGGCATCCGGCCCCGCTGCATTTGCGACGCTTATATAACCATTTGGGATTCACTTTATCAGGATCGGGGCCTCGGGAACGCCAAAGGCCTAGCTTGCCGAGTACTTCTCAAGATTGAGTCACGTGCACTTCGCGCCGCGGAAGTAATAATCAGCGACACGGAGGCCAATGCAGATCACATGAGCAGCACCTTCCACGTTCCACGCGAGCGCATTCTCAGCATCCCTCTGGCGCTGCATCCACAACCAGAAAAAATGCCCCCCACCATTCACCGCAAGAAAGTAAAAGTCCTATTCATCGGCACTTTTGTTCCTCTACAAGGAACAACAGTCATTGCGAAAGCCATTCACGCACTGCGCACCGAAACCGACATCGAGTTCGTAATAATCGGCGATGGTCAAGAGTCTGCTGCAGCTGCCCCATGGCTCCATGCGAACGACTCCGTTACCTGGATACGAACCTGGCAATCGCCGGATACCCTCTCAGAGCATCTGTCTCAGGCAGATATTTGTCTTGGCATTTTCGGCGGTGACGGCAAGGCTTCAAGGGTCTTGCCTTTCAAAATCTACCAGGCACTTGCAGCAGGCAAAGCAGTCATTTCTCAAGGAAATTTCAGCCTACCGCTGGGCACTCCCCAGCCCCCAATGATCCACTCAATGGCGGACCCAGTGGAACTTGCCAAAACCATCCGATCCCTAGCCTCGTCTGCCGAACGAAGGCTTCAGCTGGGGCACGATGCCTCACAATACTTCCAACGGTTTCTCTCCAACTCGTCACTCAGCCTGCGCTGGCGTCAACTGATAGAGAACCTACATTGAGACTTCGAAGGATCCGCTACACGCGCTAACGTAGCGATGCTTGCGATCACTTCCAAGCAGCCGATACTCCGATCGACTTTAAGAATCAGGGCTGCAACTGACACTGCGCACTTCCGGTGTTGCAATCTACATCCTTCTTGGCACCAGCACTACCTCTAGCCCGGCTATCAAAAGTTACAGTTCGCGGGGTTGCAAAGTCCCCAGTGGTCAAGCCGAGATTAGTCGTAGTATCGCAAGCTTTAGGCTCAAATGCTGGCGGAAGTGTGTACTGTGCAAGCTCGGTAACCGAAGTGCTCATGTAGGCCCTAGCCTCCGACAAGCAAGCGGCATTCGCTGAACGCTGGGTGTAATTTCGATACTGCGGTAATGCAATTGCCGCCAGTATAGCGATGATAGCAACCACGATCATGAGCTCAATCAACGTAAAACCGCTGGCATCCCTAGACATCTTTCGCAACTCCAAATCCCCTTGATGTACCAAAACCCAAGCATGAAGCATGCCAACTACTCATTGGCATAAGCCTGACATGTGACCGAATCGAATAATCGGAGCCCTTGTTCCTGACGCTCAGCCGGGCAGGAAGTGATGCACCATCAGCCCCTCCCTCCATCGGGCTTGACCATGCGAAGCTCTTCTACCCAGTCCCCCCTGCCAGCTGCGCTCAGCTGCTCCATCATTCTGGCAATATCCGGATCACCCGGCTCTGAAACCTTAACCGCCGTCTTTAGATAAGACAACGCCTTACTTGGCTGCATTGAATCATTGTGAATATAGGCGCCAATCCGAAGATACTCTCCCGGAGCCAATGAAGTCCTACTCGAAACTATCTCCATCAGTTCCAGCAACTTTCGCTCATCCACCGGAATTCCCTTTTCCGCATTCCCGAGAAGAACCCAGAGTATATTGACATTCTCGGCACTCATTGGCACCACCCGCATACGAAGCAGAAGCCTATCCCAATCCGCTTCAACCACCTGCCCAGCAATAGTCTTAAATGTTACGACATTCACCATGAGCGGCGCTGACTGAGTACGCCTGGCGCCGGACACACTTGTACTGATTGCCAGAGGGAACCAAGGACTGCGAGGATCCAACCCACTTCGATCAGCGTAGACCGAACCAAGCATCAACCAGGACCGCCCAGAGTCAGGCGCCAATTCGACACTCTTCTCAGCGAAACGCAGGGGATCCCCCCAGCTGTAAGCACGCATTACTGTAGCCGCACCCAGAATACAGAGCACAGCGCCCAGCAGCGCAACCGTCAATGGCCCGCACCTTAATCGCAAATACTGGAATGCCAGAACCGTCAAATCCGCCAGCGAAATAAGAACACCCATCATTGGGATCTGATTTCGGTGCTCAAAGGCAAGCTCCAGATTGAATATATTGCTCGTCAGCACATGGCCAGCAAAGAAAATAAGAATACCAAGGCTAAACAGCGGCCGTTTATGCAGCCAAACAACTGCCCACATCGCCAAACCCAGCAGCGCCAACCAGGCCAACACTGTTGACAAGGGCTGAAACCAACCTCGGGAAACAACGAGATCATCGTAGTAGAACGGCATCGAATCAGGAAGCGGCAGCAATATCTGCTGCAGATACATCGAAAGAACCCGCCCCTGGGTCAGCAACCTCTCGTAGCTCGAAAAATCCCGCCCCGCATAAGCCCCCGAATGCCAATACTGAGGAATGGCCACAAAGACGTAAACCAGAACCCCAACAATAGCAAGAAACAAATAACCCCAGCGCCATACCGCAGCCAGCACCGGGCGCGCGGCCGCAAATCGGAAGACCGTCAGCTCAATGACAAGCGTATACACGGGGAGCAGCGCAGCGTCTTCCTTGCTCGCCATCCCCAACGCCCAGAACAATCCCAGCAAGACAGCGTATAAGCGACTGCGATTACCCTCGCACTGCGCTTGCCGCATCAAAAGATATGCCCACAGCGCCAATACCATGAACAACGTGCAGAGCGTCTGCATCCGCTGCACAATATAAAGTACCGACGATACCTGCAACGGATGGATGGCCCAGAGGAAAGCCAGCACCAGCGCCGCAATCGCAGCACGCCTCGGCGCCCATTGGTTCAGGATTAACAGTTGGCGCAGGAAAAACGCAAGCGCTAAAGTCGTCAGAGCGTGAATCAGAAGGTTGGTACTCTTGAACACCCGAGCATCCAAACCACCGCGCAAATGATCCAGCGCGAACGTAAGCATCGGCAACGCCCGTGAGCCACGCCCCGGCTCAAAGCTATAAGCGGCATAGAACAGACTCTCCGAATCCAGATGCGTGACATGCAGATTCGCATTCGTCACGATGTTGGGCTTGTCATCAAAAATGAAGCCGCCACCCATGCCTGGCAGAAAAAGACATACCGCCAGTGCAGTCAACACAGCTGCCAGAATCAGAAAGCGGTTTGATGAAAGAGCCATTAAGTATCCAGGAAAGTCCGTCAAATCTTGGCAAACATCGTGGCCGTTCGCAAAAAAGAAAAGCGCCTCTCGGCGCTTTTCTTTCAAGCAACAAGCGTCAAATCAGGGAATGAGGTCACACGAACCACTACCCACGTTGCACTTGGTATCCTGCTTGATGCTTGCATTGCCCTTGGTCTGGGCACTGAAGGTCACCGAACCGCCAGTGCTGTACATAGACGTCGTCGGCACTGCATCAACGCCAGAACATGCCTTCGCATCACCAGCAGCGTACGGCGGAGCAGTACGGTCATCGGCCAGATTGGCAACCGCAGCGCCCATGTAGGCCTTCGCTTCAGCCAGGCAGGCGCCATTGGCCGAACGCTGGGTGTAGTTGCGGTACTGCGGCAGCGCAATGGCGGCCAGGATGGCAATGATCGCAACGACGATCATCAGTTCGATCAGGGTAAAGCCCTGCTGCTTCTTCATGAGTACATCCCCTAGAGGTTTGGTAGTGGACATGGTTACAGGCGAAACGCCCGCTCGCATGGGGTTACAAAGCAGGTTGCATGCCAACTGATCGAACACTTCCCCGCTCCCCGGTAGCAATGATGGCAGCATCTTCAGAGAAGGGAAGCCCCAGTTACGGGTTTCCGGAACGGCACCTCAAGGTGACACGTCACGTCACAATGTGACACCCCCCCCCCCTTTGCGGCAACTGCATCAACTCGAACCGACGACGGCCGGCTGGCTTCATCCAGCGCCAGCATGCGCGAGGGTGGCCTTGCCCGCGAAACCACGAACTCCCGCCGGACCACACACTGCAAGAATGGCCGTGGCGTCGCAGCCAAGGCCACGGCTACGAATCCGGCTCTACTAATGCCAAGCTGCCCGCCCCATCAGGCCAGCAGGCCGAGGACCCGCCGATGTGACGGATGCCGCCAAAGTCCATTGTCAGACTGTGCCTACAGCCTCTTGACCGGCTACCATGCGGCTGTTGTCTGGCCTGGGGATGGCTGGACGGGGAGAGAAAATGGCCGTTACCCGCAACGCGATCAGTAAAGAGCCGGCTGGGCGCAGCACCAGCCAGATGCAGCCGTTTGTCTGGGAGGGGACCGACAAGCGGGGCGTCAAAATGAAGGGTGAGCAGGATGCCAAGAGCATGAACCTGCTCAAGGCCGAGCTGCGCCGCCTGGGCATCACCCCCACGGTGGTCAAGCCCAAGCCGAAGCCACTGTTCGGCGCCGCAGGTAAGCCGATCAAGCCAAAGGACATCGCCTTCTTCAGCCGCCAGATGGCGACGATGATGAAGTCCGGCGTTCCGATTGTGACGGCGCTGGAGATCATTGGAGGCGGCCACAAGAACCCGCGCATGGCCAAACTGGTGGGCACGATCCGGGCAGACCTGGAAGGCGGCGCTTCGCTGTATGAAGCCGTCAGCAAGCACCCGGTACAGTTCGATGAGCTCTACCGCAACCTGGTCCGCGCAGGCGAAGGCGCCGGTGTGCTGGAAACCGTGCTGGACACGATTGCCAACTATCAGGAGAACCTCGAGACCCTGAAGGGCAAGATCAAGAAGGCGCTCTTTTATCCGGCGATGACCATCGCCGTTGCACTGTTGGTCAGCTCCATCCTTCTGATCTGGGTTGTTCCGCAGTTTGAGGAAGTCTTCAAGGGGTTTGGTGCGGACCTGCCCTTCTTCACCCAGATGATCGTGTCGGCGTCACGATTCATGGTCGGCTGGTGGTGGCTGATATTGCTCCTCGTCATCGGCTCGGTTGTCGGCTTTATTGCTGCGTACAAGCGTTCCACAGCAATGCAACACGGCATGGACAAGCTCGCACTCAAGGTCCCGGTGATTGGGCAGATCCTGCATAACAGTGCCATCGCACGCTTCGCTCGCACCACTGCGGTGACGTTCAAGGCTGGCGTCCCGCTCGTGGAAGCATTGAGCATCGTCGCCGGCGCCACCGGCAGCAGCGTCTACGAAGAAGCGGTGCTCCGCATGCGCGATGACGTGGCTGTTGGTTACCCGGTCAACATGGCCATGAAACAGATCGGCCTGTTCCCACACATGGTCGTACAGATGACCGCCATCGGCGAGGAAGCAGGTGCGCTGGACACCATGCTGTTCAAGGTCGCCGAGTACTTCGAGCAGGAAGTGAACCATGCCGTGGATGCGCTGAGCAGCCTGATCGAGCCATTGATCATGGTGTTCATCGGCGTAGTCGTCGGCGGCATGGTCATCGGCATGTACCTGCCGATCTTCAAGCTCGCCTCGATTGTTGGATAATTGACGCATGGCATTTCTCGACCAGCACCCCGGCCTTGGCTATCCCGCTGCAGCAGGGCTGGGGCTGCTGATTGGCAGCTTCCTCAATGTGGTGATTCTGCGCTTGCCCAAGCGCATGGAGTGGCAGTGGAAGCGTGACGCGCGCGAAATCCTTGAAGAGCCGGACATCTACGAACCGCCACCGCCGGGGATCGTGGTCGAGCCGTCGCACTGCCCGCACTGCAAACACAAGCTGAGCTGGTACGAGAACATTCCACTGTTCAGCTGGTTGATCCAGCGCGGCAAATGCCGGCACTGTCAGGCACCCATCTCCCTCCAGTATCCACTGGTGGAACTGGTCACTGCGCTGATGGTGTTGGCCAGCGTTTGGCAGTTCGGCTTCGGCTGGCAGGGCTTTGGCGCGATCGTGCTGAGCTGCTTCCTGGTCGCCCTGTCCGGTATCGACCTGCGCACCCAACTGCTGCCCGACCAGCTCACGCTGCCGCTGATGTGGCTGGGTCTGATCGGCAGCATGGACAACCTGTACATGCCGGCCAAGCCGGCATTGATCGGCGCGGCGGTGGGTTACCTGTCGCTATGGACGGTGTGGTGGCTGTTCAAACAGCTCACCGGCAAGGAAGGCATGGGTCACGGCGACTTCAAGCTGTTGGCCGCACTGGGCGCCTGGTGCGGGCTGAAGGGCATTCTGCCGATCATCCTGCTGTCCTCGCTGGTCGGCGCCATCGTCGGTTCGATCTGGCTGTATTCGCGCGGCCGCGACCGCGCCACGCCCATTCCGTTCGGTCCTTACCTGGCCATCGCTGGCTGGCTGGTTTTCATGTGGGGCGACCCGATGATCGACGGCTACAAGCAGCTGGCAGGATGGTAGCGCTGAGGCTAGCTTCGCAGGGGCTGCAGAAACGTCAAAGCCGACAGGTTACGCATTGCTCACCGGAAGTACTGCCGGCGCAGCAGAACTGACAAGACCTTCCCGCGCATCGCCGGATTGTACTGCGCGCAACCAAACTGTTCGCCCGCATGCATCCGAGCATCCTTACGGCTCCGCGCTGCTGGCCTCACGGCTCAGGCCGTTCCCGCAGCGCTACGTTCTGGGTCGGCTGACCAGCCGCCCCCTCCTTCGACGCTATCATTGCGCTCACCGTTCCGGATCAGCGCGCACACATGAGCAACTTCATTGTCGGCCTTACCGGCGGCATCGCTTCAGGGAAGAGCGAGGTCAGCCGTCGTTTTGAGGCGCTGGGCGTTACGGTCGCCGATGCGGATGTCGCGGCACGCGAGGTTGTCGCTGCCGGCAGCCCGGCACTGCAGGAAATAGCCCATCGCTTCGGTACCGACATCCTGCTGACCGACGGCAATCTGGACCGCGCCAAACTACGGCAACGCGTGTTTGCGAATACGGAAGAACGTCGCGCCCTGGAAGCCATCACCCACCCGGCCATCCGCGCCCGCGTGCGCGCTGTCTGCGAAGCCGCTGACAGCCCTTATGCGATCGCCGCAATCCCATTACTGACCGAAGCCGGCGGCCGCCCCGCCTATCCGTGGCTGCATCGCATCCTGGTCGTGGATGCACCGCAGGCCATCCAACACGCGCGCCTGCTCCGCCGCGACAACATTGATGCCGGGCTGGCCGACCGCATGATCCAGGCCCAGGCCAGCCGTGAGCAGCGGTTGGCATTGGCGGACGATGTCATCGTTAACGATGACCATCCAGATCGGTTGCAGGCGCACATCGAAATGCTTGACCTACGTTATCGGGAGCTGGCCGCAGCCAGCCCCACTCTCCTGTAGGAGCGGTGTCGGGCGCGAGGCCATGAGGCAGCCCGACCAACCCACGCTGTCTGCCATGTACAGGAGGTGCAAAGCCCCATCGCCCAACGCCGCGCATCCCCCTCCCCCACCTCGGGAGAAGGCAGATGTGAATTCCACCTGGATTTGCGGCTTCCGCTTGTGCCGCCACTGCGGCTTCAGCCCCGCATTCGTGCACAGCATTGATGTAGCTGCGCCCAGAGCTTTTCAGCCGGGCGCAAAGGTCAGCGTAGCCACCACACCGCGCTCTTCGCCCGGACGAATGCTCACCTGCCAGCCATAGAGCGTGCAGAGCCGGCTGACGATAGACAAGCCGATACCACCACCCTGCGAGTAACCGGCATGGGTACCGCGATAACCACGCTGAAACAGGCTGGCAGCGTCTTTCTCGCTGAGCCCTGGGCCGGAGTCGATGACCTCCACCGCCTCCTTGCCAACCCGCACCAACACCCGCCCATCCTGCGTGTACTTGACCGCGTTGCCGATCAGGTTGCCGAGCGCGACAGAAAGTGCCGCTTCCGGTGCATCAATGACCAGATCGCGCTCACCCTCCAGCTCCAGCTCCAGTGGCTTGCCACCCAACTGCGCACGGTGCGACTCAAGCAACTGCTCGGCCACCCTGGCCACATTGCTGCTGCCCTGCCCGCGCTCGTTGCGCGACAGCAACAACAATGAACCAATCAAGTCACTGCACTGCTGCTCGGCACGCTGGATACGCTGCAAGCGCTGCAGCACCTTGTCATCCAGACCGGGACGCGCCAGCAACAACTCGGTTGCACCGCGAATCACCGCCAGTGGTGTGCGCAGTTCATGGCTGACGTCGGCATTGAACTCACGATCGCGCTGCACCACTTCGGTCAGCCGCGTCGAGTAGTCGTCCAAGGCTTCGGCCAACTGCCCGACTTCGTCATCCGGAAAGCGTGGTGCCAGCGGCTCGGGATGTTTCGTGCCACCGCGGTACGCGCGCAGACGCGCTGCCAGATCCGACACCGGGCGCATCACCCGCGATGCCGACCACCAACCCAGCACCCAGGACAACAGGCTGAAAACGACCACCGACAGGAACAATGCGCGCTTGAGTTGCTGCTCGCCGCGCATTGCCTGGCTCATATCATAAGCGATGAAGAACCAGGCATCCGGCGTCTTGCGCACGCCCACCTTGTAATAGAACGGCTTGCCGTCCGCATCTTCGCCACTGATGTTGTGAATACCGTCCTGCAACCTCTCCCATTCCGGATAGTCCCGGCGCAGGCTTTCAAGCTTGTCCGGCATGTCCGGACGGATCAGGATCGCGCGGATCTGTTGCACCGGCGCCATCACATCCTTGCCGCCACTGCGGATGTAGCTCTGCCAGGATGCGTCCAAATTGCGGTTCATGACATCCTCGACCAGCTGGTTTTCTACCCGCTGGCGCGCCCAGTTCGTCGCGAACGCAAACAATGCGGTCAGGCAGAAGCCCAACAACAGGAACGAGAGGATAATGCGGCTGCGCAGGCGGCGGCGATAGCGCCCCCGCTTGCGCACCGGCCCAGGCGCTGCTTTTTCAGGCATCTGGGGCGGCGATACGGTACCCGATGCCGTGGCGGGTCTGGATCATCGGTGCGCCGAACGGCTTGTCCACCACCGCGCGCAGGCCATGGATATGCACACGCAGGGAATCCGAGTCCGGCAGCTCTTCACCCCAGACGCGGGTCTCCAGCTCCTGCCGGGTGACCACCGCTGGCGAGGCCTCCATCAGCGCCTGCAGGATCTTCAGTGCAGTCGGGTTCAACTGCAGCAGCTTGGCCTGACGACGCACTTCGAGCGTGTCCAGGTTGTACTCCAGATCGCCAACTTCCAGCACCCGTGTGTGTGCGCCCTTGCCACGACGGGACAGCGCATTGAGCCGCACTTCCACTTCCTGCAGGGCGAACGGCTTGATCAGGTAATCATCGGCGCCGGAATCAAAGCCGGCGAGCTTGTTGTCCAGCGAATCACGGGCGGTGAGCATCAGCACCGGTGTCTGCTTGCGCGCATCGTTACGCAGCTTGCGACAGACCTCGATGCCGTCCATGCCCGGCAGGTTGAGATCGAGCACGATCGCATCGAAATCATGCACCACGGCCAGGTGCAGGCCAGTGACGCCATCGGCGGCAAAATCCACCGTGTGGCCACGGTCCTCCAGGTAGTCACCGAGGTTGGCCGCGATGTCGCTGTTGTCTTCGATTACAAGAATACGCACGTGTGCGGGCACCTTATGTCTTGGAAAGTACAAGCGAGCCGGAGGCTCGCTTGTCAGGAATTACAGCACAGCCTTTATTAACTTCCCGCAAGTCGAAAGCAAAAGCGAGCCACACCAGTTCATCGTACCGAGCTTAGTTGCTGAATTCGGTGTTTTTCCCGGTACGCAGCGGTCCAACCTGATTTTGAACATTACGGCGCATACGCTCACGCTCTGCCACCGTCAGGCACTGGGTGGCTGGCATGTGCGAACCAATCGTCTTCTGCCTGCGGCACACAAGGCGACTATCGCTACGCGCCTTCGTCAACACGTTGTTGACGAACTCCTGATCATTGAAGACCTGGACCTGCTGATCCGGACTCAGTGCTTCAAGCGTTCCATTCCCAATAATCAACGACATGCGATCAAGCGCAGCAATCACCCGATCACGATCGGCGGCAGCGATCTCACTATAAGCCTCGCCTCCCATCAGGTCCGAGCGCACCTTTACCTGCTGCGCCTGGAAGGGAGCATTGGGCCGCAACGGCAACTCCGATGAGCCAGCCAAAACGGTGATGGGCAATGCAAACAATGCTGCGAACAAAAATTTCCGAACCATGAACACCCTCTCCTTGGACTTGTTCACACTTTAACGCCAGCCAAACGACACAACAACAACAAAAAAATAGCCAGTAAAAACAAGGCCCTGGCGGATTCCGCCAGGGCCTGAAAGATTCCCGATCACCGGACCCGCTGAGGAGGGCGAAGTACAGTGCAAGCAGGCTAGGGCCAGGCGGATTAAAGGCCTGTTAAATCCATGCAAACAAATTGCAGGCTGCCCGTCAGCGCTTGAGGCCGGTCACGTATTCGATCATCCGCCCGGCCACATCCCCCCCGGAAATGCTCTCGATACCTTCCAGGCCGGGGGTCGAGTTGACCTCCAGTACCAGCGGGCCGCGCTTGGAGCGGATCAGGTCGACGCCGGCAATGCCCAGCCCCAAGGCCTTGGCAGACCGCACCGCCACCTGTTGCTCCGCCCTGCTGCAGACCACTGCCTGGGCACTGCCACCGGCATGCAGGTTGGAGCGGAAATCCCCTTCCTGGGCCTGCCGACGCATGGTCGCCACCACCTGGTCGCCCACCACCAGGCAACGCAGATCCGCCCCCTCGGCCTCGGCGATGAACTCCTGTACGAGGAAGTTGGCATACAGACCACGCAGCGCTTCCACCGTGCCCTTGGACGCGCTGAGCTTCTCGGTCAGGATCACCCCCCGGCCCTGGGTGCCCTCGCTGAGCTTCACCACGTGCGGCGGCGGCCCCAGCATCGAGAGCAGGTCGTCGGTGTCATCGGGGTTGTCGCCGAACACAGTCATCGGCATGTCGATGCCCTTGGCCGCGAGCAGCTGGTGGGCACGCAGTTTGTCGCGGGCGCGCAGGATCGCATCGGACGGATTGGGGGTGCGCGCGCCCATCAGCTCGAACTGGCGCAGCACCGCCGTGCCATAACGGGTGATCGAGGCGCCGATACGCGGTATCACCGCGTCGAAACCCGCCAGCGGCCGGCCCTTGTAATGCATGCTGAAGCCGCCGGCAGTGATGCGCATATAGCAACGCAGCGGATCCAGTACGCGCACGGTGTGGCCACGCGCACGGCCGGCCTCGACCAGGCGCCGCGTCGAGTAGAGCTTGGTATTACGGGAGAGGATGGCCAGTTTCATCGCGGCAGTGCCGGGCGGGAGGCGCGCAGCATAGCGCGGGACTGATCAACCATGACGACAAACAGCCACATGCGTTCGACCCGGCGCACAGCGCACTGGTCATGGGCGTTCGCGAGGAGGGAAGCAGGCCGTTGCGATCACACCGATCAGGCCTGGGACACGTACGCGTCGCGCCGTGGAGCGGGTGAAGGGAATCGAACCCTCGTCGTAAGCTTGGGAAGCTTCTGCTCTACCATTGAGCTACACCCGCATCAGGCGGCAAGTCTATGCGGGCGCGCCTGTGCAGCGCAACGGGGGCCGGCTCGTTGCACCGTTTCTCGGACGAAAGGAAGGCGATGCCGATGACCGGCACCGCCTTCCGCTCACACAGTCGATGGCTTAGAAGCTGCCGCCGAAGCTGGCAAACAACGTGGCATCGCGTGCCGACTTCTGCATCGTCGTGGTGCTGACACCGATATTGCTGCTCAGGCCCCAAAGGTTCACTCGTGCGCCAAGTACGGCGGTGACGTAATTGCGGTCGAACTCCAACCCCGGCACCTTGTAGGTACCCGCGTCGGCCACGGTCTGCAGCCACGCGCTGGCCTGCGACTCGCCGTCTTCGAACTCGTGGTCGTAGGTGACCTGCACGTAGGGCTTGAGATTGCCGCCATCGAAGCGGGCCTGCCAACCAATGCGGCCCACCATGGAGTCCACGTCCTGGTCGCCATACCCCAGCGCCGTGGCACTGACGTTGCTCTCGCTGTAACCGTCAAGCTTGACCTTCTGCCAGGTTACCCCGGCCACCGGACCATGGCGGAAACCACCTTCCTGGCCAAAGTCGTAACCACCATTCACAGCGACGGTGAGGTTGCTGCCGTCCGGCGAGCCCTTGTGCTCACGGGTGGCCGGGCCAAGCTGGACCTTGCGGGTCACGTCATAACCCAACCAGCTGTAGCTGGCCTGACCATTGACCCACGCCTTGTCGCCGTACCAGCCGGCGAACAGGCCCAGCGTGGTGTCGTCCTGGGTGAAGTCGCCCTGGCTGTTGCCGAAGTCCGCGTCCATGCGGCCGTAGCCGGCAAAACCACCCAGCACCATGCCATCACGCGCCCAATCCACGCCGAACAGACCAGCCGGCGCCATGCCGTCATACAGGTCGGCATGAGCATAACGCTGGATGTCACCACGCAGATTGCCCCACCAGCTCATGCCGTCGGCCGGACGGCCACCCAGGTGTGCACCCACCTGGTCGGCACGAGCACGGCCAGTGGTCTGGGCCGAGTGGCTCAGGATCTGCTGCAGGCGCGGCGCTTCGATCACCGAGATGGCGTACTCGCCCAGGATCTGGTGCGCACCGGTGGTCGGATGCACGTCGTCGGCGAACACGTAGGTGTTGGCGGCGTCGGGGGTAGCGAAATTCTGCAGAGTGCAGGTCAGCGACGAGCCCGAAGTACAGGCGCGGTCACTGACGTTGGTGAAGCCGTAGGCGCCCGGGTTGGCGACGATTTCCTGCAGGATGGTGAAGGTGTCCAGCGGGATGAACTCGATCCCGGCCTGCTTCAAACCACCGTACAACGCGTTGTTGTAGGCCTTGGCCGCAGCGGTGCCTGCTGCCATGCCGGCAGCCTGGCCATCACGCGCCATCGGGGTCAGGCCGATATCCGGCAGGTTCGGCACCAGCACGTACTGGGCACCGGCCGCCTTCAGCGTGCCGACCAGGGTGATCTGGTCGGTTACCGCCGCACCAATGATCGCCTGCGCCTGGGCCGGGTTCCTCTGCGCGGCGAACACGTCGTTCGGCCCGCCCCAGACGGTGTAGAGCGCGCGGGCATCGGCCTTGCCGCCATTGGCTGCCAGATAACCGGCTGCCTGGGTCCTCAGCGAAGGAGTCGGCCCAAGCTGCCCCAATTCATCAACGCCCACACGGGCGCCGCCGGCAGCGTAGTTGTCGCCAGTCTGGCCGTTGCCGTTGGGCAGCGAACTGGTACCGAAATGATTGGCCACATGGTCCGCCCAGACCCAGCCCGGATTGGTGGTGAAGCGGCCCACCATCGACGCATTCGGGTTCACCTTCATCAGCACCGGGCGGAAATAGCCGGTGTCGGTCAGGCTGTCACCGAAGAACACGGTCTTGGAGAACGGCGCCTGGGCCATGGCCGGCATGGCGGCCAGTGCGCAGGCGACGGCCAGCACCGAACGCAGCGGGCGGGAAAAAAGGGACATGTGAAGCTCCTTGCATGAGGGAAGGACGGGGCACGTACGCCGCCGCACGTTGTTAGTTTTTCATTCCGCCGTAAGACGTACACGCTGCGACGCCGCATGGCCGCTGGGCTTTTGCCGGCGCACTGGCGAAAATGGCGGCATGAACATCCAGCTCAATGGCGAAACCCGCCCATTCCCGGCTCCGTTGACCCTGACCGAACTGCTCGCCGCCGAAGGGCTGGCCGAACGCCGGGTAGCCATCGAGGTCAATGGCGAGATCGTGCCGCGCAGCCGCCATGGTGAACATGTCCTGCAGGACGGTGACCTGGTCGAGATCGTGCACGCGCTGGGCGGCGGCTGAGTCTTCTCAGCGGTAGTGACGCGCCGTGCCCGGCAGCCGCACCCCCGGCATGACTCGAGCCGAGCATGGCTTGGCTGTGCCGGCACATTCCGGCATCGCTCCCGCCGCGTGTGGCCCGGCGATAACGCGAAGCGCGTGCACCACGATGCGGGCCTTGATGGGTGATAATTCCGCGCATGAATGCAAATGCCCCCTCTGACTCGCTGGTCATCGCCGGCAAGACCTATTCCTCCCGGCTGCTGACCGGCACCGGCAAGTTCAAGGATCTGGAAGAAACCCGCCTGGCCACCGAAGCCGCTGGCGCCCAGATCGTCACCGTGGCCATCCGCCGCACCAACATCGGCCAGAACCCCGGCGAGCCCAACCTGCTCGACGTGCTGCCGCCGGACCGCTACGCCATCCTGCCCAACACCGCCGGCTGCTACACCGCCGAGGACGCGGTGCGCACCTGCCGCCTGGCGCGTGAGCTGCTCGACGGCCACAACCTGACCAAGCTGGAAGTGCTGGGCGACCAGAAGACCCTGTACCCGGACGTGATGGCCACCCTCAAGGCCGCCGAGCAACTGGTCAAGGACGGCTTCGACGTCATGGTCTACACCTCCGACGACCCGATCCTGGCCAAGCGCCTGGAGGAGATCGGCTGCGCTGCGGTGATGCCGCTGGCCGCGCCGATCGGTTCGGGCCTGGGCATCCAGAACAAGTACAACCTGATCGAGATCATCGAAAACGCCAAGGTGCCGATCATCGTCGACGCCGGTGTCGGCACCGCTTCCGATGCCGCCATCGCGATGGAACTGGGCTGCGACGGCGTGCTGATGAACACCGCCATTGCCGGCGCCCGCAACCCGGTGCTGATGGCCAGCGCCATGCGCAAGGCCGTGGAAGCCGGGCGCGAAGCGTTCCTGGCCGGCCGTATTCCGCGCAAGCGTTATGCCAGCGCGTCCTCCCCGGTGGATGGGTTGATCGGCTGATGACCAATCCCTTTGAAAGCGCCGGCTCCAAGGCACCGCCCAAGCCCTTCACCGTGACCGAAGGCCGCCGCGAAGTGCGCAGCTTCGTGCTGCGCCAGGGCCGTTTCACTCCGGCCCAGCAGCGCGCGTTCGACGAACGCTGGCCGCGTTTCGGCATCGACTTCAATGGCGAGCCGCGTGATCTGGATGCCACCTTCGGCCGCGTCGCGCCCAAGGTGCTGGAAATCGGCTTCGGCAACGGCGCGGCATTGCGCTATGCCGCGCAGTTCGATCCGTCCAAGGACTACATCGGCATCGAAGTGCACGCCCCGGGTGTGGGCCGCCTGCTCAACGCGCTGGCCGACGACAACGCCGACCACGTCAAGCTCTACCACCACGATGCGGTGGAAGTGCTGGAGAAGGAAATCGCTGACGGCGCATTGGACGAAGTGCGCATCTACTTCCCCGATCCGTGGCACAAGAAGCGCCACAACAAGCGCCGCCTGGTGCAGCCGTCCTTCGCCGAGCTGCTGGTGCGCAAGCTGCGCCCGGGTGGCCGCCTGCATTGCGCCACCGACTGGGCCGACTACGCCGAGCAGATGTGGGACGTGCTGGATGTCACCGAGGGGCTGGTCAACCGCGCCGGCCCGCGTGGCAGCGTGCCGCGCCCGGACTGGCGCCCGCAGACGCACTTCGAGACCCGCGGCCAGAAGCTGGGTCATGGCGTCTGGGATCTGCTGTATGACAAGCAGGGAACGGGCATCGGGGAATGAAACTGCGATGATGCGTTCACGCGCCAGTGAAGCCGACGCATGTCTGATGGACGCGGTGCAGGCTCACGTGCAGCACCGCTTCCACTCCCCACTCTCCACTCCGGGTTCGCTGCTCTAAATGGATACCGCGCTGACGCTGACAACCGACATGAAGCTCGTCCTCGGGCTGGTCGGTTTCACGATGGCGATGTTCCTGTTCGAACGCATCCGCGCCGACGTGGTCGCGCTGGTGGTGATGGTGGTGCTGGGCGTTACCGGGCTGATCGCTCCGGAGGAAATCTTCGGCGGTTTCTCCGGTAACGCGGTGATGAGCATCATCGCCACCACCATTCTCGGCGCCGGGCTGGACCGCACCGGCGCGCTGAACCGACTGGCCGGCTGGCTGCTGCGACGCTCGCATGGGCTTGAGCAGCGCCTGCTGCTGTTGACCAGCGCCACGGCCGGCTTGAACTCCTCGTTCATGCAGAACCCGTCGGTGATGGCGCTGTACCTGCCGGTGGCTTCGCGGCTGGCCTCGCGCACCGCACTCACACTCAAGCGCCAGCTGCTGCCGATCTCCGCCGCCATCGTGATGGGCGGCGCGTTGACCATGGTCGGCAATTCCCCGTTGATCCTGCTCAACGATCTGTTGATGTCGGCCAACAACAACCTGCCCTCCGGCACCGCCACCATCGAGCCGCTGCGCATGTTCGCGCCGCTGCCAATCGGCGTGGCATTGCTGGTGGCTTCGCTGCTGTACTTCCGCTTTTACGGCAGCCGCAAGCTCAGGGAAGAAGAAGGCGAAACCGAGGACGGCCAGGCTCCGGCGCGTACCGAAAGCTATTTCGCTAAGGCCTACGGTATCGAAGGTGATGTATTCGAGCTGCTGGTCAGCGCCGAAAGCCCGCTGGTTGGCATGACCGTGGGCGAAGCCGAGAACATCTTCGACGCGCCACTGCTGCTGGCACTGAAGACCGGCAACGACACGCGCCTGTCGCCGCCGGCCGACATGCGCATCTGGGTGGGCAGCGTGATCGGCGCGATGGGGCCGAAGCAGCAGGTATCGGACTTCGCGCAGAACCAGTTCCTGCGCATGTCCTCACGCCTGCGCCAGCTAGGCGACCTGTTCAACCCCGCCCGCGCCGGCATTTCCGAAGCGGTCATCCCGCCCACCTCGCGCATCATCGGCAAGACCGCCGGGCAACTGCGCCTGCGCAAGGAGCGCGGCATCAGCCTGCTGGCGATCAACCGTGACAAGCAGGTCATCCGCGAGGATGTCCGCAACACACCGCTGCGCGCTGGCGACATGCTGGTGTTCCACAGCATCTGGCAAGATCTGGCCACCGCCGCGGAAAGCCGCGACTTCGTGGTGGTCACCGATTTCCCGAAAGGCGAGCAGCGCCCGCACAAGTTCAAGATCGCGATGGCGATCTTCGCCATCACCATCATCATCGCCCTCACCTCGCACCTGCCGGTCGCGCTGACACTGCTTACCGGCGTGGCCGGCATGCTGTTGACTGGCGTGCTGCGCATGGACGAGGCCTACGCGGCGATCAACTGGAAAACCATCTTCATGATGGCCGGCCTGATTCCACTGGGCTGGGCCATGGACAGCAGCGGCGCCGCGGCCTGGATTGCCGGCCACACCATCGACAAGCTGCCCAGTGGCATTCCGGTATGGGCGCTGGAACTGGCACTGGCGCTGTTGACCACCGCGTTCTCGCTGGTGATCAGCCATGTCGGCGCAACCATCGTGATGGTGCCCATCGCGGTAAACCTGGCGCTCGCTGCTGGCGGCAACCCCACCGCGTTCGCGTTGATCGTGGCGTTGTCGGCCTCCAACAACCTGATGACCGCTTCCAACCCGGTCATCTCGATGGCGATGGGCCCGGCCAAGTACACCCCGCGCGAGATGTGGCGCGTCGGTGGGCCGCTGTCGTTGCTCTACACGCTGATCGTGGTGGTGATGATCAACATCATGTTCTGAGCCGCAGCGTGCCTGCAGCGCAGGCGACGCAAGCCCGGGTGCCCCCAGCATGCTCTTTCACGCCGAGCATCCCGACGCGGAGGCTACAACCGCTGCTTACACTCCGCCCAGCAACACCCGGCCGTCACGCACCTGCACCGGTACCGCGCGCAGTGAATCACCCTTGCAGGGTCCAGCCACGCACGTGCCGTGCTGCAGCTCGAACGACGCACCATGTACAGCGCACACCAGATGCCCTTCACGGCTCTTGAGGAACTGCCCCGGCGCCCAGTCCAATGCACGCCCTGCATGTGGACAGACGTTCAACCAGGCTCGCACCTGGTCACCGTCGCGGTACAACACCATCGGTTCGGCGTCGCCATCGAGCACGGCGGTCACCGCATGGAAGCCCTGGTCCGGCAACGCATCAAACAAGGCCAATTCAGTTTCGTGGGGCAAGGAGCTGGACATTGGAACACCGCGCAAAAACAGGTGCGGATTGTCGCATGCGTACTGTGACCGGTTGGACAAAGCTGACCGGCAGCCCTTCCAGACCACTGGATTGCACTCTGATTTAACGACAAATTCACGCATTGGCGGACATCGCCCCTGATACTCCGGGGCAGACTCACTGTCACCTGATCTTCATGCAAATCCACTACATCCAGTTCGCCAAGCTCCGCAACCTGTTCGCGCCGCGCAAGCCGCGCAATCCGTTGGTGCGGATTGCCCTGGGTCTGCTTGGCCTGGCGATTCTTGCCTTGCTGGTGGTGGTCGGTGTGTTCGTGGGTGCCGCGATGATCCTCGGTGGCCTGGCATGGAAGCTGTTGGCCGCACGCAGGAACCGCGCCGTCCAAAAGGCCGACCCCAACGTGGTGGACGCCGAGTACCGCGTGGTGCCCAAGGCACCGCTGCCGCATACGCTGTAATCCGTCGTGCCGAGCCATGCTCGGCAGAACTTCACCGGTAGAGCCCCAGCGCAGCATGGCTGCGCTCTACAGGGCTGCCTGGCTCCGTTAGACTTCGGCGTCGTTTCACGTGGACGCCAACCATGACCGATCTGATTCCCGCCCTGCCCCAGCCACGCATCCCGGTGGCCGGTGGCGGTACGTTCCCCGTGCACCGCATCTACTGCGTGGGCCGCAACTTTGCCGACCACGCCCGCGAGATGGGCGCCGCCGCACCGGCGTCCAACGCCGAGCGTGGCCAGCCGATGTTCTTCATGAAGCCTGCCGACGCCGTCGTCATCGGCGATGCCGCCGTGCCTTACCCGCCCGCCACGGACGACCTGCACCACGAGGTCGAACTGGTTGTCGCGCTGGGCAAGGACGCGCCGGCCGGGGTGCTGCCGGTCGCCGATGCGATGTCGCTGGTGCTGGCCTACGGCGTTGGCCTGGACCTCACCCGCCGTGACCTGCAGGCCGCCGCCAAGGCCAAGGGTGGCCCCTGGGATATCGCCAAGGGTTTTGATCATTCCGCCCCGGTCAGCACACTGGTGCTCGCCGAGCAGGTGGGTGCGCTGGCATCGCTGGAACTGTCGCTGGAAATCAACGGCCAGCTGCGACAGAAGTCGACGCTGGATCAGATGATCTGGAACGTGCCGGACATCCTGCACGAACTCTCCAAACTGTATGCACTGCGCGCGGGCGACCTGGTGTTCATGGGTACACCGGCCGGCGTTGCCGCGCTGCAACCTGGTGATCGCTTCAGCGCGCGTCTGGGCGATGTGGCTCGATGCGATGGCTTGATCGCCTGATGACATCCACTGGGGTACGCTGCGGCGGCGCCCCTACCCGCATACACAGGAGAAACTCATGGGAATGATCAGCGAGTTCAAGGAATTCGCCATGCGCGGCAACGTCATCGACCTGGCGGTCGGTGTCGTGATCGGTGGTGCATTCGGCAAGATCGTCACCTCGCTGGTGGACAAGGTGATCATGCCGCCGATCGGCATGCTGGTCGGCAATGTCGATTTCTCCAGCCTGGCCCTGACCTTGTCCCCGGCCAAGATCGGTGCCGATGGCAAGGAGATCCCGGCCGTTGTGCTCGGCTATGGCGACTTCATCAACACCCTGATCCAGTTCGTCATCGTGGCCTTTGCCATCTTCATGCTGGTCAAGGTGGTCAACAGGCTCTCGCGCAAGAAGACCGAAGCTCCGGCGGCTCCGGCCGAACCGAGCGAAGAAGTGCTGTTGTTGCGCGAAATCCGCGACAGCCTCAACAAGCGTTGAGCCAACGTGACAAACGAGAACGGCCAGGAGCAGTTGCTCCTGGCCGTTTTCTTTTCAGCGCCGGCGTGCGTTGAACATCACCGCCCCATCGCTGCCTAGAAAGACAGTGTCATCGACACCTGCGGGCTGACGAACGAGGCGCTGTTGCGCCCACCCGGCAACGACGCCTGCACACCGGCCAACACGCCAACGTTGTCGTTGATGATGTACTCCACCGCTGGCGCGATACTGAAGCTGCGACTGCTCCTGCCCACCCGCTGCGTCCACTGGCTGTATCCGTCACGGTTCATGTCATTGCCCTCCAGCGTGGTGCGGCCCTTGTGACTGCCCCGCAGGTCCATCGCCACCACCCAGTTGCGGTTGATGCTGTATTCCATTGCCAACAGCGCGCTGCTGTTGACGCCAGGGCTGGCATGACCATCGAAGCCGGCACCCGTGCCATACACGCTGCTGCCACGAACCCGCACATCACCCGGCGATGGGCTCCAGTTCGCCTGCCAGCGCCAACGCAGCGGACGCCCGTTCGGCATCCACAACACTTGTTGCCCCAGCAGTGAAAGCCCCGTGCGATAGCTGCCGTTTCCGCGCCCGTTGAGCACATTGTCACCGAGCCGGTCATGACTGCCGGTAGCCAGCGACTGGTTGAGCATGGCACTGACCGTCATCCTGCTGGTCAACGCATCACCGGGGCGCAACACGTACTTCAAGCGCACCGAACTATCACCAAAGCGCAGCCCGTCGCCATGCTGCCGGCCCGACGACGAACGCCCACCATTGACCGACAACTCCCCGGTCAGCCGCTTGCTGATGCCGTAGCCCATCAGCACGCTGAGTTTTGTATCGCGGCCACGCTCCTCCAGACGGTGGCGGTCACCTTTCCCGTCATAGCTGCCACTCGTGCGCGTGTGGATCAGATAGGGCTGCATGAAGAACGCTCCCGGCGCCTGTGCGTTGGCGCTGGAGGTCAGCAATGGGCCAGTGAAGCGTGCATCCTCCATCGAGCGCGCCTGCGCCCATGTACCTGTCGGCACAACCACCATCGCCAACAGCATCCCTGCTGCTCTGCACTGCCGTTTCATCCTGTACTCCTGCGGGTTGATCCACCGACCTGGTGGCTGCTCAGGCTCGCTTGCGCAGGTGCGACGCGGCTATGGGGAAAGTCCCAAATGCATGTCGTGAATGCATGTCGTAATGGCCTGTTTTCATGCCACTTCCGATCTAGTCCGCAGTTGCGGCAACGGCTTGGTCGAGAAGCGGCGGCAGTGCGTTGCACGCACTGCTCCTGCAACCCGCACGCCCTATCCCAACTGGCACATGGCCAGCCAGGCAACGACTGCTAAGCTTCACGATCGCCCCTCGGAGTTGACTCGATGCGCCGCACTGCCCTTGCTCTTGCCACCTTGCTGCTGTGTGCTTCGGCCAGCGCAGCGACCACCCGGATTCCTGATGGCGCACTGACCACCGCCGCGCAGCTGCGCGAGCAGGCATTGGCCGACAACACCGGCTGGCAGGTGGTGGAGTCGTTGACCACCGAAATCGGTCCGCGCATGGCCGGCAGTGAAGCCGATGCCCGTGCAGTGGAATGGGCCAAGGCCAAGTTCAAGGCATTGGGTTTCGACAAGGTCTGGACCGAGCCGGTCACCTTCCCGAAATGGGAGCGTCGCAGTGAACACGCCTCGGTACTCGGCGCGCATCCGCAGCCCCTGACCATCACCGCGCTCGGCGGCAGCCCGGCCGGCACGGTCGAAGCCGAGGTCGTCCGTTTCGAGGGCCTGGATGCACTCAAGGCCGCGCCGGAAGGTTCGCTGGCCGGCAAGATCGCCTATGTCGACTTCACCATGAACCGCAGCCGTAACGGCATGGACTACGGCATCGGCGGCACCGTGCGCAGCCGCGGTCCGTCCGAAGCCATCCGCAAGGGCGCCATCGGCTACATCATGCGTTCGGCCGGCACCGACTCGCACCGCATGCCGCATACCGGCATCACCCGTTTCGACGAAGGCCTCACGCCGGTCCCGGCTGCCGCCTTGTCCGGGCCGGATGCGGATCAGCTCAACCGCCTGGTCGCGCGTGGTGCCACCCGTATCCGCATCGCACTGGATTGCGGCTGGGACGGCAGTTACACCTCGCAGAACGTGATCGGCGAGATCACCGGCCGCAGCCTGCCCAAGGAAGTGGTGGTGATCGGCGGCCACCTGGATTCCTGGGACCTGGGCACCGGGGCGATCGACGATGGCGCCGGTATCGGCATCACCATGGCCGCCGGCCATCTGATCGGCAATCTCAAGCAGGCCCCCAAGCGCACCATCCGCGTGATCGCCTTCGCCAACGAAGAACAGGGGCTGCACGGCGGCAAGGCCTATGCCGCAGCGCGCGCGACCGCCGGTGAAATCGTGCAGCAGCACATCGCTGCTGAAAGCGACTTCGGCGCTGGCCGCATCTATGCGTTCAACACCGGCTCAGGCAACCCCGCCGGTTCGCGCGAAGCCACTGCCAAGATTGCCGAAGCGCTCGCGCCGCTGGGCATCGAATACCGCGCCAACGAAGGCGGCCCCGGCCCGGACGTCAGCCCGCTCGCTGCCAAGGGCGGCGCATGGGCATGGCTGGCGCAGGACGGGACCGATTATTTCGACCTGCACCACACCCCGAACGACACGCTCGACAAGATCGACCCGAAGGCATTGGCACAGAACGTGGCCGCGTACACCGTGTTCGCCTACCTGGCCGCGGAGTCGGACGGCAGCTTTGGCAGTGAAGCCAAGGATGTGGTGCCGCCGCGCGAGTGAGTGCGCGAGTGGTAGCGAAGAAGGCGCCAAAGGGCGCCTTCTTCGTTCTTGGCTTTTGATTGCCTGGATGAAAGCTACCCCTCCCCAACCCTCCCATTTGCTACGCAAAAGGGAGGGCGTGCGCTGCGAGGGCCGTCGGATTGCAGCGAAAGCCGCTCTCGCCTCCTCCCCTTTGCCGCAGGCAAGAGAAGGGGGAAAGGGCTGTTCTTCATGCCCGGCACGAATATCAAAAGCGCTGCCACCAGCGATGAAGCACACGAAGCGGTAGCACCGAGCCATGCTCGATACGAATATCACAGGCAAGGCCATAGCGGAGCATGGCCCCGCTCTACCGCGCTATCGGCAGAAACAACAACGGCGCCTTCCGGCGCCTTTGTTGTTCGTGCAATCCGTTGAATCAGCCCTTGCCACGCTGGCTGCACCAGCTCGACAGGAACACCGCCGTGGCCGAAGCCACGTTCAAGCTTTCCACCGCACCCGAGCCCGGAATCGACAGACGCAGATCGCAGCTCTGCGCGAAGTCACGGTCCATGCCTTGGCCTTCAGCGCCCATCACGTAGACCATGCGCGCCGGCAACGCGGTGTTGAACAGATTGTCGCCCCCCTCCACCAGCGTCGCCGCCAGGCCGAAACCAGCATCGCGCAGTTGCGCCACGGCCTGCGGCAATGCCGGCAGCCGCACCAGCGGCACCGACTCCGCGCCACCTTCAGCCACGCGCGCAGCCGCGCCGGACAACGCCAACGTCGTTTCGGCCGGCAGCAGGATCGCCGCAACGCCAAAGTGCGCCGCCGAGCGCAGGATCGCACCGAAGTTGTGCGGGTTGCCCACGCCGTCGAGCCACAACGCCAGCGCCGGGCCAGCGCCCAAACCGGCCAGCCATGCCGCCAGCGTCAACGGATCCTGGCGCACAACGTCGGCCACGATGCCTTCGTGATGGGTGGTTGCAGCGAGCTTGTTCAGATCGCCATCGGCCACCACGCGGTAGCCGACGCGGTTGGCCACGCACCATTTCAGCATCGGCTGCACGCGCGGAATCATGTCCTCGGCCAGGTACAGCTTGCGCAGCGCCTGCGGGCGGCGCGCGAACATCGCCTGCACCGCGTTGAGCCCGTACAGGCGCAGCTCGTCGCTGCCGCGTACCGGCGGCCCACCTGCACCGGTGCCCGCGCCCTCGCGCGGGTTGGCCGGAAGTGGCGTGGCCCGTGGCGGGCGGGCGGATGGACGACGGTTGTTCCAGGGATTACTCACAGCTCGGTTACTCGCTTATTTGTTGCCACGCCAGAAGTCGGCGTTCTTGATGCCCAATGCATCCGGATTGAAGACCGGGTCCAGACCCTGCTTCTTCTGTTGTTCGTAATCACGCAGCGCCAGCATGGCCGGCTTCTGCAGGATCAGGATGGCGATGACGTTCAACCAGGCCATCAGGCCGACGCCGATATCACCCAGTGCCCAGGCCATCTTGGCGTTGTGGAAGGCACCGAAGATCACCATGCCCATGATGCCCAGACGCAGCACCAGCGTTGCCGCCGGGTGCGTGCGGTTGCTGCCGGCCAGGTAGGTCAGGTTGGTTTCGGCCATGTAGTAGTAGGCCATGATCGTGGTGAAGGCGAAGAAGAACAGCGCCAGCGCCACGAAACCCGCGCCCCAGCCCGGCATCACCGACTCCACCGCGGCCTGGGTGAACAGCGCACCTTCGGAAGGAGCCACACCCGGCACGCCGGTGAATACGGCCTCCAGCTTCTGCACACCACCGACGGTGACTTCGCGGAACACGTTGTACATGCCGGTGGACAGCACCAGGAAGGCGGTCGAAGTGCACACCAGCATGGTGTCGAAGTAGATCGCGAAGGCCTGCACGTAACCCTGCTTGGCCGGGTGCGAGACCTCGGCGGCGGCGGCGGCGTGCGGGCCGGTGCCCTGACCGGCTTCGTTGGCGTAGATGCCACGCTTCACGCCCCAGGCGATGGCCTGGCCGATGATGCCGCCGAAGGCCGCATGCGCACCGAAGGCGCTGGAGAAGATGTCGGAGAACATCGCCGGCACCTTGTCGGCATTGAGCATCATCACCACGATGGCCATCAGGATGAAGCCCAGTGCCATGAACGGCACCACCACCTCGGCGAAGCTGGCGATGCGCTTGACGCCACCGAAGATGATCACACCCAGCACGGCTGCGACCGCGATGCCGATCCACAGCTTCATGCTGCCGGCACCGCCCACCGAGGCGCAGGCATCAGCGCCCTTGCACAGCACGTTGACCGCGCTGTCGGCGATGGCGTTGGCCTGCACGCCCGGCAGCAGGAAGCCAGCAGCGATGACCGTGGCCACCGCGAAGGTTGCCGCGTACCACTTCAGGCCCATGGCCTTTTCGATGTAGTACGCCGGGCCGCCACGGTAGCGGCCTTCGGCGTCCTTGACCTTGTAGATCTGCGCCAGGGTGCTTTCCACGTAGGAAGTGGAGGCGCCCAGGAAACCCATCACCCACATCCAGAAGATCGCGCCCGGGCCGCCGTAGGCGATGGCCGTGGCCACGCCGGCGATGTTGCCGATGCCCATGCGCCCGGCCATCGACATGGCCAGTGCCTGGAAGGAGGAAACACCGGCATCGGATTTCTGCCCGCGCACGGTGAGACGGCACATTTCCGCGAAGCCGCGGATCTGCATGAAGCGGGTGCGCAGGGTGAACCAGAGCCCGGCCCCCAGACACATGAAGATGAGCGCGTTGCTCCAGATGATGCCGTTGATGAATTCGACGATGGATTCCACGTAGTTCCCCGGAAAGCTGAAGGTGGCTGCCCCAAGCTCCGGGACCGGCCGATTCTTCCACGATTACGCCGCGATGTGCAGAGTGACCCCAGCAATTGCAGCAAAGTCCCAAAACGGCCGAAACAGCGCATGGCATGCAGTTGCCGGTTCTGGAAAACGGATTGGCGCTCCGCGCCTTCCCCTACGAATCCATTCTTGAGCGGCAGCCAGGCCGAGGCGGGATTGCCCGCCATCGCCCGCGCCGCCAACCGGTACTGCCCAGCTCCGGTGTTGCCTGCGGCACAGGATCCGCCGACACGCAGGCCTTCACACTCACCCCGACGCCCGGCTGGGAGCGAGTCCCAGCAACGCCCCCACATCGGCCATGTCACCACTTTGATCAGCGCCGCCTGCGCTGCATTCACACTTGCTGGCCGCCGCTGTTGTTTCCGGCAACGGCCGCAGGTCCTGCCCTCATCCGCGCCTTCGGAGCACCTCGCTACGCGCCCCGGCCCAGCGCAGCGCGCTGGGCGTTTGGACATGCATGAACCCATGGTTCATGAGCCGCATGCCCTTCACCCCATTCACGGGAGAAGGGCTGAAACCTCGCAAGCCATTACAGGAACCCGGCTTCTGCCTGTACTCAGGCGTGCCCGCCCACCGAAGGCGTTTCCCGCTCCTGCTTTTCCAGTTCGTTGGCCACCGTTTCCGGCGACTGCGTGTACGGCGCCAGCAGCGCGTAGAACGCCGGCACCACGAACAGCGACAGCAGCGTGGACACGGTGACGCCGAAGATCACCACGATGCCGATGGTGGCGCGGCTAGCCGAACCGGGGCCGCCGGCAACCACCAGCGGGATCGCACCGACCACGGTCGCAATCGAGGTCATCAGGATCGGCCGCAGCCGCACCCGCGCCGACTCGACGATGGCCTGGTGCACGTTGCGGCCTTCATCGCGCAGCTGGTTGGCGAACTCGACGATCAGGATGCCGTTCTTGGCCGCCAGGCCCACCAGCATCACGATGCCGATCTGGCTGAACAGGTTGAGCGTTCCGCCGCTGATGTACAGGCCGATGAAGGCGCCGAGCACGCCCAGCGGCACGGTCAGCATGATCACCAGCGGGTGGATGAAGCTCTCGAACTGTGCGGCCAGCACCAGGTACACCACGAGCAAGGCCATGGCGAAGGTCAGCACCACCGCACCGCCGGTGCTCTGGTACTCGCGCGACTCGCCCTTCCAGTCGATCTGCGCGTACTCGGGCAGCTCCTCGCGGGCCACCTGCTGCACCCAGGCAATGGTCTCACCCAACGTGTGGCCCTGGGCCACGTTGGCGCTGATGGTGATCGCGCGCAGGCGGTTGAAGCGGTTGAGACTGCCCGCCTCGGCCACTTCGCTGAGCGTGACCAGATTGGACAACGGCACCAGCTCACCGGAACGCGCACGCACCTGGATGGCCGACAGGTCGGCCGGTGAAGCGCGGCCCTCGCGGCCGGCCTGCACCAGCACGTCGTACTCCTCGCCGTTGTCGACGAAGGTGGTGACGCGGCGCGAGCCCATCATCGTTTCCAGTGCGCGCCCGATCTCGGTGACCGAAATACCCAGGTCGGCCGCACGCTGGCGGTCGATGTTCACCCGCATCTGCGGGCGGGTTTCCTTGTAGTCCGAATCGGCACCGACCAGCCCCGGGTATTCGTCCATGCGCGCCAGCAGGCGATCGCGCCACTGCGCGATCTCCTCGTATTCCGGGCCGCCGAGCACGATCTGGAACGGCTGGCCCATGCTGCGCACCAGGCCGCCGCCGACCATCGTGCGCACGCGCACGCCGCTCAGGCCGTTGAGTTCCTTCTGCAGGTCGTTGGCCACATCGGTGGTGGCCTCGGTGCGGTCGCGCCACGGCTGCAGGAACACGCTGATGCGGCCGGTGTGCATTTCCTCGCTGTTGCCCCAACCACCGGGCACGCGTGGATTGGCGCGCACGATGGGCTCTTCCGGGCCAACGAAACGCGAGACGATCTGTTCGACCTGCTGCACCTGGCCGACCGTGTAGTCGTAGCCGGCGCCTTCCGGGCCATCGATCATGATCTGGAACGAGCCACGGTCTTCGGCCGGAGCCAGCTCCGACGGCAGCAGGGTGAACAACCACCAGCTCGCCGCCAGCGCGGCCAGCATCAGCACACCGAACACCCAGGTGCGCTGAACATGCCGCTCCAGTATCTGTGCGTACGTCGACGACACCCGGTCCAACTGCCGGTTGATGAAGCCGCTGATGCGGCCGGGCTTCTGTTCGCTATGCGGCTTGAGCAGCTTGGACGCCATCATCGGCGTCAGGGTCAGCGCCACGAAGGCTGACAAGGCCACCGCCGCCGCCAGCGCCACCGCCAGTTCGCGGAACAGACGGCCGGTGTTGCCCTCCAGGAAACCCACCGGCAGGAACACCGCCACCAGCACCGCGGTGGTGGCGATCACCGCGAAGGCCACCTGCGTGGTGCCCCGGCGTGCAGCCACCAGCGGTGGTTCGCCCAGGTCGATGCGGCGCTGCACGTTCTCGACCACGACGATGGCATCGTCCACCACCAGGCCAATGCACAGCACCAGCGCCAGCAGCGTGAACAGGTTGATCGAGAACCCGAACGCGAACAGCGCAATGAACGCGGCCACCAGGCACACCGGCACGGTCACCGCCGGAATCAATGCCGCGCGCAGGCTGCCCAGGAACAGCCAGATCACCACCAGCACCAGGATCATCGCCTCTACCAGGGTGGCGTACACGCGCTCGACTGCGGCCTCGATGAAGGTGGTGTTGTCGAAGGCGACGAAGATCTGCGTGCCCTTGGGCAGGGTCTGGGCGATGCGTTCGGCCTCGGCGCGGGTGGCCCTGGCCACGTCCAGCGCATTGGCGGTGGAAGTCTTGACGATGCCCAGGCCGATACCCGGCTCGCCGTTGCTGCGGTAGTAGGCGCGGCGCTCGGACGAGGCCAGTTCGACCTTGGCCACGTCGCCCAGCCGCACCACGTAGCCGTCGTTGCCCTTGCCCAGCGGAATGCTGGCAAAGTCGGCCGGCGCGACATAACTGCGCTCCACGCGCAGGGTGAAGTCACGATCAGCCGATTCGATGCGGCCGGCCGGCAGTTCCACGTTCTCGTTGCCTAGCGCGGTTTCAACATCACCCACGGTCAGTCCGCGTGCGGCCAGCTGGTCGCGGTCCAGCCAGATGCGCATGGCGTAGCGCTGACGCCCGCCGATACGCACCTGGGCCACGCCATCGATGCTGGAGAAGCGATCCACCACGTAACGCTCGGCGTAGTCGCTCAGTTCGAGCGTATCCATCGCCGAGGAGGCCATGTTGAACCAGATGATCGGGTCGGCATCGCTCTCGACCTTGGCGATTTCCGGCGGCCGTGCTTCCTCGGGCATGCGGTCGGCAACGCGGCTGACCGCATCGCGCACGTCGTTGGCAGCGGCCTCGATGTCGCGGTTGGCGGTGAACTCGATGCTGACCGAGGAGCGCCCGTTGGTACTGCGGGCGTTGATCGTATCGATGCCTTCGATGCCGGCCAGCGCGTCTTCCAGTACCTGGGTGACGCGGCTCTCGATCACCGCCGCCGAGGCGCCGGTGTAGTCCACCGAGACCGAGACGATGGGCGGGTCGATGGCCGGCAGCTCGCGCAGGGTCAGGCGGTTGAACGACATCACGCCCAGCACCACCAGCAGCAGGCTCATCACCACGGCCAGTACCGGCCGCTTGATCGAAAGGTCGGACAGCTTCATCCGGCGGTCGCCTTTGCAACCGGTGCGGCGGCCTTGGCCGGCTTGGTGTCTTCAACACGGATGCCCGGGCGCAGCTTGCCGGTGCCATCAACCACGATGCGCTCACCGGCCTTGATGCCGGTGATGATCTCGACCACGCCAGCGCGGCGGGTGCCGGTCTTCACATCGACGCGCTCGACGCTGGCATCGTCCTTGACCCGGTAAACGAAGGAATCACGACCAACCTGCACCACGGCGATCTCCGGGATCACCAGCGCCTGCCGTTCCGGGCGGAACACATGCACATCCAGCAGCATGCCTGGACGCAGCGCGTGGTCGGCATTGGCGAAATCGGCGCGTACGGTGACCGCGCGGCTGCCCGGATCGACCCGTGCATCGACCGTGCTCACCTCACCTTCAAAGGTGCGGCCCGGATAGGCGATGCTGCTGCCGCTGACCTTGTCGCCGGGCTTGAGCGAGGCCAGTTCAGCCTCGGGCACCTGGAAATCGACGTGTACACGCGAGATGTCATCCAGCGTGGCAATGGTGGTGGTCGGGGTAACCAGCGAACCGGGGCTGACCTGGCGGATGCCCAGCACGCCGGCGAACGGCGCGCGCACCTGGCGGTCGCTGATGTCCGCGCGCATCTGCCGCACCCGTGCCTCGGCGGCATCGCGGATCGCCTTCTGCGTGTCCAATGTGGAGTGCGCGACCAGTTGCTGCGCAGCCAATTCACGCTGGCGCAGGTACAAACGGTCGGCTTCGGCGAAGGTGGCCTGGGACTGGGACAGCGCCGCCTGCTGGGCATCACCGCGCAGGGTGACCAGCGGCGCGCCGGCATCCACGTGCTGACCACTCTCGAAATGCACCTTGTCGATGATCTCGCTGAGCTTGGCGGTGACGATGATCGATTCACGCGCCTTGGCGGTACCGATGGCCTGCAGCGTGTCGTTCCAGGCGGCGTGTTTGACCACCTGGGTGGTGACCGGCACGACATCGCCCGACGGGCGCGGTGCATCGGCGCTCTTGCGGCTGCAACCGGCCAAAGCCAGCGCCAAGACAGTGCCACCGACAGCGGTGACGACAAAACGCCCCAACATACACAGTCCCATCTGATACACGATCGCGCAGTCTAGCGAGCGCGGATGACGCTGGTATGTGCCGTTAGGGGGGTGGTGGTGGTCTCTGTCTGAATTGGCAGGGCCGGCAAGCTGCCTGGCGTTGGCTCCTTCCAAGGCTCACCGCGGCGGCGAAAGACCTGCGGCGGGGATGCGCCAAGCTCGGGCGAGGACGCCGGAGCAGAAGCGGCCCTCATCCGGTGCTGCGCACCACCTTCTCCCGTGCACGGGAGAAGGGAGTATTCCAGCCCACTTCAATCCGCGGGCCCCGTCACTTCGCATACCTCGCTCCGTGCCCGGCTCCAGGCACCAAGCCAGCGGTCAGGCTTTGGCTCCCTTCTCACGCATCGAGTCAGCACCCAGTCCTTTCTCCCGCCAGCGGGAGAAGGAGATGCGCCGCATCGGATCAGGGGATCTCTTCCGCCTCCCGGCAAAGACAGACAGGACCTAGCCCAACGCATCTCAGCCTTCAGCGCTTCGCCCCGCGCTCCCGGCACCACGTATCAAACCAGCGACCAGGCTTTACCTCCCTTCTCCCGCCAGCGGGAGAAGGAGATGCGCGGCACCGGATGAGGGGAGCTTCTGCTTCCCGGCAATTGAACTGAACTGCCACCCTCATTCGCCTTGCGGACACCTTCTCCCATCATTGGGAGCGCGAATGTCGCAAGCATCAGGCAACGGCGCGCGCAGCCGCTGCCCTGCCTCAGCTCTGTTCCAGCAGCCGCAGCACCTGCTCCACCAGCGCGGCGGTGTCCTGCTGATCGGCATGCAGGTGCAGCTCCGGGGCTTCCGGGGCTTCATAGGGCGAATCGATGCCGGTGAAGTTGGGAATCTGCCCGGCGCGGGCCTTGCGGTACAGGCCCTTCACGTCGCGTGCTTCGGCAACCTCCAGCGGTACATCGACGAACACCTCGATGAACTCACCCGGCTCGAAACGCTCGCGCGCCATCTGCCGCTCGGCACGGAATGGCGAGATGAAACTGACCAGCACGATCAGCCCTGCATCGGCCATCAACCGCGCCACTTCGGCCACGCGGCGGATGTTCTCCACGCGGTCTTCGTCGGTGAACCCCAGGTCCCGGTTCAGACCATGGCGGACGTTGTCGCCATCGAGCAGGAAGGTATGCCGGCCCTGCGCATGCAGGCGCTTTTCCACCTGGTTGGCGATGGTCGACTTGCCCGCGCCGGACAGGCCGGTAAACCACAGCACCTTGGGCTGCTGGCCCTTGATGCGCGAACGCGCGGCCTTGTCCACGTCCAGATGCTGCCAATGCACGTTGCCGGCGCGGCGCAGGGCGAAGTCCAGCGTACCGGCGGCGACCGTGGCGTTGCTCTGCCGGTCGATCAGGATGAAACCGCCCAGCGCGCGGTTCTGCGCATAGGCGGCGAACGCCACCGGCTCATCCAGCGACAGGTTGCAATAGCCAACTTCGTTGAGCTCCAGACGCTTGGCGGCCAGGTGCTCCTGTGTGTTCACGTCCACGCGATGCTTGATCTCGCTGACGCTGGCAGCCACGGTACGGCTGCCAATCTGCAGCCAGTATGGGCGCCCGGGCAACAGCGCGGCATCATCCATCCACAGCACGTGCGCGGCGAACTGGTCGGCCACCTCCGGCGGATCATCCGCAGCGGCGATCACGTCGCCACGGCTGACATCAACCTCGTCGGCCAGCGTCAGCGTCACCGCCTGGCCGGCCGAGGCGACGTCCAACGGGCCATCCGGGCCCAGCACCTGCTTGACCGTGGAACGGCGCGACGACGGCAGCACCACCACCGCATCACCTACACGCACCTGCCCGGCTGCAATCGTGCCGGCAAAGCCACGGAAATCCTGGTTCGGGCGATTGACCCATTGCACCGGCAAGCGCAGGCCGCTGACCGCATCACGATCTTCCAGCACCACCGAATCCAGGTGCTCAAGCAGGCTCGGACCGTCGTACCAAGGCGTCAGCGTCGAGCGGCTGGACAGGTTCTGCCCTTCCAGTGCCGACAGCGGAATCGCCTGCACATGGGCAATGCCCAACTGCGCAGCCAGCGCCTGGTAGTCCTGCACGATGCGCGCGAACACCTCGGCGTCGTAGTCCACCAGGTCCATCTTGTTCACCGCCAGCACCACCTGACGGATACCCAGCAACGAAATGATGTAGCTGTGGCGACGGGTCTGCGGCAGCAGGCCCTTGCGTGCATCCACCAGCACTACCGCCACATCGGCGGTCGAAGCGCCGGTGGCCATGTTGCGGGTGTACTGCTCATGTCCGGGGCAGTCGGCAACGATGTATTTGCGACGGTCGGTATCGAAGTAACGATAGGCCACGTCGATGGTGATGCCCTGCTCGCGCTCGGCGGCCAGGCCGTCGAGCAGCAACGCGTAATCGATGCGTTCGCCCTGCGTGCCGTGACGGCGGCTGTCGGCCTCCAGCGCGGCCAGTTGGTCATCGAACAGGCGCTTGCTTTCGTACAGCAGGCGGCCGATCAACGTGCTCTTGCCGTCATCAACGCTGCCGCAGGTGATGAAGCGCAGCAGCGGCTTGGATTCGTGCTGTTGCAGGTAAGTGGAGATATCGGAAGAAGTGGCAACCGCGCTCATCAGAAATAGCCCTCCAGCTTCTTCTTCTCCATCGAGGCGGACTGGTCGTGGTCGATCAGGCGCCCCTGCCGTTCGGAGCTGGTGGACACCAGCATCTCGGCGATGATTTTTTCCAGCGTGTCCGCTTCCGACTCAATCGCGCCGGTCAGCGGATAGCAGCCCAGCGTGCGGAAACGCACCTTGCGCAGTTGTGGCACCTCGCCCGGATGCAGCGGCAGGCGTTCGTCGTCAACCATGATCAGGCTGCCATCGCGCTCCACCACCGGCCGCTCGGCCGCCAGGTACAGAGGCACCACCGGAATCTTTTCGCGGTAGATGTAGAGCCAGATATCCAGCTCGGTCCAATTGGACAGCGGAAACACGCGCACGCTTTCACCCTGGTGGATGCGGGCGTTGTACAGGTTCCACAGCTCCGGACGCTGGTTCTTGGGGTCCCAGCGATGGCGGTCATTGCGGAACGAGAACACCCGCTCCTTGGCCCGCGACTTTTCCTCGTCGCGACGCGCACCGCCGATGGCCGCATCGAACTTCCACTTGTCCAATGCCTGCTTCAGGCCCTGGGTCTTCATCACGTCGGTATGCACGCTGGGGCCATGCGACACCGGGCCGACGTTCTGGGCGATGCCATCCGGGTTGATGTGCACCCGCAGCTCGGTGCCGGTCTCGGCCACGCGACGGTCGCGGAAGGCGATCATCTCGCCGAACTTCCAGCGCGTGTCCACGTGCAGCAGCGGAATCGGCGGCACACCCGGGGCGAACGCCTTCATCAGCAGATGCAGCAGTACCGAACTGTCCTTGCCCACCGAGTACAACAGCACCGGGTTGTCGAAGGCCGCGGCGACTTCCCGCAGGATGTGGATGCTCTCGGCTTCCAGCCGATCGAGGTGGGACAGGGATCTGTTGGCGGTCATCAGCAAGTGGTCGGCGGAGGCAATGCCCGGTCAGGGCTACACAGTACCCGGACAAAGCCCAGGCTGGATGGCGAGTGTGGGGCTGGCGCCCATACCAGCTGAAATAAACGCAGGGCATGAAGCGATAACCGCTGGTCCTTTCCGCCCAACGAAACCTTTACCTAGCATCGGTCATCCCTTATCAGACCGGACTGGAAATGACCGCCGCCGCCACCGTGCCTCCCAGCCCCTTGCCCGACGACCGCAAGGCCCTGCTGACGCAACTGGTGGAAGGCCTGGACGGCAACAGCCTGTGGTGGCTGTCCGGTTTCGCTGCGGGTCTGGCGCAGGGGCACCCTGCGCCGGCGCTGGCGGTGATCCCCGGCGGCCAGTCGGCCGCCCAGTCCAGCCAGAACCGCCTGACCGTGATCTACGGCAGCCAGACCGGCAACGCCCGGGGCGCCGCCGAGCAGTTGGTGGCCGATGCCGAGGCCACCGGCCTGCCGGTGCGCCTGGTCCGCGCCGACGTCTACCCGACCCGCGAACTGGCCAACGAGCGCCTGCTCTACATCGTCATCAGCACCCAGGGCGAAGGCGACCCGCCGGACGATGCGATCGGCCTGGTCGAATTCATCGCCGGCAAGCGCGCCCCCAAGCTGCCGGAACTGAAGTACGCGGTGCTGGGCCTGGGCGATTCCAGCTACGCCGAGTTCTGTGGCATCGCCCGCAAGCTGGACACCCGCCTGGCCGAACTGGGCGCCACACGCCTGCAGCCGGCCGGCGAGGCCGATCTGGACATCGACACCGTGGCTACGCCGTGGCGCGTGCAGGCGCTGGCCGATGCCCGCGCCAACATCGCCGAAACGGCGGCTCCGTCACCGAGCAACGTCACCCCGCTGCGTCACGTCAGCGCCTACAGCGCCTACAGCGCCTACAGCGCCTACAGCGCCCAGCATCCATTCGCCGCCGAACTGCTGTCGCGCCAGGTCATCAGCGGCCGTGACTTCAAGGGCCCGGCCTACGCCCATTACGGCGTGGCCGACAAGCGCGTGCACCACATCGAGCTGTCGCTGGAAGGCAGCGGCCTGCATTACGAGCCGGGCGATGCACTGGGCATCGTGCACCGCAATCCGCAGGAGCTGGTCGAGGCGGTGCTTTCTGCCACCGGCCTGAGCGGCGATGCCGATGTCACCCACGACGGCCACAGCCGGCCGCTCTCCCAATGGCTGGCGGAGCATCGCGAACTGACCCGCATCTCGCGCCCGCTGCTCACCAGCGTGGCCGAGCGCAGCGCGCATCCTGAACTGAGCCGCCTGCTGGAGCCGGAGCACAAGGCCGAACTGACCCGCGTGTTCGACGACCACCAGCTGATCGACGTGCTGCGCCGCTGGCCGGCCGAATGGAGCGCGCAAGCCCTGCTCGGTACGCTGCGCCCGGCGGCACACCGCTTGTACTCCATTGCCTCCAGCCGCAAGCGCGTCGGTGACGAAGTCCATCTCACCGTCGATGAACTGCGCTACGACGCGCACGGCAGCGTCCATCAGGGTGCGGCCAGCAGCTTCCTGGCCGCGCTGGAGGAAGGCGCCCAGGTGCCGGTCTTCATCGAAGCCAACGAACGCTTCCGCGTGCCCGCCGACGGCAACCGCGACATCATCATGATCGGCCCGGGCACCGGCGTGGCGCCGTTCCGCGCCTTTGTGCAGGAACGTGCCGAGGTTGGCGCAAGCGGACGCAACTGGCTGTTCTTCGGTGCGCGTCACTTCAATACCGATTTCCTTTACCAGACCGAGTGGCAGGACGCCCTGCGCCGCAAGGAGTTGCAGCGCCTCGATCTGGCCTTCTCCCGCGACCAGGCCGACAAGATCTACGTGCAGCAGCGGCTGCGCACGCGTGGCCGCGATCTGTACGACTGGCTGCGCAACGGCGCGCACCTGTACGTGTGCGGCGCGATCAGCATGGGCAAGGACGTGCACGCCGCGCTGTTGGATGTGGTGCGCGAACACGGCGGGCTGGATGAGGACGCCGCCCGCGAGTACCTAACGCAACTGCACACGGAGGGGCGTTATGGCCGGGATGTGTACTGACGGTTGAGCGGTGCTGACTGCGATCTGCGGCAGCACTGGCTTGGCGGCGCACGCCGTTCCTACACACACGTTCCAGGCATAGCGAAGAGAACATGAGCACCCATTCCGTCGAATCGATCAAGGCCGAAAGCAACCGTCTGCGCGGCTCGCTGCTGGAAAGCCTGTCCGACCCGGTCACCGGCGCACTGCGCGAGGACGACCAGACCCTGATCAAGTACCACGGCAGCTACCAGCAGGATGACCGTGACGTGCGCGACGAGCGTCGCCGCCAGAAGCTGGAGCCGGCGTATCAGTTCATGATCCGCACCCGCACTCCCGGTGGCGTGATCAGCCCGGAGCAATGGCTCAAGCTGGACGCCATCGCCACCCGCTTCGGCAACCACTCGCTGCGCATCACCACCCGCCAGGCGTTCCAGTTCCATGGCGTGATCAAGCGCGAACTCAAGGCCACGATGCAGGCCATCAACGCGGCGTTGATCGACACCCTGGCCGCCTGCGGTGACGTCAACCGCAACGTGCTGGTGGCCGCCAACCCGCTGCTGTCCAGCGCCCATGCCACGTTGCAGGCCGACGCCGCACGCACTTCCGAACACCTGCTGCCCAACACCCGTGCCTACTACGAGATCTGGCTGGACGAGGAACGCGTGGCCGGCAGCGGCAGCGAGGAGGAGCCGATCTACGGCGAGCGCTACCTGCCGCGCAAGTTCAAGATCGGCTTCGCGCTGCCGCCGATCAACGATGTGGACGTGTTCGCCAACGACCTGGGATTCATCGGCGTGCTCGACGATACCGGCGTGCTGCTCGGTTATGACGTCAGCATCGGCGGCGGCATGGGCGCCACCCACGGTGATACCGAAACCTATCCGCGCATCGCCAACATCGCCGGTTTCATTCCGCGTGACGCCCTGCTTGATGTCGCCACCGCCGTGGTCACCACGCAGCGCGACCTGGGCAACCGCGACGTGCGCAAGCGTGCGCGCTTCAAGTACACCATCGACGACCATGGTCTGGACACGGTCATTGCCGAGATTGAACGCCGCGCCGGCATCACCTTCCAGCCGAGCCGCTCGCAGCCGTTTGCCCACAACGGCGACCGATACGGCTGGAATGAAGGCGAGGACGGCCGCTGGCACCTGACCCTGTCGCTGTCGGCCGGGCGCATCGCCGACGTCGCCGGCGCGCCGCACCTGACCGCACTGCGGGAAATCGCGCGCATCCACCAGGGCGAGTTCCGCATGACCGGCAACCAGAACCTGGTCATCGCCGGCGTACCGGCCGCGCAGCGCGCGCAGATCGATGCACTGGTGCAGGCCGCCGGGCTGGATGCCGGCAACCAGGCACCGACCGCATTGGCGCGCGCGGCGATGGCCTGCGTCGCCCTGCCCACCTGCGGGCTGGCCATGGCCGAGGCCGAACGTTACCTGCCCGATTTCAGCGCCAAGCTGCAGCCGCTGCTGGAACAGCACGGCCTGAGCGACGCGCCGATCCTGCTGCGCATCTCCGGTTGCCCGAACGGTTGCTCACGCCCCTACCTGGGCGAGATCGCACTGGTTGGCAAGGCACCGGGCCGCTACAACCTGATGCTCGGCGCCGACCATCGCGGCCAGCGTCTGAACACGCTGTACCGCGAAAACATCACCGAGCCGGACATCCTCGCCGCGCTGGAACCGCTGTTCGCGCGCTATGCCGGCGAACGCTCCAGCGACGAAGGCTTCGGTGACTTCCTGCATCGCGCCGGCATCGTTGAGCTGCCCACCTACCCCACCCACCGCCAGATTCCCGTGGAACTGCACGCATGAGCGCCCTGCCCCGATCCTCGAACGATGCCATCTCTCCGCTTCCGGATGACCTTGGCGTGCTCAACGCCGAGCTGGAAGCGATGGACGCGCAGGCACGCGTGCGCTGGGCGCTGGAATACGCACCGGCTTCGCATGTGCTGTCATCGAGCTTTGGCGCACAGTCGGCAGTCACCCTGCACCTGCTCAGCAGCCAGCGGCCGGATATTCCGGTGATCCTGATCGACACCGGCTACCTGTTCCCGGAAACCTACCGCTTTGCCGACGAGTTGACCGATCGCCTCAAGCTCAACCTCAAGGTGTACCGCCCGCTGGTCAGCCGCGCGTGGATGGAGGCGCGCCATGGCCGGCTGTGGGAACAGGGCGTGGTCGGCATCGAGCAGTACAACAACCTGCGCAAGGTCGAACCGATGAAGCGCGCGCTCGACGACCTGCAGGTCGGCACCTGGTTTACCGGCCTGCGCCGCAGCCAGTCGGCCAGCCGCGCCAACACGCCGGTGCTGCAACGTCGCGGCGAGCGCTACAAGGTCAACCCGATCGCCGACTGGAATGACCGCGAAGTATGGAAGTACCTCAAGCAGCATGACCTGCCCTACCACCCGCTATGGGAACAGGGTTACGTGTCGATCGGCGACTTCCACACCACGCGCCGCTGGGAACCGGGCATGCGCGAGGAAGACACCCGCTTCTTCGGCCTCAAGCGCGAATGCGGGTTGCACGAAGAGATCTGATTCGCGCGGCGGTATGGCACGAATGGAGGTGGACTTGCGTCGCCTCCATTCAGCCAGTTTGCAATCACGGCACGGGCTCGTCCCGGCATTCCCGCGCAGGCGGGGATCACTCCAGAAGCCAGGTGCTCACCCGCAAACGCGGGAGCACCCAATGCACCTCGCACGTCGAGATCGCGACGGCGCTTGGCGGACGCAGCGTTGACTCATCCACGCGAGCATCCTTGCAGCGTCCACGGCGCCCAGGCATCCATCAGGCCACACGCACCTGCCGCTCCCAGAACGCCAGCAGGTCCCGCAATGCCGGCGTGCCGCTGCCTTGGCCCACCTCTTCCTGCAGCTGCTCCAGCGCGTGCAGCCATTCCGTGTTGCAGAGCTTCTGCAGCACGCTGCCGTGCGGGTTCCGACAGCTCATGTGCCAATGATGGAAACGCGGCCGGTGCAGCGTGTAGTCGTGCAGCTCGTTGATCTCCACGTGCATGCGCGAGTTGCGGATGCGCTCGTAGATGCGCTCCGCGTTTTCCTCCGGGCCTTCGAAGTACTGAAAAAACTGATGCCCGTCGTACAACAGCACGCCGGTGACGCCGGCCACTTGGTTGTGGGCACGCGCATCCACCAGCAGATGGTCGATGTCTGCCAGAGTCAAACCCGCTACAGCGGTACTCAGGTATGCCACTGCACGATATGCCACGCTCAGTCATCCTTGCTGGAGGCTGAACGGAGCATGCCACAGTGCCCCGCTACCGTTAAGTGGTATCGGGGCACTTCGCATCACTCAGTAGCGATAATCCAGTTTCAGCCAGAAAGATCTGCCAGGCTCATTGATCCGCACCGGATCGGCAGGAAAACCGAAATCCGCATTACCGGCGAGATTCAGATGCTCGGCATATGTCCGGTCAAATAGATTGTCGACGCCGGCACTGGCCCGCACGCTCCGGTTGATGCGGTAACTGGCATTGAGCGCGAACGTGGCAAATCCCGCCGTTGGCCCAAGGTCCTGCGCCACCACGTTGCCCTGCCCCGGACTGACGCGGCTCTGCTGGGCAACCACGCGCAACAACGCACCGGCCGACCAGCGCTCACGTTCGTAGGCCGCACTGAAGCGGCCTTCCAACGGCGGGATCTGCGGCAGCGGCCGGCTCTCATCGCGGTTCTCACCCCAGGCGTACGCCAGCGTGCTGCCCAGTTTCCAACCCTGCACCGGGCGCCATTCCAGGCCTGCTTCGGCGCCTGCGATGCGCGCGTCCACGTTGCTGGCCTGGGTGCTGCTGCCCATCATGCCGCCGCTGCGGTAGTTGAACAGGATGTAGTCCTGCAACCGGCCCGCATAGGCCGACACCCAGGCATCCAGTTCCTGGCTGCGGAACTGCAGGCCCAGATCCAGCTGGGTGGTGGTCTCCGGCTTCACTCCGGCAAAGGCATTCACGCTGCCGGCCGGGCCGGTATCAGCGGAGAACAGTTCCCAGTAGTCGGGCATGCGCTCGCTGTGGCCCAGGCCGGCGTACCAGGTCCAGGCCTGGCCGTGGTCACGCTCGTAGCGCAGGAACCCGCTGCCGAGCTGTTCCTGACGGGTCTTGCCAGCGGTCGGGTTGGGCATGTTCATCATGCCGACGCGCTGGCGGAGGTCCTTGACCTCCGCAGTGTCGATGCGCAGGCCGCTGATCCAACGCTGCGCGGTGCCCTCGCCGACGGTCAGCTCAGTGAACACGCCGTGGGAGTGGAATTCGGCATCGCGCGTCCATGGCGTCTGCTTGTAGGTGCCCCGCCCCATCCCATTACGACTGCGATGGCGGCTGTCCTGGGCATCGATGCCGGCCACGATGGCCACATCCTGCCAACGCCATTCACTGCTCACCCGGCCGCCGGTGGTACGGCGCTCCACGTTGGATGCCATCGGCATCGGCATGCTGCTGTCCGGGTTCGGCGTGCGCAGCGTGTAGTTGTCCATCACGTGGTCGGCATTGTTGTAGTACAGGTTGGCCTGCAGCTTGTCCCAGGCGCCTGGCAGGTTGTCCTTTTCAAAGCGCAGGCCGTAACTGCTGCGCTCGAACGCTGCCCCGTCCATGCCACGCCCGCCATAACGGGCCAGCGCATTGCCGGTGCCTGCGCTGAGTTCAAGCACGGTATCGGCATCGGGCGTCCAGCCGATGGCCGCATCGGCATTCCATTTGCGCCAGCGCGACGGCACCACATCGCCGTTTCCATCGCGGTAATCATCCGACTCGGAGCGGTTGCCGTTGATCCGCACGTAACCCGGCGTGCTGCCGAAACTGGCATCGAGCATCTGGTCGTTGCGGTTGTTGGAGCCGGTCAGCGCGCTGGCCTGCAGTTCCATGCCCGGCGCGGTGAAGCGCGGCGTATCACGCTCGAAGCGCACGGTGCCGGCCGATGCACCGGCGCCCCAACGCACGCTCTGCGGCCCCTTGATGATGGTCAAGCGGTCGTAGGTTTCCGGCGCGATGTAGGACAGCGGATTGTCCATCCGCGATGGGCAGGCACCGATCAGGTTGCCATCGTTGCTGAGGATGTTAAGCCGCGAACCGGACATGCCGCGCAGCACCGGATCGCCATTGGTGCCGCCGTTGCGGATGGCCGCGAAGCCCGGAACGGTCTTCAGGTAATCGGCGCCATCACTGGCCGGAACGGGCTGGCGCGGCAGGCGCGGATCGGTCACCCAATGCAACGGTGAGGACGGTGCGGCGGCGGTGACCACCAGCGTATCTAGGGTCTGGGTGGCTTGGCGATCATCGGCGCGCGCCAGTTGCGGAAACAGCGCCAGGCAGACGCAGGCGGACAGGCACGCCGGAACACCCGGCATGCGGGAAGAAAAGTACATGAGGCTCTCCAATACGACACAGCCACGCGCTGCCGGAAAGCAGCGCGCGACAAAGAAAGTGGTAGGTGTCTTTCAGGAGAACAGCGGTGGGCCACGCGCCGGATGTGCCGGCCAGCGCAGGCTGCTCGGCAAGGTAATATTGCGCGGGGATTCCGGCGCAAGCCGGTACAGCAACGGTGCCAGCACCAACAACACGGCCAGCCATGGCAACAGCCGCGAAGCCATGGTGCAGTAGTCGCAGGCCTCACCGTGGGCGGCGTGCGGATCGGCCGGCGCTTTCTGTTCTGCCGCTTCAGCGTTGCCGCCTGCCATGTGCAGGGCGTGCCCGGTGCCGTCCATGCCGTGATGGCCGGCGTGAGCATTTGCGTGCACGCCGTGATCCATCGCAGCCCCGCTATCGGAGTGCATCGCCATGGTCATTCCGGCGTGCTGCATCTGCCCGGCCTGCACCCAGCGGCTGACCACCGGCGCCACCGCCATCAACAGCGCAGCGGCGAAAGCCAGCAGGAGCAGGACAGATTGGAAGCGGGTCGCGCGCATGAGCCGGGCATTCTATCGGCGCGCATCTGTTTGCCCCGCTGTGCGGGGTGCGACCGTTTGACGCAACCGCGGCGACCGCAGCAGCCGAACGTAGGAGTGGCCTCGGCCGCGGAGCTGGCATTCCGATGAATACCGATACGTCCGCCATTACGCGCTGCATCCGATGGAAGGCCTACGCGCCCGAATCTCGACCGACGTCCGCAACCTTGTAGGAGCGGCGTAAGCCGCGAAGCCAGTGTTATCGCCGCAACCAGCTTGTGTGCAATTGCAGCTGTTCCTGCAACCCGAACCCGCATCAGCTTCGCGGCTTACGCCGCTCCTACGACAACAGCACCTCCATCGCTGAACATTGCGCGGCGGGCGTTGCGCTGCGCCCATTCCCGCTGACGGCCATGTTCTCCGCGATTACCGATTCAGCGCTGGGGTGACGCCGGGTCATCATCATGAGTCGTCACAATTGACCAATGGCCGGCAAGCAATCGATTGGACTCGGAAACGAAGTTTGAACGGTATGCGGCGTCAGTAAAGCGAATAGTGAACTCGCCGCCGCTTCGCTTCCACGACGCATGCGTGCTGCCACCCCACCCGATCTGCGGAAAAGGTGCCTGCTCGACGCATTGGGCAATCGCACGCAGGCAGTGCAGCACCGTGACGTCGCCGGTTCTGCAGGTGATGCTGAAGTGATATGCGGCGTGATTGGCAGACACGTCGACTCAACTCGTAATCGTCTGCGTCAACGATTCCCACGTTGGCGGCTTGGGCCAATTAGCTTCCTGGTTGCCGTCCAGCACGCGGCGCAGGTCGCGCTTGTCGATCTGCGGGGCCAGTACATGCACCAGCTCCAAGGCGTAATCACGCAGCACGCGGTCGCGCGGCAGCACCGCCCAGGCAATGCACTCCGGGATCGCCGCCGGTGCCGGCCATGCGCGTAGATCGGTGTCGTTGCCGCTGACCGCCATTTCCGCCAGCAGGCCCACGCCCAATCCGGCACGCACGTAGGTCTTGATCAGGTCCGCATCCAGCGCGGTCAACGCCAGATCCGGCTCCAGGCCCTGCGATGCGAAGGCACGCCGCAGCGATGAACTGGCGCGGGTGGAGGATTCGTAGCTGATCAGCGGATGCTCGGCCAATGCGGCCATGTCCGGTGTCTTGCCGGCACGCTCCAGCGGATGCCCCTTGGGGACCAGAACCAACCGTCGCCAGCGGTACAGCGGCACGGCGATGCCGGTGGTCGGTTCGCTGCCTGCGGTGCTGATGATGGCGATGTCGGCATCGCCCTGGCTGAGCAGGTCCAGTGCGTCGCTTTCGGCAGCCTGTTGCAGGTGCACGCTGACCTGCGGATAGGCCATCTTGATCCGCGCCACCGCTGGCGGCAGCACGAAGCGCGCCTGGGTGTGGGTGGTGGTCAGGATCAGCTGACCATGGCTCTCGCGGCGCTGGTTGGCCGCGTAGGTGCGGATGTTGTTGGCCTCGGCCAGCACCGCACGGGCGCGGCTGATTACTTCCTCTCCGGCCGGCGTCACCGACTCCAGGCTGCGGCCCTTGCGCACGAACAACAGGAAGCCCAATTCATCCTCCAGCTGCTTGAGCTGTTTGGACAACCCCGGCTGGGTGGCATGCACCCGCGTCGCGGCGAGCGTGATGTTGAGCTCGGCGTCGGCAATGGCAACGAGGTAGCGCAGTTGGGTCAGGGTCATCGCAGTGTCGGGGCTGAGGCGTCAGAAAGAAGCGCAGGTTGACTGTAGGCCAAATCACCAACGCTTCTTATAACTGAAAGTTATTTTTACGGCGATGCATGTCATTTCCGGGCGCCCGGGGCCGGGGCTACGGTCAGCGGCCATCACCCAAACCACCTCCGCCACCTTGGACACCGCCTTGTTCCCGCTGTTCGCCTCCCTCAAGGGCAAGGCTGTGCTGGTTGTTGGTGGCGGCGCGGTGGCCGAGCGCAAGGTACTGGCGCTGTTGCATGCCGGCGCCCTGCCCCGGCTAGTTTCGCCCGAGCTGTCGCCTGCACTGGCCCAGCTGCACCAAGGCTTGCGGGTGCAGTGGCTGCAGGGCCAATTCGACCCGCAATGGCTGGCCGATGACATCTGGCTGGTGATCGCCGCCACCGACGACACCGCCACCAACCGTGCCGTCGCCAGCGCTGCCGAAGCCCGCCGGCTGTTCGTGAACGTGGTGGACGACGCACAACTGTCCAGCTTCCACGTGCCGGCCGTGGTCGAACGCGGCCCGCTGCAGATCGCCATTTCCAGTGGCGGCGCTGCACCGATGGTGGCCCGTCATGTGCGACGCCAGCTGGAACAGCTGTTCGATGGCGCCTGGGGTGCTCTGGTGGAACTGATCGGCCAGCACCGCGGCAGCATCCGCAGCCGGTTTCCGGAACTGGGCGCGCGTCGCCAGTTCTTTGATCGCCTGATCGAAGGCCCGTTGCTGGGCCTGTTGCGACGCCGCCAGGACGGTGCCGCGCAGGCGTTGCTGGCACAGACCATCGCCGGCCAGGCAGCCACCACGCATGGCTCGGTGGTGCTGGTCGGCGCCGGTTCCGGCGACCCGGGCCTGCTCACCCTGGCCGCGCTGCGCGCGCTCAACCAGGCCGACGTGATCCTCTACGACCGGCTGGTCAGCATCGAGGTCCTGCAACTGGCCCGGCGCGATGCCGAGTACATCGAGGTCGGCAAGTCCGCGCAGGGCCGCAGCACCGCGCAGGAACACATCCACGCACTGATGCTCGAACATGCCCGCGCCGGCCGCCGCGTGGTGCGGCTCAAGGGCGGCGATGCCTTCGTGTTTGGCCGTGGCGGCGAGGAATTGCAGTTCCTGCGCGCCCATGACGTGCCCTACGAAGTCGTCCCGGGCATCACCGCCGCACTGGCCTGCGCCGCCTACGCCGGCATTCCGCTCACGCACCGCGACCACGCCCAGCAGCTGCGTCTGGTCACCGCGCATTGCCGGGATTCGATGGACACGCTGGACTGGCCGGAGCTGGCCAAGGCCCGGCAGACGCTGGTGTTCTACATGGGCGTGGCCGCGCTGGAGCAGATCCGCGAGCGCCTGACCGGTGCCGGCCTGCCCGCCAGCACCCCGTTCGCCCTGGTCGAGAACGGCTCACGCAGCAACCAGCGTGTCGTCACCGGCCAGCTGCGTGATCTGCCCGACACCGCCCGTCAGCATCAGGTGCAATCACCGGCCCTGCTGATCCTGGGCGATGTCGCCGCGCTGGCCGACGAGCTGCACTGGTTCGGCAGCGCCCCGCTGCATGCCGCATCCACCATTTCCTCACTTCCCGCAAAGACCTCGCCGGCCACACTGGCCGACGCCGCCTGATCGCCTTTCACGGAGCTCCCAATGGCCATCTACAACAGCATCCTGGACACCATCGGCAACACCCCGGTGGTCAAACTCAACCGTCTGGCGCCGGCCGGCGTGGATGTCTACGCCAAGGCGGAATCGTTCAACCCCGGCGGCTCGGTCAAGGATCGCCTGGCGTTGGCCATCATTCTCGATGCCGAGAAGAAAGGCCTGCTCAAGCCCGGCGACACCATCGTCGAAGCCACCTCCGGCAACACCGGCGTGGCGCTGGCGATGGTCGCCGCCGCGCGCGGCTACAAGTTCGTGGCGACGATGGTGGAAACCTTTTCCATCGAACGCCGCAAGCTGATGCGCGCCTACGGCGCCAAGGTCATCCTGACCCCGGCCGCCGAGCGTGGCAGCGGCATGGTGCGCAAGGCCAAGGAACTGGCCGACCAGCATGGCTGGTTCCTGGCCAGCCAGTTCACCAATCCTGCCAATCCGGCCTTCCACCGGCAGACCACCGCCGCCGAAATCCTGCGCGACTTCGCCGGCAAGCGCCTGGATTACTTCGTCAGCGGCTGGGGCACCGGTGGCACTCTGACTGGCGTTGGCGAAGTGCTGAAGCTGGCGCGCCCGGACACCCGCATCATCGCCACCGAACCGGCAGGCGCCGCGCTGTTGGCCGGCAAGGAATTCACCCCGCACAAGATCCAGGGCTGGACCCCGGACTTCGTGCCGGAAGTGCTCAACCGCGAGGTCTACGACGAGCTGTATTCAATCCAGGACGAACGCGCCATTGAAGTCTCGCGCCGGCTGGCGGCCGAGGAAGGCATCTTTGTCGGCATCTCGGCCGGCGCCACGGTGGCTACCGCACTGGAAGTCGCTGCCAAGGCAGAAGCTGGTTCGGTGATCCTGGCCGTACTGCCCGATACCGGCGAGCGCTACTTCTCCACCCCACTGTTCGCCGACATCAACGACGGCTCGGACGACGACTGGCTGGCAGGCCTTCCGTAATACCCGTTACCCGCCGTCACACTTTGACCATGAAGGCCGCCCTGGTGCGGCCTTCGTGCTTTCCGTCATCCAATCGCGGCGTTTGAGACAGCGCGCGCCCAGACTTCCCCGACGCCGGGCGTGTACGCGTCCGTCACGTCTTTCTCATTCATGGCGGTGGAAGATCAGAATCATGAGCATCGAAGTCTGGCAGGGCGACATCACCGAACTGGCCGTTGACGCCATCGTCAACGCGGCCAACGAAACCCTGCTGGGTGGTGGCGGCGTGGATGGCGCCATCCACCGCGCCGCCGGCCCTGGATTGCTGGCCGAATGCGAGCGCTTGCCGGAACTGCGCCCCGGCGTACGTTGCCCCACCGGCGAGGTGCGTGCCACCGCAGGTTACGCATTGCCGGCCCGGCATGTGTTCCATACCGTCGGCCCGGTGTGGCGCGACGGTCGCCATGACGAAGCGGCGCTGCTGGCCAATTGCTACTGGCAATCGCTGCGTCTGGCCGAACGGATGGAGCTGGAATCCATCGCGTTTCCGGCGATCAGCTGCGGTGTCTATGGATACCCGCTGCACCAGGCTGCCAGCATCGCCATCACCGAAACCGTCACCTGGCAGAAGAGCCACGCCCGGCCGCTGCGTATCATCCTGGTCGCGTACAACGCAACGGCCTTCAAGATCTACCAACAGGCATTGGCCGGCGCCGGGCTCGCGCAGGAGCCCGTGGCTTCGTCTGTCGCGCCACCGGCCAACGGCTGGGTTCCCGCGCACTGAGTCGGTGCAGCTGATTGTTGTAGAACCCCTGGTGCTTACCCCTCCCCAACCCTCCCCTTGCCTGCGGCAAAGGGAGGGGGCCTGAAAGCAGTAACCCTGCGTCCTGTCCGAACAGCATGAATCGCTCCCTCCCTTTGCCGTAGGCAAGGGGAGGGTTGGGGAGGGGTAGCTTCCCGACAGCAGAAACCTCACCCGTCCCACCCAAGCCCACAAACAACCTCAGAGCTCGCCGCCAGTCGCGTAAACCCAATCATCGAAGAACGGTTGCAGCGAATGCCCGGCAGCCGTTTCCATCGCCGCCTGGAAATCCGCCGTCACCACCGAGCGGCCATCATTGGCCCGCGTGTACTCACGCAGGCCACGCCAGAACACTTCCTCGCCCAGCGTCTGCCGCAAGCGGTGCAGTACGTACGCACCTTTCTGATAGACCACCGCACGATCATCGGCACTGGGCTTGTTCCAGTCCGGGTACACCAGCGCGCGGTCGCTGCCCTTCGCGCGCAACGCCTGCACTCGCGTACGCCAGCTCTCCACCATCGTCTGGTACGCCGCCTCTCCCTGTGACTGCTGCAACCACGCTGCGGTCATGAAATTGGCCATGCCTTCGTTGAGCCAGAAATGCTCCCAACCAGCACAGGTCACACGATTGCCCCACCATTGGTGCGCGGCCTCGTGTGCCATCAGCGCCAGTTGCGATGGATCATCAAGCACCCGCTGCCCATAGGCTTCGGACATCACCGACAAGCCCGCCATTTCCTGGCCGATCGTGCGCGCCACCAGCGCCTGGCTGTAGTCACCTTGATAGGCAAGCCCGGCGCGATCGGCGAAGAAATCCAGCATGCCCCCGGTTGCGGTGAACACCTGCTGCAACTCCGCCTGCGAACGATCCACCGCGTAGTAATTAAGCCTCGTCTTGCCATGCATCTGCTGCACATGCCGGTAAGGGCCGGCGGCAAATCCGTAGACGTAACCCGGCATCGGTGTACGCAGATGCCAACGGTGCTCCATGCGCCCGCCACCCAGATCACGTGATGGCAACGCATCGCCCACCGCGGTCGCGAGCAACTCTTTCGGCAGACGCAATGCCAGTTCCAGCGTCGCGCGCTCATCAGGCGCATCGATGGAGGGCATCCATTGGCTGGTGGAGAAGATCGTATAAACCTCGTTGCGGGCCGCAGCGAACTCCAGCCCGAATGCTGGCTTGCCCTGATACTTCAGCTCAACGCTGGACTCCTTGCCCGCCTGCAGCGGCTCGGCAAGGTTGATGATGAGCCTTCCATTTTCCTGCGCGAAGGCCAGCGGCCTGCCGTTGTGCTGCGCCGATGCGACGACCAGCGCACCGCTGTCCAGCACCAGCTGCTGCAACGGCGCATCGGCCGCGCGAAAGCGCACCACTTGCTCGCCATGCACTTCACCGGCGGCGATATCCAGATCCAGCGTCGTCGTGTAATGCAGGACGTCGAAGCCTCGTTTTTCTGCTGCGACAGCGGATATCGACGACATCATCAGCAGCGTCACGCACGCCCTTCGAATCATGCCTTTGCGCATCCTGCAGCCCTTGATGGAAAGCAGCGATTGTAAGCACGGCGACGCGTAGCCCGGGGCGCTGCGGGGTTTGTGCGATGTCGCGAAAAGCACCCCTCCCCAACCCTCCTCTTGCCTGCGGCAAAGGGAGGGAGCAAAAAAGCAGTGGCCACGCGCGCGCGGCGGCGTGCCGCCCTTCATGATCTGCCCCCTCCCTTTGCCGCAGGCAAGGGGAGGGTTGGGGAGGGGTAAGTTCCTGCAACTGCAAACAAGCTGCGGAAAGCACATTGCGCCGCTTCTACTTCGCCCGTGAACAGTTCTTAGCAGCGGCGCAAACCGCGAAGCCATCCCCGCAGCGAGCATGCGGCCACCTACAATTGCAGATCAGGCCTTCGCCTCCGCTCCGTCACCGGCTTCGCGGCTTACGCCACTCCTACAAGGGGCATGCGGACGTCGCCCACCAGCACAACCACGCAAACGAAACCGCCGGCACAAGGTCGGCGTTTTCAATCCATCGCAAGCAATGGGCAACTTGCAATGGCAAGCCAGCTCCTCGCCCCCCCCTTCATCGGCTTCGCTGCGAACGCGGCTCCCACAAGTACGAGGGAAGCATGCAGGCCTCGCCCACCACCACATGCCACACAAACGAAAACGCCGGCACTGGGCCGGCGTTTTCAATCCATCACAAGCGGTGGGCGATCAGCCGTTCCACTTGCCCAGGGCAGCCTGGCCGTTTTCCTTGGCACGCTCGTACACGGTCTTCTGTGCAGCGGCGTAGTTGCCCTTCATGTCCTTGGCCCACAGCTTCAGCGCGGCCTGCTGCATGGCGCGGCCGTAGGAGAAGCTCAGCGGCCACGGCAGGTTGCCGACCTGGTTCATGGCGTTGAGGTGAGCGGTGGACTGCTCGTCGCTCTGGCCGCCGGACAGGAACACGATGCCCGGCATGATGGCCGGCACGGTCGACTTCAGGCACATCACGGTCGATTCGGCCACTTCTTCCACGTCAACCTGCTCGTCGCAGGTCTTGCCCGGGATGACCATCGAAGCCTTCAGGATGGTGCCTTCCAGCACCACGTTCTGCTGGTACAGGGCGTCGAACAGCGAACGCAGGGTGGCTTCGGTGACTTCGTAGCAGGTTTCGATGTCATGGTCGCCGTCCATGATCACTTCCGGCTCGACCATCGGCACCAGGCCGCATTCCTGGCACAGGGCGGCATAACGGGCCAGCGCGTGGGCGTTGGACTCGATGCAGGTGCCCGACGGCATGCTCTCGCCGATGTTGATGACCGCACGCCACTTGGCGAAACGGGCGCCGAGCTTGTAGTACTCCTGCAGGCGCTCACGCAGGCCGTCCAGGCCTTCGGTGACCAGCTCGCCCGGGCAGCCGGCCAGCGGGTGCGCACCCTTGTCGACCTTGATGCCCGGGATCATGCCGTTGTCGGCCATGTACTTGGCGAACGGCACGCCGTCCTTGGTCGACTGGCGGATGGTTTCGTCGTACAGGATCGCGCCGGAGATGTGCTCGTTGAGCTTGGGCGTGGTCAGCAGCAGCTCGCGGTAGGCACGGCGGTTCTCTTCCGTGTTCTCGATGCCGACGCTGGCAAAGCGCTTGGCGATCGTGCCGGTGGATTCGTCAATGGCGATGATGCCCTTGCCCGGGGCGACCATTGCCTGGGCGGTTTCGGCCAGCAGTTCGATGCTCATGAGGTTCCTGTAACAGGGTGCGGGAAAACCGGGATTATAGCCCGCCCCGCTCACCGGCTGGCCGCCGGCAAGGTCTGGAACCGCTTTCAGGGGTTTTACCGGGACAATTCCTGTCCGCTCCGATCAGTTTCTGACCGGAGCGGTGGCTTGCTGAAGTCCGCTCAGAGGTCGCCCAGGCCGCCGGCGCGCCCATCGGCGCCCACTTCCAGCAGGCGCAAGGTGTTGGTGGCACCATGGGTTTCCATGTGCTCGCCACTGGTGAACACCACGCGGTCGCCGGCTTCCAGCAACCCGGACTCGACCAGCAGGCGGATGCTGCCGCGTGCCGCTTCGCGCGGCGTGAAGCCGCGGCTGTCGAAGTTGATCGGGAACACGTCACGCATCAACGCCATCTGCCGACGCGCACCGTCGTGGCGGGTGACCGCGTAGATCGGCGACTTGGCACGGAAACGCGACAGATAGCGCGCGGTGCCACCGGATTCGGTCATCGCCACGATGGCGCGCACGCCCACGTGCTGGGACAGGAACATCGTCGCCATGGCAATCGCCTGGTCGGCACGCTCCAGGTTGCGCGGCGAAGCGTTGAAGTCGGTTTCGGTCTGGAACTGGCGCTCGGCGCCCAGGCAGATGCGGGCCATCGCTTCGACCGCCTTGACCGGGTAAGCACCGGCTGCGGTTTCAGCCGACAGCATCACCGCGTCGGTACCGTCGATGACCGAGTTGGCCACGTCCAGCACTTCGGCACGGGTCGGGATCGGGCTTTCGACCATGGACTGCAGCATCTGCGTGGCGGTGATCACCACCTTGTTCTGCGCCAGCGAGGCCTTGATGATTTTCTTCTGCAGGCCCGGCAACTCGGCATCACCGATTTCCACGCCCAGGTCGCCACGCGCCACCATCACCACATCGCTGGCGTCGACGATTTCCTCGAGGTTCTCGATGGCTTCAGTGCGCTCGATCTTGGACACCAGCGCCGCATCGCAACCGTGCTGCTGGGCGATGGCGCGTGCATCGTTCATGTCCTGCGCGTTGCGGCAGAACGACACGGCGATGAAGTCCACGCCGATCTTGGCGACGATGCCGATCAGTTCCTTGTCACGCTCGGTCAATGCGCCCAGCGACAGGCCACCGCCCTGCTTGTTCAGGCCCTTGCGGTCAGACAGCACGCCGTCGTTGAGCACGGTGTTGATGATGCGCTCGCCCTGCACTTCGACCACCTGCAACTGCATCAGGCCGTCATCGAGCAGCAGCACGTCACCCGGGCCCACGTCCTGCGGCAGGCCCAGATAGCTCACGCCCACCTGGCTGGCATCGCCGGCAGGTGCACTGGTGCTGGCGATCAGGTCGAAACGGTCACCGGCCTTGAGCTGCACCTTGCCTTCGGCAAAGCGCTCGATGCGGATCTTCGGGCCCGGCAGGTCGGCCAGGATGCCCACTTCCACGCCCACGCGCTGCGCAGCGGCACGGACATCGGCCGCACGCTTGGCCTGGCCGGAGGGATCGCCGTGGGAGAAGTTCAGACGGACCACGTTGACGCCGGCGCGGAACAGATCATCCAGCACGCCTGGGGCGTCGGTAGCCGGCCCGAGGGTGGCGAGGATCTTGGTGCGTCGCTGGCGTTCGGTCATGGTGCTTCTTCTCCCTATGAAGCCTCCGAAAGTAGCACATCCATTGCATGACAACGATGTCGCATACGATTTCATAAATCACTTTCTGCACTGTCCCAAAGACAGCGCGGACAGTGCGTCCGGACATACCGTACGGTATGACAACGCAGGTCCTGCGGCTGTCCTGCATGGGGTGCCAGACGGCAGTGATCGCGCCGTGGCTGAAGCCTTGCAGTTGCGTCGTCGGCGGCAGCGTCAGCGAAGGACAACTGTTGCCGCCTGCGAAGGACACACAGGACATGACCGAGCCATCAAGCCATCACGATGGCGGCAAGATGCGGCGGTGCGAATGCCTGCGCCGCCCTGGCAGGAGATCTCCCGCGCAGCGTCAGGATCGTCATTCCCGCGAAGGCAGCAATGACGGATCAAGGAAAATGCCATCCCCCTGAAAGAACAAAGGCCCCGGAAACCGGAGCCCTTGGTCCAATCATGCGCGACCCGATCAGGCGCGCAGCAACGCCGCCAACTCTTCCGGCGTCGAAGCCAACACTCCGGCACCGGCGGCCTGCAATTCCTCGCGGCCACCAAAGCCCCACAGCACGCCGACATTGCGCATGGCGTGATGACGCGCGCCTTCGATGTCCATGCGGCGGTCGCCGATCATCCAGCACTGCGTCGGCTGCAGTGACAGCCGCTGCAGCGCCTCGGCAATCAACTGCGGCTTGCTGCTGCGCGAACCATCGGCGGTGGCGCCGATCACATCCTCGAAGCAGCCACCAAACGGCAGGTGTTCGATGATCAGGCGTGCATGCGGCTCGTTCTTGGCGGTGACCACCGCCAGCCGATGACCGGCCGCATGCAGGCCCTGCACCACCTCGCCGATGCCGGCGTAGATGTCGTGTTCCTGCCAGCCGATCACTTCAAAGCGCTCCCGGTACAACTCCACCGCCTGCTCCACCCGCTGCGCGTCGCCGAGCAACGGAGTGAAGCTGGTGCGCAGCGACGGGCCGATCCACTTGCGCAGCTCGACCATCGGCGGCACCGGCTGCTGCATCTTTTCCAGCGCGTACGCTACGCAGCGGGTGATGCCGACCGCCGAATCAATCAGCGTGCCGTCCAGGTCGAAGAAAAATACATCGCGGCTCACGAACCGCGGGCCTCCAGCGCGGCGACTGCCGGCAAGGTCTTGCCTTCCAGGAACTCCAGGAACGCGCCGCCGCCGGTGGAGATGTAGCTCACTTCCTTGGCGATGCCGTACTTGTCCACGGCGGCCAGCGTGTCACCACCACCGGCGATGGAGAACGCCTGCGAGCTGGCGATGGCGCGGGCCAGTGCCTCGGTGCCCTTGCCGAACGCGTCGAACTCGAACACGCCCACCGGGCCGTTCCACACCACGGTGCCGGCCTTGGCGATCAGCTCGGCGTACTGCGCGGCGGTCCGCGGGCCGATGTCCAGGATCATGTCGTCCGCTTCCACTGCATCAACCGCCTTGACGGTGGCCGGTGCGTCGGCGGCGAAGGCCGGTGCAACGACCACGTCGGTCGGCAGCGGGATTTCGGCACCGCGTGCCTTGGCGTCAGCATCGATCTTGCGGGCGGTGTCGAGCAGGTCGTTCTCGACCAGCGACTTGCCCACGCCATGGCCTTCGGCGGCGATGAAGGTGTTGGCGATGCCGCCACCGACGATCAGCTGGTCCACCTTGCCCACCAGGCTGGACAGCAGCTCCAGCTTGGTCGACACCTTGGAGCCGGCGACGATGGCCAGCAGCGGACGTGCCGGGTTGGCCAGCGCCTTGTCTAGGGCATCCAGCTCGGCCATCAGCAGCGGGCCGCCAGCGGCGACCGGTGCGAAGCGGATCACGCCATGCGTGGAAGCCTGCGCGCGGTGCGCGGTGCCGAAGGCATCCATCACGAACACGTCGCACAGTGCGGCGTACTTCTTCGACAGCGCTTCGTCGTCCTTGCCCTCGCCCACGTTCATGCGGCAGTTTTCCAGCAGCACGATCTTGCCCGGGGCCACTTCAACGCCATCCACCCAGTCCTTGACCAGCGGCACGTCCACGCCCAGCAGCTCGGACAGGCGCTTGGCCACCGGCGCCAGCGAATCGGCCTCGCTCCACACACCCTCCTTCGGGCGGCCCAGGTGCGAGGTGACCAGCACCGCAGCGCCCTTCTCCAGCGCCAGCTTCAGCGTCGGCAGCGAGGCGGAGATGCGCTGTTCGGAGGTGATCTTGCCGTTCTCGTCGATCGGCACGTTCAGATCCTGGCGGATCAATACGCGCTTGCCGGAAAGGTCGAGGTCGGTCATGCGAACGATGGACATGGCAGGATCTGCTCCGCAGGGGGTAGGAAACTCCCATTTTCGCCCGCCCCGTCAGCTGGGGGCAAACCCAAGGGTCAATCCGATGCAGACACGCCTTCCCCAACCTGAACTACGCAGCGACCGGCTGCACCTGCGCGACGTCCGCATCAGCGACGCCCCGGCGCTGTTCAGCATCCACTCCGACCCGTCGGTGATGCGCTACTGGAGCTACCCGGCCTGGACTGAACTGGCCCAGGCCGAACAGAAGGTGGCCGACATCCAGCGCCAACGCCTCGAACTGGACATCCTGGTCTGGGCCATCGCCGATGCCGCCAGCGACCGGCTGATCGGCACCAGCGCGGTGTTTGCACTGGATCTGAAGCAGGGACGCGCCGAGATCGGTTACAGCCTGCATCCGGAGTGGCAGGGACGCGGCTTGGCCACCGAAGCATTGCGCCTGATCCTGGGCTATCTGTTCGACCAGTTGCAGCTGCGCCGCGTTGAAGCCGACATCGACCCGCGCAATGAGGCCTCATGGCGGCTGCTGGAAAAACTGGGCTTCATCCGTGAAGGCCTGCTGCGCGAACGTTGGCACGTCAACGATGAAATCTGCGATACCGCGATTTACGGCTTGCTACGGCGGGATTTCAAAGCAAGCTGAAACGGCAGGGCGGAGCCACGCTCCGCCGGGGTCTCACCGCTGAGTCGCTCCTGCCGAGGACGGCTCGGCACTACCTCAGGTTTCGTTCTTGTCCACGCGGCTGCTGCGCACCAGGCTGAAAGCAAACCCGGCAACCACCAGCGCACCGATCACCAGCACCGCCCACAGCAGCACGTTCTTCCAATCGCGCGGCGGCTTGGCCGGCTGATAGGCCGCCTCGCCCGCGCGCGCGGCACTGCCGCCAAGCGTGGCGAATGCCGGTTGCCATTGCGCGCCATTGCGTGCGCGCAAGGCGTCCAGCATCGGATCAAGTGCCGCCTGCATGTCACCCACGTTCGCGCTGCCTGCAACCAGCAGATACGGCGCGCGCCCCTGCGCAAGAAACACCACGCTGCCCGGGCGGTAACCCAGTCGCAGCAGCGGTGCTTCCGATGGCACCGAACCCGCCTCGGCCAACAACCGCCACTGCCTGTCGGTGATCACGCCGGAAGTTTCCAACGGCGACGAACGCTGCTGCTGGCCGGCCTCACTCAGGCTCCAGGCATTCCAGCCACGCCGCAGCAGTTGCCAATCCGGGTTGATGCCGTCGGCACCGGGGCGATCCGGATCGCGGCTGAAGACGCTCCAGCTCACCGCACTGTTGGCCGGCATCCGCACGTCCATACGCTGGATCGGCGGGCGTCCCTGCAGTTGGTACTGATAACCGTCCTTGGCGCTGCCACCGGCTGCGGCGGTGAGCTCCAGCCATTGCCAGTCACCGCTATCGACCGCATCCACCACTTCGCCACGCAGCGCGCGCAGCGCCGGTGCGCTGGTCCGCTGCAGCGGCACCAGACGCAGGTAACGCAGCGCGCTGTCCACCTTGATGGTGTTGTTGCGCAGCTCGCGGCCCTGGTTGTTCAACTGCACCAGCCGCACCTGCGGATCGAGCACCTGCCAACCACGAAGGTCGTCGCTGCCTTCCAACCGGTAGCCCAGGTCCAGCGACGCGCCGGCATCGGCCCAGTCCACCAGCAATGCACGCACCCTGCCGGCGTCATCGCCGAGATCCACCAGCCATACCGGTGCCGCAGCGCCAGCACTGCCACCGCTACCGACCGAGTTGCGGATCGACAGCACCTTGCCGCGCGTGTCGCGCTCGACCACCACGCTCAGGTCGTCATCGGCCGTGGCCGCCACCGGCAACGCGAACCATTGTAGCTCCACCCGGCGCACCGGCCCGGACAATGGCGTTGCCGCCGCATACACCGCGCTGGCAACCGGCTTGCCATCGGCATCGATCACCCGCACATCGCGCAGGTCGCGCCAATGCGCGGCAGCGTAGACCGACGCGTCCAGCGGCACCCGGTACGCGCCGGCATCGGGCTGCGACAACTGCAACGGCCATTGCCGGGCGAAATCATCGGCAGCCTGCGCGCTCAACGGCAGCAGGGCCAGCCACAGCAGACGCTTGATCATGTGGACGCTTCCTCGTTGTTGTTCGTTGCTTCGACCATCCGCCGTGGCGGCGCAGGCGCCAGCCAACCGACCAGCGTGCACAGCAACCCATAGGCGATGAACGCACCAATGCCGAGCAGGTCACCCAGGTTGCCGCGGTCAATCAGCAGCAGCTTGGCCAGTACCACGCCCATCAGGATCGCGCCGGCCAGCCACAAGCCCCACTGCCCGCGACGCGAGCCGGACACCCAGCCCACCACGCCAAGCAGGCTCCACACCACCGTCAGGCTGGTCTGCGCCAGCTGCGTGCCGATCAGTCGGTCGCCCCACGCTTCACCGCCCCAATGATGCACCGCGCGCAACGTCATCACCGTGACCAGCGCCAACGCGGCCAACGCCATGCCGACCAGCTGCGCCGGCGGGATGCGTGCGTCACGCCCCTGCCACAACCACATCGCAACCAGCACCAGCACCGCGATCTGCGCCAGCTCCAGCGGGTTGAACACCACGATCCACGGCAAGGGCGCGGCACTGCCGGCGCTGGCCAGCGCCGCAAACCACCACAACCCCAACAGACCGAACACGCCGGCCTGCAATGCCGGTCGGTAGCGATCAAACTCTGCTCCCAGCGGCTGCCTCAACCACATCCAGCAGCGCATCGACAGCCAGGCCAGCAGCAACCACGGCAATGCCAGCAACAGACCAACCCAGCCTTCGGCCAGTTGGAAACGATCACCGATATGCCAGGCCAGCAACGACAGTACCGTCGGCCACAACAGCCACCACGCCAGCTGCGACAACCCGGCGACCGTGCCACTGCCGGCGCGCAGGCACAGCAGGCTGCGGATGCCCAATGCAGCGAACAGCGGCCACGCCCAGGCACCGTGACCGGCGAACGGCTGGCCGTACTCGGACACCTGCAGGAACGCCACGGGGAAGGCCAGCACCAGGCAGCCCAGCGTGGTCAATGACAAGGCCTGCGCCGGCGTACGGCGGTGCACTTCGGCCGCCAACCAACCGGTCACGCCCAGCATCACCAGCACCGCATGCAGGCGGCTACCGAAGTCCACGAAGTCGCTGATCTCCATCGTGATGTTGCCCAGCCACCAGGCCAGGCCCCACACATAGGCAACGGTGGCAACCTGCAGCTTGCCGGCGCCGCGATACAACCAGGCGGTAGTGAAGCCGGCCAACGCAATCAACAACGCACCCATGAACGCCGCGTTGGCAATCACCGTCGTGTCGGCATGCAGCCCCCTGCTGGAGCCCAGCACCATCGCCGCAGCGGCGACCAACTGCAGGCCGATGCCGCTCCAGCGTGCGAGACGACGATCCTGCATCAGGCCCAGCCAGACCAGTCCCGCACCTTCCAGCGCGAATACCGATGCGGTAGCTCGCGCCGACAATGCCAACGGCACCGCCAGCGTGGCGAAACCCACCGCGAGGATGGCGTAACCGCGCGCAAGCACTTCCAACCGTTCCTTGTTGATCAATGCGCGGGCCAGCACCGCATACAACACCGCAACGCCCAGCGCGCACAACGCCAGCGGCATGCGCTCACCCTGCAGCAGCCCTGCCTGCAACGAGAACGCGATCAACGGCGTGCCGAACAACAGGCAGCCATCGATCCGCGCACTGCCCTTGGTCGCCGCCTTGCGGGCGTACAGCAGCGGCAGCAACAGATAGAACGCGAAGAACAGCACCAGGAACGGTTCGGTGCTGCTGAACTTGGCCGGCTCGTACGCCAGCACGCCCCATGCGGTACCGATGCCCCAGGTGAACACGAAACCCAGCAGGTTGAGGATGCGCCATGGCCGCACCCAGGCAATGGCGAAGATACCGGCATTGAGCAGGGCGTAATACGAGAACAGGCCGACATGGTTGCCGCTGTCGCTGGACAGCCAGATCGGCGCCATGAACCCGGCCAGCACGCCGAGAATGGCAAGCGTGCGCGACTCCTGCAGCACCGCCATCACCGACAGCCCGGCAATCAGCACCACGCTGATCAACAACGCCGGCACGGCATCGATGAAGCCGTAGATCTTGAACGCGGCAAACACCGTCAACAGCAATACGCCGATCGCCCCGCCCTGCAAGGCCAGCGCGAACGTCCGATGGCTTTCGCGCTTGCGCCAGGCAAACACCAGTCCCACCAGTGCCGCCGCGCTGATACCGATCAAGCGGAACTCATCGGAGATGCTGAACCAGCCTTGGTCGGTGGCGTGCTTCAGCAATGCCGCCACACCGGCCAACAGCACCAGCATGCCGACCTTGACCGGCACGTTGCCGCTGGTGAACCAGCGTTTGATGTGTTCGATGCCGCGCTCGACCACGCCCGGCTCAGAAGGCGGTGGCGACGTCCATGCCTGCTCCACGCGGGCGACCGGCACGACAGTGGCAGGTTCCGGCGCGGCGCGGGCTGGAATGGGACGCTCCGGCTCCGGCAACGGGGGTATTACTGGCATGGCGACGGCAGGCGGTGCCTGCTCCGACGGGACCGGCGCTTCCTCGGTAAGCGTTGCTGCCCCTTCGCCATCGGACTCGGACTGCATCCACGCATACGGTTGCTGTGTCGTTTCGGCTGGCTCGGCTTCAGGCCGTGGCTGGGCCATGGCCGTCTCCAGCGCGGCTACCCGGCGCTTGAGCGATGCCACCGACACCAAAGCGATCACCAACAGCACCGGCATGGCCAGCACCGCCACCAGCAACAACACTCCCAAGATCACCAACGTGTCGTCCATTTGCCGTCCTTGTCCCCAATGGGGTGCCGAACCACCTTATCCACGCACGATGGAAACGCAAGAAGCCCCGCCCCCTCAACCACCGTAACGCTGGGCCGTGCCAGGGATCGCCCCCGGTAGCGCCGAGCCATGCTCGCTGGGCCTTCCCGGCAAAGCCCCTGCGGAGCATGGCTGCGCTCTACCCCCACCCCGACTGCCCGCCCCAAAAAAAGGGCGCCCGAAGGCGCCCTTTTTTCATTCATGCCAGCTGCGGATCAGGCGGCGACAACGCGCACCATTTCCAGGCACTTGTTGGAATAGCCCCACTCGTTGTCGTACCAGCTGACCAGCTTGACGAAGGTGCCGTCCAGGGCGATGCCGGCTTCGGCATCGAACACCGAGGTGTGGGTCTCGCCACGGAAGTCGGTCGCCACGACCTTGTCTTCGGTGTAGCCCAGGATGCCCTTCAGCGCGCCTTCGCTCTGTGCCTTCACTTCGGCGCAGATTTCGGCGTAGGTGGCTTCCTTCTCCAGCTCGACGGTCAGGTCGACCACCGACACGTCCGAGGTCGGCACGCGGAAGCTCATACCCGTGAGCTTCTTGTTCAGTTCCGGGATCACCACGCCGACAGCCTTGGCTGCACCGGTGGAGGACGGAATGATGTTTTCCAGGATGCCGCGACCACCGCGCCAGTCCTTGTTGGACGGGCCGTCAACGGTCTTCTGCGTGGCGGTAGCCGCGTGCACGGTGGTCATCAGGCCGCGCTTGATGCCCCACTTGTCGTTGATGACCTTGGCCAGCGGGGCCAGGCAGTTGGTGGTGCACGAAGCGTTGGAGATGATCGCCTGGCCGGCGTAGGTCTTGTCGTTGACGCCGAACACGAACATCGGCGTGTCGTCCTTGGACGGGGCCGACAGGATCACCTTCTTGGCGCCGGCATCGATGTGCTTCTGCGCGGTTTCCTTGGTCAGGAACAGGCCGGTGGACTCGATCACCACGTCCACGCCCACTTCGTCCCACTTCAGGTTGGCCGGGTCGCGCTCCTGGGTCAGGCGGATCTTCTTGCCATTGACCAGCAGGTTGTTGCCTTCGACGGCCACGTCGGCCTTGAAACGGCCGTGCACGGAGTCGTACTTGAGCATGTAGGCCAGGTAATCCGGCTCCAGCAGATCGTTGATGGCCACGATCTCGATGTCGTTGCCGAAGTTCAGCACTGCCGAACGCAGCACGTTGCGCCCGATGCGCCCGAAACCGTTGATGCCGACCTTGATTGCCATGTTCACAAGCTCCTGCAGCCGCAAGCCCGTTGCGGCGGGGGTTGAAAGGGGCCGCCATTCTAGCAGGACCGGCCGCATTCACTGACCCTGCGATGCGCACCGTGGGGCTGACCGCCAGCTGAGCGCCGGGTGGTGTTTGATCAGGATCAAAGCGGCTTCGGGGTCCCGCCGGGACACTGGCCCCACCTCCACCACGTAACGGAATTACAACATGCGCAAGACCTCCGCCCTGTTGCTCTCCGGCCTGGCCGCCGCCATGGCCCTGGCCGCCGCCCCCGCCATGGCCCAGTCCAAGGGCGACTGGACGCTGGGCGTCGGCGTCCACGCCGTCGACCCGAAGTCCGACGCCGGCGACCTGAACGGCTCGGCCCTGGGCCTTGGCGCGCTGCCGACCAAGGTCGACAGCGACGTCAAGCCGACCGTCACCTTCGAGTACTTCGTCGCCGACAACGTGGGCATCGAAGTGCTGGCAGCGCTGCCGTTCAAGCATGAAATCAGCATCGACGGCGTCGGCAAGGTCGGTGAAACCAAGCAGCTGCCGCCGGTGGTCTCGCTGCAGTACCACTTCGCCAACAGCAGCAAGGTCACCCCGTTCGTCGGCCTGGGTGTTAACTACACCAAGTTCTTCAGCACCGACAGCAAGGGCGCCCTGGAAGGCACCAAGCTGAGGCTGGAAGACTCCTGGGGCCTGGCCGCGCACGCCGGCCTGGACTTCGCGCTGAGCGAGAAGGGCGCACTGCGCGTGGACCTGCGCTGGGCCGACATCGACACCAAGGTGAAGGTCAACGGCAACAAGCTGGGCACCGCCAAGATCGACCCGCTGGTATACGGCATGGCCTACGTCTTCAAGTTCTGAGTATCCGCACCGGATACTCCACACAGCGTTCCGCAGCACTATTGCCCCGGGCATGCGCCGGGGCTTTTTTCATCACCGCCGTACCTGCCTGACACGGTTATCCGAACATGTTCGCGTGGCGTCATCGGCAGCGCGCCGGCAACGGTCACAGCCAGATCACGACAAGCAGGCCTGCAATGGCGCCGCTAAGATACCGGCAATGAAAATCGCCGCATTGATTCCCGCCGCGCTGGCCCTGTCCCTTGTCACCACCGACGCCCATGCCTGGGGCGCGCAGGGCCACCGACTGGTGGCACGCATCGCCGAACCCGAGCTCAATCCGCGCGCCAAGGCTGAAGTCGACCGCCTGCTCGCACTGGAACCCGGCGCCGCCCTGGACAGCATCGCGCCGTGGGCCGACCAGTTGCGCGCGCAGGATCCGGACCTGGGCAGGCGTTCGGCAGGCTGGCATTACATCAACATGGCCGAAGGCGGCTGCACCTACGATCCGGCCCAGCACTGCCGCAACGGCAATTGCGTCGTGCAGGCACTGAAGGACCAGGGCGCACTGCTCGCCAACCCGCAGCTTCCCGATGCACAGCGCCTGCAGGCACTGAAATTCGTGGTGCATCTGGTCGGCGACATCCATCAGCCGCTGCACGCCGGCTATGGCCATGACCGTGGCGGCAACACCTACCAGCTGCAGTACGGCGGTCGCGGTACCAACCTGCATTCGGTCTGGGACAGCGGCATGTTCTATACCCAGCAACGCGACGACGCGCAGTTCCTGGCGCACCTGCTCACCCTGCCCGTCGTCACCGACGACAGCCGTCCAAACCTGCAGCGCAGCGCCGCACCCTGGGCCGAGCAGACCTGCCGCATCGCCATCCGCAAGGGCCTGTATCCCAGTGGCCACAAGATCGACGAAGACTACGCCGACACCTGGCGCCCGGTCGCCGAGGCGCAGGTACGGTTGGCTGGCGAACGCCTTGCAGCGGTGTTGAACGAACTGCTCGGCCAGCCCGCAGCGCAGCCCTGATCACCACGTCTGCCGCGCTCATGCGGCAGGCAGCAAGACTCAGCGCAGCCCGCCCCGCGTGCGCACCGTCGCCCGGCCCTGCTCCACTTCAAACGTGAAGGCATAGGCCAGCGTGACCGGCACCGTTTCCACCTGCATGGCACCGCTGCAATCACCGGATGCAGCAGGCACGCTGCCAGCCGCAAAGTGGCAAACCGCGGCCGGTTGGAAACTCCACCGCGACGTTGCCGCCACTGCCGCCTGCAGCAGCAGTGCATGTTGTGACTGTGCGCCCGCGCCACATTGCGAATGCGCCAGCAGCGGCTCGGTGCGCAACACACTGCCGTCGGCATCCACGATTACCCGCACGCACAATGTGGTGGGCGGCAAGGAACGTTGCGCGTAGCCGGGCGGAAGCTCCGGCGGGGCAGCCCGAATCGGCTCCGGCATACGGAACGCCTCCGTCGGCGCCAACCGGTAAGGCTCAATGGCGCCCGCGGCACCGGCGCCCAGTTCCTCGTTCAGCAGTTGCTGGTTGATGTTGTAGCTGCCGTCCGCCACTTCTTCGTCGCGCGGCACGCTGGCGCAGCCGGTCAGCCCCAACAACAGCGCTGCAGCGATGCACCTGCGCATGCTCACCCCCCGTTGCCGGGATCAGCCTGCGCTGCGCTTTCGTCGAGATCAAACTGGACCGGCACCTGGATCCTGCCGGCCACGGCCTTACCGTCCCTCTGTGCCGGCGTGAAAACCCATTGCCGTGCAGCAGCCACCGCAGCGGCATCGAACACGCCCAGCGGCTGGGACTCGCCCACCCTGACGTCGGCAACCTTGCCCTGTGCATCCACGTCGATGTACAGCAGCACCTTGCCGGTAATGCCCTGGGCGAACGCTTCCTTCGGATAGGTCGGCGGCGACATGCGTTCGGTGATTGGCATCGAGTCTCCCGACTCCGGCTCGGCGGTGATCCTTCCGGCCGCTACCGGCGCGCGTGCTGCCAGCGAGGAGGAACGCAGCTCCAGGGCCAGCAGCGAACGGCCGTCCGACGTGGAGACTTCAATCCCTGCCGGCTTGTCCGCTTCCACCAGCAGGGTCGGAGATGACACCAACGCACCGTCGGCTTTCAGACTGCCCTTCAAACGCAGCAGGCCACTATCCGCCGGCTCCACGATGAACTCCGCCTCCCATTCCACCCCCTTGCCCGAGCGCAGCTTGAAGGCAAACGGCATGCCCGCCGCCTGCCGCAGCTCGAAGCGTTGCTGGCTGCCATCGGCAGTGGCCTGCACGAAGGTGGCATACAACTCACCTTCGGCCGATGACTCCTGCCGTACCGGCTGCGCCGCCCACGCCGCGTAGCCCAGTCCCGACGACAACACGGTCGCCAGCATCAACATCAAGACCCACTGCTTCCTGCCTGGAACCGGACGCTTCAACATCTCAATACGCTCCTTCAAGGGATGGTTGTTCTGCCAGTGGCAACCCACCGGCAACGGGAACGACGCCAAACCGGTCTTGAGCATGGCCTGGCCATAACAGCGGCGATCACCGGCCGCGCGCGCAACGACACGCTCGTCGCAGGACAACTCCTGGTCTTCCCGGCAACGTCGCAATGCGATCAGCAGCAACGGGTTGAACCAGTACACGCAGTGCAACAGCGCCAACATCGCGTTCACCGCGATGTCGCCACGACGCAGGTGCAGGCGTTCGTGCAGCAACACCAGCTCCTGCTCGCGCGCGGTGTATCGCTGTTCGAAGTCCTCCGGCAGCACGATCCTCGGCCGCAACAACCCCATTGCTGCCGGCAGGCCGGCGACGACCTGTGCCTGCCAGCAACCATCCCCGCAGGGGACCAGCTCACCCAGCCCACGCAGGAAGCGGCGCTGCTGGCCGAACAGCACGACGGCCATCAGCAACGCACCAAGCAGCCAGACCAGGATCAGCCACAGCGACCAATGCAGTGCGCTCGTCGTTGTCACCGCTGACATTTCCCCCAACCGGGTCACCGCACCACTGACCACCATCGGAACCGGGGCCACACGTGGTGCCGGCAGCAGCACCGCCAGCATCGCCACCGGCAACAGCAACCACAGCAGGTACGCCGCGCTGGCTCCGAGCCGTTTGCGCACCGGCCGACGCAGCAGCAACACCAGCAGCACCGCCACGCTGCTCGCCAGCGTGGTTTCAAACAGCGCCGCGAGGAACTCAGTGCTGTTCATCATCAAGCTCCTCAAGCAGCTTGCGCAGCTGCGCCACGTCATCGCGGCTGAGTCGTCGGTGTTGGCTGAAATGCGCCACCAAGGGGGCAACGCGGCCATCAAACAGGCGGTCCAGCAGGCTGCTGCTTTCCTCCAGCACCCACGCGTCACGCTCGACCAGCGGCGTGTACAGATAGCGCCGGCCCTGTTTCTGCGCCTCGATCGCGCCCTTGTTGAGCAGCCGGTTGAGCAGGGTTTTGACCGTCGCCTCGGCCCAGTCATTGCCGCCCGGCAAACGCGCCATCACCTCGTCGGCGGACAGCGGATGCTGCCCCCACAACACCTCCATGACGACCGCTTCGGCTTCGCTGATCCTGATCATCGTTTACGCTCGTAATTTTTATCGATTACATTGGTAAACGGAACTGATGTCAAGCCGCTCCCGGCAACAGCTTCGACCGACCAGCTCGGCCTGGAACCACAGGGGCCAAAGCTTCGGATATCAAGAAGCAACCAACCGTATGCCCGCTTTGACCGTCTGCGCCAAGGCCTCGGTGCCAGATCACGCCGCCGACCACAGGCCACCAGCTCGCCCCTCGCATCGCCGTGGCACCGGGCCCACGCGCATGACTGCGCCTGGCTCCCACCGGGCAGGACACAAAAAAAGGGCGGCCCGAAGGCCGCCCTTTTCTACACCTTGCTTCCCGAAGGAAACGCAGCGGTATTACTTGATGATCTTGGCAACCACGCCGGCGCCGACGGTACGGCCGCCTTCGCGGATAGCGAAGCGCAGACCTTCGTCCATTGCCACCGGGTTGATCAGGGTGACCGACATCTTCACGTTGTCACCCGGCATCACCATCTCGACGCCTTCCGGCAGTTCGCAAGCGCCGGTGATGTCGGTGGTACGGAAGTAGAACTGCGGACGGTAGCCCTTGAAGAACGGGGTGTGACGGCCGCCTTCGTCCTTCGACAGCACGTACACTTCGGCGTCGAACTGGGTGTGCGGGGTGATCGAACCCGGCTTGGCCAGAACCTGGCCGCGCTCGACGTCGTCACGCTTGGTGCCGCGCAGCAGCAGACCGGCGTTGTCACCTGCCTGACCCTGGTCCAGCAGCTTGCGGAACATTTCCACGCCGGTGACGGTGGTCTTCTGGGTCGGACGGATACCGACGATTTCGATTTCGTCGCCCACCTTGATGATGCCGCGCTCGATACGACCGGTCACCACGGTGCCGCGGCCCGAGATCGAGAACACGTCTTCCACCGGCATCAGGAACGGCTTGTCGACGTCACGCTCCGGGGTCGGGATCCAGCTGTCCAGTGCATCGACCAGCTTCAGGATGGCCGGCACGCCGATGTCGCTCTGGTCGCCTTCCAGCGCCAGACGGGCCGAACCGTGCACGATCGGGGTGTCGTCGCCCGGGAAGTCGTACTTGCTCAGCAGCTCGCGGACTTCCATCTCAACCAGTTCCAGCAGCTCGGCATCGTCAACCATGTCGGCCTTGTTCAGGAACACGACGATGTACGGCACGCCGACCTGACGCGACAGCAGGATGTGCTCGCGGGTCTGCGGCATCGGGCCGTCAGCGGCCGAGCACACCAGGATCGCGCCGTCCATCTGGGCAGCACCGGTGATCATGTTCTTGACGTAGTCAGCATGGCCCGGGCAATCCACGTGGGCGTAGTGACGGTTGGCCGATTCGTACTCAACGTGCGCGGTCGAGATCGTGATACCACGAGCCTTCTCTTCCGGCGCGGCGTCGATCGCCGAGTAGTCCTTGAACTCGCCACCGAAACGCTCTGCACCGATCTTGGTCAGTGCGGCGGTCAGCGTGGTCTTGCCATGGTCGACGTGGCCGATGGTGCCGACGTTGACGTGCGGCTTATTACGTTCGAACTTACCCTTGGACATTGTAGTTCCTTGATTATCTGAAATTTGATGGGAGAGCCTGAGTCAGTTGACTCAGGCCTTCTTGATGACGGTTTCGGCGATGTTGTTCGGCGCCGGCTCGTAGTGGTCGAACTCCATCGTGAAGGTTGCGCGACCCTGGGTCTGCGAACGCAGCGCGGTGGCGTAACCAAACATTTCGCCCAGCGGGATCATCGCGTTGATGATGCTGGCCGAACCGTCACCGGTGGTGCCCGAACCCTGCAGGACGCCACGACGGCGGCTCACGTCGCCCATCACGTCACCCTGGTAATCCTCCGGAGTCACGATCTCGACCTTCATGATCGGCTCCAGCAGCACCGGCTTGGCCTTGGCGAAGCCCTGCTTGAAGGCCATCGACGAGGCGAGCTTGAACGCCATTTCCGACGAGTCAACGTCGTGGTACGAACCAAACACCAGCTTGACCTTGACGTCCACCACCGGGAAGCCAGCCAGCGGACCGCTGGTGATGGTTTCGCGCAGGCCCTTTTCCACGGAAGGAATGAATTCCTTCGGGATCACGCCACCGGTGATGTCGTTGATGAACAGGAAGTCGTCCTTGATGGCGGCAGCCAGCTTCGGATCGGCGCGGTCTTCAGCGGTGATCGGCGACAGCTCGATCACGACGTGACCGTACTGACCCTTACCACCGGACTGCTTGGCGTGCTTGTAATCCGACTTGACGTCAGCGGCCTGGATGGTTTCGCGGTACGCAACCTGCGGCTTGCCCACGTTGGCTTCAACGTTGAACTCGCGCTTGAGGCGGTCAACGATGATGTCCAGGTGCAGTTCGCCCATGCCCGAGATGATCGTCTGGCCGGATTCTTCGTCGGTCTTCACGCGGAACGACGGATCTTCCTGCGCCAGGCGGCCCAGAGCCAGACCCATCTTTTCCTGGTCGGACTTGGTCTTCGGCTCGACAGCCATCGAGATCACCGGCTCCGGGAACACCATGCGCTCCAGCACGATCGGTGCATCGATCGAGCACAGCGTGTCACCGGTGGTGGTGTCCTTCAGACCCACAGCCGCGGCGATGTCACCGGCCAACACTTCCTTGATTTCTTCGCGGTTGTTGGAGTGCATCTGCAGGATGCGGCCAATGCGCTCCTTCTTGTTCTTCACCGAGTTCAGCACGGTGTCGCCGCCATTCAGCGTGCCCGAGTAGACACGGAAGAAGGTCAGCGCGCCCACGAACGGGTCGGTGATGATCTTGAACGCCAGCGACGAGAACGGAGCCTTGTCGTCGGACTTGCGGGTCATCTCGATGGTGTCATCGTCGACGTCCACGCCCTTCACGTCCGGCACGTCGACCGGCGACGGCAGCAGCTGGATCACGCCGTCGAGCATGGCCTGCACGCCCTTGTTCTTGAACGCCGAGCCGCAGAACATCGGCACGATTTCCACAGCCAGCGTACGGGTACGCAGCGCTTCGATGATTTCAGCCTCGGCCAGCTCTTCGCCGCCCAGGTACTTTTCCATCAGCTCTTCGCTGGCTTCAGCCGCGGTCTCGATCATGAAGGTGCGGGCTTCTTCAGCCTGCGCCTGCAGTTCAGCCGGGATTTCGCCGTACTCGAACTTCATGCCCTGCGAGGCTTCATCCCAATGGATGGCCTTCATCTTGAGCAGGTCGACAACGCCCTTGAAGCCTTCTTCAGCGCCGATCGGCAGCTGCATCGGCACGGCGACGGCGCCGAGCTTGGCCTTCAGCTGGTCACGGACCTTGAAGAAGTTCGCGCCGGTGCGGTCCATCTTGTTGACGAACGCAATGCGCGGCACCTGGTACTTGTTGGCCTGGCGCCATACGGTTTCCGACTGCGGCTGCACGCCACCGACGGCGCACAGCACAAACACGGCACCGTCGAGCACGCGCAGCGAACGCTCGACTTCGATGGTGAAGTCAACGTGCCCGGGGGTGTCGATGATGTTGAAGCGATGCTCCGGCAGGGACTTGTCCATGCCCTTCCAGAACGCGGTGGTGGCAGCGGACTGGATCGTGATGCCACGTTCCTGCTCCTGCTCCATCCAGTCCATGGTGGCGGCGCCGTCGTGCACTTCACCGAGCTTGTGGCTCTTACCGGTGTAGAACAGGATGCGCTCGGACGTGGTGGTCTTGCCGGCATCGATGTGAGCCATGATGCCGAAGTTACGGTAACGCTCGATGGGAGTGGTACGGGCCACGGGGAGCCTCTCAATTTCTTGGAATTCGGATGGCCGAACGCCGCCTTGCGGCGGCCTTCGGATTGACGCGGCGCTCCAAGCGCCACATTGGCACCATTAATGGGTGCCAGGGGCCCTGTTTCCAAGGCCCCCTGGGGATCACCAGCGGTAGTGAGCGAAGGCCTTGTTCGCTTCCGCCATGCGGTGAGTTTCTTCACGCTTCTTGATGGCGCCGCCACGGTTTTCCGAAGCGTCCAGCAGCTCGGCTGCCAGCTTGCGCGGCATGGTGTTTTCACCACGCTTACGAGCCGAATCGATCAGCCAACGCATCGCCAGAGCCATCTTGCGCGAAGCGCGCACTTCGACCGGGACCTGATACGTGGCACCACCGACGCGGCGCGACTTCACTTCAACGCCCGGAGCGACGTTGTCCAGTGCCTTCTGCACCAGCTCAACTGCGTTCGGGTTCTTCTCGCTGATCACATCCATGGCGCCATAGACGATCTTTTCAGCAACGGACTTCTTGCCGCTCAGCATCACCATGTTGATGAAGCGGGCGATGGTTTCACTTCCGTGCTTCGGATCAGGCAGGACCGAACGCTGGGGGGTATTACCTTTACGGGACATGTCTTACTCCTCAGGCCTTCGGACGCTTGGCGCCGTACTTGGAACGCGCCTGGCGACGCTTGGCAACGCCGGCGGCGTCGAGCGAGCCACGGACGGTGTGGTAACGCACACCCGGCAGGTCCTTGACGCGACCGCCGCGGATCAGGACCACGGAGTGCTCCTGCAGGTTATGGCCTTCACCACCGATGTAGCTGATGACCTCTTCCTGGTTCGTCAGGCGCACCTTGGCGACCTTACGCAGGGCCGAGTTCGGCTTCTTCGGGGTGGTGGTGTACACGCGCGTGCAGACGCCGCGGCGCTGCGGGCACTTGTCGAGGGCCGGGGAGGCACTCTTGTAGGTGGTCGCTTGCCGCGGCTTGCGTACCAGCTGGTTGATCGTCGCCATCAGTAGGTTCTTCTGATTGGGGCCGTAAAACGGCCATAGGATGCGGAAAATGTAAAGCAGGCCAAATTTTTGGCCTGCTGAGACAGACGATTGTAGCAACCTGTCAAGTACGCGGTCAATTGCGCACCCTCCAGGCCAGCCCTGATCCAGAGCCGTTACAGGGGGGCCTCCGTGCACCCCGTTCAGGTCGAACCGCCGGCCCGCGAACGGACCGGCGAATCTAACTATTACTCTTCGCCACCAGCAGCCTGTTCAGCTTCCGGTGCCGCAACCTCCGACTCGACCACCGCAGCCGTACCGGCCAGGGTTTCGATCTCCGACTCGGTCAGGCCGGAGGCGCCGCGACGGCGCTTGGTGTGGTACGCAAGACCGGTACCCGCCGGAATCAGGCGGCCGACGATCACGTTTTCCTTCAGGCCGCGCAGGTTGTCGGAGGTACCGCGCACGGCAGCCTCGGTCAGCACGCGGGTGGTTTCCTGGAACGATGCGGCCGAGATGAACGACTCGGTCGCCAGCGACGCCTTGGTGATGCCCAGCAGCACCGGATCGAACTGCGCCGGCAGCTCGTTGCGGGCAACCAGCTTGGCATTCTCCTCGATCACGCGCTGACGTTCAGCCTGTTCGCCGTTCAGGAACTTGCTGCTGCCCTGATCGGTGATTTCAACCTTGCGCAGCATCTGACGCGAGATCACTTCGATGTGCTTGTCGTTGATCTTCACGCCCTGCAGGCGGTACACGTCCTGGATTTCCTTGACCAGGTAGCGCGCCAGCTCTTCCACGCCCTTCAGGCGCAGGATGTCCTGCGGGCTCGGCTCGCCGTCCACCACGGTTTCACCGCGGGTCACGTGTTCACCTTCGAACACGATGATCTGACGGTACTTCGGAATCAGCTCTTCGTGCTCGGAACCATCGGTGTCCTTGATGATCAGGCGCTGCTTGCCCTTGGTGTCCTTGCCGAAGCTGATGATGCCCGAACGCTCGGCCAGGATCGCCGGATCCTTCGGCTTGCGTGCTTCGAACAAGTCGGCCACGCGCGGCAGACCACCGGTGATGTCACGGGTCTTCGATGCTTCCTGCGGGATCTTGGCGACCACGTCGCCCACGCCCACCGGGGCGCCATCCTGCAGGTTGACGATCGAACGCGGCGGCAGCAGGTACTGTGCCGGCAGGTCGGTGCCCGGGATGGTCAGGTCATTGCCCTTGCCATCGACGATGCGGACCAGCGGACGCAGATCCTTGGCCTGCGAACCACGACGCTTCGGATCGGTGATTTCACGCGATGCCAGGCCGGTCAGTTCGTCGGTCTTCTCGATGACGGTGATGCCATCGATGAAGTCGATGAAGCGCACGAAACCGGCCACTTCCGACACGATCGGGTGGTTATGCGGATCCCAGTTGGCCACGGTCTGGCCAGCCTTGACCTCGGCACCGTCCTTGACGGTGATGGTCGCGCCGTACGGCAGCTTGTAGCGCTCACGCTCACGGCCATGCGGGTCCAGGACCGACATTTCGCCCGAACGCGACACCGCCACCAGCGCACCGCTGACCTGCTCGACGTGCTTGAGGTTGGAGAACTTCACCGAACCGGTGGTCTTGACGGTGATGTTGTCCACCGCAGCCGCACGCGATGCCGCACCACCGATGTGGAACGTACGCATGGTCAGCTGGGTACCCGGCTCACCGATCGACTGTGCGGCGATGACGCCGACCGCTTCACCGATGTTGACGATGTGGCCACGGGCCAGATCGCGGCCGTAGCAGCGGCCGCAGACGCCGAAGGACGATTCGCAGGTGATGGTCGAGCGGACCTGGATGGTCTGCACGCCGGCATCTTCCAGCTTGGCCACCCACTGCTCGTCGAGCAGCGTGTTGCGGGTGACGATCGGATCTTCGTCGTTGCCCGGCAGGAACACGTCCTCGGCAACCACGCGACCCAGCACGCGATCCTTCAACGGCTCGACCACGTCGCCGCCTTCCACGATCGGAGTCATGGTCAGGCCCTGCGTGGTGCCGCAATCGACTTCGGTGATCACCACGTCCTGTGCCACGTCGACCAGACGACGGGTCAGGTAACCCGAGTTCGCCGTCTTCAGCGCGGTATCGGCCAGACCCTTACGGGCACCGTGGGTGGAGTTGAAGTACTCCTGCACGTTCAGGCCTTCACGGAAGTTCGCCTTAATCGGCGTCTCGATGATCGAGCCATCCGGACGCGCCATCAGGCCACGCATACCGGCCAGCTGACGGATCTGCGCCTGGCTACCACGCGCACCGGAGTCGGCCATGATGTACAGCGAGTTCATCGACTTCTGGTCGACCAGCTCACCGTCGCTGCCCACGACCTTTTCGGTACCGATGGTTTCCATCATCGCCTTGGCGATGCGCTCATTGGTGCGCGACCAGATGTCGACCACCTTGTTGTAGCGCTCGCCGGCGGTGACCAGGCCGGACTGGTACTGCTCCTGGATTTCCAGCACTTCGGCTTCAGCTTCGCCCAGGATGCCCTTCTTCTCCGACGGGATCAGCATGTCGTCGATACCGATCGACACGCCGGCGCGGGTTGCGTAGGCGTAACCGGTGTACATCAGCTTGTCGGCGAACACCACGGTGTCCTTCAGGCCAAGCAGACGGTAGCTCTGGTTGATCAGGCGCGAGATGTTCTTCTTGGTCATCTCGGTGTTGCACAGCTCGAACGGCAGGCCTTCGGGCATGATCTCGCTCAGCAGCGCACGGCCAACGGTCGTGTCCTGGATCGAGGTCTTGGTGACCTTGTTGCCTTCCTCGTCGCGCTCGACCTGGGTGATACGCACCTTGACGCGGGCGTGCAGCTCGACCAGACGGTTGTCATAGGCGCGCTTCACTTCGTCGGTGTTGGCGAAGACCATGCCCTCGCCCTTCTTGTTCACCAGCGAGCGGCTCATGTAGTACAGGCCCAACACCACGTCCTGCGACGGCACGATGATCGGCTCGCCGTTGGCCGGCGACAGGATGTTGTTGGTGGACATCATCAGCGCACGCGCTTCCAGCTGGGCTTCCAGCGAGAGCGGTACGTGGACGGCCATCTGGTCACCGTCGAAGTCGGCGTTGAACGCAGTACAGACCAGCGGGTGCAGCTGGATGGCCTTGCCTTCGATCAACAGCGGTTCGAACGCCTGGATGCCCAGACGGTGCAGGGTCGGTGCGCGGTTCAGCAGCACCGGATGCTCGCGGATGACTTCTTCCAGGACGTCCCAGACTTCACCTTCTTCACGCTCGACCAGCTTCTTGGCGGCCTTGATGGTGGTCGCCAGGCCACGACGCTGCAGCTTGGCGAAGACGAACGGCTTGAACAGTTCCAGCGCCATCTTCTTCGGCAGGCCGCACTGGTGCAGCTTGAGGTACGGACCGACGGTGATCACCGAACGGCCGGAGTAGTCCACGCGCTTGCCCAGCAGGTTCTGACGGAAGCGACCCTGCTTGCCCTTGATCATGTCGGCCAGCGACTTGAGCGGGCGCTTGTTGGTGCCGGTGATGGCACGGCCACGACGGCCGTTGTCCAGCAGGGCGTCAACCGATTCCTGCAGCATGCGCTTTTCGTTGCGCACGATGATGTCCGGAGCGTTGAGCTCCAGCAGGCGGCGCAGACGGTTGTTGCGGTTGATGACGCGGCGGTACAGATCGTTCAGATCCGAGGTCGCGAAGCGGCCACCGTCCAGCGGAACCAGCGGACGCAGGTCCGGCGGCAGCACCGGCAGCACGGTCATCACCATCCACTCCGGACGGTTGCCCGACTCCAGGAAGGCTTCGACCAGCTTGATGCGCTTGGTCAGACGCTTGAGCTTGGTTTCCGAACCGGTCGAGGCGATTTCCTCGCGCAGCTTCACCATTTCGGCCTGCAGGTCGATGGTGCGCAGCAGTTCGTAAACGGCCTCGGCACCCATGGCGGCGTCGAAGTCGTCGCCGTGCTCCTGGCGGGCCTGCAGGTACTGTTCTTCGGTCAGCAGCTGGCGGCGCTCCAGGGCGGTCAGGCCCGGCTCGGTCACCACGTAGGCTTCGAAGTACAGCACGCGCTCGATGTCACGCAGGGTCATGTCCAGCATCAGGCCGATGCGCGACGGCAGCGACTTGAGGAACCAGATGTGCGCGACCGGCGATGCCAGGTCGATGTGGCCCATGCGCTCACGACGCACCTTGGCCAGGGTCACTTCGGTGCCGCACTTTTCGCAGACCACGCCGCGGTGCTTCATGCGCTTGTACTTGCCGCACAGGCACTCGTAGTCCTTGACCGGGCCGAAGATGGCGGCACAGAACAGGCCGTCACGCTCCGGCTTGAAGGTACGGTAGTTGATGGTTTCCGGCTTCTTCACTTCGCCGAAGGACCACGAGCGGATCAGGTCCGGCGAGGCCAGCGCGATCTTGATCGCGTCGAAGTCCAGCGTCTGGCGCTGCTGGTTGAAGAGGTTGAGCAGGTCTTTCATGGTGTTCTCCGAAAGGAGGAATTCTTTGTCGATGGGCTGTCGGTCACTGCTGGCGGCGCTGGTGCATCACTGCACCAGCGCCTGCGCGATCAGTTGTCTTCCAGTTCCATGTTGATGGCCAGCGAGCGGATTTCCTTCACCAACACGTTGAAGGATTCCGGCATGCCCGCGACCATCTCGTGCTCACCGTCGACGATGTTCTTGTACATCTGGTTACGGCCCTGCACGTCATCGGACTTCACCGTCAGCATTTCCTGCAGGGTGTAGGCCGCGCCGTAGGCTTCCAGTGCCCAGACTTCCATTTCACCGAAGCGCTGACCGCCGAACTGCGCCTTGCCGCCCAGCGGCTGCTGGGTGACGAGCGAGTACGGACCGGTCGAACGGGCGTGCATCTTGTCGTCGACCAGGTGGTTCAGCTTCAGGTAGTGCATGTAGCCAACGGTGGTCTGGCGGTCGAACGCCTCGCCGGTGCGGCCGTCATACAGCTGCATCTGCGTCTTGCTTGCGTTGAAGCCGAGCACTTCGGTTTCCGGAGCACCGTCCGGGTAGGCGAGATTCAGCATGACCCGGATCTCTTCCTCGTGGGCACCGTCGAACACCGGGGTTGCCATCGGCACGCCATCGGTCAGGTTCTTGGCCAGGCCGAGCAGCTCTTCGTCGCTGAACTGGCTCAGATCCACGCGATCACCGGCCAGGGCCGAGTCGTGGTTGTAGATCTTGCCCAGGAACTCACGCAGTTCGCTGACAGCGCGCTGCTGCTCCAGCATGCGCTGGATGCGCTTGCCCAGGCCCTTTGCGGCCCAGCCAAGGTGCACTTCCAGGATCTGGCCGATGTTCATACGCGACGGCACGCCCAGCGGGTTCAAGCAGATGTCCACCGTGGTGCCATCGGCCATGTACGGCATGTCCTCGACCGGCACGACGTTGGAAACCACACCCTTGTTGCCGTGGCGACCAGCCATCTTGTCGCCCGGCTGGATGCGGCGCTTCACGGCCAGGAACACCTTGACCATCTTCAGCACGCCCGGTGCCAGATCGTCGCCCTGGGTGATCTTGCCACGCTTGTCGGCGAAGCGACGCTCGAATTCCTTCTCGTGTGCCTGGATCTGCATCTGGGCACGTTCGATGGCTTCGGCTGCGTCGTCATCCTTCATGCGCAGGGTGAACCAGTCGGACTTCTTCAGGCCGTCCAGCAGCGCGTCGGAAACGGTGTCGCCCTTCTTCAGGTTGGCACCGCCGTTGGCTACCTTGCCCACGATCTGCGAACGCAGACGTGCGTAGATGGCCGCTTCCAGGATGCGGAACTGGTCGTCGAAGTCCTTCTTGACGCGCTTGATTTCAGATTCTTCGATCTGACGCGCACGCTTGTCCTTCTCGATGCCGTCGCGGGTGAAGACCTGCACGTCGATGACGGTGCCGTCCATGCCCGGCGGAACGCGCAGCGAGCTGTCCTTAACGTCCGAAGCCTTCTCACCGAAGATGGCGCGCAGCAGCTTCTCTTCCGGGGTCAGCTGGCTTTCGCCCTTCGGCGTCACCTTGCCGACCATGATGTCGCCGGCGCGCACTTCCGCACCGATGTACACCACGCCGGATTCGTCCAGACGGTTCAGCGCCTGCTCGGACACGTTCGGGATGTCGGCGGAGATTTCCTCCGGCCCCAGCTTGGTGTCACGCGCAACGCAGGTCAGTTCTTCGATGTGGATCGTGGTGTAACGATCCTCTTCCACCACGCGCTCGGAGAGCAGGATGGAGTCTTCGAAGTTGTAGCCGTTCCACGGCATGAACGCGATCAGCATGTTCTGGCCCAGAGCCAGCTCACCGATGTCGGTGGACGGGCCGTCAGCCAGCACGTCGCCGCGCGCGATCACGTCACCCACGTTCACCAGCGGACGCTGGTTGATGCAGGTGTTCTGGTTCGAACGGGTGTACTTGATCAGGTTGTAGATATCCACGCCGGCATCTGCGGCGTCGGTGATCTCGTTCTCGTTGACCTTGACCACAATGCGGCCAGCGTCGATCTGCACGATGTCACCGCCACGACGGGCGTTCACGGTCACACCCGAGTCACGCGCCACGGCGCGCTCGATACCGGTACCCACCAGCGGCTTCTGCGCACGCAGGGTCGGCACGGCCTGACGCTGCATGTTGGCGCCCATCAGTGCGCGGTTTGCGTCATCGTGCTCCAGGAACGGAACCAGCGCCGCAGCCACGGACACGGTCTGCATCGGCGAGACGTCCATGAAGTGGACTTCTGCCGGCGGCTTGAGCAGCGACTCACCCTGGTAACGGCACGGCACGAACTGCTCGGTGAGCATGTTCTTGGCATCGGTCAGGGCGTTGGCCTGGGCGATGACGTACTCGTTCTCCTCGATGGCCGACAGGTACTCGACGTCGTCGGTGACCTTGCCGTCCAGCACCTTGCGGTACGGGGTTTCCAGGAAGCCGTACTTGTTGGTGCGTGCGAACACGGCCAGCGAGTTGATCAGGCCGATGTTCGGGCCTTCCGGCGTTTCGATGGTGCAGACGCGGCCGTAATGGGTCGGGTGCACGTCGCGCACTTCGAAGCCGGCACGCTCGCGGGTCAGACCACCCGGGCCCAGTGCGGAAACACGGCGCTTGTGCGTCACTTCCGACAGCGGGTTGTTCTGGTCCATGAACTGCGACAGCTGCGAGGAGCCGAAGAACTCCTTGATGGCAGCGGCGACCGGCTTGGCGTTGATCAGCTCCTGCGGGGTCAAGCCTTCCGACTCGGCCATCGACAGGCGCTCCTTGACCGCGCGCTCGACGCGGACCAGGCCCACGCGGAACACGTTCTCGGCCATTTCGCCGACCGAACGCACGCGACGGTTGCCCAGGTGGTCGATATCGTCAACCACGCCACGGCCGTTGCGGATCTCGGTCAGGACCTTGATCACGTCCAGAATGTCGGAGCCTTCGCCGTGAGCGGCGACCAGGCGCTTGGACTCTTCGTCGTTACGCTCGCCGAAGTACTTCTGGTCGTACAGCACGGCTTCGCCGGTGACTTCCTTGCGGCCGACACGACGGTTGAACTTCATGCGGCCGACCGTGGACAGGTCGTAACGCTCGAAGGTGAAGAACAGGTTGTGGAACAGGTTCTGCGCGGCGTCCTTGGTCGGCGGCTCGCCCGGACGCATCATGCGGTAGATTTCGACCAGCGCTTCAAGCTGCGTCTTGGTCGGATCGATGCGCAGGGTGTTGGACAGATAAGCACCGCGATCCAGGTCGTTCACCCACAGGGTGCCGACCGCATCAACGCCCGCCTTGCGGAAGTTCTGCAGCTGCTCGTCGGTGATTTCGTCGTTGGCCTGGGCCAGCAGCTCACCGGTGTTGGCATCAACCACGTCGTGCGACAGGATGCGGCCGACCAGGTAGTCGTCCGGCACGGCAAGGGCAGCAATGCCCGAAGCCTGCAGCTGCTTGACGTGACGCGCGGTGATGCGCTTGCCGGCTTCCACGATGACCTTGTCACCGTCGGCCAGGTCGAAGCCCAGCGTTTCACCACGCAGACGCTCCGGCACCAGCTCCAGCTGCACGCCTTCGTCCGGGTTGATGTGGAAGGTGTTGACCTCGAAGAACTCGGCCAGCATCTCTTCGTTGTTGTAACCGAGCGCGCGCAGCAGGATCGACACCGGCAGCTTGCGGCGACGGTCGATACGGGTGAACAGCGCGTCCTTCGGGTCGAACTCGAAGTCCAGCCAGGAACCGCGGTAAGGAATGATGCGGGCGCTGTACAGCAGCTTGCCCGAGCTGTGGGTCTTGCCACGGTCGTGGTCGAAGAACACGCCCGGCGAACGGTGCAGCTGCGACACGATGACGCGCTCGGTACCGTTGACGATGAAGGTGCCGTTGTCGGTCATCAGCGGGATTTCACCCAGATAGACCTCCTGCTCCTTCACGTACTTGATCGCCTTGGTGGACGACTCGCGGTCATAGATGACCAGGCGAACAGTCACGCGCAGCGGCGCGCCGTAGCTCATGCCACGCTGGCGGCATTCGCGCTCGTCGAACACCGGATCGCCCAGCTTGTAACCGACATATTCCAGGGCTGCGTTGCCGCTGTAGCTGGAAATCGGGAACACCGACTTCAGAGCAGCGTGCAGGCCGTGGTCCGAACGCTTGGCCGGATCGATGTTTTCCTGCAGGAACTCGCGGTACGAGTCAACCTGAATGGCGAGCAGGAACGGCACCTCGAGGATCGAGCGCTGCTTGCCGAAATCCTTGCGGATGCGCTTTTTTTCGGTGTACGAATAGGACGTCATGAGATCTTCCACCTTGTTGTGCAGGCCGTGCGTCCACGACCCGGAAGGGAACTTTTAAATTGTCAGTTGGAAGTCGCTGGTATTGCCGGCACCAGCACGCCTTCTATTGCTACTTCCAACTGCCAACTCGTCTGCATCCACTCCCCCGCCGCCGCGCCTCGCGCTGACTGACCAGGGTTTGACCGCAGCCCGTGTTGGGCTTTAGTTACCGCGCTTGCCACAACCGAACCGGGTTCGGCGCAACAACGACCAAAGGCCGGGGGTTTACACCCCCAGCCTTGGCTGCATCGCCGCGTATCGGTAGCGATGCAAGGGAACTGATTACTTCAGCTCGACGGTCGCGCCGGCGGCTTCCAGTTCCTTCTTGAACTTGTCGGCGTCTTCCTTCGAAGCGCCTTCCTTCACGACGCCACCGGCTTCGGCCAGATCCTTCGCTTCCTTCAGGCCCAGGCCGGTGATGGCGCGAACGGCCTTAATCACTTCGACCTTCTTGGCGCCGGCATCCTTCAGGATGACGTTGAATTCGGTCTGCTCTTCAACCACAGCAGCCGGGCCGGCAACAGCAACGGCAACCGGGGCAGCGGCGGAAACGCCGAACTTCTCTTCGATGGCCTTGACCAGCTCCATCACTTCCATCAGGGACTTCTCGGCGATAGCGTCGACGATCTGTTCGTTGGTAAGGGACATTTTGATTACCTTTTGAAAATATTCTGGGATGAGGTTCTTTGCAGAACCACTAAGACGTCGAACTTAGGCGGTTTCAGCGGCCGGCTCGGCAGCTTCAGCAGCTGCACCACCATCCTGCTTTTCACCGACAGCCTTGATGGCGCGGGCGAACATGGTCACCGGCTCGGTCAGGACGCGGGCCAGCATGGCCAGGGCCTGATCACGGGTCGGCAGCGATGCCAGCACTTCGACGTGGCTGGCCGGGAAGATTTCCCCGCCGATTGCCACGACCTTCGCCTTCAGCTTGTCGTTGCCCTTTGCTGCATCCTTGATCAGGCGACCGGCTGCGCCGGGCTCCTCAAGCGAAAACGCATACAGCAGCGGACCGGTCATCTGGTCCTTTGCGACTGCGAAATCGGTGCCTTCAACGGCGCGCGCGGCCAGCGTGTTCTTGACAACTTTCAAGAAAACGCCGGTTTCGCGGGCCTGCTTACGCATCGCGGTCATTTGAGCGACCGTGGTGCCAGCGTATTCGGCTGCGATCAAGGAGTGAGCCTTGGCGGCGACGTCTGCCAGTTCGGCGACTACTTCTTGCTTCTGGGACAGATTGAGAGCCATTGCACTCCTCCGTTAAAGCGGGGATCGGGGATGGGTGATTCGGGGTTGACCAGTAGCGACAGCGCCGCTCTTGCCAATCTCCAATACCGAACCTCAAATCCCTGCTTCAAACAAACTCCGTTCACGGCTCCTTGCCGCTTACGGTCCAAGGCGGCATCCGTCCTGGACGCCGGGAGCATCGGGCTGATGCTCCGGTGGTGGCCGTTCTAGACCTGGAGTGGGCCAACCTGGGTAACCCCAGACGTGCGTTAAACCAGAAAACTCCAGAAGGGCGTCACCATCTACGCAGGTTGATTCGGCGAAGAATCGATTAAGCGATCCCGCTATGCCGGCGGCGACTCCTTGCCAGATCGAGCTTCCGTGCCCGTCGCCGGTATGCGCTGACCGCGCCTGCGGTCTTTGACGGCTAACCGGGCTGGACGAACCAGCACGGCGCCTTCAAATGTCCAGCGCCGTCCTTTCGGATGACGCTGCTGTTACCTGTTTCGTTGAAGCCTGATCGGGCGGCTCGAGAGCCTTTGCCTGGATGCTGCTTCCACGATGTTGTTGCGTTTGTTGCTTGTCGCTTCAGCGCTCAAGAGCCCGGAAGCGCCCCGCCTGCGCAGGGGTGATGCATTGACAAAACCGCGCGCCCGAGAGCGCGCGGTTCAATGAATCACTTCAGGGTCAGCGACGACTGGTCGACGGTGACGCCCGGGCCCATCGTCGAGCTGACCGAAACCTTCTGCAGGTAGGTGCCCTTCGAGGTGGCCGGCTTGGCCTTGATCAGATCCAGCAACAGCGCCTGCAGGTTCGACTGCAGTGCGGCGTTGTCGAAACTGGCCTTGCCGATGGTGCAGTGGATGATGCCGGCCTTGTCAGTGCGGTAACGCACCTGACCCGACTTGGCATTCTTCACGGCTTCGCCCGGGTTGGCCGAAACGGTGCCGACCTTCGGGTTCGGCATCAGGCCGCGCGGGCCCAGCAGGGTGCCCAGCTTACCGACAACGCGCATCGCGTCCGGGGTAGCAATGACGACGTCGTAGTTCAGATCGCCGGCCTGCATCTTCTCAGCCAGGTCGTCCATGCCAACGGCTTCGGCGCCAGCGGCCAGGGCTTCGTCAGCCTTGGCACCGGCCGGAGCGAACACGGCAACGCGGACCGACTTGCCGGTACCGGCCGGCAGCACGGTCGAACCGCGCACCTGCTGGTCGGACTTCTTCGCGTCCACGCCCAGGCGCACAGCAACGTCGATCGACTCGACGAACTTGGCCTTGGTGACGGTCTTCAGGATGTTGATAGCCTCTTCGAAGGCATATGCCTTGCCCGGGACAACGGCGGCCTTGATGGCCTTCTCACGCTTGGTCTGTGCCATCAGATTAACCCTCTACCACCAGGCCCATGGAACGGGCAGAGCCCGCGATCGTACGCACGGCGGCGTCCAGGTCAGCAGCCGTCAGATCCGGCTCCTTCGCCTTGCAGATTTCTTCAAGCTGCTTGCGAGTGACCTTGCCCACCTTGTCGGTGTTCGGGCGCTTGGAGCCGGAGGTGATGCCAGCGGCCTTCTTCAGCAGCGTGGTCGCCGGGGTGCTCTTGGTGATGAAGGTGAACGTACGGTCCGAATAGGCCGTGATGATCACCGGCACCGGCAGACCCGGTTCCAGCTTCTGCGTGGCGGCGTTGAACGCCTTGCAGAATTCCATGATGTTCAGGCCGCGCTGACCCAGCGCAGGACCGACCGGCGGCGAGGGATTGGCCTGACCGGCCTTTACCTGCAGCTTGATGTAACCGACAACTTTCTTTGCCATTTGAGTACTCTCCGGGTGCTAGCGCCTTGCGACAACAGGCTCCCCATCGGACCGGGAATCACGCGTCCCGGCATCGCGCTTTGAAATCCTTGAATCGCACCAAAGGCCACCTCGCGGCAGCCTTTGATCCAGCCCCATCACAGGGAGCCGGCAATTCTAGCAGTTTTTTTGCCCGCCACCTGAACAGGATGGCCGCAATGGATCAGACCGCCTTTTCGACCTGGCCAAACTCCAGCTCGACCGGAGTTGCACGACCGAAGATCAGCACCGAAACGCGCAGGCGGCTCTTCTCGTAGTTGACCTCTTCGACCACACCGTTGAAGTCGTTGAACGGGCCATCGGTAACGCGGACCATCTGGCCCGGCTCGAACAGCACCTTCGGACGCGGCTTTTCGACACCTTCCTGAACACGATCCAGGATGGCAGCAGCCTCTTCGTCACGAATCGGCAGCGGGCGATCAGCGGTGCCACCGATGAAGCCCATAACCTTCGGGGTTTCCTTCACAAGGTGCCAACTTTCGTTGTCGATGCGCGGAATACCAGCTTCTTCGTGGGTCTCGATCTGGACCAGAACATAGCCCGGGAAAAACTTGCGCTCAGACCGACGCTTCTGGCCGGCGCGCATTTCCACCACTTCTTCAGTGGGGACGAGGACGTCACCGAAACGTTCCTGCATTTCGTCGCGCACGATGCGATCACGCAACGCCTGCGCAACCGACTTCTCAAAACCTGAATAGGCGTGAACGACGTACCAACGCTTCACTGTCTTCTCCTCAACGACCCAGGAACCACTGGGTCAGCTTCTGGATTACAAAGTCAAACCCACCCAACAGCAGGCTCAACACGATCACCACCACGACAACCACCCAGGTCATGCGGATGGCTTCCTGGCGAGTCGGCCACACGACCTTGCGCAGTTCGAAACGGGATTCGGAAAGAAATTCGCGGGTCTGGTGACCCTTGCCGGTCAGCATGAACACGGCACCACCAGCAACCAGGCCGACGACAACGGCCAAAGCACGCAGCTGTCCGGCCCAAGCGCCCAGCTGGGCAGCCCGCTCCGGCGCAGAGAACCAGAACCACACAAACAGCCCCGCCAACACCAGCAGTGCAGCGCCGACGTACTTGACGATATCGCCACCGGAAGCGGCGGACTTGGAGTGGTCGATCTTGCTGTTCATCCGACTCTTGTAGCTAGTGCGACCAAGGTCACTGGATAGAGAGATCCAAGTGGCACGCCAGGAGGGACTCGAACCCCCAACCTGCGGTTTTGGAGACCGCTGCTCTGCCAATTGAGCTACTGGCGTATGACTTGAACTTATTACACGACCCTTAGACGGCGAAGGCGGACCGGGTTTCCCGGCCCGCCATTCGCGCAACCAGCAGCTGTTACCGCTGGTACTGCAGGCTTATTACTTGATGATCTTGGCAACCACGCCGGCGCCGACGGTACGGCCGCCTTCGCGGATAGCGAAGCGCAGACCTTCGTCCATTGCCACCGGGTTGATCAGGGTGACCGACATCTTCACGTTGTCACCCGGCATCACCATCTCGACGCCTTCCGGCAGTTCGCAAGCGCCGGTGATGTCGGTGGTACGGAAGTAGAACTGCGGACGGTAGCCCTTGAAGAACGGGGTGTGACGGCCGCCTTCGTCCTTCGACAGCACGTACACTTCGGCGTCGAACTGGGTGTGCGGGGTGATCGAACCCGGCTTGGCCAGAACCTGGCCGCGCTCGACGTCGTCACGCTTGGTGCCGCGCAGCAGCAGACCGGCGTTGTCACCTGCCTGACCCTGGTCCAGCAGCTTGCGGAACATTTCCACGCCGGTGACGGTGGTCTTCTGGGTCGGACGGATACCGACGATTTCGATTTCGTCGCCCACCTTGATGATGCCGCGCTCGATACGACCGGTCACCACGGTGCCGCGGCCCGAGATCGAGAACACGTCTTCCACCGGCATCAGGAACGGCTTGTCGACGTCACGCTCCGGGGTCGGGATCCAGCTGTCCAGTGCATCGACCAGCTTCAGGATGGCCGGCACGCCGATGTCGCTCTGGTCGCCTTCCAGCGCCAGACGGGCCGAACCGTGCACGATCGGGGTGTCGTCGCCCGGGAAGTCGTACTTGCTCAGCAGCTCGCGGACTTCCATCTCAACCAGTTCCAGCAGCTCGGCATCGTCAACCATGTCGGCCTTGTTCAGGAACACGACGATGTACGGCACGCCGACCTGACGCGACAGCAGGATGTGCTCGCGGGTCTGCGGCATCGGGCCGTCAGCGGCCGAGCACACCAGGATCGCGCCGTCCATCTGGGCAGCACCGGTGATCATGTTCTTGACGTAGTCAGCATGGCCCGGGCAATCCACGTGGGCGTAGTGACGGTTGGCCGATTCGTACTCAACGTGCGCGGTCGAGATCGTGATACCACGAGCCTTCTCTTCCGGCGCGGCGTCGATCGCCGAGTAGTCCTTGAACTCGCCACCGAAACGCTCTGCACCGATCTTGGTCAGTGCGGCGGTCAGCGTGGTCTTGCCATGGTCGACGTGGCCGATGGTGCCGACGTTGACGTGCGGCTTGGTACGTTCGAACTTACCCTTGGACATGGCTGCTTCTTCTCGGTAACAGGTTGGTTATGGCGCTATCAGCAAGATGGTGCTCACGAAAGGAATCGAACCTTCGACCTCCTCCTTACCAAGGAGGTGCTCTACCGACTGAGCTACGTGAGCGAGTTTTCTATTATGACATGTTTTCAATTTCGTTCAATGGAGCGGGAGACGGGAATCGAACCCGCACCATCAGCTTGGAAGGCTGAGGTTCTACCGTTGAACTACTCCCGCACCGGGAACACGCCACAACATTAAAACTGGTGGAGGGAGGTGGATTCGAACCACCGAAGGCGTAAGCCAGCAGATTTACAGTCTGCCCCCGTTGGCCGCTTGGGTATCCCTCCGCTCCACCCCTTTTCTAAGGACCTTGGCCGAACCGGTCAGGGGTGGGAGAGCGCGCTATTTTGGTGATGAGACCCCATGCTGTCAACAGAAATCTTCACATTTCATGAAAATCATTCACGCGGCCATTTCCCGATATCCGATGGCGCAGTGGAAAGCAATGGACGCACTTCACTCACCCGGCAATTTCAGCTTCTCGTCAGCGAATATCGCCACATGCGGCACACCGTCGGCACCGATCCAGCCACGGTACATGCCCTGGGTGTTGAACGGCGTGGATGCCCGGCCATCAGCCGACAGGATGATGGCACCGCCATCGCCACCCAATGCGGGCACCTGCTTGATGATGACATCTTCACCGGCCTGCGCTGGGCTCTGCCCCAGGTAGTTCATCCGTGCACAGATATCGTGCGCGACGGCCAGACGGATGTAGTACTCGCCCCAGCCGGTGCCTGACACCGCACAGCGTGGATCGGCATAGGTACCGGCGCCGATGATCGGGGAATCGCCAACACGCCCGTAACGCTTGTTGGTCATCCCGCCAGTGGACGTGCCCGCTGCCAGCTTGCCTTCGGCATCAAGCGCCACCGCACCGACCGTACCGAAATGCTTGGCCGTTTCCAGGTCGGCATGGGCCTGGCCACCGGCCTCCTCCCTCAGCGCACGCTGCAGCTGCTGCCAGCGCTTGTCGGTGCGGAAGTAGGACGGATCGACCAGCTCGATCTTCTGCTCGGCGGCAAACACCTGCGCGCCCTCCCCCACCATCATCACGTGCGGCGAATGCTCCATCACCGCGCGCGCCAGCAGGATTGGATTCTTCACCGTATGCACGCCAGCCACCGCACCGGCGCGAAGGGTTGCGCCATCCATCAAGGAGGCATCGAGTTCATTCTTGCCGTCGTGCGTGAACACCGCACCACGGCCTGCGTTGAAGGTCGGATCATCTTCCAGCACGGTGATGGCGGCAGTAACCGCATCCATCGCCGGCTTGCCGGCCATCAGCGCCTCATGCCCCTTGCGCAGCGCCTGGGTCAATGCCGCACGCGCGACCTGCTCCTCTTCCGCACTGAGGTCCTTGCGTTCGACGCCGGCGCCACCGTGGATGACCAACAGCGGCGATGACGCCGCCGCGACGGCACCAGAAGACAACGACGCCAGGCCAAGCAGTACCGCGGAAGTCAGCTTCATGTTTCTTCACTCCGGAATGAAGTCCCGATTCTAGGCACGTATCCGCCGACCTGAACAGACACACACGAAAAAGGGGCCGAAGCCCCTTTTCCCATGCTGACGCCTGCGAGCGCCTAGTGCGGCCGCAGCTGCAGTTCGCCGTTCACCACGCTCGCAACCGCGGTGAACGCCGCGTTGTCGACCTTGAAGCCTTCCAGATGCAGGCGACTACTCGTTCCCACACCCGTCACCGGAATGGAACTGAAGTCCAACGGCTCGCCATTGCTCAAACGGTCAGCCGTGCGTTGCGGCATCACCAGCCAGGCGTAGCCACCATTCAACGAATGCACGCGCCCACGGCCGTCAGCCTCGACGCACAAGGCCGTGTCCTCGTCCACACCGATGCCGACGATGTCGCTCTGACCAGCGTCCTGCGCGGCGCGAGCCACGAACACGATCAGCCGGCCGAGACGGTCACGCTTGGCGAAGTGCGTATCGGTGACCACGTTCGACAGGTAGGGCATGGCCAGGAAATCCTTGTCCATGGTGACTTCGCTGCCCATCGGGTCATTCATCGCGGCCAGGGAATTGACGCTGCCACCGTCAAGCGCGCCGTATGCATGCGCACCGAGAATGGCCAGTCCCGCGCTTGTGCCACCAATCGGCTTGCCGGCGCGGACATGTTCGTTCAGGGCGTCATTGAGTGCGGTGCCCTTCCAGAAGCGGATGTAGCGCGACTGATCGCCACCAGCGATGAAGATCGCGTCGGCCGCTTTCACCACCCGCAGCACCGCCGGGTCGTCGGCCGCCTTGCGGTTGTCGAAAACCAGCGTCTGCACCGCAGTGACGCCACCGATGTCGTGGTAGATCTCCTTCTGCAGCTCGTCCGCACCGGAGGCGCGCAGAACGACGACGCGGCCGTGACCGGCACGCTCGAGCCACCAATGGAAGGCCTCCGGCACGAAGTCGCCGCCGCCCATCAACAGCATCGCTGCCTCGCGCTTGCCAGGACGCTGCGCAGCGAGATCGCCGACCTCGTAATAGTGATAACCGGACGGCGAAACGCCACGAGCGCCCTCGGCAACGGCAACCCCTGCCACAGCGGCCAGCATCGCCAACAGGGCCAGCTGCCCCAACAGGGAGATCTTACGTTTCATCACATTTCCGCCCCATGCATGTAATCGCTTACGGCCCTATTGCCAGACTTTCCGGCAGTGGTCAAGGATGTAAAAAAGGTGTTAGATGCGATGACCCCATTCACACTTCTGCTGGGGCAACCGGCGCCCTTGCAAGGCGCTGGCTCGGGATATTGCAGAACACCTTTCATCAGAGAGCTGATTCATGCGAAAGCACGCAATGGTGTGTTCGATCCAACTGGCCCTGTTGGCCATGTCCGCCCCGGCCCTGGCCCAGACCGCATCCGGAGAGCAACCCCAGCAACTGGATACGGTACAAGTCACCGGCTCGCGCATTGCCCGCGCACAAGTGGAAGGCCCGGCACCGATCACGGTGGTGACGGCCGAGCAGATTCAATCGGCCGGTTTCACGTCTGTACCGGATGTACTGCGTTCGCTGAGCCAGAACGCAGGCAGCACCCAGGGCCAGCAGAACACGACCGGCGCCCAGTCCACGCCCGGCGCGCAGGCCGTCGACCTGCGTGGCCTCGGCCCCAACCACACGCTGGTGCTGGTCAACGGCCGTCGCATCGCCGACTTCCCGTTGCCGCTCAATGGCCGCAGCAACTTCACCGACGTCGGCAACATTCCGCTGGGAATGATCGAGCGCGTTGAAGTACTGACCGGCAGCGCTTCGGCCGTCTATGGCTCCGATGCAATGGCAGGCGTCATCAACTTCATCCTCAAGAAATCCACCGACGGCACCACTCTTGATTACCGCTACGGCGATACCAGCCGTGGCGGTGGTGAGTCGCACAAGCTGACCCTGACGACGGGCTTTGAGCAGGGCAATTTCAGCGGCATCGTCGGCGTGGAACTGCTCAACAAACGCCCGCTATGGGGAACCGAGCGCAGCGTCCAGGACTCCACGCTGGATGCGCCTACCGCGGAACGTCGCCTGCCACGGCTCACCGCCCAGCTGATGGACTGGGATGAGGATCTCAACATCGCGCCAACCGACAACTGCGCGGCGATGTCCAAGCTCAATGACGGCACCACCGTGCTGGCCGAAAACGACTACGGCGCGTACTGCGGCAGCGAGCGCGCCATTGCGTATCGCACCATCGAGAACGAGCGCAAGGGCGGCAATGCCTATGGTTCGTTCGAGTACCGCTTCTCCGACAGCCTGTCCTGGTTTGCCGATGTGCAACTGGGGTATCAGAAAGTGAAGCTGCTGACCGGCACCAACGGCAACGATGTGGCCAGCGACCACATGGGCTGGGAATTCCACGACCCGGCCTCGACCAACAACTACCGCAACAAGGTTTTCTACAACGCGGCCACGGGACGCTATGAACTGTGGTCCCGACAGTTCTCGCCGGAGGAAGTGGGCGGCCTGGAAAACCGGATGAACACCACCACGCAGAAGACGCTGGCGCTGACCACCGGCCTGAAGGGCTACTTCGTCGATGCGTGGAACTGGGAGGCGGCCTACAACCATTCCGAGTACAAGGCCGACGTCAAGATGCCGCGGATCAAGGCCGATGCCGCCAACCGCCTGTTCCTCGGCGAACGGCAGGGCTATGACGATGACGGCTATGCGATCTACAACGCTGACCCAGCGCGCCTGTTCACGCCGCTGACCACCGCCGAGTTCGCCTCCATTGCCGCCATGTCCACGTTCCGGCCCAAGGCCAAGAACGACAACCTGAGCTTCACCGTGGACAACTCCACGCTGTTCACGATGCCTGCCGGCGATGTGGGCTTCGCCGGTGCCATCGAGTACGGCAAGCAGTCCTACCACATCAACCCCGACCCGCTGGCGCTGACCGAGGATGCCTACTACGGCCCGCGTTACGGCGATGGCGACGGTGACCGCGACCACTGGAGCGCCGCTGGCGAATTGCGTGTGCCACTGCTGTCCAGCCTCAACGCCAGCCTCGCTGGCCGCTACGACCGTTACAGCTATGGCAACAAGGACCCGGGCAAGTTCACTTACAGCGCCGGCCTTGAATGGCGCCCGCTGGATACGCTGCTGATCCGCAGTTCCTACGGCACCGGCTTCCGCGCCCCGGACATGCATTACCTGTTCGCAGGCAACGACTACTACCGCACGCGCTTTGCCACCGACTACTTCCAGTGCCGCAGCGCCGAGCCCGGCGTCACCGACGGCTACTGCTACGACGTTGGCGACTACGATGGCAGTACGTTCGACGTTTACAGCGGCAACATGCAGCTGGATGTGGAGACCAGCAAGTCATTCACCGCAGGCTTTGTGTGGTCGCCCGTGGCCAACTTCGACCTGGCGGTGGATTACTACAAGATCCGCATCGAGAACCAGGTGCAGACTCAGGACCGCGAGAAGCTCAGGATCGACGAAGCGAACTGCCGCCTCGGCGTCACCGACAGCGGTGCGGCCGTCGATGTCACGTCCCCGACCTGCGTCGATGCGCTTGCCCGCGTCATCCGCGATGCCGATGGCAACATCACCAGCGTCCACTTCAGCCCGATCAACATCGCCAATGAAGAAACCTCGGGCATCGACGTGGCAGCCAACTACCGGCTGCAGACCGCCAATGCCGGTGATTTCAGCTTCAGCGGCAGCTACAACTGGACCCACCGCCACACCCGCCAGCAGTATCCGGGCGATCCCACCGAAGACATGCTGGACGTCAGCTTCAGCGCCACCACGTTGCCGCGCACCAAGGGCAACCTGGGCGTGAGCTGGGACCGGGGCGCCTGGGGTGCGAGCCTCTTCGGCAACTACCTGGGACGCGTGGCCAACTACGACAACGACGCATGGACCGACGCAACCTGGCGCTTCAACGCGGGGGCTCGTTACGACATCAACGACCATCTGCGCCTTTCGTTGTCGGTCAACAACCTGTTTGACAAGATGCCGCCCAAGGACCGGACGTGGTCCAACTATCCGTACTACGACACTTCCTGGTTCGACAGCATCGGCCGCAGCTATTACCTGCAGGTCAGCTGGAAGATTGGCGGGAAGCCGTTGTAAGGCGGGTTGGAGTCTGCATTCATCGCGGCCGGCGCTCTTGCGCAATGGGCAGACGCTTGCAAAGCCTGTGCTGACTGACTGCGCAGGAGTGACCTCGACCGCGAAGTCACTCCTGCAACAAGTGGCCGCCCCTCTTGCCTGCAGCAAGGGGCGGCATCGCGTTGATCGCATGGGAGGCGCGCCCGCTCACCTGCCCGGCTGCCCTGCGTTCAGAACGACGTCTGCAGCTTGATGCCCGCAACAAACGCATTTTCCACCTGCTCAACACCGCCCGGGTGGCGGACGTACTGCAGGTTGGGGCGCACCGTCAGCCAGTCAGCCACGTGCACGCCGTAGTACACCTCGGCGTTGTACTCGGTGTCCTGCAGCGGCTGGAACAACGGATCAAGGTAGTCGGATACGCCGTTGACCTCGTTCAGCAGCGCCTGCCGCCGGCGTACATCCTCATTGACGTGGATGCGTGCGACGCCCACACCGATATCGTCCTGCGGACGCGCATCGAATGGCCCCTTGTAGACCAGGCCGATCTGCTGGAAGTTGTCGATCACATTGGTCGCCTTGTCGTGCGTTGTGTAGTTGGCGAACAACTTCAAGCCACGTGACGCGTCACCGTCTCGCACAGTTAGTTGCTGCTGCACCACGACCCAGGCGCCATGCTTGCGATCATGCGACTTGAACGCGGCACCACTGAGGGGCTGTGGCAGGCCGTCAACGTCCTCGTACACATCGTCGGCGCGCGAGGTGCTGTAGTAGTAACCGGCGCGATACTCGCCGGGCAGCCTGTCGGCGCCGAACCTGGGCTGCCAGACCAGCTCGACCGGGACGAGCGTACCCTGCCGCCCACTGGTGCTGAGAGTGAAGCCGCGACGATCGTCCAGGTTGGCCGGATTCTGCTCATAGGCGCCCACCTGGACGAACCATTCCGGGGCAACGTTGTACCTCACCCGTGTCGCCCACTGACTCACCGGCCAGTTGTACCAGATGCCGCCGGCCCAGGCCCCTACCTGCGATCCACAGAAAGCCAGGTTCTGGAAGTCGCACGGAAAGCTGTTGAAATCCTCACCCGGTCCGAAACGGCCCAGCTTCACATCCAACGCACCATCGAAGTACTTCTGCCGGTACCAAAGCTGGGTCAACCGCCAGGTCTGGCCACGTCCCCACACTTCCTGCACCGAACTGAGGTGCCCGGCTCGCGGGTCACCAATGCGGTCCCTGGACAGATTCTGGCCACTACGCTCGGTGACGGAGAACTTGAACTCTGCATCGTTCCAGCCGAACACCTTTTCCAGATCCACCCGGGCGCCCAGCGCGAGCTGTCCGGTAAAGCGCCCCACCTGGTCGTCGTTGTAGCCCCCACTCAAGTTGGTGGCCACTTCCCCGACATAGCCGACATCGAACTCGTAGCCTCTTTCGTGAAGCGCTGTGCGCGTCCCACCCCAATCGCCAAACATCCATTTTGAATCCTTCGAAAACGCATCCGCGGCGAGCACGGGGTTGCTCATCGTGGTGACTGACAGTAGGCACAGACCGCCTGCCGTCGCACGCAGCGAGCGGGGGGATTGGAACTTCTTCACGCGACAACCTCCTCAAGTGGCGACAAATTCCGCGCACGACGCGGCCCGCTCCCGACCTCGCCTCGACGGCTTGGCATGCTTGGAGACTTCTTTGCTGACGCCAGGGGTTGTGGTCGTTTCCATCGACACGAAACAGCCGGTTCGCTGTTCTGAAACCGCTGCGGCGCATGCCCGCACTCACAACACAGTTGGCTGATGCGCAGGGAGACTAGGTCCACATGCAACGTGCAGATGCATCACGCACTGAAATGGACCATTGCGCTGACCAGGATGCTGCGATCAAGTGGCAAAGCCAGCGCACGCGGATGATCGAGAGCGACGTTTGCCCTTGATAAAAGAAGACGAATCAAATGGATGGAAGCAAACATTCAGACAATCGAGTGTGCCCACCGATCTCACAACAGTGATTCGAATCAGGACGAAGATGCATCGTTGCGCCGAGTGGGATTACGTGGAGACGCTTTTTAGCTACACGAACTTCCTCTCCCCAGGAATTGGGCAGGAATCCAACCCAATGATCCCAGCGGGCTTCAGCACAGCGCCTCATGCTGCTCGCATCGTTCTGCAGTGAAGACAATTGCGATGTGCGCCGCACTCCCAGGAAGCGATTCTTCACCCGGCTTCATCCAGCCCCGTACTTGCTGCTCCGGAACAGTCGGACACAAAGATGGGCACAACAAGAAGGCGGCAGCAAAGGGACAAGACCGCCGCATCGCCGGCGTTCGGGGTTCCCGGGGCAATCGACATCCGCTTCGCGCCCGACAGCTCCAGCAGATGCGCCGTCGAAGGTAGAGCCCCGCAGCGACACTACGGAGTCGTCCATGAGCATGCGATCAGACACGTCTCCGCCCTGCTCCAGATCCGTGGAGACCAGAGTCCACCCTTCGGGTTTTTGTGGATACAGAATTAGGAATCCACTGATGTGCACATCAGCATGCGCTCCCTAGCATGCTCAGATGCATCGCCTTCTGCCACGGCGCACTGCCGTTGACGCCCCTGCGGTGGCGGCTACCATGCTGCTGCGCTGGCTCTCCCTATGCCTGTTGCTCTGCCTGCTGGGCACCGGCGGGTTCTACCTGCTCGCCCAACTGAGCGACAAGGTCTCAAAGCATCGTCGCGACATGAATGCCGCCGCATACACCGCGCAGCTGTACTTCGACCAGCGCGAAGCCCTGCTGGACTATCTCGTCGATTCGGTGGTGGAAGGCGCGCCCGTCCTGCACGTTGCCTCTGGAAAATCGGCTGATGGCAAGCAGATGAAGCCACTACTCCTCGGCAACGCGCGAGGCGGTCAACAACTACAGCTGCCGCTATCAGAGAAATCTGCACAAAGGCTTTCCGAGCTGGGGGTGCGTCTACTTCATGTGGATGGCAACACCGGCTTCAAACAGTGGCTCGACGATTCGCAGCACAACATGGCCATCCCGCCCGAGCTTGATTCGGCGAAACTCTCGGCACATGCATCCTGGCAACGGGATCAATCGCACGTACATTGGCTGGCATCGCAGCGGGACGCAGCGACGTTGTTTCTGTATCGCCCGGTTGACGATGGCCCCAGACCACAACACTGGCTGGTGTTGATGCTCGACCCGATCGCCACACGCCGCACCATCAGCGGCGATGCCGTTGTCAGCAGCGCACTGCTTGACCAGAGCGGCAACCGGATCGCGAGCAGCGGCATGGATCAGCTGCCCGACAGCTGGCTGCGCAGCCACCAGAATGATGCCTTCGGCCCGGTCTGGCGGCATGGACTGCCGGACGGCCTTGCACTGATAAAAGGCATCGGCCGCGACGGCTGGCGCCTGGTCTATCACCTGCCACCGCAAGTGTTGCTGCGTGACCTGTTTGGTCACATCGCAGCCACGTTGTTGTTGTGCGCCACCGCCATCATCACGCTGAGGGCGCTCACCCTCAGAATCGATAGGTTGCTGATCCAACCGGCGCATCGGCAGCATCAGCAGTTGCTGGAGAGTTTCGACTTCAGCAGCAAGGTCATCGAAGTGGCGCCGGTAGGCATCTGCGTGCTGCGCCGCCGCGATGGCGAAGTGGAGATGGAAAACCAGCTTGCACGCGACTGGCTGGGGGCGGATACGCGGGGAGGTGACTGGCTGAATGTCTGGCGATATGCCACCAACGAAGTCAGCTCGGCGCGAGCCAGTGACTTCACCGCAGACTTCAGCACGCACGACGGTCGTCCGCTGCAGGTCCTGTATGCCGCCGCACGCTATCAGGACCAGGATGTGGTCCTGTGCGTATTCAATGACGTCAGCGAGCATCGGCAGATCCAGGCTGCATTGTCCGCGGCCAGCCTCGCGGCTGATCGTGCCAGCAAGGCCAAGAGTGCCTTCGTTGCCACCCTGAGCCATGAGATACGCACGCCGCTGTACGGCATGCTGGGCACGCTGGAACTACTTGCCAATACCCGTCTCGATGCAAAGCAGACCCAACACCTGCATATCATCCAGCGCTCATCCTCTGTGCTGCTGCAGTTGATCAGCGACACCCTGGACATCGCCCGGATCGAATCGGGGCTGCTCAACCTGAGTCCAGCACGGTTCTCACCGCTGGAGCTCGCCGAAAGCACATTGCGCGCCTACGCCGATGCAGCCGCACGCAAGCGCCTGCAGATCCTTGTGTGTACCGATCCACGCCTGCCAGCGTGGGTGATCGGCGACGCGGGCCGCATCCGACAGGTACTGGGCAATCTGCTCAGCAATGCGATCAAATTTACCGACAGCGGGCGTGTTTTCCTGCGCGTGGGCCTGCAGGGCTGCCAGGACGGGGTCGCCTCTATCCGCTGGCAGGTCAGCGACACCGGCATCGGCATCGCCGCCAGCGAGCAGCGGCATCTGTTCAAGCCGTTTCAACAGATCGAAGGGCGAGCGGACATGGGCGGTAGTGGCCTGGGGCTAGCCATCAGCGACCACCTGGTACGACTGATGCACGGCCAGATGCGGCTGGTCAGTGAGCCTGGACTGGGCGCCAGCTTCACCGTCGTGTTACCCCTGCCCCTGGCCACGAACAGCAACCAGGAAACCGACGCTCCCTGTCTGCTGCCCTCGCCGCCGGTGTACGTGCGCGCCTCCGTCCCCGAACTCGTCGAGAGCGCCTGCCAGTGGTTGCGACGCTGGGGCGCAACCGCCCTGCCCCATGCCGACGGCATTGTCCCGCATGCAGACAACGCGATCCTGGTGGATAGCGACCCGCGCGACGCCGTCATGGTCGCGTGGCGGGGACCACGCGTGATCACCGCAGCGGACGCAGGCGAGCAACCCGAACCGGATCTGATCCATCCTGACCGGCTCACCGTGACACTGTTCAGCATCCGCGCCATCGCCCATGCCGTCGCGCGCCTGCAACAGGGCCAGGCCGGAGCGATCAGCACCCCGGCGGCGCCCGCGCTCCCGGCACTGCGGATGCGGGTTCTGGTTGCCGAGGACAACCCGATCAATCAGCGGCTCCTGAAGGAACAGCTGGAGGCGTTGGGGTGCAGCGTGTGCATCTCCGACAATGGTCATGAAGCCGAAGCGGCCTGCCGCCACACGCGCTTCGACGTTGTGCTGACCGATCTCAACATGCCCGAACAGGATGGCCTCGCCCTGACCCGGCAGCTGCGCACGCAAGGCCGGACGCTGCCGGTGATCGGCGTGACCGCCAACGCGACACCGCAGGAACGTGCGCGCTGCCTGGCCGCTGGCATGGACGGCGTTCTGGTGAAGCCCGTCGACATCGAGACACTGCGCCGCACCCTGGTCGGCGCGGTCATGCAGGCACCGCCAGCCAGGATCCGATCCGACACAACGCAGGCGCGGCATGGTGATTGAAACCCGCCAACATCACCGTGCATCGCGGTTGGCCGGCATGCTGCTGGTTGGCGCGCTTGCAACAAGCGTACAGCTGCCTGTGTCCGCCTGCCCGCACGGGCTGCTGGGCCAGGGGCAGATCGTGACCACACCCGTTCCACGCGGTGGCGATCTGCATCCGACCGCACGCCCGTCCAGCCCAGCCGGCCATGCAAGCCCATTGGCAGCTCCCAGCTTCAAGCAGGCGCCATCGCGTCTTCATGCCGGTAGCGCGCCAACGACGGCCGGGGTGCCGGGCATCTTCCTGATCGGCGCAAGCATCCCCCTGTTATCGGTCGGGTTGAGCATGCTGGCCGCGTTCGGGCGATTTCGCAGCCATGTCGATTCCCGGCGCATCGCGCCCTCGAATGCAGCACCGGTTCCCGCACGACAGAGGGAGCCCGATGACACACTGGGGCCGCCGCTGCATCGCGCGCAGCAGGTACCCGCCGGCAGCGACGAATCACCGTCGTCCGAGCCTTGCCGCTACGCAACGAGCGGTACGGATATCGAGCTGGCAGACACGATGCACGTTGCAGATGGGATGCGGGATGTGTTCCTGGACACCATGCGCAGCGATCAGCTCCGCCTGTCGAGCGCGATACAGATGGCGCAGCTGGAGCTTGTGCAACAACTGGTGCATCGGATCCGTGGCGCGCTGGTGATGGCGTCCTGCCCCGGACTCGTCCGCGCCGCACAGGCAGCGGAGGAAGCCATCGACGAAGACCCGGCGAGCAATGCCAGCCCGCTGGCAAGTGTCCATTTCCTCGTCCGCCTGGACCTCGCGCTGACGCAGCTGGAAGCCCAGGCGATGACCAGCCCCATTCCTCCCGTCGGAATCCCCCATGAGCACGACTGTCGTCATCGCCGATGATCACCCCATCGTGCTGGCCGGCATCCGCGAGCTGATCGCCGGTGATCCACGTTTTGAGCTCGTCGGTCAGGCACAAAGCCCTTCCGCCCTGGTTGAACTGACGCGCGCACTGGCGCCGGACATCGTGATCTCCGACTACAACATGCCGGGCAATGACCCACATGGCGATGGCATCAAACTCATCTCACACCTGCACCGCCATTTTCCCGACAGCAAGGTACTGATCCTGACGATGATCTCCAATCCTTCGATCATCGGTGCCATGTACCGCGCCGGAGCAAGTGGCGTGGTGCGCAAGAGCGGTGACCTGAAGGAACTGAGCATCGCCCTGTCCACCCTGCTCAACCATCGCATCCATTGTCCGCCGGGTTGGAATGGACGAGTGCACCCGCTGCACGGCGGGAGCACATCGCCGTCCCTGTCACGCCTGTCGCCGCGTGAGTTCGAGGTCATACGCCTGTTCGTCAATGGCCAGAATGTGCGAGACATCGCCAAGCACCTGAATCGAAGCAGCAAGACCGTCAGCACTCAGAAAGTCAGCGCCATGCGCAAGCTCGGCACCCAGAGCGACCAGGAACTGATCAGCTTCTGCCTGGAGTCGGACCTGTTTCGTTGATTCCCGCTGCATGCAACCGAATCGTCGACCGCCTGCATGGCGCCACGGTGATGCCGCTTGCAGGCATCCCTCACGGTTCCATGGCGGGCCTGCACGCACGGCAGACTCATCCTCTGCCGTGCTGGAGCGATGTTTTCCACAGTGCATGTGCAGCGCGATGGGAAGATCATGTGGATAAATCCGCACAGCCCAGCTGCGGCAAGGCTCTTCGATGCGTGGCCAATTTTTCGCCAGCCCCGGAAGTGGCTCGCTCCACGTTCTCCACAGCCGATGTGGAGAGTCGCGGGAGAATCATGTGGATAAGTCCATACACCGCCGCTGCGACAAGGACTTACAGATGGTGGCGATTATTTCACCAGCATCCACTGGCTGCCCAATGCAGTGAATTCTCGGCGACAGAGACACCCGCTTGCGACGGATGCAATGCGTTGCCTCAGCATCTGGCACTGCCAAGCAAACCATCGCAGCCCGGTGCATCCCCGGGCGCGCGGATACAGCAGCTACGCCGCCGTCCAGAAACGACAAAGCCCCGCAGTGCGGGGCTCTGTCTTCCTGCAACAACGCCGGTGGATCAGACGTTGAAGCGGAAATGCAGGATGTCACCTTCCTGCACCCGGTATTCCTTGCCTTCCAGACGCAGACGACCGGCTTCCTTGGCACCGGCTTCACCGCGGTACTTGATGAAGTCAGCGTAGGAAATGGTTTCCGCGCGGATGAAGCCCTTTTCGAAATCGGTGTGGATCACCGCCGCGGCCTGCGGTGCGGTGGCGCCCTTGCGCACGGTCCAGGCACGAACTTCCTTCACGCCAGCGGTGAAGTAGGTCTGCAGACCCAGCAGGTTGTAGGCCGCACGGATGACGCGGTTCAAGCCCGGCTCGTCCAGGCCCAGGTCAGCCAGGAACGTGTCACGGTCTTCGTCGTCCAGCTGCGACAGTTCTTCCTCGATGGCCGCCGACACCGGCACCACTTCGGCACCTTCGGTCGCGGCGCGGGCGCGCACGGCTTCCAGATGCGGGTTGTTGTCGAAACCGTCTTCCAGCACGTTGGCGATGTACATCACCGGCTTGAGAGTCAGCAGGAACAGGTCACGCACCAGCGCCTTTTCCTCATCGTCCAGGCCAACGCTGCGGCCGGACCTGCCATCGGACAACGCCACCTGCAGCTTGGCCAGCACCGGCTTGCGTGCCGCTGCTTCCTTGTCGCCGCCCTTGGCCGCGCGCTCGGCACGGTTCAGCGCCTTCTCGACGCTGTCCAGGTCAGCCAACGCCAGTTCCAGGTCGATGGTGTCGATATCGGCAATCGGATCAACGCGGCCGGCGACATGGATGATGTCGGTGTGTTCAAAGCAGCGCACCACGTGGGTGATCGCATCCACTTCGCGGATGTGGGCCAGGAACTTGTTGCCCAGGCCTTCGCCGCTGGCAGCACCGGCCACCAGGCCGGCGATGTCGACGAACTCAACCGCGGTCGGTACGACCTTCTGCGGATTGATGATGCCGGCCAGTTCGTTCAAACGCTGATCCGGCACCGGCACGATGCCGACGTTCGGTTCGATCGTGCAGAACGGGAAATTGGCCGCAGCGATACCCGCCTTGGTCAGTGCATTGAACAGGGTCGATTTGCCGACGTTGGGCAGACCGACGATGCCGCATTTGATACCCATGCTAACTCCACGATTCGAGATTCCGGCTTGCGCTCTCCAGCAGGCATCCGCCCCCGAAACCGCAAGCCGCAATCATGGCCGGGCGGTATGCAACCGCTTCATGGCCTCATTGAAATCACCCGCCACCGCCAACGGCATCACGTCGATGGCCGCATCGATGGCCTGATCCATCAGCACCGCATCCTGCGGCGAGGGACGGTTCAACACCCAACCCACCACGCGGTCCTTGTGACCGGGATGACCGATGCCCAGACGCAGGCGATGGAATTTGCCGTGGCCAAGCAGACGGATGGTGTCGCGCAGACCGTTCTGGCCACCATGCCCACCATCGAACTTGAGCCGTGCCACGCCGGGCGGCATGTCCAGTTCGTCGTGTGCGAGCAGGGTCTGCTCCGGCTCGATCTTCCAGAACCGCTGTGCGGCGGTCACGGACTTGCCGGAAAGATTCATGAAGGTTGCCGGCTTGAGCAGCCACACCGGCTGGCCGCCGATCTCGACCTTGGCAACTTCGCCGAACAGCTTGCTTTCAAGCGTCCAGCGCGCACCCTGCCGCTCTGCCAGGGCCTCAACGAAATGAAACCCGGCGTTGTGCCGGGTCCGGGCGTGTTCGGGTCCGGGGTTGCCCAGACCAACGATCAATCGCAAGCCAGTCATCTTTCAGATGCATCTGCCTGGCCCGCCCCGAAGGGCGGACCGGGCAAAGCCGATTACTCGGCCGATGCTTCTTCAGCGCCGGCAGCCTTGGCAATGACCACGGCGTCGTCGTGGTTCTTGCCCAGCTTCAGTGCCGGGATTTCAACGCCGGCCGGCAGCTTCAGGCCCGACAGGTAGATGATGTCGCCAGCCTTCAGCTCGCCCAGGTCGACTTCGATCGACTCCGGCAGATCCTTCGGCAAGCAGGCGATGGCCACTTCCTTCAGCTCGTGGGTCACCAGCACGTCGGCAGCCTTGCCAGCCGGCGAGGTGTCTTCGTTGATGAAGGTCAGCGGCACCGAAGCGTGCAGCACTTCGTTGTCGTTCACGCGCTGGAAGTCCAGGTGCATGACCAGCTGCTTGAACGGGTGACGCTGCATGTCACGCAGCAGCACCTTGTGGATGGTGCCGTCGAGGTTCAGGTCGATGATCGACGAGTAGAACCAATCGTTGAACTGGGCCAGCCAGATTTCGTTGTGGTTGAACTGGACCTTCACCGGCTCCTTATCACCACCGTAAACGATGCCCGGCACCACACCGGCGTGACGCAGGCGGCGGCTCGCACCCTGACCTTGCACGTCACGACGGGAGACCTTGATTTCGTGAGACTTTGCCATTGTTGACTACTCTAGGTTGATGCAACGCCTCGCGACGTTGCGTAAAGACTCTTCCGCGACCAGAAGAGCCTGGTGCGGTCCCCAGCCGAAGCCGGAGACCGGAAAATCAATCCACGTACATCGAGCTGACCGACTCACCGAAGGCGATGCGGCGCATCGTCTCGGCCAGCATTTCGGCCACGCTGATCTGGCGGATCTTGGGACAGACGCGGGCCACTTCGGAAAGCGGAATCGTGTCGGTCACCACCAGCTCGTCGAGCTGGGAGTTGTTCAGGTTGTCCACCGCCGGGCCCGAGAGCACGGCGTGGGTGCAGTACGCAGCCACCTTCAGCGCGCCACGCGCTTTAAGGGCAGCAGCGGCAGCACACAGGGTGCCGGCGGTGTCGACGATGTCGTCGACCATCACGCAGGTCTTGCCTTCAACGTCACCGATGATGTTCATCACGGTGGCGACGTTGGCACGCGGACGGCGCTTGTCGATGATGGCCAGGTCGGCATCATCCAGGCGCTTTGCCACGGCACGGGCGCGTACCACGCCGCCAACGTCCGGGCTGACCACGATCAGGTTGTCCGTGCCGTAGGCGCGCCAGATATCGGCGAGCAGCAGCGGCGAGGCGTAAACATTGTCCACGGGCATGTCGAAGAAGCCCTGGATCTGGTCGGCGTGCAGATCGACCGTGAGGATCTGGTCGGTGTTCACGGCCGAGAACATCTTTGCGGCGACCTTGGCCGTGATCGGCACGCGCGAGGAGCGCATGCGGCGATCCTGGCGGGCGTAACCGAAGTACGGCACCACCGCGGTGACGGAAGCGGCGCTCGCGCGCTTGAGCGCGTCGATGATCACCAGCAGTTCCATCAGGTTTTCCGCACTCGGGGCGCCGGTGGACTGGACCACGAATACGTCCTGCTTGCGCACGTTTTCCTGGATCTCGACCTGCACTTCGCCGTCGGAGAACTTGGAAACCAGCGCCTTGCCCGGCCTCACCCCCAGTTCCTTGCAGATGCTCTGCGCAAGGTGTTTGTTGGCATTGCCGGAAAAGACCAGCAGGTTCGGGGAATCTTGCATGACAGCTCTCTCGGGCGGGGGCGAGTAGCGGAAGGATCGGGATTACAGCGGTGATGGCGCGTATTGCGATTCGCGCACATCCGTTGTGCTTACAGCCTCGGGGAAAGGAGTGGCAGGGGCGGTAGGATTCGAACCTACGAATGCCAGGATCAAAACCTGGTGCCTTGGGCCTCTTGGCGACGCCCCTGCATCAAACAATTCCCGTCGTATCCAGTGCATCAAGCAGTGGCGAGCGATCAACACCCGCAGCTACCCATGCCCGCAGTTCCTTCGGCAATTTCGCCAGGGCCTGCTCTGCGGCAGCGCGCGTGGTGAATTCGACGAAACAACCGCTTCCCGACCCCGTGAGCCGTGCCCGACCAATACCTGACAAGGCCTGGAACACCGCTTCGATGGCGGGTTCACGGCGCCGTAGTACCGGCTCGAACGCATTTCCGAGGACGGTCCCGGAAGCGAAGTCCGCTATTTTCACGGGCAAGGCATCCCGCGTCAAATCCGGTGAACGAAAAAGTTCAGCCGTGGGCACGTGAACACCCGGATCGACCAGCACATAACAGGCTTCGGGCAGGTCCAGCGGTTGCAGCTTTTCGCCGACACCCTCGGCCCAGGCACTGCGTCCGCGCACGAAGACCGGCACATCGGCGCCGAGCTGAACACCGATGGCGGCCAGCGCATCTTCACTCAACCCGGTTTCCCACAGCGCGTTCAAGGCAACCAGCACGGTCGCTGCATCGGACGAACCACCGCCAAAACCACCGCCGGCAGGAATCCGCTTCTCGACCCGGATATCAGCACCTTTGCCGCAATTGGCCGCCTTTTGCAGTGCGATCGCTGCCCGCACCACCAGGTCATCGGCCTCGGCCACGCCAGCCACGGAAGGGCCGTCACGGCGGATCTGACCGTCTTCACGCAGACGCAGACCGATGCGATCGCCCCAGTCCAGCAGGCGGAAAACGGTCTGCAGCTCGTGGTAGCCGTCGGCGCGGCGTCCGGTGATGTGCAGGAACAGATTCAGCTTGGCCGGGGCCGGCCAGTACGACCAGCCGGCGTTGTCTTGCGGTGTACTCATTGCCCGTCCGCGCCCCAGGCATCGACGATCAGGCGCACCTTCGCGTCGCCACTGACCGCTTCGATGCGCCGCGGCAGCGCCGGCCGCCCGGCTTCGGCCGGGTACCAATCCAGATAATCGACCTGCCAACCGAACTGGCGCAGTACGCGCGGGCGCCCCTCGGCGTCGAAACCCAGGTGATCCGGTGCCCCGGCCTGCTCGGCCGGCAGGCCGCGCACCCAATCCTGAAGCTGTTCGACCGGGATTTCCCAGCCGATGGCCTGCAACAGCACCTGCCCCGCGTCATCGCCGCTGCGTGGCCCGCCCTCCAGGCCGTCCAGCCGCACCGGCTGGCCGGGGCCGCCGCTGAGCTGCCAGCTCTGCCGGGTCACCGGCGCAGCGAGGCTGACCTGGTACTGGCCGGACTGTTGGTGCCAGTCGATGCGCCCATTACCGCCGTTGCGGCCCTTGCTGATCGCCACCCGCCCCTGCAGAACCCAGTCAGGCTGCGCGCGCAGCGCCGCCTGTCTTGCCTGCTCTGCAGCCTGCGCAGCGGCCGATACTTCGGCCACTTCCGCGGCAACCGGCGGCGCCTTGCGGGTATCCACCGAAACACAGGCGCCCAGTGCGCCGGCCATCAACAGCACCAGCGGCGCCCGCCACATCACGTTGTTCATACTTCAAATTTCTCGATCGCACGCTGCAGCGCACGGTTGTCCGGATCCAGTTTGCGGGCTTCCTCGAAGAACTGCCGCGCCTCGTCCTTGCGCCCCAGCACCCACAGCACCTCGCCCACATGCGCGGCGATTTCCGGGTCCTTGTTCAGGCCCCAGGCACGGCGCAGGTGGATCAAGGCTTCTTCATTGCGCCCCAGCCGGTACAGGACCCAGCCATAACTGTCGACGATGGCGGCGTTGTCCGGCTCGGCCACGCGGGCACGGTCGATCAGCTCCAACGCCTCCTGGTAACGGTGCGTGCGGTCGGCCAGGGTGTACCCCAGCGCATTGAGCGCAGCCACGTTCTCCGGTTCGGCAACGAGGATCTTGCGCAGGTCAGCCTCGGCGCGCGGCACGTCGTCATTGCGCTCCCAGGCCAGTGCGCGCGCGTAAAGCAATGCACTCTCGTCCGGATAGGCGGCCAGGCCGCGGGTCAGAACGGCCATCTCCGCATCGGCGTCGCCGTTGCGCAGCTCCAGTTCGGCTTCCAGCAGGTAGGCATCACGGCGTACTTCGTCATCCACCGCCGCATCGCCTTGGATCGCATGCACCTGGCGCAGGGCCTGGGCCTTCTCGTCCATCAGGTACAGCGCGTTGACCGCGCGCAACTGGGCTTCGCCACGCTGCTCGCCACCGGGCACGCCCTGGTACCAGTCCACCGCTTCCTGGTAGCGCTTGAGGTACTCGGCAATCTTGCCCAGCAACAGGCGCTGCTCGGGGTCCGGCTTGCTGGTCTTGGCCGAGATGTCCTGGTACAGCGCCAGCAACGCCGCGTCGTCCTTCTGTTTGGCCAGCAGCGAAGCGCGCATGCCCCAGGTCTGCAGATTCTGCTCGCCCACCGACAGCACCTGCTCGGCCGCCTTCGGCTCGCCCATCACGTCATAGGCAATGGCCAGCGCATTGCGCAGCTCTTCATCCTGCGCCGCCTTGGGCTCGATGCCCTTGAGCAGGGCCAATGCCTCGTCCGGCTTGCCCGCCTGCTTGAGCTGGCTTGCATGCAACAGCACCACGCGCGGCTCGTCGGGGAAGCGCCTGACCACCTCGCCAACCATCCGCTGGGCCAGTTCCGGGCGCTCCATGCGCAAGGCCAGACGCCCGAACTCCTGCCAGGCCTCCAGGTCCTCCGGGATGGCATTGGCATCGATCAGACCGCTCAGCACCTGCGCCGGCACCGCCGGGTCACGCCCACCGGTGGCCAGCGCCAGCAAGGCATAGCGCCAGGCGCGCGGCTCGGATGAACGCAGCACCGCCAGCAATTCGCGCTGCGCCAATTGAGCGTCGCCCTTGCGCATGGCCAGCGAACCCCGCGTGGCGCGGATGGCGATGGCCTTCGGGTCACGCTGTGCCCACAGGGCCAGCGCCTCGGTGGCGCCGGCGTCATCGTCGGCCAGCATGGCAATGCGGGTGGCGCGCTCGGCCAGGCCGGCGTCGTCCTTGGCCTGCTTTGCGGCCTCCAGGTACCAGCGCGCCGCGTCGCCAAGCTTGCCCGCTTGGAGCGAGAACTCACCCGCCAGGACCGGAGCCAGCGGAGGCGCCGGCTCGGCCGCCAACGGCGCTCTGGCCGGCTTGGCAGGAGCCGCCAGCACCGGCATGACCGGCAGAAAAAGCAACAGAACGCTGCATATGCGATTGAATACGGGCATCTGACGCGACCGGGCCGTAAAATGGCGGCCTTCAACAGCCAGCAGCTTATCGCAAGCAACTGAACAGATGACCCTGTGGGTGCTAGGACTGAATCACCAGACAGCGCCGGTGGAACTGCGCGAACGGGCTGCCTTTGGCGGCGACGCGCTGCCGCGCGCGCTCGATTCGTTGCGCCAGTCGCCACAACTGGCCGAAGCGGTGCTGCTGTCCACCTGCAATCGCACCGAGCTGTACGCCGTGGCAGAGGACGGCCAGGCCCTTGAGCACTGGCTGCAGCATCACGCCGGTGACCTGCATGGCTATCTGTACCAGCACAGCGACAGCGAGGCCGTGCGCCATCTGTTCCGCGTGGCCACCGGCCTGGATTCGATGGTGCTGGGCGAACCGCAGATCCTGGGCCAGGTGAAGGACGCCTGGGCACTGGCACATGACAACGGCGCCATCGGCCAGCAGCTCGACCGCCTGTTCCAGCAGGCCTTCTCGGTGGCCAAGCGGGCCCGGACCGATACCCGCGTCGGCGCCAATCCCGTCTCGGTGGCCTCCACCGCGGTGCGGCTGGCGCAGGACTCGTTCGCACGCATGGACGAATCCACGGTGCTGCTGGTCGGCGCCGGCGAAACCATCGAACTGGCGGCCAAGCACCTGAGCGAAGCCCGGGTGAAGCGCCTGCTGATCGCCAACCGCACCTTGGCCCATGCGCAGGATCTGGCCAGCCGCCATGGCGGCGTGGCCCTGCCATTGACCGAACTGGAGCGCCACCTGGGCGAAGCGGACGTGGTGTTCTCCGCCACCGCCGCGCGCGAACCGGTGATCCTGCACCGCCATGTCGCCACGGCGCTGGGTTCGCGCAAGCACAAACCGATGCTGCTGTTCGACCTGGCCGTGCCGCGCGACATCGAGGCCGAAGTCGGCAAGCTGTCCGACGCCTATCTGTACACCGTTGACGACATGGAGCGCGCGGTGGAAGAGAACCGACGCAGCCGCCGCGAAGCTGCCGCCGAAGCCGAGACCATCATCAACCTGCAGGTTGGCCGCTACCTGGAAAACCTGCGCGCCACCCAGTTGCAGACGCCGATCAAGCAGCTGCGCGCCTTTGGCGAAGCCACCCGCAGCGAAATGCTGGCCAAGGCGCGCCAGCAGCTGGCGCATGGCAAATCCGCCGACGAGGTGCTGGAGCAACTCGCGCACGGCCTGACCAACCGCCTGCTGCATCCGCCTACGGCCGCATTGCGCGAAGCGGCGCAGCAGGGTGACACTGAACTCACCCGCGCCGCAGAGCGCCTGTTCCCGGCCACGCCCGGATATCAACACCCCGTAGCGAGGACCGATGACGCCGACCCTGCGCCGTAAGTTGCTGGCACTGGCCGAGCGCCGTGAAGAACTGGAACGCCTGCTCTCCGAACCGGACGTAGTTGCCGACAACGAGCGCTTCCGCAACTTCTCCCGCGAATTCGCACAGCTTGAACCCGTCGCCAACGCGCTGGCTGAAGAGACCCGCGCCAAGGCCGACCTTGCTTCGGCCGAAGCCATGCGCGCCGACCCGGAACTGCGCGAGCTGGCTGAAGAGGAAATCAGCAGCGCCCAGGCGCGCCTTCTGGCCCTGGACGAGGAACTCGCGCTGCTGCTGGTGCCACGTGACCCGCGTGATGAGGGCAACCTGTTCCTGGAAGTCCGCGCCGGCACTGGCGGCGACGAGGCGGCGATCTTCGCCGGCGACCTGTTCCGCATGTACGCACGTTATGCCGAACGACAGGGCTGGAAAGTCGAGATCGAATCCGACAACCCCGGCGAGCACGGCGGTTACAAGGAAATCGTGGCACGCGTGGTCGGTCGCGGGGCCTATTCCAAACTGAAATTCGAGTCCGGCACCCACCGCGTGCAACGCGTGCCCGCCACCGAGTCGCAGGGCCGCATCCACACCTCCGCGGCCACGGTGGCGATCATTCCCGAAGCCGACGATGTGGAAGAGATCGTCATCAACCCGGCGGACCTGAAAGTGGATACGTTCCGCTCTTCCGGTGCCGGCGGGCAGCACGTCAACAAGACCGAATCTGCGATCCGCATCACCCACGTGCCGAGCGGCGTGGTGGTCGAGTGCCAGACCGAACGCAGCCAGCACGCCAACCGCGACAAGGCGATGAAGCGCCTGAAAGCCCAGTTACTGGATGCCGAGCGCAGCAAGCAGGCGGCAGCACAGGCCGAATCGCGCCGTTTGCAGGTAGGCAGCGGCGACCGCAGCCAACGCATCCGCACCTACAGCTTCCCGCAGGGGCGGATCACCGACCACCGCGTCGAAGGCCTGACCCTGTACGACCTGCCCAACATCATCGAAGGTGATCTGGATGCGCTGGTGAGCCGCCTGCAGCACGAGCATCAGGTGGACGAACTGGCGCGGCTGGCCGAGGGCAGCTGAGCAAGGCGGCTTTAGCTTCGCTTGATCTTGGCTTGGCCTTGGCTTCGCCCCCTCCCTTGTGCAAAGCACAGGGGAGGGCTGGGGAGGGGGCGCTTTGAGCTTTGAGCTTTGAGCTTCGTGCTTTGGCCCTGTCTGTCGCTTTGGCTCCCGCTGTTGTCCGGCATTTGACGTACCGGGCCCCTTCCGCTGCGACGGAGCCGGCACGTCAAATGCCAGAGCAACGGCAACGGCAACTGCAAAGGCAGAGGCAGAGCTACCCCTCCCCAACCCTCCCCTTCGCTGCGCGAAAGGGAGGGGGCGCAAGCAACAGCCGCTTCCCCAAGCATGCCCTCCCTCTCAGCAGAACCAGAGGAGCCAAGCAAAAGCCCGGCATGCACGGCAAAATCACGCTCATTGCATTCACCGCTGCCTGATCCAATGCCCAATCCCCCAAGCCAACGCGAGCAGCTGCGCGCCGCTGTCAGCCGCCAGCCTTCCGATTTCATCGCCTGGGTGATGCTCGCCGATGCGGAACTCGGCGAAGGCGATGTCGGCGCCGGTGAAGCCGCCGCACGCCGCGCACTGCAATTGCACCCCGAGCATCCCGAGGCCCTCGCCCGCCTCGGGCGTGCCCACTGGATGCAGGGCCGTTACGACGAAGCGGCTACCGCGCTGCAACGCGCCTGCCAACTCGCCCCGCAACATCCGGGCATGGCGTTGTGGCTTGGTCATGTACTGGAAGACGCCAACCAACCCGAGGCCGCCGCCGAGGCCTATCGCCGCGCCCATGCACTGGCACCGGGCGAGGCCTACATGGCTGCGCAGCGCCTGAACTGGCAACGCCGCCTGTGTGACTGGCGCGATCTGGACAGCCTGTCTCGGCAAGTGCGCAGCGCGGTGGCCCAAGGCAATCCGGCAGTAGAGCCATTTGCCTTCCTCAGCGAGGACGCCAGTGCAGCCGAACAACTGGCGTGTGCGCGACAACGCGCGCAGGTATTGGCGCAGGCTATCCCGCAGCTGCCCCCCAGCGCAGTGCGGCAGAACGGGCCGTTGCGTGTTGGCTTCCTCTCCAACGGATTCGGCGCCCATCCCACCGGACTGCTGACCGTGGCGCTGTTCGAGCAGCTGCGTGCGCACCCGCAGTTGCAGATACATCTGTTCGCCCTCAACCGCTACGACAACAGCCGTATCCGGCAACGCCTGCACGATGCCGCGCACACCTTGCACGACGTGGAAGGGCAGCCGCACTCCAGCATCGCCAATCGCATCCGCGAAGCCGGCATCGACATCCTGTTCGACCTGCGCGGCTGGGGCGGTGGTGGCACGCCCGAAGTACTGGCCATGCGGCCGGCGCCGGTGCAGATCAACTGGCTGGCGTATCCGGGCACGTCCGGTGCGCCCTGGATCGATCATGTGCTGGCCGATGACTTCGTGCTGCCCGCCCGGCTGGAACCGGCATTCAGTGAAAACGTGCTGCGCCTGCCGCGCGCCTTCCAGCCTTCGGACAACACCCGCGTGGTGGAGCAACCTCCATCACGAAGTGATTGCGGCCTGCCCGAACAGGGCGTGGTGCTGTGCTGCTTCAACAACAGCTACAAGCTCAACCCGCGCAGCGTGGACCGGCTGCTGCAGGTCCTCAAGGGTGTGCCCGGCAGCGTGTTGTGGCTGCTGTCCGGCCCCGGCAAGGCCGATGAACGGTTGCGCGAAGTGGCCCGCCAACAGGGCGTGGAGCCGACGCGACTGGTGTTCATGCGCAAGCTGCCGCATCCGCAGTACCTGGCCCGTTACCGCCATGCCGATCTGTTCCTGGACACACATCCGTACAACGCGCACACCACCGCATCGGATGCGCTGTGGGCCGGTTGCCCGGTGCTGACCGCTCCCGGCGAAACCTTCGCCGCGCGCGTGGCCGGCAGCCTCAACCACCATCTGGGCCTGGCGCAGATGAACGTAGCCGACGATCGCGCCTTCGTTGCAACCGCCATCGCACTCGGCAACGACCCCATGGCGTTGCAGGCGCTGCGCCGCAAGCTTGCCGAAGCGCGCGAAAACACCAGTCTGTTCGACATGCGCGGCTTTGCCCAGGACCTGGCCACGCTGCTGCAACAGCTGGCCCGCGAACAGGGCTGGCAAGGCGCTGACGCCGTCTGACACATCACTGCGCTAGGCTCGCCATTTCCGGACCAGGAGCAACCATGGCCAAGCTCAAGCGCAAGGAATACGAACAGCTGCTGGAACCCATGCAGCTGGAACTGGCCAACATGGCGCGCTGGGCCCAGCACTGCGGGCAGCGCGTGCTGGCGATATTTGAAGGCCGCGACACTGCCGGCAAGGGTGGCGTGATCCAGGACGTGGCCAAGCATCTCAATCCGCGTCAATGCCGTGTCGTCGCCCTGCCCAAGCCGACCGAGCGCGAGAACACGCAATGGTATTTCCAGCGCCATATCGCCCACCTGCCTGCGGCCGGCGAGATCGTGCTGATGGACCGCAGCTGGTACAACCGCGCCGGCGTTGAGAAAGTGATGGGCTATTGCAGCGACACGCAGTACCAGGCGTTCCTCCAGCAGGCGCCGGTCTTCGAGAAGCTGCTGGTCGATGACGGCATCCTGCTGTTCAAGTACTGGCTGTGCGTGGACCAGCAACAGCAGGAAAAGCGTTTTGCCGAACGCCGCGAAGATCCACTCAAGGGCTGGAAACTGTCGCCGGTGGACCTGCAATCACGCCTGGCATACGCCGATTACACCCAGGCCCGCGAAGCCATGTTGCAGGCCACCCACACGCTGCATGCCCCGTGGACGCTGGTGGATTTCAATGACCAGAAACGCGGACGCCTGACCCTGATCCGCGACCTGCTCGACCGCCTGCCCGATACCCGCGTGGACGAGCCCCTGGTTGAACTGCCGCCGCTGAAGGGCAAGCCAAAGAAGGAAACCTACGGCGCGGTGAAGCCGATTCCCCAGATTGCGACCGATGCCGGGTGAATATTGCGGCGCGGGGAAATAGACGCCTTCTCGTGCGGTGGATGCCAGGCAACCTTGCCGATCAATCCACAACCGTCAGCCTTACCTGCGCGCCGTCCGGCAGGTGGGCGATCTGCTTGGCCAAGCTGCCCGAAGCGGCGATGAGCTCCTGCAGTGCTATCACCGCCAGGTTGTCCTCGCCGTAGGCACCTCCCAGTACACCGGGAACCTTCAGGCAGTAACAGTGGCCAGGCGCTGGCCGGCCAAGTTGCTGCTCGGCAAGCTGCACCAGTCCAGCCATGTGCCAGTCCTGCAGGAATTCCTGCTCACGCGACAGCGCATCCAGTGCCGCGCGGTCTTCGGCAACTGGCCGGCAGTAAAGATCCTCCGGGCACAGCCGCCAGTAGCTGCCGTCATGGTCCTTGATCATCAGGTTACCGAAGGGGTTCTCGCCCACCACCTGATCCGGTTGCAGGCCGGTCCAGCCCCAGGCCTGCCGGATACGCTCGATCAACTCCATGCGTCGTGCAGCCTGCTCAGACCGCCTTGCCACCGGCGGCGCTGATCGCCTGTTCGATGTCATGGGCATTGACCGGCCCGAGGAACTGCTTGGCGATCTTGCCGTCCGGTGCGATCAGGTAGGTCATCGGCAAACCGCGCGGCGTGGCGAAATCCTTGGGCGGGGCGTAGGTGTCGATGATGGCGATCGGATACGCCACCGGGTGTTCCTTCAGGAACGCCTGCATCTCGTCCAGCTCGATGTCCTCGTAGGCCAGCCCCAGCACTTCGACATTGCCGCGCATGGCGTGCAGGGCCGACAACTCCGGCATTTCCTGCAGGCATGGTGCGCACCAGGTCGCCCAGAAGTTGACCACCACCCACTGACCGCGATGGGTGGCCAGGTCGTAGGCCGCTCCATCCACCGTCTGCACCTGCAACTGCGGCACCTCTGCCGTCTGCGGCACGACTTCGGTAGCCGGCGCGGCCGGCGTGGTGGCCTGCGGCGTCGGCGTCGGCGTGGCCGGGTCGGGTGCAGCAGTCGGCGCCTGCGGTTTGCAGCCAGCCAGCGTCAGCGCCAGCAGCGCAAGGAGAAACAAACTGCGATTCATCGGTGTTCTCCGGTATCTGCGTAGATGTCGTCCACGGGGCGCTTGAGCAGCGCGCGCAATGGCACGCGCAGCTCGTCCAGCGCGCGGCAGGCAGCCTGTCCCAGGCTGTCGTCACGGAACGGCAGGTATTCCTCGGCTACGGGGATGCGCAGCTGGGTGCTTTCGTACAACTCGTGAAGGGTGATGCGGTTCAGGTCGCGGGCCAGCAGCCATTGGCCCTGCTCATCGCGACGCAGCAACTTGATGCATTCCATCTGCTCGAGCAGCTGTTGCAGCAGCGAATCGGTGAGCATCGGCTCCAACGCCAGTATCTGCTCCTCGTCCAACCCCTGCCCTTGCTGCCGCGCCTGGCGGAAGCGGCCGAGCAGGCGCAGCAGCCCGTACAGCTCGCTGCCCTGCGGCAAGCGCAGTGCTGCCGGCTGGTAACGGAAGGCTGCAATCGACGAGGCCAGCGAAGCCCCCAGCAGCACCGATACCCAACCCAGGTAGATCCACAGCAACAGGATCGGCACGAACGCCACCGTGCCATACAACTTCTGATAGGACTGGAAGCTGCCCAGATAAAGGCCCATACCCCACTTCACCAGCTCCAGCATCAGCACTGCCAGCAGCGCGCCCGGAATGGCGTGGTGCCACTTCACTGTGTGGTGCGGGACCACGCGGTAGATCAGCACCACGCTTGCGAACTCGATCACCACCGGTGCCAGGCGCAGGCCCAGATCGGCCAGCCAACGGCCTTCGGTGGTGCCGAACAACGGCAGCGACAACACCTTGGCCGAGACCGCAAGCGATGCGGCCGCCATCAGCGCCCCCAAGGTCAGCACGGTCCAATAAACCAGGAAACGGGTCAGTTGGGGGCGCGCCGAGGCCACCCGCCAAATGCGGTTGAAGGTCTGCTCGACGCTGTTGAGGGTGATCAGCAACGACACCACCAACGCAATGAAACCGGCAGCCGTCAGCTGCCCGGCACTGGCCGAGAACTGGCGCAGATAGCCCTCGGCAGCGCGCGCGGCCGACGGCACGAAGTTGGAGAACACAAAGTTGCTCAGCGCCTCGCTCCAGCGGTCGAACATCGGGAATGCCGACAGCACCCCGAACACCACGATCGCCAATGGCACCAGCGCAAACACGGTGGTGTAAGCCAGTGAACCGGCGGCCTGGAACAGGCGGTCATCCAGGAAGCGGCACCACAGGAAGCGCGCGAAGCTGATGTTCCGCGCCCTGTCGCGCAGGCGCTCCATCCATAGATTGAGTGTGTCCAGTGGTTCCATGCGGCAAGGGTACCCGATACAAAGCGCGGCCCGCATCGCCGATACTGCGGGCTCCTGCGTGATGAATGGATGGTGTGATGGCGGAAATTCTGGTGCTGTACTACAGCCGTGGCGGCTCGGTGGCCCGGCTGGCCCGGCAGATCGCGCGTGGCATTGGCGAGGTGCCCGGCATGAGCGCCCGCCTGCGCACGGTGCCGCCGGTGGCCGCCGTCACCCAGACCAGCGCCCCGCCGGTGCCCGAGGACGGCGCGCCCTACGTGGAGATCGCCGACTTGGCCGAATGCGATGGCATCGTGCTCGGCAGCCCCACCCGGTTCGGCAACATGGCCGCGCCGGTCAAGCACTTCCTCGATGGCCTGGGCGCGGAATGGGTGAACGGTACGCTGGCCGGCAAGCCGGCGGCGGTGTTCACCTCCACCGCCTCGATGCACGGCGGCCAGGAGTCGACGCTGCTGTCGATGCAGGTGCCACTGCTGCACCACGGTTGCCTGATCGTCGGCATCCCGTTCACCGAGCCGGCGTTGAGCCACACCACCACCGGCGGCACACCCTATGGCGCCAGCCATGTGGCCGGCGCGCAGGACGACCCACAGCCCAGTGACGACGAGGCGCACCTGGCACGCGTGCTGGGCCGGCGCGTGGCCGACATCGCCCGGCGCCTGGCGCAATGACTCCCCCCAGCCGCCTGCGTGACGGCGTACTGGCCTTGGCGCTGCTGCTGCTGGCCGCGCTTTACGGCTGGTGGTTCCGTGGCGACCGCCATCTGGCCGCGGTGCTGCTGGTGTTCGTGGTCCCGCCACTGCTGTTGCTGGCCGGGGTGATCGCACGACGTGCGGCGGCACGGTTCTGGGCCGGGGTGCTGGCCCTGTTCTGGTTCAGCCACGGCGTGATGAGCGCCTGGGCCCATCGCGAAGCTGCCTTGTATGCGTGGCTGGAGATTGGCCTGTCGTTGCTGATCATCGGCCTGGTCAGCGTGCCCGGGGTGCGGGCGCGGTTTGCCCGCAAGCAGGCCCGGTAGCGGCGAGCCCTGCTCGACCGATCTTGCGTGTAGAGCCGGGCCATGCTCGGCTGAAGCCCTCCCGCTGACGCCCGCGCCGAGCCCGGCTCGGTGCTACCGCATTGGGGCCGCGCGCGGCTCGGTGCCACGGGCCTTGGATTATCATGCGCAGCATCGCGGCACGGCGCCGCACGCAGTCACCGCAAGGATTTACCGCAATGATGGAAGAACTCCTGGTCGTCACCACCGGCGGCACGATCGACAAGATCTACTTCGACGACAAGTCCGACTACCAGATCGGCGATCCGCAGATCGGCATGATCCTGCGCGAGCTGGGCGTCACCTTCCGCTTCAACGTCATTCCGATCCTGCGCAAGGATTCGCTGCACATCAGCGATGACGACCGCGAGCTGATCCGCGCCACCATCGCCGCCCAGCCCACCCGCCACGTGCTGGTCACCCACGGCACCGATTCGATGGTCGCCACCGGCAAGGTGCTGCAGACCATTCCCGGCAAGACCATCGTGATGACCGGCGCGCTCAGCCCGGCCCGCTTCCGCGGCTCCGATGCCGAGTTCAACATCGGCTGTGCGATCGGCGCAGTGCAGTCGTTGCCGGCGGGCGTGTACATCGCCATGAACGGCCGCATCTGGGACCCGACCAAGGTGCGCAAGAACGTGGATGCGAACCGCTTCGAGGCGGTCTGAGTGGCCAAGGGCACCCGCGCCAACGCTGCCTTGGACAAGGCCGGGATCGCCCACGGCGTGCACGCCTACGACTACTCCGCCGACGTGGACAGCAAGGGCCTGGCGGCGGCGCAGGCACTGGGCATCGCCCCGGCGCGGATGTTCAAGACGCTGATGGCATGGGTCGACAAGCAGCCGGTGATCGCGGTGATTCCCAGCGACCAGCGGCTGTCACTGAAGAAACTTGCCGCACAGTGCGGCGGCAAGCACGCGCAGATGATGGAAGTGGCCGAAGCCGAGCGTCGCAGTGGCTACAAGGTGGGCGGCATCAGTCCGTTCGCCCAGCAGCGCCCTGCAAACGTGCTGTTCGCCGAGCAGGTGCAGCAGCACACCGCCGTCTACATCAATGCCGGCCAGCGCGGCCTGCTGCTGGATATCGCCCCGGCCGATGCGCTGAGGTTTCTGCAGGCGTCCCCGGCCGACATCTGCGAAGACTGAGCCCACGCACCGGCCCGCTTGTGCATCTGGCTCGATAAAAAAGGCCCCGGCGGTGCCGGGGCCCATACATCATGCGCGTTGAGGACGGCGCCGCTGCGGGCGCCGTCGTTGCCACCGGATCAGAACGTGATCGACCAGCGGTTGATCCTGCCGGCATCACCACTGGCCTTGTCGTTCACCCGAAGCTTCCAGGTGCCGTTGAGGGCTTCGCTGGACAGGTTCACGTTGAAGGTCTGCTTGATGTCGTCGGCGCTGCCGCCGGCGTAGTTGCTCAGCACATATACGCTGCCGTCCGGCGCCACCAGGTCCACCTTCAGGTCACCCTTCCAGGTGTGGCTGATGTCCACCGCCACCGGCGTCGAGGCGGGCGCATTGCCGCTGCGCCCGGACACGCTGATCGCGCTTTCCACCGTGGCGTTGTCGACGATGTTCACCGCCGTGGCATTGCTGTAGGTCTGCGCACCGCCACTGCCGCCGCCAGTGCTCCAGCTGGCCTGCAGGGTCACCCCCGAATAGGCCGCGTAGGCGTTGAGCATCACGTGGTAGGTGCCAGCCGTCGGCGTGGCGAACGTGCAGCTTTCCGCATTGCCACTCTTGTACGGCCGGCAATCATAGATGGAGGTGGTCGGCTGGCTGCCGGCACGCACGTACAGGTCGGCATCTCCGCTGCCACCGGAGCTGGCGATCACCAGGTTGCTGGCACCGGCAGGTACCTGCACGGTGTAGTACTGGCTGCTCCCGGCGGCGCCGGACTGGCCGGTCAACGGCACGCCGTTGCCAAGCACCGTGCCACCCGGGTTCGGCGTGGTCCCGCCATTGACCGCATCCACCACCGCCTTGGCATTGAGGATGCCCGGGCCGATGGACTGCGATGGGGTCGACGGGAACGCGGTCACGTTGGCCTTGATCAGCGCCTCCACCTGGGCCGGCGTCTTCGGCGTGGTGGCCACCGCCTGGATCAGCGCCACCACGCCGGCCACGTGCGGGGTGGCCATCGAGGTGCCGTTGTAGGCCGCGTAGGTTTCCGTGCCAGGTGTGGTGCTGCCGGTGTTGAGCGTGGACAGGATGTTCGAGCCCGGCGCGGCGATGTCGATCAGCGCGCCGTAATTGGAGAAGCTCGAACGCGCGCCGGTGCTGGTGATCGAGGCCACCGCGATGACGTTGTTGCAGTTGGCCGGCGAGGCGTTGGACACGTTGACGTTGTCGTTGCCGGCGGCGATGACCAGGGCGGTGCCGCGGCCGACCGCGCTGTTGATCGCGCTCTGAGTGGTGGTACCACAGGCACCGGAGCCGCCGAGGCTGAGATTGATCACCTCGGCCGGATTGGCATTGGCCGGCACGCCGGACACCGTGCCACCCGAGGCCCAGACGATGGCATCGGCGATGTCCGAGTCATAGCCACCGCAGGTGCCGAGCACGCGGACCGGCACGATCTTGGCGCCATAGGCCACACCCGCCACGCCCTTGGCATTGTTGGTCACCGCGGCGATGGTGCCGGCGACATGGGTGCCGTGCCAGCTCGAACCCTGTGCGGCATGGGTGCCCCCGCACTGGTTGGCGCTGACCCAGTCGCCCGGATCGCTGGGGTCATTGTCGCGACCACCGCCATCGTTGGAAACGCTGGTGTCGTTGATGAAGTCGTAACCCGGCAACAGGTTGGCGCTGAGGTCGCTGTGGTTGGTGATGCCGGTATCGAGCACCGCCACCACCGAGCCGGCTCCGTTGGTCACATCCCAGGCCTGGTTGGCCTTGATGCCGTAGGTGCCGGAATAGCCCCACTGCTCGCTGTAGCGCGTGTCATTGGGCGTCAGGCGGACCGTGTTGAGGCGATCGACCTCCACGTACTCCACGTTCGGATCGGCCGCCAACTTGCGCATCAGCGTCTCGGCATCGACACGGTCGAGCCGGGCGTCGGCGCGGATCACGTCCGCCCCCACCGCCAGCCGGCGCAGGTGCTCCACGCCCACGCTCTTGCCACCACGCAACGGCAATGCGCGCGCCGCCGAGCCCAGCGTCCTCTGCAGTGCCGCCTCGCCGGCGAGCTGCCGGCTGTCCTGCCTGTACTTGACGATGAAGCGCTGGTACGTGGGCGCGCTGTCCAAGCCGGCCAGGTGGACATCACCGGCAAAGGCCGGCGTACACAACAACAGGGAGGACAACGACACCGTGCCTGCTACAACCAACCCACGGCCAAGCCTACGGTCTGATTTGCGTGACATTGATGAGCCCTTCTGCATGAGGATGCCGCGTTGCGCGGCCAAGGTCCTGCCCGGGCTCCAGACATCGGTGGGGAAGCGTGTATTGCCCGGGTAGGACTACCCGGACCAGTCCCCTGTAACCGATCCGTCGGCCGAGAGTAAACGCCGGATAAACCCCTGCCAAGAGGGTTGCAGACGAAACCATCCCCCACGCCACTGCCATAAGTGACTGTTTCACAAAGAAAGTGTGATGAGACTCCCGAATCCGGGCAATGAAAAACCCGCCCGGGCACAGGTCCCGGGCGGGTTTGGGCAGTCCCGCAGAGCGGATCAGGCCAGACGCACCAACCAGCCGTGGCGATCCGGCAGGCGGCCGTACTGGATGTCGGTCAGTTCCTTGCGCAGCGACATGGTCACTTCGCCAGCCGGCGCACCCAGGTCGCCCACTTCAAAGCCTTCGCCCTTGAGCTGGCCGATCGGGGTGATGACTGCGGCGGTGCCGCAGGCGAACACTTCGGTGATGTCACCGGAAGCCACGCCCTGCTTCCACTCGTCGATGGACACCTTGCGCTCTTCCACGGTCATGCCGCGGTCGCGCGCCAGCTGCAGGATCGACTCGCGGGTGATGCCTTCCAGGATGCTGCCCGACAGTGCCGGGGTGACCAGCGTGTTGGTCTTGCCGTAGACCAGGAACACGTTCATGCCGCCCAGTTCTTCCAGGTACTTGCCCTCGACCGGGTCCAGGAACAGTACCTGCGAGCAGCCCTTGGCCTGCGCCTGCTGCTGCGGCAGCAGCGAGGCGGCGTAGTTGCCACCGCACTTGGCCGCACCGGTACCGCCCTTGGCCGCACGTGCGTAATCGGTGGACAGCCAGATCGCCACCGGCGCCACGCCCTTGGCGAAGTACGGGCCGGCCGGGCTGGCGATCACGTAGTAGGTGGCCTTGTGCGCGCCGCGCACGCCGAGGAACGCTTCGTCGCCGATCATGAACGGACGGAAGTACAGGCTGGCTTCGTCGGCATCGGACACCCAGTCCTTGTCGACGGCGGTGATCTGCTTGAGCGACTCGACGAAGATTTCCACCGGCAGTTCCGGCAGCGCCAGGCGACGGGCCGAGCGCTGCAGGCGCGCACCGTTGGCTTCCGGACGGAAGGTCCAGATCGAACCATCGGCGTGGCGATAGGCCTTGATGCCCTCAAAGATTTCCTGACCGTAATGCAGCACGGCGGCGGCCGGGTCCAGCGAGATCGGGCCGTACGGCGTTACCGCCGCATCGTGCCAGCCAGTGTCCTTGTCCCAGCGTACTGCCACCATGTGGTCGGTGAAGTACAGGCCGAAGCCCGGCTTCTCCAGGATCGTGGCGCGCTCCGAAGCGCTGCGCGGGTTGGCCGAACGGGTGACAGCAAAGCTCAGGGAAGACTGGGACACCGGGTAATTCCTTGCAGATTGCGGGATGGGCACCGGTGCGGATATCGCCACCGGTTGAACACGAGCCGGCCAACCACTCCCTGCAAGGCCGGGCGTGCGCCCGGGCCGCAGGAAAAGCCAACCGTTACAGCATGCCAGTTTCCAGGCGCGCCGCTTCGGACATCATATGGCGCCCCCACGGCGGATCGAAGACCAGATCGACGTCGGCCTGGGCCACCGTCGGAATCATTTCCAGCTTGCTGCGCACGTCATCGACCAGTATCTCGCCCATGCCGCAGCCAGGTGCGGTCAGCGTCATCTTGACGTCCACCTCGCGCTGGCCATCGTCCAGGTGCTTGATATCCACTTCGTAGATCAGCCCCAAGTCAACGATGTTGAACGGGATTTCCGGGTCGAAGCAGGTCCGCAGCTGCTGCCAGACCAGCTTTTCCACGTCCTCGTCGCCAGCGTCGTCAGGCAGTTCCAGTCCCGGCGGCGGCTCCTTGCCGATCGCATCGCCGTCCTTGCCGGCAATACGGAACAGGTTGCCTTCGACAAACACCGTGTAGCTGCCGCCCAGTGCCTGGGTGATGTAACCGTAGCTGCCAGCGGGCAGGGTCACGCTGTCGCCCTGCGGCACCATCACGGCCGGGCAATCACGTTCGAAATGGACGGGTTCACTGCTGCGCGAATACATGCAAATCAATATGGGGACGCGGGTGCTGCCCGCAAGGTGCGACATTTTATCCGACTGGGCACCCTGCCCGCTGAAGGGCTATGCTGCCGGACCCCTCCTGGAATGCCCATGTCCTCCGTTTCCCCGCCTGCGCGTTCCTCTCGCCACTGGCTGTGGCCCATGTTGTTGTTGCTGGGAAGCATCACTGTTGCCGTGGCCTGGTTGCTGGCGGCACTGACCACCGGCACACAGGCCGGCTGGATGGCGGTACTGGCGGCCCTGGAAGCGGCGTGGATGTTGCGGCTGGGTGGTTTCCGGGCCGGACCGGCGCGGGTTGCGGTGGCGATCATCGCCATGCTGCTGATCGCGCTCGCGGCCAACTGGGGCATTGCCGCGGCCTATATCGGTGGCCCGATGGGGCTCACACCGTGGGAATCTGCGTTGCGTATGGGGCCACATCTGGCCTGGACCCTGCTGACCCTGGCCAACGGCCTGGGTGAAGCCCTGTGGCTGGCCATCGCCGCCGTGGTTGCCTGGCGCGCGGCACGCTGAATCTCTCAACGTAATATTTGTTACGGATTATTTCACCCCTGGAGAGATGAAATGTCAGTTTTGGCACATCTTTCCGTGCCTGGCTGGCACATCCCGCAAGGTTAATAATTCGTAATTTCACGACTCCCCTGCCTGCATCACACACCGCGGAGTCAAATGTGAGTATTCAGCCACTGAGTCACGCCATTCGCCGTGCCCTGCTGCCGATGTCTACCGCAGCACTGGCGCTGGGAGCCGTAACAAGCGTCCAAGCCCAGGACACCCCACCCAAGCAAGAGGAAGCCACCAACCTGGATCGCATCCAGGTGACCGGCTCGCGCATCAAGCGCGCCGACCTGGAAACCTCCAGCCCCGTTTTCACCATCGACCGCCAGAACATCGAGAGTTCCGGCGCGGCGACGGTGGGTGAGTTCCTGCAGCGCACCCCGGCCATTGCCGGCGCGGCTACCAACCCGCAGGTCAACAACGGCGGCGGCGCGGGTGCGGCGACAGTCGATCTGCGCGGCCTGGGCGTGAACCGCTCGCTGGTGCTGGTCGATGGCAAGCGCTGGATCGGCACCATCTCCAATGCCAATGGCGCGGTGGACGTGAACTCGATCCCCATGGCACTGATCGAGCGCGTCGAAGTGCTGAAGGACGGCGCCTCGGCCATTTACGGCTCCGACGCCATCGGCGGCGTGGTCAACTTCATCCTGCGCAAGGACTTCGAGGGGGTCGAAGCCAGCGCGTTCTACGGCATCTCCTCGCGCGGCGACGCCGATACCCAGCGCTTTGACGCGACCTTTGGCCTGCATGGCGACAAGGGCCGGTTGATGCTCGGCGCCAGCTACGACAAGGAAGATTCGGTCAGCGCCGCCGACCGCAGCTACTCCAGCCAGCCCTACCAGCTGTACGCCGGCGAGAAGGGCATCGGCGGCACCAGCCGCATCCTGACCGGCCGCTATGTGGTGCCGCGCGCTTCGGCAACCGGCGTGGACCTGACCGATCCCAACTGCGGCAGCGGCGCCAACGTCACGCTGACCCGCATCGATGGCCGCCCCGGTTCGTCGCAATCGGATTTCCGCTGCTTCAATCCCGCCACCGACGTCTACAACTTCCAGGCCGACGGCAACCTCAACCTCACGCCGCAGGAACGCACGGCGTTGTTCATGAGCGGCAACTACCAGCTCACCGACAACATCGAGGCGTTCATCCTCGGCTCGTGGCTGCGCACCGAGTCCTCGTTCTTCATCGCGCCGCTGCCGTTCGACGGTCGCGCGACGGTGGACGATGTCCCGATCAGCAAGGACAGCATCTACAACCCGTTCGGCGTGGACATCACCGACGCGCGACTGCGCCTGCGTGACTTCATTCCCACCCGTACCACCCGCTTCGAAACCGAGACCTACCAGATCACCGGCGGCCTGCGTGGCGTATTCGGTGACAGCACCTGGAGTTGGGATGCCTCCTATGGCTATGGCCGCACGCCGCAGTCCTCGACGGTGCGTGGTTACCTCTACAGCCCCGGCCTGACCGATGCACTGGGCCCGTCGATGATCGACCCGGCCACCGGCAGCCCGATCTGCGTGCGCACGCCGGGCAACGCTGCCACTGCGATTGCCGGCTGTCTGCCGGTCAACTTCCTTGGCCCGGCGCCGGACCCCAACACTCCGGCAGGACAGGCACAGCTGGCCGCACTGGACCTGATCAACCCGACCATCCACAGCAGCAATGAGAACGACCTGAAGGTCTTCAACGCCAACGTTACCGGCGACCTCTTCAGCCTGCCGGCTGGCGCGGTGTCCCTGGCCGTCGGTGCCGAACGTCGCATCGAATCGGCCAGCTCCAGCAGCGACTTCCTGACCATCATTCCGCCGGGTGAAACGGTCTGCCTCATCACCCAGGAAGCCTGTACGTTCGGCGACATCAACGGCAAGTTCGATGTCAACGAAATCTATGCCGAAGCGCTGATCCCGCTGTTGGCCGATGCACCGTTCGCCGAGAAGCTCAATGTGTCGCTCGGCACGCGCTACTCGGACTACTCCAACTTCGGCGGCACCACCAACTCCAAGATCGGCGTGGAATGGAAGCCGTTCGCCGACCTGCTGGTACGTGCCACCTACGCCGACGTGTTCCGTGCGCCGACCATCGGTGATCTGTACGCCCCCACGGTACCCAGCGCCAGTACCTATACCGACCCCTGCAACGGCTACACCGGTGGCAATCCCACCGCCTGCGCCGGTGTGCCCACGGACGGCTCCTTCCGCCAGAGCAACAACCAGGTCACCTCGTTCCAGGTCGCCAATCCCGACCTGCAGCCGGAAGAAGGCGATGTGCTGACCTACGGCTTCGTCTACAGCCCGAGCTACCTGGAAGGCTTCAGCGTCACCGCCGACTACTGGCGCGTGAAGCTGGACCAGTTCATCACCAACCTGCCGGAGAACGTGCTGCTCAACCAGTGCTTCAACTTCGGCCGCTTCTGCGACACCTTCATCCGCGACGACGCCGGCGATGTGGCGCAGATGACCAACATCACCGGCAACTTCGGTTCGCTCAAGACCTCGGGCATGGACCTGGGCTTCCGCTACCTGTTCCCGGAAGGTGCATGGGGCAAGTTCAGCTGGAACCTGGACACCACCTACCTGGCCGAGTACGAGGTGCAGCTGCTGGCCGGCGACCCGAGCAGCAACGTCGGCGCCTTCCCGGGCATTCCGGGCAGCACCGGCCTGGCCGGCACGTTCGTGGACAACGCGTCCTCCGGCTTCGGCAACATGGCCCGTTGGCGCGCGCTCAATGACATCAGCTGGTCGCGCGGCAACCTCAGCGCCAGCCTGACCACGCGCTACGTGCACCACGTGTACGAAGCACCGGACGTGGCCGATGTCACCGAGCCAGGTTACGTGGCCAGGCGCCGGGTGCCGTCCTTCACCCAGACCGACCTGCAGGTCGGCTACCGCTTCGAGGACCTGAACAACAGTTCCATCCAGATCGGCGTGCGCAACCTTACTGACCGCCAGCCGCCGTTGATCTATTCTGGCTTCAACGCCTCGACGGACATGCGGACCTACGATGCAATCGGCCGTTACTACTGGATGCGCTGGACTGCCCGCTTCTGATCCATCGGCAACACCGGCATCCGCCGCGGCGCAAGCCGCGGCGGATGTTCATGGCAGCGACCTGCGTCACTACATCCGCACCTACGACAACAGCCTGCCGCCGGAGTTGTGCGCCAAGCTGATCGACTCATTCAACACACTCTCCCGTTTCCAGCAGCGCAATGGCCGCGGCGTGCGCGCCGGGCTGGATGAAAGCGCCTGGACCGAGCTGGACATCAGCCGGCTGTCCGATGCCGCGTTCCTGTCATTCTTCCGGCAGCTGATCAGCCAGGCACTGCAGCGTTACAACAGCGATGTCGGCCTGCCGCTGGCCATCCCCGACAGCCCGCTGCTGAGCCCGTTGATCCTCAAGCGTTACCGCGCCGGTGACGAGGAGAAGTTCCAGACCCACTTCGACTCCATCAACGAAGTGTGCGATCGCTACCTGGTCTTCCTCTGGTACCTCAACGATGTCGGCAGCGGCGGGCAGACCTGGTTCCCCGGCCTGCAGACGGGCGTTGCGCCGCGTGCCGGACGGCTGCTGATGTTTCCGCCCTACTGGATGTACGCGCACCAGGGGCAACCATCGCCCGAACAGGACAAGTACATCCTGTCCACCTACCTGCGCTTCCCGCAGCCTCAATCAAGCCGATAGCCGTAACGCGTCACCCAGGGCGCAAGCACGTCCAGCGCGGCCTGGCTGAAATGTGCGCGGTAGCGCTCCCAGCGCCCCACCGCGGCCGCATTCACCGGCTTGACCACCTGCGCGTAGCTGGGCGTGTTGATCCGCCGGCTGCGCGCTGCCGAGGCATGGTGTGAAGCCAGCTGCTCCGGTTCGACCGTCAACGAAAGGAATACCATCAATGCTTCCAGTTGTGCCGGCACGTCCTGCACCAGGTCCTCGTAACGCAGCACATGCACGCGCGCCGGCGCGCGTTGCCGCTGCTCGTCCCACCACTGCATCACCGCTGCGTAGGTGCGGGCGGTGGATTCCAATGAGGCAAATGCCAGTGCACCGCCGTTGATGCCGAATGCCTGCATGTGGCAGCTCAGCACACAATCGCAGGGATGGCGCAGCAGCAACAACCAATCGGCACGGGGAAACATGCGCGCCACGTAAGGCAGCCGGGTCATCGTCAGCGGGTACTTGTCGACCAGCCTGCCGCGCGGTTGCAGATGGCGCCCTACTTCCTGCCAGTACTTCTGTCGTGCCTGTTGCACCTGCGCGGGAGCAAGCCGCTCCAGCGAGGCATCCAGATCGTCATCCTGCCAATCCTGCCGCGAACGCAGCTGCTCGATCATCACCTCCAGCGCCGGTCGTTCGTCCAGGACATCCAACTGCCGATGACCATCGAGCATGCGTTCCAGCAATGTCGTGCCGGAGCGCGGAAAGCCCACCAGGAACACCGGATCGTCCGGCAGCGCATCCGCTACGGGCGTCTGCCAATACGCCGGCATCGGCTTATGCAGGCGCTGCTGCAGCCAGCCCAGCACCGGTGCCGATGCCTGCGCGGGGCTGCGCTGGCCGAATGCTTCGGCCGCAGCAGAGTGTGCGCGCGCCAACGCCTGCATCGCCGCATCGACCTGCGCTTGCTGGTCGTGGCACTTGGCCAGTTCGAACTGAAGCTGCGCCTGCATTGCCGATGTCATGGGCAGGGCCAGCGCCGCGCTCAACTCCGCCACCGCAGCCGATGCTTCGCCCTGCCTGCGCAGCACACGTGCCGCACACAACGCTCGCATCGGCGTTGTGGATTGATGCGCTACCGCTGCCAAGGCATCCGCCGCGTCCTCCACCCGATTCAGCCGTTCAAGCAGCAGAGCCAGCTGGATGCGCAGCTCATCATCCGGCGCGGTTTCCAGCAACCGTCGATACAACAGCAAGGCAGCCTCATCCCTGCCCGCCTGCGCCAGCAACCAGGCCAGTGCGCGCTGTTGCTGCTGGTCCAACGCGTCGGCATCCAGTCCTTGCAGGCACTGCGCCAGATCGTCGAAACGCTCCAGTTCCGACAGGCATTGCGCATGGGCCAGACGGACGTCAGGCGCGTCCGGCTCGCGTTCAAATGCGGCCTTCAGCAGAACCTGCGCATCAACGTAATTCCCGTTACCCAACAGGGTCAGGCCATGGCCGAGCAGATAGGCCACCTCATCGCCCGCACCCAATGTGCGCGCATGCCCGAATGCAGCATCGGCACCTTCCAGATCAGCACATTCCAGGCAGGCGTTGCCCAGGTTGATCCACGCCTCTGCCGACTGCGGCTGCAGCTGCGTAGCCCGCTGCAACAGATCACGCGCTTCGGATGCGCGACCCTGCTGCGCGAGTGTCATTGCAAGCACCTGCAGCGCCGGGACAAATTCCGGCGTATCGGCAAGCAATTGCCGGGCCAGTCGTTCGGTGTTTTCCCATTGCCCCAGCTGAAAGCACTCAAGCACCTGCTCGAAGTGAACCGGCATTACTCACACCCTCTTCATCAGTTACACAAGAAAGCAGCTGCGCTGCGTGCAAATTCGCAACCACTGCCTATCCAAATGCAAATCCGGGTACGTCGTATGCAACCGCACGCACGCAGCATAGGGCTATCCGGACCCCTGGCAACTCTCTCCCAGGTCAGACCTTCCTCAGCCCTAGAAGCAACGGGGCAAGCGGGGCCAACTCCGGATCTGCCCGGCTTGCCCGGGCTTCTTTTTTCACGCACTTTTCCCCTAATCTATCGCCACATTTCAGCGCGCCACCGGCGACTGAAATAAGCATTACAGCCCCATGCCGTCACGATGTCAGCGAGCTGCTTTTCAATGCTGCTGCGTTCCCGTTTTCCTGCTGTTTCATCGCACCGCCGGCACACGCCCGCAACGGAGACGAAGTGAAGATCCAGCATCACTACATCCATGGTCCGCAGTCGCATGAGGTGCCAGCGCGCGAGAGTGGGAACGTCCATGTCGTGGTAGGCAGCGGGCGCGGCACGCGCCTGATGTTGCCACTGGGCTGGATCAGCGTGACGCTGGTGATGCAGGGCATGCTTGAGCTTGGTTGCGGTGACATGTGCTGGCATCTGGCATCGCGCCATTTCCAGGTCTGGCTCGATGGCGGGTTGCAGCACATCAGCCGCAATCCCTGCTGGTGGTTATGCGTGGCGGCACCGGCGCAGTTGTGGCGCGAGTTGCCCGGCAAGCTGGCTGGCGATGCCAGTCTGATTCCACGCGAAGCCGGTTACTCACCGGAACTAGGCCGCCCACTGGTGCATCTTGCGCGCACGCGCTGGTTTGCCGATGGCAATGACACCGCGGCGGTAACCGACAGCCTGACCTGGCTGCGCGACACACTGCTGAGCCAGCAGCAGGCAATGCATCAGCAGTTGCATCGCTGCAGTGGTCGCACCGCACTGCGTCGCCACCAGACGCTGTTGCGGCTGTTGCGTGTGCAGCACCTGATCCGCTGCAACATCGACGACCGCCTGGACCTCACCCGTCTGGCAGCGATCGCCAACTACTCGCCCACCCATCTGATCCGCGTCTATCGCGATGTGTTTGGCGAAACGCCCAGCGAATATGCGGCGCGTCTGCGCCATCAACGCGCCTGGGAACTGGTATGCACGACTGATCTGTCGGTCTGTGAAATCGCCGAATCACTGGGCTTTGAAAGTGAAAGCGCGTTCTGCCGGGCGTTCCGGCATGCATTCGGCTGCACCACAACCGAGGTGCGTCGCCAGTGTCCGCTGCTGGCCTCCCCACCGCCTGCCCCGGCACGCGCGCCGGCTCAGCTGATGGAAAGCATCAGCTGAGCATGGCAACAACGACAGGCCTCAGTGCCCGCCGTCCAGTGCCTTCAACTCGCTGACCAGCGCACTGGCCGCCTCGGCACCGTCGCCGTACAGCATGCGCGTGTTGTCGGCATAGAACAGCGCGTTTTCGATGCCGGCAAAACCGGTACCCTTGCCGCGCTTGATGACGATGGTGTTCTTCGAATTGACCACGTCCAGGATCGGCATGCCGTAGATCGGGCTGGTCGGGTCGGTCTTGGCCACCGGGTTGACCACGTCGTTGGCACCGATCACCAGCGACACATCGGTGGTGGCGAATTCGGGATTGATGTCGTCCATGTCGGCGATCAGGTCGTAGGGCACACCGGCCTCGGCCAACAGTACGTTCATGTGCCCCGGCATGCGCCCGGCCACCGGGTGGATGGCGAACTTCACCTTCACCCCACGCTCGATCAGCCGTTGTGCCAGCTCCCATATCTTGTGCTGGGCCTGCGCCACCGCCATGCCGTAGCCGGGCACGATCACCACGCGCTCGGCGAAGGCCATCATCGCGGCCACGTCGGCCGCTTCGATCGGCTTCTGCGTACCACTGATTTCCGCGCCCTGGCCACCTCCACCGAAGTTGGAGAACAGCACGCCACTGATCGGGCGGTTCATCGCCTTGGCCATCAGGCGGGTAAGCAGGATGCCGGCCGCGCCGACCATCATGCCGGCGATGATCAGCGCCTCGTTGCCCAGCACGTAACCCTCGAACGCCACGGCCAGGCCGGTGAAGGCGTTGTACAGCGAAATCACCACCGGCATGTCGGCGCCGCCGATGGGCAAGGTCATCAACACGCCCAGTGCCAGCGCCACCACGAAGAAACTGATGATCGCCAGCGGTTGCAGGCTCACCGCCGCCCATACACCGAGCACCACCATCGCCACGGCGACCAGCAGGTTGAACACCTGCTGCCCCGGGAAGGTGACCCGCTTGTCCAGGCGACCATCAAGTTTTGCCCAGGCAATGATCGAGCCGGACAGCGACACCGCACCAATCGCCGAGCCGACCACCGCCAATGCCAGCACCGTCGCCGAAGGCTGCCGCGCGGCCAGTTCAGCGATGGCCTGTGCGCTCCAGTGACTGGTATCGCGACCGGCCACATCGGAGAAGCGCAGCAGTTCCACCGCACCGATGGCCGCGGCCGAACCGCCGCCCATGCCGTTGTACAGCGCCACCATCTGCGGCATGTCGGTGATGGCTACCTTCTTGGCGGACACCCACGCCAGCCCGGTACCCAGCACCAGCGCCACCAGGATCAGCGCGATGTTGTGCAGCCCCGGAAGGAAGAACGTGGCCACGGTGGCGATCAACATGCCCAACCCGGCCCAGTGAATGCCGCTGCGCGCGGTCTTCGGCGAGGCCATCCGTTGCAGTCCCAGCAGGAACAACGTGGCCGCCACCAGGTAACCCGTCTTCACCAACAGCAACATGCTCATGCGCTCGCCTCCGAGACAACGCGGTCTTCCGTGCCCACCTGCTTGTCCAGGCGATGATGCTCACGCATCTCGATGGCCGTCTTCAGCAGGCCGACCATGCCCAGGCCAAAGGCCACCATGCCCAGCGAAAGCTGTGAAAGCGCGGTGGAATCGGCCAATGCCGTGCCAAGCAGGCCCAGCACGATCGACAGCAGCGCCTGCAATGCCAGCAGCCACAGCACCAACAAACCCTTGCGCGGGTCTTCCCACGTTTTCCGCGACACCTTGTTCTGGGTCTTGGTCGGGTCCTGCAGCGAGGACATGCCAATGCCTACGCCGGCATACAGCAATGCATTGTTGTAGGCGTCGAGCATGCCCTGCATGCGGTGGAACAAGGGCCACAGCGCGAAGCCCAGGGCCACCAGCAACGCCGGGTATTGCAGGTAACTGAGCCACTGGAAAACCTGCCGCGCATCGAAGTGATGTGCATCGGAAGCGGGTGCCATCGCGGTCATTTCCCCTTCCCTTCCGGCTTCTTTGAGCTCTTGAACATCTCCAGCATGCGCTCGGTGACGACATAGCCGCCGGCGGCATTGCCCGCCCCCAGTGCGACGGCGATGAAGCCGATGGCCTTTTCCAGCGTGGTGTCGGCGTGACCCAGCACCACCATCGCGCCAATCAGCACGATGCCGTGGATGAAATTTGAACCGGACATCAACGGCGTGTGCAGGATCACCGGCACCCGCGAGATGATCACGTGGCCGGCGATCGCCGCCAGCATGAAGATATACAACGCTACGAACCCATCGCTCATTGCTGTGCTCTCCGAGGCTGGAACCGCCCGTGCGGCATCATAACCATGCCGGGAAAGCCGATGCGACCGTTGCGGTGTCAACCAATCCGGCCCTCGCGCGTTAACACCCCCAGTACCGACCGGAGCGCTACCCTGTGCTGGTGACCAGCCCGCCCCTGATGCCCACTGCGACACCGGCCTCGCTGGAAGCCTTCCTGGCGGGCATCGGCCCGCGCGCGTTCCGCTTCGCTGAAGCCGGCCTGCGCCAGCGCGATGACGCACTGGACGCGGTACAGGACGCCATGGAGCGCATGCTCGGCTACCGCGACCAGCCGGCCGAGGAATGGACGCCCCTGTTCTGGAGCATCCTGCGCCGGCGCATCATCGACCTGCAGCGCCGCCGCAGCTTCCGCCTGAAATTCTGGGCACCACAGGAAGAGCAGGACCAGGACAGCGCCATCGACTGGGCCGACGACAGCGCAGGCCCGGCCCAGCAGCACGAACAGCGCGAAACCTACGCGCGGCTGGTGCAGGCGCTGCGGCAACTGCCGGCACGCCAGCGCGAAGCCTTCAGCCTGCGCGTGCTGCAGGAACTGGACGTGGCCACCACCGCCAAGGCCATGGGCTGTTCGGAAGGCTCGGTCAAAACCCACCTGTCGCGCGCGCGCGACGCATTGCAGAAACAACTGGAGGCCACGCGGTGAACCGCCTGCCCACAACCACACACGAACACTGCGACCATGCGCTGAGGCAGTTGCAGCAGCACGCCGAAGGCGCGCTCTCGCCCGCCACGCTGAGCCGGCTGCGACAGGCGCGCCAGCAGGCCAGTGCGACCGGCACCGCATCCTCGCCTTGGCGACGCCGTGGCTGGTGGCTGGCAACGGCCTGTTCGGCGGTGCTGGCCGTCACCGTGGCGCTGCGTTTCAACACCGCTGCGCCACCGGCTGTGCCCACCACAACGGCCGCCATGGCCGAGGACACGACCACCGATGACACGTTGCTGTTCGACGAAAGCCCCGAGCTGTACCTGTGGCTGGGTTCGGACGGCGCCCTGGCGATGGAATGAAGACCATGAAGATCCTGACACCCCGCCTGCTCCTGCCGCTGCTGTTGTTCTGTGCCAGCGCACCGGCCATGGCCGAACAACCGCTGCCCGAGTGGGACCAGCTCACCCCGGCCCAGCGCGAGACCCTGATCGCGCCGATGCGCGATCGCTGGAACGCCGCGCCCGAACGCCGCCAGCGCGCATATGAGCATGCACGCAGCTGGCAGCAGATGACGCCGGAGCAACGCGAGCAGGCCCGGCGCGGCATGCATCGCTTCGAGCACATGGCACCGCAGCAGCGTCGTGAAGCACAGGCGTTGTTCGCCAGGATGCGTGGCATGGACAAGGATCAGCGCCAACAGCTGCGCGAGCAGTGGCAGAAGATGACCCCGGAGCAGCGTCGGCAATGGGTGGAAGCGAATCCACCGCCGCCCCGCGCAGAGCGCTGAATCCCAAAGCGCCCTCATCCGGTGCTGCGCACCACCTTCTCCCGCGAGCGGGAGAAGGGAGGCTTGGGTTCACCGGCTGACGAGCAGATTTCTGGAATCCCCGCCCCTTTGGTGGACTCCCCCTTCTTGGACATAACGGGAGAAGGGAAGGCTGTGTGAGCGTTGGGCTCGCCGGCTGACGAGCAGGTCCCTGGAATCCCCCACCCGTTGCAGGAATGCCAATCCCTTCTCCCGTCTGCGGAGTGAGGGCTTGTTGCTTACGAGCCACTGGCTCGTACAAGACCGAACGCCCAGCGCGCTGCGCTGGGCGGGGGCGCGAAGCGAGGTGCCTCGAAGGGGCGGATGAGACGAGCATCTGGCTTCTGGCTTACGACCTCAGCCAGAGCACATCTCACACCGGCGGAATTTCCCCGCCGGCCGGACGCGCCGGCCACACCGTCTTGCTCAGCAGCTCGTCATTCCAATCGAACTTCAACCCGCCGTCCTTCAGGAACAACGCAACGAAGTTGTAGACGTTGCGCGCATACATCTCACTGGCATGCACCGCGCCCATGCTGGCCAGATCCAGCGGACCGGCAACGGTCACGCCGCCGACGTCCAGCGTCTCACCCGGCCGGGTGGCTTCGCAGTTGCCGCCGGTTTCCGCGGCCAGGTCCACGATCACACTGCCCGGGCGCATGCCGTCCACCATCGATGCGGTGATGATCTTCGGCGCCGGGCGTCCGGGCACGGCGGCAGTGCAGATCACCACGTCCACGCCTTTCAGATGTTCGGCCAGGCGTCGCTGCTGCTCGGCACGCTCCTCTTCGGTGAGCTGCCTCGCATAGCCACCCTCGCCTGCCGCGCTGACGCCCAGGTCCAGGAACTTGCCGCCCAGGGATTCGATCTGTTCGCGGGTTTCCGGGCGCACGTCGAAGCCTTCCACCTGCGCGCCCAGGCGCTTGGCGGTGGCCACAGCCTGCAGGCCAGCCACGCCAGCCCCAACCACGAGCACCTTGGACGGGCGGATGGTGCCGGCGGCGGTGGTCAGCATCGGGAAGAAGCGCGGTGCCAGTTGTGCGGCGATCAGCGTGGCCTTGTAACCAGCCATGCCGGCCTGCGAACTGAGCACGTCCATCGCCTGCGCGCGCGTGGTGCGCGGCAGCCGTTCCAGCGGAAAACTCTGTACCTGCCGGCCCTGCAATGCCGCCGCGCGCGCTGGTTCGGCCTGCGGATTCAACATACCCACCAGCACCGCACCGGGTTTGAAACCTTCAATGACCGCCGGCGAAGGCGGCTGCACGCACAGCAGCAGATCCGCCTCGGCCAGCGAAGCATCCAGCTGCGCGCCAGCGTCCAGATACGCTTGATCGGTAAACCCGGCCGAGCTGCCGGCGCCGGGTTGTACGTGCACGCTGGCGCCTGCGGCCAGCAGCTTCTTCACCGTTTCCGGCGTGGCAGCCACGCGACGTTCGCCGCTGGCGGCTTCCTTCAACACCCGTACATCAACGGCCATTCCTGTCACCGATGCGCTGTGGATAATCCGGCCTGATCGTAGCAAGCCTTCAGCCCACGCGGCAGGCCATGTGGCCCGGCACAGCTCAACCGACCGTAGCCGCCTGCGGTTCGAGGCGGTCGATCACGCCCTGCATGGCGCTGTCGAAGGCGCCATCGTCCACATGCGTACGCAGCCGGCCCAGACGCACCATCACTGCCAGCTCTTCCGGCGAGGCCACGCAGAAGCGGATGCCACGACGGTTGACGAACAGCAGGCGCGAGGAAATCGGGCTCACCCACGACAGCTTGCCGGCCTGCAACTTTCCATCCTTGTCGATGAAATCCAGCCAGGTACCAATTTCCATCCGGCGGAAGCGCTCGGCGTCGGCGTCGTCGAAATCCTCGGCGCGGGTTGCGCTGCCGAACTCGATGGCAGGTGCTTCCTGTACCGGCGGAGCCGGCAGTGCGACCTGCGGCAGTTCCGGCAGCGCGCGTTCCAGTTCGGGACGGGCTTCGGCGATGGCCTGCAAGGTGTCATGCAGCGCGTCGATGGCCGCCGTGCTGCCGTCGCCATGCATGCCAACGCTGGCAAACACCTTGCGCAGCGACGGCTGGCAGGCCTGCAGCCACGGCTTGCCGACAATGTGCCGGCGCGCCTGGGCCACTTCTTCAAGCAGATCGTCGGCCAGCTTCAGTGCCTCACTCACGCCCTCGCCTTCGTCGCCTTCGCGCAGCAGGGTCAGGGTGAGATGGTGGTTCCAGGGCTGGTGCAGGAAATCTTCAATCGCCTTGGGCAGCGCGACACCTGCCACGCGCTTGTCCAGTTCGGCGACGGCGCGGTTGCGCGCCACTTCCAGCTTTTCCTGGCCGCGCTGGGTTTCAGCGGCACGTCGCTCGGCGATCTCGATGCGGCGGCGGTGCTGGACCAGGAACTCGCGGAATTCTTCTTCAAGGGTCAGGAAGATCGCAAGGTTCTCGTTGAACTCGGCGGTGAGGCGCTCGGTGATTTCCTCAACCTTGCCCATCAGCGCGCGCTCGGCCTGGCTCTCGCCGGCATTGCCCTCGCAGGCTTCGGCCAGCGAGTTGAGCAGCTTGCGGGCCGGATGGGTCTTCTGCACGAACATGCGCCGGTCGAGCATGGCGACCTTGACGAACGGCACCACCAACCGGCCGATCAGCTCGCGCGAGCGGCCTTCCAGGTCGCGCTCGTCCAGCATCACGTCAAACAGCATGCCGACCAGGTCGATGGCGTCCTCGTCCTGCGGGTCCAGCCGCGCCTGCGACGGGTCCACGCCGAGTCGGGTCGCGCCGGACAGCACTTCGCTCTTGAGCCGCTGCGCCAGCGATTCACCGTCCTCACCCACCGCCGCGCGCAAGGTGGCGCTGGGAGTGGCCTGCAACAACGACAGCACCGACATCATCTCGCGCTGGTTCAATGAACGCTGCTGGCCACCGCCGGCTGCGGCATTGGACGCTGCAGCCCCGCCGGGCGCGCCTTCGCGCGTCTGCCGGGTCTGTGCCAGCAGCTCATGCAGCGCTTCGAGCACCATGTGCTGACGGTCGCCATAGGCCGATTCGTCACTGAAACCACCGGCCACCGCGTGCGCCGCTTCATGCCCGGCCATGCTGCTGCGGCGCTGGCTCCAACGCTCGGAAAAACGCTGCGCCCACATCGGCGCATGGCCATCGCCCGCAGTACCGTCCTCGTCGGCCGCCATCTGCGCGGCCTGACGTGGCGGCGCGGCGCGGCGCGGCGCGGAAACCTCCGGTGCGGCGCCGGCCTGGGCCAGGCGCTCATCCACCGTTTCATACAGCTTGCCGATCCCGGCGGCGAACTCGCGTTCGCACAGCTTGAACAGCACCAGCCGCACTTCCGGTGCCAGGTCGCAGGTGTAGAAAGCTTCATGCACGGCCACACCGATATGCTCGGGGCCGATCGGGTTGGTATCCGGGTCCAGCGGGGCGATGCCCGCGCACCAGGCCAGACGATGGTCGATACGCGCCAGCACCTGCTTCCAGTCGCGCAGCAGCACGGTGGCGAAATTGCGCACCGCCAGCCGCGACTCGAGGACATGCTCGGGCACCAGGCTCAGACCACCTTCGTTCTGCCCGGCCAGCAGGCTTTCGGCCGACAGCGGCGCGCCGTTGTCGAATGCAGACCAGGCCAGTTGCAGGGAGGCCTCGAAGCGGGTGGCGATCTCGTCGCTGCGGCGGCGCAGCTCGCGCATGCCGTCCAGGAACACCACTTGTGACGCACCGGCCTTTTCGGCGCGGTCGAACAGCGCGTCGTCAAACCCTGCCAGCACCTTGCCAAAGGCCTGCGCCAACGGCGGCAAGGCCGCCGCACGCGCGATGGCAAGCAGGTTGGGATTGCGGCCGGGCTGGCCGGCGAGAGGCGGGTTGGACATCATGCGCAAAGGCTCCGCACCCTGACAGGCGCTGGACTTCTGGAATATGGAAGGAAAGATGCAGACGCGGCCCCTGATTCCGCACCGGCATGGTAGGCGGAGAAGCTGAACAGGGCCAGTGATGCAGTGCGCACTTCGTTCCTCATGGCCGGCGGCCGGAAAACCCCTCCATGCTAAGCGCGGCGGCGAATATTGGCGAATGACGGTTGTTCAGTCGCTCCGACCGAGCGCACAGATTTTGCCCGGTTGGGCTTGCGTCAGGCCGGCCAGCGGCCGGCGTCTATAATCCTTGGCCGTGTTTTGCCCCCGGTGAGTCATGCCCGACAACTGCTTCCTGCAAGCGCTGGACCAGCGCGTCTCGGTTCCGTCCAAGCAACTGGGCGAGCCCGCCCCGGACCCGGCCACCGTGCTGCGGATGCTCCAGGCCGCCGTGCGCGTTCCCGACCACGGCAAGCTGGTGCCGTTCCGTTTCCTGCAGTTGCGTGGCGATGCACGTCATGCCCTGGGCGAATTCACCGCCCGGCGTGGCCGCGAGCGTGACCCGCAGGCTGCCGAGGCCACAATCGAGAAGGACCGCCTGCGCTTCTCCCACGCGCCCTTGATCATCACTGTCATCGCCCGCCTGCACCCCGAGCACAAGGTGCCGGTGCAGGAGCAGCTGCTCAGCGCCGGCTGCGTGTGCTTCGCGCTGTTGCAGGCCGCACAGGGCTTCGGCTTCGGCGCGCAGTGGCTGACCGCATGGATGGCCTACGACGCCGAGTTCAGCCGCCACCTGGGGCTGGCTGACAACGAGCAGGTCGTCGGCTTCATCCATATCGGCACGCCGAAGCTGCAGGTGCCCGACCGCGAGCGCCCCGACCCGGCCGCACTGTTGCAGGACTACCAGCCGTGAGCCAGGCGCAGGTGCGGCAGCCGCTCTATCTGATCGACGCCAGCCTTTATGTGTTCCGCGCCTGGCACTCGATGCCGGACGAGTTCAAGGACAACCAGGGCTGGCCGGTCAACGCCGTGCACGGTTTCGCGCGGTTCCTGCTGGACCTGCTTGAACGCGAACGCCCCCGCCACATCGCGGTGGCCTTCGACGAGGCGCTGGACAGCTGCTTCCGGCATGCGCTGTACCCGGCCTACAAGGCCAACCGTGATCCTGCGCCGGACGAACTGCGCCGCCAGTTCGCCCACTGCAAGGCGCTGTGCGCCGCGCTGGGCCTGGACGTACTGGCCGACCGCGAATACGAAGCCGACGACCTGATCGGCAGCGCCCTGCACGCCGGCCGCGGGCAGGCCCTGCGCGGGGTGATCGTCTCGGCCGACAAGGATCTTTCGCAGCTGTTGGTCGACCACGACGAGCAATGGGATTACGCCCGCAACCAGCGCTGGAGCGCGGCCGGGGTGAAGGCACGCCACGGCGTGCATGCGCACCAGATGGCCGACTACCTCGCGCTGTGCGGCGACGCAGTGGACAACATTCCCGGCGTCTCCGGCATCGGCGCCAAGTCCGCTGCGGTGCTGCTGGCGCACTTCGGCAGCCTGGACGTGATGCTCGAGCGCATCGATGAAATCCCGTTCCTGCGCCTGCGTGGCGCCGCCGGCATGGCCACCCGCCTGCGCGAACAACGCGAGCAGGCGCTGCTGTTCCGCCAGCTGACCACCATCGCGGTGGATGCGCCGCTGAACACTGCGCGCCCCGGCTTCACCCGTGGCAACGCCGATGCGGACATGCTTGGCGGCCTGTGCGAAGCATTGCGCTTCGGCCCGCTTACCCGGCGCCGGCTGTTGTCCGCCGCCGGCCTGGAACCTTCCCCCCCTTCCGCCAACGAGTTCGCATGAGCCACAACACCGCAGAACCCCGTGTCGTCTACGAAGGCAAGTACCAGCGCATGGTCGTGCGCGGCACCTGGGAATACAGCGAGCGCACCCACGCCGGCGGCCTGGCCGCGATCATCATCGCGGTCACCCCGGATGACGAAGTTCTGTTCGTCGAGCAGTTCCGCGTGCCATTGCAGGCCCGCACCATCGAGATGCCGGCCGGATTGGTCGGCGACATCAACGCCGATGAGGCAATCGAGGATTCAGCGGTACGCGAGCTGGAAGAGGAAACCGGCTGGACCGCCGCGCACGCCGAGGTGCTGATGATCGGCCCCACCTCGTCGGGCGCCAGCAGCGAGAAGATCGCCTTCGTCCGCGCCACCGGCCTGCGCAGGATCGGCGACGGTGGTGGCGACGACAGCGAGGACATCACCGTGCACCGCATCCCGCGCACCCGCGCCGCCGCCTGGCTGGTGGAAATGATGGGCAAGGGTTATGAGCTGGACGCCAAGCTCTGGGCCGGTTTGTGGATGATCGAACATCACCTCGACGGGAGGCCGCGTGGCTGATTCGGGCCAACACCTGCTGCCGCCGCTGCTGGATGTCGATGACCCGGCCGTGTTCACCGTGCACAACCCGCACGGCGCCTCGCCGTTCCTGTTGCTGGCCGACCACGCCGGCCAGCGCGTCCCAGCCGCATTGGACGCGCTGGGCCTGCCGCAGCACGAACTGGACCGACATATCGGCTGGGACATCGGTATCGCCGGCACCACGCGCGAACTGGCACGACGGCTGGATGCCTGGGCCATCGAACAGACGTACTCGCGATTGCTGATCGACTGCAACCGGCCACTGGCATCACCGACGCTGATCCCCGAAACCAGCGATGGCACGCTGGTTCCAGGCAATGCTGGCCTGACTGAAGCCCAGCGTCAGCAACGCATCGACGTCATTCATACGCCGTACCACGCGCGCATCAATGCCGAACTCGACCGCCGCCGTGACCAGGGCATCCCCACCTTGCTGGTGATGATGCACAGCTTCACCCCGGCCATGAACGGCAGCCAGCGCCCCTGGCAGGCCGGCGTGCTGTATCACCAGGACACGCGTTTTGCGCATGCCCTGCTGCGCACGCTGCGCGAGGAAGGTGATCTGGTCGTTGGTGACAACCAGCCGTACTCGGTGAGCAGCACCAGCGACTACGCCGTGCCCATGCACGGCGAGGCACGCGGGCTGGTGCATGTGGAGCTGGAAATCCGCCAGGACCTGATCGCCGATACCGCCGGCCAGCAGGCATGGGCCGCCCGTCTGGAGCGCATCTTCCGCGCGATGCAGTCGGAGCTGTTGCAGTTGCAGTTGCAGTGATGGGGCCTGCGCTGCTCGCCCGGTAGCAGCAGGCATTCGGCGCCGCTGGAGACAACGGTGCCGGCGGCCTAACCCCGGCCAACGCAGCGCCTCAGCCAGCGCTCGGCTCAGCCGGCCATGGAAACGGCCGGTAAGCGTGAACCTGCAGCGTTGCACCGATTTCCTCGAAAGGTGCCCGGACTTCGCCACAACGCCTGCGGTCCAGGTGCTGCCCCAGCGACAGCGGCAACATGCGGCAACGCGCCAGGGCTTCACCCACCGGGATCGCCAGCAACGCCGCGACCCGGCTTGCAGCGTCCTTCATGTGCTCGGCCGGGCACGCCACCAGCACCACATCGAACGAAGCGAAGATTCCCGGGCCGACGCCCATGACCTGCGCGGCTTCCTGCTCGGCAGCCGACGCTTCGCCCAAGGCCTCATCGATGCCGGGAACCTGCAGGAAGGCGTCGTACTCGGCGTAGTAGTCCAGCGCGCGGGCGTAGTCTTCGAGCGTGGACAACGGGCGTTGGCGCTTCTGCACATCAAGCACGTCGGCGAACGTGGCCGGCTCCAGGAACGAAGACAACCCAAGTGCCCGGGCAGCAATGGCCACCTCATCGTCCTCGTCCCAGGCCTCTTCTTCGCTGGGCGGCAGCCAGAAGCGTGCGACAAGCGCGCCGCCCTCGGTCGCATGCACCCAACCGTAGCGTTCCCACACCTCGCCGTCGTCGTTGCACGCGGCCAAAGTATCCAGAGTCTGGCGGAGATCCAGCAGTTCGATCATGCGTCGTTGAGCAGGCAATGCGGGGAATGGCAGTCTAACCGTGTCGTACAGCGTGCTGGTCCGCATCACGACCGGCACCCAGAGTGCATTTACGGGAATTCACACCGCCGATGTGCATGCGGTTCGACAGCGGCGACCCGACGGCGGAGACCCTGACTGGCATCGTGAAGCTGATGGAGCGCTTGGCCGCGATGCATGGGTACAAGGGCGCCTGCATCGCAGGCTGCCATCGACCGATATGCGCCGCCGCGAACCGTCCCTGCTCCATCCGTCATCGCGACGATGCTCATCCAGCAGCAGGTACTGGCCGACGCCCTGCCTGCCGGGGATTGGTGAAGCCGTACGCGCAAACAGAACGGGCGGCTTTCGCCGCCCGTTCGCTCCATCCAGTGCGTTTACTCAGCCAGCGAACGAATCGGTGGCGCGCACCAGTGCGTCCACGTTCTCGGCTTCAAATGCCGAATGGCCCGATGCCGGCGAGATGTGCAGCTGCGCCTTCGGCCAGGCCTTGTGCAGTTCCCAGGCATTGGCCAGCGGGCAGACCACGTCGTAACGGCCGTGCACGATCACGCCCGGGATATGCGCGATCTTGTGTGCGTCGCGCAGCAACTGGTCTTCCACTTCGAAGAAGCCGCCGTTGACGAAGTAATGGTTCTCGATGCGGGCAAAGGCCAAGGCGAACTGCGGATCTTCGTGGCTGTTGATGAAGTCGTCGTCCACATGCAGGAAGCTGGTCGCGCCTTCCCACACGCTCCACGCACGCGCCGCAGCCAGACGGGTGGCTTCATCGTCGCTGGTCAGGCGACGATGGAACGCGGAGATCAGGTCGTGGCGCTCCACCGCCGGAATCGGCTTGAGGTAGTGCTCCCACGCATCCGGGAACAGGCGGTTGGCGCCTTCCTGGTAGAACCACTCCAACTCCCAGCGGCGCAGCATGAAGATACCGCGCAGCACCAGCTCGGTCACGCGCTGCGGGTGGGTTTCGGCATAGGCGAGCGCAAGCGTTGAACCCCAGCTGCCGCCAAACACCTGCCAGTTCTCCACGCCAAGCTTCTCGCGCAGCTTTTCGATGTCGGCCACCAGGTCCCAGGTGGTGTTGTCCACCAGGTCGGCATGCGGCGTGGAACGGCCTGAACCACGCTGATCGAACAGGATGATCCGGTACTTGGACGGGTCATGGAACTGGCGCATCTTCGGCGTGCAGCCGCCACCCGGGCCGCCATGCAGCATCACCACCGGCTTCCCGTTCGGGTTGCCGCACTGCTCGAAGTACAGCGTGTGGCGGTCGTCGACCTTCAGCGTGCCAGTGTCGTAGGGGGTGATTTCGGGATAGAGCGTGCGCATGGTGACCTCGCGGGATACAGGCACGCAGTTTAGCGCAGGGGTGTTTTGTTCTTGTCTGGAGCGAACCCACGCGGAAGCTGGATTCGTCATTCCCGCGCAGGCGGGAATCGCTCCTGCTCCTGGTCTGATGTCGTGGAAAGCGAAGGCAAAAGCCAGAGCGATTCCCGCCTGCGCGGGAACGACGGCAAAGAGCAGGAGCCTCCCCCCGTCCCGATGACCCGGACAGGCCTCAGCCGGGCAAGCGGCCCAGCGTCACCCGGTCGCGTTGTTCCAGGTCCTGCACGGTCTGCGCTTCGATGAAGCCGGCCTGTTCCAGCAGCCCGCGGATGGCCGGGCCCTGGTCCCAGCCATGTTCCAGCAGCAGCCAGCCGCCGGGCACGAGGTGCTCGTGCGCGCCGCCAATGATTTCGCGGATCGCATCCAGCCCGTCGGCACCGGAGGCCAGCGCCGGTGGCGGTTCGAAGCGCAGGTCGCCCTGCTGCAGATGTGGATCACCGGCTGCGATATAGGGCGGGTTGCTGACGATCATGTCGAAACGGTCCGCGCCCAGCGCGGTGTACCAGTGGCCACGACGGAACCAGACGTTCTCCAGCCCATGCGCCTGTGCGTTCTTCACTGCCACGGCGAGCGTGGGGCCGAGCACGTCGGTGGCCATCACCGTCGCCAAGGGCCGTTCACTGGCGATGGACAGCGCGATCGCGCCACTGCCGGTGCCCATGTCGGCCACCCGCACCATGTCGTCGGCCGGCAACCGCGCCAACGCCTGCTCCACCAGCAGCTCGGTTTCCGGGCGCGGGATCAGGGTGGCGGTGTTGACCTGCAGGTCCAGCGTCCAGAAACCACGGCGGCCGGTCAGGTAGGCCAGCGGATGGCCCTCGGCGCGGCGCGTGACCAGCAGTTCGAAACGCTGCCGGGCCTGCTCATCCACCGCGTCGTCGGCGTGGCTGAACAACCACGCGCGGTCCACGCCCAAGGCATGCAGCAGCAGGAGTTCGGCCTCATGGCGGGCCTCTTCACCCGGCAGGCGCGTGGCGGCCTCCCGCAACAGCTGCGCAACGTTCGGCGTGGACACTTCTACAAACCTCTTGGCGGATGGTTCCGGACGGCGAGGATAGTCACCGCGCCCCTCCCTGCCTACCTCCGCCGGGATAAGCGCTGCCTATCCAAAATGATTCAGCTTTGCCAAGGCCTCATACGCGATTCCCGGCGAGAACCCCGGAACAGGCGGATATCGCCGGCTCATGAGGCTTAACGATAGCCGATGCCTATCGATTCAATGCACCCAATTCATTTGTCTTATTAGGTTTTGCCTATTAGTCTTGCCTCCGAGGTTCACACACCCACCCCTTCAACCCAGAGGAAGTTACATGTCTCTTATCAACACCCAGGTTCAGCCGTTCAAGGTCAATGCGTTCCACAACGGCAAGTTCGTTGAAGTCACCGAGGCTTCGCTGAAGGGCAAGTGGTCGACCCTGATCTTCATGCCGGCCGCATTCACCTTCAACTGCCCGACCGAGATCGAAGACGCTGCCGAGAACTATGCCGAGTTCCAGAAGGCCGGCGCCGAGGTCTACATCGTCACCACCGACACCCACTTCTCGCACAAGGTGTGGCACGAAACCTCGCCGGCCGTGGGCAAGGCGAAGTTCCCGCTGGTCGGCGACCCGACCCACCAGCTGACCAACGCTTTCGGCGTGCACATTCCGGAAGAAGGCTTGGCCCTGCGTGGCACCTTCGTGATCAACCCGGAAGGCGTGATCAAGACTGCGGAGATCCACTCCAACGAGATCGCCCGTGACGTGTCCGAGACCCTGCGCAAGCTGAAGGCTGCCCAGTTCACCGCCGCCAACCCGAACCAGGTTTGCCCGGCCAAGTGGAAGGAAGGCGCCCAGTCGCTGACCCCGTCGCTGGACCTGGTCGGCAAGATCTAAGCCGCACCTGCACTCCCACCCCGCCTTCGCGGCGGGCGTGGGGGTGAACCGCAGCGTGTTGATGCCAGCCAGCAACGCGCCCGCAAGCCGAACAGCCCGCTGCGGTTCACCCCTACTTCTATCGGCGCCCCGCATCACCGCAGCGGCGCCACTCCCCCGCTTTGCCTCAACACCGGAGATTGTCCATGTTGGATGCCACTCTCAAGTCCCAGCTTCAGCAGTACATGGGCCTGCTGCGTCAGCCGCTGCGCCTGATCGCCTCGCTCGATGACAGTGCCGCCGGCCAGGAAATGCGTGGCCTGCTGGACGACATCGTGGAAGCCGGTAACGGCAAGATCACGCTGGATGCAGCCGGCACCGATGCGCGCCGCCCCTCGTTCGTCGTCGCCCGTGAGGGCCAGGACCACGGCGTGCGTTTCGCCGGCCTGCCGCTGGGCCATGAATTCGAATCGCTGGTACTGACCCTGCTGTGGACCGGCGGTCACCCGCCGAAGGTGGCCGAGGAAGTGATCGACAGCATCAAGGCGATCGATGCGGACTTCGACTTCGAGGTCTACATGTCGCTGAGCTGCCACAACTGCCCGGACGTGGTCCAGGCGCTGGCATTGATGGCGATCGTGAATCCGAAGATCCGCACCACCGTGATCGAAGGCGGTGCCTTCCAGCAGGAAGTGGAGCAGCGCCAGGTGATGGCGGTGCCGATGGTGTTCCAGGGTGGCCAGATGTTCGATTCCGGCCGCATGAGCCTGGAGCAGATCGTCGCCAAGCTCGACACCGGCAGCGCTGCCCGCGATGCGGAGAAGATCAAGGCCAAGGATGCGTTCGACGTGCTGGTGGTGGGCGGTGGCCCGGCCGGCGCTGCGGCGGCGATCTACGCTGCACGCAAGGGCATCCGCACCGGCGTTGCGGCCGAGCGTTTCGGCGGCCAGGTGCTGGACACCATGGCCATCGAGAACTTCATCTCGGTGCAGCACACCGAAGGCCCGAAGCTGGCCAGCGCGCTGGAAGCCCACGTACGTGAGTACGAGGTGGACATCATGAACCTGCAGCGCGCCACCAAGCTGGTGCCGGCCGGTGCCGATGGCCTGGTCGAAGTGCAGCTGGAAAACGGCGCCTCGCTGAAGTCCAAGACCGTGATCCTGTCCACGGGCGCACGCTGGAGGCAGATGAACGTGCCCGGCGAGAGCGAATACCGCAACAAGGGCGTGGCCTACTGCCCGCATTGCGACGGCCCGCTGTTCAAGGGCAAGCGCGTGGCGGTGATCGGTGGCGGCAACTCCGGTATCGAAGCGGCGATCGACCTGGCCGGCATCGTCAGCCACGTCACCGTGTTCGAGTTCGACAGCAAGCTGCGCGCCGACCAGGTGCTGCAGGCCAAGCTGCACAGCCTGCCGAACGTGAAGGTGGTGCTCAACGCGCAGACCACCGAAGTGCTGGGCGACGGCCAGAAGGTCAACGGCATCGTCTACACCGACCGCGTCGGTGGCGATTCGCATCGCGTCGAGCTGGAAGGCATCTTCGTGCAGATCGGCCTGCTGCCGAACACCGAGTGGCTGCGCGACACGGTGGCGCTGAGCAACCGTGGCGAGATCATCATCGACGACCGTGGCCAGACCAACGTGCCGGGCGTGTTTGCCGCCGGTGACTGCACCACGGTGCCGTACAAGCAGATCATCATCGCCATGGGCGCCGGCTCGACCGCCGCACTGAGCGCGTTTGATCACCTGATCCGCAGTTCGGTGCCGGCTGTTGCGAAGGCCGAAGTTGCTGAAACCGCCTGAAAGCTGCGGGATAAAGCCCCTCTCCCTGCGGAGTGAGAGGGGCAGTTTACGAACCACCGCTTCGCTGCCTCACCAACGCCCCCGCGTCAGCGCGGGGCCGGGGCGCGGAGCGGAGGTTGGGTTGAGGGTAAGGTCGAAGCCTCGTGCAGACTGAGGCCAGTGAACGTCGCTCGCACCCTCATCCGCCCCTTCGGGGCACCTTCTCCCGCAGGGAGAAGGAAACACTCGGACGCCTGACCGGAGTACGCCGTGAACCTACGTGACCTGAAATACCTGGTAGCGCTGGCCGAGCACAAACACTTCGGTCGTGCGGCGGCTGCCTGTTTCGTCAGCCAGCCCACGCTGTCCACTCAGATCAAGAAACTGGAAGACGAGCTGGGCGTACCGCTGGTCGAACGCGCACCGCGCAAGGTGATGCTGACCCCGGCCGGGCGCGAAGCAGCCGCGCGCGCGCGCGGCATCATTGCCGAAGTGGAACAGATGAAGGAAGCCGCCCGCCGCAGCCGCGACCCGGAAGCCGGCACCGTGCGCCTTGGCATCTTCCCCACCCTTGGCCCGTACCTGCTGCCGCATGTTGTGCCGGCCATCCGTCAGCGCTTCCCGCAGCTGGAGATGCTGCTGGTCGAAGAAAAAAGCGACGTGCTGATGGCGCAGCTGCGCAACGGCCAGCTCGACGCGGCACTGCTGGCCCTGCCGATCAATGACGACCAGCTGCATACCGAGTTCCTGTTCGAAGAGCCGTTCGTCCTGGCCGCGCCGGAAGGCCACCCGCTCACCGCGCATGCGGCGCTGACCATGGACGACCTTTCCAACCAGCGCCTGCTGCTGTTGCAGGATGGCCATTGCCTGCGCGACCAGGCCCTGGATGTCTGCCACCTGGCCGGTGCGCTGGAGAAGTCCGAATTCCAGGCCACCAGCCTGGAAACCCTGCGACAGATGGTCGCAGCCAATGTAGGCGTGACCCTGCTGCCGATGCTGGCGGTGAAGCCGCCGGTGGCACGTTCGCAGAACATCCAGCTGATCCCCTTCCAGGGCAACCCGCATCCGAACCGCCGCATCGCCATGATCTGGCGCCGCAGCTCGGCGATGGGGGCCTTCCTGGAGCAGTTGGCCGAGCTGTTCAGGCAGCTCCCCAGCGGCTTGCTGGAAGCGGGCCAGGAGTCGGTCAGGCCGCAGGTTTGATCCCCAGCTGAGCCCTCCCCGACCTTCGGCGCGAGTCGGGGAGAAGCCGCATTCGCAACGATCCGGCAGGTTAAGCAGAACCGCCCCCTCCCTTGCGCCGAAGGCGAAGGGGAGAGTTGGGGAGGGGTGCTTTTCACGGGGCAGGCAACCTGAACACTCCCTCCCCCCACATTGCATCCGGCCCTGACCGGCCCCATCATCGGAACAGGGTCGCTTCCGGCCCTCGAGACCTGCACAATAGTGCCCGGGCGACGCCGACAAGGCGTCGCCTTTTGCTTGTTTTTTCAACAGATAAGGAACATCCAATGACGACCAGCCAAAGCGGTCTTCCCCCCTCAATCATCGTTTCCACCCGCGACATGGCCCGCCTTGAAGCCCTGCTCGACTCCCCGGCCCTGAGCCGGCACCCGGCCGCCGTCGCCCTGTCCCAGGAGCTGGAACGTGCGCAGGTGCTGCCGCCGGAAGAAATCCCCGCTGGCATCGTCACCATGCATTCGCGCGTGGACTGCGAAGACGAGCTGCACAACGAAAAGCATTCCCTGACCCTGGTCTATCCGCACGAAGCGGATTTCGACAAGGGCCGCGTGTCCGTGCTGGCACCGGTCGGTAGCGCCCTGCTGGGCCTGTCGGTCGGCCAGACCATCGACTGGACCGCACCCGGTGGCCGTCAGCTGCGCCTGCGCGTGACCGCCGTCCATTACCAGCCCGAAGCCGCTGGCGACCTCCACCGCTGAGCGCACCGCGCCGGCACCGCTGCACAGGACCATGCAATGACCCAGGCCCCCTCCAAGCTCGCCCAGCTGCGCGAACTGTCCGTCGTCGTCGCCGACACCGGTGACTACGACGCCATCAAGCGCCTGCGCCCGGTGGACTGCACCACCAACCCCACGCTGGTGAAGAAGGCGCTCGACCTGCCGGTGTACGCCGGCCTGATCGAGCGCGAGCTGCAGTGGGGCCGTACCCAATCCGGTGACGTGCAGGACGTCGCCAACGCCGTGGTTGATCGCCTGACCGTTGGCGTCGGCGCGATGCTGGCCGAGCTGGTGCCCGGCCGCGTGTCCACCGAGGTGGACGCCGACCAGGCGCACAACACCGCAGCGACGATTGCCAAGGCGCGCGAGTTCATCGCCATGTACGAAGCGGCCGGCGTGCCGCGCAGCAAGGTGCTGATCAAGATCGCCGCCACCTGGGCCGGCGTGGAAGCGGCCCGCGTGCTGCAGGCCGAGGGCATCGACTGCAACCTGACGCTGATCTTCAACCCGACCCAGGCGCTGGCCTGCTCGGAAGCCGGCGCGTTCCTGATCTCGCCGTTCGTCGGACGGATCCTGGACTGGTACGTGGCCAACGGCCAGACCCCGGCCAGCATCGACGAAGACCCGGGCGTGCAGTTCGTGCGCGGCGTGTACGCCGAGTTCAAGCGCCGTGGTTCACCGACCGTGGTGATGGGCGCCTCGTTCCGCTCGACCGCGCAGATCGAAGCGCTGGCCGGCTGCGATCGTCTGACCATCTCGCCGGACCTGCTGGAAAAGCTGGACGCCGATTTCGGCGAACTGCCGCGCAAGCTGGTGGCCGGTGCGGCCGAAGCGGTGAATGTCGCGGCGATTGATGAAGCGAAGTTCGACGCGGACCTGGCCGCCGATCCGATGGCCACTGAAAAGCTGGCGACCGGCATCGATGCGTTTGCCAAGGATCTGCAGACGCTGCGTCAACGCATTGCCGATGAATTGGGCAAGTAAGCGACCGCAAGGATTCGGAACACCCCCCTTCTCCCACCGGGAGAAGGTGCCTCGAAGGGGCGGATGAGGGTAGGCACGCAGCCGCGTGCCAATCAATCTCAGCGGGCTTCGCCCGAACCCTCTCCCCACCCCCTCTCCCGGAGGGAGAGGGGCTCAAAGCAGAAGCCTGACGACCTCCCTTCTCCCGCCTGCGGGGTGAGGGCTTGTTGCTTACGAGCCACTGGCTCGTACAAGACCGAACGCCCAGCGCGCTGCGCTGGGCAGGGGCGCGGAGCGAGGTGCCCGTAGGGCGGATGGGGGCGCTTTTGACGTTCGCTCGTTAGAAGCTTGCCGTCACCCCTTTTCCGCACGCGGGAGAAGGGCTTTGAAGCAAAGCTAGAAAATCCCCAACTCCAGCCCTGCCGCGAGCAATGCGCCCAGTTCGCGCGCACGCTCCAACTCCGCTTCGGGCAGCTGCTTCACCGCCGCAATCGCCTCTGCTGTCTGCGCATGCGTGCACACCAATATCGGCTCGGCCACCTCTTGCATGCGCAAACCCGTGGCAATCCGCTGCAACTGCGCAATCGTCGGATGTCCGTCCGAACCGGCGCACACCATCAACGCATAAGGCTTGCCTTCGCAGCGCCCCAACAGCGGGTAATAGCTTCGGTCGAAAAAATCCTTCATCGCGCCGCTGATCGATGCCAACGTCTCGGGCGTAGCAAACACCACCGCATCTGCGGCGAGCACATCGTCTGCCCCGGCCTCGGCCGCATGCAGCAGATCGATCTGCAAGCCGTTGCCGCCGGCCTCACGCGCCGCATCCACCAGTGCCTGCGCCATCGAGCGCGTCGCACCGGTAAAGCTGTGCCACACCACCAGCAAGCGGCGTGGCGTGGCAGCAGTCACTTCAGACATCCAGCCCGATCGGGCAGCTCACGCCGGTGCCGCCAATGCCGCAGTAACCGTTCGGATTCTTGGCCAGGTACTGCTGGTGGTAATCCTCGGCGTAATAGAACGTCGGTGCAGGAAAGGCGATTTCCGTAGTGATGTCGCCATAACCGGCCGCGCGCAGTTGCTGCTGGTAAGCATCGCGGCTGGCCAACGCCGCGTCGTACTGCGCCTGCGTATGGCAGTAGATCGCAGAGCGGTACTGCGTGCCGGTGTCGTTGCCCTGGCGCATGCCCTGCGTGGGATCGTGGTTCTCCCAGAAAGTGCGCAGCACCGTGTCCAGCGTCACCTGCGCCGGGTCGAACACCACCCGCACCACTTCGGTGTGACCGGTGAGCCCGGAGCACACTTCCTCATAGGTCGGATTCGGGGTGACCCCGCCCTGGTAACCCACCGCCGTGGTGACCACGCCCGGCAACTGCCAGAACTTGCGTTCGGCGCCCCAGAAGCAGCCCAGCCCCACGTCCAGTACCTGCAGCCCGGTGAAGTCGGCCTGCAATGGCTGGCCGTTGACGAAATGCACGTTGTGCAGCGGCAGCGGCGCATCACGCCCCGGCAGCGCTTCTTCCGGGCGCGGCAGCCGCTGCTTGAACGCACCGATACCCAACAGCCCCTGGCCGATTCCCAACATGTCCGCTCTCCTCACGCAGGCAACAGGCCCGGCGCTTCATCGTCATCTGAAATGGGGTCGACCGGCCCTGCGTCCAAGTCCAGGCCAGCGACGACGTCATCGGCCAACGGCTTGGCGCTGTCCGGCACACACACCCGCAGCAGCCCGAACAACGGCAGCTCGCCACCCGCCCCCAGCAGGGATTCACCGAATACGAAGGCCGGGATGCCCGCGTCCTCCAGCGCATGCTTGACCAGATGTGCGTCGAACAGGTTGTTTGTCTGGTAGACCAGCTGCATCGCTTTCTCCTCGGTTCATTCAGGCAGGGCTACGCAGCGCGTCGGTGGCGGCCACGTGCTCGGTTTCAGCCGCGCCGGCCGCACGCCATTCACGCAGCGCCGGCAACTCCAGCAGCGCTTGCAGGTAGGTAGCTGCCTCGCCCTCAACGGCCACGCCGTAGCCGTCAAAGCGCACCGCAACCGGCGCGAACATGGCGTCAACGATGCCGAAATCGCCAAAGAGAAACTGGCCTGCGCCGCCTTCGGCCCGGCGCAGCTCGCTCCACAGCGCCTGGATGCGGTCGATGTCGCGTTGCGCGGCGGCGTCCCAGCGGTAGCCATCCGGCTGGCGGCGGCTGTTCATCGGCAGCTGGGTGCGCAGGGCGACGAAGCCCGAATGCATCTCCGCCGCCGCCACGCGGGCCAGCGCGCGCTGCCGCAGGTCGGCCGGCCAGCCCCGCCCGCCGAGCCAGCGCTCGTTGGCGTATTCGCAGATGGCCAGCGAATCCCACAGCTGCAGCGCACCGTCCTGCAATGCCGGCACCTTGCCCGCTGGCGAGTAACGACGGACTTCGGTGGCGAATTCCGGGGTATCCAGCGCCAGCCGAACCTCCTCGAAAGCCACGCCAAAATGCCGCAGCAGCAGCCACGGCCGCAGCGACCAGGAGGAATAGTTCTTGTTGCCGATCACCAGGACAGGGCGGTTCATGGGCGCGGGCGGATTGGGCGGGACGCCCAGCATAGGCCCATCGGCGGCAGGCCGGGCCCAGCTCGGCTAAACTTGCCGATCATTTCAAAACGCTGCGCCCCCAATGTCCGAGAACACGCCTGCCGCCGACGCCACCCCGGAAACCACCCCGGAGAAGCGCGATTTCATCCGCCAGATCGTCCGTGAGGACCTGGCCAGCGGCAAGCACACGGCCATCAAGACCCGCTTCCCGCCCGAGCCCAACGGCTACCTGCATATCGGCCATGCCAAGTCGATCTGCCTGAACTTCGGCATCGCCGGGGAGTTCAGCGGCGTGTGCAACCTGCGTTTCGACGACACCAACCCGGCCAAGGAAGACCCGGAGTACGTGACCGCGATCCAGGACGACGTGCGCTGGCTGGGCTTCGAGTGGAACGAGCTGCGCCACGCATCTGACTACTTCGACGCCTATTACCTGGCGGCGCAGAAGCTGATCCGTGACGGCAAGGCCTACGTCTGTGACCTGTCGGCCGAGGAAGTGCGCGCCTACCGCGGCACCCTGACCGAGCCGGGCCGCCCGTCGCCGTACCGCGACCGCAGCGTCGAGGAGAACCTGGATCTGTTCACCCGCATGCGCGCCGGCGAGTTCCCGGATGGCGCGCGCACGGTGCGCGCCAAGATCGACATGGCCAGCGGCAACATCAACCTGCGCGACCCGGCGATCTACCGCATCAAGCACGTCGAGCACCAGAACACCGGCAACGCGTGGCCGATCTACCCGATGTACGACTTCGCCCATGCGCTGGGCGATTCGATCGAGGGCATCACCCACTCGCTGTGCACGCTGGAGTTTGAAGACCACCGCCCGCTGTACGACTGGTGCGTGGACAACGTCGACTACGCACACAGCCCGGAACTGACCCAGCCACTGGTCGACAAGGGCCTGCCGCGTGAAGCGGCCAAGCCGCGTCAGATCGAGTTCTCGCGCTTGAACATCAACTACACGGTGATGAGCAAGCGCAAGCTGATGGCGCTGGTCACCGAACAGCTGGTCGACGGCTGGGACGATCCGCGCATGCCGACCCTGCAGGGCCTGCGTCGCCGTGGCTATACCCCGGCGGCGATGCGCCTGTTCGCCGAACGCGTTGGCATTTCCAAGCAGAATTCGCTGATCGATTTCAGCGTGCTGGAAGGCGCGCTGCGTGAGGACCTGGACAGCGCCGCCGCGCGCCGCATGGCGGTGATCGATCCGATCAAGCTGGTGCTCACCAACCTGCCCGAAGGCCACGAGGAAACCCTGACCTTCAGCAACCATCCGAAGGACGAAAGCTTCGGCACCCGCGACGTGCCGTTCGCACGCGAGCTGTGGATCGAACGCGAAGATTTCGCCGAAGTCCCGCCGAAGGGCTGGAAGCGCCTGGTACCGGGCGGTGAAGTGCGCCTGCGTGGCGCCGGTATTGCCCGCGTCGATGAAGTGGTCAAGAACGATGCCGGTGAGATCGTCGAGCTGCGTGGCTGGCTGGACCCGGAATCGCGTCCGGGCATGGAAGGCGCCAACCGCAAGGTCAAGGGCACCATCCATTGGGTCAGTGCCCAGCATGCGGTGGAAGCCGAAGTGCGCCTGTACGACCGCCTGTTCTCGGTGGAAAACCCGGACGACGAATCCGAAGGCAAGACCTACCGCGATTACCTGAACCCGGAATCGCGCAAGGTCGTCACCGGCTATGTCGAACCGGCCGCTGCCATCGCCGCGCCGGAGCGGTCGTTCCAGTTCGAGCGTACCGGTTACTTCGTGGCCGACCGCCGCGACCACAGCGCTGCCAAGCCGGTGTTCAACCGCAGCGTGACGCTGCGCGACACCTGGGCGGGTTGATACGCCGCTGATGCACAAAAACGCCGGGCAATGCCCGGCGTTTTGCTTTCTGTCCAACGTCAGCGCCGAGCCATGCTCGGCGGTGACGTTGCCGGTGTTGCCCCAGCGCAGCGTGGTTGCGCTCTACCTGCTAACGCGCAGGTTCAACGCTGCTGCGCCACGCATCGATGAACTGGCGGCGCTTGAGCGCATCCAGATAGACCAGCAAACCCGGACCAAGCAGGATCGGCCGGCGATTGCGACCGGGCGTGCTTTCGCGCCCGGCACTGCCGATGATCGGCATCAGCCGCGCCTCGCGCGACAACACCTGCTGACCGCGCGGTGACAACAGGTAATCCAGGAATCGACGGGCTTCGCTCTGGTTGCGGCTGCTGCGTGGGATCACCGCCGTGCGCAGCACCACCAGCGTGTAGTCCTCCGGCTCGACAATGCCCAGCGGTGCGCCGGCATCGATGCGCGCCTGCGCATACGAACCCAGCACGTTGTAAGCAAGCGACAACTCACCGCTGCTGACCTTGTCCAGCAGCACGCCGGTGCGCTCCTCCCGCAGCACGCCGTTGTCCCCCAACGCAGCCAGCAAGGCACCGGCAATGCTGCCGCGATGCGCGTCCTGTGTTGCCAGCAGATAACCCACGCTGCTGCGCTCGATGTCGTAGGTGCCCACCTTGCCGCGTAAGGGCGCACCTTCGGCGCGCAGCAACTCCAGCAGTTGCCGGCGCGTATGCGGCACCTTGCCCGCGGGCAGCGTGCGGGTGTTGTAGACGATGGTCACCGGCTCGTAGCTGATCCCGTAGGCTTCATGGCGCCACTGCGCCCAGCTCGGCACGGCATCGGTCATGGCCGACTGGTGCGGCAATGCATAGCCATCGTTGACCAGTTTGGTCTGCAGGTCCATGCCACTGGAAATCAGCAGGTCCGGCGACGCCGGTCCGTTACGGTCACGCAGGAAACGCGCATGCAGGTCCTGGGTGATGATGTCCTCGTACACTACCTCGGTGCCCGGATTAAGCCGCTGGTAGTCGGCCACCACCATCGCGAACACTTCGATGTCGGTCGTGCCGTGGATGCGCAGCTGCGCATTGGGCGTTGCCGTCCGGGCAGGGAAACGCTGCACATCTCCCGGCGCCGCTGCGGCTGGTGCGGCCAGCAACCACAGCATCGTCCACAACAACAGGCGCTTCATGCCGTGCTCCGGGGCAGACGAATGGTGGCGATCAAGCCACCCTGCGGGCGGTTGCTCAGGTCGATGCGTCCACCATGGCTGTCGATCACCCGCTTGACGATGGCCAGCCCGAGGCCGGCGCCACCAGCCGGTGCATGTTCACCACGCCCGAAACGCTCGAACACCCGCTCGGCGTCGGCTGCCGCGATGCCCGGGCCGTGGTCGGCAATGGTCAACACCGCATCGCCGGCATCCACGGTCAAGGCGATCTGCAAGGCGCCGTCGCCGCCGTACTTGAGCGCGTTGTCGACCAGGTTCTTGATCGCTTCACGCAACAGCAACGCGTCGCCGTTGACCAGCACCACGTCACGGCTCATCGCCAGCTGCACGCGCGGTGCCGGTGCGGCCAAAGGCAAGGCTTCGTGCAGCGCCTGGTGCACGGTTTCGGCCAGGTCCAGCGGCGCGAAGTGATGCAGGTTGGAGCGATGGATGACGCTGGCGTCGCTGAGCAGCTGGTTGAGCAGCCGGCTCATGTGGGTGGCATTGCGTTCGATGGCCTGGAGGCTGCGCTGCATGTCCTGCGGATCATCCTCATCCAGCGCCAGCTGCGCCTGCGCGCGCAGCGCCGCCAATGGCGTGCGCATCTGGTGCGCGGCTTCGGCCATGAAAGCGCGCAGGGTTTCGTTGCTGCTGGACAGGCGTTCCATGAACCGGTTCAACGCCGCCACCATCTGGTCCATCTCGCGTGGCACGCGGGCATCCAGTGGCCTCAGGTCCGACGGTTCACGCCGCGACAACTCGCGCTCCACCCGCACCAGCGGCCGAAACGCGCGATGCACGCCGAAGACAACCAGTGCCAGGGCCAACCCGGACAACACGCCGATGGCCAGCAGCGCGCGGTTGACCATTTCCTGTGCCAAGGCCTCGCGTGCACGGCGGGTCTGGCCGACCTGCACCTGCACTTCACCCTGCGCCGATGCGGCGGCAAAGCTGCGCGTGACCACCACGAATCGCACCGTTTCGCCGCTGTACGTCGCATCGAACAGATACGGCCGGATGCCGGGCGCCTGGGGTGATTCAGGCAGGTCCTCATAGCCAGTGATTAGCTGTCCACGGCTGTCGGCGATGCGATAGAACACGCGGTCCTCCTCGGCCATCGACAACAGGTCCAGCGCGGCATACGGCAGGTCCACCTGCCACTGGCCATCGACCAGCGCCACCGAATCGGCAATGGACAATGCCGAGGACACCAGCAGGTGGTCATAGGAACGATTGGCCGCACGCTGCCCGTACTCGCGCGCGGCGAACAGCAGCACCACCGCGAACACCGCCAGCAGGCCGCCCAGATACAGCAGCAACGTGCGCCGCAATGAACCCGGCGCGGGCGCCTCAGTCGTCGCCATCGCCGCCGCCCTCATGGGGCTCCAGCAGATACCCGACGCCACGCACGGTGGTGATGCGAAGCGGCGCTGCGGCCAGCTTGCGACGCAGGCGGCCGACATACAGCTCGATCGCATTCGGGCCGGCTTCATCGTCAAAACCGAACAGGCCGTTGCCGATCTCGTCCTTGCTCACCACCTGGCCCAGCCGGCCGACCAGGATTTCCAGCAACCGGAACTCGCGGTTGGGCAGTTCGATCGGCTCACCATCGAGGCTGACCCGATGCGCGGCGTTGTCGAACTGGAAGCCACCCAGTTGGACCACATCGCTGGCATGGCCACGTCCGCGACGCAGCAGCACGCGGCAGCGAGCCTCGAATTCGCGGAAGTCGAACGGCTTGCCCAGGTAGTCGTCAGCGCCCACGTCCAGCGCCTGCACCCGGTCTTCGATGCCGTCGCGCGCGGTCAGCATCAGCACCGGTGTGCGATCGCCACGTTCGCGCATGCCAGCCAATACGCGCAGCCCATCCAAGCGCGGCAGGCCGATGTCCAGCACCACCAGATCGAAGCTCTGGTAGCGCAGCACGCTGGCGGCCGACAGGCCATCTGACTGCCAGTCAACGGCGTGCCCACTGCGGCGCATGCGACGGATGATCGCATCGGCAAGATCCGGGTTGTCTTCGACCAGCAACAGGCGCATCGGCGGGGGAACGGCACGGCAAGAGCGCGAATGCTAACGCGGACGGCTGTGCGCGCGCAGCGTCGGGAACTGCGTTCGCTGCACCGCACAAACCGCTGACAGGCGCATGACAGCTTGCCCACTCCAGACTCGCCCCCCAACGCACCAGCCGGTGCCCACGTCTGCCGCGCCCCACGCGCACCAGGGAGGGTCTGTGAAGAACACGATTGATTGCTGGCGCGGTGGCGTCGTTCTGGTTCTGGCCTCACTGGCCATGCCCGCAATGGCCGCCGATGACAACGATCCGCTGACGGCCACGCTCGGCGGCCGCCTGCACCTGGATTTCGCCACGTTCGACAACGACCACCGCGGCACGCCCAGCAAGGACGACACCGAAGTGCGTCGCGCCTGGCTGGACGTATCGGGCAGGTTCTACGTGGTCGATTACAAGCTGGAAGCCGATTTTTCCGGCGACCGGGTCGAAGCCAAGGACGTCTACGTGAGCCGCCGCTTTGGTGACGCCGGCAAGCTGACGGTAGGCCAGTTCAAGCAGTACTACTCGCTTGATGACCGCACCAGTTCCAACTACGGCCCGTTGCTGGAGCGCGGCAACGCGGCCACCACGCTGGCGCCGCTGTACCGGCTGGGTGCCTCGTGGCAGGCCAATCCTGGCGATTTCAGCTGGGCGGCCAGCGTCTACAGCCTGGAGAGCATCGATGCGTGGCAGGTGAAGGGACGTGCGGCCGGCGGTCGCGTCACCTGGGCACCGTCACCGCTGGACGGCGACGTGCTGCACCTTGGCCTGTCACTGGCCCGCGAAGCCTATGACAACCCCGGCGCCAACGGCGTGCCGGCGCTGCGCATCCGGCCGCGTCCGGCCGGGCATCTGTCCGATGAAAGCCGGCTGACGCTGATCAATTTCGCCGACGGCCGCGACACCGACGTCAACAAATGGTCGCTGGAATACGCACAGGTGCGTGGCCCGCTGTCATGGCAGGGCGAGTTCAGTGGCGCCACCTTCAACGATGGCATGCAGCGCGGTGACGTGATGGCCGGCTACGGCCTGGTCAGCTGGTTCGTGACCGGTGAGTCGCGCGCCTACGACCGCAAGACCGGGCGCTTCGCCCGCGTCAAGGACATCCGCCACAAGGCCGGTGCCTTCGAACTGGCGCTGCGCTACGACCAGATGCGCGGCGCGCAGCATCTCGATGGCCTGCCCGACCTGCGTCGCGGCAGCACCGAGGCCTGGACCGTGGGCGGCAACTGGTACCTGCGCGACAACCTGCGTTTCATGCTCAACCTGATCGAAAGCCGCAACCGCGACCGCCTGGCCGACACCACCGTGGACCACACCCGCGCGGTCACCGGCCGCCTGCAATTCGATTTCTGACCCCTCCCCCACGTACTGACCCGAAAGGAGTCCGCAGATGATGCTGACCATCCTCGGCTTCGGCATGGTGCTCACGTTCATGTATCTCATCATGAGCAAGCGCCTGTCGCCGCTGGTAGCCCTGATCACCGTGCCCATCGTGTTCGCCCTGATCGGCGGCTTTGGCAACGGCCTGGATGACATGATGCTCGATGGCATCAAGAAGATCGCGCCGACCGGCGTGATGCTGATGTTCGCCATCCTCTACTTCGGCGTGATGATCGATGCCGGCCTGTTCGACCCGCTGGTGCGGATCATCCTGCGCCTGGTCAAGGGTGATCCGCTGAAGATCGTGATGGGCACCGCCGCACTGGCAATGCTGATCTCGCTCGACGGTGATGGCTCCACCACCTACATGATCACCGTCTCGGCGATGCTGCCGCTGTACCAGCGGCTGGGCATGAACGCGTTGAACATGACCTGCGTGACCATCCTCGCCGGTGGCGTGATGAACCTCACCCCATGGGGCGGGCCCACCGCACGCGCAGCCACCGCATTGCACGTGGACCCGGCCGATGTGTTCGTGCCGATGATCCCGGCGATGCTGCTGGCCTGCGTCGGCATCATGGTGCTGGCCTGGTACCTGGGCATGAAGGAGCGTCGCCGGCTTGGCGTGATCACCATGCCGCACGACCGCAACTGGCTCGATGCCACGGTTTCCGACGATGCCAATGCCCTGCCGACGGTTGAAGACGCCGAGGACACCAAGCGCCCGAAACTACTGTGGGTGAACTTCGGCCTGACCCTGGCATTGATGGTTGCGCTGGTGATCGGCGTGCTGCCGATGCCGGTGTTGTTCATGGTCGGCTTCGCCATCGCGCTGGTGATCAACTACCCGAACCTGGCCGAGCAGCGCCGCCGCGTGGTCAACCACGCCGGCAACGTGTTGTCGGTGGTATCGCTGATCTTCGCCGCCGGCATCTTCACCGGCATCCTGTCCAACACCGGCATGGTCGAGGCGATGTCGCGCGGCTTCCTGGCGGTGATTCCGGAAACCTGGGGGCCGTATCTGGCGGTGATCACCGCACTGGCGTCGATGCCGTTCACCTTCTTCATGTCCAACGACGCCTTCTACTTCGGCGTGCTGCCGATCCTGTCCGAAGCGGCAGGTCACTACGGCATCACTCCGGTGGAAATGGCACGCGCCTCGCTGGCCGGCCAGCCGGTGCATCTGCTCAGCCCATTGGTGCCTTCGACCTATCTGCTGGTCGGGCTTGCCAAGGTGGACTTCGCCGACCACCAGCGTTTCACCCTGAAGTGGGCGGTGCTGATCTGCCTGTTGTTGATGATCGGCAGCCTGCTGTGTGCCCTGTACCCGCTGGCCGCGTGAGCGGCCCCGCATTGAACTGGAGCCTCGCATGACTCTTCGCATCGCATATGTCACCAGCGGCATGGGCAGTGTCGGCACTGCCATCTGCCAGAGCCTGGCGCGCAGCGGCCACACCGTGGTCGCCGGCTGCGCGCCAAACTCCCCGCGCAAGGCCAACTGGCTGCGCGAACAGCGCGAACTGGGATTCGACTTCATCGCCTCCGAAGGCAACGCCACCGACTGGGCATCCACCAGCGCCGCCTTTGCCCAGGTGCGCGCCGAAGTGGGTGAGGTCGATGTACTGGTCAACAACGCAGGTGGCAGCCGCGATGTGCTGTTCCGGCAGATGACCGTCGACGACTGGAACGCGGTGATCAGCTCCAACGTCAACGCGATGTTCAACATCACCAAGCAGGTGGTCGATGGCATGACCCAGCGTGGCTGGGGCCGCATCATCAACATCGGCTCGGTGAGTGCGCACAAGGGCCAGATCGGTCAGGTCAACTACGCCACCGCCAAGGCGGCGATGCATGGCTTCAGCCGCGCTCTGGCAGCCGAAGTCGCCGCGCGCGGCGTCACCGTCAACACGCTCTCGCCGGGCTACATCGCCAGCCAGGCGATCAGCAGTTTCCCACCGGATGTACTGGACCGCCTGGCAGCATCGGTGCCAGTGCGTCGCCTGGGCCGCCCGGAAGAAGTGGCCGCACTGTGTACCTGGCTGGCGTCGGACGATGCGGCCTACGTCACCGGTGCCGACTACGCCGTCAACGGCGGCCTGTACATGAGTTGAGCTATTGCTTTGCCCTCCCCCGGCATGCCGCGATGCAGTTCATCGCGGCTTTTTTTTGCCTGTTCATCGCCAGCGGAAGTGGCAGCGTGCAGGCATCACACACCACCGTAAACAACCTTTCATGTTGGCTTCGCATAGTGGCTGCGCGCTTGTTTCAGCGCGTTTTCCAAATGCCACGGACCGACATGCAGACCCGACTTCTGACCATCGCAGTACTCACCGCCCTCACCAGCGCACCGCTCTACGCCGCAACGCCCGCGCAAGCAGAGGCCAGCATCCAGACGACGGCGGCACTGGCCGCACCAAGCGCGCAGACGCTGGATACGATCTCGGTGATCGGCCAGGGCGAAACCCGCCAGGTGCAGCGCATTGGCGAAGTCGACAAGCAGGTGCTGCCGCCAGGCACCAGCGGCCAGAAGCTCCTCGACCGTCTGCCTGGCGTATCGGTGCAATCCAATGATGCATTCGGTGCAAACGAGGAATCCCAGACCATCAGCCTGCGCGGCTTCGACAAGACCCGGCTGGGTTACACGCTCGACGGCATCCCGCTGGGCGACAACAGCTACGGCAACTACAACGGGCTGAGCATTTCGCGCGCGATCATCGCCGAGAACCTGGCCGGTGCCGAGTTGTCGCAGGGCATCGGCTCGTTGGGCGTGGCCTCCACCAGCAACCTCGGTGGCACCATCCAGTACTTCTCCAGTGATCCGGCCTCCGTGTTTGGTGGCCGCGCCGGCATCACCGTCGGCGATGACAGCCAGCGTCGTGGCTACCTGCGTGTGGATACCGGCGAGCACAATGGCTTTGCCGCCTATGTTTCCGGCGTCTACCAGGATGCGGACATGTGGGCCGCGCCGCACCAGAACCAGACCACACGCCAGTTCAACGCCAAGGCGGTGTGGAACGTGGGCGACAACCGCTTCGGCGCCTTCGCTGCCACCTCGCGCACCAGCCAGGCCAACTACGCGTATCTGTCCAAAAGCATGCTCGAGCGCGGCCTGGGCTGGGACTGGAACATCTACGCGCCGGACTGGGACCGCGCCGTCGCGGCGGCCTATTGTGCGCCGGCCACCTTCAACGCCGACCGTTGCGCCTTCAGTGGCGGCGTCAATAGCATCGACGATGCGTACTACCAGAGCCGCGCCTTGCGTGATGACAACCTGTACTCGCTGGATGCGGACCTGCGCGTTGGCGAACAGGGCCGTCTGAAGCTGCTGGCCTACCATCATGAGAACCGCGGCCAGGGCCACTGGTGGGCGCCGGGCCAGCCCTCTTATCCGGGCACTGATCAAATGCTGCCGATCTCCATCCGCAGCACCAACTACACGATCAACCGCCAGGGCCTGACCGCCGCGTTGTCGTGGACGCTGGGCATCCACGAGCTGGAAGCTGGCCTGTGGTGGGAACAGAACGACCACAATGTCGAGCGCAACTTCTACTACATCAGCGGTCCGTTCCTGGACGACACCTACCTCAACCATCCTGATCGTCGCCTGTTCGACCAGGATTTCGACATCCGCACGCGCCAGTTCTACGTGCAGGACCGCATGCGTTTCATCGATGACCGCCTGACCGTGGACCTGGGCATCAAGAGCCCGAACACGCGCATGCGCGCCAACGCCAAGCCCGGCACCGAGACAAAACTCGCCTCCGGCACGCTGACCGCCAAGGAATCGCTGCTGCCGCAGGCCGGCGTCGGCTTCAAGCTCACCCCGAACAACGAGGTGTTTGCGTCGTATTCGGAAAACATCGCCGCCTTCGTCGGTGGCGGCAGCGGTGGCCCATTGCAGGTCACGCCGGAATCATTCGCGGCCAGCGCCGGCCTGGAGCCGGAAAAATCCAAGACCTTCGAAGCCGGCTTCCGTACCTTCGGCCAGAAGTACCAGGCATCCATCGCCGCCTACGACGTCACCTTCGACAACCGCCTGCTGTCACTCAACCCCTGCTCAAGCATCGAGGTGGGCACGCGGCCGGAATGCGTCACCCGCTTCATCAATGTCGGCTCGGTGAAGAGCCGCGGCGCCGAGCTCACGTTCATCCTCAAGCCGACGGACGGCTTGCAGTGGTACAACGCGCTGTCCTGGAACAAATCCACCTACGAGGATGACTACATCTCCGGCGGTGCGGTGGTGCCGGTGGCCGGCAAGATCACCGTGGACACGCCGCAGCGCATGGCCTCCAGCGAACTGAGCTGGAACCGCGACGGTTGGTTTGCCAGCCTGCGCGGCAAGTACACCGGCAAGCGTTATTACACCTACACCAACGACCAGTCGGTGCCGGGCGTGACCACCTTCGATGCCGGTTTCGGCTACACCTTCGGCCCCGGCCTGGGCCTGCAGGACCTGAAGGTGTCGATGAACGTGACCAACCTGACCAACAAGCGCTACGCCGGCCAGCTCAGTTCATTCGCCCCGACCGACCCGACCGGCACCCGCTACGCCATTCACGCCAGCGCGCCACGGCAGGTGTTCATGACCGTCAGCGCAGGGTTCTGACCGCTGGTGCCTCTCCCCACCGGCCGGAGAGCTGGGGTTGAGGAGAGGGGCCGTTCGGTCTGAGTCTCCTGCAAACAGCGCCCCCTCCCCAGCCCTCCCCTTGGCTGCGCCAAAGGGAGGGAGCCAAAAGCGACTTGGCTGCCATCTGATCGAACACATGAACCGCTCCCTCCCTTTGGCACAGCCAAGGGGAGGGCTGGGGAGGGGTCGCTTTCAGCCCTTTTCCACCCGCATTCGATTCCCGAACAGATGAACGGCCCGTATGGGCCAAGTGAGCCCCCACCCTCACTCCGATACACTGGCCGCCGTTTTTGCCTCAGGTCGGTCATCGTCATGCTTCACGCGCAGGTTCACCTCACCCTTCCCGTCTGGATCCACGACGCCGTCGATTGCGACCGCGCGTATATCGGCGATGAGGCCAAGGTCGCGCTGGCGATCGAACTGTCGCGGCTGAACGTCGAACACGGCAGCGGTGGCCCGTTCGGCGCGGTGGTGTTCGGCCCGGATGACAAGGTCATCGCTGCGGCGGTGAACCGCGTGGTGCCGCATGCGACCTCGCTGGCGCACGCCGAGAACATGGCCTACATGCTGGCCCAGCAGAAGCTCAATACGCCGCGCCTGAATGCGCTGCTCTCGCCGATCACCCTGGCCACCTCCTCGCAGCCCTGCTGCCAGTGCTACGGGGCCACCGTGTGGGCTGGCATCGACCGCCTGCTGATCGGCGCCAGTGCCGCCGACGTGGAGCAGCTCACCCCGTTCGACGAAGGCCCGCTGCCAGCCGATTGGGTGGGCGAGCTGAACAAGCGCGGCATCGAAGTCGTACAGGGCCTGCAACGCGAGGACGCACGCGCGGTGCTGCGCGCGTACGGACTGAACGAAGGTGCGCATTACTGACTTCCAAAGCCCCTCTCCCACCGGGAGAGGGCTTGGGGTGAGGGTCCGAACGAAGTCTCGTGCAGCCACCAAGGCTTCGCGCACCCTCATCCACCCCTGCGGGGCACTTTCTCCCAATGGGAGACGGAACCTGCCCCGCTCCGCTCATCACCAAGGACTTCCATGACCGGCCTGCTGTGCTACTGCCGCCAGGGTTTTGAACCCGAACTCGCTGGCGAGTTGAACGAACGCGCCGGCGCGGCCGGCATCGCCGGCTATGCGCGCACGCAACGCAATGATGGCTACGTGGTGTTCGTCACCGATGAGGCCGCCGAGCTGGACCAGCGCCTGCAATGGCGCGAACTGATCTTTGCCCGGCAGAAGCTGCGCGTGCTGGCCGAACTGCCTCAGCTCGATGCCGCCGACCGCATCACCCCGATCATCGCCGCCCTGGAAGGCCAGCAGCGCTTCGGTGACTTGTGGGTCGAGCACCCCGATTCGGCCGCCGGTAAGCCGCTGGCCGGCCTGGCGCGCAGTTTCGGCAATGCGTTGCGCCCGGCACTGCGCAAGGCCGGCCTGCTCACCGACAAGGCCAACCTCAAGCTGCCGCGCCTGCATATCGTGTTTGTCGACGGCACCCATGCTTTCGTTGCTGTCTCCGACACGCGCGACAGCGCGCCGTGGCCGCTGGGCATCCCGCGCCTGAAGCTGCTGCCCGACGCGCCATCGCGTTCGGCATTGAAGCTGGAAGAAGCGCTGATGACCCTGCTCACCCCGGAAGAACGCGAAGCGCTGGTCAAGCCGGGCATGCGCGCGGCCGACCTGGGCGCCGCGCCCGGTGGCTGGACCTGGGTGCTGACCCGCCAGCACGTGCAGGTGTTGAGCATCGACAACGGCCCGCTGCGCCAGCATGTGCTCGACACCGGGCTGGTCGAACACCTGCGCGCCGATGGCTTCCATTGGCAGCCTGAAACGCCGCTGGACTGGATGGTCTGCGACATGGTCGAACAGCCGCGCCGCGTTGCCGAACGCATGGCCACCTGGCTGCGCCAGGGCTGGTGCAAGCACGCCATTTTCAACCTCAAGCTGCCGATGAAGAAGCGCTGGGACGAAACCCGCCTGTGCCTGGAACTGTTTGCCGAACAGGCCGGCAAGCCGCTGACCATCCGCGCCAAGCAGCTCTACCACGACCGCGAGGAGATCACGGTCTTCGTCACCCCGCGCACGCGCTGATCGGCAGCATTACCGGGGCCGTGCCGCATCCGCATGCCCCCGGTTCGACCACCACATGACCTGCACCGCGCAGGGACTAACATGGCGGCGTGCCCAGAACCGGATGCCGCCATGTTGCGCTCGCTCCTGTTGCTCATCGCGTTGCTGACCGCTGCGGCCTGCAGCACGCCGGCAGCCCCAGCCCCTCAAGCAGTGGACCCGGCTCCGCCCCCGCCCACCCCATCGGCCGTGGTCATCGACCAGAGCTGTCGCAGCGATGCCGACTGCACGGTTAAGGATGTCGGCAATTGCTGCGGTTATTACCCGGCCTGCGTCAACGTCAACAGCCCCACCGATCCCAAGGGCGTGCAGGCCAGCTGCCAGGCGCGCGGCATGATGAGCGTGTGCGGTTTCAAGGAGATCAGCGGTTGCAGTTGCGTGCAGGGCAAGTGCGCATCCAACCCACCTGAAGCGGGCACGTTGCGCCAGCCGCTGCAGGGCGACCGGCAACGCTGAGCCGGTCAATGGCGGCACGGTTGCCAGCGCAACCACAGCCCCGCGACAACGTCGCGCTCTGGCACACTCGTCCGGATCATGATCCGGAGGATGCCGCCATCGCCCGCCACGCCTGCTTGCGCCGATTCGTTGTTTCCTCATGCCTGCTGCTGGCAGCCAGCGCCGGTGCCAGCACGCCGTTCGTCGTGCGCGACCTGGTCGGCGATGGCGTGTTCACTGCGGGCATCGAAGGCCCGGCCAGCGGCCCGGATGGCGCCTTGTACGCGGTCAACCTTGGCAAGGACGGCACAATCGGCCGCGTCGATGCCAGCGGCAAGGCCGAGACCTTCCTCACCCTGCCCGAGGGCAGCGTGGGCAACGGCATCCGCTTTGGCGCAGACGGCAGCATGTTCATTGCCGACTACCCACGACACAACATCCTGCGCGTCGATCCGGCCACGCGCGCAGTGAGCGTGTTCGCGCACCTGCCCGACGCCCATCAACCCAACGACATCGCCATGGCGCCGGATGGCACGCTTTACGCCAGCGACCCGGACTGGGCCAGGCCCGACAACGGCCAGCTGTGGCGCATCGACCGCGATGGCAGCGTGCATCTGCTCGAAACCGGCATGGGCACCACCAATGGCATTGAGGTCAGCCCGGATGGCAAGCGGCTGTACGTCAACGAAAGCGCGCAGCGCAATGTCTGGGTCTACGATCGCGCCGCCGATGGCAGCATCGCCAACAAGCGGCTGCTGATCCGTTTCACCGCGCACGGCATGGACGGCATGCGCTGCGATGTTGACGGCAACCTGTACATCGCCCGCTACGACGCCGCCGTGGTCGCCATCGTGTCGCCGGCCGGCGAGCTGCTGCGCGAAGTGCCGCTCACCGGCCGCAAGCCGACCAATGTGGCCTTCGGTGGCGCCGATGGCCGGCAGGTGTTCGTGACCCTGCAGGACCGCGGCGCAGTGGAAACCTTCCAGGCCGAACGGCCCGGGCGTGAATACGGGCAACCGGTCACGATCAGCCGCTGAGGCTTTCCCAGTCTCATCCTGTGCCATTGCGATGAGGCATCCTGTCAGTCTTCCGGGAGGACCAAGATGCAGGCAATCGAACTGAAGGACCCCGCCGCGTTCGGCAATGAATTCCTGCGGCTGACCCTGCTGCAGGGCTTCCAGTCGCTGACCAAGCGGGATCTGGAATTGTTGATCTTCGTGCTGCTCGAGCGCGATGGCAGCATCAGCCGCAGCGAGTCCAATGCCGCCGTCGCGCTGCGACTGCGGGTCACCCCGGCCAAGGTCAAGGGACTGCGCCGCGATGGCTACGCCCGCTGGCGGGCGCTGGTGCCGGAAGAAGGCGAAGCCGCGTTGCAGCGCATCGTCGCCGGCGTGCTGACCGAGGCCAACCTGCGCTCGGGAAGCAAGCACGTCAGCGAACGCAGCCGCAAGGAAGGTTTCCTGGCCATCCGCATCGACCACCCGGATGACGCTCAGCAGTTCGAGCAGGCCATCCTCGATGTCGGCGCGATTCCGGTGTACGAGCGCAACCGCGAAGTGGTCGCGGTGCGTTTCGACACGCTGGTGCAGATCGCCGAACGCTGGAACTACCTGCAGCCCGATCCGCAGGCCACGCTCGATGCCCTGAAGAAACTGGCACCTGCCTCGGAAGAAGTGGCCGACCTGCTGAAGAAGGACATCAAGCAGCTGCGCTGGGACGATGCCCGCCGCGCATTGAACAGCCTCGGCGCCAAGGCCATCAGCTCCACCGCCGAAGGCGGACTGCGCGGCCTGCTGAAACTGGTGTTTCCGTTCATCCCCGGCTGAACGCTGCCAACGCTGCTTTTCTCAACGGGACCGCGACCGGGTTCACCGGTCCGGGCACGCGGGCTACCATCGCGCGGCCGCTGCGATGTCTGATCGCTGCGGCACCGCTTCCGCCCGATCAAACGAGCCGTTCCATGACCACACCGCTTCGCGCCCGCCTCGTACTACCCGTTGTTGCCGCCGTCCTTGTCGTTTCCTCGTTCAGCGCATTGGCCCAGCACCGCCCGGCACCGGCCGTCAGTACGCCGCTAACCGATGTACCGGTGAACGTCCGCGAACAACCGCTGTCCAGTGGCAGCATCACCCACGCTGCGCAGGTGCGCACTGATCCCGGCCAGGCGCAGGTGACGGTGCGCTCGATCCAGCCGGACACCGTGCTCGGCAATTACCGGATCGACTTCGCGGCGATGGACGTCAATGGCGATGGTTTCATCAGCCGCGACGAAGCCCAGGCCAATCCTGCCCTGGCCGACGAATTCAATGCACTGGATACCGGCCGGCGCGGCAAGCTCACGCGCGAGCAACTGGCAGGCTGGCTGCGCTGACGCACCAACCCCGGTAGAGCGGAGCCACGCTCCGCTGAGGCCATCTCGGCAATGCCCTGCCGAGCATGTCGGCACTACCGCTGGCTTTCGCAGGCGGGGATGCAATCGGCAACGCCGCGCCTGCACACGCCAGCATCGCGACGCCTCACAACCCTGAGGCGCGCTTCCAGAACAGCGACAACAACGGCGGCATGCGGCCGGCCAATCCCAGCAACGCACCACGCGCCAGGGTCAGGTGCATCTCGTCGTTGGAGAACACCTTGTTGATCGCATCAAAGCTGTACGCGGCCACGTTGTTCTCGCTGCGGCGCGTACGCGCCCAACGCTGCAACCGATGCGGCGTGCTCCACTGCTGGCGTCGCTGCTTCGACTCGCGCACCAGATCACGCAACCCGGCCACATCGCGCAGCCCCAGGTTCACGCCCTGCCCGGCCAGCGGATGCACCACGTGCGCGGCATCGCCCAGGGTCAACACGCGCCCGGCGACGTAGCCCTTGGCCAACTGCCGGCGCAGCGGGAATGCGGCGCGCAGAGAGGCCACCTTCATCTGCCCCAGGCGGCCGGCAAACGCATTGGTCAGTTCGCGCTCGAACGCGGCATCGTCCAACGCCAGCACACGTTCGGCTTCGGCATCGGGCAACGTCCACACGATCGAACTGCGATGCCGGTCGTACGGCAGCACCGCCAACGGGCCGGTATCGAGGAAGCGCTGCCACGCGGTGGCTTCATTGGGCAGCTCGGTGTCGACATAGCCGACCACGCCGCGCTGGCCGTAGTCGTGATTGGAGACTTCCAACCCGGCCAATGTACGCAGCGTGGATTCAGCGCCGTCAGCGGCAACGGCGATGGATGCTTCCACGCGCCGGCCATCGTCCAGGCGCAGACGCACGCCCTTTGCATCCTGCTCCATCGCTTCCACCCGCGCCGGGCAGTACACGTGCACACCCGCAGCGGGCAACGCGGCCCACAGCCGGTCCACCAGCAAACCGTTCTCGACAATCCAGCCCAGCTCGCGCCGGCCCAGCGTGTCCGCATCAAAGGTCAGGTCACCGCCACCACCGGCATCCCACACGCGCATGCGCCGGTACGCGCAGGCATGACCGCGTTCGACCTGCGACCACACGCCCAGCGAATCCAGCAGCGCCGCGTTGTCGGCAGCGAAGGCGAACACGCGCAGATCCGGCCGCTGCGGCGACCATGCCGGCGGCTCGCGGCCTTCGACCAAGGCCACCTGCAGGCCTTCCTTCGCCAGTGCCAACGCGCAGGCACCGCCCACCACGCCGCCACCGACCACCACCGCATCCCATTGCCCGCGACGGCTCATCGCGCCTCACTCCTGCACAGTTCGGGCACCTGCCCACGGAATCCCATCGCACCGCCGACCAGGAACGACTGCACCGGCGCGGCCTGCGCTGCGGCCACCAGCCCGAGGCTGCGCAATGGCCGCATCAGCGGTGACGCATTGCTGGTCAGACGCGCCAACCCATCGGAGAACGCCAAGGTCTGCTCGCGGTCCGGCCCACGACGCTGCACGTAGGCCTGCAACAGCGCATCGCTGCCAGGATCACGTTCGGCGTCACCGATCAGCTCGGCCAGGGTCAGCGCATCGCGCAGGCCCAGGTTGAAGCCCTGCGCACCCAGCGGGTGGATGGTCTGCGCGGCATTGCCCAGCAGCAGCGCACGCTCACCGACCAGCTTCTTCGCCAGCACCTGGATCAGCGGATACGCGCTGCGCGGCCCGCTTTCCAGCAGCCGCCCGGCGCGCCAGCCCACCGCGTCGTGCAACCGCGCCAACCAGGCCCGGTCATCCAGCGCCATCACCGCATCGGCTTGATCGCGAGCCACACCATGGACCACGCCGTAGTGGCGATCACCACGCGGCAGCAACGCGGTCGGCCCGGTATCGGTGAAGCGTTCGTAGGCGCTGCCGTCCGGGGCCTTGGCCGCACGCACCCGCGCCACGAACAGGGTCTGTTCGTAATCGTGCTCGCTCACCTCGATGCCCAGCGCCTGACGTACCGCGCTGCGGGTGCCGTCGGCGCCGACCACCAGCCGCGCCTGCAGACGGCGCTCACCGGCTTCATCGGCAATGACTACTTCGCGACGCCCATCGGCGCATGCCCCCAGCCCGACGAACTTCGCCGGTCGGTAGCGGGTCAGGTGCTGCAGCTCGCCCAGACGGGCTTCCAGCGCATCACCGAAATCACGCGCCACCACCACCTGGCCGAACGCCTCGCGGCCGTAGTCCTCGGCGCGCATCACCACCCGGCCGAAATCACCGGCCCGGCTTACATGGATGCGCCGGATCGGGCCACCCGGGTTGCCCAGGCGCTGCATCACGCCCAGCGCGGTCAGCGCGTTGACCGTTGCTGCGGCAAAACTGAGGTTGCGCTGGTCGAACACCGCCGGCAGCGCGCCACCCGGCGTGGCTTCCACCAGGCCCACGTCCAGTCCCAACCGGTCCAGGGCGATGGCCAGACTGGCGCCAACCAGCCCGCCACCGACAATCACTACGTCATGGTTCTCACTCATGCCGGCCATGATACGACCTCGCCCGGCCGCGCCGGCCCTGCCAATGCCGCAGCGCAACCGCCGGTTCACGGCTACTGCGGCTAGAATGGCGGTCTGATTCCGTCAAACCGATCATCGCCATGACCGCCAACGTCCAACGTGCCTTTGTCCTGTCCCTGCTCGTGCTGCTGATGGCTGGCACCCGCATCAACCACTTCGCGCCGATTCCGGACGCGTCCTGGGCAGTGTTCTTCATCGGCGGCTTCTACCTGCGCAGCTGGACCCGCTGGGCCTTCCCGCTGCTGATGGGCCTGGCCGTGGTGGTGGACTGGGCGGTGATCAGCAGCCAGGGCATGAGCTTCTGGCAGCATTACTGCGTCTCGGCCGCCTACTGGATGCTGATCCCGGCGTACTTCGCGATGTGGGCCGGCGGCATGCTGCTGCGCGGTCACTACCGTCAGGCCAGCTGGAAGTCGCTGGGCGTGCTGGCCGCCAGCCTGATCGGCTCGGTGGCACTGTGCCATCTGATCGCCCAGGGCAGCTTCTACTGGATCAGCGCTTCGGTGGCCGAGCCGACCTTCGCCGGCTGGGCCAAGAACTACAGCGACTGGCTGCTGCCGTACCTGCGCTCTGCCGCAATGTACGTTGGTGCCGCCGCGCTGGTGCAGGTCGCCGTGGAAGCCTTCGGCAAGCAGTCGGCCACCGGCCGCATCGCCCACTAAGGACGGAACCGCGCAATGGGCAACCGCCTTTCCAAGATCTACACCCGCACCGGTGACGATGGCAGCACCGGCCTGGGCGATGGCAGCCGCACCGGCAAGGACTCGGACCGGGTCAACGCCTACGGCACCGTCGATGAGGCCAATTCGGCAATCGGCGTATTGCTGGCGGTGCAGTTGCCCGACGATGTGCGCGCGTTGCTGACCACCATCCAGCACCAGTTGTTCGATCTGGGCGGGGAGCTTTGCATCCCCGGCCATGCTGCCATCCACGCCGCCGACATCGACGCACTGGAGCAGCACCTGGACCGCTACAACGACGACCTGCCGGCACTGAAGGACTTCATCCTGCCGGCCGGTGGCGAAGGCGCCGCGCGTTGCCACCTGGCGCGCACCATCGTGCGTCGGGCCGAGCGCGAAACCGTGGCCCTGGCCCGGGTCGAGGATGTGCGCGGCGAAGCCGTGCGCTACCTCAACCGCCTCTCGGACCTGCTGTTCGTGCTGGCCCGCGTGCTGGCCCGCGCCGACGGTCACGGCGAAGTGCTCTGGAACCACGAGCGCCGTCGCGCCTGAGTCCCTTCCCCTGCCTGGACGCCGCGCACTGCGCGGCGTCGACGGTTTAGAGTGCGGCCATGCTCGTATTCACCCACCCTGCCTGCCTTGGGCACGACCCCGGCCCTGACCACCCTGAATCCCCGGACCGCCTGCGCGAGGTGATCTCGGCGCTACGCGGCGCGTTTCCCGATCAACTGGAGTGGCGTGAAGCCCCGCCGGCCAAGCTCGGCGAACTGGCGCGGGTGCACGAGCGCGAGCTGATCGACCACGTCCTGCAGCCACAGGCCGAGCCCTTGCGCCGCATCGACCTGGACACCTTCACCTCGCCCGGCTCGGCAAGTGCCGCCCTGCACGCCGCCGGCGCGGGCGTGGCGGCGGTGGATGTGGTGATGCTGGACGAAGCCAACCGGCACGTTTTCTGCGCGGTGCGCCCGCCGGGCCACCACGCCACCGCCGACACCGCGATGGGCTTCTGCCTGTTCAACAACATCGCCATCGCCGCCGCCTATGCGCGTGACAAGTACGGCCTGGAGCGCATCGCCATCGTCGATTTCGACGTGCACCATGGCAATGGCACCCAGGCCATCTTCGAGGCCGACCCCAAGGTGGCCTACTACAGCACCCACCAGTCCGGCCTGTTTCCGTACTCGGGCAACATGCGCGAGCGCGGCGTGGGCAACATCTGCAACATCCTGCTGCCACCCGGCAGCGGCGGCTTCCGCTTCCGCAACACCTGGGCCGACGAGATGCTGCCGCAGATCGAAGCGTTCCGCCCGCAGCTGTTGTTCATTTCGGCGGGCTTTGACGCGCACATGCGCGACCCGCAGGCCGATCTGATGCTGGAAACCGAGGATTTCGGCTGGCTCAGCGACGAACTGGTCGCCATCGCCAACCGCCACAGCAGCGGCCGGGTGGTGTCCATGCTCGAAGGCGGTTACGACCTGCAGGCACTGCGGGAGTCCAGCGTGGCGCACGTACAGGCACTTCTGCCGGCCTGATCCATGAACCCCGACCGGCTCCGCCGGATCGCCTTCATTGCCCCCATGCAGGCGATGGGGCAAGCTAGCGGCCGTTTTCCCCCGAATGCGAACCGCGTGCGCCGAGCCCTCCGCCTGCTTCCCTTGCCCCTGGGCATTGCCATCTGCCTGCCGGCGATGGCCGATGAGAAACCGGTCAACTGGGGCCTTTGCCCGGCCACCGATGTCCTGCCCGCCTTCGACGAAGCACCCAAGGCCGACCCGGCTGCCGCTGCGCAGCGTGAGCAGTTGCCCACCGATATCGAAGGCAACGAGCTGACCGGCACCGCCACCATTCCCCAATACCAGGGCAATGTGGTGCTCAAGCGCGGCGATCAGTTCATGGGCACCGACAACCTGCGCTTCGATACCGAAAGCGGCAACTACATCGCCGAGGGCAACGTCCGTTACTCGGACTCCTCGATCCGGATGGTGGCCGAGCGCGCCGAAGGCAATCAGGAAGCGGACACCCACAAGATCAGCAGCATCCAGTACCAACTGGTGTCCCGGCGTGGCAACGGTGGCGCCGAGTCGATCGATCTGCAGGGCTCCATCGGCCAGATGCACCACTCCACCTACACCACCTGCGACCCTTCGCAACCGGTGTGGAAGCTGTCTGCACCGCAGATCGAAGTGGACAACGACGAAGGTTTCGGTACCGCACGCAACGCGGTGCTTCGCATCGGCAAGGTGCCGGTGCTGTACGCGCCCTGGTTCAAGTTCCCGATCGACGACCGCCGCCAGACCGGCCTGCTGTATCCCAAGCTCAGCATGTCCGGCCGCAACGGCTTCGATTACGCGCAGCCGATCTACTTCAACCTGGCGCCGAACTACGACGACACCCTGACCCCGCGCTACATGAGCAAGCGCGGGCTGATGCTGGACAACGAATTCCGCTATCTGTATTCCGGCGGCAGAGGCCAGCTGGATACCGCGTACCTGCCCAACGATTCGTTGCGCGACAAGGACCGGGGCCAGGTTCTGTTCAATGGCTACCACAACATCAACCGCCACTGGCAGGCGCGCGCCAACCTGGGTTGGGTCAGCGATGAGCGCTACGTGGAGGATTTCTCCAACCGTCTGCTCGGCATCACCTCGTCCAACATCCAGAGCACTGCCGGCGTGTACGGTACCGGGCGCAGCTGGACAGCCGGCATCATGGCCGACCACTGGCAGCTCACCGATTACACGCTGACCGAAGCATCCCTGCCCTACAGTCGCCAACCACGTCTGTTCGGCACCTGGGAAGAGAGCTTCGGCAACTGGCTCGAGGCCGGCATCTACGCAGAAGCAGTGCGCTTCACCCACGACGACATCAATCTGAAGACGATCGATGCCGATGGTGAGTACGTTCGCACCGGCGACGTGACGCGCATGTACAACGGCTCGCGGCTGGACATCAAACCCTACGTTTCGATGCCCCTGGCCGGCGCTTCCTGGTACATCACTCCGACCCTGGCATGGCGCTATACCGCCTATGATCTGGAGCGCGGCCTGGCCGACAACGTCCGTCGACAACAGCTGATCGCCGACGGCATCAACCCGGCCACCGCCACGCCTGAACAACTGCGCGGCAATACCTCGCCCAACCGCAGCCTGCCCATCGCCAGTCTGGACATGGGACTGTTCTTCGACCGCGAGACCAGCATCGGCGGCAAGTCGTTCCTGCACACGTTGGAACCCCGCCTGTACTACCTGAACACGCCGTACCGCGACCAGGATGACCTGCCCCTGTTCGACACGCGTGCCTTCACCTTCAGCTGGGGTCAGCTGTTCCGCGATTCGCGCTTCACCGGCGCCGACCGCCAGAACGACGCCAACCAGCTCACCACCGCGCTGACCACGCGCCTGATCCGCCAGGCGGACGGCCGCGAGAAGCTGTCGGCCAGCATCGGCCAGATCACCTACTTCGACGATTCGGAAGTCACCCTTAATCCGAGCGATCCGGTTGACCGCGACGGCAAATCAGCCTGGGTGGCGGACGTCAACTGGGCCATCACCGACCGCTGGACGCTGGGCAGCACCTATCAGTGGAATCCGAAGTACCGCAAGGAAGACCTGGCCAGCGTGCGCGGTCGTTACCTGTTCCCCAACGATGGCGTGGTCAACGTGACCTACCGCTATCGCGGCAATCCCAGTTCGGCCAGCGGCAAGCTTGAAGACCAGCTCAAGCAGGTTGATTTCTCCTTCCTGTATCCGATCAACCCACGCTGGAGCATTGTTGGCCGCTATTACTACTCGCTGCTGGAAACCGACAAGAAGCCCCTGGAAATCATCGGCGGCGTGCAATGGGACAGCTGCTGCCTGGCAGTCCGCGCGCTGGCCCGTCGCTATGTCCGCAACCGCGAGGGCGACATGAACAACTCCTTCCAGATCGAGTTCGTGCTCAAGGGCCTGAGCTCGGTCGGGCAAGACACGGACCGCACCTTGCGCCGTGCTATTCTCGGCTACAACCGCGACGACCTGTACCTCGTGCCGCCCAGCAACATCCAGGCGCTCGACGACGACTACGATCCGAATCAGATCCCATGACCAAAACCCTTCCCGCAGTGCTCGCCACCTTGTTGGCGTTTTCCGGCGTGGCCGCTCCGGCAGCCGCCCAGCAGCAGACCCAGCCGCTGGACCGCATCGCGGCCATCGTCGATGAAGGCGTGATCCTGCAAAGTGAGTTGCAGCGCGCGGTCAACAACATCAAGGGCCAGTACGCCGGTCGTGAAAACCAGCTTCCGCCGGACAGCGTGCTGGAGCGGCAGGTGCTTGAACGCCTGGTGCTGGTCAAGCTGCAGGTCGCCCGCGCCGATGGCAGCGGCATCCGCGTCAGCGACGAAGAACTGAACCACGCCATCGGCAGCATCGCCCAGCAGAACGGCACCACGGTCGATGGCCTGCGCCAGCGCCTGGCCCAAGACGGCATCGGCTATGCGGACTTCCGCAACTCGGTGCGCGAGGAAATCATCACCCAGCGCCTGCGCCAGAGTTTCGCGCAGAGCCGTATCAGCGTGAGCGAGGGCGAAGTGGACGCCGCGCTGGCACAGGAAAACGCCGGCGGCGCGCAGTTCCATCTGGCGCACATCCTGGTGGCACTGCCGGAAGCGGCCAGCGCCGAGCAGATCGCAACCGGCCAGAGCAAGGTCGATGGCATCAAGAACCTGCTGGACAAGGGCGAGTTGGACTTCGCCGCTGCCGCAGTGCGCTATTCGGACAGCCCCAACGCGCTGGAAGGCGGCGACCTGGGCTGGCGCAGCAGCGACGAGATTCCCAGCGCATTCGCCAACCAGATCAAGAGCATGAAGTCCGGTGACGTGCTTGGCCCGATCCGTGGCCCCAGCGGTTTCCAGCTGCTCAAGCTGGTGGAAGTGCGCGACGCCAGCGCCGGTGCCGGCACCAGCAAGGTCACCGAATACCACGCCCGCCACATCCTGATCCGCGTGACCGACCAGGTCAGCGACGCGGCCGCCAAGGCCAAGGCCGAAACCCTGCGCGCCCGCATCGCTGGCGGCGCCGAGTTCGAAGCCGTGGCCAAGGAGTCCTCGGACGACGCCAACAGCCGCGGCCAGGGCGGCGACCTGGGCTGGTTCCCGGTTGACGCTTTCGGCCCGGATTTCAGCCGTCAGGTGGAGAGCGTCAACGACGGCGGCGTGACCGCACCGTTCCGCACCGACGCCGGCTGGCACATCGTGCAGCGCGTGGGTACCCGCCAGACCGACGTGACCGACCAGAACAAGCGTGCACAGGTCCGCGAACAGATCGGCCGCCGCAAGCTGGACGACGAGTACAACCGCTTCCTGCAGGAACTGCGTGGCGAAGCCTACGTCAGCTTCCGCAGCGGCGACCGTGCCGAAGGCACGGCCGAACCTGCTGCCACCCCGGCAGAGCCGGCCAAGCCGTAAGCCATGATTCCCCAGCTCGCTCTGGTTCCGGGCGAGCCCTCCGGGATCGGCCCGGAACTTTGTGTCCGCCTCGTCCAACAGCCGCGCAGTGATTGCCGGCTGTTGGCGTTTGGCGATCCCGAAACCCTGAAGGCCGCCGCCGCCGCGCTGGCCCTGCCGCTGCAGTTGCTGCCCGAGGACGCGCATGCCAGCGCACCCGGCGACCTGCGCCTGCGCCCGGTCCCCAACGCGGTCTCCAGCCAGTTCGGCCAAGCCGACAAGCGCAATGCCAATGCGGTGATCGACGCGCTGCTCGGCGCCGGTCAGGCCTGCCTGGATGGCAGCCTGGACGGCGTGGTCACCGGCCCGGTGCACAAGGCGGTCATCAACGAAGGCGGCATCCCTTACAGCGGCACCACCGAACTACTGGCCCAACAGGCCGGAGTCGAAGTGGTGATGATGCTGGCCAACGACATCGTCCGCGTGGCGCTGGCCACGACCCACCTGCCGTTGCGCGAGGTGGCCGACGCCATCACCGCCGCCGGTCTGCGCAAGGTGATCACCACCGTCCACGCCGCGCTTTGCCGCGATTTCGGCCTGGCACAGCCGCGCATCGCCGTGCTCGGGCTGAATCCGCATGCCGGTGAAGACGGGCATCTGGGCCGCGAGGAGCTGGACGTGATGATCCCGCTGCTGGAGCAGCTGCGCGCCGAAGGCATGAACCTGATCGGCCCGTTGCCGGCCGACACCGCGTTCCTGCCGGCCAAGCTGGCCGGGTTCGATACGGTGCTGGCCATGTACCACGACCAGGGCCTGCCGGTGCTCAAGTACAGCGGCTTCGAGCAGGCCACCAACATCACCCTCGGCCTGCCCTACCCGCGTGTGGCAGTGGACCACGGCACCGCCCTGGACCTGGCCGGAAAGGGCCTGGCCGATCCCTCCAGCCTGTTCGCCGCCACCGCGCTGTGCGCGAGACTGGCTGCACAACGTAAAATCACCCAATGAATTCCTCACATTCCCCGCGCACCGGCGCCGGCTTCACCGCGCCCGCGAAAAAGCAGCTGGGCCAACACTTCCTGGCCGACAAGCATTACGTCGAAAAGATCGTGATGGCAGTCAACCCGAAGGACGGCGACCGCCTGGTCGAGATCGGCCCGGGCCAAGGGGCCATCACCTTCCCGCTGCTGCGCCGACACCCGAAATTGACGGTCATCGAGTTTGATCGCGACCTGATCGCACCGCTGACGGCCGCTTCCGCGCCGCTGGGCGAGCTCACCATCGTCCATCGCGACGTGCTGCAGGTGAACTTCACCGAGCTGGCCGGTGATTCGCAGATCCGTCTGGTCGGCAACCTGCCCTACAACATCTCCTCGCCGATCCTGTTCCATGCGCTGGAACATGCCGCAGCGATTTCGGACATGACCTTCATGCTGCAGAAGGAAGTGGTCGATCGCATGGCGGCCGGCCCGGGCAGCAAGGTGTATGGCCGCCTGAGCGTGATGTTGCAGGCCTGGTGCGAAGTCACCTCGTTGTTCGTGGTGCCGCCGGGTGCATTCCGGCCGCCGCCGAAGGTGGACTCGGCCGTGGTGCGACTGGTGCCGCGCGACCCGGCCACGGTCGGCATCCTTGATCAGAAGCGTTTCGCCGAAGTGGTCAAAGCCGCCTTTGGCCAGCGCCGCAAGACCCTGCGCAACGCGCTCAACGGCGTCATCGACGAGGCCCAGTTCGCGGCCGCCGGCGTGCGCAGCGATGCCCGTGCCGAACAGCTTGAAGTTGCCGATTTCATCCGCCTTGCCAACGTACCGCACGCTTGAGTGCAGCACCTGCGCATTCCGATCACCTGCTTTTGCTTACACTCCCGCCATGGAAGATTCCCGCCACTACGCGATCGAGATCGAGGTCTCCCCTCGCTTCATCGACGAACAGTCGGCCCCTGAAGACGGGCGCTATGCGTTCGCCTACACGATCCGCATCCACAACAGCGGCACCATTTCGGCGCGGCTGATCAGCCGCCATTGGCGCATCACCGACGGCGAAGGCCGGGTCGAGCATGTCGACGGCGAAGGCGTGGTCGGCGAACAACCGCGGCTGCGTCCGGGCGAGGAGTTCCGCTACACCTCCGGGGTGATGCTGGGCACCGACTCGGGCACCATGCAGGGCCATTACGACATGCTGGCCGACGACGGCACCGAATTCGCCGCGCCGATCGCCCCGTTCGTGCTGGCCATTCCCAGGACGCTGCACTGATGGCGACCTGGGCAATCGGCGACCTGCAAGGCTGTTACGACGTCACCCAGCGCCTGCTGGAGAAGATCAACTTCGACCCGGCGGCAGACAATCTCTGGTTCTGCGGCGACCTGGTCAACCGTGGCGGCCAATCACTGGAAACCCTGCGGTTGGTGCACTCGCTGCGCGAACACAGCGTGGTGGTGCTGGGCAACCACGATCTTTCGTTGCTGGCCATCGGCGCACGCAGCGAAGAGGAGCAGCGCAAGGTCAACCCGGACCTGCAGCGCATCGTGCTGGCCGAGGACCGCGACGTGCTGCTGGACTGGCTGCGCATGCAGAAGCTGGTGCACGTTGACCGCGAACTGGGCTGGATGATGTTCCATGCCGGGCTGGCACCGAAGTGGACGGTCAGCCTGGCCGAGAAGCATGCGCGCGAAGTCGAGCAGCAGCTGCACGGCAATGGCTACCGCAAGCTGTTCCGCAACATGTACGGCGACAAGCCGGCCTGGTCACCGGGCCTGAGCGGTTACGACCGCTCGCGCGCGATCATCAACATGTTCACCCGCATGCGTTACTGCACGCCGAGCGGGCGCATCAGCATGGAAGACAAGGGCACGCCCGGTACGCAGGCACAAGGCATGTACCCGTGGTTTGAAGTGCCCGGCCGGGTCGAGCGCGAGTTGAAGATGGTCTGTGGCCACTGGTCCGCGCTGGGCTTGACCATCACCCAGGGCGTGCACGCCATCGACACCGGCGCGGTCTGGGGCGGCAAGCTCACCGCGTTGCGGCTGGATGGAGAGGCGCTGTGCGTGGTGCAGGTCCCCGGCCGCGATGTGCCGGCGCCGGTGCCGGGCGCACGTCCACCGCGCAAGCCGCCGCAGGAGCGCCGTCCCGAGCCGCGCAACGAGCAGCCGCAACAGCCACGCAATGAGCAACGCCGACGTCCCCGTCGTCACCGTCCGGGTGGTGGTGGCAATGGTGGTGGAAACGGCGGCGGCAATCCGCGCGGCAATCAGGGTACGCCTGCGCCTGCCGAATGAGGTGCGGGCGTTGTTGGTGCGCGGGTTTGGGCATCTGAAAGCCTTACCCCTCCCCAACCCTCCCCTGCCGCGCAAGGGAGGGGGCAAGGGCGGCAGTGCTGCCATCATCTAACAGGCTTGGCACGATCCACTCCCTCCCTTGCGCCGTAGGCGAAGGGGACGACTTGGGAGGGGTGCTTTGTGCTTTGTGCCTCGAACCTCAGCGCCGCACGTAATGCACGAACCGGAACGCGAACGCGTGCCGTTCATCGGCCGCATGCGGCTGGCTGTCCGTTTCCTGCCACGTTGCAGGATCAACGTCCGGGAAATGCGTGTCTGCCGCGACCTCTGCATCCACCCAGGTCAGATGCAGATCGGTGGCTCGGTCCAGCAACAAGCGATAGATCTCGCCACCGCCGATCACGCACAACTCATCGGCGCCCTCTTCGGCCGCGATGGCCTGCGCCTGCTCCAGCGAAGCCACCGCGCGCATGCCCTCGAACGGCACCTGTCCGCTGCGGGTCAGCACCAGGTTGGTCCGCCCCGGCAGCGCGCGACCAAGTGATTCGGCGGTCTTGCGCCCCATCAGGATCGGTTTGCCAAGGGTCAGTGCCTTGAAGTGCCTGAAGTCGTCCGGCAAATGCCACGGCATCGTGTTGTCACGGCCGATGCCGTTGTTGCGGTCCAGTGCGGCGATGAGTGAGAGCTTCAAGACGCTGCCCCCGGCGCAGCCAAACGGGCTTTACACGAGTCAACAACTGGCCTGACGTCATGCGTCGCCCCCTCCACTACAACCGAAAGGTTCTCTGACAGCCCAGCCTTCATCTGGTCGCCCAAAAGCACACTCAAGCGCTCCGCCAACCCTCTGTGATTGGCTACCAGATACGTAGCCATTGCCACATTGCCACTGTCCATTGCGGTGACGATCAAAAGCCTCTCAGCCGCGGTCAGCTGCTCCTGCAAGCTTGCCGCCACACCATCGGCCAGCTCGTCTCCATCCACCAACTTCTGCGTCCAAGGGAGAACGCGGCTTTGCACGAATCCGCGCACCGCAGGCCGAATCTCCGCGCATTGCTCCTCCCATCCCGGCGGGGCATAAGCGAGGGATCTATCTTCCAGTTCGCCCAGCAAATCCTCAACCAAGGATTTCTGCAGCGCAGGCTTGATGAGCTGCGCATAGATGGCAGCGTTCTGCTCTGACTGCGATCGCTTTGCCAGTTTTGCCGCAGATGCCGGCATCTGCACCGCCACAGCCAGAACCACGAAAAACAATGCAATCCGTCGCATAAAGAATCTCCTTTTCCGAAACGTCAAACAGCCACCGGCGCCTTGATCGCCGGATGCGGGTCATAACCATCGATGCGGATGTCATCGAAGCTGAAACCGAACAGGTCGGTCACTTCCGGGTTCAACCACAGCTTCGGCAATGCGCGCGGTTCGCGCGAGAGCTGTTCGCGTGCCTGTTCGTAGTGGTTGGAATACAGATGCGCGTCGCCCAGCGTGTGCACGAAATCGCCCACGCCCAGGCCCGTTGCCTGGGCGACCATGTGGGTCAGCAGCGCGTAGCTGGCGATGTTGAACGGTACGCCGAGAAAGATGTCGCCGCTGCGCTGGTACAGCTGGCAGCTGAGCTTGCCGTCCACCACGTAGAACTGGAACAGGTTGTGACAGGGCATCAGCGCCATCTGCGACAACTCGCCCACGTTCCACGCACTGACCACCAGCCGGCGCGAATCCGGGTTGCGCTTGATCTCATCGACCAGCCACTGCATCTGGTCGATCTGGCGACCATCGGCCGTCGCCCAGCTGCGCCACTGCTTGCCGTAGACCGGGCCAAGATCGCCATTGGCGTCGGCCCATTCGTCCCAGATGCGCACCTGGTTGTCCTGCAGGTAAGCGATGTTGGTATCGCCCTTCAGGAACCACAGCAGCTCGTGGATGATCGAGCGCAGGTGCAGCTTCTTGGTGGTGACCAGCGGAAAACCCTGGTTGAGGTCGAAGCGCATCTGCCAGCCGAACACGCTGCGCGTGCCGGTGCCGGTGCGGTCGGACTTCTCGTTGCCGTGCTCCAGTACATGCTGGAGCAGATCCAGATACTGCTTCATGCCTTTTCTTCCAGCGGCAACACCGGCTGCAGCACCGGTGCACGACGCGACATCAGCAACAGCACCACGCCCAGCGCGATCAGCGGCAGGCTCAGGATCTGCCCGCGGGTCAGCCAGTCGAAGGCCACGTACACACCGTTGTCGGGCATGCGCACGAACTCGACCAGAAAGCGGAAGCTGCCGTACATCAACGCGAACAGGCCGGACACGGCGTAACGCGCGCGCGGCGTCATCGAGAACGCCCACAGCACCGCGAACATCACCAGCCCTTCCAAAAGCGCCTCATACAACTGCGAAGGATGGCGTGCGTACTGGTTGAGCAGGCCGGCGGCGTAATCCTGCTGGATCTGCGTACTGGACAGCAGCTGCTGCATGGTCGGCAGACCGGCGGGAATGTCCTGCAACGGCGCGTGCGGGAAGATCACGCCCCAACCGCTGTTGGTGAACTTGCCGTACAGCTCGCCACCGATGAAGTTGCCCAACCGGCCGAAGCCCAGACCCAACGGCACCAGCGGCGCGACGAAATCGATCGTGTCGAAGTAATGCAGCTTGTGCTTGCGGGTCCACCACCAGCCCGCGACCATCACGCCGAGCAGGCCGCCGTGGAAACTCATGCCGCCTTCCCATACGCGCAGCAGGATCAGCGGGTTGTCCAGGAACGCATCGGTTGCGTAGAACAGCATGTAGCCGATACGACCACCCAGCACGACGCCGAGCATCGCGTAGAACAGCAGATCGGAAAAACCGTTCATGTTCACGCCAGGCAGGCGCCCGGCAAGGATGCGGCTACGCCCCAACCACCAGGCGGCGGCGAAGCCCAGCAGGTACATGATGCCGTACCAATGCACATCTACCGGCCCCAGCGAGAAGGCGATGGGGTCTATGTCATGCAGATAGATCATGGAAGCATTGTCCGGCGAACGATCCCCTATTCTCGGGGCTGCATCCCCGGCGTCAACCGCCGGCTCAGCCGAGCAGCTGCGGCCGGTCAGGTAACTCGTTGCCGGTCGCGCGCTGCGGGTCCGGCGGAAAGTACTCGGCCAGCAGCTGCGAGACCTCGGCCACCGCCGCCAGTACCGCCGCTTCCCGGTCACCGTGCTGCAATTGCTCGCGCAGGTGCTCGCACACCAGTTGCCAGCGCTGCGTCTCCACCTGCGCACGCAGGCCGCGATCGACGACGATCTCGATGGCGTGGTCGGCCAGCAGCAGGTAGATCAGCACGCCGTTGTTGGCCTGTGTGTCCCAGGTACGCAGCACCGCGAACGCATGCTCGGCGCGCTGGCGCGGGCTTACGCCCTTCCAGATCGCCGACAGCGGCAGATCCGATTCCACCGCAAACATCACCTGACCGCCGTGCAGACGCTCGCCATCGGCGATCGCGTGGGCGATCCGGTCCAGGCTGGCTTCCGGGAACGCGGCCTGTGCCGTAGGCGCAAAAAGATGGCGCAACCAGCGCATCACCAGCTCCCCGAGGCGCCACCGCCTCCCGATCGACCACCACCACCGCCCCAGCCGCCACCGCCGAAGCCGCCGCCTCCACCAAACCCTCCGCCGCCAAAGCCGCCTCCACCCCAGCCACCACCGCTGGCGAAGCCGCCCCGCGAGGCATTGCCGAAGGACAGGAAGAACGCCACCAGCGCGGCAATGCCGCCGCCGACCATCGACAGCACCAGCAGGCCCACGCCACCGGCCACGGCCCCAGCGATCAGCCCGCGTATTGGCCGCGGCAGCTTGGACAGCAACAGGCGCATGACCACCGAAGCAAACAGGCCGATCATGATCGCCATGAAGAACACCTGGTCACCATCGCCGCCACCGTCGCGGTTGCTGGCCACCGGTGGCGGCAGCTCCTCGCCGTCGATCAAGCCCACCAGCGCACCGGTAGCGGCGGTGATGCCACCGGCGTAATCGTTCTGGCGGAAGCGCGGCACCAGGTACTCCTGGATCACGCGGTTGGCGATGGCATCGGGAATGGCACCTTCCAGTCCGTAACCAGGCTCGATACGCACCCGCCGGTCATCCTTGGCCACCACCAGCAACACGCCGTCGTCCACGCCCTTGCGGCCGATGGCCCATTGCTCGAACACGCGGGTGGTGTACTGGGCGATGTCTTCCGGCTGCGTGGTCGGCACGATCAGCACCTGCAACTGGCTGCCCTTGCGCTGCTGCAACGCCAACGCCTGTTGCACCAGCGCCTGTTTGCCGGCCGCATCCAGAGTGCCGGTGGTATCGACCACCGGCGAATCCAGCGCGGGAATCGGCGCCAGTTGCTGGGCGCCGGCCCAGCCCGCCCAGCCGAAGCCGAGCAGGCAGAACAGCAGCCACAGACGCGGCAGCAGCGCGCGCTTCACTGACCCAGGCTCACTGCGCCGGAGCCGGCGGCGGGCTCTGCTGCGGCTGCGCGGCCGGCTGCGGGCTGCCGAACTTCACTTCCGGCGGCTGCGCGATCTGCGCCTCGTTCTCCACGGTGAAATTGGGCTTGGCCGAATAACCGAACAGCTTGGCGGTGATCACCTGCGGGAACGAGCGGATGTAGGTGTTGTAGTCCTGCACCATCTGGATGTACCGGCCGCGCGCCACGGTGATGCGGTTTTCGGTGCCTTCCAGCTGCGCCTGCAGGTCGCGGAAGTTCTGGTCGGACTTGAGCGTGGGGTAGTTCTCGCTGACCACCAGCAGCCGCGACAGCGCACTGCCCAGCTCGCCCTGCGCCTGCTGGAACTGCGCCAGCGAGGCGGGATCATCTGCATTGACCTGGATCTGCCCGACCTTGGCGCGGGCGTTGGTCACCTCGGTCAGCACCTGCCGTTCCTGCTGGGCATAGCCCTGGACGGTGTTGACCAGATTGGGGATCAGGTCGGCACGACGCTTGTACTGGTTCACCACTTCGGACCAGCCGGCCTTCACCGCCTCGTCCTTCTGCTGGATGGCGTTGTAGCCACACCCGGAAATCGAGATTGCCGCAATGACAAGCAACATCAGGCGGAGGAACTGGCGCATGGTCGGGATCCTTGGACGGCAGGAGCGCCGAGCATGCCACGGCCGGTGTGCAGCGTGTGCATACGGCCCCGCCCGCAGGCACCGGCCAGATTCGCGCCATTGACGGGCCGCTCCCCGGCAACATGCCTGACGCAACCATCCCCGCCGTTGCCCCGGCCCTGAAACGACAAACCCCGCGTTCCGGAGAACGCGGGGTTTGTCAGAACATCCGGCTTACAGCCCAGTCACCGACGGGCTTACCAGTTGTCCGCACCCGGCACGTGATGGGCCTTGGCATTGCGGCGCATCAGCAGGTTCAACCATTCCACCAGCACCGAGAAGCCCATGGCTGCGTAGATGTAGGGCTTGGGCACGTGCACATCCAGGCCGTCCAGCACCAGCACCGCACCGACCAGCAGGATGAAGGCCAGCGCAAGCAGCTTCACGGTCGGGTTGGCATCGATGAAACGGCCCAGCGGGTTGGCCGCCAGCAGCATTACCGCCACCGCCAGCAGCACGGCGCAGACCATCACCGGCACATGGTCGGCAATGCCGACCGCAGTGATCACCGAGTCCAGCGAGAACACGATATCGATGATGGCGATCTGCGCGATCACCATGCCGAAGGACGATGCAACCTTGGTGGTGGTCGGATCGGCATCTTCACCGCCGCTGACCAGTTCGCGGATTTCCTTGATGCCCTTGTAGAGCAGGAACAGACCGCCCAGGATCAGCACCAGGTCGCGGATGGAAATACCCATGCCGGCCACGGTGAACAGGTTGCTCTCCATGTGCGCCAGATAGGCCAGCGAGATCAGCAGCAGAACACGGGTGATACAGGCCACCGCGATGCCGACACGACGCGCCAGCGGACGCTTTTCCTCGGGCAGGCGCCCGACGGCGATGGAGATGAACACCAGGTTGTCGATGCCGAGCACGATTTCCAGCGCACTGAGCATGAACAGGGTGACCCACACATTGGGGTCGGCAAGAAACTCAAAAGACATGCGAGCAATCCTTCAACAAAAACCGTACTACCACCGCCGCCCGGCAGGTGGTTTCAGAAAAGCCGGGGCGACAGGATCAGGCCCCAGCACAGCAGAACATTCATCATCAGCACGAACACCGCCGCCGAACCCATGTCCTTGGCGCGTCCGGCCATCACGTGATACTCCGGGCCGTAACGCTCGATGACGGCCTCGATGGCCGAGTTGGCCAGCTCCATCGCCATCACCAGCAACATCGAACCGATCAACAACGCGCGTTCCACCGGGGTTTGCCCCAGCCACAACGCCAACGGTGCCAACACCACGAACAGGCACACTTCCAGCCGGAACGAGGATTCGTGCAGCCAAGCGGCCCGCAAGCCCTGCCAGGACCACTTGGCGGCCTTCAGGATGCGCGCCGGCCCACGCGGCAGGTGCCCGGTCTGATCAGCCACGCAGCACCCCGCCAGGCTGGCCGAGAGCGTACAGAGAGGGGAACGGCAGCAGAACCGGCATCGGCATGACTCGGGGCCCGAAAATAATCCCCAATTTTGCCACATCCGCCCGGCACTTATTGGGAGCCCCAGATGGCGGCTCACCCTCAGCGGTAGCGCAACGTGGCAGTGGTGCCCTGGCCTAAAGTGCTGTGCAGGGTGATGCGCCAGCCGCAGCGTTCACATAGCCGGCGCACGATCGGCAGGCCAAGCCCGCTGCCCTGCGGACGCCCGGAGCCGGCGCGATAGAACGGGTCGAACACCTTGCCCAGCGCCTCGGCGCTGATACCTATGCCGGTATCGCGTACCACGACCGTACCATCGGTCACCCGCACCTCTACCTCCCCGGCATCGGTGTAGTGGCAGGCGTTGCGCAGCAGCTGCGCGATCACCACGTGCATCACCCCCGGCGGCGCCAGCAGCGGCTGCGGGCCGTCGACCCGCACATGCAGGCTGACCGGCTTGCCGGCCAGCAGCTCCTCGGCGGCCTCGGCCTCCTGCCGCACCACTTCGCCCACATCGAAGGTCTCCTGCTGCGGCTCCACTTCGCGGGCCAGCAACAGGAAGGCGTCAATGATCGCTTCCATGTCCTGCCCTGCACGGCGGATGCGCATCAGGCTGCGCTGTTGCTGCACGCTGATCTCCGGGTCGGCCAGGGCCATGTCGCTGGCCATGCGGATCACGGTCAGCGGAGTGCGCAGCTCATGGCTGGCATCGCGAGTGAAGTTGCGCTCGCGCGCCACATGTTCGGCAACCTTGCCCGCCATGGCGTGCAGGGCCAGCGCCAACTGCCGGCTTTCGCCCTGCACATCGGCCGGCAGCCGATCCGGTGCCAGCTCACTGGCGTCAGGATGACGCGAGTCCCAGCGCGCCACCCGCCGCGCCAGCCAGTTCACCGGTGATACCAGCCGCCGTGACACGCGATAGGTCCGCCAAGACACCGCGTGAACGGCCAGCAGCAGCAACAATGCCGGCATCACCCCCAGCCAGAAGGCGCCACGCTGGACCCGCGATTGCTGGAACACCAGATACAGCCGGCCAGCCGGTCGCTGGTCCACCAGCACCCATTGCCCGTCTGTGGTCAACGAATGAAATCCGGGCGCAAGTGGGCGCAGGTTGGCGGGCAGCCCTTCAGCCGATTGGTCCGGGCGCAGCAGATAACCGCGAATGCCGCGCGTATTGGGAGTGGCCTGCTCAGGCGTAGCTGCGTGCAGGGTCCAATAGTGCTCAGCCTCTTCATGCAAGCCCACGCTGACCAGCACCCGCGTTGCCACCGCAGTGAGCAGATAGGCGCCCAACAGCACTGCCAGGCTCGCCAGCAATGCCTGCACGATGAACGCGATCCGGATTTTGCGCGGCAAGCCGTACGCCATGTTGCTCCCCCTGAGCCACGGCGATTATAGGGAGCAGTGGGGCGCTACCGATCCGTATTCATAAAAAAGCCGCCACGTCAGTTGCCCGTGGCGGCCCTGAATGGCGGCGCGGATGCCGCTCAGCCCATCGGTTGACCGATGTCGGCGATGCGGTAACCAGCGCTCTGCACCGTGTGCAGCAGCGGCCGATCGAACGGTTTGTCGATGATCTTGCGCAGGTTGTACAGATGGCTGCGCAGCGTGTCCGAGTCGGGCAGACCATTGCCCCAGATTTCGCGTTCGATCTCCTGTCGCGTCACCACGCGCGGTGATTCGCGCATCAGGATGGTGAGCAGGCGCAGGCCGATCGGCGACAGCTGCAGCTCACTGCCGGCACGGGTGGCGCGCATGCTGACCGGATCAAGCACCAGGTCGGCCACCTTCAGCACTTCGGCGCCCACCTGGCGACGCTCACGACGGATCAAGGCTCGCAGGCGCGCTTCCAGTTCCTGGATCGCAAAGGGTTTGGTCAGGTAATCATCGGCGCCATAACCCAGCCCGGTGAGTTTGTCGTCGAGCGTGTCGCGCGCGGTGAGCATCAGCACCGGTGTCGATTTGCGCGCTTCATTGCGCAGGCGACGACATACTTCAATGCCGTCCAGGCGCGGCAGCATCAAGTCCAGCACCACCACGTCATAGCTGTTTTCTGCGGCCAACCGGTAACCATCCAGGCCATCGACCGCGTAGTCCACTTCGAACCCCTTGCCTTCCAGGTACTCACCGATCATCTCGGAGATATTGCGGTTGTCCTCGACGACCAGCACGAGCCCGGACGATTCCTTTGTCTGTCGCATGGAGCCTCCTCAGTCTTCAGCTTTGTGAAAGATGCCGTACGCCGAGTAGAAACGGTGTGAAGACTTCGCTACACATCAAGTTTCAATTGAAACAAAATCCCTCCCGCAGGCTTGGCGGGCCTCTCCCCTATGCTGGCAAGCCCGCCGACGCGATTTCTGCCATGCCCGCCTCGCCCTTCACCGCCTACCTGTACCCGGTGCTGTTGCTGGTTGCCAGCAACGTCTTCATGACCTTTGCCTGGTATGGCCACCTGAAGTTCAAGTCCGCTCCATTGACCACGGTCATCCTGATCAGCTGGGGCATCGCCTTCTTCGAGTATTGCCTGCAGGTGCCGGGCAACCGGCTGGGCAGCGCGGTGTACTCGGCGCCGCAGCTCAAGGGTATGCAGGAGGTGATCACCCTGCTGGTGTTCGCGGTGTTCTCGGCCACCTATCTGGGCCAACCGTTGAAGTGGAACCATTGGGCTGCGTTCGCGCTGATCTTGGCGGCGGTGCTGTTGATGTTCAAGGAGTAAGCCGGCAGCCTAATCGCAGGCTGGGACCACGCTTCGTTGCCCCGCCCTGCGCACATTGCCGGACCATGCCATCAGACAGCGGATGCCGAATCTCCGCGCAAAGAAAAAGGCCCCGTAATGCGGGGCCTTTTTCTCACTTGACTGCCGCCGGTTCCACGTACTGCTTGAACACTGCGTCGATCCTGGCTGTATCCACCGCCGCGCCATCCTTGACGGCCTCTGCCTGCTCGAACAGCGGAATGATCATCGCCATGCCGTCCAGCTTGGTCTTCAGATGCACACCCGGCGCCTTGCCCAGGAATCCATCCCAGCGCTGCCGCACCTGCGCCCAGAAGCCCGAGGTGCCCTTCCAGTAGGCGATCGCCGGCGAGAAATCGACCTCAGTGGTCTTGATGTAATCGTTGAAACCGAACTCGCGGGCAATCTCCACCTGGCTGCCGTCCGCATTGCGCTGCACCTTGGTGTTGAACTGCTCGTGCGTCCAGCCGTTCGGCGTGAGCGTATGCCGGTTCACCACCGCCAGCGCGTTGTAGTCGCTGCGCTTGGTGTACTCGCGGCGCGGCAACGGACGCCAGCTCAGGTCGCTGGTCCAGGTCGGCACGTTGTTGTCATAGCTCCACTTGCCGGTACCGCAGTATCGCGGCGCATCGCTGACCTCATACACGCACTGCGTCCACGCCCCCTGGTTGACCGGCGCCGGGATGGCGCGCACCAGCCAGGTCTGGTCGGCAGTGAACTCGAAGCGGTTGGGTGCTTCGTACACCCAGTCCTGGCGCCAATGCTTGGTCACGTGACCGCTTTTTTCGTCCACCAGCAGATGCTGCAGCACGATGCGTTGCGGCGTGTCCTCAACCACGATCACCACTTCATTGCCACCGCTGCGCATCGCCGGCGCGCGCTCGTAGCCAGGCTTAAGCAGCACGGTTTCGTCGAAGGCGAAATCCACGGTGTACTCGCCCTGCATGGCGAGGATGGCGTCATGGTCACGGGCGATATCGGCGGGCGATGCGCTGGCCGCACCGCTGGCGGCAGTGAGCAGCAGCAGGCTGGCGATGTGGAGCTTCATTGAGCGTTCCTTTGTACGTTGCGAAGAGAAATAGCCATCCGTGGCTTCCTGATCGATCCTTCGACCCGGCCCTGGAGAAGCCGGGGGAAACCCAGGGATTACCAGGACACCGACAGGCTGGCCGAAACCGTGCGACCCGGGTTGCTGTAACGATCGATGACGGTGCTGCCGGTCGCCAGCGTGGAAGTGATGCTGGACCAATCGATGTAGTTGCGATCAGCCAGGTTGAACACACCCACGTTGAACTGTGCACCGGGCGCAAACTCCCAATGCCCCATCAGATCAAGCACGCCGTAGCCAGCTGGGCGGTAGGTGGCATCGTCGGCCACGCGGCTCTTGCGCTGTGCAAACGTGCCGGCCAGCTCCACGCCCCATGCATCGCGGTCGTACATCAGGCCGACGGTGCCACGCAGCGGGTCCACCGAGTCCAGCGGCACGTCCTCGGTGCGGTTCTGGCCATGGGCCCAGGCGACGGCACCGCGCAGCGACCAACCTTCCAGCGCGGCACTGAGCTCGCCGAAGTCGACGCCGGCCTTCAACTCGGCACCATAGATGCGCGCTTCGGAAATATTCTGCGACTGGAACACCAGCAGCCCCTGCGCATTGCGGCCGACATTGCGCTGCGACTCGATGAAGTCCTTGTAGTCGTTCCAGTAGCCGCTGACGCTGACGTAGGCCGCAGGCGTCAGGTAACGCATGCCCAGCTCCAGGCCATTGCTCGTTTCCGGCTTCAGGTTCGGATTGGGAATGGCGGTGTAGCCGAACATGACGTTGGTGAAACCCAGGTTGACGTCGTTGTACGGCGGCGAGCGGAAGCCATGCGAGTAGCCGGCGAACAGCGACCACTCGTCGTCGAAGCGCCACACCATGCCCAGCTTCGGCGACACGCTGGTCTTGTTCAACGAGGCCACTTCCATGCCCGGGTTGTCCTCGCGGAAGATCGCATCGACCTCCGGCTTGAGCCGGTAGTGGTCCACGCGCAGGCCAGGCACCAGCGACAGGCGGCCATCGGCCATGCGCATTTCGTCTTGCACGTACAGGCCCAGCTCGGTGGTCTTGCTGATCGGGAAGTCACGCACCGGGAACGCGTCGGGCAGGATCGTGGTGCTGGTGCTGCCGTTGGCCAGCACCTGGAAGCCATCACGCTTCTGGCGGACCTCGGTCCACGCGCCATCGAAACCCCAGGTCAGCGCGTGCTCCACGCCGCCGGTCTGGAAGCCTTTGTTGAACTGTGCCTGTGCACCGTACACGCGCTGGTCGAAGTTGAATTCACGATGACGACGGCTGCCATTGGTACGGCCTTCGTTGGTGATCTGCGTGGTCTCGCTGTCCTGGCGGTACACCTGCCAGCGCAGGCTGTCGGCCACCGCCCAGTCCAGCACGTCCATTTCGTGTGCGAACGAAACGCGTGCCCGCGTCTGCTTGTCATGCGCGGTCATGCTGGTGGTGGTCCGCGCCGACGGCGTCGGGTGCTTGTCGTTGACGGCGGAGTACACATCGGTATCGGTGATGTCCTCATTGCCTTCCACGGTCAACCGGAAACGCTGGTTTTCGTCCGGCGCATAGACCAGCTTGGACAGCACGCTGCGGCCGTCACGTTCCTGCGGATTGGGCGCGGTGCGGGTGTAGTCCTTCGTGCGCACGTCACCCTTGTTGCCGGTTTCCTGGCCCTGGCGATGATTGACGTTGACCATGCCGCTCCAGCGCTCGCCGCCGAACGCCATGGTGGCGCTGCCGAGCAGCCCCTGCCAGTCGCCGTCGTAGCCGAACTTCAAACCGGCATAGCTGTTCTTGTCATCGGCCAGGTAGTCGGCCGGGTCCTTGGTGACGAAGGCCACCACGCCGCCCAGCGCATCGGAGCCGTACAACGAACTGGCCGGACCGCGCACGATCTCCACCCGCTTGAGGGTTTCCAGATCGGTGAAGTTGCGGTTGGCATTGGCGAAGCTGCCGATGTCGAAGCTCTTGGGCATGGCGATGCCGTCGGTCTGGATCAGCACGCGATTGCCGTCCAGCCCGCGGATGCGAAAACCACCCAGGCCGAAGCGCGCCGCACTGCGGGTGACGGAGACGCCGGGTTCATAACGGACCAGGTCGCTGATGTCCTGCACCAGCTGCTTGTCCAACTGCTCGCGATCGATCACATCGACGGTGGCAGCGACATCGCTGACCGCCCGCTCGGTGCGGGTGGCGGTGACCTGGACGCGGTCGAAGTCATGCGTATCGGCGACGGCAGCGCCTTCAGCATGGACAGGAGAAGACAGCACCGCCCACAGGGCGGCACTCAGGACAGTTGGACGGATCATGGACGCCAGGAATCGTTGGGTAAAGGAAACCCTTGGCGATGCGACCGGGTTGCAGGGCAACCCGGCCGCGGCCAAGGGGGGAGAAAGATGTGCGATTCAGGCGGGCATGGCGCGGTAACGCGCCGGCTGGCGGGGAATGCGAACCCGGAATGAGGTGGCGCCGACTACTCGGCGCCGATCACTTGGTCAGGATCAGCTTGTCGTTGCTGGTATGACGCAGGCGATAGAACTTGTCGCCGTGCTGGATGACGATTTCACGTTGGCCCTTGAGCAGGGCGCCGCTATCGATCACGCCGTCGGCCGACATCAACTGGGCCGGACGTTGCGGCAGGTGGAGCGTACGGGGGCGGAGCAGGACGGGCTGAGCGGACATCATCGTGATTCCGTGCTGGGGACGGAGTTGATGATAATGATTCTCAATACCAAATCAAGACCCATTCTCAATTTTTTACGCGTGCCCCGCCCGGTGCAGGGTCAGGGAACCGCTGGCGGCCCGGCTTCGGGCCGAGCCGCCGTGTCCGAACCACCCGGCAACGACCCGCTGCGGTCAGGCGAAGATGGCCTCGATCTGCTGCCAGGCTGCCTCGTCCACCCGCGCCAGCACATCCAGCGCACGCAGGTTTTCCTCCAGCTGCGACACCCGGCTGGCGCCCAGGATCACGCTGGACACATGCCGATTGCGCAGGCACCAGGCGATGGCCAGCTGCGCCGGTGATTCGCCCAGCTCCGCCGCCAAGGCGGTGAAGCGACGCGCCTTGCCCACCCGGTCGTCGGCCGGTTCACCCAGCACCGAGGCCTGCAGCCACTCCAGCGACGGCTGGCCCAGGCGCGAATCGGCGCTGATGCCGTCGTTGTACTTGCCGGTCAGCAGGCCCGAGGCCAGCGGTGACCAGATGGTGGTGCCCAGGCCGGCATCGGCATACAGCGGCGCGTACTCCTGCTCGACGCGCTGGCGGCGCAACAGGTTGTACTGAGGCTGCTCCATGCTCGGTGCGTGCAGATGATTGGTGCGGGCGAAGGCCACCGCTTCGGCGATCTGTTCAGCGGACCATTCGGAGGTTCCCCAGTACAGCACCTTGCCCTGGCGGATCAGGGTGTCCATGGCCAGCACGGTTTCACCGATCGGGGTTTCCAGGTCCGGGCGATGGCAGTAATAAAGGTCCAGATAGTCCACCCGCAGGCGCTTGAGCGCGGCGTGGCAGGCGTCGGTGACGTGCTTGCGCGAAAGCCCCCGCTGGGTCGGTGCCGGCTCCTCGGCCGAACCGAAAAACACCTTGCTGGACACGCAGTAACCGTCGCGCGGCAGGCGCAGGTCGGCGATCACGTCGCCCATCACCTGCTCGGCCCGGCCCTTGGCGTAGCCCTCGGCGTTGTCGAAGAAGTTGACCCCGTTGTCCCAGGCTGCGGCAATTAGGTTGCGCGATTCGTCGCGGCCAATCTGGCTGCCGAAGGTGACCCAGGCCCCGAAGGACAACGCGGAAAGTTGCAGGCCGGACGACCCGAGACGGCGATATTGCATGGCTGGCTCCTGAGTTTCGATCCGCGCGCGAGCGCGGACAGGGGCCGCAAGTGTAACCGTGACTATTGGCACGATAGCCCCCCAGACCTTGCCGATACCGGCGCAATCAGGGCAATTGGGAACATCTGCGCCAGCAATTCTTGCCCGGCATAGGCCGCTGCTCTAGGCTTGCGTCTTTTGCGGGCACGCCCGGGGATTCATCATGGTCGAAGGTTTGGGCAGGATCGGCTTCGGCCTGTTCGGCCTGGCGGTGCTTATTGGCATCACCTGGCTGTTCTCCAACAACAAGAAGGCGGTGGACTGGAAGCTGGTTGCGACCGGCATCACGCTGCAGATCGCCTTTGCCGCGCTGGTGCTGCTGGTGCCTGGTGGTCGTGACGTATTCGACTGGCTGGGCAAGGGTTTCGTCAAGATCCTGAGCTTCGTCAATGAAGGTTCCAACTTCATTTTCGGCAGCCTGATGGACGTACCCAAGTACGGCTTCATCTTCGCCTTCCAGGTGCTGCCGACCATCATCTTCTTCTCGGCGCTGATGGGCGTGATGTACCACCTGGGCGTCATGCAGGCCATCGTGCGGGTGATGGCCGCGGCCATCACCAAGGTGATGCGCGTGTCCGGTGCCGAAACCACCAGCGTCTGCGCCAGCGTCTTCATCGGCCAGACCGAGGCGCCGCTGACCGTGCGCCCGTACATCTCCAAGATGACCCAGTCCGAGCTGATCACGATGATGATCGGCGGCATGGCGCACATTGCCGGTGGCGTGCTGGCGGCGTATGTCGGCATGCTCGGTGGCGGTGACCCGACCGCGCAGGCGTTCTACGCCAAGCACCTGCTGGCCGCTTCAATCATGGCCGCCCCGGCAACGCTGGTGATCTCCAAGCTGCTGGTGCCGGAAACCGGCACGCCGCTGACCCGTGGCACGGTCAAGATGGAAGTGGAAAAGACCTCCTCCAACATCATCGACGCCGCCGCTGCAGGCGCCGGCGACGGCCTGCGTCTGGCGCTGAACATCGGTGCGATGCTGCTGGCCTTCATCGCCCTGATCGCGCTGCTCAACGCGCCGCTGACCTGGATCGGCGAAGTGACCGGCCTGGCCCAGGCGATCGGCAAGCCGACCAACCTGGCGACGATCTTCGGCTACGTGCTGGCACCGCTGGCCTGGGTGATCGGTACGCCGTGGGCTGATGCCACCACGGTCGGCTCGCTGATCGGCCAGAAGGTCGTGATCAACGAGTTCGTGGCGTACATGGACCTGTCTGAGATCATCAAGGGCAACGTCCCGGGCGTCACCCTGAGCGAGGAAGGCCGTCTGATCGCCACCTACGCGCTGTGCGGCTTCGCCAACTTCAGCTCGATCGCCATCCAGATCGGCGGCATCGGCGGCCTGGCCCCGGACCGTCGCCAGGACCTGGCCAAGTTCGGCCTGCGCGCTGTGCTCGGTGGCACCATTGCTACCCTGATGACCGCTACCATCGCCGGCGTTCTGACCCATTTCGGCTGATTCATCAGCCACCTTAGAGACGTAGATTCCATGAGTTCTGTTGTCGTTGCCGGTTCTTTCAATGTCGACCACGTCTGGCGCTGCGATGCCCTGCCCGCGCCAGGGGCGACCATTGCCGGGCGTTACAGCACCGGCCCCGGCGGCAAGGGCTTCAACCAGGCCGTGGCGGCCCGTCGCGCGGGTGCCGACACCAGCTTCGTCTGCGCCTTGGGCGAGGATGCCGGTGGCGCCCTCGCCCGCCAGCTGGCCGCCGCTGACGGCATCAGCCTGATTGCCGAAGCCAGCAGCGAACCCACCGGCACCGCCGGCATCTACGTCGATGGCCGTGGCCGCAACTCCATCGTGATCGGCGCTGGCGCCAATGCCTCGCTGAGCACGGCATTCATGACCGCCAACGCCGCACTGCTCGGCAACGCCAAGGTGCTGCTGGCGCAGCTGGAATCGCCGGTGGAATCGATTGAAGCCATGCTCGGCCTGGCCCGCGAGGCCGGCGTGCTGACCATGCTCAACGCCGCCCCGGCCAACGCTCCGTCCAGCATCGGCCTGCTCAAGCTTGCCGACGTGCTGACCCCGAACGAAACCGAGTTCGCCGCCCTGCTTGGTCGCCATGTCGGCGAGCGCCTGGAAGCGGACGACGTGGCCGCGCTGGATGGCGCCAGCCTGCATGCGCTGTGCCGCAAGCTTTCGGGCAACACCGTGGTGGTGACGCTGGGCGCGGTGGGTGTGTTCGTCTCGCACGACGAGGACAGGCTGCGTGGTGACAGCCAGCCGTACTACCGCGTCGCGGCCGAGTCGGTGCAGGTGGTGGACACCACCGGTGCCGGCGATGCCTTCAACGGCGCGCTGGCAGCGTCGCTGGCGCATGCCCCGGAAGCGTCCTTCATCAAGCACGTGCGTTTTGCCAACCAGTACGCCGCCCGCTCCACCGAGCAGGAAGGCGCGGCGCTGTCGATGCCGCGGATGACCCCCGCCGACGTCTGATCCGCCGTTCATTGTCGAACCCAATGACGGCCCGGAAACGGGCCGTCATGCTGTTCAGCCGCTGCCGCATGGCAGGGCAACTACAATACGCAGATGCAGATCGGCCCCTACACCATCGCCCCCAACGTGGTGCTCGCCCCCATGGCGGGCGTCACCGACAAGCCGTTCCGCCAGCTGTGCAAGCGGCTGGGCGCGGGCTTGGCTGCGTCGGAAATGACCATCAGCGACCCTCGCTTCTGGAACACCCGCAAGTCCATCCACCGCATGGACCATGCCGGCGAACCGGCACCGATCAGCGTGCAGATCGCCGGCACCGAGCCGCAGCAACTGGCCGATGCGGCGCGTTACAACGTCGACCACGGCGCGCAGATCATCGACATCAACATGGGCTGCCCGGCCAAGAAGGTGTGCAACGCCTGGGCCGGCTCGGCACTGATGCGTGATGAGGCACTGGTGGCGCGCATCCTCGAAGCGGTGGTCAATGCGGTCCCGGTGCCGGTCACTTTGAAGATCCGCACCGGCTGGTGCGCCGACGTGCGCAACGCACCGACCATCGCCCGCATCGCCGAGGACAGCGGCATCGCCGCGCTGGCCATCCACGGGCGCACCCGCGACCAGCACTACACCGGCCAGGCCGAGCACGACACCATCGCCGGCATCAAGGCGACGCTGCGTATCCCGGTGCTGGCCAATGGCGACATCGACTCGCCACAGAAAGCCGAGCAGGTGCTCAAGCACACTGGCGCCGATGCGGTGATGGTCGGCCGCGCCGCGCAGGGCCGGCCGTGGATCTTCCGCGAGATCGCCCATTACCTGGCTACCGGCGAGCAGTTGCCGCCGCCGACCTTGCAGGAAGTACGAGACATCCTGCTCGGCCATCTGAACGACCTGCACGGCTTCTATGGCGAACCGCAGGGCGTGCGCATCGCGCGCAAACACCTGGGCTGGTACGCCAAGGACCGGCCCGAGAATGCCGCCTTCCGCGCCGTGGTCAACGCGGCCGAAAGCGCCGATGCACAGCTTCGCCTGACCCGCGACTACTTCGATGCGCTGATCGCCGGAGAAACGCCGGCACTTTCACCAGCTGCCTGAGCGCCTGCGCTGAAAAGCAAAGCGCGGTCCCGACTGCGGTGCCATGCACTCCGCCGAAAACAAAAAGCCCGCCGTGATGGCGGGCTTTGCTGTTCAGAACGTCACACCAGATCCGGGTGTCGGTCCACCAGGACCTGCTTGCGCTGCTGCAGCTCATCGATCTTGGCCTGCAGGCCGTCGATCCGCGCGTCCAGGTCGTCGACGCTGGCTTCGATATGGTCGTAGGCCTCCTGCAGCAGCTCGCGCGCCTCGTGCCGACTTGACGCGTTGGGCGTGTCGCCATGCAGCGGCCGGTTGGCGGTCTCGCGCATCAGCCATGCCGTAGCCAACCCGACCACCGCCACCACCATCAGGTAGTAAGCCGGCATCATCAGGTCGCCGGTGGTTTCCACCAGCCATGCCGCTGCGGTCGGTGTCACGCCGCAGATGATCACCGAGATGTTGAATGCCGTGGCCAGCGCGCTGTAACGCACGCGGGTGGGGAACATCGCCGGCAAGGTTGAAGCCATCACCCCGATCAGGCAGTTCAGCAGCACCGCCAGCAACAAAAGGCCGACGAAGATCAGGCCGATGTTGCCGCTGTTGATCAGATGGAATGCCGGTATCGCCGAGACCAACAAGCCGATGCTGCCGGCGGCGATGAACGGCCGGCGGCCGATGCGATCACTGGCCCAGCCCACCACCGGCTGCACGAACAGCATGCCGATCATCACCACGATGATGATCAGCACGCCGTGATCCTCGGAGTAATGCAGGTTGTGCGACAGATAGGTCGGCATGTAGGTCAGCAGCATGTAGTAGGTCACGTTGGTGACCAGCACGATGCCCACGCAAACCAGCAGCGAGCGCCAATAACGTGTGACGATCTCCTTGAAGGAAATCCTCGGCGCGCTGCCCACCGCATCCTGGTCTTCCTTCTCCATGCGCTCCAGCTGCTCGGTGAAGGCCGGCGTTTCTTCCGCGGCATGGCGCAGGTACAGGCCGATCAGGCCCAGCGGCGCAGCGAGGAAGAACGGCACCCGCCAGCCCCATTCCAGGAAGCGGTCCTCACCAAGGATGCTGCTCAACACCACCACCACGCCGGCACCGAGCACGAAGCCGGCGATCGAACCGAAGTCCAACCAGCTGCTGAGGAAACCGCGTTTGCGGTCCGGCGCGAACTCGGCCACGAATACCGCAGCGCCGGTGTATTCCCCCCCCACCGAGAAACCCTGCGCCAGCTTGCACAGCAGCAGCAGGATCGGCGCGAGGATGCCGATGCTTTCATAGGAGGGAATCAAGCCGATGCAGAACGTGCTGATCGCCATCAGGATGATGGTGGCCGATAGCACTTTCTGCCGCCCGAACTTGTCGCCCATCACTCCGAAGAACACGCCGCCGAGCGGGCGCACCAGGAACGGCACCGAGAACGTGGCCAACGCGGCGATGGTCTGCACGCTGGGCGATGCATCGGGGAAAAACACCTTGCCAAGGGCATAGGCAACAAAGCCGTAGACACCGAAGTCGAACCATTCCATGGCATTGCCAAGCGCGGCGGCGGTGACGGCTTTTTTGACTTTGCCCTTGTCGATGACAGTGATGTCTTCGATCTGGAGCGGTTCATTGCGAATAGCGGAATCACCTGCTGACATACAGGACCAGTCCTCCCGTTACTGAGTGGGATGCGTGCGGGGCCTGGACGGAGGGTTCCTGCGCAGGCCGTAATGCGCACGAATGAATGACCCGCGGCATGCGCCACGGGAACGGTCGGGGACAGAAAGAACCAGGAACAGTGCCTGGAAAGGCGGAATGCCGGCTGTCCGGGTATCAGGGAATGAAGGCCCTGCGCGAAGCGCTTGAGATACCGAGCCGGCGTATTTTACGCAGGCAACTGTTAAGAACCGTTAAAGCGCGCCGTCACGCGCATTCATTCCAAAGCCAGCATGTTCAACGCGCCGCACTGCGTCGTGCGGATACAACCACGTCGCGCATCACCAGTACCAGCGCGGTCAACCCGCAACCCAGCGCATAACAAGCAACATCGCCCCAGGAAAACGTGTTGCCGATGACGGTGTACATCACGTCGCCACGCACGAAACCCAGCCGCTCGGCCACGCCGAAGTACTGCGCGAACTCGATGCCGCAGGCGAACACGAACACCGCCAGCAACAGCGCAAAGTCGTTCACCCGCAACACGCTGTACACGGCGGCATAGAGAAGCACCACCACCAGCACATCGCCAAAGTACCCGCGTATCCACGATGCATGCGGAACGCGGGTGGCGATCAGCACTTCCATCACGAACGCCGCCAGCGCAAGCAGCGCATGCCACGCGCTGAAGCCGATGCGCGGCGTGCGCTCAGCCGTCGTCATCGCGCCACTCACCGCCAGTTCGCATTGGCTTCCCAGAACGCCACCGCACGCCGGTAGGCATCGCGGTCGATCGGCACGCCGGAGCCGCCTTCCTCCACGCCCAGTGCATTGCGCATCATGGTGATCGGCGCCATCGGGATCTCTTCCGCTGTCGCGGTGTACAGGCAACCGACCACGCCCCAATCGGCGTCGATAGCGGTGCCCTCCTTGGCCATCTGCTCACGGTCGTACAGGATCACCACCAGGTACTCGGCCACCGGCGGCTCCACGCCTTCGAACCAGCGCACCAGCACCGGCAGCTCCTCGCGCGTGCGCGCCTCATAGGCCGAGCGCAGCAGATGCCGGTTGTCATCGGTGACCGGCACGGTCAGGCAGCGGGTGCTGGTCCAGTTGCGATAGACGAACAGCTTGCAGAACGGCGCGTAGCCATCGATCACCTTGTCCGGCGCATGCGCGTTCAGGTACTGCTCGAATGCCTCGGCGCTGATATCGCGGATGGTGTTGGGACGCGGTGTGCGCGGGAACAGCCGGGTGCGGGCAAAGGAGGTGAGATGAATCGACATGGCGCAGCCTTGCGGGAAACGCGCCATTGTCGGTGATTGGCCACGAATGTAGGAACCGCAGCAACCGCGAAGCCGGCGGAACGGCCGCTGGCACGGCCAGGCGTGCAATTGCCTGCAGGTCGGCAGTTGGCAGCATGGCCAGCTTCACGGCTGACGCCGTCCCAACGGTCACGCTCGCAACGGTTGCACATCCATCTTGATGGAGAGATATAATGCCGCCATCCGTGATGCCCGGCCCTCTTCATGACCGCGATCAGCTTCGAGTTCTACCCGCCCAAGACCGACGACCAGCGCGCCCAGCTGGACCGTACCGCCGCCAAGCTCAAGTCCCACGCGCCCGAGTACGTGTCCTGTACGTTCGGCGCCGGTGGCTCGACGCTGAGCTACACCTCCGAGACCGTGCGCCACCTCAACCAGCACCACGGGCTGCAGGCAGCGCCGCATCTGTCCTGCGTCGGCGGCACCCGCGAGGAGATCCGCGAACTGCTCAAGCTGTACCGCGCCATTGGCGTCAAGCGCATCGTCGCGCTGCGCGGCGACCTGCCCTCGGGCATGGGTTTCCCGGGTGACCTGCGCTATGCCTCGGAGCTGATCGCCTTCATCCGCGCCGAACATGGCGACGCTTTCCGCATCGAAGTCGGCGCCTATCCGGAAACGCATCCGCAGGCCAGCGACGCACTGGCCGACCTGCGCCACTTCAAGACCAAGATCGACGCTGGCGCCGACGCGGCCATCACCCAGTATTTCTACAACGCTGACGCCTATTTCCACTTTGTTGACGCGGCGCGTCGGCTGGGCGTGGAGGTGCCGATCATTCCCGGCGTCATGCCGATTTCCAACTTCAGCCAGCTGCGTCGTTTCTCCGAACAATGCGGCGCGGAAATTCCGCGCTGGATCGGCAAGCGCATGCAGGCCTTCGGCGATGACGCCGATTCGGTCCGCGACTTCGGCGCCGATGTGGTCGCCAGCCTGTGCGAACGCCTGATCGCCGGTGGCGCACCTTCGCTGCACTTCTACACGCTCAACCTGGCCAAGCCCACCAACGCGGTGCTGCAACGTCTGCGCAGCGCCTGATCGATTACGCGGCCGCCGTCGCTTCCTGTCCACAGGGGCAGCGGCTACCCTTGCGCGATGCGAATCGCGCTGCTCCTGTCCCTACTCTGCCTGTTGCTGCCCGCGCCAAATGCACGCGCACAGCAGATCAATCGCTGCACCAACGCGCAGGGGCAAACCGTGTACGGCGACAAGCCCTGCGAACTGATGGGGGCACGCGCGCGTCTGCTGCCAGCTCCCCGGCCGGCCGGCAGCAACGGGCTGTATCGCGACAGTTGCGCACGCCGTCTCAGCGAGGTGGTGAGCATCATCCAGTCAGCCGCCGATGCCCGTGATCCGAACCGTCTGTCGGGCATCTATCTGTGGACCGGCCTGTCCAACGCGGCCGCGACGCGGGTAATGGATCGCCTGAACGAAATCGTGCAGCGGCCATTGATCGACATCGCACCGGTGTTTCCGGAGCTGCCGGCCTACGAACCCGCGCCGACACAACCATTCACCCACACCGACGGCACGGTACTGGACCCGGCAGCGGAGCAAAGCGGCTATCCGATCGAACCCGCAGCCAGCAGCGATCAGGCGTACAAGCCCCGGCGTCCGGTGGCACTGCGGCTGGAGCAGACGCTGCCCCGCAGCAGCACGCCCACCCGCACCGTTTTCCGGCTCCGCCGGCAGTACAACTGCTTCTGGATCACGCTCTAGGCGCAGGCCAGAGCGCGCGGATCGCGGCCACGCCCAAGGCGCCATGCCGGCGCGCGATATCGATATCCGCCACGCCCATGCCGCCGATCGCGTAGATGGGCAAGGACACCTGCTCACGCAGCCGTTCGAAGGCCTCCCAACCCAGCGGCGACGCCCCCGGATGCGTGGCGGTGGCCTGCACCGGGCCGAGCACCGCGAAGTCACACCCCAGCCGCTGTGCGGCCTGCAGTTGTGCCAGATCGTGACAGGAAGCGGCCACCGGCAACGATTCCGGCAACGGCCGGCTTTGCAGCGACAGCAACTGCTCACTGCCCAGGTGCACGCCCACGCCGAGCTCGCGTGCCAGGTCGATATCGCGATTGAGCAGCAGGTCGGCCTGCTTGCCATAGCGCTCGGCGACACTGCGCGCCAGTCCCTGGCGGTCGGCTGCCGAGGGTGTACGCAGCTGGATGCGACGGATGCCGCCGTGGATCGCCGCCTCGATGCAGGAAAACCAGGTTTCTGCGCATTCGGCAGGTTCGGGCGTGACCAGGTAGCGGTCCGGCTGGCGCAGCGCCGCGACCACCGGCAGATCGGCCGGCGGCATCGAATAACGCGACAGCTTGTCCGGCGTCACCCAGGTGATGGCCTGCCCTTCACGGCCACGGGCGGTGCCCTTCCAGCTCCGCACCATGCGGACTTCCAGACGCAGGCGCTTGTCCGGGTAGAGCTGGGGTACGTCCATCAGCCATTCGCCGACCTCGGCCTCGATGCCCAGCTCCTCGTGAAGTTCGCGCACCAGCGCCTGCTCGGAGGTTTCGCCCGGCTCGCGCTTGCCGCCGGGAAATTCCCACAGGCCCGCCATGTCGCTGTTGCCGGTACGACGGTTGAGCAGGATGCGACCACGCGCGTCGGTGATGACGGCGGCCACAACATGGATTGAGCGCTGGGGTGAATTCATGCCCAGAGAATGCCGAAAACCCGGCCAAACGTGCAACGGGAACGTCTCTTACATCGCGCATCGCACCGGTAGCGCCAAGCCATGCTCGGCGGGGCGCTTTACCGGGCAGGCTCCAGCAGAGCATTGCTCCGCTCTACAGCTGCCGCCGCGGCCCGAATTCGAAACTCGCGGTAGCGCTCAACCACGCTCGGCTCCCCCTGAAACGAAACGCCCCGCTTTCGCGGGGCGTTTGATGGATCAGTTCAACTGACCGTGGCAGTGCTTGTACTTCTTGCCACTACCGCACGGACACGGATCATTGCGGCCGACCTTGGGCTCGTCGCGGGTGACCTGGGCCACACCGGCCTCGACCTGCGCGGCTTCCTCATCGGCGCTGTAGCTGCCGTTATCCTGATGCTGGAACTGCGACATCTGCAGGCGTGCCTCGGCCTGCTGACGCTCCATGGCCTCCATCGCGGCAACTTCTTCCTCGCTGCGCACACGCACGCGCGACAGCAGGTTGATCACTTCGCGCTTGACGTCTTCAAGCATCTGCGAGAACAGCTCGAAGGCTTCCTTCTTGTACTCCTGCTTGGGCTGCTTCTGCGCGTAACCACGCAGGTAGATGCCCTGGCGCAGGTAATCCATGCGGGCCAGATGCTCCTTCCAGCTCTGGTCCAGCACGGTCAGCATCACGTGCTTTTCCAGCGCGCGCATGGTCTCGCCACCGACAGCAGCTTCCTTCTGTGCGAAGTGCTGATCCATGAACTCGATGACCTTCTGCGCGATACCCTCGGCATCCAGTTCTTCGTGCTGCTTGACCAGCCCTTCCACGTCCATCTGCACGCCCAACTCCGACTCCAGCGTGGCCTGCAGGCCGCGCAGGTCCCATTGCTCGTCCACCGAGTTCGGCGGAACAAAGCGGGCCACCAGGTCGTAGATCACGTCGCCGCGGATGCCGTCGATGTTTTCCTTCACCGACTCGGCGTCCAGCAGCTCATCGCGCTGGCCGTAGATCACCTTGCGCTGGTCGTTGTTGACGTCGTCGAAGTCCAGCAGGTTCTTGCGGATGTCGAAGTTGTGCGCCTCGACCTTGCGCTGCGCCTTCTCGATCTGACGGCTGACCATGCGGTCTTCGATGACGTCGTCTTCCTTCATGCCCATCAGGCGCATGGCCTTCTGCACCCAGTCGGAGGCGAAGATGCGCATCAGGTTGTCTTCCAGCGACAGGTAGAAACGGGACGAACCCGGATCACCCTGGCGACCGGAACGGCCGCGCAGCTGGTTGTCGATACGACGCGATTCATGGCGCTCGGTACCGACGATGTGCAGGCCGCCAGCAGCCTTCACGGCTTCGTGGCGCTCCAGCCAGGCGGCCTTCACGGCGGCCTTCTGCTCATCGCTGATGTCTTCGCCCAGCTCGTGCAGTTCGGTTTCCAGCGAACCACCGAGCACGATGTCGGTACCGCGACCGGCCATGTTGGTGGCGATGGTCACCGAGCCCGGACGGCCGGCATTGGCAACGATGGTCGCTTCACGATCATGCTGCTTGGCGTTGAGCACTTCGTGCTTCACGCCAGCCTTGCGCAGATGCTCGGACAGCATTTCCGAGGTTTCGATCGAGGTGGTGCCCACCAGCACCGGCTGACCGCGCTTGGCGCACTCCTCGATGTCGGCCAGCACCGCGTTGAACTTGCCCTGGCGGTTGAGGAACACCTGGTCAGGGTAGTCCTTGCGCACGGTCGGCTTATTGGTCGGAATCACCACCACTTCCAGGCCGTAGATGCTCTGGAATTCGAATGCTTCCGTATCGGCCGTACCGGTCATGCCGGACAGCTTCTTGTACATGCGGAACAGGTTCTGGAAGGTGATGCTGGCCAGCGTCTGGTTCTCGCGCTGTACCGGCACGCCTTCCTTCGCTTCCACCGCCTGGTGCAGGCCATCGGACCAGCGACGGCCGGCCAAGGTACGGCCGGTGAATTCGTCCACGATCACCACTTCGCCATCGCGCACGATGTAGTCCACGTCACGCTGGTAGATGGCGTGCGCGCGCAGCGCGGCGTTGAGGTGGTGGACGACGGTCAGGTTCTGCGCGGCATACAGGCCGCTGTCGTTGTCCTCGCCGATGATGCCGGCTTCGCGCAGCAGTTCTTCGGCGTGCTCCATGCCCGCTTCGGACAGGTGCACCTGCTTGCCCTTCTCATCAACCCAGAAGTCGCCTTCGCCGTCTTCCACTTCCTGCTTGATCAGGTGCGGGACGACGCGGTTGACGCGGATATACAGCTCCGGGGAATCATCGGCCGGGCCGGAAATGATCAGCGGCGTACGTGCTTCGTCGATCAGGATCGAGTCGACTTCGTCGACGATGGCGTAATGCAGGCCGCGCTGGTAACGATCACCCTTGGTCAGCGCCATGTTGTCGCGCAGGTAATCGAAACCGAATTCGTTGTTGGTGCCGTAGGTGATGTCGCTGCCGTAGGCTTCGCGCTTGTCGCTGTGCGGCATGCCCGGGTAGACCACGCCCACGCTCAGGCCCAGCCAGTTGTACAGCTTGCCCATCTGCGCGGCGTCGCGGCGGGCCAGGTAGTCGTTCACGGTGACCACGTGGACGCCCTTGCCTTCCAGCGCGTTGAGGTAGACCGGCAGCGTTGCCACCAGGGTCTTGCCTTCACCGGTACGCATTTCAGCGATCTTGCCCAGGTGCAGCACCATGCCGCCGATCAGCTGCACGTCGTAGTGGCGCATCCCCAGCACGCGCTTGGAGGCTTCGCGACAGACGGCGAAGGCTTCCGGAAGCACCTTGTCCAGCGCCTCGCCAGCGGCGATGCGCTCGCGGAACTCGGGCGTCTTGGCCTTCAGCTGGTCATCGGAGAGCTTCTGGATCTCCGGCTCCAAGGCATTGATCTTGGCGACGATACGGTTGAGCTGGCGCAACTGGCGTTCATTACGACTGCCGAAGACGCGGGTAAGCAGGCTGTTGATCATTGAAGGAACCGGTTTGAATGAAATGCCGTGCGACAGGCCTGCCCCCTGGGACCAGCCGTCGCAAACGAAACAGGGCGCAATGCGCCCTGTCGATGGCAACGCCTATTGTAGCTTGGGGCGGGGGCTTGGCGATTCAAGCACCCGTCACAAGGTCAACCGCGACCGAGACGCCCAACCGGCGTGTTGCCACCCTCGCCCAGGAACTTGCGCGGATTCATCACCTGGCCGTTCTGCCACACCTCGAAGTGCACGTGGGCACCGGTCGAACGACCGGTGGAGCCGGCCTTGGCCACTTCCTGCCCTGCGCGCACCAGGCTGCCTTCGCGCACGGTCAGGCGCGAATTGTGCGCGTACAGGGTCTTGTAGCCGTTGCCGTGGTCGATCTCGACCACGTTGCCGTAGCCGCCCTTGACCCCGGAAAAGCTCACCTGGCCGTCAGCCACGGCCATCACCGGGTCGCCGACGCGGGCGTGGAAGTCCATGCCCTTGTGGTTGCCCGCACCGCGACCGAACGGGTCAGCGCGGGTACCGAAGCTGGAGGTGATGTACGTATTGCTGATCGGCATGCGCGAAGGCACGGCGTTCTGTTCGAGCTGGTGGTCGAACAGCAGCGATTCCATCACCGACAATTGCTTGCCTGAAGCAGCAAAACGCTGCTCCAGCACCTGTAAGTCGCTGTTGACCGCGCTTGCAGGGATGTCCTGGGTCGGGCCCGGTTCGCCTTCACCCATACCCGGGGTTTCGTTGAAGTCGAACTCGCCGTCTTCCAGCTTGCCCATCTGTGTCAGGCGTTCACCCAGCGCGTTCAGGCGCGTAGCCTGGGCCTGCAGTTCACCCAACCGGGCGGCCAGTGCGTTGACCTGGGTCTGCGCGTCGGCGCGCACCTTGGCCAGTTCCTGCTCCTGCCGGTCAACCTTGGCCTGCATGGCCGAGTCTCCGACCATGCCCAGCGCAAAACTCAGCGTCAGGCCCATCAGGCAGCCCAACCCGAGTACGCTGCCCAGCAATGCTTTGGGACGATCCTCGAAGTACACCTGAACGCGTGCGAGCGGCGTCTTGGCCTGCGGTTCACGCGTTTTGATTACGATTTTTCTGAATGCCATTGAAGAATTCTTATGTCTGAGCCGAAATCCAGTGTTCGATCCCGCACCGCGCCAAAACAGGCGCTGGATGCGGCCATGGCGGACAAAGCGGGAAACCCGTTGCGACGAGCCCTCTGGCTCGATGCGCTGGACCGACAATTGCGCCCCCATTTGCCTCCTGCATTGGCAACCCGTTGCCGGTTGGCCAATGTGGACGGCGAACACCTCATTTTTCTCGTCGAGTCACCGGTCTGGCACGCCAAGGTAAGGCTTGCCGAGAACCAGCTGATCGACGCGGCCCGATCCATCGGGCTGACAGTCACGCGGGTGACCGTCAAGACTGCGACTGCGCCCCCGCACTCCCCAGTGCGAAATGACCAGCGCAGTTCCCACGCAGTAAAGGAAGCCACGCATAAAGGCCTGCGCGACGCCCTGGCTGCACTCGAGGATGTGAAATCCTCACGCTCCTGAGTGACACCGGCGGCTTTCTCAGCCCCCGGTCCCCGTCTGGCGATACCCTGCCGAACGGAGAGCCGGCACGAATCCTATCCGTGGATCGCGCCTCAGGAGTTAGTCTTTTGTTAATTCCACGTTAAATTCAGGAAGTCACGCCCACTGGGTTCACACTTTCGTGACGTGGCGGATTTCAGTCCTAAAGAATGGCGGCAGCTCTTACGGCTGCAGAGGCGATTCCTGGACGGATTGAGCCTTCCGTGCGCTGCGGCCGGGATCGGCAGCCGGGATCACCGGTCTCTGGCCAAGGCATTGGCGCTTGGCACATGGTGTAGCGTCGCCTCCGGATGGGCCGGCAGGCTCTTGCGGGGCATAGGACGGACATGACTCTGCCCCGCCGCCACTCACTTGGGCAGGGCTCGGGATCTGGTCAAAACAGCTTCGACCGGGGCGCAGGGTGTTCCTGGCAATCGGCGATCTGATCGCGGCGGGATTTCACCCCAACCCAGACATGCCTAGGCTCAGGCGTAAGCCGGCATGCCGTAAATCACCGGGTCGGCAGCCACGGTGGATTCGTAGCTGGCCCATTCCCAGGCGGTCTGGTCGGCCAGCAGGGCACGCACCAGCTTGTTGTTGAGCGCATGGCCGGATTTGTAGCCTTCGTAGGCGCCCAGCACCTGGCCGCCGGCAAGGTACAGGTCGCCGATGGCGTCGAGAATCTTGTGGCGCACGAACTCGTCGGCATAACGCAGGCCGTCATCGTTCAGCACGCGAAACTCGTCCAGCACGATGGCGTTGTCCATCGAACCGCCCAGGCCAAGGTTGCGCTCGCGCATGTACTCCAGGTCGCGCATGAAACCGAAGGTGCGCGCGCGGGAGATTTCCTTGATGTAGGCCGCGGTGGAAAACTCGATTTCGGCCCGCGACTGCTTGGCCGGGATCATCGGGTGGTCGAACTGGATGGTGAAGCCCAGCTTGTAGCCTTCGTACGGGTCGAAACGGGCGATCTTGTCGCCGTCGCGCACTTCCACCGTCTTGAGGATGCGCAGGAAACGCTTGGGCGCGTCCTGCTCGATGATGCCCGCCGACTGCAACAGGAACACGAACGGGCCGGAGGAACCGTCCATGATCGGCAATTCGGCCGAGGACAGTTCAACGATGGCGTTGTCCACACCCAGACCGGCCAGCGCCGACATCAGGTGCTCGACAGTCTGGATCTTGGCGCCTTCGCAGGTCAGGCCGGTGCACAGGGTCACTTCGGTGACCAGGTCAGCCCGTGCGGGCACCACCACCACTGGATCCAGATCAACGCGACGGAACACGATGCCGTGATTCACGGGGGCCGGGCGCAGGGTCATATAGACCTTGTCACCGCTGTGCAGGCCGACGCCGGTGGCGCGGATCGTGTTCTTGAGAGTGCGTTGCTGGATCATTTGGGAATGCCGGAGTAAGCCGCTTTTTCGCGGCCATGGACAAACAAGAATAACACGCACTTGCAGATGCGCCGGAACGCAGGCAGCGCAAGCAACCGTCGCGTGGGACCGAGAATGCCGCCGGGCCGGTCCTGGCCCGGCGACAAAGGACATGGATGCTGCCCGTCAGGGTGGACTGCCCTGACGTTGTGTTGCCTGGGTCCGCTGGCGTGCCAGCCCGACCCACGCCGCCAATGTGGCGGACGCGGGATCATGGCTGAACGGCCAGCCGGCCGATCAGTCTGCCTGGCGGCGCAGGAACGCCGGGATGTCCAGGTAGTCGCTCGGCAGTTCGGCGGCGGCCGGGGTCGAAGCCGATGCCGACGAGGCGGCAGCGGTATCGGCGCTCGGACGACGCAGGCCCATGCCCAGGCTGTTGCCGACGGCCTTGGCCACGGCATCGGCCGGGCTTTCGTACTCGCCGAACTCGGCCTGGCCAGTGGTGGCGTTGCGGACCAGCTTGATCGGTGCGCGCTCGCCCGGACGCTGTGCGTTCTTGGCGGTTGCACGGTTCAGGCCGGTGGCCACGACGGTCACGCGCACTTCGTCCTGCATGTCCGGGTCCAGCACGGTGCCGACCACAACGGTGGCGTCTTCCGAGGAGAAGCCTTCGATGGTGCGGCCGATTTCGTCGAACTCGCTCATGGTGAAGTCCGGGCCGGCGGTGATGTTGACCAGGATGCCGTTGGCACCGGCCAGGTTCACGTCGTCCAGCAGCGGGTTCTGGATGGCGGCTTCGGCGGCGGCCTGGGCGCGATCGTCACCGCGAGCGGTGCCGGTGCCCATCATGGCCAAGCCCATTTCCGACATCACGGTGCGCACGTCGGCGAAGTCGACGTTGATCAGGCCCGGACGCACGATCAGGTCGGCGATGCCCTGCACTGCGCCCTGCAGCACGTCGTTGGCGGCACGGAAGGCCTGCACCATGGTGGCGTTGCGGCCGAGCACGGTGATCAGCTTCTCGTTCGGGATGGTGATCAGCGAGTCGACATGCTGACTCAGCTCCTCGATGCCCTTCAGCGCGACCTGCATGCGACGACGGCCCTCGAACGGGAACGGCTTGGTGACCACGGCCACGGTCAGGATGCCCATTTCCTTGGCCAGCTGTGCCACCACCGGCGCAGCGCCGGTACCGGTGCCGCCGCCCATGCCGGCAGTGATGAACACCATGTCCGCACCCTGCAGGGCGTCCATGATGCGCTCGCGGTCTTCCAGCGCGGCCTGGCGGCCGACTTCCGGGTTGGCGCCTGCGCCAAGACCCTTGGTTACGTTGGTGCCCAGCTGCAGCTGCAGCTTGGCGCCGCAGTTCTTGATGGCCTGCGAATCGGTGTTGGCGGTGATGAATTCCACGCCATCGACGCTGCTGTTGACCATGTGTGCCACGGCATTGCCGCCGCCACCGCCAACACCAACCACCTTGATCACCGCGTTCGGTGCCATCTTTTCAATCAGTTCGAAATGCGCCATGTCCATGTCCTCTCTATTGCCGTGATTGGATCGGGTGTTCGGGAAGAATCCTTCTCCGTCTGCACCTGCCCGCACCGGCGAGTTTTAGTTGGTTTACCGCCCCGGGTTGCCCCTTCGCGGCGTTGTTGCCTGTTTCAATGACTGCGTTACTGCACTTCGTCTTGCCCTACTGCTTGCTCCACTGCACTACAACTGCACTACCAAGAACCGATGCCGTGATCAGAACTCGCCACGGAACCAGTTTTTCAACTTGTTGAACATGCTGCCCGCGCGCCCGGTGGGCAGCGACGGACGACGCGGATGTTCGATCTGGCTGCCCATCAGCAGCAGGCCCACGCCGGTGGCGTGCACCGGGTTGCCGACCACTTCGCCCAGCCCGGTGACGTGCTGCGGGATGCCCACGCGCACCGGCATCTGCAGCATTTCCTCGGCCAGCTCGACCACGCCTTCCATCTTCGATGCACCACCGGTCAGCACCATGCCGGCGCGGACCATCTCCTCGAAGCCGGAACGGCGCAGTTCGGCCTGCACCATTTCAAAGATTTCTTCGTAACGGCCCTGCACCGCCTGCGCCAGCGAATGACGTGGCATGCGACGCGGCGGGCGATCACCCACCGACGGCACCTGGATGCTTTCCTCGGCGGTGGCCAGCTGCGCCAGCGCGCAGGCGTAGCGCACCTTGATCTGCTCGGCTTCCGGGGTGGGCGTGCGCAGCATGTGCGCGATGTCGTTGGTGACGTGGTCACCGGCGATCGGCAGCGAGGCGGTGTGGCAGATCGCGCCCTGCACGAACACCGCGATGTCGGTGGTGCCGGCGCCGATGTCCACCATCACCACGCCCAGCTCGCGCTCGTCTGCGGTGAGCACCGCCACGCTGGAGGCCAGCGAGGACAGCACCAGGTCATCCACCTGCAGGCCGCAGCGCTGCACGCACTTGCTGATGTTGGCCGCAGCCGACTGCGCGCACACCACCAGGTGCGCATGCACCTCCAGGCGCACGCCGGTCATGCCGACCGGGTTGCGGATGCCTTCCTGCGAATCATCCAGCACGTACTCGCGCGGGATGGCATGCAGGATCTTCTGGTCGGCCGGGATGGCCACGGCCTTGGCCGCTTCCAGCACCCGGTCCAAGTCACCCCAGCTGACCTCGCCTTCGCGGATCGGGGTGATGCCCTGCGAGTTGCGGCACTGCACGTGGTTGCCGGAGATGGAGGCGTAGACCGAACGGATCTCGCAACCGGCCATCAGCTCGGCTTCCTCGATGGCGCGCTGGATCGACTGCACCGTCGATTCGATGTCCACCACCACGCCGCGCTTGAGGCCGCGCGATTCATGCGAGCCGATGCCGATCACTTCGATCGGGCTGCCCGGCGAGTACTCGCCTACCAGCGCCACCACCTTGGAGGTGCCGATATCGAGGCCGACGATCAGCGATTTATCACCCTTGCGATTCATGTCCTGTCCTGCGTCTGCTTTGTTGCCGGCGGCGGGGTTCCCCAGCTCAGCGTGAAACCATTGGTGTAACGGAGATCGGCGCGTTCAATCGGCACCTGGGTACGGGTGAGCTGGGGCAGCACCCGTGCGAATCGCGACAGGCGCGAGCGCGCGTCATTGCGGCCGACGATGACCTCGGTGCCATTGTCCAGCGCCAGCGACCAGCTGCCGCGCGCGTCCATCGCCACCTTGCGCACGTCCACACCGACCGGTGCGAACAGGGCGCGCGAATCGTTGTAGAGCTCGACCACTTCGCTGGTCTTGGCGTCAGGCCCATCGAGCTGCGGCAGCGGCGCATCTTCCAGTCCGTGCGGCAGCGCGAACAGGCGCCCCTGCTCGGACAGCAGGCGGTCCGCGCCCCAGCGTGCGAACGGCTTGTGCTCGACGATGGAAACTTCCAGCACGTCCGGCCACTTCTTGCGCACCTGCGCACTTTCTACCCAGGCCAGCTTCTCGACCGCGCGCTGGGCATCCTGCAGCTCGACCGCGAAGTAGCCGGCCTTGGCATACGGGAGCAGTGCCTTCTGCAGCTGCTCGGCCGGCACGCGCTTGAACTCGCCATGCACGCGCAGCTTGGCCAGCGGCCAGCGCTCGGCGCCGACCCAGCCGTTGAGCACAGCCACCACCGGCAACGCGACCAGCGCGATGGCGAGCAACCAGGCCAGCATGCGCAGTACCGCGCTCATCGCATGCCCTCCCCGGCATTCCACGCGCACGCATGCAGCGCCGACCGCGATGCGGTGGCGCGGGCATGGAACGACGGGAATGCGTGCTGGCTCATTCGCCCTTCGCCTCCGTGAAGCCTTCGGTCGCCACCTGCTGGGCGACGTAACCGATGTCACCGGCGCCCATCATCAACAGCAGGTCGCCGTCCTGGAGTACGTCCGGCAGCACCGACACCAGGTCGGCGGCCTGACCCACCACCACCGGCTCGCTGCGACCGCGTGCGCGGATGGCGCGTGCCAGCGACTTGGAATCAGCACCCGGAATCGGCGCTTCGCCGGCCGGATAGACCTCGCTCAACACCAGTGCGTCCACTTCGGACAGCACCGCTGCGAACGCATCGAACTGATCACGCGTGCGGCTGTAACGGTGTGGCTGGAACGCCACCACCAGACGCTGCGTCGGCCAGCCACCACGGGCGGCGGCAAACACGGCCTCCAGCTCACGCGGGTGGTGACCGTAATCGTCGATCACGCGGACCTTGGCGCCCTTGTGCGTGGTGACCACGCCCAGGTCGTTGAAGCGGCGGCCGACGCCCTCGAACTTCTCCAGCGCCGAAGCGATGGCTTCCGGCGCGACGCCGAGCTGCCAGCCCACCGCCGCGGCGGCCAGTGCATTGAGCACGTTGTGCTTGCCCGGCAGCGCCAACGTCACCGGCACGCTGCTGCCTTCCGGCAGGCGCAGGGTGAAGCGCATGCGCGGGCCATCCTGTACCACGTCCTCGGCGCGCACATCGGCGTTGCTGCTCAGGCCGTAGCTCATCACGTGACGCGGGGTCTTGGCGGCCAGCGCGGCCACTTCCGGGTCATCGATGCACAGCACCGCCAGACCGTAGAACGGCAGGCGCTGCAGGAATTCGGCGAACGCGGCCTGGACCCGGGCGAAATCGTTGCCGTAGTTCTCCAGATGATCCGCGTCGATGTTGGTGATCACCGCCACCAGCGGGTTCAGGCGCAGGAAGCTGCCATCGCTTTCATCGGCTTCAGCCACCAGCCACTGACCGCCACCGAGCTTGGCATTGGCGCCGGCTGCGAGCAGCTGGCCGCCGATCACGAAAGTCGGGTCCATGTTGCCTTCGCTCAGCACTGCGGCCGTCAGCGAGGTGGTGGTGGTCTTGCCATGCGTACCGGCCACGGCGATGCCGCGACGGAAACGCATCAGCTCGGCCAGCATCGCAGCGCGCGGCATGATCGGAATGCGCTGGCTGCGTGCTTCCATCAACTCCGGGTTGTCTTCGCGGATGGCGCTGGAGACCACCACGCAATCGGTGCCCAGCACGTTGGCCGCCGAGTGGCCGCGCATCACCCGCGCACCCAGTCGCGACAGGCGACGGGTGGCGGCGTTGTCGGAGTTGTCCGAGCCGGACACTTCATAGCCCAGCGTCAGCATCACTTCGGCGATGCCGCTCATGCCGGTGCCGCCGATGCCGACAAAATGCACGCGCGGGAACGCGCGGACCAGATCGGTGGTGTCGTGGAGGCGACGGATCATGCCTGGCCTCCGGTGTGGCGGGCGCGGGTGCGCGATGCCGTGTTCATGCTGCTTCCTCAAGAATGATGTCTGCGATGCGTTCGGCCGCATCGACCTTGGCCAGTGCACGCGCGGCTTGCGCCATCTGCATGCGGCGGCCCGAATCGTTGGCAAGCGCGCGCAGCACGCCTTCCAGGTTGGTGGCCAGCGCGTCGTCCTGCTTCAGCAGTTCGGCGGCACCGCGCTCGACCAGATATTCGGCATTGCGGGTCTGGTGGTCGTCCACGGCGGCGGCAAACGGCACCAGCACGCTGCCGATACCCACCGCGCACAGTTCGGCCAGGGTGGAGGCGCCGGAGCGGCACACCACCAGGTCAGCCCAGTCGTAGGCAGCGGCCATGTCCTTGATGAAGGCGTCCACGCGGCCCGACACACCTGCATCGCGATAGGCCTGCAATGCCTCTTCGTGCAGCTTCTCGCCGCACTGGTGCCAGACATCAATGGCGACGCTGTCGCCCAAAGCAGCCAGCGCCTTCGGTACACCGTTGTTCAATGCGCGCGCACCCTGGCTGCCGCCCAGCACCAGCAACCGCATCGGGCCATTGCGACCGGCCAGGCGTTGTTCCGGCGCTGCCAGCGCGGCAATCTCCGCACGCACCGGGTTGCCTACCGCTTCCTCGCGACCGTTGGCGAAGCTGCCCGGAAAACCGGTCAGCAGGCGGCGTGCGAAGCGCGACAGGATGCGGTTGGTCATGCCCGGTGCGCGGTTCTGTTCGTGCACGAGCAGCGGCAGGCCCATGAAGCGCGCCGCCATGCCGCCCGGGCCGGAGGCAAAGCCACCGAAGGCAATCACCGCGCGCGGCTGACGCTTGCGCATCACGAAGCCGGCGCTGCGGATGGCCCGCATCACCCGCACCGGTGCGGCCAGCAAGGCGAGCTTGCCCTTGCCGCGCAGGCCGGAGATTGCCAGCGTATCGATGGCGATATCGTGCTGCGGCACCAGGCGGGTTTCCATCGCGCCTTCGGCACCGAGCCACACCACCGGCACGCCGCGCTCACGCAGCACCTTGGCCACGGCCAGGCCCGGGAAGATATGGCCACCGGTACCGCCGGCCATGATCATCACCGGACGTGCGCTGTCGTTGGTCGCGGCCATCAGGCGATCCTCCCGAAGGTCGGTTCGACCCGCTGTTGCATGCGGCTGGTACCGCGCGCGGAACTGGTCTGCGCAGCGGCGGCCACGGCGGTGGCGGTCACCGGAGCCGGCGCAGCGGCCGGCTCGCGCTCGGCGACATCGGCCAGCGGCTCGATGTCATCGCGCACTTCCTGACGGCGCACCGCACGGTTGTATTCGTAGGACACGCGCAGCAGCAAGCCCATCGCCACGCAGGTCATCATCACGCTTGAACCGCCGGAGGAAATCAGCGGCAGGGTCAGGCCCTTGGTCGGCAGGATGCCCAGGTTCACGCCGATCGAAACGAAGGTCTGCAGGCCAATCCACAGCGCGATGCCGAAGGCGATGTAACCGGCGAAGTGGCGGCGCATCTCGATGCACTGCATGCCCAGCCACAGCGCACGGCCGACCAGCAACGCGTACAGCGCGACGATCACGCACACGCCGACGAAGCCCAGCTCCTCGGCCATGACCGAGAAGATGAAGTCGGTATGCGATTCGGGCAGGTAGTTCAGCTTCTGGATCGAAGCGCCCAGGCCAACGCCGGTCCACTCACCGCGACCAATGGCCATCAGTGCATTGGTCAACTGGTAGCCCGAACCCAGCTGGTCTTCCCACGGGTCCCAGAACGAGGTGATGCGGCGCATGCGGTACGGCTCGAAATACACCAGCAGGCCCAGCGCAAGCACCATCACCAGCGCCGGCAGCAGGATGCGCTTCATCTGCGCACCGCCCAGCACCAGCATGCAGGTGGTGATGCCCAGCAGCAGCGTGGAGGAACCGAAGTCCGGCTGCAGCAGCAGCAGGCAGACCAGCACGCCGACCACGCCGACCGGCTTGAGCATCGCCTGCCAGGTGGCATTGACCTCGTCACGGAAGCGCACCAGGTAGCTGGATAGCCACACGATGTACAGCACCTTCACCGCTTCCACGGTCTGGAACTTGGACACACCCAGGTTGATCCAGCGCCGCGCGCCGTTGACGCTGCTGCCCAGGCCGGGGATGAACACCACCACCAGCAGGGCGAAGCAGGCCAGCAGCAGGATGTGGTTGCGCTTCTCGATATCGCGCAGTTCGATCCGCATCACCACCATCGCCAGCACCAGGCCAACGCCGATGAACAACAGGTGGCGGGTGAGGTAATAGAACGGACTCTGCGTCAGCGCGATGGAGCTGGAAGCCACCATCACGATCCCGATCGAAGCCAGCGCCACGGCGGCGCCCAGCAGCCACTTGTCATAGCTGCCGCCAATGGCTTCAAGTCGGGTTGCCTGACGCGAGTAGTCGTCCATCAGCGCACCTTGAGGGTTGCCAGACCGATGAGCACCAGCACCACCGAGATGATCCAGAAACGCACGATCACGCGCGGCTCGGGCCAGCCCTTCAGTTCGAAGTGATGGTGGATCGGGGCCATGCGGAACACGCGCTTGCCGGTGAGCTTGAACGAGGCCACCTGGATCATCACCGACAGGGTTTCGATCACGAACACGCCGCCCATGATCACCAGCACCAGTTCCTGGCGCACGATCACCGCGATGGTGCCGAGCACCGCGCCCAGCGCCAGTGCGCCGACGTCGCCCATGAACACCATCGCCGGATACGTGTTGAACCACAGGAAGCCAAGACCCGCGCCGGCGATTGCCGCGCAGATGATGACCAGTTCACCGGCGCCGGGAACCTGCGGGATCTGCAGGTAGCTGGAGAACACCGCATTGCCCGAGGCGTAGGCGAACACGCCCAGTGCACAGGCGACCATCACCGTGGGCATGATCGCCAGACCGTCCAGGCCATCGGTCAGGTTCACCGCGTTGGAGAAGCCGACGATCCAGAAGTAGGCGATGGTCACGAAGCTGATGCCGGCCAGCGGCAGCGCGATCGACTTGAACATCGGGATGTAGAAGGTCAGCGCTGCCGGCACGTCGGCCGTGTAGAACAGGAACAGGCCGGCGGCCAGGCCGAAGATCGACTGCAACAGGTACTTCCAGCGCGACTTCAGGCCGTTCGGATCACGCTTGGCGATCTTGATCCAGTCGTCGTACCAGCCGATGGCACCGAAGCACAGCATCACCGCCAGCACCAGCCACACGTAGCGGTTGCGCAGGTCACCCCACAGCAACACCGAGATCAGCACGGTGGTCAGGATCAGGCCACCGCCCATGGTCGGCGTGCCGGCCTTGGAGAAATGCGACTGCGGGCCGTCCTTGCGGATCGGCTGGCCACCCTTGAGCTGGGCCAGGCGACGGATCGCCGCCGGCCCCAGCCACAGCGACAGACCCAGCGAGGTCAGCGCCGCGAGGATGCCGCGGAAGGTGATGTAGTTGAACAGCCGGAACAGGTCGTCCAGCTGCTGCAACCAACGGGCCAGTTCAAGCAACATGCGTAGTGTCCTCGCCACGCTGCAACAGCGTGGTCACGATCTTGTCCATGGCGCTGCCGCGCGAGCCCTTGACCAGGCAGCGCACGCCAGCATGAAGTTCGGTTTCCAGCGCGGCGGCCAGTGCGGCATGGCTGTCGAAATGACGCCCGCCCGCGCCGAATGCCTTTGATGCCGCTTCGCTCAGCGGCCCCAGCGTGTACAGCCGCTTGAGGCCGGCCTCGCGTGCGCGCTGCCCGGCCTGGGCATGCAACGCCACGGCATCGGGGCCGAGTTCGCGCATGTCACCCAGCACCAGCCAGCCTTCTTCCTTGCCTGCGGCCAGCGCGATGATCGCGGCGGCCAGCGAACCGGGGTTGGCGTTGTAGCTGTCATCGACCAGCACCGCGCCGTTACCCAGCACATGTGCGACCTGACGACCGGCCACCGGACGCGCCTGCGCCAGGCCTTCGACCACCAGCGGCAAGGCGATGCCGGCGGCCAGTGCCTGGGCAGCGGCGGCCAATGCGTTGAGCACGTTGTGGCGCCCCGGCAGATGCAGGACGGCGTCCACATCGCCCTGCGGCGCATGCAGCTTGAAGCGCGAACCGGTCTCGCCCAGCACGATGCCGGTTGCGGTCACGTCGGCGCTCACTTCCAGGCCAAAACGAATCACCCGGTGGTTGCCGGCGCGGGCGACGAAGTACGGCGCGAACGCATCGTCGGCATTGACTACTGCCACGCCGCCCTCGCGCAGGTCGTCGTAGACCGCCGCCTTGGTGTTGGCGATCTCCAGCAGGCTGCCCATGCGCTCCAGGTGGGCCGGCGCAACGTTGTTGACGATGGCCACATCCGGTGCGGCGATGGCGGTCAGGTAGGCGATGTCGCCCGGCTTGCCGGTGCCCATCTCGTAGATGGCGAAGTCGGCATCTTCCGGTGCATCGATCACTGCCAACGGCAGGCCGATCTCGTTGTTGCGGTTGCCCGGCGTGGCATAGACATGCCGCCTCTGCACCGCGGCAGCGTGTTGCAGGATCGCCAGCAGCAGGTTCTTCACGCTGGTCTTGCCGTTGCTGCCGGTGATGGCGAACACGCGGGTGGCGCGGTCGTGCTGCATCGCTGCGGCAATCCTGGCCAGCGCCAGTTCGGTGTTGGCGACCACCACCTGCGGCACGTCCAGCGGCTGCAGCGTATCAACCAGCAACGCACTGGCACCGCGTGCGGCGGCGTTGGCGGCAAAGTCATGCCCATCGAAACGCTCGCCACGCAGCGCCACGTACAGGCTGCCGGCAACCAGCGTGCGGGTGTCATTGCTGACAGCATCGATGGTCACGTCATCGCCGTGGATTTCACCACCGGCCCAATGCGCGATCAGCGACAGCGGGGTGCGCTTCACGAACGCACCTCCTGGCCGGCGGCGGCACGCGCCTGCAGCGCGCGCGATGCCACGTCGGTGTCATCGAAAGGATGTTTGATACCTGCAATCTCCTGATAGGGCTCATGGCCCTTGCCGGCGACCAGCACGATGTCGCCGGGGCCTGCCTGCGCGACGGCCGCGCCGATGGCGCGGGCACGGTCACGCTGCACGTTGACCCGGGAGGCATCGGCAAAGCCGGCCATGATGTCGGCGACGATCACATCGCCGTTTTCGCCGCGCGGATTGTCGTCGGTGACGAACACCACGTCGGCCAGTTTCTCTGCAATGGCGGCCATCTGCGGACGCTTGCCGGTATCGCGCTCGCCACCGCAACCGAACACGCACAGCAGCCGGCCATCGAGGTGGCCATGCAGACTGCGAAGCGCCTGTTCCAGTGCGTCGGGGGTATGTGCGTAATCGATGACCACGGTCGGCTCGCCGTGACCGCCAAGGCGGTTCATGCGGCCGCGGATCGGCTGCAGCTGGCCCAGCACATCGGCGATGGTGTCTGCCGGCTGGCCCAGGCCATGCAAGGCGCCGGCCACGGCCAGCAGGTTGTCGACATTGAAGCGGCCCAACAGCGGCGAACGCAGCGCACGGCGCGCATCACCGATCACCAGCTCGAAGCCGATGCCCTGCCCGTCCAGCACCAGGTTCTCGGCACGCACACTGGCGCCGGCCTGTCCGGTCGAGCTCAGGCCGATGGCTTTCACGCCCGTAGCCAGCGTGCCGATCAGCTCGCGGCCGAAGGCGTCGTCCAGGTTGATCGCCGCGGCCTTCAGGCCCGCACGATGGAACAGCCTAGCCTTGGCCGCGCCGTAGCTGGCCATGTCGCCGTGGTAATCCAGATGATCACGGGTGAGGTTGGTGAACACCGCCACGTCGTAATGCACGGCATCCACGCGGCCCTGGTCCAGCGCGTGCGAGCTGACTTCAATCGCCACGGCGGTGGCGCCGCCATCGCGCAGCTGCGCCAGCACTTCATGCATCTGCAGCACCAGCGGCGTGGTGAAGCCGGTCGGCACGACGTTGCCGTACAGGCCGACGCCGAGCGTGCCGATCGAGCCACTTTCGATGCCCAGCAGGTGCCAGGCCTGGCCCAGCAACTGCACGGTCGAAGTCTTGCCGTTGGTACCGGTGACGCCAACCATCGTCATCGCGCGCGACGGATGACCGTGGAACTGGTCGGCCATCACGCCCATGCGCGCACGCAGGCCCGGCACCGCAATCGCATCGGCCGGCGCCGGCAGTTCAACAGGCGCCGGCGGCTCGAACAACACCGCAGCGGCACCAGCCGCCTTGGCCTGTTCGACAAAGCCCAGCCCATGCGCGCCGAAACCGGCGATCGCCACAAAGGCATCGCCCGGGTGCACGAAACGCGAATCCAGCACCAGCCCGCTGATCTGCGGGTCGTGCGGCAGGTTCAGCTCAGGCAACAGCGTGGACAGCGGCATGCTGCGGCTCACTGGCGCACCCCCGTCGTGGCGGGCGCAGCCGTCGGTGCAATGGCCGTCGGCAACGCGGCGTCAAACTCGGCTTCGACGTTCGGGGATTCGGCGGCATCCTGCGGAATCGGCAGCGGCGCCTGGTTGCTGCCCGGCTTGCCACCGACCTTGCCCGCCGCCTGCGCGGCCAGCCACGACTGGATGTCGTCCGGCGGCACATCCATCAGGCGCAGCGTGCCTTCCATCACGTGATGGAACACCGGCGCCGAGACCTGGCCGCCGTACTGCAGGCTGCCCCGCGGGTCGTTGACCACGATCACCGCGGCGTAGCGCGGGTTGGTGGCCGGCACCACGCCGGCAAACAGCAGGTTGTAGTGGCCGCGCTCGTAACCGTTGGGGCCGTTCTTGCGGGCGGTGCCGGTCTTGCCGGCCACGTGGTAACCCAGGATCGCCGCCTGCTTGGCGCCGCCGTTGGTGACCACCGTTTCCATCATCCGCACCACTTCCTGGGCCACGCCCGGGTCCAGCACCTGCCGCGCTTCGTTGCGCTGGCCCTTGACGAAGGTCGGCTGGATCACCTGACCACCATTGGCCAGCGCCGAGTACGCCTGTGCGATCTGCAGCGGCGTCACCGCCAGGCCGTAACCGTAGGACATGGTGGTCTTGGTGGTGCCGTACCAACCGGGGCTGCCCGGCGATGGCACCACGCCCGACGACTCGCCAGGGAAACCGCTTTGCGGTGCCACACCGTAACCAAAGGCACGCACGGTGTTGTAGAAGGTCTGGTCCGGAATACGCGCCACGATCTTGGCCGCGCCAATGTTCGAGCTGCGGGTGATCACGCCGGTGACATTGAGTACGCCGTTGTTACGCGGCACATCGCGGATGGTGTAGCGGCCGAGCGACAGGTAGCCCGGATTGGTGTCGATCACCGTATCCGGGGTCACCACGTGGTTCTGCAACGCCGTGGCGATGGTCAGCGGCTTCATCGTCGAGCCCGGCTCGACCAGATCGGTCACCGCGCGGTTGCGACGGGTGTCCGGGGTGGCGCCGCTGACGGAATTCGGGTTGTAGGTCGGCAGGTTGGCCATCGCCATCACCTCGCCGGTGGCCACGTCCATGATCACGATCGAACCGCCGGCCGCCTTGTTGGTGGTGACCGCATTGCGCAGCTCGCGCATGGCCAAGAACTGGATGCGGCGATCGATGCTCAGGGTCAGGTCCTTGCCCGGCTCGGCAGGACGCACCAGGTCGATGCTCTCCACGATCGCGCCCTTGCGGTCGCGGATCACCTTCTTGGCACCGGCTTTGCCACGCAACCAATCGTCGAAGGCCAGCTCCAGCCCTTCCTGGCCAAGATCGTCGATGTTGGTGAAGCCCAGCACGTGCGCCATCGCTTCACCCTGCGGGTAATAGCGACGGAACTCGCGCTGCGAGAACACGCCCGGGATCTTCAATGCGACCACCTGCTCGGCCACGTCCGGATTCATCCGGCGGCGCAGGTACATGAATTCCTTGTCGGCCTTCTGGGTCAGCTTGGCGGTCACTTCGTCCGCCGGCAGGCCCAGCGCCTGCGCCAGTTCCGGAATACGCTCGGGCGCGCGCAGCAGTTCCTGCGGGTTGACCCAGATCGACGCCACCGGCGTGGACACCGCCACCGGCTCGCCATTGCGGTCGGTGATCATGCCGCGCGAGGTCGGGATCGGCACTTCGCGCAGGTAACGCGCTTCGCCCTGGCGCTGGTAGAAATCGCTGTTGATCAACTGCACGTAGGCCGCACTGCCCACCAGCGTGACCGCGCACAGGCCAAGACCCACGCCCACCATCAGCAGGCGGTTGCGCAGGTTGAACTGGGTGCGGTTGCGATTGCGGCCGGGTTGGGTCATGGCCGGATCACCACGATGTCAGCCGCTTCGGGGAACTTCATCCCCAACCGGCCGCGCGCTTCCTGGTCCACGCGCGTGGCCTGGGCCAGCGTGGCCTGCTCCAGCTGCAGACGACCAAACTCGATGTTCAGTTCGTCGCGCGCGTACTCCAGACGCGACAACTCGACGAACAGCTGCCGATGGCGATGGCGCATGAACACCACACCGATCGCCGAAGCGATGGTGCAGGCCAACAGCACGATCAGCAGCAGGCGGCTCATTGAGCCACCTCACGTTTTTCAGCCACGCGCAGCACCGCGCTGCGCGAGCGCGGATTCACCGCCAGCTCGTCTTCTTCGGCCTTGATGGCTCCGCCGATCAGATCCAGCGTCGGTACGAACACGCTGGCTTCGGGTAGACGACGGTTGGTCGGCGGCGCTTTGGCATGACGGTTCATGAACTGCTTGACGATGCGGTCTTCCAGCGAATGGAAGCTGATCACCGCCAACCGCCCGCCGGGCTTGAGCCGCGCCATCGCCGCGTCCAGTCCGGCTTCGAGGTCGGACAGCTCACGGTTGATGTGGATGCGGATGGCCTGGAAGCTGCGCGTGGCCGGATGGATCTTGTCCTTGCCACGCGGCATCACCGAAGCGATCACCTCCGCCAGTTCAGCGGTACGGGTGAACGGCTGGGTCGCACGACGGGCAACGATGGCACGCGCGATGCGACGGCTCTGGCGTTCTTCGCCGTAGGTCCACAGCACGTCGGCGATCTCACGGTCCTCGACGCGGTTGATCCACTGCGCCGCGCTCTCACCCGAATCCGGGTCCATGCGCATGTCCAGCGGACCGTCCTTGCCGAAGCTGAAACCACGCTCGGCCACATCCAATTGCGGCGAAGACACACCCAGATCGAACAGCACGCCATCAAGGCCGGCGGCGGTCTCGTTCCAGTTCAACAGGTCGGCAAAGCTGCCGCGATAGATCGACACGCGGCCATCGGGCGCGAAATCGCGCTCGGCCACGGCAATGGCTTCGGGGTCCTTGTCCATCACCAGCAGACGGCCATTCGGACCCAGCTGGCGCAGCACGCCGCCGGCGTGACCGCCGCGACCGAACGTGCCATCCAGATACGTACCATCTTCGATCACCCTCAGGCCCTGCAGGACCTGGGTGTACAGCACCGGCAGGTGAGCCGCCGGCGGCTGTGACACCGGAGGGTGACCGGCTTGCGCTTGACCGCGCACCCGGGCACCCCGGCTCACAACTTCAGGTCGAGCAGCCCATCGCCCAGATCCTCATCAGACAACGTCTGCTGGATCAGTGCGCGATGCGCTTGCTCGCTCCACAGTTCGAACTTGTCACCCATTCCCATCAATACCGCCTTCTTCTCTATGCCCACCGCGCTGCGATGGCTGGACGGAAGGCTGATGCGGCCGTTGCCATCCAGTTCCAGATGGGCAGCGGAGCCGACAAGTTTCTGTTGCAGGGTGCGCACCACGCGCTGGGTATTGGGCTTGGCCATCACATCATCCCGCACCCGTTCCCACTCCTGCTCTGAGTACAACCACAGGCAACCGGCCTCGAACGGGTTGTAGGTCAGGACAAGACGGTTGCCGCTGGCACGCGCGACAAGGTCGCGGTAGGCGGTGGGCACCGCCATGCGTCCCTTGTCGTCAACCGTGATGGCCGTCTCACCCTGAAACACCCGAATGCACCCGTTTGTCTGGATTGCGTATGGAAAGTCATTGAACCACGAAAAACCACAAAAAACCCGGTTTTCCCTCTGATGCCCACCTTAGCAGCGAGCCTAGGGTTGTCAACAACTTTCCGCACGCAAAATCGTCATTCGCATCAAGGGCTTGCAGCAATCTTTAGAGAGTTGTTCAAGGTTTATCCACAAGTTGCTGTTTCGTCTCAAATTTTGAGATTTCTTTGAAATTCAGCAGCGTAGAGGGGATGTGAAAAGTCACTGGCAACTACATTGCCATTCAGGTGGACATGGCCGACAAGTGCGCAAACCGGCACACTTCCTACATGTGCCTGGTCACCTTTGCCTGGAAATGCCATCCGCGCTGGCGCTTGTTCATGGCCGGCAACCGCGACGAGTTCCACGCCCGTCCCACTGCGCCCCTGCAACGCTGGCCCGCCCCGCTCGCAGGGGTCATTGCCGGGCGTGATCTGCGCTCGGGCGGCAGCTGGATGGGCGTCAACACGCTCGGACATGCCGCGGTGGTCACCAACGTGCGTGACCCGACCGCACCCAGCGGCGGGCCGTCGCGCGGCGAACTGATTGCCGGCTATCTGGGCGGTACCCAGGACGCGACCACTTATGTCGATGCGCTGGCCAACCGGGCCAGTGAATTCGCCCCGTTCAACCTGCTGGTCGCCGATGCCGAGCACTGCTGCTTCCTCGGCAACCACCCGGCCCTGCACCTTCGCCTGCCGCCCGGCATCCACGGCATGTCCAACGGCACGCTCGACGCACCGTGGCCGAAGACCCGCCGACTGATGCAGGCGCTGGAGCAGTGGCTGGCTCGGGACGAAATCACTCTCGATGGGATCTGGCAGGCGTTGGCCGACGAAAGCCGGCCGCCGGATGAGGCATTGCCACATACCGGCATTCCACTGGAACTGGAGCGCCGGCTTTCCAGCGCGTTCATTCGTGGCACCGATTACGGCACCCGCGCCAGCACGGTGATCGCCATCGACCATGAAGGACAGGGCTTCATCCACGAACGACGCTTCGGCCCGGAAGGCGTTTTCCTGGGGGAAACCAGAGTCGAAATTCCCCACAACGGGGAGTGAGAAAGCGGACACGCAACAACCATTCGTTCGTGGGCGGGGATGAAACCCCGTCCAAATGCAGAAAAACGCCCTAACGCACCTCGCACCCCAACCCACCACAGTGCGCACGTGAGCCGACGGCTCACCAGTACATGCAATCACTCCGCAAGCAGGAGAAGGGCTCAAGGCAAACCAGCTTCACATGGTGCTGAAAGCGATGCGAAGCGAGCCCAGCAATCCCAACGGAAGCCAAGCCCCTTTAGTAAAGGGGCGCGCCGACAGGCGGGGGATCTGGAAGGCCAGAGGCCCGGGGCCCACAGTTTCGCCCTGCGAAACTGTGGGGCTTTTTCCCGCCTGGCAGGCGGGAAAAAGCGGCGGAGCCGGCCGATAAGCCGGGTTCTGTCGTGGACAGTCATTCCTCTAGGCGCCACGTCACCGTGACGCTCAAGCAACCTACCCGGACCCGACGCGGGCCACGTCATTAGGTCCCTATTTGGTCTTGCTCCAGGTGGGGTTTGCCGTACCGGTCTGTTGCCAGACTCGCGGTGCGCTCTTACCGCACCATTTCACCCTTACCGGCCTCTCGAAAGAGACGTAGGCGGTATCTTTCTGTTGCACTTTCCGTCGGCTCGCGCCGCCCAGGCGTTACCTGGCACCTTGCCCTGTGGAGCCCGGACTTTCCTCGGCATTCCCGAAGGAATGACGCGACTGCCTGGCCGACTCCGCCGCGCGCATTGTCGCATGTTCCAATGCGGCGGCGGACCACTTTCACATGTGGGATTCACCTCGCAGCAAAACCCAGATCACGCAGGAAGGCCAGTGCAACCTGATCTGCATCGGCGTCGATCTTCATGTCGATGGCTGCGTAATCAGGCTTCTCCTGCTGTTGCAGGTTGCGTGTGAACAGATGCCCCACGCCCGGATAAACCGTCAGTTCACACCGGTTGCCCGACACACGCATGCGACTGCAGAAGCGCTCTGCACCACCGGCCGGCGTAACGCTGTCCTGCTCTCCCTGCAGCAGCACTGTCGGCGGCAATCCGGGGCGAACATGCAGATCCGGCGACAATGCAGCCGCACGCGCGGTGCCGCCGGTGAGTTTGCCGAACCAACCATCCCCGGCAACCGCCACGGCAGGCGACCAGAGCACCAGCGCATCCGGGCGTGCCGACACGACATCACCAAACGGTTCGTCAAACACGGCAGCAGCAGCTGCCAGATGTCCCCCTGCCGATACCCCACCGGCAGCAATCCGTTGCGGGTCAATGCCAAGCCGCGCAGCGTTGTGCCGTACCCAGCGCAGTGCCGCACGCGCATCGGCAACGCTGTCGAAAGGCGTCACGCCTGCCTGATCGGCCAACCGGTACTCCACCGATACGGCGAGCATTCCTGCGTTCGCCATCAACCGTGCGGCCGCCTCCATCCAGCGCGCCTGGCCAACCGTCCAGCCACCGCCATGAAACAACACGATTGCCGCTGACGGCCGCGCTGCCGTCTCCGCCGGCGCATACAGCAGCAATGGCAATGGCTGCCCGGCGCCTCCATCAATGGTCTGCACATCGGGCGGCGGCGCCTGCTTACCCTGCCCCCATCCAGCCGGGCAGATGGCAAACAGCAGGACAATCACAAAAAAACGAACGTTCATGCACGCTCCTTCTCGCTGTCCAACCCACTCGCGCGTTTGCCCTGCGCAGCGGTAGCCCCGCTACCACTGCATGCTCACTGCCCGTACAAGGCCTTCCTGGGCGCGCCACTCAGTTCGGCCGCAAGCTTGGCCGCAGTGGATGGTGGCAGGTGCTCATTGAGCTTGGCGTACAGCCGGCGGCCTTCGGCGATCTTGCCTTCTTCGTCGTCGGCGGCGCCCTGCACCATCACCACGAACTCACCCTTGCGCTGGTTGTCGTCGGCCTGCACCTTGGCCAGCAGCTGCTCCAGCGTGCCGTCGAGCACGGTCTCGAACAACTTGGTCAGCTCACGCGCGACCACCGCCGGACGCTCGTTGCCGAACGCACCGGCCATGTCGGCCAGTGACTCGGCAATGCGGTGCGAGGATTCGTAGAACACCAGCGTGCCGGCCTCACTGGCCAGCCGTTGCAGCCGCTCGCGTCGGGCCGATGCCTTTGCCGGCAGAAAACCTTCAAACACGAAGCGGTCACTCGGCAACCCTGCCACGCTCAACGCCGCAATCGCCGCACAGGCGCCCGGTATCGGGCTGACCTTGACCCCGGCCGCGCGCGCGGCACGCACCAGGCGGAAACCCGGGTCACTGACCAGCGGCGTGCCGGCGTCGCTGACCACCGCCAGCGACTCGCCGGCCAGCAACCGCGACACCACACGCTGGGCCATCGCTTCCTCGTTATGGTCATGCAGCGCCACCAGCGGCTTGCTGATTCCGAAATGCGACAGCAACTGGCCGGTATGGCGCGTGTCCTCGGCGCAGATCGCCGCAACCGACCGCAGTATTTCCTGCGCACGCGGGCTCAGGTCGGCAAGGTTGCCGATGGGCGTGGCAACGACATACAAGGTGGCGGAAGCGGGACTGATCATTGGGATTTCCATAGGCAAGGGTAGAATCCTACCGTTTCCCCCGCCCGGCACCGCCGCGCCCTGTCGAACGGACCTTAAATGAACAAGCCAGTCGCCCGGATCACCGCCCTGTCACTGTCGATGCTGCTGTTCGTGGGCTGTGCCACCACCAGCCTCGCACCGACCACCTCGCCCGCCCAGCAGGCCGCCATCGCCCTGCTCGAACAGGGCAAGCCGCGCGAGGCCGCGCAGCAGCTTGAGGCCGAGGCCGCCCTTGCACGTGGCGCTGGCAAGACGTCGCTGCTGGCCGATGCCGCCTTCGCCTGGCACGAAGCCGGTGACCAGGCACGCGCGCGCATGCTGATGGCGCAGGTGCAGCCGCGTCAGCTGTCCGGCGCCACCAGCCAGCGCTTTGCGCTGCTGCAGGCCGAACTGGCCTTGGCCGACAAACAGCCGGCCGCCGTATTGCAGATCCTTGGCCAGCGTGGCGACCAGTTGTCCGCTCCGTTGCAGGCCCGCTGGCACCTGGCCCGCGCACAGGCACTGGAAGCGACCGGCGATGCCTTCGGCGCCGCCACCGATCGCGCCCGCGCCATCGTCCTGCAGGGCAACAACGGACGTACCGAGAACCAACGGGCCATCACCCGCCTGCTGGCCGGGCTGGATGACACCACCCTGAGCAGTCGCGCTGCCGCGCTGCCGGTAGGCGAGCCGCTGTACAACTACGCCGGTCGCGCGCTGATCGCCCGTGGCCTGCCGCTGCCGCGCCCGTTCGACCGTGATGCCGCGTGGCAGCTGGATACCAACAAGCGTCCGCCGGCCGATGCCGATGGCTACCGCCCGCCGGTGAAGATGGCCGTGCTGCTGCCGCTCAGTGGCGCGATGGCCACGGCGGCTGCACCGGTACGCGACGGCCTGCTGGCCGGCTATTACGGCGAAACCCGCCGCCGTCCGCAGATCGACTTCATCGACACCCTCGGCACCGCAGCAGGTGCCAATGCCGCTTACGACAAGGCAGTCAGCTCGGGCGTGGATTTCATCGTCGGGCCGCTGGGCCGCGACGAAGTGGATGCGCTGTTCCATCGCCAGCAGCTGCCGGTGCCGTTGCTGGCACTGAACCGCGGCAAGGACACCCCGCCGCCGGGCAGCGCCGGCTTCTCGCTGGCGCCGGAAGACGACGGCATCATGGCCGCCGAGTACCTGCTTGGTCGCGAGCGCGGCAACGTGCTGGTGATCGCCAGCAATGACGATGCCGGGCGCCGGGCCAGCGCCGCGTTCAAGGAACGCTTCGCCGAGCGCGGCGGCAAGGTCGCCAACACCATCAACGTCGGCGAAACGCTCAGCGACATCGGCCCGCAGCTGCAACAGGCAAGCGGCGTGGATGCGGTGTTCCTGGCGGTCAAGGGCAACCAGGCGCGCATGCTGGCGCCGCAGCTGGCGCTGGCCGGCCTGTCTGCGGTGAGCCGCGTGGGCACCTCGCAGTTGATGTCCGGTGTCGGCAAGGCCGAAGAAGACCTGCCGCTGGACGGCATCGTGTTCCCGAGCGAAGCGTGGACCACGCGCGGCGTTGCCGGCCTGCCGTCGGCCGGTACCCTGGCCACCACCCTGCCCACCGCACGCGGCGGTGCGGCGCGACTGTTCGCCTTCGGCTTCGATGCGTGGAAGATCACCGCGTACATGGAGAAGCTGGCCAACGCGACCAGCGGCGGCCTCAACGGTGCCACCGGCACCCTGCACCTGGACGGCTTCGGCAATGTGCTGCGCACGCCGGCATGGTCCACCTTCAGTGGTGGCCGCCCCACGCCGATCGGTGATGGCAACTGACCGGGCTGCGCGCGGTGCAGCGGTGGAAGCTGCCGCACGCGCGCACCTGGAGCAGGCCGGCCTGCGCTGGCTGGCCGGTAACGTGCGCTATCGCGGTGGCGAGCTGGACCTGGTGATGCTCGACACGGCCTCGGCCAACACCGTGGTGTTTGTCGAAGTCCGCTACCGGCGCTCGGGAGCATTCGGCGGCGGCATCGCCTCGGTGGACGCAGGCAAACGCCGCAAGCTGGTGCATGCCGCGCAGCTGTATCTGGCCGGCAACGCCAGGCTTGCGCAGGCACCGTGTCGTTTCGACGTGGTCGAGGCCAGCGGTGAACCACCGCGCCTGCACTGGCTGCGCGACGCCTTCCGCGCCGACGACTGCTGATGCCCAGCGTCTTCACCCATGCGGCAGTCCCATTGGCGCTGTGGTGCGCCAGCGAGCGCGGGCGGATCTCGCCCCGGTTGCTGGGCGCCGGCGTCCTCGCCGCCATGCTGCCCGATGCCGATGTGCTGGCCTTCGCCCTGCACATTCCCTACGCCGATGCGTTCGGCCATCGCGGCGCGAGCCACTCGTTGCTGTTCGCCGCATTGCTCGGCATCTTCGCCGCGCTGATCGCGCCGGCACTACGGGCCAGCCGCGCGCAGGCCGGCACGTTCGTGTTCGTATGCGCACTGTCACACCCGCTGCTTGATGCACTCACCTCTGGCGGCCTTGGCGTGGCGCTGTGGTGGCCATGGAGCGATGTGCGGCTGTTCGCACCATGGCGACCAATCCGTGTTTCACCGTTCGCCAACAATTTCTTCAGCGCGCGAGGCATGCAGACCGTCGTATCGGAACTGCGCTGGGTGTGGCTGCCCCTGTTGTCCTGCGTGATCGGCTGGCGCTTGATCCAGCAACGCGCACCTGTTGATGCCCGAAACCCATGAACCCCTTGCCCGATGCCTTCGTCCAGACCCTGACGCAGTTGCTTGGCGATGATTGGCGCAGCGATGCCGCCGCGCTGGAAGCACACGCGCAGGACAACTCCTGGCGCCACGCCTTGCCGCAGGGCGTGGCGATGCCACGCGACCGCGCGCAGGTGCAGGCCATCGTGCGGGCATGCCGCGAACACGGCGTGCCGTTGGTCGGGCGTGGCGCCGGCACCGGCACCACCGGCGCGGCGGTGCCCACCGCTGGCGGCGTGGTGCTGTCCTTCGCACACATGAACCGCATTCTGGAAATCCGCGCCGGCGACCGCTGCGCGGTGGTCGAACCGGGCGTACTCAATGGCGACCTGCAGCAGGCGCTTATGCCGCACGGTCTGTTCTGGCCGCCGGACCCGTCCAGCGCCGACATCTGCAGCATCGGCGGCAACCTGGCCTGCAATGCGGGCGGCCCACGCGCGGTGAAGTACGGCACCAGCCGCGACAACGTACTCGGGCTGGTGGCGGTAACCGGCACCGGCGAACTGATCCAGTGCGGCGGCGCGTATACCAAGGACGCCACCGGTTACGACCTCACCCACCTGATCGTCGGCAGCGAGGGCACGCTGGCATTGATCGTGGAAGCCACGCTCAAGCTCGCGCCGCGACCACGCGCGCAAGCCGGCCTGCGTGTGCTGTACCGCGATGCGGATGCCGCAGCGGCGGCCGTGTCACGGGTGATGGCGCAACCGGTCACACCGACCATGCTCGAGTTCATGGATGCACGCAGCCTGGAGCTGCTGCGCCGCAATGGCGCACAGGTCCCCGATGCCGGCGCGATGTTGCTGATCGAAGCCGACGGCGACGACGACACCCTGCCCTATCTGCTCAACGCACTCGCGCAGGCCGCAGAAGGCGACGGCATGCTGGCGCTGGATGTGGCCACCGACGGTAGTGCGCGCGACAGGTTGTGGGCGGCGCGACGTGCGCTGTCACCCGCGCTGAAGAGCATTGCGCCGGGCAAGATCAATGAAGACGTGGTGGTGCCGGTGTCACGCATTCCGGAACTGGTGGAGGGCGTGCAGCGCCTCTCGGCCGAAGCCGACCTGCCGATTGTCACCTTCGGCCACGCCGGCAATGGCAACCTGCACGTCAACATCCTGTACCACCCGGACGATGCCGGCGAGAACGCACGTGCGCATGCAGCCTTGCCCAAGGTGTTCGCACTGACCCTGCAACTGGGCGGGACGTTGTCCGGCGAACATGGCATCGGCCTGGCCAAGCGCGACTTCATGGCGCAGGCATTCTCCGCAAGCACGCTGACGACGATGCGTGCGATCAAGCAGGCGCTGGACCCGGACGGCATCCTCAATCCGGGCAAGGTGCTGCCGCTGTAGAGCGTTATCGGGCACCTGCGCGCAAGCCGCGAAGCCAGGCTTGCATCCGATCGTTGCAGGAGCGAGGTGAGTCGCGAAGCTGAAGCTGCATCCGACATCAGGAAACCTGCAATTGCAGGAGTTCCCATGCCTTCGACGTTGCCGGCTTCGCCGCTTACGCCGCTCCTGCGAGGACGCGTGCTGCTCCCACGACAACCAGGCCTTACGCCACCGCCTCAGCGTAGCGGCACGACAGCAGCGCCTTGACCAGAAAATCCACCTGCACCGACTCGCGTGCGTCCACCCACATCACCGGCAGTCGATAACCGCCCTGCGCAAGTGCGTCGCGGAACTGGCCGAAGTGGAAATCCGGCTGGCGGTCCTGGCAGGTCACGCCGACGGCAAAACACGCTTCCGGTGCCAGCGCGCGGAACTGCTCCAGCAACGTCAACGTACTTGGCAGCGCGCGCGGGTTGAGTGCGCTCACGAGTACGATCACGCCGATGGCGCCTTCGGCCACGATCGGCCACATGAAGTCCAGGTACGCCTGCCCAGGCACGCCATAGACGTGCAGCAGCTCGCCATCACCCAGCTCAATGGAGCTGTAATCCAGCGCCACGGTGGTGTGCGATTTGCCGTCCAGCGCTTCCAGCGCGGCCTCATCGCTGATCGGCATTTCGGTGCTGATCGGCTCCATGTCCGAGATCGCGCGGATCGCGGTCGTCTTGCCCGCGCCCATTTCACCGACAAAAACCAGCTTGGTTGCCATATCCGTCAGACCTGAAGCCCATTGGAGAAGTTGAGCCCGAATCGCTTGGCGATACGCGAGAAGAAACCGGACACCGTACCCGCCGCAGTGCGCGCATGGGCGACCGGGGTGCTACTGCCATCAAGCAGGCCGGTACAGGCTGCCGCGGCCATGATACGAGCAATGTCCTCCTGCGCGGCACCGGTGGCAAGCGCCAGTTCGGCCGGCCGCCATGGGCGGATCGTCATCGCCGCCATCGGCAGCAGCCATTGCACCGGCAACCTGCCGGTTTCCACTTCCGGCCACGCGCGCAATTGGCAGGGCCGTTCCAGGTCCTGCGCCAGCAGCGGCTCGTCCGCCAATGCCGCCGCACGCCAGCAGAAATCTTCGAAGGGATGCCTGCCGACCGCATCGGCCTGGCTCTGCTGCAGCGTGTCGGCATCGATCACGGCAAGCGTCCAGCCCGCTTCGACGGCGGCTTTCAAGCAGTTTTCATAAGGAATGTCGCGCAGCACGATCACCTGTTCACGCCCGGCATCGACCAGCAATTTCACCAGCCCCATGTGCAGCAGACAGGGCTTGCCGGGAACATCGCCCAAGCTATGAAACAAGGTGCGCGGACGGAACGGCACTTCACCGACAACGTCGGCCAGCAGCAGCTCCCGCAGTCGCTGGAACATTTCACGGACACTGGCGCCATGTGCGATGCCTGGCATCGATAGCGCCGACAGCGGCTTGCGCGTGATCGCCAGCACCGGCAGGCCCTTCTGCCGCGCTTCGTGCAGCAGCACCTGCCCCTGCGCATCATCCAGGGAAGCCACCAGCAGATCCACCGGCTGCTGCTGCCAGGCCTGTACTTCAGCCTGGATGTACTCGGCCATCAACAACGAACTGGCGACCTTCAACCGCATCATGTGTAGGACATCCAGACCGTGGCATCCGATCACGGCGGTTGAAATCCTTCTGGAGTGGTCACTCATTGCGTCGGTCAAGCCTGGCTCGGCAACTCATCGATCGCGCTGCCGCCCCCTGCGGAGCGGCAGCACGGACATCGATTACTTGAAATCCAACGTCTGCTCGAACGACTTGAGCTCGTGGCGTGCCAGCGCGAGGTTGGCGCGAGCACGGTCCAGCACCACGTACAGGAACAGATCCGGATTGCTTTCCAGCGGACGGATCAGGTGGTACTGGCGGGTCAGGGTGATCAGGATGTCTTCGATGCTGTCGGTCAGGCCCAGCGAAGCGGCAACACGACGCTTGGCGCGCACCACTTCGGTGTTGCCGGCTGCGGCCACTTCCAGATTGACCGGGCCACCACCCAGCATGCCCAGCGCCATGCCGCTGTCGCTGTCCACCAGCGCGGCGCCCACGAAACCTGCGATCTCGTTCAACTTCTCCAGCTTGACGTTTCCAGCCATGTTTTTCTCCATGTAACGGTTGTTGTCTTGTCAGGATGCGCAGGCTTGCCAGAGGCAGGGCCGGCCGTTCTGTTGCGTGCTCAAACCGGTCAACTCGACCCGGGCCGAGCCGGCCATCCGGCTCCCCCGGACAACCCGTAATGCAGGTGCTTTACAGCAGGTGGTTACAACAGAGATTTGATGCGTGCGGCCGCGTCACGAGCCGCATACAGCACGATTGCAAGCGAAGCATCGGAATGGCCCAGCGCCGCCAGCGTGTAGGGCCGGTCACCTGCCACGCGCACCAGCACCATGCTGCCTTGGGAAGTAGACATGGTCACGTAATCGGCGGTGCTCAGGCCCAGCTCACGCGAAAGCGTTTCGCCCAACGTGAGAAAGGAATTGCTCATTGCCGACAGGCGTCGGGGATCGAGCTTGCTCTGGGCACGGAAAGCGACGGCACGACCATCCCCGGTGGACACCAGCAGCATGGAAATTCCTACATTGACCCCAATCACCGCGTCCAGCTGCGCTTCCAGCGCCGGGTTGTCCGCAGCCAGCGAAGGCAGGCTGGCATCCCCAGCCTTGGCCCTCACTTTTTCCAGCGTTGCCGATTCCACCACTAACCCCCTGTTTGCTGCCGCGTGGCGCAATACAAACGCGCGTACTAAAACGCGACACAGATCACGGTTGGATCATAAATATGAATACGTGGATGAGGTGTGAACAGACCACCCCCACCCTGCCATGCGGAGCTTTCTTAATTGATTACCACTAATCGAAGTGGTTGAAGCCCAGCCGTGGCACTACAGACGCCCCCCCCTCCCCATCTACCAGCCGAACCTGGCTCCCGGCCCGAATATATCCAATCCGGGTAGCCGGAACTGCTACGCAGGCCATGCTTTCACTTACCTGCCCGCGCAGCGCGGCCGGCGCGGTGAAGCACAACTCGTAGTCATCACCGGTTGTAGCCCTGATGCGCCGGAACAATGCAGACTGATCCACTGCGGCGGCCTGCACCGATGCCGGCAGGGCAGATTCCAGTATTTCGGCCGCCACCTGGCTGCGCTGGCAGATATGCCCCAGGTCGGCCAGCAGGCCATCGGAAACATCAATGGCTGCACTGGCCAGGCCATGCAACGCCAACCCGGCAGCCGAACGTGGAGTGGGCCGCGCCAAACGCTGCCGCAGGTGCTCCAGCGCCTCTTCGTCTGTCGGCCGGCTCACATCCAGCAGCCCCTGCTGCCACAGCGCCAGGGCCACGCCGGCTTCGCCGGGAACACCGGTCACCCAGACGTCATCGCCCACCTGCGCGCCATCGCGGCGCAGCGCCTTGCCGGCCGGGACATGGCCCATTGCCGTGATGGAAATGGACAGCGGCCCACGCGTGGTGTCGCCACCGACCAGCGCAATGCCATGCAGGTCAGCCAGTTGGAAGAAACCTTCAGCAAAACCATCCACCCAGGCCGGCGATGCCTCGGGCAAGGACAGCGACAACGTGCACCACGCCGGCTGCGCGCCCATTGCAGCCAGGTCGGACAGATTCACCGCAAGCGCCTTCCAGCCAATGTCAGCCGGTGGCGTTTCCGCAGGAAAATGCACGCCTGCGTTGAGCGTATCGGCGGTGACCACCAACTGCTGGCCGGCCGGCATCTGCAGCAATGCCGCGTCATCACCAATGCCCAGCGCGACATCGCCCCGGACACCTGCGCGGCGGGCGATACGCTCGATCAGGCCAAACTCGTCAAGGCTCATGCTCCGCCCTCCTGAAACAACAACGCCGGAGCCGATGATGCCGGCTCCGGCGGAGTGAAGATGAATCCAGTTGGCGGCGACCCGCGCCGCCCACCGGGCTCAGTGACCCGATTCGGTCTTGCGCCATTCAACCGCAGCACGGTCCAGAACGCCATTGACGTAGGTATGGCCGTGCTCGGAACCAAAGCGCTTGGCGGTTTCGATGGCTTCGTTGATCACCACGCGGTACGGCACATCCTGGCGGTAGCGCAGTTCGTAGGCGGCCACGCGCAGCACTGCGCGCTCGATGGCATCCACTTCCTCCACGCCACGGTCCACGAACGGAGCCAGCGCCTCGTCCAGGTCACGGCGGTTGTCCAGCACGCCGCGCAGCAGACTTTCGAAGTACGCCAGATCAGCGATTTCATGCGCCTGCTCGTGGGCGAACTGGGCCAGCAGCGATTCGGCGTTGCCACCGGAAATCTGCCAGGCATAGATCGCCTGCAGGGCACGACGACGGGCGCGCGAACGCAACACCGGGTCAATGCCGTCGCGGCGGACGGGCTTTCCGGCAGGCTTGCCGTTGTTCTTGTTGTTCATGGCAACTGCTCCAGAAGATTGACCATTTCCAGGGCCGCAAGTGCGGCCTCCTCACCCTTGTTGCCGTGGCTGCCGCCTGCGCGGGCCTCGGCGTCTTCCACACGCTCCACCGCCAGCACGCCATTGAGCACCGGCACGCCGAAATCCAGCTGCGCACGCATCAGGCCTTCGGCGCAGCGGTCGGCCACGTGTTCGTAATGGCGGGTGTCACCACGGATCACGCAACCCAGGGTGAGGATCGCGGCATGCTGGCCAGCAGCAGCCAGGCGGGCGGCAACCAGCGGGATTTCCCAGGCACCGGGCACGCGCACCACGTCGATGGCGTCTTCGCCGATGCCATTGCTGGCCAGGCTCTGACGGGCACCGGTCACCAGCGCGTCGGTGATGCGGGCATTCCAGCGGCTGGCGATGATGGCAAAGCGGGCCGAACCGGCCGGGCGGAGGTCGCCTTCGTAGTGGCTCATGGGGTGTGGGAGATCCTGGGGGTGGGTAAGTTTAACGTGCGCGGGCGGTGCGGGGCGGGCTTGGCTGTGCCTGGGCTGCGGGAGAAGGCGCAGAGCACCCCTCCCCAGCCCTCCCCTACGCCTTCGGCGCAAGGGAGGGGGTAATTCATGCGGGTTGTCAGATTGCAGCAATGCCGGCTTCAGCCCCGTTTCTTGCGCGCAGCGCAGGGGGGCAGTTCACGAGGGCTGCCGGATCGCACCAATGCGGGGGCTTCGACCCCCTCCCTTTGGCGCAAGCCAAGGGGAGGGTTGGGGAGGGGTGCTCTGCGCCCTGAGCGGCCCCTCACCCGTTCCGGCTTCAAGCCTGAACGGTCTCGACGATCTCCAGCCCATAACCGGCCAAACCGATCTGCCGACGCGGGGTACCGAGCACGCGTAGCTTGCCCAGGCCCAGATCGGCCAGGATCTGCGCGCCTGCACCGTTGCGACGCCACTGGCCCACATCCTTGTCCTTGCCCGGCGTAACCGGTGCAGGTTGTTGCAGCAGGCGGGCCAGCAGCGCGTTGCTGTCACGCGGTGCCGACAGCACCACCATCACGCCGGCACCGGCCGCATCGATCGCGCGCAACGCATCGGTGTTGGCCACGCCGAAATCATCACGGCGCCAATGCAGCAGGTCGGCCAGCGGGTTCTCCACCTGCACGCGTACGAGCGTCGGCGTGTCCTTGTCCGGGGTGCCACGGACCAACGCGAAATGCAGGTCGTTGGCTATGCGGTCGCGGTAGGTGACGAGCTGGAACGGGCCGAACTCGGTGTCGATCTCGCGCTCATCCACGCGCTCGACGGTGTGCTCGGTGGCCAGGCGGTACGCGATCAGGTCGGCGATGGAGCCCATCTTCAGGCCGTGCTCGCGGGCGAACACCTCCAGCTCCGGGCGGCGCGCCATGCTGCCGTCAGGGTTCAGGATTTCCACCAGCACGCCGGCTGGTTCCAGCCCGGCCAGCATCGCCAGGTCCACGCCCGCCTCGGTATGACCAGCGCGGGTCAGCACGCCGCCCGGCTGGGCGATCAGCGGAAAGATGTGGCCCGGCTGGTGCAGGTCCGACGGCTTGGCGTTGGGCTTCACCGCGGTGCGGATGGTGTGTGCACGGTCGTGTGCGGAGATGCCGGTGGTGACGCCTTCGGCAGCCTCGATGCTGACCGTGAAGTTGGTCTGGAACTGCGCGGTATTGGCCTGCACCATCGGCGCCAGGCCAAGGTCGGCCGCACGCGTGCGGGTCAACGGCAGGCACACCAGGCCACGGCCGTGGGTGACCATGAAATTGATGTCCGACGGCTTGACCAGCTCGGCGGCCATGATCAGGTCACCTTCGTTCTCGCGGTCCTCGTCATCGACGATCACGACCATGCGGCCAGCGCGGATCTCTTCCAGCAGTTCGGGAACGGGGGCGAAATTCATGGCGTGGCTCCTTGGCCCAGCAGACGCTCGACATAGCGGGCGACCAGATCGATTTCCAGGTTCACCGCACTGCCCACGCCAGTGGCGGAGAACGCGGTGTTGGCGACGGTATGCGGAATCAGCGCCACCTCGAAGCCTTCGTCATCGGCCTCGTTGACGGTGAGGCTGACGCCATCCACGCAGATCGAGCCCTTCTTGGCGATGTACTTGAGCAGCGGCTTGGGCGCGGCAAAACGCCAGCGCAGCGCGCGCGCATCCTCATGGATGGACAGCACCTTGCCCAGGCCATCGACATGGCCGCTGACCAGATGGCCACCGAGGCGATCGGTCGGGCGCATGGCGCGTTCAAGATTGATCACCGCGCCTTCGGCCAGTTCGCCGAGCGTGGTCAGGGCCAGGGTTTCGGTCGATGCGTCCGCCTTGAAGGTGGTGGCGTCGAATGCAATGACGGTCAGGCAGACGCCGTTGATGGCGATGCTCTCGCCCATCTGCACCTGATCAAACGGCAGGTTGCCGACATTGAAGGTAAAGCGGACATCGCCGCCGATGGGTTCGCGTGCAGCCAGACGGCCGACGCCTTCGATGATTCCAGTAAACACTAACGTTCTCCGCGAAAAGTGAGCGAAAAACGCCGCAAGGCAAACAGGCGCACGGACCCCGCAAAGGGCCCGAAACACCGTCTTCTTTCATCCGGACTATGACCGTCGGCTCCGGCATCTGACCGGATCTGCTGACCCGTGGCTGGCTTGACCAACCACGGCGCTCGCGGGCTTGCCGGGCTTCCTCGGAAGAACCCTGCCTACCGCCGGTGGGGAGTTGCACCCCGCCCTGAAGACGTTTGTAAGTTGCCAGCGAACTGGCTTGCGAATTGTAGCAGCCCGGCTGCACGTAGCCGGCCCCTCGGCTGGACGGTCTGTTTCATCCACGTCGTTCAGGTTCAGCAAGGCCACAGAATGCCCTTCTGATTCCCCTGCGGCCCACATTTGCCCGGGCCAGACGTTCTGCCGAGTTCGGCTCGGCTCGGCTCGGCTCGGCTCGGCGCTACCGTGCCGCGGCCGGGTGCAGCAGCAACCTCAAATCCTTGCCCAGCATCCGCGCATCGACGACCTCCAGCGGCACGGCCTGCGCCATCGTGTCGATGCCCAGGCCCGCCAGCAGCGGCCTGGCAGCATCGCCCATCAGCAACGGCGCGACGTACAGCAGCAACTCATCGGCCAGCCCTGCCCTGAGCAAGGCACCGCACAGCGTGGGACCCGCCTCCACATGCACTTCATTGATGCCCCGCGCGGCCAGCAGCGCCATCACCGCATGCAGATCGAAACGACCATCGGCCTGCAACGAACAAGCTGCGAACTCCGCACCGCCCAGTGCCGGCGCCGGCACTGCGGGGTCGTGCAGATACAAGGTCGGCGCATCGCCTTCGCGGACGCGGGCTTGATCCAGGGTGCGCAGGCGCGCATCCAGCACCACCCGCAGCGGCGGCAGAAACTCGCCATCGCCGGGGCGCGCGGTCAGCAGCGGATCATCCGCCAGCACCGTCGCCGCGCCGGTCAGGATGGCACCGGCACGCGCACGCCACTGCTGCACGTCCGCACGTGCAGCCTCATCGGTGATCCACTTGGATTCGCCACCGGCCATCGCCGTGCGCCCGTCCAGGCTGGCGGCCAGCTTGACCCGCACGAACGGACGGCCACGTTCGATCCGCGAAAGAAAACCACGATTGAGTTCCCGCGCCTTGTCTGCCAGCAGGCCCACCGCCACCTCGATGCCGGCCTGACGCAGCAGCGCGAAGCCACCACCATCCACATCCGGAAACGGGTCACTCATCGCCGCCACGACCCGCGCGACGCCGGCTTCAATCAGCGCCAACGCACACGGCGGCGTGCGGCCGTAATGCGCGCACGGCTCCAGCGTGACGTAGGCGGTGGCACCGCGCGCGCGCGTACCGGCCTGACGCAGCGCGAACACTTCGGCATGCGGCCCACCGGCGCGCTGGTGCCAGCCTTCGCCTACCACTTCATCTCCCCGGGCGATAACGCAGCCGACCATTGGATTGGGCCGGGTGGTCCACGCCGCGCGCTCGGCCAGGCGCAGCGCGCGGGCCATCAGCAGATGGTCGGTGGCGGTGAATGAACTCATGAAACGGCTCCGGTACGACGACGAAATGTCGGCCGTCATCCCCGTGCAGGCGGCAGTGACGACCGGCAAGGAGTGTATGCGCTCGCCGCGCAACACTCATTCACTTCTGCCGCGTATCGATTTCCATCACGGTGATGGCCAGTGGCCCGAGCTGCATCTTCGTATGCTCACGCCAGCCGAGCGTGCAGTACCAAGCAACCATCGGTGCTTCGCAGTAAAGGTAAAGCTGCTCCACACCAAGCACCGCGGCCTGCGCGACGCAATGCCGGACCAGCGCCGCACCGGCGCCCTTCCCGCGTGCGCGCGGCTGCACGTACAGCGATGCCAGCCACGGCGACCAGCCACGGATCTGCTCGTGGTCGTCGTGCAGCAGGCTCACCGACCCCAACCAACCGTCCTCGTCCTCGACCAGCCAGGTGCAGGGAATCGCATCGCGATGTTGTGCGCGCAGCTCCTGCTCGGCCTGGGTCACGGTCCACTCCGGCAGCAACGTGCCAAAGGCCTGCACATGCGCGGCAGCCAGCTCCGGCAGTGCCTCGGGGCGATCAAACAGATTGACGATCAACATCGGGATTCATGACATCGCAGGTGGAAACGGGCGCGAATCTACCGCCTGCACGCCATGAAACGCGAGGCCACGTGATCTCCATGAAACGGCAGCGCCAGCACCGGGAGCCGGCATGCCGCTGGACATCACCCCACCCGCCCAACGCTACTGGCGCTCATAGCGCCCGCGCTCACGCTCGTCCCCCGGCCAGGTGGGCACCAGCGCCTCGTCGTCAATGCGCAGGAAGGTCGGCATCGGCGAGTCGCCAGCGGCGGACAGCGCTTCAACGTCCAGACGCATCAACAGCGGCCAGCGTGCATCGGCATCGACCTGCATCCAGGTCATCTGCATACCCGTCCGTGGCCAGCGTGCACCCACCTGCACCGGCATGCCGGGGCGTGGTTCAAACAGTGCCGCGCCGCCTTCGGCCACCACGGTCTGCTCCTGCCCATCAGCCCAGCGCAAGGCGACCTCCAGGCCGTCGGCACTCATGCCATGGCTCGCTTCAAAGGCGTAGACCAGCAGGCGATCACCCTGGCCAGGCATGGGGTACTTGTCCATGTCCGCATACGTGGCGCGCGTCTGTTCATCACCATCGCGACGCAGCAGCTGGAATGGCACCTGCGCGCCCTGCTCCCGCGCCAGCCCGATGCAGCCCGCATTGCGCCACCAGCGCCCTTCGGCGACGAAATCCATCGCGCCATAGGCAAACATCCACTGGAACCGGCCATCTGCCCTGAGCAACAGCTCCGAGCCGACTTCACGCACACCGGAAAGGTAATAGTGGCCTGCGACCTTGGCCGCATCAGGCGCCTGCGGGCGTTCCTCGCAGACAGCCCCAGGCGTCGCCTCCGATGCCAAGGTCCAGCTCGATGCGGCCAATCCCAACACCATGCCCAGGTGCCGCAACCTGCTCCGCCATGTGCGGACCACCGTCGTTGCCATCACTTCGTCTCCATGAAGCTACGCGCTGCGGCAAGCGCGGTGTTACCGCCTTGCCGGCTTTGCCACCTTGCCATCCGGTGCTTCAGCCGCATTCAATAGCGGCAACTGGCCGTCATCGGCCGACTGATCGCGCTCGAGCTTCTCGATCTCGTCGCGGAAATCGGCCACATCCTCGAAGCTGCGGTACACCGAGGCGAAACGCACATAACCAACGTGATCGAGCTTGCGCAGTTCGTCCATCACGAAGCCACCCACCTTGATCGATGGCACCTCGCGTTCACCGCACATGCGCAGCTGATGGACCACCGCGCGCACCGCCGCTTCAATACGCTCTTCCGACACCGGCCGCTTCTGCAACGCGCGGTCAAAGCCCACCCGCAGCTTGCGCGCGTCGAAGGCTTCGCGACCACCATCGCTCTTGATGATGACCGGCAGCTTCAGCTCGATGGTTTCCAGCGTGCTGAACCGCTCGCCACACGCTTCGCAACCGCGTCGGCGGCGGATGGTCGCGCCATCTTCGGAAACGCGCGAATCGATGACGCGGGTATCGGTGTGTTGGCAGAACGGGCAGTGCATCTATCTCGCCTTGAACATCGGGCGCCGACAACACGGCGCGGGAAATACTACAACGCAGATACAGCAAACCCCGGGATGGAGCAAGGCTGCCCGGCCCGGGGTTTGGCCACCATCACAGTGGCGATCACTTCAACGAACCGGTGCCTGCACATGGCCGGCACCGGTAAACCGTCAACCGTAAACCGGGTACTGACGGCACTGCAGGGTGACGTTTTCACGCACGCCGGCAATGACGTTCTCATCGCCCGGATTGTCCAGCACGTCGGCAATCCAGTTGGCCAGCGCCACGCAATCGGCTTCCTTGTAGCCGCGGGTGGTGATGGCCGGGGTGCCCAGGCGCAGGCCCGAGGTCACGAACGGCGAACGCGGGTCGTTCGGCACCGAGTTCTTGTTGACGGTGATGTGGGCCTTGCCCAGCGCGGCTTCCGCGTCCTTGCCGGACACGTCCTTGCCGATCATGTCCACCAGCATCAGATGGTTCTGGGTGCCGCCGGAGACGATCTTGTAGCCGCGCGCGATCAGCGTGGTGGCCATTGCCTGGGCGTTCTTGACCACCTGCTCCTGGTAAGCCTTGAATTCCGGCTCCAGTGCTTCCTTGAAGGCCACCGCCTTGGCCGCGATGACGTGCATCAGCGGACCGCCCTGGATGCCCGGGAACACGATCGACTGCAGCTTCTTCTCGATTTCCTCACCCGCGCCCTTGGCGATGATGATGCCGCCACGCGGACCGCGCAGGGTCTTGTGGGTGGTGGAGGTCACCACGTGGGCGTGTTCGATCGGGTTCGGGTAGACGCCGGCGGCGACCAGGCCGGCCACGTGCGCCATGTCCACGAACAGGTAGGCACCGACCTTGTCGGCTATGGCGCGGAAGCGCGCCCAGTCGACGATCTGCGAATAGGCCGAGAAACCAGCCACGACCATCTTCGGCTTGTGCTCCAGGGCCAGGCGCTCGACTTCGTCATAGTCGATCAGGCCCTGCTCGTTCACGCCGTACTGGACGGCATTGAAGATCTTGCCCGAGGCATTGACCTTGGCACCATGGGTCAGGTGGCCGCCGTGGGCCAGGCTCATGCCCAGGATGGTATCGCCCGGCTGCAGCAGCGCGAAATAGACGGCCTGGTTGGCCTGCGAGCCGCTGTGCGGCTGCACGTTGGCGTAATCGGCGCCGAACAGCTGCTTCAGGCGGTCGATGGCCAGCTTCTCGGCCACGTCCACGTACTCGCAACCGCCGTAATAGCGCTTGCCCGGGTAGCCTTCGGCGTACTTGTTGGTCAGCTGGCTGCCCTGCGCTTCCATCACCATCGGGCTGGCGTAGTTCTCGCTGGCAATCAGCTCGACATGGTCTTCCTGACGCTGGCTTTCATCGGCAATGGCCTTGGCCAACTCAGGGTCGTAGGACTCGATACGGGCATCACGCGGGAACATCACAGCTCCTGATACGGGGCGAGGGAGCTGCCGATTGTAGCCGGTCCCCCTGCCCCTTACCGCGCCGGAATTGTCGCTTCGGCAACCATCGGCCGGGCCCCGGAAGCAGCAAAGGCGCCTTTTCGGGCGCCTTTGCTGTCCTGGAACCTTGCAAACCGGCTTGCTTAATGGTGCAGCACGATGTCGGCGATGATGCCGGTGGCAATGGCCACCATCAGCATGTTGCCGCGATCGTCGCGGATCCAGCGGTGACCATGCGGCGGGCGGCGCACGTGGTAACGGTCATAGTCGTTGACCACGTAGACCGGGCCGCCGTAGTAGTTGCTGTAGCGGTGGCCGCGCTGGAAGCCGTACGGGCGGTACACCACGCGCGGCGGCGGGGCGTAGTAGCGGCGGTCCTGGTAGCGGGCATCGCGATAACCCTCGCGGTAGCCGGCGTTGTAGCGGCGGCGATCATCGCGCCATTCGCGGCGGTCATCGTGGTCGTGGCGGTCGTGACCACGGCCGTGGCCGTGCCCCCTGCCCCGGTCATCCCAGCCATGGCGGCCCCGATCGTCATCGTCGCGGTCACCTGCTGCAAAGGCCGGAGCCGCACCGAAGGCCAACAAGGCAGTCATCGCGGCGGCAATCAGGCGGTTGGTCTTCATTCGGTGGCCTCGCAGGTGAGTGGGTGGTTCGGCTTCCATCATGCTCACGCGATCTGAACGGATTCCGGCTGGAAACGATTACCAACCTTTCTGTTTCACAAATCAACGTTCTCATTCACAAATCAGCAAGCCGGCCCGGCAGGCCGGCCCCGCCGGGCTTGCGGCTATAATTGTCCATTCCCTTTTGCCTTGGGCCCTGTCCACCCCGGACCGGGCGCGGGCGTGCGCTACGGAGACTTCATGTCCTCGCAATACATCTACACCATGAACCGCGTCAGCAAGGTGGTCCCGCCCAAGCGGCAGATCATCAAGGACATCTCGCTGTCGTTCTTCCCGGGCGCCAAGATCGGCCTGTTGGGCCTGAATGGCGCCGGCAAGTCCACCGTCCTGAAGATCATGGCCGGCGTGGACACCGATTTCGAGGGCGAGGCCCGCCCGCAGGCCGGCATCAAGGTCGGCTACCTGGAGCAGGAACCGCGTCTGGACCCGGCCCAGACCGTGCGTGAAGCGGTCGAGGAAGGCGTGGGCGAAGTGCTCCAGGCCCAGGCCGCGCTGGACAAGATCTACGACGCCTATGCCGAGGAAGGCGCCGACTTCGATGCACTGGCAAAGGAACAGGAGCGGCTGGAAGCCATCCTGGCCGCCGGCGATGCCCACACCCTGGAGAACCAACTGGACGTGGCCGCCGACGCACTGCGCCTGCCGCCGTGGGACGCGGTGATCGGCAACCTGTCCGGTGGTGAGAAGCGCCGCGTGGCGCTGTGCCGCCTGCTGCTGCAGAAGCCGGACATGCTGCTGCTCGACGAACCGACCAACCATCTGGACGCCGAGTCTGTGGAATGGCTGGAGCAGTTCCTGGCGCGCTACACCGGCACCGTGGTGGCCGTCACCCATGATCGCTACTTCCTGGACAACGCCGCCGAATGGATCCTGGAACTGGACCGCGGTCGCGGCATTCCGTGGAAGGGCAACTACACCGAATGGTTGATGCAGAAGGACGAGCGCCTGAAGCAGGAAGACAACCAGGAAAAGGCCCGCCAGAAGGCGATCCAGAAGGAACTGGAGTGGTCGCGCCAGAACGCCAAGGGTGGCCGCACCAAGGGCAAGGCCCGTCTGGCCCGCCTGGAAGAACTGCAGAGCGTTGACTACCAGAAGCGCAACGAGACCAACGAAATCTTCATCCCGCCGGGCGAGCGCCTGGGCAACTCGGTGATGGAGTTCAAGAACGTCTCCAAGAAGTTCGGCGACCGCCTGTTGATCGACAACCTGTCGATGATCATTCCGCCGGGTGCCATCGTCGGCATCATCGGCCCGAACGGTGCCGGTAAGTCGACCCTGTTCAAGATGATCACCGGCCAGGAAAAGCCGGATTCGGGCGAGATCGTGGTCGGCCCGACCGTCAAGCTGTCGTACGTGGACCAGAGCCGCGACGCGCTGACTGGCAACCACAATGTGTTCCAGGAAATCGCTGGCGGCCTGGACATCCTCAACATCAACGGTGTGGAGATCCAGTCGCGCGCCTACATCGGCCGCTTCAACTTCAAGGGCCAGGACCAGCAGAAGCTGGTCGGCTCGCTGTCCGGTGGTGAGCGTGGCCGCCTGCACATGGCCAAGACCCTGCTGCAGGGTGGCAATGTGCTGCTGCTCGACGAACCGTCCAACGACCTGGACATCGAAACCCTGCGTGCGCTGGAAGACGCGCTGCTGGAGTTCCCGGGCAACACGTTCGTCATCTCGCATGACCGCTGGTTCCTGGACCGCATCGCCACGCACATCATCGCTTTCGAAGGCGACTCGCACGTGGAGTTCTTCCAGGGCAACTACCGCGAGTACGAAGAGGACAAAAAGCGTCGCCTGGGCGACGATGCCGGTCCGAAGCGCCTGCGGTTCAAGGCGTTGAAGTAATACCCGACAGACGGCCGCCCAGTGCGGCCGTCTGCTTTTGGCGGTGCCACCAGATTGCGTGGCCGCCGTTTGAGCCCCTCTCCCGTGTACGGGAGAGGGGTTGGGGTGAGGGCAAGCTCTGCGCGGAGAAACCAGCATCGCTTGCATCAGTCAAAAGGCTTGAAGAGCTGAGGATCGGGTGAAGCTCCCCCTCATCCGCCCCCTCGGGGCACCTTCTCCCGCGTGCGGGAGAAGGGACGGCCCGCATCTCCTGCACGTCGGAATTCCCCATGTCCCTGTTAGACCGCATCTTCAAACTCCAGCAACACGGCACCAGCGTTCGCACCGAAGTGCTGGCTGGGCTGACCACCTTCCTGACGATGTCCTACATCGTCTTCGTCAACCCGGAAATCCTCGGCACCACCGGCATGGACCCGGGAGCGGTGTTCGTGGCGACCTGCCTGGCCGCTGCGGTGGGCTCGGTGGTGATGGCGCTGGCCGCCAACTTCCCGGTCGGCATGGCGCCGGGCATGGGGCTGAACGCGTTCTTCGCCTTCACCGTGGTGGGCGCGGCCGGCCTGCCCTGGCAACAGGCGCTGGCAGCGGTGTTCATCTCCGGCATCCTGTTCTGGGTGCTTACCCTCACCGGCGTACGCGCATGGCTGGTGGCCGGCATTCCAGCGTCGCTGCGCTCGGCCATCGTGGCCGGCATCGGTCTGTTCCTGGCGATCATCGCGTTGCAGAAGTCCAACGTGATCGTCGCCAACAGCGACACCATGCTGACCCTCGGCCCGCTCAACACCGCACCGCCGTTGCTGGCGCTGGGCGGTTTCCTGCTGATCGCGGTGCTGGAAGCGCGCAAGGTCCGTGGCGCGATCCTGATCGGCATCCTCGCCGTCACTGGCGCGGCCTGGGCGATTGGCAACGTGCAATACCAGGGCATCGTGTCGTTGCCGCCGAGCCTGGCGCCGACCTTCCTGCAACTGGATATCCCCGGCCTGCTGCACCACGACGGCGGCGCACCGCTGGCAGTGCTGCTGCAGGTGGTGCTGGTGTTCGTGCTGGTTGAAGTGTTCGACGCCACCGGCACGTTGTACGGCGTGGTCGGCCGCGCCGGCCTGCTCAAGCTGGCCGATGGCAAGAAGCGCTTCGGTCGGGCGTTGCTGGCCGACAGCACCGCGATTGTCGCCGGCTCGCTGCTGGGCACCAGTTCCACTACCGCCTTCGCCGAAAGCGCTTCGGGCGTGCAGGTCGGCGGCCGCACCGGCTTGACCGCGCTGGTCGTCGCCGCGCTGTTCCTGGCCGCGCTGCTGTTCTCGCCGCTGGCGGCGATGGTGCCGTCCTACGCCACCGCGCCGGCGCTGTTGTTCGTGGCCGGACTGATGCTGCGTGAGCTGGTCGAGGTGAAGTGGGATGACCTCACTGAATCGGTGCCGGCCGCGTTGTGCGCGTTGGCCATGCCGTTCACCTACTCCATCGCCAATGGCCTGGCCTTTGGCTTCATTGCCTATGCCGCGTTGAAGGCCGGCACCGGCCGCTGGCGCGAAGTGCGCCCGGCAGTGTGGTTGGTGGCCGGGCTGTTCTTGCTGCGCTACGCGCTGGAATAGCCGCGCCCAACGCGGGTGGCTCACCCCACCCGCATCACCACCAGCGTTGCGACAAGTACCGCAACCATGCTGAACGCCGAAAAGATCAGAAACCCGATCACAGCCCGCCATATCGTCGACCAGGCAGAACAGTCCTGGAAGAACTGCACCAGCGAAGCGGCGCCGTAGATCATGCCCAGCACCCCGGCCAGCGCATGGGCCAGTGGAAGCCAGCGGTGCAGCAGCATCAGCACCAACCAGATCACGAAGGTCTGCACGGTCAACAGAGTGATGATCACCAACCACTCCGGGTAGTTCAGCCTGCTGTAGCGGTGGAACACGCCCCAGAACACCAGCGCTTCGATCGGCAGCAGCATCAACGTGAACGCGGCAAAGTGGGCGTCCACCCAGGCACTCACCGCGTGATAGGCCGCCATCAACGGCACCAGATCGGCAGGCAACGCCTGCCCCCCCAGCATTACGTCCGAGGCCCCGGCATCGATCATTCCGCCACCGGTGACGAGCCGGTTCAGCAGCAGCACCGCGGCCGCCATCATGGTGATCAGCAGCAACGGCTTGACCTGGTTGCCACGGCGTCCTTCGATGTAGTCGCGCAGCAACGTGCCCGGCCGCAACATCAGCTGCTTGAGTGAGTACAGGATGCCCCGGTCCATGTGCAGCACGCTGTGCTCCAGCTCATGGCCGAGGAAATGCCAATCGATGCGATGCACCGGCGTGGGCTGGCCGCAGTTCGGGCAGAACTTCTGCTCGGGACCGCCAACGGCGCGATCACAATTGATACAACGATCGTTGACATGCATCCCCATGCACTACGCCCCTTGCTGACAAGGCCGCATTCTAGAACGATGCAAAGCAGGGCCGCCATCACAGTCAGGACGGCCGGGTACGGTTGCGTCCGGCACGGTCCCAGGTGGCCGACCCGCCCTGCTTCAGTTGTACGTAATCGTGAAGGTAGCCGTTCCGTTCGCCGTACCGGCCCCCACGGGACCAGCCTGGGTCTGGATGTAACGTGCGCGCAGTGGCAAGGCCAATGTGTTGTTGCCTGCGGTTGGCCGGCCCAGGGCAATGGTGTTTCCGAAGGTCACTGTTCCTTCGGCGGTACCCTCGCGTCGAACCAGTTCGATACCGATGCCGGTTGCACTGCCGGCACCTTGGGAAAGGGCCAGTACCCCTGCGCGATTGGAAGGATCCTGCGCGGCATCCAATCGAATTCCAATACTGCTCTGGAAGCTGCCGTTCGCCACTCCCTGACAGGCCAGCTCGACATTGAAGTCACGATTCACGCTGCGTGTTCCAACCCCGGAAAATGAAGACTTTTTCACCGAGCCAAGGTCAACGGCGATGGAGCGACTATTGCTGTGTACCGAGCAAGTCGTACTTCCCACGACGATGCCACTTCCGTCGAACTGTCCAATCGTAAACGCGCCACTCGAACCATTCCCATCGAAGTACACATGGAAAAACGCACCGCTAAGTGCAATCTTCCCGCTACCAGTAGTCTCGGCGGTCTTTACGAGCTCAAGCGAGATGGTTCTGCCAGTAACAACGAGCGTTTCAAATGCTCGCAGTGTATGTGTCAGCGGAAGATTTCCAGATACCCGTGTCCCATCGATGGAGAGACGAACACCAACACCTTGTACCGCTGTGGGAAAGACATTGGCAAAGCCTGCGACCGGCACCTGTTGCAGCGCGCTGCTGTACCGGGCAGCCAGGTAGCCCCCGCCGCTATCGCAACTCGATGAAACCGGATTAAGCAACCACCGGAAGTCGTAGCGCCTGATCACATCCCCCACGCGCATGGCGGACGTCACTATCGCGTGGTCGGCATGATCCAAAGGTTCGAATCTCGGCATCAGGCCCGTGGGTCTGACGCACCGGGCCATCGCAGCTTCGCTCCAAACACCGAGCATTCCCAACAGGAACAGCAGCAGAAGCTTTCTATTCTGGAATGACGCAATCATCGACATGCTGCCTCCACAAGAACCATGCCCGTCTGCCCTTCGGCCGCACCCGTCGGCACCTGATAATCCACGCCGCAGCGCTGGTCCGCGCCAGTACCCCATTCAACCTGCAGGTGGCCGATATCGTGCGCGGTGCGCACATACAGACGCCCGCCCTGGCCAACCATGCCGACCGACTGCCCTGCTGCGTCGCGCACCTGGGCACCGAACGGCAACGTCTCACCGTTGCCGCTACGCACCTGGATCAGCAGCGCACGGCCCTTGCGCGTATCAAAGCGCAGGTAACTGATGGCGCCGGCATACGGCGCTATGGACTGGCTGCTGCTCTCCAGCTCCACGTCATGTGACATGCCCTCCGGGTCCAGCGTCACGGTGTTGAGCCGGTACGGCGATACATAAGGAACCACGGCATAACCATCACCATCGATGCGCAACCCGGAGGCATTGGACACGCGCGCATCACGCGCGCCGGGTGCTTCGACCAGCACCATCGTCTCGCCGCGCTCCGGGGTAAGCGTCATGCCGCCCGGGTGCACCACCACGCTGCCAATTGCACCCACCGATGCCTGACGGAAGTCGCTGGAGTGGCTGTAGGAACCATTGAGTGCGGCATGGCGACTGCGATACTCGGCGTTACCGACCACGGTGCCGCCACCGTCACGCGAGTCCGACAGGGTCATGCCGTAACTGAAATTGTTGTCCTTGCCTGCCGAACCGGTGACACCAATACGGCTGTTGTCGTAACCGCCCCTATCCCGCGCACCCACGTCGAAGCTGAAGGCCAACGGGCTCGTGCCGCGCCCCAGCGGGATGCTCATCGACAGCAGGTACTCGGTGTCCGGGCGGCCCAGCGCGCCGTCTTCACTGCGGATCGCCGAGAAGCCGTAGTTGAGCGAACGCCAGGCGTTGTTGTAACCAATCTGGTACTGCTTGCTGGTCCCGTCCAGGTCGTAGAAGTCGCGTACCGACCCGGTGACATACAACGACCCCCAGCGCAGCCCGAGCGGCTGGTTGACGGTCAACTGGAACTGGCTGCGCTGGCGACCGATGTCCGCATCGGTGCCGCGCGCCAATGCATCGCGTGCGTACAACGCATCCTGCAGGCTGTAAAAGCCACTGGTCGAATAGCGATACGCCGCCACCGTCAGGTTGGTACCGGTTTCCCCGATGAGATGGCTGTAACTCAAGCGCACGCTGGCACCCTGGCGGCTGCCCAGGCTGGGCAATTCAGTACGTGCATGGGTGACGTCGGCAGCAAAGGCACCCCACGACGTTGCCAGGCCAGCGCCATACAGCAATGCGGCATAGCCATCACTGGCCACGCCGCCGCCGTACAGGGTGAGTTGATTGCCGATGCCGCGCTGATACGTGGCTTGCAGCAGCCACGGGTTGTCATCGAACTGATCGCTACGCACCTGGCCGGCAGTGATGGCATAACGCGACACGCCCGCACGCAGCATCTGCGCGACCGAGCCGAACGGCACCTCGAATGCGCGACGACGACCATCGGCCTCGATCACGGTAACGTCCAGGTCGCCGCCATAACCGGTGGGATACAGGTCATCAATGACGAAGCTGCCCGGTGATACGGTGCCCGAGTAGATCAGCTGCTGGTTCTGGCGGATCTCCACCTTGGCGTTGGTTTCGGCAATGCCGCGCACCACCGGCGCATAGCCGCGCTGGGAGTCGGGCCGCATGCGCTCATCCGTGGCCAGACTCACACCGCGATAGCCGATCGAATCGAACAGCTCGCCGTTGGTATAGGCCTCACCCAGGGTCAACATGCCCTGCACGGAAGCAATCCCACGTTGCGCATAGGTGGCAATGCCCTGCCAATGCCGCCCATCACCGTCGTTCCAGGTGACATTGGAGTCGTGACGAAACTGCCAACCCCCCAGGTTCAGACCGGCATTCAATCCGAGATAGGCGTTGCGATTGCGCGCACCGGCAGGCAGGCGGTTGTCACTGTCCACCGCGTTGAAGCTGTAGCTGACAAAGCCTGCATTGATGCCACGGTCCCACAGCGTCGGATTGACATAACCACGCGCCTGGCGCCGCATGAATGCCTGCGGGATGCTCAGGTCGTAGCGCAGGTTGCCGCTCTCGTACATGCCAAAGGCGTGCGCCACCCGCCGCTGCACCGAAATGCAGGCATCAATGCCCAATGCGGTTACCTCTGCAGCTTGCTGGGCCAGGACCAGATTGCTGTCCACGCCGAGCTCCTCCAACAACGCCAGGCTCATGCACGCGTCGATGCGGCCCAGCGCATCGGCCCTGAATTCCAGGTCGCGACGGCCCTGCCAGGCGCCGTTGACATAGACGTCCACACGATAGCTGCCGGCGACCATCGGGTTGCCGTCGCGGAATGCCGAAAGATCCACCTTGCGCGCCTGGCCGGACAGGAAGCCAGGATTGAAATCGGCCAGCTCCGGTGGCGCCGGGTGCTGCGCCTCGTCCTTGGCCAGCAATGCCTGCTCGCCAAGATTGGATACCGGCTCGGCGCGGGCACGATCCGCACACGCCATGCCAACGATCAGTGCATATGCCACCGGCGCAACCACTGCCGGGGCACGTGCGAGCTGCCCGAGTGCATGGTGAGGCGCCAAGATCAATCTGCATCCACTCACACCGACTTTCCTTTGAAATGCGTGGCTGGCCGGTACTGCGTCTTCAGCCCTGCCATTGCTGGGCTGGCATGCTCAGCCGCCGCCCTCCACGTCGACGGTGTGCTCGACACGGCCGCCATAGTCATTGATGGTCACGAAGCGAACCTGCGCGGCATCACCGGGCGCGTCGAACTCCATGCCCTGCTTCGGCGCAACCATTGCTCCCTTCACCTCGACAGCCCGTTCCTCACTCCCGGCAAGCGCACGCACTTCAAGCAGCGTCACGTGGTAAGCGGTCGGGTTGTCCACCCGCAGGCGGCTGCCACTGCGTCTCCAGCGCAAGCTTCCGGGCGCTTCGTTGGCCAGTCCCGGCATGCCCTTTGGCCGATAGAACAACTTGATGCGCGAACGGAACGCGACCTGCAGAAAATTCTGCTCCCCGCCTTCACTGGCATCCGGCGTGGGTGGTACATCGAGCACGTTGAGCCAGAACACCGACTCACGATCAACCGGGAGCGCAGCACCTGAGAAAATCAACCGCAATGCCTGGCTGCGACCCGGTTCGACGCGGCTGATCGGCGGTGTCAACAGGAACGGCGCATCGCTGTTGTCCGGCGTCTGCCCGGCGTCACCGGTATCGATCCACGCCTGCACCAGCGCCGGCGTCTTGCCCACGTTGTCCACCTGCACGGTGACCTCGCGCGACTGCGCCGGGTAGATCACCCGCGTGCCATTGATCACCACACTCGCCACAGCCGGGCGGAAACACAGCAACATCGACGCCGCCAGCAGCAGCGCCCCTGAAGTATTGGCTTTCATTGCGATGCGGCAGCCCTTGTCTGATACGGCAAGCGACGGCCAGCGCACACGGCGCTGGGCGTCGGCCATGTCCGCTGCGATCAGTTGTAGATGATCGTGTAGTTGACCTGGGTGCTGACGTCACCGGCCGTAGCCGCACCGGTGGCGTAGTACTCGGCCGAATAATTCAGATTGGCACTGCCGTCGGCAGCCACGGAAACCCACTGCGAATTGCCCTGCGCCACGCCAGTACCGGCTGCCAGCACCGGCAGGAACTGGTTGTTGTCGCCCAGTAGCTGGATCTGCACGTTGCCGGCGCCGCTGGCAGCCTGGTTGTTCAACCGGCCACTGCTCAGGTCCACCGATGCGCCCGGCTCGAAATAGGTGGCCACGTTGCCGGCGCTGCACTGACTGAGGTTGATCGCGAACGGCGTCTGCCCGGCCGTGGCGCCGGCAGCAGCCAGGCTGGTCCTGGACACGGTGGGCAGGTTGACGGTGAAGGTCGCATTGCCACCAGACGAACTGACCGTGCAGGTCTGGTCGGTGACATTGCCGGTGAAAGTGATGGTGCCATCGGCGGCATGGGCGGCCAGCGGAGCCACCGTCGCCATCAGGACGGCGAGGAGAGTTACGTTGCGCATTGACTTGTACCTGACCTACTGGATGAAGGAAGTAGAGGAGGAAGCAAGGAACAACGCCGGGTTTCAGACCCGTCCATGCATCACACCCTTGTTGCCGGAATCACGGAGATCGCCAATCCGGTGACAAAAGCGTAGGTAGAAATGTGATCGGCTTCAAAAATGACTTTCAGCGCTACGCATTTGACAGTAGCCGCACGATGCAATAACCGCGCCTGAAACAGGCAACTGTTCCCTTGTTTCCGCACGATCGGCCATGTACGCGCAGGGCCAGGACGAAAACCGCGCACAAGCATGACGCGTATCACTCTTGGCGGGTGATGGTTCCCAGCAGAACCGTAGATTCGCAGTTCCGGGCTTCGCACTTCGGCGCCTACTGGAATCCCCGAGGCGGAGGAACGTGCGATGAGAATCCAACTTTTCCTGTGCGTAGCGCTGCTTTCCACCAGCCCACTGGCGCAGGCCAGCGCTGGCACCGTGCATTTCAGCGGACGCATCGTCGATCCCGCATGCACACCGCGCATGTCCCTCACCCAGGGACTGCAACTTGAGCATTGTCCGGCCTCGGCCAAGGGAGCCACCGTGGCGATGGTCTCGACGTCGGACGCGGGTACAGTCGCCCTCTACAACGGCAAGTTCCGCGCCAACAAGCACACACTGTCCGCGCGCGATTCCGGTACAGAAAGCCTCGGCTTCTCCGAGGATTTCCGCCCGGGAAGCCCGCTCAAAGGTGGCTACATCGTGGTGGTGGATTACCCGTGATGGACATGACACCAAGCGGGGGCAAAGCAGCTATCGGCCGACAAGCATCACCGGGGCCTGGGCACGGGCGGCATTCATCCAAGCCCAGCCGGCCCCGCATCGGCCTATTGTTCGTCCGCAGTTGCCGGGACCTCGAATACCTGCCGCAGATAGGACAGGTAGCCCGGGTCATCGCACATGCTCTTGCCCGGTGAGTCACTGAGCTTGGCCACCGGCTGGCCGTTGCAGCGGACCATCTTGATGACGATGTTCAACGGCGTCGGCCCCACATCGTTGGTCAGGTGCGTGCCGACCCCGAACGCCACCTGGCAGCGGCCACGGAAGTAGTCGTACAGCTGCATGACCTTCTGGATGTTCAGGCCATCGCTGAACACCAGGATCTTGCTGGCCGGGTCGGCGCGGTTGTTCTTGAAGTGCGCCAGCATGCGGTCGCCCCAGCTGAAGGGGTCGCCCGAGTCGTGACGCACGCCGTCGAACAGCTTGCAGAAGTACATGTCGAAATCGCGCAGGAACGCATCCAGCCCGACCACGTCGGACAACGCAATGCCCAGGTCGCCGCGATACTCGCGCGCCCACGACTCCAGTGCCGCCACCTGCGAATCACGCAGGCGCGGGCCCAGCGCCTGGAAGGCCTGCAGGTATTCATGGGCCATCGTGCCGTGCGGGGTCATGCCGTACATGCGGGCGAAGTGCACGTTGCTGGTGCCCACGAACTGCGGCCCCAGTGCATCGCGCAACATCGGCAGCATGGTGCCGTGCCATTGCCGCGAATAGCGGCGGCGCGTGCCGTAATCGGCAATGCGGCAGTTCTCGAAACCGGGAGTGTCACGCAGCAGCGCGGTCTTGGCCTGCAGGCGACGCTCGCCTTCGCTGAAGTCGGTGGTACCGGTATTGCGGAACCACACTTCATTGATGATGGCCAGCAGCGGCACCTCGAACATGATCGTGTGCAGCCACGGCCCGGTGATGTCCAGTTCGATCTCGCCCGGCACCGTGGACGAAGCACGCAGCTCGATGTATTTTCGGTCCAGGTGGAACAGGCCGAGGAAATCGACGAAATCCTGTTTCACGAAGCGCAGCCGGCGCACGTACTCCAGCTCATCTGCGGTGAAGCGCAGGCTGCACAGGTGGTCGATCTCGTCGTTGATCTGATCGATGTGCCGCGCAAGGTCGATGCCGGGAGTACGGCATTTGAACCGGTACTGGACCAGCGCTCCGGGGTGCTGATGCAGCACCGCCTGCATCATCGTGAACTTGTAGAGGTCGGTATCTAGCAGGGACTGGATGATCATGGCCGCATTATGCGCTGCCATCGGTCATGGCGGCGCAAAGGCCGGGGGAAACAGGGGCTGTTGAGCAGGCCTGGCCACGAAGCTGGGCATGCGCGTCGCCTTGCGGCTGGCCCGCAGCCACAGGATGCGAGGAAGCAGGCAACGCGGATATCGGATGCGTTCGTGGTTTCGCGGCCAAGGCCGCTCCTACGAAAAACTTAGGGACGCAGCAGCAGACGCGGCACCTGCAGCGCCGCATGCGCCCAGATCGCGCACCACACGCCGACGCGTACCGGCAGGCCGCGGTGCGGTGCCTCGAACTTGCGGAAGTAGCGCCACAGGCCACGGTGCTTGTGCCATTCGACGAAGAATGGCCGTGAGCGGCTGGACACACCGCGCACATGCAGCACCTTCAGTTCGTTGGCGATGGCCACCACTGCTCCGGCTTCGCGCGCACGACGGCACAGATCCAGGTCTTCCGCATGCAGGCGATAAGCATCGTCCCAGCCACCCAGGCGCACGAACAGCGCGCGCGGCATCAGCAGCAGTGCGCCGGACAAGGCCTGCACCCGCTGCAACGGCGCCGAGCGGTCCACATCCACCGCCAGCTTTGAACCGGCACCCGGATTGCGCAGCATCGCGGCGAAATCCGGGTCGCGACGGCGCACTGCGGCGTCGGCCATGCCCTGCTCGTCCACCTGCTCCACACCAAGCAGGCAATCACCCAGCGGCTGGCCCAGATCGCGCAGCTGCGTCAGCGTATCCGGCTCGACCATCAGGTCCGGGTTGATGAAGGCCAGCCACGCCGCACTGCATTCGCGCGCCCCCTGGTTGCAGGCGGTGGCAAAGCCGGGATTGTCGGGGTTGGCGATGAAACGCACGCGCGCATCGGCCGAGGCGTGTCGCTGGGCGATGGCCACCGACGCATCATTCGAAGCATTGTCCACCACGCGGATTTCGACCACGTCGTGCGCGGCGCGCAGGCGCTGCAGGCATTCGTCGAGCGTGCTGGCGCTCTGATAGCTGACAACCACAACGGCAATGGAATCGCTCACGCCTGCTCCGGGCCTGGAAGGGGACCACAGGCTTCAAACAGGTCGCGCTGGGCTTGCGGCATTATCGCCTGCTCGCAAAGCTGTTGCAGTTGCTGACGATGAACGTGCAATGGGTCGTCCATCAGGAAACTGGCCTGGCGTGTGGTCCACGTCGGCCAGCGCGTCGCCAGCACCTCCATGTCGCCATCGGCCGGCCTGCCTTCGTCCTGGCGGCCGACAAAGGCGTTGTCGCACAGCACATTGCGCCAGCCCAGCCCACTCATGCGCAGGCTCAGGTCCACCAGCGCCGCGTACCAGGAACCGAAACTCTCCACGTCCAGGCCACCGGCGCGACGCCGGGCATTGCCACGGATCAGCACCGCATGGGTGACTGCCGAAGGCAGTTCCGGATGCAGCAGCGGCATCGCCGCCAACGCCTGTGACAGCCGCTGCAGATCACGCGGCACCGGATTGAGCTCGCCGGCACGCGGCCACGACACCACTTCGCCGGCATTGCTCCATGGCGTGGCGGTGGCGATGGACGCATCGCGCGCGAAGCATTCGTTCAACTGCTGCAGCCAGCCGCTGGTGGGCAGCGCATCCGGTGCAAGCACCGCCACGTCGGCGTCACCACAGGCATGCAGCATCTGCTCCAGGTGCAGCGCTTCGCCAATGGCGCGTGGCCGGCGGGTGTATTCGGCCTGCAACCGGGTATGGGCCAGCCAATGCTCGATCACCGCCTGACCACGCGGACCGGCCTGTGCATCATCGGCCAGCCACACCGGCGTGCCGGCCGGCGTGGAGTGCTCCAGCGCCGCCAGGCAGGCATCAAGCGCTGCGTCATCCACGCCTACGGGCAGCAGGATGACCGGCAGCGCCATGTTCAGCGCCCCGCCTTCTTCTGCGGCAACGGGTCCAGTGCGCGGAACTTGCTGCCGTACTCGTCGGTGAGATTGCGGGCTTCCTGCGGGTTGCGGACGATGGTGGGCGTGAGCAGCACGATGACTTCGCTGCGGCGGCTGTTTTGGGTCTTCTTGCCGAACAGGCCACCGATCACCGGCAACCGGCTCAGGCCGGGGAAGCCCGAGGAACCCTTGGTGGCGCTGTCCTCGATCAGGCCGGCCAGCATCACCGTGTCACCAGCGCTCACCGCTGCCTCGGTCTTCATGCGGCGGGTGTTGATGCGGACGTTGCCATTGTCGTCGGCCTCACCTTCCGGCGAACTGACCTCCTGCACGATGTCCAGGAACACCATGCCGTCGCGGGTCACGCGCGGGCGCACCTTGAGGGTGGTACCGGTTTCCAGGTACTGCACCTGCGCGTACTGGTTGTCGCTGATGCCCGACACCGACACCGAGTACACCGGGATCTTGCTGCCCACGTTCAACGTCGCCACCGCGTTATTCCGCACGAACAACGACGGCGTCTGCAGCAGCCGCACGTCGGTGACCTGGTCCAGCGCGGTGATCACCGCTGCGGCGTTCTTGCCGAGGAAAGTCCAGCTCAAACCGCCACCGCCCTTGCCGTCGCTTGGCAGGATGGCACCGGCGATATCGCCCCAGATACCACGGCCCAGCGCCGATGGCAGGCCTGCGCCGCCATCGGCCACGGGCGTATTCACTGCCTGCTCGAAGAACCAGCTCACGCCGTAGCTCAGCTCACCGGTCAGCGCGACTTCGGCCACCTGCGCTTCGATATGCACCTGCAACGGCATCACATCGAGCTTGTCCACCACCTCGCGGATCGAGCGCCACGCCTGCGGCGAACTGCGCACCAGCAGCGTGTTGGTTTCTTCCACCGCCGAAACGCCGACGCGATCGCCTTCCACTTCCAGGGTGACGCTGCCATTGCCGGTGCCGCGCGAGGGCAGCGACAACGACTCGCCGCTGCTGCCCATGCCGGTACTGTTGCCCTCGCCAAAGCTACCGCTCTGCTCACCGGCCAACTGACTGTCGGCACCGGCCGAAGGATCGCTGGTGCCGCGTCCTTCCAGGCTCATCGCAGTGGCACCCGGCGCCAACGATGGCCCGCCCGCGCCCTGCCCACCACGCGAACCACCACCGGCACCGAACACCTCAGCCAGGCGATCAGCCAGGTCCTTGGCCTTGATGTACTTCAACTCATACGAAAACAGCCGCGCATTGCCGCCGGCGCTGTCGATGCGGTCCAGCCACTGCTGGATCTGGTCCAGGTAACGCGCCTGCGGGGTGATCACCAGCACCGCGTTGGCGTTTTCCAGCGGCATGAAACGGAACATGCCGGCGCTGGGCGTCTTGCTGCTTTCACCAAACACCTTTTCCAGGTCGCCGGCGACCTGCGCCGCACGTCCGGACTGGATCGGAAACACGCCCACCGACATGCCCGACAGCCAATCCACGTCGAAGATCTCGACGGTGCGCAGGTAGTTTTCCAGTTCGGTGCGGGTACCGCCCAGGGTGATGACATTGCGCGAACCATCGATGCCAACGATCGCATTCGGGCGCGCGTACGGCTCCAGCACCTTCTTCATTTCGGTGGCGGATATGTACTGCAGCGGCACCACCCGCACTTCGTATCCGCGTGCAGCCGAGGCCGGTGCGGTACTCGGCGCCACGGTACCGGCCAGCGACTGGTCGGCCGGAATCACGTTGTAGCGGCCACCGCTGTAAACCAGGCGCGCATTGTTCCAGCCCAGCACCATCTCCAGCAGGTTCAATGCCTGCGCCGGCGACACCGGTTGCGGCGTGGCCAGGGTCACCGTGCCCTGCACATTGGGAGCGATGACGTAGTTCTGGCCGAGCATGTCGCCGAGGATGGCCTTGGTGACGGCCTGCACCGATTCGCCTTCGAAATTGAACACCGCGCTGCCATTGCCGGCCGCCGACAGCGAGGGGGCCGGTGCCGATGCAGCAGCGCGGTTGATGACCGTACCGTTGCCGCGGCGGATCACTGCCCGGCCCTGCCCGTCATCGGCCTGCTGTGGCGCTTCCACCTGGCCCAGCGGCTGTGTGCGTGCCGGCTCACCCGCTGCCGGTGCCGTTGCCTGCGTGCTGGCTGGGTTGCGGCGTATCTCCGGCACCGGCGTGGTGGCGCAGGCGCTCAGCGCGCCGATCAGCAGGGTGATGGGAACAATGCGTGACGTCATGCGCTCACTCTACGGGTTCTGCCCGGCAGGGCTGCTGCCGTTGCGTTGTTGTTGTGCCTGCCGGCGACGCGCCTGGATGCGCTCGCGGATGGCCTGTATCTGCTCGGCCGAGGGGCCGTTGGCGGGCTGCGCCTGCGCCGGGTTTGTCGCCACCGGTGGCACCGGTGTGGGAACCGAGGAAGCCGGGATGTCGGCTGGCGGAGGCAGCGCCACACCCTGTGGATTCCTGCCGCTGAACACCTCCAGCTCAAGGTTGAGCGTGCCCGAAGGCCCACTCACCACCGCACCGCGGGGCTGCAGTGACAGCAACTGCCAACCTGATTGCGGCTCGCCGCCCAGGCGCAGCCGCAGCGACTGGCCCTGCTCGGTGGTCAACGTGGCCATGTCCAAGCCGGGCGTCATCAACACACCGGTCAAACGCACGCTGCCACTGCTGGTCGCCCCGGCTTCGCCCATCACGAACGGATGCGGGCGCCGATCACTGGCGAACAAGGGGCGTTCGAGTGCCTGTGTGTTGTCGGTGGCCTGCGGGCGCGGTGTACCGGCCGCCGGCAACGCCGGCAGCATCGGTAACTCGGCAATCCCGTCGGCAGTGCCGATCCGGCTGCCCAGCCCGAACAGGGTTGCCGCCCACACCAGCAACGCCCAGCCACCAAAAGCTGCCAGCAACCAGGTGCGCAGACCGGCGACGTCATTGCGCATTGCTCACCTCCGGCGCTGCGGCTGCAGTTGCTGTCGCGGTACCCGGACGCAGGTAACCACTCAATTCGAAACTGACATCCAGTCCGCTGCCGCCTTCCGTGGCAGCCGACGCAAGGATGTCCAACCGTTCCACCCGCAGTTGCGGCGTGCCGCTTTCCAAAGCCTGCAACACATTCATCCATTCGGCCATGCCACAGCGCAGCCGGGCCTGCACCGCCACGCGCACGAAGCGACCGGAGCTGTCAGCCGGCATCGGCGAGCGGTCACTGATCGCGCAGCTGCGGTTGTCGGGGCTGGCCTGGCGCGCGGCTTCCTCCAGGCGCTGCACCAGCCGTGAGGTGGCCAGTTCCGCCGAGGCTTCGGGCATGAAACCGGGTTGCTCGGCCAGCAGTGCCTGCGCCTGTTGCAGGCGCTGGGCTACCTGCGGTGCCTGCCGCAGTTGCAGTTCGATGCGTTGCTGGCGCTCCTGCAGGCCGGCGATCCGTGTATCCACCTCACGCAACGGCTGCGTCCACAACGGATGCACCAGCAGCAGGTAGATCAGGCCGATCATCGCCAGCAGCAGGCCCAGGGCCAGCCAGCGATCACGGCGTGTGGGTTGCGGCGCCATCGGCGGCCTCCTTGTGCGGGGCCTGCAGTTCGGCGGTCAGGGTGAAACGTTCGCGGGAATTGCCGGTGCCGGCCTGCAGCACCCCGGTCAGCGTCGGGGTCTTCCACAACCCCGCGCCCTCCAGCGTGGATACCAATGAGGATGCGCTGCCACTCATGCCGATCAACTGCATGCGGCCGCCTTCGATGGAGAGTTTTTCCAGCCAGGTGTCATCACCCAACCGTTGACTGAGCGCATTGATGACTTCGGTGGCCGTGGCCTGCTGCGCGCGTTGCTCGGCGAAGAACGCCTGCCCATCCACCAGGTCCTGCAACTGCTGGCGCTGCGCGGCCACTGCCCGTGCGCGCACCGCACTGGCGTCCACCTGCGCGGCCAGTTGCGCGGCGGCGGCACGCCGGTTGTCGAGCAGCTGCCAGGCGCCCAGGACCAGCATCACCAGACCACCGAGCAGCAGCAGGCGGTTGAGCCGTTGCATCGGGTCCCGCCGCACGCGCCGCTGGTCCGCCGGCAGCAGGTTCACGCCCAGCGGCATGCCCGCCTCATCGGCGGCATCGACGCCGTCCAGCTGGCCCTGCCATGCCTCGCGCGGCAGCAGCAACGTGTCGATGACAGGGCGCGGCGCGACCACCAGCTCCACATCCAGTTGGCCATCGTCGCGACGGCCAATCGGGCGCACATCGAAATAGGCCTGTGCAGCGGTGAATGGGGTTTGACGGTCGATCTCGAAACGCAGCACGTCGTGCAGGCGCCCTTCGGCCGCCGCCGGCAAGCGCAAGGGCCTGCGCAGCACCGCGTTAGCCGGCAGCAGGGCGATCCGCCGCAGGTTGACATCGCGCGCAGGCACGGCCGCATCCACCGCCTCGGGCGTCACCGGCAACGGCAACACCGCCAACGGCAGGCATTGCTCGCCCTGCACCCGGGCCAAGTCGATGTGCTGCCCGTCCGGGGCCAGCACCAGCCGCGCACCGGAAAGGCCCAGCAGGCCCTGCCAGCGCATCGGCAGCCAGGACAGCAGCGCCCGTGTCCACCACGTCCAGAGTCCATCGGCCCCCGGCGCGATGCGTGCCCCCAGCTGATCCAGCCTCTCGCGCAACGCCGTCATCGTGATACTGCTCCCTGTTCCCACCGCAACACCGTGTAAGGCGCGCCGCTGGCGCCTTCCGGTGCCAATCGAACCACGCTGCGCAGCACCGCCACGCGCCCGTTCCCCATCTGCACCTGGCTGCGGACACTATAAGTGCCGGCTCCCGATGTGCCAGCCATCGGCGCAGTTTGGCCGATCACGCCGGCGGCGTCTTCCCGCTCGCGCTGGGCAATGACCAGTGCTGCATCCATGCCCAACGCGGTGAGCACCGGCGCGGCAGCAAACCGCGCGTCCGGCCGGCTGCCGCCCCAGACCGTCACCTGCGGTGCCAGACGGGCGTACAGCGCGGCATCCATGCCCAGAAGGCGCTGCAGCTCGCCGATGCTGTCGAAGCGGCCGTTGCTGGCGCCATAAGGGTAGCCGGCAGCCTGGTAGTCAGCGCTTTCAGCGCCACCGGTTGGCTGGCGCAGGTCATCGGGATCGCGCCAGTCCAGGATCGCACCGGCCACCTGGGTGGCGCGCGCCGGTTCGACGGCCAACGCACGCAGCAGGGCTTCCAGCAACGGCCGGTCGGCCTGGTTGAGATCAACCTTGCCGCTCTCGTCGACGATGTTCAGGTCCACCACCTGCTCCGCGAACTGCCAGCGATAGCGCCGGCCATCGGCGCGCCAGGACGGTTGCGTGGGTGTGGCGCGCATCCGTGACAGCGCGTAGTCGATACCGGCATGGGCAAGCTGCTCGCCAGCGCCCAGATCCGCGCTGACCCGCCCCTGCATGTATTCCACGCGCGCACTCAAGGCGAACGCGCCGATGGTCGCGGCCAACAAGGCGATCAACCACAGCACCAGCACCAGCGCCGCACCGCGCATCCTCATCGCCAGCTCCCGGCCACGCTGGGCTGCGGCAACGCCACCACCAGCGGCGGCCAGGCATTGCCCTCGGCGGGCGTGATCTCGATCGATACCAGCAGCGGCATGCGGCCAGGCACCTGCCACTGCGGCTGCCAATCGCCGAGCGTGCCGTTGGCCGGATCGATGCCGCGATAACGCAGGCGTACTTGCTTGAGTTTGTCGACCAACAGTTCCGGCGGACGCGGCGGGCTTTCCTCGATCGCACGCCCGCCCTGCAGCAGGGTCAGGCCGATGCGGAGCTGGCGCGTATCGCCGCTGCCGCTGACCTCCAGCGCATGCAGATACGGGCCGCCGCGTCCCAGGTAATCCGGAACATCGGCGACGAAGCGCATCTGCTGCGCATCACCGCTGAACACAGTGGTCGCAGCACCGGCCGGGTCGGCTTCCATCGGCAGCGGCATGGCCGAAGCCAGGCGTCGGCGCAGGAAACCCTCCACGCCGCGCATGCGCTCGTTCTGGCTGGCGATGAGTTCGCCGCGCGTGCTGATGGCCAGGGTGGAACGCACGATCGCAAACGCCAGCGCCATGCCCGCGGCCAACAGCACGGTGGCCAGCAGCACTTCGATCAGGGTGAAGCCCCGTGCGGCGCGACGGGCAGCCTTCACGGTGCGCCTGCCAACGGCGTGTTGGGACGCAGGCGCAGGCTGCGCCAATGCAGTTGCTCCTGCGCGCTGTCGCCCCAGCGCACGCGCAGGTCCAGTTGCCACAAACGCGAGCTGGCCTGTCGCGGTTCGACATAAGGCGCCACCTGCAAGGTCCACCGGTAGCGCCCCTGCTCCCACTCGCCCTGGCGCTGGCCGGCGGCCAATGGCGCGTCGATGCCCACCGTCGCAAGCAGCGACTGCGCGTGCAATGCCGCCCTTCCCTGCTGGTCGGCGACGCGCACCTGGCGTGCGGCACCGGACAAACTGCCCAGCAACAGCGTGGTCGCCAGCGCCATCAGGGCAAAGGCAACGATGACTTCGATCAGCGAATACCCTGCCTGCCGCTTCACGCCTCTTCCCCGCGTGACAGGCCCGCGCGCACTTCGCCGGTGATCCAGCCGATATCGATGCGCCACACCGCCGCGCGCGCAATCAGTTCGATGCGTCCACCGCTGGAGGCACCGTCCTCGAAGAAACGCACCACGCCGGCATTTTCCTTTGCCTGCACCTGACGCGCACCGGTAAAGCGCAGCGACATGCCAGCAGGAAGTTCGCCGCGACGACCATCCGGTCCCTGCCAGTGGCCGTTGCGCACGTTCAATTCAAACTGCTGGGGCACACCGGTGGCGATGGCGCGGGTGCGCGTGTAACGCAGTTCCGCGGCCAGCTCCTTGCCGGCCGAACGCAGCCGCATGCCATCCAGCCCACCGTTCATCGCCATCGCCGCGACCATCGCGATGACCGCCACCAAGGCCAGCACCAGCATCATTTCCAGCAGCGACATGCCCGCCTGCCCGCCACCACGCGGCGACATCGCCGGCCGCCGGGCAAGGGAACGCATCAGGAGCCGCTGCCGGAACATGCCGCTTATTCGTAGCGGATGTCGGCGTTGTAACTGTCGCCACCGGGCTGCCCGTCCTTGCCCAGGCTGATCAGCTCGAACGGACGCCCCTCGCCGGGTACGCGGTACTCGATGGCGTGGCCCCACGGATCGCTGAACTCGGCCGGCTTGGCATACGGCCCCAGCCAGCCACTGACGCCTGCCGGCTGGGTGGAAAGCTCGTCAAGCTTGGCCGGCAGGCGGCCGGTGTCGAGCTGGTAGTTCTCCACCTTGCCGGCCAGGGTCTGGATCTGGGTCTTGGCCAGGTTGGCCTTGCCACGGTCGGCACCGCCCAGCACGCGGCTACCCACCAGGGTGAGCACGGCACCGATCAGGACGATGACGATGATGATTTCCAGCAGGCTCATGCCCGCCTGACGTGCGTGGAAAGCAGGTTGTTTCAATGCGCGCTTCATGGGGTCCTTTCTCTGCGTTTCGGGGGAATGGATGTCAGCCGATGGCGTTGGTGAGGTCGTACAGCGGCACCAGCACCGCCACGATCACCACGCCCACCACCGAGGCCAGCGCCAGGGTGATGACCGGCACCAACGCGGCCAGCATGCGGTCGATGGCGCGTGCGCTTTCCTGCTCGAAGGTGTCGGCGGTCTTGAGCAGCATGCTGTCCAGCGTGCCGGACTCCTCGCCCACCTGGATCATCTGCAGCGCCAGCCGTGGAAAGCGGCCGTTGCGGCCCAGCGATGCGGACAGGCCGGCGCCGTTCTTCACCGCTTCGGCGGCATCTGCCACATCGGCAGACAAGGCACGATTGCCCAGCACATTGCGGGCGATGCCCAACCCGGCCAGCAGCGGCACGCCATTGCGCAGCAGCGTGCCCAGCGTGCGCGCCAGGCGTGCGGTTTCCAGCTTGGCCACCAGCGCGCCGGCCATGCGTCGACGCAGCAGCCAGGTATCCAAAGCAAGACGGAAGCCGGCATCGCGTCGTTTGCGTTCCACCCACAACAGCGCCAGTGCCGGCACCACGACCAGTACGATCCACCACTGCCGCACCAGCAGGCCGGCCTCCAGCACCGTGCGGGTGAACCACGGCAGGGTCACGTCCAGGCTTTCGTACATCTGCGCGAACTGCGGCACCACGTAGCCCAGCAGGAACAACAACGCGCCGCCAACCACCAGCAGCAGGATCGCCGGGTAGATCATCGCGTTGACCACGCGCGCCTTCAGCTCCTCGCTGCGCTCCAGGTAATCGGCCAGCCGCTGCAGGGTCTCATGCAGGCTGCCACCGGCTTCGCCGGCACGCACCATGTTCACGTACAGGCGCGAGAACAAACCGTGCTGGCGTTCCAGCGCCTGCGACAGCGGCGTGCCACCGCGCACACTGTCGCGGATGTCGCCGATGACCCGGCGCGCACGCGCGTCTTCGGGAGTTTCCAGCAGGATAGACAACGCCCGGTCCAATGGCTGGCCAGCACCAAGCAAGGTCGCCAGCTGCTGGGTGAACTGCACGAGCGTGGCACCGGTGAACGGGCGTTGCCGCCATTGCTTCCAACTGGCGCCATCGAATGCCGAGCCGGACGCCAGGCGTGCTTCCACCGGCAGATGCCCCTGCTCCTGCAGGCGCGCGATCACCTCGGCATCGCTGGCCGCTTCCATCTGCCCATCCAGCAGTTCGCCGTGACTGTCCAGCGCCTTGTAGCGGTACAACGGCATCAGCGCATGGACTCCTGGTGGATCAGCGGGCTCATGCGTCCTCCGTCACCCGCAGCACTTCTTCCAGCGTGGTTTCGCCGCGCAGTGCCTTGATGATGCCGTCCTCGTACATGGTGCGCATGCCGGCCGCGCGCGCGATCTGTTCGATCTCACCCATGCCGGCCTTGCGCATCACCGCATTGCGCAGTTCATCGTTCATCACCAGGAACTCGACGATGGTGGTGCGCCCCTTGTAACCGGTAGGCGCCAGCGCCGACGGCTGCGGGTGATACAGGAATATCTCGCCGTGCGGCTGGTAGCGGCGCAGGTTGAAGCGTTCGATTTCCTCGGCCGATGCCGGGTAACGCTGCGCATGGCCCGGCTCCAGCCGGCGCACCAGGCGCTGGGCCAGGATGCCGTTGATGGTGGACGTGAGCAGGTAGTCCTCCACGCCCATGTCCAACAGCCGGGTGATGCCGCCAGCGGCGTTGTTGGTATGCAGCGTGGACAGCACCAGGTGGCCGGTGAGTGCCGACTGGATGGCGATGCGCGCGGTTTCCAGGTCGCGCATTTCGCCGATCATGATGATGTCCGGGTCCTGGCGCACGATGCTGCGCAGCGCGTTGGCGAAGTCCAGCCCGATCTGTGGCTTGGCCTGGATCTGGTTGATGCCTTCGAGCTGGTACTCGACCGGGTCTTCGACGGTGATGATCTTCACCTTGTCGGTGTTGAGCTGGCTCAACGCGGTGTATAGCGTGGTGGTCTTGCCCGAACCGGTGGGGCCGGTGACCAGCAGGATGCCGTGCGGCTGCGTCAGCACCTTGCGGAACTGCGGCAGGAAATCGTCGGAGAACCCCAACCGCTGGAAGTCGAACACCACCGCCTCGCGGTCGAGCAGGCGCATCACCACGCTCTCACCGTGCGCGGTCGGCATGGTACTTACGCGCAGGTCCAGTTCCTTGCCCTGCACGCGCAGCATGATGCGGCCGTCCTGCGGCAGACGGCGCTCGGCGATATTGAGCTTGGCCATGATCTTTATGCGACTTATCACCGCAGCGGTGAGATTCACCGGCGGGCTCTCGCCATCGATCAGCACGCCATCCACGCGGTAACGCACTTTCAATCGGTTCTCGAAGGGCTCGATGTGGATGTCCGAAGCACGCAGCTCCACCGCACGCTGGATCAGCAGGTTCACCAGGCGGATGACCGGCGCTTCGGACGCCAGGTCACGCAGGTGCTCGATGTCATCGACCTGCGTGGCCTCGCCGTCAGCCGATTCCAGGATGGTGCCCATCGCGCTGCGGCCCTGCCCGTACCAGCGTTCGATCAGTTCATCGATCTCGCTGCGCAAGCCAACCACCGCTTCAACCTCACAGCCGGTCGCCAGGGCGATGGCGTCCTGCGCGTAGCGGTCCTGCGGATCGGCCATCCACAACCGGATGCGCCCGCGCTGCTCGCCCAACGGCAACACCAGGAACTGCTTGAGGAAACGCAGCGGCACCAGCTCGGCGCCCTCCACCAGTTCCGGTGGTTGCTCCGGCACCTCCCGTGCGGACAGCTGACGCAGGCCCAGCACCCGTGCGCAGGCATCGGCGTGATCGCGTTCAGACACCAATCCGAGCCGTGCCAGCAGCGCCAGCAGGTCACCTCCGGATTCACGCTGCAACTGACGCGCACGTTGCAGGTCGGCCTCCTTCAGGCGGCCCTGCGCGAGCAGTTCGGCGACAACGCGCTCGACGGGCGCAGGCGCAGCATTGGCGTCGTTGACTACCGCGTTCACGCATTCCTCCTGTGATGGCCGGACTTTAGCAGTTCTTTCCCGCCATCCGCGTGCGATCCGATGCCCTTTTCCGTGGTGCCGGTATCTGCACCGACACATGATCAGGCGCGTTGCATTCCGCCCGCAAGACGGGCCGGCACCGCCATTGGATCCGCGCGACGGTCAACACGTTGTCGCCGGACCGAGCACCCCGAAAAAAAGAACCCCGGCATTGCCGGGGTTCGAAAGTGCTGCAACAACCAGTTACTGGCGAGCCACCAGAGTCACGCCCGAGTACGGGGCAACGCCCACCAGCTTGATGAAGTACGTGCCTGCCTTGGGCGTGGTGAAGCGCACCGTCTCACTGTTGCCAGCGCGGGTGGAACGTGCGTCGGAGGAGGCGGCGGTCGGCTCCTTGTCGTGGCTGACATACAGCGACACGTCACCGGTGCCACCGTAGGTCATGAAGGTCAGCACCTTGCCGGCCTCGGCCTCGAAGCTGTACAGCACTTCGTTGCCGACGCCGCCGGCCAGCCCACCCACTGCCACCTTGTTGACCAGCGGCGTGGCCACCGGGCCGCAGTCGTCCACATTCGGGTCACACGGCGGTGTGGTTGCCTTGTCCAGCGCCGCCTTGAGATCCAGGATGCCGGCGCCGATCGGCGTGGCGGCCGGGATGGCCACCGGGAACGGCTTGACCGTGGAGACCAGCAGCTCGCGCATCTGCGCCCAGGTCAGCGGCGTATCGACCACGCTCTGGATCATCGCCGCAGCAGCGGCCACGTGCGGCGACGCCATGGAGGTGCCCACCATGCCGGTCGGTCCCCATTCACTGGTCGGCCCCTGCTGGCCCTTGTTGGTCACCTGCCAGATCCAGCCGTTGTTGTTCTGCTCAGCGTTGCCACCCGGTGCGGACAGGTCCACACGCGGCCCGTAGTTGGAGTAATAGGTCTTGCCGCCGTTGAAGCCGGTGGCACCTACCGAGATGACGTTGTTGCATGAGGACATCGTGTAGCTGCCGGCATTGCCGTTGCTGTTGCCTGCCGCCACCACGATGATGCTGCCCAGGCCGATGGCCTGATTGATGGCGTCCTGATAGATGGTCGGGCAGCTTGCCGGCCCACCGCTGCCCAGGCTCATGTTGATCACTTCAGCCGGCGTCTGGTTGGTCGGCAGGCCCGGCACGGCGCCGCCGGCAGCCCAGATGATGCCGTCGGCGATATCGCTGCCGAAGCCACCGCACGAACCCAGCACGCGCACCGGCATGACTTTCGATTTGAACGCCAAACCGGCGAAGTTGAGGCCGTTGTTGGTGTCCTGCGCGATGGTGCCCGAGACATGGCTGCCATGCCACGAACTGACATCGGCATCATGCGGATTGGCGCTTGCCCAGCCGGTGCAATAGTTCTGCTCGACCCAATCGCCCACGTCCCAACCGCCGACAACACGGTCATCGGTCGCACGACGCGAAACGCGCTTGTCGCTGATCATGTCGTAACCGGGAATGACGGCGGTCTGCAGGTCCGGATTGCCCTGCGCGATGCCGGTGTCGATCACCGCCACCACCACGCCTTCGCCCTGCGAGATGTCCCACGCCTCGGTGGCGTTGACGCCACTCAGTGCGTTGTAGAAGTTCCACTGCGCGAAGGTCTGCGGATCGTTCGGGGTGAAGCTCGGGGTTTCGGTGGCCATGTGGTGGTACAGCCGGTCGATCTCCACGCTCTCCACCGTCGGATTGGCCTTCATTTCGCGGATGAAATTCGCCGCCTCGGCGCCATCGAGCGAGCGCGAGGTCTTGACCACCGCCCAGCCCGGGCTGCCCATGCGCCGCAGCAACGCCGCACTGGCCGCCGGACGTGCAGCCGAGCGTGCCGTGGCCGGCAGCGCACGGTTCAAACCTGCACGGGAAGCGGCCGCATTGATGCCCTGGTTGGCCGCAGCCGAATCACGCAGTTCGCTGGCGCCGGCACGGTACTTCACCACGAAGCGATAACCACCCTCGCCTGCGGCCGGTGCGCTGCTCAGCGGACGTGTCTGCATCGGCGCGCCGGGGCCGGCCGCCGAAGCGACGGGAACAACGATTGAAGCCATCAGCACGACACCGGCAACTGCCATTCCAAGCTTGGTCTTTTTCATGTTCGATCTCTCGTCTGGTGGAACAGGGATGGAACTCCATTGCTGCATTGCATTGCCTTGCCTTCCCGGCTCGCACCCGCTGCGTCAGGGGGATGAAACAGCGGGCGGACACGAACCCGGATGCCCCCGCCGCAGCGGGCGGGGGCGAAACCTCATCGTGCTTACCAGCCGAAGCCGGCACCCACGCCTACCGAGCTGTCATCGCTACTGAATGCACCACCCAGGGTGACAGTGGCGCGGTCACTGATCGCCCGTTGATAGCCCAACGAAAGCGCCGACTCACCACTCTGGAAGCCGATGCCGACACCAACCCGGTTCTGCGTGCGTACACCGGCGGCGCTGGTGGCCATGTTCAACATCGCCGCGTTCATCGCACCCTGGCGATCGATGCGGCGATCAACATTGCGCAGGCGGTTGTCCATGTCCTCGCGCAGCCCGGTGAAGCTGTCGTTCAAGCTGCCAAACTTGCTGTCGGTGTAGCTGTTGGCCGAGGCGACCCCCTGGTCCAACTGGCCCTTGTTCACCGCATCGGTGGCCTGGGTGCCGGCGGCGACATTGGTGACCTGCCGTTCGTTGCCGGCACTGCCTACCGAAACGCTGTTCGCACGATCGGCCACCGAACCCTGACCCAACGCCACCGCACCCTGTGCGGTGACGCTGGCACCCTGCCCCAGCGCGGTACCGGACGCGGCCGACACCGATGCCCCTTCACCAGCGGCCAGTGCGTTGGTTGCCGCTGCGGTGATGTGGGTGTTGGCGCCCACTGCGGTACTGCCATCGGCGTCGACACGCGCATTGCTGCCCAGTGCGGTGTCGTTGGGACCATGCGCGTAGCTGCCATTGCCGACGGCGGTGCCGGTGACGTCATTGGCAACGGCCTGATCGCCCAGTGCCGCTCCGCCGCTGGCTACGCTGGCACCGGCATCGACGGGCACACCGGTTGTGGCAGTGCGTGGCCCGTTGCCATTGCCATTGCCATTGCCGTTACCGTTGCCGTTGCCGTTGCCGTTGCCGTTGCCGTTTCCATTACCGTTTCCGGCAATGCGGTTGTTGATCGACGTGACCTGGCGGTCAAGCGCATTCAACGCAGAGCCCACGTTGTTGTAGCTGCTGCCCTGGATGACGTAGGTCGGCGCCACGAACATGCCCTGCATGCCCACCGCCGCACCGCCGCCCAGGAAGCTGGCCATGTTGCCCAGTGACTGGAACAACTGCCCGCCATTGATCGCCTGCATGCTGCCGGCGGCGATATTGCCGGCAGCCACATTATCCAGCGTGGTGCCCTGCAATCCGGACAACGTCAGCTTGTTGCGGCTGGCATCGTCGTAGGTCACCGCGTTTGCGGTCACGCCTTCGACGTCACCGATGCGGCCATCGATGTCGTTGACGCGCGTTTCAACCGTGCCCACCCGCTGGTTGGTGACATGCAGCTGGCCACCGGTAACGGCGTCGCTGCTGCCCTCGGCGACGCGGCCATTGGCAACGTTGATGATCCGACGGGTTGCCGGCCCGGTACCACCCGGCCCAGCACCCACCGATACCACGTTGGCCTCCGTCGCCCGCGAACCGGCACCCAGCGCCACCGAATTGGCACCAGACACGCCGGCACCGGAGCCGATGGCGACGCCGTTGACGCCGTTGCTGGCAAACGCGCCATAACCGATCGCCACGCCGTTGGCCGCGGTGATCGAGGTCTGCCGACCCAGCGCGGTGCTGTTGGCTGCCCGCGCCGACGCATCGGCACCCACCGCCGTCGCACCGTTCGCATTGGCCAGACTGGCAGTACCGAGCGCGGTGCTGCGTTCGGCACTGGCCGTGGCGCCAGAGCCAGCGGCCATGCTGTTGCCACCGCTGGCAGTGGCCACGCCATCACCACTGGCCTGGAAGTACTTGTTGGTCTCACCGGCCAGGTCCGCAACCGCATCCAGCTGGTTCTTGTTGACCGCGTCGGTGCCTTCGGTGCCGGCGGCAACGTTGGTGATCTGACGGTCGATGGCCGCATGGGTCACGCCCGCTGCATCCGTCCATTCCTGCGCGGCACCCACCGACACCGCGTTGGCACGGTCCGCCAGCGAGCCCGCACCCAGGGCCACGCTGTTGCGCGCATCCTTGGTGGTCCAGGTGTTGGAACCCAGCACCACCGAATCCTGCGCCTGCGCGTAGCTGTTGTAACCGACCACCGTTGCACCATCCTCGGTGGCCCAGGCCTCGGCGCCGACCGCCGTGGTGTGCTTGCCGAGGGTTTCACTGGCCGCATCCTGCCCAGCCAGTGAATTGGTACCGACGGCCACGCCCATTTCCCCGGTCGCCGCGTTGTTGCCAACCGCCACGCCGCCCTCACCGGCACGGGTCTGCACGCCGAATGCCGCGCCAGCGATACCCGCGATGGCGTTCTGGCCCATAGCCGTAGCCACTTCGTTTGCCTGGGCAGCGGTGCCCACCGCAGTGCCGAAGAACGCTGCCGAGGCATTGGAGCCCACCGCCACCGCCTGCCAGGCGTCGGCGGTCGAGCCGAAACCAATTGCCGTGGATTCGCGTCCCGTCGCCCAGGCCGCCGTGCCGACTGCCGTGGCGGCCAGCCCATGAGCCTGCGCATCAGGACCAATCGCCGTGGCGAACAGACCCTTCGCGCTGCTGTCTGCACCGATGGCCATGAAGCCACCGTTCGATGTACTGGCATTGGTGCCGATGGCAATGTTGTTCTGGCCGGCTGCGCTGGCATTCAAGCCCACCGCAACCGCGCCACTGCCCGTGGCCAGCGCATTGCTGCCCAACGCTGTGGCGTTGTCGGCCAATGCATTGGCGCCGCTGCCATACGCCGATGCACCGTTGCCGATGGCGTTGGTGGCTTCACCGGCTGCAACAGCGTTGTCGCCTTCGACATAGGCGCCGGCATCACTGTCGGCACTGCCGCTGGCCTGGAAGTACTTGGCCGTTCTCTGGCCTTCCTCAGCCACCGCAGCAACGTCATCCAGCTGCGACTTGTTCACCGCATCGGTCGCTTCCGTACCGGCTGCGACATTGGTGATCTGCCGTTCGGCACCTTCGCTGCCGACCGACACGCTGTCGGCACGATCCGCCACCGAGCCGGCACCCAGTGCCACCGAGTTGGTGCTGCCAGCTTCAGCGCCCGTGCCGATGGCCGTCGATTGCTGACCAAAGGCCCAAGCGTTGGCACCAACCGCCGTGGCATCGTCACCAAACGCCCAGCTGCCGCTGCCGATGGCCACCGCATTGGTCGCGCCGATACCGAAGAAACCGAAGCCGGTTTCAGCCCCATCACCAATGGCCAGGCTGCCCGCACCCAAGGCCGAGGCATTGCGACCGACCGCCACGTTGCCGTCCTCGTACGCCGCTGCGTTGTAGCCGACTGCCGTGGTGCCTGCGCCTTCGGCCAGACTCTGCGAGCCGGTCGCCGTACTGAAGTTGCCCAGCGCATTGGCCACCGCACCGTTGGCGGTGGATTGATCACCGCTGGCCTGCGCGCCGACGCCGGTTGCAGTGGCAGCGAAGCCGTCCGCATTGGCGCTGGCACCGAGCGCGGTACCACCGACGCCCGCGCTGGTCGCACCGGTCTGCACCGGCACACCACCGACGTTGATCAGCGGATCGCCATTTTCGTCCACCGCATTGCCACCCACCGCCACCGCGCCCGGGCCGATCGCCTGTGCGTTCTGGCCGAAGGCCGCTGCGTTCTGCCCGGCGGCCAAGGCGTTCATGCCGACTGCGGTTGCGCCGTCAGCCACTGCATTCGCGCCGCTGCCAAACGCCGAAGCACCATTGCCGATGGCGTTGGTGGCCTCGCCAGCGGCGGTCGCGTTGTCACCTTCGACATACGCGCCAGCATCACTGTCGGCACTGCCGCTGGCCTGGAAGTACTTGGCCGTTCTCTGGCCTTCCTCAGCCACCGCAGCAACGTCATCCAGCTGCGACTTGTTCACCGCATCGGTCGCTTCCGTACCGGCTGCGACATTGGTGATCTGCCGTTCGGCACCTTCGCTGCCGACCGACACGCTGTCGGCACGATCCGCCACCGAGCCGGCACCCAGTGCCACCGAGTTGGTGCTGCCAGCTTCAGCGCCCGTGCCGATGGCCGTCGATTGCTGACCAAAGGCCCAAGCGTTGGCACCAACCGCCGTGGCATCGTCACCAAACGCCCAGCTGCCGCTGCCGATGGCCACCGCATTGGTCGCGCCGATACCGAAGAAACCGAAGCCGGTTTCAGCCCCATCACCAATGGCCAGGCTGCCCGCACCGAGCGCCGAGGCATTGCGACCGACCGCCACGTTGCCATCCTCATACGCCGCTGCGTTGTAACCCACGGCGGTGGTGCCTGCGCCCTCGGCCAGACTCTGCGAGCCGGTCGCCGTACTGAAGTTGCCCAGCGCATTGGCCACTGCACCGTTGGCCGTGGATTGATCACCGCTGGCCTGCGCGCCGACGCCGGTTGCAGTGGCAGCGAAGCCATCCGCATTGGCGCTGGCACCAAGCGCGGTACCACCGACGCCCGCGCTGGTCGCACCGGTCTGCACCGGCACACCACCGACGTTGATCAGCGGTTCGCCATCTTCGTCCACCGCATTGCCACCCACCGCCACCGCGCCCGGGCCGATCGCCTGGGCGTTCTGGCCGAAGGCTGCTGCGTTCTGACCGGCGGCCAGAGCGTTCATGCCGACCGCGGTTGCGCCGTTGGCCACCGCATTGGCACCGCTGCCAAAGGCTGACGCACCGTTGCCAATCGCGTTGGTGGCTTCACCGGCAGCGGTTGCGTTGTCGCCTTCGACATACGCACCCGCATCACTGTCAGCGCTGCCGCTGGCCTGGAAGTACTTGTTGGTGGTTGCGGCCACCGTCGCCACTTCATTGAGCTGATTCTTGTTCACCGCGTCGGTGCCTTCGGTACCGGCGGCAACGTTGGTGATCTGACGTTCGGCGCCGTCGCTGCCCACCGACACACTGTCGGCACGATCCGCGACCGAGCCCGCACCGAGCGCCACGCTGTTGGCAGCAACGGCCTGGGCGCTGGAACCCAGCGCCGTGCTATCGGCGCCACGACTGGTGCTGTAGAAGCCAACCGCCGTGCTGTTGGCACCACTGGCCCAGCTTTCCGCGCCCAATGCGCTGGCGTTGTCGCCCGGCGCATAGGCGAAGAAGCCAATGGCAGTTGCTTCGGTTCCCGAGGCTTCGCTCAACGCACCGGAAGCCAGCGCGTAGTCACCCGATGCGATGGCACCAGCACCAACCGCCGTGGACGTTTCACCGCTTGCCTGGGTATCGACGAAGAAGCCCAAACCCGGAATCAGATCCGCCGGGCCGCCGATGGCGACGCTGCTGGTGCCGGTCGCTGCACTTTGCGTACCCACCGAGGTGCTGTAGTCGCCGATGGCACTGGCGACCGCGCCAAACGCAGACGACTGCGCACCGCCAGCAAAGGCGCCCACACCGGTCGCCGTCGCCGCAAAGCCATCCGCACTGGCACTGGCACCCAGGGCGGTGCCGCCAACGCCGGCACTGGTGGCGCCGGTCTGCACCGGCACACCACCGGAGGTGATCAGCGGATCGCCATCTTCATCCACCGCATTGCCGCCGACGGCGACTGCTGCCGGGCCGGTGGCTTGTGCGTTCTGACCGAACGCTGCGCTGTTCTGACCCGCAGCCAGAGCATTCATGCCCACTGCGGTTGCACCATTGGCCACCGCATTGGCACCGCTGCCGAAGGCCGATGCACCGTTGCCGATGGCGTTGGTGGCTTCACCGGCTGCAACAGCGTTGTCGCCTTCGACATACGCGCCGGCATCACTGTCGGCACTGCCGCTGGCCTGGAAGTACTTGGCCGTTCTCTGGCCTTCCTCGGCCACCGCAGCAACGTCATCCAGCTGCGACTTGTTCACCGCATCGGTCGCTTCCGTACCGGCCGCGACATTTGTGATCTGCCGTTCGGCACCTTCGCTGCCGACCGACACGCTGTTGTCGCGATCCGCCACCGATCCGGCACCCAGTGCCACCGCGTTGGTGCCGCTGGCTTCCGAGCCCATGCCGATCGCTGTGGTCTGTTGACCCACCGCCCAGGCATTGGCGCCTACAGCCGTAGCGTCGTCACCAAACGCCCAGCTGCCGCTGCCGATCGCAACCGCATTGGTCGCGCCGATACCGAAGAAACCGAAGCCGGTTTCAGCCCCATCACCAATGGCCAGGCTGCCCGCACCCAGGGCCGAGGCATTGCGACCGACCGCCACGTTGCCGTCCTCGTACGCCGCTGCGTTGTAGCCGACCGCCGTGGTGCCTGCGCCTTCGGCCAGACTCTGCGAACCGGTCGCCGTACTGAAGTTACCCAGCGCATTGGCCACCGCACCGTTGGCGGTGGATTGATCACCGCTGGCCTGCGCGCCGACGCCGGTTGCGGTGGCAGCGAAGCCGTCCGCATTGGCGCTGGCACCGAGCGCGGTACCACCGACGCCCGCGCTGGTCGCACCGGTCTGCACCGGCACACCACCGACGTTGATCAGCGGATCGCCATTTTCGTCCACCGCATTGCCACCCACCGCCACCGCGCCCGGGCCGATCGCCTGGGCGTTCTGGCCGAAGGCCGCCGCGTTCTGCCCGGCGGCCAAGGCGTTCATGCCGACGGCGGTTGCACCGTCAGCCACTGCATTCGCGCCGCTGCCAAACGCCGAAGCACCGTTGCCGATGGCGTTGGTGGCTTCGCCAGCAGCGGTCGCGTTGTCACCTTCGACATACGCGCCAGCATCACTGTCGGCACTGCCGCTGGCCTGGAAGTACTTGTTGGTGGTTGCGGCCACCGTCGCCACTTCATTGAGCTGATTCTTGTTCACCGCGTCGGTGCCTTCGGTACCGGCCGCGACATTGGTGATCTGACGTTCGGCACCCACGTCGCCGACCGACACGCTGTTCTCACGGTCCGCCCACGAGTTGGCACCGATGGCCACGCTGTTGGCCGCTTCGGCAACCGCGCTCTGCCCGAGCGCGGTGGAGTTCTCCGCATCAGCCCAGCTGTTGAAACCGATCGCCGTGGTGTAGTCGGCAACTGCCCAGGCGCCATTGCCGAACGCCGAGGCACCGGTGCCCGACGCCTCGGTGCTGATGAAGCCGCCAAATGTGGTGCCGCCAACGGCAGTGGATTCCTCGCCCGAAGCAATCGCCGACTCGCCAATTGCCGTGGTGCTGACACCCGATGCCGAAGCCGCCAGGCCCATGGCCACGCCGTAGTCGCCGCGCGCTTCGGCGCCGTAGCCCACCGCCGATGCCAGGTCACCCGAAGCAACGCTGTAACTGCCAACCGCAGTGGTGCCGCGACCGCTTGCCTCGGATCGGAAGCCGTTGGCCAGCGCCTGCTGCCCGCCCGCATACGACTGTGCGCCTTGCGCTGTGGCAAATGCGCCGGACGCTTCGGCAGCTGCGCCGAGCGCGGTGCTGTCATCGCCACTGGCAACGCTTGATGCACCCACCGCCGTGGCGTTCTCGGCATCGGCAAGGGCGCTGTCGCCCACCACCAGGCTGTTCGCACCGGTGGCGATGCTGTTGCTGCCAACTGCGGTGGCGTTGTCGCCCACCACCAGGTTCGAATAACCGAACGCGCTGCTGTTCTGGCCTTCGACCTGGTTGAAGTTGCCCACGGCCGAACTGTTCTGGCCGTTGGCGGTGTTCACGTAGCCCAGCGCGCTGGCGTAGTCACCGGCGGCGACGTTGTAGCTGCCAACGGCGGTACTTTCCGTGCCACTGGCCACCGACCCCACACCGGCGGCGGTCGCGCCATCGCCACTTGCCTGCGCATCGTCACTGCCATCGGCAGCTCCGTTTGCCTTGAAGTAGCGCCCCGCCAGCAACGCGCCCTCGGCGGCGGCGTTGAGCTGGTCCAGGTTCACCGCATCGGTGCCCTGCGTGCCGGCGGCGACGTTGGTGATCTGGCGTTCGTTGCCGGTCGCGCCGACCGACACGGTGTTCGCGCGCAGGGCCACCGAATTGGCGCCCAACGCCACGCTGTTGTTTGCAGAAGCGATGCTGGAGGCACCGATGGCAACGGCGTTGCTGCCGGTGGCCTTTGCAGTACCATCAATGGCGCAATCGACCAACCTCAGGCTGCCGAAGACCAGGCATTTCGCAGCGCCCCCAACTTCCACCGACTGGGCCTGCGCTCCGGGTGCTGCCGCACCGGCGCCTATTCCCAACGCGATGGCCAGCGGCAACGCCAGCAGCCGGTGCGAGTGCGAATGGCGCTCGTCGATCACCACGCCCGGCGAACCGGATGTGGCCAGTTCCGAGGCCACGACCAACTGACCCAATGCCTTGTTCCACACCTTGCGATAAATCCGATTCATCGTCACTGCTCCTTGTAAGTGGCTGGTTTTCTTCCGCTCGCAGAAAAGCGCCATCGCCGGGCCGAGGGCGCCCGACGATCCCCCTGAGGTGTGTTTTGGATCCCGCCGCCCGGCCATGCCGGACACGTGAGGCTCACGCCTGTCGTGGCTCCCCCGCTGCGTTCCATACGCAGGGGTTTGCTACAGGATGGTTCGAGTGTTGAATGACCATTCATCAACCGTCAAGCTTTTGACGATCAACGGTCATTTTGTGACAGACGCCTCAAATGAGGCCTTTCGGGAACGGTCGCCATCGAGAAAGTTCTTAAGAAACAATCCGATGTACCCGTGAAAAACCCGGACAGCGGGCAGCCCACCGGCGCCGGGCAATGGCCGGCAGCCTCAGATGAAAAATCCCCATAAGCGTTGACCTGCGGGCGTCTCGGCGGTTTTTTTGGTTTCAGCCGAAATTTTTTCGGTGTCGCCTATTCAGCCGAACCATTCTTTTGCGTTGCGGAACAGCCGCGCATCGGCGTCAGCCTGATCGCTGCCGCCCTGCGCCATGTGACAACGCGGCAGATGTGTCGACCGCTGGCCAATCACCGCCCCTGTTCAGCACAATAAAAAACCCGCAGACCGGGGTCTGCGGGTTCTCATGACGGCCTTGTGCCTGAACGGGATTCAATCCCGCTGGAACGGGCTCAGCCGCACCATACGCGCGCATTGCGGAACATCCGCAGCCACGGCGAGTCCTCGCCCCAGCTGCTCGGTGCCCAGCTCAGGTTGACCGTGCGCGGGGTGCGCTCCGGGTGCGGCATCAGGATGGTGACGCGGCCATCGCTGCTGGTCAGGCCGGTGATGCCGTCCGGCGAACCGTTCGGGTTCAGCGGGTATTGCTCGGCCACGCGGCCATCACCATCGACGTAACGCAACGCGACGCTGGCCGCCGCCTGGTCCACCGCGCTGTCGAAGTGGGCATAGCCTTCTCCGTGGGCCACGGCCACCGGCAGGCGCGAGCCGGCCATGCCACGCAGCAGGATCGACGGCGACTCCTGCACTTCCAGCAGGGCGGTACGGGCCTCGAACTGCTCGCTGCGGTTGCGCAGGAAGGTCGGCCAGTGCTCGGCACCGGGGATGATGTCCTTGAGCTGGCTGATCATCTGGCAACCATTGCACACGCCCAGCGCGAAGGTATCCGGGCGGGCGAAGAAGGCGGCGAACGCCTCACGCAACGCCGGGCGCTCCAGGATCGAGGTCGCCCAGCCACGGCCGGCACCGAGCACGTCGCCGTAGCTGAAGCCGCCGCACGCGGCCAGGCCGCGGAAATCGGACAGCTGCACGCGGCCGGCGATCAGGTCGCTCATGTGCACGTCGTAGGCATCAAAACCAACGCGCTCGAAGATGTTGGCCATCTCGATCTGGCCGTTGACACCCTGCTCGCGCAGGATCGCGATCTTCGGCCGCGCACCGGTGGCGATGAACGGTGCCGCCACGTCCTCGGCCGGGTCGAAGCTCAGCTTCGGCTTCAGGCCCGGGGCGTTGAAGTTGCGGGCCACCGCGCGTTCCTGGTCGGCCGCTTCCGGGTTGTCACGCAGCTTCTGCATGGCGTGGGTCACCGACCACCAGGCATCGAACAACTCTTCCCAGCGCCATTCGGCCAGGCTTTCGCCGCCCAGTTGCACGCGCACCACCGGCGCGGTGGTCGGGCGGGCGATGCGCTGCGCGCATTCGGTCAGTGCATGGCGTTCGACCAGGTCGGCGAACGCGGCGCGGTCTTCCCTGGCGATCTGCACCACGGCGCCGAGTTCTTCATTGAACAGGCTGCGGAACGGATCATCGCCCCAGGCATCGAGCACGATGTCCAGGCCCTGACGCGAGGCGAACGACATCTCGCACAGCGCGGCGAACGCACCACCGTCGCTGCGGTCGTGATAGGCCAGCAGCAGGCCGGCTTCACGTGCATCGCGGATCAGTTCGAAGAACCCACGCAGGCGCTCGGGATCGTCCAGGTCCGGCACTTCACCGGCAAACGCCGGCAAGGCGCTGTGGTCGGCCTGAGTCTGGGCCAGGATCGAACCACCCAGACGCTGCTTGCCAGCACCCAGGCCAATCAGCCACAACTCGCTTTCGGTCTCGCGGTCGAGCAGCGGGGTCAGCTGCTGGCGCGCATCGACCACCGGCGCGAACGCCGAGATCACCAGCGACACCGGCGACACCGACTTCTCGGCCTTGCCGTCAGCCTGCCACTGCGCCTGCATCGACAGCGAGTCCTTGCCCACCGGGATGCTGATGTCCAGCTGCGGGCACAGTTCCATGCCCACCGCCTTGACCGCGTCGTACAGCAGCGCGTCTTCGCCGTCATGGCCGCAGGCGGCCATCCAGTTGGCCGACAGCTTCACCGTGTCCAGCGAGGTCACCGGCGCGGCGCACAGGTTGGTGATGGCTTCGCCCACCGCCATGCGCGCCGAGGCGGCGGCGTTGAGCAGGGCCAGCGGGGTACGCTCGCCCAGCGACATCGCTTCACCGGCGTAGGTGTCAAAACCAGCCAGGGTGATGGCGACATCGGCCATCGGCAGCTGCCACGGGCCGATCATCTGCTCGCGCGCGGTCAAGCCGCCGACGCTGCGGTCACCGATGGTGACCAGGAAGCTCTTGGAAGCAACGGTCGGATGCGCCAACACGCGCAGGCCGGCTTCATGCAGGTTGATGCCGGCGGTCTTGAGCTGCGGCCAACGCGGTGCAGCCGGATGCGTGGTGTCACGATGCATCTTCGGCGCCTTGCCGAACAGCACGTCCATCGGCAGGTCGATCGGTGCATCGGCCGGAATGTTGCCCGGCGTAGCGCCGTAAGCGACAACCAGGCGTTCCTCGGCGGTGGCGATGCCAACCGCGGCGAACGGGCAACGCTCGCGTGCGCAGATTTCGGTGAACTCGGCCAAGCGCCCGGCCGGGATGCCCAGCACGTAGCGCTCCTGCGATTCGTTGCACCACAGTTCCAGCGGCGAAAGCGACGGATCGTCGGTGGGCACCTTGCCCATATCGATCACACCACCCACGCCGGAGTCGTGCAGCAGTTCCGGGATGGCGTTGGACAGGCCACCGGCGCCAACGTCATGGAAGAACTTGATCGGGTTGTCGGTGCCCATGGCAACGCAACGGTCGATCACTTCCTGGCAGCGACGCTCCATTTCCGGGTTGTCGCGCTGCACGCTGGCGAAATCCAGGTCTTCGGCGCTTTCGCCAGAAGCCACCGACGAAGCGGCACCGCCGCCCAGGCCGATCAGCATCGCCGGGCCGCCGAGCACGATGACCACGTCGCCTTCCTGCAGCAGCAGCTTGTCCACCTGCACTCGGTCGATCGCGCCCAGGCCACCGGCCAGCATGATCGGCTTGTCGTAGGCGCGGGTGATCTCGCCTTCGGGCAGCTCGAAGCTGCGGAAGTAACCGAGCAGGTTCGGGCGGCCGAACTCGTTGTTGAACGCGGCGCCGCCTAGCGGGCCGTCGAGCATGATGTCCAGCGCCGGTGCCATGCGCGGGTTCAACGCGCGCGGCGCTTCCCACGGCTGCGGCAGGGTCGGGATGCGCAGGTGCGAGACCGAGAAACCGGTCAGGCCCGCCTTGGGCTTGCCGCCGCGGCCGGTTGCGCCTTCGTCGCGGATTTCACCACCGGCGCCGGTCGATGCGCCCGGAAACGGGGCGATCGCGGTCGGATGGTTGTGGGTTTCCACCTTGATCTGGAAGGCGCTGGGTACCACCGCTTCGCTGCGATACTTGCCGGTGGCCGGGTCCGGGCGGTAACGCGCGGCCGGCTCGCCTTCGATCACCGCGGCGTTGTCGCTGTACGCGCTCAACGTGTGCTGCGGGGTCTGCTGGTGGGTGTTCTTGATCATCTTGAACAGCGAGCGGTCCTGCTCGTGTCCATCAATCGTCCAGCTGGCGTTGAAGATCTTGTGGCGGCAGTGCTCGGAATTGGCCTGCGCGAACATCATCAGCTCGACGTCGGACGGATCGCGGCCCAGCTCGGTGTAGCGCTGGCGCAGGTAGTCGATCTCGTCATCGGCAAGGGCCAGGCCCAGGCGCTTGTTGGCGCTTTCCAGGTCGGCCAGGGCGATGCGCTCCAGCTGGCCTCGCGCCAGGCTGGTGAGCAGTGCCTGCGCCTGCCCGATGTCGGTCAGCAGCGACTGCGTCATCGGGTCGTGCAGCAGCTTGGCCACGGCGGCCTGCTGGGCCGGGTCGGTCGGCCAGCCGCTCAGGTCGATGCGGGTACCGCGCTCGACGCGCTGGATCGCCAGGCCGGCGCCGCGCACCAGCTCGGTGGCCTTGCTCGACCACGGCGAGAGCGTGCCCAGGCGCGGCACCACGTAGCGAGACACCGCGCCGTCTGCGCGTTCGGCCGGCTGCGGCTGGCCCTGCACGATGCGGCCCAGCGTGGTCAGGTCGACCGCACCGGCATCGGCAGCTTGGGTGAAATAGACATGCCAGGCACCGGTGATACGCAGGTCGGCGGCGATGGACTGCAGGCGGGATTCAAGACGTTCGCGGCGGAACGGCGAAAGGGCAGCTGCGCCCTCGAGGACGATCATGTCCGGGAGACCATGGTTAGGAATCGGGCCCGGCATTGTACCGGAGTCGGCCGCCTCGCCCCTGTTTTCCGGTTCAGCCGGGCATTCGGGATGACCTCGGTCACGTTGTGGCGCTCCGCCGGCAGGTTGAAAGTGGGGTTACGTTTTGCCGCCGTTATCCTCACCCGGCCGGCGGCGCTGCCCCGGCCCGCAGGCCAGCCCACTGCCCGCCCACGGAACTTCCCCGCAATCCGGCCCCGGCCAGGCGCATCCGCGCCTGCCACGCCGAAGGCATGCCGCGCGCCTGCCAACCCAAGGAGATTGACCATGACGGACCATCCCGAAAGCCACCCCTTGCGTGTCTGCCCGCCCGTTTTCCGGCCCCGCGTCCGCTGGGCGTTGGCGCTTGCCATTGCCGGCAGCGTGAGCGCCCTGCCCGCCGCCCGTGCCGCCGACTGCACCGGGGTGAAGCCCTGGATCGGCACCACCATCTACCAACCGGGCCAGACCCTGCACAAGGGCGGCGTGCTCTACCAGGTCCAGCAGAAAATATGGAATGCGCCGCCCGATCACCCCGCTGGGCGCCGGTACTACCGCAATCTCGGCCGCTGTGACGGCAGCCACAGCGAAGGTGGCGGCCCCTCGCCGTCGGCCAATCAGGCGCCCCGTGTGGCACTGACCTCGCCCGCCTCCGGCGCCAGCTTCGATGCGGGCAGCAACATCACCGTCAGCGCCGATGCCTTCGACAGCGACGGAAGCATCAGCAAGGTCGAATTCTTCCACGGCAGTACCTCGCTCGGGGTGGACACCCAGGCGCCGTACAGCGTGTCCTGGCGCAGTGTGCCGGCCGGCGCGTACGTGCTCAGTGCCGTCGCCACCGACAACCGCAATGCCAGCACCCGTTCGCCGACAGTCACCCTGCGCGTGACCGCCGCGCCTGCGGAAAACAAGGACACCACCGCGCCGTCGGTGCCCACCGGCCTGGCCGTGCATGCGCACACCCGGGTCAGCCTGCAACTGCGCTGGAACCCGGCCAGCGACAACCCGGGAGGGAGCGGCGTGGCCGGCTACGACCTGTACCGCGACGGTCGCCTGGTCGCCTCGCCAGCCACCGCAGCACATCTGGACACCGGCCTGAAACCGGGCAGCGCCTATCGCTACGCCGTACGCACGCGCGACAAGGCAGGCAACGCTTCGGCCAGCAGCGCCCCGATCAACGCCAGCACCCTGCCCGCCGGAGGTGGTGATCCGGGCGGCAGCGATGGCAGCACCGGCAGTGGTGCCAAGCGGGTGATCGGCTACTTCACCCAGTGGGGTATCTATGGCCGCAACTACCGGGTCAAGCACATCGACAGCAGCGGCTCGGCCGCGCAGCTGACCCACATCAATTACGCCTTCGGCAACGTCCGCAACAACCGCTGCGAAGTGGGGATCAGCCAGTCCGCCGATCCCGGCACCGGCGCCGGTGGCGATGCCTTCGCCGACTACACCAAGGCCTTCGGCGCCAGCGAAAGTGTCAGTGGCAAGGGCGACAGCTGGAACCAACCGCTGCGCGGCAACTGGAATCAGCTCAGGCAGCTCAAAGCCAAGCACCCGCAACTGAAGGTGCTGATCTCGCTGGGCGGCTGGACCTGGTCACGCGGCTTTGCCAGCGCGGCGCGGCCGGAGAACCGGCAGGCGTTCGTTGCGTCCTGTATCGACGCCTACATCAAGGGCAACCTGCCGTTCACCGACAACGCCGGTGGGCCAGGCGTGGCGGCAGGCATCTTCGATGGCATCGATGTGGACTGGGAATATCCGGCCGCCTGTGGCCTGAGCTGCGGCAGCCCGGCCGACCGGGAGAACTTCACCGCACTGATGGCCGAATTCCGTCGCCAGCTCGATGCGGTGCGCCCGGGTTTGCTGCTGACCGTCGCGGTCGGCGCCGGCATCGACAAGATCCGCGCCACCGATCCGGGCAGCTATCACCGCTATCTGGATTTCATCAACGTGATGACCTACGACTTCCACGGCGCCTGGGCACCGCGCACCAACCACCATTCGGCGTTGTTTGATTCACCCGCCGATCCATCCACCGGCGATACCCGGCTGTACAACAGCAACGACGCGATCGAGGCCTATCTCCAGCGCGGCGTGCCCGCCGCAAAGTTGAATCTGGGCGTCGGCTTCTACGGCCGCGGCTGGACCAACGTGGCGCCCACCAACAACGGTCTGTATCAGGGCGGACGACCCGCTGCCGGCAAGTACGAGGCCGGCATCCAGGACTGGAAGGTGCTCAAGGGCCTCGGCTGGCCGGTCTACCGCGACGACAGCGCCAAGGCCACCTGGCTGTACAACGGCACCACGTTCTGGAGTGTGGATACGCCGGAGCTGCTCGTCGAGAAGATGGCCTACGTCAAGGCGCAGGGCCTGGGCGGCGCGTTCTTCTGGGAATTCAGTGGCGACGACGCACAGGGCACGCTGGTGAACGCCATCAGCAACGGACTGAAATAAGCAGCCAAGGCTGCTGACTGCCTGGGGGTGGGACTGGAACGCCCTCCCCGCTCCGGCGGGGAGGGCGTTTCTTTGGACGGTCATGCCATTCCACCCAAACGCACAACGCCTGTAGCACCGAGCCGTGCTCGGCACTGCATCTGCCCAGCAACACAACGCAAAACGCCCTCCCCGTTACCGGAGAGGACGTTTGTTTTCATCTGCGTTTGAGCGCCGCCTCAGGGGCTGGCGGTAACCGTCGCAGCAGCTCCGATGCGCTCCAGCGCGGCCTTGATCTGCCCCGGCGGCAGGTAGCCACCCAACTGGCTGCCATCGGCAGCGAAGATCGCCGGGGTACCGTTCACGCCCAACTGCTGGCCAAGGTTGTACTGCATGGCCACCGGGTTGGTACAGGTTGCCGACGGCACTGCCTGTCCGCCCTTGGCGGCGGTCAGCGCGGCCTTGCGGTCAGCGGCGCACCACACCGAAATCATGTCGGTGTAATCCTTGCTGCCCAAGCCCATGCGCGGGAAGGCTAGGTACTCCACCGCGATGCCGTTGCGGTTGAGCTCGGCAATGTCCTGATGCAGCTTGCGGCAATAACCGCATTCGATATCGGTAAACACGCTGATGGTGTACTTGGCATTGGGCGGCGCAAACACGATGCGATCAGCATGCGGCAGCGATGCCAGCAACGTGCGGCGATGAGTGAGCAGGCCCGGGCTGGTGGCCATGGCACGCTTCTCGATGTCGTACGGCTGGGACTGCATCAGGTAACGGCCGTCGTCGGTGACGTACAGCACCTGACCGGAAACGATCACCTCGCGGAAGCCCGGAAACGGTGCCGCACCGATGTATTCCGGCTTGAAATTGGGGTCCAGCTCCTTGAGCGCATCACGCACGCGCTTCTCGACCGGGCCTTCGGTCGCCGGCGCGGCAGCGGTGGCATTACCGGTGGCCGGCGCCTTCTGTTGTGCACAGGCGGTGAGGCTGGCCGCACCCAACAGCGCGGCAATGGCAATTCGGAACATCGGCAATCCGTGGAAAGAAAGGTACCGGCGGATTCTCGCATACCGCCTCCTGCGCTGCCGGCAGGCCGCCTGCACGAGCGCCTTCAACAGCCAGGGTGAGACCTCGCACGCGCATGGCCTTCGGTGATGCCATGTGGGCATCGGCTTCGGAGATGGCGACGGCTTCGTCGCCCAGGCCACTCCTGCGGCCGCGGATTGGACAAATATTCACCACGCGCCTGAAACGCATGCGGCGCAAGGCCTGCCAAGGCTTATCCACAGCTTGTGCGTAACCCACCCCACATGCGTTGTGGAAAAGCCGCGGGAGCGGCTCAGCCGCGCGGGTGATGCTTGCGATGCAGCTTCTGCAGGTGCTCGCGTGCGACCAGGGTGTAGATCTGGGTGGTGGACAGCGAGCTGTGGCCCAGCAGCATCTGCAGGGCACGCAGGTCCGCGCCATGGTTGAGCAGATGCGTGGCGAAACTGTGACGCAGACCATGCGGACTGATCCGCGCCGGATCGATCCCGGCCATACCGGCACAGCGCTTCACCAGTGACCAGAACTGTTGCCGACTCAATGGATTGCGCTCGCTGCCCACGAACAACGGCACCTGCCCACCTTCCATCGCGGGCACATTCCTGCCACCGGTCAGTTGCGGCCGCGCCTGCGACAGGTAGCGCTCCAGCCAATGCTGCGACTCCTCGCCCAGCGGCACCAGCCGATCCTTGCTGCCCTTGCCGGTCACCCGCAACGCACCCTGGCGCAGGTTGACCGCATTGGCCGGCAGGTTGACCAGTTCGCTCACGCGCAGACCGGCGGCGTACATCAATTCGAGCATGGCCCGATCACGCAGTCCTTCCGGTGAGCCGATATCCGGCGCCCCCAGCAGGGCTTCGATCTGGCTTTCGGTGAGTGCCTTGGGCAGCGCGCGTGGCAGCTTGGGCGGTTCCAGCAACGCGGACGGATCATCCTGGCGTTCGCCGCGCCTGAGCGCATGCCCGTAGAACGCTCTCAGCACCGATAGCAGGCGTGCGTTGCTGCGCGCCGACCAGCCATGGCGGGTACGCCAGGCCAGGTAATCGAACAAGCCGGCGCGGTCGATACCGACCAACCCACCCGCGGCGCCATCGCGCCAGCGGGCCAGGCCTTCCAGATCGCGCCGATAACTGTCCAGCGACGCGCGCGCCAGCCCCTGTTCGGCCCAGATCGCATCCAGGAAGCGCTGGATGGGACGCGCGTCGGCATCGCCCAGCGGCGGAAGTTGCTGCACCAGCTGACGGCGTTCTGCAGGAGTATGTGCGGTGGACATCGGCGCAAGGATAGAGCCTGCATCCACGCCTGCCCATGCACCCGGACAGTCACTGACCGTATGCTCGCCCCATGAGCACACCCGCCGCCATCGAGGTCCGCCCCTCCGCCCAGCTCCCGCGTCGCTTCGCCGCGCTGTTCTACGATCTGTGGCCGGTGCTCGCGCTGTGGATGCTGGTGTCGGCGCTGTTCACCATCGGCTACACGCTGGCCGGGCATGCAACACGCGAGAACATCCACCCGTTCAGTGCACTGCAGTGGCTGCTGTGGCTGTGCTGCTGGCTGCTGGCGGGGGTGTACGCCACGATGAGCTGGAAGCGTGGCGGGCAGACGCTGGGCATGCGCCCGTGGCACCTGCATCTGCGCAGCCTGTCCGGCCAGCCGATTACCCGCGCCGCACTCTGGAAACGTTATGCCGTCGGCACGTTGTCGTTGTTGTGCGGCGGACTGGGCTTCTGGTGGGCCCTGATCGACCGCGACCGGCTGACCTGGCATGACCGGCTCAGCGGTACCCGGCTGGTGAAGCTGCCAAAGCCGGTCTGAACCATGTAGCGCCGAGCCATGCCCGGCCAACTTGCACCACCAATGCTTCGGTCGAGCGTGACTCGACACCAGCGCTCCGAGCGCCGCCGGGCGAGGCTCGGCGGCACGGGCACTGGCTCACCCCACTCTTCGTCGCGACAACCAGGCCGAGATGCCCAGCATCAGCAGCGGCGGGATCGCATAGGCGATGCGGTAATCGAACTTCAACGCGCCGGCCATGCGGCCGAAGAACATCTGCAGCAGCAGGAAGCCCAGCGCGAACAACATGCCCAGGAACAGGCGCTTGCCCATGCCACCGCTCCGCAGCGAGCCGAAGGCGAACGGCACTGCCGCCAGGCACAGCGCCAGCACGTTCAACGGGTAGAACCAGCGGCCCCAGTACGTGTCTTCGTAATCGCGCGCGTCCAGGCCATTGCGCTTGCGGTACTCGATGCTGGTCTTCAGCTCGCCTGCACTGAGGTTGCGCGGACGCACCAGGCCCGAAGCCAGCGCCGCGGCATCGAGCTTGGAATTCCAGGCTTCGGACTCCACTACCTGGCGGGTGACCGAGCGTTCTCCGAACACGTCCCGGCGTACCTTGTTCAAGGTCCAACCGTTGCGGTCATGCGTGGCCGTGGCCGCGTAGGTCAGCGACGCCAGCCGCCCCTCCGGATCCAGCGTGTACAGGCGCACATCGTGCAGCACCAGACGCGTACCCTTCTGTTCGTCCAGCTGCTCCTCACCACTTTGCGCGTTGAGGAACGTGCCACCCTCACGCGCCCAAAGGCCCGAGTAGCGCGCGGTGGTCATGTCGGCGTTGTACTTGGCGCTGGCCTTCAGCGCGTCGGCACGGTTCTGCGCCCACGGCGCCAGGGTTTCACCATTGACCACCATCAACGCGGTCAGCAGCGACAGCGAGATCGCCACCGACATGGCGATGCGCCGCCGCGAAAGCCCTACAGCGCGCAATGCGGTCAGCTCGGAGGTTGCCGCCAGCTGGCCCAACCCCATCAACGCACCGATCACCGCGGCCATCGGGAACAGCGTGTAGGCGCGGCGCGGCAGGGTGTAGGCGGTCCACGCCAGCGCATGGCCGAAGGTGTAACTGCCGGTGCCGATGTTCTTGCCTTCGCCGGACAGCGCCATGATCGCGTCCAGCCCCAGCAGCACCATCCACACCACCAGCACCGTGAGCAGCACGTTGCGGCCCACGTAAACGTCATGGATGCGCGGTGTCAGCCTCATGCGTTTGCCCCCGCACGCGGTCGCGCCATTCGTCCATCACGGAAGTACAGCCACAGCGCGAAGGCCAGCAGCGGCAACGTCAACCACCACATGCCCGCTGCGATCGGCAGCTTGCCCGAGGCCAGCCACTGCTGGCCCAGAATGCTCAGGTTGATGCCCACCATATAGGCCAGGAACGCCAGCATGATCCGGCCGTAACGCTGCTGCCGCGGGGCACTACGGGCCAGCGGCAGGGTCAGCAGGGCAAACGCCAGAGCCAGCAGCGGCGGGGTGATGCGCCAATGCAGTTGCGCCTGCGCCTCAGGCCGTGGATCGCCGAACAAGCGCGAGGTTGGCAGCATTTCAGGGTTGTTCTCGTCGCGAATCTCATCGCGGTCAGGCAGCGCCACTTCATTGCGGCCATAGCGCATCAGGCGGTAGTCCAGCGCGCCATGCGCGGGACCTTCGACGCGGTGACCGTCTTCCAGCCTGAGGAAGCGCTGGCGCTCGCCCTCGAAGAAAACCGAGCCGGCATTGGCCGAAACCACATCGATACGGTCGTCTTTCTGGCGCTGCATGAACACCTGGCCCATCTTGGTGCCGTCCTCGTTGAGCGAGGAAAGGTAGACCACGCCACCGCCGGACAGCGGGGTGAACTTGCCCGGCTCCAGGCCGGCCACCACCACGCTGCGGCTGGCCGATTCGAGCATGCGCTCAGCGGTGCGATCGGCCCACGGGCCCAGCCACAGCGAGCAGGCCCCGACAAGGGCCACCACCGGCACCACCAGCATCAGGATCGGCCGGAGCAGGCGCTTGGGGCCAATGCCCACACCGGTCAGCACCGCCATTTCCGAGTCGCGGTACAGCCGGGCGATGGCCAGCGCCAATCCCAGCATCAGCGCCAGCGGCAGGATGATGGGCAGGTAAACGATGAATTGCAGGCCCAGCTGGGACAGCAGCAGGCCCGCGGGGATGCGCCCGTCAGCAATGCGGCCGAGGATGTCGACCAGCACGCCACCCACGCTCACCACCAACAGCACGGTCAAAGTGGCCAGAAAGCTCTGGAGGAAGTCACTCAGCAGGTAACGATCAAGCTTCGCCATGGGGTCGGTGGTTTAAACTCTCGGTTTCGTGCGCGGCACGCCGGGCCCCAGCGGCCATGCGCAAGTAGTCCGCGATTGTACGGATTTGGCAATGGAATCTGATCAATGTCTCTGCAATTCACCCTGAACCACGTCGCCCCGACCTCCGCCGAGGTTGATTGCGTCATCGTTGGCGCCTTCTCCGACAAGACGCTGTCCCCGGCCGCACAGGCGCTTGATGTCGCTTCCGGCGGCCGTATCGCAGCGCTGGTCGCACGCGGTGACGTTGGCGCCAAGACCGGCAACACCACCGTACTGCACGATCTGGACGGCGTGAACGCCCCGCGCGTGCTGGTGGTCGGCCTCGGCGACCCGGCCAAGTTCGGCGTACCCCAGTACATCAAGGCTGTCGGCGACGCCGCCCGCGCCCTGAAGAGCGGCGCCACCGCCAGCGCCCTGTTCACCCTGGCCGAGCTGGAAGTGGCCGGTCGCGACGCCGCCTGGAACATCCGCCAGGCCGTGATTGCCGCCAACCACGCCTGCTACCGCTACACCGCCACCCTGGGCAAGAAGAAGCCCGAAGCGCCGGGCCTGGAGTCGCTGGCCATCAGCGGCAGCGACGAAACCGCGCTGCTGCAGGGCCAGGCCATCGCCGCCGGCGTCGAGTACGCCCGCGAGCTGGGCAACCTGCCGCCGAACTTCTGCACCCCGGCCTACCTGGCCGAATCCTCGGCCGCCTTCGCCGCCGAGCATGAAGGCGCCGAAGCCGAGATCCTGGACGAAGCGCAGATGGAAACCCTGGGCATGGGCTCGCTGCTCGCCGTGGCCCGTGGTTCGGCCAACCGCCCGAAGCTGGTGGTGCTGAAGTGGAACAACGGCGGTGACGCCAAGCCGTACGTGCTGGTCGGCAAGGGCATCACCTTCGATACCGGCGGCGTCAACCTGAAGACCCAGGGCGGCATCGAGGAAATGAAGTACGACATGTGCGGTGGCGCCAACGTCATCGGCACCTTCGTGGCCACGGTCAAGGCCAAGCTGCCGCTGAACCTGGTAGTAGTGGTGCCGGCGGTCGAGAACGCCATCGACGGCAATGCCTACCGTCCGTCGGATGTCATCACCTCGATGTCGGGCAAGACCATCGAAGTCGGCAACACCGACGCCGAGGGCCGCCTGATCCTGTGCGACGCGCTGACCTACGCGCAGCGCTTCGAGCCGGCCGCGCTGATCGACGTGGCCACCCTCACCGGTGCCTGCATGGTGGCCCTGGGCCACCAGACCGCCGGCCTGATGAGCAAGCACGACGACCTGGCCAATGAGCTGGTCGCTGCCGGCGAGAACGTGTTCGACCGCGCCTGGCGCCTGCCGCTGTGGGACGAGTACCAGGGCATGCTGGATTCCAGCTTCGCCGACGTCTACAACATCGGCGGCCGCTGGGCCGGTGCCATCACCGCCGGCTGCTTCCTGTCGCGCTTTGCCGAAGGCCAGCGCTGGGCGCACCTGGACATCGCCGGCGTGGCCAGCGATGAAGGCAAGCGCGGCATGGCCACTGGTCGCCCGGTCGGCCTGCTGACCCAGTGGCTGCTGGATCGCGCTGCCTGATCAGGAACCGGGGAAGGAAGAACCGGGGTCAGAGTCGGGTTTCATCCGGCAAAACCCGACTCTGACCCCGGTTTTCCTTTCTTCCCTCTTTCCGGTTACCCAATGTCCCGCGCCGACTTCTATCTGATTGCCAAGCCGCGCTTTCTCACCGAGCCACTCAAGCTGGTGTGCGAACTCGCGCGCAAGGCCAACGATGGCGGTCTGTACACATTGGTGCTGGCGCGCGATGCCGCCCAGGCCGAGGAACTGGACGAGCTGTTGTGGTCGTTCGACCCGGACGCCTACATCCCGCACCAGATCGTGGGCGAGGACGTGGACGAGGAAGAAGCCATCGTGCTGATCGCCGTTCCCGGTGCTGATGCGCCGGAACGTCCGCTGGTGATCAACCTGCGCGATGCGCCCTACCTCGGCGCCTGCGACCGCGTGCTGGAAGTGGTGCCGGCCGATCCGGAAGCGCGCGAACCGCTGCGCGAGCGCTGGCGCCAGTACAAGGCCGCCGGCTACGCGCTCAACAAACACGACATGTAAAGGACGACGACGATGCGCCTGCTTATTGCCATCCTGCTGCCATGGCTGGCCTTCTTCACCATCGGCCGCCCGATTTCCGGCATCGTCTGCCTGATCCTGCAGATCACCCTGATCGGCTGGCTGCCCGCCGCCATCTGGGCTGCCTACGCAGTCAGCCAGTACCACACCGACAAGAAGATCCAGCGCGCGCTCGGCGCCCGCTGATCTCCCTCCCCGCTTTTACCCGGTTCCCCCGCATGACCCAACTCGCCTCCAGCTACGACCCCAAATCCTTCGAAACGGATCTTTACGATGCGTGGGAGAAGGCCGGCCACTTCAAGCCGTCCGGCAAGGGCGAGCCGTACACCATCCTGCTGCCGCCGCCGAACGTGACCGGCACGCTGCACATGGGTCACGCCTTCCAGCAGACGCTGATGGACGCGCTGATCCGCTACCACCGCATGCGTGGCTACGACACGCTGTGGCAGGTGGGTACCGACCATGCCGGCATCGCCACCGAAATGGTGGTCAGCCGCAATCTGGCGCTGGAAGGCAAGGGTGAAACCCGCGATTCGCTGGGCCGTGACGGCTTCATCAGCAAGGTGTGGGAGTGGAAGGCGCATTCGGGCAATGTGATCGAAGGCCAGATGCGCCGTCTCGGCACCTCGGCCGACTGGTCGCGCAGCACCTTCACGATGGACCCGGGCCCGAGCGAGGCGGTGATCGAGTCGTTCATCCGCTGGCACGAGCAGGGCCTGATCTACCGTGGCCAGCGTCTGGTCAACTGGGACCCGGTTCTGAAGACCGCCATTTCCGACCTGGAAGTGGTGAGCGCCGAAGAAGACGGCTTCATGTGGTCGATCGCCTATGCGCTGGAAGACGGCGCCAGCTACGAGCACGTCGAAGTCGATGCCGACGGCAACGAGACCCTGCGCGAAACCCGCAACTACCTGGTCGTGGCCACCACCCGCCCGGAAACCCTGCTGGGCGACACCGCGGTGATGGTGCACCCGCAAGACAGCCGCTACGCGCACCTGATCGGCAAGAGCGTCACCCTGCCGATCACCGGCCGCAGCGTGCCGGTGATCGGCGACGATTACGTGGACAAGGCGTTCGGCACCGGCGTGGTCAAGGTGACCCCGGCACATGACTTCAACGACTACCAGGTTGGCGTGCGTCACGACCTGCCGATGATCAACCTGTTCACCCCGACCGCCACGCTCAACGAAAACGCGCCGGAGCAGTACCGCGGCCTGGACCGTTACGAAGCACGCAAGGTGATCCTGGCCGAACTGGAAGACCTGGGCATCCTGGTCGAAACCAAGGCGCACAAGCTGCAGGTGCCGCGTGGCGATCGTACCGGCCAGGTGATCGAGCCGTACCTGACCGACCAGTGGTTCGTGAAGATGGACGGGCTGGCCAAGCGCGGCCTGGAGCTGGTCGAGAACGGCAGCATCAAGTTCGTGCCGTCGAACTGGATCAACACCTACCGCCACTGGATGGAGAACATCCAGGATTGGTGCATCAGCCGCCAGCTGTGGTGGGGCCACCGCATCCCGGCATGGTTCGACGAAGCGGGCAACTGCTACGTCGGCCGCAACGAAGACGAAGCACGCGCCAAGGCCGGGCTGGCTGCCGACGTGGTGCTGACCCAGGACAGCGACGTGCTGGAAACCTGGTTCTCCTCGCAGCTGTGGCCGTTCTCCACGCTGGGCTGGCCGAATGAAGCGGCCATGGCCGAACGCGGTTTCGACCGCTACCTGCCGTCGAACGTGCTGATCACCGGCTTCGACATCATCTTCTTCTGGGTGGCGCGCATGGTCATGGCCAGCGACAGCTTCACCGGCCAGATCCCGTTCAAGGACGTCTATTTCACCGGCCTGATCCGCGATGCGCAGGGCCAGAAGATGTCCAAGTCCAAGGGCAACGTGCTCGACCCGCTGGACATCATCGACGGCATCACCATCGACGACCTGGTTGCCAAGCGCACCCATGGCCTGATGCAGCCGAAGATGGCCGAGAAGATCGAGAAAGCCACGCGCAAGGAATTCCCGGACGGCATCATCGCCCATGGTGCCGACGCGCTGCGCTTCACCATCGCCGCGCTGGCCACCCACGGTCGCGACATCAAGTTCGACATGAGCCGCGCCGAGGGCTACAAGAACTTCTGCAACAAGCTGTGGAACGCCAGCCGCTTCACCCTGATGAACACCGAGGGCGCAAGCTTCACCGGCGCACCGCAGCCGCGTACCGATGCCGAAAAGTGGATCCTCGCCCGCCTGGCCAAGGTCTCGACCGAAGCGCAGCAGCACTTCGCCGATTACCGCTTCGACCTGCTCGCACAGGCGCTGTACGAATTCGTCTGGAACGAGTTCTGCGACTGGTTCCTGGAGCTGACCAAGCCGGCCCTCAACGGCGACAACGCCGAAGACGCGGCCAGCACCCGCCACACCCTGCTGTACGTGCTTGAAGCGGTGCTGCGCCTGCTGCACCCGCTGATTCCGTTCGTCACCGAGCAGCTGTGGCAGCAGGTGGCGCCGCGCCTGGACATCAGCGCCGACACGCTGTCGCTGCGCGCCTACCCGACCGCCGACGAGTTCGCCGGCGATTACGCGCAGGCCGAAGCCGATGTGGAATGGTTCAAGACCATGGTCAACGCGCTGCGCCGTGTGCGCAGCGAGCTGAACGTGCCGCCATCCAAGCAGGTGCGCCTGTTGCTGCAGGGTGGCCAGGCCACCGACAAGGCACGCGTGGAGCGCTTCAACTCGCAGCTGCGCTTCCTGCTCAAGCTGGAAAGCATCGAATGGCTGGCCACTGATACGCAGACCCCACCGGCAGCGACAGCCATCGCCGGTGAGCTGAAGCTGCTGGTGCCGCTGGAAGGCCTGGTCGATCTGGATGCCGAGCGCGCCCGCCTGGACAAGGAAATCGCCCGCGTTTCTTCGGAAAGGGAGAAGAGCGAGATGAAGCTGTCCAAGTTCACCGACAAGGTGCCGGCAGCGGTGGTCGAGCAGGAGCGCGTGCGCCTGACCGACTGGAACAGCCAGCTGGCAGGCCTGCAGGAACAGCGCGCCAAGCTCTGACGCGTGTTGGTCCGTTGAATGAAAACGCCGCCTCCGGGCGGCGTTTTCGTTTGCGGTTCGTTCGTTGGCTTGGATGAACCCCCAACGCATTGAAGCAAAGCGCCCTCATCCGCCCTCCGGGCACCTTCTCCCGCAGGCGGGAGAAGGGAGTTGTGGAGTGCTGCTTGCGCCTTCAGTTACGGGACATAGTCGGAGCATGCGAAGTGCAAACCGTATCCGGAGCCAATAGCGCCCCTTTTTCCTGCCAGCAAGGAAGGGAGCTATCGAGGGCTGCTCGCGCCTCCAGCCACCGAAAGTGGCCGGAGCATGCGGAGTGCAGACCGCCTCCAAAACCAATTACCCCTTTCTCCCGCATGCGAGAAAAGGAATTAACGAACAGAGCGCTCGCCTCAGTCACCGAGCGCAGGACGGGCGCGCGGAATGCAGGCTATTTCCGAAGCCGGCAGCATCCCTTCTCCCGCGCGCGGGAGAAGGTGTCCGAAGGGCGGATGAGGGGGGCTTTGGGCTTCCCACCTTTCCCATTACCCTCCTTCGGCAAGCCAAGGAACCAACACCGGATGTCACTGGGGATTTTCTGCGCGGTCCTGTTCGCCGCCCTGCTGCACGCCAGCTGGAACGCCATCGTCAAACTCGGCGGCGACAAACTGCTGACCACGATCCTGGTCACCGGCTGGGCAGCACTGCTGTCTGCGCTGGTGCTGCCTTGGTTGCCATTGCCGGCACCAGCAAGCTGGCCGTGGCTGGCGGTATCGGCGCTGCTGCAGACCGGCTATTACGTGCTGGTCGCCCGCGCCTATCACGCCGCCGACATGAGCCTGTCCTATCCATTGATGCGCGGCTGCGCGCCATTGCTGGTGGCGCTGGCCGGCACGGTTGTGTTCAACGAGTATCTGCCCATCAGCGGCTGGGCCGGCATCGCCCTGGTCAGCACCGGCATCCTGTGCATGGCCGGTAGCGGCAATCGCCGCAACATCCAGCTGCCCTTGTTCATCGCGCTGCTGATCGCCGCATACACACTGGTCGATGCGCAGGGGGCGCGCCGGTCCGGTCATGCACTCAGTTACACGCTGTGGCTGTTCCTGCTATCCGGCCTGCCACTGCCACTTTGGGCTCTGTTCAAGCGGCGCGCGCAGCTTCAATCGTATCTGCACGACAACTGGGCGCGCGGACTGATCGGCGGCATCGGCACCACTGCTTCGTATGGCATCGCGCTGTGGGCCATGACACAGGCGCCCGTGGCAGTCGTCGCCGCATTGCGCGAAACCTCGATCCTGTTTGCCCTGCTGATCTCAGCCTTGCTGCTGAGGGAACGCATCAGTCGCCGCCGCATGCTTGCCGCAGTACTGATCGTCGTCGGCGTGTTGCTGTTGCGGCTGGGCTGAGTGTCAGCGCCGGCATTCGGCAGCAGCCCGTTGAGTCAGAGCGGCGGCATCGTGGTGATGTCGTCGTCCACCAGCTCCATCGCCATCACCAGCGCGTCCTCACGGCCGCTCTGCGCCGGGTAATAACGCGGGCGGCGGCCGATCTCGTTGAATCCCTCGCTGTGATACAGCGCGATGGCCGACGTATTGGAAGGCCGCACTTCCAGGAATACCCGCACCGCACCGCGCACCCGCGCCAGCCGCACCAGTTCGCGCAGCAACTGCCTGCCGTGCCCGCGCGATTGCACCTGCGGGTCCACGCACACGTTGAGCACATGCGCCTCGTCGGCAGCAAGACTCAGCATGCCGTAGCCGGCGATGACGCCATCCAGCAACAACACGCGGCCGGGATAACCGGCATGCAGGCAATCCAGAAAGATGCCGCGTGTCCAGGGGAACGGATAGGCGCGCAGCTCCACGTCCATCACCGCGTCCAGGTCGTCCTCGAACATCGGCCGCATCATCGATCGCGGTTCCCGGGCCCGCGCGTTCATTACCGCTGTGTCCGCCGCAATGCACGCAACTGCGGCCACAGCGCACGCTTGGCGGCGGGATTTGCGCGCAGCTCGGCCAGCGGCCAGCTGTCCATCAGCGCCCGCGTCTGCGGATCGTTGGGATCACAACCGGAAGCGCGTAGCAGCGCGATCTGCAGGCGATCCGGCAAGCGCAGACCGCCACTGCGTCGCGCCGTCCCGGCGGCGGGCCTGCTGGCGCTCGTACTGGGTGCTGGCGGTGCCTGTACTGCCGGTTCACGACGTGGCGGTGGTGCCGGTTGCGAACGCACCGGAGCCGGCACGTTCTCGATCGTTACCACCGCCGGCGCGGCGACTTCCGGCGGCGGCGCATCCAGCGCACCGCCTTCCAGGTAGACGCTGTAGCCCATCGCCTGCAACCAGGCCTGTTGCTCGGCCGACCACAATGACGCGGGCGCTGCGTTGTTCACTGCACCTTGCCCGCCGGCTGACGCCAGCGCTGCAGCAGCCACATCACCGGGCCGGACAGCGCGTAGACCACGCCCACCGCGAACAGCACGCGCGGCGGGTCCAGCACCATGATGGCGATGATGATCGGCACCAGCGCCAGCACCAGGAACGGCACCCGCTCCGAGCGCGGGCCCTTCTCGCTGCCGCCCTTGAAGCTCCAGAAGCGGATGCGGCTGACCATCAGCAGGCCGGAGACAATCGTCACCGCCAGCGCCACGTAGCGCAGCTCTTCGCCACTCCAGCCCAGGTTGCCATCGGCGAACGCCCAGACGAAGGACATCATCAGGCCGGCGGCGGCCGGGCTGGCCAGGCCGACAAACCAGCGCTTGTCGACCGTGCCGACCTGGGTATTGAAGCGGGCCAGGCGCAACGCGGCACAGGCCGCGTACAAGAACGCCGCCGACCAGCCAACGCGGCCGAGGATCTCGCCATCGAACTTCAGCGAGGACAGCGCCCAGTGGTACATCACCAGGGCCGGCGCCATGCCGAAACTGACCAGGTCGGCGAGCGAGTCGTACTGCACGCCGAATTCGCTGCTGGTGCCGGTCAGGCGCGCCACGCGCCCGTCCAGCCCGTCCATGACCGCGGCCACGAACACCGCGATGCTCGCAACTTCGAAGTCGCCATTGGATGCGGCGATGATCGCGTAGAAGCCAGCAAACAGGCCGGCGGTGGTGAACAGGTTCGGCAGCAGATAAATGCTGCGCGAACGCGGTGGTGGTCTCATTTCGTCCATACCGGGCAGTTTAATCGACTTGCCAGCCACGTCACCGGGTGCTGCAATCGTGACCTGCCCCGATTCATTGCCCGGAGTCACCATGCGCGCCCTGCCCCGCTTCTGCTGCCTGCTGCTGCTCGCCAGCGCCTCTGCCGGCGCAGGCAACCTCTATAAATGGAAGGACGCCAATGGCGTGACCCAGTATTCCGAGCGTCCGCCGACCGGCCAGCAGTACGAAACCCGCGCCATCAGCACCAGCGGTACCCCTGCTCCCCCGACGTCAGCTGCGACGACCGGCGACAAAGAGGAGTCGGCCATGTGCCTGGGCGCCCGCCGCAATCTGGAACTACTGGCCACCAACAGCCGGCTGATGCACGACAGCGACGGAGACGGCACCCCCGATGCCGAACTGGCTCCCGAGCAGCGCGCCGCGCAGAAGCAGCTGGCCGAATCGACCGTGGCCGCCTACTGCAAGTCGCCAGCCAAGAGCTGAGAGCCCGCCGCTCCTCTCCTATCCCGCAGGGGAGAGGGGCTCTGCAGCCCGTTGGGCGCCTGTGCGCCAGCGCAAGGGCCGGGGCGCGAAGAGGGGAAGCTTCAGCCAGCATCCCCCGGCAGGCGACAAGGCTGGCAAAATAGGCGATTCCGCCGTTTCGCGAAGCCTTCCCCATGCGTCTTTCCCGCTTCCACCTGCATACCACCAAGGAAACCCCCGCCGACGCCGAGCTGATCAGCCACAAGCTGATGCTGCGCGCGGGCATGATCCGCAAGCTGGCTTCGGGCCTGTACACCTGGTCGCCGCTGGGCCTGCGGGTGCTGCGCAAGGTGGAAGGCATCGTCCGCGAGGAAATGAACCGCGCCGGTGCGGTGGAAATGCAGCTGCCGACCATCCAGCCCAAGGAGCTGTGGGAGGAAACCGGGCGCTGGGAGAAGTTCGGCGGCCAGTTGCTGAAGATCAAGGACCGCAAGGAGCAGGAATACTGCTACAGCCCCACCGCCGAAGAAGCCGTCACCGACTTCGCGCGCCAGGAGCTGTCCAGCTACAAGCAGCTGCCGGTCAACTTCTACCAGATCCAGACCAAGTTCCGTGACGAGATCCGCCCGCGCTTCGGCGTGATGCGCTCGCGCGAATTCCTGATGAAGGACGCCTATTCCTTCCATCTGGACGACGCCAGCCTGGTCGCCGAATACGAAAACATGAAGGCCGCCTACACCCGCATCTTCACCCGCCTGGGGCTGGAGTTCCGCGCGGTGCAGGCCGATTCGGGCGCGATCGGTGGTGATGCCTCGCAGGAATTCCACGTGATCGCCGATTCGGGCGAAGACGCGCTGGTGTTCTCCACCGGCTCGGATTACGCGGCCAATGTCGAAGCGGCCATTGCCGCCGATCCGGCACCGCGCGCGGCTGCCAGCGAAGAACTGCGCAAAATCGACACGCCCACCCAGAAGACCTGTGAAGAAGTGGCCGCGCTGATGGGCATTGCCCTGCTGCGCACGGTCAAGTCGATCGCGGTGATGACCACCGAAGACGACTTCGTGCTGGCCCTGGTGCGTGGCGACCACGACGTCAATGAAATCAAACTGGCCAAGGTGGCTGGCCTGGCCGACTACCGCATGGCCAGCGAAGCCGAGATCGCCGACCACCTCGGCGCCGAACCGGGCTTCCTCGGTCCGTTGAATCCGCGCAAGGCCATCCGCGTGGTCGCCGACCGCGATGTGGCGGCTATGGCCGATTTCGTCATCGGTGCCAATGAAAAGGGCTTCCACATCGCCGGCGTCAACTGGGGCCGCGATCTGGCAGAGCCGGAAGTGGCCGACATCCGCAACGTCAAGGCAGGCGACCTCGCCCGCGATGGCGGCGAGCTGAAGATCACCCGCGGCATCGAGGTTGGCCACGTATTCCAGCTGGGCCGCAAGTACGCCGAAGCGCTCAAGGCCACCGTGCTCGACGAGAACGGCAAGGCCGCAGTGATGGCGATGGGCTGCTATGGCATCGGCGTGAGCCGCATCGTCGCCGCCGCCATCGAACAGAACAACGACGCGGCCGGCATCATCTGGCCGGTTGCGATGGCACCGTGGCAGGCCGTGGTCTGCATGATCAACCCGAAACAGGATCCCGCCATCAGCGCCGCCGCTGAAGCGCTGCTGGCCGAACTGCAGGCTGCCGGCGTGGACGCTGCGCTGGATGACCGTGGCCTGCGCCCCGGCGCGATGTTCGCCGACATGGAACTGATCGGTATCCCGCACCGCATCGTGGTCTCCGAGCGCGGCCTGGCCGCCGGCACGTTTGAATACCGGGCCCGCACTGCCAGCGAGGCGGAGAATCTCGACCAGAGCGCGGTATTGAAGAAAATTATCGGGTAATTGAGAAGGCCGGGAATATCCCGGCCTTTTCATTTGCGGATTCAGCCCAACGGCGATAATGGTTTGTCATTTGAGCAAGTTGCCCGCTATGCTTTGCCACGCTGCCACGGAATGGCGCTCACCCACCCCCATTATCCGGAGTAGTAATTAGATGAGTATCGACCTGAGCGGACTGTCGGCCAAAGAGCTGGGCACCCTGATTCGTGATGCGCAGAAGCGCAAGACCATCGTTGCCAAGCGCCAGCCGATTGCCAAGGCCCGCGCCCAGGTGATCGCTGCGGCCAGGAAGGCCGGCTACACCATCGAAGAATTGTTTGACGTCGGCGCACCGGCAACCAAAACCGGCCGCGCGCCCAAGGCCAGCAAGGCCGCCAAGGGCACCTCCGCCAAGGCCGGTCGCAAGCTGCCCAAGGTCGCGCCGAAGTATCGCAATCCGGCCAATGCCGATGAAACCTGGACCGGCCGCGGCAAGCAGCCGCGCTGGCTGGCCGAATACACCAAGCAGGGCCGCAAGGCGGAAGAATTCCTGATTCAAAAGTAATCGGAATTACCAATTAACTAGAACGCCGGCGCAAGCCGGTGTTTTTATTTATTCAAACATCACAGATTCTTGCGCGCCGGGGCCAGCAGGTTGCCGAACAACAAGCCGGCCACCAACGCCATGACCACATTCACGACGGTCAGCAGCGCCGATTCACCGGCATTCACGTTCTGCTGCTGGGCCAGGCTCAATACACCGCGCAGACTGATGCTGCCGGGCACCAGCATGATGATGCCCGGCAGGCGGATGATCGCCCCCGGCCTCTGCACCAACCTGCCGAACAGATTGCCGGCAGCAGTCAGCAGCATCGCCGCCAGGAATATCCCGGCCGGGCCACCCCAATGCTGCCCGCCATAACGGGAAATGGCATAACCGGCCAGCGACGCGGCCATTACCCATGGATAATCGCGGCGGCTGGCACGGAAAAGCATCGCGAAGGCGAATGAGGCCACCAGCACCGACCCCCATTCCACCCAGTCCGACTGCGGACGAGACGCCCGCACCAGCGGCTCCAGCCCGATCAACTCGGTGATGGTCACCGCGATCATCGCGCCCACGGTGAGTTTCATGATGGTGGTCAGCGCACCGGCAAACCGTGCAGTGCCTGATACCCAGTGCTGGCTGGCCAGTTCGTTCACCGCATTGGTCAGCGACATGCCCGGCAACAACACCACCAGCGAGGCGATGATCACCGAGTTCTGGTTCAGCGGCCCGATGAAACTGGCCACCAATACGGCGACAAAACCCGCCAGCATCGCCGCCAGCGCATCACTGGCTTCGCGCGTGGCCACACGGCGGTCGGTATAGAACAGCATCAGACCGATCAACAGCCCGGTGACGCCAGCGGTGGCGATATCCAGCCACGGCAGCCGCCACAACCCGGCCACGCCGGCCGAGCCGAGGGTGAAGGACGACAGCATCTGGATCTTGCCGCGCAGGCCCGGATCCTTGTCCAGCTGCCGCAACGCAGTATGTCCCTGCGCGATGCTCATCCGCCCGGCCGATACCTCATCGGCAATCTGGTCGGCCATCGCCAGCTTGTGCAGATCCGTGTCGCCGGGGCCCAGCCGGATCACGCGGGTGATGTCGCTGGAGCCGATGGCCTGGGTCGGGTCACTGAAACTCAGGATCAGGCCAGTCGGATTGGACCACGGCTCGCAATCCAGATCCAGCTGCTGGGCCAACGCCACCACCGCCGCTTCCAGCCGCTGCGCGGTGGTCCCGTAGCGATGCAATCGCCCGGCCATTTCCGAAACAAAGGCCACGCGTTGAGCGTAGGTCGCCCGGCCCGGTGCAGGCGCCGCGACAGGAACGGGAGCGATGGTTTCGGCAGACATGCGCGCTAGTATCGCTCGAAGCGGATGCAATACTCATCCGTGTGCAACGGATCACAGGTTATTCTCGGCAACGGATGCCTACGATGACAGACACTTCACCGCCCAGCTGCGCCCACGAATCGGGGGCCGAAGGCCAATTGCGGCTTTCCGGCAGCTGGACGCTGGCCACTGCCCTGCACGCTGTCGAGGCGCTGAAAGCCAGCCCGGCACCGTTTGCCGGCATTGATGCCCGTGGCATCGACAAACTGGATTCGGCCGGCGTGCTGTTGTTGCTGCGCTTCGCGCACAAGGCCGGGCTGGCTGACGACACGTTGTTGTTCCGCGAAGAACACCAGGCCCTGGTCTGCACCATCGAGGAAGTCGCCGACGAACGCCCCAAGCCGCAGCGCGACTACGGCGTTGCGGCGGCGTTGGAGCGGCTGGGTCGTTCGGTCCAGGCCATCGGTCGCAATATTGTGGTGCTGGTCAACTTCCTGGGTGAGAACCTCAGCAAGATGGCCCGCCTGCTGCGCCAACCACGGCGCCTGCGTCTGACTGCCACGGTCAGCCAGATGGAACAGGTCGGCCTTGATGCGGTGCCGCTGGTCGCCCTGCTTTCCTATCTGGTCGGCGCGGTGATCGCATTCCTGGGTTCGACCATCCTGCGCGACTTCGGCGCCGAGATTTACGTGGTGGAACTGGTCAGCATCGCCTTCCTGCGCGAGTTCGCGGTGTTGTTGACCGCCATCGTGCTCGCCGGCCGCACCGCCAGCGCCTTCACCGCGCAGATCGGTGCGATGAAGGCGCGCGAGGAGATCGATGCCATCCAGACCCTCGGGCTGGACCCGATCGACCTGCTGGTCATGCCGCGCGTGATCGCGCTGCTGGTCATGCTGCCGCTGCTGACCTTCATTGCGATGCTCGCCGGCCTGGCCGGCGGCGTCACCGTCGGCGCCTTCGACCTGGGAATACCGCCGCAGATGTACCTGGCGCGCATGCACGAAACGATGGAAGTGCGGCACTTCCTGGTGGGACTGTCCAAGGCGCCGGTATTTGCGATGATCATTGCCCTGATCGGCTGCCTGGAAGGGCTCAAGGTCGAAGGTACCGCGCAGTCGGTGGGCGAACGCACCACCTCCAGCGTGGTGCAGACCATCTCGCTGGTCATCATCCTCGACGCCCTGGCGGCGTTGTGGTTCATGCACATGGATTGGTGACGATGAAACCGGAACTGGAAATTCCCGCCCGGGGATCCGCTGCAGGCGCATGGCGTCGGTCGCTGCGCTGTCCGAAGGTGATGCGGTGATCGACCTGCAGTCCAATGCGGCCATCGACACGCCCGCCATCCGCGTGCACGGGCTGGTCAACCGTTTCGGCAGTCAGGTCGTGCACGAAGGACTGGACCTGGACGTGCGTCGTGGCGAGATTCTCGGCGTGGTCGGCGGCTCGGGCACCGGCAAGTCGGTGTTGATGCGTTCCATCCTGGGCCTGCGCCGGCCCGATGCCGGGCAGATGGAGGTGCTGGGTATTGATGCACGCTCCGACAACCCGGCCGACCGGCTGCGCATCGAGCGCAATACCGGCGTGCTGTTCCAGGACGGCGCGCTGTTCTCCTCGCTCACCGTCGGAGAGAACGTGCAGGTGCCACTCAAGGAGCACCACCCGGAGCTGGACGAACGCTGGCATTACGAACTGGCCCTGCTGAAGGTGAAACTGGCGGGGCTGCCTGCCGATGCCATCAACAAGCTGCCCTCGCAGTTGTCCGGCGGCATGCGCAAGCGCGCCGGGCTGGCCCGCGCCTTGGCGCTGGACCCGCCGCTGCTGTTCCTGGACGAACCCACTGCCGGCCTGGACCCAATCGGCGCGGCCGCGTTCGACCACCTCATCAAGACCCTGCAGGAAGCCCTGGGCTTGACCGTCTTCCTCATCACCCACGATCTGGACACGCTCTACGCCATCTGTGACCGCGTGGCGGTACTGGCCGACCGCAAGGTGATCGCCTGCGCACCACTGCCGGAAATCGAACAACTCGACCACCCATGGATTCGCGAGTACTTCCACGGGCCGAGGGCCCGCGCCGCGCGCGGCGAGGCTTCAAAACCGGAGGCAGGCAATTGAAACCGCCCAGCCCTTGCTTCTTCACCTGATCTTTCTGCAACGCGACTCAGCTTCGGACCACGTACCCATCCCCATTCCCAGATCCTTGTCGTAGAGCCATGGAAACCAAAGCCAATTACGTCCTGATCGGCGCCTTCACCCTCGTAGCCGGGTTGGCCCTGCTCGCCTTCGGGTTGTGGGCGGCCAAGTATTCCTCCGACCGCACCTGGCAGGAGTACCGGGTGGTGTTCAATGAAGCGGTGACCGGCCTGTCCGTCGGCAGCCCGGTGCAATACAACGGCATCGCGGTGGGTTCGATCACCGATCTGTCGCTGGCACCGGATGACCCGCGCCAGGTGATCGCCAAGGTCCGGCTGAATTCAAATACGCCGGTCAAGACCGACACCCGCGCCAAGCTCGCCATCACCAGCCTTACCGGCCCGTCGATCATCCAGCTCAGCGGCGGCAGCCCGCAATCGCCGGCACTGACCACCACCAGCAAGGACGCGATCCCCACCATCGCCACCACGCCCTCGGCCCTGCAGAACATCACCGATGTGGCCAACCGCGTGGTCGAACGGATGGACCAACTGCTCAGCGACCAGAACGTGGCCAAGATTTCGGCCACGCTGGACAACCTGGAGACCATCAGCAACGGCCTGGCCGATCGCGACAAAGGAACCCAGGCCTTGTTGACCGAAGCCCGCGATGCGGCGCGCAACCTCAACACCACGCTCAACACCGCCAATGGTGCCATCGCCAACCTGGACCAGAACGTGCTGCGCCAGCTGCCGGCAACACTGGACAAGCTCGATACCAGCCTGGGCAAGCTGGATTCGGCCGCTGGCAACGCCAATGCCATCCTTGGCGAGAACCGTGCAGCCATCAACAGCTTCGCCAATGACGGCCTGGCCCAACTCGGCCCGACCCTGACCGAACTACGCGGCCTGATCCGTGACCTGCGCCGGGTCAGCGACCGGCTGGAGAACAACCCGGCGCGCTACCTGCTCGGCCGCGATGCCCCCAAGGAGTTTGAGCCGAAATGAAGTTCACCCTGCCGATCAAACTGCTTGCCCCCGCCTGTCTGCTGGCCCTTGCCGGCTGCTCTGTGCTGGCCAGCAGCGACCGCCACGCAGTCACCATTTACGCCCCGCAGGTACGCGTCAACGCTGATCCGAGCTGGCCGCAGGTGAACTGGCAACTGGTGATCGCCAAGCCCAGCGCCGCACGTCTGGTGGACAGCCCGCGCATCAACGTGCGTCCCACCCCCGGCGAATTGGAGGTGTACCGTGGCGCCACTTGGGCGCAGCCGGCCACCGACATGCTGGAAGACACGTTGCTGCGCGGCTTCGAGGATTCCGGCCGGATCGCGGCGGTGGCGCGCGTTTCCACCGGCATCCGCTCGGACTACAAGCTCGCCACCGACCTGCGCCGGTTCGAATCCGACTACCGGGGCGGCGAAGTCCCAGCGGCCACCATCGAACTCAATGCCAAGCTGATCCACAGCATCGACCAGCGCGTGGTGGCCACCCGTACTTTCGTGGTCGTTGAACCGGCCACGTCCAGCGATATCGCCAGCGTCGCCAACGCCTTTGAAACCGCACTGGACAAGGCCGCCACGGACCTGGTCGGCTGGACGCTGGTCAGCGGCCAGCAGGATGCGAGCGCGCAGCCGGCGCGTGGATCTGGCGGAAGGTGAGATTGATCCGCTCGCCGGTCGGGCGCGCCGTCTTCGGCAGTGCATGTTGATAGAAACGCTGGGTGTCGCCGCCCATCAACAGCAAATCACCGTGGCCCAGCATGATTTCCGTCCTGCGTGAATGGTCATCACGACGGCGCAGCAGGAAGCGCCGTGACGCCCCCAGGCTCAACGAAGCGATCAAGGGCCTGTCGCCCAGTTCGGGTTCGTCATCGCTGTGCCACCCCATGCTGTCGCTGCCATCCCGATAACGGTTGATCAGCACGCTGTTGAACGGTGCCGCACAGGCCTGATGCAGACGTTCGCGCAAGGGCAACAACGACGGCGGCCAGGGCTGCGGCACGAAATCCGCTCCTGAATACCGGTACTTCGCCTCCGGATCGCCAATCCAGCAACTCAGTCGCGGGGAATCCACCCAGCGTCCGAACATGCGGATGCGATGGACGTCCCACGGAACCGCTGTCAGCAACGCCAATCGCAACGCATCCGCCTCGGCCGGCGGCAACCAGCCGGGCAGATGGTGGATCTCGGCGTCGGGGAGTTGGGTGGGGAACAGCATCACAAGAAAAAGGGCGGCAATGCCGCCCTTTTTACTCCACCTTTGGGATCACGCGCGCCGGAACGCGACGCCGGTCTTTTCCTTCAGCTCGTCATCGCTGACACCCGGTGCAGCCTCGACCAGCACCAGGCCGTTGTCGGTGACATCGAATATGGCCAGGTCGGTGATGATGCGATCGACCACGCCCACGCCCGTCAGCGGCAGCGTGCACTCGGGCAGGATCTTGTGCTCGCCGTTTTTGGCGGTGTGCTCCATCAGCACTACCACGCGCTGTACACCGGCCACCAGGTCCATTGCCCCGCCCATGCCCTTGACCATCTTGCCCGGCACCATCCAGTTGGCCAGGTCGCCCTTGTCGGTGACCTGCATGGCGCCGAGGATGGCCAGGTTGATATGGCCGCCACGGATCATCGCGAACGAGTCATGGCTGCCGAAGTAGCTGGCGCCGGCGCGCGCCGTGACGGTCTGCTTGCCGGCATTGATCAGGTCGGCGTCCACTTCGCTTTCGGTCGGGAACGGGCCGATACCGAGCAGGCCGTTTTCGGACTGCAGCCACACGTCCACGCCTTCGGGAATGTGGTTGGCCACCAGCGTCGGCAGGCCGATGCCCAGGTTCACGTAGGCGCCATCGGTCAGCTCGCGCGCGGCGCGCTGTGCCATCTCATCACGGGTCCAGGCCATTTCAGTTCCCCTCCTGACGCACGGTGCGCTGTTCGATGCGCTTCTCCGGCGTTGCGTTCAAAACAATGCGGTCCACATAGATGCCCGGCAGGTGTACCTGGTCTGGATCGATACTGCCCACCGGCACGATCTCCTCCACTTCAACCACACAGACCTTGCCGGCCATCGCGCAGGCCGGGTTGAAGTTGCGCGCGGTCTTGCGGAACAGCAGGTTGCCGGCCTCGTCGGCCTTCCACGCCTTGACCAGTGACACGTCGGCCTTGAGTGCGGTTTCCAGCACATAGTGCTTGCCGTCGAACTCGCGGGTCTCCTTGCCCTCGGCGACCACGGTGCCGTAGCCGGTCGCGGTGAAGAACGCGGGGATACCCGCACCACCGGCACGCAGGCGCTCTGCCAGGGTGCCCTGCGGGTTGAACTCCAGCTCCAGCTCGCCGGCCAGGTACTGTCGCTCGAATTCCTTGTTCTCGCCCACATAGGACGAAATCATCTTCTTGATCTGCCGGGTTTCCAGCAGCTGGCCCAGGCCGAAACCATCGACGCCGGCATTGTTGGAAATCGCGGTCAGGCCCTTGACCCCGCTGTCGCGCAACGCGGCGATCAGCGCCTCGGGAATGCCGCACAGGCCGAAACCGCCCACCGCAAGGGTCTGCCCATCGGCCACGATACCGGCCAGTGCCTGGGCCGCGCTGGCAAATAGCTTGCCGCGCTGCCCGGCGGGGATTGAGAGATCGCTCATCGCATCACGCCCACTGTCAAAAGGATGCCCGCATTCTAGCCATTGTCCGCTGCCAGCCGCCTTGGACCTTCGTCCAGCCCGCAGACAGCCAAGTACAGCGTGGCCGACTAAACTAGGCCTCTTTCCGACCCGCAGGACGCAGACACATGCCCCTTCCCGCCTTCAAGGCCTATGACATCCGTGGCCGCGTGCCGGCAGAACTCAATGAGGACATGGCCCGCAAGATCGGCAAGGCGCTGGCGGCGGAACTGGGCGAAGGCCCGGTGGTGCTGGGCCACGATGTGCGCCTGACCAGCCCGGCATTGCAGGATGCGTTGGCCGCAGGCCTGCGCGGCGAAGGCCGGGAGGTCATCGACATCGGCCTGTGCGGTACCGAGGAGGTCTACTTCCAGACCGATCACCTGGGCGCAGCCGGCGGTGTGATGGTCACCGCCAGCCACAATCCGATGGACTACAACGGCATGAAGCTGGTGCGCGAACAAGCCCGGCCGATCAGCTCAGATACCGGCCTGTTCACCATTTCCGATGCGGTGGCCGCCGATCAGTCGCAACCGGCAGCTCCGCGCGCGGGGCAGACCGCCAACCACGACAAGCATGCGTATATCGAACATCTGCTCAGTTACGTGGATGCTTCGGCGCTGAAGCCGTTGAAGCTGGTGGTCAACGCCGGCAATGGTGGCGCCGGTGCGATCATCGACCTGCTTGCCCCGCACCTGCCGCTGGAATTCGTGCGCATCTGCCACGAGCCGGACGGCAACTTCCCCAACGGCATCCCCAACCCGCTTCTGCCGGAGAACCGTGCCGCCACCGCCAATGCGGTGCGCGAACATGGTGCCGATTTCGGCATCGCCTGGGATGGCGACTTCGACCGCTGCTTCTTCTTCGACCACAACGGCCGCTTCATCGAAGGTTATTACCTGGTTGGCCTGCTGGCCCAGGCAATCCTGTCGCGCAATCCGGGCGGCAAGATCGTCCACGATCCGCGCCTGACCTGGAACACGGTGGAAATGGTCGAAGCAGCCGGTGGCGTACCGGTGCTGTGCAAGAGCGGCCACGCCTTCATCAAGGAAAAGATGCGTGCCGAAAACGCCGTCTATGGCGGCGAGATGAGTGCGCATCACTACTTCCGCGAGTTCGCCTATGCCGACTCGGGGATGATTCCCTGGCTGCTGATCGCCGCACTGGTGTGCAGCAGCGGCAAGTCGCTGGCCGAACTGGTCGAGGACCGCATCGCCCGCTTCCCGTGCAGCGGTGAAATCAACTTCAAGGTCAGCGATGCCAAGGCTGCGGTGACCCGAGTGATGGCGCACTTCGCCGACCAATCACCCACGCTGGATCACACCGACGGCATCAGCGCCGATTTCGGCCAGTGGCGCTTCAACCTGCGCAGTTCCAATACCGAACCGCTGCTGCGGTTGAATGTGGAAACGCGCGGTGACGCCGCGCTTCTGGAGCAGCGCACCCGTGAACTCTCCGAACTGATCTCAGCCTGAGGACCACCATGAGCCAGATTCTGCCCGTGATTCTTTCTGGTGGCTCCGGCACCCGGCTGTGGCCGCTGTCGCGCGAAGCCTATCCAAAGCAGTTCCTGCCTTTGACGGGTGAGCACACCATGCTGCAGTCCACCTGGCTGCGTGTCGCCGATGTGGCCGCACAAGCGCCGATCGTGGTGGCAAATGAAGCCCATCGTTTCGTCGCCGCAGAGCAGCTGCAGCAGGTAGGCACCACGCCATCGGCCATCCTGCTGGAACCGGTGGGCCGCAATACGGCTCCGGCCATCGCAGCGGCGGCGCTGGAAGCTCACCGTGATGGAAATGACCCCTTGTTGCTGGTTTTGCCATCGGATCACCTGATCCTGGATGTGGAACAGTTCCACCAGGCAATTGCCGTCGCAGCGCAGCTGGCCGCGCAGGGCAAGCTGGTCACCTTCGGCATCCAGCCGACCGCACCGGAAACCGGCTATGGCTACATCAAGGCCGTTGCCGGCAATGGCCCGCGCGCCATCGACCGTTTCGTCGAAAAGCCCGATCTGGCCACCGCACAGGCCTATGTGGCTTCCGGCGAGTACTACTGGAACAGTGGCATGTTCCTGTTCCGCGCCTCGCGTTACCTGGAAGAACTCGGCCGATTGCAGCCGCAGATACTCGCTGCCTGCCGCGATGCCTGGAACAAAGCACGGCGCGATGCGGACTTCATCCGCCTGGATGCCGAGGCTTTCCAGAGCAGCCCGTCCGATTCCATCGACTACGCAGTGATGGAGAAGACCGCCGATGCCGCCGTCGTGCCATTGGATGCGGGCTGGAGCGATGTCGGCTCCTGGACGGCCCTGCGTGACGTCTCCACGCAGGATGCCGACGGCAACGCGCATCGCGGCGATGTCATCGCCATCGATTGCCGCAACACCTTTGCCTACGGCGACAGATTGATCGCGATGGTGGGCCTGGACGATGTGGTCGTCGTTGAAACTGACGACGCCGTACTGGTCGGCAAGAGCGACCGCATGCAGGAAGTGAAGGATGTGGTCGCACGCCTGAAGGCCGATGGCCGCAGCGAGGCCACCTGGCACCGCAAGGTCTACCGCCCATGGGGTGCATATGACTCGATCGACCATGGCGAGCGTTTTCAGGTCAAGCGCATCACGGTCAAACCCGGCGGCACCTTGAGCCTGCAGATGCACCACCATCGGGCCGAGCATTGGATCGTGGTCAGCGGCACCGCCGAAGTCACCCGCGGCGATGAAGTGCTGCTGCTCACCGAGAACCAGAGCACCTACATCCCGCTGGGCGTCACCCATCGCCTGCGCAACCCGGGCAAGCTGCCGCTGGAACTGATCGAAGTGCAGTCGGGCAGCTATCTGGGCGAGGATGACATCGTGCGCTTCGAGGATACGTACGGTCGCGCCTGAGCCGCCGGCATCGTTCCCATGAAAAATCCCGGGCATGCCCGGGATTTTTCATTTCCGCTTATGCCTTGGCGGAAGCCAGCTCACCAATGACGCGATGCAGGCCCTGCTCCCACGGCGGCAGCACGATACCGAAGTCCTGCTGCAGCTTGCGGTTGTCCAGTACCGACCACGATGGACGTTTGGCCGGCGTCGGATACTCGGCGCTGCTGATCGCATGCACCGTTGGTGTCTTCGCAAGCAGCCCGGCAGCCTTGGCCTCGTTGAAGATCGCCTCGGCGAAACCGTGCCAACTGGTCTGCCCGGAGGCCGTCAGGTGCCACGTGCCAGAGAGCTGATCCGGGTGCTGCAACGCCTTTACGGTCACGTCGGCAATCAGCGCTGCCGGTGTCGGCGTGCCTACCTGATCGGCCACTACGCGCAACTCATCGCGTTCGGCACCCACGCGCAGCATCGTGCGCAGGAAATTCCCGCCATGCGAGGCGTAGACCCACGCGGTACGGAAGATCAGATGACGGCCGCCGGCTGCACGAACCGCTTCTTCGCCATCGCGCTTGCTGGTGCCATACACGCCCAACGGCGCAGTCGGCTCGTCCTCGCGGTACGGCGCGGTGCCTTCACCATTGAAAACGTAGTCGGTGGAGTAATGCACCATCGGCACGTCATTGGCCGCGCACCAGCGGGCAATCGTGCCCGGCGCCTGCGCATTGGCGAGGGAGGCCGCGTCTGGCTCCATTTCGGCACGATCCACCGCTGTGTATGCGGCGGCATTGATCACCACCGAAGGACGCAGCCGGTCCAGCAACGCCGGCAGGCTTTCGGGCTGGCCAAAGTCCGCGATTTCGCAATCGCGGCCATCGGGCAGCTTGCCGCTGCGCGTGGTCGCCGTGACCGTTCCGAGCGGTGCAAGGGCGCGCAGCAACTCCTGGCCTACCTGACCGTTGCCACCGAAGACAAGTACGGTCACAGTTGATAAACCGGCAGGCGGTCCTCGGCGATGTCCTTCAGGAAAGGCGCCGCCTCATCCTTGGCGGACAACGTCGGCGCACTGATCGGCCAATCCACGCCGATGTCGGCGTCGTTCCAGCGCACGCCGGCGTCGAATTCCTTCAGGTACACCTCGGTGCACAGATAACTGAACACCGCACGCTCGGAGAGCACGGCAAACCCATGCGCGAAGCCTTCCGGAATCCAGAACTGACGCTTGTTCTCCGCGCTCAGGACAACCGCCTCCCAACGACCGAAGGTCGGTGAGCCGCGACGGATATCCACGGCGACGTCGTACACCTCGCCCTCCAGCACGCTGACCAGCTTGCCCTGCGGGCGCGGCCACTGATAATGCAGGCCGCGCAGCACGCCCTTGCTTGAAGCGGATACGTTGCTCTGCACGAACTTGTCGGGCAGACCCAGCGCTTTGAAGCGCTCGGCATTCCAGGTCTCGAAGAAGAAGCCACGCTCGTCACCGAACACGGCCGGCTCGATCACCACGCAACCCGGCAATGCGGTTTCAATAACTTTCACGGCACCACGCCCCGTTGAACGAGCTTCTGCAGGTATTGTCCATAGCCATTCTTCAGCAATGGCGCCGCCAAAGCCTCAAGCTGCTCCTGATCGATCCACCCTTGACCAAAGGCGATTTCTTCTGGGCAGCACACCTGCAAGCCCTGTCGGGTCTGGATGGTCTCGATGAAATTGGATGCCTCCAGCAGCGACTGATGCGTGCCGGTATCCAGCCACGCGTAGCCACGTCCAAGCGCTTCCAGGTGCAGATTGCCTTCGCGCAGGTAGCGTTGGTTGAGGTCAGTGATCTCCAGCTCACCACGTGGTGATGGCTTGAGCTCTGCTGCGTAATCGCTGGCCAGACCATCGTAGAAGTACAAACCGGTCACCGCATAATTTGAACGCGGATTCTGCGGCTTTTCGACGAGATCAACGACCTTGCCTGCCTTGTCGAATTCGGCCACGCCATAGCGCTCGGGATCGTTGACCCAATAGCCAAAGACGGTGGCACCCTGCTCGCGCTGATCAGCATTGCGCAACACTTCACGCAGGCCGTGGCCATGGAAGATGTTGTCACCCAGCACCAGGCAGCTCGGCTTGCCGCCGACAAAATCGCGACCAATCAGATACGCCTGCGCCAGGCCATCCGGACTCGGCTGCACTGCGTACTCGATGTTCATGCCCCACTGCGAACCATCACCCAGCAACTGCTGGAACAGTGCCTGCTCATGCGGCGTATTGATGATCAACACGTCGCGAATGCCAGCTAGCATCAGCACGCTGAGCGGGTAATAGATCATCGGCTTGTCGTACACCGGCAGCAGCTGCTTGCTGACGCCCTTGGTGATCGGATACAGCCGGGTGCCGGAGCCACCGGCCAGGATGATGCCCTTGCGTTGCGTCATTTCAGGTAACCCTTGTTCAGAACGTCGCGTTGATCAAGCCGCTGTACCGATGCGCTGCAGGCGATAGCTGCCATCCAGTACTCCCTGCACCCACTGCTGGTTGTCCAGGTACCAGTCCACGGTGAAAGCGATGCCTTGCTCAAAAGTATAGGCCGGCTCCCAACCAAGTTCGTTCTTCAGCTTGGAAGCATCGATGGCGTAGCGTCGGTCATGGCCAGGGCGATCCGCGACATAGGTGATCTGGCTGTTACGGGGTTGCCCATCCTCACGCGGGCGACGCTCATCGAGCAACGCGCAGATGGCCTGCACCACTTCGATGTTCTGCTTCTCCGAATTGCCACCGACGTTGTAGGTCTCACCCACCTTGCCCTTGGCCAGTACAGTCCGGATCGCCGCGCAGTGGTCGGTGACGAACAACCAGTCACGCACCTGCTTGCCATCGCCGTACACGGGCAGCGCTTCGCCAGCCAACGCCTTGGCGATCACCAACGGGATCAACTTCTCGGGGAAGTGGTATGGGCCGTAATTGTTGGAGCAGTTGGTCGTCAGCACCGGCAAGCCGTAAGTGTGATGGAACGCACGCACCAGGTGATCCGAAGCCGCCTTGGATGCCGAGTACGGTGAGTTCGGCGCGTAAGGCGTGGTTTCGGTGAACTTCCCGGTTTCCCCGAGGGTGCCGTACACCTCGTCGGTGGAGACATGCAGGAAGCGGAATGCATCCGCCCTGTCGGCTGGCAACGCCTTCCAGTAATCACGCACCGCCTCAAGCAACCCCAAGGTACCGACAACGTTGGTCTGGATGAAGGCACCAGGTCCGTCAATCGAACGGTCAACATGGCTTTCGGCCGCGAAGTTCAGCACTGCATCGGGCTGATGCTCAGCCAGCAGACGCGCGACCAGCTCGCGGTCCCCGATGTCGCCCTGCACGAATACGTGATTCGGATCGCCTTCCAGCGCGCCCAGCGTCTTGAGATTGCCCGCGTAGGTCAGTGCATCAAGATTGATGACACGGTTGCCCTTGCCCACCGCTTCCAAGACAAAGTTGCCGCCGATAAAGCCGGCACCGCCGGTCACAAGCCATGTGGTCACTCGATGGTTCTCCTGATATTCGGCTGCCAAAGGCAGCGGGCTAATCCCACAAGCATATAACGAGCCTCCTTTCAGAGGCTGCACCGTTGACAACGCGCGCCTCATGGCGTCAATTTGTCCGGACATTTAAGTTGCAACACAGCTGCACCATACGCATTCGCATGGTGCCACCTTCCCAGCTAGAATCGGGAACAATTCTCAAACCCGGCCCACACCGGCCCCCTCAGCAACCGAAGGATCCCGCAGCACATGAAAATCCTCGTCGCGTACAAGCGCGTGGTGGACTACAACGTCCGCATTCAGGTCAAGCCGGATGGTTCCGGCGTGGTTACCGACGGCGTCAAGCTGTCGCCGAACCCGTTTGATGAAATCGCACTGGAAGAAGCCCTGCGCCTGCGCGACAAAGGCATCGCCACCGAGGTGGTGGTTGCCACCATCGCTCCGGCCGACGCCCAGGCGCACCTGCGCAACGGCCTGGCCATGGGTGCCAACCGCGCCATCCACGTGGTCACCGACCAGGCCATCCAGCCGCTCACCGCCGCTCGCACCCTGCTCAAGCTGGTGGAGAAGGAACAGCCGGACCTGGTCATCCTTGGCAAGCAGGCCATCGATGATGATGCCAACCAGACCGGCCAGATGCTGGCCACGCTGTGGGCGCGCCCGCAGGCCACCTTCGCCTCCAAGGTCGAGATTGCCGACGGCAAGGCCACGGTGACCCGCGAAGTCGACGCCGGCCTGGAAACGCTGGAAGTCGACCTGCCGGCGGTGATCACCACCGACCTGCGCCTGAACGAGCCGCGCTTCATCAAGCTGCCGGACATCATGAAGGCCAAGGCCAAGCCGCTGGAGACCTTGCAGTTGGCCGACCTGGGCGTTGAAGCCGCCGACACGTTCAAGACCACCCACTACGCCGCGCCGGCAAAGCGCAGCAAGGGCGTGATGGTCAAGGATGCCGCCGAACTGGTGGCCGCACTCAAGCAGAAGGGGTTGCTGTAATGGCCAAGATTCTCGTCATCGCCGAACACCTGGACGGCAAGCTCAACAGCGCCGTCGCCAAGACCGTTTCGGCCGCCACCGCCGTCGGTGGTGAAATCGACGTGCTGGTGTTGGCCGCCGACCCGGCCGCCATTGCCGCCGAAGCGGCACAGATCGCCGGTGTCAGCAAGGTGCTGACCCTGACCAACCAGGCCAATGAGCACGCCCTGGCCCAGGTGCAGGCCCCGCAGATCGCCAAGGCCGCCGCGGGCTACAGCCACGTGTTCGGCGCCTCCACCACCACCGGCAAGGACCTGGTCCCGGCCGTGGCCGCGCTGCTCGGCGTCAACCAGGTCTCCGACCTGATGAGCGTGGAAGGCCCGCACACCTTCAAGCGCCCGATCTACGCAGGCAACGCCATCATCACCGTCGAGGTGCCGGCCGACCAGGTGGTCGTGGCCACCGTCCGCGCCGCCTCCTGGCCGGAAGCTGCCAAGGGCAACAGCGCCCCGGTCGAAGCGATCAGCGTCGACGCAACCCTGCCGTCGCACACCCGTTTCGTCGGCCTGGCCGCGGGCAAGAGCGACCGCCCGGACCTGCAGAGCGCCAAGCGCGTGGTTTCCGGTGGCCGCGGCGTCGGCTCGGAAGAGAACTTCAAGGTGATCTACCAGCTTGCCGACAAGCTCGGTGCAGGCGTCGGTGCCTCGCGTGCCGCCGTGGATGCCGGCTATGTGCCCAGCGACATGCAGGTCGGCCAGACCGGCAAGATCATCGCCCCGGAGCTGTACATCGCCGTGGGCATCTCCGGCGCCATCCAGCACCTGACCGGCATCAAGGACGCCGGTACCATCGTGGCCATCAACAAGGACGGCGACGCGCCGATCTTCGAGATTGCCGATATCGGCCTGGTGGGGGATTTGTTTGCCCTGCTGCCGGAGTTGGAAGCGGCGCTGGGTTGAGAACCATCGGGAGCCGGGCGCATGTCAATCCACATGTCCGGTCCGCGCTCCCCGCTGGTCCATTGTGCTTTTGATGGAGGAGCCCGAACCGGGCTCCGATCGCAGGGACGTACCGTGGCAATGAGAATGAAACACTTGATGCACTCCACCGCGGGCCTTTCTGGATGATCGTGGGCAGCGGTTTGATCGCGCGTGCCTTTCAGGGTTTCGCCGACGATCAGGACACCATCATCTTCGCATCGGGCGTATCCAATTCCGGCGAGCGCGATCCAATCGCCTTCTCGCGGGAACGCGAGCTCTTGCATCATTTTCTTGAGCAGACGAGCGGTCGCCTTGTGTACTTCGGCAGCTGCAATGTGGTCAATCCCGACCAGAATTCGCCCTATTTCGATCACAAGCGCGCAATGGAGCAGCTTGTCATCAGCTCAGGCAAAGGTCTGGTGCTCCGGCTACCCCAGGTTGTTGGACATACCCGCAACCCCAACACGCTGACCAACTACCTGCGCGACTGCATCGTTCAGTCTCGTCCCCTGACGCTCTGGACTCACGCACAACGCAACCTGATCGATATAGACGATGTTGCCTCCATCGCAACGAACCTGCTTTCCTCGGCAGATACCCCCAGCCTGGTCTCCATCGCATCACCCTGGTCGCTGGCCATGCCACATCTTGTGTCGTTGTTTGAACAGGTGCTTGGAAGAAAGGCCATAGTCGAACTGATCGAGTGCGGCGAACACATGAACATCGACAGCGCGCTGGCGGAAGCCGTAGCCCGCGACATCGGGCTGGATTTTGGTCCAGACTACCCACTTCGCGTCATCCAGAAGTACTACGGCAGCCCACATGAAGCCTGAAATCTCTGTCGTCATTCCGGTCTACGGCAGTGCAACCATCCTCCCGTCCCTGGTGGAAAAACTTGAGGAAGCGCTACGCGCTGCCGCGGGGGAAAACGGGTTCGAAGCAGTGCTTGTGCATGATCATGGCCCGGACAATTCCTGGCAGGTTCTCAAGGCCCTGGCGGCCGACCGCCCTTGGCTGAAGGGCGTCAACCTGCGTCGCAATGCTGGCCAGCACAATGCCGTCATGGCCGGCTTCGCGCATGCATCGGGCCGCTATGTGATCACCATGGATGACGATCTGCAGCACGACCCCAATGATATTCCCCGGATCGTGGAAGCCCTCAAAGCCGGCGCGGACCTGGTCTATGTGCACTTTGAAGCGCGCCAGCATGCGCTCTGGAAGCGGCTTGGCAGCGCCTTCAACGATTGGGTCGCCAGCCGGCTGCTGAACAAGCCCGCAGGCCTGTACCTTTCTCCGTTCCGCGGCATTCGCAGCGAGGTATGCCAGACATCGCTGGAGTATCGCGGGCCCTTTGTCTACGTGGATGGATTGCTGCTGCAGTCCACCAGCAACATCACCTCCATCACGGCGCGCCATCACCTCCGCCAGGATGGAAAATCCGGCTACAGCCTGCGCAAGTCGGTCGCCCTGTGGCTGCAGATGGCCACCAGCTTTTCGATCGTGCCACTGCGGTTCGTCTCCCTCGCCGGCATTGCAGCCTCAGGAGGAGCCTTCCTGTTTGCGAGCATCGTGGTCGCGCGGAAGCTGATGAACCCTGACCTGGCAGTGGGCTGGTCCTCGCTGATCGTAGCCATCATGTTCATGGGCGGCCTGCAACTGCTTGCCCTCGGCGCCATCGGCGAATACACCGGGCGCATCCTGCTCAACGTCAACAATCGCCCGCAGTACGTGATCGGCGAACGCCTGAACTTGAACAAGGAAGGCAATACCGATTGAGTTACATCCGGCGCCGCAGCCACAAGTAGGCCAGGCGCCGGGCCCATGCCATGAGGCGTGCCTTGAGATTGCCGCGGCGCACCTGCGCACGGCTCGCCAGTCCAGGATGCTCACGCGCGAACGACTCGTGGAAAGCGATCGCCTGCTCAGCCTGCTGCCGCATCAAGCGCACACTCCATTGGCTGGCGCTGACCCGGAAGCTCGCCAACACCTCTGGCAGGGCAACGACGTCGCCCCGTACCATGACATTGCTGTAGCTGGCCTGGTCGATCAGATACGGGAAGCGCGAATCCCACCAGCCGGCCTTCTCAAGCTCTGCCCTGCGCATCATGACGCAGCATGGCTCACCGAAAATGTTCGTGCCTGCCAGGATCGAGGCCAACGCGGCCTGACGGCCGGGGATGCAACCCGTCAAACCGGCCAGACCACGCGCCTTCAGCAACTGTCGGCCCGCAGCGTCGACGAGATCGCGACGCGAGGCGACGAACACCGCACTGGGATGCCTATCGAATGCCGCCACCTGCGCGCGCAGCGCCTGCGGCGCAAGCAAGTCATCGCCACACACCAGCTTGATCAACTCCCCCCTGGCATGCTGGCTTACCCGGTTCCAGTTGGCTTGCGCACCACCACCGGACGGTGTCGGTTCAAGGATGCGTACCCGTGGATCGGAGGCAAAGCGCGCAATGACCTCCCCCGTGCCGTCTGCGGAAGAATGGTCTGCAATGATCAATTCAAAATCATCGTAGTCCTGGGTCAGGACGGAACGAATCGTTGCCTCGATGTCGCGCACATTGTTGTACGCCGGGATCACCACGGAGACCCTCGCGGCACGCTCCAATCCAGCCTGCATATTCACACCCTTCTAAAAGAAAAATACTTGTGTCCCAGGTAGTTGAACACCACGACCACGAAGGTAATCGCGATCTGGGTAGGGATGGGCGGGAATCCAGCCCCCTCAACCAGCAGCGTCAGCGCCCCGGCATTGATCATGAAACTGACCACGTTGACGCCAACAAAGCGAAAGAAGTCACGCAGCACGTGGCCACTCACTCGAAACACAAGGTGTCGGTACACATTGAACACGAGCAACAGGGATACCACCCAGGCAATAAACAGACTTGCCGCCGAGGGCACCTTGGGCCCGAGTGACCAACTGAGAAAGGCGAACAACGCAGTGCTGAACACCGTGTTGACGCCCCCCACCAGCAAGAACAACACGCGTTGATCCTTGATCAGCCGCTGGAGAGGCCCCGCCTCGCCGTCGAACATCGCCTTCCGTGACTTATCTCTATCGGCCATGGCTCAAGGCACTGCGCAGCGGACCGAGAAACCGGTCACCAAAGCGCCCAGCTCCGGCTCATCCGCGGTACCGGCAGCGGCGGGTGTCTGGTCTGGAGCCGGCGCTGCAATCAGCCTCAATGCGGACTTGCTCCCGGCCTTGCCTAGCTCGACCATCGTCGTCTTGCCGGGCAACAACAACCATTGGCTCGAGGCCTCGCCGTCACGGCGCACTTCGATCCGTCGCGTATGAAACACTCCGGGAACGTACATGCTGGCGACGAAATCGCACGAGCACGTGCTCGGCAGCAAAAGCTCGCCCTCGGTCTTCAACCATCGCCCCTGTTTTTCAGGCCTGCGCCAACCTTGGCCATAGGCGACATCTTCCGTCAAGCACTGCAGTTCCGGATGACCTTCGAAGATGGAAAGTTGTCGCTCGCGCATGATCTCCGCCCCCTTCCGCGCGTGGGCAATCGGTGACTGCAACAGCGCTGCCGCATTCTCATCGGGAACCGAGTTCAACAGGGCACGATTCATATCCGCAAAAGCCAACGCCCGATAAGGGCCCGCACGCCATTCGTAGTAGTACGTCCCCAGATGCAACACACCAACGACCGCGAGCATGGCCCAGACCATCACAACAGGCACCTTGGCGGGAACCTTTGCAGCGCCCAAGGAACACAACTCTCGGGTGGTGATCCAGACCACGCCGATCAATCCGAGCACCAGATCCATGTAGTAGCGCGACGCCATCACCCCGCCCGGGCCGTCTGCACCGCGCGCAATGGTCACTGAAACAGCAACCAGCGCCGCGTACAGGATGAGGTAGATCGGCAACCGGGACCCTGGAGCACCGCGCCGCAGCCAGCTCAACGATGCGATGAGACCGGTCACCAGCATGCCAGCGCCGGCAACAGCGATGACCCACACGGGAAGAATCTGGGTAATCGCGGCCGGGTTGCCGACGGTGGAACCCAGCGCATACAGGGTAATCAGCGGAGTATCGGCAAGGTCCAGCGTGTCGATATCCACTGCCGCATCCGTCACTGTACCCAAGGCCAGATACACGCCGAATGCGGCCAGCAGTGATACGCAGGGAAGTACGCCATACCAACGACCGGTCGCACGCCACGGCGGAATGAAGGCCAGCACCTGCAGGGCAAGCACAGCACCGATGAAGGAGTAGTTCCAGCCCATCCCCACCACCAGCACCACCACCGGAGCCCACAATGCAAGCACGACACTCCACAACATCGGATATCTGGATTCACCAGACAGCAGCCAGGCGTGCAAACAGAAGAACGACACGAAGCACAGGTTCTTCACCCAGAGCGGCAATCCCAGATCCAGGGTAAACAGCTCGAAGCCCGCCCAGCTGTAGCACAGGCCTGCCACGGTGACGGACACACCCACTGCGATCAGCGCATCACCGAAAGAGTTCAGTTGCCGGCGATTGTCACGGCACCAAGCAAGGATCAGTATCAATGCCACAGCCGCAATGACCACACCGGTCAACTGATTGATCAGCATCACATCCAGGTCGAACAGGCTGACATTGGCCAGCAGGAACAACTGGTTTACAAAGCCTCTGTGTGACGACCCTTGCCCCCAAAAATCCGACGTGGACAGCGTACCGGCTTCCCATTGGTCCAGCTGAAACAGCAACCGCAACGAATCCATGTACAAAGCATCTGGATGCGCCCGCACCAGGTAAAGCTGATGCATCAATGCAAACGCCATTACGGCAACGATGCCGGCGCCAATCTGAAAGCGAGGGGATTTCCAAAGATCGATCAAATTCCTGGTCGTCGACAACGTTGTCAAAACACAGCTCCAGGACAAATGGGGAGGGGCGCAACGGGAGGTGCGCTCGGTGCCTTATGGTAGAGAATCGGATCGCCATCAGCCAGCATTCGGGCCGTGGAAACGCCCCACAATGACTGCGAACGACGCTGAAAAGGAAAAATTGAATCGTGTCAAAAAAGGCGCCCCTGCGGGACACAATACAGGGCACCCACCCACCTATTGGCCAGCCGACTCAACGCCCGGAAAAGGACTCCTGCTTCGCTCGAAGACTTTGCCGTCCGCCGCCCCCGCCGCCGCCGTCGGCAGGCAACCGCGACGGAACAACTACGCCAGTTCGCTCGCCCCACCCAATGAACATGCCTCATGCGTCATCAGGCAGAAGACCCCCGCCATGCAGGCTGGCGCAAGGCCTCTCCTCCATCGCCCCAGAACGCGACATGCTCTCCACATAATGCCATGTGAAGGGCCGCCGCCGCGTGACGAGCCCCTCACCAGCAACACAGCCAGATTGGTGGATACGAGGAGCACCTGTCAGATGCGTCAAGCCGATGCAGCCAGGATCGCCGGGCCGCCAGTGGAATCCTGAAGGGCCGCCAGATGCAGACATCCATGCCTTACGCTGACTGCACCTTCGATCGCCCCCCTACCTTCCTGGGCGCTGCCAAGGCGCCCGCCCTACCCTTGCTGGCGCTTCCCGGTGCGACCGATCAGCGGGACGTCAGCATACTCTTGACGCAGCGCAGCCTATTGCCGTCCGACGGTGCACGAAGGCGCTGTCACCACAGCTGAGCCCAAGAGTGCCCCGGCACCATCCTCGAACCAAAGCTTCATTCCCTCTGCCGCCCATGGCCCCGTGGTGGACTCTCCGGCTGGGCCACTGACACTCCAAAGCTGACGCTCCTGCTCATCCTGCTGGACGAACACGCGTACACCGTCGCTGCCAGAAGCGCGCGCCCAAGTCACCTTGACCACGCCATGCCGCATACCGCCAGCTTCGCATGTACCGGTTTTGGCTTCTGCGACAACCCTGCCCATCCCCACTCCATCCAACATGACCTCGAGCGGACCCGCCAAGGCTGGCGGCGCTTCTCCAGCAGATTCGCCTTGGACCGTGCCATCCCCTCTCACCTGCATCCGCCCCAACTCGGCGACTACGCCCCCCCCGCAAATGACCTGCACTGCATGGCTTCCCGCCTGATTGATCACGCCTGGCGTCGGCCAAAGCCCGGCCAGCACTTCGCCAGATCCCACGACAGGCGTCGTCACCGCACCGATGCGCAATTGCGGGCTACCCTGGATCCGGTCGACCTTGAGCCATGTTGCGCTCAACCCGGACTCCTTCTGCTTGTTGAACTGCGCGCCGACCACCCCATCCTTCGGCCCCCAATCGCTTACTTCCAAGAGGCAGCTCCCGGTTCCGAACTGCATGGGAGTGGCGGCATTCATCCACGCTCCACCAGCTCCAGCGAAGATCTGCCGTGAATCCGTGAGAAGCGCATTACGCAGCGCACGCTTGCGGTCATACAGATGGACCGCTTCAGCACAGGCAGTTCCTACTTCGGGCTGATCCTTGCAAAGACTCCATTGACCCTTGTCACGAGTAATCACGTTACCGAGAAACCGCGTACTGTCCTTCGCTCTCTGACCCACCATGTCATCGGTCAGATAGGGCAGGCGCGCCGGTGTCACACCAAGTGCGCGCGCAATGGCAACAGGAAGGAACTCCAACGGCATCGTGCCCACGTCCACAGCCCCCTTTCGCCCGTCGATGAACACAAGCGGGGTCCTGGACATCGCAACCAGCGTGTCAGCACCATCAAATGGCCGACTGTTCGTATTGATGCCTGATTGGGCATAAGGCCTTTGATCGGGAGGCATGGTCGGCGCGTGGTCGCCAAAAGCAACGATCAGGGCATCCGGGTCATCTCTCCGCACCTCATCCACCCAGTCCATGAATGCCTTGCTGGAGTAGGCAAGCGCATTAGCATAGTTCTCGACTCCTTCATTGAACGGCTCAACCCGCACCAACGGCGGACGTCGCTCCTTGTTCAATTGGTAGGGGTAATGCGAACTGATTGTGACCAGATAGTTGAAATAGGGGCTGGCGCGATCGTAGCGCGCTACAACCTCCCGATTCTGCCTATAGAAACTCGCGTCATTCAGAAAGACCCCATCCAAGTCATCGCGAACAAACGCCGGATAGGCATTGAAATTGGCGAACCCCAGGTACTTGTAAGCGGTGTCACGCCCCCATGAGTCCTGCCGGTTCGAGTGCGAGGCGAGCGTGTCGTAGCCAAGCTCACGCAGCATGCGGGGAAGACAGGGCAGCACATCCTTCAACCGGTTCTGGAAGACGGCGTCTTCCGTGGCAGGTAGACCGCACAGCGCTTCAAACTCCGCATTTGCAGTGAGATGCCCAAAATGAGGCGTCATCACACCGGAATTCCCTCCGTCCTCCAACAGCTTCCTGAAGCGTGGATCAAAAGGATCTCGACTGAAATGAAACGCCTTGAAGTTCATCGGATCCCAGAAGGTCTCCAACAGCACCAGGTGCACATTGCGTCGCGAGGCAAGTTGTGGACGGGAATCCAGATGCTGACCGTCAAGGATGTCACGTCCCTTCAGCGCGAGTTCGTACTTGCGTGCGCGCTGGTCGAGCAGGAACTGCATCCCGCCGCGTCGCTGCAGATGGGTGACGTAGTCATTGGCGTTGTTACCGAGAATTGAATCGACAAACCTGGCTTCCCATGGCGCCGCTTGGTAGAGGAAGGCAGGAAGCATCAGCGCCGCCAACGCCCACAACCAACGCTGAGGCCGGCTGGGCCAAACCCCGTACAGCAACACGGTCCCGAGCAGGAGCAGGAGCATGACGACCACACAGACCTGCCACGTCTTGAGCACGCTCATCAGGACGCCCACCGTGGAAATGTCACTGAAGAAGAGCGGCGAACCGAGCGCCATCAGCTTCAATAAGTGGAAACCCTGGAACACCAGGATCCAGATGGACAGTGCCGCGAGCAACTGACGGCGACTTACGCCTGCTCCACGCACCAGCAGGGCAAAGACGCCTGCGAAAAACACATCAAGCAGCAGACCAGGAATACCTGGCGGGCCATCAAGTACCAGCCAACTCAACACTGCGATCAGTACGCTACCGAGTATCGCTGCAGACAACGCGAACCAAGTGCTAACGCGCGTACCGTTGGATCCTTCACCACCCGTGATTTTCTTCAACTTACAACATTCCCGTCACACTTTCTTAACGCCCGATGATATCAGACGAGGAGAGTGTTTCTTCATGTTGAAAGCGGCGGTTCGCCCATCAATGGACACGGCAACTATGAATACGCCCGAGCACTCTCTCTACCCAATATGTACATCACTTCGCCTGTCTCCGACGAAGAGAGAATCTCAATGTTCTCCGCCACTGCATTCCAGATGCGATCAGCTATCGGAACGTCGGCTTGGCGTGAAGAACCAGGCATTTCCACAACGAAAGCCCACGTTTTTCCAGCAAGGGCATGCACCTGGAAGCCAGCAGGTTCAAAAATGTTGCGAGCAGCGGTGACAGACCAGCACGTGATGTGCCCGCGAAAATAAGGGTCCAGATAACCAGGATCTTCGTTACGCACGTAATCCGTGAGCCCGGTATTGAACAGGTACAATGAACCTGGCACGGAGACCTTGGCCATCGCCGCAGCAACAGCACGGGCCATGGCGGGCGTCAGATGCTCCAACACTTCCACGCAGATGCCGCATTCGAATGAAAGCTCGACGTCCGCCAGATCCGTGCAGAGATAGTTGGCATTACCTGTTCGGTACTCTGGCAGCGGGGGGAACTTTTCCACGCCATAGAATCGATGCGCACTGTGCGGAAGGTAACGGGCAACTGCGTCAAGCAAATAACCAGGCCCAGTCCCGATGTCGATGAATCGATTCACAGGGATGGTGCAGTAGAGCAAGGCCTCTGCCAGGCGTGCCAGAGATGATCCATAGGAGCGCTGCCGCGCCGATGCCAGCTCTGCAGCCCAGTACTGTTCATCATATTCCCGGGAAGCAAGGCCTTGATCGATACGATCCAATAGCAACGGGTCGGCGAATATGAAGTCACAGGTATCGCATGCATGGTATGCAACCCCGTCCACATCCCGGAAATGCGGCACGCCGCATCCGCACAAGGGGCACTGAGCCAGGACTGGCGCTTCTGGCACAGACTCCTCTTCAGGGGCCTCCATCAACTCACCGCCTACGGACTCGCCCCCCCTTGCCGGCAGTTCAAGTGGCTCAGCCTGCTGCTTGAGTCCATCGGCTTCGTCAGGCGCTGCTCGTTGCTCTTGGCTCACACTGCATCTCCCGGGCGATATCAAGAAACCAGAAATTCTTGGCCGGAATCTGCCCATGGTTCGCGCAGTCCAGGCTCTACTCCAAAACGAAAAGCAAGAAGTCTAGAAGCGAAAAGCGAGAAGCGAAAAGCGAGAAGCGAGAAGCGAGAAGCGAGAAGCGAGAAGCGAGAAGAATAACAGGGCGATCAACCGACGCCCAACACGTACTCCTGAGCCTGCCTGAGGCTACCTGCATACAGCACGTCCGTCATCCGCGATGACGGCTGCTCAAGGGGATCTTCAATCTGAATGCACATGCCCACACCGGCTGCGCGTCCCGCCTGCATGTCTGAGGCTTTATCACCAATCATCGCCGATTCGGCAAGATCAATATCCATATCCTGCGCTGCGGCCAGAATCATTCCCGGCCGCGGCTTCCTGCATTCACAATCAACCCGATAGACACCTTCACCGGCACTGGGATGATGCGGGCAATAGTAGACACGCAGAATATTGATCCCTCTCATGGAGAACTGCTGCAGCATCCAGTCCGTGTACTGGGCAAACTGCTCCTCCGAGTAAAAACCTCGGGCAATACCAGCCTGGTTGGTGACCACGACAAGAGCGTAGCCTGCAGCTTCCGCTGCACGACACAGGTCAAAAATCCCATCCACCCACTGCGTACTTTCCGGCGTATGCACATACCCGAAGTTGACGTTGATCACACCATCCCTGTCCAGCAGAAGCGCGCGGCGCGTAGCCGACAGAGGGAACGCAGCAGACACGTTCAAAACCGGCTTGGCAACCTGTGCGCTCACCGCTCCTCCCGGGCGAATATCTTCTGCGCACGGTTAAAGTCCTCGGGGACACCGATATCAATGAAGCCCGCGGTGTCTTCCATGGCACCAACGCTCCCTCGTGCCACCCAGGGTTCAAGCACTTCCTGCTCGAACGAGAAGCGATCAAGCCCAGGCAACGCCGCCAGGCCCTGCTGAGTCAGGAAATAACAGCCCGCATTGATCAGGCCCGGCCCGCCGCCGCCCTTTTCCCTGAAGCGCTTGACTCGACCAGCTTCCACATCGGCAGCGCCATAGCGGCCGACGTCAGGCACAGCGGCCAACGCGATGGCGATCGGCAAACCTTCTGCTGCCTGCTCCAGTGCCGTCGGCGAGTACTCCAGGTAGGTATCTCCATTGCAGATATGCAACCCTCTGCCCGATGACAACCGGGCCGCCTGGGCGATGGCGCCCCCTGTACCCAATGGCGTTTCCTCACGCGAGTAGACAACGTCCATCCGCCCCCAGCGGACACCCACGAACTGCTCCACCTGCTCACCCAGATAACCTGTGGCGAGAATCACGCGACGCATTCCCGCCTCTTCATAGCGCTCCAGCAGGTAAGCCAGAAAGGGCCGCCCTGCAACCGGCGCCAGCGGCTTGGGCACATCCGGGACGGCAGAGCGGAGACGAGTGCCCAGCCCACCAGCGAGGATCAGAACATCATCGACTGCCATGTCAGCGCGGGAACATCGAGCTTTCAATCAAGGCGCAAAGCAGATGCCCAATGAACTCGTGACCTTCCTGGATCCGGGGCGTTTCCGTCGAAGGAATGCGGAAGCAGATACCGCAGCGATCCTTCATGTCACCGCCCTGCTCACCGGTGAAGCCAATCACATGCACACCCTTCTGCTCGCAAGCATCAATTGCCCGCATGATGTTCTTGGAGCGGCCAGACGTGGAGATCGCCACGAACACGTCGCCCTCCTGGCCCAGCGCTTCGATCTGGCGGGCAAACGTATAGTCGTACCCATAATCGTTGCCGATCGCTGTCAGGATGGAGGTATCGGTCGTCAACGCGATCGCCGGCAGGCCTGGACGGTCGTAGTAGAAGCGGCTTACCAGCTCACCAGCCCAATGCTGGGCATCGGCGGCGCTGCCACCGTTGCCGGCGAACAGGATCTTCTTGCCCGCCTTCAGCGCCGACACACACAATGCAACCGCCTCTCCGATCTGCGCGCGCAGCGCCTGATCGTTGGCCATCGCATGGAAGTTCGCCAGTGTCTTGTCGAACTCGGATTGTACGAACTGGTTCATCCCAGTTTCCATGAGCATGCTCCCTGATCTGTAAAGTGGGTATCGAACACGGTGCCACCGGCACCGCTCAGTGCGCGCACCAGGCCCACGCGATGGGCCGGGTCGCACAGGAACATCATGAAGCCACCACCGCCGGCGCCGGAGACCTTGGTGGCACGCGCGCCGTGGCGCATTGCCAATGATTCGATCTCGTCGATCATCGGATTGGAGATGCTGCTCGCGCTCTGCTTCTTGGCTTCCCAGCCCGACTGCATGACGCTGGCCAGCCGGGTGAAGTCGCCGCGCAGCAGCGCTTCCTTCATCTGCGTGGCTTCAACCTTCAACCGATGCATGGCATCGAGGGAGTCGGAGCGGCCTTCACGGATGTTGCGCGACTGCTCATCAATGATCTTGGCGGAGGCGCGCGATACGCCGGTGAAGTACAGCACAAGGCCCGATTCAAGCTCGGACCAGATCCAGCTTTTGATCCGAAGCGGGTTCACGATGACCCGGTCTTCGGCGTAGAACTCCATGAAGTTGAAGCCACCGAACGCTGCGGCGTACTGATCCTGCTTGCCACCGGACAGGCCCAGATCGTTGCGCTCGATTCGGTAGGCAAGCTGAGCGATCTCATACTCACCCAACGGCAGTGAGAAATATTCTGCGAACGCAGTGACCAGAGCCACGACCATGGTCGAGGACGAGCCCAGGCCCGAGCCTGGCGGGGCATCGGAATGCGCGCGAATCCGCAACGGCGGACGCACTCCCCCGAGGTAATCCTCGCTGACTCGTAGATACACGCCCTTCATCAACTGCAGGGGACCAGCAGTGGCGACGACATCCTGCGGCGCAAGGCGTTCGCTGACATCGGCATCCTGTGCGTGGAACTCAACTTCGCCGCTGGACGAGGAATCCAACGTGGCATAGGCGAACTTGTCGATGGTTACGTTCATGACAAATCCACCGAACTGGTCACAGAACGGGGAAACGTCGGTACCACCTCCCGCCAGGCCGAGACGCAGCGGAGCACGTGAGCGAACGATCATACCTTTACCTTTTCCAGTTCAAGCGCGGATTCCAAGGCCTCACCAAGCGCCTCCCGCGAAAAATGCGCCTGCGCATACGAAGCAGCGGCACGCGAACGCGCCAACCACGCGGCGTCCTCCTCGAGCAGGGCGATCAAGTCAGCAGCAATGGCCTGGGCGTCATCAGCAACCGAGACAACCGCATCCAGCCCTTCCAGCCCCTGCGCCCCCACCGATGTGGTCACCAACGGCACGCCCTGCTGCATCGCCTCCACCACCTTGCCCTTCACCCCGGCGCCAAAGCGCAGCGGCACGACGGCGACGCGGGTCCGCGCATAGCGCTGATTCAACTCCTCGTCACTGACGAATCCTGTTACTTCCACGCGCTCGCCTGCCAGTGCACGCACTTCAGCGGTGGGGTTGGACCCCACCAGCGATACCTCCAACTCGGGGTAGCGCTTCCAGACCAATGGCATGATCGACTCGATCAGCCATTTGGCAGCATCCACATTGGGGCCGTGCGCAAATCCCGCGACGAACAGAACTCCAGAGCGTGAAGCCGGTAGGGCATCGTGGACAAAGGCATCGAATGCGTACGGGAGAATATGCCGCGCGTTCACATCCGGCTCGATACGCAGGACATCATCAACCTCCTGCTGCGACGGATAGACCACACAATCAACCGCCTTCCAGATACGCCGCTCCAGCAGCTCCATGCGCTGCGCTTCGCTGCCGCACTGCCCGCTGTGGTCGGCCTCCATCTGCAAGCGACGGAAATGGAGATCATGGCCGTAGTAGACGGTGTGCACATACGGATGACGTGCAAGCGCGCCAATGTAATGCTCGGAGATATGCGGACGTGACAGCAACACTGCCCGCACATGCGGATTCTCATGCAGATACTTCTCGAATCCACCTACCCACTGCCCCCCATACATAACCTCCACACCGCGCGCTTGCAGTGGCGGGGTATAGATCGGATCGTAGTTGAGGTTGTCGGGCCAGAATTTGACGATGCATCCACGAGCCAGCAGCCCGTCGATGAACGCCACCATGGTCCGGGAGCCGGCGTCCCGGTCAGGCTGGGGCACATAGTGGTCAACGATCAGAACGGTCTCACGCCGCTCGGCACGATCACGTGCCAGCACGACATTGTTTCCGTTGGGTTGGTGCTGGGCGAGCTGATCCTGCCAACGCGCCAGCAGCTTCTTCTGGTTCTCAACCTGATAAGCCTTGATACCTACGCCAGTATCCGTGCCATGCGAAATGCCTTCGTAATGGACGACTTCCGATGCAGGGCAGTAGTACAACTCGTACCCGGCCTGCCGTACGCGGAAGGCCAAGTCTGAATCCTCACAGTAAGCAGGAACGAACTCGGGATCGAAACCCTTCAGTTGTCGCAGCAAATCGGTGCCAATCAGAAGACTCGCACCGCTGCAGTAATCCACACGACGCAGGTAGTTGTACTGGCTGGCATCAGGATTATCCAAGCGCCCATAGTTCCAAGCCGAACCGTCATTCCAGATAATGCCGCCCGCTTCCTGCAGACGACCGTCCGGATAAACCAGCTTGGAGCCGACCATGCCGCAATCAGGCATGCGTGCGAATACATCGAGCATCGCATCCATCCAACCAGGACGCACTTCCGTGTCATTGTTGAGGAAGTACGTATAGCGGCCGGCAACCAGCTCCAACGCCTGATTGCAGGAAAGCAGAAAGCCCAGATTCTTGCTGTTGAGGTGATAGCGCAGGCCGGGAACCGTCGCCAGTCTCCCGATCTCCACATCACCCGATGCATCCTCCAGCACCAGCACTTCGTAGCTGGCCTGGGGCGGATGTTCCATTATCGAACGCAGGCAAGCCAGGGTATGCGGCAAGTTCCCATAGGTTGGAATGACGATGCTGACGACCGGCGCATCATGCACCGGGAAAGACAACGCCCTGACCGCCGCATTCACATCCTCCGAAACTTCGGAAAGGGACAGCCCTGTCACCTCTTTCACGGGCTCCACATGCCGACGCTGCAACCATTGACGCACTGGCCGCGCCAACGGCGCCAGCAGCGGGTGGCGCGCGATTCCCGACGCCCGCAGCGATGCCATGATCGCCGGCACATCACCTCGAATCACGCGCGAGCTAAAGCGCAGCGGCTTGGTGACGCGCCACGACTTGGATACCAGCACCAGATCCAGCGTCCGCCGCAGCGACTCAACCTGTCTGTTGTAGTCATCAACAATTCCGCGAACCCCCAAGTCCGAAGTCGGCTCATCCGGCTTGCCATGGGCGCCCAGCCCGGCTTTGTGAGCCAGACTTTCAATACCTTTGCTGTTCTCAAGGATCAGCCGGCGTGCATCGGTAAGATCGTGCTCCAGAGCGGCAGCATGCTCCTCGGCGACGCGCTTGTAGCCGGAAAACTCCTCCACCAACAACTGATGCTGCTCTTGCAAAGCCAGACTCTGCTGCTGCAACGCCTCGCGTTGTTCCTGCAGATCCTGATTCCGTTCCTGCAGCGACTGGTTCTCCGCGGCCAGCTGACCGAGCCGCTCGTCTTCCTCCTGGCGCGTCCTGCCTGCAGCACGCAGCGACTGGTCCAATTCCAATGCCCAGCGAGTTCGCTCCTCGAACTCACCTTCCAGACGACTGTAATCGGCCTTGGATTTCTCCAAATCAGCTTCTAGCGATTGCGCCCAGCGCACCAAGCTGTCTTTCTCTGCGTCCAAGCCCTTCGCCCACTGCGCGACCTGATGGTGGTGATCATACAAATCCTCACCCTCGGCATAGAGAATCGAAGCAGACAAATCCGGAAGCAAATCGGCAGTGGCAGCGGCAAGGGCTACGAAGTAGACCGCCCCCGGCACGTCCGCCACGCGCGACTCCACCTGCTCACCAGTGTCAGTCAGTGCCTGATAGCTCGCCTGCGCCCGCTTTCCATTCAAAGGAGTAATGGCCGAGCACACCGCCATACGCTGTCCGGCAATGCGCACAGCAGGAAAATGACGCCTCAACAGTGCTTCGAACTCGTTAAGGTAAAGTTCCTTAACGTGAAAATCGTTGTGGTAGCCAGCTTTGTCGGAATAAATCTCCTTGTTCGGAGAAGACATGACAAGCAGGCCGGCCGGGCGCAGTACCCGTCGAATCTCGGCCAGCATTTCCTCTTGCTCAAGCAGGTGTTCGATGGTCTCGAACGACACCACCACATCCACACTGTTCGTGTCGAGCGGAATAGCTGTCGCAGACCCCTGCAAATACCGTAGGTTATCTAGCTGAGCGTAGCTCTGACTGGCGTGAGCAACGGCTTCTTGCGAAATGTCCACACCACGAACCGTCCGCGCCAGCGACGCAAGCATGGCGCTGCCATAGCCCTCGCCACTGGCCACATCCAGTACATCCTTGCCTTCCACCAGCGGCAAACACCAGGCATAGCGGTGCAGGTGTTCCTGCCTGATTACGCCCTGTTCGGTGGGAACAAAGCGCTCACCGGTAAACTCGATCATCACTGCTCCTTGGAAACTTCGATGGCCAGCATCGGCAAACCGAGCAAACCAAAGCGCATCGTCTCGTCCATCGCGCGGAACTCCAGCGCGTCATGTATCCAATGCTGTTGTGTGTGGTCGTGCTGGTCGCCCGAGGCGACTGCCGCGTCAATCATGTAAGACCCTGACGGCATCACCGGCATTCGAAACAGGAACGAGCCCACTACTACGTCACCGGGTCGCCCTCCTACCGGCGCGTCTTTACATGCGAAATAACTGTTGTCACCAAAAAGGCGCTGACCAAGCCGATCCTTCACATAGAAGCCGATGATCAAGCTGTCCAGCGCCTGCTCCAAAGACACACGAATCTGTAGCCGGACAAGCTCCCCACCTTCAAGCACCGGCAACGGATGCCCATCTGTATCCAGCAGTCGCACGTCGACAATCCGCGCGCCCTGTGCACCGAATTCTTGGCCAACGTTGTCCGGGTCGAATTCGAACAGGGCGATACGGTTGCAGATGCCCTCCTCGCGCAACGCCTGCTGCCGGAAGTCAGCAGCGCTGGCATCGGCGCGGCGTGGGGCCTTGCGGGAGACCACCACATTGTCGTTGCCCGCCTCACGACGTCCAACCACATGCTGCTCGGTCATGTAGGCCTCCACCACCTCCTGCGAGGTGCCGGACAGGCGCATGCGGCCATTCTGCAACCACACCGCGTTCTCACACAGATTGGTCACCGCTGCGGCGTCATGACTAACGAACAACAGGGTGCCGTTCTTCTGGAACTCACGCAGAAAGCGCATGCACTTCTGCGAAAAGAAGGCATCGCCTACGGCCAGTGCTTCGTCGATGATCAGGATATCGGCGTCCACGTGTGCGATGACCGCGAACGCAAGCCGTACCGCCATGCCGCTGGAATAGCTACGCACTGGCTGATCAATGAACTCACCGATATCGGCAAACGCAAGGATATTGTCCAATCGTTGCTCGATCTGAGCGCGGGTCAGCCCAAGGATCGCGGCATTGAGGAAAACGTTCTCCCGACCGGTGAATTCGGGATTGAAGCCACTACCCAGCTCCAGCAGCGCGGCAACACGCCCGTTCACTGAAATCGAACCTTCAGTCGGATTGAGGGTACCGGCGATCATCTGCAGCAGCGTGGACTTGCCCGAGCCGTTGCGACCCACAATGCCGACCGTCTGCCCCCGCCTCACACTGAAAGTGACGTCGCGAAGCGCCCAGAAATCCTTGTAGAACGACTTGCGTTTGCCAGCCAGGGCCTGCCAGAGGCGGTGCGAGGGCCGCTCGTACATGTGGTAGCTCTTGCCGACCCCACGGACGTCGATCACCACTTCCGAATCGACACGATCAGAGCACATCGGCAAACCCCACGCGCAGCTTGTTGAATACGCGATGGCCGACCAAGGCCACGGCGCAGGCGATCAGCGTATAGATGCCCAGGCCTTCCCAGTCAGGCAACCGCCCCCAGATGACCACTTCACGCATCTGGTTGATGATGAAGGTCAGCGGGTTGAGCTCAAACACGATGCGATAGCTTGCGGGCACCGACTCCAGCGGCACGATGGCGGAGGACAGGAACAGCATCGCGGTCGCGATGACGCCCGCAATCTGGCCGATATCACGCAGATATACGCCCAGTGCGGACACGATCCAGCCAACGCCCACGGTGAGGATCACCAGCGGCAGCAACACGACCGGCACCAGCACCGCAGTCGGCGGAATGCTGCCCTTCACCACCAGATGCAGCAACAACAGGACCACGATGTTCATCAACAGATGGAACAACGCGGAGAACGTCATGCTCCAGACCAGGATGTCCAGTGGGAAGACCACCCGTTTGACATAACCGGTATTGCTCACGATCAGCTGCGGCGCTCGCGTGAAGCACTCGGCAAAGAAACCATGCACGGTCAAACCGGCAAATAGAATCAGCGCGAAGTCTGTAGTCGAACCGCTGGAACCAGGCCAGCGCCCCTTCATGATGTAACCGAACGCCATGGTGTAGACCAGCAACATCAGGAACGGGCTGATCAGCGACCACAGCAAGCCGAAGCTTGCGCCACGGTAGCGGCCAAGCACTTCACGCTGAGTCAACTCGTACGCCAGCGATCGGTGCTTCCCGAATACCGAAAGGATGCCCATGCTCAACGGTTCCCCGCCAACGCCCTTTCCAGATCCACCCGTAGATCCCCCACATCCTCAACGCCCACGCTCAACCGCACCAGCGCATCGCTGATGCCGAGCTGCTCGCGGCGGGCTACCGGGATCGAGGCGTGGGTCATCACCGCCGGGTGGTTGACCAGGCTCTCCACACCGCCGAGGGACTCGGCCAGGGTGAACAGTTCGGTCTTCTCACAGAAGCGCTTGGCTGCTTCGAAACCGCCCTTGAGCACGATCGAGACAATGCCGCCGAAGCCGCTCATCTGCGTTGCCGCCAACGCGTGCTGCGGATGCGATGCCAGGCCCGGGTAGATCACCTTCTCCACCGCAGGATGCGTTTCCAGCCACTGCGCCAGTTCCATTGCATTGGCGCAATGCGCCTTCATGCGCAACGGCAGGGTCTTCAAGCCACGCAGGGCCAGGAAGCTGTCGAACGGCCCCTGCACACCGCCAATGGAGTTCTGCAGGAAAGCCATCTGCTCGGCGAGTTCGGCATTGTCGCCGACCACTACCATGCCGCCGACCATGTCCGAGTGACCATTGAGATACTTGGTTGCCGAATGCAGCACCAGGTCCGCCCCCAGCTCCAGCGGACGCTGCAGCATCGGCGAGGCGAAGGTGTTGTCCACCACCACGATCAGGCCATGGCGCTTGGCGATGGCAGCCACCGCAGCGATGTCCACGATCTTCAGCATCGGGTTGGTCGGCGTCTCGATCCACACCATCTTCGTCTTCGGCGTGATCGCCGCTTCGAAGGCCGACAGGTCGGTCAGATCGACGAAGCTGAAATCCAGCCCGGCGGTGCGGCGACGCACGCGCTCGAACAGGCGGAAGCTGCCGCCGTAGATGTCGTCCATCGCCACCACGTGGCTGCCGGTGTCGAGCAGCTCGATGACGGTGGAGCTGGCGGCCATGCCCGAAGCAAAGGCAAAGCCACGCGTACCGCCTTCCAGCGACGCCACGCAGCGCTCATAGGCGAAGCGGGTGGGATTGTGGGTGCGCGAGTACTCGAAACCCTGATGCTCGCCCGGGCTGGACTGGGCATAGGTGGAGGTCGCATAGATCGGCGGCATGACGGCGCCGGTGGTCGGGTCGGGGGCTTGCCCGCCGTGAATGGCCAATGTGGCAAGCGCAAGGCTGCGCCCGCCAGCCTGGCTGCGTGAATGCTGATCCGTCATATGGGCTTCCTGCAAAAGGACCGAAATTCTATCAGTCGGGTCTGAACTGACCATTGCGGCGTTCCCCCTGAACGCCGCGGGGAGTTTACCGAATCACTGAACCCTGCGACGCAGGTAGTTGAGCAGGTCGATGCGGGTGATCAAACCGAGAAATGCATCACCATCGGTGATGATCGCCACCTGCCCCCGGTCGAACACCGGCAGCAGCGCTTCGATCGGCGATTTGACGTCCAGCCGGTCCAGCTTGCTCACCATCGCCACCGAGACCGGGTCGCGGAAACGGGCTTCGTCGCCGTACACGTGCAGCAGCACGTCGCTCTCGTCGATGATGCCGACCAGCTGGTTGCCTTCCATCACTGGCAACTGCGACACGTCGTACAGCTTCATGCGCTGGTAGGCGGTGGTCAGCAGGTCGTTCGGGCCGACCACCACCGTGTCGCGCTGGCTGTACGGGCGCAGGATCAGGTCGCGCAGGTCGCCGAACTGTGGGCGCTCCAGGAAGCCGTTGTCCAGCATCCAGTAGTCGTTGTACATCTTGGACAGGTACTTGTTGCCGGTGTCCGGCACCAGCACCAGCACCTTCTTCGGCGTGGTCTGCTCGTGGCAGTACTTCAGCGCTGCGGCCAGCAGCGTGCCGGTCGACGAGCCACCGAGGATGCCTTCCTTGCCCAGCAGCTCGCGCGCGGTGTGGAAGCTCTCGGCGTCGGTGATGGCATAAGCCTTCTTGACCCGGCTGAAATCGGAAATGCCCGGCAGGAAGTCTTCGCCGATGCCTTCCACCAGCCAGCTGCCGGACTTCTCGCTCAGCGTGCCTTCGTTGATGTACTGGGCCAGGATCGAGCCGACCGGGTCGGCCAGCACCAGCTCGGTCTTCGGCGAAAGCTTGGCGAAGGCGCGCGACAGGCCGGTCATGGTGCCGGAGCTGCCGCAGCCGAACACGATAGCGTCCAGATCGCCGCCCATCTGCTCGATGATTTCCGGGCCGGTGCCGAATTCGTGCGCGGCCGGGTTGTCCGGGTTGCCAAACTGATTGATGAAGTAGGCGCCCGGGGTGCGGTCAGCAACGGTCTGGGCCAGGTCCTGGTAGTACTCCGGGTGGCCCTTGGCCACGTCCGAGCGGGTCAGCACCACCTCGGCACCCATTGCCTTGAGGTTGAAGATCTTTTCCCGGCTCATCTTGTCCGGGACCACCAGGATCAGCTTGTAGCCCTTCTGCTGGGCCACCAACGCCAGGCCCAGGCCGGTATTGCCGGCGGTGCCTTCCACCAGCGTCGCACCGGGCTTGAGATCGCCGCGCTTCTCGGCGGCCTCGATCATCGACAGACCGATGCGATCCTTGATCGACCCGCCCGGATTGGCGCTTTCGAGCTTGAGATACAGCTCGCACACACCGGCATCCAGGCGCTGGGCCTTGATGATGGGCGTGTTGCCAATGAGTTCGAGGACGGAGGAGTGGATTGCCATGGTCAGATTCGGATCGCGCCGCTTAGCGGCCGGATTTCCGATTATCCGACGGATGGGCAGGAAAGTCAGGCAACCCGCACTATCAGTGCCAATGCCGGCGCGACGGGGCGCCGACGACAGTGACGCGGACAATGACGGCCGACGAGGAGGCCGCCACTGCCCGCGACAGAACGGTTAGCACGGGGGGAGGTTCAATTGACGCGGTTTTCGTACATCCGCAGGAGCCGCTGCTTGGCCAGCAGCTTTTCCCGCTTCATCTGTCCCAGCGTGACATCGCCGATCGGAAGCACCCCCAGCTCGGCATCCATGCACTTCTTGTCCAGTTTGCGATGCTGTTGGTATAGCTGCCTGAACTCTGGGTTGGCCTTCATCAAGGCGTCGATTTCACTCTGTGGCTGCCCTTCGAACATGACTACCTCCTACATTGCAGAAACAAGAACGCCCCGGCCTTGCGGCACGGGGCGTTGCAGGATGGAGAAGCTCAAACCGCGCACTGCCGAACCACCACCCGCGCCCCGGCCAACATGCCGGAAACCACTTCCAGGTACTGGTTCGCGCCACTGCTGCACCGGCTCGGCCCTCCGTTATCCGGACGGCGAATCTGCCGCCCGGACAATTGACCCTACGCCTGCAAAAAGGTTCCCACAAGCAATATCTGGTCGTAGGCCAGCAATCGTTTATCTACAACGCATTCAGTCGCCACGGGACAACAAAAACCTAACAAGCTCAGCCATTTAGGAACATCACGGCGCAATGATCACTTCAGCCGAACGGGCCCGCGTGGAGGCTGATTTCTTGCCGGCGACCTGCACCCGGCTGGCGCTCACGCCAGCAGCCACAAGGGCGTCCTTCAACGCCTGCGCACGGCGCTGGCCAACGCCATTGGCGCTGTCGTAGCCCTCGATGCTCACCCGGCCCTTCTTGCCGATGTTCAGGTACTCCGCCAATGCCTTGACCTGGTTGCGGGCACCGGCCGAAAGCGTGGCCTGACCGGCGGCAAAGGCGTCACCAGCAAAGGTGAACACTTCGCCGCGATTGCCGAATGCCGAACCGGGCAGCCTCTGCCCGGACACCAGCTCGGCTTCCTCGCGCGCCAGCTTGGCGGCGTTCTGCTGGGCCGCGCTCAGGCGCTGCTGCTGACGGCCGGCCACGCTGGTCAGCGCGGTCTCGGCGTCCTGCCGGGCCAGGGTCTCGGCCTCGGCGGCCAGGCGCAGGCGCTCGGCTTCCTCGGCCTGGATCTGCGCCTGCATGCGCAGCTGTTCGGCTTCCTGACGGGCGCGGTTGACCTCGCGCCGGCTGGCTTCGATCAGCAGTTCGCTGCGGGTGCGTTCAAGCTGGTCCACTTCCCGCAGCGCAACCGCCGCGCGGGCGGCGGCTTCGGCGCTGGCCACCCGGCGCTCGGCCAGGTAGCGGGCGTTGTCCAGCTCCTTGCGCTTTGCCTTTGCCAGCGCCGCAATCGCCTGCTGGGCCTGCAGCTTCTCGAACGAGGCCACATCGGCGGTACGCATGTCCGCCTGCAACGCCACCAGGCGCTGGTTGAGCGAAGCCACGGCCGGGTCCTCGGCGGCAGCGGCCATCAGCGGCAGGGCAAGCAGGCCAGCGAGCATCAAGTTACGAATGACCATCAACGTCCCTCCCCCGTCGCCAACTGGCGTTGCAGCTGTTCCACCTCGGCCTGACGCTGGGCCAGCTGGGCCTGGGCCACGGCCTCCTCGCTCTGCGCGCGGGCCAGATCGGCATCGGCGGCAGCGCGCTGGGCCAGTACCGGCGCCTGTTTGCGTTCACTGCGGTCACCGGCAGCGCGCTGGGCCTGCTCCAGCTGTTGCCGGGCCAGCGCCATCAGGTCCGGCGCGTAATGGTCGGCGTCGGCGCGGTCGGCGCGTTCGACGGCCTGCTGCGCGTTGAGCAGGTCGGCCGCGGCCGGATCCTGCGCAAAAGCGCTACCAGACAGCGCGGTTGCGCACGCGGTCACATACAGGAGACGTCGTAGTTGTGCGAAGCTTGCTTTCATTGGGGAGCCGTTGCCGGAGTCTGAGCGCGGCCATTGTGGTCAAGCCTGTGGTGAGCTTGCAACGGCAGGCCGCCGTCTGTTGGGGAAATATTGCGTATGGATATCGGCTATTTCTTGAAGCTGATGACCGAAAAGAACGCTTCGGACATGTTTTTGACGACCGGGGCGCCGGTCTACATCAAGATTGAAGGCAAGCTTTATCCCCTGGGCAGCACCGGCCTGCCGCCGGGCATGGTCAAGAAGATAGCCTACTCGCTGATGGATGAAGGCCAGGTGCCGCAGTTCGAGCGCGAGCTGGAACTCAACATGGCCATCGCCCTCGCCGACGCCGGGCGTTTCCGCGTCAACGTGTTCAAGCAGCGCGGCGAAGTGGGCATGGTGATCCGTGCGATCAAGAGCCGCATCCCCAGCATCGAGGAGCTGCACCTGCCGCAGGTGCTCAAGGACGTGATCATGACCCCGCGCGGGCTGGTGCTGGTGGTCGGCTCGACCGGCTCGGGCAAGTCGACCTCGCTGGCATCGATGATCGACCACCGCAACAGCACCTCGACCGGCCACATCCTCACCATCGAGGATCCGATCGAGTTCCTGCACAAGCACAAGCAGTCCATCGTCAACCAGCGCGAAGTCGGCCTGGACACCCACGCCTTCCACAACGCGCTGAAGAACGCGATGCGCGAGGCGCCGGACGTGATCCTGATCGGCGAGATCCTCGACGCCGAAACCATGGAAGCGGCCATCGCCTTCGCCGAAACCGGCCATCTGTGCCTGGCCACGCTGCACTCCAACAACGCCGACCAGACGATCGAGCGCATCCTCAACTTCTTCCCGGAAAGCGCACACAAGAACGTGCTGATGAACCTGTCGTTGAACCTGCGCGCGGTGGTTTCGCAGCGTCTGGTCAAGGGCAAGGACGGCCGTCGCCGCCCGGCCACCGAAGTGCTGATCAACACGCCGATGATCCGCGACCTGCTGCGTCGCGGTGAGGTGCATGCGATCAAGCAGGCCATGGAGGAGTCGCTGGAAGAAGGCATGCAGAGCTTCGACCAGTGCCTGTTCCGCATGGCCAAGGACGGCATCATCGAGCAGGAAGAGGCGCTGCGTGCGGCCGACTCACGCGATGGTCTGGCCTTGAAGTTCCGCCTCTCCGAAGGCGGCTCCGGCGAGCATGATCCGTACGCGGATTTCAACGCGGCCCCGGCGGCGATCACGCACGGGTTCTAAGCGCAGGGAAAGAGGAATCCGGATCGGGGAGCCGTACCGGCTTCCTGATTGGCCGGAGAGCACAGCGCCCTCATCCCAACCCTTCTCCCGTGAACGGGAGAAGGGCTCGGTCATGCGAGCCCTGATCCTGCCTGTGAGTCGTATTGGCCGGTGCGATCACGACCTGGACGAACGACGAGCTTCGAATCCTCCGATTCCCAATCCCCGCCGCTCTCCAAACCCTGCCGTCAAATGGCGTCCGGTTGGTTTTCCGGCCGCGCAGCGTCGAATTCCGGTAGCGCGAGGCATGCTTCTTCGATCCGGCACAGGGTCGGGTACGGCGTCATGTCCAAGTGGAACCTGCGGGCGTTGTACAGCTGCGGCACCAGGCAGCAATCGGCCATACCCGGTTCGGCACCGTGGCAGAAACGGCCGGTGTCGAAGGAGGCGATCAGCATGGTTTCCAGCGCCGACAGACCCACGCGCATCCAATGCAGAATCCATTCGTCACGCTCGGGCTGCGGCACATTCCACTCGCGGTCGAAGAACTGCTGCACGCGCAGGTTGTTGAGCGGATGAATGTCACAGGCAACCTGCTGCGCCAGCGCACGCACGCGGGCACGACCACCGGCATCGGCCGGCAGCAGCGGCGGCTGCGGATGGATCTCGTCCAGATACTCGAGAATGGCCAGCGACTGGGTCAGCACGCGCTCCCTATGACGCAGGGTCGGCACCAGTTCCTGCGGGTTGAGCGCGGCGTAATCCGGCGCATGCTGCTGGCCGCCATCACGCACCAGATGGACCGGCACGGTGGTGTAGTTCAAGCCTTTCAGGTTCAACCCGATGCGCACGCGATAAGCGGCACTTGACCGCCAGTAACTGTAGAGCTTCAGCCCCTCTTCCATGTCGGATTTCCCCTTTCGCGTGCCGGACACCTTAACCGCTGGCGGTGAGGATGCGTTCACCATCGGTCTGCCAGCGCTGCCGCCAGTCGGCTGGCCTGCGCCGGCCTATCGCGGTGAAGCGCAGCCACGCCGTGCCGGGGCATTTATCGGCAGAGAACAGCCAAACATGACCCCGAACCGCGGAAACGGCGTCATCGGCAAATGCGGTTCGACTCAGCCCTGAACAGCGCAGCTCAGCTGCGCTGTGTCGGTCACCAACCTGGGCAGCGCCGGGCGTGGCCCGGCGCTGCAGGAAGGCAGCTGCCTCAGGGACGCAGCGCCTGCTCGATGCGCTGTTCGATGGCGCCAAAGATGCTGTGGCCATCGCGGTCCAGCATTTCGATGCGCACCACGTCGCCGAAGCTCATGAACGGCGTGGACGGCTTGCCGTCACGCAGGGCTTCGACGGTGCGCTGCTCGGCAAAGCACGATGCGCCCAGCGACGTGTCCTCGTTGGCGATGGTGCCCGAACCGACGATGGCACCGGCCGACAGCGGACGGGTCTTGGCTGCATGCGCGACCAGCTGGGCGAAGTCGAACTGCATGTCCACGCCCGCTTCCGGTGCGCCGAACCACTTGCCGTTGATGTGCGTCACCAGCGGCAGGTGCACCTTGCTGCCCTGCCATGCCTCGGCCAGTTCGTCCGGGGTCACGAACACCGGGCTCAGTGCCGAACGCGGCTTGGACTGTAGGAAACCGAAGCCCTTGGCCAGCTCGCCCGGAATCAGGTTGCGCAGGCTGACGTCGTTGACCAGGCCCACCAGCTGGATGTGGCCGGCGGCCTGCTCCGGCGTGACCGCCATCGGCACGTCGTCGGTGATGACCACGATCTCCGCTTCCAGGTCGATGCCGTAGTCCTCGCTGACCACCCTGACCGCATCGCGCGGGCCATAGAAGCCGGCGCTGGTGGCCTGGTACATCAGCGGATCGGTGTAGAACGACTCCGGCACCTCGGCGCCGCGCGCCTTGCGCACCCGGGCCACGTGCGGCAGGTAGGCGCTGCCGTCGACGAACTCATAGGCGCGCGGCAACGGCGCGGCCAATTCCTCCACTTCCAGCGGGAAGGCGCCTTCGGCCTGACCGGCGTTCAGCTGTTCGGAAAGGGCGTTCAGCCGCGGCGCCAGGTTGGACCAGTCCTCCAGCGCCAGCTGCAGGGTGGAGGCAATGCCGGTGGCACGCACCGCACGGGTCAGGTCGCGCGAAACCACGATGAGGGTGCCGTCGCGGCCGCCTTCCTTAAGGGAACCAAGCTTCATGGGAACGTCCAGTCTGCGAAGAAACAAGTTTCAATTGTAATGAATATGCCGGGCGCCACCAGCACCTCCCGACGGAAATCTGAACGGGCGTTTTTGTGCCAACCCGGACAATCCCCTAGACTAGCGCGGTCTGCCAGCGGCCGTCCGTTTCCCTCAGGGACCGCCGGCGGTGCAGGACACGCGACCTTTCAGGCCTGTCCGCCCGCCCGCCCCCACTCCGACGCCTATCGTCACGCATTCCAACCAGCGCACCGCTCTGGTTGCATCCAGATCTTGCAGCGCGGTTTACGGGAACGCTCCGAGATCAGCTGGTCTTCAGTGATCAGCAACGCATGCCCTTTGGGCCGGCGTTATTTCTCCTTGGAGTACCCAATGTCGTTTGAAAACCTGGGCCTTGCGCCCTTCCTGCTGCGCGCGCTCGCCGAGCAGGGCTACGAAAACCCGACCCCGATCCAGGAGCAGGCGATCCCGCTGGCACTGGATGGTCATGACCTGCTCGCTGGCGCGCAGACCGGTACCGGCAAGACTGCCGCGTTCGGCCTGCCGCTGCTGCAGCACCTGGGCACCTCGCCGCAGAGCGTGGGCAATGGCCCGCGCCGTCCGCGTGCGCTGATCCTGGCCCCGACCCGCGAACTGGCCACCCAGGTGCATGACAGCCTGCGTGGTTACAGCAAGTACCTGCGCATCCCCAGCGCCTGCATCTACGGCGGCGTCGGCATGGGCAACCAGCTGGACGTGCTGCGCCGTGGCGTGGATCTGCTGGTGGCCTGCCCGGGCCGCCTGATCGACCACCTGGAGCGTCGCAGCGTCGACCTGTCGGGCATCGAAATCCTGGTGCTGGACGAAGCCGACCGCATGCTCGACATGGGCTTCCTGCCGTCGATCAAGCGCATCCTGGCCAAGTTGCCGCGCCAGAACCGTCAGACGCTGCTGTTCTCGGCCACGTTCGAGGAAAGCATCAAGCAGCTGGCGCTGGAGTTCATGCGCGACCCGAAGCAGATCCAGGTCACGCCGAAGAACACGGTTGCCGAAACCATCACCCACCGCGTGCACCCGGTAGACGGCGCCCGCAAGCGCGAACTGCTGCTGCACCTGCTGGCGCAGGATTCGCGCGTGCAGACGCTGGTGTTCGGCCGTACCAAGCACGGCTGCGACAAGCTGGCCATGTTCCTGGAAAAGTCGGGCATCAAGACTGCCGCCATCCACGGCAACAAGAGCCAGGGCCAGCGCCTGCGTGCACTGGCTGACTTCAAGGCCGGCCGCGTGACCGTGCTGGTGGCCACCGATATCGCCGCACGCGGCATCGATATCAACGAGCTGCCGAAGGTCATCAACTACGACCTGCCGATGGTGCCGGAAGACTACGTGCACCGTATCGGTCGTACCGGCCGCAACGGCTCCACCGGTGAAGCGGTGTCGCTGGTTGCACAGGACGAAGCCAAGCTGCTGCGTCAGATCGTGCGCCTGCTCGAGCGCGACATGGACATCCGTGACGTGCCGGGCTTCGAGCCGCAGACCCCGATCCGCTGGGGCAACAGCGCGCCGGGCAAGGCCGAGGTGCCGGGTGGCCACAAGGTGCCGCGTCGCGGCAACGGTGGTCATGGCCCGCGTCGTCCGAACGCCGATGCACCGCGTGGCGGCCGTGGCGGCCAGCAGAAGCCGGGCGGCCAGCGCAATGCCGGCAACGGCCAGCAGCGTCGTGACAGCCACCCCGGTGGCGGTCAGCGTCGCAGCGGCGGCCGTGGGCAGGGCCGTACCAGCGCCTGATCCGGGTTGCTGGTTTGAGGTGAATGAAAAAGCCGACGCATTGCGTCGGCTTTTTTCTTGGGGTTGATTCTCCTGCCCTCTCTCCCCTCTCCCCAACCCCTCTCCCGCAAGGGGAGAGGGGCTCAGTGCACTTCGAGCTGAAGCATTGCCTGCATTCTCAGCTTTCAGCCCCTCTCCCCTTGCGGGGCGATGCGGGCTGCTTGCGAACCATCGGTTCGCAACCCGTTGAGCGCTCTTGCGCTGGCGCAAGGGCCGGGGCGCGGAGCCGGGTTGGGCAGAGGGGAAGGATCTAGCTCACTCCCCGCGCTGCTTTGGGGTGTTGAGGTGGTTGGACTGCAACAACGCGTTGAGCAGCAACCGCTCGGTGCCGTGCCAGTACTTGCGGTGCGCCGGGTCGTCGGCGAACAGCACCACGTTGCCGTTGCCGGTCGGCACCACCTGCAGGTAGTTGGAGCCGGCCACGCGGGCGCGGTTGGCGTCGGACAGATAACCGTTCACCACCGGCTCGCGGTCAATGTTGACCACGTTGAGGAAGGCATTCTTCACCGGCTCGAACACCAGCCCGCCTTCCTTGTTGATCCAGATGCGCCGCTGCTGCACACCGAAACCGAGCGGATGGGTCGGGTCGATGTCCGCGCTGAGGATGTTGCCGCTGACCCGGCCAAGTGCGAACACGTCGCGCACGGTACCGAAGTCCAGCCGCTCGGCGTCGTCCTTCTTGTCACCTTCGCGCAGCTTGGCTTCGGCCAGTCCCTTGTCGATCGCCCAGCGCGCGCCACTGCCGTACACCACCAGCGAACCACCGGCGGCGATCCAGCGCTTTAGCGCGGCCACGCCGGCATCGCTGACCGTGCTGTAGGTGCCACCGGACAGCACGATGGAGGTGTAGCGCGACAACTCCACACTTGCCAGCTGCGCCGGGTCCAGTTTGGTCGAAGGCAGCCCCAGCGAAGTATCCAGCGCGAACCAGGCCGAGCCGATCTCGGTGGCGGACACGCCCTCGCCCATCACCAGCGCGACGCTTGGTGCACGCAGTACCCGCACGCTGTCACTGCCCAGGTCGATACCGCTGGCAGCGCGACCACTGGCCAGCGCATGCACGGTGACACCGGCTTCCTGCGCACGTGCCAGCACCTTGGCCTGCAGCGCTTCGCCGTCCAAGGTCTGACCTGTCAGCGGGATCACCACCGCGCCATGACCGAAGCTCACCTCACCGGCGGCCGTCGCCGCAGTGAACGGCTGATGCGCGGTGCGCACGCGGACGCCGTCGCGCAGCAAACCACCGAGCAGCCGATAGCTGCCGAAATCACGCGCATCGGCGACATAGGCGAAGCCCGCACGGCCGCCGGCGATGCCGCCCTGCCGGACTGGCGCCGCATGCACCGACGCGCCCGCAGGCAAGGCACTGCGACTACCGGCATAACGCAGGCCATAGGCCGGTGCGATTGCATAGGACGTGCCGCTGTAGAACACATCGCCCTTCACCGGCGGGGTGAACTCGAAGATCGAATGGGCCAGGCGGAACTGCGGCTGTCGCGCCGGCACCACATAGGCCGAACCGGCCTGGAAGCGCTTGCCATCGACCTCGACATCGCGCGCCAACGCATGCACGTCGATGCGATGCTGCAGCAGCACCGCCAGCAACTGATTCGTCAGCGTCGCATCAGCCGCATCACCGAATACCCAGTCGTGCACCGGATAGGCGGCGGCCTGCTTCAACGCACTGCGGAAGAACTCCTTCTGCAGCGCAAGCAGCCGGGGGCGGTCTTCCACCGCGCCGCGCACGCTGGCCAGGCCGGTGGCAACCTGGTTGCGGACGGTGAAGTTGAAATGCAGCGGGCCGTTGACCGACTCCTGCACCAGCCCGCGTGAGCTCGCCTGTTCCACCGTCACGCCGACGGCACCGTGGAAATCCGGGTAGGTGGAACCGTAGATCGGCGAGAAGTTGTCGAAGTTTTCGCCGGTGTAATACAGCGAGCCGAGCGCATCCAGCGCCTGCGCATGGAAGCGCGCCAGCCAGTGGTTGGCTTCATACGAGGACTTGGGCAGCAGCGGGCTTTCCATGCTCTTGGGCGAAGGCTCGAAGTAGTAGGTGCTGTCCTTGCCCATCTCGTGGAAGTCGATCTGGATGTTGGGATACCAGCGATGGAACTGCGCCACCTTCGGCCAGCTGTCACGCTGCGCCAGGGCCAACCAATCGCGGTTGAGATCGGTGAAGTAGTGATTCACACGGCCACTGGGAAACGGCTCGACATGTTCCTTGTCGGCCGGGTCGGCTGACGGTGGACGCGAGCCCCAGGCGTTGTGCCAATTGGCGGCGCGGTCGCGTCCGTCCGGGTTCTGTGCCGGATCGATGACCACCACCGATTGATCCAGCCAGCATGCGGTTTCCGCATCCTGGTTGGCGGCCAGATAGTAGGCGGTAAGCAGCGCCGCTTCACCGCTGGAGGTTTCGTTGCCGTGCACGCTGTAACCCAGCCACACCACGGCCGGCACATCGTCGCCGGGCGCGGGTTGGGCCGGGTCGATCAGTGCCTGCCGCTGCGCGGCGATCTGCGCGCTGCGTGCATGGTTGCGGGGGGAGGTGATGGTCACCAGCAACAGCGGGCGATGTTCGTAGCTTTGGCCGATCACCTCGACCTTGACCCGGTCCGATACCCGTGCCAGTTCGTTGAAGTAGGCCACCAGTTGATCGTGCCGGGTGTACTGGCTGCCGATGTCGTAACCGAGGAACTGCTGCGGCGAAGGCACCTTCGCATCGAACTGCAGCGCGGCTGGGAAGTAGTAGCTGGATTGGGCGAAAGCGGGTGTTGCGCTGACAGCTACCACGAGCAGCAGGACAAGGACAAAGCGGAATGACATGGGCGACGGATTCCCCGGTTGTTTGGCACGGATCGCGAGCGGTGCCAGCTGTTCACTTCTCCCACGCGTGGGAGAAGGTGCCCCGTAGGGGCGGATGAGGGCGCTTCGGGCGTTTGGTTGTGGCGTCGGATGTAGATGGAGCCGAACCACTCCATGCCCCAATCTGCCCTCACCCCAGCCCTTCTCCCGCATGCGGGAGAGGGGCTTGAGTCAATGCGGGACGTTCCCTCTCCCGCATGCGGGAGAGGGGGCTTTGCGTCAGAACCGGTAATCGAAACCGACGGTGTAGTAGCGGCCGCGCAGGTCGTACTGGCTGAAGTCGTACGGGGCGCGGATGCCCGGGTACACCGCGTCGTACGGCGGCTCGCGATCACCCAGGTTCTGCACCTTGGCGTAGACGGTGAGCTTGTCGATGCCGGTGTAGCCCACGTACAGATCGAGCTGGCTGTAACTGGCCACTTCCTTCTGCACGGCCTTGGCGGCGGCGCTGCCTTCCTGGTCGTAACCGCTGGTGTAGTACCAGGTCACCGCGGTGCGCCAATCGCCCAGCGCCCAGTCCAACGTGGTGGTGGCCTTGGTATCGGGCAGTGACGGGCCGAGGTTGGAGCCTGCGTAATCCACCAGCGGGCCACCGGTCACCTGCGGGCGCTTGTAGTCGATGACGTAGGTCAACGCCGACGACAGACCGAAATCACCGGCACTGGCGGTGGACCAGCGCTGGCGCAGTTCCACGTCGATACCCGAGGTGTGCAGTTCGCTCAGGTTCTGGTAGCGGTTGTAGACGGCCAACAGCTTGCCGCGCGCATCACGCAGCACATTGATCGGCGCATTCTCGGCCACCAGCGTTGTGGTGTTGCCACTGCCGATCAGGTTGTCCAGCTTGATGCGGTAATAGTCCACGCTCAGGCTGGTGTTCTCCCACGGCGACAGCACCACACCGGCGTTGAAGCTGCGCGTGCGCTCCGGCTCCAGGTTGTTGTTGCCGACGGTGAAGAAGGTCGGGTTCTGGCGCGAGCCCGGCACATCCGGGTCGTACGGATCGACCACCGAACCGTAGGCGATGCTGGTGGACGCCGAGTTCTCCGACAGCGACGGCGCGCGGAAACCACGCGATGCCGCAGCACGTACCAGCAGCCAGTCCAGCGGCTGCCAGCGCAGACCGAGCTTGGGCGAGAACGCATCACCGAAATCGCTGTAGTGGTCAGCGCGCGCGGCGGCCTGCAGTTCCAGCGTGCTGTGCAGCGGCACGCTCACTTCGGCATAGGCGGCGGTGACCTGGCGCTGGCCATGCACTTCGGCAATCGCCGGCCGGATCTGCAGGCCGGCGTCGATCTGCCACGGGTTGTCCGAGTCGAGTTTTTCCTGGCGCCATTCAGCACCGGCGGCGAAACCAATCGTACCGGCCCAGGTTTCACCCAGCGTCCCCGAGACCTTGGCATCAATTCCCTTGAGCACCGAGTCGGCAGGACGCACCGTGCTCAAGCCAATCGCGGCCAGCACCGACGGATCGGTCGCCGAGGGATTGAGCAGGTTGTAGCTGCCCGACGCCAGCGCGTCATACAGCGTCCAGCGGTTGGCAAAGCCACCGGAGACGGTTTCGCGCTCCTTGCTGGCGGCCTGGAACGCACCCACTTCCCAATCCCATTTCTCGCCCTGCCCGCGCAGGCCGAGCACGCCGCGATAGGCCTTGGAGCGGTTGGTCTTGATGGTGCCGCCCAGATTGAAGAACGTGTACTCAATCGGCACGGCCACGCCGTACGGGTTGTACGGATTGCTGGCCGGCAGCGTCGAGCGCACCGGCTCGGCCAGCCCGGTATCGGCATTGAGCGCGAAGCGCCCGCTTTCCAGGGTGAAGAACGGGCTGGAACCAAACCAGGACGCGCCCTTGATGTCGCTGTAGATCACTTCGGCGAACGCATCGACCGAATCGCTCAGGCGCAGCGTGCCGTTGACGTAGGCCTGCCAACGCTTGGTCGAGGGAATCAGCGTGGTGTACGGCGCCTGGTTGAAGGCGCAGGTATCGCCGGCCAGGCCGTCGATCGGTGCGCTGGCGGTGAGCACGGTGCCTTCCGGGCAGTTGCCGGCGGCATCGAGCATCGGCACCGACTTGCCGCCGATCAGGTAACGCGCGCCCTTGGCCGACCAGCCGTTCCAGCGGCCACCGGCCTTGTCGGTGTAGATGCCCGAACGGGTCAGCTCACGCTGGTCCTGGTCCAGGCGCTCGCGGTTGTAGCCTTCCAGCGAGACCAGGATGTTGTAGCCATCGCTGTCCAGGTCACCGATGCCACCGATGAACTTGAGGTTCTGCTGGTCCAGGCCACCGGCATCGGAAGTGCCGCCGCTGACGCCGACTTCGGCGCCTTCAAAGCCTTGGCGGGTGATGATGTTGACCACACCGGCCACCGCATCGGAGCCGTACACCGCAGAGGCGCCGTCCTTGAGCACTTCGATGCGCTCCACCGCGACCAGCGGCAATGCGTTGAGGTTGACGAAGGTGTCCGACAAGCCGCCGGACGGGAAGCCGTAGTTGGCCAGGCGGCGGCCATTGAGCAGTACCAGCGTGTTCTTCTGCGACAGCCCGCGCAGGCCGATGCCGGCAGAGCCGGACGCCCAACCGTTGTTGGTGGTTTCGTTGGCGGCGTTGCCGGTGTTGGCCGAGATCGAGCGCAGCAGGTCGGCGACGGTGGCCTTGCCGGATTCTTCCAGTTGCTGGCGTTCGATCACCTGCACCGGATTGGCACTTTCGGTATCGGTACGCTTGATGTTGGAGCCGGTCACACGCACCGCTTCCAGCGTCTTGCTGTCGTTGGCGGCGGTTTCGGCGGAAGCTAGGGAGGGAGCGGCAACGGCAGCCGCGACAGCGAGGGCAAGCAGGGAGCGATTGAGCATGGAGACCAGGGGGAGGGAAGCGGAGACAACGCCGCCAGTAGCGCATGGCCGGCAAATGTCCGGCCAATAACATCCCTTCATGCGGACATAACAAGTCGTTACATCTCTCCATCGCGATGGATAAATAAACACCCTGCTCCCGCCCGACTGCCTCACCAGTCAGGTGCATCGCCGCACGCGCGCCCTACAATTGCGCCCATGGATATTTTCAAGGTTTTCACCCTCGAGGCCGCCCACCGGCTGCCCAACGTCCCGCCGGGCCACAAGTGTTCCCGGTTGCACGGCCATTCGTTCCGGGTCGAGCTCAAGGTCAGCGGCGAACCCGGCCAGGACACCGGCTGGATCATGGATTTCAGCGATCTGAAGGCTGCCTTCCAGCCGCTTTACGACCAGCTCGACCACAACTACCTCAACGACATCCCCGGCCTGGAGAACCCCACCAGCGAGCGCCTGGCGATGTGGATCTGGGACCGCCTCAAGCCGACCCTGCCGCTGTTGAGCGAAGTGGTGGTGCATGAGACCTGCACCTCCGGGTGCAGCTATCGCGGGCCGTAAGCCCCGCTTCTTGTGGGAGCGGCTTAAGCCGCGAGGCTGGGAAGACTCCAGCAATAGCCGCACCGGGCAATTCCAGCGTCAGCGTCACCGCGGCTTTGGATCGATTGCCGAAAGCACCCCTCCCTCTCCTTCGCCCTCGGCGAAAGGGAGGGTGCTGCTCATGCGCTTGCGGCAGCAATCTGGCAGATACCGCGATCTCCCCCTCCCTTGCGCGGAGCGTAGGGGAGGGCCGGGAGGGGTGCCTTTACGGCGTTGCGCTCCGAACCCAATCAAGCGACAGGCCCACTCCATAGCCGGCCCTTCGTCTCTGGCGAAAGAATGGGAGCTTGGAAGCCCCCTCCCCAATCCGCCCCTCTCCCTCGGCGTAAGCGAAGGAACACTGCATTCGGCCTTCAACCTGAACGGTTAAAGCAAGCGCAACGAGACATGTTGCACTGCGCAAAATCCGCGCTATGCTGCGACGCAACACAGGTACTCCGGATGTCCGCGATGTCTGCCCAGGCCAACGATTTCAGCCGCTACACCCAGCAGTTCGCCGCTGCGGCCAACCGTGCGAATCGGCTGACGCTGGAGAACGCTGAAAGCGTGTTCGGGATGCAGCTGCGGGCGCTGGAGCGCAACACCAACGCCACGGCGGGGTTCTTCGGTGAACTGTCCTCGGCCGGCGCGCAGGTGGATCTGCAGGCGCTGCTGCCCAAGGGGCTGCAGGTGGCACGGGACAACTTCGAGCGCCTGGCAACGGCCAGCCAGGAAGCCTTCGGGCTGAGCCTGAAGACCGGCGAGGCCCTCGGCGAACTGGCACGCAAACCCTTCGCGCCCGCCCCGAACAAGGCCGAACGCACGACGCGTTGACCCCATAACCAGATTTGCGCGGTCCCTCCCCCGCGCAACCCGGACCCGGCAGCACCCCCTCCCGCTGCCGGGTCTTTTTTTGTCTGTGAAACGGCGGATGACCGGGATTGCCCAGGACTGACGGCGGCATACCGAATCCGGAAACCGGGCTCCGTTACACTCTCCCGATGTTCAGTTCCAACACGCTTACCGGCAGCAAGCCGGAACAGTACGCCCAGCTTCTGGCCCAGGCCCGTGCACTGGTGCATGGCGAAGCGGATCGCATCGCCAACGCGGCCAACCTCTCGGCGCTGGTCTACCACGCGCTGCCGCAGCTCAACTGGGTGGGTTTCTACTTCTTCGACGGTACCGAACTGGTGGTTGGCCCGTTCCAGGGCTTGCCGGCCTGCGTACGCATTCCGTTGCACAAGGGCGTCTGCGGTGCGGCCGCAAGCACCCGCCAGACCCAGCGCATTGAAGATGTGGATGCCTTCCCCGGCCATATCGCCTGTGATTCGGCCTCGCGCTCGGAGCTGGTGGTACCGCTGGTACGCAACGGAGAGCTGATCGGCGTGTTCGACATCGACAGCCCGGTGCTGGCGCGTTTCGATACCGATGATCAGCTTGGGCTGGAAGCCATCGCCCAGGTGTTTGTCGAGGCGCTGAAGTGAGTACCACCAAGCTGCGCAACATCGGCCCGAAGAGCGCGGCATGGCTGCGCCAGGTCGGTCTGCGCAGCGAGCAGGACCTGATCGACGTCGGTGCGGTCGGCGCCTTCATGAAGGTCAAGCGGGCCGGCTTCAAGCCCAGCCTCAACCTGCTGTACTCGCTGGAAGGCGCGCTGTTGGGCTGCCATTGGCAGGACGTACCCGAAGCACGTCGCCAGCAGTTGGTCGCCGAGTACGAAGCGGTGGCCGGTGAACTCACCGCCCTGCGTCCCGCACAGGTGGCCGGGCCGGTGCATGAAACGCACATGCAGGTTGAAGCCGACGAGGAAGAGACCGGCGAAATCCGCTTCGGCGAGGATTGAGCCGCGCTTTTGTGCAGGAGCGGCCTTGGCCGCGAAGCCAGCGCTGCATCCGACGCACGCAGCGGTGAACGATCACGGCACTTGCAGCCACATCCAACGTCGTCCTGATCGGCAGCGTTCCTGGCTTCGCGGCCAAGGCCGCTCCTACGATGCCGTGGTTGTCAGGCGAAACCTGCCGCTACCGCCAACACCACCAGCAGCATCGTTTCAGTGACTTCGACGCTGGCACCCAGCCCATCGCCGGAAATGCCGCCCAGCTTGCTGCGCCACCACGCCGCCACCAGCGGCACCACCAGCAGCGCCGCCAACAACGGCCACGCCACGAACACGCTGACCGCGACCAGCAGCGCGGCCCACAGCCACATCGCGCGCATGCTCAACTGCCACGAGAAACGCTCGCCCATGCCGTTGGCATGCAGCGATGGCACGCGCTGGCTCCACCACAACGTGCCCCAGCGCGCCCACGCCGGCACCAGCACGATGCCGAACCACAGCGGACTCACCGCCAGTTCGGTCAGCAGCACGAACTTGAGCAGCAGTTGCATCACCAGCGTGACCACGCCGAACACGCCCATGTGTGGGTCCTTGAGCACTTCCAGGAAGCGCTGCGGATCACGATGCGCGGCGCCGAAGGCGTCGGCCACATCGCCCAGCCCGTCCAGATGCAGGGCGCCGGTCACCCAGACCCACACCAGCAGGGTGAGCGCGCCGGCCAACCACGGCCGGTCGCCCAGCGTGTACAGCGGCACGGCCAGCAATACGCCGATGATCGCGCCCACCAGCGGGTAATACACGGCGGCGCGGCTGAGATCTTCCTGGCGGAAGTCGCGCACCTGCGGCGTCGGCAGCCGCGTCAGGAACTGGATGGCCAGGATCAGCCTGCGCGCGATCATGGTTGCCGCAACTCCAGCAGTTCGCCCCACAGCCGACCATCCTCGCCGCGCTCCACGCGCAGCCTTACGCGCGTGCCGTAGTCGATGCGCACCGCCCACAGCATCGACAGCGGGATGCCGCAGATGCGTGAGATGGCCAGCCGCAGCACACCGGCATGGCTGACCACCAGTACCGGCAGGCCGTCGCCATCGTCTTCATCGACCAGACGATGCAACTGCTCTTCCACACGCTGCTGGAACTGCTGCCACGACTCGCCGTTGGGCGGCACCATGTCGTGCGGTTCTTCGTAGAACGCGGCCAGTTGTTCGGCCGGTAGTTCGTCGAAATGCAGGCCGTCCCAATCACCGAAATCCAGCTCGGCCCAGTCCGGGTGGATCTCACAGAACTGGTTGCTGCCCGCCACCAGCGCATGCGCGGTATCCAGCGCGCGACGACGCGGCGAGGCAATCACCCGGCTCCAGCCGATGCCGGTGTGGCAGCGGTACAGCGCATCCATCGCGCCCTCGATCAGCGGCGGATCGGTGCGGCCATCCAGATGCCCTGAACGTCCGGTCGAGGCATGCCGCATCAGGTCCAGGATCATGGCGTGCCATCACGATCGGCAACCGCCGCTTCAGCGAAGGTCGCCATGTTGTTGTGCAGCGCGCAGGCCATGCGTACCAGCGGCAAGGCCAGGGCAGCACCGGAACCTTCCCCCAGGCGCAGGTCCAGCGCCAGCAGCGGCTGTGCCTGCAGGGCTTGCAGCAGACGCTGGTGGCCGCGTTCGGCCGACTGGTGGGAGAACAACAACCACGGCCGCACACCGGGATTGATCCGCACGGCCGCCAGTGCAGCAGCGGAGACAATGAAACCATCCACCAGCACCGGTACCTTGCGTTGTGCGGCGGCGATCATCGCCGCGCTGATCGCGGCGATTTCAAGGCCGCCAACACGCCGCAGCGCCTCCCAACCCGGCGACGATGCGGCGGCGATGGCTTCGCCATGCAGGCCCAGCGCGCGCGCGATGATGTTTTTCTTCTGCACCATGCGCACCGCGTCCAGCCCGGTGCCGGCACCGACCAGCTCGTCCAACGGCAACGGGCCGAGCACGGCGGCCAGCGCACTGGCAGCGGTGGTATTGCCGATCCCCATTTCGCCGAACACCAGCAGGTCGGCACCGTCCACACAGGCGGCGTCCACCGCACGCTGGCCGGCTGCGAAGGCCGCCTCCAGATCCGCTTCGGACATGGCCGGGCCGACGCTGAAGTCGTCGGTGCCATGACGCGGCTTGTCGCTGACCACGCCAGCAATCGGCGCGGTGGCACGGCTGCCGACATCCCACACATGCAGCGGCAGGCCCAGCTCGCGTGCCAGCACAGCGATGGCTGCACCGCCTGCGGCGAAGTTGTGCAGCATCTGCACGGTGACTTCGGCCGGATACGCCGACACGCCCTGCGCGGCCACGCCATGGTCACCGGCAAACACCACCACCGGCACGCGCTGCGCCTGCGGCGTGTCGCTGCCCTGCAGCGCGGCCAGTTCGATGGCCAGCGTCTCCAGCCGGCCCAATGCCCCTTCGGGCTTGGTCAGCTGGCGCTGGCGGGCGATGGCGCGCTGGCGGTGTTCCTGTGACGGCAGCCCGCAGGCCTGCCCGAACCCTGTTTGTGTCACGACGTTTCCAATACTGCGATTGCGGTGCGCATTCTAGCCGCCAGCCGGGAACAGGAACGTGGGGACGGCAATGCGCTGGGCGCTGTGTGTGCGCGTACGTGCGTTGGAGCGGCCTGCGACGCGAAGCTGATGGAGGCACCCATCGCGGACCACTCAGCAATTGCGGGCAGGCCGCTTACGTTTGCATTGCCAGTTTCGCGGCCAAGGCCGCTCCTACGCGTTGGGAGGCAGGTTTCCTGCTCGCAATCGCCGTGTTCCTGATATTCGTTCAGTCCCTCCCCGGCCTCATGGCATAGAATGCGCGCACTTTCGGGTGACCCACCGGCTTGCGCCGGCGGGTTGAAACGGGAAGCCGGTGCCGCGCACTGCTGGATCTCCAGCATGTCGCCATTCCGGCGCTGCCCCCGCAACGGTAAGCAGGACAAGGCCAGGCAACACCGCCACTGTGCAAGGCACGGGAAGGCGCCTGGTCGGAAGCAGCCATGCTGCTTCGCCTGCGAGTCCGGAGACCGGCCCGAAAGCCGACTGGTTGCGATGCGGAGGGCATGGCGGCGGCTGTGGCGCCGTGTGCGCGACCTCCGTCACTTCCCTCCCATGGCAGCCCAACCCATCCCCCTGCGCGGGAGCGCGCGGGTCCAGGAGCTTCCATGAAACTGCATCACCACACCCTTTCCCTCGCCCTGCTCGCCGCATTGCCGGCCGTTGCCGCCGCACAGGCGCCGACCACGCTGGACGACGTCACCGTCACCGCCACCCGCACCCCGGTTGCCCTCAAGGACAGCGTGGTGCCGGTGCAGCTGATCGACCGCGACCAGATCGACCGCAGCCAGGCCAACACCGTGCTGGAACTGCTGCGTGGCCGCGCCGGCCTGGATTTCGTCAACCAGGGCGGCACCGGCAAGATCACCTCGCTGTTCCTGCGCGGCACCAACTCCAACCAAGTGCTGGTGCTGGTGGACGGCGTGCGCGTGGGCTCGGCCACCACCGGCATGGCGGCATTGCAGGACCTGCCGGTTGACCAGATCGAGCGCGTTGAAATCGTGCGCGGCCCGCGTTCGAGCCTGTACGGCTCCGAAGCCATCGGCGGCGTGATCCAGATCTTCACCCGCACCGCCGGCCAGGGCCTGCAGCAGAACCTGTCGATCACTGCCGGCAGCAACAACCTGCGCCAGGCCAGCGCCGGCTTCAGCAACCGTGGCGAGCGCGGCTGGGTTTCGGCCCAGGGCGGCTACCAGAAGACCGACGGCATCAACGCCTGCCGCGGCACCGCCGCTGGCTGGGGCGCTGGCTGCTTTGCCGACGAGCCGGACCGTGATGGCTACCGCAACACCTCGATCAACGTCCGCGCCGGTTATGCACTGACCGACACGCTGAGCCTGGAAGGCCACGTGCTCAACGCCGACAGCTTCAACGAATACGACGGCAGCATCTTCGGTGGCAACGAAGCCGACAACGTCCAGCAGGTGTACGGCGGCAAGCTGGCATGGACCGCTTCGGATGCATTCCAGCTGACCGCACAGGTCGGCCGCAACCGCGACCAGGCTGACAACTACTTCGCCGCCAACGGCACCCGCACCTTCGCCAGCAATTTCGACACCCGTCGCGACACCGCCAGCGTGCAGGGCGACTTCCAGCTCGCCGAAGGCCAGCAGCTGACCGCCGGTGCCGACTGGCAGAACGACAAGGTCACCAGCTCCACCGCCTACGACATCGAGGACCGCGACAACCTCGGCGTGTTCGTCGAATACCAGGGCCAGTTCGGCGCGCACTCGCTGCAGGCCAGCGTACGCAACGATGACAACGAGCAGTTCGGCAACCACACCACCGGCAGCCTGGGTTACGGCTTCGCCTTCGGCAACGGCTTTCGCCTGACCGCCAGCGCCGGCACCGGCTTCAAGGCACCGACCTTCAACGACCTGTACTACCCGGGCTTCAGCAACCCGGACCTGAAGCCGGAAGAGTCCAAGAGCCTGAACATCGGCATCGCGCAGTACGCCGACAACTGGAACTGGACCTTCAACGCCTATGAAACCCGCGTGGACCAGCTGATCGGCTACGACAGCAATTTCGATCTGGTGAACGTGGCCGAAGCGCGCATCCGTGGTGCCGAACTGACCGGTTTCCTGTCGCTGGCCGGTTTCGACATCAATGCCCAGGCCAGTTTCACCGACCCGCGTGACCACACCTCCGGCAAGGCGACCTACGACAACCTGCTGGCCCGCCGTGCGCGCACCAGCGGCCGTCTGGACGTGGACAAGAGCTTCGGCCCGCTGCGTCTTGGCGTGACCGCTGCCGGCAGCGGCCACCGCTTCGACAACGCCGCCAACACGGTGCGTCTGGCCGGTTATGGTACCGTTGATCTGCGCGTTGAATACGCCATCAACGATGCCTGGAGCCTGCAGGCCAAGGCCGCCAACGTGTTCGACCGCGAGTACGAAACCGTTGCCTGGTACAACCAGCCGGGCCGCGAGTACCAGCTGACGCTGCGTTACCGCTCCAAGTGAAGTAACGAGCAATGAAAGATGCCCCGGTTCGCCGGGGCATTTTTTTCTGGAGCTGAGCCACGCTTCGCTGAGGCGTTACCGGCAAATCCCTTGCCGAGCATGGCTCGGCATTATCTAGCCCCAGCCGATCATTCGTCGCAAGGCACCACCAGCGGTACGCCGCGGGTGGGATGTTCGATCACCTGCACTGTCTGCCCGTAAACCCGCCCGATGATGTCGCGGGTCAGCACCGCGCGTGGTGCGCCATCGGCGGCGATGCGACCTTCGCACAGCATCACGATGCGGTCGGCATAGGCAGAGGCCAGGTTGAGGTCGTGCAGCACCACCACCACGCAGCGGCCCTGCCGGGCCAGTTCGCGGGCGCTGTGCAACGTGCGCTCCTGATGACGCAGATCCAGCGCGGCGGTGGGTTCATCCAGCAACAGCACCGGCGTGCGCTGCACCAGCGCGCGGGCCAGCGACGTACGTGCAGCCTCGCCACCAGACAGCGTCTGCACGTCGCGCTCCGACAAAGCGGTGACATCCACTTCGGCCATCGCCTGCGCGACGATATGCGCATCTTCTGCCGGGTTGGATGGATGCGGCAAACGCCCCATCGCCACCACTTCGCGCACGCTGAAGGCGAAACGCACCGCGTGATCCTGCGCCATCACCGCACGCTGCAACGCCAGTTCGCGCACCGGCCAATCGGCCAGTGCACGCCCCGACAACAACGCGCTGCCCCGGTCTGGCACGGCATCACCGGCCAACAACGCCAGCAACGTTGATTTGCCTGCACCATTGGGACCGACCAACGCGGTGAGCGTGCCCGCCTGCAGGCTCAGGTTCACCCCGGACAGCACCTGGCGGTTGCCACGCATCACCCCGGCGTTGCGCAGTTCCAGCAGCGGTGTGCTCATGCCGCCCCCCGGCCACGTTTGCGCAGCACCAGCCACAGGAAGAACGGCGCGCCCAAGGCCGCCGAGAACAGGCCCAGCGGGATTTCGGAAGGGGGATCAAGCGTGCGCGCGGCGGTATCGGCCACCACGATCAACAACGCACCGGTCACGCCCGACAGCGGCAGCAACCAGCGATGCCCCGGCCCAGCGAGCATGCGCACCAGGTGCGGCACCACCAGGCCAACAAAGCCAATGCTGCCGGCGAACGCCACCGCGGCGCCGACCAGCAACGCACTGAACACCACCAGCAACAAGCGCGTGCGCGCCACATCCAGGCCGATATGCCGCGCCTGGCGCTCGCCCAGTGCAAGCATGTCCAGCGGCGTGGCCAGCCGCCACAGCGCCAGCAGGCCGATCACGAACACCGGCGCTACTGCGGCCACATCGCTCCAGCTGGCCTGTGCCAGCGAGCCCATCTGCCAGAACACCAGCGATTGCAATTCGCTCTCGCTGGCGATGTAGGTCAGGAAGCCAACCGCCGCCGAGCAGGCCGCACCGATGGCGATGCCGACCAGCAGCAATGTGGCGGTGCCCTCACCGCGCCCGGGCCGCGCCAGCAGATAGATCAACGTGGTGGCACCAGCGCCACCGAGAAAGGCAGCGATGGGAATGAGCCAGGCGCCCAGCGTTCCGGCGCCAAGCACGATGGCGGCCACCGCACCCAGCGATGCGCCCTGACTGACGCCGACGATGCCCGGATCGGCCAGCGGGTTGCCGAACAATCCCTGCAAGGCGACACCGGCCATCGCCAGCGATGCGCCCACCAGCGCCCCCAGCAGCGCGCGCGGGATGCGCAGTTGCCAGACCACGCCCATGTCGCGGGCACTGATCGACGATGAATCAGCCAGCCCCAACTTCACCGCGATGGCCTGCAGCACGTCCGACGGCGGCAGCTTCAGCGGCCCGGTGCCGAAGGACAACAGCACCGCCGCCAGCAGCACCGCCAGCAACATCCACAACAACAGCGCGCCGTTGGGCCGCCGCACCTGCCCGGACATCATTGGCGCGGCAATTCCGCCAAGGCCTGCGCCAATGCCAACGCACCGGCACCGGAGCCCACGCTGGTGGACTTCAGTTCGATATCCGGCATCACCCACACGCGATTGGCGGTGCCGGCCGGGGTGTGCCTGAGCGTCGGATAGGCCTTCCACAAGCCGGCTTCACCGCCGAACAGGCGCAGGTCGTTCTCGGTCACCAGGATCACCTCTGGTGCCGCTGCCACCACGCCTTCATTGCTGAGCTGGGAGTAGTTCGCCACGCCGGCTTCCTCACCAATGTTGATGCCACCGGCAATGCTGATGAGCTGGTTGGCGGCACTGTCGGCGCCGGCAACGGTCGGCAAACCGCCGGCGCCACTGGCCGACAACGCGATCACGCGCGGACGATGTGCCTGTCCGCTGGCGATGGCAGCAGCCTGATCCAGCTGCGCCTGCACCTTGGAAGCCAGTTGCCGACCCTGCGACGACAGCCCGACGGCTTCAGCCACCTTGCGCACCTTGTCCGGCGAGGCTTGCAGATCGTCGATCACCACCGCGGCATGACCCGTCGCACGCAGGCGTTCGGCCAGCACTGCGTGGCGGCGCAGGCTGTTGCCCAGGAACAGGCTGCCTTCCAGGCTGAGCACGCCTTCCACGCCGGTGGTGCGGTTGAACAGGAAGTGCTTCTTTGCCGCCTTGCCCGCTGCCGTTGCCGAGCGCTCCGGTGCGGCGTAGACATTGCCGGACAAGCCCAGTGCCTCAAGCACCGCGATCACGTCATCGCCACCGGCAATGATGCGGCTGATGTCGCTCACTTCGACATCGGCGCCGTCGTCCGAATGCACCTTGGCCGGCAGCTGCGCCGTGCCCGCCTCCACCTGCGGCACGTCCTGTCCGGCCACGCGCTTCCAACCCTGCGGCAGCGCGGCGGCATCCACGTACGCGGCAGCGGCGGTCACCCGTGCAGGCGTTGCCTGTTCCGGTGTGGGCGCACGCTCGCAACCGGCGCCGAGCAGAGCCAGCATCAGGCCGATGCCCGTCGGCAATGCGGTGGTGGTTTTCATCATGGTCTCCTCGACGGTTGCGGTTGCCGGCGCTCAATGCTGCGGCGGACCCTTCATGGCAATGCGGGAGATGCCGTTGCCGGCACCTCCCGCTCGAACTGACAGCACCACGTGCAGACGTGGCGATTACTGCTTCGGTACGAAACGGGTGATGCGGTCACCCTTGGCATCGTCGGCACCGCGCGACTTGTTGATCGCGAACATCACCGTGTCCGGCCCCTTGCTGACGTGGTTCGGGTAGGTGCCACCATCCAGATTGGCCACGATGCTGCCGGCCTCATCGACCACGGTCACCGTGCCGGCGGCACGGTTGCTGACGTAGGCCAGCCGCGTGGACGGGCTGTAGGACACGTTCAACGCACCGGCGCCGACGTACACGTCGTGCTCGACCTTGCCGCTTTCCGGATCGACGATGAGCAGGTTGTCACTGCCCTGCGAGACCACCAGCAGACGCTTGGCCAGCGGGTTCCAGGCCACGCCGATGGCATCGCGTGCGCCAGCCAGCGGGAACACCTTTTCCACCTTGCCGCTGACGCCATCGATCACCGCCGCTTCGGCCACGCCCAGGCTCACCGTGTAGATCCTGCCGGTGGCCGGATCGATATCCAGGCTGGTCGGGGTGAAGGTCTCACCGCGCTTGCTGGATGCGATGGTGATGTTGTCCAGCTGCTGCAGCGTGCGCGTGTCGAACACGCTGATGAAGTCCGCACCGGTGGCCGACACGTAGGCGCGGTTGTGCTGCGGATCGATCACCACGTCACGCGAATGCGACACCGCACCGACCGGGAACTGCTTGACCAACGCCAGATCCGACTGCCGGTACACGGCCACCGTGTCTTGGCGGGTGTTGGTCACCCAGACATTGCCATTGGCGTCATCCACGCCGACGCCGTACACGGCGAACAGGTTGCCGTCGTTGCCCGGCGCGGCCTGCGGCGATACGCGGGCGATGACCTGCAGGGTTTCCGGGTCCACCTTGAGCAGTTCGGACTGCTTCACCGGCGGGCGACCGACCGCACTGGTCACGAACGCGGCCTTGCTCTTCGGGCTGTACGCCACCTGGTACAGGCCCTGCGCCAGCTTGTTGCTGGCCGCCTGGATGCGCTCCTGCCCGGACAGCGGCACATCGCGCGAGACCTTCAGCTCGAAGATCGACGCCGCATCCGGGCCGCTGGCGCGCACCACGATCGGCTGCTGGCCCGGCACCGCGTCGGCAGGAACCGCCAGCTTGCCGGTGAACTTGCCTTCGCCGTCGGCCACGTAGGGCTGTGCGTTGAGCACGCTGTCACCGCGCAGCAGCGTCACCTTCTGGCCGGGCTTGAAGCCACTGCCTTCGAGGCCGGTTTCGCCGCCCGGCAGCACGACCGGTGCGGTGGCACGCACGCTGCCCTTGAAATCGTTGTCAGGCTGGCCGAACACCTGCGCGCCGGCGATGCCGGTAGCCAGCAGCAGGGCCAGGCCGAGTACGGCCGGGCGTGGGGAACGGGAATGGGAACGAATGACCGTCATGGCGCTTTACCTCATCATTGGATGCATGCCCTCGGCATGCAGTTGGGGGGTTTGCCTGGGCCATGACGCGGCCTGGGTAATTCACATGCAGATGGGCGCGCGGCCCATCGTGTTTGATCGCCGGAATCAGCCGGCCGCAACGATGCGGCACACGCGGATCGCAGTCGTTTGGATCATGGTCTTCTGGATCACGGACGCGGCTCGCCACTGCGGTCGCGGATGCCGCCGACCAGGTGCAGCGTGCGCATCAGCGAGGCACGGAACATCGGGCCATGGCTGAGTCCGTTGAACTCGATGTAGTCGGTCTCCAGCCCCGGCACCTGCTTCAAGCGCACGCCCAGCTCGGCCGCCGCACCCGACGGCGCACCCGAAACACGCTTGAGGTGGGCCAGCACGCGCGGATTGCTCATGTCGCGATTGCTGAAGTCCGGCGCGCGCTCACCGCCGCCGAGCATCAGCAGCAACCGCGCCCGATGGCCGGCGTTGTTGGCGATGAACTGCTGCTCCGGCGCGCCGAGCATGGCACCCTGCTTCCACCACAACGAAGGACTGGCCGCCGCGTAGGTCTGGAAGGCTCCGGCACGGCTGTACAAGGTGTGCAGCACGAACAGGCCACCCAGCGAGTGGCCCCACAGCGTCTGCCGGCCAGCATCGAGCGCGGCGCGGCGCGCCACTTCCGGGCGGATCTGGCGTTCCAGCGTTTCCAGGAATGCATCGGCACCGCCACCGATCACCGCACCGTTTTCCGATTCATCGGCGACCAGCGTGTAATCGCGGGTGCGTGCCGGTGAATCGATGCGCAACTGGTTGTCATAGCCGACGAACACCAGCAGGCTCGGCGTGGTCTGCGCCAGCTCTTCCAACACGCTGTCGTCGAACTCGATCAAGGCCGCATTGCCGTCGAGCATCCAGATCGCCGGGAAACCGGCGGCCGGCGCCTTGCCGGTGGGAATGCCCAGATTGACCCGCCAACGACGGCTGCCGTCCTGGCTGGTCACCACGAAGCGCTCGAACCGGTAATGCGCGGACGTGCGCTCGGCCACCGTCTCACCGATGGCCTGCGCCGGGTTGCGCTGTTGTGCCATCAACGCCGGCGAAGCCAGCAGCCCCACCATTCCCACAACCGCCATGGCCATCGTCGCCATGGCGCGGCCAATCACGCCGCGCATGCCCTTGTTCATCGCTGTATTCCCGTCAGAAACCGACCGTCAGGTTGACCCAGTAGCTGCGACCGGGCTCGTTGTAGGTGTCGGCGCCCGCACCGGTGGCGCTGGTGCTGGTGGTGCCTTCGCGGAACAGGCGCTTGTCGAACAGGTTGTTGATGCCGCCGCCCACGCGCACCTTGGGCGTGATGCGGTACTGGCCGGCCAGGCTCCACAGGTCATAGGCCGCGCGCGTATCCGGCGGCAGCACCGCACCGGTGGTGCTCGACTGCGTGGCCGACTCCTGCTTGCCGTAGAACGTGCCGGTCAGCATGAACGACAGCTGCGCGTTCACCTGCCAATCCAGGAAGGTGTTGATGGTGTACTCGGGAATGATCGACAGCGGCTGGTCGGTGGTCTTGTCGACGTTCTCGATCATCCAGGTGACGTTGGTATTCCACGACAGCACATCACCACCGCCAACCAGCGGCACCTTCAGGTTGCCCTCGACGCCGCGGATGATGGCTTCCGGCGCGTTGGTCCACTGGAACACCTGGCCCTTGGTGTCGTTGGTCACGCCGATGCGTTCCTGGCCAGCGACGATCTTGTCCTTGTAGTCGTTGTGGAAATAGGTGACCGACGCGTGCCAACCGCTGTCCGGCGCCCACTCCACGCCGATTTCCTTGTTGATGCTGGTTTCCGGGTCAAGGTCGGCATTACCCATCACGTAGCAGCCCGAGCCCATGTTCGGGCTCAGCACCGGGCAACCGTTGCCGCGCGTGTAGTACAGGTAATCCGGGTTGGCCTGGTACAGGTTCGGCGCCTTGAACGCACGCGCGATGCCGCCCTTGATCGCCCAGTCCTGGGCCAGCTTGAACTGCACGTTGAGGCTGGGGCTGACGTTGTTGCCGAACTGCGAATGGTGATCGAAGCGCACGCCCGGCGTCACCGTCCAGCGATCACCCAGGTACAGGTTGTCCTCGACGAACACTGCGGCGAACTGCTGGTCGCTCTTGCCGGTGCGGGTACCGGTGTAGCCGGGGATGCCGCCACCGCTGGTGGAGCTTTGCGTGACCGAGTACGGGTCATCCAGCTTCATGTCGCGGTATTCAAAGCCCAGCGTCGCCACCTGCTCGATACCGCCCCAGTTCAACGGCACGTTGATCTCGCCGTCCACGCGCGCGGAGGTCAGCTCGGAGGTGGAGAAGGTTGCGCCTTCGGTGATGGAGCCTTCCGGACCACCGGCCAAGCCTTCGTTGAGGCGCGTGTTGTCGGTGTCTTCATAGGCGGCAGTGATGCGCGAAGTGCCCCAGTCGTAGCTGCCGCGATGGGTCAGGCCGAAGGAGCGGCGCAGCATCACGTTGGTCTCGGCACCGTACAAGTTGTTCAGGCGTTGGAAGCCGTCACCGCTGACGCCGCGCTCGCCGGAGTAGATGTTGCCCTGGCGGCTGACGCTGGCATCCAGTTCCAGCACGTGGTTGTCATTGATGTCGTAACGCAGCAGGCCGCTGATGTCGCGGTTGCGCACGCCTTCACGGCCCGCCGGCGGTGTCACGCCGGTGGCGAACTCTTCGTTGAGCTCCAGCGCATCGGGATCGGTCTTGTTGACGTTGCCGAACAGGCGGAACGAGAGCTGCTCGCTCAACGGGCCGGACAACTGGAAACCAACACGCTCGCTGTCGCCTTCGTCGCTGTGTTCGACCTGGCTGCCGTACAGCGTGAGCGAGCCGGTCAGGTCACCGGTCGGCTTCTTGGTGATGATGTTGACCACGCCACCGGACGCGCCGGAACCGTAACGCGCTGCTGCCGGGCCGCGCAGTACTTCGATGCGCTCCACCGCTTCGGCCGGCACCCAGTTGCTGTCGCCACGGCTGTTGCGTTCACCGCTGCGGCCCATGCGCACCGAGTCGCGCGAGCTCACCGGGCGGCCGTCGATCAGGATCAGCGTGTTCTCCGGACCCATGCCGCGGATGTCGATCTGGCGGAAGTTGCCGTAAGCGCCGGAGGCAGTGTTGCCGGTCAGGTTGATGCCCGGCATGCGGCGGATCACTTCGGACAGGTCATTGGCCGGCGGCAGGCGTTCCAGGTCCACCGAGGTGATCACCGAGGTACCCAGTGCCTGGCGCGCGATCTGCTCGGCGGTCACATGCACGGTGTCGATGTCGGTGGCTGCGGGGGCGCCTTCGGCGGCCACCGGGCCTGCGATCAATGCGGACAGGGCCAGGGCAACGGCAAGCGGGCGGCGACGGGACAACAGGACACGCGCGGGCAACCGCGACGAAGAACGACGGGACATGGCAAAGCCTCTCGACAGTGGGGGTGCGAACCTCTGGCGAACGGCTTGAGGTACGGCAGGTATCGATTGCAGCGACCGGGATCAGGCACCAGTCCACTGCGGATTGGCCGCATTCTACACTAAATGATAATGATTATTACTAACTTTAAGGCGCGACAAAGCGCCGCACGGCAGAGAGAGCGCGGCCATGCGGCGCTGGATTACCTATGAAGTACCTTGCCGAGCATGGCTCGGCACTACCGGCCGGTTATGCGATGTGGCCCAACAGCTCCGGCAACACATCGATCACCGCCACTGCATCGGCGGCATCCAGATCCAGGTCGCGCGGATAGCCGTAGCGCACCAGCACGATCGGCATGCCTGCGTTGTTGGCTGCGTGCAGATCGGTCGCCGAATCACCCACCATCAGGCAGGCCTGCACTGGCTGACCAAGCAAGGCGGCGACGTGCTGCAGCGGTTCCGCGGATGGCTTGCGCTGCGGCAGCGAATCACCGCCGATGATGTGCGCGAAGAACGCGGCGATGCCCAGGTGCTCCAGCAATGGCGGCACCAGGGCCACGGGCTTGTTGGTGCAGATCGCCATCGGCAGGCCGCGCAGCTGCAATGCGTGCAGCGTTTCGGTCACGCCGTCGTACAGGCGCGGACTGCGCAGCAGGCAGTCGTGGTAGTGACGCATGAAAGTCGGCATCACGGTGTCCAGCGTGCGGTCACTGCCGGCGTGGCGCAACGCGGTGGCAACTAGGTTGCGCACGCCCTCGCCGATCCAGCTGCGCACCGTGGCTTCGCTCACGCGTGGCAGTGCAAGGTCTTCAAGCGTGCGGTTCACCGCTTCGGCAATGTCACCGGCACTGTCCACCAGGGTGCCATCCAGATCAAAAACCACTGCCGACGTTGCCAAGGCGTTACTCCGTTTGCGTGAAGCGGGGCATTGTAGCTGGGGGCTGCGGCGCAGCTGCTTGCATGAAGAAGTTCCTCCCCTCTCCCCACCCCCTCTCCCGCAAGGGGAGAGGGGCTTTGAAAGCGGAGACGGCAAGCAGTGCTTCAACTCAAAGCGCACTGAGCCCCTCTCCCCTCGCGGGGCGAAGCGGGCTGTTCGCGAACCATTGGTTCGCAGCCCCTTGAGCGCCCTTGCGCCAGCGCAAGGGCCGGGGCGCGGAGCGGGGGCTGGGGAGAGGGGGAAGCTTGTGGGGCACTTCAATCAACACCGCACTTCAAGCGTCAGTGCCCGCGAAACAGATCCCCCTGCACCATCACATCCTCACGATCGCGAAAACCCGACAGCCCCACGCCCACCAGCCGATACAAGGTCTCCGCCGGCAGCTGCACGCGCTGGCACAGCGCCAGGGCGATATCGCGCAACTCCTCCACCGATGACGGCGGCGCGTCCGGCGTGAAGCTGCGGGTAAGGATGCGGAACTGCGCGGTCTTGAGCTTGAGCACCACCGTATGCCCCACCCGCTCGGTGCGGCCGGCCGCACGCCAGGTCCGCTCCGCAAGCTGCGTGATCATTTCATCGAACGCACCCAGTGGCAGGTCCTCGGCAAAGGTGTCCTCCGAGGAAATCGACTGCACCGGCTGATCCGGCTCCACTGGTCGCTCATCGATACCGCGCGCACGCCGGTAAAGGCTGCCACCAAAGCTGCCGAACAACGCTTCCAATTGCTCCAGCGGCAGCGCTCGCAGGTCGCCCACGGTCGCGATGCTCAACGCCGACAGCTTTCCGGCCATCACTTTGCCCACGCCCGGTATGCGGCCGACCGGCAACGGCGTCAGGAACTGCTCCACCTTCGACGGCGGCACCACGAACTGGCCATCGGGCTTGCGCCAGTCCGAGGCCACCTTGGCCAGGAACTTGTTGGGGGCGATGCCGGCCGAGGCGGTAAGCCCGGTGGTCTCGCGGATCTGCGCGCGGATGGTGCGGGCGATCTCGGTGGCGATGCCATCACAGGTCGGTGAATCGGTCACGTCCAGGTAGGCCTCGTCCAGCGAAAGCGGCTCCACCAGCGGGGTGTGCTGCAGGAAAATCTCGCGGATCTGCCGCGAGACCGCCTTGTAGCGGGCGAAGTCCGGCGGCACGAAGATCGCGTCCGGGCACAGCCGCTCGGCCCGCAGCGCCGGCATCGCCGAGCGCACACCAAAGGTGCGCGCTTCATAGGACGCGGCACAGACCACCGAGCGGGCGCCCTTCCAGGCCACCACCACCGGCTTTCCGCGCAATTGGGGGTCATCGCGCTGCTCCACGGACGCATAGAAGGCGTCCATGTCGACATGGATGATCTTGCGAAGCTGGGCCACGACAACAGTCCGAAACGGTCGCCAACATGATAGCTGTTGTCGCTAAATGCACACTTGTCCTCACAATTGTGCAATTCAATATCGTCGATAAAAGCCGCCGAACGGCAGCGAACTGCGTCGAACATACGCCGCCGTCCAGTGAAAACATTTGATTGAACGCAGGTGCTGACGCATGCTCGGCGGCTCGTTCCTGGCTTTGGATTACCCCCGGATGACCCGTCTGCACTCGTTCTCCCGCGACCAGCTGCTGGCCAGCGCGCGTGGCGAACTCTTCGGCCCCAACAAGGGCCGCCTGCCCAACGACCCGATGCTGATGTTCGACCGCATCACCGACATCCGCGAGGACGGTGGCGCACATGGCAAGGGGCTGATCCGGGCCGAACTCGACATCACTCCGGACCTGTGGTTCTTCGGTTGCCACTTCATCGGCGACCCGGTGATGCCCGGCTGCCTGGGCCTGGACGCGATGTGGCAGCTCACCGGCTTCTACCTGACCTGGCTGGGTGCCGAAGGCCGTGGCCGCGCCCTGGGCTGTGGCGAGGTCAAGTTCACCGGCCAGGTGCTGCCCAGCGCCAAGCTGGTGCAGTACGAAATCGATGTCTCGCGCGTGATCAACCGCAAGCTGGTGATGGCGCAGACCGACGCCCGCATGCTGGTGGACGGCCGTGAGATCTACACCGCCAAGGACCTGCGCGTGGGTCTGTTCACTTCTACCGAGAGCTTCTGATGCGTCGTGTCGTCATTACCGGCATGGGCATCACGTCCTGCCTTGGCAACGATCTGGATACCGTTTCCAGCGCCCTGCGTGATGGCCGTCCCGGCATCGTCGCGGCCCCCGACCACGCCGAAGCCGGCCTGCGCAGCCAGGTCACCGGCACGGTGCAGCTGGACATCGAGGCGCAGGTGGACCGCAAGCTCAAGCGCTTCATGAGCGATGCGGCCGCCTACAGCTACATCGCCATGCGCGATGCGATCGCCGATGCCGGCCTGGAAGAAACCCAGGTCAGCAATCCGCGTACCGGCCTGATCGCCGGCTCCGGCGGTGGCTCCAGCGAATGGCAGGTGGAAGCGGCGGACCTGCTGCGCAACCGTGGCGTGCGCAAGGTGGGCCCGTACATGGTGCCGCGCACGATGTGCTCGACCGTGTCTGCCAACCTGGCCACCGCGTTCAGCATCAAGGGCCTGAGCTACTCGCTGTCGGCTGCGTGCGCCACCTCGGCGCATTGCATCGGCGCGGCGGCGGACCTGATCCGTCACGGCGCGCAGGACGTGATGTTCGCCGGCGGCGGCGAAGACCTGCATTGGTCGATGAGCGTGATGTTCGATGCGATGGGCGCGTTGTCCACCAGCTTCAATGAAACCCCGGCCACCGCCTCGCGTCCGTACGACGCCAACCGCGACGGCTTCGTCATCGCTGGCGGCGGCGGCATGTTGGTGCTGGAGGACTACGACCACGCCATCGCGCGCGGTGCCAGGATCTATGCCGAACTGGTCGGCTACGGCGTCACCTCCGACGGTGCCGACATGGTCGCCCCGTCCGGTGAAGGCGCGGTGCGCTGCATGAAGATGGCCATGGCCACGGTTGATCGCCCGATCGACTACCTCAACACCCACGGCACCTCCACGCCGCTGGGCGATGTGACCGAGCTGGGCGCGGTGCGCGAAGTGTTCGGCGACGCGGTGCCACCGCTGTCCTCGACCAAGGCACTGTCGGGCCACTCGCTGGGCGCTGCCAGCGTGCACGAGGCGATCTTCTGCCTGCTGATGATGCGCGACGGCTTCATGGCCGGCTCGGCCAACATCGAGACGCTGGACGAACGTGCCGAAGGCTTCCCGATCCTGCGCCAGACGCAGGACGCCAAGCTGGACACGGTGATGTCCAACAGCTTCGGCTTCGGCGGCACCAATGCCACGCTGATCTTCGGCCGGGTGTGATGCCTGGTTGAGATCTAGGTTGATGCAAACAAGAACAGCCGCGAAAGCGGTTGTTCTTGTATCTGCGCATGCGTGATGGTCGCAATGTAGGAGCGGCGTAAGCCGCGAAGCTGATGAAGTGCCAGATCGCAGAGATCCGTGGCTGCTGAAACAGCTCCGGCTTCGCGGCTTACGCCGCTCCTACAAAAGCCGGGTCAACCACCTGGCCGCGCGGTCTCGATCACCACGCCCATGTCCTTGCCTGCATCGGCCAGCCGCACACGCTTGCCGTCGCTCTTGGCGACGAGGTAATCGGCCGCTACCCAACCGCTCTTGCCACCGGCACGCACATTGCACCACTGCAGGTCATCCAGGCAGCGCTGCACTTCCACCGTGGTGCCCACGGGCAGCACCGCCAGGCGCTCGGCACGCTGGTCGGGGGCACTGCGAAGATTCAGGCCATTGCTGACCTGTGCGGCAGGTTCGTTGATGCGCGGTTGGAACCACAGAACCGCACCAATGATGGCCGCGCAGGCTGCAATGCGGGTAATGAGCCGGGGCATGTGATCAGGACTGGGGGAAATCGTGCCCTAGCTTGATCCTCAACACCCCGGCTGACCAGCCCCGGGCGCGGACTCTATTCAGGCTGCCATGCCGTTGTGACGCAGCAATGCGTCGATCTGCGGATCACGGCCACGGAACGCACGGAAGTTCTCAGCCGCACTGCGACTGCCGCCCCGCGACAACACTTCCGCACGGAACCGCGCACCGGTCTCCTGCAGCTTGTCAGGTGCTTCCTCGAAGGCGGCATAAGCATCGGCGCTGAGCACCTCGGCCCACTTGTAGCTGTAATAACCGGCCGCGTAACCGCCGGCGAAGATGTGGCTGAACTGGTTCGGAAAGCGGTTCCAGGCCGGTGGGAAGTTCACCGCCACTTCCTCGCGCACACGCTCCAACAATTGCAGTACGCCTTCCTGTTCCGGCTGGTACTGGCTGTGCAGCAGCATGTCGAACAGCGCGAACTCCAACTGGCGCACGGTGAACATGCCGCTCTGGTAATTCTTCGCCGCCAGCATCTTGTCGAACAACGGACGCGGCAACGGCGCGCCGGTGCTCACATGCGCCGTCATTTCCTGCACCTGGTCCCACTCCCAGCAGAAGTTCTCCATGAACTGGCTGGGCAGTTCCACTGCATCCCATTCCACGCCGTTGATGCCGGCCACCGCCAGCTCGCCAATGCGGGTCAGCAACTGGTGCAGGCCATGGCCCATCTCGTGGAAGATCGTGGTGACTTCGTCATGGCTGAAGGTCGCCGGCTTGCCGTCGCTGCCACGGCCGAAGTTGCAGACCAGATACACCAGCGGTGTCTGCACGCCGGCAGCGGTGACGCGACGGTTGCGGCAATCGTCCATCCACGCACCGCCGCGCTTGCCCTCGCGTGCGTACAGGTCCATGTAGAACTGGCCGACCAGCGCGCCGTCGGCGTCCACCAGTCGATAGAAACGTACGTCTTCGTGCCAGACCGGCGCGCTGTCAGGCTGTACTTTCAAACCGTACAGACGCTCGATCACACCAAACAAACCGGCGAGCACCTTCGGCTCGGTGAAGTACTGCTTCACCTCCTGCTCGGAGTAACTGTAGCGCGCCTGCTTGAGCTTCTCGCCGACGTAGGACAGGTCCCACGCCTGTAGATCTTCCAGGCCCAGCTCATCACGCGCGAAGGCTTCCAGCTCGGCACGGTCGCGTTGTGCGAACGGCTTGGCACGGGCGGCCAGGTCGCGCAGGAAATCCAGCACCTGCGGCGCATCCTTGGCCATCTTGGTGGCGATGGAATACTCGCCGTAGTTGGCGAAGCCCAGCAGCGCGGCCAGTTCGGCGCGCACCGCCAGGATGCGATCGATGTTGCCGCTGTTGTCCAGCGCGGCATCGCCGAACTCGGAGGCACGCACCGCACTGGCGTGGTACAGCTGCTCGCGCAATGCGCGGTTGTCGGCGTAAGTGAGCACCGGCAGGTAGCACGGCATCTGCAGGGTCAGCTTCCAGCCTTCGCGACCGTCCTTCTGCGCGGCGGCGCGGGCGCTGGCGATGACATCGGCCGGCAAGCCGGCCAGTTCGCTTTCGTTGTCCACGTACAACGCAAAGGCATCGGTGGCATCAAGCACGTTCTGCGAAAACTTCGCCTGCAGCCCGGACAACTCTTCCTGCAACTGTGCAAAACGGGCCTTGTCGGCTTCGTTCAACTCGGCGCCGCCCAGGCGGAAATCGCGCAGTGCGTTGTCCAGCACCTTGCTGCGGGGCGCGTCGTAGCCAGCCGCTTCCGGCGCGGCCGCCAGCGCCTTGTACTGTGCGTACAGCGCCGGGTTCTGCGCCACCGCGCTGCCGAAGCGGCTGATCTTCGGCAGATTGGCGTTGTAGACCTCGCGCAGTTCCGGTGTGTTCATCACCGCCTGCAGATGTGAGACCTGGCCCCAGGCGCGATAGAGACGTTCGGTGGCGTCATCCAGTGGCGTCACGAACGTCTCCCAGCTGACCGGCGTCACGGTCTCGGCCGCCTTCACCGCGGCTTCGGCCTCGGCCAGCAGGGCATCGATGGCCGGGGTCACGTGTTCCGGGCGGATTTCATCAAAACGCGGCAGGCCGGAGAAATCGAGCAGGGGGTTGGTGTTCATGTTTGTCCTGGGAAAACAGCGCCGGCGTGGCCGGCTTCAGGCTTGATATGGCGACGGTTCCAGCCACGCACAAGGCAGTTCCAGCGTGCCCTGCCCGGCAACGGCGGCGACGATGACGGCATCGGCATTGACCACGTCGATGCCCTGCTGCTCATACCAGGCCGGGTTGTAATAACTGTGCGCGTAGCGTTCGCCGGCATCACACAGGATGGTGACGATGGAGCCGCTGCGGCCTGCATCGCGCATCTGCTGGGCGGCATACAGCACGCCGATGAAGTTGGTGCCGGTGGAACCGCCGACGCGGCGACCCAGCGTGGCGCTGACGTGGCGCATCGCGGCCAGGCTCAGTGCATCGGGCACCTTGACCATCGCATCGACGCTGGTCGGGATGAAACTGCGTTCAACGCGCGGGCGGCCGATGCCCTCCACGCGCGAACCGCCTTCGCAGGTCATCTCGCGCCAGCCATTGCCGGCCAGCGCAGCGCAGTAGCCGTCGTAGAACACCGACACTTCCGGGTCCGCGCACAGGATCAGGGTGTTGTGGCGGCGGTAGCTGACATAGCGACCTAGCGTGGCGGCGGTGCCGCCGGTGCCGGGGCTGCACACGATCCATTCCGGCACCGGGTGCGGCTCTTCGGCCATCTGCTTGAAGATGGATTCGGCGATGTTGTTGTTGGCACGCCAGTCGGTGGCGCGCTCGGCGTAGGTGAACTGGTCCATGAAATGGCCGCCGGTTTCACGCGCCAGCCGTTCGGATTCGCAGTTCAGATCGCAGGCGCGCTGCACCAGATGGCAGCGGCCGCCGTGGAATTCGATGGCGGCAATCTTCTCCGGCGAGGTGCTGGCCGGGATCACCGCGATGAACGGCAGGCCAAGCAGACGCGCGAAGTAGGCTTCGGACACGGCGGTGGAGCCGCTGGACGCCTCGATCACCGGGCGGCCCTCACGCAGCCAGCCGTTGGCCAGCGCGTACAGGAACAACGAACGCGCCAGACGATGCTTGAGGCTGCCGGTCGGATGGCTGGACTCGTCCTTCAGGTACAGCTCGATGCCGGGGAAGCCCGGCAGGTCCATCGGGATCAGGTGGGTGTCGGCCGAACGGTTGAAATCGGCTTCGATCTTGCGGATGGCCGACGCCACCCATGCACGCTGGGACATGGAACGCCACTTCAGTGAAGACTGGTGGGGATTCTACTGGTTGGGGACGGAAGCTACCCCTCCCCAGCCCTCCCCTTGGCTGCGCCAAAGGGAGGGGCGGTTCCCTCGGCCTGCAAGATCGCCGCACACTGCTCCTGCCCCCTCCCTTGCGCCTCAGGCGCAGGGGAGGGTTGGGGAGGGGTGCTCCTCGCGCACACACCCAAAACCCAACAAACCATTCAGGCCTTTCCCTATCGCGAAATGGTATGGTTCAGGCCTGTTTCTGGAACCCAGTCTGTGCCGCGCATCCTGCTGCCCCTGCTGCTGTGCCTGTCCCTGATCGCCGGTGCGGTCGGGTCGGTGTGGTCTGCAACGGTGATGGCGATGCCGATGGACACCATGTCCATGACCATGGACGCCGGGCACGACTGCTGCCACGAAGAAGCCAGCCTGCAATGTGCAGATGACGGTGGCGACGCCACGGCGGCTTCCTGTGCCGATGGCAATCATTGCGACTGCAAGCAGCAATGCAACATGCTTCCCAGCACCGCCATGGTGCGCGTAGGCAACATGCACCACGCGCTGGCACCGGTTCCGCCTGTGCCCTCGCGCTACGACGTGGCACCCGGCGAACTCAACCGCCCCCCCATCGCCTGATCTCCCGCTGGCGCCCACGCGCCACTACAGATGCCTGCACCACGGCCCTGCCCTGGTGCTTCCCTGATCTGTTCAGGACATGCCGCGGCGCATCGTGTCGCCCGTGCATGTCCGGGAGTTCCACATGTCATCCGATTTCCTTTCCGATTCGCGCTCGGCGCTGTCGCGGCGTCGCTTCGTGCAGGGCCTGGCCCTGGGCGGCGTGGTCGCCGGTGCCGGCCTGGGCCGTATCCCCAGTGCTTTCGCCTCAACCCCCGCGATGGCGGTCCCTGCCACCGAATTGCGTGGCACTGACCTGAGCCTTGCCATCGGCCGTTCAGCGGTCAATTTCACCGGCCGCACGCGCGGTGCGATCACCGTCAACGGCTCGTTGCCGGCACCGATCCTGCGCCTGCGCGAGGGCGATACGGTCAACCTGCGCGTGGCCAACACGCTCACCGATGAAATGACCTCGATCCATTGGCACGGCATCCTGCTGCCGGCCAACATGGACGGCGTCCCGGGCCTGAGCTTCAACGGCATCGCGCCGGGCGAGGCCTACCAGTACCGCTTCCAGCTCAAACAGTCCGGCACTTACTGGTACCACAGCCATTCGCTGTTCCAGGAACAGGCCGGCCTGTACGGCGCGCTGATCGTCGATCCGCTGGCACCACCGCCGTACCACTTCGACCGCGAGCACGTGGTCATGCTGTCGGACTGGACGGACATGGACGTCAATGCCCTGCACCGGCGCATGAAGAAGATGCCGATGCACGACAACACCTACCTGCGCACGGTCGGCGATTTCCTGCGTGATGCACGCAAGGATGGCCTGCGCGAAACACTGAGCGACCGTGGCATGTGGGGCCGGATGCGGATGACGCCTTCGGACATCTCCGACATCAACGCTCATACCTACACGTATCTGATGAACGGCACGGCCCCGGCCGGCAACTGGACCGGGCTGTTCCGCAGTGGTGAGAAGGTGCTGCTGCGCTTCGTCAACGGCGCCTCGATGACCTACTTCGACGTGCGCATCCCCGGCTTGAAGATGACCGTGGTGGCCGCCGACGGCCAGTACATCCATCCGGTCAGCATCGACGAGTTCCGCATCGCCCCGGCCGAAACCTTCGACGTGATCGTCGAGCCGACCGGGCAGGATGCATTCACCGTGTTCGCCCAGGACATGGGCCGCACCGGCTATGCCTGCGGCACGCTGGCGGTACGCCACGGCCTGCAGGCACCGATTCCCGCCATTGATCCGCGTCCGCTGCTGACCATGAGCGACATGGGCCACGACATGGGCAGCCATGGCGGCCATGCCGGGATGGAAGGCGGTTGTGGCGCCAACATGGGCAAGGGCATGGAGGGCGGATGCGGCGCGGCGATGGGCCACGGTGCGCATGGTGGCGGCGACAAGTCGCCCAAGCACAAGCCCAGCGAAGCGGGTAATCCGCTGGTGGACATGCAGACCGCAGCCACCGAACCGAAGCTGGATGATCCAGGCATCGGCCTGCGTGGCAATGGCCGCAATGTGCTGACCTATGGCGCGATGCGTTCGCTGTTCGACGATCCGGATGGCCGCGAGCCCAGTCGCGAAATCGAGCTGCACCTGACCGGGCACATGGAAAAGTTCGCCTGGAATTTCGACGGCATCCCGTTCGGCGGCGCCGAGCCGATCCGTCTGAACTACGGCGAGCGCATGCGCATCGTGCTGGTCAACGACACGATGATGCAGCACCCGATTCACCTGCACGGCGTATGGAGCGACCTGGAAGATGCCAATGGCCAGTTCCAGCTGCGCAAGCACACCATCGACATGCCGCCGGGCACCCGCCGCACCTACCGCGTGCGTGCCGATGCATTGGGCCGATGGGCCTTCCACTGCCACCTGCTGTACCACATGGAAGCGGGCATGATGCGCGAAGTGAGGATCGAGGCATGAAGACACTTTCCCACTCGTTGCTGTTCCTCGCACTGGCAGCCAGCGGCACTGCATTTGCACAGGACCCGCATGCCGGGCACGGTGCTGCGGCAAAGCCGTCTGCGGACCCGCATGCCGGCCATGCGAAACCCAAGGCCAAGGCCAGCGCACACGACGCACATGCCGGGCATGCAATGCCGGCAGCGGCAAAGGATGATCCGCACGCCGGGCACGTGATGCCACCGAAGGCGAAGGATGACCCGCACGCAGGCCACAACATGCCGGCCATGGATCACAGCGCACATGCGACCGATCCGCATGCCGGCCACACGATGCCGCCAGCTGCGAAGGATGACCCGCACGCGGGCCACGACATGCCGGCGATGGATCACAGCGCACACGGTGCCGATCCGCATGCGGGCCACACCATGCCCGCGAAGGCTGCGAGCGACACGCCGCGCGAGCCGATCCCGGTGCCGACGGCCGAGGATTTCGCTGCCGCGTTCCCGGTGCTCAAGCCGCATGCAATGGAACATGCGTCCTCGTTCAACAGCCTGGTGGTGTTCGACCACCTGGAAGGCTGGAACAACGATCACGGCAGTGGCCAGGCCTGGGGCATCGATGCGTGGTTCGGCACCGACATCGACCGCCTGTGGGTACGCATGGAAGGCAGCCGCAACGACGACAAGCTGGGCGACTGGTCAGCCGATGCGCTGTACGGCCGTTCGATCACACCGTGGTGGGACGTGGTGGCCGGTGTCCGTCATGACAACAGCCGCGAGAATCCGGACCTGACCCGCGCAGCCATCGGCTTCCAGGGCATGTCGCCGTACAAGTTCGAGGTGTCGGCGATGGCCTACCTCGGCGGTTCGCGCAAGGCGGAACTGGCGTTCGAAGTCGAGTACGACGTGCTGCTGACCAACCGCCTGATCCTGCAGCCGGTGGTCGAAGCCAGCATCGCCGCCGACGACGACCTGCGCCGTGGCGTGGGCAGTGGCCTGGGCCATGTCGAAGCCGGCCTGCGCCTGCGCTACGAGATCACCCGCCGCTTCGCGCCGTACGTCGGCTTCCTGCACGAGCGCAAGTTCGGACGCACCGCGGACATCCATCGTGATGCCGGTGAAGGCGTCAGCGATTCGCGCTGGGTGGCGGGCATCCGCTTCTGGTTCTGATCCCCTGGAACGGCCGGCGCATTGGCGCCGCCGCTCCCCTACATTCGATTACGGAATACACATGAAGACTCTGCACACCCTGCTGTTTGCCTTTGCTGCAACGCTGGCCCCGATCGCCATGGCCCAGGCGCAACATGCCGGCCATGGCGCGCACGACCACAGCGCGCATCAGGCCAAGCCCGTCGCAAAAGCAGCCGCTGCTGACAGTGACGCGACGTTCAAGCGTTTCGACGCCAACAACGACGGCTTCGTCACCCGCCAGGAACTGCCCGCCAAGCATGCACTGCTGCCGCATTTCGACATGAGCGATGCGAACCGCGACGGCAAGCTTGATCTCAACGAGTTCAAGCGCGGCCTGTCCATGCTTTGACCATTCCCGCTGCGCCGGAACACCACCGGCGCGGCGATCTGCAAGGAACCGAACCTCATGAACATTCAGTCGAAAACGTCAATCTACGGGCTGGTGCTGGCAGGCGGCACGCTGTTGATCAGTGCCTGCAATGCCACGCCGGCAGCACCGGCGGCACCTGCCGTCATGGCAACAGCCAATGTCACAGCAGTCGCTGCCGCACAGGCGGCATCCACGCAGGCGCCGGTCAACAAGAACCTGCCGCTGGTGAAAGTACACAAAGACCCGAACTGCGGCTGCTGCGGTGGCTGGGCCGAGCACATGCAGGCCGCAGGCTTCCCGGTGGAGATCCACGACACCGGCGACATGGCTTCGGTGAAGGAACGCCTGGGCATCGGCGACGGCATGATGTCGTGCCACACCTCGGAGATCGACGGTTATGTGGTGGAAGGTCACGTGCCGGTCGCCGCCATCCAGAAGCTGCTGGCAGAACGCCCGAAGGCACGCGGGCTGGTGCTGCCGGGCATGCCGATCGGCTCGCCGGGCATGGAGTCACCGGATGGTTACCGCCAAGCCTTCACCGTCGCACTGCTGGCCGAGGATGGCAGCCTGAGTGAATTCTCGAAGCACGAGTGAATTCAGGTGAAGCCCCTCTCCCGCGTGCGGGAGAGGGGTTGGGGTGAGGGCTGCTTTGAAAGCACGTAGAGCCAACGCCCCCCCTCATCCGCCCCTGCGGGGCACCTTCTCCCGTAAACGGGAGAAGGGACAAAAGCAGCATGCATCAGGCAATCCGAGCCCCTCTCCCGCACGCGGCAGAGGGTTTGGGGTGAGGGCTGCTCTGAAAACGCATAGAGCCAAAGCCCCCTCATCCGCCCCTGCGGGGTACCTTCTCCCGTAAACGGGAGAAGGGACAAGAGCAGTACGCATCAGGCCATCCGAGTCCCTCTCCCGCGTGCGGTAGACGAGTTGCGGTGAGGGCGCTTTCGATGAAGCAACAACAACGCCCTCAGCCCCCCGCGCCCCCCTTTCCCCGTCCACTGGGAAAGGGGTGACGCAGCAATTCACCCACTTCAGATCTTGAAGTCGTCGTAAGCGATCCTCGACTCCTCCACTCCCAGCTTGCGCAGCAGCTGGCGCGTTGCCGCCAGCATCGCCGGGGGACCGCACAGATAGAACTCGCAGCCGGACAGATCCGGATGCTCCAGCAGCAGATCTTCGTGGATCGCGTCATGCACACGTCGTGGCGCGCCGTCAGCGGCATCACCCGACCACACCGGATGCCAGCTGAAGTTCGAATGTCGCTGCGCCAGCCCCTGCATCTGCTCTGCATATGGACAATCGCGCGCATTGCGTGCGCCATACCAGAAATGGATGCGTTCACCACCGCCCTCCTCCAGACGCTGCTGGATCATCGCGCGCAGCGGTGCCATGCCCGCACCGGCGCCGATGAACACCTTCTCGCGCTCGACGCCACTCAAGGCAAAGTCTCCGAACGGCCCGCTGTAGCGCACCCGATCACCTTCGCGCAGCGTGTACAGCCAGGTCGAACCCTTGCCCGGTGGATGACGCTTGTTCTCCTGCCAACCCGGACTGAAACGCGCCAGTAGAACCAGCTCGCCCTCGGTCGCCGTCACAGGCATCGCCAGTGAATACGAACGACGCACCGCAGCCTTGTTCTGCAACGTTGCCGGCAACGGCAGCGGCTTCCAGTCATCGCGATGATCGTCCGGATGCCACAACGCACTGCGCGGCAACTCGTACTCAGGCACATGCAGCTGCAGATAACAGCCGGGCTGGAACTGTGCATCGGCCGGGTTCTCCGGACGCAGATGTACCTCGCGCAGGAACGGCGTTACCGCCACGACCTTGACCACCGTGGCCCAATGTTCGGTCCAAAGGCTGGCGCCGCCGGCCACCTCGATCTCCAGGTCCTCATCCACCGGCAGGTTGCAGGCCAGGCGGCAGCCCACTTTCAGCTTGGTCGCCGGCAGATGCGAACGGTCCGATGCAGTGGCCTTGCCGGCACTGCCACGCACACGCACTTCGCACAGGCCACAGCTCTGGCCACCGCCACAGTTGGACGGCAGGTTCACCCCTTCACGGGCCAGCGCTACATAGACGCTGTCGCCATTGGCAGCGGTCACCGTGCGCAGGTGCGCGCCGCCGGGGGCAAACACCATCAGCTGGCGCTGCTTGCGCCAGCGGCGCGGGATGAATTCCTGCAGATTGAAGCTGACCACCAGCAGCCAGAAGCCGGTCAGCGCCAGCCACAGCCCGCCGATGCCCATGCCCACCACCAGCGGGTTGTTGAAATTCACCCGCTCGCTGTAGTCCATGATGTGCAACATCCAGAAAATATCGAACAGCCGCCACGTTGCAGTCCGGTGTTCCATCACCTGACCACTGTGCGCGGACACATAGATGGTGGTGTCCTGCGCGTCGCTGAAATCCACCCGCCACACCGGATCGGGGTTGGCGCGCGTTTCCAGCGTCTTCTTCAGGTGTTGCGGTGCAGCCGGCACGCCATCACCGCGATAGGCTGCCTGTGCCACACGCAGGGCCAGCCCGCTGTCGATGTCGATGCGATGGCCGTCGAGCGCGTCGATCACCTCGGTGCCTTCCGGCGATTGCAGGCGATAGACCGGCTTGTCCAGCAACCAGCCGCTGTCCAGCGTTGCCGCCGGGTGCTTCGCTGCGCGCAATGCTTCGGCCGGCGACACCGTATTGGCAGGCCATGCCGGCGCTTCCATCCTGGGTGTGCGCTGTTCGGCACCGGCAATCTTGTCCGGGTCGAGCAGGCTCATCATCAAACCACTGCCCAGCCACACCACGAACTGCAGGCCGATCAACAGGCCCACCCACTTATGCAGGGTACGCATCCAGGGCGTCATGCCTGCCTCCGCTTGCCGAAGCTGTAGAACAGCAGCCAGATGCCACTCAGCGCAAAGCCAAGCCCGATGACGGAAGCAACACGCAACAGGGTGTTGTTGACGTCGCTGCGGTTTTCATAATCCATGATGTGGAACATCCACAGGAAATCGAACCACCGCCACAGGCTGTGACGACGTGCCAACAGCTCGCCGCTGTCCGGTGACAGATAGAGCGCGGTATCGCCGCTGTCGGCGAAATGCACGGCCCACATCGGTACCGGCCGCGTCTTCACTTCCGAAGGCGCCTGGGTGATCCATTCCACGCGTGTCACCTCGCCTTCGCCCTGGTACAGCGAACGCGCCAGCGCAATCGCAGCTTCGCGATCCAGCGCTGGAAGGCGCTCGCCGCTGGCAGCGTCGACCAGGAATTTCGTCCCGCCCTGCCTTACTTCATACACCTCGCGTTCCAGCACATGCTTGAGCCGGAACGACTGCAATTGGGGATAGCGCGCCACCAGCACATCGGCATCGATGCGCGCGGCCTGCGGTGGCAAGGGTTCGCCATGTACGTGCGCCAGGTGGTCACCGTGGATCACGTCCAGCGGCACCACCGTCATGTACACACCACTGAGCATCCACAACAGCGCCTGCACGCCGATGATCAGGCCGATCCATTTGTGGGCGCGGCGCGCCCAGAAAGCGGGTTTCATCTACATCATCCTCAGTCTGCGATGCGCCCCGCCGTCTGCACGACGGGGCGCCTGCGATCACCAGCGATAGCCGATGCGTGCGTACCAGCGACGACCCAGCAGGTCATACGTCATGGTGTCGGTGTTGGCGTCGGTGTAGCTCTGGATGAAGGGCGCCTTCTTGTTGAAGACGTTGTCCAGGCCAAGCGAAACATCCAACGCCTTGCTCACGGCGTACTTGAGCTGCAGGTTGTGATAGAACACCGATGGCGCATGATCACCGATATCACCGCGCGTGGCGTTGATGTCGTCGGTGCGGCCGATGTACTGCATGGTCCACGTACCCGACCACTTTTCACGTGCCGCGTTCAACGCCGCCAGACCACGCCACTTGGCATAGCTGCCGCGGCCGCCGGTGATCTTGCCGGCGTACTCGATGACCTCCGCGCCTGCGTACGGACGCACGTCATAGCGCTGCAGGTACGACACATCAGCGCTGACACTGGCATCGAATCCTGCCAGCTCGAACTCGTACAGCGCACCGATATCAACGCCGCTGGCGCGTTCGTTGGCCGCATTCACCGGCTGCGAGGAGAGGTAGTCGACTTCGCCGGTACGCGGATTGCGGGTGAAGTTGCTGGCATCACAGAACGGATGCGCCAAGCCCGGCGTGTTGTAGCAGATGGCCAGCTTGGTGGAACCGGCGATGCGCTGGATCGCGTTCTTGATGCGGATGTTGTAGTAGTCCAGCGTCAATGTCAGGCCGGAAGCGAACGCCGGTGTCCACACCACACCTGCGGTGAACGAAGTGGCGTCCTCCGGCTTCAGCTCCGCATTGCCTCCGGAGGTGGTGAGAATGCTGTTGCCCGGCTGCACGTAGCCGGCCGGCACGCCATAGGCTTGGCAGTTGGCACGCACCACCGAATCGGACGGCAGGCTGCTCCAGTTGCTGCACGGGTCGGTGGTGGTCAGGTTGCCCTCGGCCACACCGCCAAACAGTTCCGGGATGTTGGGGATACGGAACGCGGTGGCGTAGGTGCTGCGCAGTTTCAACGATTCGTTGACCTGCCAGTCCAGGCCTGCCTTGTAGTTATAGTCGCGCCCGAACAGGTCGTAGTCCGACGCACGCCCGGCCAGGTTGAGGTACAGCGAATCGGCAATGACGCTGTCCTGCAGCAGCGGGATCGCCAGTTCGGCGAATACTTCCTTGGCGGTGTATTCACCGTGGATGGGATCCTGCTGGTTGGTGTTGCCGATGCCCAGCACGGTGAGCGGGTCCGGATCACGCCAGCCGCGCTCCTTGCGCACTTCCACACCGGCCGCAAAGCCCACCCAGCCGGCCGGCAGCTCGAAGATCTGGCCACTGAGGTTGGCGGTGAAGCTCTTCTGCTCGTTGCCGCCCGTGTCGCGCGAGTTGAACAGGATGTAGTCCAGCACCTGTTGGCTCAGGTCGCCATAGCCCAGGTAGTCGCCGCACGGAATCGCTGCACCCGGCAGCGGGCTGCAGATACTGCGATCGAGCGTCTGCTCGACGCGGTCGAGGTTGGCAACCTTGTCCGAGCCGTCCACACCGGTGTTGCGTCCCCAGTTGAACGCCGCCGACCAGTCCCAGCTGGTGCCGAGCTGCCCCTTCAGGCCAGCGACCACGCGCCAGGTATCGGTTTCCTGGAAGAAGTGACGCGGGCCGGCCTCTTCCAGGCGCCGACGTTGCAGCAGCAGATCCTGTCCGGTCGGGTTGGTCGGATGATCGGCGGCGATGTTGATGGGCCGGTACACGCCCAGCGCACCGGCCGTCGCCAGCTGGCTGGACTGGCGGTTGGTGTACATCATCTCGACGAAGGCGGTGGTGGTGTCGTTGATCTGGCTGTCGCCGAACACGCTGAAGCTCAGGCGTTCAATCGGGTTGACCGCATTGAGCGTGTAGTTGCCGTTGTAGTTGTGCTTGGCCGCTGAATACGGTTCGTAGAAGTCGCCGTTGCCGCCCAGCACCTGGTTGAAGTTGACGCGGCTGCCATCGGCCAGCAATGCGCGGCCGCCCACGGTGGTGGAGCTGCCCGAGCACACCAGCTTGCCGTCCGACTCGACCAGACCACACGGCGCACGCGTGGCCATGTTCACCGAGCCACCGTCGTAGTAGTTGATCGCCGTCATCAGCGAGCCGCGCTCGCCGGTGATGCCCCAGGTGAAATCGACCGACGTTTCCTCGCCGTCACCTTCTGCGGTCTGGCCATAACGCACCGCCACTTCGGCGCCGTCAAAGCCATGTTTGGTGATGATGTTGACCACGCCGGCCACGGCGTCGGCACCGTAGATGGCCGAGGCGCCATCCTTCAGCACTTCCACGCGTTCGATCAGCGATACCGGAATCACGTTCAGATCGACCGAGCTGTTGGCGCCGGTGCCACCATTGACGATACGGCGACCATTGAGCAGCACCAGGGTGCGGTTGGCCCCCAGGCCACGCAGGTTGACCTGGGTGGTGCCGTAGCCGTTCTCGGCCCAGTAGGCGTTGCTCTGGCTGCCGGCATAGCCGGCCGATGCCGGCAAGCGCTGCAGCAGCGTTTCCACCGACGTGGCGCCGGAACGCTCGATGGTTTCGGCATCCACCACGCTGACCGGGCCTACGCCGGACAGCTGCGCACGCTTGATATGGCTGCCGGTGACCTGCACCGCATCAAGCGTGCGCGCGTTTTCCGGTGGATTGGGGGGCTGCTGCGCTTGCGCGGCCTGGCTGGTGGCGGCCACGCACAACACACTGCCAATGGCCGCGGCCAAGGCATGGGACTTCAAATACATTTCTCTCTCCCGCTGGGTAAACCTGTCTCTGGGCGATGTCCGCGTGCACAAAGGGCACACGCAGGGGCACTGCAACGTCGTGATGACGCAGGGACGACAGGTCAAGCGATGGGAGGTCGGAATACCCTGGAGAGTTTGCTCGCCGGCAATTGCAGCACCGGCAGCGCGGTATCGAGTGATACGGGCGGATACGCGCCCGCGAACAACGCCACCGTGGTCGGTGGATACAGGGCCAGCACGCACACGCATTCGCAGCCCATGCTGTCCACGCAGGTGCAGTCGCTGTGATGCGTTATCTCACCGGACTTGCCGTGACCGGGATGAGTCTTGGCGGGCACGGGCTTGACCGGCTCGCAATCGGCATCCAGTGCCACACTGCCATCGGCGGCGACGGCCACTGCTTCCACGGCCATGCGCGTGCCAGCCCATGCACCCAGCACGCCTTCGGCTGCGAACACGCAGATCAGCAGCAGTGGCAGCCAGAAGCGGTACGGCATGGGGTTCCGGTGGCTCTCGTTATTTGTATATACATACAATCAATAGCGCGTCCGGAGAAAGCCTGTCAACTGCCCTGGCGTCCGGCGTGTGTCAGTCCATGGGTGCGCGCCCTGCGCAATCACCGGCACATCACTTGTACCAGCGTCATCTCCGCCCCATTCAAGTGCGGTGCAACCACACTTCAGTCCCCGGCAGAGCAACAACGACTATCCTGCGTCGCAGCATAGCCAGCGCATCTGTCAGCGCCAAGATGCGCAGGGCATCGCATTGATGTTTTTTTCTTTCGACGCACGAAAGCGCTGGTTTTGGCTGGAAAATTGATTTCTCGTGCAACTTTTCCAGGCCACTGTTGATTGCGGAAGCAACTTTCAAGATCCTCACCAACAACACCTTTCCCCTCCCCCATTCACGGCAACAGGATGTAAACAATGAGCGCTCAATCCCCCCATCAGCAGCCCGGCGTGGCCGCACAGGTGCCTGCCGAAACACACGGCTTCGTCTTCAACCACACCATGCTGCGGGTCAAGGACATCCGCGCTTCGCTGGATTTCTACACGCGCGTGCTGGGTTTCCAGCTGATCGACCAGCGTGATTTCCCGGATGCAGCCTTCAGCCTGTACTTCCTGGCCTATGTACCGGCCGGCACCCAGGTGCCCGCCGATGATGCCGCGCGCCGTTTGTGGATGGCCGGCATCCCCGGCGTGCTGGAACTCACCCACAACCATGGCACCGAGAACCATGACGGCCCGGTCTACCACGACGGCAACAGCGATCCGCGCGGCTTCGGCCACATCTGCGTGTCGGTGCCGGATATCGAAGCGGCCTGCGCGCGCTTCGAGACACTGGACGTGCCGTTCCAGAAGCGCCTGAGCGACGGCCGCATGAAGAACCTGGCCTTCATCAAGGACCCGGACGGCTATTGGGTGGAGATCATCTCCAACGCCTGATCGCAGGGGGTAACGAGGGGATCACGGCGCTTGCGGCACCATGCCGCCGCAAGCAAGTGATTCCCTCCGTTACCTTCCTCCGAGGTCTGTATGGAAACGATGGAACTGCACCGTGGCCGCCTGATCGATCACCTGCAACTGGTGGTGCGCGATCTCACCGCCAGTCGCCGCTTCTACCAAGCAGTTCTCGACACGATCGGCATTCCCATTGCCGGCGAAGGCGATGACTACTTCTGGGCCGATGAGCTGTTCATCTCCACCGCCAGCAGCCAGGCCGCCGCCGGCGAGTTGACCGGCCGCCACCATCTGGCATTCCAGGCACGCGACAGTGCGACCGTCGATGCCTTCCACAAGGCAGCACTGGCTGCTGGTGGCACCGACAATGGTGCGCCCGGCGAGCGTCCCTATCATCCCGGCTACTACGCCGCCTTCGTGCTGGACCCGGACGGCAACAACATCGAAGTGGTCTATCACGGCCCGGCGCGCTACAGCACCGACTCGGTGAGAGTCACGTTCTGATCCTGGTACCGGCCTGGCCCCCGCGTTCAAACAACAGATACGGCCGGTTGTGTCCGTATCGCGCGCGCAGCGCTTCCAGCATCAGGCAGCGGGTGCGTTAGAACCGGAATTGCGGTGCATCATGCAGCGGCAATCCGCGTTGCAAGTACGGGGCGGCGCAGACCAACGCAAACGGCCAGATGCTGATGCACCTGGCCGCGATTCAACGCCATGGCAAAGGATCGACCGCCGCCTCAGTGCGCTGCCATGTAGATGTCCTGCAACACGGCTTTCTCGAGTTCCAGTTCGCCCAGCAGGTTCTTCACGATATCGCCCAGGCTGAGGATTCCGACCAGCCGGCTGCCTTCGGTGACCATCAGATGGCGGCGTCGCGAGTACGTCATCAACGACATCGCCTGCTTCAGGCTGGCCTCCGGCGCGATACCCTCCAGGCCCGTCGACGGCAGGCTGGAGATCACCCGGCGACCCGCCTGCGGGCCGTCGTCGGCCAGCGTACGCACGATGTCCTTCTCGGAAATGATGCCGACCGGGGCATCGTCCTTCATGACCACCAGTGCGGCGATCCGGTTCGCGCTCATCTTGTGCGCGGCGGCACCGATTGTGTCTTCGGTGTCGATGGTGATGACAGCTTCTTTCTTCGATTGCAGAAGTTCGCGAACGTTCATTCTTGTTTCCTGTTGCAGGTAACTGAAGTCGAAATTGTGCTCTGCCGATACGCCCCTCCCGGGAACAGACCTTTCAGCGCACGTCCAGCGCACTCGCTCGCCTTTGATGACTCACCGGCAGGGCGGAGTACTGCATCACGAACGAGGCCGGTGCAACTGCACACCCCGACCTCGGTCAAATCGATTCTACGACTGCGTCCCGACGACGGAAGTCGCCACGGATGGGACGGTTCATCGTGGAATCGGATGACAAGCCGGAGCATCGCACCACAGGTGAAACCGCCACTGAATGCCCACGATGGCGCCCGCTTAAGTTTTCCGAACGCCAACTTTCCGCAAGCGCAGCAACAGTTCACGGAACGTGCGCGTCATCGTGCCGACAGCACCGCCGATCACACCGACCACGACGTCCTTCGCGCCCCGTGGCTCCGCACCGGCTCGTTCCATTGCCATGCGACTTCGCATGCGCCCCCGGTGGTCGGCGGCTCGCTGTCCCAGACAGGCATTCGGGCGCGGACTCCACGCCGGTCGGCAGCTTGAACCCATGCAGTCCTCCGGCAGGAAACTCACGGGAAGCAGGGCACGCCCTGCGGCGCCTGCCGCCTTCGTGTTGGATGTGGTGTCGCGTCGCACCGCGCGCACCCTGTTCCGATGAATGCAGTCGGCGGCCAGCACTCCCGTCATTCGCCCCGATGCAGACAGGATCGCGCAAACAAAGAACCCGGCACTTGGCCGGGTTTTTGTTTGCAGCGTCGGGGAGAGAAAACCGTACTGTCGGATGCCATTGTCCGTAGCCACGGTTGCGACTTCGCTACAGCGACTTCTCCGCCATCGCACGCTTTACCTGGTGCACGGCATGGTCAAGTTCGAGCAACGTGCGGCGGCCATACCACTCAGAAGCCAAGACGCCAGTTCAGCTGCGCGCCCAGTTCGCGGACGCCATCACCGCTGCGCGCCTGTGCGGCCAGCGACAACTGACTGCGACCTCCGGTTGCCACATCCACCGCTGCTTCGCCAACCACCGCGTTGCGAGCACGGGCCGTGGACAACACCTCGAATGCCTCACCGCCGGCCGCAAAGCACTGGCGACTGGAGGCAGACAGATCACCGCCGGCATGCTCCCAGCCCAGTCCGACGCGCAGCACCGCCGATGACGCAGCCGAGCCACCGCTGAAATCCCAGATGCCGCGCACGCCGACACGACTGACCAGACGCTGTGCATCATCGCCCTGCACCACCAAAGCCGCCGGGCCGCCCCACTCCTGCGCGGCATCATTGCCCAGCCACTGGCTGGTGAGCTGCAAGTACGGCTGCATCTGCATCGTTCCCAGCGCTTGCGTCCAAGCCATCTCGAGCTGTGCGGTGGTGGCCTGGGCGTCGTGGTTGGCACGCAGCGTCTGTGCGCCGAGGCCGTCCAGCTGCAAGGTGCGCTCGCTGTCGATGCGGTAGCGGCTGTACGACACGTTGCCTGCGACGCTCAACCCGCCCCAACGCCCCTGCGCATACAGGCCAACCACGGTGTCCTGCGCCTTGGCCAACGAATCGTGCGCGGATAGACGCTGCCGCAGACGTTGCGTACCGATCACCGCACCCAGCACGCCCTGTTCGCCAAGCTGCAGGTCCGCACCGAGCAACATGCCATCGCGATAATCGTGGGATTGGGCACCGTTGCCGTCGCCATCCTGGCGTGCGCTGCCACCGCTGCCACCCAGCCACAGCGTGCCGCCTTGCCCCTGTGTCTGCGTCACATCGCCGTGCAGGCGGCGATTGACCGCATCAACAACAAAGCGGTCATCCAGCAGCAGCGCGCGGGCGCCAGCATGTATCTCACCGGAAAGCGCATCAAACGCGGCGCGCGCGGTGGCGGCGTCGTACATCAGCAGCGTGTTGTACAGCGCCAAGGCCTCGCCCGCCTGTGGCAACGTGTTCAACGCATCTGCGGTATTGCGCTGGTTCCGGGTCTCCGCTGCAGTGCGGAAATCCCGAGGCTGATCGATGCGCAGCACCAGCGCGTTGCCACTGTAGTCCAGCGCCAACGGCAGGAATGCCGATGGGGTGACCAGCTGCCCGAAACTGCCGGTAATGCCGCCGTCGGCACTGAGCAGCGTATAGCGGTAGCCGTCGCGGTAGCTGGTCTTCTCATCCAGCGCAATCACCTGCAGCGTGCCACCTTGCAGCGTTGCCACACCGCCGGCATGCACCGCATCACCGTGGCTGGCGTCGATCTCCGCCGCGTAGGTGCTGCCCGCAGCCAGCAGCAGGTCACCGCCGATTTCCAGTGCCCCTATGCTGTTGCCCGGTGCGAGCGTGCCGGCCAGTTCGAGATTCCCGCCGATATGGCCATTGCCGACCAATGCAGCGGCGGCATTGACCTGCATATCACCGCCCAACTGGCCATTCAGGCGCAGCGTGCCTGCATCGACCGTCATGCGGCCAACGAATGCCCGATTGTCGCCGTCGAACAGCAGGCTGCCGCTGCCCTGCTTGGTCAACGCGCCATCGCCGATGAAGCTGCCGCTGAACACTGCAGCGTCCGTGTGGCTGAATCGCAACGCATTGCTGCCGACCGACACGATGCTGCCGCTCACGCCGGTCAAGCTGCCAATGGACTGCACCTTGTTCGCGTGACTGATATCGAAGACGGCACCGCTGGCAGTCAGCGCCACATCGCCGCGCTCATCCAGCGAGCCGGTACCGGCGATGGCCAGCGTGCCGCCCTGGATCGCCGTGCCGCCGCTGTAGGTATTGGCGCCGGCCAAGGTCTGCGTTCCACTGCCCTGCTTGACGATGCCGCCGCTTCCGCTGAGCACACCGTCGAAACTGCGGTTCGTTGCATCGCCAAGAATCAGGTCATTCGCACCCAACACGATGCTGCTTCCTTCAACGCCGCTCAACGCCGCAATGCGGCGATGGCCATCGGCAGCGCTCATGTCCAGCGTGGCGCCGGCATTGCCGAAGAACAGCGCGCCACTACCGACGCTGCCCGCTCCGCTCAGTACCAACGTGCCGCGCTGGATATCGAAGTCACCGGTCGAATGATTGTTGCCTGTCAGCGTCAGTGTGTTGCTGGACTCCTTGACGAAGCCACCGCTGCCGCTGATCGCATTGCGCATCGTGAAGTCGTCATCGCGCGCGATCACCAGCAGGCCCAGGTTGATGATGGCGCCGTCGCCCAGGCTGCCGCGGGTGCTGCCCGCCGCACTGGTGCCCAGCTGCAGGATGCCTTCGCTGAGCGTGGTGCTGGCGGCGTTGAGATCACGATCGATGATCCATGCACCGGCGCCACGCTTGTCCAGCTGCCCCGAGAAGCGGGTGTCGCCAACCACCGCGTGTGAATGCAGATAGGCAAGGCCGTCATCGACATCCAGCGTCAGCGTGGAAGCGGCATTGCTGCCGATATCCAGGTCACCGCTGACCGTGCTGTAGGCGTGCAAGGTCACTTGGTGCTGGGCGTTTTCAGCCAGCTGCACATCACCGTCGAGCACGCCGGCGTTGTCGAGCATCACCGCCCCGCCCGAGCGCAACGCGACCTCAGCGCCGATTACCGCGCCGGCCGCGTTGTGGACGTCACCGCCACCCAGCAGATCCACCGCCAGCGTTCCACCGACGATGACGCCCTGGTTGCGGATCACCGCGCCACCGACGCCGCCACGGACCGGCGTGACGCCCGCATCCACACCGCCGGCGTTGTCCAGCGTGCCGCCGTTGTCCAGGATGAGCGCGTTGGACAGCAGGTTGCCCGCTGTCACCTGCAAGGTGGCATCCCGCCCGGGGCTGTTGTCCACCCGCACCACGCCGCTGCCCAGCACGTTGTTGCCGGCGACCACCAGGCTGCCTTCACTGACCTCGGTGCCGCCGCTGTAGCTGCTGGCCGCACGCAAGGTGAGTGTGCCGGCGCCGACCTTGCGCAGCGCATTGCCGCTGCCATCCACCAGCGCCACGTCCAGCTCTGCGTGCACGCCGCCATCGATGTTGATGGTGGCGGCACTGCCGCTGGCCGGGCTCAATGCCAACTGGCCGCCTGTGCCGGCATTCAGCCGATAGCCATCGGTCTTGAACTGCAGCGTGTCGAAGGACTGCATGCCCAGTACATCGACCACGCCGGCCGTACCCATGAACACCGCAACCGAGTTGTTCCAGCTGTCGGCCGTGGTGCCGCTGGCATCGGTCCAGTTGTTGCCGCTGCTGCTCCAGCTGCCGCTGCCACCCACCACGCCGGCGCCGCTGGCACTCCCATTCCAGAACTGCATCGTGTGGCCGCTGGCCAGCACCGACAGGTTCACCTGATGCGCCGTGGCCGTATCGATCAGCGCGCGGGCGCCGGGCGATGACGCAACCGTTGCGGTGACGCTGTCAAAGCCACCGGACAGCGCACCGCCATGGTTGAACAGCCGATACCAGCCGGCCGAGGACACGCTGGCCTGCAGGTTGCCATCCAGTGCCAGATTGCCGCCGACATCGATCAGGTCATTGTTGGCGCCGCCCACCACGCCAGGCTGGTTCAGCTCGAACACCGTGGTGGCGCCATGCTGCAGCGTCAGGTCGCCATCGATGGTCAGCGTGCCAGGGCTGTTGCCGGCAGCCAGGGTGGCGCCATCAACCACCTGTACATCGCCTGCAATGCGACCATTGCCGCCGAGCGTGCCACCGCTGTTGACCTGCACATCACCACCAAGCGCGTTGTTGACCGCCAGGGTGCCGGCATTGATCGTGGTGCGCCCGCTGAACGCACTGCTGTCGCCACTCAGCGTCAGCGTGCCCGCGCCCTGCTTGTTGAGACCGCCCCCCGTTGGCGACGAGAACGCCGTGCCCACTTCGATGTTGAAGCCGGCAGTATCAAACCATGCGCCTTCGCCACCCACCGCCAGCGTGGAAAACCCGGAAAGGTAGTTGAGCTGGCTATGCGTGGCTTGCAGGATGCCGCCATTGAGGTTGAGCGTGGCATCACCAAGGCCGTCAATCAGTTGTCCGGTGATGAGCACACCACGACCGCCAATACTGTTACCCAGCAGGTTGAGCGTGCCAGTACCACTGGGCCCATCGGCCAGCGTCGTCGTGATGCTGGTTACGGTGCCCGCCTTATCGATGTCCAGCGTGCCACTGCCATTCATGCCGATCCACAGCACGTTTGCATTCTGCCAGCGTGAGCCGCTGCCACTGACAACCACGGAGCCTGCACCGGTCTGGTTGACGCCCAACATGCTGCGGCCCGTGCTCAGCAGTTGTCCACCCTGCTCGACCAACAGGCTTCCGGCGGCGGTGACACCCACCTGCAGCTGGTCGGAATTGGACCAGCGCGAGCCAGCTCCCGTCACTGTCATCGATCCACCGCTACCGGCGTAGCCACCTATGAAAAGTTGATGACTGCCCCCGCTGCCACCACCGCCCACGCGGAGTGTGCCCGCGCCGGAAAGCCCGACAATCAGTTGCGACATTCCATCCCACACCGCATCGGTGCCGCTGACAACGACCGCTGCGGTACTTCCGGAGTGGATGCCAAACTCGGCAAGACCGCTCCACAGCTTTCCATGGATCTGCAGAATGCCGTCATGCATCCGGATGCGATTGACTGCACCGACATCACCGTCGCCCAGCGTCAATGTGCCTGAGCCGTACAACTGCACCACATCCGCGGCAACGGGCACACGCCCCGTATCCCAACTTGCCGCATCGTTCCAGTCGGCCATTCCACTGCCGAACCAGTTGTGGTCGGCAGCCTGCGCGGCCGGGACCATCAGCGCCATGCACAGCGCCGCGCCCAGCAGCCGCGCCGACATGGCGCGGGCAGCACACCAGCGCGTGCGTCCGCCACAACCTGCCGCGCAGGACAGTTCCGAGGCAACCTGCATCAGGCCGAGGTTGTGGTTGAAGATCAAGCGATAAACATGGTTCATGCAGTGCCCCCAAGGCGAATGCCGGGCACGGCAGCCCGTTGTTGCGAAGATGAAAGCGATGGCCGAGGCTCACGCTGTATGGATGCAGGCGCGGCATGCTGCGGCGGAGCGTGCGTCGGGCAGTGCGCGGGCGCATGCCGAGCCGGCGCCCCCCTCATGCCAGCGCCATCACTTGGTGCCCATGCGCACGCCCCGACAGCACCCTGCGCTCTTCGCATCGCGGCAACAGCGCAGCCAGCGGCGGCCTTGCGACAACAGCGTTGGCACCATCAGGCGATGTCATCCCCGGCCGGACAGACGGCTCGTTGTCGAAACAAACAGCTGCACGAACGCAGCCGCCATACCAGGGAGGCAGGCGCATGACGGGCGTCACCGTCCACTTTGCAGCAAGCTTCGTTGCATCACCCGGGCATGCTAGGCAACCCGTCGCGGTTGCCCAATCCTGCTATTCAGCAGGGTAGACAGACGCTGCCGATCACCGTGCGTGATCGCGCAGCCACTTCACAGATGGGTGTCGATCTTCAATGACTTCAGCCACAGGCTCATCAGCCCGGCACGGCCGCGCACGCCAAACTTGCGAAAGATCGCCGAGACGTAGGAATGCGTGGTCGATACCGCCAGGCCCAGCTGGTCGGCGATCTGCTTTTCGGTGACATCGGTGAGCAGCAGGCGCAGCACCCTCTTTTCATGCGGCGCGAGGTTGGCCTTGGCCAGCAAGGCCTCCACCATCGAAGGCGCGCTGCAACGCAAGGCGGTGACGTCGCGGGCAACTCCGATGCGCAGCTGCTGCGCCTGCAACCAGCGCGCCGACCAGCTCACATGGACCGCGTTGCCCTGCTTGTGCAGATAGCGATTCTCGAACCCTACCCGTGCTCCACTGCTCACCACGTTGCGGGCTTCCCGCAGTGTCCGGTCCTGCTCCTCGGGCATCACCAGGTCCAGCAACGACACGCCGACCAGCTCACCGGGCACATAACCGAAGATGTCCTTGCACGCGGCGCTGGCGTAAGCGATGCGGTTGCCCGCACCCACCATGAACACCGCATCGGGGAGCTGGTCATAGATTTCGAACGCGTTGTCATTGCCGGTCGGCGTCATTGCATTCCCCTGTGAGCACCGCCATTCCCCTGCGGCGGACAGTTCATGATCCGCCGCGCATGGGGCGATGGACCGGACCACCTGTCAGCGCAGATCGTACCGGAGCGCGGTGCAAAGAAACGAAAAGCCCGGCACGGGGCCGGGCTGGACGTCGCTTTTTTTTTTGCAGGCCCCGGCAATCATTGCCCGGGCCTGCACAGTGGCTCAGGGATGGATGTCGCCGCCACGCATCTGGCCATTGCGACAGCGCCGGCCCTGGCAGCCCATCATCTGGCCATCGGCCGAATAGGCGTCCATGTCCATTGTCGAAGCACCGCCCTTTCCGTACGAGATACGCAGGCCAACGCTGTTGCTGCTGTCACTGCTGCGGCCCTGGTCGCGGCCGAACAGCAACGAGATCAACCAACCGCGTTGCGTGCGCAGGTCCATACCGGCACCGAGGGTCAGCATGTCGTCGGCGTAGCTGCTCATGCCCAACCGGTAACCACCCGGCACCGGCTGCTGCACGTAGTTGATGCGTGCATCGCCGGTGTTGGACAACGACTGGCGGTACTCGATCTTCCAGAACGGACGCAGTTCCAGCGTATCGCCGCGCCACAGGTAGCTGCCGTCCATGCCGACCGCCAGGCCGCTGTTGTCCACCGTCTGCGCGGCGTAGTCCAGGTCGTACACGCCCAGGCCATGCTCACGGTAGCTGTCCAGCGTGGTGCGGCTGCCATCGAAGCGGCCGTAACCGGCCAGCGAGAAGCGGTCGCGCTGCTGCTGGTAGCCGAAGGTGAGCGCACCAAACGTCTGCCGGCCATCACGCTGGCCCGATGCGGAGCGGGCCATCACCTCGCTCCAGCGCGCCATGTCCAGGTCCAGCCAGCCGTGGGCCAGCACGCCATCGACGAACAGGTGCTCGCCCGAGCGCCACAGGCCGTACAGCGCCAGCGAGTACTGGTCGGCATCCATCCGCGACGGCGAATGATCCTGGCGGCTGCGGTTGCGGCCCATGCTGGCCGCCGCACCCATCAGAGCGTTCTCGCCCAGTGCACGGTCCAGGCCCAGGCTGATGCCATCGGTGTGGAAATCGAACTCGCCGCCGTTCTGCTGGCCGCTGTTGCCGAAGGTCGCGGTGCCGGACATCCAGCCACCCCAGCCGGTCGGCAAGGCGTTCCAAGAGTTCATCGGCAACGTCACCGGCACCGACATGCCCTGGCCCAGCGCATCGCCGGCATAGGCCAGCGTCAGTGCCGCCGAGGACGGATTGTCGCCGGAGCGCACCTGCTGCAGGCGCGCCTGGATGTTGCTCAACTGCACGCGCGCAAAGCGCACGCTCGCATCCACCTGCGCCTGTATGCCGCCACGCACCTCCGCATCCAGCGTCGGGTCCGGGCGCGCATTTACCGTCAGCTCCACTTCAACCGTTGCCGCGGTGTAGCTGCCATGCGCCTGCTGCGTGGCAATCAGGGTGGCAGTGCCGGCGCCGACCAGGGTCACGGTGCGACCGCTGACCGTGGCGACCGCTGCGTTGCTGCTGCTGAAGGTGAAAGCACCCTGGCTGTCGCTGCGCGGATCGACCAGATCGAATGCTGCTTCACCGTAGACCTTGGTCAACGCCTGCACCCATTGCAGGGTCGGCGTGGCCGCAGCGATCGCAACCTCCAGACGCGCCTGGGTTGCGGCCTGGTACATGGCGTTGCCGGACTGGTCTGCGTTCAACACGCAATTGCCCGCCGCCAGCATCGTCACCTGCGCAGCGGACACCGAGCACACGCCCGGCGAGGCACTGCTGAACAGCACCGGGTTGCCCGAGGCGCCGCCATTGGCCGATACCGTGAAACTGCCGCCCTGCGCGAACACCGGCGCCTGCGGATCGGTGGTCATGTCGGTGATCGCCTGCGCGGTCAGTTCCACCTTCAGTGTCAGCGAGGCGGTGCCGGTAAAGCCGTTGGCGTCGGTCACCTCCAGTGCGAAGGTGTAGCTGCCTGCCGCTTCCGGTTCACCGGAGAACGTGCCATCCGCTGCCAAGGACAGGCCCGGCGGCAGCTGGCCGCTGGTCACTGCGAAGCGATACGGCGCGGTACCGCCGCGCGCCGTCAGTGCCTGCGTGTAGTCCTGGTCGCCGCTGGCCGGCGGCAACACGTCCAGATCCAGTTCCACCTGCGCGGCAATCACTTCCAGAGCGAAGGCGTGCGACACATCGAACGGCCCGGCGCCGGTACTGCTGTCGGTGGCGGTGATGGTCACGTTGAAGGTGCCCACCTGGGTCGGCGTACCGGTCAAGGCACCATCGGCAGAAAGCTGCACGCCATTGGGCAGGCTGCCGCTGCTGACCGCATAGCGGTACGGGCCGGTGCCACCACTGGCGACCAATGTCTGCGCGTAGGGCGTGCTGGCCTTTGCAGCCGGCAACGTAGTCGTCGTCATCGCCAGCGCCGGAGCAGACACGGTGATGTCCACACGTGCCGCTGCCGAGGTGCTGTAGGCATCCTTGGCGGCATAGGTGAACTGGTCCGGACCCGCGTAACCGGGATGCGGCTGGTAGGTGACCGTGGTGCCACTCACGGCAGCGATGCCATGCCCCGGCTGCGAGATGATCAACACTTCATCGGCGGTGCCGGTGATCGACAGCCCGATGTGGGTTGCGCCGGCACCATAGGCCACGGTGTCGCTGACATCGTTGGCCTGCAGCAGCGGGATGGTGGTGACCGGATTGGAGGCGGCCGATGCCGAACCGGTGCCAACGCTGTTGGTCGCGGTTACCGTGAACGTATACGTCGTGGCCGGATTCAGACCGGTAAAGGTGATCGGGCTGGACGCGCCGCCCTTGGTCAGGCCGCCCGGGTTTGCTGTCACCGTGTAGCCGGTGATCGCCACGCCACCGCTGCTGGCCGGCGCGGTGAAGTTGATCTCCGCCGTGTCGATGCCCTGTGCAGTTGCGATGCCGATGGTCGGCGTACCTGGCACCACCGCATTGACGGCAAAGTTGCGGGTCACCTGCGGCGCCGCCAGGTAGATGCCGTTACCCGCCTGGTCAGCATTGATGGTGCAGCTGCCGGCAGTCACGAACGTGAGCACCCCAATGGGGGTGATGGTGCAGACGCCCATCGTGCTCGAGGTGAAGGTCGGGATCAGGCCGGAGTCCGATGTAGCCGAAAGCGTCGGTGCGGTTCCGAAGTTCTGCGCGCCCGGCGCACTGAACGTAATGGTCTGCGTTGCCTTCGGCGTGGTGCTGTTGGATGCAACCGAAGCCGGGCCGGTGCCGGCGACATTTTCCGCAGTGACGCTGAAGGTGTACGCCTGGCCGTTGGTCAGCCCGGACACGACGATCGGAGAGCTTGCGCCACTTACCGGCGCGACATCGGCAGGGCTGACAGCGACGGTGTAGCCGGTGATGGCCGAACCACCAATATCCACCGGAGGCACGAAATCGATACGTGCCTGTGTGTCACCGGCGGTAGCCACCGCACCGACGGGCGCACCGGGCACAACCGGATTGACCGTGAACGAGCGCGTCACTTGTGGGGCGGGCAGGAACGATGAATTGCCAGCCTGGTCGGCATTGATGCTGCAGGTACCGGCGGTAAAGAACGTCAGCACGCCAGCGGAGGTGATCGTGCAGACACCCGTGGTCGATGAGGTGAAGGTCACCGTCAGCCCCGACGTCGACGAAACGCCACCGCCGAGGATCGACAGGTTCGGTGATGTGCCGTAGTTCTGCGTGCCCGGGTTGGCAAAGGTAATGGTCTGTGGTGAAGCCGGCACGATCTGGTTGGAAGCACCCGACGCAGCGCTGGTCCCGGCGCTGTTGGTCGCGGTGACGGTGAAGGTGTAGGTGGCACCGTTGGTCAAACCGGTCACGGTGATCGGCGCCCCCGCACCGGTGCCGCTCAGGCTGCCCGGATGGGAGGTCACCGTATAGCTCGTGATGGCCGCGCCACCGGTGCTGGCCGGCGCGGTGAAGGTCACGTCCGCCTGTGTGTCACCGGCCGTCGCCGTCCCGATGGTCGGTACCCCCGGCGCGATCGGATTGACCGTGAAAGTCCGGCTGACCTCGGCCGCTGCGCTCCAGCTGCCGTTGCCGGACTGCCCGACAGTGATGGTGCAGTTGCCGGCGGTGACGAAGGTCAACATGCCGCCACTGGTGATCGTGCAGACGCCCGCGGTCGATGAGGTGAACGTCACCGGCAGCCCCGAGGTCGCCGAAGCACCGTTGCCCAGGATCGACAGGTCTGGCGAGGTGCCGTAGGTCTGCGCACCCGGGTTGGCGAAGGTGATGCTCTGCGCGCCCTTTGGTGTGATTGGAGCGCTCGCCCCCGACATTGTGCTGGTACCGACGGCATTGGTTGCCGTCACCGTGAAGGTATAGGCAGTGCCGTTGGTCAGCCCGGGCACGGTGATAGGCGAGGTGGTGAAGCCGGCGCCGCCGGCTGTGATGTTGCCTGGGTTGGAAGTGACGGTGTAACCGGTGATCGCCGAACCGCCATTGCTGACAGGTGCAGTGAACGCCACACTCACCTGGCCATCGCCTGCGGTCGCCGCACCGATGGTTGGCGCATCCGGTGCGGTGAGAACCGCCACCGAATGCGTGGACCCGCCGCTGAAAGCAGCCACCGTGTTACCGGCATCGTCGGCAACATTCGTCGAACCGTTGAGATCGATCTTGAGGCTGCCGGTACCACTGATTCCCACGACATCGACGTTGATCGCCGAGCCGGACGACGCCGAAATGCTGGCAATCGACCCGGATGCGCTGCCCGTGCGAACGAGCATGAAATCATCGATGGACACATTGACAACCGATTCGCTGAAGTTCGCGGTGAACGCCATCGAAGTATCGCCCGAGCCCGGTGTACCACTCACCAAGATGCTGCTCACCGAAGGTGCGATGTTGTCCACGGTGGCGTTGCTGGTATCCGACGTCGAGACGGCGTTGCCGGCGTTGTCGGTCGCAGTAACGGTGACATTGCGGCCGCTCATGTCGATGGCACCGGCAACGATGGTGTAGGTCGCTGTCCAGGTGCCGGAACTGTTGGTCGCAGCCACGGCGGAACCGCCACCGAACTGGCTGAAGTTCACCAACACATGGGAAATCGCGTCGGAGTTGTTGTCGCCAAGGCCGGTGTTGTTCCAGGTGGCAGTCACCGTGTCGCCGATCCTGTACGCGCCACCGGTTCCGCTGGCGCCACTGATGCTGATGCTGCCATCGGTCACCGTGGGTGCCATGGTGTCCACGGTGGCGTTCGTGGTGTCGACCGTTGTGGTGCTTCCATTACCATTCGTCGCGGTCACGCTGACATTGCGGTTGGTGGTGTCAAGCGAACCGGCGGTCAGGGTATAGGTCGCCGTCCAGGTGTCACTGCTGTTCGTCGCGGTTACGGCAGAACCACCACCGAACTGGCTGAAATCCACGGTTACGCCGCTGACCCCAGCAGTGTTGTCGCCACTGGCAGTGTTGTTCCAACTGGCAGTCACCGTGTCGCCGATCTTGTATGCGCCACCGGTGCCGCTGGCACCCGAGATACTGATCCTGGCATCGGTCACCTGCGGTACTGGCGCAAGCGCTCCTTGGATGGTGAACGAGCGGAATTCGAAGAATGGCTTGGTATTCGAAGCGGAATCGGTGTCGAAGACCAGTTTGAAGGCCTTCAGCTTCACACCGTTGAAAGCTGCCAGCTGCGAGGCACCGAAGGAAAATGTTTCATCCGGGACACCAGTGCCATTTATGGGAGCAGATGTAATCGTGGAGTTGTCCGGCTTGATGCCAACGATACGCACATTGCTGAAGTGCCCGCCAAGGCCTGGCGCCTCGCCCGCCTCCAATCCAGTCAGCTCGAAACTACCAGTACTAACGCCGTCTGCGGCGACATGAAAGTACGTGCCGGTGGTCGTGCCGTTGTAACCAGTTTGAAGATACGCAACGTTCGGCGGGACGTGATAGATGCTGATGTTGCTGATGGGCGAACCACCAACATCCTTGCCAGTGACGATGAAATCGGCCGACGCCAAATTGAAGTTGTTATCCGTCCAGCCGCTTGAGAACGTCTTGACGCCACTGGGGGCCGCCAGCGCATCAGAGTAATCCCGCAGCGCTTTGTCCGAGAAGGCCAGCGCTGCCTGGATATCGCCGCGCTGCACCTCCAGCAGCCAGTCCCCACCCTGGCCAGCAGCACCGGTCAGATTGGACGACGCCGCCACATCCATCCCACTCCGGTCGCGGATGATGTCCAGCAGCTGCTCGCCTTCGTCATTTGCCGCCAGATCACAGCCGTAGAACAGCAGGTCAGCTCCTTCACGCACAGCCGCACGCAGCGCCTGCATCGCCCCCAGTTCCGCATGCACGGATTCCGCGGTGACGCGACTGCTACCCAGTTGCAATGCGCCCGGGCTTGCGTGCGACACCACATGGACCGCGGCAAGATCCCTATAGCCCTGCAATGCCTGCACCAACTGCGGAAGGCCTGGACGACCGGCATCGATCTCCACCACCCCGACACCGGCATTGAGCCCGGCATAGAGGGTGGCCCGGTCCCGCACCGAACTGTCGATCACCACCAGCTCGGTGATGTCCGCATGGCGCCGGATATCCAGCGCATTGGCAGAGGCGCTCGCTTCGGCGCGATGCTTGCGGCTGGCTACCTTACCCAGCGGCAAGGAGGTCATCGAATCACCGGCCTGTCCCACTCGCATATAGCTGCGCGGCTGATAGCCGCCGCGCATCAGGTAGCCACCTGCGGAGGACGCGGCAGCGTGTGAGGAGAACGGGAGCAGCAGCGTGGAAAGTGCGCCGAACAGTGCGTGCTTCATGGGGTTGCCTTGGTAATGAGCGGAGCCTGGCTCTCGGAACGACGGGCCGCGATGATGCCCGCGGAGGTACCCGTCTGGTCCTGCCAGAAATCCATGTCCTGATATTTGGTGAACAGATCCGGCGGCAGGATGCTGCGCCGGCTCTTGAACTCGACCTTGCGTCGCACGTCGTGCAGCCCCTTGACACCCAGCTGCTGGTCGAACGCCTCCTCGGCGTACTCGACGTTGTCGAAGTCGTGCGCGAACGCCGCTTCACCCAGAAACTGGTAGACCAGTTGCAGGGTGCGCTCCGGATGGCGACTCAGCAGCTCGTAATCCACCAGCAACAGGCGCTCGGAGAAGTCGCCGTAATAGGCTTCCTTCAACGCGGTCCATGCACCGCCGACCGCGCCATCGGCGCTGATCAGCTGCTCGCAGCGGCTGTATACGGTCTGACGCGTGGCCGGGTTGAACATGCGACTGTAGTCGAACGGATTCCTGCGGTGGATGGCTTCGAAGCTGTCCATCACCCAGGCCGGGTTGCGCACGCAGCAGATGACCTTGAAGTCCGGCACCAGACCGGCCAACTGGTGCATGCGCGCGGTCCAGTGGCGATTGGTGTCAAACACGACCGGTGCGGCCACATCGGCGTAGTACGCATCGAGCATGGCCCGGCAGATCGCCTTGCGCTTGCCCTCATCGAAGAACGCCGCCGATTCGGCGCCGGCGCCCATCTGCTCCAGTGCGCCATTGATCAGGCCCGCGACTGGGCTGCTCATCGCGGCATGGAAGCGTGGGTTCTGCCGCAGGATGCCGGCCAGCAACGTAGAGCCCGAGCGCGGCAGACCGGCGATGAAATGGTAGGTACGGCCGGCAGGTGCACTCATGCGCCGGACACGGTCACGCCGCCCCCGCTGGCCGCCAACCACTGATATGCGGGCACCGCCACTGCTGGCCGCGCCGCCCCTGTCTCGCACCTACCGCCCCTTGCCATGCATTCCCCAGTCGTTCTTGCAGCGCCCAGCGCCATCCTTAATCCGTTAACCGGAAAAAGTGGCGCCATCCCATCAGGCTTTGTCGATGAACATCACGACGCCGGGTATTTCCCCACCGGATCGGCGTTCAACCCCGTCAAATCAGGCGCGCACGGTGACAGGGCTGCTGCGCCGTGTCTGTAGGTGGCGGCCCGACAATAGAAAAGCCCGGCACGGGGCCGGGCTTCGTCACAGCGTCGGGGGAGAGAGAACCGGGCTGCGGGAGTGATTCTCCACATGTCCGGTTGTGTACGGGGAATAAAGTTCTATCCTGAAACGCACGCAACCCATTGATTGCTCGTTCGTGTGATCAGACAGGAATTTTTAAAGTTTTATCCTGGCCACCAGCCACAATGGCAAGCTCCGGAAATAAAGTCCTGTCCCGACCACGCCATTCGTGATCCTGCGATTTGCCCTTCCTGTTCAAACTGCCATGGCTTCACGCACAGCATCAGGGCGGATGGGGGCAACCTTCAGCAGCGTCTTGGCTGCGCCGGATGATTCGAGCCGTTCTTGCTCCCAGTCCTGATAGGTTCGTACCGATCCTCCCAGAAGACTGGCACACGCAATCCAGCACATATCGATCACTTCGCAGTCCTGCCACCCGCTGCAAAAAAGCAAAATCGCATACACAAGGCAGCCTTTAGCCCCATGACTACAAGGCCACCCTTGGACACGCGCTGCCATTTGTCGATGAATCATCGTGATCACTGTGAGGTTTCGCGATGGACCGCCGTCTCCTTGCTTACCGGGGGCGCCTGACTATCTGCGGGCGCCATCTGCGAAGCCCTCGCGGTCGGCTTTACCGCACCAGAAACATTTCCGACGCCCTTACTCCGAACGCGCCCCGGCTCCTCACGCGATGAGGCGGGCGCTTGGTTTGTAGAAGCGGCTCCACTATCAGCTTTCGGACTACTGAATCTAGGCAGCTGATAGCTCACTACGTAGCCGATGGCGAACGTGGCCACCAGCGTCACCGACACCAAATACCACAGACGGCGGTATCTTCTGACCTGCTCAATCAAATGGCCTCTGTTGTTGGCGAACGTCTTGGCCGTATGTTGATCGACCTCGTCCTCGATCAGCACGTTTCGGTAACTGTCCCGGAGAAGCTGCGTTGTGGATCTAGTCGCACTGTCGAACCTAGTCACGACATCTTTGCACGCACTATGTATCCAGATGCTGCAAAGTACTGCGATGATAATGACGATCCAAACGTACTCTCCCGAGAAAACCACCCTCGCACCGGTGTCCTTTAAGCCGTTGACCACCACCACGGTCAGCACGAACGTAAACACCACCAGCATGCCGTTGCGCACAGAGTCCAATAGGCTTTCTACGAGCGCATGGGTTTTGGCCGTGGATTCCAGCAGAAGCTCGGCCATTCGATTTCTCACTTCGAGATACGCCGATACGTTGTCCTTCAGATAGATCTGGTAGTTGGACAAGATGGCATTCAGAACATGGGGCTGGTGGGCTAGGTCGCACAAAGACGCCACATGGAGGGAAAGTACATTGCGCGCCAGGCCCACCTTGTCTGTGCTGCCACCGGCATCGTATGCCCAACTGGCGATCTTGTTCAGCACCTCATGCGCACCGGAGAGTTCGGCCACGGGAATCCGCTTCTCTTCCAGAACCTTGTAACCGGCCATGCGGTAGGTCAAGGTGTTGTCGGATTCAAGCTCTGCGTTGTTACATAGGTACACAGCACTAAGAACCGCGCTAGCGCGTGCAAAGAATCCATCGACCGCGGGCTGTCCCAACGGTGTGTCGAGCTGAAAGTCTTGAGGAATAAGCTTCCCAGGAAGAGACGCGCTAAATGAATTTTCCTTGAACAGCGCAATGATGCGCTCACGCGCCGCGCTCGGCAGCGTAGCCGTCGCTGGCTCTTCGTGGTCCTCCGGCACGAACTTCAGGGTGGCGCTACCTCCCTGCTTACGTAAGCCAATGCAAACTAGGCGGAGGTGCCCGTCAAGCCGAGCCGCAAGCGCCTCGAGCACTTGCGTGAGGGGCTCCTGGGCGAGGTACCGACCAAAAGCCTCCATGTCATAGACAGAGATGGCATTGTGCTGCACCTGCTTGCCTATGATGACGCGAAAGCCTACCTCGGCACGGGTATTACTTCCGAGATCAAACAGACCTCCAATCCTGACGCGGCTGTCCTCTTCATCGTCGCAAGCACTGGCGGCCTCACCGTCGACTGTGATCGTGATTTCAAATCGATCACGAGTGGGCAAAGAGGGACCGATCCCAAGGAGTGCAAGCGCGACCACATGCGCCTGGGCCTGAGTCAATTCATCTTCAACGAAAAGCTCGAACTCGTCGAGGCGCTCCACCCGCGTCGCATTGGCGAGGTCTACAGCAGCGAATATGGCACCAAAGTCGACGCCCATGTCACGTCCAAGGTTTGAACTTGAATCGATCAGCTGCTTCAGTGGCGCGAATGACAACGACATCCCGGCCGTCCCGCGTCTTTGAAGACCAGATCTTGTCATCTAGGTTAGCCACATCCTCGTTGTAACTCAGCGATATCTCTTCGCTAACAGCAACATTCATGCGTCTGAAAGGCACCGCCTCCGGGACGAGCGTGAACTGCACGTCGAACTTGCTGGTGGTCGGCAACTGCCTAATCTTCTCCACGACCTTAGGGAGGGATTGCGCCAACAACTGCTCTACGGGTTGGTAATTAGCGAAAATGCCATCGACAAAGACTGTAAAGTCGAGCGCGCCGGCTTGCTTGAATGCGGTGATTGCTGCATTTCTTAGATGGGTATAGTCGGTTGGGGCTGTCTTCTTGATCGCATTGAGACATTTGATAACACCCCGAATGGCAGTCTCGGTATTGTGGCGATCGCTCCTAAGTTCCTTGAGCTCCCAGAAATCACGCCACCAATAGACCGATGGGCGCGTGTTCGTATCGAATACGAGCGTCTCCTCCGGCGCGCCGTTGACATCGAACGTCACACGGCATGCCTTGAACAGTTTTTGTGTCTGTCCAAGGCCAATTCGTTTACGGAGGTCCTGCTCATCGATAAAGGCGTGGTGATCGACTTTCACGCCAAGATAGTGGTACCGGGAGTTCTCCTGGTACATGTATTGCAGGAAGCTCCCCTTGCGAATATGTGTGCCGGTTGGATTCAAATGTCCGTACTTGGCATCGGTCTGCAGCTCGATGCGGAGCAAACGCTCAGCAAGTGCTTCGGTCCCCGTCGTGGCCAGGCCCTGCGCCTGATAGAACCCGCCTAGCGAGGTAGCGAACTCAGTCGTGCCACTGGACAGCTGATAAGCGCGGTGCTGGGGCTTGGCGCTAATCTCATAAAGCAGCTCATCCAAATACGTACCGAGGTCAGAATTGCCAGTTGGAATGGTGGCAGCAGTACACGTGCTGCTGTTCAGGTCCAAATGGTGCAGCGTGGTGCTCAGAACCCTACGGTTAGACGACGGCGCAACGATCGCGTTCATTGAGTTCCCTTTCCTCAGAATCACAAGTACCGCACGCACGCATGATCCTTCCCATGCGTCTCAGGGGCTGAGAGGCCCGAGGTGAGTCGACCGGCATGTGGCATTCCCCAGCTTAACAGTATACGCGAGCCCCCCCCCCTGTCGGCCTGTATGCCGCACCGCAGCAGGCGCGCGCGCATAGATTTCTCCGTTCCGTACGCCCCGATGATCTCAGGATTAAAAATCTACCCAAGCATTACGGCATCTGATCCGTCATTCATCGGCGTCCTTGCAAGACGCATGGTAATCCTCCCATTTTTAGCGTTCTCCAAAAAAGGGCCTAAGCGGCGATTGCCCCCCCGATACCAGATTCGACAGGCAATGGTGTTCCCGTCCGGTCTTGAAGCCGAAAATTCTCGAGGCGAAGGGATGCCACCAAGCGACATGTTGGGGCAATCTTTTGGACGCGTGGAGAGATGGTGAGAGCGCAACTGACTCTCCGGCACCAACGCCGACGTCAGAGGCGCCTACAGCTGACCATCGACGATCCGGGTAGGAGGCCATCCGGCGCGGCCGGCCGAACAAGCGCTTCATAGAGCGATTGAATAGTGACTAGAGCCCTGTGTGGCAGAAACCACACATACAAAAGAGCCATACAGGGAATAATTACGCTAATCTTTTGATCCTTGAAAGGAACCCCCTGATGGCTCCCAACGCGACTTCCCAGATGCGTCGCTTAGCCAGATCCAAGCTCGATCAAACCGGCAATTGGCTGCGTCAGATACTACCCAGGCTTCGTCCTGTACCACGCGGCGGTTGGATCGCTGCCACCCGCGACGCCTTAGGGATGTCGCGAACCGAGCTCGCACGACGACTGGGGGTGCAACCTAGCTCGGTGCTCAAGTTGGAGAACAGCGAGCGCGCCGGCACGGTGCAGATTGACACATTGCGCCGCGCAGCCGCGGCCATGGATTGTGAAGTGGTTTTACTGGTGGTGCCGAGTCAGCCGCTGCAGACCAGCGTCGATCAACAGCGCCTGAAGCTCTTCAACGTCACATTCAATCGGACTGCGATCCACATGAAGTTGGAAGATCAGGCAGTCTCCGAAAAGCTTCGCCGCCATCTCCTGAAACAGGCTGAAACCGAGATCCCGGATACCGCATTGTGGCGGATACGGGAGGAGGATCTTGGCTGATCTTCAGCGATTCAAATTCACACTCGACGATAGACAAACCCTGGCAATGAACTGCGTCCTGACACGGTTTTCGCAGGTCATCTGGCACGAACTGCGCCAGGTTCTTTTCCAGATTGTCTGATTGCGACTGAAAGCTCCCGCTTTAGGGGCAGCGCCAGCAATTGCCGAAGACGATCTAGATCATGGTGAAGGGTTGCTGCTTGAGAAGCTGGATGTTCTGATTGAGTTACACAGCAGGAAAAATGGGCGACGACGCCCCAATTTCAGGGATATGCCGGAGCGTGCACAACCGAATTAAGGCCTTCCGCGAGGCTCGAGGACTGTCGCTGGACAAGCTCGCCTCGCTCACCAACACAACAAACCAGCAAATCAGCAATCTTGAGGCAGGTAGGCGCCGGCTAACCGCCGATTGGCTTCAAAGCCTGGGACAGGCCTTGGGCTGCCACCCTTGGGCGCTCGTTGCAGACGATGTGCCCCGGCCACTTGAATCACGCGAAATTCGGCTGCTCGACCGGTTTCGAGGGCTTACTGCGGCGCAACAAAAAGCGGTGCTCCAACTACTTATCGCAATATCCTCCGAATCGGTCGAAACCACCCGCGACGAATCCTTTCAGCTTGAGTAGGGAAATTTGCAAAGTATTGGAATGGCTTGACATTTTCCAACATTTTGGTAGAGGATTGAATCCTCATCTAGCTGGCAGGGCTACGCCCAAGCACGGCAATGGCTGATCGACGCTTAGGTCCGCTTCAGATCGGCGGGGAACCTCTCATCCCCGCCGCGCGGTATGTGCGCATGTCGACTGACCATCAGCGCTACTCAACGGAGAACCAGCGCGAGGCCATCGAGAAGTATGCCGCTCAGCATGGTTTTGACATCGTTCGCACCTATGCGGACGAAGGCAAAAGCGGCTTGAGTTTGGATGGCCGTGACGCCCTCAAACAGCTGATTCAGGACGTTCAGACCTCCAACTTGGAATTCAAGGCCATTCTGGTCTACGACATCAGTCGCTGGGGACGATTCCAGGACGCTGATGAGAGCGCCTACTACGAGTACGTTTGCCGACGGGCCGGACTTCAGGTCGTGTACTGCGCGGAGCCCTTTGAGAATGACGGCAGCCCCATGTCCGTCATCATGAAGAGCGTCAAACGCGCAATGGCAGGCGAATACAGTCGCGAACTCTCCAACAAAGTCTTCAAAGGGCAATGCCGGCTTATCGAACTCGGCTTTCGACAAGGAGGATCACCCGGCTTCGGCCTACGCCGCATGCTGCTGGACGAAAGCCGGGTCCCGAAGGCGCAACTTCAGCCTGGTGAACGAAAGAGCCTACAGACCGATCGAGTGATTCTGGCACCGGGCCCGGCCGACGAGGTGGCCGTGGTCCAAGAAATCTACGAGCAATTTGTTCATCGCCGCACCACGGAACGAGAGATCGCCGACAACCTCAATGCAATGGGCATACGTACCGATCTGGGGCGTCGATGGACGCGTGGAACGGTCCACCAACTTCTGACCAATGAAAAATACGTCGGCAACAACGTATACAACCGGACCTCGTTCAAGCTAAAGCAGCGACACGTAAAAAACAGTCCCAACGCCTGGGTCCGGAGCAACGGCGCTTTTGAAGGAATTGTCCCTACCGATTTATTTGGCGCGGCCCAACAACTGATCGAGGCCAGATCACGTCGTTTCGACGAAGCCACCATGCTTGATCTCCTCAAGCGCCTGTACGACCGCACAGGAGCCCTGTCCGGCCTACTGATAGATGAACAGGAGGGGATGCCCTCTAGCAGCGTCTACCGTTCGCACTTCGGCGGCCTCGTACGCGCCTACTCCCTGATTGGCTTCCGACCGGACCGTGACTTTCGCTACCTCGAAGTCAATCAGAGGCTGAGATCGATCCTACCGAGCATCCTGACGGAGATCATCGAGGGCCTGATGGCTGCAGGCGGTCAGAGCAACATCGCAACTTCGGGCCTTGTCACCGTCAATGATGAGTTCACTGTCTCCATCGTGCTGGCCAGATGCCGACAACTCCCAAGTGGATCCTTCCGCTGGCATCTTCGTTTTGATACCAGTCTAAGGCCGGATGTCACCGTGGTCGCCCGCATGGCAGCCACGAACACAACTATCTTCGACTACTACATATTCCCTCGTCTCGACATGCCACTGCACGGCCACCGACTCTCCGAAGACAACAACGAAGTAAGCCTCGATTCGTACCGTTTCGAATCTCTCGCGCCGCTGTATGAGCTTGCGGAACGATTCCATATGAGCATCGCCGCCTAGAGGAGGCACGTATGCGCCCGATCCAGATGATCCCCGTTGATGACATCCGCGTGATCAACCCCAGAAACAGGAGTGCGCGCGCACACAAGAACATCATCGACAACATCAGCGCCATCGGACTGAAACGCCCGATCACGGTGAGCTTGCGGAAGGGCGGAGACAGTGCGCCGCACTACGACCTTGTCTGCGGCCAAGGCCGCTTGGAGGCTTTCCAGCGACTTGGACACACTGACATCCCCGCTTTCGTCGTTGAGGAAGGCGAAGAACGGTGCCTTGTCATGAGTCTGGTCGAGAACATCGCCCGACGCCAGCATTCCCCCATCGAGCTGATGCAGGAAATATGCACGCTCGACAAGCGCGGCTACGACGAGAACCAGATCGCACAGAAACTCGGCGTCACCCAATCCTGGGTTGGCATGGTGCTTCGCCTATTCGAACACGGCGAAGAACGCCTCATATCAGCGGTCGAAACGGGACTTATCCCTGTAAGTTTGGCAGTCGTCATATCCAGAAGCGACGATGCAGGGATCCAGGCTGCCCTCGCAGATGCGTATACCCAAGGAAAACTGAAGGGGAAGAAGCTCGCGATCATCAGGCGAATTCTTGAGCAAAGAGCCGCTCGAGGGAAATCCCAAAGGAAGCCTTTTGACGGGAAGAAGGCTAGCAAAAAGTTGTCCGCGGATGACCTCCGCCGCGTCTACGAAAAAGAGGTAAAGAAGCAACAACTTCTAGCCAAGAAGGCTGAATTCACTCAGGGCCGACTACTGTTTGTGGTTGAGGCATTCCGAGAATTACTCACCGTACCGAAATTTGTCGAGCTCCTCCACGCAGAAGGGATTGACTCCCTTCCAAAGGCGATTGATGACCGAATGAAAAGGAGGGTGACTCAATGAACAACGGCCATCAAGATGCCCCCCTAGGATTCCGGCTAGATACCAAGCTAATCCCGATATGCAGCATCGTCCCCCTCAAGCCCCTGCGGAAGGCAACCAGGCAGAGTCAGAAATTCCAGCAGATTACGGCATCCATTCGCACCATCGGCTTGGTCGAACTTCCCGTCGTCGCCCCCAACCCATTGGACGACGGAACCTACCTACTACTGGACGGATTAATGCGCGTTGAAATTCTCCGGGATTTAGGTGCCGAAGACGTCGAGTGCCTGATCTCAACGGATGACGAATCCTACACCTACAACAAGCGCATCAGCAGGCTATCAGCCGTTCAAGAGCACATGATGATTGTGCGCGCCGTCGAGCACGGTGTCTCTGAGGATCGCATCGCCGAGGCACTTAACCTTGAGGCCACATCGATTCGTCGGCGCTTCCGATTGCTTGATGGAATATGTCCCGAAGTTGCCACGCTTCTATCAGACAAGACCTGTCCGATGGTCGTGTTCGAGATTCTCAAACGTATGAAGCCGCTTAGGCAGATTGAAGCAGCCGAGTTGATGTCAGGACATCGCACTTTTACAACCCAGTTCGCACGCGCATTGCTCCATGCCACTCCTGATGATCAACTCGTCAAACCTATGGTGACTGGTCGAAAGCCGGACATCACGCGCGAGCAAATTTCCAAGCTAGAGCGTGAGCTTTCCTTGGTACAGAGTCGAACCATGTTCGCCGAGGAGACCTATGGCATCGACAACCTGCACCTGACGATCGCACGAGGCTTCCTGAACAAAATTCTTAGCCGACCAAATATTGTCCGTTGGCTCAACATCCAACAACCCGAATACCTCGCGGAGTTCCAGCGAATCGGAGATATCGACCGCATCGATTTCGATCCTGCCACGGTTACTGGAAAAACACACGAAAGCGCACCAGCACCTGATCGCCGGTAGGAGAAGTAAAAATTACCTATGCAGCAACCAAAACAGGTACAGGGCAGGCTTAGAAGCGTGCAACGCGAAGCCGGCGAGAAATTTACAGGATTCAAGAACGCCTATGTCGACAAAGGAAGCTCCACGACAGGAGAAGCTGAGGAAATGATCAGTGAGGATCCTGCACGCGACAACGCCACGTAGAACAGCTTTGCGCGAGCCTCTATTTTCATTTTCTCGATTGAAGTGAACTGCATCTGGAATCGCCACGCGACCAAACTCAAGCCCCTTGAGAAGCAGCGGCGTTGATACGGTCCGCTTTGGAAGATGCCCGCCCATGTGACCCAGATGCTACCCCGTTGACCGGCGGCGTACTGCGGTAATCCTCGCACCCAACGCCTGCTATCGACCAATTCAATCTGCGACGCCCCGAGTCCAATCCCCCTTGGTCTGAACCCGACGCTTCACAGTCCCAACCTATCAATCAGCCGAAGCGCCCATCCCTCTGCCTGCTTTTCAAATCCTTCTCTCGGCACCATGGCTTTCGGAATCCGTTCGCTTCGACACAGGGGCTCCATCTCGGCTTCGACGTCAGTAGACCAATGCCCACCAACATCGGCCCAGCCGTTCAATGTTTTCTGTATCGCCCTCTCGATCCAATCCTCTTTCTCCCCTCTCTTGAAGTGCAAAACCATCAGCGAAAGCGCCACGATCCCGGTGCGATCGATATCTATCAAAACTATGGGAGGCTCTTTGAGTCTGTTGATCCTCACCACCATCGCCGCCCGTGGCGCGGAACCCACGCTCGCAGCAGCCCTGCCCTGTTTAAGTAGCACCAGCCCTGCAGCAAACTGCACATCTGGCAATCTGTCGCGCATGTGACGGATGGTTTCATCAAATGCCACCAGATCCCCAATTCTGTGCAAGGGGGCCCGGCAAAGGATCCCGAAGTCTATGGGGCGGAGCCCTTTACCACCTGCCCTTTCACTGGTCGTCACTTGTATCTTTTTCTTATGTCGGGGCTTCTTCTTGGGTTCCTTGCCAGTCGGCTCGCGTGGTGCATGTTCCACCTCGATCTCTTTTTTGATTACCTTGATCTGGCTCTCAAAAGCGCTCTGGCGTCGGCCCATGTTAGCGACTAACGGGTTGCGGTAACCACTACTTCCCTGATCTGTGCCGGCCACATCAATGTCGTCACCCGGCTCTCCGGTATCCGGCTTATCACCTCCCTTCGGATTGCCCGGCTTGGCACCGGACACTCGTGCTCGAATCGCCTTCTTCAAGTCCGGATGCGTGTATTCAAGTATTTTCACCGGCACCGCGCGCCCACTCAAATTATTCAATTCAAGTACTAACATTTGGTTTCCGTGCCGGATGCCCCGGAACTGCCACGACGAACCCCGGATAGGGGGTGGCTCAAAAAAAATACAATCTTGGCCAGCCGAGAGACACCTGACGCTCTCCCATGAACGCCGAGCTTCCACATCCAGCACCAGCCACGCGAACTCCATGGCCAACTCCCGACTCAGCACACTCTTGGCAATTTCCTTCGTAAAACAGAGCGTCGCCAGCTCCCGAGGCCCAGATGCCATCGGTATGTACAACTGCTCCAATCCCGCTGGGCGCATCAAAGCCAATGCCAACGCACGGTTGTGAATGAACAGGGCTCGGATCAGCTCCGCCGCCGGGATATGAACGACACCGTGTCGTGTGCGGTATCGAAACAATCGTTGGTGTCCAGCGCGGCTTGCCGGAAGCCGATATAGCGAACTAGGCATGTCCGCCGAGGTGATCACCTCTGGTTGCCCTACATCAGGAATGACAACCTCCATGAGGTCACCCGGCAGACCTTCCGTTTGCAGTAAACCGTAGTCGAACCAAGTTCCCAAACTTAGGATCGGCAACATCCCAATGGGCTCACACATTGGAATCAGTTCCCCGGTGCGCTTGTTCCGGTAGACCACTCGCACTTGCCACTCGTTACGCTCGTTGCACACGAATCCAGCCAACCAGAAAACCTCAACCGGATCCTCGGTCAGGTTCGCGACCGACTTGAACACCATCCGCGTCATACAACGCTCCTGTACACGCCACCAAGAAATTCTGCCAACACGGACGCGACCACATCTTCATGTCGGGAGGTAAGGCCAGCCCTGCGCAAAATCCGCCAAACCTGCAGCGGCTCACCGAACTTGTCCATCTGTTGAATAACCCAGCCGGCTCGCCGCCGCTGGAACTGCTCGACCGACTCGACAACGCCACTCAGACATGCCATTGCCGCTGGAAGCTTGCTGGCGCGCTTACTTAGCCATCCACGACTCCATATCTGTCGCTCTAAGCGCGCCACAGTGATACGCACTGGCGGCTCGAACGTTCGCAGACGCTGAGCAGCGCTTTGGATGTTATGACGGGTTTCCCGATCCACCGAAGGCCAATCCAGAAGTGGAGTGCTCGCCTTCCGCGCCTTACGATTTTTCATCCTCGGTGAAATCACCCGCTCGAATGCGATGGTGCTGCTTCCAGGTTGCTTTCGATCCAATCCACCCTTCCGGACAACCGGAACACCAAGATCGGTTGCAAGTTTCACTACCGTCTTGGGATCAAGTTGCAGGCGATGCCCGATCCCACGCAGTGACACGCCATCAGATATCATCTTTCTCAGGGCTGGCAACAGCATCGGTCCATATGAATGAAACCTTGGAAACCCTACGTCACCTCTATCTGGAAAGTAGCTGCGCGTGTACATGTATCCGCACCTACAGGTGAAGACGCCGACCTGATGACTATGGTTACGATGCATCTCAAAGGTAGAAATCAGCTCCCGTCCTCGATGCCGAGCCAACGGATTTAGACATGGCCAAGGCCCGGCCCCGAATGGCTTGGCGGTCGGTGACTGGTGATCAATGAAGTCTTGCAAGAGAATGTGCTGAAGAGGATGGAACGCTTTGCGATGCTTCCGCACCATGGCCGGCAACCAATCGCCACGGAAGACCAGACCTGCCATCAGCTCTGGCCAGCGAGCAAGAATGTCACGATGATGCTCTCGAAACTTTTCCTGCAGCCGCTGCTGGTCGAAACGTTTTACTGAGTACGCCAGTCCAGCAAGATGGACCCCTTGTCGGTAGTGCCGGGTCCATTCTGATCGTGATCGCGATTGTCCAGGATTTTCCAGCAAGGTTCGGCTAGCCCGCGCCAGCCGCTGGAGATCGGACAACACCAGAGAAGCACTGCTTAACATGAGAGCTGGAGCATTCCATGGGCAGCTTTTATCGTCAGCCGCGACGGGGATATGCCGACTCAGTGATGTCATTGAAACAGCACTAGCTTGTAAGGGACAGCCATGTTCTGGACAGACCAGTGCGCTTGGCAGTTGATGGTCCCTGCGCCAGTAGTATTCCCCGCACTGCTCCCACATCTGCTTCAGGCATAACGAGCAGAACCGGAGCCGAGTGACTCGTCCGGCGGGGAAAGCCGCTATACCCAGCCGGATCAGTAGACCGTCCGTTTTCCCTTGGAGCATCGTCTGCCGCGCCCGCCGCCTGACAGAAGCTGGCTGGAAGGCGGTGTAGTACGGCAGCAGCGTCAGTTCGTCGATGAACCGTTCGGCTGTCCACCCGAATCCGACCGGCAGCCGATCGGCCAGCACCTGCAGATAGCCGGGAAGATCGACGCTCATCGTCACTAGCCGACGCCCAAACAGCGCCTCCATGGACTGAATTGGCGATGGTGCCCCCATATGCCGGTGGTAGCGCGCCAGCACACTGTAGAACAGCTCACCCTGATAGATCTGGGGGAAATAGGCCAGCATAGTCAGGCCGCAAAATCCGTAATCGGTGGGCGCACTACGCCTGCTATCAACAAGGTCTCGTAGGCCGACGTGTTGTTTTGCTTACCTTTCGCCACAAGACGACGCAAATCGTCTTCAGGAAGTTCATTCGGCGGCGGCGCCGTGGGTTTGGCTGAGCTCCTCTTGGGTGGGCTGGCCGTCAGCGTTGAAACGATCTTCTGCAGCAGCAACAGTGGATCGCCAGAAGGATTCTTCGCGACAGCTTCATCGACCAGCGCCATGGCTACATCTTGGGCCACGCCCATGCTCCGCAGAGACGCAAGCAGCGCTGAATCAACCGTCTTGTTCTCGCGCGTTCCAGCTTCTGCCGCAACCGGAAACATGGTCCCATCAGCCGGTCCCGGTGCGCCCGCGATAGTCCGGCTCAATACCACTCCGATATGGTCGTTCAGCGAGCGCAGGTCATCGAACTTGCCGAGTTTGACCGCATCGTTCTGACGAAGCGCCTCAATCATCGGCGCCACAAGGACGAACTCCTCCTTGGCAACCCTTCGAATCAGCTCAGGAGTCAGGATTTCCGGCTTGCCTTTTCTGACTTCACTGATCCCGACCAACCGAAGCTGCGCCAGCATGAACAATTTGACCGCGAGATCGGCCACGCCTTGGCACTCGTCGTACAGAGCCGCGTTCAACTCGTCGGACAGCTCGGTCCGCGGCGTGGTCCACTGGTACTTCCAGAACTGCTCGATGAATCTATTCCAGACGGCATCCGGCGCCATCCGTTCCCAGACCAGGAATCCGAGCCCCGTCGATCGACGGGCCTGACTGAAGGTGCCCCGCAGGATCTCCAACGCTCCCAAAGTTCCAATCGGAATGACCGGCAGGCCTATGGTGTTGACCAGCTTCACAAGGAACTTCATCAACGCATCCGCCCCCACCTTCACGCCGCGCAGGTGCTGGATTTCATCGATCACCAGCACACCCAACGCATGCAGCTGGGAGACATAGGCCATCTGCAGGAGCATCTGCTCCACGGTGACGCCGGTGGCATAGCGTTTTACGTAGTCGGTGCCGATCAACTGATCGATCGCCTGGAAGAAGTCGATGCAAAGCTGCTTCAGCGATCCCAGAGCGGGAGCTTCCAGTCGCAACCAGACGATCTGGACAAGGACCTGAGGCTGTTCGTGCCAGATGACCTGCGGGTACTGTTCCAGTACGCAGTTCATCGCCAAGGTTTTACCCACACCCGGGCAACCAAGTAGCGCGAAGCTGTTTGCGGTGTTCTGTACCGGCATTGAAACCACAGCCTCAAGCGACTTCCGCTCGATTCGTTCGAAACCGTTCTGCAGGTGGCTCAGGTAATCGTGCGTCAGCGGGTTTCGGCCCACATAACCTTGCAAGAGCAGCAGGGAGAACCGGTCGGCCAGATCCACTTGGCGAGCTTGCGGCAGGAAGCACTTAGCTAAACGTACGATGCAGTGCTTACGCACATGCGCGGGGTAAGCCACCTCCTTCTCGTCGAAATGCGGCACGCGTAGCATCTTCGCGTACAGCGACCGCTGCGACTGAAGGGGAGGCAGCCTCGCGATGAAGGGGTTGCCGGCATACTCCGGCAATTCTGGAGTTTCAGGCACGGTGGCCATCGTCATCCCCTAAAATTTCGTCGATCGACGGCGCGCTGTAGTCGATGTCATCCGCAGGCATGGTTCTTCCGCTGATTGACACCACCTCCGCACTCGGCCTCATCACCCCGGACGCATGCTCGCCCAGCCTGAAGATCTCCGTGCCGCGACTAGCCTTCTTTTCTTCGGCGCGGTTGCGACTGATATTGGCGGTTCGACTGGCCGCACTAGCCTGGCTTGGCGGTCCGCGTCGTTCCTGAGCCTCCTTGATGACTCGCTCGTTCGCTGCATCGGTGTTTGCCGACGCAAATAGGGCGTCCGTGCGTTCGTCCGCACGACGATGCTTGTCACGCTGATCGACCTGATCGATCTCCCATGAGGACAGATGCCTGTCCGCGCGGCTTCGGTCGGTCAACGTGCATACCTCGAACCCGATCCTGGCCCCGGACACATGCAGGTAAATCTGGTCCATGTCCCGCGGATCGTAGGACACGTCCACCTGCCAGCGACCGTCTTGGCGGGCCTTGTCGAACCAACGCTCCTCTATCGCACGCTGGCAGGTGTAGAAGCGGCTGCGGAAAGCTACTCCGGTTTCGGTGATGGATGCCCGATCCTTCGGCATCAGACTGAACTTCACAAGATCCTCCGGAAACGCTCTCAGGGCGCCGGAACGGTGGCGAATCCCCCATTCCCACAGGTGACCGGGGATGGCGGGTACGCTGTCCGCCCGGACGTCTCGATCGTAGTCGTAGGTCACGATCTCGTGCGAGTTGTTGTAGTGGAGGACGCAGTTGATGATGATCTTCGTAAAATCATCTAGGTTCAGCACCGCGTCGAGGCGGTAGTCGGTACCGCCACGTTGCCGATAGTCGACATCGATGTAGCCCGGTGTGTACGCCTTGAACTTCGCAGGCAGCAGACGGAAGCGGCTCTCCACGATACCTTTCCAGTCTGCACGATAGGAACTCGCATTCTCGACGGAAACATTGAAACTATTGATCAGGGTATCGATCTTCTCGCTTTCGATCTCACCGCGGTCTCCCAGCAATGCGCCCGGCAGATGGTGCGCCGGCCAATCCTCCGGCTGGATGGCGATGCCGTACTGCGCGCAGTACGCCACCTTGTCCATCGCGGTATTCGCCAGTGCCATCATCGCTGCCACCCAAGAAGGCCCTTCCAGGCCGATGTAGATCCCAACGATCAAGCGACTGAATACATCGATCACGACGTACACAACCGGGCGGCCAATGATCAGGTTCGGATCCAACCGCGAGACAAGGTAGACATCCCCGATCGTGGCATCGATCTGATAACGACTACCGGGCCCGATCACCTCAGCATTTGACGTGCCCAGCAAGCCACGCATGTCTTTGTCGTAGAGCTTCTCGCCCATCCGCTTGCGCTTGATCTCGAGCCGGAGGTGATCCTTGCTGGACCAATACTGAAATTGCTCGAAGGTCGGGATGCCACCCTGCGCCTCGATCTCCTCGTGCCGGTAATGTATGATCTGACCCGTCTCCGGGTCGATGTCCTTCACCGAATAGAAATCCGAGACCATCTTCCGGTAGGCACCGATCAGCGTGTATTTCCCTTTAACTTGGCTGACGTAGTAGCGGGAATAGGCCACGGAAAAAACTTTCCGCATATCGGGGGTTACGTTGACACCCATCTGATTTCCGAACTTCCGCGGCCGACCGCGCTTGCTCTCACCTGCTTTCCGTGTCTTGCCCCGGCCGCCAGATTTTTCGTAGTCCGGAAGCAATGCGTTGGCCGTCATTCCCCGTTGCCAGAAGCGCCGGAGATATAGATAGGCCAGCGCCTTGGTGACTCGCTGAAGATCCGGATCGCTACCGCTCCTGGCCCTCTCGACTGCATCTGACACCAAGGCACCCCGCCGATCCGCGGCGAAGATATATGGCACCTCGGCCACGAGGGGCCGTATCAACCTCCAAGCACGATCGCGCCGGTCCTTATGCATCTGTTTCAGCTGGTCTTCCATGACGGCGACCATGAAAGGATCCGGTATCAGCCTCGTCTGACGCGCACGGATTCCAGCCTCCAGCGCCGCGGCTGGAACCAGCTCAGGAAAGGCCTTGTCTGCGTCCAAGGGGTAGAGCGCTACCGACGCACGATCGGGCGTCATCCACACGACCCTAACCCGCTTATTCGAGTCGGGATCAAGTACGAGTACATCACCTATCTTCAGAATCATGTGCCCACCAGCTGCAGCCGAGGCTGCTCTCGCTCAGGAAGGCGCAGTACGTCGAACCGGTCACGGTGTGAAAACTCCCTGTCCAAGTCGATGACAATTTGCTTGTTGGCAGCCAGATGGCGCAGCACTTTCAAGGATTCGCCCGGGCCAAACTGGCGCCGGCCCTCCAAGTGCATGAAAAAATCATCAATGGAGCCACTGCGAACGCGTTGAAACTCGCCAAGAAACTGGTCACACCGGTCCTGCCAATAGCAAGGATGCGGGGCCAACTCATGCTCGAACGACCGCATTTCATGCAGCCATGCAAGATTCATGATCCGGAGCTTTGGAAGGTCCCGGTCAGTCACCAGATGCCATGAAATCTTGTCACGGCTCCAATAGCGGCGCTCCAACTCCAACTTGTCGATCGTCCTTTGGCCCGTCTTCAGGTCTTCGAGGTCCTGGGCGGGTTTTATCGCGTACGCAACCGTCTTCGACCGGCCATCGGTTCGGACATCTACCAAAAAGTCCGTCGTCATGACTACGTCGACCCTCGTACGAGGATCACGTGGATGCTCGATGCCCATCTTCCCGGCCAGCATGCGCGTGACCTCCCGGTCCAACGGAAACTGTTCTCGGATATCGAGCACCAAGTCCGACCACTCGAGAATGCGAAGGAATCCCGCCTCAAGATTGGACAAGCAGTGATGCTCCCGCCTTGTTTTGAACCCGAAGATTCGCGAGGCAAGCCCCAGCGATGGAACGTCGTGGATAGTCAGCCAGGGCTTGTAGTCCTGACCTTGACCTCTGCCACGTCCTTCTTTCAGGAATCGGGAGATTTTGGCTTCGTCGAAATCGTATCTGCGCTTTGCCATGCGTCACCTCGTGACGTGACGGACGGCTCGTTGGGCTGTGCCCATGGCTGCCTCCACTTGGGGAACACGGGTTGTCCCGGGAGGCTTGACACGTTTTTCGGAGTCGAGCAGACTCCTGACCAAGCGCCACGCTTGATTCACATGCTTTGCCCAAGAAAACCGCCCTAGCCGGCGGTTTTCTTATGCCCGAGTTTTTGCTGCCGTATCGGTGCTAGCTCATGGCACATCGTCCTCTTCGTCAGCGGAAGGCCGTGATGTGATGCCAGCCGCACTCAGCGCATCAATATCTGCCACGGTGCCGATAACGCCCGTCTTCAATCCGAGCCGCACAGCTATCTCGTGGCACTGACCACGAACACACCGCTTTCGCCCTGCAAGCACTTGGTAAACGAGTTGTTTCGAATAGCCATGGGTACGCGCCCATGCGCTGATCGATACGCCCCGGCGAGCGAATTCCAGTCGTATCGCATCAGCCTTGGCTCCGGGTATGCTTGCATCCATGATGGCACTCAATAGTTCACAATCGTAAACACTGAGTATCTTTTAGTGTATTTTCTTGGCTTTTACAAGCCTGGGAGGCTGGAATTTGAGCTTTGGCAGGCGACTCAGGGAGGCTAGGGATCGACTACGCCTGACTCAGCAGCAGTTCGCAGAACTGGGGGGCGTCAAGCGTGTTTCCCAGCATCTTTACGAGCAGGACGCCCGGGTACCCGACCTCAATTACCTCTTGCGCCTCAAAGAGCACGGCGTCGATGTGAACTACCTCGTTCTGGGCGACAGCGCCGGCCATGCGCAGGCAGCTTCAGCCTCACCTGACCTCTACGTAGCGGCGTTCCGTACCGTCGACGAATTCGCTAGAGACGACGCTGGCAATCCCCTCCCTTACGTGGAACGCGAGCGATTTTTCTCTTTCCTTTGCACGACACTCGCGCAAACCAGCTCTCCGAAATCGAGCAACGAGCTGAAGGAGCGACTAGTGAGGTTCATGCGCTCATGAAGAGACTTCTTCCTCGCGCAGCCCAGCGAACGCTTCAGCGGATAGGGCAGACGTTGGATCCGTTCTTCGCCGGACGTTGGTATTGGTCCCTGAAACGCTGGATTTCAGAACGATGCCTCCAACGCGCCCTTGACGGACATGGTGACCTTTCCATGCAAACGCGACGGGCAACCGAACGTTATCGCCGAGCCGACTTCGCGGTCCGCTACTGGCGCTCAGCGCCCGGACCAGTGATGCAGGTAGCGGCAAAAGCGCTTGATGCCGGTATACCTGTGGATGCTGTCCGCCTTGTTGTCCTCAACACCGACCTGAGAGTCAGGGATGGGCAGGTTCATCTACGCCGCTCTTTCTTCATGACTGTTCTCAACACCGTCTTCGCAAGCATCATCGTTGTGCACATGTTTTTGATGTGCGCGATGACGGTCGCATTAACTGGACCGATTTGGTTGAAGGTAGTAGTCATCCTGGCTGTAGCCTTCGTCTACTGCTTCCTCTACTACGGCTGGTCGCTGTACACATCACGCCCCCAGCATGCCCTTTCAAAGTACGGTCAGACGTTCGACGCACTTTGTACCGCAAGTACAACGCGATCCCACAACAAGGTGCGCAACCTTGCCTCGCATTGAATTCTCACCTCTCGTCATAGAACGAGAAAGAACAAGAAAAGCCTACGTGGGCTAAGTGAGCAGATAGTCATTCCCATGCGGTTTCCTCTTTTTGTCGCCTGCGCTCAACGCTCAGGCTGCACATCACTTTCGACTTTGAAACAGGCACCATGACTAAGAACGGCAAGACCACCAGCACCCCGACCGCAGAAGCCCCGGTAATCCCCCCCAAGGCTTCCGACACCGTCCTGGCCAGCTTCATCTGGAAGAACGCCGAAGACCTGTGGGGCGATTTCAAGCACACCGACTTCGGCAAGATCATCCTGCCGTTCACCCTGCTGCGCCGTCTGGAATGCGTGCTGGAACCCACCGGCGAGAAGGTCCGCGAAGCACATGCTAAGTTCAAAGACAAGGGACTGGATACAGCGCTGATCCTGCGCCAGACCGCCGCACTTCCCTTCTACAACACCTCGCAATATTCGCTGGCCACCTTGGGCGCGACCAAAACCAAGTCCAACCTGGAAGCCTACATCGCAGGCTTCTCGGACAACGCCCGCGTCATCTTCGACCAGTTCAACTTTGCCGACACCATCGCGCGGCTGGCGCGTGCCGACATCCTGTTCAAGATCTGCCAGAACTTCGCCAGTACCGATCTGCACCCGGATGTCGTGCCCGATCGCGTGATGTCCAATATCTACGAGCACCTCATCCGCCGCTTCGGTGCGGAGGTCAATGAGGCTGCCGAGGACTTCATGACACCTCGTGATGTGGTCCATCTGGCCACCACGCTGTTGCTCGACCCGGACGATGCGCTGTTCCGCAGCAACCCTGGCCTGATCCGCACGCTGTACGACCCCACCTGTGGCACCGGCGGCTTCCTCACCGATGCCATGAACCACGTCGATGGCTTCGCTGCCCAGGGCAAGGCCCCGCCCGTGCTGATTCCGTTCGGCCAGGAGCTCGAACCGGAAACCCACGCTGTGGCCCTGGCCAACATGCTGCTGCGTCGTCTGGAAACCGAGCCCGCACGCGACCTGTCGGCCAACATCGCTGGCCCCAAGTCCACCCTGTCCCAGGACGCCTTTGCCGGTCAACGCTTCCACTACTGCCTGTCCAACCCACCCTTTGGCAAGAAGTGGGAGAAGGACCAGGCGTTCGTTGAGCGCGAGGCCAAAGAGAGGGGCTTTGAGGGCCGCTTCGGTGCAGGAACGCCGCGCGTGTCCGACGGCTCCATGCTCTTCATCCAGCATCTCGTTTCCAAGCTGGAGCGCCCTGAGAATGGCGGTGGCCGCGCGGCCATCATCCTGTCTGGCTCGCCCTTGTTCACCGGCAACGCTGGCCAGGGTGAAACCGAGATCCGCCGCTGGTTGCTGGAAAACGACCTGATCGACGCCATCGTGGCCCTGCCCACCGACATCTTCTTCCGTACCGGGATCGGCACCTACATCTGGCTGCTGGACAACAACAAGTCCAAGGAGCGCAAGGGTAAGGTTCAGCTGATCGACGCCACGGGCATGCACAGCCCCATGCGAAAATCCGAGGGTAACAAGCGCCGCTACGTCAGCGACGAGCAGGCACAGGACATCGCTCGCCTGTATGCCGATTTCGCGCCCAGCGAGAACGTGCGGATCGTGGACTACCGCGACTTCGGCTACCGCCGAATCAAGGTGCTGCGCCCCTTGCGCCTGGTTGCCAAGATCACCGAAGAGGCCATCGAAGCCCTCCAGGCCAGCAAGCCCTTCGTCAGGCTGGATGAGGACGCGCAAGCCGGCTGGGCGAAGCTGCTGCGCAAGCACCTGGGCCAGACCTATCCCTACGAGTGGTTCGCGGGCTTGCCCACGTTGACCAAAAAGGCTGGCCTACCCAAGATCGCCAAACCGCTGGCCAACGCATTGGAAAGCGCGCTGGGCGTGCGCACCTCTGATGCCCCGGAAGTCCTCGATGACGAAGGCAACCCCGTGCCAGACAAGGAACTGGAGGACTTCGAGAGCGTTCCACTCGACCAGAACATCGGCGATTACATGAAAGCCGAAGTTCTACCCCACGTCTCAGATGCCTGGGTGGATTCGGAGTACAGCGACGAGCGCGATTGCCAAGTGGGCAAGATTGGCTACGAAATCAACTTCAACCGCTACTTCTACAAGTACGTTCCGCCGCGCGATCTGCACGAGATCGACGCCGAACTGAAGGCCGTAGAAGAAGAGATCGCCGCACTGTTGGATGAGGTGGCGGAGTGACTGTGGCAATGAAAGACAGTGGGGTTAAGTGGTTGGAGGAGGTTCCTGAAACCTGGGATACGGCCCCACTCAAGTCATTCCTACAGCTTCGTCGAGACATTGTCGGCACTGAAAGCGCAAATACCAAACTGCTATCCCTCACCCTGCAAGGTGTGATTGAGCGCGACTTGGAAAATAAAGCCGGCAAGCTGCCCGCGTCGTTCGACAGCTATCAGCGCATTGCTGCGGGCGAAATGGTCTTCTGCCTCTTCGACATGGACGAAACGCCGCGGACCGTCGGCGTAGCTCCACAAGATGGCATGCTGACTGGGGCCTACACGGTATTTCGGCCAAAAAACGAAATCTGGGCGCGCTATCTCTACTACTTTTTTCTCCATGTAGACGAGTACAAGCGTCTCAAGCCTTTCTACAAGGGGCTACGAAAGACGATCCGCCCTGGACCGTTTCTGTCCATTCAAGTACCCCATCCCGATGAATTAAAAGCCCAGGCCATCGTCGACTTCCTTGACCGTGCCACCTCCCGCATCGACACCCTCATTGCCAAGAAGACCAGCTTCATTGAGCTGTTGCGCGAGAAGCGCCAGGCCCTGATCACGCATGCCGTGACCAAGGGGCTCGATCCGAATGTGCCGATGAAGGAGAGCGGAGTGGAGTGGTTGGGAGAGGTACCTGCGCATTGGTCTGTGGGCCAGAGTCGCCGCCTTTTCCGTGAGCGTAATGAAAAGGCGAGAAACGGAGACATTCAACTAACGGTTTCGCAGAAGTACGGCCTCCTTCCCCAAACTGAGTTCATGGAAAGGGAGGGTCGTCGTGTTGTTGTCGTGCAAAAGGGCCAAGAGATCCTCAAGCGAGCCTATGCAGGCGACTTCGTCATTAGCATGCGAAGCTTCCAAGGGGGGCTGGAATACTCCGAGCATCACGGCTCGGTGAGCTCGGCCTATGTACCCCTAGTCCCCATCAAGATGGTTGTCCCGCGCTACTTCCGCTGGTTGTTCAAGAGCAGTACGTACATCCAGGCACTTCAAAGCACATCTGATCTTGTCCGTGATGGCCAGGCACTTCGCTTTGAGAATTTCACCAAGGTTCCACTTCCTGTGGCTTCAAAGGATGAACAATCCCAAATTGCCGACTTTCTTGATCGCGCCACCACCCGCATCGACACCCTGATCGCCAAGACCGAGCAATCCATCGAGCTCCTTCACGAGCACCGCACCGCGCTGATTACCGCTGGCGTCACCGGCAAGATCGATCTGAGCAACTGACCAATCCCTCAACCGGCCCTCCTTACGACAATGACCTCATCCAATCGCAGTGGCTCATCTGGCGGCAACAACAAGCCCTCTTCTCCTGGTACCGGTGGCGGATCCGGCAACAAGGGAATGGCCCCGGTGCCAGTACGCCTACCGGTGGCGGGAACCGAAGCAGCAATACGAACAGCGGCGGCCCGCGTAATCCCTCAGGCGGCCAGAAGTCGAAATGAAGCTATCAGAGGCCAAGGAGAACTACTACTGCCACTCTGCTGCGGCAAGCGCTGGGGCAAGGCAACTGGCGTTCGCCGGCATTGCGGCAGTGTGGGTGTTCAACCAGCCTCAGAACCAACCAAGAATCGCGCTTCCATCGATCCTGACCTGGGCCATGATCCTGCTCTGCTTTTCCTTGGCCTGCGACCTCCTCCAGTACGCCATCGCGTCTGCGATCTGGGGGTACTTCCACCGTATCAAGGAGGAGGAACTGGCCGCCAAGTCGATCACAGCTGACGCCAATGTCGCCGCCCGCCACTGGTTCAACTGGCCAGGCATCATCTTCTACTGGTCGAAGCTGGCGCTGATCATCGCCGCCTATGCCTGTATTGCCGTCTTCCTCTTCAGTCACCTGAGCGCCAACGCCTAAGGACAGCCATGCATCCCGTCTTCACCGACACCGCCCATCGCGAGAAGTACTTCGAGGACTACGTCGTCAAGCAGTTGGAAGCCCGCGGCTGGAGGGTGGGCGACACCCCAGGCTACGACCAGAACCATGCCCTGTACCCGGAAGATCTGGTCGAGTGGGTGAAGGCGACCCAGCCCAAGAAGTGGCAGAAGCTGGAGGCCGGCAATGGCAGCAGGGCCACCGACACCCTCATGGATCGTCTTGCCCAGGCCTTGGAGCGCGAGGGCACGGTCAACGTGCTGCGCAAGGGCATCAAATTAGCCGGCGCCGGTGAGATTTCACTCAGCGAAGGCCTGCCTGAAGACAAACGCGACCCGTCAGCCTGGGAGCGCTACAACGCCAACATTCTGCGCGTCGTGCCCCAGCTCATGTATCGCCCTGGCAGCAAGCTGGCCATCGACCTGGCGTTTTTCATCAACGGCCTTCCCGTGGCCACCGTGGAGATCAAGACCGACTTCACCCAGTCCGCGGAAGCCGCCGTCGAGCAGTACAAGAACGACCGTCTGCCGATGGATCCGAAAACCCGTCGGGTCGAACCACTGCTGACCTTTCAACGCGGTGCGGTTGTTCACTTTGCCATGTCTGACAGCGACATCCAGATGTGCACGAAGCTGGCCGGCAAGAACAGTTACTTCCTGCCTTTCAACCAGGGCCGAGACGGTAGCAATGGCGTCTGGACAGGCAACCCCATCCGGGAGGACGGCGAGTACCCGGTGGCGTTCTTCTGGGAGCAGGTCTGTCAGCGCGACAACTGGCTTCGGATTTTCCACAGCTTCGTCTATACCGAAAAGAAAGACGTGGTGGACCTTGCCGGCAACCACCACCGCAAGGAGACGCAGATTTTTCCGCGCTTCCACCAGTGGGATGCGGTCACACGGATGATTGCCGACGCCCGAGCCAACGGCCCGGGTATGACCTATTTGTGCGAACACTCGGCCGGCTCCGGCAAGACCAGCACCATTGCCTGGACCGCACACGACTTGATCCGCCTGCGCAACAAAGAGGGCTCCCCCTACTTCCACTCGGTCATTGTGGTCACCGATCGTACCGTGCTGGACAAGCAGCTCCAGGACGCCGTCCAGCAGATCGACCACCAGAAGGACCTGATTGCCGCCATCGGTGACAAGGACACTGGCGAAAGTAAGTCCAAGGAGCTGGCCAGGGCTATGGAGCGCGGCACGCCTATCATCGTGGTGACGCTCCAGACCTTCCCGTACGCCATGGAGCAGGTGCTGACCAACGGCAAGCTGAAAGATCGCAGCTTTGCCGTCATCATCGACGAAGCCCACACCAGTCAGACCGGCTCAGCCGCCTCCAAACTGCAGGCCACGCTCGCGCTGCGCGATGCTAAGGAAATGGAAGGGCTGACCGTCGAGGAGCTGCTGGAGAAGATCCAGTCCTCGCGCGTGCGCCCGAAGAACGTCTCTTACTTTGCCTTCACGGCTACGCCCAAGCACGCCACGCTGACCCTGTTCGGCCGGCTTGCCGACCCCACGCTGCCGCCCAACAAAGAAAACAAGCCGCAATCCTTCCACAAGTACCCGATGCGCCAGGCGATTGAGGAAGGTTTCATCCTCGACGTGATGGCCGGCTATCTGCCGTACAAAACCGCATTCAACCTGGCCGAGCCGACCAAGGACGGCAAGCGCTTCTCGCAGAAGGCAGCCAAACGCGCCTTGGCCAAGTGGCTCAACCTGCACGCGACCAATGTCACACAGAAGGTGGAGTTCATCGTTGAGCACTTTGCGGCCAATGTGGCGCCACTGCTAGGCGGCACCGCCAAGGCGATGATTGTCACCTCATCGCGTGCCTCCGCCGTGCGCTACAAGCGTGCGTTCGATGCGTACATTGCTGCCCACCCACAGCACAAAGCGTTTCAGGCGCTGGTGGCGTTCTCCGGCGCACTGACCGGCAAGGAAGTGAGCCACAGCTCAGACGAGCAACTGCGGGACGACCCGTTCACCGCGCAGGACGACGAACAGTTCACCGAAAGCAGCATGAACCCACGCCAGTACGGCAGCGACCTACGCAGGGTGTTCGACCGTCCCGAGTTCCGCGTGATGATCGTGGCCAACAAATTCCAGACCGGCTTCGACCAGCCCAAGCTGTGCGCAATGTACCTGGACAAGAAGATTGCCAACGAAGTGGAAATTGTGCAGACGCTGTCGCGGCTCAACCGCACTGCGCCGGGCAAGGACACCACCTTCGTGGTCGATTTCGTCAACGAGCCGCAGGCCATCGTGGATGCGTTTGCAAAGTACGACACCGGCGCGCGCATCGTGGACGTGCAGAACCCCAACATCATCTACGACCTGCAGGCCGACCTGGATAAGGCGCGCATCTACGCACGCGAAGACGTGGCTGCCTACACCGCGGTGCGCTACAAATCGGCCGCGGCGTTTGCGGCGGGAGAACAGGCGCAGCACAAGGCATTGTACGCCGCCACCAGCCAGCCGACACAGCGCTTCAATGACGCCATCAAGGCCGGGCTGGCCGCCATGCAGTCGGCTGAGCAAGCGTTCGAGCTGGCCAAAATACAGGGCAACGAAGCCGGCATGAAACAGGCCGATGCCGCCCGCACTGCGCATGCCGATACGTTGCAGGAGTTGCTGGATTTCAAATCCGGGCTGAGCCGCTTTGGCTCGCTGTACACCTATATCGCCCAGACCATCGACCTAGGCGATGCCAAGCTGGAAGGCTTCGCCAGCTTCGCCCGGTTGCTGGCCAAACGCCTGCACGGCGTGCCGCCCGAGCAGGTAGACGTGTCCGCCCTTGTCCTGACCGGCTTCGACATCAAGCCACAAGACATGCCAGATGGTGACGAACCACCCAAGGATGATGCTGTCATCCTCAAGCCCATCGGTGCGGGTGGCGGTGGTCAGCCATCGCTCCCGGTTTATCTGCGTCAAGTGATTGCACGCCTCAATTCGATCTTCGGTGAAGCTACACCGCTGACCGACAAGGTGGCGTTCGTAAATCACGTCGCCGACATAGTGCGCGAAGACGCCAACACTATGGCCCAGGTCAAGAGCAACCCGCGCGATGTAGCCATGAACGGCAATATCAATGGCACAGTACAGTCAGCGGTGGTGCGTGCGCTTCAATCGCATGGCGACTTGGCTGCGCACGTCATGAAGCATGACCATCAGGCGATGGCCCCACTGATCGGGTTGGTCTACGAACTGATCAAGGCGGGACAGAACATTGACCAGGCTGGTCTTGGCGCATGACGTACTACGAAGGCAGCTCCTTGGTCTCGCAAGACCATGCCGCCAAGACCCCGGCAACGCTGGCCCCCAAACAATCCATTGAAGTGCTAGCAGCCACCTATCTGGATACACCGTCCCGGTTGGATGTGGTGATCTTCTGGGCCAATCCGGATGGGAGTCAGGAAAAGCAGGAATGGGTTGTGACCACGTAAGTTTGCTCGCCCTTGAAACTTGCTATCCCGCTTGGCTGGACTCCAACAGCGGAGCCAAACAGCAGTACCAGTTGATCAGACATCCGTCTGTTGGAAGCCTGCATCAGGGCAATGCGCCTTTCGGCGCTTCAGCCGGTTCGCAGCCTAAAAAGCTGCCGCCCATGATGGCGGCAGCTTTTTATCGCCTCGGTTCACAGACCAACAGCCTGAAGGCCTGATTCATAGAATCAAACTTTATTTCCCCAGATAAAACTTTGTTCTCTGAGATAGATATTTATTACCAGAGATAGAACTTTATTTTCTGTCGACACCGGTTACGTTCCCGTTACAAGGCTTACTCGACCGTCACACTTTTTGCCAGGTTGCGCGGCTTGTCCACGTCGGTGCCCCGCGCCAGGGCGGTGTGGTAGGCCAGCAGCTGCACCGGAATGGTGTGCACCACCGGGCTCAGCACGCCGGAATGGCGTGGCGTGCGGATCACGTGCACGCCTTCGGATTCGCTGAAATTGCTGTCCTGGTCGGCAAACACGAACAGCTCGCCGCCACGCGCGCGCACTTCCTGCATGTTGGACTTCACCTTCTCCAGCAGGCTGTCGTTGGGGGCGATCACCACCACCGGCATTTCCGCATCGACCAAGGCCAGCGGGCCGTGCTTGAGTTCGCCGGCCGGGTAGGCCTCGGCGTGGATGTAGGAGATTTCCTTGAGCTTGAGCGCCCCTTCCAGGGCGATCGGGTAATGCAGGCCACGGCCCAGGAACAGCGCATTGGACTTGCCGGCAAAACGCTCGGCCCAGGCCACGATCTGCGGCTCCAGGTTCAACGCGTGCTGCACGCTGCCCGGCAGGAAGCGCAACTGCTCCAGGTAATCGGCTTCCTGCGCGGCATCGACCTTGCCGTGCAGCTTGCCCAGCACCACGCCCAGTTGGAACAACGCAGCCAGCTGGGTGGTGAACGCCTTGGTCGAGGCCACACCAATCTCGGCACCGGCGCGGGTGTAGCAGACCAGCTCGCTGGCGCGCGGAATGGCGCTCTCGGGCACGTTGCAGATCGACAGCGTGTGCAGGTGGCCCAGCGACTTGGCGTACTTCAGCGCCTCCATCGTGTCCAGGGTTTCGCCGGACTGGGAGATGGTGACGATCAGGTGTTTGGGATTGGCGTAGGCGGCGCGGTAGCGGTACTCGCTGGCGATCTCCACGCTGCACGGCAGCCCGGCAATGGCTTCGATCCAGTAACGCGCGGTCAGGCCAGCGTAGTAGCTGGTGCCGCAGGCCAGGATCTGCACGCCCTCGACATCCTTGAGCACGGCTTCGGCGTTCTTGCCGAACAGCTCGGCCGGGAAGCCACCGGCATCGATGGCGGCCTCGATGGTGTCGGCCAGCGCGCGCGGCTGCTCGTGGATTTCCTTCTGCATGAAGTGGCGGTACGGGCCCAGCTCCAGCGATGCCAGCGACACTTCGGACATGCGCTCTTCGCGCTGCACCAGCACATTGTCCGCGTCGAACACGCGCACGCCTTCGCGGCCCAGCTCGGCGGTGTCGCCTTCTTCCAGGAACATCACCCGGCGCGTGGCCTGGATGATCGCCGACACGTCCGAGGCAACGAAATTCTCGCCCTCACCCAGGCCCACCAGCAGCGGGCAGCCCATGCGCGCGGCCACCAGGCGCTGCGGCTCCTTCTGGCTGATCACCGCCAGCGCGTAGGCGCCGGTGAGTTCCTTGACGGTACGTTGCAGCGCGCCGAGCAGGTCGTCGTGATCGTCCTTGAGGTGGTGATGGATCAGGTGCGCGATGACCTCGGTATCGGTCTGCGATTCGAATTCGTAGCCGAGCTGACGCAACCGCTCGCGTTGCTCTTCGTGGTTCTCGATGATGCCGTTGTGCACCAGCGCCACGCCGTGGCTGATGTGCGGGTGGGCATTGGATTCGGTGACGCCACCGTGGGTGGCCCAGCGGGTGTGGCCGATGCCCAGCACGGCGTGGAAACCTTCACTCTGCGCGGCATTGGCCATTTCGGCGACGCGGCCGGTGCGGCGCACGCGCTTGACTGTGTCGCCGTCCAGCACCGCGATGCCGGACGAATCGTAGCCGCGATATTCCAGCCGCTTCAGTCCTTCGATCAGTACCGGAACCACATCGCGATCAGCGATCGCACCCACAATGCCGCACATAGTCCATCCGTTCGCAATGGTGATCGGACATTCTAAGTCAGGCTTCCGGCCACACAGCGGACATCTGCGGCCATCGGCCCTGCGGACACTGTCCGCGAAAGTGTCCGCGGACACCCGGACACTCTTCATGCACTGTAAATTTCCTTTTGATTCATGAAGTTGAAGTTGGCACGGCGCCTGCTTAATGGTTAGCAACCCCAGCAGCGAAGCCAACGATGATCCGCGACACCTCTGCCCAGGACCATGTTCCCACCCAGCGCCCGCAGCCCAAGTGGCGCCGTTGGCTGTGGCCCGCTGTCGCCACCGCCGTGGTGGTGGTCGGCATCGGCTACGTCGCCAGCAACTGGCTCGGCGCCAGCCGCTCGTTCGACGGCAGCCGCCTGCGCATGGCCGAAGTCGGCCGTGGCGACCTGGTCCGCGACATCGCCGCCGACGGCCGCGTGATCGCCGCCAACAGCCCGGTGCTGTACGCGATCTCCGCCGGCACGGTGACCTTGAAGGTGGTGGCCGGTGACGTGGTCAAGCAGGGCCAGGAGCTGGCGGTGATCGACAGCCCGGAGCTGCGCAGCAAACTGGCCCAGGAACAGGCCACCCTGGCCGGCCTGGAGGCCGAAGCCAGCAGCGCCGCACTGGATGCCACCCTGGCCCGCGCCACCGGCGCCAAGATGTCCGACCAGGCCGGGCTGCAGCGCACCGCCGCGCAGCGTGACCTGGACCGCTACCAGCGTGGTTTCGATGGCGGCGCCGTGCCGCAGGTGGACCTGGCCAAGGCCCAGGACGAGCTGAAGAAGGCCGACATCGAGCTGCAGCACGCCCGTCAGGACGCCAACCTGCAGAGCCAGGGCGCAGCCCTGGATGCCCGCAACAAGAGCCTGCTGGCTGGCCGCCAGAAGGCCGTGGTTGAAGAAGTGCAGCGCCAGGTTGACGCACTGACCCTGCGCGCACCGTTCGACGGCCAGGTCGGCCAGGTGCAGGCCACCCAGCACACCCAGGTCATCGCCAATGCACCGGTGCTGGGCGTGGTCGACCTGTCGCGCTTCGAAGTGGAGATCAAGGTGCCGGAGAGCTTCGCCCGTGACCTGGCCATCGGCATGCCGGCCCAGCTCACCAGCGGCTCGGGCCAACCGTTCCCGGGCGAGATCGCAGCGGTGTCGCCGGAAGTGGTCAACGGCGAAGTGGTCGCCCGCATCCGCTTCTCCGACAAACAGCCACCGGGCCTGCGCCAGAGCCAGCGCATGAGCGCACGCATCCTGCTCGATACCCGCAAGAACGTGCTCAAGGTCGAACGCGGCCCGTTTGTTGAACAGTCCGGTGGCCGCTATGCGTATGTGGTCACCGGCAGCACCGCCACCCGTCGCCCCGTGCAGCTGGGCGTGAGCAGCCTGGGTGAAGTGGAAGTCGTGTCCGGCCTGCAGCCGGGCGAGAAGGTCGTTGTCTCCGGCGCTGACCTGTTCGGTGACAACGAACGCGTGTCGATCAACTAAGCGGGCAATGGAGGGCCTGGATCAGGGAGGGGCTGTAGTCGTCCGGTTCGTCGTGAAGCCAGACAACTGGAGCTGTTCCCATCCACCTCCCCACCCACCGTTGTTTCGCACTGTCAAAAACCGGAACAGGGAGTGGCAGAACCCAAGGCTGAAATCCATGTGACCTGGACGATCACCCAAGTTCTCCACTCCCTGTTCCCGGCCCCTGCCCCCTGCTTCACCCCGTTTCGTGTTTCACCCCATTCCCTGCCCTGAAAGGAAACCGCCATGCTCCACATGCAATCCGTCTCCAAGGTGTTCCGTACCGAACAGGTTGAAACCCATGCGCTGCGTTCGCTGGACCTGCATGTGCGCGAAGGCGAGTTCGTAGCCGTCACCGGTCCGTCCGGTTCGGGCAAGACCACCTTCCTCAACATCGCCGGCCTGCTGGAAACCTTCACCAGCGGCCAGTACCTGCTCGACGGCCAGGACGTGAGCCACCTCGGCGATGACGCCCGCTCGCGCCTGCGCAACCAGAAGATCGGCTTCATCTTCCAGGGCTTCAACCTGATCCCCGACCTCAACCTGTTCGACAACGTCGACGTACCGCTGCGTTACCGCGGCATGCCGGCCGCCGAGCGCCGCGAGCGCATCGAGAAGGCACTGAGCAGCGTCGGCCTGGGTTCGCGCATGAAGCACTACCCGGCCGAACTGTCCGGCGGCCAGCAGCAGCGCGCCGCCATCGCCCGCGCCCTGGCTGGCAGCCCACGCCTGCTGCTGGCCGACGAACCGACCGGCAACCTGGACACGCAGATGGCACGTGGCGTGATGGAGCTGCTGGAGGAGATCAACAGCCAGGGCACCACCATCGTGATGGTCACCCACGATCCGGAACTGGCCGCACGCGCGCAGCGCAACGTGCACATCGTCGATGGCCAGGCCACCGACCTGCTGCGTGAGCCGGTGCTGGCGCACGCCTCGCGCATCGCTGAAACCAACGCGCAGGGTTGAGGGCCGCGCATGTCCCTGTTCTCCTACTACCTGCAGCAAGGCATCCGCAGCCTGCGGCGCACGCCGGTGCTCACTGGATTGATGGTGCTGTCCATCGCCGTGGGCATCGGTGCGTCGATGACCACGCTGACGGTGATGCACCTGCTCTCGGGCGACCCGCTGCCCGGACGCAGCCAGCACCTGTACTACCCGCAGGTAGACGCGTCCCCGCGCGGGGAAAAGGCGCGTGAGGAACCGCTGGACATGCTCGACTACACCTCGGCCGTCGACCTGTGGCGTGAGGGTCCGGCCGAGCGCAAGGCGTTGATCTCGGAAAGCCCGATCAAGCTGTCCGCACCCGGCAGTGCGGCACCGGCGAGCATCAGCCGCCTGCTGTCCACCACCGCCGATTTCTTCCCGATGTTCCAGGTGCCTATGGCCTATGGCAGCGGCTGGTCCAGCGAGGATGACGAGCGCCGTGCACGCGTGGCGGTGATTTCCTGGGATCTGAACCAGCGCCTGTTCGGTGGCAAGGACAGCGTCGGGCAGATGCTGCGCATCCGCGACGGCGAAGTGCGCATCATCGGCGTGCTCAAGCCGTGGCGTCCGGCACCGCTGTACTACCGGGTGGCCGGTGGCCGTTTCGCCCAGGGCGACACCGCCGATTTCTACGGCCCGCCGCAGGAAGTGATGGTGCCGTTCTTCACCGGCCTGCAGATCAACGCCGGCCACTTCCAGCAGTTCACCTGCTGGGGTGATCTGCCCGAGAAGCCCGGCCACCTGGAGAACACCAACTGCGTGTGGTTGCAGCAGTGGGTGCAACTGGATACACCGGCGCAGGTCGCCGGCTACGAACAGTTCCTGCAAAGCTACGTGCAGCAGCAGAACCAGCTCGGCCGCATCAGCCAACCGGAACTGGTACGCCTGCGCAGCCTGATGCAATGGCTGGATTTCAACGGCGTGGTACCGCGTGACGTGCGCCTGCAGGCATGGATGGCACTGGCCTTCCTGGGCATCTGCCTGTTCAACACCATTGGTCTGCTGCTGGCCAAGTTCCTGCGCCGCACTGGTGAGATCGGTGTGCTGCGCGCACTGGGTGCCACCCGCGGGATGATCTTCAAGCAATGCCTGACCGAGGCGGCGTTGATCGGTCTGGCCGGCGGCCTGGCGGGCCTGCTGCTGACCCTGTTCGGACTGTGGAGCGTGCGCCAGCAACCGCTGGCCTACGCCGACATGATGCAGCTGGACCTCCGCATGCTCGGCTTCACCCTGCTTGCCGCCATCACCACCACATTGTTGGCAGGACTGCTGCCGGCGCTGCGCGCCGCCCGCATCGATCCAGCCCTGCAGATCAAGGCACTGTGAGCATGGATATCAAACCCATCCTGGCCACACTCTCGCGCCACCGCGTCGCGGCCACCCTCATCACCCTGGAAATCGCACTGGCTTGTGCGGTGCTGTGCAATGCGCTGTTCCTGGCCGTCTCGCGCATGGACATGATGGGCATGAACAGCGGCGTGGATGAAACCTCCATCGCCACGCTCAGCCTCAACGACTGCGAGGGCTGCGAACCGGTGGATCTCAACGGCCGCTGGCTGCAGCAGTTGCGCAGCCAGGCCGGCGTGCAGGCCGTGGGCGTGGCCAACGCGGTGCCGTTCGGCCAGCGCGCCGGCACCGCCGGCACCGCCGGCATCAGCCTGGATCCGGAAGGCAAGCACTTCGGCGGCGTGCCGCATTTCTACCTGCTCGACCCCGGCGCCATCGAGGTGATGCAGCTAAAGCCGGTGCAGGGCCGCAGCTTCAACGATGCCGATTTCCAGGCCGTGGACAACTTCCTGCCGGCCAACGCACAGGTGTGGATCACCCGTGCCTTCGCCGAGCACCTGTGGCCAGGTGAATCGGCGCTGGGCAAGCAGTTCTGGATGGCCGAGTACCGCTTCACGGTCGCCGGCGTGCTGGAACACTTCGCCCGTCCCGACCCGGGCCGCAGCGAGAACGGTGTTGCCGGCGCGCAGTGGTCGGTGATCGTGCCGGTCACCACCCACGCACAGAGTGGCACCTACGTCCTGCGTGCCAACGCCAGCGACCTGCCGCGCATCATCGCTGACGCCATCGCCGCCGCGCCCAAGGTAACGCCGGAAGCCATTCTGTCGATGGACTACAGCAAACCGCTGACGCAGCTGCGCGATGGCTTCTTCCAGCAGGACCGTGCGATGACCCGGCTGCTGTTGGGCGTGTGCCTGGCGATGCTGCTGGTCACCGCGCTGGGCATCATCGGCCTGGCCAGCTTCTGGGTGCAGCAACGCACCAAGCAGATCGGCATCCGCCGCGCATTGGGTGCCACGCGTGGGCAGATCATCGGCTACTTCCAGACCGAGAATTTCCTGCTGACCAGCTTCGGAATCGTGCTGGGCATGCTGCTGGCCTACGCCGGCAACCAGGTGTTGATGCAGTACTTCGAGATTCCCCGCCTGCCGCTGTACTACCTGCCATTTGGCGCCGTGCTGTTGTGGTTGCTGGGCCAGGCCGCCGTTATCGGCCCTGCCCTGCGCGCGGCTGCCATCCCTCCCATCGCCGCCACCCGCAGCGCCTGACCTGCCAAGGAACGCTCATGTTCAGCTATTACTTCAAACTCGCCCTACGCAGTTTTGGTCGCAACAAGATCCTCACCGCGCTGATGGTGCTGGCCATCGCACTGGGCATCGGTGCTGCGATGACCACACTGACGGTGTTCAAGGTGCTCTCCGGCGATCCGATCCCGCACAAGAGCGATCGACTGTTCTACGTGCAGATGGACCCGGGCATGCGTGAGGGCTACCAGCCCGGCGAAGAGCCCGAGATGCAGTTGACCCGCTTCGATGCCGAGGAACTGCTGCGGCAGAAGAAGGCGCCGCGCCAGGCGATGATGACCGGTGGTGGTGGCATCGTTGATCCGCGCGTGGATGCGCTCAAGCCGTTCAGTGTGGACATGCGTTACACCTCGGCCGATTTCTTCCCGATGTTCGACACCCCGCTGCTGTTCGGCCAGGGCTGGAGCAGTGCAGAGGACACCGGACGTGGCCGCGTGGCGGTGATCGGCAAGGAACTCAACGAAAAGCTGTTCAAGGGTGCAAACAGTGTTGGCAAGGAAGTGCTGATCGAAGGCCATGCACTGCGCATCGTCGGCGTGATGGACGAATGGGTGCCCAACCCGAAGTTCTATGACCTGTACACCGGTCGTTTCGACGCCGCCGAAGATGTCTTCCTGCCTTTCAGCACCGCCATCGACCTGAAGCTGGACCGCAACGGCAGCATGAACTGCTTCGGCCGCGAGATCGTCAACGATGCGACCGCGCAAAACGTTCCCTGTGCCTGGATCCAGTATTGGGTGGAACTGGACTCGCCCTCCGATGCCGGCGGCTTCAAGGCCTATCTGGACAACTACTCCGAGCAGCAGCGTGCCGCCGGCCGTTTCGAGCGCCCGGCCAACACCCGCCTGCGCAACGTGATGGACCTGATGGAATACCGCAACGCGGTGCCGGGCGACGTGCGTCTGCAGATGTGGCTGGCATTCGGCTTCCTGCTGGTGTGCCTGGTCAACACCGTCGGCCTGTTGCTTGCCAAGTTCCTGCGTCGTAGCGGCGAGATCGGTGTGCGTCGTGCGCTGGGTGCCAGTCGTGGCGAGATCTTCAAGCAGTGCCTGGTCGAGGCCGGCACGATCGGCCTTGCCGGTGGCCTGCTGGGGCTGGTGTTTGCCCTGTTCGGATTGTGGGCGGTGCGGCAGCGTCCGGCCGAGTACGCCTCATTGGCGCACCTGGACGGTTCGATGCTGCTGCTGACCTTCGTACTGGCCATCTTCGCCAGCATGCTGGCCGGCATCCTGCCGGCGTGGCGTGCGATGCAGGTGACGCCGGCGCTGCAACTCAAGAGCCAATAAGCAAGGAGGGAGTGAATAGAAGTGAGGAGAGAGTACAAGCGCCTGTTTCCGTTCACCGGCCCGTTGCAACGCACTCCTCGTTTCTCACTCCTCTCGTCGCATCACTCACTCATCGACACTCACTCCTCGTTTCACCGGAGAACCCTCATGGACATCCGCCCCATCCTCTCCACGCTGACACGGCACAAGACTGCTGCCGCGCTGATCGTGCTGGAGATCGCACTGAGCTGCGCCATCATCTGCAACGCCCTGTTCATCGTTTCCCAGCGTGTGGAAACCCTGAACCTGGCCAGCGGCATGGACGACAACCAACTGGTCGAGATCGCGCTCAGCGGCATCGGCAAGCAGGTTGATGGCGACGCCCGCACGGCCGAGGATCTGGCCACCCTGCGCGCCATTCCCGGCGTGGAGAGGGCGGCCATCGTCAACCAGCTGCCGTTCCAGAGCGGCTCCTGGAACACCGGCCTGACCACCACTCCCGAACCCGATGCGCAATCGGTGAACGCGGCGCAGTACATGGTCGGCGAACAAACGCTGGCCACGATGGGCCTGGACCTGGTCGCAGGCCGTGACTTCAACGCCGACGAGTTCGAGAGCAGCGCCATCCTTGAGCAGGAACTGGACGTGAGCAAACTGCGCGCCTCGGTGATCATCACCCAGCCGCTGGCCAAGCAGTTGTTCCCGGACGGCAGCGCGGTCGGCAAGACGCTGTACATGGCCAACATCCCGCTGACCGTTGTCGGCGTGGTGGATACCCTGCTGCGTCCGAACATGCAGAACAACAACCGCACCTACTCGGTGCTGTTCCCGATCCGCATGAACTTCTCCAACGGTGGCCGCTTCCTGATCCGCGTCAGCGACCCGGCCCGTCGCGATGAAGTGCTCGCCCAGGCGCTTGCTGCGCTGGAGAAGAACGACCCCAACCGCCTGACCTGGCGCAAGCTCACCTTTGAAGAAGGTCGCGCCAAGTTCTTCGCCAACGACCGCGACATGATCGGCCTGCTGCTGATCGTCAGCGTGCTGCTGTTGCTGGTGACCGCACTGGGCATCATTGGCCTGGCCAGCTTCTGGGTGCAGCAGCGCACCAAGCAGATCGGCATCCGCCGTGCGCTGGGCGCCACCCGTGGGCAGATCCTGCGCTACTTCCAGACCGAGAACTTCCTGCTGGCCGGCATCGGCATCGTGGTCGGCATGCTGCTGGCCTATCTGCTCAACCAGTGGCTGATGGGCCGCTACGAGCTGCCGCGCCTGCCGCTGCTGTATCTGCCGGTAGGCGCGGTTGCGCTGTGGCTGCTTGGCCAGGTCGCGGTGTTCGGCCCGGCCCGCAAGGCCGCTGCCATTCCGCCGGCCGTTGCCACGCGCAGCACCTGATCACGGACGAGCGGGGGATCGAATGTTCGGCTACTACCTGCAACTGGCGCTGCGCAGCTTCGGCCGCAACAAGGTGCTGACCGCGCTGATGGTGCTCACCATCGCGGTCGGCATCGGCGCGACGATGACCACGCTGGGTCTGTACTTCGTGCTCTCCGGCGATCCCATCCCGCACAAGAGCGCGCGGTTGTTCTATCCGCAACTGGAGCCGCGCACGCTTGGCAAGGACGCCACGCTGGACGCCGATCCGCTGCAGCAGCTCTCGCGCTATGACGCCGAAGAGCTGCTGCGGCAGAAGCGCGGTGATCGCCAGGCGTTGATGAGCGCCGGCTCGGTCACCGTGCAGCCCGGCGGCAATGCCGCCCAGCCGTTCCGGGCGATGACGCGCTACACCTCGGCCGACTTCTTTGCCATGTTCGATGTGCCGCTGCGTAGCGGCAGCGCGTGGAGCGCGGCCGAGGACGAGGCGCGCGCGCAGGTCGCCGTCATCGACCGCAAACTGGCCAACCGGCTGTTCGGCACCGAAGACGCGGTCGGCAGGCAGCTGCATCTGCCGCAGGGCGCATTCCAGGTGGTGGGCGTACTCGGTGACTGGGCACCGACGCCACGCTTCTACGACCTGACCAGCCGGCGTTACGGCGGTGACGAGCAGATCCTGTTGCCGTTCTCCACCTCGCGTGCCCTGCGCCTGGACACGCAGGGCAGCATGAGCTGCTGGGGGATAAGCCCCGACGATGCCGAAGGCAACCGTGGCCTGAACGCTCCCTGCGGATGGCTGCAGTACTGGGTGGAGCTGGACTCCCCGCAGAAGGCCGCAGCCTATCTGAAGTACCTGACCGATTACTCCGATGCCCAGCGCGCAAACGGCCGTTTCGAGCGACCGACCAATGTGCGCCTGCACGACGTGATGGGCTGGCTGGATCACAACCGCATCGTTCCCAACGATGTGCGGCTGCAGATGTGGCTGGCGTTCGGCTTCCTGCTGGTGTGCATGGTCAACACGGTGAGCCTGCTGCTGGCCAAGTTCCTGCGCCGTAGTGGCGAGATCGGCATCCGCCGCTCGCTGGGCGCATCGCGCACGGACATCTTCAAGCAATGCCTGACCGAAGCCGGCGTCATCGGTCTGGTCGGTGGTGGTGTTGGCCTGGGCTTTGCCGCTGTCGGACTGTGGCTGATCCGGCAACAACCAGACCCGTACGCAAAGCTCGCGCAGATGGACGGCACCACCTTGTGGCTGACCTTCGTGCTGGCCATTGTGGTCAGCACGGTTGCCGGTCTGCTGCCCGCATGGCGGGCCATGCGCATCCCTCCGGCACTGCAACTCAAAGCCCAGTGACACAGACACCCGCAACCAGGAAGCAGGAGCCAGTGGACAGGAACCAGAAGCCAAGCGACGCAGAGCCAAGCTGTTGTCGTTCCCGGCTTCTGGTTCCTGTCCCGTAGCTCCTGTTCTGCCACCGGAGACCCCATGCATATCCGCCCCATCCTTGCCACGCTGTCACGCCACAAGACCGCCGCCGCGCTGGTCGTGCTGGAGATCGCATTGAGCTGCGCGATCATCTGCAACGCGGTGTTCATCATCAGCAACCGCATCGCCGATCTGCAGGTAGGCAGTGGCATCGCCAATGACGAGTTGGTCTACGTGGCAACCAGCAGCCTGCTGCCCGACATCAACATGGATGCCCAGCGCAGGCAGGACGTCGCCGCGCTTTCCGCAATTCCCGGCGTGAAGGCAGTCAGCAGCGTCAACCAGATCCCCTACGGCGGCAATGTCTGGGCCTCGGACATCCGCCTGGAGCGCGACCAGCCACGTCCCACCGCGCACGCCTCGCTGTACATGGATGACGGCCAGTTGCAGTCCACCTTCGGCCTGCAGGTGATCGAGGGGCGTGGTTTCAACGCCGACGAATATCTGGACAACAGCGCATTCGACCCCAACAAGGTTGGCCAGTCCGTGCCGGCCATCATGCTGAGCCGCGCATTGGCACGCACATTGTTTCCGAACCAGAGCGCGGTGGGCAAAAGCATCTACGTCTGGGGCGAACAGCAGCCACCTTCGCCGGTGGTCGGCGTGATCGACGACCTGCTGGCTCCCGGCGAAACCAACAGCCTGGCAAACCGCTACCACACGATGGTGTTTCCGATCCGTACGTCCAACGGCGCCTATGCATTGCGCACCACGCCTGACCAGCGCGAAGCGGTGCTCAAGGCTGCAAGCGCCGCACTGCTGCGCGCAGACCCCAATCGCCTCATCGAGCAGAGCGATACGCTGGAGCAGATGCGCATCGACTTCCATCACCGCGACCGGTCGGTGATCCTGCTGCTGGTTGCCGTCTGCCTCGCCCTGCTGGCAGTGACCGCGTTCGGCATCATTGGTCTGGCCAGCTTCTGGGTGCAGCAGCGCACCCGCCAGATCGGCATCCGCCGTGCATTGGGCGCCACGCGTCGGCACATCCTGCGCTACTTCCAGATCGAGAACTTCCTGCTGACCAGCATCGGTATCGTGCTCGGCCTGCTCCTGGCGTATGCACTGAACCTGCTGCTGATGAACCGCTACGAGCTGCCCCGCCTGCCGCTGCTGTATCTGCCGGCCAGCGCCTTGCTGCTGTGGCTGCTGGGCCAGGCGGCGGTGTTCTGGCCGGCGCGAAGGGCTGCCGCGATCCCGCCGGCCGTGGCCACGCGCAGCGCATGACCACCTCGCGCTCCACTTCCCTTCTGAAGCCGATCACGCACATGAACAAGCTGCTCTGCCTGCTGCTGGCCGTTGCACCGTTGACCGCATATGCGGCGTCGGCCGACGTTGGCCAGGACACGCTGCACGCCACGATCGCCGCGCTCGACCAGGAAGTATTCGACAGCTTCAACCGCTGCGCCGATCCGGCGCAGCTGCACAAGCACGCCGGGTACTTCGACGCGGCCGTGGAGTTCTATCACGACACCGGCGGCGTTACCTGGACCCGCGAGGCCATGCTTGCCAACACCGCCAGGCACGTCTGCGGCAACTTCACCCGGCAACTGCTGCCGGAAACGCTGGAAGTTTTCCCCATCAAGGACTTCGGCGCCATCGCCCGAGGCCAGCACCGTTTCTGTGACAGCGCCAGCGGCAAGTGCGAAGGGCTGGCCGACTTCACCATCATCTGGCGCCTGCGGGATGGCCAGTGGCAGATCACCCGCGTGTTGAGCTATGCCCACCGCGCCAGTGGAGGGACCCCGACGCGATGAACTACGTTCTGGAAACCGGACTGCGCGGAACCCTGCGCCATCCGCGCACGATGTTGCTGGTGGTGCTCACCCTAGCGTTGGGCCTGGCGTCGGTGATGACGATGCTGACCCTGCTCTCGGTTCTGGCCGCCGATCCGTTGCCCGGTGTGAGCCAGAAGCTGCACATCGCCTGGGCCGATTCACGCCCACTGGCTAAAAGCGGCGACTCCGACACCTACGGTGACGGCTCGCTGGTCCCACCGTTGTGGAAGTTGTCCGACGTCCGCGCAATGCAGCAGTCGCGCCCCGACATCCGCCAGGTCGCCCTGGTCACCGCGCCGGTGACCGTCGCCAACAGCGAAGGCACGGCCAGCAAAACCGTGTCGGCAGCGATGGCGATCGGCCCGATGCTGTCGGTGTTCGACGTGCCGCTGAAGCATGGACGCTTCTGGACCCCGGAAGAAGAGGCCTCGCGCATGCCGGTGGTGGTCATCAGCCGCGCATTGAGCGAACGCCTGCTGGGCCGCGAGGATGGCACCGGCGGCGAGGTCCGGCTCGGCAACCACAACTTCCGCGTGATCGGCATCAGCGAGCGCTGGGCGCCGCGCCCACGTCCGCACTTCCTGCCTTCCAGTGATGCCGGCTGGCGCGGCGCGGGTGACGAGGTCTTCGTGCCGGCCGAAGTGGCACTGGCGTCGGGCATCGAAATCTCCAGCACCCGCATCTGCGATGACGCCGGCTTCGGCGGCTTCCGCTTCGACCAGGTGAACGTGGAACAGTGCCGCTGGCTGGTGCTTTGGGCCGAGTTGAAGGATGCACAGCAGCGGCAGGACTATGCACGCAGCCTGCAGTCCTTCGCCGCCGAACGCCATGCCGCCGGCATCTTTCCGCGACCGCCTGCCACGCGCCTGCAGTCGATGGCGCAGTGGCTGCACCTCAACCGGGTCGTGCCCGACAGCGTGCGCCTGAACCTGTGGCTGGCAATTGGCCTGCTGGTGTTGTGCCTGGTCAACGTCGCCGGCCTGCTTGCCGCGCGTTTCCTGCGCCGGGCCGGCGAACACGGCGTGCGCCGCGTGCTGGGCGCGCCGCGCCGTGCCATCGTAGGTGCCTGCCTGGTGGAATCGACATTGGCCGGCCTGCTGGGCGGCCTGCTGGCGTTTCCGCTGACCCTGGCCGGCCTGTGGCTGATGCGCCAGCAAGGCGAGGCCTATGCTCCGCTGGCGCGACTGAATCCCTCGCTGTTCGCCCTGCTGCTGGTGTTGGCCCTGATCACCGGTGTACTGGTCGGCCTGCTGCCGGCATTCCGCGCAGCGCGGCAGGAACCTGCCCTGCAGGTCAAGACGCTTTGAACGAGGTCGCTCAATGAATCATCTACTGTCCCCGCTGCGCCGCCATCCAATGATGCCCTGGTTGATCGTGCTGCAGATCGCCGTGGCCTGCGCGATCCTGTGCAATACGCTGTTCCTGCTCGCGCAGCAGGCCACCCCGCTGCTCATCGATGACGGCATCGCACGCGGGGAAGTCATCATCGTCGACCAGTTGGTCAACCGGGGTGGCAACTGGAACGCGGCCCAGGCCCGCGCCGGCGCCGACGCGCTGGCGGGCATTGCCGGCGTCCAACGCGCCTCGGCGGTGGTCGGCGCGCCGATGCGGCAGACGCTGACGATGGTGTACGACATCAAGTCCGCCAATGGCCCCACCCTGCAGGTCAGCGGCTACATCGGCGAACGGCTCATCGATACCCTTGGCCTGCAGCTCAGCCGCGGCCGTGACTTCCAGGACGATGAGTACAGCGACCTGCAACTGGGCGATGGTGGCGGCAGCGCGAGCGTGCCGGTAGTCATCACCGAGGCATTGGCACGCGCCCTGTTCGGCGACGCAAACCCGGTTGGCCAGGCACTCACTGGCGGCGATGGCAGTGGCCACTACGTGGTGGTAGGCGTGGTCGCCCATCTGATGCGTTACCAGCTCAGCGAGCTGGATGACGGCAAGGCCGAGTACGCCATGCTGCTGCCACAGCGCGCCGCCGGCCTGCCGATGCTCAGCTTCCTGGTTCGCAGCGATGCGGCGCAACGCGACGCCGTGCTCAAGGCAGTACCGGGCGTCCTGAAGCACACCTATGGTGGGCAGATAGCCACCGGCTTTGAACCTCTGGTGGCCGACTACGAACAGCTGCGCGCCGAAGCCCTGGGCTCGCGCCGTGCTGCGGTGTGGCTGCTGCTCACCGTCAACGCGGTTATCGCCACCATCACCTTGATCGGCATTGCCAGCCTGAGCGGCTACTGGATCCAGCAACGCACGCGCCAGATCGGCATCCGCCGCGCACTGGGCGCCACCCGTGCGCAGATCCTGCGCCATTTCCTGGCTGAAAACCTGCTGCTTACCATCAGCGGCGTGGTCGCCGGCCTCACCCTTGCGGTGCTGATCAACCAGTGGTTGATGCAACACTATGAACTGCCGCGTCTGCCGTGGATCTACCTGCCGGTCGCCGCGCTGCTGCTGGTGCTGCTCGGACAGGCCGCCGTGGCAGCGCCGGCCCGGCGCGCAGCACGGCTGCCACCTGCCAGCGCCACCCGCAACGTGTAATGTGCTGACTTTGCTGTCTCACCAGCACCCACCCTTCGCCTCATTCGATACCCGATGCCGCAGATCCTGATCATCGACGACAACACCGCCGTGGCCACCGCGCTGGACGTGCTGTTCTCCCTGCACGACATCGAAACCCGCCATGCCACTTCGCCCGAACAGGGCGTGGCAATGCTGCAGGAACACGAATTCGACCTGGTGCTGCAGGACATGAACTTCACCGCCGACACCACCTCCGGTGAGGAAGGCCAGGCGCTGTTCCGGCGCATCCGCGATGCGCATCCGGACCTGCCGGTGATCCTGCTCACCGCCTGGACCCACCTGGACAGCGCGGTGGAGCTGGTCAAGGCCGGTGCCGCCGATTATCTGGCCAAGCCGTGGGACGACGGCCGCCTGCTGACCACCGTCAACAACCTGCTCGAACTGGCCGAAACCCGCCGCGAGCTGGCCCGACGCCGGCAACGTGAACTGGCCCAGCGGCAGAGCCTGAATGAGCGTTACGACCTGCGTTCGCTGGTCTTCGCCGACCCGGTCAGCGAGCGCGTCATCGCCCTTGCCTGCCAGGTCGCACGATCGGACCTGCCGGTACTGATCACTGGCCCCAACGGCGCCGGCAAGGAAAAGATCGCCGAGATCATCCAGGCCAACTCGCCGCACCGAAAAGGCCCGTTCGTGGCGCTGAACTGCGGTGCCATTCCGTCGGAACTGATCGAAGCCGAACTGTTCGGTGCCGAGGCCGGCGCCTACACCGGCGCCAACAAGGCGCGCGAAGGCAAGTTCGAGGCCGCCGATGGCGGCACCCTGTTCCTGGATGAAATCGGCAACCTTTCCCTCACCGGGCAGATGAAACTGTTGCGTGTGCTGGAAACCGGCCGCTTCGAACGGCTGGGCTCCAACCGCGAGCGCCAGGTCAAGGTGCGCGTGGTCAGCGCCACCAATGCCGACCTGCCAGCGATGATCCGCGAAGGCACGTTCCGCGAGGATCTCTACTACCGCCTCAACACCGTGGAGTTGGTGCTCCCCCCATTGGGCGACCGCCGCGAGGACATCCTGCCGCTGGCCCGCCACTTCCTCGGCGAGGACAACAAGCAGTTGTCCCCGCAGGCCGCGCAGGCACTGCAACGCCACACCTGGCCGGGCAACGTGCGTGAACTGCGCAACGTGATCCAACGTGCCGCGTTGCTGGCGCAGGGATCACGCATCGAAGTGGCCGACCTGAACCTGCCACGCGCGCCGGCACGCCCGACCACGCAGAGCGCCGAAGAGCCCGATCGCGCGCGCATCCTGGCCGCGCTCGAACGTGCCGGTGGTGTCATCGCCCAGGCCGCGGGCGAGCTCGGCCTGAGCCGTCAGGCGCTGTACCGCCGCATGGACCGCCACGGCATCCCGCGCGAATGAGAATGCCCCGGTGAGATCACGCTCCTTCACCTTCACCCTGTTCCTGCGCCTGTTGCCGGTGCTGGCGCTGGCTGCCGCGCTGCCCTGGCTGCTGGCGTACTGGATGGATCACGGTTGGCTGGTGGTGGTCAGCTCCACGCTCGTGGTGCTGGGTGCGATGTGGTACGCGCTGCACCGCGCCACCTCACCGATCCGATCGCTGTTGCGGGCGCTTTCCGGCACCACCAGCAGCTACCGCGACGGCGAGTTCAACTTCGGCGTGCATTGGCGCGGCAACGATGAGTTCGCGCAGCTGGTGAAGGCACATGCCGAACTGGGTGAAGTGCTGCGCGAGCAGCGCCAGTCGCTGGTGCAGCGCGAACTGCTGCTGGACACCATGGTGCAGAACACGCCGGTGGCGATGCTGCTGCTCACCGACGGTGGCGATGGCGTGCAGCGCGTGACCTTCTCCAACACCGCCGCGCGCAAGCTGCTGCACGGAGGCTGGAAGCTGGAAGGCAAGCGCATGCACGAGCTGCTGGAAAACATGCCGGTGGAGCTGCGCAATGCCATCGCCCGCGGTGGCGACAGCCTATTCGCGGTGCGTGAACCCGATGCGCTGGAAGGCGATGACGACGACGAGCAGATCTACCATCTGTCGCGGCGCAACTTCCACCTCAATGGCCGGCCGCACGAACTGCTGCTGTTGCGCCTGCTCACCGCCGAACTACGCCGCCAGGAAGTACAGACCTGGAAGAAGGTCATCCGCGTCATCAGCCACGAGTTGAACAACTCGCTGGCGCCGATCGCCTCGCTGGCGCACTCCGGCGCCGAACTGGTGCGGCGCAATCGCTTCGACCGGCTGGAGGACATCTTCGCCACTGTCGAGGAACGCGCCCGCCATCTGGAAGGTTTCATCCGTGGCTATGCACGCTTCGCCAAACTGCCGCAGCCGCAGTTGCAGACGATCATCTGGGGGAACTTCCTGCACAGCCTGCAGCAGCAGATTTCCTTCCAGATGACGCCACCGCCGGAAGATCTGTGCAGCCGCATCGACCCGGCCCAGTTCTCGCAGGCATTGCTCAACCTGCTCAAGAACGCCCATGAGGCCAGCAGCGAGAACGGCGCCGGCGACAATGCGGTGGAGTTGCGGTTGGCGCGCCTGCCGCACTGGCTGCGCATCGAAGTGCTGGATCGCGGCAGTGGCATGAACGAGGCGGTGTTGCAGAACGCACTGATGCCGTTCTACTCGACCAAGCGCAACGGTACCGGCCTGGGCCTGGCCCTCACCCGCGAGATCGTCGAAGCCCATGGCGGCCGCATTTCCCTGCAGAACCGCAATGAAGGCGGCCTGTGCGTGGCGATCCTGCTGCCGCACGATTGAGGCGCACGGGTTGGGTTTTGCAGCCGAAAGATCATCGCTCCCGCGAATGTCAGCGCCGCACCTGCCGTTGTAGGAGCGGCGTCCGGCGCGAAGCTGACCAGAACCACAGCTGCGGGAATACCTGCAATCGCAACCATCCCCGCTGCGGGCACAGCACCGGCGTCGCGGAGAACGCCGCTCCTACACATTCGCACCGGTAGCGTCCGCAGCCGGACAATGGCTGCGCGGTAGACGGGAGGGCACTTCCAGCCACACATCAGCAACCTCCAAAGCGCTGGGACTAGGCTCCACGCTTTCGAAGCCCGCGCAGGATCAAAACTCCTGCAGCATCACCACGCGCAACGTCATCGGGAACCCGGCAGCAGCCTCTTCGGCCATCACCGACTGCATTGCATCGCTCCAGGCAGCACGTGGCACCACGCGGAATCCCTCGCTCGCATAGAAGTCCGCATTCCACGGCACATCACTCAAGGTCGTCAGCACCGCGCGGTGATGCCCACGTTCGGCCGCCTGCATCAACGCATGCCGCAGCAACGTCCGCCCATATCCCTTGCCTCCATGTGCAGGCAGCACGTCCATCTGCTGGACATGAAAATCGCTGCCAAGCACGCCGGCCAACAGATAACCAACGACTTCGCCGTTACCGCCTTCAATCACCCACAGCGACTGCCGCAGCCAACCCTGCTCGAAGGCAACAACATCGGTCGGGCACGCCGCAAATACCGGCCACGCCGGATGACCGCGCAGACGTTCGCCGGCCTGCTGCTCGATCCTCGGCAGCAGTGCCAACTCTTCCTGTCGCGCCAGCCGCGGCTCAGCTTTTCTTGACGGGCCGGTTCCAGCCATCGATCGTCTGTTGGCGGCTGCGCGCCACGGTCAGCTTGCCAGCGGGTGCGGTGCGGGTGACCACCGAGCCGGCAGCAATGGTGGCGCCTTCCTCCAACGTCACCGGTGCCACCAGCGAACTGTTGGAGCCCACGAACACCTTGTCGCCGATGACGGTCTGGAACTTGTTCACGCCGTCGTAGTTGCAGGTGATGGTGCCGGCGCCGATGTTCACGCCACTGCCGATCACCGCATCGCCCAGGTAGGTCAGATGGTTGGCCTTGCTGCCCTTGCCCAGCGTCACCTTCTTGGTCTCAACGAAGTTGCCGACATGGGTGCCCTCGGCCAGCACGGTGCCCGGACGCAACCGCGCGAACGGCCCGATCTGCGCCGCACCCTCACTGACCACGCCTTCCAGATCGCAATGCGGGCGCACTTCCGTACCGGCGCCAAGCTTGACGTCCTTCAGCCGCACGAACGCGCCGATGCTCACGCCATCGCCCAGTTCGATCTCGCCTTCCAGCACCACGTTGGCATCGATCTGCACGTCGCGGCCCACCTTCACCGTGCCACGCAGATCGAAGCGCGACGGGTCCAGCAAACGCGCGCCCTGCTCGCACAGTGCCTTGGCCGCGCGCAGCTGCCAGGCGCGTTCCAGCAGCGACAGCTGCCACGGGTCATTCGCGCCTTCGGCTTCCTGCGGATCGGCCACGTACACCAGCTCGGCCGGCGTGTACTCGGCGGCGGCCGAGGCAAACACGTCGGTCAGGTAATACTCGCCCTGCGCATTGCTGTTGGACAGCGCCCCCAGCCAACGCCGCAGCGCGGTGGATTCGGCGGTGATGATGCCGGTGTTGATGGTGCGGATACGCTTCTGCTCATCATCGGCGTCCTTCTGCTCGACGATGGCCGCCACCTTGCCCTCGGCATCGCGCACGATGCGGCCGTAACCGTTGGGGTTGTCCAGTTCGGCCACCAGCACCGCCAGGCGCGGTGCGCCTTCCAGCAACGCCTTGAGCGTGTCGGTCCGGATCAGCGGCACATCGCCGTACAGCACCAGCACCTGTGCCGTGTCCGGCACGTCGGGCATCGCCTGCTGCACCGCATGGCCGGTGCCCAGCTGCTCCTTTTGCTCGGCCCAGTTCAGATCAGGCTGGTCGGCAAACGCAGCTCGCACCGCTTCGCCACCATGGCCGTACACCACATGGACGCCGGCCGGCTGCAGCTCACGTGCGGCATCGATCACATGCGCCAACATCGGCCGCCCAGCGATCGGCTGCAGCACTTTCGGCAACACCGACTTCATGCGCTTGCCGGCACCGGCGGCGAGGATGATTACGTGCAATGGCTGGGTCATGGACTGCAGTTCCTGGAATCAATGATCGGATTCTAAGCCTGCCAGTCGTAGCATTGCAGGCATGCATCAGGGATACGGTAAGCCATGAGTCTGCTTCGGCAGGGCAGCCAGTACATCGCCATCGGCCTGTTGCAGCTGCTGCTGGACTGGACGTTGTTCGTCATCACCAGTGCCGCAGGGTTGCCGGTCGCACCAGCCAATCTGCTCGGCCGTGTCAGCGGCGCGCTGCTCGGGTTCTGGCTCAACGGCCGGCACACCTTCGCCACGCAGGGCCAGCAACGCCATGGCTGGAAACGCTTCATCCGGTTCAGCATCTGGTGGCTGGCAATGACCGCGATCAGCACCTGGCTCATCGCCATCACTGCCGACACGCTGGGCCTGCGCTACGCCTGGCTCGCCAAACCCGTCGTCGAGGCCGGGCTGGCCTTCGTTTCGTTCTTCCTGCTGCGCCACCTGGTCTACCGATGAGCCGCAAAGCTGCGGTCGGCCCGTTCACCCGGACAGAATCCTCGTTCATTCGTCGTCGTGCGGTTCCAGTATCTGGGATTTCTCCCGGCCTGCACTGCTGTTGGGGAGCCGCCAGCCACCGCGGACGGGCAAGACGTCGTAGGAGCGGCTTCAGCCGCGACGCTGGCGCGTCGTCCGGCATTTACCATCCGCAACCGTAGTCATCCGTGCTGCGGCGGTTGCATCAGCTTCACGGCTGAAGCCGTTGTTACGACGCGGAATGGCATTGCCAGCAGCACAGTCCTCCCTTTGTAGGAGCGACGTAAGCCGCGAAGCACACAACGACCAAAGCGGCACATCATCCGCAACCCTGGGATTGCCAACCGCACTGCTGACAGGCATCTCCAGCTTCGCGGCTTACGCCGCTCCTACAAGGGCAGTTGGCTCCTGCAAAGGCGGTACTGATTGCAGTTGTTCTTCAAGGACTGCTGCGGGAGCATCACCAGCCTCGGCCTCACGACGCTCCCGCAGCAGATGCTCGCCTGGCACCAATCGCACCAAACAAAAACGCCGGCCAAAGGCCGGCGTTTCTGCATGCGCTGCGGGCAGCCTCAGTGCTTGAGGGTGCGACGCAGACGCTCCAGCGCCTGCAGCTGCGCGGTGACTTCGGCCAGACGCTGCTGTGCTTCGGCCAGCTCCATGGCTTCGCCACGGTTGGCGAGCACGCGCTCGGCTTCTTCCTTGGCCTTGCGCACAGCGGCTTCGTCGATGTCGGTGGCGCGGATGGCGGTGTCGGCCAGCACGGTCACGACCTGCGGCTGAACTTCCAGGATGCCGCCGGAGATGGCGAAATCCAGCTGCTCGCCGGCTGCCGTGGTGACCACGACCTTGCCCGGCTTCAGGCGGGTGATCAGCGGTGCGTGCTTGGGCGCGATGCCCAGTTCGCCCAGCTCACCGGTGGCCACGACCAGGGTCGCTTCGCCGCTGAAGATCTGCTGCTCGGCACTGACGATGTCGCAACGGATGGTGCTCATGGAAATCTCTTCGCCTGGTTGGGTGGGCCTGCGCCCACCGCAGAATGCCGCGAAGGCGGAGCGAACTCCGCCTTATGCGGGAATTAGGCCTTTTCAGCCATCTTCTTGGCCTTCTCGACCGCTTCGTCGATGCCGCCGACCATGTAGAACGCCTGCTCCGGCAGGTGGTCGTACTCACCGTCCACGATGGCCTTGAAGCCTCGGATGGTGTCCTTCAGCGGCACGTACTTGCCCGGCGAACCGGTGAACACTTCGGCCACGTGGAACGGCTGGCTGAAGAAGCGCTCGATCTTGCGGGCGCGGGTCACGGCCTGCTTGTCTTCTTCGGACAGTTCGTCCATGCCCAGGATGGCGATGATGTCCTTCAGTTCCTTGTACTTCTGCAAGGTCTGCTGGACGCGCTGGGCGGTTTCGTAATGCTCGTTGCCGATGACCTGCGGGTCCATCTGGCGCGAGGTCGAATCCAGCGGATCCACGGCCGGGTAGATACCCAGCGAGGCGATCGAACGCGACAGGGTCACGGTCGAATCCAAGTGGGCGAACGTGGTTGCCGGCGACGGGTCGGTCAAGTCATCGGCCGGCACGTAGACGGCCTGGATCGAGGTGATCGAACCGGTCTTGGTCGAGGTGATGCGCTCCTGCAGGACGCCCATTTCCTCAGCCAGGGTCGGCTGGTAACCCACTGCCGACGGCATACGGCCCAGCAGCGCCGACACTTCGGTACCGGCCAGCGTGTAGCGGTAGATGTTGTCGACGAACAGCAGCACGTCCTTGCCCTTGCCGTTGGCGTCCTTCTCGTCGCGGAAGTACTCGGCCATGGTCAGGCCGGTCAGTGCGACGCGCAGACGGTTGCCCGGCGGCTCGTTCATCTGGCCGTACACCATCGCGACCTTGTCCAGGACGTTGGAGTCCTTCATCTCGTGGTAGAAGTCGTTGCCCTCACGGGTACGCTCACCCACGCCGGCGAACACGGACAGACCGCTGTGCGCCTTTGCGATGTTGTTGATCAGCTCCATCATGTTGACGGTCTTGCCGACGCCGGCGCCGCCGAACAGGCCGACCTTGCCGCCCTTGGCGAACGGGCACATCAGGTCGATCACCTTGATGCCGGTTTCCAGCAGCTCGGTCGAGGAAGACTGGTCTTCGTACGACGGGGCAGCGCGGTGGATTTCCCAGGTGTCCGAAGCGGCAACCGGGCCGGCTTCGTCGATCGGGCGACCCAGCACGTCCATGATGCGGCCCAGGGTACCGGCACCGACCGGCACCGAGATGGCGCGGTTGGTGTTGACGGTGACCAGGCCACGCTTCAGGCCGTCGGTGGAACCCAGCGCAATGGTACGGACGATGCCGTCACCCAGCTGCTGCTGGACTTCCAGCGTGATTTCGGTGTTTTCCACCTTCAGCGCGTCGTACACCTTCGGTACGTCGCTGCGCGGGAATTCGACGTCGACGACCGCGCCGATGATCTGAACGATCTTGCCCTGACTCATTGCTGCATCCTCTAAATGTGTGCTTTGACTGTGCGCGTCAGACTGCTGCCGCGCCGCCGACGATTTCGGAGATTTCCTGGGTGATCGCTGCCTGGCGGGCCTTGTTGTAGACCAGCTGCAGGGTTCCGATCAGCTTGTTCGCGTTGTCGCTCGCCGCCTTCATCGCCACCATGCGTGCCGCATGCTCGGAAGCAACGTTCTCCAGCACGGCCTGGTACACCAGCGACTCGATGTAACGCGTGATCACGTGCTCGAGCACGGTCGCGGCATCGGGTTCGTACAGGTAGTCCCAGTCGTGCGAAGCCACCTGCGTTTCGCTGGCCGGCAACGGCAGCAGCTGGTCGAAGGAAGCCTTCTGCGTCATCGTGTTGATGAAACGGTTGTAGACCAGGTACACGCGGTCGACCTTGCCTTCGGTGAAGGCGTCGAGCATGACCTTGATCACGCCGATCAGCGTTTCCAGCTTCGGCTGGTCGCCGATGTGGGTGACGCTGCCGACCATGTTCACGTTGACGCGACGGAAGAACACGCTGGCCTTCTGGCCGACGGTCACCATGTCGATCTCGGCGCCCTTTTCCTGCCAGGTGCGCATTTCTGCCACAGCCTTGCGGAACAGGTTGTTGTTCAGGCCGCCAGCCAGACCGCGATCGGAAGAGATCACGATGTAGCCCACGCGCTTGACGTTCTCGCGCTCAACCAGGAACGGATGCTGGAAATCGGTGCTGGCCTGGGCCAGGTGACCGATCACCTGCTTCATCGCCTGCGCGTACGGACGCGAGGTCTTCATCCGATCCTGCGCCTTGCGGATCTTGGAGGCCGAGACCATTTCGAGCGCGCGCGTCACCTTGCGGGTGTTCTGCACGCTCTTGATCTTGGTTTTGATTTCGCGTCCGCTTGCCATCTCTTATTCCCGTAGAGCGGGGCTGAGCCCCGCTTTATCAGTGTGAAGCGGAGCAGCGCTCCGCTCTACATACGCTGTTACCAGGTGCCGGTGCTCTTGAAATCGGAGATGCCCTTCTTGAAGGCAGCCTCGATCTCGTCGTTCCAGCCACCGGTGGCGTTGATCTTGGAGACCAGCTCGCCGGCGGTGTTGGCGAAGTGCGCGTGCAGACCGGCTTCGAAGGACAGCAGCTTGTTGACCGGCACGTCGTCGAGGTAACCCTCGTTGACGGCGTAGATCGACAGCGCCTGGTCGGCAATGGACATCGGCAGGTACTGCTTCTGCTTCATCAGCTCGGTGACGCGCTGACCGCGTTCCAGCTGCTTGCGGGTTGCTTCGTCCAGGTCCGAGGCGAACTGCGCGAACGCAGCCAGCTCACGGTACTGGGCCAGCGAGATACGAATGCCGCCGGACAGCTTCTTGATGATCTTGGTCTGGGCCGAGCCACCCACGCGCGATACCGAGATACCGGCGTTGACGGCCGGACGGATACCGGCGTTGAACAGATCGGTTTCCAGGAAGATCTGGCCGTCGGTGATCGAGATCACGTTGGTCGGAACGAACGCGGACACGTCGCCAGCCTGGGTTTCGATGATCGGCAGCGCGGTCAGCGAACCGGTCTTGCCCTTCACCGCACCGTTGGTGAACTTCTCAACGTACTCTTCCGACACGCGAGCTGCGCGCTCGAGCAGGCGGGAGTGCAGGTAGAACACGTCACCCGGGTAGGCTTCACGGCCCGGCGGACGCTTCAGCAGCAGCGAGATCTGGCGGTAGGCAACAGCCTGCTTGGACAGGTCGTCGTACACGATCAGAGCGTCTTCGCCACGATCCATGAAGTACTCGCCCATGGTGCAGCCGGAGTAGGCGCTGATGTACTGCATCGCGGCCGACTCGGAAGCGGTAGCGGCCACGACCACGGTGTGGGCCAGGGCGCCGTTCTCTTCCAGCTTGCGCACGATGTTGGCCACGGTCGAAGCCTTCTGGCCGATCGCGACGTACACGCACTTGATGCCGGTGCCCTTCTGGTTGATCACCGCGTCGATGGCCATCGCGGTCTTGCCGGTCTGACGGTCACCGATGATCAGCTCGCGCTGGCCACGGCCGATCGGGATCATCGAGTCGACCGACTTGTAACCGGTCTGCACCGGCTGGTCGACGGACTTGCGCCAGATCACGCCCGGAGCAACGCGCTCCACCGGAGCGGTCAGGTCGGTGCCCAGCGGGCCCTTGCCGTCGATCGGCTCGCCCAGCGCGTTGACCACGCGGCCAAGCATTTCCGGACCGACCGGCACTTCCAGGATGCGGCCGGTGGTCTTGGCCACGTCGCCTTCGCGCAGGTGCTCGTAGTCACCCAGCACCACGGCGCCGACCGAGTCACGCTCCAGGTTCAGCGCAAGTGCGTAGGTGTTGTTCGGCAGTTCGATCATTTCGCCCTGCATCACGTCAGCCAGGCCGTAGATGCGCACGATGCCGTCGGACACCGAGGTCACGGTGCCTTCGTTGCGCGATTCCGCGGACAGGGCGACCTTCTCGATGCGGTTCTTGATCAGTTCGCTGATTTCGGAGGGGTTGAGCGTGGTAGCCATCGTCAAGTCCTAGTGCCGGCGATCAAGCCGGACGTTAAATTGAATTCAGTTTGCGAGCGCGGTCTGCAGGCGCGACAGCTTGCCCTTGAGCGAACCATCGATAACCACATCGCCGGCATCGATCACGGCGCCGCCGATCAGCGAAGCGTCCACCGCGGTCGATACCTCGACGTCGCGGCCGAAGCGCTTGCGCAGCGCGGCCTTGATCTTTTCCAGCTCGTCAGCCGACAGCTCGGTGGCCGAGGTCACCGTGGCCTTGACCACGTTTTCGGCTTCGGCGCGCAGCTGGTCGAACAGGCCGGAGATTTCCGGCAGCTGCTGCAGACGACGCGATTCGGCCAGCAGGTTCAGGAAGCGGCCGTAGGTTTCACCCGCCGCTTCCGGGGCCAGCAGGGCAACGGCGTCGCCGCGGCCCAGCTCCGGATTGGAGAGCAAGGCCGACACGCGCGGATCGGCGGCAACGCGGGCGGAGAACGCAAGTGCGTCCGACCACGGCGCGAACTTGCCTTCCTCGCGCGCAATCGCGAAAGCGGCGCGGGCGTACGGGCGGGCAAGCGTGAGGGCCTGGCTCATCGATTAGATCTCCGCGGCCAGCTCGTCGAGCAGCGCCTTGTGGGCGTTGGCATCGATTTCGCGCTTGAGCAGCTTTTCGGCACCGGTCACAGCCAGCGCGGACACCTGCTTGCGCAGATCTTCACGGGCACGGTTGGCGGCGGCGTCGATTTCAGCCTGGGCCAGGTCTTTCTGGCGGGTGGCTTCAGCGATGGCTTCGTTCTTGGCAGCTTCAACGATCTGGTTCGCACGGGCGTGAGCCTGGTCGATGATCTCGTTGGCCTTGCCACGGGCTTCCTTCAACGCCTCGTTGACCTTCACTTCGGCCTGGGCCAGATCTTTCTGGCTGCGGTCGGCAGCGGCGAGGCCTTCAGCGATCTTCTGCTGGCGCTCTTCGATGGCCTTCATCAGCGGCGGCCAGATCTTGGTCGCGATGATCCAGATCAGGCCAGCAAAGGCCAGGGCCTGTGCAAAGAGGGTGAGATTGATATTCATGGATTAGCTCGATCGCTGGTGTCGGGGGGTGGATGCGCCGCCGGAGCGGCGCAACCAAACCTTCATCCGAAGCCGGATGCCACAAGGGCACCCGGCTTTCTCACTTCAGCTGGATCAGCCTGCCAGCTTGGCGGCTTCGGCCAGCAGGGCAGCGGCCAGCGGGTTTGCGAAGGCCAGCAGCAGGCCCACAGCAACCGAGATGATGAATGCGGCGTCGATCAGGCCGGCGGTGATGAACATGCGGACCTGCAGGACCGGGATCAGTTCCGGCTGGCGAGCGGCCGATTCCAGGAACTTACCAGCCATGATGGCCAGACCCAGACCGGCGCCCAGCGCGGCCAGGCCGATCATGATGCCGACGGCAAGGGCGGTGGAGCTCTGAACTTGGGCGAGATTGGTCAGGACGGCGAAGTACATGGTTTTCTCCGAGAACTATTGGTAGCTAAGGGTGATGAAACGGATGAAGGTTGAAACTGGTTGAAGCTTGAAACTCAGTGGCTGTCTTCCGACAGGCTCAGGTACACGATCGACAGCATCATGAAGATGAAGGCCTGCAGCGGAATCACCAGCAGGTGGAACAGCATCCAGCCAAGGCCGAACACGCCACCGGCAACAGCACCGAACAAGCCGGCGCCGCCCAGCACCCAGATCAGCAGGAAGACGATTTCGCCGCCGAACATGTTGCCGAACAGTCGCATCGCCAGAGAAATCGGCTTGCTCAGCCACTCGACGATGTTGAGGATCAGGTTGAACGGCATCATCCACTTGCCGAACGGAGCAGTCAGGAACTCCTTGATGAAGCCAACCACGCCCTTGGAGCTGAGCGAGAAGAAGATCATCAGGAAGAACACGCTGATCGACATGCCCAGGGTGGCATTCACGTCAGCGGTCGGCACCGGCTTCCAGTAGTGGACGCCTGCCCATTCCAGCGGCTTTGCGATGAAGTCGGCCGGGATCATCTTGATGAAGTTCATCAACAGGATCCAGAAGAAGATGGTGATCGCGATCGGCGTCACCAGCTTGCTCTTGCCGTGATAGGTGTCCTTGGCCTGGCGGTCGACGAACTCCAGGCAGATCTCCACGAAGGCCTGCCACTTGCCCGGCACGCCGGCGGTGGCCTTGCGGGTGGCCATCCAGAAGGCGAACACCATCAGCAGGCCCATCAGCACCGCGGTGACGATCGTATCGACGTGGATGGTCCAGAACGTGCCGCCATCACCGACCTTTGCGGTCAGATTCTGCAGGTGATGCTGGATATAGGTGGTAGGGGTTAGAGCCTCGCCCGCCATGTGTCCTGAACCTTTATATGAATTCGATCAACGCCTGGCCAAAGCCAGAACCTGGAACATCAGCGCCACTGGAATTGCCGCCAGCAGAGCCAAAGGAGGAAGCCGCCACCAGACAAACGCCAGCACCAGCACAACAACAATCAGCACGATCTTCAGCGTGAAGCCCAGAAACAACCGGATCATTGCTGAACCAGCCGCCTGAACGCCGCCTCCGAGCCCCACCCACGCGGCCAGCACCGTCCCCGCCACCACCGTCACGCCGGAAACCAGCGCGCCAAGTGCGTACCTTGGCCCCATGAACAGGAAGGCCAGAGCCAGGACAGCCACTGCTGCCAGCGGGTAGACCGCGGCGCGCAACATCAGTCGCCGACCCGCGTCAACGGAGTTCAGCACGTCAAAGTGTCCTGCCAGGTAAAGGAAAGAGCCGAATCGCGCAAAGGCGCCTCGTCGAGCCGCGAAAGTATAACAGTGGGACATTTTGGGAGACAACCGCCACTTGGCATCCCATTTGACTATGCAAGTTGCCGCAATTTCAGGAATTTTGCCGGCAACAGGGCGTTTGGCGGGGTTGCATATTGCAATGCAGCAGCGGGAACTTCCCGGATCGGGCCGTGTCAGACCTCCTTGCCCGTTGCACATTACCTCGTCGATGCGCGCAACGGGCGGGGTGAGGTGGTGCTGCCAGCCCGCAGCACCACCTCACCGCAATTCACTTGCACACATCCCCATCACCTGCGCTCACGCTGCCCTACGCGGTTTTTTCTGATGGTCGGCCTTCCCGCAACAGGAGAAGGCAGTGGCAATGCATGATTTCCGTCTGATCACCCTCGCCCCGTGTGCGTTGACCTTGGGCCTGCTCGCCGCGCTCCCGGCCCACGCTGCCGAGGAGGACCCGCGCTTCACCTTGCGCCTGGGTGCGATGCAGATCGACACCGACAACACCATCCGCGGCAGTACCAACATCGCCGGCCAGGACATCAACCTGTCCGAAGACTTCGATCTCGGCGGCAAGGAATGGGAACCGCGTGTGGACGGCCTGTTCCGCATCAGCGACCGGCAACGGCTGATCTTCGACTACTTCAAGTACGACAAGGACCACCGCGAAACGCTTGGCGATTCGGTGAGCGTCGGCGACATCACGGTGCCGGCCGGCAGCTTCGTCAAGGGCGAGCTGAAGTATCAGGTGGCCACGCTGGTGTACGACTACTCGGTCGTTGATGGCGAGCAGTTCGACTTCGGCCTGCAACTGGGTGCCGAGTACGCCAAGGTCAGCGCGAATGCGTATGCCGACCTTGGCGATCTCTACCAGGATCGCTTCATCGACGAGAAGACCGACGGCGTCGCGCCTGTGGTCGGCGCACGGCTGACCTTCACCCCGTCCGAGCACTGGCTGATCAACCTGCAGGGCCAGTACCTCAATACGCGCTGGGGCAGCTTCGATGACTACAAGGGCGACCTGAGCCGCGCCAACGCCATCGTGCAATACAACTTCAACAAGAACTTCGGCATCTTCGCCGGCTATGACTGGTTCAAGCTCGATGCCGACAAGCGCGGCAGCGATGGCGTGATCGGCTTGAAGCAGGAGTTCAAGGGACCACTGGCGGGCGTGAGCCTGTCGTTCTGATCGTCGCGGCAGTGCCGAGCCATGCTCGGCACGTGGCCCCGTCGGTGAAGCCCCAGCGGAGCATGGCTCCGCTCTACCGCGTCAGGCTGTCTGCGAGCGGCGGCGGGAATATCTGTGTGGCCACGCAGAGGTAGTCAGCCAGCGGCATCTGGCCCAGGCTGGCACGACGCTGATCAACCTGCTCCGGCGCTTCCATCGGCTTGGGCTCCCACTTGCCGTTGATGGCGGCCAACTGGCTGCCATAGCGCTGCGGCGCACCGGCGTTCACCAGCACGCGATCGGTCAGCAGTGCAATCTCACGCGAGGAGACCTCACCGCTCTCCACCAGCGGCATGATCCTGTCCAGCACCTGCTGCTGGAACGCCGGATCACGATCGGCATGCTGCACAAGCAGCCAGGCGGCCGATACACCATCGCCCCCCACCTGGCGTGCGCTCGGCAGGCTGCCATGATCGGCCACGATCTTCCTGATCTTCGGCAGGTTCGCCGCGTCCACAGCGAGCATTTTTTCGATCATCGGCGGCGACCAGTCACCGTCGCGCGCCTCCTGATCGATACGCATCATTTCCAATAGTTGTTCGCGGAGCTGCGGCTGCGACGGCACGATGCCGACCAGCTTTTGCGCCTGCTCCTGCCCGCGCGCCCTTTCAGCCTGGACGAAGACCGCAGCACCCGGGCATTGCAGCAACGCTGCCGCCAGTTTCGGATCTTCATCCTGCGCGCTTGCCACGCCTGCAGCTGTCAACAACGTCGCCGCCATGAACAGTCGCAACATTCCCTTGCCCCTTCCCATCAGCAGAAACAACGACGCCCCGGTGAAGGGGCGTCGTGTGGATCACTTCTTTTTCGGAATGTACAGATCGGTGATGGTGCCGTCGTAAATCTCCGCGGCCATCGCCACCGACTCACTCAAGGTCGGGTGGGCGTGGATGGTGTGGCCGATATCCTCGGCTTCGGCACCCATTTCGATAGCCAGGCCGATCTCGGCCAGCAACTCACCGGCATGCACGCCAACGATGGCGCCGCCGATCACGCGATGGGTTTCCTCGTCGAAGATCAGCTTGGTGAAGCCTTCGGTACGACCGACGCCGATGGCGCGACCGCTGGCCGCCCACGGGAACTTGGCCACGCCCACCTTCAGACCCTTGGCCTTGGCCTCGGTTTCGGTGACGCCCACCCATGCGATTTCCGGGTTGGTGTAGGCCACCGACGGAATCACGCGGGCCACCCATTCCTTCTTCTCGCCGAAGGCCACTTCAGCCGCCAGCTTGCCTTCGTGCGTGGCCTTGTGGGCCAGCATCGGGTTACCGACGATGTCGCCGATGGCGAAGATGTGCGGCACGTTGGTGCGCATCTGGCGATCGACCGGAATGAAGCCGCGGTCGGTCACTTCCACACCGGCCTTGTCGGCATCGATCTTCTTGCCGTTGGCCGAACGACCGACGGCCACCAGCACGCGGTCGAAGGTGCCGCTTTCCATCGCCGGCTTCTCGCCTTCGGTGGCGGCCTCGAAGGTCACGGTGATGCCCTTGGCATCGGCGCTGACGCCCGAGGCCTTGGTCTTCAGGTGGACCTCGATGCCCTGCTTCTTCAGGCGGTCAGCCAGCGGCTTGACCAGGTCCTTGTCGGCGCCCGGCATCAGCTGGTCCATGAACTCGACCACGGTGACCTTGGCACCCAGCGCGCTGTACACGGTGGCCATTTCCAGGCCGATGATGCCGCCGCCGACGACCAGCAGCGAACCCGGCACTTCGGCCAGTTCCAGTGCGTCGGTGGAGTCCATCACGCGCTTGTCTTCCCACGGGAAGTTCGGCAGCTTCACCGCCTGCGAACCGGCAGCGATGATGCACTGCTCGAAGCGCAGCAGCTGGGTCTTGCCGTCGTCGCCGGTGATTTCCAGCTCATTGGCCGAGACGAACTTGGCCACGCCCTGCACGGTGCGGATCTTGCGCTGCTTGGCCATGCCGGCCAGGCCCTTGGTCAGCTGGCCGACGACCTTTTCCTTGTACTCGCGCAGCTTGTCCAGGCTGATCTTCGGCGCGCCGAACTCGATGCCCAGATCATTGGCGTGCGCGGCGTGGTCGATGATCTCGGCCGCGTGCAGCAGCGCCTTGGACGGGATGCAGCCGACGTTGAGGCAGACGCCGCCGAGGCTGGCGTAACGTTCGATCAGCACCGTATCCATGCCCAGATCCGCGGCACGGAACGCGGCGGTGTAGCCGCCCGGGCCGGCGCCCAGCACCACGATGCGGCATTCGATGTCGGCAGTGCGGCCGGTCGACGGCAGCGCCTTGGCGGCGACGGCCGGGTCCGGCGCGCGATGCGACGGGGTCACCGGCGGCTTGCTGCCCGGAGCGGCCTTGCTGGCAGCGGCTGCCGGCGCGGCGCTGGCACCTTCCAGGACCACCACCACGTCGCCGGCGGACAGCTTGTCGTCCAGCTTGACCTTGATTTCCTTGACCACGCCATCGGCCGAGGACGGCACTTCCAGCGTGGCCTTGTCCGACTCCAGCGTGACCAGGCCCTGGTCCTTCTTCACCGTGTCGCCAACGGCCACCAGGATTTCGATCACCGGCACCTTGTCGTAGTCGCCGATGTCCGGAACCTTCACTTCGACCGGGCCGGTCGCGGCGGCCGGGGCGCTCACCGCCGCCGGGGCAACGGCAGCAGCGGGCTGCGGGGCCGGAGCCGGGGTTGCGGCCGGAGCGGCAGCGACAGGCGCCGAAGCGGCGGCCGGGGCAGCGTCTGCGCCCTCGGCCTCCAGGATCACCACCACGTCGCCCTCGGACAGCTTGTCGTCGAGCTTGACCTTGATTTCCTTGACCACGCCGGCTGCCGAAGACGGCACTTCCAGCGTCGCCTTGTCCGATTCCAACGTGACCAAGCCCTGATCCTTCTTCACCGTGTCGCCCACGGCCACCAGGATCTCGATCACCGGCACATTGTCGTAATCACCAATGTCCGGAACCTTGATTTCAATCGTCGCCATTGTCTTCTCCTGTGGGCTCAGCCGGCGTCTTCGCCGTAGAACCGGTCATGCATCTTGTCGAGCGCGCGTTCGATGTCCTCGTAGCGCTTCCCGTACTTTTTGTCTTTGCTGTGAGCCAGTTCGACCAGCAGGGTGGCCTGTTCCAGCAACGCCTCCAGCTGGCCACAACCGGGACGCAGCCCGCTGTAACGCTCGCCATTGACGGTGAAGGACACCACCTCGCCCTCGGTGACCGGCGCGCGTTGCGCCACTTCCGGCGTGGCCAGGGCGCTGGCCCAGACCTGCACCAGGCGCTGCGCCAGGGCGTCGGGCATCGGCGCCTGGGCGAACTCCGGGGTCTGGTCCAGGCGCAGGTTCACGCCACCACGTCCGGCACTGCTGTCCCAGTTGTAGATGCGCTTCTCGGCCTGGCCGGCCAGCACCGACCACTGGCCGTTGCCGGCATCGCGCCGCAGCAGCACCTGGGTTTCCACGCCGCGCGCCGGCAGCACCAGCAGCGACAGGTCGTCACCGCCCTGCCCGCCCAGCAGCTGCGAGGCGGCCTGCCCGTAGTTGCCCACCGCCGGCGGCCAGCCCTCACCGACCACCGGGCCGCACTGGCTCGCGGCCAGCACCGGCGCCGAGGTCAGCGCCAGCGCGGCGACCAGCAGCCTGCGCGTGAGAGCGCCTGCTCTCACAGCAGCACGCGCCGCATGTCGGCCAGCACCTGCGACAGGTACGTGGTGAAGCGTGCGGCCAGGGCGCCGTCGATGACGCGGTGGTCGTAGCTCAGCGACAGCGGCAGCAGCAGCTTCGGTGCGAACTCCTTGCCGTTCCAGACCGGCTGGATCGAGGACTTGGACACGCCCAGGATGGCCACTTCCGGTGCATTGACGATCGGCGTGAACGCGGTGCCACCGATGCCGCCCAGCGAGCTGATCGAGAAGCAACCGCCGCTCATGTCGGCCGGGCCGAGCTTGCCGTCGCGTGCCTTCTTGGCCAGCTCGCCGGTTTCCTGCGCGATCTGCACCACGCCCTTCTTGTCGACATCGCGGATCACCGGCACGACCAGGCCGTTCGGCGTGTCGGCGGCGAAACCGATGTTGAAGTACTTCTTCAGGGTCAGGTTCTCACCGGCTGCATCCAGCGAGGCGTTGAACTCGGGGAACTTCTTCAGTGCCGCGGCGCTGGCCTTGATCAGGAAGGCGAGCATGGTCAGCTTGATGCCGGCCTTCTCGTTTTCCTTGTTCAGCGCCACGCGCAGGGCTTCCAGCTCGGTGATGTCGGCCTGGTCGAACTGGGTGACGTGCGGAATCATCGCCCAGTTGCGGGCCAGGTTGGCACCGGAAATCTTCTTGATGCGCGACAGCGGCTGCACTTCGGTTTCGCCGAACTTGCTGAAGTCCACCTTCGGCCACGGCAGCAGGTTCAGGCCACCACCGGCTGCGGCCGGCGCGGCACCAGCAACGGCAACGCCGCCACTGAGTGCGGCCTTGACGAACTTCTGCACGTCATCCTTGGTGATGCGGCCGCCCTTTTCGGTGCCGGTCAGCTGGTCCAGGTTCACGCCCAGTTCGCGGGCGAACACGCGCACCGCCGGGCTGGCGTAAGGCACCTTGGACGGCAGCACGCTTTCGGCGCCGAACTGCACCGGCGGGCTGGCCGGCTTGCCGGCCGACAGCGCGGCTTCCTGCGCGATCTCGCGCTGGGCCAACTTGTCCGGCACCGGGGCCACGGCCACCGGCTCGACCTTGGCGCCGGTTTCGGCAGCGGGCTGGACCTTGGCCGGCTCGGACTTGGCGGGCGCCGCCGGGGCGGCTGCAGCGGCAGGCTGGGCAGCCTCCTCGGCCACTTCGATCAGCGCCACGACCTTGCCTTCGGACAGGTTGTCGCCAACCTTGACCTTGAGTTCCTTGACCACGCCGGCCACCGAAGAAGGCACTTCCATCGTGGCCTTGTCCGACTCCAGCGTGACCAGACCCTGATCCTTCTTGACCGTATCGCCTACGGCGACCAGCACTTCGATCACCGGAATGTCGCTGTAGTCACCGATATCGGGGACAAGTGCTTCCTTGATTTCGGCCATGACTAACTCCAGCAACAGTGAGGGGAAACCCCTATTGTGGCGGCACCGGGCCGCAGCGCCAACCGCTGCAACTGAATTCGCATACGTATGTCCCAGGACAGGCAGGTGTCATGTCCACCCGGGCTTCACACTTGTCCGGACCGGCAAAAGGCCGCTGTCCTGCTTGTCCTGCACGGTCACACGTCACTGTCGGCGGCCTGCTGCGCGGCCCTGTGCGGCGAATCCAGCAAGGGCCGCAACGGTTCCCAGGCCTCCAGCAGGCGTGGCAGCGACCAGGCGGCATTGGCCGGACTGGTGGATGGCAAGGCCAGAACCGGCAGCGCAATCGCCATAACCGGCAAAGCCGGCTGCACCCAGCGCACGAACGCCGCATGCGCCGCACCACCGTTGCAGGCAATGGCCTGCAACGACGGCAGGGTTGCGATCAATGCCGGCAACGGATTGGCCACTTCGCTGCCACGCACGATGGCCGCATCCAGGCTGCCGCTGCGCCGGCACATGCCGATGACATCCCAAAGGCCGACGCCCGCGCGTTGCAGGCGTTGCAGGCGCGTTGCGTAATCCAGGCCCGGATCAACACCACACAACGCCTCCATCAATGGCCAGAAGCGATTGCGCGGATGTGCGTAGTACTGCGCCTGCTGCAACGACATCGCGCCCGGCATCGAACCCAGCACCAGCACGCGGCACTGCGCGTTCACCTGCGCGGGCAATCCACGCAACACGTCGTTCGTCATCACACGCACCACAACATCGTGAACAACATTGCCGAAGAAAACCTCGTGTCCATGGGATTCGTCCCGTTCTTGCTGAACGCTAGCCTGTCGAAATACCACTGTGTTCAGAGCGATTCATCTTCGCATCGCTACGGTTTGCACGCCCCGCAACGAGGGCCTCGATAACAACGTAATCCCGATTCAAGAGATACGAGGAGTAAACCATGCGTTCGATCAAGATTCTCAGCCTTGCCACCCTTGGCGCCCTGGCATTGTCGTCCACCGCGTTCGCGCAGGATGGCAGCGGCGACACCGCTTCGGGCAAGCATTTTGCCGTGGTTGGCGGCGTGGCACTGCTGCAGCCCAAGAGCGATCCGATCGGCGGCATCGACAAGTTCGATGGCGGCCCGGCACCGACGCTGAGCGCCAGCTACTACATCAACGACAACTTCGCCGTTGAACTGTGGGGCGCTGCCGACAAGTTCAACCACCGCGTGCGCACCGATGGTGGCGCCAAGGCCGGCAGCGTTGAGCAGCAGCCGATCGCGCTGAGCGCGCAGTACCACTTCGGCGCTGCCGACAACACCTTCCGTCCGTTCGTGGGCGTGGGCTACTACGAGTCGAACTTCAGCAACGAGAAGATCGACGGCCTGAGCGACAGCGGCAACCATGTTGGCGTGGAAACCGCCAAGGGTGCGATCGGCACCGTCGGCGTGGACCTGAACATCAACTCGACCTGGTTCGCCCGCGCCGATGCACGCTACATGCACGCACGCCCGGACCTGCGCGTTGCTGGCAGCAATGCCGGTGAACTGAAGCTGGACCCGTGGACCGTGGGCTTCGGCATCGGCGCGCGTTTCTGATTCTTCGAAACACCGCTGGCGTTACATCGACAGGCACGGATCGTTCGCGATCCGTGCCTGTTTTCGTTTGTGCGGTTGCAGGAGCAGGGTAAGCCGCGAAGTCGATGGTATTTCCGCCGTCGCAACGCCTGCAATCGCTGATTCAGCGGGGCCCTGCTGGACTTTCAGCTTCGCGGCTTACGCCGCTCCTACAAGCGCAAGGGCACCGGATCACGGACTGCCCTCGTCACTCCATTGCAGCGCAAGGTAATCGAAGTTCGACTGCAGGCGCGGCTTGACGATATCGAAGAACGGCGAGACATCGAAATCGCGCGGCGTGTACAGGCTGTAGTTGCGGATATGCAGGATTTCCAGGCGCTGCTCATGGCCGCCGGCGTGATCCATCACGGTTTCCACATCCGGCAGGATCGGGTAACGGATCGATTCGAATGCCTGTGCCAGCAAGGTCGAACAGATCGCCTTGGTCGGCTCGCCACTACCCAGCGCAATCAGGCGACGCCGCATATGGCACGGCACCGGCGGCTGCCGGATCAGATAGCGGGCCAGGTCGAATACATTCTTCAGGTCGTAGCTGTAGCCGATGCGCGTACGCATGAAACCTATCAGCTGATCCACCACCGCCGGAGTCAGGCCATGTGGCCGGCAGATGCGGGTGTGCTGATGGGCGAAGTCGCTCAGCGGAATCCGCCGCACGCCGACTTCCACATCCACGTCGATCAACATCGGCTGTGGCCGCGCACCTTCGACCAGTGCCTCCTCGCCGATATACAGCGCCGCGTGCGACCAGGTGGACTGGGTGAGGTACTTGATGGCGGTGGCGAAGCGGCTGTTGCCTTCCACCAGCAGCACATCGCCGCGCTGCAGGGCACGCGCCAGCATCGCTGGATCGCTGGTTGACGGACACAACTGGCGACGTCGCGGCTGCGCGAGGAAGTGTGCCAGGTGACGTCCAAGCAGGTTCAACAAGCCCATGGCCAAGCCCCGAGGATGCTCGCCCCAGCCTAACCACTGCCGGGCATGATCGCCATGGCTCAGCGCCGGGGCATGACGTGGCGGCGATAACGCAGGTGATGCTGTACCCGGCGTCGCAGCAACAGGGCGTACATGCCTGCATAACCGAGCAGCACCGCTGCCATCGCCAGCAACCCGGCATGGCTGAGCCAACCGCTTTGCGGCCATGCCACGCCGCCTACCGACGCCTGCCAGCCCTGCACCAGGCCAGCGACGAGCCGCACCACGATCATCAACGTCAGCGCCAGCACCAGCCAGAGGTTGGGCGTGTAGAACAGGGTCTCGGGCGCCGCTTCAAAGCGGGTCAACGCATGACCCAGCGCGCCGAGCAGCAGCCCGGCCAACCATCCCAGTGCTGCGTAGGCCCATGCATTGGGCCACCAGTAGCCGGCGATGGCGGCAAAGATCGCAAACAGCAGCGTGGATAGCACCGTGCTCCACAGGTTGAGACTCACCAGCCACGGCCGTGCCTGGCGGCGCGCACCGCTGCTGCGCAAGCGCTGCCAAAGCGACAATGGCAGCAGCAACAGCAGGATCGCGATGAACACCAGCAACGCCAGGGGCAATGCGAGGAGCAGCGGCATGATGGTCTGATCCGTTGGTTGCGCGGTGATCACTGCCGGTAGAGCGGAGCCATGCTCCGCTGGGGCCTGCCGGGGTTGTCGCTTGCCGAGCATGGCTCGGCACTACCGGCGGGATTTCCTGCCGAGCGTGGCTCGGCACTACCGTTGGGTATCAGAACGCCGGCAGCACCGCGCCCTTGTACTTCTGTTCGATGAAGGCCTTCACTTCCGGGCTGGTCAGGGCCTTGGCCAGCTTCTGTACGCGGGAGTCGTCCTTGTTGTCGGTGCGCGCGACCAGGAAGTTCACATACGGCGAATCGCTGCTTTCAATGGCCAGCGCATCCTTGGTCGGATTGAGGCCGGCATCGAGTGCGTAGTTGGTGTTGATCAACGCCAGGTCCACCTGGTCGAGCACGCGCGGCAGCATGGCCGAGTCCAGTTCACGGAACTTGAGCTGCTTCGGGTTCTCGACGATGTCGCGCTGGGTGGACAGCGCGTTGGACGCGTCCTTGAGCTTGATGACGCCGGCCTTGTCCAACAGGATCAGCGCGCGACTGTTGTTGCTCGGGTCGTTCGGGATCACCACGTCGGCACCGCTGGGCAGTTCCGCCAGCGACTTGACGCGGCGCGAGTAAGCGCCGAACGGCTCGATGTGCACACCGGTGACCGTCACTAGCGTGGTCTTGCGGTCACGGTTGTAGGCATCCAGGTACGGCTCGGTCTGGAAGTAATTGACGTCCACCTGCTTCTGCACCAGCTGGTCGTTGGGCTGCACGTAGTCATTGAACACGCGCACGTCGAGCTTGATGCCTTCCTTCTCCATCAGCGGCTTGACCACATCCAGGATCTCGGCGTGCGGCACCGCGGTGGCGGCCACGACCAGCCTGGAATCATCGGCAGCGGGCTTGCCGCAGGCCGAAAGTGCCAGTGCGGCGGCGAACAGGGGAAACGCAAGCAGCTTGTTCATTGGAATCGGAATCCTGCGGGGAAGGACAGACGGCGTACCGTAACAGGCCGGCCGTGCAGAGGATGCACGGCCGGCAGGTGATCACTTGCGGCTGTAGTGCGCGACCAGGCGGTCGCCGAGCATCTGCAGCAGCTGCACCAGTACCAGCAGCAACACCACGGTGACCAGGGCCACGTCGGTGTGCGAACGCTGGTAGCCGTCGCGGAAAGCCAGGTCGCCCAGGCCACCGGAACCAATCGCACCGCCCATCGCGGTGAAGCCGATCAGGGCGATGGTGGTGACGGTGGCGCCGGCGATCAGGCCTGGCCGTGCTTCGGGCAGCAGCACCTTGAACACCAGTTGCTTGGTGGTCGCCCCCATCGCCTGGCTGGCTTCGATGACGCCACGGTCCACTTCACGCAGTGCGGTTTCCACCAGGCGTGCATAGAACGGAGCGGCACCCACCACCAGCGGCAGGATCGCGCCACGCACGCCCAGCGAAGTGCCCATCAGGCCCAGCGTGACCGGGATCAGCACGATCATCAGGATGATGAAGGGCACCGAGCGCAGCAGGTTCACCAGCAGCGCGGTCACGCCGTAGACCACCGGCTTGCGGTGCAGCTGCGGCGAGCCGGTCAGGAACAGCAGCACGCCCAGCGGCAGGCCGATGGCCAGGGTCAGCGGCAGCGAGCCGGCCAGCATCAGCAGGGTGTCGATGGTGGCCTGGCCGATGTCGGCCCACTTGCCGGCATCAAGATGGCGGAAGAAGCCGCCAGCGGTTGCAAACATCATTGGCGCAGCTCCTCCACATGGACCCCGGCCGCAACGAAGGCGGCTTGCGCGGCGTTCTGGTCGCCGCCGACCAGCGCGACGGTGAGCTGACCGTAAGGCGTGTCCTTGATCCGGTCGATGCGGCCGGAAAGGATGTTGTAGTCCACCCCGGTCTCGCGCGCGATACGGCCCAGCAGCGGCTCGTAGGTGTCGTTGCCAAGGAAGGTCAGGCGCAGGATGCGGCCATGCACGGCGGCGTAGTCACGCAGCTGTTCGCCTTCGTCCACATGCTCGGACTCGGACACGAAGCGGCGCGTGGTCGGGTGCTGCGGGTGCAGGAACACGTCCGTCACCGGGCCCATTTCGACCAGATGGCCGGCATCAAGCACCGCCACACGGTCGCAGACGCGGCGGATCACATCCATCTCGTGGGTGATCAGCACGATGGTCAGGCCAAGCTCGCGGTTGATCTTGCCCAGCAGCGAGAGGACCGAGGCGGTGGTCTGCGGGTCCAGCGCGCTGGTGGCCTCGTCGCACAGCAGGATCTGCGGGCGCGTGGCCAGCGCACGGGCAATGCCCACGCGCTGTTTCTGGCCGCCGGACAGCTGCGCCGGGTACTTGGCTGCATGCGCCTCCAGGCCAACCGTGCGCAGCAGCTCGGCCACACGCGCGTCGATTTCAGCCTGCGGCGTACCAGCCAGCTCCAGCGGGAAGGCGACATTGCCGGCCACGGTGCGTGCCGAGAGCAGGTTGAAGTGCTGGAAGATCATGCCGATGCGACGGCGCAGGGCACGCAGGCCATCGGCGTCCAGTGCGGTGGCATCCTCGCCATCGATCAGCACGCGACCACCGCTGGGTTCTTCCAGACGGTTGATCAGGCGGATCAGGGTGGATTTACCGGCGCCGGAGTGGCCGATGATGCCGAACACTTCGCCGGCCTGGATCTGCAGGTCGAGCGGATGCAGCGCGGTGATCGCGCGGCCGTCGACGACGTAGGACTTTTGCAGGTTCTGGAACGCGATCACTGCCAGGGCAACCGGGGGTAGTTGGAACGGGGGCGTGCAGCCTAGCAGCGCCGGGCCGGCGACGCTCGCGCAGGCTTGCTGAACCTTATTCCTTTTGGTTCTAAGAGACCACCACCGCAGGACCTGCAGGAGCGGCGTGAGCCGCGATGCCGGGATCGGCACCGCTGGCGTGCCAACTGCAATCGCATAAATGCCGGTTGTCGGAAGCACCACCAGCTTCGCGGCTTACGCCGCTCCTGCAGGGGCACCGATGCCGCTTTGCCAATCCCCAATCCCGGCAACTCAGGGATGATCCACCTGGTCCGGGCGCCGGGCTTGCTGCACCCGCTCGCGGTGCAGCAGATACAGGCCGCTGGCGACGATGATGGCCGCGCCGGCCCAGGTCCAGCGATCGGGCAGCTTGTCCCACAACAGCAGGTCCCAGCCGATCACCCAGACCAGCCCGGTGTACTCCAGCGGGGCGATCATCGAGGCCTGGCCCAGCTGGAAGGCGCGGGTCAGCGCGATCTGGCCCAGCGCGCCGGCTAGGCCCATGCCGGCGATCAGCGCGGCGTGCCTCCACTGCAACGGCTGCCATTCCGGCCAGGCCAGCACGCCGGCACCGATGGCCATGATCAGCAGGAACCACACCACCATCGACTGCGGCGTGTCGGTACGGGTCAGCAGGCTGACCGTGACCGCAGCGATGGCGTAGGCGGTGGCCGCCAGCAGCACCATCAGCCCCGGGAAGGAAATGATGCCGTCCACGCCCGGACGCAGCACCACCAGCACGCCGATCAGGCCAATGCCGATCGCGACCCAGCGACGCGGTCCCACATGCTCACCCAGCAACGGCACCGACAGCGCGGCCACCAGCAATGGCGCGACGAAATAGATGGTGTACGCGGTGGAAAGCGGCAGCGTGCGCAGCGCATAGACGAAGCAGCCGATCATCACCATGCCCAGCACGCCACGCAGCAGGTGCAGGCCCCAGCGCACCGGGATGATCGAGCGTGGACCAGCGGTGGCCAGCACCCACACCAGCACGAACGGCAGCGATGCCGCGCCACGCAGCATGGTCACCTGCAAGGTGGGATAGCTCGCTGACAGCATCTTCATGCCGGCATCCATCAGCGAAAAGAAGGCGACGGCCGCCAGCATCCAGACGATGGCGCGCGCAGGGGATTTGGTCGGGGACATGCGCCCGATTATCCGCTGTCATGCCGATTGCCGATATCCCCACGGCAGGCTATATGTTCAGCCCACATCATGTCGGGGACCGCCATGCAGTGCAGTGCAATCGTTCGGCCCATCCTACGTCGCCTGCACTTGCTGCTTGGAGGGGTGCTGTCCTTGCTGCCACTGCCCCTGCTGGCAGCCCCGCTGCCTGATCCACTGGCGCTGGCGCAGCTGGACGGCTTCGCGCTGGGGCTGGAAGCGGCTGGCAGGTTCTCCGGCACGGTGCTGGTGGCCAATGGCGATGCGGTGGTGTTCGAGAAGGCCTACGGCCTGCGCGACGAGAACGGCGAGGCGCCGCTATCCCCCGGCGACCGTTTCAACCTTGCCTCGGCCGGCAAGATGTTCACCAGCGTGGCGGTACTGCAGCAGATCGCCACCGGCAAGCTGACGCTGGATACGACAGTCGGTCAGGTGCTCAAGGCCTACCCCAACCGCCGCTTCGCCGACACGGTGACGGTGAAGCAGTTGCTCACCCATTCCGCAGGCGCGGGTGACATCGACGAACTGTTCGGTGCCGGACACGCGGCCGATCGGGCCCGGCTGCGCACCCTGGCCGACATGATCGCGCTGCATGGAGGGCGCGAGCCCGAATTCACGCCAGGCACCCAGCAGAAGTACGGCAACTACGGTTACGTCGTGCTCGGGCGGATGGTCGAGGTGCTGTCGGGCGAGGATTTCGAGAGCTACATCAACGCGCATGTGTTGAAGCCTGCCGGGATGGCCAGCACCGGTTTCGTGGAATGCACCGACCCGGCCGATGACATTGCCGCCGCTTACGTCGATGTCGCCGGCAAGCGTGTACGCAACTGCCAGACCCTGCCCTCTCGCGGCTTTGCTGCCGGGGGCGAAGTTGGCACCGCGCGCGACCTGCTGCGTTTCGTACAGGCATTGAACGCGGGCAAACTGCTGCCACCGGCCTTGTTCGCGCAGGCAACGACCACCCAGCGCGAATTCATGGGCCTGGGCTTTTTCGCCACCGGCTACGGCAAGGACGTACCCGAGCGTGACTACCGCTGGGGCCACGGCGGCAACGCAGATGGGATCTGCAGCGACGTGCGCCATTACCCGCATACCGGGGAGACGGTGATCGTCCTGTCGAACAAGGACGCCCCGGCGTGCTTTGCGGTTTCCAACTTCCTGCATGCGCAGTGGAAGGGGCCTTGAAGCCCGTTGGCTGGGCAAGTGGCAGCGCCGAGCCCTGCCCGGCCTGGATTACCCGGTAGGCCCCCAGCGCAGCGTGGCTGCGCTCTACAGGATGCGGGGCGCCAATCGCCTAGAATGGAGCCCGTTTTCACTGATTGGAGCAGCCCCCATGCCTTCCTTTGACGTCATTTCCGAAGTTGACAAGCACGAGCTGGCCAACGCCATCGACCAGGCCAACCGCGAGCTGGCCACCCGCTTCGATTTCAAGGGCGTGGATGCCAAGTTCAACCTGGAAGACGAGAAGCTGATCAAGCTCACCGCGCCGACCGATTTCCAGCTCAAGCAGATGGCCGACATCCTGCGCCTGCGCCTGTCCGCGCGGAACATCGATTTCCGCTGCATGGAATTTGGCGACATCGAAACCAACCTGGGCGGTGCGCGCCAGCAGGTCACGGTCAAACAGGGCATCGAGCAGAAGCTGGCCAAGCAGATCGCCGCCAAGATCAAGGAAGCCAAGATCAAGGTCGACACCCAGATCAACGGCGACAAGCTGCGCGTGAACGGCAAGAAGCGCGACGACCTGCAGGAAGTGATCGCGCTGCTGAAGAAGAACGAGTTCGAGCAGCCGCTGCAGTTCGACAACTTCCGCGACTGATCCACTGCCGCAGCAGGGTCAATCGCCCTGCTGCAGCTTGCGGTACAGCGTGGTACGCGAGATGCCGAGCCGGCGTGCCGCAGCGCTGACGTTGCCCTTGCAGGTGACCACCGCGTCACGCACTGCCTGCACGCCCTGCGCACGCAAGGAACCCTTGGCCGCTTCGCGCGCCGCCGTCGGGACGGAGACGCTGCCGCGCCGCGGCACCGGCGCGCGCAGGTACTGCACCTGCACGGCGCTGTCTTCGGCCAGGCGGATGCGACGCGCCGGCCCGGGCTGCAACAGGCGTCGCCGCTGATGGATGTTGGCTCCGGCAAAAACGCCCTCAAGGGTCAAGCCGGGTAACGGCCCGCGCTGCGGCAAGCCCAGCAGCCGCCGCGCGACACGGTTGGCGGCGTGGATGCGGCCGTCCTCGCTGACCGCCAGCAAGCCCTGGAACGGCGTGTTCAACCAGCGCGCGTCGTGCTGCAACCCCAGCAGGTGGCACGGCCGGCATTCCAGCATCAGCCGGTTCTCGACCGACAAGGCCGCCTGGCGGAAGTAGTCCAGCAGCAGCTCCCCACTGCGCGCGCCGGTACCGGTGATATCCAGCGCACCCAGCACTTCACCTTCCAGCCCATGCAGCGGCACGCTCAGGCAGAACATGGCCGAAAAGTGGTCCAGGTAATGCTCGTTGCCACGCACCAGCGTAGGCACGTCATCGCTAAGCGCGCAGGTCGGCGCGGTGGTACCCAGATGCGACTCGCGCAGGTGCCGCCCCACCTGGATGGGCCGCAGCAGCGGTGAATCGGTCAAACCGTGCTCACGCTGGGCCACGATAAAGCCGTCGGCATTGACGCAGAACAGCGTCCATTGGCGACCACCGAATGCCGACCACAGCTGATCCATGTCGTACTGCGCGCAACGTGCGAGACGACGGTCGTCGTTGTGCTCCAGCTGCGGCACGCAGTTGAGGCGGGGTTGCGGTAACGGCGCTTCGCGCGGCTGCATGCCGCTGCGCCGCAAGCGCTCCCACGAGCGCTGCAACGGTGGTGCCAGCAGGTGCTGCGGCAGCGGGCCGCCTTCGGCGAAATCTCGCCGTGCGGCTTGCAGCAGCTTCTGGTGTTCCAGCAATGTTCCGGCCATTGCACCTTCTCCTTCCGCTGAGCGCTCATCACGCGCAGGCTCTGATCGCGGCATCGGGTACGGTTCGCCCGCTCAGGCAATCCGCAGTATCGGTTTGAGGGTGATGCCGTTGGCGCTGTCCTCGGCGGCCTGGTTGATCTGATCCAGCCGATAGAACTTCACCAGCCTGTCGAACGGGAAGCGCCCTTGCAGATACAGCTGCACCAACTGCGGGATGAACACCTGCGGCACGCTGTCGCCCTCGACCACGCCACGGATGCTGCGCCCGCCCATCAGGAAGGTATTGATCTCGAAACTGGCCTGGGTGCCCATCTTCGATGCGCCCACCACGCCGATCACGCCCAATTTGGCCAAAGCGCTGATGCCCTGCTCCAGCACCTCCACCCGGCCGGTGGATTCCAGGGCGAAATCCACGCCCCCGCTGATCGCATGCACCGCGTCCACGATGTTCTGCTCACGGCTGTTGATGACATGGGTGGCGCCCAGTTCCAGCGCCAGCTCCAACCGCGAAGGCACCACATCGACCGCGATGATGGTGGCCGCGCCGGCCACGCGTGCGGCCATCACCGCGCTCAATCCCACCGCGCCAGCACCGTAGGCGGCAAAGCGGCTACCAGCGGTGACCTTGAGCGAGTTGATCACCGCGCCGGCACCGGTCTGGATGCCGCAGCCCAGCGGGCCCAGCAGTTCCAGCGGCGCTTCGGCCGGCACCTTGACCGCATTGTTCTCACGCGCCAAGGCCAACGTGGCAAACGAGGACTGGGCAAAGAAGTGGTCATGCAGTGGCTGCCCGCTGGCGTCTTCGATGGCATTGCTGCCGTCCACATCCGCGCCACCGAAGTTGTGCGCATAGAAGTCGTCGCAGTACGCGCCATGGCCGCTGCTGCAGGCATTGCAGTGGCCGCAGGCGCCATAGGTCAGCACCACGTGGTCGCCCACCTTCAGCGCTTTCACTTCCGGGCCGACAGCTTCCACCACGCCAGCGCCTTCGTGGCCCAATACGATTGGCAGCGGCACCGGGTAGTACTGGTCACGCACGATCAGGTCGGTATGACACAGGCCAGTGGCGACCACGCGCACCCGCACCTCGTCGCTGCGCGGGGCGCGGATACGCGCCTGCTCAATGCGAAAGGGTTGCTGCTTGCCGCGCACCACCGCCACGGTGATCTCCTGCACTCCGTTGCTCGCGTTCATCACGGTCTCCTGCTCACAGCGGATAGGCGGGTGCCTGGCCCTTGAGGGTGAGCCACTGCCATTGGGTGAATTCATCGATGTTGGCCGGCCCGCCTATGCTGGTCCCGTTGCCGGAGACGCCGATACCGCCGAACGGATTGAGCACCTCGTCATTTACCGTTTGGTCATTGATGTGCAGGAGCCCGGTGTGCAACCGCTCACCCAGTTTTAGCGCACGTCCTACGTCGCTGGAGACAATGGCCATCGCCAAACCGTAGACCGTGTCGTTGGCCAGTGCTACGGCTTCTTCGTCGCTGTCGAACGGCACCACCACCGCTACCGGCCCGAAGATTTCCTCGCGAAATGCGGGGTTTTCGCGATCCACATCCGCCAGCACCGTGGCCTCGAAGAACAGCTCGCGGTAGCTGCCACCGGCAGCCAGCGTGGCACCGGCGGCCAACGCTGCTTCGACGATGCGTGCGGCGTGGTCGCGTTGGGTTGCGTTGATCAATGGACCCAATGCGACGTCCTCGCGCGCCGGGTCACCCACCTTCAGGGTTTTCGCCTTTTCAGACAGTTTTTCCACGAAGCGGGGGTACAGTCCGCGCTGCACCAGCACCCGCCCGGTCGCCATGCAGATCTGTCCCTGGTGCAGGTACGAACCCCAGGCAGCATTGGCCACGGCCAGATCCAGGTCGGCGTCGTCGAGGATGATCAACGAATTCTTGCCGCCCAGTTCCAGCGACACTTTTTTCAGGTGCTTGCCGGCGGCTTCGCCGACCTTGCGGCCGGCGCTGGTGGAACCGGTGAACTGGATCATCCGCACATGCGGATCGCTGGTCAGCGCTGCACCGGCCTCACCGTCGCCCGGCAACACATGCAGCACGCCCGCCGGCAACCCGGCCAGCTCGAAAAGCCGCGCGATCACCAGACCACCGCACACCGCGGTGCGCGGGTCGGGCTTGAGCACCACCGCATTGCCCAGCGCCAGCGCCGGCGCCACCGCGCGCAACGCCAGGTACAGCGGGAAGTTGAACGGCGAGATCACCCCGACCACGCCCAGCGGTCGGCGCCGCGCCAGGCTCAGCCGCCCGGATTCCGATGGCAGCACTTCGCCCACCGCACGCGACGGAAGCGCGGCGGCCTCGTGCAACGCACGGGTGGCAACCTTCAGTTCAGCGCCGGCCTTGAGGCGGGTGGAACCTCCCTCACGTACCAGCCACTCGCTGATCTCCCCGGAATGGGTCTCGGCCAACGCCGCCGCCTGCCGCAGCACGCGGGCACGCACCTCATACGGCGCGTTGCCCCATTCCTGCTGCGCCACCGCTGCCGCCGCTGCCGAGCGTGCGATCTGCTCCGGACCGGCCAGCGCCAGCGCGCCCACCGCCTTGCCGGTGGCCGGCTCGATCACTTCCTGAATGCTCGCGCCCGGCCGCCACTGGCCATCGAACTGCTTGCCCGACCACACCGCGGCCGGCAGAAACGCTTGTATCGCCATCACCTTGGACTCCTGCATCAGTTGCCAGGCATTGGATACCCGGCAACCGAGCGCTGCCTATTGGCCGCCCACGTCAATCTCCCAAGTGCTTGTTCCTGTGCCGTTTGGTACGTGTTCCGGCGCCCTGTTACTGGACAGTTGCCTGCATCACTGGTCGTCGCAGCGTACGCCCATGCCATTGGGCCACTACAATCGCCTGCCCCCGCTCAGTGCCAGGCCCGTCATGAACGACTCCTCACAGCCCACTTCCGATCCGATCGCCATCACCCGCAACTGGCTGGAGAAGGCCGTGATCGGGCTGAACCTGTGCCCGTTCGCCAAGGCGGTATACGTCAAGCAACAGGTGCGTTTCGTGCTCAGCGACGCCACCACACCGGAGGCGCTGGTGGAACAGCTGGCCGAGGAACTGGTGCTGCTGCGCGACACGCCGGCCGAGCAGATCGACACCACGCTGATCATCCATCCGGACGTGTTGACCGATTTCCTGGATTACAACGACTTCCTCGACAACGCCGACGCGGCGGTGGAAGCGCTGGATCTGCAGGGCATCCTGCAGGTGGCCAGCTTCCACCCCGAGTACCAGTTCGCCGGCGCCGCACCCGATGACGTGAGCAACTACACCAACCGCGCACCGTTCCCCACCCTGCATCTGCTGCGCGAGGACAGCGTCGAGCGTGCAGTGGCCGCCTTCCCCGACCCGGACGTGATTGTCGAGCGCAATATCGAGACGCTGGACAAGCTCGGCATCGATGGCTGGAACAAGCTGCTGGCCGGCGACAAGCCGCATTGAAGTTGCGGGTTCGGGATTTTCAGGACCCAAACAGAAAGGGCCGCAATGCGGCCCTTTTCTTTTTCTTGGCACGAAGTAACAACGAGCTGTTGTAGGAGCGGCGTAAGCCGCGAAGCCGGCGTTGCATCCGCAGAAGCAAAATCTGTAATTGCAGCGCGCCGGATAACAGGCTTCATCGGCGCCCCGAGGCAACTATGGCTTCGCGGCTGAAGCCGCTCCTACGAAACTGCCTGCACCGTTTTCTATCGGCACCGAGTCGCGCTCGGCTGTTCTAGGAGCGGCGTAAGCCGCGATGCTGGCGTTGCATTCGCAGGAGGAACGTCTGCAATTTCAGAACGTCGGATGACGGGCTTCATCCGCGCCTGAGGCAACGGTGGCTTCGCGGCTTACGCCGCTCCTACAGAACTGCATGCTCTGCTTTTGCCCGTTGCGGCTCCACTCCGGTATTCCGCATGCCGATGGATTGCTCGCTTCGCGGCTGAAGCCGCTCCTACGACGGCGGCGGCGGCGGCGGTGATTACGCTTCCGCGTTGGCCAGCCACGGCGACAACAGCTGCCGCACGTCGTGCAGCGAGCCGACGATGCGATGGCCCAGCGCGCGCACCGTTTCGTCCGGATGCACCAAGTCGGGGACCTGGATGGCGGTCATGCCGGCACCGAGCGCGGCGCGGATGCCGGCCGGTGAATCCTCCAGCGCCAGGCAGCGTGCCGGCGCGTGGCCCAGGCGTTGCGCGGCCAGCAGGTAGATTTCCGGTTCCGGCTTTGGCCGCGACACATCGCTGCTGGTCACCACCGCGTGGAAGTACGGCAGCAGTCCGGCGCTGTCGAGCTTGCGGTCGGCACGCGGCTGGCGGGTGGACGTCGCCACCGCGCGCGGGATCTCGTGCGCTTTGAGCAGTTCCAGCAGCTCGACGATGCCAGGACGCAATGGCAGGCCGGCGTGGGTGCGCTCCTCGTACAACGCGTGGCAGCGCTCGCTCATCGCATCGACCTGCGCATCGTCGCGGGCGTGCCGGCGCAGCATCGCGCGGCAATCACGGTCACCGAAACCGACCATGCCCAGGAAGAACGAACGCTCCAGCGCCAGCCCGAACTCCTCGGCCACCTGGCTCCAGCAGGCGACCGAAACCCGCTCGCTGTCGATCATCAGTCCGTCCATGTCGAAAATGACGGCGTCGGGAAGGAACGGCAGCGCAGCGTGGTGATTCATGGAGCGAACAGGGTTTCCAGATCGGTGGCGGTGAGCATCCGCCATTGCCCTTCGGCCAGCCCATCCAGGCCGAGACCGCCGATACGGCTGCGATGCAGGGAGGCCACGTGGTTGCCGGTGGCGGCAAACATGCGACGCACCTGATGGTAGCGGCCTTCATGCAGCACCAGCTGCGCGTGGCGTGCGTCGTGGACGTGCAGTTCAGCAGGCAGCAGGGGGGTTTTTTCTGATTCCAGCATCAGCGTACCGCTGGCGAACAGCGCCGTTTCGTCGCCGCGCAGGTCCTGCGCCAGTTCCGCTTCGTACACCTTGGGCAGCTTGGACTTGGGCGAGATGATCTTGTGCAGCAGCACGCCGTCGTCGGTCAGCAGCAACAGGCCGCTGGTTTCGCGGTCCAGCCGGCCCACCGTGGACAACACCGGCGCGCGGTCGCGGAAGCGCAGCGGCAGCAGGTCGTAGATCAGCCGACCCTGGTCCTTGGTCGAGCAGGTGTAGCCGGCCGGCTTGTGCAGCATCAGGGTCAGGCCCGGCGGAGGGTCCAACGGCTCGCCGTCGATGCGTATGGCGTCGTGATCGACCTTGTCATCGGCGTACAGCACCTCGCCCTCGGCGTCGGTGACGCGGCCTTCGCGGAACATCGCCTGCACCTGCTTGCGGCTGCCATAGCCCAGGTTGGCGATGTGCTTGACCAGCTTCATGCGCGGCCACCACGGGTGCCGACGATGACCTTGAAGCCGTCACGCTCGGCGGCCACACGCACCTGGCCGAAGCTGTCGTTGAGGATCTGTTCGTACGGCAGGTGGCGGTTGGCGACCATGAACAGCTTGCCGCCCGGGCGCAGCGCCTGCGCGGCCACGGCGATGAAACGCTGGCCGATGTCGGGGCGGTCCTCGCGTGCCGGGGTGTGGAACGGCGGGTTGGAAACGATGAAGTCGTAGCGGCCATCGATGCCGGCGGTGACGTCCTGCCAGCGGAAATCCAGCTTGGCGGTGCTGCCGGCAAGGTTGTGCTGGGCCAGCGCCAGCGCGCGCGACTCGGCTTCGTACAGATCCAGTGCGGTGACCTTGGGGCAACGTGCCAGCACTTCGGCCGTCAGATAGCCCCAACCGGCGCCCAGGTCGGCGCCACGGCCGGCCAGGTCAGCCGGCAACTGCTCGACCAGCAGCGCCGAGGCCGGGTCGATGCGGTCCCAGGCGAACACACCCGGACGGCTGTGGAAGCGGCCATCGAGGATCGGACGCGATGCATCCAGCGCAGCCCAGCGCTTGCGTAGCGTCTCGTCGTGGCTGCCGTCGGCCGGTGCCGTCCAGTAGGCGCGGCAATGGTTCTTGGTCAGCTTGCCGCCGAGCCCGGCCAGCTGCTGCAGGTCGCTTTCGCCCGAACGCGCGCCCTCGTTGTTGGACTGGCAGGCCACGATCTGGCCACCCGGCGCCACCATCGCCAGCGCGCGGGCAAACAGGGCGCGGGCTTCGTCACGTTGCCGCGGCGGCAGCACCAGCACCAGCGGGTAGCGTTCGCTGGAGGTCTCCAGCGCCTGCTCCTGGCGCACCTGCCAGCCGCTGCGCTCCAGCGCATCGGCGAAGGGGCGGAAGCTCTGCGCGCAGATCAGCTGCTCGGCGCTGGCATGCTCGCGCAAGGGCCAGCCGTCGCGGGCGCGCAGGAACAACACCGGGCCTTGCGGCCAGCGCAGACCGGCGTTGGTAAAGGGGAGGAACAGCGTCTCCAGCGGAGCGTCGTGCGAGGCGGCCATGCCGGTACTTCGTCAAACAGGGCCGGCCATTCTACCCGGCGGGGCGGATGCGGCCGGAAATGGCAGCTGAGCAGGGGAATCCGTCAGGGCGGGCACCTGGGCCGGGATCGGGCCCCGGCACGGCGAATGGCCGCATTGCCGGGATTCCCCGGCACTCCATCCCGTTCACGAGCACCCCGTCAGGCCGACAACCGCTGCACCTCGCGCACGCTGTCCAGCCAGATCACATGCTGCTGCGAAATCCGCGTCAGATCGTCCAGGCGTACCGTGCCGTTCACCCCCAGGTGCTCCTCCGGGTCGGTGAACTGCTGCAGCACCGGGCGCATCGTCACCATGCCGGCAACGCGACTGCCATCCTGCAGGACCAGTAGTACCCGTGCCTGCCCGGGCAGCTCACCGAGCAGGGTCTCGAGCAGGGCGATCCTGAGCGGATCGGTGTAAACGTGCGGCGCGTACAGGACCATGGCGGCGATCCACGGATGAGCCGGGATCACATTAGCGCCGCCGCGCGTGAATCACATGCAAAGAAAGATTCAGTGCAGGCGGGCGTCGCGGACCGCACCCACCAGCTGGGCCACGCTGTAGGGCTTGGCGATATGCCCCTGGAAGCCGGCCGAGAACGCGCGCCGGCGGTCATCGGCCCGCGCCAGTGCGGTCACCGCCACGGCCGGCAGCTCGCCGCCACTCACGCCCATGGTTTCGCGCAGCGTGTGCACCAACCCGTAACCGTCCATCCCCGGCATGCCGATATCGCTGATCAGCACGTCGAACGCGGTATGCCCGCGCAGATCGAGCAGTTCCAACGCTTCGGCCGCAGTGCCGGCGGTCACCACCGAGGCACCCTGTTCTTCGAGCACGCGGCGGATGTAACCCAGCATGTCCGGCTGGTCTTCCACCGCCAGGATGCGCACCCCCTGCAGGGCATTGGCGGTCACCACCTGGTCGCCGATCGGGCCACGCTGCACCTTGCGGCGGGGCCGGCCGGCGGCCTTCTGCACCTGGAATTCGGGCAGGTGGACCCGGAACGTGGCGCCCTGCCCGGCCCCGGCACTTTCGGCCGACACCGTGCCGCCATGCAGCTCGGTCAACTGCTGCACGATGGCCAGGCCCAGGCCCAGTCCGCCATGGCGCCGGGTGGTGGTGCCATCGGCCTGGCTGAAACGACTGAACAGGTGCTCCAGGAATTCCGGGGCGATGCCATCGCCATCGTCGTGGACCTGCACCACGTAGCGACCGGGCTCGTGCCACAGCTCCACCTCGATGTGGCCTTCGACCGGGGTGAACTTGATCGCGTTGGACAACAGGTTGGACAGCACCTGGCGCAATCGGGTGGCGTCGCCCAGCACCGGACAGGGCCGATCCGGGGTACTCACCCGCAACGTCTGCGCCTTGCCTTCGGCCGCCAGTTCCTGCGCGCGCACGGCCTCGCGCACCTGTTCGGCCAGGTCCAGCACCTCGACCTCCAACTGCACCTTGCCCAGCAGCATGCTGCTCAGGTCGAGCATGTCCGACATCAGATGTTTCTGGGTCATGGCGCTGTTGGCGATCACCTCCATGCCCTTGCGCATCGGATGCCCGGGCTCCATGCGCTGAAGGAGCAGCTCGCTCCAGCCCAGGATGGTGGTCAGCGGTGTACGCAGTTCGTGCGACAGCGTGGCCAGGAACTCATCCTTCATCCGCGCCATGCCTTCGGCGATGTTGCGCGCTGCGCGCTCGGCATCGAGCAGTTCCTCGCGCGCCATTTCGATCTCGCGGCGCTCGGTGATGTCCGGGCTGTTGCCAGCCAGGCCGATGAAGCGGCCATCGGGCGAGAAGCGCGGCTCGGCGTTCATTTCCAGCCACCGCCACTGCCCGTCATGGCGCCGCGCACGCACGTTGATATGCAGTTTGCGGCGCTCGGCCAAGGCCGCCTGCAACTCGTACTCGAACGGCGCCAGCTCATCCGGATGCAGCAGGCGCAGCCACCAGCGCGGCCCCAAGTCCGCATCCATGGCCAGGCCGAAGAAGGTGGCGAACGCGGTGTTGGCGAAGCGCACGTGGCCCAGGTCGTCCAGCACCCATACCGGCATCGGCAGGCCGTCGGCCAGCGCGCTGAAACGGGCCTCGCTTTCGGCCAGCTCGGTTTCAATGCGCTTGCGCTCGGAAATGTCGAAGAACAGGACCGCCACCCGGTGATTGCCGGGAGCACCAATGCGCACCGCCTCCACCGAATACCAGTGCCTTGCATCGCAGGCCTGACGCTCGAAGTGCGCCATCACCCCTTCGCTGGCAACCCGACCCAGTACCCGGTACCAGTACTCGTCCAGATTCGGCAGCACCTGGCTGGCACGCTGCCCCTTCACCCCGACCAGGCCGGTGATCCGCTCGAACGCGCTGTTGGCCTTGCGGTACACGAAATCCACCGGCCGGCCATCCTCGAACACCATCTCGATGACGCAGAACCCGGAGCCGACCGCGTCGAAGACTTCGCGATACAGCAGTGAATTGCCCAGGTCTTCATCAACCTGGGGCACTGGAGCCAGCAGCGGTTCGCTATTGAGCGGCAGCATCGTATGGGTGGGCAATGAACCAAAAAGGATTGACGAAACGGGGGAGGCAGTCTGGGCAGCAAACGATTCAGGCAATGTGATGATGAACCATCCGGCAACTCCCCGTCGTTCTGTCAGCGCTGTTCATTGTTCCGTATGGATAACAGCCGCACACTCATCTCAGTAAACCAGCCGGAGGAGTTCGCCATGAAGACCCTGACCGTGACCGGACTTGCCTTGGCCTGCCTGCTTGCCATTGGCAACGTTGACGCCAAACCGCGCACCATCGTCGACCCCGAGGCCCCGCGTGCGCTCGCCGTGGAAGGGCCTGTTCAGGTGCAGTGGAGCGACCCGGCCCAGTTCACCGAGCTGCGCAGCAGCCGCAACCGCTGGGACGCCGAGCGTGGCGATTGGGTGGTGACGCTGGCCGAACACCTGCGCGAGCAGGCCGACAAGAAGTTGCCCGAAGGCCAGAAGCTGGATGTCACCATCACCGACATCAAGCGCGCTGGCGACTATGAGCCTTGGCATGGCCCCAACTTCAACGACGTGCGCTTCATGCGCAATATCTACCCGCCGCGCATCAGCCTGCAGTTCACCCTTACCGACAGCAACGGCCAGGTGATCGACCAGGGCGAGCGCAAGCTGGTGGACAACGGCTATCTGTTCAACAGCAGCCTGCCCAGCAACACCGACCCGCTGCGCTACGAAAAGCGCCTGCTCGATGACTGGCTGCGCCGCGAACTGAAGGACGAGCGCAAGACTGCCGGGTTGTGATTCGGAAGCAGCAGCAAGAAAGCAGAAAGGGCCGCATAGCGGCCCTTTCTGTTTCGGCGCGAGGCCAGACCCCGCTTTTGTAGGAGCGGCTTCAGCCGCGAAGCTGGCGTTGCCTCACTGCAACTGGAGCTGGCAATTGCAGATTCCCGGATGACGAACTGCGTCTGCGTCTGAGCGAGCAGTGGCTTCGCGGCTGAAGCCGCTCCTACAGAACTCTGCAGGCACCGCTTCTACGAATCACCAATCCCCGTCAGACATACACCCGCGGGGTGCGCTTGAGGCTGCACGGCAGGCGGTACGCGCTCGTATTACAGCGCGGCGCCAACTCCGAAATGGTCGGTGCGTTGCCCCACAGCTGTACGATGCTGCCGTGCCCGGCTTGCGGATGATCGGTGAGGTCCACGGTCAGCATGTCCATCGACACGCGGCCGATCAGCCGTCCCGGCACGCCATCGATCAGCACCGGTGTGCCATTCGGCGCGAACTGCGGGTAGCCATCGGCGTAGCCCATGGCCACCACGCCCACGCGCGTGGGAACTTCAGCGACGAAACGCGCGCCGTAACCCAGCGGTTCGCCAACGGCCAGTTCGCGCACTGCGATCACCCGCGATTGCAGGGTCATCACCGGGCGCAGCTGGTCGGCGTGCGGGCTCGGTTGCGGGTACAGCGGATCGGCACCGTACAGCATCAAGCCGGGACGCACCCAGTCGCTGCGCACGTCCGGCCAACCCAGCAGTGCCGGCGAATTGCACAAGCTGGTTTCGCCGGCCAGACCTTCGATCGCGCGGTTGAACACGTCCAGCTGTTCGCGGGTGCGGTTGCTGTCCAGTTCGTCGGCACGGGCCAGGTGGGTCATCAGCACCAGCGGGGCGACGTTGGGCAGCGCGCTCAAACGCGCATGCGCATCGCGGAACTCTTCCACCGACAAACCCAGCCGGTGCATGCCGCTGTCCAGCTTCAGCCAGATGCGCAGCGTGGCGTCGGTCTTGAACGCTTCCACTGCCTCCAGCTGCCAGCGCGAGGACACCACGGTCCAGAAATCATGTTCAACGATCAGCGGCAGCTCGGCCGCGTCGAAAAAGCCTTCCATCAGCAGGATCGGGCCACGGATGCCAGCCTGACGCAGCTCCAGCCCTTCCTCGATGCAGGCCACACCGAAACCATCGGCTTCGTCCTGCAGCGCGCGCGCGCAGGCCACCGCGCCATGCCCGTAGGCATCGGCCTTGATGATCGCCAGCGCCTTGCCGCCGCCGAGCTGGCGGGCCAGGCGGTAGTTGTGGCGCAGCGCCTCCAGGTCGATCAATGCCTGTGCCGGGCGCATCAGTGCTGCCCCTTGCCGTAACGGAAGATATCCAGGCCTTCACTGCTGATCTGCGGCTTCTTGCCGCTCATCAGGTCGGCCAGGTAACGGCCCGAGCCGGCGGCCATGGTCCAGCCCAGGGTGCCGTGGCCGGTGTTGAGGAACAGGTTGCGGTACGGCGTTGCGCCGATCACCGGGGTGCCATCCGGCGTGGCCGGGCGCAGGCCGGTCCAGAACGTGGCCTTGGACAGGTCGCCGCCATCCGGGTAGAGGTCGTTGACCACCTTCTCCAGCGTGGCGCGACGGCGCTGTGCCAGTGACAGGTCAAAGCCGGCCACTTCGGCCATGCCGCCGACGCGGATTCGGTCCTCGAAGCGGGTCACGGCGATCTTGTAGCTCTCGTCCAGGATGGTTGAGGTCGGCGCCATCGCGCCGTTGGTGATCGGCAGGGTCAGCGAGTAACCCTTCAGCGGATACACCGGCAGATGCATGCCCAGCGGTGCCACCAGCTGCGGCGAATAGCTGCCCAGCGCCAGCACGTACTGGTCGGCGGTCTCCAGCTTGCCGTTGATGTACACGCCGGTGATGCGGTCGCCATCGCGCTGGATCGCGGTGATGTGCTGGTCGAAACGGAACTCCACGCCGGCTTCTGCGGCCAGCGTGGCCAGGCGCTCGGTGAACAGCTGGCAGTCGCCGGTCTGGTCCTCGGGCAGGCGCAGCGCGCCGACCAGCATGCCGGTCTTGCCGGCCAGCGCCGGCTCGACCCGGGCGATGCCCTGGCGATCCAGCACTTCGTAAGGCACGCCGTACTGGCGCAGCACTTCGATGTCCTGGGCGGCGGCGTCGAGCTGTTGCTGGGTGCGGAACAACTGGGTGGTACCCAGCTGGCGGCCTTCGTAATTGATGCCGGTAGCCGCGCGCAGCTCGTTGATGCAGTCGCGGCTGTAGTCGGACACGCGCACCATGCGCGCCTTGTTCACCGCGTAACGGGCCGAGGTGCAGTTGCGCAGCATCTGCCACAGCCAGCGGTACTGGTTGAGATCGGCGGTCGGGCGGATGGCCAGCGGCGCGTGCTCCTCGAACAGCCACTTGATGGCCTTCAGCGGCACGCCCGGGGCGGCCCACGGCGAGGTGTAGCCGAACGAGAGCTGCCCGGCGTTGGCAAAGCTGGTTTCCAGCGCCGGTGCCGGCTGCCGATCCACCACGGTGACTTCATGGCCGGCCTGCCGCAGATACCAGGCACTGGTCGTACCGATCACACCGCTGCCGAGCACCAGAACGCGCATTGTCTTCTCCTGACCCCATCATTCCCTGCGCCACAGCGGCCAGAGACTGGAAACGGCGCAGTATATTCACGCTTGACCAGTGTTTTCTTCTGTATTGAATTGCGAATACAGAGTAATTTCCCGTTTCGTTCATCAAAAGCAGAGCGCCATGGCCACCCGCAGCCGCGAACTGGACAAGATCGACCGCAAGATCCTGCGTATCCTGCAGCAGGAAGGGCGCATCTCCTTCACCGAACTGGGCGAACGGGTGGGCCTGTCCACCACGCCCTGCACCGACCGCGTGCGCCGGCTCGAACGCGAGGGGGTCATCACCGGCTACTACGCCCGGCTCGATCCACAGTTCGTGAAAGCCAGCCTGCTGGTGTTCGTGGAGATCAGCCTGGCCTACAAGTCCGGCGACATCTTTGAGGAGTTCCGCCGCGCCGCGTTGAAACTGCCCAACGTGCTGGAGTGCCACCTGGTATCGGGCGACTTCGACTACCTGCTCAAGGCCCGCATCAACGAGATGGCCTCCTACCGCAAGCTGCTCGGCAGCACCTTGCTGACCATGCCGCATGTGCGCGAGTCCAAGAGCTACATCGTGATGGAAGAGGTGAAGGAGACCTTGTCGTTGCCGATTGATGAGTAGGGGATTGGGGATTTGCAAATGCGGGCGGCTTCCGGGATTGGTGAATCCGAATCCCTCTGCCCACGGCCCCCCTCCCCAGCCCTCCCCTTCGCTACGCGAAAGGGAGGGGGCAGAAGCGGCGTTGCTGCAATCTGACGGATCGCCGGAACCTGACAAATCGCTAGACCCGCTCCCTCCCTTTCGCGCAGCGAAGGGGAGGGCTGGGGAGGGGTGCAGTTGACGTTGACGTCGCTACCGCTACTTCCCTCGCGCCGCAGCTGGCGGCGGCACGATCCGCTGGCCATCACCGCTGGGCACGGTGTTGTAGTAACGGCCGGTACGCGTATCCATCACCCGGTTCGGAGTGACCTGGCGCATGCCGTTCATGCGCTGGCCGGCGCTGTTGTAGATCGGGCGCGTCGTCTGCGGCGGAGTGATCGGCCTGCGCTTGGCCGGCGGCGTACCCAGCGCCGGATTCTTCAGGCGCTCACGCACGCGCGCATTTTCGGCGGCCTGGCGGGACGCCTCGTCCGTAGGCGTGCTCACCGGCGGCACGGTAACCGGCCGTGTCTCGGTGGGTGGTGGTGGGCTGGCCTGCCGTGTCGCGGTTGGCGAAGACTGACTGGCAGCGCGTGTTGCCGTGGGCGAAGACAGCTGCGCCAACGCCAGCGATGGCGACAGCGCCAACAACCACACGATTACATTCAGTTTCATCGTCACGCCCCTGCCAGTTGCTGGCCAGTATGTGATCGACCGGCTGGCGCAGCGGTGAATGCAAGCCATTGGAGCCACCCGCGCATCGGCCTACCATGACCGCCTGCCCTATGGATCCCCCGCCATGACCGCTTTCGACCTCACCCCACCCACCGCCGCCCAGCGCGATGCGCTGATCGCAGGCCTGGACGACGAAGAAAAGCGCGTACTCCTGCACCACGGCACCGAAGCACCGTTCTGCGGCGTATTCCTGGACAACAAGCGCGAAGGCGTCTACTGCTGCCGGTTGTGCGCGCTGCCGCTGTTCCGTTCCAGCGCCAAATTCGATTCGAGCACGGGTTGGCCAAGCTTCTTCGCCCCGTTCGACCCGGCACATGTAACCGAGATCCGCGACACCAGCCACGGCATGGTGCGCACCGAGATCGTCTGCGCCCGTTGCGGCAGCCATCTTGGCCATGTGTTCCCGGACGGCCCGCCGCCGACGTTCGAGCGACACTGTTTGAACTCCGTATCGCTGGGATTCGTCGGCCTGGGCGAGAACTACCCCAACCCGCTGCAGCGCGGCGACGCGGAAGCCCTGCCCGCCGGGTGAACGCTTGCCCGTCATAGCGCCCGCCTGCTCGCTGGCCCGGCATCACCGTTCGTGGCACCCCTTCCTGCAACCAAGACAGGACGCTGACTCTTCTCCCGCTGCGGGAGAAGAAACCGACAGGCAGATGAGGGCGACCTGTGCGCTGAAACCAAAGCCCCCTCATCCGGCGCTGCGCGCCACCTTCTCCCGCGCGGGAGAAGGAAGGGATGCCGCCTTCGCGATCGGAGAACGGGGTTCTCATTTCAGACTTGAAGCCGGTCGTGATTTCCCGCCAGCTGGCAACGCCCCTTCCATGCCGGCCTGGCCGCCAACAACCCGCCAGCCCAGCCCAAACACCTTGCCTGCCGAATTTCAAAGGGCGTCCAAACCCGGCAAGCCGTAAAAAACCCCAGTTCACACTTCAGAACCCGCCTCAGGCGCCGACAACGGATTACCCCCACTTCGTATGCCGGTTCCATGCTCATCATCGTTGGCTTGCTCATCGTCATCATCAGCGTGCTTGGCGGCTACGTCGGTGCGCATGGTCGTCTGGGCGCGCTCTGGCAACCCTATGAACTGGTCATCATCGGTGGCGCGGCACTGGGTGCGTTCCTGATCGGCACGCCGATCAAAACCGTCAAGCAGACGCTCAACGCCACCGTCGGTGTCTTCAAGGGGCCGCAATACAAGCGCCAGGACTACCTGGACGTGCTCAGCCTGCTCTACGAACTGCTCAACAAGGCACGCCGCGAAGGCTTCATGGCGCTGGAAGAGCATGTCGAAAACCCACAGGAAAGTGCGCTGTTCGCCAACTACCCCAAGGTGCTGGACGACCACCACCTGCTGGACTTCATCACCGACTGCCTGCGCTTGATGATCGGCTCCAACATCGAGCCGCACGAGCTGGAACCGCTGCTCGAACTGGAGCTGGACAAGCATCACCACGAGGCGATGGAACCGGCCCACGTGCTCAACAAGGTGGCCGATGGATTGCCCGGTTTCGGCATCGTCGCCGCGGTGCTGGGCATCGTCATCACCATGGGTTCCATTGGCGGTGACATCAAGGAAGTCGGCGCGCACGTGGCCGGCGCACTGGTTGGTACCTTTCTGGGCATCCTGCTGGGTTACGGCTTCATCGGCCCGCTGGCGGCCGCAGTGGAAGCCCGCGCCGAACAGGACGCGCGCATCTACGAGTCGGTCAAGACCGCACTGCTGGCCTGCCTGCGTGGCTACAACCCGAAGATCGCCCTGGAGTTCGCGCGCAAGACCGTGCCCTCGGCGCTGCGTCCGGGTTTCAGCGAGTTCGAGCAGCACCTGAAGTCGGTCAAGTAAGGCGCACGCCATGAGCGAGAACAAGCCTACGGTGATCGTTCGCCGGGTAAAGAAGGTGCAGAAAGGCGGCCACCACGGCGGTTCGTGGAAGGTGGCCTACGCTGACTTCGTCACCGCGATGATGGCCTTTTTCATGGTGATGTGGCTGCTGGCGGCCACCACCAAGCCCGAGCGCGCGGCCATCTCCGACTACTTCCGCAACCCCAGCCCGCTGAGCGGCACCAGCAGCACGCCGGCACCGGGCATGGCCGGCCCCGGCGGTGCCAGCACCTCGATGATCAAGCTCGGTGGCGCTACCGATGTCTCGCGCGGCAACAGCAATGACCCCTTCCAGAACCAGCAGGAAGCCGTACCCACGCCGGTGCAGGAACGCGAACGCGAGAAACAGCGGCTGGAAGCGTTGAAGCAGGAGTTGCAGGAAGCCATCAGCAAGAGCCAGGCACTGGAGCCGTTCAAGGACCAGCTGCTCCTGGACATCACCCCCGAAGGCCTGCGCATCCAGATCGTGGACAAGCAGAACCGGCCGATGTTCGACCTGGGCAGCGCGCGCCTGATGACCTACACCCAGGCGATCCTGGTGGAACTGTCGCACTTCATCAACCAGGTGCCCAACCGCATCAGCATCACCGGCCACACCGATACCACCGCCTATTCCACGCAGCTGGGCTACGGCAACTGGGAGCTCAGTGCCGACCGCGCCAATGCCGCACGCCGCACCCTGCTGGAAGGCGGCATGGACGAGGCCAAAGTGGCGCGCGTGGTCGGGTTGTCCTCATCGGTGCTGTTCGACAAGACCAATCCGCAGAACCCGATCAATCGCCGCATCAGCATCGTGGTGATGACCAAGGACGCCGAAGCGGCGGCGTTGAACGAGACCGATTCGTTGCCGGTGCTGCCAACCGCTGCCGAGCCGGCAGCGGTGCCGACGGCTGCCGACTGACGGTCGTTGTAACGCAGGCTTGCGAGCCGGAGGCGGAAAGCTACCCCTCCCCAGCCCTCCCCTCCGCCTGCGGCGCAAGGGAGGGGGCAGAAGCTTGGTTTCGCTGAGACCTGATCCGAGCTGCACGAACCACTCCCTCCCCTCCGCCTGCGGCGCAGGGGAGGGGCAGACGCTTGGTTTCGCTGGGACCTGATCCGAGCTGCACGAACCGCCCCCTCCCTTGCGCCGCAGGCGGAGGGGAGGGCTGGGGAGGGGTGACGCCTTGGCTTCTGGCCTCAACGGAAAACCAGCCGCTCCCCGGCACAAGACCCAAGGAAGAGGCCAGCAACGGCCCAGGCGCCTACAATGGCCGCTGGTTTCCCCTTATTGCCGAGCACCATGTCCAAGCTTTCCAAAGCCAAGCGCGACAAGCGCAAGAAGCAGGCCCCGCGCCGTCCGTTCGCCCGCCTGAACGCCCAGCAGCCGGTGGAAAACCACGCCGTGCTGGTCAACGAAGAAGGCCAGGTGGTCGCCGCCATCGGCATGCAGGGCAATGAATGGCTGCTGGCCATCGGCGGCCAGACCATGGGCAACGCCGACAACCCGGTGCCGATGCTGGCCATGCTCAAGCACCTGGCCAACGTGCAGGAGAAGGAAGGCCGCAAGGTCAGCCTGGAGTACTCCGGCCAGCTGCAGCAGATGATCGACGACCTGGCTGCCGACGAAGGCAAGACCGCCGACGACTACCTGGCCGGTCTGGTCGCCGAGTTCGAGGGCGTGGATGGCGAGGAAGCGGTCGAAGTGGCAGAAGCCGCTGACGAAGCACCGGCTGCCGACGTGGCTGCCGACGCCGACGACAAGCCCAAGGCCTGAGCCACGAGCTTGCAGTGACGGTCTATATCGACGATGCGGTACATCCCTGGCGCGGCGAGCGCTGGGCGCATCTGATGGCCGACACCCTGCCCGAGCTGCATGCCTTGGCACAGCAGCTCGGGATTCCACGCCGCGCGTTCCAGAACCGCCCCAGCGGCGTGCACTACGACGTGCCGGCACCGCTGCGCGAGCAGGCCATCGCGCTGGGCGCGCAGGCGATTTCGCGGCACACCGACCGCGCCCTGATGCGCCGGGTCATCGCCAATGCACGGGCGCTGTACCTGCCGTAAGACCGCACTCCGGTAGTGCCGAGCCATGCTCGGCAGAAGCTTTACCGGAAGTGTCCCAGCGCAGCATGGCTGCGCTCTACAAAGGGACAATGATCAGAACGGGTCGCTGCCCGGCCGCACTTCCACGCCCAGCAACGAGCACAGTGCCAGCATCGCCTCGTCATCGCGGCTGAGCGCGATCCAGCCGGCATAGGCGTCGCCGCCGGTGTTCCAGTTCCACACCGAATAGCCATGCTCGCGCAGCTTGTCGTACGCGGTGCTCATCAACGCTGCCACGTCGAGGTCTTCGGCGAAATCCTCGTCATCCAGATCGCCGCCCCAGTCGATACCCAGGTTCCAGCGCGCCGCCAGTTCCTCAATCGCCGAGACGAACGAATCGGTGTCTTTCCAGTCCACGTAGAAACCAGCACGCCAGTCGATGGCGTCCTTCAGGTCCCACAACCAGCTCTCATCCGTGAAATCGTCCTCGGCTCCGGCGCGCGCTTCACGCCAGGCGTCGAACTGCTGCAACGCCGCGTCCTCGTCGCCCGGATTGATCAGCCACAGCAGGTTCCAGACCCGCGCCGGATGGTCGTCCTCGTCGAAGGTGGGCTGCAGTTCGTCGGAGTCTTCGTAATCGGCGCTGTTGTCGGGCATCTGGGTCTTCCACTGCATGTTTGCCGCGCATTCTGCCCCCGCCGGACCAGCAGCGGAAGTCGTCGGCCGGTCGCAGCGGGTATCCTGTGCGGCAGAAGAAGGCCACGGTGGCCCTCAATCCACGATGAAGATGAGCGATACCCCTCCCGATCACCTGGCGGTCAATCCGGCCAGCCCGTTCCATGATGCCGCCGCCCTCGAGCGTGGCGTTGGCGTCCGCTTCAACGGCATCGAGCGCGATGACGTGGAGGAATACTCGGTCAGCGAAGGCTGGATCCGCGTGCAGGCCGGCAAGGCCCGCGACCGCCGTGGCAACCCGATGACCCTGAAGATCAAGGGCGCGGTGGAACCGTATTTTCTTGAGTTGAAGAACGCCTGAGAGCGGCCCTCACCCCAACCCCTCTCCCGTTTACGGGGCGATGCGGGCTTGCTTGCGAACCCTTGGTTCGCAGCCTGCTGAGCGCCCCTGCGCTGGCGCAAGGGCCGGGGCGCGGAGCGGGTTGTGGTGAGGGGAAGCTTCTGGCTTGAAGGCAAGCTTCCAGCCAAAGACCCCCAACAACACATCAATCGCGCTGTCGGCTTTCCAGCAGGTCCAGATTGCGGATCAGCTTGCGCGATACCTCATCGGATATCTGGCCGTGCCGGGTCAGGCGGAACAACTCCTCGCGCTCTGCGTTGAGCCCGGCCGAACGCAGGCTGCGGTACGCCTGCTCCATGCGTTTGACCTTGTCCGGGTCTTCGTCCGGGCCCTGCCCGCGCTCCAGGTTGCGCTGGTACAGCAGGCTCACCCGTGCGGCGGCGTCGTTGTAAAGCTGCACATTGGTGGTGGTCTGGCCATCCACCAACTGCTGGCGGGCCTTCTCCACCGCCGCCAATGCGGCACGCGAGGACGCACGACGCGCACGGTCTTCCTCGCGCCGCCCGCCTTCATCCGGCGGCAGTTCCAGGCCTTTGAGCAGGCGCGGCAGCAACAGGCTGGCTGCAATCAACGACACCAGGATCACCGCCGCGGCCAGGAAGATCACCAGGTCACGCGCCGGGAACGGCTCGCCGCCAGGGATCATCAATGGCAGCGTCAGCACGCCGGCCAGGGTGATGGCACCGCGCACGCCGGCCACCGACATCGCCAGCACCACCCGCCACGAGGTCACCGCCGCCCCGCCCTGGTCACCGCGCATGCGAGCACGCAGCAGGTTCCAACGCAGTGACAGCCACACCCAGATCAGGCGCAGCACCACCAGCATCGCGTTGACCGCCAGCACGTACACCAGCAGCCACCACGGGCTGTGGCGGCCGGTCTCCTGCATCGTGTCGATGGCGCGTTCGACGATGCCCGGCAACTGCTCGCCCAGCAGCACGAAGATGATGCCATTGAAGCTGAACTGCACCGTGTTCCACACCGCCGCACGCTGCACGCGCATGCTGCCGCTGATGCGGCCGGTCAGCTCGACGTAGCTCATGGTGATGCCCGCCGCCACCGCGGCGAGGATGCCCGAGGCATGCAGCTCTTCGGCCATCAGATAGGCGGCGAAGGGAATCAGCAGATTGACCAGCAGCGCGGCACCGGGCTCCTCGCCAAAGCCATGCCACAACCAGCGTTGGAACGTGGACACGCCCCAGGTCACCGCCACGCCGATGGCGAGCCCGGCGAACGCCACCCACAGGAAGGTCAGCGATGCGTCGGCCAGCGAGAAACTGCCGGTCATCACCGCCGCTACCGCGAAGCGGAAACACACCAGGCCCGATGCATCGTTGAGCAGTGACTCGCCCTCCAGGATGTGCATCAGTCGCTTGGGTATCGGTGCACGCGAGGCAATCGCACCAACCGCCACCGGATCGGTCGGCGAAATGATCGCCGCCAAGGCAAACGCCACCGCCAGTGGCATGGCCGGAATCATCCAGTGAATCAGCAGGCCGGCGCCGACCACGGTGAACACCACCAGGCCGAAGGCCAGTTCCAGGATCGCGCCCTTGTCGCGGAACAGGCCCTGCTTGGGAATGCGCCAGCCATCCAGGAACAGCAGCGGCGGCAGGAACAGCAGGAAGAACATGTCCGGCTCGAGCGCGTGGCCGCGGTTGAACACGCCGGCAATCAACGCCCCCAGGCCGATCTGCACCAGGGGCAGCGGCAGTGAGAAGGGCAGGATTCTTACCAGATAACCACTGGCGACAACGGCCACCAGCATGGCCAGGACAACTTCGATCGTGTGCATGCCCGTTCCACGGAATCACCACCACGACAGTCTGGCTGCCGGCGCTGGCTACGACGGATGTATCAAACGCGTAAAAATTACCACGGCAAGCTGAACATGCCGATGATGACCTGACGTGAAATGCAACCGACTGCCCACGTGCTGTTCTGTTTCAGCCGTCGTTCCCGTGCTGGCGGAAATGACGGCTGAAAGTATTGAAGCGGCCTTGGCTCGGCCTGCGCGTCTCACTGGCTGCCGTCAAACCGATAGATGTCCATCGCCAGAAAGCCCATGTCGATGCCGGCATCGATGCGTTGCGCGCCGAGCTGTCCGGAACCGGCCGCGCCCATCGCGAAGTACAGCGGCAGCAGATGTTCATCGGTGGGATGGGCCTGCGCGGCAAAGGGGGCCTGCTGGCGATAGTCGAACAGCGCCGGCACATCGTCGGCCTCCAGCTTGCGCTCCACCCACTCGATGAAGGGGCGCACGTACGGCGCTTCCTTGCCCTGCTGGTAATTGCGCCAGTCGTGCAGGTTGTGGGTGATGCTGCCCGAGCCGATCAGCAACACGCCCTGCTCGCGCAATGGCGCCAGCGCACGGCCCATCGCGAACTGGTGGTCCGGGCCGAGCTGCGGCTGGATCGACACCTGCAGCACCGGAATGTCGGCCTGCGGGTACAGATAACGCAGCGGCACCCAGGCACCGTGGTCCAGCCCGCGCCGCGGATCGATGCTCGGTTGCAGACCGGCTGCGGCCAGCCGCGCGGCGACATCCTGGGCCAGCGCCGGCGCACCCGGGGCCGGATACTGCAGCTGGTACAGCGCATCCGGGAAGCCGCCGAAATCGTGGATGGTTTCCGGCGTGGCCGTGCTCGACACCTGCGGCGCCCGGCCCAGCCAGTGCGCGGAGGCCATCACGATGGCGCGCGGGCGCTCCAGGCCGGCCGCCAGTTCGGCCAGGCGCGGGCCGATCTGCCCGGGTTCCAGGGCGGTCATCGGCGAACCATGGGAAATGAACAAGGAAGGCAGGCGGGTCATCACAGGCTCCAACTGAGGGGACAACGAAATTTCACGGGTTCTGGAAACGCCATCAGGGTATTGCGCATGGCTGGGGCGAAAAATAGGATCAGACGCTTCGGTTTATTACGCAGGGCGGAACAATGGACACGATTGATGCCATGCGGGTGTTTGTGGCGGTGGTCGAACGCAACGGCTTCAGCGCGGCGGCCGAGGCCCTGGACCTGTCCACCGCGGCGGTCACCCGGCAGATCGCCGCGCTCGAGAAGCGCCTGTCCACGCGCCTGCTCAACCGCACCACGCGGCGGGTCAGCCCGACCAGCACCGGCGCGGCCTACTACCAGCGCTGCGTGCAGCTGCTGGCCGAATTCGATGACCTGGAAGCCTCGGTCGGAGCGCAGGCACTGCAACCGTCCGGACGGTTGCGCATCAACGCGCCGGTCAGTTACGGCATCGCCCGGCTTGCACCGCTGCTGCCCGGCTACCACGCACGTTACCCGCAGGTGGAGCTGGACCTGTCCTTGTCCGACCGCCTGGTGGACATGGTCGAGGAAGGCTACGACCTGGCCATCCGCATCACCCGCCAGCCGGCACCACAGCTGATCGCACGGCTGCTGGCGCAGTCCCGTGTCCAGCTGTGCGCGGCGCCCTCCTACCTGTCACGGCGCGGCGTGCCGGCCACCCCGCAGGCACTGGCCGAGCATGACTTCCTGTCCTACAGCTACGCCGCCAACGGTGACAGCGTGGTACTGCAAGGTGCCCAAGGCCCGGTGGAAGTCAACGTGGTGTCGTGCATGCGCGCCAACAACGGCGAGGTGCTGCGTGAAGCGGCCATCGCCGGCATGGGCATTGCCCTGCAGCCGGATTTCATCATCGGCGACGCACTGGCCGATGGCCGGCTGATGCCGGTCCTGCCGGATTGGGAGACTCCCGCCATCGGCATCTACGCGGTCTATCCCAACCGCAGCCACCTGGCACCGAAGGTACGGAGCTTCATCGATTACCTGGTGGAGCAGCTGGAGCCGCCGCAAAGCCCGTGAAATATGGGCAGCGGTAAGCCGGGATGCAGCACAGCGGAATTCCCTGGGCTTCGAAACAACCCACCGCATGTGGTGACGGGTTTGCCCGTCCGCAGCGGCGCTGGGTTCTCGGCCTTGCCGACGTCCTGCCTGCCGTTCGCGGCAGGGCATCGACAGGCACTGCACCGCCGTCACGGCGGGCGCGGTTCCAGCAAGGCGCTTCGCCTCACTCCATGCTGCGGGTGAGGGCCAGTTCCATCAGCAGTTCGTCCAGCGCCATCGGCCGGCCCAGCAGATAGCCCTGCACCTGGTCGCAACCGTGCGCGGCCAACCAGCGCTGCTGGCCCTCTGTCTCCACGCCTTCGGCGATCACCGACAACCCCATGCTGTGGCCCAGCGACAACAACGCCCGGCAGATGGCGGCATTGCGCGGGTTGCTCTCCACATCGGCCACGAAGCTGCGGTCGATCTTCAGCGAATCCAACGGCAGGTGCTGAAGGTAGGACATCGACGAGAAGCCGGTGCCGAAGTCATCCAGCGAAATGCTGATGCCCTTCTCATGCAGGCGCTGCATGGCCTGCAACGCCTGGGCCGGATTACGCATCAGGCTGCTTTCGGTCAGCTCCAGCTGCAATGCGCCACGGCGCAGGCCGAACTCCTCCAGCACGCGGGTGAACTCGCCGGCCAGGTCGGTGTTGAAGAACTGCACCGCCGACACGTTCACCGCGATCGGCAGGTTGTCCCAGCCCGCAGCGACCAACTGCCGCTGCGCCTGTGCTGCCGCGCGCAACACCCAACGGCCGAGCGCGATGATCAGGCCGGTGTCCTCGCACAGCTGGATATAGTCGCCCGGCGGAATCTGGCTGCCGTCGGTCTGCGGCCAGCGCAACAGTGCCTCCAGCGCCGCCGGAGTGCCGTCGGCCGCATGCCGGATCGGCTGGAAATGCAGCTCGAATTCGTCGCTGTCGATGGCCATGTGGATGCGCCCGGCCAGTTGCAGGCGCTCGGTGTAACGGGCGGCCATGGCCGGCGTGAAACGCGCCACCGGCACGCCGTCTTCGCGCGCGGCATGGGCTGCCTGCGCGGCGCGGCCGAGCACCAGCTCGGCGGTATCACCGTCGGCCGGACAACTGGCGACACCGACCCGTGCTTCCAGCTGATGGAAGGTGTCGTGGCCGCGCACCGGTTCGGCGACGGCTTCAAGCAAGGCATCCAGCGCCAGCTGGGCGTCGTCGGGGTTCTCCACCGCCAGCACGAAGTCTTCGGCCGGCTGGTGCGCCAGCAGGCCGTAACGGCTGGCCAGCCCACCCAGCCGCACTGCCACCGAACGCAGCGCTTCCTCGCCGGCCTCGCGGCCCAGGGTGTCGGCAATCATCTGCAGGCCGCGCAGCTGCACGTGGATGATGGTGTAGCCGCGTTCGCCGTCGAGCCGCTCGGACAGCGCACGCGCGGTCAGCAGGCCGGTGCCCGGATGGTGGCTGGCGCGGTAGGCCAGTTCGTTCTCGTAGCGCAGGCGCTGGCTGACATCTTCGGCCAGCACCAGGCAGGCATCGTGGCCGGCGAACTCCAGCCGCGCCACATGCGCCACCGCCTGGAACACGCTGCCGTCCTTGCGCCGATGACGGCGTACCAGCTGCAGCGCGGGGCCGCCATTGGCAAAATCGTCCACACCGTTGCGCAGCAGCTCCCAGTCCTCGCTGGGGCGCACGTCCAGGATCGACATGGTCAGGAATTCTTCGCGGCTGTAGCCGTACTGCTCCACCGCGGCCTGGTTCACTTCCAGAAAGCGCAGCGTCACCAGGTCGAAGATCCAGAACGGTGCCGGGTTGCGATCGAACACCAGGCGGAACTGGCGCTCGGCTTCCACCACACGCGCCTCGGTCTGCACGCGCTCGCTGATGTCCACCACCGCACCGGCCAGGCGCGGCGACTGCCCGGCACTGTCCACCAGGTCGCCACGGGCGGACAACCAGCGCAGTGAGCCGTCACGCATGCACAGGCGGAACATCGCATTGAGCGCGCCCTTGCCCTGCCGGGCGCGTTCGAGCATGACCCGCAGCCAGGCGCGGTCGTCCTCGTGCACCCGCGTCAGGAACACCTCCAGTGGCGAGGCGCGCCCGGTCAGGCCCAGCATCTGCTGGGTCAGCCCGGACCAATGCAAAGTAGGAACGCTGCCATGCAGCGACCAGGTGCCGACCTTGCCTACTTCATGCGCCAGGGCCAGCTCGGCTGCGCCAGCCTGCAGCTGCTCGCCCATGCGCTGCTGATGGGCGGCGCTGCGGGCCACCCCGCGCAGCAGGCAGACAAAGCCGATCAGGTAGAGCACGAAGATGCCGATGCCGGCGTACAGGAACACATACCAGCGCGCCATCACTTCCTGGTAGGACAACGCGGCGAACAAGGTCAGCGGATAGTCCGGCGGCACGCTGATCGCGCTGATGCGCAGCTGGTTGTCCACCGGGCTGGCGCTGATGCCACGCGCCAGCACCTTGCTTGAAGGCGGCGGGATCGAGGCGGGATTGGTGAGCTGCTTGCCCACCAGGCCGCCCGGATCGCGGCTGTGGGCCAGGATCTGGCCGAAGCGGTTGCCGATCGAAGCGGCCCCATCGCGGCCCAGGTCCAGGCCGCTGACCACTTCCTGGAAGGTGCCAAGCCGCACCCGTCCCAGCAACCACTGGTCCGGCTGCATCGGCACCGCCGTGCGCACCACCCAGTGCTCGCCGGGCAACTTCTCCAGCGGGCCGATGTACAGCTCGCCGCTGAGCACGCGGTTGGGAGCTACCACCCAGCTGTGCAGGGTCGGGTCACCGGTACCTTCCGACAGCGGCTGGCCCTGGCCGTTGACCAGGGTGATCGATGCCAGGTCATGGTTGCGCTCGAGCACGCCACGGATATTGGCCTGCAACAGCTCCACCGCTTGGTCCGGCACGCGCCGGTAGAACTCGCGGCCATCGTTGGCGGTACCGCGCAGCGCGCGTTCCAGGGTGATCAGCTGCGCACGCAGCAGGCGATCACTGCCATTGGCCAGTGCCATGCTCTGCCGCTGCGCTGCTTCGATACGGCTGCTGCGGTCGTTCCACAGCATCATCGTCAATGCCACCGCCAGCATCACCGCCACCACCGTGCCGGCAATGACCAGCACGCGCAAAGGATGGGCGGGCAACCGGTTCATCTCAGTTTCCAGCACATCAATGAGGGACAGGCGAGCATTGGTTGATCCATGTACGTTGGCAGCAGGGGGCCCGGCAGGTGACGACCGCACACGAACAACCCGTGCGCCGCTCTGCAAGCGCCTCCCCAGACACCACATGCAGCGAACCTGGCACAGCATGCAGCACAAGCCCACTGGCGTGAAGAGCGCAGCCGCACTTTCTTCAGGCCCCGGTGGCCAGGCGCCGGTCAAGTGCCAAGATTGGTATCTGCATGCGCCGGGCCTCGGGTCTAGACTTGGCCGGTCCCTTCATCTGGAAACCCGCATGGCTCTGCAACGTCCCCTTCTGGTGCTGGCGATCGGCACCGCACTTGCACTCGGCGGCTGCGACAAGCAGGCACCGCAACCGGCCCCCACCGATGCACAGGCACCGGCCGCCACGGCCGCCGCCAAGCCGCAGCTGGGCAGCTTTGGTTTCGATGCCACCGGCATGGACCGCAGCGTGGCCGCCGGTGACAACTTCTTCGACTTCGCCAATGGTGAATGGGTCAAGCGCACCGAGATCCCGGCCGACCGCTCCAACTACGGCAGCTTCAACCTGATCGCCGAGAAGACCCTGCTCGACACCCGCGCGATCCTGGAAGACGCCGGCAAGGCCAGCGACGCCCAGGCGCGGAAGATCGGCGACTACTACGCCGCCTATATGGACGAGGCCGGCATCGAAGCCCGCGGCACCGCACCGCTGCAGCCGCAGTTGCAGGCCATCGCCGGCATCGCCGACAAGCAGGCGCTGGCCAAGGCGCTGGGCGCCACCGTACGTGCCGACGTGGACCTGCTCAACGCCACCAACTTCTATACCCCGCACCTGTTCGGCGTCTGGGTATCGGTGGACCTGATGCAGCCGGACCGCAACGCGCCGTATCTGGTGCAGGGCGGCCTGGGCATGCCCGACCGCGACTTCTATCTGCAGGACGGCCGCATGGCCGAGCTGCGCAAGGCCTATGAAGGCTATGTGAGCAAGCTGCTGGAGTTGTCCGGCGACAGCGACGCCGCCGCCAAGGCCGCGCGGATCGTCGCGCTGGAAACCAGGATCGCCCGCAGCCACGCCACCCAGGAAGAAACCAACGACGTGCAGAAGGGCGCCAACGCCTGGAAGCAGGCCGACCTGAGCGCCAAGGCGCCGGGCATGGACTGGGCAGCGTTCCTCGACGGCGCCAAGCTGGGCGCGCAGCAGGACTTCATCGTGTGGCAGCCCAAGGCCGTGGCCGGCCTGTCCAAACTGGTGGCCAGCGAGCCGCTGGACGTGTGGAAGGACTACCTGGCCTTCCACGCACTGGATGAAGCCGCACCCTATCTGCCCAAAGCCTTCGCCGATGCGCACTTCGGCTTCCACGGCACCGCCATGAGCGGCACCCCGCAGCAGAGCGAGCGTTGGAAGCGCGGCGTCGCCGAGACCAACAGTGCTGTCGGCGAAGCGGTCGGCAAGATCTACGTCGAGCGTCATTTCGATGCGGCCACCAAGGCCCGCGCCGACGAGATGGCCAAGAACATCATCGCCGCCTTCGCCAAGCGCATCGACGCGCTGGAGTGGATGTCGCCGGAAACCAAGGCCCACGCCAAGGCCAAGATCGCCGGGCTGAAGGTGGACATGGGTTACCCGAGCAAATGGCGTGATTACAGCGCGCTGGAAATCAAGCGTGACGATGCCCTGGGCAACGCCCAGCGCGCGGCGGCGTTCGAGTACCAGCGCAACGTGGCCAAGCTCGGCCAGCCGGTGGACCACAGCGAATGGGCGATGCTGCCGCAGACCATCAACGCGATGAACGTGCCGCTGGAAAACCGCCTGGTGTTCCCGGCCGCGATCCTGCAGCCGCCGTTCTTCGACGGTGCTGCCGATGATGCGATCAACTACGGCGCCATCGGTGCGGTGATCGGCCACGAGATCAGCCACGGCTTCGACAACGCCGGTGCGCTGTTCGACGAGACCGGCAAGCTGCACAACTGGTGGACGGCCGAGGACCTGAAGCAGTTCAACGCCGCCGGTGATGCGCTGGCCGCACAGTTCAACAGCTACGAGCCGTTCCCGGGCGTACACGTCAATGGCCGCCTGACCCTGGGCGAGAACATCGCCGACGTCGCCGGCCTGGCCACCGCCTATGACGCCTATCGCCTGTCGTTGCAGGGCAAGCAGGAACAGACCCTGGAAGGCTTCACGCCGGACCAGCGCTTCTTCCTCGGCTTTGCCCAGGCTTGGCGCAGCAAGGCCCGGGAACAGGCACTGCGCAACTCGCTGCTGACCAACGTGCATGCCCCGGGGCAGTTCCGCACGCTGACCGTGCGCAACCTGGACGCGTGGTACCCCGCGTTCGAGGTCAAGGACGGGCAGAAGCTGTACCTGGCGCCGGAGAAGCGGGTCAAGGTCTGGTAACGGATTGGTTTGAAGGTTGGAATGAAAACGGGCGCGAAAGCGCCCGTTTTCTTTGCTGCTGCGGTGGGAATGCACGAGGAGCGTTACCCCTCCCCAGCCCTCCCCTGCGCCAGAGGCGCAAGGGAGGGAGTGGTCATGCGCGATCTGCCCGATTGCAGCGAAAGCGCTCTTGCTCCCTCCCTTGCGCCCTGGCGCAGGGGAGGGCTGGCGAGGGGTAGCTTCTGCTTCTGCTTCTGCCTACACCCTCACACAGGCCACTGCATCAGGATCTTCGGGTCTTCCCCCACCCTGCGGCAGGCGCGTGTGGAAATCCCATCGTTCAACGCGATCCGGAACAACGGCGCCACGCTGCGCAACACGCGCGCGGCCACCACCGATTGCAGGTGCTGACCACGACTGCGACCGATCATCTGCTCGGCCCAGGCCGGCAACAGTGCGGCACCGGCAGCCAGGAACATGTCGCGCGACACACCCGGCAGCGGCACCGGCAGGCGCACCGCACTGAGCACGTCCAGCACTTCACGCGAACGTGCATCCATGCACAGCTGCGGTTGCTGCGCCTCGAAGTAGGCCAGCACCTGCGCCTGGCTGGCCGGCACCGCACGTGCGCCCAGCGCCTCGGCCACACGCCGATACTCGTCGTAATAGCGGTCGGCGATGGCGGTGGGAATCTCGCGGCAATAGCGCCGGCAGCCTTCCAGGAAGCCATACGCCTCGGTGACATGCACCCAGGTCAGCAATTCCGGATCATCGGCGGCGTAGGCGGTGCCGTCCGGCAGTTGGCCAACCACCTGCGCGTGAATGCGACGAACGCGTTCGATCACCGCTTCCACCGCCGCAGCCGGTGCATAACTGGTGGCCGCAACGAAGCTGGTGGTGCGGCGCAGGCGCCCGACCAGATCCTGGCGGAAGTTGGAGTGGTCATAGACGCCAGCAAGCGCGCGTGGATGCAGCAGCTGCAACATCAGCGCGCACAGGCCGCCGGCAAGCATGCCGGGGAACTCGGAATGAATGCGCCAGGTGACGCTGTCCGGGCCGAACCAGCCGGGATCATCGCGCGGCAAGTCGTAATCCACGCCACTCTGGTTGCGGGGGAAGGCCTCCAGCACCCAGCGTCCGATCTGGGCAGTGGCAGCGGTGGAAACACGTCGGGACAGTAGCGGCATGGGGCATATCCTAGCGCCGGCACCGCGCAACTGACCCTCCCCCGGCAACGACAGGCAACCTGCCGCCCCCAGCCGCCAGCCCCCGAGGCCCCGCCCTGCCTCATGTGTGCGCATGCAGCATGTCGCGTCGATTTCAATTTTTCTTTCCAGCACTTGCGTGATGCTGCATCGCAAAATCCGCAGATCGACATCAACGCTGCGTGAGCCACGAGGCTGTACCTCATTGCCTGCCCCCATTGCCAAGCCGCCTGAAAGTGCTAGAACTGCAAGTGCCTGACCGTTCCACGCTGCATCCGTCGCTCGTTCCAGATCGTTACTGCAAGGAGCTCACCATGATCGCGTTGTTCAAAGGTTTGGGATTGTTGTTGCAGGACAACGAGCTGTACCGCAGCCCGTTCGAAAAACAGGTTGAGCACTGGAAGAACCTGAGCGATCAGCAGATACGCGACGAGGTGGCGGTGCTGAACAAGGCCAAATGCCAGTGGCTGATGGCGTCCATCGTGCTGTGGCAGGCGTCATCGCTGTTGATTCTTGGCTTAATCACCAACTATCTGTGGCGCGATGACTTCCACATCACCTTCACCCGCGTGGTGATCGTGTTCGGCTCGTGGGTGTCGATCCTGTTCGTGATCTGGTTCATGGCCAACATGTTCGACCACACCGCCGGCTTCGAGCGCTGGATGAAGGCCTTCAACAGTCGCGCCCGGATCAGCTCCGACGCCGACAGCGTGGACGAGGTTGCCGAAGCGCTGGACATGGCCGAGCACTATCCGGAAGTGCTCGATTACAAGCAGGCGGTCACCGCCAACCGCGAACTGCGCCACGAGGACATACGCATCATGCGCGAGCTCGGACGCATGCGGCAGCACTCCGAACTGGTAGGCAAGCTCAACCACATCGGTGATGACGGGCTGCGCCTGCAGCCGGCGTTCTGAGGCAACTGCACAGCTGATGCGAGCAGTACGCCCTTCTCCCGCAGGCGGGAGAAGGGCTGAAGCACAGGCAGGTTGAGCCTCACGTCTCTGATCTGTTCCTCCCGCCGCGCTCGTCGCGGCGTTTTCATCTGCGCAGCAACACCTGCTGCCCGAATCCGGCCGGCAAGCCGTCCATGTCGCGCGTGCGGCCCACCAGCAGCGAGAAGTCGGCCAGCGCCTGGCGCTCGCACACCGCCTTGTCCTGGCCGCTGCGACAGCTTTCGCGGTAGACGTGGTAGACGCACTTGCCGCTGTCGCTTTGCAGGCACTGGAAGCGCGCCACGCCCGAGGAAACGGTGGTGCGGCTGAGCAACTGTTCGTCGCCACTGATGCGGGTGACCGAGGTCTGTCCCGGCGACTCTTGGATACCCAGCATCGACAGCAGGCTGCCGAGCAGGACGGTCAGGTAATGCATGGCGATTCTCCAGGTAACCGGGCGGCATCACATGCCGCGAAACAGACTCATGAAAGGTTGGCTGACCACCAGCGTCTCGTCGCGACCCTTGAGCCGCAGCACCCCGCGCCCGGTGTCCTCGCGGCTGACCGAGGCCACCGCCTTCATGTTGACGATGGTGGCGCGGTGGATCTGGCGGAAGTTCTGCGGGTCCAGCGCCGCCGCAAGCTCGCGCAGTGAACTGCGCAGCAGCAGTTCCTCGTGCGCGGTGACCACCGAGGTGTATTTGCTGTCGGCGCGGAAATACAGCACATCGTCCAGCATCACCAGGCGCGTCTCACGGCCGTTGCTGGCAGTGATCCAGGCCAGCGGCGGCGCGGTCTGCGGTGTGGTCGGCTGCTGCCCCAGTTGCCGCAGCAGCCGTTCCAGCACCGCTGCATCGGGCATGCCGGCCTGACGACGGGCAAGCACGCGTTGGCGGGTGGCCAGCAGGCGCTCATCGGTGACCGGCTTGAGCAGGTAATCCACCGCGCCCTGCTCGAACGCATCGATGGCGTACTGGTCGTAGGCGGTGACGAACACCACCTGGGTGCGTGGGCTCACGCTCTGCAGCGCACGCGCCACGTCGATGCCGGTGATGCCGGGCATGCGGATGTCCAGAAACGCCAGGTCCGGTTGATGCGTTTCCAGTGCCTCCAGCGCGGCGGCACCGTCTTCGCATTCGGCCACGACCTTCAGTTCCGGCCACAACCGCTGCAACTGCTTGAGCAGGGCTTCGCGCAGCAGCGGTTCGTCTTCGGCGATGAGCGCTTCAACCTGCACGGGGCAACTCCGGAATCGGTGGGACGGCAACCACGTTCGGCCGCTCGGGAGCTTTCCACGGCAGGCTGATGGTGGCGGCCATGCCGCTGGGGAAATTGGATACCAGCGCCACGCCAGCGTGTTCACCGCAGGTAAGGCGCAGGCGCTCGCGCAGGTTCTTCAGGCCAATGCCGGTGCCGGTGGTGCTGGTGGCCATGCCCTGGCCATCGTCGGCCACGGTGATGGTGACCTGACCATCCAGTTCGCGTGCCAGCACCCACACGGTGCCACCGCCGGCCTTGGGTTCCAGGCCATGCTTGATCGCGTTCTCGACCAGCGTCTGCAGCGCCATCGATGGCAAGGCGACGTGATGCAGGGCTTCGGGTACATCGATCTGCAGCGCCAGCCGGGCGCCCATGCGGATGCGCAGGATTTCCAGGTAGGCCTGCACGCGCTCCAGTTCCTGGCCCAGCGTGGACACCGACTGATCGATGCCCGGCAACGAGCTGCGCAGGTACTGGATTAGGTGCCCCAGCATCTGCTCGGCCCGCACCGGGTCGGCGCGGGTCAGCACCTGGGCGTTGGCCAGCGTGTTGTAGAGGAAGTGCGGTTCGACCTGCGCGTGCAGCAGGTTGAGGCGGGCCACGCTGAGTTCCTTCTCCGCTTCGGTGCGCGCGGCCTGCTCACGTTCGGAACGGCGCTGCTCGGCAACCTTGCCGCTGAGTGCATGCGTCACCGCCTCGGCGTTCTCGAAATTGCTGCCCTCGTCCAGCAGCAGCAGGTCCACCCAGGCACCGGCATCGGGCTCGAACAACAAGGTCACGCTGCTGGTGTCGGTGCCCGGGGTGACCCGTGCGGTGATCTGATTGCGCTTGATCGCCAGCCGCGCCAGCAGGTTCCAGCGCGACGGCGGGCGGTCGCCAAACGGATCGGCGCGGCGCTGGGTGGCGCGCAGTTGCAGGGTGCCGGCCGAACGCTCCAGCCCCTCAAGGCGCGGCATCTGGCCGATCACCTGCTCCAGCAGAGTGAAGGCGGTAGCGGCATCCAGCGGCAGCTCCACCTGGCGCCGGTGGCGGTTGCCCAGGGTCTGCGTGTCCAGGCGGTCGGCGATCAGCGACACCCGGCGCACATGGCCGGCAATGGCGCTGAGGTTGAACACCATCAGGGTCATCGCCAGCAGGCCGAAGATCCAGCCCGGCGGCTCGTCCATGCCACTGAACAGGCCGCTCCAGAGGAAGCCGGCAGCCACAAGCGTCAAGGCCCACGCCAGGAGAATGCGGAAACCGAGGAAGAGGCTGGCAAACATGGTCAGGCCTGCGGGCTGGGGAACTGGCGTCGAGGATAGGCGCCGCCGTCAATGGCGCAAGCGTGATGCGACGAAACCCGGCTGGCGGCGACCAAACCGGGGATTCCGGGCGCCGGCCCGGTCAGTTGGACGGATGGGCTTTCTCGTAGCGCACGTCGCCGTCCTGCAGTTGTGCCACCACCTGCCAGCCGTGCCGCCGGTAGAAGCCGTTGGCACGGATTTCCTCGCGCCCGTCGGTGCTCAACCAGATGCGTGCGTGCTGCGCGAACAGGGCAGCCTCGGCCGGTGCCAGTACCGCGCTGCCCAATCCCCGCCCTTCGTGGCCGGGCCGGACGAACACCGCGAACAGGCAGGCGTCATCCAGGTCGATCATCGAGAACGCCACCGGCAGGCCCTCCACTTCGGCCAGCCAGGCACACGGCCCGGCCGACAACATCGCCGTCAACGTTTCGGCATCGATGCCCATCTGCGCCATCTGTTCGCGCGAAAGGTGGTTCTGGGTGACGCTGGTACGGATGTCGAACAGAGCCTCGACATCGCTGGCATTGGCGGGGCGGACAGTGAAAGTCATCGTTTGGCTTCCGGAAGTGATCTGCGGGCTCATTCCTGCCGCGACTGCCAGGCCGCGGGCAGCTCCCATTGCACCAGCGCGTTGACGCAACGCCCCCACAGGCGCCTGCCGTCCGCACTCCATTGCAGCTGGCGCAGCTCTTCGCAGGTTTCGCGGTTGGCCTGCAGGGTGAGCGAACGGCCCGTGTCCAGGTTCCACAGCACCGCAGCCTTGTCACCACCGGCGCTGCCCAATGCCAGCAGGCGACCGTCCAGCGAACCGGCGGCCACGGTGAGCGAATCCCGGCCGGGCATGGTCAAGGAGTAGCGCAGCTTGCCGCTGTCCATGTCCACCACATGCATGCCGGGGTTGCGGCGCTCCCCGTCCATCAACACGAAGCCGACCGCGATCCAGCGCCCGTTGATGGAACCGAACGGCGGCGGCGTCCATTGCGCCATGCCGATATCGTCGAACGCATCCACGTTGCCGAAGCGGCGCGGCAATGGCAGCACCCGCAGCACGCGCCCGGTAGCTGCATCCAGCTCGCTGAGGCCGAACACATCCTCGATCCACCGATTGGCCGTCGGGCCATCCCATTGCACCGGCTTGACCTGTGCGTTGCCGGGGAAGTCGCCGCGCATCACGTGCTGCCGTGGCGCGGCGAACTGAAGCCTGTAGTCCCAGCGCGCGCCCTCGTCTGCGGCCGACGCGACCGGTGCCCACACCTGCAAGGTATCCCGCTTGCCCGCATAGTCGCGTCGATAGGCCAGCGGCACACCATTGCCGTCGTGGAAGTAACGCACATAGCTGTCGCCGAGCACGCCCTTCTGGTCGAATGCCAGCGGGTGGGTGACCAGCGCCGGATGGGCCAGCTCGTAGCGCATCACCTGCCCATCCACCAGCAGATGCGCCACCTGGCCACGTGCGTCGGCCGACAACATCCAGCGGCTCACACTCGGCTGCGGAGCGGTCCACAGGGTGCGCGGCGTGTCGCCGTCAGCAGGCGACCAGCGCATCAGCTTGAACGGATGGTTCTGCACCAGCAGTGCGCTGCCATCGGCCAGTATCTGCATGTCATCGGCCTCGAACGTCTGCAGTGCCATCACCCGCTCGATGCGCAGCATGCGTTGCGCCGGGATGGTCGCTGCATCGGCATCGGGGGCCTTTCGTTGCGGCTCGATGATCGCGGCCACCGGCTTGGGTGGGGCGATCCAATCCAGCGCGCCCGCACCAATGCGCAACCGCGCACCGGGCTGCGCGCTCAATGCCTCGAACACAGGGTTGAACACCGGTTGCGGCACGCTGTTGCGCTGGATCCGCGTCTGCGGACCGCTGCTGAAAATGTTGGCGTCGGCCAGCGCACGCACCTGCCCCACGATGCCGCCGCCGGGGTTGGGCCAATCATCCGTGCGCCACAGCGTGACCGCCGTGGCCGGGCGCCCCATCACCGCATCCAGCTGGGTCACGCGGACATGGACCGTGCTCTTGCTGCGGCCCAGCGCGCCATAGCGCTGCTCGGAGCTGCCGGTCCAGTAGCTAAATGCGCCCTGCAACGCCGGCATGCGCTCACCTCGGCCTTCGAAGCGGAATTGACGTTCCAGCCGCGCCAGGCGCCCCGGGATTTCCGTGTCGAGCAGGGCGCCCTCGCTGACGTATTGCTGCAATGTCGGCAACTCGTACTGGCGAAGGTAGTCGCGTACCAGCTCGGGCCTGCGCGCCAACAGCACGTCGCCCCAGCCCTGGTCGATGCGGGCGACCTGGTTGCTGCCCAGTTCGCCGCTAAACGTACCGACCGGCTTCAGTGCCGTCTGCACCAGCGGCAATACCTGGGCGAAAGGAAGGTCCACCACCATCTGCACCTGTGGCAGGCGCTTGCCTTCCTTGCCCAGCTGCGGCGAACGCAGCGCGGTGGGAAGACCGTCTTCAACCACATCCGGTGAGACTGGCAGGATCTGCCAGTTCGGCGGCAACGTCGCAGCGTTGGCCCATCCTGCGCTGCTCATTGCGAGCAGCCACCCTGCGCGCTTCCATCTGCCGATACATGCCATCCGTGTTCCCTTGGTGCGTTGAAGCCTGGGAACAGAATTGGGGTAGTGGGAAAAGAATCAATGGCAGAGGGCGCTCTGCGCCCTGCCCTCACCCCTCTCCCGTTGACGGGAGAGGGGCTTCAGGCGATCGCTTTTTACTTACTTGCGTTCTGCAGCGCTGGCGTCACGCACCGCGCGGAACGCCTCTTCCGTGCTCCAGTTCGGCCAGCTGCGCGAGTTGGCCAACTGCTCGCCGAGCGTGTAGACCACTTCCAGGTCACGCACGGCGCCGGCGAAGGTCCAGTCGGCCTGCCACTCGTCGCCCTGCTGGTGGTAACGCTTGGCGGTGTAGTCGTCGGAGGCCTTCTTGCCGGCTTCCACACCACCGTCGATCCAGTCCTGACCCGCCGCATACGACAGCGCCGGCACGCCACGCTTGGCGAACGGGAAGTGATCGGAGCGGAAGAACAGGCCGGCTTCGGGCTTCGGGTCCGGCGTGTAGCGGATGTCCCAACCCTTGGCGACGTCCTTCAATTGGTCCAGCAGCTCCATCCTGGCCGAGCCGTAGATGCCGAAGTCACGCGACGGGCTGTACGGCGACATGCCGTCCATGTTGATCAGCGCCACCGTCTTGGACAGCGGGTACAGCGGGTTGCTGGCGTAATACTCCGAACCCAGCAGGCCCTTTTCCTCGGCGGTGACCGCCAGGAACAGGATCGAACGCTGCGGGCGGGGCTGCTTGGCGAAACCACGTGCCAGTTCGACCAGTGCGGCGGTGCCGCTGGCATTGTCCATCGCGCCGTTGAAGATGCGGTCGCCACGCGCGTCCGGCTCGCCGACACCGATGTGGTCCCAGTGTGCGCTGTAGACGATGGTTTCGTCGGGGTGGCTGCTGCCTTCCAGGCGCGCGGCCACGTTGTGCGAGGTGATGACTTCGTTCTTGACCTGGTAGTTGGCCGAGAAGGTCTCGCCCTTCAGCTCCACCGGCTGGAAGTCACGCGACTGCGCCTGCTTCTTGAGCGTTTCGAAATCCAGGCCGGCGCGCTTGAACAGGTCCACCGCAAGGTCGCGCTGGATCCAGCCTTCCAGCGCCGGGTGCGCTTCGGCCGGGTTCTGCCGCACCACGTCGAACATGGTGTTGGTGTTGGAGCCGGCCACGGTGGCCCAGCCGTAGGATGCCGGTGCGGTTTCGTGGACGATCAGCACGCCGGCCGCGCCCTGGCGCGCACCTTCTTCGTACTTGTAGGTCCAGCGGCCGTAGTAGGTCATGCCCTTGCCGTCGAAGTCACCGGCGCCGGTCTCGAAGTCCGGGTCGTTGATCAGCACAACGGCGATCTTGCCCTTCAGGTCCACGCCCTTGAAGTCGTCCCAGTTGCGCTCGGCAGCCTTGACGCCATAGCCAACGAACACCAGTGGCGCGTTCTCGATGGCGACCTGGCTGTCGCCGTTCATGGCCGCGCGCACGGCGATTTCCTGGCCCTGGGTCAGCGACTGCGGCTTGCCGTTGCTGGACAACGACAACACCGGCTTGCCGACGATGTCACCCTTGAGCAGCGGGACTGCCTGGGTCCACAGGCGCTTGCCGTCCTTCAGGTCGCCGCCCGGCTGCAGGCCCGCATCGGCAAACTGCCCGCTCAGGTAGGCAATGGTCTTTTCCTCGCCGGCGGTGGCCGGGGAGCGGCCCTCATATGCGTCCGAGGAAAGCTCCTTCACGTCGGCCGAAATACGCGCACCATCGAACTTGGGTGGTGCGGCCATCAGGGCCGTGGACACCGACATCGCCAACAGGCTGATCACTACTCGCTTCACACTGCATCTCCACTGGGTCAGGCAACGGGCCGAGTGTAGCCAGCCCCACGCCTCAGCGGGCAGTGCCGGAGGGCACGCCTGCGGCGCGGGCCAGCAGGATGTCGCGCTCGCGGGCGTTGCCGCTCAGGGCTGCGGCCTGGGTGAAGGCCGCGCGTGCCTCGGCACTGCGGCCGAGTCTGTCCAGCAGATCACCGCGTACCGCCGCCAGCGGTGCATAGCCTTGCAGGCGGGCATCGTCGGCCAGCGCTTCCACCAGCGGCCATGCTTGCTGGGCGCCATGCGCCTGGGCCACCGCCACCGCGCGGTTCAACTCGATCACCGGCGACGGGCTGACTTCGGCCAGCTGCCCATACAGCGTGGCGATGCGCGACCAGTCGGTCTGCTCGGCGCGTCGGGCCTGCGCGTGGCAGGCGGCGATCATCGCCTGCAGCACATAAGGATCATCAGTGCCGCCAAGTGCGGTGGCCTTGTCCAGCGCCGCCACGCCACGGCTGATCTGCAACCAGTCCCAGCGGCTGCGGTCCTGCTCCATCAGCAGCACCGGGGTACCGTCGCTGCCGCTGCGCGCACGCAGCCGCGAGGCCTGCAACTCCATCAACGCCAGCAGGCCCAGCACCGGCACCGCTGCCGGGATCAGGCCATGCAGCACGCGGCCCAGCCGCAGTGCTTCCTCGCACAACGCCGGACGCATCCAGTCTTCGCCACTGCTGGCCGCGTAGCCCTCGTTGAACACCAGGTAGACCACGTCCAGTACCGACTGCAGCCGCTGCGGCAATTCCTGCCGACGCGGCACTTCGAACGGCACCTGGCGCTCGGCCAACAAACGCTTGGCGCGGGTGATGCGCTGGGCGATGGTGGCTTCCGGCTGCAGATAGGCGCGTGCGATCTCGGCCGTGGTCAGGCCACACAGCAGGCGCAGGGTCAGCGCCACGCGCGCGTCAGGCGGCAACAGCGGATGGCAGGCAACGAACACCAGCCGCAGCAGGTCGTCACCGATATCATCCGCGTGGTCAGCCTGGTCAGCCCCCATGACGTGCTCCTGCTGCTCGTCCAGCACCTGCACCTGCCGTTGGGCATGCAGGCGCCGCTGCCGTAGCCGGTCAATGGCGCGCCGTTGCGCGGTGGCCATCAACCAGGCTGCGGGATTATCGGGAATGCCCTGCTTCGGCCAGTGTTCGAGCGCGGCCACCAGCGTGTCCTGGGCCAGTTCCTCGACGCTGTCCAGATCACCGAGCATCCGCGCCAGGCGCGCAACCAGGCGTGGCGATTCCATTCGCCATAAGGTGTCGAGCCTGCGCTGGAGTTCGGGGTGTTCCATCAGCCCGCGATCACACCACTGCGGCGCTGTGCATGCAAGCCGGCACGGCAGATGGCATCACGCACGAACCGGCTACCGGTCGTGCGTGATCAAGCATGCATGGGCCCCGCCCGGCTCCCGCGCGGACAGGACGCGGGGTTCACAGATCAATGAAGGTCTTGAAGCCGCCCCAGAACATGCGCTTGCCGTCGAACGGCATGGTCTTGGCGTCCATGCCGGCCAGTCGCGGATCGGCCATCGCCTTGGCATTGACCCGGTCGCGATGCGCGCGTGAGCGGTACACCACGTAGGCGAACACCACCACTTCATCCTTTTTAAGTTTCACTGCCTGCGGGAACGAGGTGTGCTTGCCGGGCTGCACGTCATCGGCCACCGCTTCCAGATACGCCAGCGCGCCATGCTCCTTCCACACCGCGCCGGCCTTGCGTGCCATGCGCCGGTACTCGGCCAGCCGCGCCTGCGGCACCGGCACCACGAATCCATCAACGTAACTCATGGTTGTTTCCTCCATTGCTGGAACAGGACAGCGGCCGCGCCAACGCGCGACCGCATGCGGATCAGCCCGGCTCGCCATCCATGTGCACGACTTCCCACAGGTGCCCGTCCAGGTCCTGGAAGCCGCGCTGGTACATGAATCCGTAATCGCGCATCGGCATCGGCTCGCTGCCGCCCGCAGCGATGGCTTTGTCCACCAGCACATCAACCGCCGCGCGGCTTTCGGCCGACAGACAGGTGATCACTTCGGTGTGCGTGCGCGCATCACACAGCGGCTTGGGGCTGAAGGTTGCGAAGTACGGCTCCACCAGCAGCATCACGAAGATGCTCTCGCTGATGACCATGCAGGTGGCGTTCTCATCGGTGAACTGCGGGTTGAAGCTGTAACCCAGTGCTGCGAAGAATTTCTTCGATGCTTCCAGGTCACGCACCGGCAGGTTGACGAAGATCATCTGTGGCGTGGTCGTCATTACTTTCCACCCTCCATCGGCTTCATGCAGTTGACCATCCACGGCTTGCCGTAGCGGTCCACCAGCATTCCCCAGCGTGTTGCCCAGAACGTTTCGGCAAGCGGCATCTGCACCTGTCCGCCTTCGGCCAGCGCGGCGAACACGCGTTCGGCCTCTTCGACGCTGTCCACGTCGACGTTGATGGTGGTCGCGCATTGACCTTCGGCCTGCGGGCCATCGGCGGCCATCAGCACCGCACCACCGGCCTCAACCTGGCTGTGCGCCACCTGGTCCGGGGTCGGGTTGAAGCCACCGCAACCTTCGCCATCCATGTCCGCGCTGGGCGGCATGTCGCCGTATTTCATTTCCGATACCACCTTGCCGCCCAGTGCCTTGGCGTAGAACGCCATCGCCTCGTGGGTATTGCCATTGAAGCCCAGGAAGGGAATCAGTTTCATGGTCATTTCCTCGTCGTGCGGAAGGGTCAGTTGTTGCTTTCGATGCGCTCGCGCAGACGTTGCTCCTGCGCACGCAATTCCGGGGTGAAGGCGTCGCCGAAATCCTCGGCCTCGAAGATGGGGCGGATTTCCACCTCAATCGGCTCGGTGCCGTCGGCATTGAACGGTGCGCGCTTGAGCCACTCCACGGCCTCATCCATCGAGCGCACCTGCCACAGCCAGAACCCGCAGATCAGCTCGCGGGTTTCGGTGAACGGGCCGTCGATCACACTGCGCCTGCTGGCGTCGTCAAAGCGCACCCGCGCGCCTTTCGCGGTGGGATGCAGGCCTTCGCCAGCCAGCATGATGCCGGCGTTGACCAGTTGCTCGTTGAAGGCACCCATCGCCGCCAGTTCAGCCTGGCTCGGCATCACCCCGGCCTCGCTGTCGGCGTTGGCCTTCACTATCACCATCACTTTCATCGCAGTCTCCGTCGCCGGCCCTTTGCCAGCTCACACCTACTACGACGAACCAGCGCTGACGTTTTCGACATTCATCCGGGGAAATTTTCTGAACATGTTTATGCGGCAACGCAGCAACACCTATGCGGCATCATCGCCCGACACGCCACCGATGGTCCGCCTGATGAAATTCCTGCTACTGATCTATATCGAACCGGAACTGCTGCAAGCACTGCCCGCCAACGAGTACGACGTGCTGATGCGTGGCTGCATCCAGCACGCCGACCAGTTGCAGGCCCAGGGAACACTGCTGCTGTCACAGAGGCTGCAGCCGGTGGAAAGTGCGCAGACCCTGCGCAGTCGCCAGGGCCAGGCCCGCGTCATCGATGGTCCGTTCGCCGAAACCCGGGAGGTCCTGGCCGGCTTCAATCTCATCGAAGCCGCCGACGCCGATGAAGCGATGCGCATCGCCAGGCAGTTCCCCTGGTCGGCCTACGGCAGCATCGAAGTCAGGCCGCTGGATGACCTCGACGCCGAGCGGGTGCGCGTGGGAGCTTGATCGACCGCCTTGATGCGGATGCGGTACGCAGAAGGAAGATATGGAAACGAAGAGCCCGGCTGATGCCGGGCTCTCTTGTTTCTGCCGTCCGTACTTCCGATGCCCCTTTGCACTGTGCGCACCGATTTTTACGCAGGAACTTTTCAACTGTTCCCCTGCATTGTGAAAACAGCGGAATTCAAGGCAATTTTCGAGTAAGCGAGAAAATACGGACAAACAATTCCAAGCGTTTGTTTTTCATAAAACAAGCGCATTGAACGCCCCGCATCGATTCGATCCCAACAATTTTCCGGCACGTATCGTCTTGCCGCATTGCACTCTCTGCGAACCGCAATGTCAGCGCCCCGCACAACAGGGCACCAGGACAGAGCGCAACTTCTCGGGGATATACATGACAAGTTTCAAACACAAGAACCACGCACTTAAGCGCACCACGTTGGCATTGGTACTGGGCGCGAGCATCAGCGGCGCCTTCGCCCAGAGCACCACCGGCTCGCTGTTCGGACAGGCGCCTGCGGCTGATGGAACAACCGTCACCGTCCAGAACGAATCGGGCCTGCAGCGTACCGTCACCGTGGACGCCAACGGCCGCTACAACCTCGGCACGCTGCCGGTGGGCAAGTACACGGTGAAGCTGGAGCGCAACGGCCGTGTGATCGAACAACGCCAGGATGTCCTGCTGCGGGTCGGCACCGGCACCGAGGTTTCCTTCCGGGCCCAGGGCACCACCACGCTCGATGCGGTGACGGTCACCGCCGCCAACGTGCCCAAGATCGACGTCTCCACCTCCGTGGCCAAGTCCGTCATTACTTCCGAGCAACTGGACGTGCTGCCACTGGGACGCACCGCCGAAGCCATCGCCATGCTGGCACCCGGCGTGATTGCCGGCAGCAGTGCCTTCGGCAACGGCTCGCGCTCGGTGCTGTCCTTCGGCGGTTCAAGCGTCAGCGAGAACGCCTATTACCTCAACGGCTTCAATGTCTCCAATCCGTACAACGCACTGGGCGGCGCCAGCCTGCCCTACGGCTCGATCGACCAGCAGGAAACCTATACCGGCGGTTACAGCTCGCGCTATGGCCGCTCCACCGGCGGCGTGCTCAACCAGCTGGGCAAGCGCGGTACCAACGAATGGCACTTCGGCTTCCAGACCACCTGGTCGCCCAAGTCACTGGCAGCCTCGCCGCGCGATGTCTGGTATCCCAACGATACGCTGCCTCCCGGCTCCGAATACGTGGACCCGAGCCGCCCCGGCACGCTCTACCGATCACGCGATGACGACACCTCCAGCTCCACCACCTACAGCGGATACGTCAGCGGACCGTTGATCGAAGACCGCTTGTTCGTCCATCTGGCTGCCGAATCGAACAAGCGTGAAGGGGCAAGCACCAACAGCATTTCCTCGACCACCCAGGCGCGCAACAACTACACCATCAGCACACCCAAGTTCTACGGAAAGATCGACTGGAACATCACCGACAACCACACGTTGGAGTACACCCGGTTCCAGAACAATGATCGGAGCAGCGGTTACTACACCGCATTCGACTACGAGGGCCTGCAGAGCGGCGAGCGCACGGGAACGTACTCGGACATCACCAAGCTCGAAGACGAGTACGACATCTTCAAGTACACCGGCTACCTCACCGACGACCTGACCCTGAGCGCGGTATGGGGCCGCAGTGAACAGAAGAACCTGCAGTACAACCCGCTTGAATCCGACGACCCCTACCTGAGCGGGGTAACACTGCAGGATCCGGCGATCACCGGTGGAACACCGATCCGCAATGGCCAGGCGGCGCGCGATACCAAGGCGCGCGACGCCGGCAGCAAGACCCGCGGCCTGCGCGTGGACCTGGACTACCGCATCGGCAACCACCAGCTGACCGCCGGCATCGACAACATGTACTACAACGGCCACAACGAGGGGCAGACCATCACCGGCCCCGGCTACGCCTGGTACTACTCGCGCATCGCGCCAGGCCAGTCGCCCAGCCCCGGCTTCAACATCACCCCACCGGGAGGGGATGGCTACTATGTCTACAAGTACATCTTCTCCACGACCACCAGCATGGCGGTGGAGCAGAAGGCCTATTACCTGGAAGACCGCTGGCAGGTCACGCCACGCTGGCTGCTGACCCTGGGCATCCGCAACGACAAGTTCACCAACTTCAACAGCGCCGCCCAGCCCTACGTCGAGAGCGGTGACCAATGGGCACCGCGGCTGGGCGCCAGCTGGGACGTGTTCGGGGATGCTTCGTTCAAGGTGTTCGCCAACCTCGGCCGCTATTACCTCGCCTTGCCCAACAGCGTCGCAGTCCGCGGCGCGTCCGCCTCGACCTTCACCCGCGAGTACTTCACGTACACAGGCATCGATGCCAACGGCAATCCGACCGGCCTGACCGCACTCGGCCCCGGGCCGGTATCGACCAACAACGAGTACGGGCAAACGCCGGATCCGGCCAATATCGCTCCGACCGATCTCAAGTCGCAGTACCAGGATGAGCTGATCCTTGGCTTCGAGAAGACCATCGGCCAATCCTGGAACAGCGGCGCGAAGTTCACCTATCGCCGTCTGCAGTCCGCCATCGACGATGTCTGCGATCCCGACCGCATGCTGGCGAAGCTGCAGTCGACCGGCGTGGATACCTCCGGGTTGGAGGTTCCTGGCTGCGTGATCTTCAACCCCGGCAAAACCAATACGTTCCTGGCCACCCACACCGATGGCTCCGGCTATACGGCTTTCCAGATGAGCGCCAGCGACTGGGGCTTCGGCAACAACGAGGCCAGGCGTGACTACGTTGCGGTGGACCTGTTCATCGAGCACCCGCTGCGCAACAAGTGGTACGGGCGCCTGGACTACACCTGGTCACGCAGCTTCGGCAACACCGAAGGCCAGGTGAAATCCGATATCGGCCAGGACGATATCTCCAAGACCCAGGATTGGGACTCGGCGCTGCTGATGGAGTACTCCGGTGGCTACCTGGCCAATGATCGTCGCCATCAGCTCAAGGGCTATGGTGCCTATCAGTTCAACGACGAATGGACCGCATCGGCGACGCTGCGTGTCATGTCCGGTGCACCGAAGAACTGCCTGGGCTACTACGGGCCTGAACATGAAGATCCGATCGACTACGGCTCCTCGTACCACTACTGCGACGGCGTTCCATCCAAGCCGGGCGATGCCGGCCGCCAGCCCTGGACCAAGCAGATTGATCTGGGCGTGATCTACCGGCCTGCGTTCGCCGATCACAAGCTTGCCTTCGGCCTGGATGTGTTCAACGTGCTCAACGAGCTGAAGCCGATCCAATCCGACGCGGTCTACGAATCTGACCCCTACACGATCTCCAACAGCTACGACATGGAGACCTACTTCACCACGCCACGCTCGGTTCGCCTGACCGCGTCGTACGACTTCTGACCATCAGCAACACAGCTCCACAGCAGGTATCTCTCTGGCAAAATGCTTGAGCCCCAGCCTTGTGCTGGGGCTTTTTTTGCCTGCATTCGCGCACCTCTCCTCCACATCCGCAGCCTCGACACCAACGAAGCCGGTGTTGCGCTGGCCAGGAGCCGAGCAATTCACACGTACACGGTGCGACAGGCACGCTTGGCGAACTTGCGGACAGTGCCGCGCGCACCGCTGGCTACCGCAGCCAAAGTGAACAATCCGACGCAGTTCAGCATCTGCATCCTCACGGCCATGCCACCGTGTCAGCCAGCGCAACTGCCTTCGTTCCGCACAGACACAAGCAGCGGAACACCCGGTGCGGGAAGACTCGATGCCAATCCGCAGGCCGAAGCAGCGACGCAATATCTGCCGTGATCCGGGCGGCCCGATCTGCCGATTGCGTTGTGGCGGGTACCGCCACACGGGCAATTACCTGATCTATCGAGCACACCCGTGGGAAGCGACAACCAAGCCGGCCCGAACGCTGGAAGCCCCCTGGGCTGGAAGCCGGTTGTCCCGCTCTTTCCGCATCGATTCAAACAACAGAGCGACCACCTCCCAGCGTCTGTTCGCGGGTAACCCAGACGGGAATCCACTCCCCGAAAGTTGTGGCTCAAGCCAGTCTTGGAAGACATTTCGAGCACGCCCGAGCGCCCATTCACCTTGCATATAGAAACTAATTTTCTTTGTTTTCAATGACTTGAATTTCGTTTCATCTGATATTGCAAAGTCCGTGCAAATGAAATTAATATTTCGTTCAGCTGTAACGGTAGTTTCACATCGGCGCAGCTCAAGACACGTAATCGCTTCCAACGATCAAAGGAATTCAATGAGCAGTGCAACGAAAGCAGTCCGCCTGAAGCGCACAGCGCTCGCGGTGATCTTGACCTCCGTCATCGGCGCCGCCGCCGCCCAGAGCACCACCGGCTCGCTGTACGGCAGCGCCCCTGCCGCAGCCGGCGCAACCATCACGGTGCAGAACGAATCCGGCCTCAAGCGCACCGCCACGGTCGATGCCAACGGCCGTTACAACCTCGGCTCGCTGCCGGTGGGCAACTACTCCGTCACCCTGCAGCGCGACGGCGCCGTGGTCGACAAGCGCGAGAACGTGTTGCTGAAGGTTGGCACGGGTACCGAGGTGTCCTTCGGTGGTGACGGTGCCACCACGTTGGATGCGGTGACCGTTACTGCGGCCAGCGTGCCCAAGATCGACGTCAGCAACACCGTCTCCAAGTCGGTGGTTACTTCCGAACAGCTGGCCGTGTTGCCTTTGGGCCGCAGCGCCGAAGCCATTGCACTGCTGGCACCTGGCGTCATCCCTGGCAGCGGTGAGTTCAGCAACGGCTCGCGTTCCGTGCTGTCCTTCGGCGGCGCCAGCGTCACCGAGAATGCGTACTACATCAACGGTTTCAATGCCTCCAACCCGCTGAGCAACATGGGCGGCGTCAGCCTGCCGTACGGCTCGATCAATCAGCAGGAAACCTACACCGGCGGCTACAGCGCCCGTTACGGTCGTTCCACCGGCGGCGTGATCAACCAGATTGGCGAACGTGGCACCAATGAGTGGCACTTCGGCGTGCAGACCACCTGGTCCCCGGACAGCCTGGCAGCTTCGCCGCGTGATATCTGGTATCCGCGTGATGGTTCCATCTACCGCTATCGCAACAACGACACCAAGACCCAGACCACCTACAGCGGCTATGTCAGCGGCCCGCTGATCGAAGACCGCCTGTTCGTGCACCTGGCCGCCGAGTCAAACAAGACCGACGGTGTCTCCACCAACAGCATTGAATCGGCGCAGCAGGCGCGCAACAACTACAGCTACAGCGCACCGAAGTTCTACGGCAAGGTTGACTGGAACATCACCGACGACCACACCCTGGAATACACCCGCATCCAGAACACCGACCGTCAGGCCGGTTACTACACCGCGTTTGACTATGACGATCTGTCCGAAGGCGGTCGTACGGGTGTTTACCCGAACACCACCAAGCTCAAGGACACCTACGACATCTTCAAGTACACCGGCTACCTGACCGATGACTTGACCCTGAGCGCCACCTACGGGCGCAGCAAGCAGGACAACCTGTCCTCAAATCCGAGCGACTCGCCGCTGCCCTACATCAGTGGTTCGGCCTACCAGGATCCGTCCATCACCGGTGGTACGCCGATCCGCAACTCGCAGGCCACCAATGCAGGCAAGGCGGACGACGCCGGCAGCAAGACCCGCGGCCTGCGCGTGGACCTGGAATACCGTATCGGCAATCACGAGCTGACAGCTGGTATCGACAACATGTACTACAACGCGCACAACGAAGGCCAGTCGATGACCGGCCCGGGTTATGCGTGGATCTACTCGCAGCTGGACCCGAACGAATCGCCGAACAGCAAGTTCAACATCGCCCCGCCGGGCGGTGAGGGCTACATGGTGCAGAAGTACATCTTCTCCACCACCACCAGCATGAGCGTCAAGCAGAAAGCCTATTACCTGGAAGACCGTTGGCAGATCACGCCGAACTGGCTGGTGACGCTGGGCCTGCGCAATGACAAGTTCACCAACTACAACAGCTCGGCCATCTCCTATGTGGAAAGCGGCGACCAGTGGGCACCGCGTGCCGGCGTGAGCTGGGACGTATTTGGTGATTCCTCGCTGAAGGTGTTCGCCAACCTGGGCCGTTACTACCTGGCTCTGCCGAACAGCGTCGCCATCCGTGGCGCCTCGGCTTCGACCTACACCCGTGAGTACTTCACCTACTCCGGCATCGATGCTGACGGCAACCCGACTGGCCTGACCGCACTTGGCCCGGGCCCGGTTTCGTCCAACAACGAATATGGCGTAGCTCCGGACCCGTACTCGGTGGCACCGACCGACCTGAAGTCGCAGTACCAGGACGAACTGATCCTCGGCTTTGAGAAGACCCTGGGCCAGTCCTGGAACACCGGTGCGAAGGTCACCTACCGTCGCCTGCAGGCTGCAATCGACGACGTCTGCGACCCCGACCGCATGGCCGACAAGCTGACCGGCATGGGTGTGGACCCGGATTCGGTGACCATTCCGGGCTGCCTGATCTTCAACCCGGGCAAGACCAACACCTTCATGCTGGCCAATGTTGACGGCTCCGGCTACACGCGCCTGCAGATGAGCGGCCATGACTGGGGCTTCGGCAGCACCAAGGCCAAGCGCGACTACGTTGCCATCGACCTGTTCCTGGAACATCCGATGAGCGACAAGTGGTATGGCCGCCTGGATTACACCTGGTCGCGCAACTTCGGCAATACCGAAGGCCAGGTCAAGTCCGACATCGGTCAGGACGACGTGTCCAAGACCCAGGACTGGGATGGCTCGTATCTGATGGAGTACGCCGGTGGCTACCTGGCCAACGATCGTCGCCACCAGCTCAAGGGCTTCGCCGCATATCAGTTCAATGATGAGTGGACCGCCTCGGCAACGATGAGCATCGCCTCGGGCATGCCCAAGAGCTGCCTGGGTTACTACGGCACCGACATCACCGATCCGATGGGTTACGAAGCGGCCTACCACTACTGCGGTGGCAAGCCGTCGCGTCCGGGTGATGCCGGTCGCCAGCCGTGGACCAAGCGTCTGGATCTGGGCGTCCAGTACCGCCCGTCCTTCGCCGACCACAAGCTGGCCTTCGGTCTGAACGTGTTCAACGTGTTCAATGAACTGAAGCCGGTGCAGAGCGATGCCGTCTATGAAGTGGGCCCGAAGAAGATCTCGGAAACCTACGGCATCGGCACGTACTACACCGCGCCGCGCTCGGTGCGTCTGACCGCTTCGTACGATTTCTGATCGAACGAGCGGGATGTGAAAACAATCTCTCTTTGATTGCAGTCACTTCAAGCCCCGGCATCATGCCGGGGCTTTTTTATGTGCGTCCGGGCGGGAACAGCCGCATCGAACGCGCGTTATTCGACCTGCAACTGCAGCTCACGACCGCTGGCCGCCTCATTCCCGCTGTAATCCTTCGCCGTAACGCGGACTGTGTAATTCCCCGGCAGCAGCTCCGCAGGTTGCAGCAGGCCGGTGGACAGCAGCCCGTCACGCACGGTGTTGGTCAGCACGTAGCGGAAGCGCGTGCTGCTGCTGCCATGCACGGTGATGCCGCTGTCGGCGGCGTAGGCCACCTTCACGGCTTCGCGTTGCGGCGGCATGCGGTTGAAGATGATGTTCATCCGTGGCTGCTCGTAACCGGGCAATGCTCGACCGTTGCTGTCCAGAATCTGGTAACCCAGCGTGTACAGGCCAAGACGGCGACGCGGCAGGTTGTTGTCGACCTGGTCCCACGCCTCCACCACCAGTTGCAGGCCATCGCCATCGCGGGCCACGCGCAGGCGTCCGTCCACCGTGTCCTTCAAACGCTGGTCATTGGCATCCAACAGCGCGATGTCGTCGATCTTCGGCGCGACGTGATCGGCATAGTTGGCGAAGCCCAGGCGCACCGCGTTGCGCTCATAGCCCGACGGGCCGACTGCCAGATGCACATGCGCCTGGTTGTTGATGCTGCCCAATGCGTCGCCCGGCTGGAAGCGGGTGCCTCGGCGGACGCGCACGCGGTCCAACTGGCCGTGTTCGTCGTTGACCAGTTGGAAACGCTTGGCATCCAGCGGGCGATTGGACGCATCGCGCCCGACCTTCATGTGGATGTAGTCGAGCTTATCCAGCGAAAAACCTTCCGCCTGCCCGCCCAGCGTCCAGGTCGATGCCGGGCTGCTGACCTTGCCCGGCGCTACCGCCAACACGGTCTGCCCCACATCACCACGCACGTCGAAACCGCTGTGCAGGTGATGACGGCTCTCGCCGCTGAAGTTGCCACGCACTTCGCCCAGCGTGCCGGTCACTTCATGCCAACCGGTCTGCGGCGCCAGCGGCCAACGCTTCTCGTTGCGTGGCAGCGGGTTGTCCGGTGACGGCCCCAGTTGCACCAGCGGCGGCTCGACACCGACAGGCAAGGGCCGCAGGTGATGCACGCGGTGCGCGTCGGCATCGGCCAGCAGCAGGCTGCCATCGGCGGCCACCGCCACACCGGCCGGTCGCGCGAAGCGCTGCGCGTCGTTGCCTGCCACCGCCACCATGTGGCCGCTCGGCGAGAGCTGCACCACGCGGCCACTGAGCCGCTCACTGATGTAAGCCACGCCGTCATGGGTCAGGGCCACTGCCATCGGCCCCCACAGCAGCCGCTCGCCGCCGGGCGTGCCAACGCGGGTACTGACCATGCCCTGCGGGCTGACGATGCGCAGCGCGTTGTTCTGCAGGTCGGCCACCCACACGTTGCCTTGCGCATCCAGCGCCACGTCGGTGGGTGTGTCGAAACGCGCCAGAGGTCCGGCGCCGTCCTCCCAGCCCGGACGCTCGCCGCCGGCCAGCGTCCACACGCGGCCATCGGGCTCGATCACGCGGATACGGTCATTCCAGGTATCGGCGACGTAGATGCGATCGTCGGCGCCCACCGCCACGCCCATCGGGCCGTCGAAGCGTGCCTGCGCGCCCGTGCCATCGGCGAAACCGGCCATGCCATTGCCGGCCACGGTGCTGACCTGGCCCTGCGGCGTCACCTTGCGGATGGCGTGATTGCCGGTGTCGGCCACGTACAGGTTGCCGTGCCGGTCCAGCGCAATGCCCGATGGCGTATTGAACGCGGCGGCCGCACCCTGCCCGTCTGCAAACCCTTCGCGACCACCGGCCAGCAGATGGAATGCGCCATCCAGGCCGCGATAGACAATGCGGTTGTTGTCGCCGGCATCGGCAACGAACAGCACGCTGCCGCCCATCACCACGCCCCAGGGGTCGCTGAAGCGGGTCTGCGCCGCGCTGCCGGCGCTGTTGCCGGCAATGCCATCTCCGCCGAGCAGTTCGATCGAGGCCTGCCAGCCCAGCGGCGTCGGCGCCGGCCCTACCGGGCCTTTCGGCGTCGGTACCCACAGAAAACTGGCTGCCAATGCGGCGCCGGTGACCACGACTACAGCACTGATCCAATACTTGCGTTCCATCCACACCTACCCTGTTCCGGAGCGGGCACGATAGACGCTCACGCAGCGAGGCGTAACCTGCCATCGGTCCCGATCGACGGAGACATCCATGAGCACCCGCCTGTACCTGGACACCGCACCCATCCGCCTGCAACCGGCGCAGGGTGAAGCGATCCCCCTGCAACTGTCGCTGGAGCAGCTGCTGGCGGCAGGACTGGGCCATTTCCCGCCCACCGAACTCGCGCTCGAACAGGCCATCGCCACCACCGAAGATGCGTTGATGGCGCAGATGCCCGCCCTGCGTGCGCAACCGCTGGAGCTGCTGCAACTGGCGGATCAGACATTGGCCGAACTGCCCGCCGTGCTGGGCCAGCCTGCGGGAGCGCCGTTGACGGTCGAAGCAGTGGAGCGCGCCTTCAACCAGTTGGCCGCCGTCGCCGCCGGCCTGCCAGCGCGCAGCCTCGGCATCCCGGAACAGCCCCGATTCGTCGCCGCACTACTGGTGGTACGCGAGTTGATGCACCACGTCGGTTGGAAAGAACTGCAGCTGCCGTAAACGGCATGCGATCCCCCGGCACGCCCGTCGTGCCATCAGACCCGGCAGTAGAGCGGAGCAATGCTCCGCTGAGGCCTTGCAGACAAACCCGCCTGCCGAGCGTGGCTCGGCGCTCCCGGCAAGTGCGCCGCGGCCGCAACTTCATCGCCGCCCAGACGCTGCTATTACTGCGCCGGGCGCTCCGGCGCGGTGCCCATCGCCGCACGATACCGGCCGTACAGCGCCAGCACCTTGTCGATGTAATGCCTGGTTTCGGCGTACGGCGGTACGCCGCCATAACGTGCCACCACGCCGATGCCGGCGTTGTAGGCGGCTGCGGCCAGGGTGCGATCACCGTCGTAGCGGCGCAGCAGTGATTTCATGTGCCGCGCGCCACCGCTGATCGACTGCGCCGGCGAGAAGGGGTCGGTAACGCCGTACTCGTGCGCCGTATCCGGCATCAACTGCATCACGCCCTGTGCGCCCTTGGGCGACACCGCCTTCTCATCGAACGCGCTTTCCGCATGCGCTACCGCGCGCAGCCATGCATCGTCCACGCCGGTGGCCTTGGCCGCGGCGCGGAACTGCGTCGCGTGGCGATCCAGCTGCGGCTTGCCGACATTGCCCAGCCCTTCATGCGCCGGTTCGCCCGGTGGCGTGGCCACGGTGAAGCGCAGATACGGCCGCGAGCCCGGCAGGTTGCGCGTGGAATACACGAGCTTGCCGTCCTGCTCACGCTCGTACAGCGTGCCGCTGAACACGCCGAAGTTGCCCCACAGATTGGGCATCTGCACCGCGTTGTCGTCCACGGTCATCGCCTTGCAGCTGGAACCGGGTTCCGGCGCGGTGGCCATGCTTACCGTGCCTTTCTGCACGCAGCGGTAGACGGTGCGCGCCTGCAACGGCGCGCACACCGCATACAACAGCAGCAACATCGCAACGGCGGCCGCGCGGGACATGCCGGACCCGGATCAGGGAGGTGGGCGATGATGCTGAACCCGGCCGGTTGAACGACAGGTGATGAAAAAGTCGCCAATCGCAGCCAGAATGAACAGCCGCTTCCTGCGCCCCGCCATGAACCTAGAACCGCCCCTGCTCGGCTTCTCTCATCCGCTTTTCCATACCGGCCGCAACACCAGCGTACGGCGTGGGACGCGTTGGCACGGCGTGGCTCTTGCGCGGATCGAACTGGGCGACGGGCACCATTCCGACCCAGTGCCACTGCACACCGAGCTGCGCCGCTTCGACACGCTGACAGCGGCCGAGCTGCGCAATGAACATGACCCGGCCTGCCGCACGCCGGAAGGATTGCTGGCGGTGATGGAGCAGCTGTATCCCGGCTTCCAGCGCGATGAGGTGGTCACCTTGGTGCACTTCGATCTGGTCAACGCATGAATGCGTTTGCATCGGCAGGGCGGAGCCATGCTCCGCTCGGACTTGGCCGGCAATCGTCCTGCCGAGCATGGCTAGGCACTGCCTGATTCGTGAGGCAGCCTTGGCCGCGAAGCCGGTGATGGCGCAGAACCATCTGCAACCAAAGCCGACGCCGCAGTTCGAAACGCATTTCCTGCTTCGCGGCCAAGGCCGCTCCTACAGCAGCAAAGGGCCGGCAGATGCCGGCCCCAACCACCAATCAGCGCTTGCTGGCTGCACGCAGGTGCGCGCCCACGGGCTGCGAGAACGCACGCTTGTCGCTGACGTCCCAGTTGATCGACCAGGTCATCACGCCACGGAAATCCGGGTGCGGCTGCGAAGGCTTCACTTCGTCGCAGCCTGTCGCAGTGGTCAGGCAATCGAAGGCGCGGTTGATGTCGGCAGGCGTGGCATAACCGTTGTTCGCGGCACGCAGCCCCGACGGCAACGCCAACGCCACCTGCTCGGCACGCAGGCCTTCAAAGCGGCCCTTGCCACCGGCCAGGTCAAAGCCTTCGATCAGCATCTTGGCCGATCCCACCATCATGTCCACGCTGCCGCCGGGATACTTTTCCGCACGGTAAGGCGTCGGCAGGCCGCCGTTGTTGTAGAGCTGCACGTGCAGCAGGTCCAGCTCCCCGCGCAGGCCGTCGATCAGCGGCAGGTAGGCGCCCCAGATGCCGTCCATCGACACATATCCGCCCTGCACGTACGGATGCTCCGGCGCCATCGACACGTACAGGTCCGGGTACATCGCATGCAGGCGCTTCACCGCCGAGATCAGGTGCGGCACCACCGGCGCACCATGCGTCACGCCGGCGATCTTCTCCAGGTCCACGTCGATACCATCCAGGCCGAACGTGTTGATCGCCTCGGCGGTGGTGCGCACGAAGTTGTCTTCATCGCGCTGCGTGTTGAGCGTCACCGTGCCCAGCTCGCCACCGAAGGACAGCACCACGATCTTGCCCTGCGCGCGCTTGGCGGCGATGTCGGCAATCAACTGCGCGCGGTCCAACTTCGGGTCCGGATTGAAGGCCACCTTGCCCTCGCCCATGTCATCGGCGAAGGCCAGCACGATCACGTCCCAGCTGTCGTCCACCTGCGCCACCGGCAACAGGCCCTGGCCGTTGTCGAAGTTGTGCAGGTAACCCACCAGGGCGTGCTTGGGCAGTGCATGGCTGTGACCCGCTGCGACGCCGACGCCGGTGCCGCCAGCCACAGCAGCCGGCTGTGCCTGGCAACCCAGGGAAATGGAAAGAGCCAGCGCGCATGACAACAGGGTGATCGGCTTCATCGGGTGTCCATGTAAACGAAGAACCCCGATTCTAGGCACAGCCAAAGTCATAAAATCACAGAAAAACAATTGGTTATGAAACCTGTCCGGAATTGGCAGAAGAATGTCTTCTGCATGGCGCGCAGACATTTCACGAAGACATTCCTGCTGACGTTTCGACCAGCCCAGAAGGCCAGCCAAGCCCCCTCGTTCGTCTTCACCCCCTTACCGGCAGGACAAGCCAAGCCTCATCCGCAGGTCTTCATGCGCCGCTCGGCATCCCACAACGCACGCCGGGCCTGGTCGTAGGCGCTGTCGGCGGCGCTGGGCAGGGTGTGTTCGGCTTCGGTGGGGTCGGCACCGTTGTTGTAGCGGTACTCCACGCGCTGCAATGCATCCAGCTGCGCGAGCGCCGGCGCCAGCCATTGGCTGCGCTGCGCACTGCTGCAACGCGGGTAGCGGCCTTCCAGTTCACCGATAGCCGCACGGATGCGGCGGCTGGCCTCGCCCTTCAGCCCCGGCGCGGGTTCGTAGCGGATCGGCGCGGCCTTGTAGGCATCACCGGTCGCTTCGCTGCCGAGGTCCGATCTGCGTTCGTGCAGGTTGGGATTGAACGCCACATTCGGCGGCCGGCGCGCCTCTGCGGCCTGGATATCACGTCCGTAGATAAATCGTTCCGAACGCTTCTGTGCGGTACCCGCCACCTTCCCCGAAAAAAGATTGGCGGTGGCACGTTCGCCAACACCCGTAGCCAGCTCGTCGCGATGTTCGAACACACGTTCCGGCGCGGACTTCCTGCTCAGGCCGGTGGCGTCATCGACAAGATCGGGCCGACCGTCCGGGCCGTACAGGCGCAGCGCCTGCTGGCCGGTGGCCGGTGGTGCCGCCACCGGCTGCGCGGTAGCCACGTTGGAGTTGGCCGCTGCCGGCTGCTGCGATCTATCTGCCGGGGCCTGTTCAACCACCTGTGGCAGCAAGGGATCAACAAACTGCTGCTGCCGCGCGGCCTGCAACCAACGCAGCTGGATGCGCGTTTCGCGTGTCGAAGGCACCAGTTCGGGCTGCTGCCATAACAGGCGTGCCAGCGCTGACAGCACCGCCAACGTCGCCATGCTGGCGACCACCCGGTTGGACATCGGTTCGGACTGACTGCCTGCGCGCATGCATTTCCATCTGGGGTGTCTTCACAGGGCGGTAACCGGCCCTGCCACGGCATCGTGCGAAGAACCACAGACCACAATGGAGACGGCGAGTTCCGTGGATTACACCGCTGTAAACGTGAACCTTTCGTTCGGCTGGGCGATGATGGGTACAGCCGTCTTTGACCCGCAAGGAGCTGTCCGTGAATACCAGCGCATCGCCGAACCTGGATGAAAGCATCGCCAAGCAGTTGTTCTTCGGCCATATCGCCGAGGACGCGCTGTTCCCCTATCCGCAGATCCGCGAGCGTGACCGCGAGATGCTCGGCGCGATGACCGATGCCATCGACCAGTTCCTCGGCGAGAAGACCGCCGAGCTGCGCCAGTACGACCGCGATGCGGAGCAGCCGCCAGCGTTCATCCAGGCCCTGCGCGACATGGGCCTGTTCGGGCTGATCATTCCCGAGGAGTACGGCGGATTGGAACTGTCCAACGGTGCCTATGCACGCGTACTTGGGCAGACCAGCAGCCATGACAGCTCGGTGTCGCTCACCGTTGGCGCGCACAGTTCGATCGGCATGAAGGGCCTGCTGCTGTTCGGCAACGACGAGCAGAAGCAGCGCTACCTGCCCAAGCTGGCCAGTGGCGAAATGATCGCCGCGTTCTGCCTGACCGAATCCGGCGCCGGTTCCGACGCTGCGGCCATCCGCACCAAGGCCACGCGCAACGACGACGGTACCTGGACGCTCAACGGCGAGAAGATCTGGATCACCAACGGCGGCATCGCCGACTTCTACACCGTGTTCGCGCGCACCGACACGCCCGAAGGCAAGGTCACCGCCTTCATCGTCGAGGCCGGATGGGAAGGCGTCAGCCACGGCCCGCACGAAGACAAGATGGGCATCCGCGCCTCGTCCACCACCACCGTTGCCTTCAACGAGGTGCGCGTTCCCGCCGCCAACGTGCTGGGCCCGGTCGGCAAGGGCTTCAAGGTGGCGATGAACATCCTCAACAGCGGCCGCACCGGCCTTGGCGGCGGTGCGGTGGGCGGCATGCGTGCGCTGATCCGCATGGCCTGCGCGCAGGCGAGCGAACGCAAGCAGTTCGGCCAACCCATCGCTGACTTCGGGCTGGTGCGCGAAAAAATCGCGCAGATGACCGCCGACTGCTTCGCCGCCGAAAGCACGGTGTGGATGGTGGCGCACCTGATCGACAGTGGTCGCACCGACTATTCGGTGGAAGCGGCGATGAGCAAGGTCTTCGCCAGTGAAGCGGTGCAGCGTTGCTGCTACGAAGCGCTGCAGATCGCCGCCGGCAATGGCTTCATGCGCGAGCTGCCCTACGAACAGATGACCCGCGACACGCGCATCCTGTCCATCTTCGAAGGCACCAACGAAATCCTGCGCCTGTATGTTGCACTCAATGGGCTCAAAGGCGTCGGTGCGACGCTGGCCGAACTGCAAAGCGCGGTGGGCGGCATCTTCAACGACCCGATCAAGGGCTTTGGCGTGCTCGGTGACTACGCTGGCCGCAAGGTCCGCGAAGCCACCGGTTACGGCACCGGGCGCATCCGCACACCGTTCGACGATGCACTGCGCCCGTTGGCGCGCCTGTGCGAGAAGTATTCGGTGGAGTTGTCCAAGGCTTCCGACCGTCTGCTGCGCAAACATGGCAAGAAGATCGCCGACCAGCAGCATGCGCAGAAGCGCGTGGCCGATGTCGCCATCGACCTGTTCGTCGGCCTGTGCGTGCTGTCACGCGTGGAAAGCCTGATCCAGGCAAAGCACCCGGCGGCAGATGATGCGGTCCGGATCGCCCGCCTGTTCGCCCGCCAGGCCCGCCGCCGCATGGCCCGCAACATCCGTGGCCTGGAGCGCAACGAGGACGAGATCATCGAATCCCTGGCCGCCTCGGTGCTGGAGCGCGGCGGCTATGCCTGGGATGTGATGTAAACCCACGCCCGTAGGAGCGGCCTTGGCCGCGAAGCCGATACAGATGCAGATGCAGACAGCAGGAATCCTGCAATTGCTCGATTCCCGCGCGGTGGTTGCATCGACGGCTTCGCGGCCAAGGCCGCTCCTGCGATGCTCGCCGTTCAACGCCCTGCCGGTGCATCCTCCAGCGCCACCGCCCCGTCACGCAGCACCCGCCGCAGCAGCATGCGTCCCTGTCGGTCCAGGCCCTGTACGCGCGGCTTCATGCCGTGGTGACGATAACGGCTGACCACCTTCTCCAACGCCGCCACGGCGGTGATGTCCCACAGCTGCGCGCGCGACAGGTCGATCACCACCTTGCGGCCTTCGGCCTGACGCGGATCGAACGCATCGATGAACGCGTCGGCCGAGGCGAAGAACACCTGCCCACGCACCGTGTAGCGCAGGCCACCATCGGCGTCGTCGCCCACTTCCACGTGCAGCAGTCGTGCCACCTTCAGCGCGAAGAACACGCCGCTCAACAGCACCCCAACGCCGACGCCCGCGGCCAGGTTGTGCGTGCCCAGCGTCACCACCACCGTCGCCAGCATCACCACGCCTGACAGGCGCGGGTGGCGCAGCAACGCGCCCAGGCTGGACCAGTCGAAGGTGGACACGCTGACCATCACCATGATGGCCACCAGCGCGATCACCGGCACCTGCGCCACCCACGGTTTGAGCAGCACCATCAGTACCAGCAGGAACACGCCTGCGAACAAGGTGGAGAGGCGGCCGCGACCGCCATACTTCACGTTGCCCACGGTCTGCCCGATCATGCCGCAGCCGGCGATGCCGCCGAACAGGCTGGTGGCAATGTTGGCGATACCCAGGCCAGTGCATTCGCGGTTCTTGGAACTGGGTGTGTCGGTCAGCTCATCAACCACGCGCGCGGTCATCATTGATTCCAACAGCCCGACCATGGCGATCGCCAGCGCCGGCATGGCGATGATCTGCAACGTCTGCAGGTCCAACGGCAACTGCGGCAGCCCCATCCAGTGCGGCAGCGATTCGGGCAACCGGCCAAGGTCGGCCACCGTCGGCAGGTCCAGCTTCAACCACCCCGACAACCCACTGAGCACCACGATGCAGATCAGCGGCGAGGGAATCGCACGCATACCGGGCAACGGCAGCCGCGGCAGCCCGTAGATCACCAGCAGGCCAAGCGCCAGCATCGCCCAGGTCGCGGTGGTGGCGCCCTGCAACTGCGGCAGCTGCGCGGAGAAGATCAGGATCGCCAGTGCATTGACGAAGCCGGTACGCACCGAGCTGCTGACAAAGCGCATCAGCACGCCCAGCCGCAACACCCCGAACAGCACCTGCATCACACCGGCCAGCAGACCGGCGGCGAACAAATACGGCAGGCCATGCGCACTCACCAGCGGTGCGGCCACCAGCGCCACCGAGCCGGCCGCGGCGGTGATCATCGCCGGCCGCCCGCCGAACACCGCGATCACGATGCTCAGCACGAACGAGGCGAACAGGCCGACCTGCGGGTCCACACCCGCCACGAACGAGAAGGCGATGACCTCGGGGATCAGCGCGAAGGTGGCCACGGCACCGGCCAGCATTTCACGCAGGGGATGGGCGCGCCATTGCGCCAGTTCGGTATTCAGGAAGGACATGCGGGCAGGCCGCCCTGCATGGCAGGGCCGGCGGGATCCGGGGGGAACAGGCCGCGAATTATGCCTGCTGCCATCCAACCATCGTGGGTCGCGGTGAGTTCCCGGCAGACCGTGCACATCCGAAATCACCCCTCCCCGGCCCTCCCCTTCGCTGCGCGAAAGGGAGGGAGCGGTTCTGCCTGGCTGATCAGGGTGCGGACAACCCGCTTCTGCCCCCTCCCTTTCGCGCAGCGAAGGGGAGGGCCGGGGAGGGGTGCTTCTGGAGGTCATTCACGCCAACCCGAGCCCCCAATTGCCCCCTGCGGTAGCATTCCCTCCCCCGCACCACGCCTCACCCCAATGCCCCACTACACCGGCCCCCTGCTCACCCGCCCGCTGCTCGACCAGTTGCAGACCGCACTGAAGAAGGGTGCCAGCGAAGCGACCGCCTCGTTCGACCTGGGCCGCAGCCAGGACCCGGTGAGCCTCGCTCCGGATGGCTGGCAATGGCGAGGACAGACCTTCCCGTGGCCGGGCAAGCTCAAGGACCGCACCATCTATTACTGGGATGGCGACGAGTTCAGTGCCGCCTCGCGTTTCGGCACTGGCCTGTACAAGCTGGTGCCCACCGATTGGGGCGTGCCCACCTTCGAGATCGACGGCATCAAGATGCTGGTCAGCGCGCAGCTTTCGCCGATGGACGATGCACGCCGCAAAGTGGCGCTGGTTGAACCACGCGGCAAACAGGTGCTCGATACCTGCGGTGGCATGGGCTACTTCGCCGCGTGCTGCCTGGACGATGGCGTGGCCGGCATCCGTTCGTTCGAGAAGAGCCCGGAAGTGCTGTGGCTGCGCACGCTCAATCCGTGGTCGCCCGACCCGGAAGCGGAGCATGCACAAGGCCGTCTGCAACTGAATCACGGCGATGTCTCCAGGGAGATCGAACACATCGCCGATGCCTCGATGGATGCCGTGCTGCACGATCCGCCACGCTTCGGCATTGCCGGCGAACTGTACTCGCAGGTCTTCTATGACCAGCTGGCGCGTGTATTGCGCAAGGGCGGCCGCCTGTTCCACTACACCGGCGCGCCGAACAAGCTCACCAGCGGCAGGGACGTCCCGCGCGAAGTCGCCGCCCGCCTGCAGAAAGCCGGCTTCAACACCGAACTGGTGTTGGATGGAGTGTTCGCCACGCGCCGCTGAACGCGTCTTCTGCAGCGGCGTCTCCGGAAACAGGAAAGCAGAGGCAACGCTCCTCGGGCCGTCAAGCCTCTGCGATTCGCGGCTCACGCCGCTCCTACAGCAGCGCCAGGGGCTACCACGGCTGTTTCACACCCAACGCGCGACACTGGCGCTTCCGAAACGGAGGCAGCCAATGGCAACCGAGACCGTTCGCGGCAGAACCGTCACCATTCATTTCGACGGCGCCCGCTGCATCCATTCACGCAACTGCGTGCTCAGCCACCCGGATGTATTCGTACCCAACGTGGTCGGCGAGTGGATCCACCCCGACGCGGTATCGCCGGAGGAAGTGGAGCTGATCGCACGCAACTGCCCGTCCGGCGCCATCCGCTGCGAATACAACGACGCCAGCCGCGCCGAACCGGCCCCCGTGGTCAATCTTGTGCACGTGCGTGAGAACGGCCCGCTGGCCTTCAACGCCCCGTTGCACATCGCCGGCAAGGATGAAGGCATGCGTGCCACGTTGTGCCGCTGCGGTGCTTCGCAGAACAAGCCGTTCTGCGACCACCGCCATGTCGATTGCGGCTTCATCGCCAGCGGCGAGCCGCCGGAACAGAAGTCCGAAACACTGGCCCAGCGCGATGGCCCGCTGCAGATCCATCCGACCAGGGACGGCCCGCTGCATATCGTCGGCAACCTGGAAGTGGTCAGCGGCACCGGCCGCACGCTCAACCGCGTGACCGAAACCTGGCTGTGCCGCTGCGGCCACTCCAACAACAAGCCGTTCTGCGATGGATCGCACCGCAAGGCGGGCTTCCAGGCGGACGGGGAATGATGCGATTTCCCGCCCGCACATTCATTTGATGAAGCGACACTCCAGAGGCCGCACTACCGCGCACCCGCCCTCACGCACGAATCAGATCGCGACGGCGCGGGGCGGATCACCACCCGACGCCGGGCTGACCTATTTGCGTTGTTCCGGCAACGCAAACGCGATGACGTAGTCACCCACGTTCTTCGAGTACGCCGCGCCACCAACGGACACCACGATGTACTGCCGTCCGCTCTTGGGCGATACGTAACTCATCGGCGTGGCGCTGGCGCCCACGGGCAGCGGTGTCTTCCACACTTCGCGGCCATCACGCCCGTCATAGGCGCGCAGGTAGTAATCCTGGAAACCGGCGAAGAACACCAACCCGCCCGCAGTGCTCAACGTGCCGCCGTAGGACGGCATGCCCAGCTTCATCGGCAGGCCCAGGCGCACGCCCATCGGGCCCAACTCCGACGCCGTGCCTGCCGGAATCTGCCAGGCAATGCGGCGGGTATTCAGATCCAACGCGCTGATCGTGCCGAACGGTGGCTGCACGCAGGGCACGCCGAGCTTCGAGAACCAGATGGTGGTGTAGACGCCATACGGCGTCCCGGCCTGCGGCGACGGGCCGTGCCCATCGCTGACCGGTGGATGCAGTTTGGCGTACTGCTCAAACGCCGCACGTGGAACCAGCTGGAAGATGCTCGGCACGCGGATGTCATTGAGGAACACCCGCTGGTTGCTGCTGTCCACCGACACGCTGCCCCAGTTCATGCCGCCGATGTTGCCCGGATGCTGGATCGCCATGTCCAGGCCAGGTGGAGTGAAGTCACCGTCGTAGCGCATGCGCCGGAAGGCGATGCGACACGCCAGCTGGTCGAACATGGTCATGCCCCACATGCGTCGCTCGTCCAGCTTTTCCGTGCCAATCGTCGGCATGCCCACCGAATACGGCTGCGTGGGCGACAGGGTTTCCTCCGGCACCGCGCCTTTCTGCGGCACAGCCTTCTCGGCCACTTCTGCCAGCGGCTTGCCGGTGGCGCGGTCGAGCAGGAAGACCTGCCCGCGCTTGGTGGTCTGCAACACCGCCGCCTGCACGCCGCCCTTGCCGTCAGGCAGGTCGATCAGCGCCGGCTGCGAAGGCAGGTCGTAATCCCAGATGTCGTGATGCACCGTCTGGAACTTCCAGCGCGGGCGGCCGGTTTGGATATCCAGCGCGACCAGTGAGGAGTTGTATTCGTCCGAGTACGGCGGGCGGTCCTGTCCGTAGTAATCGGGCGTGGCGTTGCCCAGCGGGGCGTAGATCAGCCCCAGCGTGTCGTCGTAGGCCGCTGCGGTCCACATGTTGGGCGTGCCGCGCGTGTAGGTCTGCCCTTCCGGTGGCAGCCGGGTGATCTCCGGGTTGCCCAGGTCCCATGCCCACACCAGCTGGCCGGTGCGTGCGCTGAAGGCGCGGATCACGCCGGACGGCTCATCGCGCATCTGGTTGTCCACCACCCAGCCACCGACCACGATCAGGTCACGCGCCACCAACGGCGCTGATGTCTGGAAATAGAAGCCACGCTGCACCGGCCCCATGCCCTGCGACAGCTGCACGGTACCGCCGTTGCCAAAGCCGGCGCACAACTTGCCGGTGTTCGCATCCAATGCGATCAACCGCGCGTCGGCGGTGGTTTCGATGATCCGCTCGCTGCACGCCTGCGCCGGCGCCACTGCGCCATCGGCCAGATCGGCCGCATCGGCCGAAGCAATCACCAGCGCTTCGGCAGGCAACTTGTAGTAACCCAGGCCACGGCAGCGTTGCCAGAATGGCGCGCGCACCACCGGGTCGTACTTCCAGCGCAGCGCGCCGGTATCGGCATCCAGGGCGCTGACGATGTTGTTGCGCGAGCACGAATACAGCAGGTCGCCGATCTGCTGCGGCGTGTTCTGGTCAACACCGGGGCCCAGGTCACCCGTGCGATAGGACCACGCCTGCTCAAGCTGCGTCACGGTCTCCAGATTGATCTGGTCGAACGGCGCGTCGCGTCGGCCTTCGGGGGTGCGCCCATAGGCACTCCAGTCCGATGGCGTGTTGTCGCCCTTGGGCGGCGTATAGGCGATGTCCTTGCCGGGGCGGATCACCCCGTGCGGTACAAACGCGAGCACGAAGCCCACCGCGAACAGCAGCGAGAAGCCCAGTGCACCCCAACGGCGCATCCTTGCCTGCTTGCGGGTTTCATCGGCCACACGGGGCATCAGCCACAGCGCCACGGCGGCCAGCGCCAGCGGTGCCAGCAGGCGCGGAAACAGCGCCCAGTAGTTGGCGCCGCTTTCCCACAGCGCCCACGGGATGGTCAGCAGCGCCACCGCTGCCACCACCAGCGCCCCATGCCGACGCCGCTGCCACAACCACCAGGCCGCCAGCAGATAGGCCGCACCGGCCACCAGGTAATACGGCGAGCCTTTCAGCGCGACCAGCCAGCCCCCACCCAGCAGCAACCCCACGCCGATCAGGCCCAGCAGCACCGCGAAAAGACGCAGCAACACTCCCATGTCTTGCTCCCAGCTCGGATGGATTCGGTCATCTGGCCAACCGCAGGGGAAACCCCATGCACGCCCCAACCCCGACAGCCCCGGCGCCACAACCGCCGCACGCCGATGCCGCGAACGTAACGTCAGCGCCGCCAAGAGCGGATGAAGGCTGTGGGAGAGGCCGTCAAAGGAAGCGGGAGTCTGCCCAGCGAAGGCCGCTGCGGGCGCCGGCCATCAACCGCTGCAAGCCTCCCGGCGCTCGGCATCGGTGCCACCGTCGTGAACTTCAGCCCGGCAGATCAGAACTACACGCCGATGCGATCACAGGTCGCGGGAAAGCAGGTCGTAGCCGGTGGCTGCGCGCACCACGCGCTGGTGCACGAAAGCACCGCTGCCACCATTGGTCAGCACCACGATGCCACGGCGGCGTTGTGCATCACCGATGGCGAAGTTCTTGAAGATTCCGCTGTTGCTGCCCGAGTGATAGAACACCGGGCCGTCGCGGGTCTGCTCCATGTTCCAGCCCAGGCCCTTCTCGGTCCACCGGCCCGGTTCGGTTATCTGCGGCGTGAGCATGGCCTGCCGCGTCGCTTCGGTGATCTCCCATGACGCCCGCTGCGAACGCGCCATCATCAGAGTCAGGAAGGTCGCGTAATCCTGCACCGTGGTACGCAGGCTGGCTGCGGCATTGGCCATGATGTCGCCCGGCCACGCCACCAGCCCGGGCGGCGCAAGCGCCAGCACCTCCGGCAACGCGCGTTCGGCATCGGCGTACATCCACGCAGACAGCGGCTTGCCCAAACGCTCTGCGACCTGCTGGGCGGCGCCCCATTGTTCTCGCAGCACCTGTCGGGGCGCTTCGGCATCTGCGCGGTCATGCGCGCGATGGCCATGGACAGAGCGCGCAGCCAGATCCGCATTCCAGCTGAAGCTGCTGTCACGCATGTTGGCCGGTCCGAACACATGCGCCTGCATGCACTCATCCAGACTCTGCCCGGTGATCGTTTCAACCGCCAGTTGCAGCCAGAAGAACGCCTCGCCGGAATAGTTGATCGCCGTACCCGGCTTGACCATCGGCGCGAGCTTCTCCGTCATCGGCGAGGTGCGCCAATCCGGCAAGCCGGTGCTATGCCGCAGCACGTCGCGTGCACTGATCAAATCCAGCCACGGATGATCGGCCAGATAATCGGGGCGCCGATACCGCGCCAGAGGCTGATCCATATCGATCAGCCCCTGGTCCGCCAGCTGCATCACCAGATAGGCGAACAGCGGCTTGCTCAACGACGCATTCTCGAACACCGTGCGCGCATCGACCGGCGTACCAGTCGTTGCGTTCGCCAACCCGAAACCACGGCTCCAGACCACTGCGCCCTCTTCGACCACGGCAATGCCCACGCCGGGGACCGCAAAGGCCTGCATGATGCGCGGCAGTTCGGCCAGGAACGCATCGTCAGGAATCCACGGACGCCCATCCAACTTCATGCACGAAGGCGGCAACGCAAGCACGGGAGCAGCAGCGCCGAGCGCAGCCAACGCGGCCGCCCGTGCCATGAAGCGGCGGCGACCTGGAACCGGATAAATCGGCATTACCGTTGCTCCCCATGCTGGAACGGGCCACCTGCTGCTGTCGTCCCGGTGAGCACCGGCCGCTGCAACTGCTCCAGGCCTGCCACAAGTGCGTTCGGCCACTGCTCACGGCTGGCTTGCCGGATTTCAAACCCGCGACCGAAGGATCATGTGCCAATCGTGCCGATCTGTTCAAGCAAGCGTCGAACCACCCGTACTTCCTGACATGACAAGCACCCTGCCACCCGCTCGCCAGCGCCATCATCGACGGGTTGCATGCATGCACACACACGAAGGCCAGGCATCCGCGCCTGGCCTTCGTTCTCCACCCGGATGGGTTATTGGCGAACAGCCGGCGGCGGCGCCCAGTTGCCTTCTAGGAACACTTCGCGCGGCGAGTACAGCCGCAGCAGCAAGGTGAAAGGTGCCTTGGCAACCGGCAACCAGTTGCCTTCCCTGTCCGCGCCGGGGGAATCGGCCTGGATGTACAGATCAAGCGAGCCGTCCGCGTTTGCCACCAGCTTGTCGCGGTCGCCGATGGCCTGACGCTTGATCGCATTCGGAATGAAATATCCGTCGGCGTCATAGGCCGTCACCGACCAGAAGGCATCTACCGGCGGCCACTTGTCCTTCTCGAAATGCAGCACGTAGGCATGATTGCCATCCAGCGGGCGCCCTTCACTGTCACTGGACAGCGCCGGGTAGACCGCATCCTGCGGTAGGTTCTCGCCAACGCAGCATTGCGCGATGGCCGCGCGGTACAGGTAATCGGTGCCGTAGGTACCGCTGCGCGTGGTGTAGACCCAGCCCTTGCCGCCCTTGCCCGCCGCCCTGTCGCCCTCTGCCTTCACCAGTGCCCGGCCATCGGCATAGCCGCGTTCGAATGCCTGACGAATCGTCGGCGATGCCTGCGCCAGGTCAAAGCCCTGGCCGACGCGGAAGCCGGTACGTTCAAGCCTATGCACCATCGGATAGTCGACCGGGGTTGGCGGGTTGTCCTTCAACAACTCGGCGAACTGCGCGTAGTAGGACGTCGCATCCATCTTGTCCACCACCATCGGCGGATCGGCCCGCATGTCGATGCTGGCATCCACCGTGCCCTTGGGCGGCGTGTAGTCACCCTTGCCCCAGGCCGACTGCGGCCGCAGCTTGTAGCCGTTCTGGATCGCATGGACATTCCCGTAATCGGCGGCGCCATTGGTCTGGGTACGGCCGATGATCCACACATACCGCGTGGGGCTGCGGATCACTTCCACATTCGACGGTGCATCGCCCTTCCATTCCGGCGCGACCACCAGGAAATCGCGCGCGGTGTTCTTGCCGGTGGTACGCGTGCCAGGCACCGCGAACACATCGGTCCACAAGCTCAACATGGGCAATTGGAAATAACGGTCGGTGGCCGGCACCGACAGCACCTGCGGTTCAGCCTTCAGGTCCAGCACCGCCGCCGAGTACAGCGTATCGACATTGGTACGGATGACGATCCTGTCCTCGGCATTGGGATAGGCCAGCGCATGATGAAACTGGTTGGGCGGACCGAAGGCATCGCCCACCTTCGGCTCGGCGAAGTTGCTCAGCTTGCGCACAGTGGCGTAGGTGAGCATTGCCGGGTACGCGTAAACATAGGCGTCCTTGGCGATGGCGTAAGCCTCCTGCTCGGACAGCGACGCGGCGGCGCTGGTGTCGGCAGGCGCCGGTTTGGCAACTTCGGTCCGGCCCTCCGGCGCAGACGGCGCGGCAGTCTGGTCGCGTGTGCAGGCCACCAGGGCCACCGCGACCAACGCCAGCACCAACGGATGCTTGGCCATCAGGTTCATGCGCTTTTCCTCTGAGTGAAGGGATTGCACTGATTCGCTCTGATCTCTGGATGCACTGCGCCCCGCTGGCAGTTCAAATCCCGCTGCTGCGGCCGCGTGAATCCTTCTTGCAGTGAGGATGCCGGCTGCTTGCAAGACAACGCACCCAAAGACTATGGAAGATGACTTGATGCATGGCCACGCAAGGTACGACACGTTACCGCTCGTGACATCGCCTGCAGCGCAACGTAGCGATTGCTTCAGAGTCCGCTCAACCCCTGTGGATGCTTCGTGAAGGGCGCTCGCGCAACATGACTCCAGATGTCCGCTGGACGCAGGCCATCAAGCACTGCCATCTTTCGGATCGACCGTTCGCCCGGCAGCAAGGACAAGGCGCCCGCCCAGCGAACGGTTCAAAGCAGTTGGCGCAGAACCAGATGCGTCGGCCCCCATCTCCAGGCATCCACGGCATCGACAAGCTGATCTTTGCAGGGATTCACCCAAACCCCTTGACCTTCCCATGGCGGGAATCCCTAGGCTTCAGGTCAACACAGATGATCAGCTGCTCCATTGATCGCTGCATCAGTGTTCCCACGAACACCATGGATAGATCGAGGAGGCCACCATGAGCACTGCATCGCATCCCCCTGTAACCATCTACACGACACCGACCTGCCCTGACTGTCGGATGCTGAAAGACTGGCTCAACCGGGAAGGAATCACGTTCGAGGAGCGCGATCTGACCGACGCCGCAATCAGCGAAGAAGCCAAGCGCCGTACCGGCGTGCGCGTCGCACCCATCACCCTGGTGGGCGAGCAGGTCTTCTACGGCACGTTCGCCTCGCAGAAGCCGGGTCTAACGGTGGCGCTTGGACTGGCCAATGCTGTCTGAGTCCGCACCATGACGAACATCGTGGAGATACGCGGAACGGGACGAACAATCCTGGTTCCGCCAGGCATGACCCTGCTCGACGCCGCGCTTGCCGACGGCGTCGCCTATCCGCATGGCTGCCGCTCGGGCCGTTGCGGAAACTGCAAATCGCGTCTTGTCAGTGGCGGAGTTGATCTCCTCGATCACAACCGCTTCGCACTCTCGAACGAAGAGAAGGCACAAGGGTTGATCCTTGCCTGCCGCGCCGTCCCGACAACCGATGGGGTCGTCACCTGGCTTGAAGAGGAAGTCATGCCATCCCATCCGCTGCGCCGCCTCAACTGTCGCGTGCTGGTGATCGAAGATGCCACGCATGACATAAAGCGCATTCTTCTAACCAGCGACGGCGACGAGCCACTTGTCTTTTCAGCCGGCCAATACGCGCGACTCACGTTCCCGGGCGCACCTTCCCGTGACTACTCGATGGCCAGCCAGCCGGGCGACGACACACTTGAATTCCACGTTCGCCGCGTGCGCGGTGGCGCAGCGACGGAATGCATTCATTCGCAATTGAAACCGGGTGAACCGGTGCTTGTCGAAGGCCCATTCGGCTCCTCCTTCCTGCGTGAGCACCACGCTGGGCCGATGCTGTGCATCGCAGGCGGATCTGGCCTCGCCCCGATCAAGTGCATCGTGGAGGCCGCACTTTCATGCGGCATGAGGCAGCCGATCCATGTCTATTTCGGCGCACGCAGCCATGAGGATCTTTATCTCGTCGATCACTTCCAGGATCTTGCGCGCCGGCACTCGAACCTTTCTTTCACACCGGTCCTCTCCGATGCTTCCCCGGGCAGTTCCTGCCGCTGCGGAATGGTCACCGACGCCGTCGCTGAAGACCTTCAGGACCTCGACGGCTGGAAGGCCTATGTTGCCGGCCCGACAGCGATGGTCGACGCGGCTGCTCAGATGACGCGTGCACGCGGACTGCAATCCGGGAATCTGCATGCGGATGTATTCCACACGCCGGACTGAAATTTGGTACAGGGCCGCTCGAGAGACTTCGTTCGGCTATGAACTGCCTATGCTCGCAGTCGGCCAGAACCATGCATCCAATGGCATCCGAAGAGCGGATGCCATTGTTTACACTCTCTCCAGTAGAGGGCAGCTGACTGCAGATGTCGTATCGGCCACTTTGTGACCAGTCGATGGTGTTGCTTCCTGAAATCGCGTCATCAAGTCGTCGCGAGCGAGACTGCTTCCAGCTTCTGGCTGGGCACATTTCCTCGCTCGCGACGTAGCAGCTGCGCAATGGCGCGGCAACGCAGCTCGCTCGAGTCCTGACCGGCAATTCACGAACACAAACCAAGGCCCAGCGCCGGCTGGGCGTTTTGTCAATGCACGCCTCGATGGCGCTGGCTCGCGGTCCTGCTTCCTACCATCCGTACCTCGCGCCCAGCAGCGCCTCTATGTCGCGGAAGTCGCCGTCTCCACTCCGGTAGGCAAGGTGGGCCCAGCCGGTCCAGCGCGACCCCAGCTCCGCTTGTGCGCCGACTTTCAACTCATAGGAGTCCGCAGACCGCTCCAGGCGTTCGACGTACCGGTTGAACGAGAACTCCTCGTGGCCGCCGTAATGCCACCAGTTGACCTCCACGAACGGCTGGACGCGATTCTCGCTGAGCGAACGTGCATATGCCCGCGCGCCCAGGCGCGTGGTCAGATCTCCCGCATCCCGCGAGCGCACTATCGTGCCGTTGACTTCGCGATGCGCATCGTCGTCGTACTCGCTGTGGATGACCTGCGCCTGAGGCTCAAGGTAGTACACGCTGTTCGTTCCTCGCCCGAGTTCGAACGCATAGCCGGCCTCGATGGAAACCGCCCAAGCGGTGCTGTCGTAGCGCTCCAGTGGCAGCAGTTCACCTTGAACACGATTGCGGAAGTCACCGTACTGCACCCAGCTGTCCACGTAGAATCCAGTGGGTTCGGCTGCACTCTGATACCACGTCCCATATATGCCGATAAGCGTGCCTTCCACCTTGCCCTTGGCGCGGTAACCGGTCCAGATGCTTTGTGCATCGGTGTCGGCCTGCCCCCACCCAAGCATCGCGCCCAGGTGGAACCGTTGATCGCTCTGCGTCCAGCGAACGAACTCGGCGCCCACCTGCACCAGCGTGGTGTCCGTACTCAGATCCACCTGCGTGCGCCCGGCGGATGTATCGAACTGGCGGCGTTGTACGCGGGCCCATGCTCCACCGGGATTGCCGTCGCGTCGCTGACGCTCCGTGAAGTCCACCTCGCCAAGACGATCATGCAGGGTGTGGCGGAACATCCCGATCGAGGCCGCCTGGTTGCCCAGGTAAGCACCCACTTCCGGACGGATGATTGGCAACGGCCGCGGGCAATCTTCACAGAATGGCGCCGGCGGTGTGGGCGGTGCCGGTGGGTTCGGCGGCGTAGGAGGATCCGGATCCGGCGGTACCGGAGGGTACGGCGGATCTGGGGGAGGAGGAGGCGGAGGCGGCGGGTCCGGGTCCGGCGGCACCGGCGGTGGTGGTGGAGGAGGCGGGGGTGGGGGTGGCGGAGGAGGTGGGGGTGGCGGCTGGAGCTCGCTGCGTAGATACCAGTTGCCATCAGCGGGATCACCACCCACCGGGTTTCCGCCCTGATACAGAAAGTAGTCGTACGGCCCGGCGACCGCCCTGCCAGTCAACGCAAGTACGCCGGGCGCGGAGGCGAGTTTGTTGAGCACCTCCACGACAGGTATGCCATCGGCCAAGGTCTGTGCACCGGCACCGCCCACATTGGTCACCACGACACCGGTGGGCCCGGTGCCCAGCTGCGTGGAATCCAGAACCAGAATGTCCGACACCGAAGCGGTGGCGCCCTCATTGAGTACGGTGTCCAGCTGCAAGGTGCCGCCGTTGCTGACAAATACCCCGCCGCCGTCGGCGCCGGGCGTGGCGCCTCCACTGATTACCAGCACGTCGCCTGCGTCCGGATTGGCGTGCAGATCGATGACGCCACTGTTGTTGAAGGTCAGCACATTCAACAGCTGTCCCTGTGCGGGGCTGTTGAGCGCCATCGTGTTGTTTGCATTGCCGAACGGGAGATACATTCCGGTCGTATCGAGCGTTGTTCCGGTACCGTCATGCGTGAGTAGAGCCAACGTCCCCGTGTTGTTGACGACGTTTACGCCGCTCGTCCCCAGATTGCTGATGGCCACCGCCAACGTATCGCGTACGCCGTTGCCATCGCTGTCGGCAAAGCTGCGCAGATTCCATTGGCCACCGTTGCCGATGGTCACCCCGGATTGGTACGCGGTGACGGTTCCCAGCAGGGTGCCGGTATTGTTCAGCTGCGCGACACCCCATAGCCCTTTGTGATCGAACTGGACAGCGCGATCGCTCAGCGCGCCCACCGTACCGGCATTGCTCACGATCTGCGTGCGCCCCCCGGTGCGAACCCCTATGCCGCCATAGGCCCCCCAACCGCCTTGAACGTTGCCCGTCGCCGCGTTGTCGAACCGTGCCGTTCCCCTGTCCGCGCGTACGAAAGCGCCGTCGTATCCCTGGCCTGTGGAAGTGACCGCAGCGGTGTTGCTCGCCGCAATGCTACCGAGGGCCGAGTAAAGCGAAATGCCGTCGCCCCCGACGGCGATGTCCCCGGTATTGGTCACCTTGATGATCGGGTTGGCAGCGGCCGCGCCGAAGCCGCTCGAAGCATTGATGCCTGATGTGTACAACCCGGTAGCCGTAATGCGTGCCGAGTTGGTGATATCGATCGGGCCATCCTGCGAGTAGCCGATGATGCCTGCATAGCTCGGCCCGCCTATCGAGATCGCGCCCGCATTGTTGATGCTGATGGGGCCCGTGCCATTGGAGGCATAGATGCCTGATCCGGTCGCCATTGTGAGCGCGCCACTGTTGGTCAGGGCAATGCCGCCAACACCTGTTGAAGATGCGTGGATGCCGACCGTACTGTTACCGGACGTGGAGATGTTTCCCATATTGCTGACGACCACATTGGCCGGCCCGCTTGTATAGGCGTCGATGCCGTAGGCCCCTGCCCCACTGGTCGTGACCACACCACTGTTGGTTACATCGACCGTGCCGCCACCCCTTGCGAGGATGCCAGTCCCGGCAGAGGCAATACTGCCTCCGGTTTGCTTGACGGTGACGGGCGCGGTGCCGGTACCGGTTGCACTGATACCGCCTTGGTTCGTGGAGGTGATGACGGATTGCGAGTCGATCAATACGGACCCGCTTGTGCCCACCCCTCCATACGCCCATATGCCCGTGGAGCCGGAGTTGATCGTGGTTCCCGCCGACGTCGTGGCGCTGACTACGCCTGTGCCGGTATTTCCGTTCCAGACCGCAATACCGGTGCCGGGCACGATGACGCTCCCACCCGTCATGTTCACAGCCGCATTGCCGGTTCCCGAAGCATGTGCCTCCATGCCATGACCGTTGGTGTTGGTGCCACTGACGTTGATGGTTCCGCCACTCATGTTGATAGTGGCAGCACCCGCACCCTGGGTTCGCGCGTAGACGACGGGTACGGTCGCGCCGGTGATGCGCAGGTCTCCCGCCTGCTGGTTAATCGTCGCCGTGCCGGCACTGACCTCCGCGTCCAACGCTCTGGCCGCGCCATTGATCGTCACGTTTCCTGTATTGGTCAAAGTGCTGTTGCCAGTGCCGAAAGCAAGCGCCGTGATACCGTTCGCCCCCGCCGTGCCGGTGGTGATGGCGCCTCCGTTGGTGACGTTGACATCGGCATTCGCACCGAATGCGCGGATGGCTTCCGCGCCGCTGGCCGTTGTCGAGAGGGTGCCGGTATTGGTCACCGTGACCGAACCACCGAAGCCCGTCGCCGTGATGCCGTAAGCGGTTGCACCGCTCGTGGAAATGGCTGCTCTGTTGTCGATACGAATCGCACCGCCGGATCCCTGCGCGCTTATTCCGGAGGAGTCTGCCCCGCCTGTGGTGATATCACCGCTGTTGGTGATGTCCAACGTCCCCGACGAGATCATCGCGTTGATCCCGCTGCTGCTTCCTCCTGTCGTGGTGACCTTGGAAGAATTGTTGATGTTTGCGGTGCCTGCGCCGCCGGTCATGGCCTGGATGCCCGCGGCCGTTGTTCCGCCAGTGGTGATCGTGCCGGCTGTCGAAACGATGGTGACAGCGCCCGTATTGGAGCTCGCCAACAGGCCATAGCCCGCATTGTTCGCAGTGGTAACTGCGCCGCCGGTGAATTCAATCCTTGCCGAACCGGCACCACTGTCAAATGCACGGACCGCGCCCTGGGTCGCGCCGGACGGCGATGTGACATTGGTGTTGGTTGCGGTGATGGTCGCGCTACCGTTGCTTGACTGCGCGAACAGCCCAACCGCGTTGGTCCCGGATGCCCCGCCCTGTATCGTGGAATCACGGATGATGATGCTTGCCTGCCCACCGGCAACGGAGTTGTTTCCCGCATTCACGCTCAAGGCGGGGCTGGTGGTGAAGGCGGTGTTGTTGATCAGGAGTCCGTTTGCGTTGATCGCCATGGATATCGCTGGGGACGTACTGTCATTGACCAGCGAAAGCGCGCCATCGGTCACCTGCCAGTTCGTCAGGGTGGCGACCGTAGGCACCGATGAGAATGATTGCAGGTACCCCGTATCCGGAGGCGGAGACGTGCAGGTGATTGTCGGGGAGCTCAATCCAGTACACGTCGCAAACGCAGCGCTCGGCGCTCCCAGGCAGATGCCGGAGATTGCTGCCGCACAGGCATTCCTTATCAATGTCTGATGAGAACCGCCGTCTTGGGCGTTGCTGCTGCAGGAGGAACGAGTGGAGTCAGGTCGCTTTCCCAGTTCAGAAACGACCACCCATGCGCCAACTGCGGCGCTCCAGATCACCCTATAGAACCTGTTCATGGCGAACGGAATCCTTTGTAGATCCACGTGAGAAGAGCCATGTACGGCTTGCGCTGTTGAGCGCGCCACCGCTGTCGATATCGCAGGAAAATCCCGACCGAGAGAAGGTCGGCGGCCTCACGTTGGGGGCCAGGTGGGTGCACCCGCACCGGGCATCGAGCCTGACATTTCATCCGCCGCAGCAGCTGGCGGGCCTTATCACTGATTCGCCAATCCAACAGCACGATACTGCTCCCGGCAGCCCGGAATCGCCTCTGCGGTTCTACGCAGGCCGCACCAGTAAAACTACCGGCCAGGGCCAGTGGGCACGGGCGCTGGCGTCGCTGCCCTCGAACCTGGCGCTCCTTCACGCTTGCCTTTCCGGCGCCTTTCCGGCGCCTCTACGGCACCTCTACGGCACCTACTGGCCGCAGCAGAATGGTCACCGATGCCGAAGACTTGCAGGACCTAGACGGCTGGAAAGCCCAAGTTGCCAGCCCGCCGGCGATGGTCGATACGGCTGTTCAGATGACACACGCACGCGGACCGCAATCCGGAAGTCTGCACGCGGATGTATTCCACACGCCGGACTGAAAGTTGGCGCAAGGCCCGGCCCCGATGAAGATGCCCGGGCCTTGCTGGGCATGGTGTGGAAGACCGCTATCCTGTGGCAGGCGCCATACGACCGGAAGCAGTCATCCCGCGAACGCGCGCAACCAGACCCGCGCATCGAGAACACGCGCCTCATCCAGCGGTACCCGGCATCAGCCGGCACCACGGATCACTCTCAACGCACCGGCAACGCCACCGGACGCAACGGTGCCGCATCACCGCCGCGGATCTTCAGCGGCCCGCCGATGAAGGCGAATTCATAGACCTTGTCGCGGGCCAGTTCGTCCAGGGCGATCAGCTCGATGATCGGTGCGCCCTGCTGGGCCAGCAGGTAGGTGTGCAGTGGCACATAGTCGTCAGCCACTTCGGAGGGGAAGGTCTCGAAGCTCAGGTTGTCGGCACCCACCACGATCGCACCGCCGTCCTCGACCAGAAAGCGGGCTGCATCCAGGCTCATGCCTGGCGGGTTGGCCATGTAGGCCTTGGGCTGGTTGAACAGCTGCATGCGCCCGGTGCGGATCAGTACGATGTCGCCCTCCTGCAGGCTGACGTTCTGCCGGCGCAGCGCGTCCTTCAGGTCCTGACGGGTGACGCGGTAGCTGTCCGGAAGCATGTTCACTCCCTTGGCACTAGCAACGTCGATCAGCACGCCACGCGCTACCAGCGGCGGGAATTTCTCGATGCCGGTGACCTTCCAGCCGCGATCACCAAGGTGCGTGCTGGCCTCGAAGCCATTCCAGATGCGACCGTGGATGCCGAAGTGGTTGAGCGCGTCGATATGCGTGCCGGTGTGGCTGTACATCGAGAACGCGGTCCCGGTGTAACTGCGCGTGGTATTCATCGCTGCGCCAACGCCCATGGGGTCGTCGACCACGGTGCCCTGCGGCGTGTGGGTCATCCAGAACTGGTAGTGCGGGTCGCCTGCGTCCTGCCAGCTGGGCATGCCGACGTAGTAGTCGGTGGCCAGATCGTAGACCTTGCCGCCGCTGACCCGCGACAGGATCGCGGCGCGCGATGCTTCGGTGATCAGATTGAGTCGGCCGATTTCATCCGTCGGGCCCCACGGACTGATACCGACCTGCTGGCCGGAGGGTACCTGTTCGGGCGGCGGGCTCTGGTGCGCGACGGCCAGTGGCGGGACTGCGGCCAACAACAGGCCGAGCGCGCTGGCGAGGCGAGACATGCGTGATGCAGGGAACGGAGACGGAAGCGACATTGCAGTACCTGGTTCAGCGGGGGTAAACACAGGTTAGGCAGCGCCCGGGGAGCGAAACAGCCGCCTCCGGGCAGCTCATTTTTCGCTGGGCGTCAGCAATCCAGGCCGTCGGCCTGCGGTAGTTCTTCGTGCAGAAAATCAATGAAGGCGCGCACCTTGCGCTGCAGGTGGCGTTGAGTGGGATAGACCGCGTAGACGATGCGCGGCGGATAGCGATGATCGGCCAGCACCTGTTGCAGCTGGCCGTTGGCGAGCGCCGGTGCGGCCAGGAACGAGGGCAACGCGCCGATGCCCAGGCCGGCCACCAACAGGTCGCGCAGCAGCAGGCTGTTGTTGGCGCTGACCCGCGCCGGCCGGGTCACCGTGACGCTGCCATCCGGGCCATGCAGCGGCCAGCTGCCGGGTGAGTCGGACAGGCTGTAGGCCAGCAGGGTGTGGTCACCCAGCTGCTCCACCGTGGTGGGTGCCGGGTGCTGTTGCAGATAAGCCGGCGCCGCGCACAGTACCTGCTGCACCGATGCCAGCCGTCGTGCGACCAGCGTGGAATCCTCCAGGTCCGCACGCAGCCGCAGCGATACATCAAAGCCCTCGCCCACCGTATCGACCAGACGGTCTTCCATCACCAGGTCCAGCGCCAGTTGCGGATGCTGGGCGAGGAAGCGCGGCAGCAGCGGAGACAGCGTACTCAGTGCGAACGACAGCGGCGCGTTGACCCGCAGTCGGCCACTAATCTCACCGCGCTGATCGGCGATACCGCTTTCCAGTGCGTCCAGATCGTCAAGCAGACGGCAGCATTCCGCGTAATACGCTTTGCCGGTATCGGTCAGGCTCATGCGGCGGGTAGTACGTTGCAGCAGCACGACCCCGAGGTGATCCTCCAGCATCCGCAACTGCTTGCTCAGCCCCGCCGCCGACATACCCAGGTCATCGGCTGCCCGCGCTAGGCCACCGCGTTCGACGATTCGTCGAAAAGCGCGCATCAGGTTGAAGGAATCCACGGCTGGTCTCGTTGCAAAACGAGCACAGGGTAGCGGAAATGCGCGATGCCGGGCGCTGGCGGGGACGCTGGAGTGTGCGCTTGTTCTGGTCGCTCGATGAGCGTTTCCTGCCCGCAGCAGGCACCGCACCAGCGATGGCAGTTCTGCTGCTATCGCTTCAGCCCGGGGCTTCCTGCAACAGCTGATTTCGCGTTAGTCGCCTGCGCCAAGCCGCGCGATGCGACGGTACTCCTGCCGTATCGTCGCGCCTTGTCTCCTGACCAGCCACCAGGTTCCGCCCATCCAGACGATGGCCCACGCCGCCAGGCGGAGCGCGGCGTGCTGCCACTCGGTCGTGCCGAGCAGTTGGCAGGCGATCAGGCTGATCAGGGCATAGCCACTCAGCGCGAGCGCCGAGACATGGGCCAGCTTCAGGTGCCGCAGCCTGTTGCGCAGTTGCAGCTTCCGGATGGAGGCGTAGACCGACACCGGCTCGCGGGCGGCGGTGTGTTGGTCGGCCTGCTGTCGCAGCAGGATGGTCCAGCTGGCGACGAGGAACACCGAGAAGAACGGGATCAACAACCATTGGCCCGCTGACAGCCGCCCATCCGCTACCGGCCACGTGAGCAGGGCAACTCCCGCGACCGTCAATGCGACTTCGATGACGCGGCGCAGCTTCTCGACGCGGCGGTGCCGCTGGATCTTCCGGGCCATCGCGTCGGCCAGGCCCGAGGGGGGCTGCTGGCGTTGCCAGAGCGTGCGCAGGGCGTCGTCATTGATGTCCATCGTGGATCTCCTGCAGTGCCTTGCGGGCCCGGTGCGCCCGCACGCCCACGTTGTCGGTGCTGATGCCAAGCATCTCGGCGATCTCCTTGTAATCGAAGCCCTCCAGTTGCAGCAGGAGCACTTGTCGTTGGGGCAGCGGGATCAGGCGCAGCGCGTCAAGCAGCCATTGCGTGTCGGCTTCGCCGGGAGCCGATGCGGCATCGGCAATGGACTCCATTGCCTCCTGGTCCAGGTGTGAGCGGTCCGGCGTGCGCACGGCCTGCCGCACGTGGCTGGCGCCGAGGTTGTGGGCAATGCGAAGCATGTAGGCAGGGAGCCGGGCGGGATCACGCAGCCGTGGCAGCCCCTGCCACACGGCCAGCAACACTTCCTGCACCAGGTCCTCCTGCGCACCCCGGTCGCGCTCGTAGGCGCGGACCGCCCGCCATACGCGTGGCAGGTGGAGTTGGACGTCGGGCCACAACGGATGCATCGGGGCAGTGTCTCCAGTCAGTACATGCGCACAGTCGCTCGGCGGCAGTGATTTCTTACACGCAGTTCCTGATTGCGTTAACGGTAAGAAACCAGCGCCCGGAGGTTACTACCCAAGGGACTGGCCTGTTCATCGCGAGCAGGCGCCAGCGAAAACTACACAGGGAAACGACCATGAGAAAGACGATTGGCCAGCTGGTCGCAGCGCTCGGCCGCTCGAAGGGAAAGAAGGGAATCCTTGCTGTGGGCGGTGCAATCTGCCTGGCGGCATGGGCCACATTTGCCATATCGGTGGCGTTCGGCGTCGGGACCGGCGCGCGGATCGCCCTGCTGAGCGTGGCGCTTGTAGCCACCGAGGTGCTGTTCTGGGTCGCGGCTGCACTGCTGGGCATTACTGTCGTCCAACTGCGCCGGAAACTGTTGGGCAAGCTCCTGCCCGGGAGGCGCGGCGATGCGGCGTGATATCGGACAGGCGTTGATCGCGCTTCTGGTCTGCGCATCCTTGCTGGGCTGCAATTCGGTTGCCACGACGCACGTGGTGCCCGCGGGCGTGCTCTATCACGGCTTCTCGCTGGTGGACCCCAATGCCGAGCGCGTGGTGGACGACGCCTACGTCCTGATCAACGACGGCAAAATCGCGGCGGTCGGTACTGGCGAGTGGAAGGGCCCGGCGCCGGAACGTTCGGTGGACATGACAGGCCACTACGCCCTGCCGGGCCTTATCGATGGGCATGCCCACATCACCTCGGGCCCGCACAGCGTCGAAGTGGTCGATGGCGATCCTCTCATCAGCATTCCGAGTGTCGATGCGATCACCCGGCACAACGCCGCCGTCGCCCTCGCCTTCGGCATCACGACGGTTCGCAACCCCGGCGGCGATCCTGCGGCGAACGCCCGTTACGATGCGCAGATCCGGACGGGCGCGTTGCTTGGCCCCGAAGCACTGCATGCGGGCGCTGTCATCCAGCCCCCACCATTTGGCGGTACCGCGTTCGCCTATCCGCGCTCGGAGACGGAATGGAATGCGGAAGCCCGGCGCCAGGCCGACATGGGCATGCGCTACTTCAAGCTCTACAGCGGACTGGATGCCGATGAACTCAAGCAGGGCATCCAGGCAGCGCACCGGAACGGGCTCAAGGCGATCGCACACCTGGACACCATCAGCTGGACGCAGGCGGCACGGCTCGGCATCGATGGCCTGGAACATACCCTGCCCACCAGCTCCGACCTGCTGGAACCCAAGCAGCGCGCCACCTACCTGGCCGAGCGTGGCGCAGACGCCCGCTATCTTTTCCGTTGGTTTGAACTGGCCGACTTCGATGGCCCGCTGATACAGGAGATGCTTGTGGTGCTGGCCCAGCGGCGTGTGGTCGTGAGCACGACGCTCGGCGTCAACGAGCTGACCTACAACAGCGATCGCCTGGACAGCGTGCTTCCGCCCGAGGACCGGGCCTACTTTCACCCGGCCAACCTGGAGGCGTTGCTGAGCTTCCTGCCGCGCATGAGCGAAGAGGACCACCGGAAAGCGCGGGCAGCAATGCCCAAGGTGCTCGATTTCGCGCGAAGGTTGCATGCCGCAGGCGTTCCCATTCTGGTGGGCACCGATGGCAATGGTGGCGGACCGGCGTACAGCCGCGAACTGCAACTGCACCTGCGTGCCGGCATCCGTGACTGGGATGTACTCCGGCTCGCGACATCGGATGCCGCCGATGCATTGGGCATCGGCAACCGCACCGGGCGCATTGCCGAAGGCATGGAGGCCGATATCGTCTTCTTCGGGAGCAACCCGCTTGGTGATCCAGCAGGCCTGCGCGAGGTGACGCTTGTGCTCACCGATGGAAAAGCCGGAACACCCGAGCAGATTCTTGGCAGCGTGGATTTTGAATCACGAACAGCAAGCATCGTGCGTCGATAAACGCCCCGAATCGAGATACTTGTCGTTAGCGCGTCCGTGCGTGCAAAGCTCTACCACTGCCAACGCATGCCCAACTTTCCATTCCATGATGATTCTTCGCCATCGAAGCTCCACGTGTAGTCAGCATCCGCGAAGAGATAGCCGCCGGCACTAACCTGCCAGGTGCCGCCCAAGCCAATTTCGCCCCAACTGTCGCCGAGGTCTGCAGTGAAGGGGACGTAGCCGCTTGCACTGGAAAATTCGGTTGTTGGCGAACCACTGAAATCGTGCCAAGCGTTGCCGCGGATCCACCAGCTTGTTGCTCGATCGCCTGAGTCTGACGCTCGCTGGCCGAGCCGACTGAGCCGCACACCCAACCTGCCAACGCTGGCGTCGCCATCGCTGTAACGTACTCGCGCGGTCTCGTCGACAAGGTCGTCCAGCGCGGTCTTCTGCCAGATGACCTGGGCCTGAGGCTCCAAGCGCCAGCCTGCCTCCGGCTTATCACCGCTTCGTTCCACGCCCATCATCCAGGGCCAGCCCACTTCCACGGACGCCAACACGCCAGTCCCGTTGGTGAAGGTGTCCGGCAACCGGGTGGATCTGGCCCGCATGTCGTACCACGTGTACTGCGCCACGGTGTCCACATAAGCACCACGGGGCGAGAATGCTGTCCAGTACGCGCCGACGGTGCGCGCATCGAATTCGTCCGTGCCCGCATGGAAATCGTAGTCGAGAAGATTGTGCCGCACCCTCCCACGCGCCTTTCCGTAGGCCAGGTAACCACCGGCATGCCGATGGCTGCCGTCCTGGTTGATGGAGCGGTAAAGGTCCACGCCCAGTTGCAGCACATCAAATGCGTAGTCGAAGCCAGGCCCTCTGCTTCCATAGATGCCCTGGTTGCCGCCATCTCGTTCGCCGTCGTGGTGCAGCGCCCGTACCCACGCGCCGCCAAGGCCAGCGTCTGGTGAGGAGACTCCGCGCTGGCTGAGCAGGTGTTCATCGCCCACTCGCTCATGCAGCGTGTCAACGACTGCGCGCGCGTAGATGGCAGCCATGGTGGGGAGTGCAGCAGCCAAGGACACTTCTTGCCTGTAAGCCGGCGGATCCGGTGGAGGCACGGGCGGGTCCGGCGGTGACGGGCAAGGGGGGGAAGGCGCACCGGCAGCCCCGCAGTCCAGGGTGGAGCGCAGGTACCAGCTTTCGGCCGAGCTCGCATCAACGCTGCCCCGCCGCAGGCCATACTCGTATGGTCCGGCCACCACCGGCGCCCTGAGCGCGAACGCAGTGCCGCTGGTCACCCCGCCATTGACCGCATCCACCACGAGAATGCCATTGCCGGTGGTAACGTCGCCGAGCCCACCTGCATTACTGGCGACGATGATCGTGCTACCGGAAGCGGCGCCACCGTCTATCACCAGCCGGTCCGACGGTGACCCATCACCGCCCAGGAATGTGTTTATCTCCAGTGTGCCGCCGAGGCCGGCGTAATCTCGCGTGGTAAGCGTGGTGCCGGGCGCTGCACCTGCACCAAAGATGATTCGCCCGGCATTGGTCACGCCGGCGACGGTCTGTGAGAAACCATTGAGATCAAGCCTGGCGGCAGCTGCGACGGTCACAGCCGTGTTAGGGCTGAAGGTAGCTGCGGCACCGGCCTGCAATACCCCCGCATTGACGCGGGTGTCTCCACTGTAGGAGTTGGCCGTGCTGCTCAATACGGTAGTGCCGGTGCCGATCTGGTCGACCCCACCGGTACCCGATATCGCGCCCGCGAATCCGATCATGTTGGACCGGTTGAAGACCAACAGACCGTTGTTGGTGACATCGCCCACGAGCGCGCCCGATGTGCCGCCATTGCCGAGCTGCAGGGTGCCATCCCCTATCACCGTGCCGCCCGAATAGGTGGTGTCGGCCAGCAGCGTCAGGCGGCCTCCGCCGTTCTTGGTCAGCATGCCCGGTCCGGAGATTGCGCCGCTATGGACGAAGTTCGTCGCTGCGGCGGTGTCGATGGTGCCGCCACCGGTCCCAACCGTTGTCACCCGCGCAGAGGAAAGGTCCTCGGTGGTCAGCAGGGTGCCACCCTCAAAGACAATGCTGCCAGCACTCGTGCCAAGATTTGCATCGTTGGCGATCGATATCCCGCCGTCACGAATCAAGGTCCCGCCAGAATAGGTGTTGGCGGCGGTGAGCACCAACGTGCCGCCATCAACCTTGACCAGTTGGCTGGAGCCGGTCAGTACCGCGTTGATGGTAGCGGTGTAGCCAGCGCTTGCCGCGGTGCCGTCACCGACCCGGATCACCGAGATGCCCGGGGCGGACGAGTCGTCCACCAGGGTCAGCACGTCGCCACCGACCACATAACCATCGACTGCGAACTGCATCCCTGACGCGGTCACTGGGCCGAGACTGTTGTCGACGCTGACGTTTGCAGACAGACCGGTGAATATTGCAAATGCGCGGTCACTGAACGGTGCGTTGGGTGTGCCTACGGCGTTGGTCCAGTTGTCGTTGCCAGCCGAGGTCTGCCACACGCCGACGCCGCCATTGACGATCCCGTCGTTCTTCGGACCAGCGGCACCATCCCAATAGTTGAGCGTGAGACCGCTGGTGTTGATCAGATTGACCTGGTTGGCGACCGAGGTCTGGACGTAGTAGTCCGGTGAGGGGATCGTGCCGATGGCCAACCCGCTGTTGGTCAGGGCTCCTGCGTAACTGATCAGTCGATAGATGCCCGTGTCGAACGATCCGCCTGGTGTGGTTACTACGTTCAAGACGCCATCGAGGACCAGATCGCCGCCAACCGTCACCAGATCATTGAATGCGCCGCCCACCGCATTGGCCTCACCCAGGCTGTAGGCAAGCAGCGAGCCGCCGTTGAGCGATAGATCGCCGTTGATCGCGAGTGTGCCCGGTGCGTTCGACAGACTGCCAGGTGACAGCGTTGCGCCGTCGGCAACCGTAACGCTTCCGCCGATGGTGCCTGACCCACCGAGTGTAGCGCCGGCAGCAACACTGGTTGCTGCGGTTGCCCCAGACTGATTCCCGTCTATGTAGAGGCCGCCAGCAGCCACCGTTGTGGCACCGGCGTAACTGTTGGCGCCCGTCATCACCGTGGTGCCGGCACCGATCTGGCTTACGGTGCCCGTGCCGGAGATGGTGCCGGCGAATGTCTGGACGTCGCTGCGGTTGAATGCCAGCGCACCGTTATCGGTGACGTCGCCGACGATCCAACCGGCGGCTCCGCCGTTGCCAAGCTGCAACGTGCCGGCCGAGATCGTGGTGCCGCCGCTGTAAGTGTTTCCAGCGGTCAGAACGGTGGTCCCGGTTCCGATCTGATTGACCGTGCCGGTGCCGGAGATCAGGCCGGCCATCGTGTGACTGTCACTCCGGTTGAACGCTAGCGCCCCGTCGTTGGCGACGTCGCTGACGACTGCCCCTGAGGCACCGCCATTGCCAAGCTGCAACGTGCCCGAGGCTATCGTGGTATTGCCGGTGTAGGTGTTATCGGCGGTCAGGATGGTGGTTCCGGCGCCCAACTGATTCACCACACCGGTGCCGGAAATCACGCCGCCAAACGTGTAGACGTCACCCCGGTTGAACGCCAGCGTTCCATTGTCGGTGATGTTGCCGACGACCGATCCGGAAGCACCGCCGCTACCCAGCTGCAAGGTGCCACCGGAGATGGTGGTGCCGCCGGTGTAGGCCTTGTCGGCGGCGAAGATGGTCGTCCCGGAAAGAACGCTGACCGCGCCGGGGCCGTTGATGGCGGGTACAAACGTATGGTCGGCTGCGCTGTGGTTGAAGACAAGCAGGCCCGCACCAGGGCCAAACTCGACGGACGAAGCAGCCAGCGTTCCTGGGGCGGCGGCCGCTGCGCCGGCCGCTGCACCGATGTTGACAGTGCCCTTGCTTCCAGTGCGAGCAGCCACGTTGATTGAGCTGCCGCTTGCCGTTGCACCGTCAGCAACGGTGAGCGCACCTGTACCGAACAGGCCGACATAAATACCGCCGCTGTTGTTCCAGTTGGTCTGAGCGCCGCTCAACGTGGCCACGCCAGAGCCGGACGCACCGTTGCCAATGAACACGTTCCCATTGTTGTTGACCGTCCCGCCGTTCTCGATCGCAAGCGTCCCTGTACCGGCGGTGCCTACACGCATGCCAGTTGTCTGCACTACCGAGGCAGAACCATTCACAGTGACTGCGCCCGACCCATTCGCGCTTCCACCAATGTCCAGGAAGTTGGTGGAGACACTTGCGCCGTTCAGGACTGCTAGCGTGCCCCGTCCTGCACTGCCTATCGTGATGCTGGCAGTGTTGGTCCGCCAGAGTGAGCCCGGCCCGTCCATTGTCACTGTGCCCGAGCCAGTGGCGCTATTGCCAACGATCCCGCCACCCGTGCTTACGACCTGGGCGCCGCTCTGAATATTGAGTGTGCCCGTTCCAGAATTGCCGACGATGAGGGCATTGCCTGATGAGTTCCAAGCGGAGTTGAGGCCGCTTACGGTCACTGTGCCCGTTCCGGTCGTCAGGTCGCCAATCGTGTTTCCAATCCCATTGAAGGAGAAGCTACTGACGACTGTGGTGCCGCCCTGGATGCCAAGAACTCCATTACTCGAGTAGCCGATAGTCAGCCCTCCAGCGGTGTCGTTGCCAATTGGCGCGGTTGCTGGGGAATTGCCGAACAGAGCCTGGTCTATTCTGCAGCCGGCAGTCTGCCCGGAGCAGGTCGTGACTTGCGCCTCTGCCATGTTCGCCGCAAAAAGAACAGATAACCCAATGAGTGCAGCAGAAGTGTCCGGCCACCACGACAGATCAGGTCGTGAGGCGCAGTCGAAACCGATACGATTTCCAACTTTTTTTGAGGTCGCGGATGCTGCCTCGTCAATTCTCATGATGACTCTTCCCGATCGTTCGCATCTGGCTGTGCGTGATGGCTGAAGCGGCCGCCGACTCGTCTCTCCATCCTGCGTCCTCCAGCTCGATCAGCTCATGCAATCGACACGGATGAGCGGAACTCGATCAGTTGACTGGGTGCCAATACGTCCTGGTATCGCGGGCGAGGCGGTTTTACGTTATGCAAAATTCCAGGACGTTGCAGCCGTAGAAGAACTGGCTCTCGGGCCGTACTTTTACTGGTGTTGCGGAAGGCTGGAGATGAGCGCGTTCCGGAAAAATCGTCTGAGATATGGTGACCCCTCGTCACCCACAACACGGTCCGCTGCTGGCCGAAAGCAGACAGCTGCAAGGTGGAAGCCCGCTGGTACTCAAAGGCACCCGCCGCAGGAGGCCCGGGCAGCGGGATGGGGTCGCACCATTTGAAACGCCATTCCCCCCGCCCCCAGACTGCTCTGGGTTTCGCGCAGCGGTGGCAGTATCCTGCCGCGATGCGCCTGCTTGTTCTCGAAGATCAGTCCGATTTGCGCGAGTCCGTTGCCAGCCGGCTGCGCGCGCAAGGCCATGCGGTGGACGAGGCCCGCGACCTAGCTGAGGCGGAATCCTTCGTGCAGTCGTATGCCTACGATGTACTTCTGCTTGATCGCGGCTTGCCCGATGGCGATGCCCTGGACGCGTTGCTGCGCTGGCGCCAGACCGGCATCGTTGCACCGGCACTGTTCCTGACGGCACGCGACTCGATCGAGGACCGCGTTGATGGCTTCGCCGGAGGCGCCGACGATTACCTGGTCAAGCCATTCGCGATGGACGAACTGGTCGCCCGCATCAGTGCAATCGGTCGTCGTGGCAGCGCGATCCGGCCCAGTACGATCCGCATCGCCGACCTTGAAATCGACCTGGCACGACGCGCGGCACGACGCGGTGGCATCGCATTGCCGCTGCGGCCAAAGGAGTTCGCGTTGCTGCAACTTCTAGCCGAACGTGCGGGACAGGTGGTATCGCGACAGGACCTCCTCGCGGCCTGCTGGGGCGAGGACCAGCAGCCGGCCTCCAACGCCGAGGAAGTGCTGATTGCCGCCCTGCGCCGCAAGCTCGGCGATCCACCGTTGCTGCGCACCGTACGCGGCACGGGCTATCTGCTGGAAAGCCCCGATGCCACGCGCGCGTGACCGGCTGCTGCGCCGGTTGCACCTGCGCCTGACGGCGATCTGGAGCCTGGCCTGGTTGTTCTGCGTGATCGCGTTGTGCGTGGTCGCGATCCTCACGCATGCCCGGCTGACCCAACTCGACATCACCTCCACTCTGCGGCTTCGCGCGACTGCGGTATACGGGCTCACCTGGTTCGATACCGACGGCAGATTCCATGACGAAGTGCTGCGCAAGGAAGCCGACGTGCTGGATGGGGGCGCCGATATCTGGGTAGTCGGCCACGGTACGCCTGCGACGGTGCTGCTGCGCCCGGACCAGCCGCAGTTCGAACTCGCCGACCCGATTGGTACCGCTGAAGCGGCGATACGCGACGGTGCCGATACGGTCCAAGAAGACCGCGACGGGCGTGGTCGCCCATTCCTGTTGTATGCCAAGGAAACCTACGACGAAGGCGATCGTCCTGCGGCCATCATCCTGGTGCTGGGCGATCCCGCCGCGCGCGATGCGGCACAGTCGGCCTTCGTGCGCTCGACCTTGCTGATCGCCCTTGGCTTTGCGGCGTTCGGAATAGTGGTCGGCTATTTCCTGTCGCGGCGTTCGATGCGCCCGGCAATCGCGTCCTTCCAGCAGCAGGAGCGCTTCCTTTCCGCCGCTGCGCATGAACTGCGCACGCCGGTCGCGCGATTGCAGGCATTGTGCGAATCCGCAAGGGATGGGCGCGAGGCGCCCGCACAGATACTTGGCAAGGTCGAGCGCGTGGCTGGACAGACAACCCGCCTTGTGGACAAGCTGCTGTTGCTGGCGCGGCTGGACACCGCTGCCACGCCCGTTTCGAAAGAACCGGTGCGTTTGGACCTGCTGGTCGAATCCGTGCTGCCGGAGGATGAGCAGATCGAATTTCACGCAACCGAATCGGTGGTGAACGCCGACGTTCAGCTGGTCCAGACCGCTGTGCGGAACCTGATCGAGAACGCCTTGGTACATACGGCAAAAGCCGGGAACGGCGAGCCGATCCGCGTGACCGTGGCGGGCCACTCCGTCGTCGTCGAAGACCGCGGCCCGGGGTTCCCCGATGCGCTGCTGCAACGCATCGGCGAGCCCTTCGTGTCCGGCCCCAACAGCCCCGGCAGCGGCCTGGGGCTGTCCATTGTCCGGCACATCGCGCAACTGCACGGCGGCGAACTGCGCCTGGAGAACCGTGCCGGCGGCGGGGCGCGCACCGAACTGCGCCTGTAGCGAGCGGCGGCGGGAGGCCGTCAGGTAGATATCAGGTTCGCTCCCTAAGGTAGGCCCTGCCCAACGGCAATACGCCGTCCGCAGCCCGTTACCTGAGCGCTCCCCATGCCTACTTCCGCCACCACCCGCACCAAATGGCTTTCGCTGATGACCAGCATCCTCTTCGCTTCTGCTTTCGCCCTGCCCGGCAGCGCCAATGCCCAGTCCGGCTACATGCCCGACGAAACGTCCCTGCATGAGGGCACATGGCTGCAATGGCCGCATGACTACACCTACGGCCGCGCCTACCGCGACCGGATCGAGCCCACATGGGTGGCCATGACGCGTGCATTGGTCAGCAGCGAGAACGTGCACATCGTCGTCTACAACAACGCCGAGAAGGCCCGCGTACGCAATGTCCTTCAGGGCGCGGGCGTGCCCTTGGCGAAGGTTGACTTCCTGGTCCGCCCCACCGACGACGTCTGGGTGCGCGACAACGGCCCCGTGTTCGTCTACGACCGCAACGACAAACTGACCATCACCGACTGGGGCTTCAACGGTTGGGGCTACGACGCGCCGTACCGCAAGGACGACAGCGTGCCCGGTGCTGTGGCACGCACGCATGGTCTGCCCAGCGTAGACCTCAACGATGTGGTGCTGGAAGGTGGCGCGATCGAGGTCGATGGTCGCGGCGTGTTGATGGCCACGCGCAGTTCCACGCGTGAGCCCAACCGCAACGCGGACCTGAGCCAGTCCGAGTTCGAGCAGGTACTGCGCGACCAACTGGGCGTGGCCAAGTTCATCTGGCTCGACGGCGCACCCGGCGGCAAGGAAGACATCACCGACATGCATATCGATGGCTTTGCTCGCTTTGGCACACCGGACACCATCGTCACCATGAATCACGCGGATCTGCGCGAATGGGGCCTGTCGGACACCGACGTGGCCGCGTTGTACCGCGCCACCGACATCGACGAGGCACCCTACCGTTTCGTGCAACTGCCGCTGACCCAGCGCGACGTGGTCACCAGTTACGGCTACGAACTCGGCTACAAGGGTTCCTACGTCAATTACTACGTCGGCAATACCGTGGTGCTCGTTCCGGAGTACAAAGACCCCAACGACGCAGTCGCCAAGGCCATTCTCCAGCGCCTGTATCCAGGCCGCACCGTGGTGGGTATCGATGTGCGCAACCTGTACCGCAACGGCGGCATGGTGCATTGCGTTACCCAGCAGCAGCCCGCCGCGTTGTGATGGCTCCATGCTGGCAGCTGAGATTCCATTGATATCTTTCGTCCGCTGATGACGAGCACGTGCTACGCCGGTGGTGCTGCTTGGCGGTCGGGTCGTTGTACTCCGACACTCACCAGGCATTACCGCTTGCCTGGATACCTGCGCCAGCATTGACGTGATGGTCCGCAACCAACCCGCACACGCGGGTTCGTTGCATCAGGCGCGGCCTTCGGCTGCCGATGCCGCTTCACTTCCCACGGACGGCGTTTGTGGGCGATGCCGCGGTGCCACTATTCGCGTTGAAGTGGCCACCTTGGTCGCTGTGGATCGTGGTAGTACATCACTCCGTCGTCCCACAGCGGCCCGCGCAAAAGCTGAGATTTCCGGCACTGCTTTGGACATCGCTACGAGCTGCCTCATCGAGGCGGAACGCTCGCCGTGTGATTACGTTGTCCGACCGTTTCGCGACTCTGCTTGATTCAAGCATTGCATCCGTACCGCTTCAAACGGAGAGCATCAGGCCCGGCACGGTGCTTTGGGCCTGAACCAGGCACCCAGCAGCAGGAATCCCGCCCTGCCCTCGGCATCGTCAACATGTATTGACACCCCCAATCTCGTCAACTAATGTTGACGACATGACGCTGCCCAAGACGCTACCTGATCCCGACAACAGCGCCGACGCCCTCGCCGCCGTACTGGCGCTGCGGCAACTGGCCGATGAACTCGAGGCCCGCGCCGTGCATGCCGCGCTGCGCGACGGCTGGTCGTGGTCCCAGATCGCCGAGGCCCTGGGTGTCTCCAAGCAGGCCGCACATCGGCGCCTTTCACACCTCCAACCCACCGCAAAGGGATGACGCAACCATGCTTACGTTGTTCAGTCGATATGCGCAGGACTCCCGAACCCTGGCCGAGCTTTGCAGTGCTGCGGAGGAGATTGCACGCGGCCATGGCCGTGCCAAGCCAAGCTCCGAGCACTTCGTACTGGCGGCACTCGGATTGGATGACAGAACCGCGATCGAGGCTTTCAAGCATCTTTCGCTGACCGAGGCGGATTTCCTTGGCGCGCTGGATTCACAGCATGAGGCCGCACTTTCATCCGTCGGCATGGCGCGGCCGGCGGCGCTGCCAGGGCCGCCTACCGACGCACTGGTTGCTCCAAAAGGCAGGCTTTACCAGGCAGACGCTTCCGGCCAAACGCTTGTCCAGCGTTTGGCACAGTCGCGCAGCAAACGGAAGGGACGCAGCCTGCTCGGCGCGGATGTTCTGCTGAGCGTGGCCCAGGAGGCGTTCACGCCTGCAAGCCGCGCCTTCCGGTCGCTCGGAATCAGCACCGTACAGATCACCGAAGCGGCATCAGCGGCGATTGCTTCGCGCACCGCACGCGCAAGCAATGCCTGAGCGTGTCGTGCTGCGGATGGATCGCAACGGACCGGCTCGACTGCAGTTGAAAGCCCGGTGTTGCGAGCGTTGCAGCACCATGTGGATGCAACCGTTCGGCGATGGGATGAACTCCCGTACGGGAGCCTTGCGGGCCCGTCGAAACACGCTCTCCGCCCCTGACCATGGGGCGCCATGCGCCCCAAAACAGACATAATCCAGCGCACTGAGTTCAGCTATAACCCGCTCGCTCCCTTCAGGCCTCCTTCGCTGGCAATGGCATCCATGTTCGAGTCATACCTGCTGTTCTTCTTTGCCGGACTGGGCGCCTTCAATGGCGTGGCGTTGTCGCTGTACCTGCTATGGCGACAACCCGTCACGCCGGCGCAACGGTGGTTAGCCGCGCTGGTACTGATGCTCAGCCTGCGCACCGGGAAATCCGTGCTGTTCTACTTCTGGCCGGAGATCTCCAAGCTGGTCCTGCAGATCGGGCTGACTGCCTGCTTCCTCATCGGCGTATGCCTGATCGGTTTTGTGCGTGCCTGGGCCGACCCCAAACGCCAGCACACCCGCTACGACCCGGCATTGACATTGAGCCTGCTCGCGCTCGCCACCGGCTTTGGCGTGGCCTACCCCTATACCGACAACGTGAGCCTGTGGGCCGGGCCGGTATGGCGTTTCATCCAGGTGGGCTGGCTGGTCTGCCTGCTGGTCGCATCGTGGCTGTTCTTCCGCGCCACCCGGCAAGGTCACGCCCGTGGGGCACCCGACGCGCTGACCAGCACCCATGTCGCCTCGGTCATCGCGGGCGTTGCGCTGATATGGCTGGCTTATGTCACTGCCGGCCTGACCTCGTACATTGTCGGCGCGCTGTCGTTCTCGGTCGTGCTGTACCTGAGTGGCGTCGTGGTTCTCACCCGGCGCAAGCCACGCCCCGCCATCGCGCCCTACCAGGACCGCAAGATCGACTCGACCGAAGCCGAAGCGGCATTGCAGGCCCTGCACAAACTCATGGCCGACGAGCACCTGTACAAGAACGCCGGCTTGACCTTGTCCAAGGTCGCAAGCCGTCTCAACCTGCCGCCGGCGCGCCTGTCGCAGTTGCTCAACGACAACCACAAGACCGCCTTCAAACCGTACCTGGCGCAATTGAGGATCGAGGCCGCCAAGCAGTTGCTGCGCGCGCCGGCCCCGGTGCCGATGGAACACGTCGCAGAGGCCTCCGGCTTCCTGTCCATGTCCACCTTCTACAGCAGCTTCAAGAAGGCCGAGGGGATGACGCCGGCAGCATGGCGACTGGCCCAGACGCGGCTGGATCCCAGCTCCTGAAACACGTTTCCGGAGTTCGGAAACGCACACCAAGATATTGATCCACAAAGGCATCCGACAGAATCCGGGGCATCCATCAACCGGAGCCCCTCCATGTCAGCAACGCCATCCAAGCCGGCAACCGCCGGTGCAGTACCGCAGCACGCAAGCCTCATCCAACGGTTTGGAATCGCCCTTTTCGCACTGTTGCTCAGCGGCCTCGCCCACGCCGAGCCCGCCACCGAGGACGGTCAGGTCGCTGCGGTCATCCAGGACTACCTGCAGGGCAGTTCCTACAACCAGGCCGACCAGCTCCGACGTGCGTTTCACCCTGAGGCACGCCTGTACCTGAGCCAGGGAACGGACGGCATGCGCGAGGTGAGCATCACCGAGTACGCCGGCTGGTTCAGCAAAAACCCGGGGCAGTTCAATGGCCGTATCGGCCGTCTGCTCGGCACGCAGGTCGATGGCAACATCGCAACGGCGAAGGCGGAGATCCTGATCGGCAAGGACCAGGCGCGCTTCGTAGATCTGTTCCTGCTGAAAAAGCTTGGCGGGCAATGGCAGATCATCAGCAAGACCGCCACCCGCTATCCCGATGCATTCGAGGACAAGAGTGCGGCCTACTACAAGACCTTTCCGTTCTCGATCGAGCAGCGTCTGTTGGAGAGCAAGGGGCTGTTCCGTCATGGCGTCCGCAACACATCGCATGTGGAAATCGATGGCCGGCTCATCACCGGCATGAACTGGCAATCCACCCGCGATGTCGCCACCGCCATCATCCAGAGTCTGGAAGCCGAAGCAGGTGCCGCGCGAGTCGATCCGGTCACCAGCCGCTGAGTGGCTGAATCAGGCCAAGGATGGCCGTTTCAGGTCGGAACCACTCCGGCGCTCACCGAAGCCTGACGCAATCTCAAGCGACTTTCAGTCCGCGCAACAGCAGTTCAAGTGCGGCCGTCGCCTGTACCAGACGCGCACTGGCGTCGTCTCCTTCGGCAATCCAGAACGCGGCCTCTGCGAGGCTGCCGTAGATCAGCGATGCCAGCGCCTGTGCATCCACCGGCGCGATCACTCCCCGCTGGATGAGGTTGCTGATCAACCGCTGCATCGAGGCGACGCAATGTCGCTGCGAGTCGGGTGAAGCTCCGCCGAGCACGGCACGTGCATCGCGCAGCACGATGCGCTGGACCTCCGGTTCCAGTGCCATGTCCAGGTAGGCGACGCACCGCTGGCGGAATCCCTCCCAGGCATCCTCAGCAGCATCGCTGATCGCCTGCAGCCGCGTATCGGTCTCGGCATCGATCTGCTCGACCACGGCTGCCAGCAGCCCCTTCTTGTCACCGAAGTGGTGGTAAAGCGCACCGCGCGTAAGCCCGGCCTGGGCGGTCAGGTCGTCCATCGAGGTGGCCGCATAGCCGTGTTCGCTGAACACCCGGCGGGCAGTGGACAGCAGGTTGGCGCGGGTTTCTTCCATTTCAGCGCGGGTGCGGCGGACCATCCGGAGCTCCTTACATACGGTGTGCATGATTGTTTACATACGGCGCGTATGAATGTAGCCTCTTATTCATACGCTCTGTATGTATTGTCATGGCGCGACCTGTGCCAGGCAAGTCCGGCCGCTTTGGAGACCCCTGTTGGCTACCGCTTATCGCGAACTGTTTGCTACGCCCGGCACGCCGGGCCTGGCGCTGGCAGGGCTGATCGCCCGCCTGCCGCTGCCGATGACGGGCATCGGCATCATCAGTCTGCTGTCTTCGTTGCGAGGCAGCTACGCCCTGGCCGGTGCGGTGTCCGCGCTGTTTGTTCTGACCTACGCGATCGTTTCGCCGCAGGTCTCGCGGCTGGTTGATCGACGCGGGCAAGGGCGTGTGCTGCCCATCGCCACTGCGGTCAGCGTTTTCGGATTGCTGTTGCTTGCCGCCGCCACCTGGCGGGACGCACCCGACTGGACACTGTTTGTCGCCGCCTTGTTTGCAGGCTGCATGCCCAGCGTCTCGGCGATGGTGCGCGCGCGTTGGACTGCACTGCATCGTGGTCGTCCCCTGTTGCAGGCGGCTTACTCCCTGGAGACGGTGCTTGATGAGCTCAGCTTCATCGCCGGGCCGCCCATCGCGGTCGGCCTGTCGATCGCGCTGATGCCCCAGGCAGGCGTGTTGGCCGCGGCGGTGTTGCTGGCCATCGGCGTCGCTGCACTGGTCGCGCAGCGGAGTACCGAGCCTGCCGTGGAGTTGATCGAAGCGACGACTCACAAGCAACAGCCGATGATCGCTTTCCCAGGCGTTCTCTGGTTGGTCGTGCTGATGATGGCGATGGGCCTCATCGTCGGCAGCATCGATATCACCAGCGTTGCATTCACCGCTGCGCTTGGCCAACCCGGCGCAGCCAGCCTTGTGCTGTCTGCGTACGCGCTCGGTTCCTGCACGGCGGGGCTGCTGTTCGGCGCATGGCGCATGTCGCTTCCGCTGCACCGGCAATTGCTGCTGGGCGGTGCTGCAACTGCGCTGACTACCGTGCCGCTGCTCTACGTCACAGGCACCGTCCAGCTGGCATCGGCGGTTCTGCTGGCCGGGCTGTTCTTCGCGCCGACGATGATCGTGGCGATGTCACTGATTGAACGGCGGGTTCCTGCGCGACGTGTGACCGAAGGCATGACCTGGCTGCTGGCGGGCCTGAATGTCGGCGTGGCGGCAGGTGCTGCAGTGTCCGGCCAGGTGGTCGATCGCTTCGACTCTCACGCTGGCTTCGTCGTTGCGCTGTGCGCAGGCGGCGTTGTGCTGGTCACCTCATGGCTGACCAGCCGGGCTCTCCAGCGCTCGGACCACATCGATTGCAGCGCCGATCCCGTTGGGATCTCCGGCAACCTGTGGGTAGCCGCGGCGCTGGCATTGGCGGCGTTGCTTACCTGCGCAGGCGCCCGCACGCTGTCCAGATCAGCGTAGAGCAGAAGGCACACGCATTCGGCTGTTCGGACAACGTGGACAGCTGCTGTTGGCGGCATCCGCGCCCGGCATTGAGGCATGATCTGCATCTCTTCGCATGGATTGCGGAGGCTGCAAGCACACGCCCCCATCCCGTGTTGAACCGTCGCCGGTACTCGCCCGGCGTCGGCCCAACGATGCGATTGAATAGCTTGCGGAACGTGCCGGAGTCGCCTGGACGCTTCTCCACACCATTGCGGACAAGCGACGGAACTTCTCAAAAGAATTACGCCCGGACATCTGCTTCAAGCAGTGCAAAACAGCGCTGAGCAACTGATTTCACACTGTGCGCAACGGGGCGGCATTGATCGATCGATCACGGAATCTCTCCGCGAACTTCTCCCCACAACCCCTGCCCTGATTCGATAAAAACAGGGCTAAGCAATTGATTCAATGGTGGGACCACCAGCTGCTTAGCCAGCCACATGTAGGCACCAAGTAGGCACCAAACGAAAAAGGCACCGTTGATAGGTGCCTTTTCTTGTGCGTGAAAGCATAGATTGGCCACTGTTGAAACCCATAGTTTGACCGTGCTGGCTCGGTCGTCTCAACCTGAGAAATTGCCAACATTCAAGCAGAATCCTACGTACTCCTTTGTCGGGTCCAAGCTAAAGGGTTCCTTTCTCTAGCTCCCAGCAAATCAGCCATTCGGATTAAACGGCAGAACAGCGGCTCCAGAGACCATGCATCCGCTGTGCAGCGACATCCTCACCATTGGTTGAAGGTGCCAATTTCACCATTTTGCGCGAACACCAACACGGCCACGGAGCAGGGGCGAATTTCCAAGATGCTGGAGGCTGGTGTCGATATTCACCTCTGCAAACAGTGAAACCCTGTTCTCGTTCCAACTATTTACGCCGCCGATGCCAAGGCCACCCCAGAAGCGATCGTCGTGAGTTGCGAACGGAACCGGGTCGCTTTCGTCGGCTCCTGCGACCGTTACCCGGACGCCGTCCAGGAACTCGTAATAGATATTGGCGATGGCGTAGACGTGGGAGCCCTTGTCGCGGCCATTGGATGTGAGCCCATGGGCTTCACGTTCAAGGGCAAGCCCCAACCGTCCCCGCACGCTTTCGCCCTTGTCATCCGAAACGCGGGCCCTGAAGGCATCACTGAACGTATCAAAGCTGACCTGCGAATAGACCAGTTGTGCCTGTGGCGTGAGCTTGTAGGTCTGGCCAAGATTCCGCTTCCACCCCGCCTCGATCGAAGCCGCCACGCCACGGCCATCGTTGTCCTCGACCATGGACCTGTCGGCGGTGTTGGAATCGAGGTCGCTGGCGTACCAGCTGTAAGCGGCCTGCGCATCTGCATAGAACCCATTGGGGTTGTACCAGGTCATCGTCGCGCCAAGTCCATACGCATCAGTCCTGATCCGTCCATTGCCCTGGATCGACCGCACATCCGTGCGGTCGACACCATGGAGCGCCGTCAACCCGCCAACGAGAACGCCCCATCCATCATCCTCTTTGAGTGTGATGTCGAGCCCTAGATTCAAGGCGTAACCATCGCTGCGTTGCGTGGCACCCGTGGTGGAATGACCTGAATCGGACCGGCGACGACCAACGTCGATCCGACCCCAAGTGCTGTTCCCAGCCACGGCACTGTCGTCGCCATCGGTCCACGACCTGGCACCAACTCGCTGGCGCAGCGTCGGTAGTGTGTTGAGCACGAGCAGGACCTGCGGGTAGCTCTCGTAAAGCGGAGTTCCAGGATTGTAGGCAGGATCGACATTCGTCCCGCCGCCATCGCGCAGCTCTGAACGCAGATACCAGTCTCCATCGGCTGTGTCGCTGTTCTGGTTGAGCGTGTACGCATAGGCACCACCCACCACTGCCTGCTGGCCTGTCGTTGCCGTGAAATCGCCAAGCAACTGGAATACGCCATTCGACGCACCCGCCACGTCTATCAGCTTGATGCCGCGATCCGTCTGTGCGCCAGCTCCGCCTACATTGATCACCTGGACCTGGCTGTGACCTGTGCTGTTGCCGTCTATCCGCAACAGGTCGGTTGCAGATCGATCACCGTCGAGCTGGGTGTTGAATCTTGTTGTTCCTCCCTCGCCAACGTAGTCGCCCGTCACGGTCAGTACCGTGCCAAGCGCAGAAACGTCGTTCGCAGCCATGCTCACTCGCCCGGCATTGATGAGCGTGCGAACAGTCTGATCATGGCCTGCCAACGAGAGCATGGCGCCCTGTGCTACCCGATGTGAGGAGTCCGCACTGAAGCTGTTTGCGCCACCGGCCTGCAATACGCCCGCGGAGACAAGCGTTTCGCCCAGATAGGTGTTGGCGCCAGCCAGGATCGTGGTTCCGCTTCCCGCCTGCACAACGGATCCGTTGCCCGTTATGCGGCCTGAGAACGTGACATCGTCGATCCGATTGAACGAGAGAACGCCATCATTGATGACGTCGCCCGTGATCGAACCGCTCGTGCCGCCAACACCAACTTGCAACGTTCCGGCGAGAATCGCCGTGCGGCCAATGGTGCTATCTGCCGTCAGTGCCAGCGTACCGGCCCCGGCTTTGGTGAGCATGCCTGCACCGGAGATCACACCAGCGTGGATGAGCGTCGTGCCTGAGGCCGTTTCGAGCGTTCCTCCATTCGTATCGATGGTGGTCACGCGCGCAGTTGCCATGTTGGCAATCGTCCGCAGCGTGCCGGTGTCAAAGCGCAGGGCGCCGGCCAATGCCCCGAGATTGCTGTTGTCGGATACCTGCAGCACACCACCATTGACCGATGTTCCACCCCCATAGCTATTGCTGCCGGTCAGCTCCAGGGTACCAAGGTCGGTCTTTACCAGTTGGCTGCTGCCGGTGATCTGCGCATCGATGGTTACAGTGAAATCCGCCCCCGCGGCCGTTCCGTCGCCGACACGGATCTCCGCTGCAGGTCCGACCAGGCCCAGCGAATTCCCGTTGACGCGATAGCCATCCACGGCGAACTGCATGCCGGATGCGGTCACCGCGCCAAGGCTGTTGTCCACAGATACGATTCCAGGGGCTCCCTGGAAGATGGCGAACGCGCCATCGGCCCAAGGGGCATTCGGTGTGCCCGTGATCTGTGTCCAGTTTTCATTGCCCGAGTGATTCTGCCAAAGGCCATCGCCGCCATTGATATGACCATCATTCTTCGGCCCCGCCGCTCCATCCCAGAAGTTGAGCAATAGACCGTTTGTGTTGACTAGGTTGACCTGTTTGGCAATCGACGTCTGCACATGAAAGGCTGATGAGGGCAAGGTGCCAAGCGTCAGACCGTTGTCGGTTAGGGCGCCTGCATAGTTGATCAGTCGATAGGTCCCGGTGCCGAAGCTGCCTCCCAGGGTCACGGTCACATCCAGCGTCCCGTCGAGCACCAGATCTCCGCCGACGACCACCAGGTCGTTGAACGGCCCACCTACGACATCAGCAGCGCCAAAACTGTAGTCGAGTAGCGAACCGGCATTGAGTGTCAGATCGCCTTTGATCGTGAGCGTCTCGCGTCCCGGGGTGATGTTCCCCGGGAAGAGTGTCGCGTTGTCGGCCACGATCACATCACCACCAATGACCCCTGCCCCACCAAGGATCGCGTTGCCAGCAACAGTTGTCAGTCCCGCCGCGGCCGTTTGGTCGCCATTGACGAACAGCGCGCCCGAGGAAATCAGGGTTGGACCGCTGTAACTGTTGTTGCCGGTGAGGACCGTCGTGCCACTTCCTATCTGTGCCGTCTGTCCCGAACCAGATATGACGCCATCAAAGGCGATGTCATCGGAGCGGTTGAAGAGCAGCGTACCGTCGTTGAGCACATTGCCAATGATCGATCCGTCGGTGCCGCCAGTGCCGAGTTGCAGTGCCCCGGCTGAAATCACCGTGCCTCCTGCGTAGGTACTGTCGCCTGTCAGGATGAGCGCGCCGTCTCCGATTTTGCGGAGGGTACCGACGCCGGAAATCATGCCGGAGTGAACAAGCGTCGTGGCCGCCGCCGTCGCGAACGTGCCCCCGTTGGCATCGAGCGTAGTCACACGCGTCGTAGCCATATCGGCCGTCGTACCCAGCGTGCCGCCGTCAAAGTGGAGTCCACCGGTCAACGCTCCAAGATGGGTGTCGCTTGACACCTGCAACACGCCATCGTTGAACGTTGTGCCGCCCGCATAGCTGTTGGCGCCAACCAGAGTGGTGGTACCGCTGCCAATGTGGCGCACCGAACCGCTGCCCGAGATGGCACCCAGAAATACAGTGCTGTCTGATCGATTGAAGTTCAACGCGCCGTTGTTGGTCACATCTCCAAGGACACTACCACTTGTGCCACCGTTGCCCAGCTGCAAGGTGCCACCGCTTATGGTGGTGCCGCCCGTGTAGCTGTTGGAGCCTGTAAGAACAAGATTGCCGAGATCGGTTTTCTCGAGATTGGTGTTTCCCTCCAGAACGGCAGAAATGGTCGCGGACATGGCCGCACTGGAGGCTGTGCCGTCGCCGACGCGTATCACAGAGCGGCCTGTGCCTGGGCCGTCCTCCAACAGCATCAATGGTTGGCCAGAGAGAACGTAGGCGTCGGTCGCAAACTGCATTCCGGATGCATTGACGACACCAAGACCGTCGTCAATGGTTACCGTCCCGGATGCCCCCTGGAAAATTGCAACGGCACCCGGGCTCCAGGGAGCGTTCATGCTGCCCGTCGCTTCAGTCCAGTTGTCATTGCCGGAGCTGTTCTGCCAGACGCCGTCACCGCCATCCACCACGCTGTTGTTCTTTGGGCCCGCGGCGCCGTCCCAGAAGTTGAGAAGCAGACCGTTGGTGTTGACCAGGTTGACCTGATTGCTGATCGAGGTCTGGACGTGAAAGTTCGGCGAAGGAATGGTGCCCACCGACAGTCCGTTGTCGGTCAGGCTTCCACCGTAGCTGATGATCCGGTAGACACCCGTGGCAAAGGCACCACCGGGCGAGGTCGCAACATTGAGCGTCCCATCCAGCGTCACGTCACCCCGGACCACGGTGAGATCGTTAAGCGGGCCTCCGGCGACATTGGCCTGTCCGAGGCTGTAGGCGAGCAGGGAGTTCGGGGCAAGCCTGAGATCGCCATTGATCACAAGTGTGCCAGCCGCTGGCCCGGACGCGCCTGGCGATATCGTGCCGCCATCGAGAATGGCCACATCACCGCCGAGCGTACCCCGCCCTCCCAGCACTGCGCCATTCTCGACTGTGACGGGCCCTGTCGCTGCTGTCTGGTCGCCGTTTGCGTAGAGAGCCCCGGACACCACATGCGTTGGGCCGGCATAGCTGTTCGTTCCCGCCAGCACCAACGCGCCGTCGCCACTCTTGATGAGGCTGCCTGCGCCGGAGACCGTGCCGTTATGGGTGAGCGTTGAGGCATTGGTGACGGCGAACGTGCCTCCGCCGAGTGCCAAGGTCGTGGCGCGGGCGGTCACCATATCAAGCGCCGTTTCCAGCGTGCCGTTGTCAAAGCTCAGTGGTCCGCTTGAAGCTCCAAGATTTGCGTCGCTGGAGATGCGGAGCGTGCCGCCATTGATTGCGGTGCCGCCCGCATGGGTGTTCGCACCCGTCAGTATCAATGTACCGAGGCCCGTCTTGGTCAGGCCCCCCATCCCCGCGAACTGGGATCCAATTGTGCCCATATGGCCATTGGTGTCGGCAATCCCGCCTCCGGAAAGCAGCTGTATGCCGGTAGGCACGCTTAGCGAAGTGTTGGCCTCAAACCCCAGCGTGCCGCCATCAATCGTGAGGCTGCGCAGTGTCGAGTTCGTAAGCCCCATGTTCCAGCGTGAAGTGCCAAGCAGATTCAGCGTGGATCCACTTCCGGCGGCCGTAGTCACGATGCCATTGATGGTTGAACTGTTGGCGGTAATGGTCGTGCTTGTTGACGACGGAACATTGATTGCGCGACCGCTGGCGGAGTTGAGCACCGAGTTGTTCAACGTGAGCAGGTTCACACCGGCGCTTGCAAGGACTGCGTCCCCCGCAGAATTCACTGTCGCGTTCGTCAGTACTACGGTATTGGTTGCGCCTATGCCTGTGGCGCCAAATTGAATGCCTGGCGAAGAAGCGTTCGAAGTGGTGATGGTGGATCCGGAGAAATCGATCGCCGCACCATTGTCTGTGTATAGACCAGGGGCAGAGGCGCCCGTTGTCGAGACCGATGTACCGGAAGCCACCACAGCGCCACGGGTGCTGGCTTCAAGCCCTTTGCTGCTGTTTCCGCTGGTTTGAATGGTCGAGTTGGTCAAGCGTACATACGTCGCAACCGACGAGCCAAAGGCATACGCCCCTGTTGCATTCGCGCCTGTCGTGACAATCACCGTCCCATCTGTTGAAACCGTTGCATTGTTCGTGGCCGATAGACCCCGGGCGGTGCTGCCATGCGTTGTGACGGATCCTCCGCTCAATGTAACTGTGCTTCCAAACGCGTTGGCGTTTGCTCCATGCGCCGCAACCCCGCTGGTTTCAACGGACGAGTTTGTTGCAGTGATAACGCCGGGGAAGCTCGCACTTGTGGAGCCGGCCGAATAGCCGCCTGAATTGTCGCCCTCAGTGGTCGCGGTGCTGTTGCTGATGAAAATTCGCGAGCTGCCACCGCCGGTGCTTCGGGCGGAGAAGGCAGGCGCATTTGCGCCCGTGGTTGTTACCGTTGTTCCATTCTGAACCGTAACAAGGGCGCCGGCATCGGATCTTATGCCGTAGGCATTGTTGCCCGCGGTTCCCACTACCGCTCCGTCGACCAGCGCAATTGCATTGCTGGTGGCCTCTACACCGCTTGCGTACGCGCCGGAGGTGGTGAGGCGTGTTCCATAAAGCTCAACCCGTCCGGTCGTACCCGCCCCCTGAATGCTGACGGCATCGGCGGCGCCAGTAGCCGTGCCGGTTGTGTCCAGCGTAGTTATCTGCCCCCCCCTCATTACCACCCTGCCGCCGCCCAGAACCCGGATGCCCTGCGCCAGGGAACCGCTAGTGGTGATCGTCACGTTGGTCGCATTGACGGTACTTCCAGTGTTCTGCGCGTGGATGCCTACTCCAGCCAGATCTGCTGTGGCCGTGCTGTACGTTGAGGAAGGGTAAGTCGCACCAGGTACGTTGACCGTACTCCCGTTGGTCACGGAAATCGCCTGGGCGAGAGCCGTTTGCGGTAGCGATGAAATTGCAATGAGGGTCGCAGGGAATCCTAACGACGTAAGCCGACCCAGGCCCTGTCGCCTGTTGCAGAGACGAATGAAGAGCGAAGAAGTTTCTGCAGGCAATGCGCTGTTGGTCTTCATGTCTTATTTGTCAGTTAGGAGGATGCATTCAGAGCGCGACACGGCAGCCCTGCAGGTGCCTGGGTCGTTGATTGCAGTTGATGACTTCTGACGCTGGAGCATGGCGACGCGTCACCTACCGGAAGATCAAATGCTGCCGCTTGCCTCTTTGGACTGCAGTCGCGCAAATGCATTGGAAGGCGATCTGTCGAAGCGCGATCCAGCGCAGCGTCAGCCCTTCATCCAGCCTGACGGCTAGAGTCCAGCAGCATGTTGCGTGCTCAGCGTGTCTAACCTTAAATCTATGTATGCCATGTTGGGAGCATAGGTGCCTTCAGCGTCTGCTCTACCAAGCGTGATTCAGTGGGATGAAACTACGTCGGATGGGATGAGTATCATCGGCGCCTAGAGAAACGCCCCCCGATTAGCCAATCTCCAGCTCATTCATGTCGAAGATGCTCTTCGCGCTCCATGAAACTCGCCGTAACGCAGAGGCCTTGCATGCTGATTTCCCACTCAGATCCACAATGTGGAACAGGTGGATGCTGCCCCGGCGGCGCACTTTCCACTCGGTACCGTATGCATGTTGGACGAGGCATCGCCTCGCTCTTCATCTGCTTGAGTCGCCGCTACCAACCAGTGGCAGCTGCGGCAGCAGCCCTACCGTCCCGCAGTCTCGGAGATGGCGCGACCGAAAAAGTACTGGTCGGTGAGACAGAATTTCTACCGAATCGTGAATCAAGTTCACGTAACCAATTCGAGACGTCACCTTCTTTCGAAGAAATGGACACTCTTCGAAGGCACGATTCCGGTCGAAACTCGCTCTTCTCCACCCGATATAGGCCCCTAACCCACTCGTCCACTTGCATCCCGCTTCCGGTCAGAACTTGACATTCAAGCTTTACGCACATCTCACGAATGCCGGCGCATACCGGTAATCCCCCACTTCTAGCAGACTCCGGAAGTGGATTTAAGCGGGCAGTGTCAGTTTCTGCATGGGCGTGATACCGTCGAGGGCCATGTTCTGGCGCTCATGGTTGTATATCCACACTCAGCGCGTGGCCCTTTCCTGAACCTGTTCGATAGTGTTGAACAGGGTTCGCGCCAGCCAAGCGTAACGGGCTGTGCGGTTGTAACGTTCAACGATAGCGTTCTGTTGCAGCTTTCCCGGTTGGATGTCCTCAATCCGGACACCCTGTTGCTGGGCCTAGGCTAGCAGTGTGCCATTGACGTATTCAGAGCCGTTGTCGCAGCGAATTTCACCGAGTTTCCCCCGCCGTTCGATGATCTGTTCCAGCGAGCGGATCACCCGTGCCGATGGCAGCGACAGGTTGACTTCGATTCCCAGGCCTTCGCGATTGAAGTCATCTAGCGCGTTGAACAGCCGGAACTGCGACCGTCTGCCAGTTGGTCGTGCATGACGTCCATCGACCACACCTGGTTGATCGCTTCCAGTACCGCCAACGGCTCGGGCTACGCCCGCATCAGACGCTTCTTCGGCTTGATCCGCAGGTTCAACTCGAACTGGCGGTAAATCCGATACACCCGCTTGTGGTTCCAGCACAGGCATTTCACGCTGCGCAGGTACAGGTAGCACTGGCCGAAGCTCCAGTCGCGATGGACGGTGGTCAGCCGTACTACCCAGTCGGCGATCCGAGCGTTCTCCTACAGACATTGGCCTAGTACCGATAGCATGTCTCGCTCACCGCAAACGTCCAGCAAGCGTGGCGGATGTGCTCGATCGCCCACTGTCCACCACCCATCGGGCGATCTCACGGCGTTGAGATGGCCTCGCCATTATTCTGACATCGCCTCCTTCAGCAGTTCTGCGCTGTTCTGGGCGTCGATGTACATGTTCTTCAGCCGCCGGTTCTCATCCTGCAACTCTTTGGGCTGGGACATCAGCGACGCATCCATGCCGCCGAACCTGCTGCGCCAGTTGTAGAACGTGGCCGAGCTGATGCCGTGCTCGCGGCATAGCTCCGGAACGTGGGTGCTCGTCTGGGCCTGCGTAAGCACGGCAATGATCTTGCTATCGATCAAGCGGGACTATTTTCATGGAATCTCCTCACCTCAGGGTACGAGAAGATTCCACTTATGAGGTTAGCTAATTGTCGGGGGATCCACCCCACATTTCATGAGAATAATCTCAAAGTAGGGCAAGTGATCTTGCTTTAGCATCACAAGAATTCCAAAAGACTTGGGCACACAAGCTCCTGCCTCAAAGCGTAGCCAGACGACGTGCTACTCGGAAAGCCAGTTGTTTGTGCAATCAATTTTCTTGGAATTCTGAGTGAAGATCGTTCCACCAACTTTAACTGGCAGCTGTTGTACCCCCAGAAATCCAGTTCACTTTGGGTGGCATTTTAGGGAGAGACCTACTGCGGCTTCTAGCGGGCTCTCCCTTTTTTTGACCTCAAGAGAGAGAGCCAAAATGCATCCACGTTCCAACCTGCTCGGGCTGGCCGTTCGTCATGCCCTGATTTCGAGTGTAACCATAACCGCTGCCACTCCAGCCTTTGCACAGGACAGCATTCCCACCACCCTTGATCGCATCGAAATCACAGGGTCGCGTATTCGCCAGGTGGATGTCGAAACCGCTCAACCCGTGTTTGCTATCAGCCGCACTGATATCGAACAACAAGGTTTCAGCTCCGTCGCCGATATCCTGCAGAACGTCACCGCCATGGGCAGCCCCACAATCAGCCGCGCCAACGCGCTGACGGCCGGCGAGAATGCGGGGGGCACGTATATCGACATGCGCAACCTAGGCACCCAGCGTACGTTGGTGCTGATCAATGGTAAGCGCCTGGGCATCAGCACATCCGGTTACCAGGATGTGTCCTCGCTGCCAGTTTCGTCGGTTGAGCGCATCGAAGTGCTGAAGGACGGCGCGTCGGCCATTTACGGTTCCGATGCCATGGCTGGTGTGGTCAACATCATCACCCGGTCCAACGTCAGCGGCACCACGATCAATGCTTACATGGGACAGTACGGCAGTGGCGACGGTCAGCGCACCCGTTTTGACGTCGTTTCCGGCTGGAGTACCGACCGCATTTCCTTGACGCTTTCGGGCGAGCATTCTGAAGAGGATGAGGTATGGGCTAAGGATCGCTGGTTCAGCAAGTATGGTCTGACGGACCGTCATCCCAATGACACCACTAACTGGACCACGGTCAGCCAGTGGGGTCAGATCACCGGCCTGAAGGGTGGCCCCGGTTGCACCAACGCCAGCAGTGGATGTGGGTATTCACTCAATCGCGGTACCGATCCAACGAGCCCCTCCAACTACCACAAGACCGACACCACACCGTTCATCGGCGACGTCAGTAATGCGAATGACCAGATGCACGTGATGTATCCAATCAAGCGCGACGCTGTGTACTTTGACGGCCGCTTCAGGATCACCGAGAGCATCAACTTCCGGACCGAGTTTGGCTACAATGAGCGCACCTCAACCCGCCAGATCGCCGGCTATCCACTGCAGTCCAGCGCCGCCGGGGTCGGTCCGATGTCGATCGACAGCTACTTCAACCCGTTCGGTACCCAGCACGGATATGCCACTCCGACGGCCGTAGCTTGGAATCGCCGGACATGGGAGGTGCCGCGTGTCACCACAAGCGAGCTGAAAACCTACCGTGCAGTAGCATCGTTCGACGGTTCGTTCGATATCGGTGACCGCTATTTCGACTGGGAAGTTGGCTACCAGTACAATCGCAACGAGCTCGATTCGGTTGCCGTCGGCAACCTGCATAAGGGGCGTGTCGCCGCAGCGGTCGGGCCGTCCTACTACAACGCCAGCACCGGCAAGGTGGAATGCGGCAAGCCCGGCGTACCGGCCATCAACTGCACCCCGTGGAATCCGCTGGTGCCCTACGGCACAGTCGGTCCAAACGGCTTGACAGGCAACAGTACATTGTTGGATTGGTTGTTTCCGGCCGAATACACCAAGGGCAAGACCACTAGCAAGAACTTCTTCGCCAACATTGCCGGCAGCATCGTCACCCTGCCGGCTGGCGACCTAGGTTTCGCCTTTGGCGTGGAAAGCCGCAAGGAAGCGGGTGAGTACATCCCCGATCCACTGGCCCAGACCGGTGCCACCACCAACCTGGCCGCAGGCCCCACCGGCGGTGATTATCAGGTCAACGAGGCCTACCTAGAAGTCAACGTTCCGGTGCTGGCCGATCTGCCCGGTGCCAAGGAGCTGAGCTTCAACGCGGCTACGCGTTATTCCGACTACGATACGTTCGGTGACACGCTTAACAGCAAGTTCGGCTTCAAGTGGAAGCCGCTGGGGCAGCTGCTGGTCCGCGGCACTTGGGCAGAAGGCTTCCGCGCCCCGACCATCAACGATCTGTACGGCGGTGGCTCGGAAACGTTTGCACAGTTTAGCGATCCTTGCGACACCGTATTTGGCGCCTCCAAAAGCAGCGCTGAAGTCCGTACTCGCTGTGCGCGTGACATCGCCAATGCAGACACTTTCCGGCAGCTCAAGCAGGGCATGACGCCGGTGACCACCGCCACCGACGCCACACCAGTTCCGTTCGCCTCTGGCTCCAATCCGACACTGACCCCTGAAACCTCCACCAGCAAGACGCTTGGCGTGGTTTGGAGCCCCAGTTTCATCAGCAACTTCAATGTCTCGCTGGACTGGTGGAATATCCGCATCGATAACACCATCGTTGCCGACAGCCCCAACCAGATCCTGATAGATTGCTACGAGCAAGGGATTACCCCACGTTGCAGTCGCCTGACTCGCGATCCGACCACCGGCATTGTCAGCACCCTCCTGTTCGGCAACCGTAATGCCGGCTTCATGGAGACCGAGGGCTACGATATGGATCTGAGCTACCGCTTGGATACCGACTACGGTAAGTTCAACGCTGGTTGGGCCACCACCTACGTCAGCAAGAATATCTACCGTTCGACCAACGACACTAAAGTGGTTCCGACTCCAACCAATGGCATCGGAAGCGGCTTCCGTATTCGCTCTAATCTAGCGTTGGGTTGGGAGCTGGAAAACCTCGGCATCAGTTGGACCGCGCGCTACTACTCCGGGGTCAAGGAACAATGCGCCAGTATCAGCCTGTACCCGGCCGAGTGCTCCGATCCGGGTGTTTATGCCCCATGGTATAAGGGAACGCGCAACTACAATGAGCGTGGCTCTGTCACCTTCCACGATGTTCAAGTCCGTTACACACTGCCGTGGCATGCCACCGTGGCCATCGGTGCCAATAATGTGTTCGACAAGTACGGCCCTGTCATGTACAGCAAGCCGAACTCCGCCTTCTCGTACTACGGCGGCTACGACATCGGCCGCTTTGTCTACATGAAGTACCAGCAGCGCTTCTGATCGGCAGCTTCCCCCGCCGATGCAGCAGGAACCACGGCCCTTACGGGCCGTGGACTTCTTGTCAGGCTTGGACGTCGGACCGACATCCCCCGCTTTCAGTAGCGGGACTCTTTAGAGTCCGGGGTTAATCCTAGCGGCTTTTGCAGCCAGTTGTTCTGCATAAGCGGCTGGCGTCGGTCCGCCTAGCAATTCCTTCGGCGGCTCCTCGTTGTATTCCCTCCGCCACATTTCGATCTCGATACGGGCGTGCAGTGGTGTCGGGAACCAGTACTCGTTGAGGCATTCATCGCGTAGGCACCCATTGAAGCTCTCGATGTAAGCACTCTGGTTTGGTTTGCCCGGCTGGATCAACTGAAGTTGCACACCGCGTTCGTGTGCCCATGTCACCCTCGCCTTGCCACAGAACTCCTTCCCGTTGTCCGTCCGGATCACCTGCGGCAAGCCACGCGTTTGCGCCAAATATTCCAGTACCCGCGTCTCTCGATGGTCGGGGATCGCTCGTTCCACCTCGATTGCCACCGCTTCGTGCGTGGCATCGTCAACGATTGTCAGTGCCTTGATCACCCGGCCCTCGGCGGTGCGGTCGAATTGAAGTCCATGGACCAGACCTAGTTGGCCATCTCAGGTCGCGGCAACGGCTGCCGCTCGCCCACGGCGACCATTTTGCGCTTGCGTCGCCGCACTTGCAGTTGGGCTTCTTGGTACAACTGCTCTACACGCTTGTAGTTCCCCGGCCACTGCTCCTGCTGAAGTTCAAATGGATCATCCCCACGCCGTAGCACTTGTGCCGCTGCGCCGGAGCCTGGATGCGCTCGCGCAGCTCGACACTGCGGTCAGGATGGGGCGTGTAACGCAAAGCGCTGGCGCTCATCCGCACCACCGCCAACGCCCGGCGCTCGCTCAGCCCCCGCTCTACCAAGTGTCGCACCAGCACTCTATGTGCCGGTGCGATCACCATTTTCTTCGCGGGGCGTCGTTGATCACGTCATTCTCGAACATCTGTTCGGCCAGTAGCTTCTTAAGCCGAGCGTTCTTCGCCTCAAGATCCTTCAACCGCTTTGCATCTGGCACGGTCATCCCACCGAATCTGCTGCGCCATAGGTCATACGATGCCTCGCTGAAACCATGCCCTCGGCACTGTTCCTTGACCAGTTTTCCGGCCTCGGCCTCACGCAGGAAGCCGATGATCTGCTCTTCGGAAAAGCGTTACTTCACGTCCAATCTTCGTCTCGTTGGGGATTGGACTCAAAAATCGGCCTGCGATTCAAAAGCGGGGGGCATCGCCCACTTGGGCATGTGCAGAGGTTACTCGAACTGATGCTCTTCTCATCGAACAACTCTGGAGTGAGTGTCTCGGTACCTGCTTGCTGGATCACGGCAATGATCTGCCCGTCAGTAGAACGAGTTCTCCAATGGCAACTCCCTAGGAAGGCACATCAGAAGGCTTAGCTTCTGACATCGGCCACTCTTCTAGAAGCATTGAAATACTGCGCCGGTCCTCAGATTAGTCGTATAGACCCACTCTGAGAGGTGCTGCATCCTCACACCTACCTAAACAATAGGCAGTAGTGGTCAGCAGTATGTCTACTAGATTCAATGTGCCCATTCTATCTATCGAGATGCTAAGGCAGGCTTCGGGACTTGGAAAAGGACTTTCGTGTTCCTTCCCAAATCAAAAGCGTGGCTTGTTGTGTCGCACCCGTTTCGGTGTCCACAGCGCTGCACTACTGGTCGCACTAATTGCAGGTGTATCGAGAGATTGCGTTGCCGCACAGGGGGCTTCCGCTATTAATCACCCAAGTGCGCAAGCGCGTGTGAATCCGGTAGCAACCTATAGCTCGGCGATCGCGCTTGATGCTGAAAGCCTCCATGCTCAAGCGCGGGTATTGTTCGACGCTTTGGATGGGACCGAGCTCAAGAACCGAGCAGCCGTGCCATCGGCCGTCAATCTTGTCGCGCTGGGGCGCTTCAGCGAAGCAAAAGTTGCTTTCTCCCGTATTGCAAATAGTGAAGATGTCCGGGATTCGAGCTATGCACAGCTATGGCAGCTATGGCTTGCAGCTCGCACTCATTCGGGAAAATCGGAAGAATTGCACAAGATGCTGCTTGAACATGCAGCAATGATCGGGAAGCAAGGCACTTATCATCAAGCCTTGGTGGAGCTCTATGGTGGTCAAGGTACGATAGATGCTGTATTTGCAGCTATCGACAGAGTGGCTGTCCAGGAGCCGCAGCGTCGTGATGCGCGAGCCGAGGCTGCCTTCTTCGCCGGCGGTTATCTGCAGTACGTTCGTCAAGATGAATCAGCCGCGCTGAGTCTATATCAGCGCGAGTTACCACATGCCAGCGAGTCGATCGAGCGACCGCTCTTACGAAGCGCGATCACTGCGCTAGCCGTTTCTCGCTAATCAACCTGATATCAGTAATTCCCGGGACCTCAGCGTTCAGGGAAGGAGAGCTTGTGAACAAAATCTTCTGTTCGGTCTGGAATGCAGCGCTCGGCACTTGGGTGGCCGCAAGTGAATTCGCTTCTGCCAGAGGGAAAGGCAAGCGAAAAGGTGGAGGCCGCCGTTCAGTTGCCCGCATTGGTGCGACCTCCGGTGTTGCATTGACTATAGCCTGTTTGGCTGGGTCGGCGTCGGCGTATGTTGCTGCGGGCGCTAGTGATTCTGGCGATGCTCGTAATATTGCAATCGGCGACGGAGGAACTGTCGCTGGATTGCAGCCTGCAGCTGCCTTTCAGATACCCAACGTTGCCATCGGTTACGCAGCCCAGGCAGGAGGTCCCCAAGCAAGCGCCGGGGGTGGTAGTGGTGGTGCGGTAGCCATTGGCGCAGAGGCTAAGGCATTAGGCATCCAATCGACAGCGCTCGGTGAGAATGCAGATGCAAGTGGCAACTGGGCAACTTCCTTAGGTGTCAATTCTACCGCCTCAGGTGAGAGTTCAGCGGCTTTGGGCGCAGATGCGGCCGCGACTGGGGACAAAAGCTTGTCGCTCGGCGAATCAACGCTCGCCAGCGGCATGAGCGGCATTGCGATTGGTTCGGCGGCAAATGCCACTGGGGATCATAGCGTCGCGCTGGGTGAGCAGGCGATGGCTGTTGGCGAATCCACCATCGCAGTGGGCGTTGCGGCATATTCCGAAGGTGATAGCGCCATTTCCATTGGTGATTCCGCCTCAGTCGACGGAACGAGTTCGATTGCGATAGGCCACGAGACCAGTGTCACCTCAAACGATTCGATCGCCATTGGTAGTGCCGCTGAGGCGCATGGAACCGCCTCCGTTGCAATGGGTGATAAAGCCGTTGCTAGCGGTCATTTCAGTACGGCGCTGGGGCGCAATGCCGCTGCTCGCTTCCAAGGAGCCACGGCGTTGGGTTTTGCCACCAACGCGGATTATGACGGAACAGCGGTTGGTTCAGGGAGCAGTGCTGGAGAGAGTGCTGTTGCAGTGGGTCATCTGGCCAATGCGACGATGATTGGCGCCACTGCAATGGGCTACAACGTTTCCGCAACAGGCTACTATTCCGTCTCCGTGGGCAGCTACAGCCAGGCTCTCGGGTATGGCGCGGTGGCAGTGGGTGGTGCCTATGGCGCTGGCGCAAGCGCTCTCTTGGACGACAGCGTGGCGCTAGGCAGCTTTTCAGTAGCCAAAACGAATCCTGGCGTGGCTGGCTACGACCCAGCGATCAAGGCGGCCTCGGCCAGCACCTCCGCAACTTGGACAAGCACCCTGGGAGCGCTCAGCGTTGGCGACGAAGCCAATGGCAAGACCCGCCAGATCACCAGCGTGGCTGCCGGTTTCGCCGACACTGATGCGGTCAACGTAGCCCAACTGAAGAACGTTGTGTCCGGCTCGGCTACGCACTATTACAGCGTGAACGACAACGGCATAGTCGGAGGTAACTACAACAACGACGGCGCCACGGGCACTAATGCACTTGCCGCTGGCTTCAATGCCTCTGCCAGCGGGACTTCCGCCACGGCCCTTGGGTACGGGGCGAAGGCCAGTGGGGGTATGTCCATTGCCGTGCGTGGCTCTGCATCTGGCGATCGCTCCATTGCCATCGGTGATGCCGCGACTGCATCGATAGGCCATGCAGTGGCTATCGGCAGCTCATCGCAGGTTGATAGCATCTACGGCGTCGCTATTGGCTACCAGGCTGCAGCATTGGGCACCGGTGCGGGAAACATTGCCATAGGCGATGGAGCCAAGGCCACTGGCGGCAGTGCTACCGCCATGGGTTACAACGCCAAAGCCAGGACGCTGAACTCAACGGCACTGGGCGCAGGGGCCGATGCCGCAGACGATTTCTCGGTGGCGGTGGGCGTCTCCTCTCTAGCGCAGAAAGCATCGTTGACCTCTGGATACTTGTCCAAGGCCACCGGCCAGAGTTCTGCCGCCTATGGTTACGACGCCAGGGCCTTGGGAGACTACTCCGTGGCACTGGGCAGCAATACTAAAGTATCGGTGACGGAGGGCGTTGCGCTGGGCAAGTCCTCGGTGGCTGACATTGCGGCAGGCGTGGCGGGTTATGACGCTGTTACCAAGGCCGCATCGACCAACGCCACTTCGACGTGGAGGAGCACGTCCGGCGCTGTCAGCGTCGGCGAAGCCCTCAACTTCAAGACCCGCCAGATCACGAACCTGGCCGCAGGCGCGCTGGATACTGACGCCGTGAACGTGGCTCAGTTGAAGAAAGCAGTGACAGCTTCAACGACCCACTACTACAGCGTGAACGACGGTGGCATAGCTAGAAGCAACTTCGACAACGACGGTGCGACCGGCATCAACGCTCTGGCGGCTGGTATAGGCGCAGCCGCCGCTGGTCAAAGTGGCATTGCCGTAGGGAATGTGGCGAAGGCCACCAACCTCGATACCATTGCAGTGGGTCATAACGCAACGGCGTCGAGTGCCAATCCAGCCCATAGTGACATGATCGCCATTGGTCTGAATGCGACCGCTTCCAGCGACCATGCGTTGGCCATCGGGACATCCGCCGCAGCAACGAGCAATAACACGACTGCACTGGGGAACAATGCCAAGGCGAGTGGGCCTGCGGCTTCAGCATTGGGGCACACTGCCTCTGCCAGTGGCTCCTACAGCGCCGCACTGGGCGCGAATGCCACCGCGTCCGGAGGCAGTGCGGTGGCAGTCGGAAACGCGTCCAAAGCCAACGGCGACAACTCGGCGGCGATCGGTTACCAGGCCACAACTTCGGCGACCAACTCAATCGCAATTGGTAACACTGCGAAGGCTGACACCGGATCCACCAGCGCCATTGCTATCGGAAATGCGGCGACGGTTTCCGCCGGAGCGGTCAACTCGATCGCCCTGGGTAGCGTAGCGACGGTTTCCGTCGCCAACGGTATTGCCCTTGGCGCAAGCTCGGTGGCCAGTACCGCTGCCGGCGCTGCGGGGTACGACCCCTTGACGAAGCTGGCATCCACCAATACCAGTGCCACCTGGAAAAGCACTCTGGGCGCCGTCAGCGTAGGCGATGCTGCTACTGGCAAGACCCGCCAGATCACCGGCGTCGCTGCAGGTTTTGCTGGCACCGATGCGGTCAACGTGGCGCAGTTGAGCATGGCCACCGCCAACGCGGTGATGTACGACGACAGCACCCACAACAGCGTGACCCTGCAGGGCGACACCTATGACAGCGTCACGCACAACGGGGGCACCACGATTACGAACGTGGCCAACGGCGTAGCCGACAGCGATGCGGTGAACATGTCGCAGCTCAACGAGACGAATGAAAACGTCACGAACCTGGGCGACACCATCACCAACATCGCTGGCGCCACCAGTCTCACCTACACCGACGCCCATGGCGTAGGCATTCGCTATGCGCGGACCAACGAATCTGGCCTGGCCCAGAGCGACTCCTCAGCCGGAGGACAAGGCAGCACGGCGGTGGGCTACAACGCCACCTCCATCGGTGAGAGCAGTTTGGCGCTGGGCCGTGAAGCACAAGCCGTCAACGCCAATGACGTGGCACTGGGCGCAGGCTCGGTGACCGATGTGGCGGTAGGTACTGCTGGTGCAACCATTGCCGGTACTGCTTACGGCTTCGCTGGCACCAACCCGACCAGCACCGTCAGCGTAGGCTCGGTAGGTAATGAAAGGACCATCACCAACGTCGCCGCCGGCCGTCTGAACGCGGACAGCACCGATGCGATCAATGGTTCGCAACTGTTCGTTACCAACTCGGTGGTTGAACAGAACAGCACCGATATCACCAACATCACCAACAACCTCAACGACGGTACGATCGGCCCGGTGCAGCGCACTGGCACTGATCAACTGTCGTTGATTGCGGCCGGTGGCGATGCCAACGCGCCGGGTGCCGCTCAAGTGCTGACCAACGTCGCGGCGGGCGCGATCACTGACACCTCTACGGATGTGATCAATGGTTCGCAGCTGCACGAGACGAATGAAAACGTCACGAACCTGGGCGACACCATCACCAACATCGCTGGCGATACTAGTGTCACCTACACCGACACCCATGGCGTGGGCATTCGTTATGCGCGGACCAACGAAGCTGGCCTGGTGCAGAGCGACTCCTCGGCCGAAGGCCAGGGCAGCACGGCGGTAGGCTACAACGCCACCTCCATCGGTGAAAGCAGCTTGGCGCTGGGCCGTGAAGCACAAGCCGTCAACGCCAATGACGTGGCACTGGGCGCAGGCTCGGTGACCGATGTGGCGGTAGGTACTGCTGGTGCAACCATTGCCGGTACTGCTTACGGCTTCGCTGGCACCAACCCGACCAGCACCGTCAGCGTAGGCTCGGTAGGTAACGAACGGACCATCACCAACGTCGCCGCCGGCCGTCTGAACGCGGACAGCACTGACGCGATCAATGGTTCGCAGTTGTTCGCCACCAACTCGGCGATCGATACCTTGAGTGGTGAGATCGACACACTGGATCATGGCTCTGTGAAGTACGACCTCAACGGCGACGGGACGGTCAACTACAACACCATCACTCTGGGTGGCGACACCTATAACAGCACCACCAAGATCGGCGGCACCCGTATCAAGAACGTGGCGGCTGGCGTGGATGGTGGTGACGCGGTGAACGTGGACCAGTTGGACGCAGCCAAGACGCATTACTACAGCGTGAACGACAACGGCGTGCAAGGCGGCAATTACAGCAACGACGGCGCCACAGGCTCCGACGCCATTGCTGCGGGTAAGGAGGCTAAGGCAGCGGGCGATGAAGCGGTCGCTATCGGCTACGGTGCGGTGTCGGCCGGTACCGGGAGTCTCGCCTTTGGTTCTGGTGCGCGGGCGCTCTGGCTCAATAGCCTGGCTATTGGATATGGCGCGGTGACAAACCACGCCAACAGCATCGCGCTGGGCGCTGGCTCGGTAACTACGGTAGGTGCCCAGGCGAGCTATGAAGGAGCCTACGTTGGCAACAGCAGCTCTACCGGTGAGATGAACATCGGTGGCCGCCAAGTTACCGGCGTCGCCGCGGGCTCAGCGCAGACTGATGCAGTCAACGTTAGTCAGCTGCAGGCCGGCGTGGCTCACGCAATCAATATATCGAACGAGTACACCAACAATCAGATTGGAGAGGTCAATACCCGAATCGATGGGATAGATAACCGCGTCACCACGGTCGAAGGCGACATCATTGATATCCGCGGTGACATCACTGACATCCAGGGCGACATCAATGATCTCGGCGATCGTGTCACCACCGTCGAGGGTGATGTCGAGGGTCTGACAGTAACGGTCAACGAGTTCGACAACCGCGTAACCGACATCGAGAACGGTGGTAGCGGCCCGTTCCAGATAACGCAGGGCGAGGCCTATGTTGCGCCGACGCCTGTCGGTGCCAACGCGGCGGCTGGTGGCAACGGGGCTGTCGCCAGTGGTGACAACAGTCTTGCCGTAGGCAACCAGGCCATAGCTAGCGGCAGCAGCAGCGTCGCATTGGGCCAGAATGCTAAGGCTAGCCATGACAACAGCGTGGCATTGGGACAGGGCTCAGCGACCGCGATTGGTGCGCAGACCGGCTACAACGCCGCCTACGTTGGTAGCAGCAACTCGTCCGGTGAAGTGAATATTGGTGGCCGTACGATCACCGGCGTGGCACCGGGCATCGCAGATACGGATGCCATCAATGTCAGCCAGCTTAATGCCGGCGTGCGCCATGCGATCAGCGAATCCAACAGCTATACGGACGACCGCATCGAGAAGATCCAGAACGACGTTTGGACGTCCAACAACGACCTGCGGCGCGATATGAACGCAGCAGTGGCCAGCGCATTGGCAGTGAAGCAGGCGCCGTGGGTGCCGGGAAAAACCACCTACTACGCGGGCGTTGCTGCTTACCGCGATCAAGGCGCCGTGGGCTTGAGTCTGCGTCGTACAGCGGACAATGGGCGCTGGAGCTTGGAGGGTGGCTTCACCCAGAACCGCGACGGCAGTGGCGCGTATGTAGGTGTCAGTGGAGTGCTTGGCGACTGACCGACGCAAGTGTGCGTAGCCCGAGTGAAGCACCGCGTCAGCAGCGTAGGCGCGGCGACTTCACGGCAGATGAATTGCATAGGAACTGACTCAAATGATCAAAAGAAACATGCTTGTCGCGTTTGTCGTTGTCATTGCATGCGCGTCACCTGTGAACGCGGCGCTGCCAGTGAAGGTTTCCGGGTCCATCGGTGATGTTTCGTTTCCTGACAAGTCGCATTCCTATCTGTCAGAAGGCGATTTCGTCAGCGTCGGGAATCTGCGTCAGATGAGACCGGGGCTCGGCAAGGACCAGGTACGGCTTCTGTTGGGAAATCCGCACTTCACGGAAGGAGTGTTCGGTTCGAGGGAGTGGAACTACGTTTTCAATTTCAGGACTGGTGTTGGCGAGGGATACATCACCTGCCAGTATCAGGTGCGTTACGAGAGAAAGGACGGGGAGTACCTCGCACAGTCGTTGCACTGGGATGAATCGGCGTGCATGGACCTATTGAACTTGGAGCCGGCAAGCGTACAGCGAGAGACGTCCGTCACAAGGGTACCGGACGATAGGAAGTACGTCCTGTCAGATGATTTGCTGTTTCCGCTCGGCAGCTGGATATCTTCAGAGATCGCCTCACGAGGGCAGGAGGAGCTTCAATTACTGGCGAAGAATGTTCTGGAGTCTGGCGCTTCTTCCTTAAAGATCATTGGCCATACCGATCGGCTCGGAACCGAGGCGGACAACCGTGTTCTGTCAGAACGCCGGGCCAGGAGCATCCGTGACTATTTGGTTGGGCGCGGCGTTGATGTGGAAATGACTAGCATCGAAGGTCGTGGCGAAAGTGAGCCGGTAAAGCACTGCGGGAACCTCCCAAGAAGCGAACTGATCCGGTGTTTGGCGCCCAATCGCCGTGTGGAGATCATGGTGACGGGATCTTCTCTCTGAGGACTGGGTAAACTGAAGAACTTTCCTAATGCCTCAGCCGAGGCAATCAAGAACATTGGAATTGATTCCATGTTCTGAATTTCCATCATTGGCCGCCTTCGGGTGGCTACCGCTTGCCTATACTTCAATCGTTCGATTGACGTCCGTGGGGAACAATGATTCGTGGCGACGGCCCTTAAGATAGATAGGAAGATGCTCAGAATAGTCTTATTCCAACGCGCCGAAATCGGGTCCACCATGGGGCGTCCCTGATAAAGACACTGTCGTGTGCATCAATTGTCCAATTTGTTTCGGCCTGTCAAAGAGTCGCGGATTCTCAACGGCTCGAGTCAAACAACTCGAGTGCATGGTTTGTGGCAATGAATTTGAGGACCAAGATACACGACTGACGTTGGTTGATTTTAGCGATGAGCTGGTCCGGCAAAAGTCCGAGGTATCTCCAACGGATATTGATATCGTCGAGACGATTGCAAGAAGGTTCGGAGCCGCGGAGGGACAGATGGTATCGCTGGACGTGACAGTTGCGCAGCTCATCAATCTTTGCGGTGAACCAGAGGCGCGATTTGAGGGCTATTTTTTCCCCGTCTACAGGTGGGAGTTTGAGGATGGTGATCACAGCCGTAGCACTTTACTGATCGTCGATCAAGGTGCACGCCGATTCAGCTTTTGCGTGTGAATGCAGATAGTCGGATTTTCAGGAACTGCGTGGCTACCGAGTATGGGATCGATCTCTGGCCTACCACCGCTCCTCAGCTCTTGCCCTTTGCGCGGTGGTCGGTTGGCCGATGTTCACGTTAATGCCGTGGCTCAAGCTGTTATCAAAACAGTCGCAACGCATTCCGCGTCCCGATTGGGCTGGGTTCGCTCAAGGAAGGAGGGTATCAGGATGACATCGGAACACTCTACGCCGGTAGACTCTTCTTCACGGACGGCGGTGAACGATCGTTTGACCATGCTGCCACGATGCTCGCGGCTAGAGCAGAAACTGCGTGAGCCGCGCAAGCCAGGACAACTAATGGCTGTACTGGTTATCGGCGTGGATGGTTTCGGCAACATCAACCAGCTCCACGGCCACGTCTTCGGAGACGAGCTACTGAAGGCAGTTGCTATGCGCATTCGTTCCGGCGTACGGGCTGGCAACCTGGTGGTGCGCCTTGGGGGGGACGAATTTGCGGTCCTAGCCGAGATCGAGGAATTCGGACAGGCCGCGACTATCGCCAAACGCCTGCTACATGAGATGCAGCAACCCTTTGTTGTTGATAGCAAAGAGATCGATGTCACGGTCAGCATCGGCGTCGCCATGGAGGCAGCCGTGGATGGCCAGTCCAGCCGACTGTTGGCCCGGGCAACCGCTGCGTTGACCGAAGCCAAAGAACTGGGGCGAAACCGTTACGCCGTGTTTGACTTAACGATGGGGAGCAGCCCTTCGGAGGTTGAGCTGATGGTGGGAGATCTGCGTCGTGCACTGCGAGCAGGCGAGTTCTTTCTGCTGTACCAGCCTAAGTTGGATTTCAGTAGTGGGTTGGTGGTTGGCATGGAGGCGCTACTGCGGTGGACTCATCCCGAACACGGCCAGGTCTCGCCGGATCACTTCATCCCCCTCGCAGAGAAGACCGGGATGATCACGGACATCGGTCGCTGGGTATTGGAAGAGGCGTGCCGGCAGATGCACGAGTGGCATGAAGACCAAATGGTTGATTGGCATGTATCGATCAATGCCTCCGTGTTCCAGATAAACTCGACAACTTTCTACGCAGACGTTGTTGACACCCTGAAACGCAATGAACTCGACCCGGAAGACTTGTGCATAGAGATCACCGAATCGGGTGCAATGCGGAACGTGGAGTTGAGCTTGATGACGCTGCGCAAGCTGTCGACTGACGGTGTGCGCATCTCGATGGACGACTTTGGAGTAGGTCATTCCAGCTTGTCACACCTAGCGAGATTTCCCGTACGGGAGCTCAAGGTGGATCGCAGCTTCGTTAGTCGCGTGACCGAATCCGTGGAGAGCGAAGCGATAGTCAGGGCGATCATCGGGCTGGCAAAGGCATTGGGGTTGGAAGTGGTGGCCGAAGGCGTTGAGTCGAGAGATCAACAGGCGCTGCTGGCCGAGATGGGATGCGACATGATCCAGGGCTTTTTGATCAGCCAGCCAATCCCATCATCTGATGTTCCAGTGTTGATAGCTAAGCTGCATGAACGGAAGAGAGCGCAGTACGAAAGTTGAAAACTCGAGCACAAAGTGCAGTGAACTGAGTGTATTGGATTCGATGAGAATATCCGCGCTTGCATGAGATTTGCGTCGATCTGAGCAGCGGTATTTACCTCTTTGCGTTGACGGGATTTCCCCAACCCTCAACGTGCCGGCCGCCAGCGAGTAAACCTGGCGCGAGACGCCCGCAAGGCACGTCGTGATCCGGCTTTTATTCCATGTGGCTACGTTTCCTGATCCGTTCAATCGTATTGGAGCGGAGCCCAATCACTAGAAAATCGGCATGAAGGAACCGGAGTCCGTCCAGGGGCAGATGATATCGAAAGAGCATAGCTATGCGTTAAGGCGACCCAGAGTATCGCCGGCACAGGCTCGACGAGCCCAGGTGCCGCTTACTGAAGTTCAAAGAGTAATGCGCAATTTATAACCAATCTGTCAATCACGCTTCGACTTAAAGTCGTTGCGTTCCGATTGGGTATTACAAACGCGAACTGTGCATCTGACTCTCTTGACTCTATAGCGCGCCATGTGAATTGGAGCTTGGTGCTCTGCCAGAGGATTCGCATCGACCACCGATCCCTCGCCTGCCGCTGCATTCAAATCAATCGGTGATCGCGCGCATAGGCATAAAGCTGGGCATCGTTCTCCAAGCCAAGCTTACGCATGGCATCCATCTTTTGCCGACTTATAGTTTTGACACTTCGACCCAATCGCTCGGCTATGCTGCTGACCGATTGCCCCGCCGCCAGCATTCGCACAACTTCGATCTCGCGAGGTGATAGCCGACCTTCACGGCTTAACCCGCTACGGTAACTACTGAGCTGGCTACGCAAGCCGGGAGATACAAAGACCCGTCGACTGGCTGCTGATCGAACAGCGATGGGCAACACATCCATGTCTTCAGTTTTCTCGATCAAACCTAATAGTCCGGCACGCAGTAATGAATCCAGAATGCCAATGTTTCCGATCATGGTCATCACAACTAAGGGCAATAACGGGTGTTCCTGCCGCACTTGCTGAATCAGCGCTGTGCCATCTGCAACTAGGCCTCCTGGCATGACAAAATCCGTCACAGCAACATCACATGCTGTCGTTTTCAGGCCGCTTAACAACTCATCGGTTGAGCGCGCCTCACCAACCACGCGAATATCATTGGCCTCAAGGATTGCCCGTGCACCCCGCAGCACAATGGGGTGATCGTCTGCGAGAAACACACGTAGCTGCATAGTTCCGACCGGATAGCAAGCCTATACTTGCCTCCAAGCATACGCCTAAAAAACAACTTCATGATCAGACTATGTCTTTACGATTAATGTTGCCGATCGTCGTGATTGCGGGGTTGCTATCGGTAGCCATGCAGTTGGCGCGCGCTCAATCGCCGGCGCTAACTCCATCGGAACAGGCCTGGCTGACGGCTCATCCTCAAATCGTCGTCGGGACCTACGAGGGCGGCTGGCCGCCCTTTGAGCAAATGCGTGACGGTCGCCTGGAGGGGTTAGCACCGGCCTATCTTCATCAAATGGCCGACCGTCTGAATGTCCGCTTATCTGTGCGGACCTTTGCTTCCTGGAGCCAAGCATTGGAAGCAGCCTGCAATGGGCAGGTGGACGTTTTGATGAACGTGGCCATCGTTTCGGAGAGAACAGCCTGCCTAGCCTTTACGACACCATACGCCAATATCACGCCTGTGCTGGTCGGGCAAGCCGGGAATGTTGAGGCGGGGCCTAGCAAGAGTCTTGCTGGGTTGCGCGTTGCTGTCGAGCGTGATTTTGCAACCGGCCCGGCGATTCGCGGCCGGTATCCCTTTGCCGAGCTAGTGGTCTATGAGAACACGGATGCAGCATTGGATGCCGTACGGACTGGACACGCGAATGTGTACGTCGGTAATCCCTTTGTGTTGGTTAGGCACCTTTCGGAGCCAGCCCGGCGGAGGCTCTCGATCCTTGGGCCGATCGACCTACCCACGGAATCCTTGCGCTTCGCAGTCCCGGACGATCGTAAACCCCTCGTGAGCGCGCTGGACAAGGCATTGCTCATGCTCGGGGAAGATGCCCGCAGCGCCATTGATGGCAAGTGGCTCGACCAGAGTGTGCCTTGGGCCAGTCATGCGGATGAAATGCCACTGACAACAGTGGAGCGATCATGGTTGGCGCAGCTGTCCCCATTGCGCTTGGGTTACGACGGGAGCTGGGAGCCGATCAGCTTTGCCGACCGCTCAGGTGCAATCAGCGGCATAGTGGGAGACTATGTCGGTATTCTGCAATCGCAACTTGGTCTGCGCTTCCAAGAGCGTGAAGCCGCCCGCCGCGACAATCTTTTGGTCCTACTCAGAAAGCACGAGGTTGATATCGCGCCGACCTCAACCAGCGCTCGTTTGAGCAAAGGCTGGGTCCTAACTGACCCGTTCTTGAGGCTCGCCAATGTGGTGGTTACACGGGGTGGCGCCACTCCTGTAAGCGATGTGGCGGACTTGAATGGCCGATCTGTGGTGGTGGTTGGCGAACGGCGTGCGCAACGCTTGCGCGAGCTTGCCCCCATGGCCGATGTGGAGCTGGTAAGCCGCCATAGCGACGGGTTAGCAAGAGTGGCAAATGGCCGTGCGTTTGCATACGTTGGCGATATTGTTTCGGCCGACAAGGCTATACGTGGCGGAGTGTTTCCCGGTCTACGAATTGCCGCTCCTGCTGGCTTTGATGACGAGCTAGCATTCGCAGTCAACGAGCGGCACCAGGCTCTCGTACCGATCATTAATCGCCTTCTCGCAAGAATGAGTGAACGCGAAAAACAATCCATCCGTGCAGGCTGGCTCGAGGTGGACCTGCACTACGGTGCAAGATGGCGCACGGTCTGGTTTGGCATTTTTGGTGCTGCCTTGATCATAGGATTGCTGGGGTTCGCATATTGGCGTACGCGGCGTGAAATCAAGCGTCGCCGGCTTACTGATCGATTGCTGGGTGATCTGACGCGCAACCTGCCCGTTGTCGTTTTCAAAATGTCTCAAGGTGAGTCCGGCGAGGTAACCATGCCATACCTCGCCGGAAGCACGCAGCGACTATTCGGCACTAACGCAGCGCGCTTGTCGGAAGATCCAGAAGCAATTTATGCGCTGCTAGCAGATGATGATCGGGTGTTGCTATCAACGGAATGGGAGCGCTCTTTTAAGGACCTGACACCGGTTGAGATGGATCTCCAGACAATAGATGCCCCTCCACGCTGGCTGCACGTCAATGCGGTGCCACGCGCAGTGGATGGTGGTTCGGTACATTGGAGTGGCTATTGGGCAGACGTCACGGAGGACCATGAGCGGTCTTCGGCACTATCGATCGCCAAGGAGCGTGCAGAGATCGCGGCAAAAGCCAAAGCGGACTTCTTGGCCGTCATGAGTCATGAAATCCGAACACCGATGAACGGCATCTGTGGACTGCTTGAGTTGGTCAGCCGTACGCCCCTGAACCCCTATCAGGAGCGCATGATCTCACTGGTGAAAGAGTCCGCCGAGGCACTGCGCGTCATCTTGGATGACGTCCTCGATTTTTCGCGGATGGAGGCCGGCGAACTCCGCATCGAGAATACAGAGATCGACCTGCGCACTGTGATCTGTGGTGCAATGAGTCTTGTCGCCGATTTGGCACGAAACAAGGGATTGGCACTCTCCTGCACCATCGACACGACGCTCGCCGGCAAGATCGCAGGCGATGGACCGCGATTGCGGCAGATACTACTGAACTTGCTCAGCAATGCCATTAAGTTCACAGAGCGCGGCAGCATTCGGGTTGCATTGCGGGTCGATGCCGACCTTGAACGAACACAAGCATGGTCGCTTTCGGTTACTGATACCGGCATCGGCATCCCGACCGAAGTCCAGGGACACTTGTTCCAACCATTCACCCAGGCCGACAGCTCTACTGCGCGTCGGCATGGCGGCACAGGGCTCGGCCTGACGATCTCGCATCGGCTTGCAGAACAGATGGGCGGTTGCCTGAAGCTCTCCAGCCGTGTAGGAGAGGGGACGACGCTTTGCCTTGCTATGGCGGCCGTCGTGCTTGAACGATCAACTTTCGATGAGGATCTCACCGATCGTGCAGCCTACGTTTCGTGCCAGCATTCTTCAGTGAGTGAGTCGTTGACTGAGATCCTTCGCACCCTCGGAATGACAATGGCCGCCACTGCCGAGACTGCTGATCTGATCATTACCGATCACGCTCGCGCCATGTCAGCGTTCAGGGCACGCACCGTGGAAGTCGCCGACATCTCTCCGCTAAGGGTCCAAGCGGATCAGATTAGCATCAACCCGATCCTATATACCGCTGTTCGAAACGCGTGCTTGTCTGTATTCAAGGAAGCACCCACCTCTTTTGAGATGCCCGCTCGGCGCGAGCGCGTTTGGTATCAGGCCCGCATCCTCGTGGCCGAGGATCACTCCGTAAATCGAATTCTGCTTGAGAGCCAACTGGCCGAATTAGGGTATGGGTGCGCGCTGGCGATCGATGGACGGTCGGCAATCACCCAACTCGACCGAGATGAATTTGACCTGCTGATCACGGACATCCAGATGCCCGGTCTGGACGGGTATGGTCTGGCACGTGCGGTACGCCAACAGGAGTTGGCTTCGGGCGGTGCGCGTCATATTCCGATCATTGCAATGACTGCTGGCGTGGAAGCTGAGGACGAAGCTAAATGCCGGGCAGCTGGTATAGACGACTACATGCGGAAACCAATTTCCATCGAGGATCTTCAACTGATCATTCAGAGATGGCTCCCTCAAAGCAGTCAACTACCCCAACCCCATGTCTTGGGCGGAGGTGAAACTTGCATTGACTTTGAAAGATTGGTTAAGCGCTTCGGTTCGCCAGCTATCGTAAATCTCGTGGCAACCGATTTTGTTGATGCGACAACTCTGGATCTTAATGAACTGCGTCAAGCTCACAGTATGGGCGACTGGGAGGCCGCTTCCCGTAGTTTGCATCGAATGGCGGGGGCACTGGGCATGTTCGGATTCCACGAACTGGCCTCTTCCGCAAAGGAGTTGACGCAAGCGATAGCCGGCGGAGATCTAAGTGCACAACGAGCATCGTTTGAGTCTCTGATGGATTGCATTGAAGTTGCGATCAACGTCGTACGTAGGATGGAGGCTAGGTAGCGTACTTGCTGATGTCAAATTGCCGTTAGGCGTTAAGTGATTCGTGCCGTGCGGATGTCATTGGACGCGCTACGGTGCCGACGAGCATCCCTGGTACGTGGATGACGTACTGCAGGCGACTTGTATCAAGCCAAGAGCTACTCGATCTTCCGGCGATGAAGACCGACGGTCTTCGCTTGTTGGCAGGCTGAGTGGCCGTCTATCGCGCAATTGGAACCACGCCGATGCGGATAATGCGGTCCGCGAGAGCACGGCAAGGACCCGGATCAGCGTCCGTCACGAGTTCAGGGGTAACCCCATCACCGAATTTTCCTCCAATGATGGATGGATTCCCTTCCGCGCCGACATGGGCGGCACCTGGTGGGAGGTGGAGATCGGCCTCACGGGCGAGATCGAACGTAACCTCTTCGTCCAGGGGAATCTCGGGTACCTGCAGGGCCGGGTTGACGACCGCCGCTCATGGAAAAGAACAGTCGGCATCCACGCGAACTGGTAGAGATCACAGGAAGCCATTACCTAGCCTCTCAGGTCACCCATTGATGCTCGTGCGCTCCCGATGGCTGGCTTTCTGCATGCACCCTGTCCCTGCGCATATCTGTTTGATGTCTTCGTCGGTCAATGCAAACCATTCGATTCGTTGTCGCCAATCTTCATATCGGCGTGGTGAGCTGTCCCCATGATAAGGGTGGATCTTAGGGTCGCTAGGTCCGGCCAACAAGCCGACGTACAACCGGACGCACAAAGGCTGTGTCCAAAGGTGCGTTACCCGGCTTTGTCCCGGCGGTCGCGACCTTGATCGGGTGAGTTAGACCACCCGTTCTTCAACCGAGTAGGCCTTTCCTCTGATGTCCGCTTTGGGTCGCATGACGCCCTGCGGCCAAGAGAGAACATACCCCCCGAATGCGAGCTGCGTACAAAAGCGAGGACGATTCAAAAAACCGTCCACACAGAAATCTGCACACGCTCCTCTATCGCGCGGGGCCAATCGAACAGGGTTATGCAGCTTCAGCCTGGCCACTAGGGGCCGGCTTGACTCGGCAACCACCATCTTCCGGAAAGCCCCTGGATGAACAACCCGCGGAGAGATCACAGCTAGCTCGCCGGCCAAATATTGCTTTCGCAATCTCATAGTTTGACCAAACCGGCCAAACTATGCACAAGCGCGCATTTCTGTTCTGTAACTCTCTGTTTTTCTTGGCCCACCAGGATTCGAACCTGGAACCAAAGGATTATGAGGCAATGCCTCTATTCCGCAGAATCAATCGCTTACCTGCGTTATTTTTTCCAAAGCGGTCCGCTCAAGTGCTTGATAGTACGCGGTGCAGGCTGGATTTTTTCCACAACTTCCAGCTCACCACACCCCCTGCTTCCCCGTCTCCGCCCAGTCTTCGTTGGCCCTTGCTAGTTGGCAGAGGCCATGGGCAAAGCAGCCTCGACTGCCGCTACCGACCCAAAGCAGACCTCCGCTGTCCAGAAAGAGCTGAGCGATTCAATGCTGCTTTCCGCGATGGCACGGACTGCGCTAGCGCTACGTCGCCTCGGTAGACAGGTCTATGGCAGAACTAGGTGGGGGCCTGCCGGCACATGATGGTGGGATTGGGTATTTTTACTTACTGATCAACAGAAGAACCACGCTCCCCCGATCGCCCGATTTCGGAGATAGTCCCTGCACGGCACTATGGGAGTACGTCATGGCTGAGTCATCGGCCCAAACCTTGTCCGGCATGACCGACCAAGATATCAGCGACGCCTATATCTATCTGCTAGGAAGACTGCTGATCACTCGTCAGCAGCAGATCGATTTCGACCAGGAAGGACTGCAGTGGAACTCCCTGCTACATCGGGAGCCCGGTCAGGTTGACTGGCCGAATCCCAACCTCGACGTCGCTTATTCCGAAGCGTGGATTGCGCTGGACGAGCACAGCTTCCTGCTAGTCAGCGTGCCCGAAATACGCGGACGGTACTACGTGGTCGAGTTCCTCGATGGGTGGGGGGAGACCGTGGCGAACCTCAATGAGCGCGTATATCCCGCCCACCCCCAAGGGCTATTCGCCATCTGTTTGGCGGGTAGCAATCTGGAGATTCCTGCTGGCGCGCAGCGCGTGGAAGTGCCGTCGAAAGTTATGCGGGTGCTGTTGCGGGTGGAGTTGGGGGCGGACTGGGATGAAGCCATCGCGTTGCAGCACCGATTCACGTTCGAGATGCAGGGCTCGCCTGCGTTGCCGGAGATTCCCCGCACGGTGATGTTCGACATGGAGGAACTTCCAGGAGTGGAAGCGTTCGACTCGGCGGAACTGGCGCTGCAAGTACCCGATGCCAGTCTGTTGGATCAACTGCAGGCAAATGTACGGGGCATCGCCGCGGCTGTCCGCGATTCCGCACAGCGAAAGCACGTGGACAGCGTCGTGCGCGCGAGGGCGTTCAAAGACTTCGCCGAGGCGGCGCCATATATCGGCCGAGGAACGATCAGGAATGGCTGGGCTCGGCCGGCATGCTGCGGCCACTGGGGCAAGGATTGGCTGACCCGAAGTACGGTCAATTTCGGCGGTATTTGGGCCAATGTATTCGAGGAAGTGCTGTATTACCGCGGCGCGCTGGACAGCGACGGTGCACCACTGGAAGCAGAGGGAAGCTACACATTGACGTTCCCCCCGGATGCGCTGCCAGAAACTTTCGCGAAGTATTTTTGGTCAGTGATCGCGGTCGACAGGGGGCATCGCCGGGTACTTCCCAACTCATTGAATCGCTACCTGCTGAACAAAGAGTCCGGTGTGGTCAAGAGTCCGGATGGATCGCTAACTCTCTATTTTGCGCCAGAGAAGCCCCTGGATGCGCCCGACGCCAACTGGTTGCCGACGGGTGCTGGAAAGCCTTGGAGCCTTACGTTCCGCTTTTATGGCCCGCGCGGCGGTGTAGTTGATGGCAGTTACTACCCGCCGGAATTGATCAAGCGCGTATGACGCGCACAACGACTAAGAACGGAGAACGGCATGAGCACTAGCACTTTCGGCGGTCGACATCCAGCCGGCGCGGTACAAGTTGGTGCCTTCATTCCTGCGCACCCGGATCTGGGGAACGGCGCGGGCGTGCCCGCGACGCTTGCGAACGAGCACTATGCAGAAGCCCTCGCCCGCGTGGTCTATGTATGGGGGCACCCACTCGTGAACACTTTCAGGCGCACAAGCACTTGGACACTGATGAAAGGCCACGGCCCAGGAATGGCGATGGGCCTTTTCCCGGGCTCGCCTAAGAACCACATGGGATACCTTGATGACTATATGCCGGCTGCGCAACGCAAGGTTGTAACGCCGAACAACGACACGGTGTACGGCGCGTGCTTTGCAGACCTTGCTGAGGAACCGGTGGTGGTTCAGACGCCCGAGGACGTGCCGCCGGGGCACTACTGGACCATCCAGATCGTCGATGCCTTCACCACCGTGACACATCAACTCGGCTCGGCTTCACACACTCCGGCGGGCAAATACCTGCTGGTTCCACCGGGATGGCAGGGCGACTTGCCCGCCGGCTTTATTGACCTACTGCACTCTCCTACGAACATCGCCGTGCTGATGGCCAGGAGCTTTGCCGCGCGCACGCCGGAAGCTAAGAAGCAGGCACGCTTGGTGCTCAACCAGATGGGTGTAACGCCGCTCAGTGAGGACGCGCCGGGGCGGCGCCGTTTCGACTGCGAAGCTAGCGCCCGCAACAAGGTGTACCCGCCAGGTATCACTGCCGATTTGCTGGCCACCGATCCTGACATGCTGCGGGAGCGTCCGGTTCATGGTGAAAGCTTCTGGGAGGACCTGATCAAGGCCTTGGATGCCAACCCCGACGTTGGACCCGCCGATGCGGCGATGGCGCAGCAGGCTCGCACGCTGATCGCACTGCGCGCACGCGACCCAGGCTGGCGTGCCCTGCTTGATCGGATCGCAATCGCTGCGGACGCAGAATTATTCCAAAGTGCGCGCTATGAGCAGGTCGGCACCGATGTTGGCAATGGCTGGCAGCGGCAACTAAATGGTGGCCGATGGGGCACAGATTGGTTGGGCAGGGCCCAGGCGGCGGTGATCTACATTTACGTTAATGATTTCGAAGAGGCGACCTACTTCATTCGCGGCACAGATTCGGACGGCGCGCTGCTGCAAGGGCGCTATCGATACATGATGCGATTCGAAAAAGGCCAGCTTCCGCCAGTTGATCGCGCGCGCGGGGGGTTCTGGTCACTGACAATGTACGACAAGGACTACTACATGATGCCCCAGACGCCGAACGGTCGGCACAACATTGGTACCGTCAATATGGATGCCAATGAACTGCATTTCGACGAAGACGGATCATTGACTATTTATCTGTCCAGCGACGAGCCGGTGGACAGTTCACGAAAGGCCAACTGGTTACCTGCGCCAGCAGACCAGTTCGCACTAATCGTACGAGCCTATGTTCCCGAGGTCGCCATTCTAAATGGTGGGTATGTGCTGCCAGAGGTGATGCGTTTGGACAAGTGAATGTGACGACCGACCGGAACTACATATGTCTGCTACTGGCCGGAAACAGAACATCGCTTGCCCTGTTCCACTCGATTGGCCTGCCGCGAACCGGTGAAAGCGTAGCGAAGTGGCTCCTCAAGCTCCTGCATCTCATTCTTTGAGCGGCAAGCTGCCCACAGTCCGGGCATGAACCTATCGCCACACTTTGAGTTTCGCCCATGGGTCGATGGCCACGGGCTATTCCTGCACGGCCGCATGATTGCCCTGGTAACGCCGCTGGCCAACGGCCATGTCAGATCTCAACGCAACGTGGGCACCCCTCACCTTTGCCACGCCTTCCACAACGACATGGATGCCGGCATGCGCTTCCTTTGCGCCTGGTCGACCAAGTGGCGTGAGCGCATCGAGCAGGTCCACGCCGGACGGACACTTGGCCAGCCTCCCTCCGCACTTGTAGCCGCCCCGTCAACGAGGCCTTCGGCACCGAGGAACAAGAGGCGACGACGGGGCAGATGAGGGAGGGGGATAGAGCCATCAAAGGTTCCTCAACCACCCTTATAGAAAAAAATTGGCTCGGGTCGGGGAAAGGGTAATAAAGGTAATACGCTGAAAATTCAGGCGCAATTTCCATATAAAACAGATAGATAGATCAACTATTCAAAGGTAATAAAAGGGTAATACTGGGGTAATCGAATTACCTTTTTGGTAGGTAATATTTTTGGAAGTCTGATCCCTTACAAATCAATGACATAACCTTTTGCCGTCTGAGAAATTACCTCTAATTACCCTCTGAGGTAATATTTTTGCGCCTTTAGAATCAATCACTTCGACCACTTTTCCGGCACTTATTACCTTATTACCTCTTTCCCGACCCGAGCCAAAAAATTTGCCCACCGGGGCAAGCCTGCAGCGGGGCCATACGCCGCGCAGCCGTGCCCCCTTCGGTGCAGGGATCCGCAGGTTTCCAGCGGGCCGCCAGATCGCACGCAGCGCCATACAGGGCGTGCCCCAGCGGCCACTGCAGGGGGTGCAGGAAAACAGGCCTATGAAGCGCGCAGGCGTGGCGGGGAGACGAGTGCGCTCGCCGGGGTGTGAACTGCACGCGCCATCCGCTCGCACAGATTCTCGTATGGTCGATGCACTCGGGCACACTGTGACGAACCTACTTGGCCACCCGGTATGTCCCAACCACAAACGCTAGTCACCCTGTCGATAGAGATGGTCGGCGCCGTCAGCGCTTTCATTTCCGAAATGCGCCCCCCTACGAGGCCGCCTGGTAGGCCGCAATGCGCGCTTTTTCTAACCCTTGCGGAACAGTACGAGGCTGCCACGCGATTGGTTCAGGTGGGGTTGGCGACCCATGCAGCGGGACACGTCCGCTCGATGCTGGAAGGTCTGACAGACTTGCTACTGCTGGCGACGCAGGCCGACCACCTGGGCCGCATGAAGTACGCCCAAGCAGCTGGCGAGAAGCGTTTTTTGGATCGAATGCTGGAGTCCCCCGAACTGTCGGCGAGCCAACGCGTCATGCTTGAGGGGCGGCTCGCTGAATGCATGGCGAGGTATCAGCCGTTGCACAACGAGTTTCGCGGCGACAAGCGGCCCCAGGTGGATGACTTTGCACTTGCAGGCTTGAAATCCCTGGTCGGCCCGTACTCGATGCTTTGCAGCTTCGCGCACAACGATCTCACTGCCTTGGCATATCGCCATCAAGGCGAACGGGGTATGACCTACCGGGAACCTGTCCCAGAGGACACCACTTTCCTGCTGCTGTCGCACGCCAGTTTCGTAGTTATGAGAGCAATGGGCGCGTTGAAGTCGGTCGTCTATCTTCCCGACGGCAGGTTCGATCATCACCAAGCAGAGATCGGCCGTTTGTATGACGCGATCACTGGCTTGGCGCCGGCGCCAAGCATAGAGTCAGAATCTCCCGACAACCGTGAACGGAAGGCCTAAGCGGCAATGCGGTGCTCGTAGAACGGGTGACGCTTGTCATCGAAGATCCCAAAAAGGGCGTCGAGATCAGCGGGATCTGGATTGAGCCAGGCCTCGATGTGCTCCGGCTTGATGTTGATGATTGTCCGGTCGTGCCCTGCCGCCGCCACCTCTGGCTCGGGATCGTCAGTGATGGCCGCGAAGCAAAGCATGTCGGGTTCCACACCCTCCGGGTCTTGCCAGTTCGCCCAGAGGCACGCGACGAACATCGGGTCGCTGCCGAGAATGAGCAGAAACCAGAGGATCTGATCTGATGAGCCGTGGCAGAAAAAGGAAGTTCAACCCCACGATTCCGGGGCACATTGAGCAGGAAGCACTGCCACGCGGTATCTACTGGGAGCGTGATCGTTGGTTCGTTTACGCTCCCCACCCTGAAGGTGGTCGTGATGTAAAGGTGACGGTGGCTAGCGCCACCGCTCGTCTGTCAGAGCTTCACGAAATCATGGAGAAGCGCACCACGGGCACTACTGTGGGAACGCTAGAGCACTTGTTCGACAGGTTCCACAAATCGCTGGAGTTCAAAGAGCTGGAGTTGCTGACACAGAAGCACTACAAGGGGTATGCCTCAGCACTGGAACAGTACGCGCTGAAGGATGGCAGTCTCCTTGGCCAGCTTCCCGTAGAACGAGTCACAACACCGCTTGTCCAGCGTCTGGTTGAAACGTACGCCATGGGTCGGCCCGCAACACGCCGTCAACCTGCAGTCCCGGCAACGCCATCGAAAGCCAACCACCTCTTTCGCTATCTCCGGCGCACTCTCGCTTGGGGCGTGCGTCATGGCATCTGCAAGCAAAACGCCGCGCTCGGAGTGCGCCAGGCCAAAGAGGCCAAGGCTTTCAAGATGCCCACGGCTGACACGTACCGGCGCGTGCTTGAGTTCGCGCGCGATCGGGGGGCCTTAACCCCACACACGAAAGGCAGCTTTCCATCTTATCTGGTCCCCGTGATGGTATTGGCCTACAGCGTCCGTCTTCGCGGCATTGAGGTTTGCACGCTCACTGATGCCCATAGGCTCGATGAGGGCATCCACAGCAATCGGCGCAAGGGTTCCCGCGACAACGTAACGCGCTGGGACGAGCAAACCACGGTTGCTTGGAATGCGCTGGTGGACCGGCGCAAAGCCATCTGGAATCGCCCTGGCCGTGGCTTTGCTATTCCGTTGCAGGCGTCAGACAGGTTTCTACTGGTTGAACAAACCGGCAACCCCATGCGCAAATCGAGCCTAGACACCGTGTGGCAACGTTTCATTCGCGAAGCCATCCGGGTGAAGGTCATAACCGAAGCAGAGCGCTTTTCTTTGCATGGCTTGAAGCATCGCGGCATCACCGACACTGCCGGGAACCGGGGTGACAAACAGGACGCTGCAGGGCACGTGACACCCGAAACGACAGATCGCTATGACCATGAACTACCAGTGGTCGATACGCCTAAACCACGCTGAATTTTTCCACCAATTTTTCCACGGCCACAAAAAAGGCACTTGGGCGACAGCCTAAGTGCCTGTTTTATATGGTGGGCCCATCAGGATTCGAACCTGAAACCAAAGGATTATGAGTCCTCTGCTCTAACCGTTGAGCTATAGGCCCGCAGTGACGGCACAGTGTAGTGGACGACACCGTCGACGGCCATGCTGTAACAACACTCGGGGCCAGTCCGCTGGCATTCCAGCATCCGGCCGGCACACCGGGCTTGCCCCGCATCGGGAGCGGGTCCGGGCCTTGGTCTCTACGCGCGCGAAGAAAGTCAGCGCACAGATCAACCATGCCGGCGCTGACCGTGCCCGGTCCGCTTATCGCACACGCGGAAATGCCCCTGGCCTGCACGCCGGCGGCGAGGTCAGCGCAGCTGAGCCAGCCACGCCAGTGCACCCGCAGACACAAGCGTGGGGCGCGCTCGGCGACTCCCGCGCCCGCTCAGAACGTCCACGCATAGGACACGCCCAGCAGGTTTTCGGACAACTTCAGGTCGGCCTCACCGCCGCCGAAGTTGGCGGGAATCGAATTGCTGCCAGCAACACGCTTGGACGAAGCATGGGCGAGATAGCCACTCACCTCGTTGCCTTGCCGCGTGGTCCATGTCGCACCGAGCGTCACATGGTTCTCCACCACCCCCGGCGCCAGGATGTTGAAGAAGGTCTGCGTCTCCGGCACGGGCTGGTCGCTGTGGCTGAAACCGGCCCGCACCGTGAGTTGAGGCGTCAGCGTGTACTGCACGCCAAGCTTGTAGACGGTGACATCGTCCCAGCCAAACCCCGGCCCGAAGGATGCACCCAGTGGCACACCTTGCAGCAGCGGTGCCAGCGGTTGGCCAACCGACCGCACATCGCTGTAGTTGATGCGCTGCACTTCGGCGGCGATGGTGGCAGCGTTGGTGGCTTTGAACGCGATGCCGATGCCGTAGTTCTCCGGCACATCGAAGCTGCCGTTGTCGGCGAACAGGCCCTTGTACCTGTCGAACTCGCTGGCCTTGATCTTCGAGGACCAGGTGGCGCCGACAGTCACGCTGTCGCTGAGCTGGCCGTTCCAGCCCAGCCGCACACCAACGCCGGTGGACGTGTCGGTACCGCGATTGCTGACGTTGTTCGGCGATTGCGAGAGCGCACCAAAAAAGCCAATGCCCTTGGCCTCGAAACGCTGGTACAGCAGGTTCAGGCCGACGCCCAGCGAATGACGCTCGTTGAGCTTCACCGCGAGCGAAGGCGTGATGAAGATCTGCTCCAGGTTCACCCCCGCCTTGCCGCTCGCACCAAAGCGCGCGTATGGGTTCTGGCCGTAATCGGTGTTCATGCCGCCATTGCCGTACAACGCAATACCCCAGGCGTAACGATCACCGAATGCTCGCGTGTAGCCCACTTCAGGCAGCACGAAATTCTCACGGTCATCGCCGTCGTAGTGAGCATCCGCGCCGTACGCGTTGCCGATGATGTTTGCACTGCGGCGCGGCGCAAACCAGGTGGCGCCCAGGTCCAGCCGATCACCGACCAGAACGGTACCTGCGGGATTGGATGCCGCCGCCAATGCATCCTGCGGCAGCGCGATGCCGATGCCGGCAATGCCGTTGGATTTGACGCTGTTGCCGTGGGTGAAATAACCATTGGTGGCCGAAGCGAAGGCTGGGGCCAGCAAGGCGGCAATGCCTGCGGCAAGCCGAAGGGAAGCGTGAGTACGGACGTTCATGACAGCCTCGAAAGGGGAGATGCAGTACGGCGATCTGCGTCATCGCCTGCCCTCGAAGCTATACCCGGCCGTTTCCGCGTTCCTTTGATATGTGATTGTTTGGATATTCCGAGCGCTCATGTATGCGACGAGCGTGATGTCACGCGCAGCATTACTGCACGAGAGCACGTGTTCCGGAACTGCACACACAACCCGCATGCAACGCAGATGCAACCGGCATGCACGCATCACATGCACACGATGGAAGACGCCAGAAGCAGCCCGCATGCCCAGGCCTGCATCGATCTTTCGCGGCCTCGGCGTGCAATGAAACGATGCGTTTCCCAATCAAGGACTGGCAGGTGCTGGCGTGTATGTGCGGTGGCGCGATGCTGCACTCCACGGCTGTGGTCATGCAGGAAATCATGCGCACCGTGCCTCGGCTGGCCGGCCTGTGTACCCGGCATTTGCAGGTACGCCGAACGATGCCGCGCATGATGCTCCCCAACGATGGCGGGAGTGGCACTGGCAGTGCTGGAATCAAATCCACGCACCATGAAACCTGCTGCGCGCACGTTGCCGAAACCGCACGTCGTGGCATCCCGGCCTGCGAAGCCCAGGTGCTGCTGTTCTCGTTCCCGCATGCGGCTGTGCAAAGCAGCGGGGCATGGCTCCGCTCTACCCGCGTGGGCCGGCACGTTTGTGGCTGCCCGCGCAAAGAAAAACCCCGCCTTGCGGCGGGGTTTTCATGTTTCCTTGCGGCTTCTACGACGCGACGATCAGTCGATGTCGAGGAAGCTGCGCAGCTGCTCGGAGCGGCTCGGGTGACGCAGCTTGCGCAGCGCCTTGGCTTCGATCTGGCGGATGCGCTCGCGGGTGACGTCGAACTGCTTGCCCACTTCTTCCAGCGTGTGGTCGGTGTTCATGTCGATGCCGAAGCGCATGCGCAGCACCTTGGCTTCCCTCGGGGTGAGGCCGGCCAGTACGTCACGCACGGTCTCAGACAAGTTGATGTTGGTGGTGTTGTCGATCGGGGACTCCACATTGGTGTCCTCGATGAAGTCGCCCAGATGCGAATCCTCGTCGTCGCCGATCGGGGTTTCCATCGAGATCGGCTCCTTGGCGATCTTCATCACCTTGCGGATCTTGTCTTCCGGCATGTCCATTTCCTTGGCCAGCTCCTCCGGCGTAGCCTCGCGGCCGTACTGCTGGAGCATCTGGCGGGAAATGCGGTTCAACTTGTTGATCGTTTCGATCATGTGCACCGGGATACGGATGGTGCGCGCCTGGTCGGCGATCGAACGGGTGATGGCCTGGCGGATCCACCAGGTGGCATACGTGGAGAATTTGTAACCGCGGCGGTACTCGAACTTGTCCACGGCCTTCATCAGGCCGATGTTGCCTTCCTGGATCAGATCGAGGAACTGCAGGCCGCGGTTGGTGTACTTCTTGGCGATGGAGATCACCAGGCGCAGGTTGGCCTCGACCATCTCCTTCTTGGCCTTGCGCGCCTTGGCTTCGCCATAGGCCATCACGCGGCTCATTTCCTTCAGCTCGTCCAGCGACAGCTGAGCGGTCTTTTCCAGGTCGATGGTGGCCTGCTGTTCGGCAACGATCTGATCCTTGACGTCACGCAGGGCCGAGGACCACTTCTGCTTGCGCTTGATCGCGTCTTCCACCCACTCCAGGTTGGTCTGGTTGCCTTCCCAGGAGCGGATGAAATCCTTGCGCGGCATGCGCGCGGTGACCGTGGCCAGGTGCAGCACGCGGCGTTCCTGGGCCTTGATCTGGCCCATGGTCTCGCGCAGCTGGCGCACCAGCACGTCGGTCAGCGGCAGCGGCAGCTTCAGGGTGACGAAGGTGGCCGACAGCTCTTCACGCAACTTGGCCTGTGCTTTGGTATCGCCCTTGGCGTGCGCCTTCTTGTACTTGGCCAGGTCACTGGCCAGCAGTTCCATGCGGCGCGCCACTTCCAGCGGATCCGGACCGGTCGGGCCGGTGTCTTCCTCGCCGGCGACATCGTCCTCGTCCTCATCGGCTTCGGCGTCGTCACTGTTGGCGTCATCGGAATCGGCCGAAGCGGCCGGGGCCGGTTCTTCCTCGACCAGGTCGTTGAAGCCGACGATCACTTCGGCCAGGCGCTTCTTGCCTTCCTTGTGCGCTTCGTAATCGGCCAGCACGGTTTCCAGCGCGATCGGGAAGGTGCCCAGTGCAGCCTGCACCTGGCCCAGGCCTTCTTCGATGCGCTTGGCGATGGCGATTTCGCCTTCGCGGGTCAGCAGCTCGACCGTACCCATTTCGCGCATGTACATGCGCACCGGGTCGGTGGTGCGGCCACCTTCGGTATCCAGCGCGGTCAGCGCGGCGGCGGCTTCTTCAGCCGCGGTGTCATCGACTTCACGGTTACCAGTGTTGCCGTCGCTGAGCATCAGCGTGTCGGCGTCGGGGGCAACTTCGTGGACATCGATGCCCATGCCGGTGATCAGGCCGATGATGTCTTCGATCTGCTCCGGGTCGACCATGTCGTCGGGCAGGTGATCATTGACTTCGGCGTAGGTCAGGTAGCCCTGTTCCAGGCCCTTGCTGATCAGAAGCTTGATGTCGTTTTGCTGGGCAGGACGTTCGTTGGCCATGTAATGCTCGCGCCACCGGCTGTAAGGAAATGGGAACCTAGCATTATACCAGCGCAGCATAACGCTTGCCGGGACGGTGGTTCCACGGCGCGTTACGGTCTGAGCAGAAAGGTTACGGGCCCGTCATTGACCAGGCTGACTACCATATGGGCACCAAATCGGCCGGTTTCCACCCCCGGCACGTGCTTTTCGCGGCAGATCGCCACCAGTTGGTTGAAAAGCCGTTCAGCCTCGGCCGGCGGGGCCGCCGAGGTGAAACTCGGGCGCATGCCCGAACGGGTGTCAGCGGCCAGGGTGAACTGGCTGACCAGCAGCAGGCCGCCGCCGGTATCGCGCAGGGAGCGGTTCATCCGGCCGGCCTCGTCGGCGAATACCCGGTAACCCAGCAGGCGCTCGGCCATCCGCGCCAGCCCCGCCTCGTTGTCTTCCGGTTCGACCCCGACAAATGCCAGCAGGCCCGCCCCAATCTGGCCGACCACCTCACCGTCAACACTCACCGAGGCCTGGGAAACGCGCTGGATCAGTGAAAGCATGCAAGGTCCTGACAAGGCAAACGGGCACGATAGCACCGGCCGCCAGCGGCTAGACTTGTAGGGATGAAACCGCACGCCACCGCCAAACTCTATTACCGCGCCGCCGCCCTGCTGACCCACTTGCCGTGGGCCCTGCAACGGACGCTGGCCGATGCGGTGGCGGGCCTGTGGCGGCTGATCAATGCCCGTGAAAGCCGGGTTACCCGCCGCAACCTGGAACTGGCCTACCCGGAGCTGTCCGAGGCCGATCGCCAGTACCTGCACCGCCAGGTACTGCGCACCACTGCCCGCCAGGCGATGGAAACGCTGTACCTGTGGACCCATGATCCGGCCCGCAACCTGTCCCGGCACCTGCAGGAGCGCCACGGCGAGGCGCTGTACGACGCTGCGCTGGCCTCGGGCAAGGGGGTGATCGTGGTCGCCCCGCACTTTGGCAACTGGGAGTTGCTGAACCAATGGCTGGCCTCGCGCGGGCCGATCGCCATCGTCTACGCGCCGCCGGAGAACCCGGTCGGCGACGAATTCCTGCAGCTGTGCCGCGGCGGCGACAACGTGCGCCAGGTGCGTGCCGAAGGGCCGGCGGTGCGGCAGTTGTTCAAGGTGCTCAAGGACGGCGGCGCCACCGGCATCCTGCCCGACCAGCAGCCCAAGAACGGCGATGGCGTGTTCGTGCCGTTCTTCGGCATCCAGGCGCTGACCATGACCCTGGTCAACCGCCTGGCCGAGCGCACCGGCGCAACGGTGCTGTACGCCTGGTGCGAGCGCATCGGCCCGAACCTCGAGTTCGCCCTGCATGTGGAGCCGGCTCCGGCGCAGATCGGCGACCCGGACCTGCAACTTGCCGCCGCTACGCTCAGTGCCGGCATCGAACGCATTGCCCGACGCGACCCCAGCCAGTACCAATGGACCTACAAGCGTTACACGCTGCGCCCACCGGGCAGCGGCGAGCACGACCCCTACGCCACCGCCAGGCACCCGCACTGACACGCCCGCTGCAACACTGCGTCACCGGTTCCGTCGATTGAATCCCCGACCGGCGGCCCCCATAAGGTCCCCGATGAACACCTCCCCCAACCTTACCGACAGCCCTTCCCTGTTCGCCGAAACCGCAGCCATCGCCTGCGAACGGGCCGCCGCCGAGTTGCGCGCGGGCCGCCCGGTGGTGGTGGTGGTGGACGGCAACCGTCGGCTGGCGACCTCCGCGCTGGACAGCAGCACCCCGGCAAGTTTTGACAGGTTCGCCCGCGCCGCCGGCCAGCAGCACTACCTGTTCCTCACCGCGCCACGCGCGCAGACGCTGGGTATCGAGGCGCCGCACGGCATCCACGTTCCCCTGGCCGGGCGTGACTTCGCCAGCCTGCCGGCGCTGGCCTATCTGCGTGATGCAACCGCGCCTGACGATGCCAGTGCGGCCGGCAACGACCTGGATGCCGCCAGCGTCGAGATCGCCCGGCTCGGCCTGCTGCTGCCGGCGATGATCTCCGTGGAACTGGGCGATGGCGGCAGCCAGTTCGATGGCTGCCTGCAACTGAGCCTGGACGATCTCACGCACGGCGCTGCCCAGGCTGGCCAGGACTACGAACTGGTCACCCGCTCGCCGGTGCCGCTGCGCGACGTGGGCATGAGCGAATTCGCCGTGTTCCGTGGCGGCGTGGCGCAGCGCGACCAGGTGGCGGTGATTGTCGGTACGCCCGACCTGCAGGGCGCGGTGCCGGTACGCGTGCATTCCTCATGCCTGACCGGCGACCTGTTCGGTTCGCTCAAATGCGACTGCGGCGACCAACTGCGGCGTGGCCTGCGCACGCTCAAGGAACTGGGCGGCGGCATCCTGCTGTACCTGGACCAGGAAGGCCGCGGCACGGGCATCGCCGCCAAGATGCGCGCCTACGGTTATCAGCACGAAGGGCTGGACACGATCGATGCCGATGCGCAGCTGGGCTTCAGCGCCGACGAGCGCCGCTATGGCAGCGCGGCGGCGATGCTGCGCGCCCTGGGCGTGCAGCGCATCCAGTTGCTGACCAACAACCCCACCAAGGTGCAGCGCCTGCGCAATGCCGGCATCGAAGTGGTCGGCTGCGTGCCGGTGACCGGCGAGATCACTGCCGAGAACGAGCAGTACCTGCGCACCAAGGCCGAACGTGCGGGCCATCATCTGGATGTCGATGCGCTGATCATGGCTGCGCAGTGAAGTGAAGGAATAAGGGAGCGGAGCAGAAGCGGCAAGCTGAAAGCACCCCTCCCCAGCCCTCCCCTTCGCCTACTGCGAAAGGGAGGGGCCAAGAGCAGCACATCGTGCGCCGACGTTCTTGCTTATCTCCCTCCCTTTCGCCGCAGGCGAAGGGGAGGGCTGGGGAGGGGTGCATTTGCTCCAGATTCCAATACACCCACTCCCGGCCTTCACGCACTGCTGCGCTAACGGCTAGAGTCTGCGCATGACGGAACCTCCTGCGCTCCCCGAACAAACCCTCCCCGCCCACGAAACGGACTGGCAATCGCTGCCAGCGCGCGGCGCCGTGTTCGCTGCCATCGGCGGCGGGATTGCCATGGCCATCCCGTTGACGCTGGCCGCAGGCATCCTCGCCCAAGTGGCGCGCTACCCGCATTGGCTGCTGGCCGGCTGCGCCGGCATGGTGGCGGGCCTGCTGCTCGGCGCCTGGTTTGGTTGGCGCCGCCACCGCCTCACCTTCTGGCGACTGGATGCCCAGGCGCTTGGCGTTCGTCGCGGACATCTGTGGCAGAGCGAAAGCCACGTGCCGATCTCGCGTGTGCAGCATCTGGATCTACGCCGTGGCCCGTTGGAACGCGCCGCCGGCCTGGCCACGCTGATCGTGCATACCGCCGGCACCCGCATGAACACCGTCGCCGTCCCCAGCCTTGAGCAGGCCGATGCCGAGCGCCTGCGCGACCGGCTGGCACGCCAGCTCGACCACGACGACGACGCGCTGTGATCGACGCCCCCGCTCCCGACGAACAACGCCTGCATCCCTGGTCGTGGCTGTTCGCCTTGCAGCAACAGATCCAGCAACTGCTGGTGCCGCTGGTGGCATTGCTGTTCTTCGGCAGCCGCCGCCAGGGCGACGAGTTTCCCTATGCGCACTGGCTGACCCTGGCGGTGATCGTGTCGCTGGTCGCCAGTGCGGTGCTGCAGTACCTGACCTACCGCTACCGCATCGGCAGCGATGCACTGGTCATCCGCAGCGGCATTCTTGAACGCACCCGGCGCGAGATTCCCTTCGCCCGCATCCACAACGTAGTGGTGCACCAGAATCTGCTGCATCGCCTGTTCGGCGTGGCCGAGCTGCGGCTGGAATCGGCCGCTGGCGACAAGCCTGAAGCGCAGATGCGCGTGCTCAAGCTGGAGCAGGCACTGGAGCTGGAGCGATTGATCCGGCAACGCGGCAGCCAGCCCGCCGCCAGCGATGCACCGGCCGAACCCGCGCCGGATGTACTGCTCACGCTGTCGCTGCCCGAAATCGTGCGCCAGGGGCTGATTTCCAACCGCGCCCTGGTGGTGATTGCCGCCGCCATCGGTGCCGGCTACCAGATGCTGCCGCGCAACGCGCTGGAAGACTTCATCGATCAACAGGGCCGGCAGATGACCGGCTACGCCAGCCAGTTGCAACTGGACACTTCCACGTTGATCGCCAGCGGCGTGTTCGCGCTGCTGGTGATGGTGGTGCTGATGCAGCTGCTCTCGATCGGGCTGGCGATCGTGCAGTACTACGGTTTCCGCTTGAGCGAAGCCGAGAAGCGCCTGACCGTCGAACGCGGCCTGTTGAGCCGCCTGCGCACCAGCGTCGCCCGGCGCCGCATCCAGGCCTGGACCCTGCGCGAAAGCGCCCTGCACCGTCTGTTCGGGCGGCGCCAGCTGCGCGTGGACATCGCCAGCGGTGGCAATCAGGAAAAGGATGGGCGCGCGCTGAAGGAACTGGCTCCGGTCGCCACGCCGGAGGCCTGCGACGGGTTGCTGCAACATCTGTTGCCGCAGCTGCAATGGCCACCGCAGCAATGGCATGCCGTTTCCACCCGCGGTTGGTGGCGGCTGTGCCTGCCGGCGCTGATCGTGACCGGGCTGCTGGCCGCGTTGCTCACCTATGAGACTGGCCCATGGGGGCTGCTGCCGCTGCTGTGGCTGCCGTGGTCGGCGTTCAAGGCGCACCGACAGGTCACGCGCATCGGCTACAGCATCGACGCGCGGCGGGTTGCGGTGCGCGGTGGCTGGTGGAACCGCTGGTGGCGTGTTGCCGAGCTGGACAAACTCCAGGCCCTGCGCCTGGACCGCTCACCGCTGGATCACCGTTTCGGCACTGCCACGCTGACGCTGGATACGGCCGGTGCCTTCGGTGCGCCGCCGTTGCAGCTGCGCTTCCTGGAAGAACAGCAGGCGCGCGACCTGATGCAGCAGCTGGTGAAGGAAATGGCGCGGCGCAAACTGCGCTGGTAAGCCCCCTCTCCCGCAAGGGGAGAGGGAAAAGCGCGGCTCAGGTCCGCGCCGGGCCCCAGTAACCAATGCGTTTGCGCAGTTTGATCTTGCGCCACAGATTCATTGGCTTGGGCTTGCGGTTGCGCGCGCCCTTGGCAACGAACGCATCGATCGCATCCAGGATGCGGTCGCTGGACTTGCCGTCGCGGTACGGATGCAACTGGTCGGCGAACTCGCGCACCGCCGCCATCAACTCCGGCGGCCGCGACAATGCCTTGCGGATTGAACCCTCGAACTGCGCCGGGTCGTCGATATCGATCAGCTGCGGGCCCGGGCGACGGTTCTTGAAGGTCACCACCGGCTTGTAGGTCAGCAGGAATTCGTTGAGCGCCGAAGACGTATCCGAGCACATCACGTCCACCTGCGGGAACAGGTCCAGGATGTTGTCGTCGTCGGCAAAGCGCAGGTACGGGCCTTCCAGCGCGCGGTACTTGGCCACCACTTCCGGGTCCATCTTCGGGTGGAAGGTGACGATCCAGCGCCATTCACCGGTCTGCGACAGACGCTTGATCTCATCGTAAAGAACTCCGGCGGCGCTCCAGGACGGCGAGAACGTGGAGTGGTACAGGATCACCGGCGGCTCACGCACCGGCTCGGGCTCATCGCGCAGCTGGCTCATGAACGGATCGATCTTCGGGAAGCCGGTTTCCACCACCGAGAAGTGGCCCAGTTGCTTGGACAGCGCCGAGAACGCGGCCGTGTCACGCGGACCGGTGGTGCAGTACAGGTCGAAGAAGCCACGCACATAGATATGACGCGGCTTGCCGGCATCGAAACCGTGGAAGGTTTCCACCTTCACGCCCGGGAAAAAATGCGGCACCGCGTTGGACGAGGTGATCACCGCGTACGGATTCCAGTCACGCACCTGCTGCACGGTGAGCAGCGTCTCGTCTTCGGCCAGGTCTTCCGCACCGGGGCCATCGAAGAACCACGCCGCTTCATCACCACGGGCCCGGATCGCTGCCTGTACCGGCCGGAGGATGGCCAGCGCGTAACGCTCCGAGCCGTACAGCAGATAGTGGCGTGGCACGGTGAAAACTCCTGAATATCCGAGATATGCGGCCGATTATCGCATCGCCAGCAGGCAGCGTCGCTGCTAGGCTTTGGCCCCGGTCCCCCGCGTACAGCCGCATGCCCAGCCCACAGCCGTCGCCCCCGAACAACCGTCCCCGGCTTTCGGCCTGCATCATCGCCTTCAACGAAGCGGACCGGATCGGCGACTGTCTGGCCTCGCTGGCATTCTGTGATGAGATCGTGGTTGTGGATTCGTTCTCCACCGATGCCACCGTGGCCGTCGCCGAAGCGGCCGGCGCCCGGGTGCTGCAACGGGCCTTCGACGGCTTCCGCAGCCAGAAGGCGTTCTGCGTCGAGCAGGCCAGCCACGACTGGGTGCTGTGCCTGGACGCCGACGAACGCGTGGACCCCACCCTGCGCGCGGCCATCGAGGCCGAGCGCGAGGCTGGCTTCAACCGCGCCATGGGCTACCGTTTCGCCCGCTGCTCGGAATACTTTGGCCGCTTCCTGCGCCATGGCACCGCCTACCCGGACCGGGTGCTGCGCCTGTTCGACCGCCGCCACGGTGGCTGGCGCGGCGACCGCGAGATCCACGAGGCGGTCTCGGTGGATGGCCCCGTCGCCCTGCTCAAGGGCGACCTGCTGCATCACCCCTACCGTAGCTTCCTGCAGTTGCTGAACAAGAAGCAGAAGTACGCGCGGATGATGGCCGAGCACGAATTCAGCCGCGGCAAGCGTGCCAGCCTGGGCAAGCTGGTCATCTCACCGGCCTGGCGGTTCTTCCGCAGCTACGTGTTCAAGCGTGGCTTTCTGGATGGCTGGCCGGGGCTGATCGAGGCCTTCGTCAGCGCCAACTACGTCCGCCAGAAGACCATCATGCTGTGGCTGCTGCAGAACGGGCAGCCGGTGGAAACCGGCCGGGGCAGGTAACCCTGCCTCCCGGACGCTTTCTGAATCTCCCCGGCGGGCTTCATTGAATGGCCCTTCCCCCGCCGCTAGAATCCCCCAAAAGCCGTGATTCAGAGTCAGATTGGCTACCAGGTGGCCGTTCCTACTTGATGTCCCTGCCACCTATCCAGCGGCGTTCCCAACGCCCATCCGGTGTGACCCAATCACGTGAATCAGTTGCCCGTTGCCCTTCCAACCCCGATGTTGCAGTCCCTTCGCGCCCGCTTGCTGGCGGCGGGGCGCTGGTGCGCGGTGTTGAGCCTGTTTGCCGCACCGATCAACAAACCGGCCACAACGTCCCTGATCATCCTGAGCCTGCTGTGTTCGCTGATGGGCAGCGACGTACGTTCGCGCTGGCAGGCAGCACTGCGTGAACCGGTGGTCATCGGCTTCATGCTCTGGCTCGCCGTACTGTTCGCCAGTGCGCTGCATTCATGGATTTCCCACGGCACCCCCGCATATCGTGAAACCGCGATGTGGAGCTGCGTGTATCCGGCACTGATGGCCAGCCTCCTGGGTGATGCCCGTTGGCGCTGGCAGGCCCTGCTGGCGTTTGCGGCGGCCGCCGGCCTGGTGGTGCTGATCTCCTACCTGATGCAGTTCGGCCTGATTCCGCAGCGCGCCTCGGCCGAAGCCGTGCAGTCCATGCGCAACACCGTGTTCAAGGAATACACCCAGCAAGGGCTGGCGAGCCTGATCCTGATGTCGATGCTGCTCGCCGTGGCCTTCATCCAGAAGCCAGGGCGCTGGCGTACGGCCCTGCTGGTCGCCGCCTCCCTGGTGCTCTGCAACGTAGTGCTGCTGATCCAGAGCCGCACCACCTACATTGTTCTGCTGCCGCTGCTGACCTACTGGCTCTACCGCCTGATCGCCCATCGCCTGAACGGCTGGCGCATGCTGTTGGTCAGTGCCGTTCTGGCGGTAGCCACCATTTCGGTGATGTGGTCCACCCCCAGCGTCCGCGATCGGATGGTCGAGTCGATCGGGGACGAAGTGGACCGCTACCTGACCGACCAGGAGCCCACGTCCACCGGCATCCGCCTCTGGCTGTGGCAGCAGACGCTGCCCATCATCGCCGAGGCACCACTGTTCGGGCATGGCCTGAACCAGTGGGAGCCGCTTTACGTTGAGCAGATGCGCGGCATCCCCGGCTCGGAACCCTTCATCACCGGGCACCCGCATCAGGAGATGCTGCTCATCCTGGCCGAGCAGGGTGCTCTGGGGCTGTTGATCTTCATCGTGCTGTTGTTGGCCCTCTTCCGTCATGCCTCCAAACTGGATGACCCGCAGAAGGGCATCCTCATCAGCATCCTGATCATTTACGTGGCGGCTGGCCTGGCCAACGGGCTATGGAGCAATTTCACACACCGCCATGTTTTCATCCTGCTTGTCGCCTGCATCCCAACCGGGCCTTTCCCTTGGCTCGGAAACAACAGGAAGGCCCTGCCCTCACCATGAATGCCGCCCCGCCACTTGATGATGTGACTGTCGTATGCGTTACCTACAACAGTTCGGCCATCCTGGAGAGCATGGCGCGCACGCTGGGCCAGTTCCGCAATGTGGTCCTGATCGACAACGCCAGCGATGATGAAACCGTGGCGCGCGCCAGGCTGCTGCTGCCCCACGCACGCATCATCGAACGCACCTCCAATGCCGGTTTCGGCAGCGCCAACAACCAGGCCATGGCCATGGTCCAGACGCCGTTCGCGCTGCTGTTGAATCCGGACTGCACCATTGCACCGCCGGACGTGCAGCGATTGCTGGCATGCATGCAGCGCTTCCCCAATGCCGGCGTGGTTGGGCCACAGAATTGGCGCAGCGAGACCGTTGCGCAGGTGTCCCATCGCGATGCCTTCTTCAAACCCGACACCAAGGATCTCAGCCAACTGCCCGAGGAAGTCATAAAGGCAGAGTGGATTCACGGCTGTTGCCAGCTGATCCGAACCACGGCTTTCCACCGGATCGGAGGGTTCGACGAGGTGTTTTTCCTCTATTACGAAGACGATGACCTGTGCCTGCGGATGGGCCAGGCAGGCTATGACTGCCTGCTGGAACCGGCGGCACGCAATTTCCACAGGGGTGGTGCATCTTCGGAGCCCAGCATCCGCACCGAATTCATCAAGCGCTTCCATTACGCACGTTCGCGTCAGATCGCCATTCGTCGCTACATGGGTACCGGTGCCGCTCGCCTGCACCTGACCAAGCTGCTCCTTGCTTCGGTACCGGCCGTACTTGTGTACAGCCTGCTGCTGCGCCGCAAGCACGCCATCAAGTGGGCGGCCTGGGGATACGCAGCATTGGCTGCCAGCTTGTCACTGAACGTGATGCCTGGCCGCAAGGGAACGAAATCCAAGGTCGGCATCCAACCCTGACAGCACGGCAATGCACATCGATTGTCCGCCCGTTGGCACAGTTTCCATCGGCACCTGCCGATACAAACACTAGCGGTTATCATCAACTGCCTACCTGATGCAGGCTTCAGGAAGGTGTCAAACGCACATCAGGCCTGCTGCCCGCCAACTCCATGGGGAACAGGCATGGCATGCACGCAAGACGCATTACCGGACACCAAGGACGAGCGCGTGACCAGCGGACAATCCAACTCCACTCCAGGAAGCAGGCAGCTGTCACCTGGCAACCCGCTCCGCATGCGCGTGGCATGCAATCGTTCCGATCGTCCATGAAACTGCTCTACACAAACTTCCATGAAGGCAACGGTGGCGGACACACCACGTACATCCGCGAACTGGTCCGTGTATTGGCACGGACACATGATGTCCATGTCGCCGCGCCTCCCACCAGTCGGCTGTATGCGCACGCAGCCGCACTGCCAGGCGTGCACGTGGTCGCACAGTCGTTTCCCAACGGCCTGCGCTGGCCGTCGGTGATCCTGCGTGCGGTACGGCAGCTCCGCGCCTATCTGCAGGAGCATCGTTTCGATGTGGTGCATGTCAACGGCTCGGCCGATCATCGGCTGGTGATCAATGCCATGCGCGGCATGTCAGTCCGGCCACGCATCGTGCTGACCAAGCACAACACCAAGCCGATGCGCGGGCTCCGTCACGTCCTGCGCGCACGCAACCACACGGATAAGGTGATTGCCGTTTGCGATTACGTGCGCCTGCAGATGGAGGCAACGCCCTATCGGGTCTGCCGCCCGCAGACCGTCTACAACGGCGTGGATACGCTGGCATTCAGTCCCTGGAATGCCGAGGCCGCGCGCATCGAGCGCGAACGACTGCCGATTGCCGACGATGCACTGCTGATCGGCAGCAGTGCTGGCACAGGCAGCTACAAGGGCTGGACCGACCTGGCCACGGCAATGAACCTGCTGGAAGAAAGCCAACGCCGCCGGATACATGTCGTTGTCGCCGGCCTGCCGCCATCCGCGCAGCAGTTGGCGATGATCCGGCATGCCGGGCTGGAGCAGCAGTTCCATTTTCCGGGCCTTCTGGATGACGTGCGCCCGGTGATTTCAGCCCTGGATGCGGGCTTCGTTCTGTCCCATGACGTGGAAACCATCTCCTTCGCCTGCCGCGAGATGATGTCGATGGGCAAGCCGGTGATGGTCACCGACTACGCGGGCCTGCCGGAGAACATCCGCACCGGCGTGGACGGCTGGATTGTCCCGGTGCACGGACATGAAGCAATGGCCGCGGCCTTGAGAAACATGCTGCAGGATCGTCAAGCCGTACGTGACATGGGCACCAACGCACGCGCGCATGCACTGGCCGAATTCGGCCTGGAACGCTTTGTGAGCGCCACCGAAGCGGTCTACCGCGAAGTACTGCCCGCCGGCTGAGAACGCCGCCTCAGTCCGCAGCCGTCGGCACCTCCCCATCGGCCACGCATGGCCCCCGCACCGCCGCAGCCGGTACCAGCCACCAGCCACGTCCACTCAGGCTACCGACCTGCTGGCTGCGATCACGGTCAATACAGTCCAGGGCAGCTTCATCCTGCACCAGCAACCAGCGCCGTGCCGGCGCCTCCTGCTGCCACGCCACGCCGGCCCGCAGCTGCTCCGGCCACGGCCGCAGGAAACCGAAGTTGGCTACCGGCCGGTCAGCCATCAGCAGGTTCTGTTCCTTCCAGGCAACCAGCCCCAGCTCGACGTCAGGCCCAAGTCGCCGCCCGACCTCACGCATCAGTCCACGTCCGGAACTGGAATCGGTGATCAACGGGTTGACCACCAGCCCCTGCAGTACCCACACCAGCGCGAGCAGCGAGGCCAGCACCTGTGCCGGCCAGCGTCGGCCCCACCGCCACAGCGCCACGCTTCCCCAGATACCCATCATCAGCACCGTGCCGCCAATCATCCGCGACGCCGCCATCGACAACTCACGCCGCTCCAGCAGGGCCTGCACGCGTTCGCTGCCCTCGCCCAGCAACACGCCTGCACCGGCCACCAGCAACACCAGCGTCAGCGCCGCGGTGAACAGCAGCACCAGCGCACGTACGCCCGTCTTGCGCAGCAGGCCCGGCAGCAGCGGTGCCAGCGCCAGGCAGAACATCGGCAACGCCGGCAGGATGTAGACGTCACGCTTGCCACTGGGAATGGAGAAGAACACCACCACCAGCAACCACCAGCCGAGCAGCAGCAGGTAACGCGGATCACGACGACGCAACCTTCGCCACCACGCCGGCAGCGCCCATGGCAACAACAGCACCGCCGGCAGCCACAGGCTCAGCATCACACCCAGGTGGTACCACGGCGGATTGTGATGATCCCAGGAGCGCACATAACGCCCGGCGGTCTGCCGGAACAGGATCTCGTGCAGATACGCCGCGTGGGCCGGATCGGCGCTGCCCAGCACCGTCGCCAGCAGCGGTGCCAGCCACAACGCCAGCGCAGCGAAAAAGGCCAATGGCCCCAGCCACACACGCGCATCGGCAACGTGCAGCATCGGCCGTAGCCAGCCCAGCGTCACCGCGACCAGTGCCGGCAGCAGCATCGCCAGTGACAGCATGCCCACGCCCTTGGTGATCACGCCCAGCCCGGCGGCGAACCAGCCCAGCGTCCACCAGCGCCAGTCCGGGCCGCGCAGCAGATGCCGCAGCAAACCGTAATTGGCCAGGGTGATGAAGAACAACAGCAGCGCATCGATCTGCGCCTTGCGGCCCTGGAAGGTGAACTGCAGCGCAAACAGCAGCAACCACGCCGCACACAGGCCGACCTGCCGTGTCCACAGGCGCCGGCCCAGGTCGTACACGCAGGCCAGCGTGCCCAGCGCAGCCAGCAGCGAAGGCAACAGGAAAGCCACACGCCAGTCACGTAACAACAGATACGACGCGCCCTGCAACCACATCAGCAGCGGCGGCTTGTCCGCATACAGTTCGATACCGCGATGCGGCAACAACCACTGGCCGCTTTCCACCATCTGCTTGGCAACCAGCGCGAAGCGCGGCTCGTCCGACGGCCAGGGGTCACGCAGGCCGATGCCGGCGCCAAGCACCAGCACGGCGGTTATCGCCAGCAACCAGAATCCGTTTCGCGCCCGTCCATCTTCCATGGACGGCGATGATAGTCAGCTCAAGATCAACGCCGATTTCACCGGGCGTGCTTCACCAACCGCGCATGGAAGAAGCCGTCGCCGCCCTGCTCGCCCGGCAGGCGCTGACGCGCGCCCCCGTCGTCATGGCCGAACGCTTCGGGCAGCACTTCCAGCCGCGCATCAGCGGTACGCGCCAGGAACGCGGCAACCTGCTGGCCGTTCTCCCGGCGCAGGATCGAGCAGGTCGAATACAGCAGCACGCCACCCGGACGCAGCACCGTCCACAACGCATCCAGCAACCGTGCCTGCAATGCTGTCAGCGCGTCGATGTCCTGCGGGCGGCGGTGCAGCAGCACGTCGGGCTGGCGACGGATGATGCCGGTGGCCGAGCACGGCGCATCCAGCAACACCGCGTCGAACGGCTGACCGTCCCACCACGCGGCCAGGTCGGTCGCATCGGCGGCCTTGACCTGGGCATCAGCACCCACGCCGGTACGGGCAAACGTTTCAACGATGCGTTGTAGGCGCCGCGCATCGATATCCAGCGCCAGCAGCTTCAACGAAGGATCACGTTCGAGCAGGTGCGCGGACTTGCCGCCGGGCGCCGCACAGGCATCCAGCACACGCGCGCCAGTTGCCGGCATCAGCGCATCAGCCACCTGCTGCGCGGAAAGGTCCTGCACCGAGACCGCGCCCTGGGCGAAGCCCGGCAGGCTGGCGACCGGCACCGCTACCGGCAGCCGGATCGCATCGGCAGCCAGCGGCTCGGCAACGGCTTCGATACCGGCATCCTGCAACAGCGCCAGATAAGCCTCGCGGTCGTGCTGCTGGCGGTTGACCCGCAACCACAGCGGTGCCGGTTGCAAGCTGTTGGCGAAGATCGTGGCCGCCTGCTCCGGCCAATCCGCGCGCACCTGCGCCAGCAGCCATTGCGGCCATGCATCCTCGGCACGCGCTTCGGCGAAACCTTCGCGCTGCGCGCGGCGCAACACCGCGTTGACCAATCCGGCCTGTCGCTCACGACCGAGCACGCGTGCCGCGTCCACGGTTGCCGACAGCGCGGCATGGGCCGGCAGCTGCAACGCATCCAATTGTGCGAAGCCGGCCATCAGCAATCCGCGCAGGTCCGCCTCGCGCGGCCCCAACGGCTTCTGCAGCCACTGCCCCAGCGCCGGCTCATAGACCGCGCGCCGACGCAGCGCCGCGAAGCATATGGCCTCAAGCAGCGCGCGGTCGCGGCTGTCATCGAGCTTGGGCAGCGCCGCAGCCAGCTCCGCCTTCAGCGAACGGCCGCGTCCCAGCACTGCGGCCAGTACCTTGGCCGCCAGCGCGCGCGTCTGCACGCCGGGCTGGCGTGCAGCGTTGTTGTTGTTCCAGGGTCTTGAAGGCGCGGCAACCATCGGCTCAGCCCTCGATGCGCAGGTCACGGCGGGCATTGAGGTAGTCGGCGGCGGTGATCGCCTTGCCGCCCTCACGCTGCACCACGCGCAGGCGCAATGCGCCCTGCCCGCAGGCGATGTCGATGCCTTCGCGGGCCGCGCCGATCACCGTGCCCGGCGCCTTGCCGAGGTTGTCAGCGATGGCGATCGCGCCGTGGATGCGCACGCGCTCACCAGCCAGCGTGGCTTCGGCCACCGGCCACGGGTTGAAGGCACGCACCCTGCGTGCCAGCGCGGCCGCGTCCTGGCTCCAGTCGAGCTTGGCCTCGGCCTTGTCCAGCTTGTGCGCGTAGGTGACACCGACCTCCGGCTGCGGACGCGGAATCGGCTTGATGCCGGCACGCAGCAGACCCAGGCCGTCGGACAGCACCTGCGCACCCAACTGCGCCAGGCGGTCGTGCAGCTGGCCGCCGGTATCGGACTCACTGATCGGCGTGCCCAGGTGCAGCAGCACCGGGCCGGTATCCAGACCGGCCTCCATCTGCATCAGGCACACGCCGGTTTCGGCATCACCGGCCTCGATCGCGCGCTGGATCGGCGCGGCGCCGCGCCAGCGCGGCAGCAGCGAGGCGTGCACGTTCCAGCAGCCGTGGGTCGGGATGGCCAGCACCGCCTTGGGCAGGATCAGGCCATAGGCGACCACGATCATCAAATCCGGCTGCAGCTCACGCAGCTGCTGCTGGGCTTCAGGAGTTTTCAGCGTTTCCGGCTGGAACACCGGGATGCCACGGGCGATGGCGTCAAGCTTCACCGGCGAGGGCATCAGCCCGCGACCACGACCGGCCGGGCGATCCGGCTGGGTGTAGACCGCCACCACTTCGTGATTGCGCGCGGCGGCACCGAGCGAGGCGACGGCGAACTCCGGCGTACCGGCAAAAATGATTCTCATGGCGTTCCAACTCCCGGAAAGAACAACGGCGCCGGATGGCGGCGCCGTGCGGTGCGGGGACCGTGGAGGTCCCGGCCACGGCAACCCGGTCGTGCGCATTGCGCACCGGCCGGACCACCGCGCGACTCAGGCAACGTGCTTGCGCTGCTTGGCCAGCTTCTTGCGGACCATCTCGCGCTTGAGCGGCGAGAGGTAATCAATGAACAGCTTGCCGTCCAGGTGATCCATTTCATGCTGGATGCAGGTGGCCAGCAGGCCATCGGCCGCCAGTTCCTGCTCCTTGCCCTCGCGGTCCAGGAAGCGCACCACGATGGAATCGGCGCGGGTCACGTCGGCATAGATGCCGGGAACCGACAGGCAGCCTTCCTGATAGACGCGGCCACCGTCGCTGGCGCTGGCGATCTGCGGATTGATGAACACCATCGGCACGTCACGCTCTTCGCTGACGTCGATGACCATGAAGCGCTTGTGCACGTCCACCTGGCTGGCGGCCAGGCCAATGCCCGGCGCCTCGTACATGGTGTGGAGCATGTCGTCGAGCAGCTGCTGGAAGACCGGGGTGGTCACTTCAGCGGCCTCGACGAGGGCCGCCTTGGTACGCAACCGGGGGTCGGGAAATTCGAGAATGGGGAGGATGGCCATGGCAATACCAATATGGGGATGCCGCGCAATTCGGCAAGACGTCCCAATTCTACCGTCTGCGCTTGCCTGGCGCCCCGTGTTCTGCACTATAGTGCCCCCACCTGTTGGGGAATCAGGCTCGCAACCATGTTGAAACAATTCCGTACGGTCGCCGCCGTGGCGCTGCTGACCGTAACGACTTATGCCGTCGCCGTGGAAATGAACGGCGCACACCCGGACACCTATGTGGTGAAGAAGGGTGACACGCTGTGGGATATCTCTGCACGTTTCCTGAAAAAGCCTTGGCTTTGGCCGGAAATCTGGCAGGCCAACCCGCAGGTCAAGAACCCGCACCTGATCTATCCGGGTGACGTGTTGAGCCTGGCGTACCTGGACCGGGTGACCGCCCAGGCCGGCCCGCGCCAGGAAGCGCCGATCAACGCCATTCCGTTGTCCGACGTTGAACCCTTCCTGAAGAACCTGTCCGTGGTGGACAGCTTTGAACAGCTGCCCTACGTGGTCGGCCTGGAAGACAGCCGCATGCACGCCAGCGCCGGCCAGCAGGTCTACGTGCTGGGCCTGCAGGACGCCCAGGCCGGTCAGCGCTACATCGTGGTCCGCCCGACCGTCGCCTACGCCCAGCCCAAGGCCCAGTCCGATCTGGATGCCCGCGGCAACGAAATCTTCGGCAGCGGCAACCTGTGGAAGTCCTACGTGGCCAGCAGTGACCGCAACGAGTTCCTCGGTTACGAACTGGCGCAGGTCAATGTCGGCACGCTCACCCAGGTGGCCGGAGGCGATGTAGAGGCTTCCACGCTGCGGCTGGAAGACAGCGGCCGTGAAGTGCGCGCCGGTGACCGGGTGCTGCCGTTGCAGGCCAATCCGTATGACCTGCAGTTCATCCCGCATGCGCCGGCCACCCCCGTCGCACCGGGCCAGCTGCGCGTCCTGGCGGTGGCCGACACCTTCACCTCAGGCGGCCCGCGCGACGTCATCGCCATCTCCGGCGGCGCCCGCGACGGCATCGACAACGGCACCGTGTTCTCGGTCTGGCGCAGTGGTCGCCACATCAATGACCGCATCGGCCGCATGGACACTTCGCGTGCCGACGACGCCCTCAAGCCGGGCCCCGGGCGCGTCGCACTGCCGGACGAGTACGCCGCGCACGCGATGGTGTTCCGCACCTTCGACAAGGTCAGCTACGCGCTGATCATGGAAGGCACCAAGCCGGCCCGCCTGGGTTACGAGCTCAAGCACCCGGACGCGCAGTAAGCACCGGGGCAAAGCCCGACGTTGCAGGACAACGGCGCCCGAGGGCGCCGTTGTCGTTTTGGCCCAAAGCTGGGCCGATGCCCAGTCCCTCCACTGAACACGGCGCGCTGCTGACCCTGGTACTGAGCGGCGGCCCGCTGCAACCGCTGCGCAATCTGATTGATCAGCTCGGCAGCGCCGAAGCCGTGATGGCGGCTGGCCGCGATGTCTGGCACGCGGCCGGATGCAGCCCGGATCAATGCACTGCGATCCGCCAGCCCGACCCGGAACGGCTGGCACACGCCCGCGCCTGGCTGGAGGCTCCCGATCACCACCTGGTCGGCTGGGCCACGCCGGACTACCCTCCGCTGCTGCGCGACAGCCCCAACCCACCCTTGGCGTTGTTCATCGCTGGCGACCCGATACAGCTCTGGCGTCCGGCCATCGCCCTGGTCGGCAGCCGCATACCCAGTGCCGGCGGTCGCGACAACGCCCGCGACTTCAGCACGCAACTGGTCCGCAGCGGCCTGACCATCGCCAGCGGTCTTGCCGCCGGCGTTGACGCCGCCGCACACCGCGCGGCGCTGGCCTGCAGCGGCGGGACATACGCCGTGATCGGCACCGGCCCGGACCTGGCCTATCCCCGACATCACCGCGAACTGCAGGCACAGGTGGCCACCCACGGCGCCGTGGTGAGCGAATACCCACCGGGCACGCCCCCGCGCAGCGGCCAGTTCCCGGCACGCAACCGGCTGTTGGCGGCGCTGACGCTGGGCACGGTGGTGATCGAAGCGGCTGAACGCTCCGGTGCATTGATCACCGCCCGTCTGGCCAGCGAAGCCGGGCGGGAGGTATTTGCCGTACCCGGCTCCATTCACAATCCCATGGCCCGTGGCTGCCACCGGCTGATCCGCGACGGCGCCAGCCTGGTAACCGGGCCCGAGGACATCCTCGAAGGGATAGCCAACCTGGCCGGCGAACTGGCCAAGGGCTTGCAAAACCGGCTCCTGGCCCCCAACTCAATCGCATCCTCCGGCCCCGGCCCGACCATCACACTGTCGGACCCCGACTACCAGTTATTGTGGGAAGCGCTGGGCTACGACCCAACCGGTATGGATTCACTTATCGAGCGCACTGGATTGACGGCTGCCAACCTGTCCTCCATGCTGCTCGTCATGGAACTGGAAGGGAGGGTGTCGTCCGCATACGGTCGCTTTACCCGCATCTGAGGGTTCCTTCACCTCCACAGCGCCGTTGGCGCAGGCCGAGGGGCAATGAAAGAGAGCATCCTGGACGTCCTGCTTTACCTGTTTGAACACTATTTCAGCGAGGATGCCGATCTCATCCGAGACCGCGATTCGCTCCAGAACGGCCTGATCCAGGCCGGTTTCAGTCCCACCGAAATCAACAAGGCCTTCGACTGGCTCGATGCCTTGGCCGAACAGCGCCCGGCGGTCAGCCAGCCTCGCGTTGATGGTCCCGTGCGCGTGTTCCATGGTCCGGAGCTGGACAAGCTGGACGTGGAGGGACGCGGCTTCCTGCTGTTCCTGGAGCAGCACCGCATCCTTGACGCCGACCAGCGTGAACTGGTGCTGGACCGCGCCATGGCCCTGGACCAGGACGAACTGGATCTGGACGACCTGAAGTGGGTCGTGCTGATGGTGCTGTTCAACCAGCCCGGCGCCGAAGCGGCTTACGCCTGGATGGAAACCCAGATGTTCGTCGACGAGCCCGAACCGCTGCACTGAACCACCGCCCGTGCAGGACGCACGGACAGGCAACACAAGCCATATGCGCCCGTCCGCTCCACAGCGGCGGGCGTTTGTCTTTATGCGTTTCCCAGGCAGCGTTCATGCCACGCACGCTCAATGCCGGCCGGCCGGTGCGGGGCAGAAGTCACAACGCCGAGAATCCTGCCCGTTGTCGCCTTCCCGCGGATCGCCACCGGTACGCGCCAAGCGCAAAGGGCGCGACAGTTGCACAAGGAAAACAAGGCATTTGACGCCGGCTCGTCTACGATACGCACACCACCGCCCGGGAGCGCAGCCCCGACAAGGCCGGCGGATACACCGGCCGCAACTGGCGGCCGCGTCTGGATGACTGGAACCATCAAGGGAAAATGAGATGACTGAGTGGTATTACGCCGACGCACAGCGCGAGCGGCACGGGCCGGTTGATGCTGCTGTGATCCGCGAGAAGTTCCGCCAGGGCGAACTGGATCTTGCCTCCCTGGTCTGGCGCGAAGGCATGCAGCAATGGCAGCCGCTGTCGGCGGCAACCGAGGAACTGCAGCTGGTGACGGCGCAGCCTGCCGAACCGGGCATCGACCTGCGCGCCGATTACAGCGCCATCGAGAACGGCACCGCCCCCTTGCCCGCCGTTGTCACCGAAGCAGCCGCTGCAACCGGCACGTATTCGCCTTATGCCGCACCGGGCAGCATCACCCATGATCCGAGCAACGTCGTTGGCGGCGGCCACATCGTCCATGCCGGCTTCCTGCGACGCTTCGCCGCATCGATCATCGACAGCGTGGTCACCGGCGTCGTTTCCTACGCGCTGCTGATCCCGCTGGCGCTGCTGATGGGTGTGAGCCTGATCAGCCTGGCCCAGTCGGAGTTGGCGGGTGCCGGTGCGCTAGTGACCTTCTACATCTTCAACTACGCCATCAGCATCCTGGTGCCGGCCATCTACTTCGGCTGGATGCAGTCCTCCAGCAACATGGCCAGCCTGGGCAAGATGTCGGTCGGGGCCAAGGTCGTGCGCAGCAACGGCGAGCGGCTGGGCTTCTGGCGCGCCTTCCTGCGCTACATCGCCATGGTTGCCCTGGCCGTGGTCACCTGCGGTATCGCCATGGTGGTCTCGGCGATCATGGTCGGCGTCACCGAGCGCAAGCAGGGCCTGCACGACATGATCTGCGACACCGTGGTGGTCGATAAGTGGGCCTTCACCGATCAGCCCGAACGCCAGCAGCAGGGCGTGGGCACGGTGACCATCGTGGTGCTGTCGCTGTTCGGCCTGATGCTGGCCGGCGTCGTCGTACTGGCGATCGTCGTGGCTTCCATTGGCGCGTCCGGCTACAACTGAGGCATGCCGGGCGGCTTGACATGGGCCACTCCGGCGTGATTCCTCTATAAAGGACAAGCTGAACGCCCGGGCCCCTGCCCGGGCGTCAATTTATGCACAACGGCGACATCGGCTTCACTATCGTGCCGGTTTACGCCACCCTAGCGCCCCCACCGGGGCGCTTTCCGCCCCCATAAAGTACTGACATGCCCAAGCACCTGCTCATCGTCGAATCGCCCGCCAAGGCCAAGACGATCAACAAATACCTCGGCAAGGACTTCACGGTTCTGGCCTCGTATGGGCACGTGCGTGATCTGGTCCCCAAAGAGGGCGCGGTCGATCCGGACAACGGTTTCGCCATGCGCTACGACCTGATCGAGAAGAACGAAAAGCACGTTGAAGCCATCATCAAGGCCGCAAAGGGCGCCGACGACATCTTTCTGGCGACCGACCCGGATCGCGAGGGAGAAGCCATCAGCTGGCATATCGCCGAGATCCTGAAAGAGCGTGGGCTGGTCGATGACAAGCCGATGCAGCGCGTGGTGTTCACCGAGATCACCCCGCGCGCCATCAAGGAAGCCATGACCCAGCCGCGCGCCATTGCCGCGGACCTGGTCGATGCACAGCAGGCGCGCCGCGCGCTGGACTACCTGGTCGGCTTCAACCTGTCGCCGGTGTTGTGGCGCAAGGTGCAGCGTGGCCTGTCCGCCGGCCGCGTGCAGAGCCCGGCGCTGCGCATGATCGTCGAGCGCGAGGAAGAGATTGAAGCCTTCATCTCGCGCGAGTACTGGAGCATCGAGGCCGAGTGCGCACACCCGTCGCAGCACTTCAATGCCCGCCTGATCAAGCTGGACGGGCAGAAGTTCGAACAGTTCACCGTGACCGACGGCGACACCGCCGAGGCCGCGCGCCTGCGTATCCAGCAGGCCGCACAGGGCTCGCTGCACGTCACCGATGTGGTCAGCAAGGAGCGCAAGCGCCGTCCGGCCGCGCCGTTCACCACTTCCACGCTGCAGCAGGAAGCCTCGCGCAAGCTCGGCTTCACCACCCGCAAGACCATGCAGGTGGCGCAGAAGCTGTACGAAGGTGTGGCCATCGGCGACGAAGGCACGGTCGGCCTGATCTCGTACATGCGTACCGACTCGGTGAGCCTGTCGCAGGATGCGCTGGCCGAGATCCGCGACGTGATCGCACGGGACTACGGCACCAGCTCGTTGCCGGACAAGCCCAACACCTACACCACCAAATCCAAGAACGCGCAGGAAGCCCACGAGGCGGTTCGTCCGACCTCGGCACTGCGTACGCCGGCCCAGGTGGGCAAGTACCTCACCGACGACGAGCGCAAGCTGTACGAGCTGATCTGGAAGCGCGCCGTCGCCTGCCAGATGATCCCGGCCACCTTGAACACCGTCAGCGTCGACCTGTCCGCCGGCAGCGAGCATGTGTTCCGCGCCAGCGGCACGACCGTGGTGGTGCCCGGCTTCCTGGCCGTGTACGAGGAAGGCAAGGACAGCAAGAACGCCGAGGACGAGGACGAAGGCCGCAAGCTGCCGGCGATGAAGCCCGGCGACCGCGTGCCGCTGGACCGCATCCTGGCCGAACAGCACTTCACCCAGCCGCCGCCGCGCTACACCGAAGCGGCGCTGGTCAAGGCGCTCGAGGAATACGGCATCGGCCGTCCGTCGACCTACGCCTCGATCATCCAGACCCTGCTGTTCCGCAAGTACACCGAGATGGAAGGCCGCAGCTTCAAGCCGACCGACGTGGGCCGCGCGGTCAGCAAGTTCCTGTCCAGCCACTTCACCCAGTACGTCGATTACGACTTCACCGCCAAGCTCGAAGACGAGCTGGACGCGGTGTCGCGTGGTGAGGAAGAGTGGGTGCCGTTGATGGAACGCTTCTGGGGCCCGTTCAAGGAACTGGTCAGCGACAAGAGCGAATCGCTGGACCGCACCGACGCCGGCAGCGCCCGCGTGCTGGGCCCGGACCCGGTCAGCGGCAAGGATGTCAGCGCGCGCATTGGCCGCTTTGGGCCGATGGTGCAGATCGGCACCGTCGATGACGAAGAGAAGCCCAAGTTCGCCTCGTTGCAGCCGGGACAGAGCATCTATTCGATCTCGCTGGAAGAAGCGCTGAAGCTGTTCGACATGCCGCGCAAGCTCGGCGCCGACGCCAATGGCGAGGAAGTCACCGTGGGCATCGGCCGCTTTGGTCCGTTCGCCAAGCGTGGCAGCACCTATGCCTCGCTGACCAAGGAAGACGACCCGTACAAGATCGACCTGGCCCGCGCGGTGTTCCTGATCGAAGAGAAGGAAGAAATCGCGCGCAACCGCATCATCAAGGAGTTCGAGGGTTCGGACATCCAGGTATTGAACGGTCGCTTTGGCCCGTACATCAGCGACGGCAAGCTCAACGGCAAGATCCCGAAGGATCGCGAACCGGCGTCGCTGACCCTGGCCGAGGTCGAGCAGCTGATGGCCGAGACCGGCAAGCCGGTGCGCAAGGGCTTCGGCAAGAAGACCGCCGCCAAGAAGACCACGGTGAAGAAGGAAGCCGCACCGAAGAAGGCCGCTGCCAAGAAGGCCCCGGCAAAGAAGGCTGCGACCAAGAAGACCGCCGCGAAGAAGGCCACCAAGAAGACGGTCGCCAAGAAGGCCGTGAAGAAGTCGGCTGCTGCCGACGACGCGCCGCCGTTCTGAGTGCGATTACCCCCTGCCGCGCCGGCAGGAGGATAATCACCGCTCCCGCACCAGGCTGCCTCCGGGCGGCCTGATGCATTTGGATTCCCCACAAACCCCTGCGCAATCCGCTGCAGGGATGTGAACGGTGCCGCCAATGATCGAGCTTGACCTGCAAAACGTCGCCCCGGTGCTCCAGGCCGGTGGCGTGATCGCCTACCCCACCGAAGCGGTCTGGGGCCTGGGCTGTGATCCGTCCAACGAGTCGGCGGTGATGAAGCTGTTGGCGCTGAAGCAGCGTCCGGTCGAGAAGGGGATGATCCTGGTGGCTGCCGATCCGGCGCAGCTGGAGGGCTGGGTGCGGCTGGACGCGCTGGCCGACGACCGCCGCCAGGCGGTGCTGGACAGCTGGCCCGGCGCCAACACCTGGATCGTTCCGGCCGGCGAACGTGCGCCGCGCTGGATCACCGGCGAGCACACCGGCATCGCGGTGCGGGTCAGCGCCCACCCGCTGGTGCAGGCGCTGTGCCGCGCCTGGGGCGGCCCGCTGGTATCGACCAGCGCCAACCTGGCCGGTGAGCCGCCGGCGCGCAGCCGCGCACAGCTGGACCCTGCCCTGCTTGCGCTGCTGGACGGCCTGCTGGATGGCACCACCGGCGGCCTGGCCCAGCCCACCCGCATCCGCATCGCGGCCACCGGGCAGGTGCTGCGCGACTGAGGGACGGCTGCAGGAGCGGCCTTGGCCGCGAAGCTGGCAATGCGGCAGGTTGCGGTTGAATCTGCAATCGCACAAAGCCGCGTGAGCGGACACCGTCCTTGCTTCGTGGCCAAGGCCGCCCCTGCACACGTCTACACGCAGCGCGTGGCACCATTCCCCCATGTCTGCCCGCCTGCTCCCGCTTGGCTTCCTGATGCTGCTGCCGGTGATGGTGCTGGCGACAGATCCGCCTGCGGCCGAAAACGTGCGCATCTATCGTTGCGTCGGCGCCAATGGCGCGGTCGCGCTGCAGGATGCGCCGTGTCGGGGCGACCACCGGCAACAGGTGCTGGACATGGTCCGTCCCAAGGATCCGCCGCCCACGGCGACAGCCACGCCGGCACCTGCTCCACCAAAGCCGGCCATCAAGCGCGAGGTCCGTGTGGTCACCGTGCAGGCGCCGCAGCCGATGTACGAGTGCGTTTCGGCAGAAGGCGAGCGTTACACCAGCGACAACAACGAAGGCAATCCACGCTGGGTTCCGGTGTTCCTCCCGTACTACCGCCCGCGCCTGCGTCCACCGGGCCCGCCTGTCGGCAATGGCGCGGCGCCACCGCCGGTACCCTGGCGCCCCGGCGTGGCCGTCCCGGCCGGTTCGGTGCTGGTGCGCGATACCTGCACCGCCTTGCCGCAGCAGGAAGTCTGTGCGCGCCTGCGCGATCGCCGCTGGGAGTTGATCCGCCGCTACAACAGCGCGCTGCAGAGCGAGCGCCAGGAACTGGCGCGCGAGCAGCGCGGCATTGACGCGCGCTTGAACCAGGATTGCGGCGGCAGCTGAGCACGCCGGTGGAGCGAAGCCATGCTCCGCTGCGGCTTTGCCGGGAAGGCCTCTTGCCGAGCATGGCTCGGCACTACCGGGTGCGTGTGATCAGAAGCCGTAACGCAGGAAGCCGCCATCCACTGCGATGCACTCGCCGGTGATGTAGCTCGATGCCGGGAGACACAGGAAGCCGACCGCCGCAGCCACTTCCTCCGGCTCACCGATGCGGCGCATAGGCGTGCGTGCGATCACTTCCTCGTAGTAATCCGGATCGGACAACGGCCCGGACGTGCGGCGCGTGCGGATGTACCACGGCGCCACCGAATTGACCCGGATGCCGTCCTCGGCCCATTCGCAGGCCAGGTTGCGGGTCATCTGCTGCATCGCCGCCTTGGTCATGCCGTAGACCACGCCACTGCGCACATGGGTGATGCCCGAGACGCTGCCGACATTGACGATGGCCGATGACGCATGGCGGGTCAGCAGCGGGTAGGCGTAACGCGACAGCTCGAAGGCCGAGAACAGATTGCTCTCGAAGATGCCGCGCCATTCGTCTTCCGAGTAGTCGTTGGCGGGCTTGGTGATGTTGCCGCCGGCATTGTTGATGAGCAGGTTGAGGCCGTCGCAATGGTCTTCGACCCAATCGAGGATGGCGTGGCGGTCCTCGTCGTCGGAGACATCGGCGGACAGGCCATGGATCTCGCGCTCCGGGAAGGCATCGGCCAATTCGTCGCGAGCGGTTTCCAGTGCATCACCATCACGGCCGACGATCAGCAGATCCGCGCCGAAGCCCAGCAGCTCGCGCGCGATCGCCAAACCGATGCCGGCGCTGGCGCCGGTCACCAGTGCGGTCTGCCCATCCAGTCGCCAACGCTGCGGATTCATCGCTACTCCTCATCAATGCTTGAATGCGGCGCCGCAAAGGGACGCTGCGGGGGGATGGGGCTAGGATAGCGCCTGAGTCCCGTGGAGCATGCCGATGAATCGCCACTGCTGCCTGATGCTGTTGTCGCTGCCGTTGCTGGCTGCCTGCGGCAAGCCGCAACCGCCTGAGACCGAACGCCGCCCGGAGCCACAGGCCACGGCGATGCGTGATGCGATGGCCAAGCCGCTGGAAGAAGCCAAGACCGCGCAGGCGACGGCCGAGCAGTCGGCCAGGGCACAGCATGCGGCGTTGGAAGCAGCTACCGGAGATGCGAGGCCGCAGTGAGGTGGATGCGGGGTAGCGGAAAGCACCCCTCACCAACCCTACCCTTCGCTACGCAAAAGGGAGGGAGCAGAAGCGGGTAGCGCAGAGCTCCTTCAGGTGGCGCAGAACAGCCCCCTCCCTTGCACCGAAGGCGGAAAAGCACCCCTCCCCAACCCTCCCCTTCGCTACGCGGAAGGGAGGGAGCAGAAACGGGTAGCGCAGAGCTCCTTCAGATGGCGCAGAACAGCCCCTTCCCTTGCGCCGAAGGCGGAGGGGAGGGTTGGGGAGGGGTCGTTGTTGACCTTCAAAATCCGTCCCGCAAACGAACAACGCCGCCCATCGGGCGGCGTTGTTCAATCACGCATCGAACAGCGGCTTACAAGCCGCAGAAGCAGTAAGCCAGCGACTTCACCGGTGCGCCGTTGCGGTCCTTCACCGCGTCCTCGACAAAACGCAGCTGGGTGTCCAGCTCCGGCATCGAACGGGCCACCATCATGCGGGCGATGCTCGAATCTGACAGCATCCAGGCGCCCATGCGGCTGCCGGCAAAACCGGTCATGAACTGCGCGAACGGGGTTGCCGACTTCTCGATGTAACGCACGCGGAACGCGTCGGCAGCGCCGAGCTTGGCGCGGCTGGCAGCGTCGGCCACCGCGGCCTTGATGCCACCGAACTCATCGACCAGCCCACGCTCCTTGGCCTGCGCACCGCTCCACACGCGGCCACGCGCCACTTCGTCGACCGCTTCGACCGGCTTGTTGCGCGCCTGCGCGACCTTGCCGGTGAAGTCGGCATAGCCCTTGTTGATCACCGACTGGATCACCTGCCCCACCGCCGGGTCCATCGGCCGGGTCACGTCGAACGCACCGGCGAAACGGGTGGTGCCCACGCCGTCGGTGTGCACGCCGATCTTGTCCAGGCTGCGGGCGAAGTTGGGGATCATGCCGAAGATGCCGATCGAGCCGGTGATGGTCGATTCGTCGGCGTAGATGCGGTCGGCATTCATGCTGATCCAGTAACCACCGGAAGCGGCCATGTCACCCATCGACACCACCACCGGCTTGCCGGCGGCCTTGAGCGCATCCACTTCGCGACGGATCTGCTCGGAGGCGAACACTTCGCCGCCCGGCGAATCCACGCGCAGCACCACGGCCTTCACGTCGTCATCGTCGCGGGCCTCACGCAGCAGCGCCGAGGTCGATTCGCCACCAATGCGACCGGCCGGCAGGTCGCCACCGGCGATCTCGCCTTCGGCCACCACCACCGCCACCTGCGGACGCGAATCCACCGGCGAACGGCGCGTATCGACCTGCATCAGGTAATCGTTCAAGCCGATCTGGCGGAAACCGCCCTGGGCATCGCTGTCGGCTTCACCGCGCTCGGCGAGCAGCGCTTCCACTTCCTCGCGGGTCTTCAAACCATCCACCAGCTTCTGCTGCAGGGCGAAGCGGGCCAGGTCGCCTTCGGCGGCGGCAATGCCTTCAGGCAGCGTGTCGATGCCGGCGGCCAGCTGCGCGGCGTCGAGCTTGCGCGCCTTGGCGATGTCGCCCAGGTAGCGCTGCCACACGTCGTTCATCCAGAACAGGTCCGCTTCCTTGGCCTGCGGCGAAGCAGCGTCGAGCACGTACGGCTCGGCAGCCGACTTGAACTCGCCAACCTTGAACAGGTGCACGTCCACGCCCAGCTTTTCCTGCAGGCCGGTGCGGAAGTACTGGCGATAACGTCCAAGGCCTTCCAGCAGCAGGCTGCCCATCGGGTCCAGGTAGACCTCGTCGGCCTGCGCGGCGAGCAGGTACTGCGACTGGTTCATGTTTTCGCTGAACGCCACCACCTGCTTCTTGGCCGCGCGCAGGTCCTGCAATGCAACGGCCACTTCACGCATCGAGGCGAAGCCACTGGGCTGGAGCTTGTCCAGGTTCAGCACCACGCGCTCGATCTTCTTGTCGTCCCGGGCTGCCTCGATCGCACGGATCAGGTCACGCAGCTGGATCTCCTCGGCATTGCTGTCGCCCAGCGCCTTGGCCAGCGCGCGGCTGACCGGGTCGGTGCTGTACTGCTCGACCAGCCGGCCCTCGGGCGCGATCACCAGCGTGGTGCGGTCCTGCAGCACCTTGGCCGAGGAAGCGCTCATGCCCAGCGCGGCCACGAACACCATCAACGCCAACAGCAACAGACCAAAGAACAGCAGGTTGAGGATCAACCGGCGGGTGAAATTCATCACATCCCACAGGCCGATGAAGAAGCTGGCGATGGGGTTGCGGCGTGGCAGCGGTGGGGGGTTCATGGACGCTCCGGAAAGGGGCTTGTGCAAGGCAGGATAACCACAACCGGCATGGCCGGCATGGCCTTTAAGTCAGGGTGAAGCCTGGAGAATCAAGCGCCGGCTGCTGACCCGCAGACGCCAGCCCAGCAGCACCGCGGCAACGGTCAGGCCCATGATCAGGCCCACCCACATGCCCTGCGGTCCCCAGCCCAGGCCCAGCCCGAAGCCCGCGCCCAGCGGCATGCCCACGCCCCAGTACGCGAACATGGCGATGAACATCGGCACGCGGGTGTCCTTCAGACCGCGCAGCGCGCCGGCCGACAACACCTGGATGCCATCGGGGATCTGGAAGGTGGCCGCGTACAGCAGCAGCGTGGAGGCCAGTGCAGCCACGGCCAGGTCGTCGGTGTACAGGCGCACCACCGCGTCGTGGCCCAGCAGCAGGCCGGTGATCGACAGCAGCTGGGTGACCATCACGATGGCGTAGCCGGCCCAGGTGGCGCGACGCACGCCCAGCGGATCGTTGCTGCCCACCGCATGCCCGACACGCACGGTGGTGGCTTCGGCCACGCCCATCGGGATCATGAAGCACAGCTGCGCGACGTTGATGGCGATCTGGTGGGCGCTGGCTTCAATGGCACCGATGCGGCCGATCAACAGCGCGGTGATGATGAACAAGCCGCCTTCCATCAGCACGGTGATGCCGATCGGCAGACCGGTACGCAGCAGGTCCCATATCGCCCGCCAGCGCGGCAGTTCGAAGTGACTGAACAACTGCAGATGGGCAAAGCGTCTGGTCATCCACAAGTAGGTGGCAAAGCACAGCGCCTGCACCCACATGGTCACCGACGAGGCGATGCCCAGGCCTTCGGCCCCCAGTTCCGGGAAGCCGAACTTGCCGTTGCACAACGCATAACCCAGTGGCCCCAGCACCAGCAGGCCGCCGAAGCCGATCAACATGGTCGGCAAGGTCCAGTGCATGCCTTCACTGAGATAGCGCATGCAGAAGTACAGCGTCAGTGCCGGCACGCCCCAGCGGATGGCGTGCAGGAAGCCGGTGGCACCGGGCACGATCTCCGGCGCGATGCCGAACGCCGGCAGGAACGTTGGCACCACGCTCAGGAACAGGAACATCAGCGCGCTCAGGCCTACGCCCAGCCACAGGGCCTGGCGGAACAGCGGGCCGATCTCGCGATCACGACCGGCACCATGCAGCTGCGAGACCGATGCGGTCAGCGAGATCAGGGTGCCGATCGGCACCAGCATCGGCAGCCACAGCAGCGCGGTACCGATGCTGACGGCAGCAAAGGTATCGGTGCCGTGATGGCCGGCGATGGTGTTGTCAACGAAAGCGATGAGACCGGTCGAAACGTGGCCAAGCACCAGCGGCAAGGCGAGCAGACCGGTCGTCCGCACTTCTTTCATGAAGCGCGGCGAAGCGGAGGAGATGGACATAAAACCGGGGACGCAGACTGCGGCCGATGCGGGAAGGCGCACCGATGCCGGGTCGCAGAGTGTGCGCATTCTACCGTGGCGACGGTGTGACCACCCGCCTCGGCCGTGAACGGCGTTGGCGACGGGCTATTGCCCCACTTTCTGCCGCAGCCATGCGGTTCGTTGCGCCGGCGTCAGGCCCAGCAGGGTCGTGCGCAGGGCCGCCCGCTCCTGTGGTGGCGTGCGCTGGGAAACCCGGCTCAGTTGCTCCAGCTCGGCGGCATCGAGTTGATGCAGCATCGCCAGCACCGGCTCGCGTTGCGCCGGCGGCAGGTAGCCGAACAACGGTTGCAGCTGTGCGTACAACGCGCCAAGACGCGGGCCGAGCAACCAGCCGTCACGCTGCATCTGGTCGATGCCCTGGAAACGTTCCTGCAATGCCTGGCGCTCGGCCTCCGGCAACGCGGCCAATGCGGCCGCCGCCTGACGTACACGTTGCCGCTCGCCGTCCGGCATGGACTGCCATGCGGCGTAGCGGTCACGCAGTTGACGTTGCTGCTGCGGGCTCATCGTCGCCCACTGCGCCTGCGGGCTGGGCGGCAGGCTGGTCGTCGGTGCGCTGGCCGGCAGTGTGCTGCTGGGTAGCGCCGCATGCACGGTCAGCGTCGGCGCCAGCAACAGTGCCAGACACAGCAGCGGGCCTTCAATTCTCCGCATCGACCGTCTCCAGTGCCGCACCGGCCGGTTCCGGACGGGTGGGCTGTGGCTGCGATTCGTCCACCGGCAACGGTCCACCGGCGGCGTACCAGGCGTTCAGATCCACATTGCGGGCGATGGCCAGGTCAGGGTCGGCCAGCATGGCCGCGTCGCTGGCTGCATTGTGATCCGGAGCCGGTGTGGCGGGCGTGCTTTCGTCGGCCAACGGTTCCACCTGCACCGGACCGCTGTCGGCCAGCCCGTTTCCATCGGCGGCTGGCTGGGCGGGCAGGTGCGAGCGCCACCACCATGCGAGCACCACCGCCAGCAGCAGCAATGGAAGGCACAGCAGCAACCAGGTGCGCAGGCGCCATGGCGCGGACGGCGCGCGCTTTCTTGCCGGAGCGCGTCGCGGCGTGTCGACGACCGGCGCCGGCTTGGGCGCGGGGCGCTGCGGCAGTTCGCCGCTGATCGCGGTCTCGCGCAGTTGTTCGAGTTGTTGCAGGTGCCGGGCTGACAGATCCCGCACCTGCGCCTGCACCTGTTCAGCCAGCGCCCGCCAGCCGGCCGCATCGGGCTGGCCATGGGCATCCACAGGGCAGGCGCCGGCCAGGGCCTGGCGATAGGCATCGGCATGCACACCCAGCACCGCCGAAGCGGCGTCCTCATCCAGTCCGGCAACGATGCGCAGCAGCAGCGCCAGGCGTTCGGCCGGGGCCAGGACCTGAAGGTGACCAACCGCTTCGGGCCAATGTCCCTCGGACGACGGTGCCAACAGCTGCGGCGTGCTGCACAGCAGGCCCCAGAAATGACCGGGCCAGTCAGCCATCTGCAACTGGCTGGCATTACCGGTGAAGGCACGCATGGCCACGGCAACCGCGCGCTCGGCTACGTCCGAATCGCCGGTCTGCAATTGGGCCAGAACCAGCGCACGGCGCTCGACCCCGCGCAGGAAAGCGGACAGGGCATTGGCTGCGGCCGGGGATAGAGGGGCTGGTGCAGCCATCATGTGAACTCCGTCATTCACCGAATGATACCCAGCGCGCTGTGTGCTGCCGATGCCTACACGGCCGCTTCACATGGCTTGGGGTGGCCCTGCCGGAACTTGTGCACAGCGTCAATACGCCATCACAAATCGGTCGCAGTGGCTGCGACGGCACCATGTTTCTTTTTTGTTTCACGGATAACTTGTTGATTTCAATGATTTATTATATGTGGCTATTTTTTGTCCAAGTTGAGCCGGAGGCTTGAAGCATCGCCTTGAGCGCGTGGAGCACCTGACTCACCCACAGAGTTATCCACAGCAAATGTGGATAAGCCGAAATCTCCAAGCATCCCGCGTATTTACGTGCCATTTATGCGCTTGTTAACAGCAAGCCGATGCAAGTGGATGATGCGGGCCCAGCGTTGGCTGACGCTACACTTCCGCCATGCCCGCCTGCCCCACTCTGCGCATCGCCCTGCCGGTGCCGCTGCCGCAATTGTTCGACTATCTGCCCCCCGACGGCAGCCCCGCGCCCTCGCCGGCCGATGTGGGCCGGCGCCTGCGGGTGCCGTTCGGGCCGCGCGAACTGGTCGGGGTGGTGGAAGGGCTGGGCCAGGTTGAGGACCCGGCGCCGTTGCGCGCCGCACTTGAATGGCTGGACCCGGCCCCCTTGCTGGGCGGTGAGCTGGCCGCATCGCTGCACTGGCTGTCGCGTTACACCCACGCCCCGCTGGGAGAAGTGGTGGCAACCGCGCTGCCGGCACCCCTACGCCGAGGCGAGCCCCTGCCCGATACCCACGGCTGGGCCTGGCAGCTGACTACCGAAGGCCGCGCCGGCATGGGCAAGCTGCGCGCCAACACCCGCCCGCAGCGGCTGGCCAAGCTGCTGGACGCCGGTCCGGTCAATGAAGACCTGCTCGACGCGCAGCTGGACGACTGGCGCAGTGCCGCGCGCGCGCTGGCCAAGCGCGACTTCGCCCAGCGCCTGGAAGTCCCGGCACAGGTGCCGCAGGCCCGCGTCCAGCCCGGCCCGCAGCCCAACGATCAACAGCAGGCGGCAATCGACGCCATTGCCGATGCCGGCGGCTTCCAGCCGTTCCTGCTCGACGGGGTGACCGGCAGCGGCAAGACCGAGGTGTACCTGCAAGCCATCAGCCGCTGCCTGGAACAGGGCAAACAGGCGCTGGTGCTGGTGCCCGAGATCGGCCTGACCCCGCAGATGCTGACGCGCTTCCGCAGCCGCCTGGGCATCGTGGTGCATGCGCTGCATTCGGGCTTGAACGACAACGAGCGTGCCCGCGTCTGGGCCGCTGCCTCACGCGGCGAAGCACGGGTGATCGTCGGTACCCGTTCGGCGGTGTTCACGCCGCTGCCGCAGGCCGGCTTAATCGTCATCGACGAGGAGCATGACGGCAGCTACAAGCAGCAGGATGGCATCCGTTACCACGCACGTGATTTCGCCCTGGTGCGCGGCAAGGCGCTGGACGTGCCGGTGATCCTGGGCAGTGCCACGCCCTCGCTGGAATCACTGCACAACGCACGCAGCGGCCGCTACGCGCATCTGCGCCTGAAGCAGCGCGCAGGCGATGCCAAGCCACCGGCGGTGCGCGTGTACGACGTGCGCAAGCGACCACTGCAGGATGGCCTGTCGCCGGAGGTGCTCACCGGCATCGGCCAGCACCTGAAAGCCGGCAACCAGGTGCTGGTGTTCAAGAACCGCCGCGGCTACGCACCGGTGCTGCTGTGCCATGACTGCGGCTGGACCGCGCCGTGCAAACGCTGCAGCACACCGCTGCACAGCACGCCGATGACCGTGCATGGCGCGGGCCGGCGCCTGCAGTGCCATCACTGCGGTGCGCGGCAACCAGTGCCGCTGGCCTGCCCGGATTGCGCCAGCCTCGCGCTGCAACCGCAGGGCATCGGTACCGAACGTCTGGAAGAAAGGCTGCTGCAGTTGTTCCCCGATTACCCGGTGCTGCGCATCGACCGTGGCACCACCGCGCGTCGCGATGCACTGGAACAGACACTGGCCACGCTTGGCGACCAGCCCGGCATCCTGGTCGGCACGCAGATCCTGGCCAAGGGCCACGACCTGCCCAAGCTGACGTTGGTGGTGGTGGTCGGCATCGATGAAGGCCTGTTCTCGGCCGACTTCCGCGCCAGTGAAAGACTGGCCCAGCAACTGATCCAGGTGGCCGGCCGTGCTGGCCGCGCAGAGCGCCCGGGTGAGGTCTGGTTGCAGACCCACCACCCGGACAACGCGCTGTTGCACACGCTGGTCAACGGCGGCTACCACGCCTTCGCCGAAGCCGAGCTGGTGCAACGCGAAGCCGCAGGTTTCCCGCCATTCGCGCATCTGGCGTTGATGCGCGCCGAGGCCAAGCAGGTGGAACAGGCCAATGCATTCCTGGCGTCGGTGAAGCAGTTGATCCCCAACGAAAGCAGCGTCGAACGCTACGGCCCGATGCCGGCGCCGATGCCTCGTCGCGCAGGTTTCCAGCGCACCCAGCTGCTGCTCTCGGCCGAGCAACGCAGACCGCTGCACGGCCTGCTGGATCAACTGATGGCGCAGGCGTATGCACTGCCGCAGGCGCGCCGCGTGCGCTGGTCGCTGGATGTGGATCCGTTGGATCTGTACTGAGCCGTTTGAGTAGCAATGCTCAAGCAGCAACCGCTCTCCCGCACGAGGAAGAGGCTGCTCGGAAGGGGCTGATGATGGGAGCTTTTCCAGCGGTTGTGATTGGCTCCAGCGATGCCCTCACCCCAACCCCTCTCCCGCACGCGGGAGAGGGGCTTCAAGAGCGGCAGCCCGTGTTGACCTGAGCCCCCGCTTCTACAGCGGCGCGGGGCTATAAGCACCAATCCATGCAAACCTGAGCCCTCCGCCTGCATGCGGCAGAGGGGTCGGGGTGAGGGCTAGCTTGCTGTTCTTGATTACCAGGTCTTGCGCAGCGGATGGGCTTCGGTGTTGAACACCACGCCGTTGAAGTCCAACGTCTTGGCCGGGGCAAACAGCAGGTAGTAGTACTTGAACGTCTCGGCAAACAGGAAGCTCTCCATCGAGTCGTCCTTCTCCTTGCTACGCACGTCCTTCAAGGCGGAGAACCCGTGCTCGGTGCGGGTGTGCTTGACGAAGTCGTCGAAGAACTCCTTGCCCATGCCGCGGTAGCGCGCGTCGCCGGTGTAGTGATGCAGGTAGTAGGCCGACTCCACGATCTCCGGACGCAGCGCGTAACCGGGTGAACGCACTTCCATCGCCGCGTAGTCCAGCGACTCCGGCTCGATGCCGTGCAGGCGCCACATCTTCAGATTGGATTCCTGCAGACGCTTGGCGCGGTCCAGGTCGCCGCCCAGTGCCAGCAGCCCCGGCATGAACGCATCCAGCGCGCCATACACGGTGGCGGTGCGCTTGCCGGTGTCCATGTCGGCATGGCCGTACCACAGCTCGCCTTCGCGGACTTCATCGGCCAGGTACTGGTTGAGCGGGCCGATGCTCTCGTCCCACATGCGCTTGCAGTCCTCGTCGCCGAACAGCTTCCAGCACTTGAGCAGGTACTCGTAGTACGAATCGATGCCACCGGCGATCGATGCGTCCTTGTTGGTCCACTCGCCGGTCTCGACGTTGATGTTCAAGCCGACAAGGCCGATCTTGGAGCGGCGGTTGTGGGTTTCCACCAACGCACGTTTGGCCTTGTCGTAGTACGCCTGCTTGCCGGTGAGCTTGGCCAGGGTGCCGAACTCCAGCAACAGCGTGCCGGTCTCGGCCGGGTTGCTGATCTTGCCGCTGGTCTTGCCGGTACGCAGGTTGACGTGGGTGTACGGCAGGCCGGTGGGGCTGTCGAACACCGGCGACAAGCGCGTGCCCAGATCATCGGCGAGCTTGAGCAGGCGCTCGTCGTTGGTCATCTGGTAGGCCGAGAGCAACCCGCCCAGCAGGCGGATGGTGACCTCGAAGTTCTGCACGTCGATGTCCTGGTCGAACGAGAGCTGGCTGACGATCAGCTCGCGCGCTTCGTTGGCTTCCTTGTCCATGCCCAGCAGCAGCAACGTGTCCAACGCGTCGACCGGCGACATCAGCAGCGGCTGCGGGTACCAGTCGCGCGGCTTGGCGCTGATCGGCTTGAGGTCGTCGTGACCCTTGGCGTACTGCATGTAGCCCTGCCATGCGTGGCGCGTGGCCTCGCGGACCTGCTCGGCCATGCGCGCGGCTTCGGCATCGTCGACGGCCGGCACATCGGCAGGCACCGTCTGGGCGGCGGCGGTGGGTGCAGCGGCGGGTGCATCGGTGGCGGCAGGTGCTGCCGGGTCATTGCAGGCGGACAGCGCCAGCATCACGGCGACTACCAGGGGGGCATTACGCAGGGCACGGGTCATCGTTGGTTCCTCAGGATGGAAACGTCGTCTTGCGATGGAGCGGGGTTGGAATGCAGCGCGTCACCCAGCGTCTGAAGACGCAGTGCGGCACGCAGGGTGGACAGGTCGGCGCGGCTGCGCACGACCACGTCATGGGATTGCCCGGGCAGCAGGTCGAAGGCGTTGTCTTCGACGCGGGCATCGGTGGTACCGAAGTCGATCCACAGCGCACGCGCAAGCACGGGACTGCGCAGGCGCAGCACGTAGTGCTCACCGTCGGCACGCAGCTCGGCATGCAGCGGGGGCGCGGCCAGCGCCTGCTCCTTGGCCGCAGCGAAGTAGACGATGCGACTTGCGATCACCTTCTCGCCTTGCAGCAGTTCGAACACGGCAAGGCTGCTGCGCGGATCGGCCCCCTCCAGCAATGCGGCGTCAGTCAGACGCGCAACCTCGGTGGCGGCCTGCGCTGCCAGCGTCACCGGCTGCTGGTGCTGCTGCAGCACCCGACCGTCGAAATCCATCACCCGGTAACGCAGCTGCGCCTGCAGCGGCGCGCGCCCATCGTTGAGCAGGCTGACACGCGTGGTGCCTTCGTCCCGCAATGCGGCAACCGCCACGTCGGCAAAGAAGCGCCGCGCATGGAAATGCAATGCCTTCCAGTTGCCGTAGTAATCCACGCTCGACCACGATGCGCCCGGCCAGACGTCGTTGAGCTGCCAGTACAGCGAACCCATTGTGTACGGCCGCGAGGCGCGGTGGTGCAGCGCGGCCAGTTCGATGCCCTCGGCCTGCATCACCTGGCTCAGGTAGACGAAGTCGGCGAACGAGCGCGGCTTTCCGTATTCCATCTCGATGTAGTGCAGCAGGCGTTCGTTGCCCTTGCCGGCCATGAACTTCTGATGGGCCTGGATCACCGGGCCGTCGACCTGCTGCTCCTGCCGGGTTGCGAACGCATCAATCGTGGACTGCTGCGGCCACGCCTGCAGCCCGTATTCGGACATGAAGCGTGGCGTCTCGCGCAGGTAGGCGGTCGCCGGCAACGCCGGATTGCCCCACACCTGCCAGTAGTGCTTGTCGCCGCGCGTTGAATCATTGGCCTTGGCATCGAGGTCATTGCTGGGTGAGCTGGACCAGTACGGCACGCCGAGCCCTTCCTCGGCCACCACCGTGCGCAGGTCCTTGCCGAACAGGTCCACATAGCCTTGCCAGACCTTCGCTGCGAACGCCGGATCGGCGGCGGTCAGGTCCTTGCCGTGGCCCCAGTCCTTCCACGCGGTTTCTTCCTCGTTGTTGCCACACCAAAGCACGATGCTGGGGTGATGGCGCAGGCGCCGCACGTTGTCGCGCGCTTCGGCCACCACATTGGTACGGAACGCCGGATCGTAGCCGGGCTGCATGCCGCCACCAAACATGAAGTCCTGCCAGACCAGCAGGCCCAGTTCGTCGGCGATATCGAAGAAGGCGTCGTCCTCGTAGTAGCCGCCGCCCCAGTTGCGCAGCATGTTCATGTTGGCATCGCGTGCTGCCTGCAGGTCACGGCGCAGACGTTCGCGCGTCACCCGCGCCGGGAACGCATCGAACGGAATCACGTTCGCGCCCTTGGCAAACACCTGCACCCCGTTGATGACGAAGGCAAAGCCCTGCCCGCCCTTGTCGTCGTCTTCGCGAAGCAGTTCCACACTGCGCAGTCCAGTGCGCAGGCTGGCCTGATGTTCGGCGTCGCGGCCACCGTCCACGCGCGCCTGCACGGTGTAGCGATCCTGCGCGCCGTAACCCACCGGCCACCAGCGACGCGGGTTGTCCAGGCTGAGCGGCAGCTGCACGTCGTTGTTGCCGGGTTGCAACGCGGCATCACGTTGCACGCGGGCGACGCGCTTGCCGTCCGGGTCGAGCACATCGACCACGATCGAGGCCTTGCCAGACTGCTCCCCCTGCTCCACCTGCAGCAGCACCGTCAGGTCGGCATGCGCAGCGTCCAGCGCGTTGGTGCGCACGGCAAGATCGGTGATGCGGTTGTCGTCCCAGGCCTGCAGCTGCACCTGGCGCCACACGCCGGCGGTGACGTAGCGCGGGCCCCAGTCCCAACCAAAGTGGTAAGCCGGTTTGCGCGCGAAGTTGCCGACCATCGCATCCTTCGGTTCGTCGCCATGGGGCGAGGGATAGTTGCCGGCGATCCTGTGCGGCATCGCCTGCACCTGCGGCAGCAGCGTACGGATCGGCGAGCGGAACACAATGCGCAGTTCATTGTCAGTAGCCCGCAAGCGGCCATCGACGCGGGCACGCCAGGTGCGATGCGCGTTGTTACCGCTCAGCAACGGCGCACCGTTGAGGCTGACCTCGGCGAACGTATCCAGTCCGTCGAAACGCAGCTCGGCGTGCCTGCGCCTGAGCGTGCGTGCGTCCACGTCGAAACGGGCGCGGTACTCCCAGTCCCCCAGGCCGATCCACTGCAGACCGGCTTCGGCGGCACCCACGTAAGGGTCACCGATCACGCCGGCGGCGAGCAGGTCGGTATGCACGCTGCCGGGCACCTGCGCCGGTCGCCATGCGTCCAAGCCGGGATGCGCCTGCAGCTGCGCATCACCGGGCAGCAGGCGGAAGCTCCATTGCGCCTGCAGCGGCGCCGCCATTGCGGTGTTGGCCAGGCTGAGCAGCACGCATAGACATGCCACGCGCCAGAGTCGGGCGAGCCGGATATGGATCGATCCAAATTTATGACCCACGTATCGCATCTGACCTCCTCCCTGGAGCGATCCCCGCGTTGGCGGGGATGACGCCTTTCAATGCATCGTTCCCGCGTGGGCGGGGCGTTCAACCGACACTGCTGCGGTAATGCGTTCGTTCTTTCCATCAACGAGTGCTGAAACAACGACCGGAAACGATGGCCTGACATCCGCTGGTTCAACGCCCGCGTGGGCGGGATGACGAACCAACGCTTCGACGCACGCTTCCGTTCAGTGCTTCCCGCGCACCACGTTCAACACTTCGTGACACGCACCCATCGTGTGGTAATCGGTCTTGCCGGCCGGGCTCTTCTCGTCGCTGTACTTGCGGTTGTCCGCATCCAGGATGCGGAACCACGCGCCATACTTGTGATCGACCATGTGCGCCCATGAGTACGCCCACAGCTGGTCATAGCACTGCCAGTACTTCTCATCACCGGTGCGCTTGGCCAGCAACGCGGCAGCGGCCAGTGATTCGGCCTGCACCCAGAAATACTTGTCGTCATCGCAGACAAAGCTGTCGGTGCCGATTGCTGCACCGTCCATCCCCGGCTGCCGGCGCGCTTCCGGAGCGAAGCCGTAGTACAGGCCGCCGCGCGCGTCGTCCCAGGCATTGGCATATGCGGTGTCGAACAGGTGGCGTGCTGTCGGCACCAGCCAATCTGCCTGCACGTGGCGGTCCAGGATCATCAACAGCTTGGCCCACTCGGTCTGGTGGCCCGGCTGGAAGCCCCATGGGCGGAACAGGTGCTTGGGGTTGTCGAGGTTGTAGTTCCAGTCGATGTTCCAGGCGGTGTCGTAGTGCTCCCAGACCAGCCCGCCGGCTTTTGCCGCCTGCCGACGGGTCATGTTGTCGGCCAGTTGCAGTGCGCGCTCCAGATAGCGCTGCTCACCACTGGCTTCAAACGCTGCCAGCATCGCCTCGCACATATGCATGTTGGCGTTCTGGCCGCGATAGCCGGTGAAGTTCCACTGCGCGTCGGCTTCGTCGCGGTACAGGCCGTGCTGCGGCTCCCAGAAATGGCGTTCGAGCAGCTGCCAGGTTTCATCCATCCATTCCCGGCCCTGCTCGATGCCGGCCTTCAACGCGCAGCTGTAGGCCAGCAACACGAAGGCCACGCCGTAGCAATGGTTCATGTCGTCCTCGACCTGACCATCGCGCAGCGTCCATGCATAACCGCCGGTGGCCGGGTTGCGGTGCACGTTGCGCAGGTAGTCCACACCGTGTTTCACCGCATCCAGGTACTCGGCATTGCCGTACTCGCGGTAGGCCATGGCGTAGTTGAAGACAAAGCGGGTGCTGCTGACCAGGTGGCGATGGCTGGCGTCGTAGATGCTGCCGTCGTCGCGGTAGTAATGGAAGAAGCCACCCTTGGGATCAATGCAATGCGGATGGTAGAAGGCCATCGTGTCGGCGATATGCACGCGCAGGAAGGCGGGGGAACGGAAATCGGGGGTGCTGGTGTTCATGCGATGGCATCCTGTAGCAGCAGTTGTTGCACTTCTTCCAGAGTGGGCATGGCAGCGAATGCGCCCTTGCGCGTCACCGCCAACGCGCCGACAGCCGCGGCAAAGCGCAACGTCGCGTTGATGGCCTGCTGGTCCTCGCAGAACGCGGCAAAGCCGGTGCCGGCACCACCGCGTTCCGCCAGTCCAACCAGCACCCCGCCGACGAAGGCATCGCCTGCGGCGGTGGTATCCACGGTGGTCACCCGGAAGCTGGGGACTTCGCCGCTGGCCTGGCGCGTATACCAGCGCAGTGCGCCAGCGCCATCGGTGACGATCACCCATCGTGCGCGTGCCTGCAGCAGGCGTGTCAGTACCTGCACTTCGCCGTCTTCACCGAGCGGCTGCGCCAGGTAGTCCAGCTCCTCACGCGAAAGCTTGACCAGATCGGCCCGCTCCAATGCCTGCCACAGCCACGGCGTCGGATCGACATCGGCCGGCCACAATGCCGGGCGCAGGTTGAGATCCAGACTGACCACCGCACCGGCGGTGCTGGCACGTTCCATGCCGTCGAATGTGGCCTCGGCGATGGCAGGCTCGGTCAGGCTGTTGGAACAGACATGGAAGCAGGCGGTCTGGTCGAAGCACGCCGGCTGGAAATGCGCGCTGCGGAACAGCAGGTCTGCGGCCGGTGGCCGGTAGAAGCTGAAGCTGCGCTCGCCCGCCGCATCCAGCGCGACGAACGCCAGTGCGGTTTTGGCCGCGTCGGTACGCACGATGCAATCGGTTGCCACGCCGGCCTGTCGCAGGCTTTCCAGCAGGAAGTCCCCGAACATGTCACGGCCCAGCATGCCGGCGAAATGGCTGCTGGCGCCCAGGCGCGCGGCAGCCACGGCGACGTTGGCCGGTGCCCCGCCCGCGTATTGCAGGAACGCGCGCGGGGTCTCCGGCGTGGCCGGCGGCTGCGCTAGTAGATCGATCAAAATTTCGCCGAAACAAACAATCTTGCCCATCTGGCCTCAGTCTCCTTGGGCGATGACGGCGGTGGGCTGCTTGCCCGCCCTGCCGTGGGAAGTGATGCCGCCGCAACGCAGCGGCATCGTCATGAAGAAATCCTGCATGCCGGCCGTGGCCACCCGCTCCCGGCATGGGAGTTGCTCTCCCCCGAACGGGGAGAGCTGGGCGGCGATCGACAGCGGCGTGGTGCGGCAGGTCATTGCTGGCTCAGCCTGCCTTGCCCACGGCGGTGGCATCACGCGCACCGGCCAGGCCGAAGAAGATGATGTAGGCGTAGCACAGCAGCGGCAGCACGAAGGAATGATGCAGGCCGATGTTGTCAGCCAGCACGCCTTGCAGGTACGGCACGATCGCGCCGCCGACGATGGCCATGATCAACAGGCTGGAACCCTTGTTGGTCAGCGGCCCAAGGCGCTCGATGCTCAACGCGAAGATGGTCGGGAACATGATCGAGTTGAACAGGCCGATGGCTACCACCGAGTACAACGCCACCTGGCCTTCGCTGCTCATCGTCACCACCAGCAACAGCACGTTGATGGTCGCGAACAGGGCCAGCAGGCGCCGCGGCGAGAACCCGGCCAGCAACGCCGAGCCGATGAAACGGCCAACCATCGCCATGGTCCAGTACAGCGACACATAGCGCGTGGCCTCCTGCTCGCTGAAGCCACCGATGTTCGGCATCGACAGGTAGTTCACCAGCACGCTGCCGACGGCCACTTCACCGCCGACGTAGAAGAAGATCGCCAACACGCCGAACAGCAGGTGGCGATGGCGCAGCGCATCGAGGTAGCCGTGCTTTTCGTTGTCGGCCTGCTCGCTGGTTTCGGCCAGCGCCGGCAGACGGAACAGGAACACGAACACCGCCAGCAGGAACAGGGCGATTGCCAGGCCGATGTACGGACCCTGCACGGCCTGCGCTTCCTGTGCGCGGTAGGCCAGCTGCTCGGCCGCCGGCAACGCGGCAAGCTGGTCGCTGCTGAGCACCGTATTGCTCAGGATCATCATGCCGCCCAGCAGCGGGGCGATCGCGGTGCCCGCCGAGTTCAGCGCCTGCGCCAGGGTCAAGCGACTGGAGGCGGTACGCTCCGGGCCAAGCAGGGCCACGTACGGATTGGCCGCCACCTGCAGCACGGTGATGCCGCTGGCCAGCACGAACAGGGCAGCCAGGAAGGCGCCATACACGCGCAGTTCGGCTGCCGGCCAGAAACCGAGCGCACCAATGCCGGCGATCACCAGCCCGGCGACGATGCCGCGCTTGTAGCCCAGCCGCGCCACCAGACGCCCGGCCGGCAATGACATCAGGAAGTACGCGCCGAAGAAGGTGAACTGCACCAGCATCGCCTGCGCGTAGCTCAGCTCGAACACCGCTTTGAGGTGCGGAATCAGGATGTCATTGAGGCAGGTCAGGAACCCCCACATGAAGAAGATGCTGGTGACCACCGTCAACGCCAACTTGGTGGTGACGACCGGGGTGGACGATGCGGACGATGGCGCGGGTGTAGACGATATCGACATGAGGGAACGCCTTGAGGATGGGGGTTGCGGAGAGCCGGCTCAGCCCGGCCGTGCCGTACTGCTTTCACGCACACGCAGTTGCACCGGCGCAACCACGCGCATCGGCGCCGCATCGGGGGTATCCAACCGTTGCAGCAGCAATGCCGCCGCCTGCCGGCCACGCTCGCGCGGGTCCGCAGTCAGCGTGGTAAGGGGAGGAACGGCAACCGCGGCTTCGGAAATGTCATCGAAGCCGGTGACCGCAAAATCAGTGCCCGGACGAATGCCGCGCGAGGTCAGGCCCAGCATCAGGCCGAGCGCGACGGTGTCGTTGTAGCAGACCGCAGCGCTGGGGCGCGCGTCGCCGACAAACAGTTCGCCGGTACGTGCAGCGGCTTCCAGCCGGTTCGGTGCCGATTCGATCAGCCATTCCGGGCGCACCTCCAGACCTGCTTCGGACAGTGCCTGCTGGTAACCGGCACGGCGCTGGTGGCACGAGCTGGAAGCGGCATGGCCACCGAAGAAGGCGATGTCGCGATGTCCACCTTCGATCAGATGACGCGTGGCCATATAGGCGCCGTGCTGGTTGTCCAGGGTCAGAAAGTCCCACTCGGCGCCGGGCAGTTCGCGGTTGAACAACAGCACGTTGGCATGCGCGCCCAACACCTGGCGCAGTGCCTGCGTATCGCTGCCTTCGGCTGGCGACAGGATGAAACCGGTCGGCGTGTGCTCCATCAACGTGGACAGCACCGCCTGCTGCCGCTCCGGTGATTCACCGGTGCTGCCCAGCAAGGTGACATAGCCCTTGCTGCCCAGCGCCTCATCCACGCCGGACGCGAACTCGGCGAAGAAGGGGTTGGACAGGTCGTTGATCACCAGCGCGATCGATGACGAGGTGCGCCGCCGCAGGTTGGCCGCAGTGCGGTTGTAGACGTAGCGCTGGCGACGCAATTCGGCTTCCACCTTGGCGCGCGTGTCGACATTGACCAGCGGGCTGCCGCGCAGCACCAGCGACACCGTCGCCCGCGACATCCCCACCGCCTGCGCGATATCGGTGACGGTGACTGCACGGTTGCCTGCCTTGCGGACGCCCTTGCCGGCGCCTGGGGTTTTCTCGTTCATCGTTTCCGCTGATCTGTCTGAATGGGCCAAGCCTAATGGATCACCGTGACGCGCTGGCGCGCCCGTTGCGGAACCATCACTCCTGGCCCCTTTGCCGCTCACTGCAATGCGCTGCCCGGCGTGGCGCAGTACGAAACCGGAAGATCGGCCGTCGTGGTGCCCCACCCTTGCTCCGGTACATCCTCGCCCAGCTGGAAATCCAACGTTCCACCGTTGCGCAGATGCTCCCAGTCCAGCCAAACCGCTGTGTGCGGCTTGCCGTCGAACCGGACGCCGTGAATGTACTGCAAGCGTTGCGCATCGGCACGCTGTGCCCTCAGCAGCAGTTTTTTTCCCTCGCCAAGTTTGATTTCAGCGCTGGAATACCGGGGTAAATGCAGCAGGAACTGTCCCGTACCCGGAACCGCCGGGTACAGCCCCAGCGCACTGAACAGGTACCACGCCGACATCGTGCCGAGATCGTCATTGCCGGTGACGCCATTGGGCGCATTGGTGAACAGCTGCTGCGCGGCACGCACCACGGTGCCGGTTTTCCACGGCTGGCCGATCAGCGTGTACATCCACGGTGCATGCAGGTCCGGTTCGTTGTTCGGGTTGTAGCGGTACTGGTTGTAGTAGCTGTACGGGCCCACCACCCATTCCTTGCGCGCGGCGGTGAGCGGCGACTTGACCAGTGCGTCATAGGCGAAGAACGCATCCAGCCTGCGGCCGGCCTGTTCGCGGCCGTGCATCGCCGCGACCAGGCCCGGCATGTCCTGCTGTGCCAGCCACTGGTACTGCCACGCGGTGCCTTCGTGGAAACCATGCTGCGAGCGCGGGCTGTAGTGACCATCGGCCGGCGTGTACCACTGGCCGCCTTCGGCACGCGGGCGCGGAAAACCACTGAAGCCGGTTTCGCTATCGCGCACATCCGCATCCCACACCTTGTGCCAGTTGCCGCCGCGCGCACGCAGCGTGGCTGCATCATCGGCGTGGCCCAGGCCATTGGCCATCTGCGCCAAAGCACAATCGGCCAGTGCGTATTCCAGCGTTGCTGAGCCGCCATGATGCGGATCGACATCCATGCCCTTGGACGGGAACGCACGGTCGTAGGCGACATAGCCGTTGGCCAGATACGAGACGTTGCCCGAACGGCCGGCATGGCGTGAGTTCATCGGCGGCATCGAGAATGCGTTGCGGCGCAGCGCATTCCACGCATCGGCCTCGCGCCCCTGCAATGCGCCAAAGCGCCACAGGTCCACCAGGAACGGCGTTACCGGGTCGCCGGTCATCACGTTGGTTTCGAAATTCGCATAGCCCCAGCGCGGCAACCAGCCGCCCTGCTGATCGATGGCCAGCAGACTGCGTCCGATATCACGCGCCACGTCCGGGCGGGTCATCGCCAGCCATTGGTTCTGGGTGCGGTAGGTGTCCCACAGCGAGAAGTACTCGTAGTAGGTCCAACCCTCGGCACGATGGATCGCATCGTCATAACCACGATAGCGACCATCGGCGTCGCTGCCGGTCATCGGTTGCAGCAGCGTGTGGTACAGCGCGGTGTACAGCACGGTGCGATCGTCCTTGCTCGCGCCCTGCACGCGCACCGCGTCCAGTTCCTCGCGCCAGGCCTGCTGTGCCAGCGCGCGCATGCGATCAAAGCCCAGCAGTGCCCCGCCCTGCATGCCATCGGCGCGCAGGTTGTTGCGTGCGCCTTCGGCGTCAACATGCGAGATCGCGCTGGTGGCGGTAACCGCACGGCCATCGGCAAGGTCAAAGCTCAACCACGCACCGTTGGGCTTGAGTTCGCCTTCCATGCTGTGCCGCGCATTGGGCAGGCCACCGGTTTCGCCCCAGGTGCCAAAGGCCTTGAACGGACGATCGAATTCAATGCGGAACCAGGTCGTGTACTGATGCCCGCCGCAGAAGCTCTTGGTCACCAGCTTGCCTTCCACCGCACGGTCGCCAACCACATCGACCACGCTGCCGATCACCGAATGACGCTCGTTGGCCTGGGCCACATTGACCAGCACATGGCCTTGGCCACTGCCCGCGCTGAACGTGTAACGCTCGCTGGCGGCACGCGTGCGTGCGGTGGTTTCCACGTCGATGCCACCGTAACTGGTCAGGCGCACCTTGTAGTAGCCGGCCTGGCCCACTTCACCGTCATGGCTGTAGGCCGAAGCGTAGTTCTTGTGATCGAAATGCTTGGCATTGCCGGTGTCGAAATCACCACCCGGACCGATGCTGCCAGTGACCGGCAGTACCGAGACCTGCCCGCCCTGCTCCCAGCAACCGGCGCCGGAGATGAACGAGTGGCCGAAGCCGCGGATCTTCTCGTCGTCGTAGCGCCAACCAGCGTAGTGGCTGCCGATGGGGCTGACCTGGATCAGCCCGAACGGTGCCGACGCGCCCGGGAACGTGTTGCCGTCATCCTTGCTGCCGATGAAGGTGTTGACTTCACGCTCCAGCCCGGCGGGCGCGGCCTGCAGCAGCGGCGCAAACGACAGCGCCAGCAGACAGGCCAGGCCAGCCAGCGGGCGGCGCGCGGGATGATGGACGATGGCGGACGGCATTCGGCTCATTGCTGGATCCTGTGGGTCGATGTCGGTACGGCGATAAGGGTGGCCCGGCCGAAGCCGGGCCGGTGATGCCCGGCCCACCCCTTGCGGGATGGGGGAGAGTTGCCGGGGATCAGGAAAACGTCGGATGCCAGGGCGCCGGACAGGCGGCACACACCGTGACCCGATCTCGGCGGACACAACGGTGGCGGGCGGTTCGGTGCACGGCTCGGGCTCCTGGCAGGCGGGACGAGAACAGAGAGCTGCAGCACTGCGCCAAGCCCCCTGCGACGATCCAAATGCACACCCCGGTGTATTTAGATCGATTTAAGTAAAACACGAGATTTTTCGCGATTGCATCCTGCGCCGCACCATAAGCGTCACTGGAGGCGCCACGTCCTCCCCGCTTTTCGGGCGGCGGAGCAACCTGTCAGCCGCTCCAGGCCCACGCACTTACGGGCTTTCCGGGGCGAGGAATCGGTTTCAGCAGCTTCCTCCGATCGCTGCGCCCTCCCGCAACGCCCGCCGTCATATTGCGTAGCAGCATGCGTCGGCGGCCTCCGTCGTGCTAAAAAATCCACGCCAGCCGTTTAGATCGATCCAAATTGCAGGATCGCGATTGCTCGGCAGCAAGATTGCAAACGGGTTTGGCAAACGCCCCACGACGGCGTAGGCGAAACACCGGCCTTCAGGGAAAATCGGCAACAAAAATTAGATCGATTCAAGTTTCGGTATCAGCCACATATTCAATCCAGGAGAGGGAGAGAGTGGAATGAAACAGATCACCCGCAAGCATGGCCGTGACACCTTGTCCGCCGCCATCGCCACCGCGCTGTTCGCCGTTGCGGCGACGCCCGGCGTGGCCTTCGCACAGCAGGCCGACAGCAACCAGAACCCCAGCGCCACCACGCTGGACAGCGTCAACGTCACCGGCTACCGCTACGCCATCGAAAAGAGCCTTGAGCAGAAGCGCGACGCCAACGCCGTGGTGGAAGTGATCACCGCCGAAGACGTCGGCAAGTTCCCCGACAAGAACGTGGCCGATGCGCTGCAGCGCGTGCCGGGCGTGATCATTACCCGCAGCGGTGGCGAAGGTAAGAACGTCAGCGTGCGCGGCCTTGCACCCGACCTCACCCTGACCCAATTGAACGGCAATTACGTCGCCAGCTCGGAAACCAACAACGAAGCCTCGCGCTCATTCAACTACACCCTGCTGCCGTCCAACATGTTGTCGGCCGCCGAGCTGTACAAGACGCCGGAAGCCCGCATCGAAGAAGGCGGCATCGGCGGCACCGTCATCCTGCGCACGCGTCGCCCGCTGGATCTGGAGGCCAATTCCGGCTTCGCCAGCATCGAAGGCACGTCATCGGACACCAGCAGCGGCATCGACCCGCAGGCATCGGCGATGTACTCCTGGCACAGCGAGGACGAACGCTTCGGCCTGCTGATCGGTGCCACCCAGCAGAACCGCCGCAGCCGCACCATGGAAGTCAGCACCGAGGACTGGCAGTGGTACAGCGATCGCCTGGATGCCAATGGCAACATCAGCCATGACTACGTCTGGAACGAAGCCGGCACCACCCGCAATCCGCCGGTCGATGTCCACGGCAGGCCGCTGAAGGACGCTTCCCAGTTCTGGGGCCGCTCCGGCATCTACGATCAGAACGGCGGCCATTACTCCGGCTTCTTCATGCCCACCTCGGTGAACTTCGCGGTGAAGGACGAGGAGCGCGAGCGCAGCGGCGGCCAGTTGACCTTCCAGTTCAAGCCGGTCGACAACGTCACCATGACCGCCAACTACTTCCGCTTCGAGCTGGAAGGCAACTACACGCAGAACATGCTGAAGGTTCCGGAATGGAACCTGGCGCGCGTGGCGGGCGACGGCAACTGGGAAGGCGGACGCCTGCTCAACGGCTTCACCATGGACCCCAGCGGCACCATCGTCACCGGCGCCGAGTACGAAAAGCTGGCGGGCAAAACCTACATCTGCAGCGAGGACGAGGCCAAGGCCGCCGGTCTGCCGGGCGGTGGCTGGGGCCCGGATGACTGCACCATCCCCACCCCGCAGCTGACCGGCACCTACAGCCGCGAGAAGGCACTGTCGCAGACCGCCGACCTGACCATCGACTGGGACATCAGCCCGCTGTGGAAGGCCAGCTTCGCCGGTGGACGCACCTGGTCCGAGGGCGGCCCGTCGATGAGCTTCCGCATGTCTGCCAAGCCACGTCGCAAGGTGGATGGCGTCTGGCAGAGCGGCAACCTCGCCGGCGGCTTCAACGCCAATGTATTCCCGGGCATCAACTACCCGGCGTACATCGACTATCTCAACAAGACCTACGGTGCAGCGCAGAGCCGTCGCGAGGACGACTTCGTCTACAACGTGGGCGAGAAGGTCTACAGCGGCTACTTCCAGGCCAACTTCCGCACCGAGCGCGTGCGCGGCAACATCGGCATCCGCGTGGCCCGCACCAAGCAGCACGCCGAGTCCAGCGATTCGGTGGAACGCTTCATAGACTACTGGGCTGACAACAGCGCCGGCACGCCGATGGCCTGCAACGATCCGGCCGCCGCAGCACTGTTGAACTCGGGCCAGGACTACAACTGCGAAAACGATCTGGTCCGCCTGCCCGACCGGCTTGCACGCGAGAAGTCCTACGAAATGGCCTCGCTGGACAAGACCTACACGGACATCCTGCCCAGCTTCAACATCGCTTGGGACATCACCGACGACCTGGTGCTGCGCGGTGCCGCTTCCAAGGTCATCGCACGCCCGAGCTACACCTCCATCGCCTACCCGGGTGGCCTGAGCTATTACAGCGAGGAATACAGCAACGACCGCCTGGTCACCGGCGGCACCACCAACCCGGGCTGGTACGGCTCAGGCAGCAACAAGGACCTGGATCCGTTTGAAGCCATCCAGTACGACCTGAGCCTGGAGTGGTACTTCAAGCCGGGCGCGGTTGCCGGTGTCGGCCTGTTCCGCAAGGACGTGAAGAACTTCACCATCGGCGTGGAACGCGACGTGACGATGAACGTCGGCGGACAGACGGTGACGGTGCAGAACTACCAGACCGATGCCAACGGCCGTGACGCGGTGTCACAGGGTGTCGAAGTGTACGGCCAGTACACCTTCGACTTCGGTCTGGGCGTCCAGGCCAACTACACCTACAACGACACCAACATGGCCTCGGTCGAGATCGACGGCGAGACCATCGGTGAATCACCGCTGGTTGGCAGCGCCAAGAACCAGGCCAACGTCACCGTGTTCTACGAGAACGCCCGTTTCCTGGCGCGCGCCTCGTACAACCGTCGCGGCGAAGTGGTGGGTGACCTCAACAACGGCTTCAACGCCTACAGCGAACCCTACGACCAGCTGGATCTCAACGCGGCCTTCAACATCCGCGAGGACCTGACGCTGAGCGCTTCGGTGCTGAACGCCACCAAGTCCGAACAGCGCATCCACCTGGGCAACGACACCAAGGCCCGCCTGCTGTCCAACAGCTACGCAGGTCGCCAGTTGTACATGGGCCTGACCTGGAAGTTCTAAGCCTCACCACCCCGCGCTGAGCGCGCGGGGCGCTCCTCCACGGCAGTCGCGCTGGTACCAGGCGGCTGCCGTTTCTTTTGCAGGAAGGGAAAGCAGGAAGAGCAGCCAACGCCAGCAAACCGCTTTGGCTTTGGCTTTGGCTTTGGCTTTGGCTTTGGCTTTGGCTTTGGCTTTGGACTTGGCTTTGGCTTTGGACTTGGCTTTGGCTTTGGACTTGGCTTTGGCTTTGGACTTGGCTTTGGACTTGGCTTTGGCTTTGGACTTGGCTTTGGACTTGGCTTTGGACTTGGCTTTGGACTTGGCTTTGGACTTGGACTTGGATTTGGATTTGGATTTGGATTTGGACTTGGATTTGGACTTGGATTTGGATTTGGATTTGGATTTGGATTTGGAATTTTCCTTCTCCCGCTCGCGGGGGAAGGTGCCCGGAGGGCGGATGGGGGTGCCCTTGCTGTTGCTCTTCAACCGAAGCCCCCAGCAGCACTACGTCCTCTCGGAAAGCAACGCTGAAAGCCGCCCTCACCCCACCCCCTCTCCCGCAAAAAAAGGGAGAGGGGCCTCAGGAAAAGCGCAAGGCCGCGCCACTCACGTCAGCGCCGTCATCACACCCTTCTGATACGCCGGCCGCGCCTTCAACCGCACATACCAGGCTTCCAGATGCGGCAGATCCGGGCGCTGGATCGGCATCTCGAACCACGCATAGGCAAACGCACCCAGTGGAATATCACCCATCGCGAACTGCCCGCCGGACAACCACGGTTGCCGTGCAAGCTCGGCGTCGGCCAGCTTCAACAACTCCCCACAACGCTGCAACGCAGCTGCGATGCGCACCTCATCGCGATCGGCCGGCGCGGTACGCACCACGCCCCAGAACAGATCGCGGAACGCCACCGCGAAACTGGAGATGGTCCAATCCATCCACTTCTCGCATTGCGCACGCGCGGCCACCTCCTCCGGATACAGGATGCCCAGCGCATAGCGCGCACTCAGGTAGCGCACGATGGCATTGGACTCCCACACCGGGAGACCGTTGTCCTCGATCACCGGCACCAGACCGTTGGGATTCATCGCCAGATACTCGGGCACCTGCGTACCGCCAAAGGCGCCACCTACTTCGATCGATTCATACGGCAAGCCAATTTCCTCGGCACACCACAGCACCTTGCGCACATTGCTGGAATTGCGCCGGCCCCAGATCTTCAACATCCATCTTCTCCGTTTGAAACGTCGCCGCTGATCCTGCATTGATGCAGACAGTTGCTTGGCCATCTTTCAGAACGCCATCCCCGCGCCGGCGGGGATCGCTCCTGCTCATGCATCTGCTTCAGCTCTGGATACATAAAAGGCAAAGGCCAGCGCGATGATCCGACACCCGACGATTGAAAACCCGCCTGCGCGGGAGCAACGACCTTGCACGTAACACCCACTGCATCCGTCACGCCTTCGCCGCAGCCTTCTTCGCAGTCTTCTTCGCGCCGCCCTTGCCTGGCATCGCACGCACTGTCGACAACTTCCCGATCTTCTTCACTTCGAACAGGCCAGTAGCCTTCATCAGGTCGCTCAACTTGCGATAACCATAGTTGCGCGAATCAAACGACGCCCGGTTGGCAATCTGGTTACCCACTGCGCTGAGCATCGCCCAGCCCTGTTCATCGGCCACCGCTTCCACCGCACCGCGCAGCAGATTGATCAGGCGCGCATCACCTCGCAGTTCGCTGCTGGAACGTGGCGTGATCGGCGCGGCAGCGGGCGGCGCAGCCATCCCGGTCACTTCGGTGGTGGCCGGTTGGGCATGCGTGGGCACCACCGCCGCCGGCTCGGGATTGGCTTCAGGCGCATCGGTTCGATCATTTCCCAACGCCTCCAGGTAAATGAACTTCGAGCAGGCATTGACGAAGGCCAGCGGCGTCTTCTGCTCGCCAAACCCGTACACCTTCAGGCCATCGGTCAGCAGCCGCATCACCAGCGGGGTGAAATCCGCATCGCTGGAGACGATGGCAAAACCGTCCAGATTCCGTGCATACAACAGGTCCATCGCATCGACCACCATCGCCATGTCCGAGGCGTTTTTCCCCTTGGAATAGGCAAACTGCTGGATCGGCCGGATCGCGAATTCGTGCAGCGTGTTTTCCCAGCCCTTCAAGCGTGGGTTCTTCCAGTCGCCGTAGGCACGGCGCACGTTGGCCACGCCGTACCCCGCTACTTCGACCAGGATTTCATCGATCTTCGATGACGGTGCGTTGTCGGCATCGATCAACAGGGCAATGCGCTTCTCTGGCTCGGACACGGGCGTACTCCATGACGAAAGGCTGAGCCAAGTATCTGCCATCTGGGGTTCAAGCCACGTCACATGCCATCATCGACAGCGCCCGTTCCTGCCATTGGCCGGTTCACCGGTCCCCAAGGAGAGTCCATGCCACACGGCCATGTCCCCCACCTGGTCATCGTCGGCGGCGGTTTCGCCGGCCTGTGGGCCACACGCGCCCTCGCCAGCGCCCGCCTGCGCATCACCCTGATCGATCGGCGCAATCATCACCTGTTCCAGCCGTTGCTTTACCAGGTCGCCACCGCCGGACTGTCATCGCCGGATATCGCCGCGCCGCTGCGCCACATTCTCGGCAAGCAGCGCAACGTGGACGTGCGCCTGGGCGAAGTGACCGCCATCGACAAGCGCAACCGCCAGGTCCTGCTCGGCGACGGCACCCACATGGAATACGACCTGCTGCTGGTCGCCAGCGGCGCCACCCATGCCTACTTCGGCCACGATGAGTGGGCCAAGGACGCACCCGGCCTCAAGACCCTCGACGATGCGCTGCTGCTGCGTCGCAAACTGCTGCTCGCCTTCGAACGCGCCGAAGCCGAACCGGACCCGCAGAAGAAAGCCGCCTGGCTGAGTTTCGCCGTGGTCGGTGGCGGCCCGACCGGCGTGGAACTGGCCGGCACACTGGCCGAAATCGCCCGGCACACGCTGAAGAACGAGTTCCGCCACATCAATCCGGCCTCGGCAAAGGTACGCCTGGTCGAAGCCGGGCCGCGGGTGCTGTCCTCGTTCCCGGAGGTGCTGTCACTCAAGGCGCGCCGGCAGCTGGAAAAACTCGGCGTGGAAGTACTCACCGGCACCGCCGTCACCCACATCGACGGCAACGGCTTCCAGCTAGGCGATACCCACATTCCCGCACGCACCGTGGTCTGGGCCGCGGGCGTGGCGGCATCACCACTGGCACGCACGCTGGAGGTGCCGCTGGACCGTGCCGGCCGCGTACAGGTGCAGCCGGACCTCAGCCTGCCCGGGCATCCGGAAGTCTTTGTCGCTGGCGACCTGGCCACGCTCACCCAGGACAACGGACGGCCGGTGCCCGGCGTGGCGCCAGCCGCCAAGCAGATGGGCAAGTACGTCGCCACGTTGATCCGCGCGCGCCTGGACAACAAGCCCGCACCGCCGCCCTTCCGTTACCGCGACCAGGGCAACCTGGCGACCATCGGCCGCATGGCCGCCATCGTGCACATGGGCAAGCTGCAACTGTCCGGGCTGCTGGCCTGGTGGTTCTGGCTGGCCGCCCACGTGTTCTTCCTGATCGGCTTCCGCAACCGGCTGGTGGTGCTGCTCAACTGGGCGGTGGCGTACTGGAGCTACCAACGCAGCGCGCGCATCATCCTGGGCAATCCCTACGACGACCGCAAACCCGGCCCTCCGTGAAACTCGGCCACGATGTTGGCGCGGAGCATGTTCCGACGTTGCAGCCCCTCCCCCGTATCACGGGGCAAGAAGGGCAGCTTGCCAACCACCGGGCCGCTGCCCATCGAACGCCCTTGCGTCAGCGCAAGGGCCGGAGCGCGGAGCGGGGTTGGTCCGTGGGCGCTTTGCAGTGACTCGATGCCGGGCATGGCTCGGCACTGCCGTCTTACTGGTCAGGCGCGAACTGCGCGAACACCTGCTGGCCGGTCAGCATCGGCGTCTGATTGGCCAGCGTGTAGAACGCCGGCTTCTCGTCGATGAAGATCTGGCTGGCCAGTTCGAACACATGGTCCTGGAACAGGCCAGCCGACACGTAGTACTCGCCGTCCGGCACCAGCCGGTAATAGAGCGTGCTTCCGCAGTTGCCACAGAACGCACGTTCGGCCCACTCCGAGGAGCGGAACGTCTTCAGCGTGTCGCCACTGAACCGCACCTTGTCATCGCAATGCACCGCGAAGAACGGCCCGCCCGTCCAGCGCCGGCACATGCCGCAATGACACAAGCCGATCTCGGAAGATTCATTGGCCACCACTTCGACCGAACCACACAGGCAGCTACCTTTCATCGTCGTCTCCGGGCAGGAATATCTGGCAGGAATTTACACCTAGTCGGGGATTGGGGAACGGGTAGAGCGCAGCCATGCTGCGCTGGGCCTTCCAGACATTGCCCTTGCCGAACACGGCTCGGCACTGCATGAAGCCAAAAACAAAGGCCCGGATTTCTCCGGGCCTTTGGTGTGCTGCAACTGCCTGCCGATCAGGCGGCGAACAGTGCTTTCATCTTCTTCAGTGCGTTCGCCTCGATCTGGCGGATGCGCTCGGCCGACACGCCGTACTCATCAGCCAGCTCCTGCAACGTCACCTTGCTGTCAGCATCCAGCCAACGGCGGGCGATGATGTCGCGCGAACGCTGATCCAGCTTGGACAGGCCTTCGCGCAGCAGGCTCAGCTGGTTGTCCTCGCTGTCCTCACGCTCGTAGGCCTGCGACGGATCTTCATCGCGCGCGACCAGGTAGGCAGCCGGCGACGGCGGTGCGTGATCGTCGTCCTCATCGGACGGCGCATCGAAGCCGATGTCGCGGCCGGACAGGCGCGATTCCATCTCCATCACTTCGCGCTCGGAGACATTCAGGTCCTTGGCGACCGCACTGACCTCAGCCGCGTTCATCCAGCCCAGACGGGTCTTGGACTTGCGCAGGTTGAAGAACAGTTTGCGCTGCGCCTTGGTCGTGGCGACCTTGACGATGCGCCAGTTCTTGAGAATGAACTCATGCATCTCGGCGCGGATCCAATGCACCGCGAAGGACACTAGGCGCACGCCCATGTCCGGATCGAAGCGCTTGACCGCCTTCATCAGGCCGATGTTGCCTTCCTGGATCAGATCACCCAGCTGCAGGCCGTAGCCGTTGTAGCCACGGGCCACGTGCACGACGAAACGCAGGTGCGAATGCACCAGCTCACGGGCCGCATCCAGATCCTGCTCTTCGCGGAAGCGACGTGCCAATTCCTGCTCGTCATCCACCGACAGCACCGGGATCTGGTGCACGGCACCGATATAGGCGTCCAGCGAGCCAAGCGCGCTGGGAATCGGGAGATTGTTTGCCACAAGGGCAGTAGAGGTATTGAGGCTCATAGTGTCCCAATCTTAGCAGTCAGAACTATTGGACTGACCAGTACAGAAAAAGTTCCAGCGTTTCGTTTCTGCAACAATCCCCACTCTGAAACATGAATGGGGAACGGCATTGCAGTCAATCGCCAGACCCCAACCATATCAAAGCCAGCCTAACCGCGATATGACACCGATCAAGCCGGTTCAGCCCCCGGCGAGCGTGTCCTACAGGGCCGCCGGCGGTGGCAGGCCCCAGTCGATCGGAGCCCGCCCACGGCGTTGCAGGTACTCGTTGGCCTGCGAGAAATGGCGGCAGCCCAGGAACCCGCGATGCGCCGACAGCGGCGAGGGATGCGGGGCCTTGAGCACGCGGTGGCGGCGGGTATCGATGACCTTGCCCTTCTGCTGGGCGTAGGCGCCCCACAACAGGAACACCAGGCCCTCACGCTCGCGGTTGAGTACATCCACCACGTGGTCGGTGAAGCCTTCCCAGCCACGGCCCTGATGCGCGCCGGCCTTGCCCTCTTCCACGGTCAGCACCGCGTTGAGCAGCAACACGCCCTGCCGTGCCCACGGCAGCAGGCAACCGTGGCTCGGCCGTGGAATGCCCAGGTCGGCTTCGATCTCCTTATAGATGTTGAGCAGCGACGGCGGCACCGGCACGCCCGGTGGCACCGAGAAACTCAGGCCATGCGCCTGGCCGTGGCCGTGGTACGGGTCCTGGCCGAGGATCACCACCTTGGTCTGCTCGAACGGCGTGGCGTCGAACGCGGCAAAAATCTGCGGGCCGGGCGGGAACACCTGCGCGCCGGCGGCCTTGCGCTGGCGCAGGAATGCCGACAACTCGCGCATCTCCGGGCGCAGCAGCCAGTCGCCGATATGGGCCTTCCAGCTGGGTTCGAGCTGGACCTGCGGCGCTTCGCTCGAACTCACAGCACCACGGCCGGCTGTGCCATGCGCGCCAGCCGCAGCTGGAACAGCACCTTGGTCACCAGCAGGCGTTCTTCGATGGGCTTCTGCACCAGGTCGTTGGCACCGGCCTGCAGCAGTGCGGACTGGTTGTGCGGGTTGCCATCGCCGGTCATCACCAGCACCGGCAGGCGGCGCTTGCCGTAACCGAAATCCACGCGGATGCGCTCGACCACGTCACGCCCGCTCAGCTCGCCTTTGAGCGTCACGTCGGTCAGCACCAGGTCCACCTCGCGGGTGGTGCGGCCCAGTGACTCGGCAGTGAGCAGGGAGAACGCATCTTCGGCGGTAAGCACGTGCACCACGTGCAGGTTGTGGCGTTCGAGCATGCGCTTGGTGGCTTCGGCCACCACGCGGCTGTCTTCCACGTACAGCACCGTGGCATCGCCCACCGGCTCGGGTTGCACGTAGCCACGGATGAACGCTGCCAGCGCCTCGTGGCCCAGCGACTTGTCGAAATAGTCGGTGACGTACTCGGTGAAGCGGCGCTGCTCCAGGTGCTGCTGCGCGTCGCCGGACACCACGATCACCGGCACATAGGCCTGGCCGGCGGTTTCGCGCACGCTGCGCGCCAGCGCCAGGCCATCACCATCGGGCAGCGCCAGCGAGGTGGTGACCAGATGCACCGGGCCGGTGGCCAGCGCCTCGCGGGCTTCGGCGATGCTGGCGCAACCGACCACTTCCACGTCGGGCAGTTCGCGCTTGAGCACGTCGCTGATCAGGCGTCGTACCAGTTTGGAACCATCGACCACCATCACTCGCGGTGCGTCGCTGATCAGGTGCTTGAGCTCTTGCGTGGACATGCCGGCCTCAGGTTTCAGTCGGGCGAGTCTGCCGGAGGAAATGGCCGGTCACCAGCCATGCCCCCAGCCAACCCAGAATGGTGGTGGCAACCAGCACCATTGAAGAATGGAGAAGATCCAGCCCGTGCAATACGAACGGGCTTCCGTAACTTTGCGACAACGTGGCCAGCGGCGGCCGCAGGGCCAGCCCGCAGATGCCGATCAGGCCCAGCGCCAGCGCACCGGCACCCAGCCCGTACCAGGCGCCCAGGTAAACGAACGGACGGCGGATGAAGCCATCGCTGGCACCCAGCAGCTGCAGTACGCCGATTTCCTCGCGACGCGCCTGGATATCAAGGCGCACGGTGTTGCCGACCACCAGCAAGGCGCCAAGGCCCAGCAAGACCGACAGCACCTGCACCAGCCGGGTACCGAACGCCAGCCAGCCATCCAGCCGTTGCCGCCACAGCGCGTCGTGCTGGACCAGATCGGCCTGCGGCAGCGCTTCAAGTGATTTGGCCAGCGCGGCATCGTTGCCGTCTGCCGGAGTGACGATCAGCAGTGTCGGCAGCGGATTCTCGCCCAGCGCATCAATCGCCTCGCCCAGCCCGGCGCTCTGGCGCAGTTCGGCCAGGCCCTCGTCCGGGGTGCGCACCACCACTTCGGCGACGTCGGCTCGTGCACGCAACGCGGTAACCACCGCCTGCGCGGCGACGGCATCAAGTTCGGGTTTCAGGAACAGGTTGATGTCGCGCGACTGCTGCACGCTGCCGGCGAAATGCTTGAGGTTGTCCAGCGCGATGGACAGGCCCAGCGGCAGTGCCAGCGCCAACGCCATCACCGCCACGGTCAGTGCGGTGGCCCACGGCTTGCGCAGCGCGCGACCGAGGCTGAAGACCACGCTGTGCAGATGATGGTTGAACCAGGTGCCCAGCCGCGACGGCGTGGCGGCTTCGGTATTGGCGGTTGTGCTCATCGGGTTGGCTTCACTCCGCCAGGTCGTTCGGCGAGATGTCATCGACCAGCTTGCCGTGGTCAAGGATCAACACGCGCTTGCGCATCTGCTTGATCAGCGCCAGGTCGTGGCTGACCACCAGCACGCTGGTGCCGCGCGCGGGCAGTTCGGCGAACAGCGCCATGATTTCCGCGGCCAGGGTGGGATCGAGGTTGCCGGTGGGTTCGTCGGCCACCAGCAGTTTGGGCTCGGCGACGATGGCGCGGGCGATGCCGACGCGTTGCTGTTCGCCGGCCGACAACTGCGTGGGCAGCGCTTTCTCGCGATGCCCCAGGCCCATGCGTTCGAGCACCGAGCGCACCCGCTTGCCGGTATCGGCGCGGCGGTCACCGCGCAGGATCAACGGCAACGCCACGTTCTCGCCGATGCTGCGGTCAACCAGCAGGCGGTGATCCTGATGGACCGCCCCCACCTGCCGACGATGCAGCGCCACCTGGCCACCACGCACCTTGAGCAGGTTGCGTTCGCCGAACACGACCGCGCCGCGGGTGGGACGTTCACTCAGGTGGATCAGCTTCAACAAGGTGCTCTTGCCGGCACCGGAGTGACCGGTGACGAAGATCATTTCGCCGGCGGTCACTTCAAAGCTGACATCTTCCAGCGCGAGATGGCCGCCGGAATACTGTTTGCTGACATTGTCAAAACGCAGGACGCTCATGGTCCCGATTATGCCGGAGCGCGGGGCTGGTGCGTGCAGTACCGAGCCATGCCCGGCATATGGCCGCACCGGGAGAGCACCAGCGGAGCATGGCTCCGCCCTACCGCTTCTGCCGGGTAGTGCCGGGCCATGCCCGGCACGTAGCCTCACCGGCAGAGCCCCGGCGGAGCACAGCTCCGCCCTGCCGGGGCCTGCCTGATCGCACTCAGCTGCCCGAAAGCATCCGGCGGATCTTGCGGCCCAGACGGGTCAGGAACGAGTCGTTGTCGTTCTGACGCATCGACTTGGCCTGCACCTGCACCGGCCCGTTGTTGTTGACCACGGCCGGTGCCGCTGCATCGGCGCCTTCGACCGGGCGGCCATGACGACGACGACGGCGCTTGCGCGGTGCGCGCTCGCCCTCGACCGCCGGGCTGCCTTCGGCCGACGGAGCCTTGCTGGTCTCCGGACGCGGCGGCTTGGGCGCAGCGACCTGCTCGCCTTCCACGCGCGGCTTGCGCTCACGACGCGGCTTGCCGTCGGCACCACGCTCGCCACTGCGGCCAGCGCCCGGCTTGCCGCCGGTGCGACCACCGCCACGACGGGCTTCATCGGCGGCCTTCTGCTCGCGTGCTTCGCGGAAGATCGCGCCCACGCTCTCGCCTTCCTCGTCCTCGCCACCTTCCACCGGCGCGCGCTCGGCACGCGGCAGCGAGGTCAGCAGTTCGCTGGTGACCGCTTCGACCGGGATCTTCTGCTCGATGTAGGCCTCGATGTCCGGCAGGCTCATCGCGTAGCGCTCGCAGGCGAAGCTGATCGCATCGCCCTCTTCGCCCAGACGCGCGGTACGACCGATGCGGTGCACGTAGTCTTCGGCGTCAAACGGCAGGTCGTAGTTGTAGACATACTTGATGCCGTCGATATGCAGGCCGCGTGCGGCCACATCGGTGGCAACCAGCACTTCCAGCTGGCCCTTCTGGAAGCGGTTGAGCAGGCTCTCGCGCTTCTTCTGCGGCACGTCGCCGGACAGCACGCCGACGCGGTAGCCGGCCTTTTCCAGCGAACGCGCCACGCGCTCGACGAACACCTTGGTGTTGACGAACACCATCGTGCGCGCACCTTCGCTGCGCGACAGCAGGCCCAGCAGCAGCGGCAGCTTTTCTTCATCGGCCGGGAAGTAGATGCGCTGGCGCACGCGGTCGGCGGTGACGTTCTCCGTCTCCACCACCAGCTTCTGCGGCTCGTTCATGTGTTCGTAGGCCAGCTCCAGCACGCGGTGGCTGAGGGTGGCACTGAACAGCAGCGTCTGCCGCGTGGTGCGCTCGGGCATGCGGCGCAGCAGGAAGCGGATGTCCTTGATGAAGCCCAGGTCGAACATGCGGTCGGCTTCGTCCAGCACGCAGATTTCGCAGGCGTGCAGCGAAACCACCTTGTGCTGCTTGACGTAGTCGATCAGGCGACCCGGGGTGGCGATGATCACGTCCACGCCCTGCTGCAGCAGTTCGCGCTGCTTGTCGTAATCCACGCCACCGTAGACCAGCGCGAAGCGCAGGCCGGTGTCGGAGGCGAACTTCATCGCGTCCTTGTGGATCTGGATGGCCAGCTCGCGGGTCGGCGCCAGGATCAGCGCGCGCGGGTCTTCCGGCTTGCGGTCGGCCAGCGCCGGGCGGGTCAGCAGTCGGTTGACCACCGCCACCAGGAACGCCAGCGTCTTGCCGGTGCCGGTCTGCGCCTGGCCGGCGACATCGCCACCAGGAAGCGCGACCGGCAAGGTCAACGCCTGGATCGGCGTACACCGGGTGAATCCGGCTCCTTCAAGGCCCGCCAACAGGATTGGCTGCAGTTCGAAGGAGGAAAACGTTACATCGGTCAGCGGTTTGTCGCTCATTGATTCAGTCTTTGTAGTGCCGGGCGGCCAGAGCGGCCGGGCGGCTTGCATCGTATCGGGCACCGTCGCACACTGCGGCCCCTGCGCCGGGTCGCGCGACGTTGGGCACTGTGCCCTTTTGTCCACGCAATGCCCCAGTTTACCGCAATGCGACCGCCAACCCGGCATGGGTGGTCGCATTGACCCAGGAGACTCACAAGTGAGCGATAAGGTTTTACACGTCGGCGATGCCGACTTCGACAGCACCGTTCTGCAGTCCAGCGAACCGGTCCTGGTGGACTTCTGGGCCGAATGGTGTGGTCCGTGCAAGATGATCGCGCCCGTGCTCGACGAATTGGCCGATGCCTATGACGGCAAGCTGAAGATCGTCAAGCTGAACGTGGACGACCACCGCGCCACCGCGGTGAAGTACCACGTGCGCTCGATCCCGATGCTGCTGCTGTTCAAGGATGGCCAGATCCAGGCCACCCAGATCGGCGCGGTCGGCAAGGGCCAGCTGAGCCAGATGATCGACAAGGCGCTGGCCTGATCCAGCCGGGCCCCGCGCCAGCGCCGGGGCCTCGCGGCGACAGCCACGGGCCGCCCATCTGGCGGCCCAACAAGGGTTTGCAGACACCTTGCACCCGCGCGCGGGGCGATGTTAGTGTCGCTACATCCGGCAGCTTCCGCCTGCCGCACCCTCCGGCCGGGTTCTCGACCGGATCATTCCCAACCAGTTCGCCGCCCGCCAGGGCGCTCGCACGTCTTAGCGAGAGGAATCAAGCACTTGTCCGAGAACACTCCTTCCGAAATCGGGAGCCCCGACGCGCCCGTCGAGAAGCGCGTGCGCAAGCCGCGCGTTGCCAAGGCCGCTGAAAGCACCGACAGCGTTTCCGCTGCTCCGGCCCAGCCCGCACTGCCGCTTCCCGCCGCTCCGTCGGCACCGACGCCCGCACCGGCACCTGCCGCTGAATCGGCACCGTCGGCTCCCGCCACCGCTGGTGGTGATGCTTCCGTTTCTTCTTCCAGTTCTTCCGGCGCCCAGGGCGGCCAGGAAGGCGGCGAAGGCGGCAACCAGCAGCGCCAGAACCCGCAGGGCCAGAACCAGGGCCAGCAGCAGGGCCAGGGCAACCGCCGCGACCGCTTCCGCAACCGCCGTGACCGCGACCGCAACAGCCGGTTCCGCGACGACAACGGCATGCCCAACGATGGCGCCAACGAAACCCACGTGCCGCGCTCGATGCCGAGCGTGCCGGAAGGTTTCCCGATCTATTCGCTCAGCGACCTGAAGCGGATGCCGGCACAGAAGCTGCTGGAGATCGCCGAGCAGCTGCAGATTTCCGAGGGCGTGGCCCGCGCCCGCAAGCAGGACGTGATCTTCGCGCTGCTGAAGGTGCTGACCCGCCACGGTGACGGCGTCGCCGCCGATGGCGTGCTGGAAATCCTGCCGGACGGCTTCGGCTTCCTGCGCGCGGCCGAGGCCAGCTACCTGGCCGGCCCGGACGACACCTACATCTCGCCCAGCCAGATCCGCCGCTTCAACCTGCGCACCGGCGACCACCTGTCCGGCCGCATCCGCTTCCCGAAGGACGGTGAGCGCTACTTCGCGCTGTCGATCGTGGACACCATCAACGGTGAGCCGATCGAAGCGTCGAAGAACAAGGTGCTGTTCGAGAACCTGACCCCGCTGTTCCCGCGCCGCCGCTTCACCCTGGAGCGTGGCAACGGTTCGTCCGAGGACATCACCGGCCGCATCCTCGATCTGATGGCGCCGCAGGGCAAGGGCCAGCGTTCGCTGATCGTCTCCCAGCCCAAGGCCGGCAAGACGATGATGATGCAGCAGGTGGCCACGGCCATCACCACCAACCATCCGGACGTGCACCTGATCGTGCTGCTGGTGGACGAGCGTCCGGAAGAAGTGACCGAAATGCAGCGCACCGTGCGCGGCGAAGTGGTCTCCTCGACCTTCGACGAGCCGGCCGCGCGCCACGTGCAGGTTGCCGAAATGGTGATCGAGCGCGCCAAGCGCCTGGTCGAGCACAAGAAGGACGTGGTGATCCTGCTCGATTCGATCACCCGCCTGGCCCGTGCCTACAACAACGTGGTGCCCAGCTCCGGCAAGGTGCTCACCGGTGGCGTGGACGCCAACGCCCTGCACCGTCCGAAGCGCTTCTTCGGTGCCGCGCGCAACGTGGAAGAAGGCGGCAGCCTGACCATCATCGCCACCGCGCTGGTCGATACCGGCTCGAAGATGGACGAGGTGATCTACGAAGAGTTCAAGGGCACCGGCAACAGCGAAGTGCATCTGAGCCGTCGTATTGCTGAAAAGCGCGTGTTCCCGGCCATCGACATCAACCGTTCCGGCACCCGCCGCGAAGACCTGCTGATCGAACCGGAACTGCTGCAGAAGATCTGGATCCTGCGCAAGCTGCTGCATCCGATGGATGAAATGGCTGCAATGGAATTCCTGCTCGACAAGATGAAGAACACCAAGTCCAACGACGAGTTCTTCGGTTCGATGAAGCGCTGATTCCTTCATTGGAATTGGTTGCAGCGAAAAGCCCCGCGCAAGCGGGGCTTTTTGTTTGCCGACGATGCCGTGGGAGCGGCACCGGGTGATCAGCTGCCCTGCAACGGCGTCAGCAGGCGCGGCCCCTTGTTGTTGTCAGCCATGTAGACGCTACCAGCGGCCAGGGTATCCGGTGCCGGGCCGGCTTCCTGCGAAGCGTCACGCCATGGTGCGCCGCCGCGCGGACCGGCGACGTAACTGCTCCAGCGACCATACGCCTCGCCACGCCCCGAACCACGCTCATCGCCCGTGCTGTACCTGACCGGCACTCGCACGTTCCAGTAAGGCTGTGCGGCGGCGTCCCCTTCGGTGGGAACAGGGAACGTCCATCGCTTCGCTGCTGCCACCGCATTGCTGGCCAGCACTTCGCGGAAGTGCCGCTGATCCGCCTCGCGGCTGAGGAAGGTCAGATTCACCTGCTCGGAGAACGCATCCTCGACCTTGCCGTCGCGACCGACCTTCACCAGCAGATGGACGTTGCCCGTCGCACCGGAACGGTAAGCCTGTTCCGGATAGCGCGGCGGCTTCATGTCGATGCTGGCCACGTCCTGCGGATCGGTCGAATCGTACTTCTGGAAACTCACGCCACGCAGGCCGATCTCGTAGTTGCTGCCATCCACCTTGCGCGCGACCACGCGCAGGCTCATCGGGGCCACTACCCGGACGGCACTGCCTGATGCGGTGACAGGCTCAAAGCGCCATTGCAGCGCGGCACCACGCACCAGTGTGACAACACTTTCCGGCAGCTCTTCCTCCTGATGGAAAACCAGCCCGGATACGCTGCCATCGGCCTCGATGTGCACATCCCCTGCACCAGCATCCTGCTTTCCACCTGCTCGCGAACCGCAGCCGCGCTGCCGCTGGAGTTCGCCGCTGATGCCAGCGCGGGCGTCATCAACAACAGTACGCCGGCAATGCCCAGTGCACCCAATCGCGCTTTCATGATCACATCCCTGAGATTGAATCCGGGCGATTCGATGACATCGGCAGTCACGCCACCCGCAAGGCACGCGGGTACGGCGGAGTGTCGGGGAACTCGCCGCGAGCGAAGCCCTGCTGCAGTCCCTGCCACCACGCCGGGTCGAACAGCTCCCCGTGTTTTTCCCGCACCAGCTCCAGCAATGGTCCCGGCAGGCCCATGAACAAGGCGAAGCGCTCCGGGAAGACGTCGTTGGACGCAACATGAAACCAAGGCTCGCTGGCCATGGCCTCCTCCTCGCTGCGCGGCTGCGGCCAGGCACGGAAGTTGCAGTCGGTGACCAGGCACAGCTCGTCGTAGTCGTAGAACACGGCCCGGCCATGTCGCGACACACCGAAGTTCTTCAGCAGCATGTCGCCCGGGAAGATGTTGTTGCAGGCCATGTCGCGGATGGCCTGCGCGTAGTCCAGCGCCGCCGCACGCGTTGCTTCGGCGCCCTGCTCTCGCAGGTACAGGTTCAGCGGGCGGAAGCGACGCTGCACGTAGCACAGTGAAATCACCACATCCTGATCTTCGATGCGCACGCTCTGGCTGCACTGGTTGATCAGCTCGTCCAGCAGCTCGGGCGAGAAGCGGCTCAACGGAAAGCGCAGATAACGATAGGGCTGCGCGTCGAGCAGGCGACCGATGCGATCCAGATTGAACACCAGCGCGTACTTCTCCTCCACGTCCTGCCGGCTCATGGTCTTGGGCCACGCAAAGCGATCGCGGATCAGCTTGAACACCAGTGGGTAGCTCGGCAGCGTGAACACCGTCATCACCATGCCCGGCGTGCCTTCGGCGTGCACCAGCCGCTCGTTCTCGTGCTGCTGGAAGTGGGTGAAGAAGGTGCGGTAGCGCTCGGTCTTGCCCTGCTTGGCACGACCGAGCACCGTGTAGATCTCGTCCACCGGCTTGCCCGGCAGGATGCTGCGCAGGAACACCACCGCATCGCCCACGGTCGGCAGGTCGGCCTGGAAATAGCTGCGCGACACGCCGAACAGATGTGCCACGTCGCGACGCCGGCTCAACACTGCCTCCACGCGGATGCCATCGCCTTCATTGACCAATGCGATCACGCATGGCGAAAAGCGGTGCTCACCGAACACGCGTCCGGCCAGGTAAGCGCGACGCTCGCGATAGAACACGGTCTGCAGCAGTTCGATCGCGCGCACCGGGTACGCCCCCCAATGCGCAAGATCATCCTGCAGGCGTACTGCAATGGCCGCGGCGCAGCGCAGCTGGTGCCGATACGGCACATCGAAAGCAAAATCGGCCAGCAGGCGCGAGAACGCATCGGCCGGGCGTGATTCGGATACCGCATAGACATGCCGTGCGACCGGATGGGTGATGGCGTCGGACGGTTCGATGTCCAGCGCCATGAACTCGATGCTGTCGTCCACGCCATGCGTGCGGAACAGGCGCCGGGTGAGCGTGTTGTAGAACGTCTTGTACAACTCACCATCGATGCGGCCGGATATCAGCACATCGAACCGCGCCTTTGCCGCTTGCCACAAGGCATGCGTGGGAGCCACGCCGGCGAGCCGCTGCTCGAGCTGCGTGCGGCACTGGCTGACACACACGTCGTAAAGTTCGATGCGCTCCACGGCATCGGTCTTCGCCCCTGCCCAGTCACGCATCTGGAAGCGATCACGCGCGCGCCGGCTGAGGGTGGCGAAATCCTGGTGGTACTGCTCGAAGCCCTGTGCAATGCACCGGGCGATGTCTTCGGCCAGGGCGAGTTCGGCTGCCGTCGCATTCATTGGTGCGGCTCCGATGCGCGCACCGGATGCGCGGCCAGCAGGGGGGAGTTCGATTGCATGCACGAAGCTGCCGTTGAGTTGGCATGACCATACGCCAGTGGCCGGTGCTTGTGACAGACCAGGCCCAAGACCCAGACGTTATGCCCCCTCCCGGCTTCGCGGCTGAAGCCGCTCCTGCGACGGCGCTCCGCGCAGCGTCAGCTACCGGAGAGATCGGCCTGGATTCTGCGTCCGCATTCGCGCGCATTCCACAGCACCTGGCCGATCACGCTGCGCTGGTTGCAGGCGGCCATCAGCAGCAGCGAACCGCGCGACAGCGGAATCGACTGCATCAGCACCTTGCCTTCACTGGCGTCCAGCATCAGCACGTCCAGGGTGCCCAGTGCCAGTTCGCGTCCCACGGCGCTGGCCAACGCCAGCATGGCGCTGGTCATCGCAGCCAGGCGCTCGCCGCTGGAGACCTCGGTGGCCGACTGTGCTAGGGCGAAACCATCCACGCTGGCAACCACGGCGGCGCGCACGCCGTCCACCGTACTGGCGAACTCCTGCAGCCTGCGATCGACCAACTCGACTTCCCAGTCTTCCAGCACAGCTCCCCCTTTTGTTTCAGACATGCGATTCCACCAGTGCAGCGGTTTCCACTTCACTCATCAATACATCCATCAACATCATCACCGCATCTTCCGAACGCGCATCGAACGGCACCAGGGGCAACGGCCGCCCGGCAACCTCCTGCACCCGCAGCAGGCAGGCATCCAGGTCGATATGCGGCGCCAGGTCGAACTTGGAGATGCCGACCACCGCAGGCACGTTGCCGGCGTGCTCGCGCAGCGTGTGCAGGTAGCAGTCAAGCTCCTCGACCGCTCCAGGGCTGGAGGCATCGGCCAGCACCACCACGCCACGCGCGCCCTGCAGCAGCACCGGCCAGATGAAGGAGAAGCGCTGCTGGCCCGGCGTGCCGTACAGCCGCAGGCGGTCGCCGTTGGGCAGGTTCACGTCGGCGTAGTCCATGGCCACCGTGGTGGCCAGCTTGGGAGAGCTGGCATCGGTATTGAGCACATCGGTATCAATGACGGTGCCACCGGCCACGGCGCGCACCAGAGTGGATTTACCGGCGCCCATCGCGCCGAGTACGACGATCTTGTGCTCGATCATGCATGCAGTCCTGTGCGGTTGCGGACGCTGCGCCACATGCGTGCGAGCAGCGTTCCGGCGCCATTCCTGATGGGCGCGGGCGGCGGGGATGGAGGCGTCTCCGGCACTTTGACCTCTGCGTAGCCGCACAGGTAGGCCGAGCGCATGAAGGCGCGGGTGGCATCCACGTCCAGGTCCAGCAGTTGCGTGCATTCGTGCAGGCTGCATGGCTTTTTCAGCAACAGCGAACACAGCCGGAAACCGTCGTGCTGATGCGCCAGCACGCGGAAATCCGGCCAGCGCAGCAGGCGCATCTGCGCATGCTGCTGCAGGCGGCGCTCGAAGTCGGTCCAGTTGTCACCGCACTGGGCCATCTGCCACAGCAACGGCCGCAGCGGCAAGCGCGACAGTTCACCGGCCTGCCTCAGGAAACCGGACGGCGACAGCTCCTGCAGGGCCAACAGGTCGAACACCTCGCCCAGCTGCTGCGCCAGGCTTGGCTCATCGGCGGCAGTGGCCTGCAGCGGAACGGCCAGGTCGTGCTCGAAGTCGATCAACAACCGGGGTTTGTGTTGCACCGATAGCAGCGCGTAGCCCTGCTTTTCCTGCAGGCGCCGTCGCAGCACGCGGGTGACCTGCTTTGCGCCGGTGGCCACGAACACGCCATCGGCCGTTGCCTCGACCGGCGCTGCCTCCAGGACTGGCACTGCCACCTGGACCGGTGCCAGTGCACGCTGGATCTGCGCATCATCCAGGGACACCGGTGAAGCTGCCAGACCGTCATGGACCACGCCGTCATCGTCGTGCATCCACAACCGCATGTTGGGGCGCTTGCTGGCCATGTGGCGTGCCGCGCTGCGTAGCGCAGGTGTGTCACGCACCAGCAGCAGATCGCATTGGTCCAGATCGGCACAACGCTGCAACGCATCCGGCGGCAACCCGGCCGCCTGCCGCAGCCGACCCAGCAGCACCTGCTCCTCGCGGGTGTCCGAGCCCACCACCAGCACCCTGGTCATGCTCCTTTCCCCTTGTAGACGCTGTTGCGTCGCCGCATCTCGGCCTTTGTTTTATCAGGCTAAGTCAGAAGCAGGGCGTGAAAGGGTGACTGGCCACTCAGTTCAAAAGGCCTGAGCTCACCTGATGTGATGCGATGCACTTCACGACCTTGGTAGAGCTGGAACGCGTGTCACAACTTGTTGCCACTTACGGAATGGTTGGCGCAGAAACCGTCCGTGCAGGTACCGGTTCCGGGCCACGAAAGGCCGTGGCGCGCGGACTCTTACGAGCTTGCCGTGCACATGCGGCCAATGTCATGCAGCACGGAAAGGCACTGAAATCTCCCCGGGAATCTGCACGGCTACCGACCGCGTTGGTACCGAGACTTGGCTACATTTTCCAGCCAATAAAAAACCTGCGCCGGCAACTGCCGGCGCAGGTCAGTGGCGTGGCCCGGCGCAAGGCCGGGCAGCGCGCGATCAGCCCTTCAGGCTGGCAATGGCTGCGTTGAGCGTGGCGCTCGGGCGCATCGCCGGGCCGGCCTTGGCCAGATCCGGACGGTAGTAACCGCCGATGTCCACGGCCTTGCCCTGCACCGCGGCCAGCTCATCGACGATCTTCTGCTCGTTGCTGGTCAGCAGCTCGGCCAGCGGCGCGAACCTGGCCTTCAGCGCGGCATCTTCGTTCTGCTCGGCCAGGGCCTGTGCCCAGTACATGGCCAGGTAGAAGTGGCTGCCACGGTTGTCGATGCCACCGAGCTTGCGCGAGGGCGACTTGTCGTTGTCCAGGAACTTTCCGTTGGCTTCGTCCAGCGCGTTGGCCAGCACCGCAGCGGCCTTGTTGTCGTAACGCTGGCCCAGGTGCTCCAGCGAAGCGGCCAGGGCCAGGAACTCACCCAGCGAATCCCAACGCAGGTAATCCTCTTCGACAAACTGCTGCACGTGCTTCGGCGCCGAACCACCGGCGCCGGTCTCGAACAGGCCACCACCGGCCATCAGCGGCACGATCGACAGCATCTTGGCGCTGGTGCCCAGCTCCAGGATCGGGAACAGGTCGGTGAGGTAGTCACGCAGCACGTTGCCGGTCACCGAAATGGTGTCCTGGCCCTTGCGGATGCGCTCCAGCGACACGGCGGTGGCTTCCACCGGCGACAGGATGCGGATGTCCAGGCCGTTGGTGTCGTGGTCCTTGAGGTACTGCTCGACCTTGGCGATCACCTGCGCGTCGTGCGCACGGGCGGCATCCAGCCAGAACACCGCCGGGGTGCTGCTCAGGCGCGCGCGGGACACAGCCAGCTTCACCCAGTCCTGGATCGGCGCGTCCTTGGTCTGGCACATGCGCCAGATGTCACCGGCTTCCACGTTGTGCTCGAACACCACGTTGCCGGCATCGTCGGTGACCTTCACCACGCCATCGGCCAGGATCTGGAAGGTCTTGTCGTGCGAGCCGTATTCCTCGGCCTTCTGCGCCATCAGGCCGACGTTCGGCACCGAGCCCATGGTGGCCGGGTTGAACGCACCGTGCAGCTTGCAGTCATCGATGACGGCCTGGTACACGCCGGCGTAGCAACGGTCCGGGATGACGGCCTTGGTGTCCTGCAGCTTGCCTTCGGCGTTCCACATCTTGCCGGAGTCGCGGATCATCGCCGGCATCGAGGCGTCGACGATCACGTCCGACGGCACGTGCAGGTTGGTGATGCCCTTGTCCGAGTTGACCATGGCCACGGCCGGACGCTTGGCGTACTCGGCAGCGATGTCGGCCTTGATCGCTTCCTGGGTGGCTTCGGGCAGCTGCGGCAGGCGCGCGTACAGGTCACCGATGCCGTTGTTGGCATCAAAGCCCACTTCCTTCAGCGCAGCGGCGTGCTTGGCCAGCACGTCCTTGTAGAACTCCTCGACCACGACGCCGAACATGATCGGGTCGGAGACCTTCATCATCGTCGCCTTCAGGTGCAGCGAGAACAGCACGCCCTGCGCCTTGGCATCGGCCACCTGGGCGTCGATGAAGCTGGCCAGCGCCTTGCGGCTCATCACCGAGGCATCGACGATCTCGCCGGCCTTGACCGCGGTCTTTTCCTTCAGCACGACGGTCTTGCCATCGTTCTGGACCAGCTCGATCTTCAGGCTGCCAGCATTGGCGATGGTCGCCGACTTCTCGCTGCCGTAGAAATCACCGCCGTCCATGTGCGCGACGTGCGACTTGGAATCGCTGCTCCACGCGCCCATGCGATGCGGGTGCTTGCGGGCGTAGTTCTTCACCGACAGCGGCGCACGGCGGTCGGAATTGCCTTCGCGCAGCACCGGGTTGACCGCGCTGCCCTTGATCTTGTCGTAGCGCGCCTTGATGTCGCGCGAGACGTCATCGGTGGGCGCATCCGGGTAGTTCGGCAGGATGAAGCCCTGGTCCTGCAGTTCCTTGATCGCGGCTTTGAGCTGCGGCACCGAGGCCGAGACGTTCGGCAGCTTGATGATGTTGGCTTCCGGCTTGGTCGCCAGTTCGCCCAGCTCGGCCAGGTCGTCGCTGATCTTCTGCCCTTCTTCCAGGTAATCCGGGAACTGCGACAGGATGCGGCCGGACAGGGAGATGTCACGGGTTTCGACGCTGATACCGGCAGTGGCGGTATAGGCATCAATGATCGGCAACAGCGACTGGGTGGCCAGGAACGGAGCTTCGTCGGTGAGCGTGTAGATGATCTTCGGCGTATTCGACATGGGGGCAGGAACTCTCTTGCTGACGGATGCGTTGCGTGATGAAGAACGAGGGTGGCCGGTGCATCTGGCGCGGGCGCTGCCCGCCCCCGGCCTGGCCGCCGTGGGGAAACCTTTGCATTGTCGCGCTTTCAACCGGGTCCGGCAAAAGCGCGCCATACGCAGACGTAGGGGCGAATCCGGCGTTTCCAATGCAACCGTGCGCAGGCCTTGTGCCAACGGGCATCACCGCTGCGTGGACGGGGGTGGTCACAGCTGCAACCGACACCGCAGTGACCAGACTGCTGGGGATGGTGCGCGGCGGGTGCTGGATTGGGGATGTGGGCAGCGCGCGCGGGCCGCTGTTGATGCCCCTTCTCCCGCTTGCCGGCGAAGGTACCCGAAGGGCGGATGGGGGCTTTTGAATTGGTTCGCTGCTTTCAGTCAGGCAAGGGCGAAGGCAAAAAAGCAAAAGCGTAGGAGCCCCCTCATCCGGTGCTTCGCACCACCTTCTCCCGCAAGCGGGAGAAGGAAAAAGCCGAAGAGCGGCTTGCTCGCGGCATCTGGCCACTCTGCCACTCCGTCAGTTCGTCAGTTCGTCAGTTGGCAAGTTGGCAAGCCTCACCCATAAAAAAGGCGCAGCCAATTGGCTGCGCCCATGCGTTTCGCCGACGGGAGAGAGGCGTCGGCGGACGCCCTACCTCACTTGACTTCGAACTGCTGCGGCATGCCTGCCGCCTTGCCGTCGACGGTGACGTCGGCGGTGTACTTGCCAGCCGGCCAACCACTTGCCTTGGTGAATTCCAGGTTGGTGGTGCCGGTATCGGTGCTGTTGAGCGTGCCGCTCTGTTCACCCGCGACCTGCCCATCCTGATAGGTCAGCTTGGCGCCGACATTGACGTTGCTGGCGGTGCCGCTGGTCTTCACCGAGACAATGATCTTGTCCTTGGCACCGAGAACGGCCACCGGTGCAACCGACAGATCGGCGCCTGCGGTGTTGCCCACGGTCACCGAAGTAACGGTGACTGCTGGCGGAGCGGCAGCCGGCTCGGCCATCGGTGCCGGCGCGGCAGCCGGCGGCGGCGCGGTGGCAGCTTCGTCTTTCTTCTTGCAGCCCAGCAGGGCTACGGCACCAACCACGGCGATCATCAGGGCACTGCTGAGTGAAGTCTTCTTCATGGATTGCTCCGGAACTGTGTAGGGAGTGAACAATGCAAACGGTGCGGGCATCAGCCCTGGCGCGGCGGGATCTTCAGGGTCTGCCCTGGCCGGATCTTGTCCGGGTCGTCGAGGACGTCGCGATTGGCCTCGAAGATCTGCTTCCACGCATTGCCGTCGCCAAGCAGGTTCTTGGCGATCTTGGAAAGGTTGTCGCCGCTCTGCACCGTGTACGTCTGTCCGCCCACGATCTCTTCGGTACTGGTTACCGACCCTTTGACGTCTGAGAAATCGGCCTTCTGAACAATCTGCTCCGTACTTTTGACGGTGCCAGAGACGTCGGAGAAATCGGCCTTCTTGTCGCTACTGCTCATCCAGGTGCTCCTCCTTGACTGGCAACCACCATTGCACGGTGCCTGTTAAGGATTCATCGCGCCGGCGTAAAGCCGGCGTGTGGAGGCGGATGTTTATTGACGCAGATCGCGGATTGGCGAATTGCCAGTGGCTCTGTCCGGAGTTGCACGGCGCGGATTGATGTCCAGCCCGCCACGGCGGGTGTAGCGCGCTTCCACTTCCAGCGAGGTGGATCCACAACGGCGCATGACTTCCAGGAAGATGCGCTCCACGCACTGTTCATGGAACTCGGCGTGGTCGCGGTAGCTGACCAGATAGCGCAGCAGGCCCTCACGGTCGATGCGTGGGCCCTGGTACTGGATGCTGACGCTGGCCCAGTCCGGCTGGCCGGTCACCGGGCAATTGGACTTGAGCAGAGCCGAGGTCAGGGTTTCGTCCACGATCTGGCTGTCATCGGCAGAGAGGAATGCCGCGTTCGGCGGCCCGTAGCAGTCGATGTCCACGTCCAGGTGGTCAACGGTCTCGCCCTGGGCCTGGGCAAAGGCCGGCAGCCCGAACTCGACCCGCACGTCGGCACCAGCGCAGGCCGACAGATCGGTGGCGATTCGCTCGCGCACCGCTTCAGCGCGGTTGAAACGGGCGTTGTTGAGCGAGTTCAGGTACAGCTTGAGCGACTTGGACTCGATCAGGTTCGGCGAGGTCGCCGGCACCCACAGGGTCAAGGTCTCCACGCAGGGCTTGCCGCGTGCGTCCAGCCAGCCCAGTTCGTAGGCGTGCCAACGGTCTTCGCCGAGGAAGGGCATGTCCGTGCCGTCCAGGCCGATCTCGCTGCGTGCACCGGCACGGGGAATCGGGAACAGCAGGCTGGCGTCGTACTGACGGGGGTAGTCGACCTCGCGGCCGAGGCTGGAGTCTTGTGGGGTATTCATTGGCGCAATTGTAATTGCGTGTTGTTGAGCGGCGGATTTACCGACACGCTCTCCCGCCAAAAAGCCAGCCCCGCCCGCAGGTTCAGTTCAGCAGCCGCTTCCACCATGACTTGTTGGAACCGGCCTGCGGCAGCTCCTCGTGCTGCAGGCGCATCACCTGGCGCTCCGGGTCCAATGCCGACGGGCCGTGGACAACGCGGATGCGCTCCTCGGCGGTCGCCCCAAGGGTGTCGCCATCGCTGATGACCATGCCGTTCTCGACCAGGTAATCGACGATCCCGGTGAGCCGGCCGAACACCTCCTCGGCACTGTCCTGCGTCTCGGGAATCTCGATATCCATCAGCCCAAGCATGTCCATGCCACGGGTATGGCCGGTCATCACGCCGTCCGGGCGCTCACCGACGTTGATCGCCACCCAGGCGATCGGCATCGGCTCGGGCAGGGTGGCCTGGGTCAGTTCACGGAACAGGCCCGGCAGCACCACGTGGTTGGCACTACCGAAATACACGGCCTGGACGCTCTCGGACACGGCAATGGCCGAGGCCAGCACGCGGCTGAGCAGTGCGGCCTGTGCGACGAGGTTGGTGTCCTGCCCGTCCTTGCCGAACTCCATCACGGTGACGATGGTGTGCGCGGCGTAATCCACCGGCGCCGGCGTGGCGTTGGGCCACAGCCGGCTGTGTGCGCAGATCTGGCCGATGTCATCACCGATCTGAACCGGGATCGGCATCAATGCGATCAGGGAATCACCGTATTCCAGGCATTGCATCGGCGATTCGTCATCGTCGGCATCCTTGTCCGCACCGTCAGCAGCAGGCGCTTCGCCAAGCCGCAGCAGCGACGGGTCCAGGTCGGGCCAATCGCTGCGCATCTGCGCGAGCAGGGCTTCGGCGGTGAGGGTGGGATCAAGCTGCGATTGCAGCAGCATGGCCAGGCTTGCGCTCATGGGAGTGTCCTTCTTCCGTGTCGAGGGGGGCAGACACTACCGGGACTCAGCCAGCCTTGCCACCGTGCAGGTAATCCAGCGACACCTGCAACAGCGCGCGCAGGCCCACGTCCAGTGCTTTCTCGTCGAGCAGGAACTTCGGCGAATGGTTGCTGGGCGCTGTGGCTGGATCGATGCCTTCAGATGTGGCGCCGACGAAGAAGAACATCGACGGCACCTGCTGGGCATACAACGAGAAATCCTCCGAACCCATCTGCAGCGAAGGCTCGTAGACGTTGGCCTTGCCGACCACCGCCTGCAGGCTGGGCAGCATGCGTGCGGTCAGCGCCGGGTCGTTGACCGTGGCCGGGTTGCCTTCCTTGTCGTAGATATCGGTCACGGCGGTGGCGCCATGTGCGGCGGCACTGTGCTCGGCGACATTGCGCAGGTCGGCGAAGATCTGCTGGCGCATGTCCGCGTCGAAGGTGCGGATGGTGCCGACCATTTCCACCGAGTCGGGAATGATGTTGTAGCGGATGCCACCCTTGATCGCGCCGAAGGTAACCACCGCCGGTTGCTTGGACAGATTGCTGCGGCGGCTGACGATGGTCTGCGCGGTGCCGATCAGGTCCGAGGCGGCGACGATCGGATCGATACCGTTCCACGGCGCCGAACCGTGGGTCTGGCGGCCGTTGACGGTGATCGAGAAACGATCCGACGCCGCCATCAGCGGGCCACCGCGCACCGCGATCTGCCCAGCCTGGACGCTGGAGAACACATGCAGGCCAAACACCGCCTCCGGCTTGAAGTCCTTGAACAGGCCATCCTTGAGCATCAGGTCGGCACCGCCCTGCTCCGGCGGCGGTGCACCTTCTTCGGCCGGTTGGAAGATCAGCATCACCTCGCCCGGCAGCTGGTCGCGCATGGCCACCAGCGCATCGGCGACGCCGAGCAGGGTGGCGGTATGCGCATCGTGGCCGCAGGCGTGCATCACCCCGACCTGCTCACCGCGATACTCGGCCTTGGCCTTGGACGCGAACGGCAGGCCGGTCTGTTCGGTGACCGGCAGCGCGTCCATGTCGGCGCGCAGCGCGATCTTCGGGCCCGGCAGGCCGCCCTTGATGATCGCAACCACGCCGTGCACGGCCACGCCGGTCTTCGGTTGCAGGCCCATGGCGCGCAGCCGCTCGGCGACCTTGGCCGCGGTGCGCTCCTCGCGGTTGGACAGTTCCGGGTGCTGATGGAAGTCGCGTCGCCAGTCCACTACCTGCTGTTGCAGGCGCGTGGCGGCAGCGGCCACCTCCGGACGCTGGACTTCCTGGGCCTGCGCCAGCGGCGACAGGGCACACAGCAGCGCGGACAGCAACACGGTCTTGCGGGCCATCGGGCGAATCCTTGAATGGGTGCGTTGAGGGAATGTAAGCCAGAACTGGCCGCTGTAGAGCGCAGCCATGCTGCGCTTGGGCGCGGTGCCGGGAAATTCCTGCCGAGCATGGCTCGGCACTACCTTGGTTTGGGCGGTCAACCAATGCCGCGATGGAACGTTCATCACTTGTCGTGGTCTGAGCGCGTGGCCCATCGGTCATGAAACAGTCCTACACCCCCCGGCGGTATCCTCTGCTGCTTCACCGCTCCACCTCCCTTATTGGTTCCTCAGGAGTTTTCGCATGTCGCGTTTCTGGAAGATTGTGCTGCTGGTCATCGCAGTGCTGCTCGTGGCCGGGATCGGCTATCGGGTGATGGGGGGCGGCAAGCAGAAGGCAGATGCGCCAGCAGCTGGTGCTGCCCGCGGCGGCCAAGGTGGCAGCGACAGCGCCCCGGTGCCGGTCACCGTGGTCGCCGCCGAGCGCAAGAACGTGCCGGTCTACGTCACCGCACAGGGCACGGTGGCGGCCTACAACACCGTCACCGTCAGCCCACAGGTGGGCGGCGAACTGTTGAGCGTCAACTTCCGCGAAGGCCAGGCGGTGAAGAAAGGCGACCTGCTGGCGCAGATCGACCCGCGCACCTTCCAGGCCCAGTACGACCAGGCCGTCGCCAGCAAGCGCCAGAACCAGGCACTGCTGGCCACCGCGCAATCCAACTACGAGCGCTCCAACTCGCCGGAGTACCGCCAGTTCGTCGCGCAGACCGACCTGACCACGCTGCGCAACCAGGTGGCGCAGTACCAGGCGGCGGTCGCGGCCTCGCAGGCCTCGGCCGACCAGGCCAAGGTGCAGCTGGATTACACCCGCATCACTTCACCGATCAGCGGCATCACCGGCATCCGTGCGGTCGACCCCGGCAATGTGGTCAGCGCCGGCACCCAGATCGTCACCGTCACCCAGCTGCAGCCGGTCTACGTGCTGTTCAACCTGCCCGAACAGCAGCTCGACGCCGTGCGTACCGCGCAGCAGGCCGGCCCGTTGCAGACCTCCACACTCGACCGCGAGGGCGGTGCGGTGGTCAACGCCGACGGCAAGCTGCAGGTGGTGGACAACCAGATCAGCAGCAGCAGCGGCACCTTCCGCCTGCGTGCCGAGTTCCCCAATGCCGACAGTGCGCTGTGGCCGGGCCAGTTCGTCAACGTGCGCATGCAGCTCAACGAACTGCCGGACGCGGTGGTGGTGCCGGCCGAAGCCGTGCAGCGCAGCAGCTCCAGTGATTTCGTCTACCTGATCAAGCCCGACAGCACCGTCACCCTGCGCGACGTGGTGCAGGGCGGCCAGGTTGACGACAGCCATGTGGTCATCAGCAAGGGCCTGCAACCGGGCGACAAGGTGGTGACCGAAGGCCAGTTCCGCCTCAAGGAAGGCAGCAAGGTGACCCAGCTGGCGCCGGGCCAGGCGCCGCCGGAACCCACTGAAGAACAGCTCAAGGCGGCCAGCAGGAAGGGCCGTGGTGGCCAGGGTGGCCCGCCGCGCTGACGCGACGGCCGCACCTGCCCCCTTCCAACACGCACCAGGAATCGCCCGTGGGCTTCTCGACTATTTTCATCCGCCGTCCGATCGCTACTTCGTTGTTGATGGTCGGCCTGATGCTGTTGGGCATCCTCGGCTACCAGCGCCTGCCGGTTGCCGCCTTGCCCGAGATCGAGGCGCCCAGCCTGGTGGTGAGCACGCAGTACCCCGGTGCCAGCGCGCAGACCATGGCCGCGCTGGTGACCACGCCGCTGGAGCGGCAGCTGGGCCAGATTTCCGGCCTGGACATGATGACCTCCGACTCCTCGGCCGGGCTGTCCAGCATCGTGCTGCAGTTCTCGATGGAGCGCGACATCAACACCGCCGCGCAGGACGTGCAGGCCGCGATCCGCCAGGCCACCCTGCCCGCCTCGCTGCCCTACCAGCCGGTCTACAACCGGGTGAACCCGGCCGACGCGCCGATCCTCACCCTCAAGCTCGCTTCGGACACGCGCCCGCTGCGCGAGGTCAATGACCTGGCCGACTCGGTGCTGGCCCAGCGTCTGTCGCAGACCGACGGCGTGGGCCTGGTGTCCATTGCCGGCAACGTGCGTCCTGCGGTACGCATCCAGGCCAACCCGGCGCAACTGGCCAACATGGGCATGACCCTGGAAGACCTGCGCAGCGCGCTGACCCAGGCCAACGTCAACGCACCCAAGGGTTCGCTCAACGGCAAGACGCAGAGCTACACGCTGTCCACCAACGACCAGCTCAGCAACGCGGCCGACTACAACGACATCATCATCCGCTACCAGAACGGCGCGCCGGTGCGTCTGCGCGACGTGGCCAAGGTGGTCGATGGCGTGGAGAACGACCAGATCGCCGCCTGGGCCGATGGCAAACCGGCGGTGCTGCTGGAAGTACGCCGCCAGCCGGGCGCCAACATCGTCAAGACGGTGGAGAACATCCGACAGATCCTGCCCAGCCTGCAGGCCATGCTGCCGGCGGACGTGACGCTGGATGTGTTCTCCGACCGCACTGTGACCATCCGCGCTTCGGTGCACGACGTGCAGTTCACGCTGATCCTCACCATCTGCCTGGTGGTGGCGGTGATCTTCGTGTTCCTGCGCCGCTTGTGGGCCACGGTGATTCCCTCGGTGGCGGTGCCACTGTCACTGCTGGGCACGTTCGGGGTGATGGCGTTTGCCGGCATGTCGCTGGACAACCTGTCGCTGATGGCGCTGACCGTGGCCACCGGCTTCGTGGTCGACGATGCGATCGTGATGATCGAAAACATCGTGCGTTACATCGAGCAGGGCAAGGACGGCCAGGAAGCGGCCGAGATCGGCTCCAAGGAAATCGGCTTCACCGTGCTTTCGTTGACGGTGTCGCTGGTGGCGGTGTTCCTGCCGTTGATCCTGATGCCTGGCGTCACCGGCCGTCTGTTCCATGAGTTCGCGTGGGTGCTGACGATCGCGGTGTCGATCTCGATGCTGATCTCGCTGACGCTCACGCCGATGATGTGCGCCTACCTGCTCAAGCCGGATGCATTGCCCGAAGGCGATGACGCGCACGAGCGCGCGGCAGCCCACGGCAAGGTCACCGCCTGGTCGCGGCTGGTGCACGCCTACGAGCGCAGCCTGGACTGGGTGCTGCGCCACCAGCGCATGACCCTGGGCATCGCGCTGGCCTCGGTCGCGCTGACCGTGCTGCTGTACATGGTGATCCCCAAGGGCCTGCTGCCCGACCAGGACACCGGCATGATCACCGGCGTGGTGCTGGCCGACCAGAACGTGGCCTTCGAACAGATGCAGCAGCGCACCCAGGCCGTGGCCGCCGCGTTGCAGAAGGACGAAGCGGTCAGCGGCATCGCTGCCTACATCGGCGCGGGTACCGTGAATCCCACGCTCAACCAGGGTCAGCTGAGCATCGTGCTCAAGGACCGTGGTGATCGCGACGGACTGGATGTGATCCTGCCGCGCCTGCAGGCCGCCGCCGGGCATATCCCGGGCGTGGCGCTGTACCTCAAGCCGGTGCAGGACGTGACGCTGGATACGCGCGTGGCTGCCACCGCCTACCAGTTCTCGCTGTCTGACATGGACAGCACCGAGCTGGCCACGCAGACCGAGCGCGTCACCGACGCGCTGCGCTCGCTGCCGGAACTGGCCGACGTGGACAACAACCTGGCCAACCACGGCCGGGCGCTGCATGTGGAAGTGGACCGCGACAAGGCCGCGCGCTATGGCGTGCCGATGCAGACCATCGACGACACGCTGTACGACGCCTACGGCCAGCGCCAGATCTCGACCATCTTCACCCAGCTCAACCAGTACCGCGTGGTGCTGGAAGTGGCGCCGGAGTTCCGCAACAGCGATGCACTGATGAACCAGCTGGCGATCGGCAGCAACGGCAGCGGCACGCTGACGGGCAGCAATGCCACCGTTCTGGGCCAGGTGAGCTCGAGCAACTCCGCCACCGCCACCGGCATCGGCAACGCCAACACCGGCATCGCGCTGGGCGGCGGCGGCAGCATTCCGTTATCGGCCATTGCCACCGCCATTCCGGGCACCGCGCCGCTGATCGTCAGCCACCAGCAGCAGCTGCCGTCGGCCACCATCTCGTTCAATCTGGCACCGGGCTACTCCCTGTCCGAAGGCGTGGACGCGATCAACGCCGCCGTCGCCAAGCTGGAACTGCCGCAGCAGATGCAGGCGCAGTTCGTCGGCACCGCCGCCGAATTCTCCAGCAGCCAGACCGACGTGGTGCTGTTGCTGCTGGCCGCCATCGCGGTGATCTACATCGTGCTGGGCGTGCTGTACGAAAGCTACATCCACCCGCTGACCATCATCTCCACGCTGCCGCCAGCCGGTGTCGGCGCGCTGCTGGCGCTGTACCTGTGCGGCATGAGCCTGTCGGTGGACGGCATCGTCGGCATCATCCTGCTGATCGGTATCGTCAAGAAGAACGCGATCATGATGATCGACTTCGCACTGGATGCGCAGCGCATGGGCGCCAATGCGCATGACGCCATCCGCCGCGCCTGCCTGTTGCGCTTCCGCCCGATCATGATGACCACCGCCGCGGCCATGCTCGGCGCGCTGCCGCTGGCGCTGGGCACCGGCATCGGCTCGGAACTGCGGCGTCCGCTGGGTGTGGCCATCGTCGGCGGCCTGCTGCTGTCGCAGCTGGTCACGCTGTACACCACGCCGGTGATCTACCTGTACTTCGAACGCCTGTCCGAATGGGCCGCCAAGCGTCGCGAACAACGCGCCGCCGCACGCCTGCAGACGGCCCGGTAACGCGCCGGCATGAATATCTCCGCACCTTTCATCAAACGCCCGATCGGCATCGGCCTGCTGGCCATCGGCCTGTTCTTCGCCGGCCTGGTCTGCTACCTGCGGCTGGGTGTGGCGGCACTGCCGAACCTGTCGATCCCGGTGATCTTCGTGCAGGCCTCCAACACCGGTGCCGATGCCGACACCATGGCCTCGACCGTGACCGCGCCACTGGAGCGGCACCTGGGCCAGGTGCCGGGCATCGACACCATGCGCTCGAGCAGCAGCGACGGCCGCAGCATGGTGTTTTTGATGTTCAACACCAGTCGCGACATCGACGCGGCGGCGCAGGACGTGCAGGCCGCGATCAACGCCGCCATGGCCGACCTGCCGGCCGGCATCAACACGCCCACCTACCAGAAGGCCAACCCCAACGACGATCCGGTGATCGCGGTGGCATTGACCTCGGACACCCAATCGGTGGCCGAGCTGTACAACACCGCCGACTCACTGCTCGCCCAGCGCCTGCGGCAGCTGCCGGGCGTGTCGCAGGTGGATATCGCCGGTGCCTCGACGCCGGCGGTGCGCATCGACCTCAACCTGCGCGCGATGACCGCATTGGGCTTGAGCCCGGATGACCTGCGCAACGCGATGCGCGCAGCCAACGTCGCCTCGCCGCTGGGCTTCCTCAGCGACGGTGCCAGCCAGACCGCCATCGTCCTCAATGACCAGGTGCGCAAGGCGCAGGACTTCGCCAACGTCGCCATCTCCACGCATGACGGCGCGGTGGTGCGGCTGAAGGACATCGCCACCGTCTACGACGGCCAGCAGGACGCGTATCAGGCGGCCTGGTTCAACGGCAAGCGCGGCGTGCTGATGTACGTGTACCTGCGCAGCGGCGACAACCTGGTCGCCACCGTGGACCGGGTCAAGGCGGCGATCCCGTCGCTGTCCGGCTACCTGGATGCCGGCACCACGCTGACCCCGTACTTCGACCGCACCCCGACCATCCGCGCCTCGCTGGCCGAAGTGCAGATCACGCTGATGATCAGCCTGGTGATGGTGATCCTGACCATGGCGCTGTTCCTGCGCCGTCTGGCACCGACGCTGATCGCGGCGGTGACGGTGCCGTTGTCGTTGGCCGGCGCGGCGTTGGTGATGACCACGCTGGGCTTCACCCTCAACAACCTCACCTTGCTGGCGCTGGTGATCGCCATTGGCTTCGTCGTTGACGACGCCATCGTGGTGATCGAGAACATCATGCGCCACCTCGACGAAGGCGTACCGCGCAAGCAAGCGGCGATGGCCGGCGCGCGCGAAATCGGCTTCACCATCGTCTCGATCACCGCTTCGCTGATCGCGGTGTTCCTGCCGATCATCTTTGCCCAAGGCATGATCGGTGCGTTCTTCCGCGAGTTCACCCTGACCCTGGTGGCGGCGATCGTGGTCTCGGCGGTGGTGTCGCTGACGCTGACCCCGGCGTTGTGCGCGCGCTTCCTGCAACCTCACTCGGTGCAGGTCAAACCTTCGCGCATCGGCCCGCTGCTGGACCGGCTGCACACCGGCATGCTGCGCATTTACACAGTGGCGCTGGACTTCTCGCTGCGCCATTGCCTGCTCCTGTCGCTGACGCCGCTGCTGCTGATCGGCGCCACGTTCTTCCTGGCCGGTGCGGTAAGCAAGGGCTCCTTCCCCGAGCAGGACACCGGCCTGGTCTGGGGCCGCGCCAGTTCCAGCGCCACGGTTTCGTTCCAGGAAATGAGCGAGCGCCAGCGTCGCCTGTCCGACATGTTCCTGGCCGACCCGGCGGTGAAGATGGTCGGCGCGCGTCTGGGCTCCAGCCGCCAGGGCAGCAGCGCGCAGTTCAACATCGAACTGAAGACCCGCGACGAAGGCCGCAAGGAACCCACCAATGTCGTCGTCACCCGCCTGAGCGCGAAGGCGGCGCAGTTCCCCGATCTGGATGTGCGCCTGCGTGCAATCCAGGACCTGCCGTCCGATGGCGGCGGCGGTGGCCAGGGCGCACAGAACCGCGTGACCCTGCAAGGCAACGATGCCGGCCAGCTCGCCGAGTGGCTGCCAAAGCTGGTGGCGGTACTGAAGCAGAACCCCAAGCTGCGTGATGTCGGCTCGGACGTGGACAAGGGCGGCCTGATGCAGAAGATCGTCATCGACCGCGAGAAGGCATCGCGTCTTGGTGTGAGCATCGGCGCCATCGACGGCGCGTTGTACGGCGCCTTCGGCCAACGCCAGATCTCCACCATCTACGCCGACCTCAACCAGTACGGCGTGGTGGTCAACGCGTTGCCGGGCCAGACTGCAAGCCCGTCAGCCATCGACGATCTGTACGTGCCTTCGACCAGCGGACAGATGATTCCGCTGACCACCATTGCCCACCAGGAACCGGGATTGGCGCCATCACAGGTCACCCATCAGAACCAGTACACGGTGATGGACCTGAGCTACAACCTCGCGCCCGGCGTGAGCAGCGGCGAAGGCGATGCGATCGTGCAGGCGGCGATCGCCGGCCTGCGCATGCCCGGCGACATCCGCCAGGCCGCGCCCGGTGGCTTCCGTCAGGCAACCGACCCGAAGGCGATGCTGATGCTGATCATCGCCGCCATCGCCACGGTCTATCTGGTGCTGGGCATGCTGTACGAAAACCTGGTGCACCCCGTGACCATTCTGTCCACGCTGCCGGCGGCAGGCATGGGCGCGTTGCTGGCGTTGTGGATCACCAACACCGATCTTTCGGTGATTTCGATGATCGCCCTGGTGCTGCTGATCGGCATCGTCAAGAAGAACGCGATCATGATGATCGACTTCGCTCTGGTGGCGCAGCGCGAACATGGCAAGTCACCGGCCGAAGCCGTGCGCGAAGCCAGCATCGTGCGTTTCCGCCCGATCATGATGACGACGATGGTGGCGATCCTGGCCGCGCTACCGCTGGCCATCGGCCTGGGCGAAGGTTCGGAACTGCGTCGTCCGCTCGGCATCGCGATGATCGGCGGCCTGCTGATTTCGCAGAGCCTGACCTTGCTGAGCACGCCGGCGTTGTATGTGATCTTCTCCTGCCTGCAACAGCACTGGCGCAGTTGGCGCGCCCGTCGCAAAGCCCGCAAGCCGGTCACTACGGCAGGAGCGGCGTAAGCGGCGAAGCTGGACCGTCACCGGGTCGCGGACAACCGCGATCCAACGAAGCATGGCCTTTGCGCCCTTGTAGGAGCGGCGTAAGCCGCGATGCCGGTGAAGCCTGACGGTCGCGAACGGCTGGGTTACCACTATGCCTGCTGCGGTTGCTTTCCTGGCTTCGCGGCCGACGCCGCTCCTACAACAGTGCGCAACTCACCACGGCGCCATGCTGACGATCAACGCCAGCACGATCACCAGCACCCCGATGATCACGATTCCACGCTTGGACAGAATGCGACGGCGTCCCATGGTTCGGCTCCTGCGCATTGTGATTGGTGAATCAGACACTGCGCGCCCGCCCGTTAAGACCCGGGGAAAATTGCGCCGATGAAAGCGCGGCGGCAGCAGAGCGTTCAGCAACAGTGCGTTCCCGCCGCACACATGACTGATGGAAATCAGCAGAAAACCACAACTGAATGGACGTGATGCCGTCCATCTTTCTACAGTGGATTCCGTTGGAAACGGTATGTCGTGACACCGGACATCGCCAACACAACTTTCACGCGCAGCACCGCTGTGAACGCTGTAACGCAAACATCCTTACATCGTGTCCACCGCACCTCGGAGATTCCATCTCTCCCTCTCCCCAGGCGTCGGCACACCTTGTCACCCCGGCATGACCGGATGTCATGCCGGGGGTGTTTTTGTGTCTGGCGGATGAGCGTATCGCCAATGCCTTGCACGTCCGTCACGCAAGCCGCCCGTGTACCGCCCCATCCGGAGCCACTGGACGCCCGCAGTCATCGCCTGCCACGATCGGCGCTCCAACGATGACAGAGGATGTCCTTCACATGCGCTTGCTGTCCCGTCGCAACCTGCTTGCCGTTGCCGTACTGCTCATTGCTGCACCTGCGCTGGCGGCGAAGCCGCAGCCCTCCGACAAACCGCAGACAATGCAGACGCGCACGCTGCTGCCCACCCGTTTCGAGCATCAGCGCATCTTCGTTGTACCTCAGCTGCGCGATGGCGGCAGCATGCAGTTTTTCACCGACACCGGTGGCGGCTTGAACATGGTCCGCGACGACATCGCCAAGCGCCTGGCTCTGATCGCAGGCGCCGACATCCAGGAGCAGGGCCAGCCACCGATAAAGACCGCGTTGTGGCCAACATTCGTCGATGGCGCCGCCATTCCTGCCGCCGAACAGGACCGCTTCCTGGAGGGGCGGCTGGCGGTGGTTCCGGCCGAAGGCTTCGGCGACGGACCGATGACCTACGAAGGCTTCCTGGGCAGTCGCTGGTTCGCCGGGCGGGTCTGGGAGTTCGACTATCCGGCGCAATCGGTCAGTGTGTTGCAGGGCTGGACCGCACCCGCAACCGCCCATAGCACCCCGTTGACCATGCTCCCCAACCGCAACATGTACTGGCCGCGTGTCCAGGTCGAGATCGATGGCGAAACGCTGCCGCTGCTGTTCGACACCGGCGCGACAGTGGAGCTGGGAGCCGATGGCGCCAAGGCCCTGGGACTGGCCGAAGGCGTACGCGCAGGTGGAAGTTTCATCACCGCCCGCCAGTACCGCAAATGGCGTGATGCGCATCCGGACTGGCCGGTGGCAATGAAGGGCGACGGTGGCATGCCGATGATCCAGGTGCCGAACGTGCGTCTGGCCGGCGTCGATACCGGACCGGCCTGGTTCGCTGCGCGTCCGGACCGGAACTTCACCGAGTTCATGTCCTCGATGACCGATGCACCGGTTGAAGGTGCCATCGGCGGCTCGGCGTTCGGCCGATTGCGCATGGTCGCCGACTATCCCGCGCAGAAGCTCTACGTACTGCCATAACCGAAGCATCGCAGCGAACGGAATGCATCCACCACAAGAACACTCCGTTCAATGATGCGCTGCTGCATTCCCCGCCAACTTGCGTGCGGATCTTCTCGCGCGCATCGCGTGCCGCCTGTCCATTCGCCGCAAACACATTTTCGGTTGCGCGCCTTCCAATCTCACACCCCGCGTGAGATTGGCCGGAAAAGCCCTTTATTCAACCCATATTCCGGCACCGCCCTCTATCGTGCGCAGGCTTCGCGCCTCCGCATTACGGCAACCTGCGCCCGGATGGCGCGTGAAGGCAGGTAACCCAAGGATAAGGAAATGACCTCCTCCAACCGCTGGCTGGTGCTGGCCATCGTCTCAAGCGCACTGTTTCTGATCGTCATCGACATGACGGTGCTGTACACCGCGCTGCCCTCGCTTACCCATGACCTGAAGGCGAGCGCCACCGAGAAGCTGTGGATCGTCAATGCCTATGCATTGGTGGCCGCAGCCCTGCTGCCTGGCCTCGGCGCGCTTGGCGACCGGCTCGGCCACAAGCGCATCTTCATCGCGGGACTGACCGTGTTCGGCGTGGCATCGCTGGCGGCCGCATTCTCGCCAACGCCCGCTTTTCTGATCGCATCACGCGCCCTGCTCGCCGTGGGCGCGGCCATGATGATGCCGGCCACGCTGTCATTGATACGCCTGACCTTCACTGATGAGAAGGAGCGTTCGTTCGCGATCGGCATCTGGGCGGCCGTGGCCTCCGGTGGTGCCGCATTCGGCCCGGTGGTCGGCGGGCTGCTGCTGGAGCATTGCTGGTGGGGCTCGGTGTTCCTGATCAACGTGCCGGTGGTGATCATCGCGCTGCTGGCAGGCAGCCTGATGCTGCCCACGCGTCCCGGCAACGCCCAGCATCCGTGGGACTTCATCGGTTCGGTACAGGTGATGGTCGGCCTGGTTGGCCTGACCTACGCGATCAAGGAAGTCAGCACGCGCAATCCGTCGTGGTTGATTGCCGGCTTGGCACTGCTGGTTGGCGTGATAGCGATGACCATCTTCGTTCACCGCCAGCTGCGCAGCACTGCTCCGTTGATCGATTTCTCGCTGTTCGCCAACCCACGCTTCTCCGCTGGCGTCGCGACCGCGCTGGTCGCCGCCGGCTCGTTGATCGGCGTGGAGCTGGTCTTCAGTCAGCGCCTGCAGCTGGTGCTCGGGCATTCGCCGTTGCAGGCCGGCCTGCTGATCCTGCCGATCCCGTTGGCGGCGTTCGTCGCCGGCCCGCTCACCGGCCTGGCCCTTCCGCGCATCGGCGCGATGCGCGTGTTGTGGTGTTCGCTTCTGGTGTCCGGCGTTGCACTGGCCGCCTACCTGCTCAGCTACCAGCGTGATGCGTGGCTGTGGTTGCTCGCCATGGCCGGCATGGGCTTCGGTATCGGCGCGGCGATGACCGCGGCCTCCAGCGTCATCATGCTGTCCGCCCCGGAAGACCGTGCCGGCATGGCGGCGTCGGTCGAAGAGGTGTCCTACGAACTCGGCGGCGCATTGGGCATCGCCATCCTCGGCAGCCTGATGTCGGCGCTGTATACCAATGCGTTGGTGCTGCCACCAGGCATCGCCGCCGAAGCCAGCGACAGCCTCGACGAAGCCCTCCTCATCGCCGAACAACTCAACGGCGCCGAAGCCAGCCAGCTCACCCAACTCGCCGGCGCCGCATTCGACCAGGCCTTCATCGGCGTGATCGGCACGGCCGCCGTGTTGTTGCTCGTGGTGGCCGGTGGCATCTGGCACAGGACGCACAAGGCCGTTTGAATGCCATGCCGTAGGAGCGGCTTCAGCCGCGAAGCTGAGAATCCTGCGGACGCCGCATCAACAGATTGCACGTGGACAGCACACGTCTGAATCAACTGCTTCGTGGCTGAAGCCGCTTCTACAGGCTGGCGATGCGGCCGGCCTTGTACAAAGAACGAAAAAGCCGGAACGGCAACCCCGTTCCGACCTTGTTTGTTTCGTTGATGCACTGCCGCGCTTACTTCTCGCGGCACTGCCTGGGCACCATCCGCCCGATCGTATAAGTCAGCTCCGTGCCCTTGCCGCGAATCGACTGCATCGGCGTTCCGTAGGAGAAGCCGGAACCGGTGACCTGCTGCGGCAGGTCCACCGTGCTGCCATCAGGCTGCACCACCCGCGCCACGTTCTCCGCATACACCACGGTCAGATCCGGCCCACCTTCGCAGGCGTAGGTGACGCGACGTTCGCTGCTGGTTGCGCTCGAATCGCCCGATGGGCTGGTGGTTGCGCAACCGGCCAGCGAAGCAACAAGCAAGCCCACGAACATTATCTTCAGCATTGTATTTCTCCGTTCTGATTCGCCGTGTCCATGCGATGGGGACGGCATACGCCCACCGCATCATCGACATTCAGATTGGCGCGACTTGGGTGAATGCGTCGTGAGAGCTGCACTGCATCCTTTACACATCGCAACGCTGACGCCCAAAGCTATCTAAAACTGTCAGCGCTCGGTGCCCTGTCTCCAGCTATCCGGCCTCGGCGACCACTCACCCTCACCCAGCACTGCTTCAAGCAAGTTCTGGATCGGATAGCCCAGGTGCCGTTCGGCCGCCAGGCCACCATCACTCCCCTTCGCGGCTGCCATGAATGCACGGAATGCAGGCTTGTCCCCTGCCGTGAGCGCGGCGATCTTCTTGGCCAGGTCGTAGGAAAGCCGGTTTCCGTCATCGGCCGCCAAGAAAGACTTGCCGGACCAGAAGGTCTGGATGCTGACCTGGTTCCAGTAAGCCACATGCTGGGCTGCAACCTCGTGCGGGAAGTACAGCTGCGCGCTGGGAGCAGCCAGCTGCGGGAACAGCGTGTATTTGGTGTTCACCGCCAAACCTTCGTTCAACCATGCCGGGATCGGCAGATGCTGGGTCGTATCCGCGCCGCGTGTCCCGGTGTTGGCGATGACGACGCCTGTGTCTGGGTGAACATCGCCGACACCAGGAGGATCGAGCAGAAATTCCACCGATGAAGCTTCACCCTCATCAAGTCCTGACCGTTCGCCGTAAAGAGGGTCGGATGCGGGAAGTGGGGTTCTGTTCTAAAGCGCGGCCAGTTCCTGCTGATGCATTGATGTCGGTCCCGGAACGGGACGTTGACTCATTTCCAGAAGGCCAACGGTCAGAGCGGAAACCCGACTCTGACCATGGTTTTCTTCAAATGATCAGTTGCAGGCACCAGCTTGACGTGCACCAAAGGTTGCCTGGCTCACGGTGTACTTTTCACCGGCGCTCGAGGAAAGCTGTTCAATCAGGCCCTTGCACGAGAAGCCCTGCATGCTGAGGTACTGTGCTGCGGACTTCGCCGCCTGCTCGTTCCAATCAACATTCAGGCTGTCCACCGCGAAAGTGGCATCGGCTACGCTGAAACCCTCGCCAGCATCTGCCGAAAGCTGATTGATGAGCCCGTTCCGCGAAAAGCCGCCCATGCTGAGGTACTGCTCGGCGGACCTGATCGCGTTCTTCTGCGGCCCGGTCAGGCTCGGTGCTGCGGCCTCTTCCTTCTTTGCTTCGACCGGCGCGGCCTCTTCCTTCTTTTCCTCAACGCGTGCGGCTTCCTGCTTCTTTGCCTCGGCGCGCTCGGCCGCTTTCTGCTCACGCGCAGCAGCATCGGCTGCCTTCTGCTCCGGCGACTTGGTTGCTTCGATAATCATGCCGAGCGCGAGCAGTCCGACAAAAGCAATCAAAATCCATTTCAGAAACTTCTTCATTCTTCCCCTTCGTTGGTTGCAAAAACGTTGTTCTTCACTACCGGTGACGCAGTGCGTTGCAACTGCGGCCCCTCCTTGACACAGCCTCCGGGATCGCAGGCATGCGCGGAATCATCAAGCCGCATGTGATCGCTGTCAAACAAAGCGTTGCCATTGATTCACCGCACTTACGCCAAAAATTTGGCGCTCAGTCGGCATGGAAAGAACCCGTACCTTTGCACCATGTTTCCCGGCCATCCTTCAAGCCCCAAGGCTGGGGCGGAAAGGGCACTGCTCCTGCGTCTCCCATCCTCAGCCCCCCGGGTTTTTCCCCAAGCTGAGCCCTGACACCTCATTCCAAGGCCCGCCCTCGTGGCGCAGCTCAACTTCAAAGCAACTCGCAGGATAGGTACATGAAAGCCAAGCAGTACCTCGTCATTCGAGGACATACCAGCCAGTACCCCAAGCCAATTTCTTTTGCGAAAGGCGCGACGCTTGTTGTAGGCAAGAAGTACGAAGGCCCGGAAGGCTGGGACAACTGGCTGTTCTGTGACACCCCAGGGCAAGAAGGTGGCTGGGTACCCGCACAGATCATCGAAATCATCGATGGCAACGTCGCTCATGCGCTTGAGGACTACACCGCCAGAGAATTGGACGTGAAAGAAGGGGACCTGCTGCTTGGCATGAGTATTCTCAACGGCTGGGTTTGGTGCGAGAACTCCACCACCTCGAAGTCTGGATGGGTTCCACTTGCAAATCTCAGCGAAGCTTTCCGCTGAGTCCTGCTTCCGGGCGGGGACCACAATCGTCGCCCTGCGCAGCTGTGGAAAAAGGTGGAGACCTGACTCCGACCCCTGTTTTGACCGCTGAGCGCGAGATACGTTCGAAAGGCAGTTTCGTGAGGGGGGACGCCATCAACGTGAACTCCGCTATGCGGTGCTACTTGTCGCCGGATCTGGCGCCATAGCTTCCGCAGCGAGAAACGCATGCCGTCAAGTCAGGCTCTGCACTGCAGACACAAGGCTGCCCGCTACACCTACTCCTACTCAGACCATGCCGTCGAAGTGTCAGCAAAGAGACCTTCGACGAAGAAGGCAAGCTCGGTCACGATTCGAGTCGTTGTATGACCCCATCGCAGTCCAACAGGAAAGGGGCCTTACTGAAACCCGACTCTCACGCCGGGCTTCGGCATCTTGCTCACCGATAGACACATCAACAATAAAGCCAATTCGGACATTCCCTTGAATGTCCCAAAGCACTGCCGGACTTCTGTTTCACCCTTCCTTTGACGTGCACTGGCTGTCGACTATTCTTTGCGCTACGGACGCCACAAACCACGGACGAGCACATGGATATGCATCGCGGCCTTCTGGCCCTATCTCCGGCACTCCGCTGGGTACTCGCTACGGCACTTTTCTTTCTCCCGTTCTTCGCCGTCTCGGAGGAGCTCGCCTCATCTACACATCAACAGTCGTCGGCCTTTTCCCCTCTCTATCTGAATGAGCGCGCGAAATCGATCGCCGCCATCCAAGCGGAGCAGTGGAGCCAGGCCAGCACACTCAGCGAAGAACTGCTGGAGATGGCACGAAACCCGTATGAAACCATTGATGCACTGCAGTTGCTACTCTTTACCCTACGTCGGGAAGATCGGCACGAGGAGGCCATCCGGATCATCGACGGGCTCATTGCCAAGGTCGACAACTCCGTCAACGGCCCCCACTTCGACCAGATGGACCTTTACACCACGGAGGGATTGATTAGTTCGTTCCTGGCCAAGAATGTTGCCGTGGCGGAGCGCTATTCACATCGAATGCTGAAGGATGCTCGACTTTTCCCTGAGCAGTGGAATACAAGCTTTTCCCAGCATCACATTACCGACTCGGCTTCAGGACTATCCATGCCATTGACGGCCGGGCGCTGGCTGCTCGTGCATATGGAGCCTGCGTCGAAGCCGGGCAACATCACACGCTGGAAGTACCTTTACGTAGCTGCCGACGCAACCACGGCCGAAGTGAAGATTTCCATGCAACACCCGGACGATATGTCTGGCCTTGATGATCAGGCACGGCGACATAAGCTCTTCAACCGGCTCAGACCTCGCTTTGACGATGAGATCCCTGTCGATGGGGCCACACTTCCTGACATGGCCCTGCCCGGCCTGCTACAAGCCAGCCTCCGATCGCAAGTCACAATTGAAGGCACCGCAATGCAGCGCGCTCGATGGTTGGGATATCGCAGCGGCTGGCTCATTGGTGCGGACTTGACTTCCAGAACTGACGGCATCGACACCATGCTGCAAGCGCTGCCCTCATTGTGGAGCGCGATAGACTGGAGCACGCCGATCGAACTGGATGCGCAGTGGCCTGAACGTGACCGCATGATCGAGGAACTCTGGACGCCTTCAGGAAGTAATCAGAAGGCAGCCGCGCTCGCCGCCAGCTCGTTGGCTATTGCCACCTTTCCCAGGGATGCTGCCGTACTGAATGCGATCATCGGCATCACCGCGTTTCGTGAGGGAGACGACACGAAAGCAGCGACTCACTTGGCCAAAGCACTGCGCGCCTGGGAGTACATTGGTGCCGACCGGTTCGAAGCACAGCTCAAGGATGACTCACTTCAGTACGCTGCCGCGCTTTCGTTCATCGCCAATGACTCACCCCGGGGCGCGTCGCTTATGAACAGGTATCTGGACTACCCAGGAAGGTGGGCCGAGCCGTGGTTCAAGATTCAGGACGGAAATTCGTTGGTACTGAGGAACAAGCATTCGGATATGCAGGTGCCGGTGTGGCTGTCCGGATTTCTGGCTGGCCATCCCAAGTCAGACGCGGCCATCGTGTTCAAAGACCTACGCACGGGCCAGATTGTCGGCCTCACCACCAACCTGGATGTTCCGGCGTCCGACACTGTCCAGGAGCAGCTGTTCCGAGAGGTCATGAACCACCAGTTCAACCTGACACTGGGCTCCCTCCAACAACAACCTTTCCAGGCGAGCACGCACGATAGCTCCATCCTCGGGAAGCGCTGGACATTCCAGGTTGAAGCAGGCTTCCATAACGATGTCACCCAGGTGACCTTCTGGGTGGTGGACCGAGGCACCACCCGAACCCTGTTGCGCGCTTCAACCAAGGCGCCGGAGGAGCTGCTTCGAGCCGAGGAGTTTGCCAAGGCCCTTGTCTGGTGAACCAAGAAAGGAGCGACAGGGACAGAATAGACTTCTGCACGTCAGGCCGTCCATGACTGGAATCGGCCTCCGGCTCCTGCTCAGATCATGCAATCGAGATCGAGAGAGAACGAAGAGAATGGCGTCAGAGTGGAGTTTCGAATCTCAGCGAAGCTTCCCGCTAAGCCCTGCTATTGGGCGGGAAGGAGAGATCGGGGTCAGAGTGGCATGGAAGTCCGACTCTGACCGCAGTTCTGCCCCCTGACCTCTGTTTTCACTGTGCAACTGGGAGAAGAGATGGAAACCCAACTCTGCCCCTGTTCTGCATTGTTCTGCATCGAAGCCCTACTCTGCTCCCTGCTTCTCCTCAGCTTTCCGCTGCAAACGCTGCAGAAATGAAAGCTCCTGACAGTTGCGCTCCATAGTCCACAGCATTGCAAGCGCGTCAGCGCCGGCCAGACGCAGCAGCTCGGTGGATGCCTGCTCCATGACCGCCAAGGCCTCGCGGATACGCACCAGTTCGTTCCGTCCCTTTTTGGTCAAGGACACCAGGGTTCTGCGCCGGTCCGCCGGGTCACCGCTGGATTTCACCAGCGATAGCTGCGTCAGATCCTTGATCCAGGTGATCACCAGCGGATGCGATTGCCGTAGCAGCGCCGCCAGCTCGGTCACGCCCAAAGAGCCGTACTGGTCCAATGCCAGAAGCGTGGATATCGTGCGTGGCGGCGCGGTAACACCAACCGTTGGATACCAATCGGCCGCACCCTGCACCAGTTCATCGGCAAGGCGCCTCAGAAGATGTGCGAGAAAAGCCGGCCCTTGCTGTTGAATGAAATCGGTCATGTCATGGTCTCCTCGCGAGGGTTGACGCCCTCAGACTAAAACGTCAATATTTCCGTAAATAGTAACGCAACTGGTGTTGTCATGCTCAGACTGTCATTCACCATCGCCGTCACACTGGCCGCACTTCCCCACATCAGCGCAATCGCGGCAGAGCCAGCCACTCCCGTTCCACAAGCGCCTTCCTGCCACACCGGCAGCTATCGCATGGCCGATGGCAGCACGCTCGACATCGGGCCAGGGCCATCGGGCACGCTTCGCTGGCGCCGCCCCGATGGCCAAACCGGGGCATTGATGCGGGAAGATGATGGCGCCTGGACCAGCACGCTTGGCTGGACCAACCTTCCCGACGGCCACCGGTTGACAGTGGAGAACTGCGCGCAGGGCGAGATCCGCTTCGACGAGACGCCCGGCAGACGACAATCGCTGGAACAGATCGATACGCACTTCCAGGGCTCAGGAGTCACTTTGCGCGGGCGATTGACACTGCCGCCAGGCGAGGCACGCGTGCCAATCGCCGTGCTTGTCCACGGTGCAGAACGAACGTCTGCAGTCGACAACTATTCACTGCAGCGCGAACTGGCAAGCCAGGGCATCGGCGTCTTTGCATATGACAAGCGCGGCACTGGCCGGTCGGAGGGCCGCTACACACAGAACTACCTCACCCTCGCAACCGATGCCATCCACGCCATGCATGAAGCACGGCGCCTTGCCGGCGAGCGCGCAGGGCGCATCGGGTACCAGGGGGGTAGTCAGGGCGGATGGGTGGCGCCGCTGGCCGCCAGAATCGAACCCGTGGACTTCGTGATCGTCAGCTTCGGCCTGGCGGTATCGCCGATAGAGGAAGATCGTGAGGCGATCATCTTCGACATGACGCGCGCCGGCTTCGATGCGGACGTGCAACGCAAGGCTGGCGAAGTAGCCGACGCGACCGCAGCCATCATCGAAAGCAACTTCACGGAAGGGTTCGACAAACTCGATGCGGTGAAGATGAAGTACGGAAAGGAGCCGTGGTTTCCACTCGTGCGGGGCAACTTCAGCTCCTACCTGCTCTCTACGCCCGAAGAAGCGGCGCGCAGGGACTTTCCAGCGTTGGTTGAGGGTGTACCGGCGCATTACGATCCGATGCCAGTGTTGTCCAACCTCGATGTGCCGCAACTATGGCTATTCGGAGGACAGGACCGCGATGCCCCTCCTTTTGAAACGTTGCGCCGGCTGGAGAAGCTCAAGCAGGCAGGCCGCCCCGTTGCCACATTCGTCTTCCCGAATGCGGATCACGGCATGTACGAGTTCGAGACCGATGCTCACGGCGAACGCATGTCGACCCGGCAGCCCCAAGGGTATCTGCAGATGATGGTGGACTTCATCAAGCAGAGCGATGATGTCTGAAGTGCCCAGTTCTCCAGCGTGCGTATGGGTGAGCGGTTCAGAATAAGAGAAAGGTCAGAATGGAAACCCAGCCCTGACCACTGTTTTAACTGCCCCCTGTTCCGCACTGCCCTGTTGCTGTCTTAACTGCGTCAGGGCGTCGCTTTCCGCTTCTCCGCCTCAAGCAACAACGCCTGATAGAGCTGCAAGCGGATACGCATCAAGTTGGCAACGCTCACGACGAGGTACAGCAGTATCAGGAATACGCCAAGCACGACCTGCCACGCCGGCATGCCCAGCAGGTCCTTCCATTGGCGGATAAAAAGAAACATGGACACAAGGACCGGCAGCATGCCGAGTCTTTCAACGCCACCAGCAAGAAAGCCAATCTTGGCGGTCAGTTGCCCAAGATGCAGACGGACGACGCATTCAGCCTTGGTCAGCTCTGAGGCCGAAAACCCCGTCAGCCAAGCCAGCATGTGATCAAAGTACGTGCGATCGTGGTCAAGCTGCTGCGCCTGACCCTTCCGCCAGTGCCAGAACTGCAAGCCCATTACACCGCAGTTCCTGAGAACGCTGGGAAGCCCAGCGACGTAAAGAATGATAAGCCCGCTCTTCGCGACGTAGACCATCCACTGCGCCGGCCCCAACCACTTCGCCAGGAAGTACGGCGCCAATCCCAGCACTGCCCCGGCGAACGCAACGATGTGCAACACCTTCAACCATTGCGGCGTATTCAATGCACCCGCAGGCCCATCCGGCACATCGCGCAAGCGCTGGTCCAACGCGGCGAAGGACAGTCCCTGTCTACAATCAGCCTTCATCTTCATCCCCTGCCCTGATGCGGCCATCTTATCGACATCAGGTCACGATTCGTGTTTTCGAGCCACAGCTTTCTGGCGGTTCGCAATAGGAAAGGGCCAGAGCGAAAACTCGGCTCTGACCCCTGTTTCCACTCAACTGCCGGTCATCCCCGTTCGATGTCTTCGCCAAAGGCCAACCGTAATGCTTCGGTGTCACCTTGCAGCGCGGCACGCATGCGGCTCTCGTCCAGCGGGCGCACCACCCATTCGACATCCCAGTGGAAGCCATTGCGCCTTGAAACCGGAATGGCCAGATACCAGCTTGGCCCCGGCCCCACGCAGTACCAGAATGCATCGTCCGCGGTCTGTGCCATCCAGCGCGGCTCCGGTTGCTGCATACCATCGAACCGTCCGTGCCGCTGTTTCACCACCCGCACTTGCGCACCGGTGAGGACAACACCATCGCGCGACGGAAACCGCAACCGCTCGAACGTTTCCTGGCGGGCAGCCCGCAACCGCTGCGGGCCGGAGAGTTGCGCAGCAGCCGACGCCACCACCACTACCATTCCCGCCAACATCACCAATGCGCTCTTCATGACATCCTGGCCGTAGTACCACCGAAGTCGTCAATGATAGCGATCGGCTGCAGCAGGATGCTGCACTACGACACCGGCATGGAACGTCGAGTAAGCCACCCGAACAGGAAGGCCGCAACACTGATGAAACTCGACTCTGCCGCCCCCGTTTCGTTCAACTCACACTCGTCCGCGCTCAAAATCTATCGGTGCGCCTCAGCAGAGGCAAAGCCTGGCAATTCGCATTAGCCACAGCGTTCAAGGCCGAAACGGAAGCGCGACTCCGCCCATCGTTCTCTACAGCAAACAACGCAAAGGTCAGAGCGGAAACCCGACTCTGACCCCTGTTTTTCGCCCCACGCAGTACCAGAATGCATCGTCCGCGGTCTGTGCCATCCAGCGCGGCTCCGGTTGCTGCATACCATCGAACCGTCCGTGCCGCTGTTTCACCACCCGCACTTGCGCACCGGTGAGGACAACACCATCGCGCGACGGAAACCGCAACCGCTCGAACGTTTCCTGGCGGGCAGCCCGCAACCGCTGCGGGCCGGAGAGTTGCGCAGCAGCCGACGCCACCACCACTACCATTCCCGCCAACATCACCAATGCGCTCTTCATGACATCCTGGCCGTAGAACCACCGAAGTCATCAATGATAGCGATCGGTTGCAGCAGGATGCTGCACTACGACACCGGCATGGAACGTCGAGTAAGCCACCCGAACAGGAAGACCGCAGCACTGATGAAACTCGACTCTGACCCCTGTTTCACTGCTGCCCCCTGTTTCACTGACCCCTGTTTCAGACAAATCGCATTAGCCACAGCGTTCAAGGCCGAAACGGAAGCACGACTCCGCCCATCGTTCTCTACAGCAAACAACGCAAAGGTCAGAGCGGAAACCCGACTCTGACCCCTGTTTTCGTCCTCTTGATTCTTACGACCCTACTCTCCTGCACTTAGTAATTTGCATTACCAAAATTACCATCCCACACGCGATAAACATAGCGCGAGGGCGAGAATAAATGCACCTCAGTCTTTCAAGGAGTTTCCAAGACCCACAACAGCTTTTACCAAGAGCCAGTGGATAAAAGGAGAGCACAACGATGCCATGTAAAGCACTGACACGATTTGCACCGTCTTTTCTTCTCGCAGCTGCCGGCTGGTTGTTTTCACTGCAGGCAAACGCTCAAGATACTTTACAAGTCTGCGATGGATGCAGTTCAAGTTACATAAATACGATCGTCTGGCACGATACCAACGCAGAACAAGCTCCGTTCTGGGGTTATAAATATTACGTCAATCGCCAAACTGGCGAAGTCCTAAAATTTTTAACGTCCAAAGAAAATGACGCGCCAAGCATTACTTGCACACCAGCGACCCCCTGGGGCTGTCAGGACATCATTACAATCGTACCGGAGACACCAGAGCCCGAGTTCCATGATTACGGAATAAAGGCACAGCAAGCATGGGGCTCTGTGATAGAAATTTCTCCAGGACCTGGCATCCCAAATAACGCCTACGAGTTCGTGCAATTCCCTCAAGCAAGGGAAGTGACTATGGCTCAAGCCCACACAAAAGCTGCAGTCTTAACCGTCGTCACGCAATCGCTTCGTGGACTGGTGGATAAATACATCCTTAGCCTCCCACCAAAGGTAGTATCCGTCACTCTCAAACTTCCCGACGGCTCGAGGGTAATCGCCATAATGGACCCCGTGACTGAGCGGTTCGCCCATGAACCGAATACAGTACGAGACCGCGCTGGAAACTTCGTACCTGAATCGCCAGCTAAAATCGCAGGAGGGCTAGGACAGACAACTTACTACGACTTTCAGAACAACCCTGACGATCGATTCCGATTCATTAATTGGGTAAGTTCATTGGGAGCTTCGGTTAATGGCTCGTCCGGCCATGTCAGACAACGTTGCACCGAAAGCGCCGATAGCTCGGAGACCGGCGTCAACGTTACGATAACTTGCACCTCCTATTAGCCGCCTTCTCTTGGACGTACTACGACACGTTCCGCCATAGGAGAAATGCATTTTCAAATTGACCCCATAGATAAAAGCCTATGCATGGAAGCTACTTCTAGGTGACTGTATAGAGTAATGATATCCCCTATAAGAACTGGCCATGTATTTCACAATTCGAAAATGGCAAAGGGCCACCCGGGAGGGCGGCCCTTTCTTTTCCAACCAGTAGCTTCCTTGATCCCTACCAGAACCCGATACGTGCCCAGCTAGCGATTAATAAGGGTCCATACAATCGAGAAAGCTATTCAGAACTTTTTCAACTCAACCGCACTTGGAATACCCACAATTCAAGCAAGTCTGGCAGCCATCCATGATCACCAGCGCCTTGGTGCTGCATTTGTGGCACATGCTGGCGCTGGCCGGGAAGCTGCCGTTGTCGGCGCTTTCTGCTTCGGAGTCAGAAGCAGCGTCAAAAGCTACCCCTCCCCGGCCCTCCCCTTCGCTTTGCGAAAGGGAGGGGACAAGCGCGGCGCTCTGCGCCGGAGCTGCGGTTACTTCACTGTTTTTTTTTGAGCGTTCTTCAAACTGCTTGCGCTTCTCGGCGATCAGGGCGCGCTGGTGGGCGCTCATTTCCGGGTCGTGCAGCAGGCCGATCGACTTCATGTGGTCTTCGACAATGGAGCCCAGCTCGGCCACCAGCGACGGCATGTACACGCCACCGGCCTTGAAGTAACCGCCCTTCGGGTCGAACACGGCCTTCATCTCATCGACGATGAACGTCACGTCGCCGCCCTTGCGGAACACGGCCGACATGATGCGGGTCAGCGCCACGATCCACTGGAAATGCTCCATCGACTTGGAGTTGATGAAGATCTCGAACGGACGGCGCAGCTCGTGCTCGGTGCCCTGGTTGAGCACGATGTCGTTGATGGTCACGTAGAAGGCGTGCTCCACCAACGGCGATTTGATCTTGTAGGTGCTGCCGATCAGCACTTCCGGGCGCTCGATGCGCTCGTGCATGTGCACGATGTTGTCGGCCGGGGACTCGACCGGCGCCACCACAACCGGCGCCTTGGCCGCTGCGGCTGCTTCGCGGGCCTTGTCGTCCGGGGTGATGACGGAATAGCCCTTGATTTTCTTGTCGATCTTGACGGCCATGGTGCGAGTCCTGGTTATGCGTTGTATTCGGTTTGCGGCAGCAACCCCGTCCCGCTAGGGACGGGGCGCGCGGTGCGGCTTACTTGCGGGCGGCCTTCTTGGCGGCCTTCTTCACTGCGGTGGTCTTGCGGGCCACGGTCTTCTTGGCCGAAGCAGCCTTCCTGGCGACAGTCTTCTTCGCCGAAGCGGCCTTCTTGCTCACAACCTTCTTGCTGGCTGCGGCCTTCTTGACCACCTTCTTCTGCGTGGCCTTTACCGTCTTCTTGACGGCGGCAACCTTCTTGGCGGCCTTCTTCTCGACCTTCTTCACTGCCTTCTTGGCAGCGGTGGTCTTCTTGCCGACGGCCTTGACCAGCTTCTTCTCGGCAGCCTTCACCGTCTTCTTGGCGGCGGCAGCCTTCTTGCCGACAACCTTGGCGACCTTCTTCTCGGCAGCCTTCACCGACTTCTTGGCGGCAGCGGCCTTCTTGGTCACGGCCTTGGCAACCTTCTTCTCGGTGGCCTTGACCGACTTCTTGGCCGAAGCCACCTTGGTGGCGGCCTTCTTCTCGACCTTGGCAATCGCCTTCTTGGTCGCAGCGCGCTTGCCGGCGCCCTTCTTCTTCAGGTCAGCGGCTTCGGCCTTGGCGTTGGCCTTGGCGGTTTCCAGCTTCTTGCGCACGGAAGAGACGGTCTTGGTCACTTCCTTCTTGGCGGCCTTGGCCTTCTTGGCCACGGCCTTTTCAGCCTTGACCACGGCCTTCTTGACCTTGGCTACCTGCTTCTTCGCACCGGCTTCCACCTTGCGTGCGCGGGTCTTGACCACGGCAACGGCTTCGGTGGTGGCCGTAGCGATGGTCTCGCCCAGGTGTGCTGCGGTTTCTTTCACGTTCTCGGCGACGTGCGAAACAGTCGCCGTCACACCATTACCATTGCTCATAAAGCCCTCCTCAGGGCGTCGGGTCTGTAAAACGTTGGCGATGCTATATCGAAGCCGATGCAACGGGAAACAAACGCACAACAACCCGGTGGTGGGCACCACCGTCAAACGCCGCCCTGCATGACCCGCAGGACGGCATCGGGGCTACTCAGAACTTGCCGTAGTAGCCTTCCTTGAGCGCATCGAACAGGTTGGCGGCGGTGTGCATTTCGCCGTCGTACTCGATCTGTTCGTTGCCCTTGACCTCCACCACCTGGCCGTCTTCCAGCTCGAAGCGGTAGGTGGTGTTCTCAAGATCCGCTTCCTTGACCAGCACGCCCTGGAAGGCGGCCGGGTTGAAGCGGAAGGTGGTGCAGCCCTTCAGGCCCTGCTCGTGGGCGTACCGGTAGATGTCCTTGAACTGCTCGTACGGGTAATCGGTGGGTACGTTGGCGGTCTTGGAAATGGAGCTGTCCACCCACTTCTGCGCGGCGGCCTGCACGTCCACGTGTTCCTTGGGCGAGATGTCGTCGGCGCTGATGAAGTACTCCGGCAGCTGCGCGCCGGCTTCGTCGCTGAATGGCATGGCCTTCGGGTTGACCAGCGCGCGGTAGGCCAGCAACTCGAAGGAGAACACGTCCACCTTCTCCTTGCTCTTCTTGCCTTCGCGGATCACGTTGCGGCTGTAGTGGTGCGCGAACGAGGGCTCGATGCCGTTGGAGGCGTTGTTGGCCAGCGACAGGCTGATGGTGCCGGTCGGGGCGATGGAGCTGTGGTGGGTGAAGCGGGCGCCCACCTGGGCCAGTTCCTCGACCAGCTCCGGCGCCACGGTGGCCACACGCTGCATGTAGCGGCTGTAGCGGGCGTGCAGCACCTTGCCGGCGATCTTCTGGCCGACCTTCCAGCCGTCCTTCTTCATCTCCGGGCGCTGGCGCAGCATGGCGGCGGTGACCGCGAACTGCTCGTCCATGATCGGCGCGGCACCCTTCTCACGGGCCAGCTCCAGGCCGGTTTCCCAGCCGGCCACGGCCATGTCGCGGGCAATGGCGTCGGTGAATTCGCAGGACTCGGACGAGCCGTACTTCATCTTGAGCATGGTCATGGTGCTGCCCAGGCCCAGGAAGCCCATGCCGTGGCGGCGCTTGCGCATGATCTCGTTGCGCTGCTGTTCCAGCGGCAGGCCGTTCACTTCCACCACGTTGTCGAGCATGCGGGTGAACACGCGCACCACTTCCTTGTACTCGTCCCAGTCGAAGGAGGCCTGGTCGGTGAACGGGTCGCGCACGAACTTGGTCAGGTTGACCGAGCCCAACAGGCAGGCGCCGTAGGGCGGCAGCGGCTGCTCGCCGCACGGGTTGGTCGCGCGGATGTTCTCGCACCACCAGTTGTTGTTCATCTCGTTGACGCGGTCGATCAGGATGAAACCCGGCTCGGCATAGTCATAGGTGGACACCATGATCATGTCCCACAGGTGGCGGGCGCGGATGTGCCCGTACACCTTGCAGGCCACCAGGCCGTCGTCGCGCACGATGTAGTTTTCGTGGGTCGGCCATTCGCGCCAGACCACGTCGGCCGAGTTCTGGTCGACTTCGGACTGTTCCTTGATGTTGATCGGGAACACCAGCTGCCAGTCGGCGTCGTTCTTGACCGCGTCCATGAAGCCGTCGGTGATCAGCAGCGACAGGTTGAACTGGCGCAGGCGGCCGTCCTCGCGCTTGGCGCGGATGAAGTCCTTCACGTCCGGGTGCGACACGTCGAAGGTGCCCATCTGCGCGCCACGACGGCCACCGGCCGAGGACACGGTGAAGCACATCTTGTCGTAGATATCCATGAAGGACATCGGCCCGGAGGTGTAGGCACCAGCGCCGGCAACGAACGCACCGCGCGGACGCAGGGTGCTGAACTCATAGCCGATGCCGCAGCCGGCCTTCAGGGTCAGACCCGCTTCGTGGACCTTTTCCAGGATGCCGTCCATCGAGTCGGTGATGGTGCCCGACACGGTGCAGTTGATCGTGCTGGTGGCCGGCTTGTGTTCCTGCGCACCGGCATTGGAGGTGATGCGGCCGGCCGGGATGGCGCCACGACGCAGCGCCCAGACGAAGCGCTCGTACCAGTAGGCACGCTTCTCGTCGGTCGCTTCGGCATCGGCAAGGGCTCGCGCCACACGCTGGTAGGTGCCGTCGATATCGGCATCCAGCGCGTCGCCGGCCTTGGTCGTGAGGCGGTACTTCTTTTCCCAGATGTCCTGCGAGGCAGGCTGCAAGGGAATAAGGTCCGATTTGGTTTGGTTGCTGACCACTTCCAGACGCACCGTGCTCATGATTGTGGAAATTCTCCTGGGGCACCTTGCGGTGCGTTTGTTCTTTAACCCCGGCAGGCCGGGCTGCAACGACGACGACGCGCAGACGCGTGGTTACGCGCCTGCTGGCGGGATGGGATCGAGCCGGGGACTACCGGTGTTCTGCATCACTGTCGCGGTCATTGCACGCCTTCCGTTGGGGTGCTTGCACCCCGAGCACTAACCCTACTGCTTGGGGACGTTTTTCACACCAACCCAACATCTTGTGGCTGATGGCAGGACCAAGCTTACCCACCGGCAGGGTGTTGTCAAACGAAAAATCTGCATTTGGACTATTGCATTTCGCGTAGGGCGCGCCGGGGTTGGCGATGCGGCGATGCAGAAGATTTCATTGTCGATTTAGCCACGCACCGCCACACTCGCGTTCAGCAATCCGCCCCACCATGGCGCCGCCAACACGGCCGCCCCCGCATGGAACCCCCGGCTTATGCGACCGCTACCGACCCTGCTCACCCTGGCCCTGGCCTCGGCCTTTGGCGGCTTCACCGCCATGGCCATCAACGCCCACCTGGACAACCGTGCCGACGCGGCCAACGCCAGCGCCGTGCTTCCTGCCGCGGCGGCCTTGCCGGCCTCGGTCGCCGGGCAGGCGGTGCCCTCGCTCGCGCCGATGCTGGAACAGGCCATGCCGGCGGTGGTCAGCGTCAACACCAAGCAGGTGGTGCGGGTGCGCAACCCGTTCTTCGATGACCCGTTCTTCCGCCGCCTGTTCCCGCAGGTGCCGCAGGAGCGCATCAACGAGTCGCTGGGCTCGGGCGTGATCATCGACGCGGCCAAGGGCCTGGTGCTGACCAACCACCACGTCATCGACAACGCCGACGACGTACGCGTGACCCTGGCCGACGGCCGCACCGTGCAGGCCGAGTTCATCGGCTCGGACCCGGACACCGACATCGCACTGATCCGCATCCCGGCCGAAAAGCTCATCGCGCTGCCGCTGGGCAACAGCGACCAGCTGCGCGTGGGTGACTTCGTGGTGGCCATCGGCAACCCGTTCGGCTTCAGCCAGACGGTGACCTCGGGCATCGTCTCGGCAGTCGGCCGCAGCGGCATCCGCGGGCTGGGCTACCAGAACTTCATCCAGACCGACGCCTCAATCAACCCGGGCAACTCCGGCGGTGCACTGGTCAACCTGTCCGGCCAGCTGGTCGGCATCAACACCGCCAGCTTCAACCCGCAGGGCAGCATGGCCGGCAACATCGGCCTGGGTCTGGCCATTCCGTCCAACCTGGCGCGCAGCGTGGTCGAACAGCTGATCACCAAGGGCGTGGTGGTGCGCGGCACGCTGGGCGTGGAAACCCAGAACCTGACCCCGCAGATGGCCAGCGGGCTGGGCCTGAGCGAAACCCGCGGCGCGCTGGTCACCCGCGTGTTGCCCGGTTCCGGCGCTGCGGCGTCAGGCCTGAAGGCCGGTGACGTGGTGCTGTCGATCAACGGCCAGCGCGTGGACAACGCACAGGCACTACACAACTTCGAAGGGCTTTCGACCGTGGGCAGCACCGCCGAGCTGGACGTGCGCCGCGACGGCAAGCCGTTGCGGCTCAAGGCCCGGTTGCAGGAACAGCCGCGCGCGGTCAGCGGGCAGACGCTGGACCCGCGCCTGTCCGGCGCCACCTTCGCCGACCTGCCCGAATCGCTGCGCCAGGCCGGCCTGAACGGCGTGCTGGTCAGCGAGGTCGCACGCGGCAGCCGCGCCGCGCAATCCGGCCTGGCCGGTGGCGATGTGATCCTGGCCGCGAGCACTGGCCAGTTCACCGACCTGGCCAGCTGGCGCGCCAGTTTCAGCGCGCGGCCGCAGCAACTGGTGCTCAACATCCTGCGCGGCAACGAGCGCGGCGCACTGATGATGCGATGATCGCGTCATCGGCGCCGGCGCACCCGTAACGTTCTTTACACCCGCCAGCTGGTATCTGTGGACATCCGCTGCAACCGCGCGCCGCATGCCGGCGCAATCGCTGAAACCAGGAGAACACGATGAGCCCCACCAATACCGAGAACATGAAGGAACACCTGGGCGAGGCCGGCGCGCACCTGAAGTCCGCCGCCACCGCCGCCGGTTCGGCCGTCAAGGGCGCCACCGGTGCCGCTGCCGATGAGCTGCGCCTGGGCAAGGCCAACCTGAAGGCCGAACTGTCCGACAGCGCCCTGTCCGGCCTGGCCGCCGCCGAACTGGGCGGTGCCGCCGCCAAGGAGCAGATGGACGCGTTGATGGACAAGAGCAAGGACCTGATCGACAGCGCCGCCGAACTGATCCGTGAGCGTCCGCTGGCTTCGTTCGGCGTGGCCTTCGCCGCCGGCTGGATCATCGCCAAGCTCGCCCGCAGCAACGACTGACCGGCGTGAGCGAAGCCGCAACACCGCCGCCGGAAGACCAGCCCAAGCCGGACGCCGCCCAGCCCGGTCTGGAAGAAAGCATCCGCCAGGTCGGCACGGCCGGGCGGCAGACGCTGGATTCAGCCGCGCACACGCTGCGTTCGCTGCGGCGTCTGGCGTCGGCTGATTTCGCACTGGCCCGCAGCGCCTTTGGCAGGGCGCTGGCGTGGAGCGGTGTGGCCATCGTGTTTGGCGCATCGGCCTGGCTGCTGCTGGCGGCCACGCTGATCGCCTTCCTGCAGTACCTGGGCCTGTCGTTGTTCGTTGCGCTGCTGATCACCACGGTGACCAGCCTGGCCATCACCGGCTATGCGGCATGGCGGGTCTCGTACTTCTTCCATCACACCGGCATGCACGCCACGCGTCGGCAGCTGTCGCGGATGGGCCTGTTCGATGAACCGGGCCAGGACGATCCCGACGCCGACGTGGATATCTCCAAGGCGCAGAAGCCATGAATTTCGATGCCCTGCAACGCCGTGTGCGCCGTGCCGAAGCCGTTGTGACAGTGCGCGGCGAGGAAACCACCCAGCACTGGGCCCAGCTGCATCAGACCTGGCGCGGCGCCTGGACACCGGGCCGCATCATCGTCGCCGGCCTGGCCGGTGGCTTCCTGGCCGGCAAGCTGGAACCGGGCGGCGCCTTCAGCGGCGCCCGCTGGTTGCAGATGATCGGTTCGGTCTCCGGGCTGGTTGCTTCGGCGCAGGCTTCGGTCGCCTCGTTCGCGGCAGCAGCGGCCGGCATGGCGGCCGACCACGCCAGCGAAGCCGCCGATGAGGCGCAGCAGGCCGCTGCGGAGGCGGAGGCCGCGCCCGCACCCGCCTCGCGCAGCGCCGGTGCCGACAACAACGACCCCAAGCCGCCACGTGCCGCCGAAGCGGCTACGGAGCTGTCAGAATCCTGAGCACGGCGCAGTTGCGCGCCATTCCCTGATCCGGGAGCGCCTTCCGCATGTCCGAGCCGTCGCCCGACCCCCTGCCCGCGCCGGGCGAATCGCCGCCACTGACCACGCGGCCACGCGCGTCGACGGCGCTGCTGGTCCTGACCACGCTGGCGGTGGGCTACACGCTGTGGGCCGCGCAGAGCGTGATCCTGCCGGTGCTGCTGGCGATGTTCTTCGCGCTGGTCGGCAACCCCATCATCCGCCTGTTGCAGAAGCTGCACCTGCCGCGACTGCTCGCGGCATTGCTGGTGTTGCTCGGCGGCCTGGCAGCCTCCGGCGCGCTGGCGGTGCAACTGGCCGGGCCCGCCACCGAATGGGCGCAGCAGGCCCCGCAACAGATGCGGCAGATTTCGCGCCAGGTGCAGGCATTGGTCAAACCGGTGCAGCAGGCCAACCAGGCCGCCGAAAGTTTTGCCCGCGCCGCCGGTGGCGAAGGCAACCGCAAGGTGCAGATCATCCGCACCCAGCTCGACGACCCCTACGGCGCGCTGGTGCGCACGCCCAAGCTGGCGGCCTCGGCGCTGGCGGTGGTGCTGCTGACGCTGTTCTTCATGATCTACGGCGAGAACCTGCAACGGCATGTGATCGCCCTGCTGCCCAACCGCCAGCAGAAGCGCTTCACCACCGGAATACTGCGTTCGATGGAACGCGAGATATCGCGCTACGTGCTGACCATCACCATCATCAACACCCTGCTCGGCTTGGTACTGGCCGGTGTGCTGGTGCTGCTGGGCATCGACCTGCCCGATGCGCTGCTGTGGGGTACGGTGGCGGCGCTGCTGAACTTCGCGCCGTACGTGGGCCCGCTGATCGGCATCGCGCTGATGCTGCTGGTGGGGTTCGTCGAGTTCCGCGACCCGCTCACCGCAACCCTGCCGGCGCTGTGCTACCTGGGCCTGCACACGCTGGAGGGGCAGCTGGTCACGCCCATCGTGCTGGGCCGCAGCATGGCGATCTCCCCGCTGATGCTGATCCTGGCGCTGATGCTGTTCGGCTGGCTGTGGGGCATCGTCGGCCTGCTGCTGGCGGTGCCGCTGCTGGTCTGCGTGAAGCTGGTGCTGAGCCAGCTGGATGGCATGCAGGGCTGGGCGCGGCTGCTGGAATGAACCGACCCGGCGTTCATCTGCGCCCAGCGCTGGCGACAGTTGCCGTCAACAGCCGGCCAGTGGCTTGCCGTAAAATGGCCGGGTGAATTTTCCTGTCCTAGCCATCACCCTCGACCTGGACGACACACTCTGGCCGTTCGCGCCCATCGGCGCCCGCATCGACCAGGTGTTGCACGACTGGATGCTCGAGCACAGCCCCGCCACCGCCGCGATGTACCCGGTGGCGGCCATGCGCGAACTGCGCGAACGCTCGTTCCGCGACAACCCGCACCTGCATTACGACCTGAGCGCGCTGCGCCGGCTGACCCTGGCCGAAGCGCTGGAGAACAGCGGGGCCAGCAGCGATCTGCTGGAGCCGGCCTACGAAGCGTTCTATGCCGCACGCAACCAGGTGGAGTTCTACCCGGACGCGCTGCAAGCACTGCGCCGCATTGCCGCGCGCGTGCCGGTGGCGGCGGTCAGCAACGGCAACGCCGACCTGCAACGCATCGGCATTGGCGAGCTGTTCGCCTTCCAGCTGGGCTCGCGCGAACACGGCGCTGCCAAGCCGGACCCGGGCATCTTCCACGCTGCCTGTGCACGACTGGGCGTGGACCACGCGCAGGTGCTGCACGTGGGTGATCACGCCGAGATGGACGTGGCCGGCGCGATGCGCGCGGGCCTGCGCGGGTGCTGGATCAACCGCGAAGCCCACACATGGACCCACGAGGAACTGCAACCGGATCTGCAGTTCGACACCCTGACCGGACTGGCCGACTGGCTGGATGCAAATGCATCCTCGCCCCAGCGCTGAGCCAACGGCCACCATCGGATACGAGACACACATGACTCCCATCAACGCATTCACCTCCGACGCATCCAACGCACTGCCGTTGTACGTCCTCGACCGCGACGGCTTTGCCGCCTGGAACGCGCAGCAGCCGGCCGCCATACAGGCATGGCTGGCCGCGCAGCAGTTCAACGCGGCAGCGTCCTCGGTGGCACTACTGCCGGGCAACGACGGCATTGCCGGCGCCGTGCTGGGCGTGGGCGACCGCGCCGATGCCTACGCCTATGCGCACGCACCGTTCGCGCTGCCGGCTGGCAGCCACTGGCAGTTGGCCAACGAACTCGATGCCGCCAGCGTGACCAACCTGCAGCTGGGCTGGGGCCTGGGCAGCTACCGCTTCGCGCGCTACCGCAAGCCGGCGCGCACGCCGGCACAGTTGCTCGCCGCTCCGGCGCAGGAAGTGCTGGACGTGATCAGCGCCTGCCTGCGCGTGCGCGACTGGGTCAACACCCCGACCGAGGACATGGGCCCGCAGCAGCTGGAAGATGCCGCCCGCGAGCTGGCCGATGCCCACGGCGGCGCGCTGGAAGTGATTGCCGGTGACGAACTGCTGGAACTGAATTTCCCCACCATCCACGCCGTCGGCCGCGCCTCGCACCGTGCGCCGCGCCTGATCGTGCTGCGCTGGGGCAAGCAGGATGCGCCGCACCTGGCGCTGGTCGGCAAGGGCGTGTGCTTCGACACCGGCGGCCTGGACCTGAAGCCGGCCGACGGCATGCGCAACATGAAGAAGGACATGGGCGGCGCCGCGCACGCGCTGGCGCTGGCCGGGCTGGTGATGGCACAGCAGCTGCCGGTACGCCTGACCCTGATCGTGCCGGCGGTGGAGAACGCGGTCGGCCCCGATGCGTTCCGTCCGGGTGAAGTGATCACCACGCGCAAGGGCATCACGGTGGAGATCGACAACACCGACGCCGAGGGTCGTCTGATCCTGTGTGATGCGCTGACCTACGCCAGCGAACAGCAACCGGAAACGATCATCGATTTCGCCACGCTCACCGGTGCCGCCCGCATCGCGCTGGGCCCGGACCTGCCGGCGTTGTTCTCCAACAACGACACGCTGGCCAACCAGTGGTTGCAGGCCGGCGATGCCACCCGCGACCCGCTGTGGCGCATGCCGCTGTGGCGTCCGTATCTGCGTTACCTCAACAGCGGCATCGCCGACCTGGCCAACTCCGGCTCGCGCATGGCCGGTTCGGTCACCGCCGCGCTGTATCTGGAGCGCTTCATCAATGACGGTCAGGTGTGGGCGCATCTGGACGTGTATGCCTGGAACGACGGCGAGCGCCCGGGCCGACCGGCCGGCGGCGAAGCACTGGCCCTGCGTTCGGCGTGGGCGATGCTGAAGGCGCGCTACGCCTGAGCTGAAGCCGGGCATCACCCGGCATTCGGTTGAACCCACAGATCCCCGCTCCGGCGGGGATCTGTCGTTTCGGCAAATGTTGTCGAAAAAGTGAATATCGGCCCGACGGATTTTCTGACAGCATCCCTGCGTCGCCCACCCACACGCATCGTGAAGGCAGGAATCCCGTCATGTCGCTTTTCGGCTATACCCGCTCCGACCAGGAATCACGCGCCGCCCGTTCGCCGCTGTTATGGATCGCGCTGATCGCGCTGATCGCCGGCCTGCTGGTGCTGGCCTTCGCCTGGTTGGCCGGTTGGATCGGTCGCGACCGCGCCACTGCCCAGACCTTCACTGACAGCATCGAAGCCACCGGCGCGGCGCATCCCGGCTTCCGTCGTGCGCATGCCAAGGGCATGTGCGTGAGTGGCAGCTTCCAGGGCACGCCGGAAGGCGCGGCGCTGAGTTCGGCACGCGTGTTCCAGCAACCGCAGGTGCCGGTGCTGGGCCGCCTGTCGATCGGTGGTGGCGACCCGCACGGCGCCGATGCCAATGCGCGCGTACGCAGCATGGCGTTGCAGCTGATCAGCGATGACGGACAGGAGTGGCGCACCGCGATGAACAGCTTCCCGTTCTTCGCCGTGCCCACCACCGAAGCCTTCCTCGAACAGACCCGCGCCGGCATCCCCGATCCGGCCACCGGCAAACCAGACCCGGCGAAGTTGGCTGCGGTGCAGGCGAAATATCCGTCGGCGCGTGCGTTCGGGCAGTGGGCCAAGAGCGCGCCGTGGTCAAACAGCTGGGCCAACACCGACTACAACGGAATCAACAGCTTCCGCTTCATCGCCGCCGACGGCAGCGAGCACTTCGTGCGCTGGAGCATGCGCCCGCAGGCACCGTTCGTGGAGATGACACCGGAGCAACGCGCACAGGCCGGGCTGGATTACCTGGCCGACGAATTCCAGCAACGGCTGGCGCAGGGCCCGGTGCGCTGGGACATGTGGGTGACCCTGGCCGAGGCCGGCGACCCGATCGATGATCCCTCGCAGGTGTGGCCCGAGCAGCGCCGCCAGGTCAAGGTCGGCACGCTCAGCCTGACCTCGATGCAGGCACAGGCCGAAGGCGCCTGCCGCGACCTCAACTACGACCCGTTGATCCTGCCCCATGGCATCAAGGGCTCGAACGACCCGATCCTGGCCGCGCGCTCAGCAGTGTATTCGCAGTCATTCAACCGCCGCGAGCGCGAGATCGCCAGCGGCAAGGCAGCCGACGCCACCGGCAAGGGAGATGCACAATGAGCCGCGACGCAGGCCACTTCAATCTCACCGCCCGCGTACTGCACTGGTTGATGGCGGCGATGATCCTGACCATGTTGTTCGTCGGCGTGAGCATGGTCACCTCACTGCATTGGCGCCCGGCGCTGATCGACCTGCACCGCCCGCTGGGCATCGCGATCCTGCTGCTGGCACTGGTGCGTCTTTACAACCGCCTGCGCCACCGGCCGCCACCGCTGCCGGCCGACCTGCCAGCGTGGCAAGCCGCCGCCGCGCATGCCTCGCATTGGCTGTTGTACGGCCTGATGCTGGCGATGCCGTTGATCGGTTGGTCGATGCTGTCGGCGGGCGGCTACCCGATCGTGATGTGGTCGGGCCTGAACCTGCCGCCGATCGCGCCGCACGATCCGGCGCTGTACGCCGCGTTGCGCAACGCGCACAGCCTGCTGGCCTACCTGTTGTTCGCCACGGTGATTGGGCATCTGTCGGCGGCGCTGTTCCACCTGTGGGTGCGCCGCGATGGCGTGTTCCAGGCGATGGCGCGCGGCAAGCCGCATTGAATCTCGTAGGAGCAGCCTTGGCCGTGAAGCCAGTGTCGTCGGATGACGCGAGTATTCCCGACTTCGCGGGCCAAGGCCGCTCCTACGGTTACAACCAGCCTTTCTGCCGCGCCAGGCGGTACGCCTCGATGCGGTTGACCACGCCCAGCTTGCCGATGCATTCGGACAGGTAGTTACGTACGGTGCCGTGCGACAGGCCGAGCTGTTCGGCAATCTCGTTGGCCGAGCGGCCTTCGCCGGCCAGCCGCAGCACCTGGCGCTCGCGGTCGTTCAGCGGGTCGGCTTCGGACCACGCTTCGATCGCCAGCTGCGGGTCGATCGCGCGACCGCCGCGCTGCACCTGACGCAGTGCTTCGGCCAGCTTTTCGGCCGGTGAGTCCTTGAGCAGATAACCCTGCACCCCGGCATCCAGCGCACGTCGCAGGAAACCGCTGCGGGCGAAGGTGGTCACGATCACCACCTTCACCGGCAACTGATGGCGCTGCACGCGTTGGGCCAGTTCCAGGCCGGTGAGGTTGGGCATTTCGATATCGGTGACCAGCACGTCGGGCTTGAGCCGTTGCAGTTCGCGCCATGCCACTTCGCCATCGGCGGCGGCGCCGACCACTTCCAGATCAGTTTCCAGATTGAGCAGAGCCGAGAGCGCGCCGCGCACCATCGCCTGATCCTCGGCCAGCAGGATGCGGATCATGCGCGTGCCTCGCGCGGCGTGATGCCGTCCTGCACCGCTGCGGCCAACCATTCGGTGGGTGCAGCCGTTGTGGCGTTGATCGGGATGCGCACTTTCAGCCGCGTACCGCGCTCGCGCGGGGAATCGATATCCAATGTGCCGCCCAGCGCATCCACGCGTTCGCGCATGCCAGCCAGTCCGTTTCCGTTGACCGATACCCCGCCACGACCATCGTCCACCACTTCCAGCAACACGGCGCCGGCATCACATTGAATGCCGATCATCGCCTCGCTGGCCTGTGCATGACGCGCAATGTTGGTGACCGCCTCGCGCAGGATCATCGCCAGCCCGGACTCGATCCACGCCGGCATCGGCGGCGGCACACCGTAACGCAGGTGCACGCGCGAGGATTCCAGCAGCAGATGCGCCGAGGCCAGCTCGGCGGCCAGGTCGGCGGCGCGGAAGCCGGTGACCGCGCTGCGCACTTGTGCCAGCGCGTCACGTGCAATCTGTTCGGCCTCGGCCAGCTCATTGCGTGACCGCTCCGCATCGCGGTCGAACAGCTTGCGTGACAGCTCCAGCTTCAGCGTGATCAGCGAGAGCGTGTGGCCGAGCAGATCATGCAGGTCACGGCCGATGCGTTCGCGCTCTGCAGAAGCGGCCAGGCGCCGTACTTCCTCGTGCGACAGGCGCAGCGCGGCATCCTTCTCCTGGCCGGCACGCTCGCCGCTGACGATCAGGCCGATGATGGTCGACAACACCGGCACCCAGGCGATGGCCTGCCAGGGGTAGCCCACCCACACTGCCTGCACCACGAACACCGTGTTCAGCGCCGCCAGCTCGCACAGGTACCGCACCGTGGAAATGCTGCGATTGATGCGCAGTGCGACGCAGCCGAAGACGAAGTAACTGAAGGCCGAGGGATACACGCTCAGCAGCGAGATCCCCAGCACCACCATGCCGATGGCGTAGATGGCCACGTTGCGGCGCGAGGACAGCAGCGTCAGCGCGTACAGCAGCACGAACACCGGATACGAGAGCAGCGTTATCCACATCCAGCGCAGGGTGTAGCCGCCAGCGAACATCGGCGTGATGAACACCCACACCGTCCACAGCAGGTGGATGGCATCCAGCCACGGCCACTTGCCGAGCTTGATGTTGTCGGCGACCACCGAATCCGGTGCCGGTTTCAGCCAGGCGGGAAGATGGCGCGACATCAGCGGAGAACTCCTGTTCCAGTGCGGCCCATGATGCCATCAGCCAAAGCGGCGCAGGCGCCAGCCGGCCAATGCGACGGTCACCCCGGTGAATGCGGCCAGCCACAGCACGTGCGGCCACGGACTGCCGGTGTCAAAGCCAACGGCCGATTGCGCGAGCATGTTCAGGTGATGGCTGGGCCAGACCGGTGCAAGGTTGCGCAGCAGCGGCGGCAGCACCGACAGCGGGAACCACAACCCCGACAGCAGCGCCATCGGCAGATACACCAGGTTCACCAGTGCCGGTGCGGCATCGCCCTTGACCAAGGTGCCCAGCAGCAGGCCGAGTGCACTGAACGGCAATGCGCCCAGCACACAGGTTGTGGTCAGGCGCAGCATCTGCAGCGGCGTCAGCTGCACACCGGCAACCATCACTGCCAGGCCCTGCAACAGCACGGCGATCATCAATGCCATCAGCATCGCCATCACCATCTTTCCCAGCAGGTACGCCGCAGGCGGCATCGGCAATGCACGCTTGAGCGTGAGCAGGCCGTTGCCGCGCTCCAGCGCCAGCGACACGCCAAAGCCGAACAGGCCCGGCCCCATCACCCCGAACGTGGAATACGTGCCAAGCAGAAAGCGTGGCGCATCAACCGAATTGCCCATGCCAAGCATCACCGCGAACATCAGGTAAAAGGTGGCAGGGAACAACATCGTCGGCAGCACGAAACCCGGGCTGCGCAGATAACGCAGGCATTCGGCCCGTGCTTCCTGCGCGTAGGCGCCCAACAGGCGCAGGCCCGGCATGCGCGCGGCGGCGCGGGCACCATCCAGAAACGAGGTCGAGGTGTTCATCAGGCAGCCTGCTGTTGTGGGTTGGTGAGATCACAGAACGCTTCTTCCAGGCCGGCTGGCCTGACTTCCAGCGCCGACAGTGCAGGGTCGGCTTCCAACAGGCGCCGCACCACCGCTTCCACCTGGTCGCAGGCCAGATGCAGGTGCGCACCTTCGCGCAGCGCCTGGCGTACGCCCGGCCAACGCTCGACCTGCATCACGTCCAACTGCGACTGGCAGCGCACCGCGCGGACCAGCACCCGCGCACGCAACGCATCGACGCTGCCGTCACTGACGATCCGGCCACGCAGCATCACGCAGATGCGGTCAGCCAGCTGTTCGGCCTCCTCCAGGTAATGCGTGGTCAGCACGACAGCGCAGCCTTCGCCCACCAGCGTGCGCACGCTGGTCCACAAGCGCCGGCGCGCGGCCAGGTCGAGGCCGACGGTGGGCTCATCGAGGAACAACAAGCGTGGGCGGCCACAAATGGCGATGGCGAACTGCACCCGCCGCTGCTGGCCACCTGAGAGCTTCCCGTAGGGGCGCCGCAGCAGGTCCTCGATACCGGCCAGCGCCGCGGTTTCGTCCAGCGCGCGCGGCGCCGGATAGTAACTGGCGGTCAGCCGCAGCAGCTCGTGCACGGCGAGTGTTTCCGGCAGCTGCGCGTCCTGCAGCATCACCCCGATACCGCGCCGCGCGGACAACTGCTGCGGATCATCACCGAACAGCCTCACCTGGCCGGCATCGGCGCGCAGCAGGCCCAGCAGCAGGCCGATGGCAGTGGTCTTGCCGGCCCCGTTGGGGCCAAGCAACGCCAGCACCTGGCCGGCGTGCAGGTCCATGTCCACGCCATCGAGCGCGGCCAACGTACCGTAGCGTTTGTACACGCCACGCAGGCTGGCCAGTACTTCGTTACCCTGCTCCATCGTCGTCGCCTTCCATCGGGAATGGCGCAACGGTAGATCCGCCGGAGCCGGGCCGGCAGTCACGGCGGTCAGGCAAAGCGGGTGACACCCGTCACCTGCGCCGGAACCGGCCGCTGTCTAGAATCCGCTGCATGCCACGGCATACCGGTCGTGGTGGTTTGGGTTACCTTCGGTCACATTTCCCACCACGCGCCGTCCTTTTCCACATGAATGCATCTGCTGAACTGCTGAAGGAACTCCGCATCGACCGCTCGGCCACACCGCCGCCAGGCGGTCCGTCCTCTTCCCGCCGCTGGCTGTGGGTGGTGATCGGGCTGGTACTGGCGCTGCTGCTGGCATTGGTCATCGGTGTACTGGTCAGCCGCAAGCCGACCATCACCGTGGAAACCGCACCGGTCGTGGCCATGGCCCAGGCTGGCGGCGGCAGCACTGCGGTGCTCGATGCCAGCGGCTACGTGGTCGCACGACGCATGGCCACCGTGTCGGCCAAGATCACCGGCAAGGTCCGCGAAGTGATGATCGAAGAAGGCATGCGTGTGGAAGAAGGCCAGGTGATGGCCACGCTGGACCCGATCGACGCCAACGCACAGCGCAGCCTCAACGCCGCACAGCTAGATGCCGCACGCAGCCAGATCGGTGGCTTGCAGGCGCAGCTGCTGCAGACCGAAGCCGAAGCATCGCGCCTGCAATCGCTGGTAGGTCAGCAACTGGTTTCACGCTCGCAGTACGACCAGGCCGTGGCCGCACGCGACAGCCTGCGTGCGCAGCTGCTGACCGCCCGGCACAACGCCAAGGTGGCGCAGGACGCACTGTCCATCGCCGACCTGGGCGTGGACAACAACATCGTGCGTGCACCGTTCTCCGGCGTGGTTACCGCCAAGGCCGCGCAGCCGGGCGAGATCGTGTCGCCGCTGTCGGCCGGTGGTGGCTTCACCCGTACCGGCATCGGCACCATCGTCGACATGGAATCGCTGGAAGTGGAAGTGGAAGTCGGCGAAGCCTTCATCGGTCGCGTGCAGCCGAAGATGCCGGTTGAGACGGTGCTCAACGCCTACCCGGACTGGAAGATTCCTGGCGAAGTGATCGCGATCATTCCGACTGCCGATCGCGGCAAGGCGACGGTGAAGGTGCGCGTGGCATTGAAGCTGAAGGACCCGCGCATCGTGCCGGAGATGGGCGTGCGCGTGAGCTTCCTGGAGAAGGCTGCTGCGCCTGGCGCGGAAGCACCGAAGGGCGTGCGCGTACCCGCCACGGCCATCGTGCAGCGTGACGGCAAGCCGGTGGCCTTCGTGCTGCAGGCCGACGACAAGGTGAAGGCGCAGGGGTTGGAGACCGGCGCCACGCTGGGCAAGGACAAGCAGGTAGTGTCGGGCCTGAGCGCCGGGCAGACGGTGGTGATCAATCCACCGGAAGAACTGAAGGATGGCGACAAGGTGACATTGGCAGGCGCGGAAAAGTAAGCAACGGGCGCAGGCCCGGGCAACGCGACGTTGGTGTCATGCACCAGACAGCGGCAAACCGCCGCTGTTGATCTTGCTGTTGCAGTTGATCTTGCTGTTGCTCTTCCCCCTCCCTTGCACGCAGTGCAGGGGAGGGCCAGGGAGGGGTGCCGTTGCTTTGGCTTTGGCTTTGGCTTTGGCCGTCGTAGTTGCTGTTGCCGTACCAGGTTCCCTTCCGCAGCGACGGAGCTGACGGAGAGGACCCCGCAGGGGCGGCGTGCATGGATACACGTCGTTTTTCGACGGGACACGGACGTCCCGTCGAAAAATTCCGGCAGCGTAGTGGACCTGTAGCGCGCAGCGCGGAAGGCGCGTAGGCAGGGTGTGCTTGACCAGCCATTCGGCTGTTGAAGATCGTTTCTTTTGGTTAGCTTTTCTTTGCACAAGCAAAGAAAAGTAACTCGCCCCCCGAAGGGGAGTGAAAGCCCTTGCTGTTGTTGTTTCAACAGGTATCAGGAAGACCAAGGGCTACAGAAACAGCAACAGCAACTGCACCCCTCCCTGGCCCTCCCCTTGCCTTCGGCAAAGGGAGGGGAAGAAGCAACTGCAACTGCTACTACTTCAACTACTGCTGCTATTTCTACTGCTACTACCAACGCTGCTACTGCATCTGCCGCAATCTCAAAAACAATCGCAGAAGCCACTCTCCTCCGCCCTCCCCTGCACTGCGCCAGGAAGGGGGAAAGCAAGAATCCGAACGTCACCGTGTCACTGCTGAGGATCAACCATGAGCACCCTCGTTTCCCTGCGCAACATCACCAAGACCTACCAGCGTGGACCGGAAAAAGTGCAGGTCCTGCACGGCATCGACCTGGATATCGCCCGCGGTGACTTCGTCGCCCTGATGGGCCCGTCCGGCTCCGGCAAGACCACCCTGCTCAACCTCATCGGCGGACTCGATACCCCCACCGGCGGCGAAATCAATATCGAAGACCAGCGCATCGACCAGCTCAGCGCCGGCCAGCTCTCCACCTGGCGCAGCCACCACGTCGGCTTCGTGTTCCAGTTCTACAACCTGATGCCCATGCTCACCGCGCAGAAGAACGTCGAGCTTCCGCTGCTGCTGACCAAGCTCAGCGCCAGTGACCGCAAGCGCCGCGCGCAGATCGCACTCACCCTGGTCGGTCTGGCCGACCGCCGTGATCACCGCCCCAACGAACTGTCCGGCGGCCAGCAGCAGCGCGTGGCCATCGCCCGCGCCATCGTCTCCGACCCCACCTTCCTGATCTGCGACGAGCCCACCGGTGACCTTGACCGCCACTCGGCCGAAGAAGTGCTTGGCCTGCTGCAGCTGCTCAACCGCGAACACGGCAAGACCATCATCATGGTCACCCACGATCCCAAGGCCGCCGAGTACGCCTCCCATACCGTGCATCTGGACAAGGGCGAGCTGGCCGACGCCCCGGTCTACTGAGGAGCGCCGCCATGAAGTACTTCTCATTGATATGGGCGCAGCTGTTCCGCAGCCGTACGCGCACGCTGTTCACGCTGCTGTCGGTGGTCACCGCCTTCCTGCTGTTCGGCATGCTCGACTCGGTGCGCGTGGCCTTTGCCAGCGGCGGCAACACCGTGGCCGGTGCAAGCCGGCTGGTGGTCGGCTCGCGGCTGTCCATCACCCAGACCATCCCGATCCGCCTTGAACCGCAGATCCGACAGATCGAAGGCGTCAGCGATGTCACCTACGCCATGTGGTTCGGCGGCATCTACCAGGACCCCAAGAACTTCTTCCCCAACTTCTCGGTGGCACCGAACTACTTCGACCTGATGACCGAGTTCGAAATACCGAAGGAGCAGGTCGAGGCGTTCCGCAACACCCGTACCGGCGCTGTTGTCGGCGAAGCACTGGCCAAGCAGTTCGGCTGGAAGATCGGCGACACCATTCCTTTACAGGCCACCATCTTCCCGCGTGGCGGCAGCAATGACTGGCCGTTGCAGTTGGTCGGCATCTTCCGTTCCAAGAACACCGCCACCGCCGCCAACGAAGAACGCCAGCTGATGATGAACTGGAAGTACTTTGATGAATCCAACGACTACATCAAGAACCAGGTCAGTTGGTACACGGTCAAGCTGGACAACCCGGACCATGCCTCACGCGTGGCCCAGGCCATCGATGCGATCTCGGCCAACTCCGACCACGAAACCAAGAGCCAGACCGAGTCGGCGTTCCAGCAGGCCTTCATCAAGCAGTTCGCCGACATCGGCATGATCGTCACCTCGATCATGGGCGCGGTGTTCTTCACCCTGCTGCTGCTCACCGGCAACACCATGGCCCAGGCCGTGCGCGAACGCATCCCGGAACTGGCCACGCTCAAGACGCTCGGCTTCAAGGACGGCACCGTGTTGACCCTGGTGATGGTGGAGTCCGTGCTGCTGGTCGGGCTGGGCGGTGCCATCGGCCTGGGTTTGGCCGCATTGGCGCTGCCGGTGATGGCGCCCAAGACGATGGGGCTGTTGCCACCGCATGTTCCCACCCAGACCTGGGTGATGGGCTTGCTGTTGATCGTTGCGATCGGTCTGGTGGTGGGCGTGCTGCCGGCACTGCGTGCCAAGCGCCTGAAGATCGTTGACGCACTGGCCGGGCGCTGAGGAGAACGACATGAAGAACCTTCTTTCAAACGCGCTGGTGATCGTGCTGCTGGCGATGGGCCTTGGGCTGTGGGTCGCCATGCCGTGGATCGGCGTGGTGGTTCTGGTGCTGGCACTGGTGCTGTGGTTGCTGCTCACCCGCAGCGGACGGCTGGCGTTGGCTGCCACCCGCATCGGCCTGTCCAGCCTGCCGCAACGCTGGGGCGCTTCCTCGGTGATCGTGATCGGCATTGCCGGCGTGGTCGGCGTGCTGGTGGCGATGCTGGCGATGGGCCAGGGTTTCCAGGCCACGCTGGAAAGCACCGGCGATGACACCACCGCCATCGTGCTGCGCGGCGGCTCGCAGGCCGAGACCAATTCGGTCATCACCCGCGACCAGGTGCCGCTGCTGGAAACCCTGCCCGGCGTGGCGCGCGGTGAGAACGGCCGGCCGCTGGTATCGGCTGAGGTTTCGCAGGTGGTCAACCTCACTTCGCGCAGCGACGGCACCGATGTCAACGCGCAGTTCCGTGGCGTTGGCGAACAGGCCTGGGCCGTGCACAACAAGGTGCGCATCGTCGAAGGCCGCAAGTTCGGCACCGGCCTGCGCGAGATCGTGGCCGGACGAGGGGCGCAGAAGCAGTTCCAGGGGCTGGAAGTGGGCAACACGCTCAACCTCGGCAACCAGAGCTGGACGGTGGTAGGCATCTTCGAATCCGGTGATGCACACGAATCGGAGTTGTGGACCGATGCACAGACCCTGTCCACGACCTACAACCGTGGTGCGTGGCAGTCGATCAACGTGCGCACCGAAGGCAAGGCGGGTTTCGAGACGTTCAAGGCCGCCGTGGCCGCCGACCCGCGCCTGAAGCTGGATGTGGAAACCACTGCCGAGTACTACCGCAAGCAGAGCGGCAGCCTGAACACGCTGCTGAAGATACTGGGCACGGTGATCGGCGCGATCATGGCCGTCGGCGCGGTGTTCGGTGCACTCAACACGATGTATGCGGCCGTGGCCACGCGCGCGCGTGAAATCGCCACACTGCGCGCGATCGGCTTCCGTGGCGTGCCGGTCGTCACTGCGGTGATGCTGGAAACCATGCTGTTGGCGCTGCTCGGCGGCTTGCTCGGCTGCGCGGTGGCGTGGCTGGCATTCAACAACTTCACCGTGTCCACGCTGGGCAACAATTTCAGCCAGGTGGTGTTCCAGTTCAAGGTGTCACCGGAGTTGTTGTGGAGCGGCCTGAAATGGGCGCTGGGCATCGGCCTGGTGGGCGGGCTGTTCCCGGCCCTGCGCGCGGCACGGCTGCCGATCACCACCGCATTGCGCGAAACCTGAGCCGGCCAAAACCGAATACAGCACAACGGTCACATGGATGTAATGCAAACGCGGTAGCAGCGGCCAGGGACGGCCGCTACGGTAGCCGGCTCCCACAATCCGGACCCGGCCATGCTTCGATCGCTGGCACTGGCCGGCGTCTGCGTGATGCTGGCTGGCTTTGCTCTCTCCTCCCCCGTGCCACCGCTCTCACTCAGTGAGCGGCTGGCTGCACCGGGTGGCACCTCGCCACTGGTCCCCACCGAACGCATCGATGCGCTGCTCGCACGCCTGCCGCACCACCAGGGCAGTGTCAGCGGCAGCGATGGCGTGGCATTGCATTGGGTTGCCTTCGATCCCGGTGACTACCGCCTGGACTACCGCTATCTGGGCAAGGGCCAGCAGTTCCCCGAGTTCTCGATGGAAGCCTCATCGCCGGCAACCTCCGACACCGCACCGCACGGCACGGTGATCCTGCTGCACGGCTGGATGATGGACGGCGGCTCGCTGCTGCCGTGGGCGCTGGAGCTGGCGCAGAACGGCTACCCCACCATCGCCCTGGACCTGCGCAACCACGGCCGTTCAGGCCATGCGCCTTCCGGTTACGGCACGCGCGAAGGCGCGGACGTGGTGGCTGCCGTGCAGGCGTTGAAGGCGCAGGGCCAGATCAGCGGCCCGGTGCATCTGCTTGGCGTTTCCTATGGCGCGGCCACGGCGATCTTCGCCGCGCGTGAGCTTGGCCCGCAGCTGAGCAGCGTGGTGGCGATGGAGTCCTTCGACAACGCTGGCCAGGCAATCCGCACGATGGTGCCGCACATGTTGTCCAAGCCACCGGAACGTCTCAGCGATTACGTGGCATTGCCCTTGGCGCGCTGGCAGTACGGCGGACGCGGGCTGGACGAGGCCATTGCCGCAGCCGACCGCAAGCTGGGCATCGATCTGGATCAGGTGGACGTCGGTCAGGCGCTGGCACAGGTCCCTGCCTGCGTGCTGCTGGTGCATGGCCGCGACGATGAGCACATCCCGGTCGCGCAGGGCCGCGCCCTGGCTGCAGCCGCGCCGCATGCGCGCTATCTGGAAGTGGAAGGCGAAGATCACCTGACCCTGCCGATGCGGCTGGACCGTCTTTCCGGCGTGGTCAACGACTGGTTTGGCGGTGCCGGTGACAACGGTGAGTGCCGGACGCCCAGCGCACTGGGATGAAATCCCGGCGGGCGCTTCTGCGGGGCAACTGCCTTACCCCTCCCCAACCCTCCCCTCCGCCTTCGGCGCAAGGGAGGGAGCAGAAGCGGTCCGCTACAGACCGACCGAGCACATGATCCACCCCCTCCCTTTGGCCGTAGGCCAAGGGGAGGGCTGGGGAGGGGTGCTTGAAAGCTTTCAAGCTTTCAAGCCTTCAAACCTTCAGACCCTCAACCCACCGCAGCCCGCGCCTTCGCAGCTGCGCGCCAACCGGCCAGCGCAAACACCACCAGGCCGGCCCAGATGAAGGCAAAACCCACCAACCGGTCCATGCCGAACGGCTCACGGAACACCAGCACGCCGCACAGGAACTGCAGGGTTGGGCCGATGTACTGCAACAACCCCACCACGCTCAACGGAATCCGTCGCACGCCGTAGGTGAAGGCGATCAACGGCACCGCACTGACCGCACCGGACGCCACCAGCAACGCCAACGTGCCCCAACCCCAGCCGCCGGTGAAGAAGCCACCGCCGTGCCCGGCTTCGGCCCACAGCACCCAGGCCAGCGCCGGCACGAACAGGAACAGGCTTTCCATGCCGATGCCGGCCACCGGCTCAACCGGGGTCAGCTTGCGCAGCAGGCCGTACAGTGCGAACGAGATCGACAGGCCAATGGCAATCCACGGCACGCGCCCGCCCTGCCAGGTCAGCCACGCCACGCCCAAGGCCGCCAGGCCCACCGCCAGCCATTGCAGCTTGCCCAGGCGCTCGCCCAGCACCACCACGCCCAGCAGCACGCTCAGCAGCGGGTTGATGAAATAGCCCAGGCTGGTCTCAACCACGTGGCCGGCATTCACCGCCCAGATGTACAGGCTCCAGTTGAAGCCGATCACCATGCTGGCCAAGCCCAGCAACCAGAACGTACGCGGCACCGAGCGGATCTGCTTCAGCCACGCCAACCGCTCGCGCATGAACAGCAGCACGAACAACAGCACCGCGCTCCACACGATGCGGTGGGCGATGATCTGGTCCGACGGCACCTGCTTGAGCAGGTGCCAGTACAGCGGGAACAGGCCCCAGATGACGAAGGCCAGCGTGGCGGCCCACAGGCCATTGCGATATTCGTTGGAACTCATGCGCGGCGTATCCGGGCAAGGGTGATGACCACGACGCCGGCCAGGATCACCGCCATCGCACCAAGATCGGACACGCTGAAACGCTCATGCGCGATCCACGCGCCCAGCGCCACCGCGATCACCGGGTTCACATAGGCATAGCTGCCGGCGAGCACGGGCCGCACGTTCTGCAGCAGCCACACATATGCGGTGAAGGCGACGATGGAGCCGAACACGGTCAGGTAGCCCACCGACAATACGCCCTGCAGCGTCGGCCAGGCTTCCACGCGCTCGCCACGCAGCAGGCCCACGGCAACCAGGATCACGCCACCGCACAGCATCTGCCCGGCCGCAGTCATGAACGGCGACGGCAGGTCACGTCCACGCGACCAGATCGAACCGGCCGCCCAGCCCAGCGGCGCGATCAGCAGAAACACCAGCCCCTTGGGCGTTGCGGTCAGCGTGCTGCCGGCGTTGAGCCAAACCACGCCGACGAAGCCGATGGCGATGCCCAGCCACTCGCCGCGCGTCACCTTGTCGCCACGGAACGCGGAGAACAGCGCCATCCACAGTGGCACCGATGCCACCGCCACCGCTGCAAGGCCCGAGGACACGTCGCGCTCGGCCATCACCACCATGCCGTTGCCGAAGAAGAGTAGACACAGGCCCATCACCGCCAGGGTTGGCCATTGCGCACGCGTCGGCGCGGCCATGCCACGCCAGCGCAGGAAGGCGTAGAGCACGCCGCCAGCGATCACAAAGCGCGTGCCGGAGATCACCGACAACGGCGGCAAGCCGCTTTCAAGCGCCAGATGAATGCCCAGATAGGTAGAGCCCCAGACCACGTAGACCAGGAACAGAGCCAATACGACAAGGCCGCCTCTGGGGGCAGCCGACGTGGTTTCAGGTGGGGACATGGGGCGCACCGCCATCAGGGGAATGCGAATTCTAGGCCACCGTGCCGCCAGTTATCAGTACGGAAAACGGCATGCTGTTTTCGATGCCCCCCTGCCAAGTCATTACATCGCCTCACATCCAGCTGCGGTACGGTAACGCGCATGGCTGCGCGCCCGGATGGTACCGGCGCATGGCCCGTCCCTGCCTTGCACGCGAGAACCCCGGACGCATGAGTACCTCCACCGTCTCCCCGACCCTGGCCGAACGCAGCGCCCTGCGCCGGTCCATTTCCAACACCCTCAAAGGTTCGGCCGGCAATCTCGTCGAGTGGTATGACGTCTATGTCTACTCGGTGTTCGCCATCTACTTCGAATCGCAGTTCTTTTCGGCCACCGACAAGAACTCCACGATCTACATCTGGGCGATCTTCGCCGCCACCTTCCTGATGCGGCCGATCGGCGCGTGGTACTTCGGCCGTTTCGCTGACCGCTATGGGCGTCGGCTGGCGTTGACGGTTTCAGTGTCGGTGATGGCTGGCTGCTCGTTTTTGATCGCCATCACACCCACCGCCTCGCAGATCGGCGGCGCGGCGGCGCTGATCCTGCTGTTCGCGCGCCTGCTGCAGGGTTTCGCCACCGGTGGCGAATACGGCACCAGCGCCACCTACATGTCCGAAGCGGCCATTCCCGGGCGTCGCGGCTTCCTGTCCTCGTTCCACTACGTGACCCTGGTCGGCGGGCATGTGCTGGCGCAGCTGACGTTGCTGGTCATGCTCAGCTTCTGGGACAAGCCCGACATCTCCGCCTGGGGCTGGCGCGTGGCGTTCGGCATCGGCGGCATCGCTGCGATCGTGGTGTTCTGGCTGCGCCGGAGCATGGACGAATCGCTGCAGGCCGAATCCATCGAAGCAGCGAAGGAAGGCCGCGCCAAGGCGTCCGGTTCGATGTACGAGCTTTTCGTGCACCAGTGGCGCCCACTGCTGCTGTGCTTCCTGATCACCGCCGGTGGCACCGTGGCGTTCTACACGTACTCGGTGAACGGGCCGAAGATGATCCAGAGCGCCTTTGCCGGCGATGACGTGATGACCGGCACGCTGATCAACCTGGGCGTGCTCAGCTTCCTGATGGTGCTGCAACCACTCGGCGGCTGGCTGTCGGACATCATCGGCCGCAAGAGCCTGCTGGTGTTCTTCGGTATCGGCGGCGTGCTCTACACCTGGTACATGGTGACCCGCCTGCCGCAGCAGCACGATGCATTGGCCGCGTTCGTGACGTTGGCCGTGGCCTTCGTCATCCTCACCGGCTATACCTCGATCAACGCGGTGGTGAAGGCCGAACTGTTTCCCACGCATGTGCGCGCACTGGGCGTGGGCTTTGGCTATGCGCTGGCCAACTCGTTGTTCGGCGGCACCGCGCCCTTGCTGTATCAGGGCGCATTGAAGACCGGCCACGTGGACCTGTTCGCGATCTACGTCACCGTGGTGATCGCGGTGTCGCTGGTGGTCTATGTGTTCTTCCTGAAGAACAAGGGCCCGAACTGGCTGGACGGAACCAGACAGTAAGTCCGGATGCGACAACAGCTTTCGATTCCTGTTGTTGCTGCTGCCAGACTGCCCTGCGGTTAAGCCATCATTCCCGTGCAGGCGGGAATGACGGCTTGAAAGGCAGAAAGCAGAAAGCTCAACGCCTCAACGCGTCACTCGCTTCGCGCGCGGCCTCGAACTCGGCACCCTTGTCCCACTGCGGCCACTGGCGGCTGTTGGCCAGTTCCAGGCCCAGGTCGTAGACCAGCAATGTGTCAGCGGCCAGGCCACGTGCATCCCATTGCGGCGTCCACGCATCGCAGGCCTGGTGGTAGCACTTGGCGAAGTAGGCATCACGCAGCGCGCGACCGGCAGCCACGCCACCGTCAAGCTTGTCCAGGCCGGCACCCACGGTGATCGCCGGCACGCCCTTGCGGGCGAAGGCGAAGTGGTCGGCGCGGTAGAAGAAGCCCGCTTCAAGATTCGGGTCCGGCGACCAATGCCGGCCACGCGCCTTGGCCACGCGGTCCACGTCGTTTTCCAGCGACACACGGCCCTTGCCCCAGGTGGCGATGTCGGCGGTTTCGCCGTCCGGGCTGAACATCTCGATGTTCAGCACCGCTGCGGTGGTTTCCAGCGGCGCCAGCGGGTGCGCGGCGTAGTAACTGGCACCGAGCAGGCCCTTCTCCTCGGCGGTCAGTGCCAGGAAATACAGACTGCGCTGCGGACGCGGGCCGGCAGCGAACACACGCCCCAGCTCCAGCACCGAGGCAACACCGGTGGCGTTGTCGATGGCGCCATGACGCACGGTCTGGCCGCTGGCATCGGGCTGGCCGATACCGAAGGCGTCCCAATGCGCGGAGAAGATCACCGATTCCTCCGGGTGCGTGGCGCCTTCCAGCTTGGCAACCACGTTGCGGGTCACCACGCGCTCGCGCTTGACCCGGAAACTCGTGGACAAACGCGCATCACCCAGCTCCACCGGACGGAAGTCGGCCTTCATCGCCTTGCGCTTTTCGGCCTCGAAATCCAGCCCGGCCGCACTGAAGATGCGTTCGGCCAGAGACCGCTGCATCCAGCCACGCACCGGCGTGTGCGCAGCCAATGCTTCTTCCTGGCTGCGTTCGATATCGAACAGCGCCGAGGTACCCGACGCCTTCACCGTCGCCCACGGGTACGCCGCACCGGCCGTCTCGTGCACGATCAGCACGCCTTCGGCGCCGCGCCGCGCGGCCTCCTCGAACTTGTAGGTCCAACGACCGTAGTAGGTCACCGCCTTGCCATCGAACGCACCCGGAGCATCCGCCTCGAAGTCGGCGTCGTTGATCAGCACCACCGCGATCTTGCCGCGCAGGTCCACGCCCTTGTAATCGTCCCAATGACGCTCCGGTGCGGAGATGCCATAACCGATGAACACCAGCGGCACATCCTTCTGGTCGACCACACCCAGCGGGCTCAGGCTCTGCAGCGTGACGTCCTCGCCGTTGACCAGCGGCTGCGACTTGCCACCCAGCGACAGGCTGGCAGTCACCTCACCATTGACCGTAGCGCGCACCAACGGCACTTCCTGCACCCAGCTGCCGTCCTTGCCGCCCGGTTGCAGACCTGCCTTGCGGAACTCCTCGACCAGGTAATCGACGGTGCGCTGCTCGCCATTCGTCGCCGGTGCGCGGCCTTCGAATTCATCCGACGCCAGGATGCGCACGTGCCGCGACAGCGCTTCCGGATCGATGCCACCGCCGGGCAGGTCGTTGGCCGCATTGGCGATGCCACCGACGAACAGGCAGGACGAGAGCAACAGGATGCGCATCGGGTTCACGGCAAATACCAGAGCTACGGGCAGAGCCACGAATTCTAAGGCGAAAGACCATAACTGGGGGAACGGAAGCAAAGCGGGCAACCAGCTTGGGATGGCCCCGTCTCCGACATGTGGAAGAAGCGGATGCAGAACGCCGGCTATCTCGAACTACCTCGTCTCCGATACGCGAGAGAAGCGGATGCGAAGTGCCGACCATCTTGAACTGTCCCTTCTCCCGCCTGCGGGAGAAGGTGGTGCGAAGCACCGGATGAGGGCGCTTTTCAGCTTCAGGTTCTGATTTCCGCTCTGGACTTTTCGTCATCGCACGGCGCAACACAAAAACCCAAAGCGCCCCATCTGCCCTTCGGGCAGCTTCCCCCGCAAGCGGTGGAAGGGATGGATCAAAAAAGTGGTTTTCGGCCCGACGGTCGCACGCCTCTATCACCCTGCAACCGCACGCCTGCCTTCCGCCGATTCACCGCTTGTCCCGCTCCAACCAGCAGACCAGACCTTGCGCATTGAGTTCGATATCCATCGCCAGCACCCGCAGCACACCGGCATCATCCAGTGCGCACTCGTGCCTGCGGGCACGTGCCACGTACAACGCACCCAATGCAGAAACCAGTGCGTCATGCCGGTCATCGGCTTTCTCGTACTGGCGCGCAATGCCGACCATCTCGTCGATCTGCTCATGCAGGTCACCGGCCAGCCGCGCGACGTCCTGCACACGCCCGTAGTGGGTCAGGTACATGGCCTTGGGCGCGCGCGTCATCAGCCGATCAATCGAGGCATGCAGCGCTTCCGGCTCGAACTGCACCGGCGAGGACGTGGGAACGATGAACGGCCCGCGCTCGCTGTCCAGCTCGCGGTAGGACAGACCGAACGTATCGCCGGTGAACCAGCTGCGGCTGGTTTCGTCCCACACACAGAAATGATGGCGGGCATGGCCGGGCGTATCGACGCACAACAACGCACGTCCGGCCAGGGACAGCTGATGGCCGTCGCCGGCAATCACCACACGCGCTTCCGGCACCGGCACGATCGTCCCGTAGCTGCGCGCCATCTCCGCCTCGCCATACACGGCGGTGGCACCGGCAATGAGCCGGGCCGGATCGATCATGTGCGGCGCACCGCGCGGATGCACCACCAATCGGGCGTTGGGCAGTTCCTGCAGCAACGCACCGGCGCCGCCGGCGTGGTCCAGGTGTACGTGGGTGACGATCAGCCAGTCGATGTCGGCTGGTTGCAGACCCGCCTGCGCGGCACAGGCCAGCAACCTGGGAACGGCGTGACTGGTGCCGCAGTCGATGAAGGCACCGCGCCCTTCATGCGCGATGAGATAGGCCGCGTCGAAATGGTCACGCTGGAACGCGGTGTCGATGGTGTGAATGCCAAACTCGACGGACATCGGCGCAACTCGCTGAGGGGACCATCGCCGATCGTGCCAGTCACCCGGCATGGGTCACATTGAACCTTGGTCGCAGATGCCCGGCTCAGCGCTGCAGCACGCGCGGGCGCAGCAGCAGCGCCAGCACCATCACCACCAGGAAGCCGCCATAGGCGTACAGCACCGCCATGATCTGCTTCCACAGCCCATCGGCCACTTCGGCCGCACCCACACGATAGCCCCACAACATCAGGCCGATGCTGACCAGCAATGCCAGCAACAGCATGCCCGCGTCGTACAGCGTGCGCGCACGGTGCCGGGGCTGACGTGGAAACCACCAGTACAGCGCGGCCATCACCCCGAACCAGGGAAGGAACAACAACAACGACAACCAGGCCATCGACGTGCTCCTTTCCCCTGTGGGCAATCCCGGGTCAATCCTTGGCGGCGGCCTCGCGCAGTGCCTGCAATGCAGTCAGCACCGGCTCCAGTTCACCTTCGATCTTGAACAGCTCGCTCTGCAGGGCATCGCCCTGCTCGGCCTGCTTGATCACCGCGATCAGCTGGCCGGCATCGCGCGGCGAGTCAAAGCCTTCGCTCTGGATCAGCAGTTCGCCTTCGCCATCGAGCAGCTTGAAGTAGAAGCGGCCGTCCTTCTCGCGGTACTGCTTGAACAGCGGCAGCGCAGCCTTGGCCACGGACTCGGTCTTCTGCGCCTGGCCGATGCTGGACAGATCACGCAGGCCCACCGCATCACGCAGCTCCTTCAGCAGCGGAATGGCGAACTGCTCACGCAGTTGCTGGCCGCGCCTGCGCAGCAGCGCTTCGATCTTGGCCGGCTCGGCCATCAGCGCGTTGTAACGCTCGCGCAGCGGTGCCAGTTCGGTGTCCATGCGCTCGAACACCTGCGCCTTGGCTTCACCCCAGGCGATGCCATCAGCGAAGGCCTGCGCGAACGCAGCGGTCTGCTCCGGCGTGGCAAAGGCCTGGTACATCTGGAACAGCGCCGAGCCTTCGGTGCTCTTGGGCTCACCCGGTGCACGCGAATCGGTGAGCACCGAGAACACCAGCTTCTTCAGCTCCTCGCGCGGGGCGAACAGCGGAATCACGTTGTCGTAGCTCTTGCTCATCTTGCGGCCGTCCAGGCCCGGCAAGGTTGCCACCGCCTCGTCGATCACCGCTTCGGGCAGCACGAAATAATCCTTGCCGTAGACGTGATTGAAGCGCTGGCCGAAATCGCGCGCCATTTCGATGTGCTGGATCTGGTCGCGCCCCACCGGCACCTTGTTGGCGCCAAACACCAGGATGTCGGCGGCCATCAGCACCGGGTACATGAACAGCCCGGCGGTGACGCCGGCATCCTCATCGATGCCTTCCTCGCGGTTCTTGTCCACCGCCGCCTTGTAGGCATGCGCGCGGTTGAGGATGCCCTTGCTGGCCACGGTGGTCAGGTACCAGGTCAGCTCGGTGATTTCCGGGATGTCGCTTTGCCGGTAGAACCACACCTTGTCCGGGTCCAGCCCTGCGGCCAGCCAGCTGGCAGCGATTTCCAAGGTCGAACGCTGCACACGCAGCGGGTCCTGGGTGTTGATCAGGCTGTGCAGGTCGGCCAGGAAGAAGAAGCTTTCGGTGTCGGCGGCACGGCTGGCGGCGATGGCCGGGCGGATGGCGCCCAGGTAATTGCCGATGTGCGGGGTGCCGGAGGGCTTGATGCCGGTAAGGACGCGGGTAGTCATGAACAAAAACGTGACGAAAGGATGAACCGGCCCAGTGTAACCCCCATGGCGCAACCCCGCTGGCCGCCCCTGGCCGTTCATTGCCTCGTCCCCCGTCCAGGAGCCTGCCATGTACCGCATATTCGCCAGTGTGTTGACGGTCCTTGCCTTGTGCGGGTTCCGGCCGGTGCCACCGCCTCTGGACGGCCCGGTGGTGCTGTCGGTCATCGACCGCGACGACGGCGGGGAGCTGGAGCAGTACCCGCACCGCGGCCAGGCCTGGGTGACCGGCACGCCGGGGCACCGCTACAGCGTGCGCCTGGAAAACCGCAGCGGTGAGCGCAAGCTGGTGGTGCTGTCGGTGGACGGGGTCAATGCCATCACCGGCCAGACCGCCTCCCCGGCCCAGTCCGGCTATGTACTGGAGCCCTGGCAGAGCAGCGAAATCAGTGGCTGGCGCAAATCCAACGCTGAAGTGGCGCAGTTCGTGTTCACCCGCCACAGCGACAGCTACGCCAGCCGCACCGGTCGCCCGACCGACGTTGGGGTGATCGGCATCGCCGTGTTCAACGAACAGCGCCGCCCGCCGATGTACGACGTGCGTCCGTTGCCTGCTCCCTACCCGGCACCACGCGCCCAGGCCGAAAGCGCGGCCAGTGCCGGAAGCCGCAGCGCCGATGCCTCCACGTCGGCCTACGGCAAGGCCGAGACCCAGCGCCAGCGACTGGGCACCGGCCATGGCGAACGCGAGTGGTCGCATTCGTCCTTGACCAGCTTCGAGCGCGCCAGCCGCACGCCAACGCAGATCAGCCAGGTGCGCTACGACGCACGTTCGCGCCTGGTGGCGATGGGCATCGTTCCGCGTTACATGGACAACAACTCGCCGCAGGCGTTTCCTGGCAGCTTCGTTCCTGATCCGCCGGCACGCGGCCGTTGACCCGCATCGGCCCGTAGCGCCGAGCCATGCTCGGCGGAAGCCTTCGCGGCCATGTCATCGCCGAGCGCGGCTCGGCGCTACCCATCCAATGGCAGCAATGAAACGGGCCGCATCGCTGCGGCCCGTTTTCCTTCAGGCTACCGCTGCGTCAGTGGTAGTCGGGATAATCCTTGTGCAGCGCCTTTTCAAAGTCGCGCACTTCGTTCTCTGCACGGTCCTTGGCCCAGCCATAACGTTCCTGCAGGCGACCGGCCAGGTACTCAGCGTTGCCTTCGGCCACCTTCATGTCGTCGTCGGTCAGGTCGCCCCATTGCGCCTGCATCTTGCCCTTGAGCTGGGTCCACTTGCCGGAAATGATGTCTTTGTTCATTGCGCTTTTCCTCATGCAACGCGGTTGATCCGCGTGTGGCCAGCATGAGGCAGCGCATGTTGCCGCAAGGTCCAGTTTCCGTTGCCTTGTACTGATGATGTTGAATGCGTCTTCAGCTTCGCACGCCGTCACGCACATTCATGACATGGAAAAGGCCGGCAATGCCGGCCTTTTCGTGTATGCGTGCATACGCGCGGAAACATCAGCGCTTGGCGGCATCCTCAACTTTTTCCCCTGCCTTCTGCACATCCTTGCCGGCACCAGCGACGGTGTTGCAGCCAGCGAGCACCGCAACCGAGAACAGTGACAGCAACATCAACGCAACCAAACGCTTCATGTTTTTCTCCAGTTGTTGGTATCACGAATTAAGCGACGGGGTGGACCGCATGATTCAGCACTTGCCGTCGCTGCAATCCTTGGCCTTGTCTTCCACCTTCTCACCGGCCTTCTGCACATCCTTGCCGGCGCCAGCTACGGTATTGCAGCCACTGAGGGTTCCGACCGAAAACAGTCCAAGCAGGGCGAGCATCATCAAACGTTTCATCGTGTTGCCTCCTTCATGGGTCTGGCGAGCATCGGCTGCGATGGAGCCACAACCTGCATGACCGCGCGTGGAAGGAAATCTGGCCGTTGCGATGTTCAGGGCGCGTGAACGCCTGACGCTGCCATTCAGTCAGGTGTGGATGATGTCAGTGGACGGCAGGCGGGAGGCATCGCAGACCTGCCGTCAGATCGTCATTCCCGCACGAACGGGAATGACGATCCGCCATATGGCTGTACTGGCTGATGCGCACCTGCCCGGGGCGCGGCCCTTCAACGCAACTCAGACATCGCGCATCAACGTCGATTTTCCGAACAGGCTTTCCACCAGGTCCACCGCCAGTTCCGCAGTTCGGTTCTGGTGATCGAGCAGCGGATTCAATTCAACGATGTCCAGCGAGCCCATCAAGCCGGTGTCGGCAATCATCTCCATCACCAGCTGCGCTTCGCGGTAGTTCACCCCGCCCGGCACGGTCGTGCCTACGCCCGGCGCGATGCTTGGGTCCAGGAAGTCCACGTCAAAGCTCACATGCAGGTGCGTGTTCGCATCAACGCCAGCCAGCGCCGCTTCCATGGTGCGCTTCATGCCGGCCTCGTCGATGTAACGCATGTCGTAGACATCGACCTTGTGATCCTTGATCAGCCGCTTTTCTTCCGGGTCCACCGAACGGATGCCGATCTGATGCACCTGCTTGGGTGAAATGGCGGGCACGGTTCCGCCCAAACGCGTCAGCTCGTCCGGCCCCAACCCGCACAGACAGGCCACCGGCATGCCATGGATGTTGCCCGAGGGCGTGACATCGGAGGTGTTGAAGTCCGAATGTGCATCCAGCCAGAGCACCCGCAACTGCTTGCCGTGCTCGCGGCACCAGCGCGCCACGGCGGTGATCGAACCGATGCCCAGGCAATGATCGCCGCCGAGCATGATCGGCATGTGCCCGGCACTCAGCTCGGCATAGGTGGCTTGCATCAGCGCGTGATTCCACGCCACCACTTCATCCAGGTGGCGGTAGCCGTGAACCGGTCCGGTCCATGGATTGCGCGGCCCGTCGAGGTTGCCCAGGTCCCGTACTTCCACGCCACGCGCAATCAGTGCTTCGGGCAGCCCGGCAATGCGCAACGCCTCCGGCCCGAGACGCGCACCACGATGGCCGGCACCAATATCGGTAGGCACACCGATCAGCGAAACAGGGCGAAAACTGGCCATCACCATCTCCATTGCAAATGAAAACAGTTTAGCCAGCCGCCACGCGAACAGCCTGCGGCGGTGCAGCAGGCCGCAACGGAATGAAGTGCGTTAGCCGGGGACAACGTGCGACTGGGTTCGGGCGTCGCAACAGGCACGCGCCAGCCGGGCGAGGATGCCCCCAACCCAACCGCGTAGCCTTCAGGAGCGCCGAAGATGGCGAAAGTGGTGCCGCTTATCCGAATCGAACGGATGACCTACTGTTTACAAGACAGTTGCTCTACCAGCTGAGCTAAAGCGGCATGTTGCAGTTACCGGCGGAGGCGTTGCGCCTGACCGGCGGCGGCGCGGTTACCCGGCGGCCAACAAGCGGGCGCCATTCTAGCGCAGACGTGCGCAATCAAGCGATTGTTGTTGGCCGGCGCCGGTGCGTTGCTGCAGCGCCGCTGGCGTGACGCCAGCCCGCATGGCCACGTCCAGCCACCAACCCGGTGGGATCTCGTTGCCATTGGCTGCCAACCGGGCCGGGAAGCCGGCTGCTTCCAGCGAACTCAGCCGCCGCTGCGCGCCTTCGCGGTTGCGGTACTGGCCCAGCGCCACGGCGTTGGCTTCCTCGCCTTGGGAGACGATGAAGTAGTCGCTGAAACCCGCCTCGACGATGCGTTTGGCGGTGGCCTGCGCCTCTTCGCGGGTGGCTGCCGGGGCGATGAACACGCGATAGCTGCTGGCCGGCTTGCCCGGTGTCTCACGCGTGCGCGAACGCAGGGCATCGGCACCGAGCGCAGCAATGGCGGCCTGCGCCTTGGCCGCATCGGCAAACGGGCCGAGGCTGACGCACTGCTCGGGCACCGGCTTGGCCGGCGGCGTTGCAACGTCAGGCGGCGTGGCCGGCTCGATTGCCGGTTTCGCGGCGACGGCGGCGGGCGCTGCTGTGATCGCTGCCAGCGCGTTTCCCGTGCTGGCGTTCGCTGCGTCCGCAGCGGCAGTGCTGACCGCCACTTGCGGAGCGGCAGTGGCCGGCCCCGGCAGCAGTTCAAGCGTTGCCACGCCGGGTTCGGTGGAAACCGGTGCAGATGCTGCCTGCGGACGCGGTGCCAGCCACCACAGCGCGACGCCGACATTCAGGACGGCAAGGATGACGATCAGGAAACGGGTAAGCATGGCGTGATCCTACCGTTCGCCGGTGCGGTGATGCACCGCCCATCGCGCCAGACCGTCGAGCACCAGGGACGGCCGGTAGGCAGCATCGGGCAGCAACGGCAGCAGTTCCGGCGCCCCGCCGCCATGCACCAGCAACTGCGGGGGCGTACCCAGCAGCTCACCGGCATGACGCAGGCTGCGTTCGACCAGGGCCACCGCCGCGCCGACACAACCGGATGCCAGTGCATCGGCCGTGTCGTTGGCGAACTCTGCGTAATCTCCGCCCGTGGCAGGCAGTTGCACCGCACGAGCATGCAGCGCCTCGCGCATCAACGTGGGCGAAGCACCGATGCGTCCCCCGCGGTGCAGCCCGTCGCCATCCATCAGGTCAATGGTCAGGGCCGTGCCGACGCCAACCACAAGCACCGGCTGCTGCGCCTGCGCGGCAGCCAGCAGCGCAAGGAAGCGATCGACACCCAGCTTCTCCGGCCGCGCGTAAGCCACGCTGACGCCGGCACTGTGCGCCTGCGTGTGCGCCACCAGCACCTGGCTGAAGCGCTCGCGCAGCAGCGTCATCACCTTTTCGGTCAATGCCGGCGCCGCGACGCTGGCCACCCAGGCGGTGTCACCGCGCGGCAGGGCTTCCAGCGCGCTGGCGGTCATTGTCTCGGCGCCATGTGCCCAGGCCTGCACGCTGCCTACGGTCACACCGCTGAGCGGGGCGAACTTGAAACGGGAATTGCCCAGGTCGAACAACCAATCGCTCATGCCGCCCTCACGCTGACTTCGCCGGCATGGAAATGGGTTTCCACCTCGCCCATGCGTACTTTCAGTGCGCCGTCCTCGGCCAGGCCACAGGCCACGCCCTCGTGCATCACGCCGGCTTCCTCCACGCGCACTCCCCGCCCCTGCAATACGTCCATTGCCGCATAGCGCGGCAGGAAGGGAGCAAGCCCCTGCTGTTCAAACTGCTCCAATGCCGGCAGCAACGCCGACAGCAAGGCCGTCACCACCGCATTGCGCGATACCGGCGCGCCGGCCAGCGTATCCAGATCAGTCCAGGGTTGAGTGATGTCCGTGGCGGCCGTCACCGGCATACGCACGTTCAGGCCCAGTCCGATCACCGCCCGTGCCGGGCCGGCGAATTCGCCGCCCCCCTCGACCAGCAGCCCGCCCAGCTTGCGCCCGTCCACCAGCACATCGTTGGGCCACTTCAGGCCCGCGCCTGCAAACCCCAGCGCATGCAGCGCTTCCACCACCGCCACGCCCATGGCCAGGCTCAGCCCGCCCATCCGGGACAGCCCGCCGGCGAAGGCACGCGACAGCGATACATAGATATGTGCGGCCAGCGGCGAGGCCCAGTGGCGGCCACGACGACCGCGTCCACCGGTCTGGCGCTCGGCCAGCAACACGGCAACACCGCGCAAAGGCGCGCTGCGTTGCAGCAATTCGGTGTTGGTGGAGGCCAGAGACCAGTCGATATCCAGGCTGGCCAGCATCGTCTGCACCGCGTCGGGCAGGCCGCCTTTGATGCGCGCGGCGTCCAGCAGCTCCAATGGCTGCCCCAGCCGGTAGCCATCCCCGGCCCGGCCGTGGATCTCCACGCCAGCGGCGCGCAGGCTCTGTATACGCTTCCAGACGGCTGCGCGGGTCAGCCCCAGCTCGCGGGCCAGGGCGTCGCCGGACAGCGCGCCGGCACCCAGCTTGGCCAGCAGTTGGCGGTCATCCACAGCAGTTCTCTCCCGACAGACCGGGAAATTATGCGTCATGCCCTCCGGGGCGCCCAGCAGGCTATCCAATTCAGGCAAAAAAGCAGGCTAGAATCGGGGGCTCGCCTGCTCTGGATGTTGACGATGCGCCACCTTGCTCATTGCCTGATCCTGTTGCTGGCGCCGGTTGCAGCGCAGGCTTCGGATGCGCCCGACGGCGCTGGCCGGAGCGGCTGTAGCTACGCCCCGGCCGAAGTGGAGCGCGTGGCGGTTCCGGCCGCATCGGTCAACATCGCCAATTCGGCCCCGCCGGCCCCGGCCAAGACCAAGCCGGCGCAGTCTGCCGGCGGCGGTGATGACGAGATCATCCCGCGCCTGCGCGCGCCGCGCTGGCACCGCATGCTGCCCGGGATGTTCCGCTGATCCAGTCGTTCCTGCGCTGGTGGCAGCGCACTCCCGTTTCCGTTGACGAAACCATCTGGCAGCACGTTCGCCAGCAATGTCCGTGGCTGCATGCACTGCAGCCCGCACAGGAAACCCGGCTGCGTGAATTGACCGCGCTGTTCCTGCGCAACAAGACCATCACCCCGGTTGCCGGGCTGGAACTGGATCAGACCCAGCGCATGCTGCTGGCCGTATTGTGCTGCCTGCCGTTGATGGAATTCGGTCGCGAAGGCCTGCATGGCTGGTCGGAACTGGTGGTCTACCCCGACGCCTTCCGCGTGCAGCGCAGCCACATCGATGCCGCTGGCGTGCTGCACGAATGGGATGACGAACTGATCGGTGAATCCTGGGACAGCGGGCCGTTGATCCTGTCCTGGGCCGATGTGCAGGCCGACATCGCCGACCCGCATGCAGGCTTCTGCGTGGCCGTGCACGAAATGGCGCACAAGCTTGATGCCCTGGACGGCGCGATGGACGGCACGCCGCCGCTGCCACGCGATTGGCAACGGCAATGGGCGCACGACTTCCAGCACAGCTACGACCAGTTCTGCGCGCAGGTCGATGCCGGCGAAGAAACTGCCATCGATCCTTACGCTGCAGAAGCGCCCGAGGAATTCTTCGCGGTGGTCAGCGAGTACCACTTCTCCGCACCCGCACTGCTGGAGCAGCAGATGCCATTGGTGGCCGCGCATCTGCGCAGGTTCTACGGCCCGCGCTGACAAGTCATGTAGCGCCGGGCCATGCTCGGCGGATGCTCTACCGGGAAGCCCAACGCCTTCGTCGATCAGATGCCCGGCGGCAACGTGACCTCAAACCGCGCACCGCCCAGTTCGGTGGAACGCTTGACCTGCAACTGGCCACGATAGGCCTTGATCAGGTCCTGCACGATCGACAGGCCAATGCCGTGGCCCTGCACGCGCTCATCGCCGCGCACGCCACGCTGCAGCACCTTGGCGATGTTTTCATCTGCGATGCCGGGGCCGTCATCGTCCACCGCCAGCGCCAGACCGGCACGACGGCCGGGGGTGCTCGGAATGGGTTTGGCGGTCAGCAACACGCGGCGTTTGGCCCACTTGAAGGCGTTTTCCAGCAGGTTGCCCAGCAGCTCCTGCAGGTCACCCGGCTCGCCGTAGAAACTGACGCCCGGCTCCAGCTCGAACTCGCACAGCACGCCCTTGCTGGCGTAGACCTTTTCCAGCCCGCGCACGATTTCCTCGGCACTGGTTTCGATCGGCACCGGTGCGGAGAACAACTTGTGTCCCGAAGAGGCCGCGCGTGCCAACTGGTAGGACACCAGGTTGTTCATGCGCTGCACCTGCGCGCCTACTTCCTCGCGCAGTTCCTGCTCGTTGCTGCTGCCGCTGTCCAGCTGCGTGCGCAGCACCGCCAGCGGTGTTTTCAGACTGTGTGCAAGGTCGGCCAGCGTGTTGCGCTGACGTTCGAGGTTTTCGCGCTCGCTCTCGATGAAGGCGTTGATGCTTTCGGTCAACGGCTCCAGTTCGCGCGGGTGCATCTCGCTCATGCGCTCACGCTCACCGCGCTGCACCTTGGTCAGTTCGTTGATGACGCGTTTGAGCGGGCGCAGGCTCCATTGCAGCACCAGGGTCTGCAACAGCAGCAGGATCAGGCCGGTGACACCCAGCCAGAACCACACCGCGCCACGGAACACCCGCAACTGCCGGCCCAGCGCGCGTGAATCCTCAAGCACGTAGATCGTGTACGGGAACTCGGCTTCCGGTGCGCCATCACCGCCCCACACCAGGCCCATGCCGTAGCGGTAGACCTCGCCTTGGGAGCCGTCGATCTGGGTGATCGGCAGCGGGCCTTCGAATACTTCCTCGCGCGGCTGCAGCATGTGGCCACTGACGTCGGGCAGCATCGGCCCTTCAGCGGACATCGAGTTGCCGTAGCCACCAGGCATCACCACCTGCAGGTACAGGCCGCTGCCGGGAATATCGAAACGCGGGTCCGGCGGCTGCTCGCGGATATACAGCGAGCGGTCGCGGGTGAAGTCGATGCCACCGGCATAGGCGGTGGCGTAGTTCTTCAGGCGTTCACTGAGATTGGCGCGGGCGGTGTCGGCGAACATCGCATTGAGCGCGTAGCCGGCCAATGCCAGGAACGCCACCAGCCCCACCGAGGCAGCCAGCAGCTGGCGTGCCTGCAAAGAGCGAGGCCGCCAACGCTTCAATAGCCACTGACGGCCCGTCATGCCACTACGCCCCTGACGGGGCTCAGCCTTCGTTGCGCGGGATCGCGAAACGGTAACCGCGACCGCGCACGGTTTCGATCGGCTTCAACTCGCTGTCCGGGTCCAGCTTCTTGCGCAGGCGGCCGATGAAGACCTCCAGCACGTTGGAGTCGCGGTCGAAATCCTGCTGGTAGATGTGTTCGGTCAGATCGGCCTTGGAGACCAGTTCACCGGCATGCATCATCAGGTACTCGAGCACCTTGTACTCGTAGCTGGTCAGGTCGACGTTGCTGCCGCTGACGCTGACCGTCTGCGCGGCCAGATCCAGTGCCACCGGGCCGCATTCCAGGGTCGGCTTGGACCAGCCGGCGGCGCGACGCAGCAGCGCGTTGACGCGGGCCAGCAGCTCTTCGACGTGGAACGGCTTGACCAGGTAATCGTCGGCGCCCTGCTTCAGGCCTTCGACCTTGTCCTGCCAGCTCGAGCGCGCGGTCAGGATCAGCACCGGGAATTTCTTGCCCTCATCGCGCAGCGCCTTGATCAACTCCATGCCCGACATCTTGGGCAGGCCCAGATCGATGATGCCCACGTCGAACGGCACTTCGCGGCCCATGTACAGGCCTTCCTCGCCATCCTGCGCCGCATCCACAGCGAAACCTTCGCGCTTCAGGCGGGCCGCAAGGGTTTCCCGCAGCGGGGCTTCGTCTTCAACCAGAAGGATACGCATGAACTCTCCCTAGTAACTTGGGCCGGCCATCAGCCGGCGTGTGTATGCGGAACGCGGAACAACTATCGCTGTTCAGGAGTTATCGCCGCGTGGTGGCAACTCGGCCCGGGGCCCGCGGGGGCCGCTCCGGCTGGGTTGCGGGTCATCCATGTAGCGCACCCGTCCGCGATCATCCATGTATTTGACACGATTGATGTCGCGACCATCGTAAGGCACGCGCTCCACGCCGAGGATGCGACCACCCGTTTCCCGCTGTACCCGACGCACCGCGTCGGACAGCGATCGGTCGTTGGCCTGGCGGGCAACCCGTTCGGCCGCCGGCGGCGGAGTACGGGCAAGTTCCGGCTGCACCGGTTGAGCCGAGACCACGGCCACGCCCGAACCGGCCACAGCCAGGCTGGCGGCAAGGGTGAGGAACAGGCGACGACAGGAGAGCGGCGGCATGGGACTGATCCTAACGGACTGCGGAGCAACGTTCAAAATCCGTAAAGGAGCGCCTGAAAATATCTTTCATGGCCCTTACGAAACTGAGCCAAATTCTTGATTTTTAGGGGTGAATCTGGTCTGAACCCTACCCCTTGCCATTTGCCCTGTTCAGCTAGATGACCGGATATATGGCCCTGCACCCGCCCCCGGTTCAGGCGACCCGCGCCGCCTGCTCACCGGTTACCCGCAATGCCTGCTCCAACAGGCCCCAATCCGCCCCCGGAAGGTGCGCTCCCTCGCTGAGGATCTGCCGGAACGCCCGACCACCGGGCTGGGAATGGAACAGCCCCAGCAGGTGCTTGGTGATGTGCTTGAGCGACAGGCCGCCAGCCAGTTGTGCCTCCACGTAGGGGCGCATCTGCTGCAACAGTTCCTCGCGGGGGCGCAGCGGCGCGCCGGTCTGCGCGGCTTCCAGCGCATGCAGCACGTAAGGATCGTGGTACGCGGCGCGGCCCAGCATGACCCCGTCCAGGTGCTGCATGTGTTCCTGTGCGGCCTGCACGGTGGCGATGCCACCGTTGAGCACGACGGGCAGCGACGGCCGTTCCTGCTTCAGGCGATAGGCCCAGTCGTAGCGCAGCGGCGGGATTTCGCGGTTTTCCTTCGGCGACAAGCCCTTGAGCCAGGCATTGCGGGCGTGCACCACCACCATCGCCGCGCCAGCCTGCACCTGGCGGTCGACGAAACCGGCGAACAGCTCGTAATCGTTGTCTTCGTCCACACCCAGGCGGCATTTGACCGTGATTGGGATGCCCACCGCCGCGACCATCGCCGCCACGCACTCGGCCACCAGCTCCGGCTCACGCATCAGGCAGGCGCCGAAGCGCCCGGCCTGCACACGGTCGGAAGGACAGCCGCAGTTGAGGTTGACCTCGTCATAGCCCCAATCGGCGGCGATGCGCGCGGCCTGCGCCAACGCCGCCGGTTCGCTGCCGCCCAGTTGCAACGCCAGCGGATGTTCAACGGCGTCGTAACCCAGCAGGCGCTCGCGGTGGCCATGGATGACCGCATTGGCGTGAACCATCTCGGTGTACAGCCGCGCGCCCGGCGCCAGGATGCGGTGGAACACCCGGCAATGCCTATCGGTCCAATCCATCATTGGCGCAACGGAAAGCCTCAACGAGGCGTCATAACGCGTGCCCTCACCGTGTGGCGATGGGGTCAGGGGCAGGTCGGGATGTGCGTTTACGGCCATTCGGATCGACTTCAAAAACGAGGCATTCGCCAGCGACCAGCCGCCGATGCAAATGCGGCACCAGCGATCGTGGCAAACAGGGGCCAATAGGGTACACGCGTGCCGGCCTTCCCACCGGAATGGCCTGCGCCGCGTTCATTCAGCTTTATTGCTAAGGACTGCGCCCGAGCCATTCGTTGCGCAGCTCCGCATAGGCAGTCCGGCAACGGGAAGCAGGTCATGGCCACCCCAAAACTGCATCGCGTGTTTCGACATTCGGCCAGATGAACCGATGCCCGGCCTGATCGTGCAAACGCATTCGGCCACTGACGCCAAGTTAAAACGCACGCCCTCTCCATGACATCCATGACGACGAGGCCAAGGCGTTGCATCAGCACCTGGGCACAGGCGTTTCCCTAGACACACAGCGAAGCGGATTCCTCCACGCGATCACGTGAAAAGGCGGTGCGAAATGACTTTCGGACCAGGCCTATTCAACGGATTTGGATCGGCAACTACCGTGGCGTCCCTGCCTGCAGGGGACATGTTTTTCCCATTGCACGCGACTCCAATTTCCGCGTGCGCGCTGCTCCGGCGCCGCCCATTCAACCACTGCAGATGCATCGGATCTGCAGCAGATCAGGTGACCAACTTCGTGAACATCATCTACAAGCTTGTGTGGAATTCGACCCTGGGCGCTTTCATGGTGGCCAGTGAGTTCGCATCCGGTAAGGGCAAGCGCAGTCGTGCAGCTATCCGCGATCGTCGGACGGCAACGAGTGCGCTCGCGACATGCATCGCGATGCTGCTGCTTCCGACTGCGGTACTGGCCGACAACACCAAGCTGGGGACCGGTGCTGTCGCTTCGGGGACCTCGTCCAACAACACTGCGATCGGCTTCAACGCACAATCCATTGGCAACATGTGGGATATCGGCGGCGGTGGCAACCGCCGTATAGACGGCCTAGGGCTGAACATCACTTCAAGTTCCGCTACGGTCGGCGGAATTGCACTAGGTGACACATCCAAGGCAGCGGATGCCGGCTCCATCGCTCTTGGTGGCCGCTCCCTCGCCAGCGGCATCGGTGCGTTGGCCACCGGCACTTACTCCAATGCATTGGGCCGTAACAGCATCGCCCACGGCTCCGGTTCATACGCCAGCGGCATCCAGGCCATTTCCTTCGGCACGTTCTCCGTGGCCAATGCTGCGCGTGCGGCCGCATTCGGCACCAATGCCACTGCCACCGGCTCCGACGCCACCGCCATCGGCACCTCATCGACCGCCAGCGGCGCCCGCGCCATCGCATTGGGCTCGGCGCTGAACGGGGGCTCGGACACTACCGATACCAAGCAGAACATCACCGATCAGACGCGCGCGGCGGGCACCGATTCGATCGCCGTGGGCACGTCGGCCAGCGCTGCCGGCAACGACGCCATTGCCATGGGCCGTGCAGCAAGCGTGACCGTCAAGAACGCCATCGCCATCGGCGCCAATGCCAGTGCCACGCATGAGGGCAGCGTGGCACTGGGCGCAGGTAGCACCACCACTGCCAATCTCGGCGCGGCCGCATACACCTCCCAGTCGGGTGCACTCCTGGTGGGCGCGGTTGCAACGGGTGAAGTCTCGGTCGGCTCGGCAACCCAGAAGCGCCGCCTCACCAATGTCGCCGCCGGCGCCGAAGGCAGTGATGCCGTCAACGTCAGCCAGCTCCAGGCAGAGGTCAGTAAATCAAACGTAACCGCCGCCGGGATTGCCGCCGCAATCGGCGGAGGCGCTGCTTATGACGCTGATACCGGCGCGTTCATCGCTCCCTCCCTCACGGTGGCCGGTCAGCCGGTAGGCAACCTCAGCGATGCGATCACCCATATCGACGGCCGCACGTCGTCCAACACGACCGCCATCGATGCGCTGACCACCGATCTCACCAATGGCGCCGTCGGTCTGGTCAAGCAGGATGCCGATTCGAAGGCAATCACCGTGGCCGCTGACACGGCCGGCTCGTCGGTGAGCATTGCCGGTACCGATGGCACCCGCTCGCTGACTGGCGTGAAGGCTGGTGCGTTGTCCGCTGACAGCGAAGAGGCCATCAACGGTTCGCAGTTGTTTGCCACCAACAACATGGTGTCCGCACTGGATACCCGCATGGGTACCGCTGAAGGCAACATCACCAGCCTGGACGGCCGCTTGACCTCCGCCGAGGGTGACATCACTTCCATCAACAGCGATCTCACCAACTTGGGGGATCGCGTCACCGTCGCCGAGGGCAACATCACCACGGTGCAGGGCGATATCTCCACGATCAACACCAACATCACCAGCATGCAGGGTGATATCACCAGCCTGGACAACCGCATCACGCTCAACGAAGGCAGCATCACCTCGCTGCAGGGCGACATCAGCACCATCACTACCAACCTCAACAACGGCAGTGTGGGTTTGGTGAAGCAGGATGCCGATTCGCTGGACATCACCGTGGCTGCAGACACCGCCGGCACCTCGGTGAACTTCGCCGGCACCGATGGCGCCCGCGCCCTGACCGGTGTGCAGGCGGGCGCTTTGGCCGCCGACAGCACCGAGGCCGTCAACGGCTCGCAGCTGTTTGCCACCAACACCAATGTGACCGCACTTGGCGGCCGCATGGACACCGCTGAAGGCAACATCACAAGCTTGGACGGTCGCATGACCTCTGCCGAAGGCAACATCACCACGGTGCAGGGCGATATCAGTTCGATCAATACCAACATCACCAGCATGCAGGGTGATATCACCAGCCTGGACAACCGCACCACGCTCAACGAAGGCAGCATCACCTCGCTGCAGGGCGACATCAGCACCATCACCAACAACATCAACAACGGTAGCGTGGGTTTGGTGAAGCAGGATGCCGGCTCGCTGGACATCACCGTGGCTGCCGACACCGCCGGCACCTCGGTGAACTTCGCCGGCACCGATGGTGCGCGCGTCCTGACCGGTGTGCAGGCGGGCGCTTTGGCCGCCGACAGCACCGAGGCCGTCAACGGCTCGCAGCTGTTTGCCACCAACACCAATGTGACCGCACTTGGCGGCCGCATGGACACCGCTGAAGGCAACATCACAAGCTTGGACGGTCGCATGACCTCTGCCGAAGGCAACATCACCACGGTGCAGGGCGATATCAGTTCGATCAATACCAACATCACCAGCATGCAGGGTGATATCACCAGCCTGGACAACCGCACCACGCTCAACGAAGGCAGCATCACCTCGCTGCAGGGCGACATCAGCACCATCACCAACAACATCAACAACGGTAGCGTTGGCCTGGTGAAGCAGGATGCCGATTCACTGGACATCACCGTGGCTGCCGACACCGCCGGCACCTCGGTGAACTTCGCCGGCACCAACGGCGCGCGCACCCTCACTGGCGTGAAGGCGGGCGGGCAGGCGCTCGATGCGGTGAACGTTGCCCAGTTGCAGGCGCTTGCAGCCGGCATGGGCGGCGGGGCCGCAGTCAATGCCGATGGCTCGATCACGGGCCCGAGCTATGTGGTGACCAACGCCGATGGCTCGACCACTACCGTGACCAGCATGGGCGATGCCATCACCCACATCGACGACCGCGTAGCTGACAACAGCACCCAGATCGGCGAGCTGACTACACAGCTCAGCGACGGATCGGTCGGCCTGGTCAAGCAGGATGCCACCACTGGCGACATCACGGTTGCCGGCGACAAGGCTGGCAGCAGCGTGAACTTCGCCGGCTCCCAGGGGGCACGCGTACTGGATGGCGTCGCCAATGGTGCGGTGGGCGCGTCCAGCCTGCAGGCCGTCAACGGTGCGCAGCTGCATGGCGTGAGCCAGTCCGTTGCCACCCACCTGGGCGGTGGCGCGACGGTCAATGCCGACGGTTCGATCTCCGCACCGAGCTACTCGGTGGGTGGCAAGACCGTCAGCACCATCGGCGATGCCGTGGCCAACATCGATGGTCGCACCACACAGAATGCCAATGACATCACCGAGCTGAAGGCCGGCATGGGCGACATCAGCGGTAGCGTGGCCGGTATCAATGACCGCATCGATGCCGTCAACAACAGTGTGGGCCAACTGGACAACCGTGTCAGCCAACTGGAAACCACCATTGCCGACGGAAGCTTCGGTGCTGGCGGCATGATCAGCAGCAACATCGGCGATGGCACCGAGCAGCTCGCCCTGGCCTCGGGTGAGGGCGCGTTGGCACTGGGCAACGGTGCCGTGGCCTCCGGCAAGGACAGCACCGCATTGGGCAACAACAGCCAGGCCACCGGCAGTAATTCGGTTGCTCTGGGCAACGGCTCGGTTGCCAGCCGCGACAACAGTGTATCGGTGGGTTCAGTGGGTCAGGAGCGTCAGCTGACCAATGTCGCCGCCGGCACCGAAGACACCGATGCGGTGAACGTCGCCCAGCTCAAGCAGACCGTGCGTTACGACCAGAAGTCCGACGGCAGCACCGACTACAGCCATGTCACGCTCGGTCATCAGGGCACACCGGTGACCATGTCCAACGTGGCACGTGGCCGCGTCAGTGCCGACAGCACCGACGCCATCAACGGCTCGCAGCTGTACGACTGGACGATGAACCGCAACAACGAGTTCAGCAACGCCAGCCTGGCCTACCGCATCGGTGAGTTGGAGCGCAGCATGCATGCCGGTATCGCCACCGCGATGGCAGCGCGCCAGGCACCTTATGTGGCCGGCAGGGTTACCTACTCTGTGGGTGCCGCCACCTACAAGTCGCAGGGTGCGGTTGGCATCAGCAGCCGTTACACGGCTGAAAGCGGCCGCTGGAGCCTGGAAGGTGGCTTCTCCAAGAACGGCGACGGCTCCGGTGCCTACGTTGGTGTCAGCGGCGTGCTGGGCGACTGACGCGCGGCGCAGGTCATCATCTGCAACAGGCAAATGCCCCGGCTTGTCCGGGGCGTTTGCTTTCTATCGGATGGGAAAGCGTCAAGGCAATGTCGTGCTGACAGCCAGCGCGACCCACACGACCTTGCAGGCGACATGCAGCAGCTGATCGATGTTGTAGCTGATGCGGTGGCCGCACTTCAGATCGTCGATCAGCATGTGACAGATCACTTCCAGCACGCCGAGAGTGATGCTGCCGGTGATCCATCCCACTGCGCCACCGTGGATCACCGCATGTGCGCCCAACGCCTGGTACCACGGCACGCCGGGAACCGGGGCGAAACGGTTCTTGGCCTTGGCCAGGAACTCACCCTGCAAGGGGTAGTCCGCCAATGCATGGCCAACCAGCAACAGCACGAACATCTGGAACAACTCGTATGAAGTCATCAGCAGACGGGTGTCGGGTGAAGGCCGAGTCTGCATCAGTCACGCATCGCCGTGAAGGGGATGTCCTCTGCATGCATGTACGCTCAATGGGACAACGCCAACTCTTACGCACGGCCACGCCAGGACATTGCATCGAACCACGTTGATAAGCAGGCCAAGTAGAATCGAACGTGCGCCGATTACGTCGCCAACCTGTTTCTACCCATGAATGCCTACGCACTGCTGGCCTGCGCCATCGCCCTGGAAGTCCTTGCCACTTCGTTGTTGAAAGCCTCCGACGGCATGACCCGGTTATGGCCAACGCTTGGCGCGATGGCCGGTTACGGCGTGTGCTTCTGGCTGTTGTCGATGGTCATGCGCACGATACCCACCGGTATTGCCTACGCCATCTGGTCCGGTGTTGGCATCGTGCTGATCTCGTTGATCGGCCTGTTCGTGTTCAAGCAGCGGCTGGACCTGCCGGCCATCCTCGGCATTACCCTGATCTGCGCCGGGGTGATCGTGATCAACGTGTTCTCGCGCTCCACGGCGCATTGAGGGACTAGCGGAATTCGGGATTCAAAACGTGGGCCGTATCACTTCTCCCGTCGGCGGGAGAAGGTGGTGCGAAGCACCGGATGAGGGCGCTTTGAGCTTTTGCCTCCAGAGCAAACCCCAAAGAACCCCCATCCGCCCTGCGGGCACCTTCCCCCGCAAGCGGGAGAAGGGAAAGCTCCTGCCTCCTGCCTCCTGCCCCCTGCCCCCTGATCCCTGATCCCTGGCCCCTGTTCCCGCCGATCAATCCCCTTGACCCCCGCCGGCAAGCGGCCTATTTTGTGCGCGCCAAAGGTATTCATCCCTCTATCCGCATGAAGGGATGAATTTAAACGGGAATCCGGTGAAGCCGGCCGCAAGGCCTGTCATTCCGGAGCTGCCCCGCAGCGGTGAATGGAAACGACCGCCGTCAACAGCACTGGGCTTGTGCCCGGGAAGCGACGGCTACTAGGTGAGCGCATCCGCGCTCGCGTCCATCAGCCCGAATACCGGCCTCGGCCGGGGGACCTGCCGTCCCCTGTTTCGACCTGGAGTCTCCGCGGGGAGACGACCGGCGCTGTCCCTGCCTGTGCGCGGGGCGGTGCCCCGTGCCCCCGCATGAGTCCGGTTCGCCCGCGGGGGCGAAGGTCGCTGGCGGGGTGGACGCGGCCAACATCGGCACGGCCATCGCGCGGTTCCTTCGTTCCTCAATGCCCATGCAATGAGGAAACAGTCATGACTAGCGTTACCAACCTGGGGTTCCCCCGAATCGGCGCGCGCCGCGAGCTCAAGCACGCACTTGAGAGCTACTGGCGCGACGAAACCGACGCCGCGCAACTGCAGGCCACCGCCGCCGCATTGCGCGCACGCCATTGGCAGCTGCAACACGAAGCCGGCGTCGATGTGCCTCCGAGCAACGACTTCAGCCTGTACGACCACGTGCTTGATACCGCCGTGCTGTTTGATGCCATTCCCGAGCGCTACCGCGCCCTGGCCGAACACAACCCGCTGGCCGCCTACTTCGCGATGGCGCGTGGCCGGCAGCGCGACGGCGTGGATCTGCACGCGCTGGAAATGACCAAGTGGTTCGACACCAACTACCACTACCTGGTACCCGAACTGCAGCGCGACCAGGCATTCACGCTGCGCGGCGACAAGCCGCTGGCCGAATACCGGGAAGCCAAGGCACTGGGCATCGACACCCGGCCGGTACTGCTGGGACCGGTGAGCTTCCTGCTGCTGTCCAAGACCACTGATGGCAGTAATCCGCTGGACCTGCTCAACAACCTGCTGCCAGCCTACGCACAACTGCTGGGCGAACTGAAACAACTGGGCGCATCGTGGGTGCAGTTGGACGAGCCGGTGTTGGTGCAGGACCTGGACGACAACGCGCATGCAGCCTTCGTGCGCGCCTATGCGTGGCTGTCCGACGTGCCGCGTCCGGACATCCTGCTGGCCACCTACTTCGGCGCGCTGGACGACAACCTCGGCCTGGCTACCTCGTTGTCGGTGGAGGGCCTGCATGTGGACCTGGTCCGCGCGCCGGAACAGCTCGACGCCGTGGTGCGTGCACTGCCCGCTGCTCGGGTGCTGTCGCTGGGCCTGGTCAACGGCCGCAACATCTGGCGCAACGCGTTGGACAATGCGCTGATCCTGGCCCGCTACGCCGCCGGCCACCGCGGCACCGACAGGCTGTGGCTGGCACCGTCGTGCTCGCTGCTGCACTGCCCGGTAGATCTCACGCTGGAAAAGAAGCTGGACCCGGAGCTGCGCAGCTGGCTCGCGTTCTCCAGGCAGAAGTTGCAGGAACTGCGCACCCTGGCCGACGCGCTTGATGGCAAGGCCGAAGCCGAGCCGGCACTGGCGGCGGCACGCGAAGCGATCGAATCACGTCGCCGCTCGCCGCGCGTGCACAACAACACGGTCAAAGCCCGCCTTGCCGCACTGGCCGCTGGCGATGCGGTGCGCACAACGCCGCATGTACAGCGGCAGGTGCTGCAGGCGCATGCGCTGCGTTTGCCGGCTTTCCCGACCACCACCATCGGTTCGTTCCCGCAGACACAACAGGTGCGCGAGGCGCGCGCGCGCCACAAGTCGGGCAAGCTCACCGCCGCCGACTACGATGCGTTCCTCGCCGAGCAGACCGAGCACTGCGTGCGCGTGCAGGAACAGATCGGGCTGGACGTGCTGGTGCACGGCGAGTTCGAACGCAACGACATGGTCGAGTACTTCGGCGAGCAGCTGGATGGCTTTGCCTTCACCGGCAACGGCTGGGTGCAGAGCTACGGCTCGCGTTGCGTGAAGCCACCGCTGATCTACGGCGATGTCAGCCGCCCGGCACCGATGACGGTGCGTTGGTCGCAGTACGCGCAGTCGCTCACCGACAAGCCGATGAAGGGCATGCTGACCGGTCCGGTGACGGTGCTGCAATGGTCGTTCGTGCGTGATGACCAGTCGCGCGCCGACACCTGCCGGCAGATCGCGTTGGCGCTGCGCGATGAGGTAAATGACCTGGAGGCCGCCGGCATCCGTGCCATCCAGATCGACGAACCCGCACTGCGCGAAGGCCTGCCGCTGCGTCGCGCGCAATGGCAGGAGTATCTGGACTGGGCGGTGCAGGCGTTCGGCATCAGTGCCAGCGGCGTGGGCGATGCCACGCAGATCCACACCCACATGTGCTACGCGCAGTTCAACGACATCATCGAAGCGGTCGCCGCGCTGGATGCGGACGTGATCTCGATCGAGACCTCACGCTCACGGATGGAACTGCTCGATGCGTTCGCCCGTTTCGACTACCCCAACCAGGTGGGCCCGGGCGTGTACGACATCCACTCGCCACGCGTTCCCGACACCGCCGAGATGGTGGAGCTGCTGCGCAAGGCCAGCGACGTGCTGCCGGCGCAGAAGTTGTGGGTGAACCCGGACTGCGGCCTGAAGACCCGTGGCTGGGACGAAACCCGCGCCGCACTGGAAGCAATGGTGGATGCCGCGCGCACGCTGCGTAGTGAGCGTGCCGTGGCATAAACGCCGGGGGAACAGGCGGGGGAGTGAGTTGACGTGGCATGTGCGTCGCTCACTTCTCGCGCCTGCATGAGGTGATGAATCGGCTTCCGAAACCGGCTGCGTTGCAGGAGCGGCGGCGTCCCCGCCAGGCGGCCTGTTCCCACCGCCGGATGACAACTACCCAAGCCGCCTGCAACCAGTGGTCGTAGACTGTGCCCACTCCCGCGTCAGGAAATCCTGGATGTACGCAAAAGACGTTGCATTGTTGGTGGTGGATCTACAGCCGGACTTCATGCCGGGCGGCGCGTTGCCGTGCCAGCAGGGCGATGCCATCGTGCCGGGTATTGCCGCGCTGCTGGCTGCCCGCCAGTACGCCACTGTCGTCGCCACCCAGGACTGGCACCCGCACGACCATGCCTCGTTCGCCAGCCAGCATGGTGGCCGCAAGCCGTTCGACACGCTCACGCTGCACGGCCATCCGCAGACGCTCTGGCCCGACCATTGCGTGCAGGGCAGCGCCGGAGCTGCGCTTGATCCGCGCGTGGATTGGAACAGCGTCGACCTGATCCTGCGCAAGGGCATGGACCGGCAGGTGGATTCGTACAGCGCGTTCCGTGAGAACTACGGCCCGCGTGGTGATCGCCCGGCCACCGGCCTGGCCGGCTGGCTGCATGAACGCGGCATCGCCGAGGTGCATGTCTGCGGCCTGGCGCGTGATTACTGCGTGCTGTGGAGCGCGCAGGATGCGGCGATCAGCGGTTTCCGCGTGCGCTTTCTGTGGCAGTTGACCCGGCCGGTGTCGGCGGCCAATGACGCGATGACGCGGATTGCATTGATCGAAGGCGGGGTTGAAGTGCGGGAGTGAGATTGGATTGGAGGCTGGGGCTGAAGAGCTGAAACAGTGAGGCACCCCTCCCCAGCCTTCCCCTTGCCTTCGGCAAAGGGAGGGGGCTGTCCCGCTTGAACCGGCAGCGCATCGCCGAAGCCGCTTCTGCTCCCTCCCTTGCGCATCGCGCAGGGGAGGTTGGGGAGGGGTGCCGTTGCCCTGTCTTTACCCACCCTAGCCCAGTCTCTCAGCGAAACACCACCGTGCGATGGCCGTTGAGCAGGATGCGATGTTCAACATGGCGGCGCACCGCGCGGGCCAGTACCTGCGATTCGGTGTCGCTGCCCAGCTGCACCAGGTCGCGCGGCGTCATCGCATGGTCCACGCGCGCCACGTCCTGTTCAATGATCGGCCCCTCATCCAGATCCGAGGTCACGTAGTGCGCGGTGGCACCGATGATCTTGACCCCGCGCGCGTGCGCCTGATGATACGGCTGCGCGCCCTTGAAGCTGGGCAGGAAGCTGTGATGGATGTTGATTGCACGCCCGGCCAGCGCCTGGCACAGGCGCGGTGACAGGATCTGCATGTAGCGCGCCAGCACCACCAGGTCGATGCGCTCGCGTTCGACCAGATCGATGAGCTGCTGCTCCTGCTGCTCGCGATTGTCCGCATTCACCGGCAGATGGTGGAACGGCACCCCATAGGAGCCGGCCAGCGCACCGAAGTCGGCGTGGTTGGACGCCACCGCCGCGATGTCCACCTTCAGCTGGCGGCTGTGGGTGCGGAACAGCAGGTCGTTCAGGCAATGGCCCTGCTTGCTGACCAGCACCAACAGCCGTGCACGGCGGCGGGCGTCATGCAGCTCCCACGCCATCGCGAACTCCTCGCCCAGCGCCTGCAGGCGCGCACGCACGGTCGGCGCATCACCGATATCGGTCATGTCGAAATGCACGCGCAGGAAGAAGCGGCCACTTTCCTCGTCGCCGAACTGCTGGGCATCAAGGATGTTGCAGCCCGCCTCGAACAACAGGCCGGAGACGCGATAGACGATGCCGGTTCGGTCCGGGCAGGAAAGGGTCAGGATGAAATCAGGGCGCATGGCCGCACACATCGCACAAGCGGGCTGCGGACAGTAACCGGTGCGCTCACCGTCCCGCAAAACCGGTTGCAGCTGACACGGATCAGCCGCGCACGAGAACCCCGGTAGTGTCGAGCCACGCTCGGCAGGGGCATTGCCGATGAAGCCCCAGCGCAGCACGGCTGCGCTCCATCAGGCCAGCCGATGATGACTCAGTCGCAACGCCCGACATCGAACAGACCACGCGCCTCATGCGGCTCACAACGCAGGTACTGCGGCGATGCGCTGATATGCGTGCCCAACGCAGCAGCGGCATGCCACGGCCAGCGCGGGTCGTAGAGGATGCCTCGGGCAAGACCGATGGCATCAGCACGCCCTTCGACCAGAATCGTTTCAGCCTGGGCCGGCACGGTGATCAGGCCCACGGCAATCACCGGCGTGCTGATCTGCGCCTTGATCGCTTCGGCGGCCGGCACCTGATAGCCCGGCCCCACCGGAATCTGCTGGCGCGGGTCCAGCCCACCGCTGGAAACGTGCAGGAACTCATTGCCGCGCGCTTCCAGCGCCTTGGCCAGCTCGATGCTCTGCGCCACATCCCAGCCGCCATCCACCCAATCGGTGGCCGAGATACGCACGCCCACGGCGACCTTGCCCGGCACCGCCGCACGCACCGCGTCGAACACGCGCAGCAGCAGGCGCATGCGGTTTTCCAGCGAACCGCCGTATTCATCGCTGCGATGGTTGCTCAGCGGCGACAGGAACTGATGCAGCAGGTAGCCGTGCGCGGCATGCAGCTCGATCAGGTCCAAGCCCAACCGCACGGAACGTCGTGCTGCTTCGGCGAAGGCTTCGACCACTGCATCGATACCGGCAACATCCAATGCCTGCGGCCTCGGCTCGCCTTCCAGAAACGGTAGCGCTGACGGCGCCAGCACCTGCCAGCCATGTTCCTGGTCCGGTGCGATCGCACGGCCACCGTCCCACGGGCGCGCGGTGGACGCCTTGCGCCCGGCATGGGCCAGCTGCACGCCGATCGGCATCTTCGACCAGCGCCGTACCGAGCGCAGCACCTTGCCCAGCGCGGCTTCGGTGGCGTCGTCCCACAGGCCCAGGTCGGCCCAGCTGATGCGCCCTTCCGGCAGCACGGCGGTGGCTTCGAGGATCAACAGGCCCGCCCCGGATTGGGCCAGCTGGCCCAGGTGGATGGTGTGCCAATCCGTGGCCTGGCCTTCCTCGGCCGAGTACTGGCACATCGGTGCGATCACGATGCGGTTGGAGAGCGACAGCGGGCCCAGCGACAAGGGCGAGAACAGGTGGCTCACGGGGATGATCCTGAAAAAGGAAAGAGGTGCATTGCACGCCCACGCCCTGATCGATTCAACCGGCGTGGTGGATCACTGCGTCTTGGTGCCGTCGAGCAGGAACGCCAGCGCCTGCGCACAAGGCATTTCGACCTTCAGCGACAGCAGCGCGTCGGCGCGGGTGCGCCCCATGTTCACCGCAGCTACCGGCAGGCCGGCCTTGGCCGCTGCATCCACGAAACGGAAGCCGGAATAGACCATCAATGACGAGCCCACCACCAACACCGCGTCGGCCCGTTGCAGATGTGAATGCACCGCGGCCACCCGCTCGCGCGGCACGTTTTCGCCGAAGAACACCACGTCCGGCTTGAGGATGCCGCCGCAGTGTTCGCACGCCGGCACCGCAAAGCCGGAAAAGTCCGTCTCAAGATCGGCATCGCCATCGGGCGCGATCGCCGCTTCCAACTCCGCCCAACCGGGGTTGGCCTGCAGCAGCCGCTGTTGCAGGACATCGCGCGGGGAGCGTTGCTCGCAGTCCATGCAGCGCACCTGGTCCAGCCGCCCATGCAGATCGATCACCGTCTGGCTGCCGGCGCGCTGGTGCAGACAATCCACGTTCTGGGTCAGCAGCAGTTCGACCCGGCCATCAGCCTCCAGCGCAGCCAACGCGTGGTGGGTGGTATTGGGATGAGCCAGGCCGAAGCGCGGCCAACCGACCAGGCTGCGCGCCCAGTAGCGCTGCCGCGTCGCGGCCTGGCCCATGAATGCCTGGAACGTCACCGGCGGCGTGCGCTTCCATTGGCCATCGGCATCGCGGTAATCCGGTATTCCCGAATCGGTGCTGCAACCGGCGCCGGTCAACACCAGCAGGCGCCGATGGTTGGCGATGAACTCCGGCAGCTCGGTCACCAGCGCCGGAGACAGGCAATCGATGTACTCGAACGAGGAGGTGCTCATCGCGATGGTCGCCGACTTATCTCGGCAACGCCGGCACGGCGGTCGGATGACCGTCGGCATCGAGCGCGATCATCACGAAGGTGCCCTTTGTGCACAGCTTGCGCTCACCGGTAAGCAGGTCTTCGGTGACCAGTTCCACCTCGACGGTCATCGAGCTGCGCCCGACGCGCACCACCCGGCCGATGGTTTCCACCATCTGGCCAATGCGGATCGGCAGCTTGAAATCGACCTGGTCCGAACGTGCGGTGACCACCGTGCAACGCGAATACCGGGCGGCGGCGAGGAATGCGGCCTTGTCCATCCACGCCAGTGCCTGGCCACCGAACAGCGTGCCCATGTGGTTGGTGTGGTTGGGGAACACAATCTCGGCCATACGGACTTCGGTAGGCGGATTGGTTTCGGGAATGGGGGTCATGGGGGATACCGGCTTTCAGATTGGAGCAGATGATACGCCCGGCAGCCTGTGCGGCCGGTGTATGCGGGGTGATGAAGCGTGCGTGTTTTACGAAGTACCAACCGGATCCAGGCGCAGGCTGGACCGCTCGTCGTAGGAGCGCCTTCAGGCGCGAAGCTGGCGATCCTCCATGGCGCAGGTGACATGGCCGCGCAGGAACAGCAACGCCCCGAGGCTTTCGCATCGCGACATTGGATGTGTGCAATTGCAGGCATTGCAACAACGGTGAGGCTGTCGGCTTAGCGGCTTACGCCGCTCCTACAACAGCCAGCGGCAGCCAGTGATTTTCGTAGGAGCGCCTTCGGGCGCGAAGCTGGCGATCCTCAATGGCGCAGACGACATGGCCGCGCGAGAACAGCAACGCCCCGAGGCTTTCGCATCGAGGCGTTGGATGTGTGCGATTGCAGGCATTGCAACAACGGTGAGGCTGTCGGCTTCGCGGCTTACGCCGCTCCTACAACGGCCCTTCAACCGGCCGCTTAGAACGCCATGTCGAACGAGACTTCGCCCTGCACGCCCACCTGGTACGCGGAAACGCGGCGCTCGAAGAAATTGGTCAGTTCCTGCACGTCCTGCAGTTCCATGAACGGCAGCGGGTTGCGCACGTTGTACTTCCTGGCCATGCCCAGCTTGGCGAAGTGGTTGTCGGCGCAATGCTGCAGGTACTGCCGCATGTCGCGGGTGGAGATGCCGGCCACACCGCCGGACAGCACGTCCTCGGCGAACTGCACTTCGCATTCGATGGCTTCTTCCAGCATTTCGTAGACCTGCTGTTCCATCTTCGCGTCAAACAGATCCGGCTCCTCGGCGCGGATGGTGCGCACGCATTCGAAGGCGAAATCCATGTGGCAGCTTTCGTCGCGGAACACCCAGTTGGTGCCCGAGGCCAGGCCCGGCAGCAAACCGCGCGAACGGAAGTAGTACACGTAAGCGAACGCGGCAAAGAAGAACAGGCCTTCGATGCAGGCGGCAAAGCAGATCTGGTTGAGCAGGAACTGGCGACGCTGCTCGCGAGTCTCGATGCGGGTGATGCCCTGGATGGAGTCGATCCACTTGAAGCAGAAGTCGGCCTTCTTCTTGATCGAGTCGATGTTCTCCACCGCATCGAATGCCTTGAAGCGCTCTTCCGGATCCGGCAGATAGTTGTCCAGCAGGGTCAGGTAGAACTGCACGTGCAGCGCTTCTTCATACAACTGGCGCGACAGGTACATGCGCGCTTCCGGCGCATTGAGGTGCTGGTACAGGTTCAGCACCAGGTTGTTGGAAACGATCGAGTCACCGGTGGCGAAGAACGCAACCAGACGGTGGATCAGATGGCGGTCGGCCGGGCTCATCTTGTGGTGCAGGTCGGTGATGTCGATCTGGAAATTGATCTCATCCACGGTCCAGCTGTTCTTGATCGCGTTGCGGTACATCTCGTAGAAGTCCGGGTAACGCATCGGACGCAACGTCAGTTCGAAACCGGGATCAAGCAGCATGCGGCCGTGCTCCTGTCCAGGAGTGAGTGATGAGGAGTGAGAAGCGAGAGTGGCGACCTGATCGATATCGGCTGACGAAGACATTGGGTATTCCTTGATTGGCTTTCTTAGGCCAGAAGCGAAATTGGGTACTCACCGCCCCTGGAGGGGGAATGTATTATCGAAACGCAGTGGTCTGGCAAAAGGCGATGCGCCTGGCATTGGCGTCCTATCGCCTGACGCCCCTGCTACCGCGCGAAGAGGTGTATGGCATGCGCAGCCAACTCACTCGCGCCGCCATCTCTGTCCCAGCCAACGTCGCCGAAGGCTGGGCTCGCGAAACCAACGCCGACAAAGCACACTTTCTTGCCATCGCGCATGGCTCGCTGGCCGAACTGGAAACGTTGCTGACGCTGTGCGAACACCTGCGCTGGTTTCCGCTGGAGCAGACGATGGAAGCCCGCGCCCTGATCGATGAAACCAGCCGCATGCTCACCACCCTGCGGCGCCGACGAAGGAAACAGAAGTGAGGGTGAAGAAACGCTGATTCGGCACTCCCTCATTCCTCACTCCTGCTCCCTCGTTGCTCGCCTTTACTGGCAGGCTTCGCAGGCTTCCGGGTTTTCCAGCGAGCAGGCCACGGCTTCGACCGGTGTATACGTGCTGACCGTGGTCTTGGCGATCTTGGTGGCCGGGCGCGAGCGCAGGTAATACGTGGTCTTGATGCCCTGCTTCCACGCGTACATGTACATGGAGGACATCGCGCCGATGTTCGGGCTCTCCATGAACAGGTTGAGCGAGGCCGACTGGTCGATGAAGGCACCGCGGTCGGCAGCCATGTCGATCAGCGAACGCATCGGCAGTTCCCAGGCAGTGCGGTAGATGTGGCGCAGCGCTTCGGGAATCTGCGGCAGGTTCTGGATCGAACCATCGGCCAGCTTGATCGCATCGCGCATTTCCGCCGTCCACATGCCCAACTGCTTCAGCTCGCCCACCAGGTGGCGGTTGATCTGCAGGAAGTCACCGGACAGCGTCTCGCGCTTGAACAGGTTGGACACCTGCGGCTCCACGCACTCGTAGCAACCGGCAATCGAGGCGATGGTCGCGGTCGGGGCGATCGCGATCATCAGCGAGTTGCGCAGGCCATGCTGCTTGATGCGCTCGCGCAGCGCGTCCCAGCGCGCGGTGTCTTCCGGCACCACGTTCCAGGCATCGAACTGCAGCTCGCCGTTGACCGCGCGGGTGTCGTTGAAGGAGGGGTGCTTGCCGCGCTCGGTCGCCAGCTCGCACGAGGTCTCCAGCGCATGGAAGTAGATCGTCTCGGCGATCTTCTTCGACAGCGCGCGGGCCTCGGCCGAATCGAACGCCAGGCGCTTGCGGAAGAACACGTCCTGCAGGCCCATGCAGCCCAAGCCGACCGGGCGCCAGCGCAGGTTGCCGCGGCGGGTGCTCTCGATCGGGTAGAAGTTCAGGTCGATGACGCGGTCGAGCTGGCGCACGGCCAGGCGCACGGTCTCGGCCAGCTTGTCGTAGTCGAAATCACCGTGCTCGTCGAAGTGGTTGCCCAGGTTGATCGAACCCAGGTTGCACACCGCCGTTTCATCGTTGGAGCTGACTTCCAGGATCTCGGTGCACAGGTTGGACAGGTGGATCACGTTGCCCGGGCGCAGGGTCTGGTTGCTGGCCAGGTTGCACTTGTCCTTGAACGTCATCCAGCCGTTGCCGGTCTCGGCCAGCGTGCGCATCATCCGGCCGTACAACTTGCGCGCGGAGATGGTGCGCGAAGCCTTGCCCTGCGCCTCGGCCTGCAGGTACGCCTGCTCGAACGCCGGGCCGTACAGGTCGGTGAATTCCGGCACCACGCGCGGGTCGAACAGCGACCATTCCTGGTCACTCTCCACGCGCTGCATGAACAGGTCCGGGACCCAGTTGGCCAGGTTGAGGTTGTGGGTACGGCGCGAGTCGTCACCTGCGTTGTCACGCAGCTCGAGGAAATCCTCGATGTCGGCGTGCCAGGTTTCCAGATACACGCAGGCCGCGCCCTTGCGCTTGCCGCCCTGGTTGACCGCAGCCACCGAGGAATCCAGCGTCTTCAGCCACGGCACGATGCCGTTGGAATGGCCGTTGGTGGATTTGATCAGCGAGCCGCGCGAACGCACGCGGGTGTAGCTCACGCCGATGCCGCCACTGAACTTGGACAGCTGCGCGATGTCGCCGTACTTGGCGTAGATCGATTCGAGCGAATCCAGCGGCGAGTCCAGCAGGAAGCACGAGGACAGCTGCTCGTGGCTGGTGCCGGCGTTGAACAGGGTCGGGCTGGACGGCAGGTAGTCCAGGCTGCCCAGGCGCTGGTACAGCGCCAGTGCTTCAGGCACGTCCTCGCTCAGCGCGCTGGCGATGCGCAGGAAGAACTGCTGCGGATTCTCGATGACCTTGCGCGTATGCGGGTGGCGCAGCAGGTAACGGTCGTACAGCGTGCGCAGGCCGAAGTAATCGAAATTCAGGTCATACGCCGGATCGATCGCATCGTTGAGCTTGCGTGCGTTGATCTGCACGAAGTTGAGCAGGCGATCGTTGATCAGGCCCACTTCGTGGCCACGACCCACCGACTGCGAGAACGCGTGGATTTCCTGGCCGGACACTTCCTTGGCGATGAAGTTGGCCAGCAGGCGCGCAGCCAGGCGGCCGTATTCGGGCTCTTCGCCGATCAGCAGCGCAGCGGTGCGGATGGACAGTTCATCCAGCTCCTGGGTGGTGGCGCCGTTGTACAGGCCGGAGATGGTGCGGGTGGCCACGCGCATCGGGTCGACCGAATGCAGGCCCTCACAGCAACGCTGGATGGCGCGGACGATCTTGTTCAGGTCCACCGGCTCGGTGTTGCCATTGCGCTTGGTTACGCTCATGGCAGTAGCGGTGGGCGGCGGGGTCAGTTCAAAGCCGGCCTCGGCCGGGGCGACTTCGGAAACGGAAGTGGTCACGACGATGTGTCCTTCATGGCGTGGTTGCACGCAGCCCCTGCCCTCGCAGGAACCGGGGCCGGTAGCGGAGTCGGGAGCATGGAAGGACGGTGTCGCAACAGCCGAGATTGCGCATGGCCAGCGGCCATACAACAAACGGCACTGCGTCACCAGCCGTCTTCCCCTCGAAGACACCGCAGCCGGCACCGCGCGGTGTGCATCGCGCGGCTGTCGGCAGGTCTTCGGACTTTTGGGCATGAAGGCGGGGGCCTTCTCCTACTCCGTCGCTTCCCAAGGCCGGTGCCTCAGTGCGTTGACGGGGTCGTTCCCAATTACCGCTGCGGGGCAGTGCTGGAATGGCCCGCAGGCGTCACCAGCTTCCCTTTCAATCCAGTGGGCGCAAACCCACCGGAACCGACGAGCCACAAGATAGTGGGGGTAGTTGGCATGGTCAACACGAAATGTGGTGAATTCGTGCCGAGCCTTGTGGCGCAAGGGCTGGCCTGGAAACGACCCGGCCTGGACCCTGCCAACTGCTTGGATGGAGTGCGCAGTCAAGACTTTTTGTGGCTTTTTTTATCCGTAAAAACTGCGTGTTCAGTGCGTGATGTTCTGATGAAAATTCGGCGTGGCTTTCGCAGAGACCAACCGCATTTCGTCGCCGGCACCGGGCCCATTGGATCCGATGCCGCTGCCTGTAGGAGCAGCGTGAGCCGCGAAGCCGATGAAGGCGCAATTGGTGAAAGATCATGCAATTGCTGGCACCACCGCGCCGGATGCGGCGGTGGCTTAGCGGCTCACGCCGCTCCTACGGACGGCCCAATCCCTCCTAATCCCGCTTCCCCGCCACCGGCAACTGCGCCAGCTCCTCGCGCACCAGCCGCACCACCAGCTGGTCCAGCGTGTCGACCGAATAGTTGGCCACCTCATGCACGGTCTCGCTGCCGGGGCCACTCGACGGGTCGGACGCATCCTTGTAGGTGAGGAAGATGAAGCGGCCGCCGGTGTACTGGGCGATCTGCCGCTGCACGATCTCGCCGGTGGTGTCCTGGCCGGAGGCGGCCACGCTGAACACCTTGATGCCCTTGCCCAGCGCGGCCAGCATGGTCTGGTCGTAACGCGGCGGCGGATAGCCCATCTGTGGCGGCGCGTCGGCCAGCGACACCAGCACTCGGGTCGTCGACGGGCCACGCCAGTTCAACCCCTGCACCGCATGATCGAAGGCTTCGTTCATGGCCTCGGGGTAATCACCGCCGCCGTTGGCCCGCACGCCATCGAGCACCTTCTGAAACGCGGCGATGTTGTAGGTCATGTCCCAACCACGCACGAAATACTCATCACCTCGATCGCGGTAGGTCACCAGTCCCAGGCAGATATCCGGGTTCGACGGCAGCTGGCCGATCTCGTTGACGATGCCCTGCAACGAATCGCGCAGCTTGTCGATTTCATCGGCCATCGAACCGGTGGCATCGACCATGAACACCAGGTCCAGCTTTGCGCGTGCCGGCAGCGTGGCGGCGGGCATGACCACCTGCAGCACGTTCTTCTGCCCGCGCTGCAACGCTGCGCTGCTGGTCTTGCCTGCGCGGCGCACCTGCACCTGGTAGCTGCTCGAATCGCGATCATCAAAGGCATTGGGATGCAGCCACACCTGGCCACCGGCATCGGTGCGGGCCCACATGCGCGCGCCGTTGGCGCTGCTCACCGCCACTTCGGCATCGGGCACCGGGCGGCCCTGTGCATCGATCACCTGCAGGCGCTGGCGCACGCTGATATCGCGTCCCAGCCGCGTTGCCTCCTCATGGCGCTGCAGGAATTGCTGGAAGCCACCAAAGTCGGTGTTGTCATCGACCACGCCGGCGGTCACCGGCGTTTGCTGCTGCCGATAGGCCGGAACGGAACCAGAAGCTGGCGCGCTCGGGGAAGCCTTGGCAGCCGCCGGCACGGAATCCGACATAGCGGAACTGCGCGTGGACGGTGCGGCTGGCGGCGGCGGAGCCGGCGGCGCGGGCATCACCGGTGGGGCCAGATATACCTCCGCTGCCGCGGCATCGGCATAGCCGGCTTCCGCCGTTGAATGCCTGCTGCGCAGGGAGATGTGCCGGGGTGGCGTCGGGCTGGGATCGGCGACTTCGTGCAGCACCGGCATGTTGTTGCAGGTGCGGGCCGAGGGGCCGCGGAAGTTGGGTTGGGTCTGGCGCACGCGCAGGGATACCGGCGCCTGCAGGTCGCCCTCCACCGCCGGCTGGGCGGGTGGCGCCGGGCGTACCGCGGCTGTTACCGGCAGGCCGATGAGCAGGGTGACGGCTGCAGCCAGGGCGACACTGCGTGCCGGCAGGCCGTACGGCCTGGAAGCGTTCGAACTGCGCATGGTTCATGCTCCTGTGCGTGAGATGGGCCGCATGCAGCGGCGTGCGGGAACAGGAACGGGCGAAGAGGGCGCGCGGGGTTAAGCCGTACGCGCTGTAGTGCCGAGCCATGCTCGGCAGGGGGCTTGGGGCAAAGGCTTACCCCTCCCCAGCCCTCCCCTTGGCTGCGCCAAAGGGAGGGAGCCGGAAGCAACAGCCGCGTCAGCCTGATGCTCGCTGATCCACCCCCTCCCTTTGGCGCAGCCAAGGGGAGGGCTGGGGAGGGGTAAGCACTTCGCGGAAACCACAAACCGCCGGGATTACCCCCCCCTAACGCTGCCGGCGGCGCCTTGCTGGAAAACGCCGCCGAGCAAGGCCCGGCGCTACGCGTTGCGGTGCTCCGTACCCAGGTACTCGGCGCTCTGCATCTCGATCAGACGACTGGCGGTACGCTCGAACGCACCGGCCAAGCGCGTGCCCGAATACAACATTGGCGGCGCATCCTGTGCGGTGCAGACCAGGTTGACCTGGCGGTCGTACAACTCGTCGATCAGGTTGACGAAGCGCCGTGCGGCGTCTTCGTTCATGCGATCAAAATGTGGAATGCCACCGAGCAGCACGGTGTTGAACTCGCGCGCGATCTCGATGTAATCCGACGGACCGCGCGGGCCTTCGCACAGCGCCGGGAAATCAAACCAGACGATGCTCTTGCCACGGCCGCGCACCGGGATCTTGCGGCCTTCGATGACGATGTTGCCGGCACGCGCATCCTCGGCACCGCTGAGTTCCTTCCAGCGTCCACCCAACCAGGCATCACTGTCCGCTTCCAGCGGCGCGCGGTACACCGGCGAACGCGTCAGCGCGCGCATGCGGTAATCCTCGGTGCCTTCGGCGTACAGCTCCACGCAGTACTTTTCCAGCAGCGCGATCGCCGGCAGGAAGCCTTCGCGTTGCAGGCCGTTGAGATACAGGTTCTCCACCGCCGTATTGGACGTGGTCACCAAGGTAACGCCCTCGGCGAACAGCCGTTCGAGCAGGCGCGCAAGCAGCATCGCATCGCCGATGTCGGTGACGAAGAACTCGTCCAGCACCAGCACGCGCAGGTTGTTGCGCCATTCCTGCGCGATCTTGGCCAGCGGGTCGCTCTGGCCCTGGTGCTCGCGCAGCCGCTCGTGGATGCCACGCATGAACCGGTGGAAGTGGGTGCGGTACTTCTGTTCGATCGGCAGGCCGTCATAGAACAGGTCCACCAGGAAGGTCTTGCCACGGCCCACGCCGCCCCAGAAATACAGCCCCTTGACCGGCTCAGGCTTTTTCCAGAACGCGGACAGCCGGTCCAACCAGCCGTCCTGTGCCGTATCCACCAACGCTTCGTGGATGCGGTCCAGCTCGGCAAGGGCGGCATGCTGGGCCGGATCGTCACGCCAATCGCCACGGGCCACGCCGGCGGCGTAGCGTTGCGAGGGAGTCATTGCATCCATGTTCAATTGCTTTCGTCGGGCAGCCAGCGCCGCACTTCATGCTGGATCGCACCGCGCAGGTCGATCAGCTTGCGATGGAAGAAATGCGAGGTATCCGGCATGCGCACCAGCTGCGGCGGATTCTCCAGCGTCTCCAGCCACTGGTACACGCCTTGTGCATCGACGATCTCGTCGGCGTCACCCTGCACCACCAGCCAGTTCGACGGCGGCTGCACGTCGCTGAAATCCCAGGTGCGGCGGCCCACCGGCGGGGCGATGGAAATCATCGCCTGCGGCTGCACCACAGCGGCTGCACGCAGCGAGACATAGGCACCGAAGCTGAAACCGGCCAGCCACAACGCGCTGTCGGGGTGCTGGCTGCGTACCCAGTTCACCACAGCGCGCAGGTCATCGCCTTCGCCTTCGCCGTTGTCAAAGACGCCGGCCGAACCACCGACGCCGCGGAAATTGAAGCGCACCGTGGTCACACCCAGGTCGCGCAGCGCGCGCGACACCATGGTGACCACCTTGTTGTGCATGCTGCCGCCTTCGATGGACAGCGGGTGGCAGATGACCGCGATGATCGGACGCGGTGTGGCATCACCATCGGGCAGGTCGACGGCGACTTCCAGCGGCCCGGCCGGGCCTTCCAGGGTCAACGTCGCCGATTCGTGGGGGAATAAGGGCGTTTGCATGCCGCCATAATACCGGCCCTGTCCGGCGGCTTCACCGCCATCGCCTTCACGGTAGCTGAAACGATGCATTTCCTGATCCTGAGCGTGGCCTGCAGCGTGCTGGTCTCGGTGCTGCTGAAACTGGCCCCGCGCCGTGGCGTGGACATCGCCCAGGCGGTGACCTGGAACTATCTGGCCGCCAGCGCCTTGTCATTGCTGGTGTTGCAGCCTTCGTTGCAGACCTTGCAGAGCGGGCACACGCCGTGGCTGGCGCTGCTGGCCCTTGCCGTGGCGTTGCCCGGCATCTTCCTGGTGTTGGCACGCGCGGTGCGCGAGGCCGGCATCGTACGCAGTGATGTGGCGCAGCGGCTGTCGCTGCTGCTGTCGCTGTGCGCGGCGTTCCTGTTGTTTGGCGAGCATGCCAACGGCTGGAAGCTGGCGGGCCTGGGGCTTGGCCTGCTGGCCATCGTCGGCGTGACTGCACGCAATGGCGAGGCGGGCGCGGCACATCGTGGCAGCTGGGGCTGGCTGCTGGGCGTGTGGGCCGGGTTTGCCCTGATCGACATCCTGCTCAAACGCGTGGCGTTGGCCGGCACGCCTTCCACCGCTGCGCTGCTGATCAGCTTCGGCATCGCCTTCGTGCTGATGCTGGCCTGGCAGCTGCAACGCCATTTCAGCGGCGCTTCCCGGCTCACCCTCAACAACGTCGGCTACGGGCTGCTGCTCGGCCTGGCCAACTTCGGCAACATTCTTTTCTACGTGCGCGCGCACCAGGCCATGCCACACAGCCCGGCGACGATCTTCGCCACCATGAACATCGGCGTGGTGTGTCTGGGTGCGCTGGTGGGCGTGTTCGCGTTCGGCGAGAAGACCAGCCGGATGAACCGTGCGGGCCTGTTGCTGGCGGTGGTGGCGATTGGATTGATTGCGCGCGGGACGCTGTAGCTTTTCTTTCTGTTGGAAGGCTTCAACAGCAACTGCAACTGCACCCCTCCCCAACCCTCCCCTCCGCCTTCGGCGCAAGGGAGGGGGCCGATCATGCGCGGACTGAGAGAGCGCTGCGATACCCTGCTCTTCCCCCTCCCTTGCGCCGAAGGCGGAGGGGGGGAAGAGGATCGTTTGCACGCCACTGGCGTGCGGTCCGATGAACGCCCGAAGGCTACGCCGAAGGGCCGGGCGGGCGTGGGTTGGGTGTCTTTCAGCCCTGAAACTTACGGCTCAAAGCCCAGCAGCAACGGATCGTGGTCCGAGCTGCGCCACGGGCCCGGCACATTGCGGTCCTGGTAGCCGACATCGTCGGCTTCGTCGGCGTTGATGTGCCATTCGGCCGCGCCCTTCAGGCGCGCCGCCATGCCCGGGCTCAGCAGCGCGTGATCCAGGCGGCCGGTCAGGCCGTTGTAGACGTAGCTGTAAGGCTGCTGCACACCAGCCACCTTGAACGCGTCCTGCCAGCCTTCGGCATTCAAGCTGCGGATCGGATCTTCCATCGCATAGGCGTTGAAGTCACCCAGCAACACCGCGTCCTTGCTGCCGCTGCCGGTCGGATCGCCTTGCAGCCACTGGTGCAGCAACCTGGCCGACTCGACGCGGGTCGCATTCCAGCAGCCCTGGCCGTCGTTCTGGTCGGCATTGGCACCACTCGCCTCCGAGCAGCCCTTGGACTTGAAGTGGTTGGCCACCACCACGAACGGCGCGCCGTTGCGGCCCATGCGGAACGCCTGCGCCAGCGGCACACGGCTGCGCTCGCCGAACGGTTCGCGCTCCAGCACCGCCGGCTTGCCGACCGGGCTCACCTTGGCGCTGCGATAGATGATGCCGACGCGGATCGGGTTGTCGCCCGGCCCCTGCCCGGCATCGATGAACTTCCAGTCGCCGCCCTTGCCCTGCCCTGCATTGAGCGCACGCACCAGTTGGTCGATGGACGAACCCGGGCCGTAGCCATCGTTTTCCAGTTCCATCAGTGCCGCGACATCGGCATTGAGGCTGGCGATGGAGGTGACCAGCTTGGCCTGCTGTGCGGCTTGCTGTTCCGGCGTCTTGGCACCGCGCAGGGTTGGGTAGCCACCGCCCTTGCCGTCACCGTTGAAGTAATTCTCCAGATTGAACGCGGCGATGCGCAGCCCACCGGCCACGGTCGGCGGCTGCAACGGACGCAGGTCCGTACTGACGCGCAATGGCGCGGTCAGCTGCAACCGGTAGCCGGCGTCGAAACGCTGATCGACGATGCCCTGCACCTCGCTCAGCTGCGCACCGGTACGCAGCACCACACCCTTGACCAGATACGACGCGCCACCCGGGTCGCGCTTGCTGCTGCCATCATCCAGGCGCAGGCGACGACGTGCGTTGTCGGCGATCACCGCCGCCTGTTCCGGGCTTCCTGCGGCAGCCACTTCGCTGGGCTGCCAGAGCCGGCCACCGAAGGCGGCGGTCAGTTCACCAAAACGCTGCAGCCCGTCCTGCCCGGCCAGGGTCAACGGCGCGGCGATCCGCACCTGCATGCCTTCCAGCGCTTCCCAGCTGGCGGGCACGTCCGCGAGCACGGTCACCGCAGGTGCCGGGCGCGCGGCCAGCGTGTCCACCTTGTCAGCCTGCAGGGCAGTCAGTGATTGCCCGCTGTCCTTGCCGGCGGCCTGTTCCTGCACCGTGCCGCTGATGCGCAGCCATTGCCCGACCTGCACGGCCTGGCCGTCCGGCAGACGCACGAACAACCCATCGGACGTGGCGGCATCGCCATCGCCTGCGTCCTGCACGTACACACCGCCCAGCCCCTCACGCAGGTCGGCGGTGACCATGGCTTCGACCGTCACCGGCTTGCCTTCGTAGGGGCTACGCGCGCCACTGCCCTGCACCTTGCCGATGGGCAGCGATGCCGCCGGAGAAGCCGCAGATGCGGGGCCGGCGCAGACCGCGGCCAGAGCAAGAGCGAGAAACGAGGGGGAACAACGCATGGACGACTCCAATGAAAGGCAGACCGACGGAAGCGGAAACACAAGCGCCGCCTGGAAAGGCGGCGCCGGCTATTTTGCAGCAATCAGACGTGCTGCCAGCTGCGGAGTCTGGCGGCTGGTTATTTCAGATTGGAGAGCATCCAGTCCACGGCCGCGTGGATCTGCTCCTCGCTCAGGCCGGCATTGCCGCCCTTGGGCGGCATGATCCCGCCATCCGGGCCGGTGTAGCCCTCGATGGCGTGCTTGTAGAGCGTGTCCTTGCCCTGCGCGATGCGCGCATCCCAATGCCCGTGATCCAGCGTGGGCGCCTTGCCGACGCCGGTGGTGTGGCAAGCGGTGCACAGGTTGTCGTAGATCGTCTTGCCGTCCAGCGTGCCGCCGTAGGCACCGCTGGCCGCTGCCGCAGCGGCGGCGGCCGCAGCCACGGCCGCCTGCGCAGACGCGCCGGTGGAACCGGCATACACCGCACCCAACGGCGCGATGCGCTGTTCAACGCGCTGCACCGCCTTGGGCGAGGGCTCGGTGGGAATGGAGTGCTGCAGGAAGTAAGCGAAGATGATCAGGCCAACCGTGATCACGGCCAGGATGACGATAACGATGGAAAAGCGCTTGAGAAATTCCAGATCGTAATTCCGCACGTCTCATCACCCCAGGCGAGTAGTCGGTGGACTATGGCTGCCGGCGAGTATAGACCAGCGTGTGGCACTGCCCGCAATGGGTCCAGGCATGAGCTGGCGTGCGGCAACGCACCATCATCGCCACATGCTTCATGTCCGCTGCGGAACGCTCAATGGGTCGCCGTGGCCCCTGCAGCGCGCAGGCACAGCGCGCCGATCGCATCGACCAGATGCTCGCCATCGCGCGAACCATCACGGCTGGGGGCGGTTGGCCCGACCAGCGCCTCGGTGAAGGCACCCACGATGCACGCCGCACTGATATCCAGATCCTGCGGCGGCAATTCGCCGGCACGCACGCCGTCATCAAGGATGCGCTTGAACACATCACCGAACAGCCGCCGGCAACGGATGCGCTCGGCTTCCACCTCCGGATCCACCGGCTCGGCGATGAAGGCATAGGCCAGGCCGGGGCCGGCCATCGCGCGGCGCACGAACGAGGCCACCGCGCGTTGCAGCCGCTGCGGTGCAGGCAATGCTTCCTCGGCGATGGCCGCCAGGATCTCCAACTCGTGCTCGACCGCAGCGGTCAGCACTTCAACGAACAACTCGGCCTTGGACGGGAAGTGGCGGTAGATCAGCCCGGTGGACACCCCGGCCTCGGCCGCCACGGCGGTGATCGGCGCGTTGCGATAGCCACCGGCGGCGACCAGCCGGCGGGCAGCGGCCAGGATCGCCTCGCGGTTGCCGGCGAGGCGTTTTTCCATCAATTCCGAACGTTTGTAGGCCATGTACTGATTCTAGGTTCAATTTTTGAATTTGTGTTCACTTTTTTGCTGCAACGGGATAGGCTGCGCGCAAACGCCCGTGCTGACGGCCTCACCGTCACCCCCAACCCGGAGCGCCCCCTCGCCAAGCCGTACTGGAGTCGCCCCCATGCACATCCCCTCCCTGTCCTTCGATCTCGGCGAAGAGATCGACATGCTGCGCCAAAGCGTGGCCCAGTTCGCCGCCGCGCACATCGCGCCGCTGGCCGAAGAGGCCGACGCGACCAACCACTTCCCCAACCAGCTGTGGCGCCAGTTCGGCGAGCAGGGCCTGCTGGGCATGACCGTGGAAGAAGAATACGGCGGCACCGGCATGGGCTACCTGGCGCACGTGGTGGCGATGGAGGAAATCTCCCGTGCCTCCGGCGGCATTGGCTTGTCCTACGGCGCGCATTCCAACCTGTGCCTCAACCAGCTGCGCAAGAACGCCAGCGAAACGCAGAAGCACAAGTACCTGCCCAAGCTGTGCAGCGGCGAACACGTCGGTGCATTGGCGATGAGCGAACCGGGCGCCGGCTCGGACGTGGTGTCGATGAAGCTGCGCGCCGACAAGCGCGGCGACCATTACGTGCTCAACGGCAACAAGATGTGGATCACCAATGGCCCGGATGCGGACGTACTGATCGTCTACGCCAAGACCGACCTCAGCGCCGGTTCGCGCGGCATCACCGCCTTCATCATCGAAAAGGGCATGAAGGGTTTCTCCACCGCGCAGAAGCTGGACAAGCTGGGCATGCGTTCGTCCAACACCTGCGAGCTGGTATTCCAGGACTGCGAGGTGCCGGTCGAAAACGTGCTGGGCGAGGTCGGCGGCGGCGTGAAGGTACTGATGTCCGGTTTGGACTTCGAACGCGTGGTGCTGTCCGGTGGCCCGCTGGGCCTGATGGCTGCTGCGCTGGACGTGGTGCTGCCGTACGTGCATGAGCGCAAGCAGTTCGGCGAGGCGATCGGCACGTTCCAGCTGATCCAAGCCAAGCTGGCCGACATGTATGTCGGCTTCAATGCCTGCCGCGCCTATGTGTATGCCGTGGCCAAAGCCTGCGACCAGGGCCGTACCACGCGCCAGGATGCGGCCGGTGCGATTCTCTATTCGGCCGAGAAGGCGACGTGGGCTGCTGGCGAAGCGATCCAGATCCTCGGCGGCAATGGCTACATCAACGAATACCCGACCGGCCGCTTGTGGCGTGATGCCAAGTTGTACGAAATCGGCGCCGGAACCTCTGAAATCCGCCGCATGCTGATCGGGCGTGAGTTGTTCCAGAAGACCGCGTAATACCGCTCAAGCCCCTGTCCCGTTTGCGGGAGAGGGGTTGGGGTGAGGGGAAGCTCTGAGCACGCGGACTCAATGTCCGAAGAGCTCCCCTCATCCGCCCCTTCGGGGCACCTTCTCCCTTGAAAGGGAGAAGGGATGCAACAGCCCTGCTCCCGCCTTCGCGAGCACAGGCATGTTCCAGAACCTCCAGGATTCCGCAGCCATGACCATCCTCACCACCCAGCTGCAACCCGGCAGCGACAGCTTCGAAGCCAACCGTGCTGCCATGCAGGCGCAGGTTGACGATCTGCGCACGACGCTGGAAGCCACCGCGCGTGGCGGCAGCGATGCAGCGCGAGCCAAGCACACCGCACGCGGCAAGCTGCTGGTGCGCGATCGCATCGACGCCCTGCTCGATCCGGGCAGCCCGTTCCTCGAAGTCGCGCCGCTGGCCGCGCACGGCATGTACGACGACCCGGTTCCGGGCGCGGGCATGGTCGCCGGCATTGGCCGCGTGTCGGGCGTGGAATGCCTGATCGTGGCCAACGATGCCACCGTCAAGGGCGGCACCTACTACCCGGTCACGGTGAAGAAGCATCTGCGTGCGCAGGAAATCGCACAGCAGAACCGCCTGCCGTGCATCTACCTGGTCGATTCCGGCGGCGCCTTCCTGCCGTTGCAGGATGAGGTATTCCCGGACCGCGATCATTTCGGTCGCATCTTCTACAACCAGGCCAACCTGTCGGCACAGGGCATTCCGCAGATCGCCTGCGTGATGGGCAGCTGCACCGCCGGCGGCGCGTATGTGCCGGCGATGAGCGACGAGACGGTCATCGTCAAGGAACAGGGCACCATCTTCCTCGGCGGCCCGCCGCTCGTGAAGGCCGCCACCGGTGAAGTAGTCAGCGCCGAGGAACTGGGCGGTGCCGATGTGCATACGCGCATTTCCGGCGTTGCCGATCACATGGCCGACAACGACCTGCAGGCGCTGGCGCGGGTGCGCGCCATCATCGCCAGCCTCAACTGGCGCAAACCGACGCCGGGCGTTGCGCTGCTGGCCGATGAAGCGCCGCTGTTCGATGCACATGAGCTGTACGGCGTGATTCCCAGCGATACGCGCAAGCCTTATGACGTGCGCGAAGTGATCATGCGCGTGGTCGATGGCTCGCGCTTTGACGAGTTCAAACCGCGCTACGGCAACACGCTGGTCACCGGCTTCGCACATGTGCACGGCCATCCGGTCGGCATCATCGCCAACAACGGCATCCTGTTCTCCGAGTCCGCGCTCAAGGGCGCGCACTTCATCGAACTGTGCTGCCAGCGCAACATCCCGCTGGTATTCCTGCAGAACATCACCGGCTTCATGGTCGGCCGCAAGTACGAACACGGCGGTATCGCAAAAGACGGCGCCAAGCTGGTCATGGCCGTGGCCAACGCGCGCGTGCCCAAGTACACGGTGGTGATCGGTGGTTCGTTCGGCGCCGGCAATTACGGCATGTGCGGCCGTGCCTATTCGCCGCACTTCCTGTGGATGTGGCCGAACGCGCGCATCGGCGTGATGGGCGGCGAGCAGGCGGCCAGCGTGCTGGCCACGGTCAAGCGCGACGGCATCGAAGCCAAGGGCGGGCAGTGGTCGGCATCGGAAGAAGATGCGTTCAAGCAGCCGATCCGCGACCAGTTCGAGCAGCAAGGGCACCCGTACTACGCGAGTGCGCGCTTGTGGGACGACGGCGTGATCGACCCAGCCGACACCCGCCGCATCCTCGGCCTGGCGCTGGCCGCCAGCCTCAATGCACCTACGCAGGAAACACGCTTCGGCGTGTTCCGCATGTAACGGCGACCGGAGACCTTCCATGTTCAACAAGATCCTGATCGCCAACCGCGGTGAAATCGCCTGCCGCGTCATCACCACTTGCCGCCGCCTGGGCATCGCCACGGTAGCGGTGTATTCCGATGCGGACCGCAATGCGCGGCATGTGCGGCTGGCCGACGAAGCCGTGCACATTGGCGCTGCACCGGCAGCGGGAAGTTATCTGCGCGCGGATGTGATTCTCGACGCTGCGCGCCGCACGGGTGCGCAGGCCATCCATCCGGGCTACGGCTTCCTGTCGGAGAACGCCGGCTTTGCGCGTGCCTGCGCGGACGCAGGCGTGGTGTTCATCGGCCCACCGGCCAGCGCCATCGACGCTATGGGCGACAAGAGCGCGGCCAAGGCCTTGATGCAGGCGGCAAATGTGCCGCTGACGCCGGGCTATCACGGCGACCGCCAGGAACCGGGTTTCCTGCACGCGCAGGCCGACGCCATCGGCTATCCGGTACTGATCAAGGCCAGTGCCGGCGGCGGTGGCAAGGGCATGCGCAAGGTCGAGGCCAGCGCGGATTTCGAGGCCGCCCTGGCCAGCTGCCAGCGTGAGGCGCAGGCGGCATTCGGCAATGCGCATGTGCTGGTGGAGAAGTACGTCGAGCGCCCGCGTCATATTGAAATCCAGGTGTTCGGCGACAGCCAGGGCAACGTGGTGTATCTGTTCGAGCGCGATTGCTCGGTGCAGCGCCGTCACCAGAAGGTGCTGGAAGAAGCCCCCGCTCCCGGCATGACGCCCGAGCGCCGCGCCGCGATGGGCAAGGCTGCGACCGACGCCGCACGTGCGGTGGGTTACGTGGGCGCTGGCACGGTGGAATTCATCGCTGGGCCGGATGGCGATTTCTATTTCATGGAAATGAACACCCGCCTGCAGGTGGAGCATCCGGTCACCGAGATGATCACCGGCACCGATCTGGTCGAATGGCAGCTGCGTGTCGCCTTCGGCCAGCCGCTGCCGAAGACACAGGAACAACTGCGGATTCACGGTCATGCGCTGGAAGCACGCTTGTACGCCGAAGACGCCGACCGCGGCTTCCTGCCCTCCACCGGCACGCTGCGCCACCTGCGCCTGCCGCAGACCAATGCCAACGTGCGCGTGGATGCCGGCGTTGAACAGGGCGATGCGATCACACCGTACTACGACCCGATGATTGCCAAGTTGATCGTCTGGGACGTGGACCGTGACCGCGCCCTGCAGCGCATGCAGCGTGCGCTGGCGCAGTGCCAGGTGGTGGGTGTCACCACCAATGCGGCGTTCCTGCGACGTCTGGTGATGACCGATTCGTTCCACCACGCCAACCTGGATACCGCACTGATCGAACGTGAACGCGATGCGCTGGATATCCAGCACAACGCCGCCACGCCCGCCGACTGGGCATTGGCCGCTGTACTGGCGTCCAACGAGAATGCGGCTGTCAGCGACAACGCATCCCCATGGGCCATCAACGACAGCTGGCGCCTGACCGGTCCGGCCGCGCGTTCAATCACGCTGGAACAGCTACAGCAGCAACACGTGCTGAAGGTACGCCGCAGCAGCGAGGGCTGGCAGGTGCAAATCGGTAACGAGATGCAGCAGGTGACCGGCCACGCAGGCGCCAACGGCTACACGCTGCAGATCGGTGACCGCTTGTATCGCGGCAACGCATTGCGCAATGGCAACGTCCTGCATGTCTTCGGCGATGAGCGGCAGCAGCGCTTCACCCTGCACGACCCGGTCGCCGAGGCCGACAACGCCAACGACCACGGCGGCAGCCTGCTCGCGCCGATGCCCGGCCGCGTGGTCACGCTGCTGGTCGAGCCCGGCAGCACCGTCACCCGCGGCACGCCGCTGCTGGTAATGGAGGCGATGAAGATGGAGCACACCCTGCAGGCCCCGGCCGACGGCACCGTGCACGGCTTCCGCGCCAAGGCTGGCGATCAGGTGGGCGATGGCGCGGTGCTGGTGGATTTCGAAGCCACGCAGGCATCGTGAGTGCCTGTCTGACAGGCCGCTGGTGACAACACCAGCGGCCGTTCTTCAGGCTTCGACTGGCGAGGCCTGCCACACCCGCTGTCTTCCGTTCCGGGGCCGGCGAGGCCAACAGATCGCTGGGCCCGCAAGGTCTATACCGAGCCCTGGGACTCGAGGCCGATCCATCCCATCGGGCTGCCTTTGCTGGCCTCAACCATCCATTGCCGGCCACACGGCTCCACCTGGATCAAACTCGGTAATCGCCATTGCGTCGGCCCGATGGCCGAAGCCACACACCGCGATTACTCCCTTTTCCAGCGGATCCAGGGAGAACATTGTCTCGATCTGCTTTTCGTTGATAGCGGCGGTCACGAATGCTCCCATTCCCAGGTCAGTCGCCGACAGATACAACGTTTGTGACAGATGGCCACCATCCAGGATCAGGGCCCTGTGGGCCTTGGAATGGTTGCGGTACTTCCAGAAGCTCCTGCGGTAAGTCGCCACCAGCGCCACAATTACCGGTGCATTGGCGAACCAATGCTGGCCGGCCACCATCTGCATCGCCAGCTGCTGTGTTTCGCTCTGCTCTCCTCCAATCCTGGACAGTGCATGGGACTCTGGGAGATAGCGGTAGAGGCCTGGCGCCACCCCGTCCACACGTTGCACCAGGATGTAGGCATCGGTCGCATGAAATCCGCCGCCGGACGGACTGCTGCGCTTGAGAAACCGAAGCCCCGGAGCTGGCTCCTCCACATGGGTCGCGGCGAACACTCTCTCCATCATTCGAGCGAACGTGGCAGTTTCCAGCTGCTGCCCAGAGAAATTGCGACAGGTCACCCGCCGGCGCAGCAAGTGGTCGAAGACGTCTGGTTCAACTCGCGACAGGTACAAGTCCGGTTCGATTACCTGCTCCGGCATGGGGTTCCCAAGCGTTTTCAGCAGACCGGCAACCGTATTGGTTCCGTTCCGCTCCATGTCCGCTGCGCTGTCGACATCCGACCACCGCCCCCGAATGGCGCAGGCTGCCGCCAACGGCCACCAGTCCGCCGCACGGACTCGCTCGTCACTCCTTCGGAAATGCTCCATACCGGGGAGATCAACGGCAGCGACGATCAATCCCTTCTGGATCAGTGCAAGAACTTCTTCGTAAGAGCCGCCACTCTCTTGCCAGGGTATCCAGCGGGAAGGGCTCAGCCTCCCGAGCAGGACGGCCATCCACTCCTCGATCTCCACGCAACCATCTTCCAGATGCGGGGCGATCGCCTGCCAGCCGCTGTGACGGAGCAGACCGTCACCACCGGAAAGAACCGCCCCCAGACTGAAGCGGATATTCTCCGTGGGCTCAAGGAAGAGAACCGCGCAACGACGAACTTCCACAAGTTTCATATTCAAATCGCCAAGATCCTGCCGATATTGTGGGCAGCCTGGATATCCAGCCACTCATACATAGAACTTCACCATGAACCCGATCGGACACACCCCGCTGTCGGACGCAGTTGCCGACAGGCTGCTTGACCTGCTCTCCTCGGACGATGAGTACCGTGCCCTCTTTGCCGCCGATCCCCGCAAGGCCTTGGCGGATATCGGTTACGTGCTTGCTGAAGAAGAGCACGTCGCCTGCCTGGATTTCGAAGAGCTGGCGAGCAAGGAGGAGTTCCAACAGTCACGAGCGATGTTGAAACAGTACCTGACCTCGGTCGCCGGCCTGACGGTTGTCTTCTGCTACGAAGCCGGAAAAACGGCCCACGCGGCAACCGGCTATGGCGACAGCAACGCCTGAGTGCTGGAAGCGGCCGGGGGATGCCCCCCGGCCGCTGTTGCATCAGCCACATTGAGCGGTTGCAGGAGTTGGTTGACGTTTATTTCCACATACGCCCTTCCAACGTTCGCGGCCAGCCAGCGCCGTTGTTCGTCGCGCCCTTCCGTATCACCCACGGCATCAAGGGCGACAGCAAGCTGCGCGCGGACCTGGACAGCCTCCTGTCCATCAAGCAACGGTAGCAACAGGTCGACCGCTTCCCTGGGGCGCCCATCGATTCTGGCCTGTGTTGCCTTCACGAGAAGCCGCATCCAATCCAGCGATTTCTGTCCATCCAGCTCCTGCAACCGTGGGAGACGCTTCAAAGCCAATGACGCGAACTCGCGCATTCCAGAGCGTTGCGCGATATAGATCGCCACCATGCTCCGGAACAGCGCCTCCTGCCTCCCGCGAACATTTCCTTCGCCGCGTGCGTTCTCCACGGAAACGTTGAACAGTTTGCGCAGTTCCGCATCGGAACTTCCATGCGGATCCGCAAGAAGACGAACGCTCTGTTCGACAAGGCCGAACTGGGTTTCATGCGCCTCGCCATACTGGATTGAGGCCTGTCGGGCACGCGCGGCTTCGCGCAGGGCATCGGCGTTGCGCCCCTGGCTCAATGCAAGGCTCATCCGATCCAGCGACGAATACAGGCTGGACGGGTTGCCTGACACGGCATTCATGCCGTCAAGAATTGCCCGCGCCTCATCACCCCTGCCCAGAATCGCCAGGGCGTTGGCGGAATACCGAATCGGCCGCCCGCCACTCTCCCGTTCCGCTTGGCGGAATACCTCAAGCGCCTGCTGTGGCTTTCCATTGGCTAGCAGGATGCGTCCCACGTGGTCCAGTGGAACCGAACGCAATGGATCCTGCGGAACGGCTGCTGCCTGCGCGAATGGCAGCGCTTCATCGAAGCGGTTGTCCACGATCAAATGCCACGATGTATTGGACGCACCTGCGAAGTAGTCCGGGTACACCGTCGCCAACAGCTTCCATTGCGGCAGGGGCGAGGCCGCCGCGCGCAGCTCGCTCTCCCACGCATCGAGATACAGCTGGTCACGCCGTGGCAGCCGGTCGCGATACGCCAATGCCTGTTCCAGTTCCCTGAGCGCAGGCGCCTCGTCGAGACCTGACCAGTAGATACGGGCCAAGCCCATATGCGCCAAGGCGAACTCCGGATCCAGTTGCAGCGCCCTCTTGTACAGATCCTCAGCCAACCTCAAATCACGGTTCGCCATGGCATCGATGGCAAGAGAGTACGCGCGCAATGCCTCGATACTGCCGGTCATGACCTCTGGCAACGGTGCGGAGTCACGCTCCAGTGCCCCCTTTGATTCACCGAAGCGCACGCGCAACTTCCCGCTCACATCGTCGATGGAGGAAAGCAGCGACTCGACGCCATGGCCCTGCGCCGAGATGGATTCAATCGTCCCGCCATCGTGCGGATCAACCACTTCCACGGTGAAGCGAAGGTTTCTTCCGACTTCATCGACCCGGGCCAACAGAACGGCACGTGCGCCATCGCGCATGGCGATATCGCCCGCCACTTTCCTGCTCATGGGCCGGTCCGCGCTCTGCTTCATCAGGCCCAGCGTCTTGCGAACCTTCAGTTCACTGAGGACATTCACGAACCGGGACTGCTCCAGACTGATCCGGAACGCCTGTTCGACCGAACCATCCAGCAAGCGATCGCCCGTATGGTTCTCCACACCAGCGATGACCACCCAATCCCGCTCGGCAAAGGCAATCGCCGGCTCCGGCCGCACCATCACCCAGCCAACCACTGCCAACACCGTCACCAGCGCCACTTCGGTTATCAGAGCGGCGGGACGACGCCACAGCGGCAGCTCACGACGCGCCTTCGCCGAGCGCGCAGGCATGCGCATCGGTGCGTGTCCCTTCCTGCCGGCCTCGAACACTTCCAGCGGCTCGGGCATGCCCTTGAAGCGCCAGCGCCCGTGCGATTTCCATTGCAGTCCGTCCGCACGCGCCCCCAGCTCCTGCCAGCTACCGCGCAACAATGATTCGGCCACCGAAGACAGAAGAATCTGCCCCGGACGCGCCAGCGCCATCAAGCGTGCCGCCATGGGCTTGGCGAGGCCTTCGACTTCCAGCGACTTGGCTCCGGCAGCCACGGCTTCGCGGCTGTTCTGCCAGGACAGCACGTAGCCGACATGCACGCCCACGCGTGCCTGCAACGGCATCCCCAGCTCCTTGCCCAGCACCTCCAGGCCATCGAGGTAGTCCAGGGCAAAGCCCAGTCCGTCGGCCGGCGCGTCGAACAACAGGAACATGCCATCAGAACGATCGATCAGCCGCCCGTTCCTGCGCCGCAGCAGGCGCAACACCTGCGCATCCAGACGGCGGAACAATGCGGCGGCGGCAACGTCGCCGATGCGTTCGACCAAGGCGACCGAATCGCACAGATCGGTCAGTACAAGTGTCTTGAACTCACGATGGGAGGTCGGGTTGTCCAATGCGTCCACTGCGTCATCACTCCACCGGGGCCATCAGCGCCGTGACCAGCAGGCGCGGTTGCCGCCACGCCGCTTGGCGCCGTACAGGGCACGGTCGGCACGCGAGTAGATGCTGTTCCATGGCCGCCCGGCCTCGATCAGCACCAGGCCGATGCTGACCGAACAGGCACCTGGCGCGGCACCCGGATAAGCCACCAGCCCGCGTACCGCTTCAAGCACGAATTCCGCTGCACGGGCCAGACGCGCCTCGTCGGCGCGGTGCAGCAGCACGCAGAATTCGTCGCCGCCAAGCCGGCAGGCGATGTCGTCGCGACTGGCCACTGAACTCAGCACGCGCCCCACGCTCTGCAACGCATGATCGCCGGCCAGGTGGCCCTGCGAATCATTCAGGCCCTTGAAGTCATCGCAATCGATCAGCAACAACCCTTGCGGGCCGTCGCCTGCGCGGTGCGCCTTCTGCAGATACAGGGTCAGTGCACGACGGTTGCTCAACCCGGTGAGGTCATCGCAATAGACCAGTTCGCGGGTCTGGTGCAGCTCGTCGTTGGCGTTGTACAGATTGCCCAGCGCCGTCTCCAACTCCTGGTTGCGGCGGCTGAGCTGGTCCACCAGACGCTGTTCACTGGACACCACGCGCGAGAGCGTGCGGCGCAGGAAGAACAGCACCATTTCCGGGTCCAGGTCGATCAGCCGCTGGAAGTCGGCATGCGAGACCTCCTGCAACACCGTCTCTTCGGTTGCCCGGGCATCGGATGAGCGCAGGTGGTGCTCGATCAGCAAACCCAGCTCGCCGAAGAAATCGTGTGCCCCCAGTTGCTTGGACGGCATGTCCTGGCAGAAATCCAGACCGATCGCGCCACTGATGATGATGAACATCGAGGTGCCCGCATCGCCACGGCGGAACAGCACGTCGCCGGCATGCAGCACACGGCGCCGGCCGTACTGCTGCAGCAGCGCCAGTTCCACCGCCGAAAGCCGGGCGCAACCCATCGAGGCCCCGGCGGCGATCGAACTGTCGGGAATCCCTGTCTGGACTGCCAAAACCCCTGAACCCATGCCGCTCATTCCCTGCCTCATGGTCACCGTCCCTAGCAGACGGTTAGGTTCGGGAGGCTACCATCAAAACAAACAATTGTGCGCTGCGTCCTTGCAAAATCCCGCTTCGGCGCGCCTAAAAAAGAAGGGGCTCGTAAGAGCCCCTTTGAAATCCCCCTCGGGACGTTCAGGCAGCCACTTCGGCCTGGAACTGTTCCTCCTCGGTGGAACCGGTCAGCGCAGTGACGCTGGAAGCGCCACCCTGGATCACCGTGGTCACATCGTCGAAGTAACCAGCGCCCACTTCCTGCTGATGTGAAACAAAGGTGTAGCCCTGCTCACGCGCGGCGAACTCCGGCTCCTGCACCTGCTCAACGTAATGACGCATGCCTTCGCCACGTGCGTAGTCGTGGGCGAACTTGAAGGTGTTGAACCAGTTGATGTGAATGCCAGCCAGCGTGATGAACTGATACTTGTAGCCCAGCGCGGCCAGTTCGTCCTGGAACTTGGCAATGGTCTTGTCGTCCAGGTTCTTCTTCCAGTTGAACGAGGGCGAGCAGTTGTAGGACAGCAGCTTGCCGGGGCTGGCGGCGTGCACGGCCTGGGCGAATTCGCGAGCGAAGCCCAGGTCCGGGGTGCCGGTCTCGCACCACACCAGGTCGGCGTGCGGGGCGTAAGCAACGCCACGGCTGATGGCCTGTTCCAGGCCGTTCTTCACGCGGTAGAAACCTTCAGCGGTGCGCTGGCCGGTGACGAACGGCGCATCGTTCGGATCAAAGTCGCTGGTCAGCAGGTTGGCCGCTTCGGCATCGGTACGGGCCAGCACGATGGTCGGCACGCCCAGCACGTCGGCCGCCAGGCGCGCGGCCGACAGCTTCTGGATGGCTTCCTGGGTCGGCACCAGCACCTTGCCGCCCATGTGGCCGCACTTCTTCACCGCGGCCAGCTGATCCTCGAAATGCACCGCCGCGGCACCGGCAACGATCATGTTCTTCATCAGCTCGTAGGCGTTCAACACGCCGCCGAAACCGGCTTCGCCATCGGCCACGATCGGCAGGAAGAAGTCGATGGCGTCCTCGGTCTTCACCTTGCCGTCGATGATGTTCTTCCACTGGATTTCATCGGCGCGCTGGAAGGTGTTGTTGATGCGACGAACCATGGTCGGCACCGAGTCGTAGGCGTACAGCGACTGGTCCGGGTACATGGTTTCGGAGGTGTTGCCGTCGGCGGCCACCTGCCAGCCGGACAGGTACACCGCTTCCAGCCCGGCCTTGGCCTGCTGCATCGCCTGGCCGGCGCTGATCGCACCGAAGGCATTGACGTAGCCCTTCTTCGAACCGCCGTTGACCAGGTCCCACAGGCGCTCGGCGCCGCGCTTGGCCAACGTGTGTTCCGGCTGCACGCTGCCGCGCAGGCGCACCACGTCGGCCGCGCTGTAGGTGCGCGTGATGCTCTTCCAACGCGGGTTGGTGTCCCAGTCCTGCTGCAGGGCGTCGATCTGTTGCTGGTAGGTGCTCATCGTGTCGTCCTCGAATGAAGAAATGCGGGTGAAGAGGTGCGTGCGTAAGGGGAGGTCAGTCGATCTGCCGGTACGCCGGCACGGTCAGGAACGGCGCCAGCTCGTCGGCCAGGCTCAGGTCATCGAGCAGGCCGATGGCCTGGGTGATGCGATTGCCACCGGGCAATGCAGTGGTGTCGCCCAGCCGTGCCGGCAGCGCGCGCAGGGTGCTCTTGAGCAGCGCGTAGTCGATGGCGGTGCCGTCGTCCAGGTGCTGGTTGCCGGCGTGCAGCCACTGCCAGATCTGGCTGCGGCTGATTTCAGCGGTGGCCGCGTCTTCCATCAGGTTGTGGATGGGCACGCAGCCATTGCCGTCCAGCCACGCGGCCATGTAACGCACGCACACTTCGACGTTGTTCTCGAAGCCGGCGCGGGTGATGGTGCCGCTGCACGGTGCGATCAATTCGTCGCGGCCCACCTGCACGTCACGGCGCAACACGTGATGCTGGTTGGGCGTGGGCATGTGCTCGTCGAAGATCGCACGCGCCACCGGAATCAATGCCGGGTGCGCAACCCAGGTGCCGTCATGGCCGGCGGTGACTTCGCGCAGCTTGTCGGCACGCACGCGCGCCATGGCCTGTTCGTTGGCAGCGGCATCGTGGTTGATCGGAATCTGCGCGGCCATGCCGCCCATCGCGTGCGCGCCGCGTCGATGGCAGGTCTTGATCAGCAGTTCCGAATAGGCCTTCAGGAACGGCTGCGTCATCGTCACCTGGCCGCGCTCGGGCAGCACCTTGTCGGCGTGGCGGCGAAAGGTCTTCAGGTACGAAAAGATGTAGTCCCAGCGGCCACAGTTCAGGCCGACGATGCGATCACGCAGCGCGTGCAGGATCTCGTCCATCTCGAACACCGCCGGCAGCGTCTCGATCAGCACCGTGACCTTGATCTGCCCATGCGGCAGGCCCAGCATGCCTTCGATGTGCGACAGCGCGCACTCCCACAGCGCGGCCTCCTCCATCGACTGCAGCTTGGGCAGGTAGAAGTACGGACCGCGGTCGGCGTCCATCAGCGTGCGGGCGTTGTGGAAGGCGAACACGGCTGCGTCGAACAGGCCGCCGGCAATCGGCTGGCCGTCGATCAGCACGTGCTTCTCGTCCAGGTGCCAGCCGCGCGGACGCACGATCAGCACCGCCTGTTCGTCATACGGACGCAGCGTGTAGTGCTTGCCCGGCTTGCCGTTCGCAGCCGGCGCGGTGAACGCCAGGTCGCCACGCACCGCGCCGATCATCGTCCGCTGCCCGGCCAGCACATTGCGCCAGGTCGGCGAGGTGGAATCCTCGAAGTCGGCCATGAACACCTTGGCGCCGGAGTTCAGCGCGTTGATGACCATCTTCGGGTCGGTCGGGCCGGTGATCTCGACGCGGCGGTCCTGCAGCGCGGCCGGGATCGGCGCCACCGTCCAGTCGCCCTCGCGGATCTCGCGGGTGTCATCGCGGAAGTCCGGGGTGCCGCCCTGGTCGAAGAACGCCTGCCGCTGGCGACGGGCGGCCAGCCGCTGCTGGCGCTCCGGCTCCACTGCCCGGTGCAACGACACCAGCAGGCCGAGCGCACCGGCCGGCAGCAGTTCGGACTGGCCGGCCAGCTGGGTGGTCACGGTGATGCCCGGAGTCGGGCGCGGCGTGGTGTGGGCGGGAATGGCTTGGGCGACGGCGGACATGGCGGTTCCTGCGGTGTCGGGGGACTCCAACGTGCCGCCGCAGGCACATATTTAACAAAACAGTTTTTGCAATGTTTTCTATAAGCTGTGCTAATACTTGCTTCGCCATGGCCACGAAACCGCCCGTAACCCCGCGTTTTTCCTACAAGTCGGACCGGCTCAAGCCGCTGCGCGCGTTCCTGCAAACGGTGCGATTGGGGTCGGTTTCGCGGGCATCGGAAGCACTTTTTGTCAGCCAACCGGCGGTGAGCCTGCAGCTGCAGGCGCTGGAACGGGAGCTGGGGGTGGTGTTGTTCGAGCGCAGCGGGCGGCGCCTGGTGCCCACCCGCGAGGGCCAGCTGCTGTACGACATGGCCCAGCCGCTGGTGGAAAGCCTGGACGGACTGTTGCCGCGCTTTCGCGAGAAGGTCAGCGGGCTGGATGCCGGCGAACTGAACATCGCCGCGAACTCCTCGACCATCCTGTACCTGCTGCCGAAGATCGTCGAAAACTTCCGCCGCCAGCACCCAGACGTGCGCCTGACCCTGCACAACGCCATCAGCGCCGATGGCACCGACCTGCTGCGCAGCGATGCGGCCGACCTGGCCATCGGCTCGATGATGGATGTGCCGGCCGACCTCAGCTATGCGCCGGTGTACCGCTTCGACCAGGTGCTGATCACCCCGCCCGATCACCCGCTGGCACGCAAGAAGAACCTGACCCTGGAAGATCTGTCGCCATGGCCGCTGATCCTGCCACCGCGCCGGCAGATCACCTGGCGGCTGGTGGACCTGGTGTTCCAGCAGCATCGGGTGCCGTACACGGTGGCACTGGAGGTCGGCGGCTGGGAGGTGATCAAGCAGTACGTGGCGATGGGCATGGGCATCTCCATCGTCACCGCGCTGTGCCTCAATGACAGTGACCGCGACAAACTGGCCACGCGCGCGATGAGCGAATATTTCCCACCGCGCAGTTATGGCGTGGTGGTGCGCCGGGGCAAGGTGCTGTCGCCGCAGGCGCGGGCGTTTGTGGAGTTGATCCAGCCGGATCTGTTCGCACCGAGGCAGTACGACGATACCGGGCATTCGGAGCGTTAAGGCCGTGGCTATCATCTCACTTGCCGTCATTCCCGCGAAGGCGGGAATGACGATCTGCGGGTTGGCGGGCAAGCCCAACACGTCACCCGGCGTCCCCTGACTACAATCCCCCAACCTTCCCCCGGACTTCCCCATGCCCTTGGAACTCCGTCACCTGCGCTACTTTCTCGCCGTGGCCGACACGCTGCACTTCGGTCGCGCTGCCGAGCGCCTGGGCATGTCGCAACCGCCACTCAGCCAGCAGATACGTCAACTCGAGACGTTGATCGGCGCGCATCTTTTCGTACGCAGCCATCGCCGCGTGCAGCTCACGCCCGCCGGGCTGGTGCTGCTGGAACAGGCACGCGAGATCCTGCAGCGCGTCGATACCGCGGTGGACATGGTGCAGCGCTCGCAGCGCGGTGAAAGCGGCGAACTGCGCATCGGCCTTACCCGCGCCACGCCCCTTTTGCCGCAGATTCCACGCGCGTTCTTCGCCTATCGCCAGCAACATCCGCAGGTGCAGCTGCAGTTGCGCGAGATGAACAGCCTGCGCCAGATCGATGCGCTGCTGGCCGATGAGCTGGACGTGGGCATCATCCGCAAGCGCGTGCTGCCTTCGGAACTGGTCGCCAAGCGCCTGCTCGACGACCCGCTTGCGCTGGTCGTGCATGCCACGCATCCGGCACTGGCGGGCAAGGACCCGAAGCGCACGACGTTGTCCCTGCGCCAGTTCGCGCTGGACCCGTTCGTCGGCTTCTCGCGCGATGCCGGCGCCGGCATCCACGACCATGTGATCACGCTGTGCCGCAACGCCGGTTTCAGCCCCCGCATCGTGCAGGAAGCGGGCGAATCGTCGACGTTGATCAGCCTGGTCGCGGCCGGCCTGGGCGTGTGCGTGCTGCCCTCCTCGTGCAGCCACATCCAGGTGGAGGGTGCGTGCTTTGTGGCCTTGAGTGACCGCGGCGCGGCATCGGAGATCCAACTGGCGTGGCGGCGCGAAGCGGTGACGCCGCTGATGCGGCAGTTCATCGCGTTGTTGAAGCAGGAAGTGGGTTCTATTGCGAAAAGCTGACCCCTCTCCCCAACCCCTCTCCCGCAAGGGGAGAGGGGCTATGGAAGCTGCGGTTGCAGGAACTGCTTCAACATGCGGGAAGTTGAGCCCCTCTCCCCTTGCGGGAGAGGGGTTGGGGAGAGGGGGCAGCCGTTGCAGTCAACGCGCCAACACCGGCACGCCGACCTGCACCTGATGCCACACCCGCCACGCCGCACCCACGCCAGCCAGTGTCAGCAGCAAGGTGAAACCGCACACACCGGCCCAACCCCAGCGCGTATAGAACACGCCGCCCAGCGCACCCAGCACGCTCGACCCCAGGTAGTACGAGAACAGATACAACGCTGACGCTTCGGCACGCAGGTCACCGGCACGCACCCCCACCCAGCTGCTCGCCACCGAGTGCCCGCCGAAAAATCCAAAGGTGACCAGCGCGATGCCCAGGGCAACCGCAGCCAACCACGGCAGCATCAGCAACACGACACCGGCCAGCACCAGAGCGAAGGAAAGGGCCAGCACCGGTCCGCGACCCAGCCGGTTCGCCAGTTGTCCCATCCATGCCGAGCTGAAACTGCCCACCAGGTAGACGGTGAAGATCAAGCCCACCACCGTCTGGCTCAGCCCGTAGGGCGGTGCCAGCAGGTGGTAACCAAGATAGTTGTAGAGCGTGACGAAGATGCCCAGCAGCAGGAAGCCGCAGGCGAACAACCAGGGCAACGCATCATCGTGGAACAGTCCGGCGAAGCGGGCCGGCAGCCGCGTCACTTCCGCGCGTCTGGCACGGAAGTGACGCGATGCGGGTAATTGTGTCCACAGCGCCACCGTCGCCAGCAGGGCGATCGCACCCACTGCACCGATGCCCGCACGCCAGCCCCAGTGATCGGCCACCACGCCGGCGATCAGCCGGCCACTCATCCCGCCCACGGCATTGCCACCGATGTACAGGCCCATCGCCAGCCCCAGCGAGCGACTGTCCATTTCCTCGACCAGCCAGGTCATCGCCACTGCCGGCACACCACTCAGGCTCAGCCCAAGCAACGTCCGCAACACCAGCAGCGTGCTCCAGTCATCGACCAATGCGGTGGCCAATGTGAGCAACGCCGAACTCATCAGCGAAACCACCATCACCGGCCGGCGGCCGATGCGGTCGGACACGATGCCGGCCACCAGCATCGACACCGCCAATACCCCCGTGCTGACCGACAACGCCAGCGCGCTGTTACCGGCACTCACGCCGAAGTGGCTGCTGAAACCCGGCAACAGCGGCTGCACGCAGTACAACACGCCAAAGGTGGCGAAGCCGGCCATGAACAGCGCCAGCACCGCGCGCCGGAATTCAGACGTGCCCTGTTGGATGTGGGGCTGTTCGGCGCTGACGGTCAATGCCGTCGCCGGGGCCAGGGATTCACGGCAGGTGGGCGCGCCGTTGCGTTCAAGTTCCATCGCATCAAGGCCGTCGCGGCCGGACCGGTTCATTGAAGATGCGGAAAGCTTGAACCTGTTGAACAGGTCGATCCATAACCTGTTGTGTACGGATTGATATGTAGAAGGTATCGATTCAGGAGCCGATGACAGCGCCGAATTACATGACGGTGGATGCCATCCCTTCTCCCGTGTTCGGGAGAAGGTGCCCCGAAGGGGCGGATGAGGGCAGCTTTGGCTCTTAGCTTTGGCTCTTGGCCTTTCCAGCTAGAAGCTTTCCCTCACCCCAACCCCCGCTCCGCGCCCCGGCCCTTGCGCCAGCGCAGGGGCGCTCAACGGGCTGCGAACCAATGGTTCGCAAGCAAGCCCGCATCGCCCCGCTCGCGGGAGAGGGGCTTAAGCAAAGGCTTAAGCAAAGGCTTGAGCAAGCCTCAGCAATCACAGCCCTTCCAACCCGGCTGCTTGCTGGTCTGGCCAATGCCGGGGTTGAAGGTGTTGCTCGGATCAAGCTGTTGGTAGAACTCGGCCAGCGCCGGCTTGGCCGGGTAGAGATGGCCTACGTTGTGTTCGGCCGGGTACTCGGCGCCGCGTTCGTCGAGCAGCATCCACATCGCATGCTCGATCGCCATCGGATCTTCGCCCCTGCGGGCGATGTAGTCCTGATGGAACACGTGGCACAGGAAGTGGCCGTAGTAGAGCTTGTGCAGCAGGCGTCCATCCAGATCGGCCGGCAACTGCTCGAACCACTCACGGTCATCGCGGCGCAGCGCGATATCCAACGCGACGATGTCCTGCACCTGCGCGCGATGCACTTCGCGGTAACGCACCGCTGCACCGGCCACGGCGAAGCGATGCAGGAAGGCTTTGCGCCCCTCATCGGGCGTGCAATGGAAGAAACCGCCTTCATGCCCAGCGAAGAACTCCTGCAACCAGGCTTCGGTCGCTGCCGCATCCTGCGCCGACACCTTGAGCAGCAGGTGATGTTCATAGCGCTGGCGGAACTCACCCATGCGCGCCGGCAGATGCGAGGGCAACAAGCCCGTCAATGCCTGCATCACCCGGTCGGTGACGCTGCGCAGCCCGATGCGCTCGAACCAGCCATCGATGCGACTCTTCAGCGCGAACGCCGCAGGCACCCGCGCAGTACCAAGCTTGTCGATCAGCAGGAAGGTGTCCTTGCCGTAACGCTCGCCGATGTCATAGGCGACGCGATGGATGTACTCGCCGCTGATCGGCAACCGCTCGAAACCGGTCAGCAGATGCCGGCGAATGGCGGTCAGGCTCTGCGTCTTGTTGCTGCCGATGTAGAACACCTCGGCCGCTTCCTTGGCAAACGTATCCAGCCGCACCGCGAACACCGCGAGCTTTCCCGCCGAACCCGCCGCCTCGTAATGGCGGCTCGCATCGGCATTGAAACGTGCCGGCGTGTCCGCATCCACCTGCCGCACCTGTTCGGCGTAATGCGGATCGGAGGCGGCGCGGCCGCATTCCAGCTGCACGTCGGCCGCGTTGTAATCGCCACTCTGAACGCGTCGCAGTATCTCTTCCGGCGTATCGCCCAACGCGATACCCAGGTGATTGACCAGTTGCAGCTCACCAGCACTGTCCACACGCGCGAACAACGCCATTTCGGTGTAAGCCGGCCCGCGCCGCACCAGCGCGCCACCGGAGTTGTTGCACACCCCACCCAGCACCGAGGCACCGATGCACGAGGAACCAATTACCGAATGCGGTTCGCGCCCCAGTGGCGCCAGTGTCTGTTCAAGACGGTCCAGCGTTGCGCCCGGCAGGCACAGCACCTGCCGGCCGCCGTCGAGCAGCCGCACACCAGTCAGGCGCAATGTACTGATCAGCACGATCGGCCGGCCATAGTCATCGCCATCGGGCGTGGAGCCACCGGTCAGTCCGGTGTTGGCCGCCTGCAGGATGATCGCCGCCCCACCCTGCACCGCGGCCTGCAGCGCACGCCACATTCCCAGCAACGTCCCCGGCCGCACCACCGCCAGCACCGCGCCATCACCGAAGCGATAACCCTTGCGGAAGCGACGTGTGGCTTTGTCGCCGGTCAGTACATGCGTGTCACCAACTGCCGCGCGCAACTGCGCCAGCAGTACGTCGTGCACGCTCATGCCAGGTTGACCAGCGATTCGCGGCTGATGTCGGCAATGCGGCGTGCGCCGGTCAGCGTCATCGCCACGCGCATTTCCTTGGCGATCAGATCCAGCAGATTGGCCACGCCTGCTTCGCCCTGCGCGGCAAGCGCATAGACGAAGGCGCGGCCCAGCAGCACGCTGTCCGCGCCAAGCGCGAGCATGCGCACCACGTCCAGGCCGTTGCGGATGCCCGAGTCGGCGAGGATCTTCAGGTCACCCTGCACCGCATCGGCGATGGCCGGCAACGCGCGCGCGGTGGACAGCACGCCGTCGAGCTGGCGACCGCCGTGATTGGATACCACGATGCCATCGGCACCAAAGCGCACCGCGTCGCGTGCGTCGTCCGGATCAAGGATGCCTTTGATGACCATCGGGCCTTTCCAGAATTCGCGGATCCACTCCAGGTCCTTCCACGAAATGGATGGATCGAAATTGTTGCCCAGCCAACCGATGTAATCCTCCAGCCCGGTCGGACTGCCGCGATAGGCGGAGATGTTGCCCAGGTCATGCGGGCGACCGAGCAGTCCCACGTCCAGCGCCCAACGTGGGTGGGTCATCGCCTGGCCGATGCGGCGGATGCCGGCATTCGGCCCGCTCATGCCCGAATGTGCATCGCGGTAACGCGCGCCCGGCACCGGCATGTCCACGGTGAACACCAGCGTTGTCACGCCCGCCGCCTGCGCGCGCTCCAGCGCATTGCGCATGAAGCCACGGTCGCGCAGCACGTACAGCTGGAACCACATCGGCCGCTTGATCGACGGTGCCACTTCCTCGATTGGGCATACCGAGACGGTGGACAAGGTGAACGGCACGCCACGGCTGTCGGCCGCGCGCGCAGCCTGCACTTCGCCGCGGCGCGCGTACATGCCGGTCAGTCCGACCGGCGCAAGCGCCACCGGCATCGCCAGCTTCTCGCCGAACAGCTCGGTTTCCAGGCTCAGCTCGGACATGTCGCGCAGCACGCGCTGGCGCAACGCGATATCGGCCAGATCGGAAACATTGCGCCTGAGCGTGTGCTCGGCATACGCGCCGCCATCGATGTAGTGGAACAGGAACGGCGGCAGACGACGCTGCGCAGCCGCACGGTAATCGGTGGAGGCGGAAATGATCATGGGTCAACCGTGGGGGGAAGGTAGACGCGAGGCCCGCGCACGCCGGGCTTCGTTGTCATCGAGCGTGCGCAGCGTGGTGTGCACGAACTCAAGGTGGTTGTGCGCGGCGGCGCGCGCGCGTTCGGGATCGCCGGCCAGCACGGCATCCATCATTTCGCGGTGCTGGTTGGACAGGGGTGAGAACGTCGTGGTCGACGTGTAAAGCTTCTCGCGGCTCTGCGAGATGTTGGTCTGCAACAGCTCGAACAGCCCGCGCATCACCTGCAGCAACACCAGATTGTGCGAGGCCTCGGCAATGGAGAGATGGAACGCGGCATCGGCCTGCGCCTCGCCGGCCGGGTCGTCCTTGCCATGCGCATCCATCATCGTCTGGAACGCCTGCGCGATGCGTGCGCGGTCCGCGTCGGTGGCGCGCAGGGCGGCGTGCCAGGCAGTGGCGCCTTCCAGCGCGTGGCGTATTTCCAGCACGTCGAAGCGATATTCCGGATCGCCTTGGAACAACGGCAGGTACGGTGCCAGAGGTTCATCCAGTGCCTGCCGCGCGCGTGCGGCAGGCTCGGCAACAAAGGTGCCGCCGCCCACCCGCGCCACCAGCAGGCCCTGGCTGCCCAACTGGGCGATGGCCTCGCGCAATGCGGTGCGCGATACGCCCAGCTGCACCGCCAGGGTACGCTCGGCCGGCAGGCGGTCGCCCGGCTGCAGTTGTTGTTCATCCACCAGCGCGCGCAGCTGCGCGGCCACCTTGTCGGAGATGCGTTGCGTACTCATGCCGGCATTGTGGCCCGAAGCTGCACGACGTTGGCGAACAGACGCGGACATGGCTCAGGGAATCATCCAGGTCAGCCAGTACGCCTGCGCGGTGGTGATCAGGCCGACCATCACGGTGAAGATCAGGCTGTGCTTGACGGTGAAGCGGAACAGGTCCGCCTCCTTCCCGGCCAGGCCCACCGCCGCACAGGCGATGGCGATGGACTGTGGCGAGATCATCTTGCCGGTGACGCCACCGGTGGTGTTGGCCGCAACCAGCAGCACTTCGGACACGCCGATCTGCTGCGCCGTGGTGGCCTGCAAGGCCGAGAACAAGGCATTGGAAGACGTATCCGAACCGGTCAGGAACACGCCCAGCCAACCGAGGAATGGCGAGAAGAACGTGAAGGCATCACCGGTATGCGCCAGGGCCAACGCCAGCGTTGCCGACAGACCGGAGTAATTGGCGATGAAGGCGAAGGCCAGCACCATGCCGATCGAATAGATGGGCGTCTTCAGCTCGTTCACCGTCTCGCCGAACGTGTGCACCGCCGCACGTACCGGCATGCGCAGGTAAACGATGGTGATGACTGCAGCCAGCATGATCGCGGTGCCGGTGGCCGAGAACGCATCGAACTTGTAGACCGCTTCATACGCGGTCGGCGTGTTTACGATCGGCGGCATTTTCTGCACCAGCTGATCCAGCCCCGGCACCGGCAGCTTCAGCACCCAGTCCTGCAACGGGCCGCCGGCGGCGAACAGCGCCTTGAACGGCTTGATGCTCCACAGCGTGACCATCGCAGTGAGGATCAGGAACGGCGACCACGCCTTGGTGATCTGCCCGGCGCTGTACTGCGGTGCGTCCAGCGCCTGTGCGGCGGCTTCGGCGCTGGCCTCGGTTTCGAAACGGAAGATGCGGCGCGGCTGCCAACGGCGCAGGAACAGCGTCAGGCACACCAGCGAGGTCAGCGACGCGGTGATGTCCGGCAGCTCCGGACCGATGAAGTTGGACGTCAGGTATTGCGCGATGGCGAACGAACCACCGGCCACCAGCACCGCCGGCCAGGTTTCCTTGACGCCGCGCCAGCCATCCATGATGGCCATGATCCAGAACAGCACGATCAGGGTCAGGAAGGGGAGCTGGCGGCCGGCCATCTGCCCGATCTCGAACGCATCCAGCCCGGTCACCTGCCCTGCGACGATGATCGGAATGCCCATCGCACCAAACGCCACCGGCGCGGTGTTGACGATCAGGCACAGGCCCGCGGCATACAACGGCTTGAAACCCAGCCCGACCAGCAGCGCGGCGGTGATCGCCACCGGCGCACCAAAACCGGCGGCACCTTCCAGAAACGCACCGAAGGCGAAGCCCACCATCAGCATCTGCAGGCGCTGGTCCTCGGTCACCGACAGGATCGACGCGCGGATGATCGCGAACTGGCCGGTCTTGACCGCAACCTTGTACAGGAACACCGCGCCGATGATGATCCAGGCAATCGGCCACAAGCCGTAGATGAAGCCGAAGCCCGCCGCACCCAGCGCCTGCTCCAGCGGCATGCGATAGAACAGCAGCGCCACGGCCAGCGCGATCACCACGGTGATCGTGCCGGCCAGCCAGCCTTTCATGCGCAGCACGGCCAGGGCGACGAAGAAGAAAGCGATCGGCAACAGCGCGATCAGGCTGGACAGCCAGAGGTTGCCAGCGGGGTCGTACAGTTGTTCCCAGGGCTGCATGCAGGTTCTCGACTAAGGCGAAAGGCGGCCCACCCGCAGGTGGAGATTCCGTGGTCACGATCATTGGTATTACCAATAAACCAATGACCTGACCAACGAGCCGCGATTGAATCGCCGTTTCAACGAAGATTCTATTAGACCATAGGGTTAGTCCTGATTTATTGGTAATACCACTTGCCGCAACCATAGGTGCGGCTTCAGCCGCGAAGCGAGTGTGCGATCAGGGCGCAGCCGCCCGCCTATCCCGACCATGCCGTTGCCGGCAAGCGGCCGATGGCGGGCCAGCTTCGCGGCTGAAGACGCTCCTGCAGGATTCGTCGCCCACGAAAAAGCCGGCGACGTTTCCGTGCCGGCTTCTGTGTTTTCTGCTGCGTTACAGCCGCTGCCACTGCGGCCCTTCTCCGCGCCGCCAGTACACCGCCAGCGCCTTGCCGTAGACCGCATCGGCATCGACCAGGCCGAAGAAGCGACCGTCGAAACTGTTGCCACGGTGATCGCCCAGCACCAGCAGCTTGCCCTCGGGCAGGGTGATGCCGTTGATGTCCGGGCCGCCACCTTGGTCCAGGTCCAGACGCACCTGCTTGCTGCCAAACGCTTCATTGGCCGGCGCCTGCTGCAACGGCTGGCCGTTGATGCTCAGGTAGCCGTCGTGCAGTTCCACTCGGTCACCACCCACAGCCACCACGCGCTTGATCAGCCGCGTGCCCTCGGCCGGTGAATCGAACACCGCCACGTCGCCGCGCTGCGGACGGCCGGTACCCAGCAGCTGCACATCGGTAAAGGGCAGGCGCAGGCCGTAGGCGCGCATGTCCACGGCAACCCGGTCGCCGGGCTGCAGGGTCGGTTGCATCGAGCCGCTGGGCACCTGGTAATGATTGGCCAGGCTGTCGCGTGCGGCGCACAGCAACAGCAGCATCGCTGCCAGCGGCAGGGCCTCGCGGCGCAGCCAGGCAAGCACGGGGGAAAGCCGGGGAGCAGGGGCGGCTGCGTTCATGGGGGATCACCGGAAAGGGGCTGGGCAGTTGACCGGCACTGCCGGGGTAAGTTCCCGCCGCGAAAAGCTACGCATTGTTTACGCGGGCCGGCGTGGTGCGGCATGGAGGCATTACGGGCAGCAGGCGCATCGTGCCACCACCGCGCCGATCGGCGCTTTGCAAAGGTGTCACATGACCATCCTGTTGATCCGGCATGCACGCGACGCGAACGCGCCGGATACTTCGCCGCTGCCTGCCCGCATCGCCGGGCATGATCTGTCCTGCCAGGACTGCGACTCGCTGCCGGCGCTGGTGCGCTGCCTGCAGCATGCGCACCGCAGCCAGCCGGCCTGGGTGCTGATTGAAGCCGCAGCCGCCAACGAACAGCAATGGACGCTGCACGGCCCTGCCCTGTGCGCGGCACTGGATGCCCTGCCCGTGCCCTACATCGAGATCGCACGCAGCGATGCCGATGCGCTGGACACCCACCTGCATCCGCAGCACGCACCGGCAGTGCTGGTCTGCGGCAGCACCCGCGATGAAGCCTGCCGCCTGTCGCTGGCCATCGCCGCCCGTCGCCTGCAAGCGCAGGAGGCCTGAGCCATGTCGATCTATATCGTGCGCGGCCCGCAGGGCAACGGCCCGTTGCAGCGCGCTGCCGCGCCGCTGCCCGAAGCAGTGCTCAAGTCGCTGGTGCATCGCGCCCTGGACAGCGGCACCAGCATCGCCGTGCGCAACTGCCGTTGCGAGCAGGAGCTGCTGGAAGCGCTGTGCGTGGCCGACCACAGCCCCGGCGAGATCACCCTGCTCGCGCCCGGCGCCTGCGTGCGCAGTGCGCGCCTGCAACGGCTGCTGCCGCGCCTGCACAACACCTACATCGAAGTGCATGACGACGATGGCCAGGAACCGCGCCTGCCTGCTGCGAACGGCCATCGTCTCGGCGTGGCCCAGGGCTTCCGCGCACAGAGCTACGTGCTGGCGTTGGAGATGGCGCTGGAGCACATGGGCTGCAATGAAGTCGGCAACCGTGTGCATGTAGGCACCTGAAACACGCACCTGCAGGAGCGGCGTAAGCCGCGAGGCCAGTGACGCACAACGTCTCCAAGGCACATGTGATTGCAGGCGTCATGCCGCCCTCACCAATGCCAGCCTCGCGGCCAAGGCCGCTCCTGCGCGGTCGGACGGATATCGCCAATGAACACCATGGATCTGAACCACGAACACCAATACGTGGCCGGCTACGAAATCTACGTTGACGGCCACCCTTTCTGGTGGGGGCATCTTGCGGTTCGCATCGATGATGCCGACCCGCTGCTGCACGACCCGCAGGGACTGCTGGATCGGCTGTGTGCGATGGCCGCACAGCGCCACGATGTGGCCGCCTCGCAGGTACGGCTGAAGATGGTCAGCCGGTTGTAACAACCGCTGTTGTAGGAGCGGCGTAAGCCGCGAAACTGGCACCGGTGACGCATGCAAGGCGTCTGCAATTGCAGTCTGCAGAACGCCGTTGCACGTCAGTGGCTTCGCGGCTTACGCCGCTCCTGCAACAACGCCACACACACGAACGGCAGGGTTTTCCCTGCCGTTCGTCGTTTCAATCAAACCACTGCGATGCCGCGATTACTTCAGGCCCCGGTTGTGCAGCAGCGGTTCCACGCTCGGGTCCTTGCCGCGGAAATCGCGGTAGGCGGTGGACAGGTCGCGGGTGTTGCCGATCGACAGGATCTTGTCGCGGAACACCTGGCCGTTCTCACGGGTCAGGCCGCCGTTCTCCTTGAACCACTCGAAGGCGTCATGGTCGATCATCTCCGCCCAGAAATAGGCGTAGTAACCGGCCGAATAACCACCGCCCCAGATGTGGTCGAAGTAGCTGCTGCGATAACGCGGCGGCACCTGCGTCAGGTCCACCTTGAAATGCTTGAGCGCGTCGGCTTCGAACTTGTCCACATCCTGCAACGGCGCGTCGGCGCCCTGCGTGTGCCAGGCCAGGTCCAGCAATGCCGCCGACAGGTATTCGGTGGTCATGTAGCCCTGGTTGAAGGTCTTGGCCTTGGCGATCTTGTCCACCAACGCCTGCGGCATCGCTTCCTTGGTCTGGTAGTGCTTGGCGTAGTTGGCAAATACCTTCGGGTCCGAGGCCCAGTGCTCGTTGAACTGCGACGGGAACTCGACGAAGTCACGCGGCACGCCGGTGCCGGCCACGCTCGGGTACTTGGTGTTGGAGAACATGCCGTGCAGCGCATGGCCGAACTCGTGGAACATCGTGGTCACGTCGTCCCAGCTCAACAGCGCCGGCTGGCCGGCGGCGGGCTTGGTGAAGTTGCACACGTTGTAGACCACCGGGCGGGTGCCGGTCAGGCCGTTCTGTTCAACGAACACGTCCATCCAGGCGCCACCGGACTTGCTGTCACGCTTGTAGAAGTCGGCGTAGAACAGCGCCAGCGCCTTGCCGTCGGCATCGGTCACTTCGAACACGCGCACATCCGGGTGGTACACCGGCAGGTCCTTGCGCTCCTTGAAGGTCACGCCGTACAGCTGGTTGGCGGCGAAGAACACGCCGTTCTGCAGCACGTTGTCCAGCTCGAAGTACGGCTTGATCTGCGACTCGTCCAGGTCGTACTTGGCCTTGCGCACCTGCTCGGCGTAGAAGTCCCAATCCGAAGCAGCCGCCTTGAAGCCGCCCTTCTGCGTGTCGATCACCTGCTGGATCTCGGCCAGCTCGCCGCGTGCCTTGGCCGTGGCCGCCGGCACCGTGTCGGTGAGCAGTTTCAGCGCGTTGGCCGGGTTCTGCGCCATCTGGTCGGTGAGGTTGTAGGCGGCGTAGTTCGGGAAGCCGAGCAGCTTGGCCTTGGCTGCGCGCAGCTGGGCCAGGCGCTGGATGATCTTGCGGGTGTCGTTGGCGTCGCCGTGTTCGGTGCGGGTTTCCGAGGCTTCCAGCACCTTGGCGCGCACGTCGCGGTTCTGCAGCGACGTCAGCACCGGCTGCTGGGTGGTGTTCTGCAGGCTCAGCACCCACTTGCCGTCGAGCTTGCGCCCCTTGGCGGCTTCCTCGGCGGCGGCGATGTCGGCATCGGACAGGCCAGCCAGCTGCGCCTTGTCCTCGATGGTCACCGCACCGGCGGCGGTGGCTGCCACCAGCTTGTTGTGGAAGTCGTTGGCGAGCGTGGCTTCCTCGGCGTTGTACTGCTTCAACGTTTCCTTGTCGGTGTCGTTGAGCTGTGCACCGGCCTTGACGAAGCCCTTGTAGGTTTCCTCGACCACACGCAGCTGCTCGGCATCGAGCCCGGCGCTGGCGCGTGCGTCATAGACCGCCTTCACGCGCTCGAACAGCTTGGCATCGAGGTAGATGGCATCGCTGTGCGCGGCCAGCTTCGGCACCACTTCTTCCTGGATCTTCTGCCGCTCGGGGTTGGTATCGGCCTGCACCACGCTGAAGAACACGCGGCTGACACGGTCCAGGATTTCACCGGACTGCTCCATCGGCAGCAGCGTGTTGTCGAACGTCGCCGGCTGGGTGTTGTCGGTGATCTGCTTGATCTGCGCCAGGTGCTGGCGCATGCCTTCGGTGAAGGCCGGCAGGTAATCACTGTCCTTGATCTTGTCGAAAGCCGGCGCCTGGAACGGCAGCGTGCTCACGGCCATGAACGGGTTGGTCGAAGCGTCGGCGGGCTGGCCGGCCGAGGCGGGGGCATTGGTATTCACGGGGGCGGTGGACTCCTTGCCACAGGCCACCAGTGCAAGGCTGATGGCAGCGGCCAGAACAACGGTACGCGACATGAAACGGCTCCTTGGGAACAGGCGTGGATCGATTCGCAACCCTACTCCGTTCGCCGATCTGCGGCATGTGCCGATATTGGCGCATGACCGCGCAGCCATTGCCGCAGCGGTTCAGCCGGTGCCGCGGTTGCGGCCCATCCACTGCCGGTACCACTGGCGGATGGCGGCCATGTCGGCGGCATCGTCACCGCTGGTGTGGAAGGGCGGGCCAAAGCCGATCACCCGATCCGGATAGTGGAAGTACGCCGGAATCACCGGCACCTCGGCCATCCGCGCGATCTTCAGGAAGCCGCCTTTCCATTCCTTGACCGGCTTGCGCGTGCCTTCCGGCGCCAGCGCGTACCAGACCCGCTCGCTGGTGCGGATCATCTCCACCGCCTGGCCCACGGTGCCCTGCGGCGAGCTGCGGTCCAGCGGCACCACCCCGAGCCGGCGCAGCACGGTGCTCAGCGGCCACCAGAACAGCTTGTCCTTGCCCAGGATGCGCGCTTCCAGGCCCAGTGCCATCTTTGCCGCCAGGCCCCACAACCCATCCCAGTTGGACGAATGCGGCGCGGCGATCACCACCGCCTTGGCCAGGTCGGGAATCGGCCCACGAATGTGCCAGCCGCCCAGACGCAGGATGCTGCGGCCCAGCCAGCGCGTGAACGCGCCGCCCCGGACCTGCGGCATGCTCGGCGGAATGACAGGAATCGTTGGGTTCGGATTACTCAAACACTACTCCCAGTTGCGTGTTGAACGGCCGCGCTTGACCTGCGCGCGTTCCTTTTTCTGATCCAGCCGGCGCAGCTTGGAGCCGTAGCTGGGCTTGGTCGCCACACGCGGCTTGGGCACCGCCAGCCCGGCCTGGATGAAGGCGACCAGACGGTCGCGCGCATCCTGGCGGTTGCGGTCCTGCGTGCGGAAGCGCTGTGCATCGATCACCAGCACGCCTTCGCTGGTCATGCGCCGGTCGCGCCGGGCCAGCAGGCGAAGGCGCAGCGGTTCAGGCAAGGACGGCGAGTTGGCCACGTCAAAACGCAGCTCGACGGCGGTGGAAACCTTGTTGACGTTCTGCCCGCCGGCGCCACTGGCGCGCACGAAGCGTTCGACGATCTCCGTTTCCGGTATCGCCAGCTGCTCGGAGATTTCAATCACGCCGGTTGCCATAGCCGCGCATTGTAAGCGGGCCGGAAGGCCGGTAGCGCCGGGCCATGCTCGGCAGGAGCCATCTCCGGCAACGCCGCAGCGGAGCATGGGTCTGCTCTACCCGTGCGGCCGGGGCCGGCAGTGCCGAGCCATGCTCGGCAGGTGCCATCCCCGGCAACGCCACAGCGGAGCGCGGCTCCGCTCCAGCGGCATGCGCCGGTCAGTCCCAGTCCTGCTCGGCCCAGCGCCGCCAGGCGCGGTAATGGTGAATGGCGAAACCGGCAAACGACGGCTCGCCGCCCAGCGCGCGCTCGACCTTGGCCGCTTCCTGCTCGAACACCTTCGGGCCCTCTTCGTAGAAAGTGACCTTGTTGATGTCGTTGGAAGACACCTCCAGCCCGATCACCACCTTCTTGCCCACCTTGTTGGCGTAGGCGATCTCGCTGGCCGCGTGCGAAAGGATGCTGTCGCTGCCCTCGGCCTTGTCGCGGTAGTCCATCAGTGCCACGTAGTCGTACACATCGATGCTGTGCTCGCTGACCGGGCGCAGCTTGCCCTTCCACTCCAGCTCGATGCCGTCGAGCCAGAACGGGATCGCCGGACCGACCGCCAGGGTCGCGCCGTGCTCGCGCTTGATCCGCATCACCGCATCGCTCATGTCCAGGAAGCCGGTCAGCAACCGTAGCCGCGTGTCGTCATTCCACTCGTCCAGGATGTGCGGCTCGATGTCCAGGTTGGCGCCATCAAAGCGCGCGGCTGCCGGTACCGAGGCGTTGTATTCGACCACCCGCCGGAACATCGCTTCGGCCTGCTTGCGGTAGGCCGGCAGCACGTAGTTTTCGGTATTGAGATAGGCCGAACCCAGCAGCGCGTAGACCTTCATGTCCTGCGCGTGCATGCGTTCGATGAAGGCCTGGTACAGCTGCGGCTGCTCCACGATCAGGTTGCGGCCCTTGAACTCGTCTGCGTACAGATACAGCGTGTCGATGCGCTGGGTCTTGAGATAGGCCATCGCTTCGGTGGCCACGGCGGGGTCCTCGATCATCGCGTAGGACTCCGCCTCCCAGGTCCAGAACGCGCGGCTGGCGGCCTTACTGGTGAACGGCAACAGGCACGACAGGGACAACAGCAACGGGGCAAACAGCTTCATGGTTGGCTTCCAGCAGCGGGGGCAACGTCCAATGGCAGGCGATAGCGGCCCTGACCGACCGCCTTGCCGGTATCAGGGTCCGAAGGAAACACCGAGACATAACAGCGCCCGCCGCAATCAGCAGGCTGCGCCGGCTTGAGCTGCAACCGCACCTGCTGGCGGCCATGCGCCGGCAACTGCACGGCGGTGCCGTAGACCTCCAGCAGCTCACGCCCATCCTGGCCGGCCATCACCGCCAGGGGCACGAAGACGCGGCTGGTCCGTGCATCACCGTTGCTGAACACCGCCGTGAGCTGCACGTTGCCGGTACCCGCTTCCAGCTGCGCCGACTCCATCGACAAGCCGCGTGCCACCGGCGCTGCGGCCACCACCGGCGCCGGCGGTGGCGCCTGGTAGGCCACCAGGGTCGGCGCCACGCCTTCCGGTGTCAGTGCCTGCTGCTCCATGAAGCCGGCATTGGCCTGCTGATAGCGCTGCAGGCGGCCCACCACCCAGTCGCGCGCGGCTGCATCGGCGGCCGGCACCAGGTGCATGCCGTCCTGCAACTCGTACAACTTGCCGTCGCGCAGCCACCAGCGGTCGGCCAGGTATTCCATCGCGCTGGTCTTGGTCTGCTTCAACGGCAGCTGATGGACGTTGCGGAAGCTCTCGGCCATGTCCAGCCCGGTGCCCAGCCACGCGGTTTTCTGTGGCCGCTTCAGGCCATACGTGTTGGACAGCAGCGCCAGCAACGACGGCGTCACATCCAGCTGTGAGGACACCGCGGCAACCCGCTTGGGCTGCTTGAGCAATGGCGAGAAAATCAGCAGAGGCACGTGGTAGCGTTCCACGTGTTCGCCCATCGGAATCTCCGGCAGACGGTGGTCGCCGGTCACCACGAACACGGTGTTGGCGTACCACGGCGTGGTCTTCACCGCGTCGAAGTAACGCCGCAGCTGCGCGTCGGTGTAGAGGATGGTGCTGTAGATATCGGCATTCGCGCGATAAGCCGGCAGCTGCGCCGGACTGATGCGCAGCTCGGCCAGGCGATGCTCGAACAGCGCCTTGTAGCGCTCCTGGTCCGGGAACTGGTAGCTGGTATGCATCGAGATGGTCTGCACGGCCAGCACGAACGGCGTCTGCAAGGTGCCGCTGTCGGCCAGCACCCGCGAGACCAGCTCCTTGTCCGGGTAACCCCAGGCACTGAACGGGTTGCGCTGGTAGCCGTCACCGAAGTTGTGCATGTCCACCAGCGTGCGTACCTGCTGCAACTCCACGTAACCGCGCTCGTTGTCGAAGGTGGTATCGGTGCCGTTGTAGAACGCGCTGTGATAACCCTGCTGGCCCAGCACGCTGAACAGGCCCGGATGCGCCGGCATCTGCTCATCCAGCGCAGTGAAACCTTCGTCGGCGAACGGTGCCGAACCAAACAGGGTGGGCAGCACGCCGAAGGTGCGGCCCTGGTTGGCCAGGAAGTTGTCGAAGTACAGGCTGCGCGTGGCCAGCTCGTCCAGGAACGGGGTGAAGCTGCCCAACGACGCCTGCGGCCCGGAGAACGAGCGGCCCAGGCCTTCGACCACGATCACCACCACGTTCGGCGGCTGTCCGTCGCTGGTTGGCCGGAAGTGCGGACCGAGCACGTCCGGTGTGTGTTCATCACGCAGGAACGGGTACTTGGGATCCAGCGCCGCCTCGGTCGCAGCGACACTGTTGCTGCTGGCGTCGGCAGGTGCGGAAGGCAATTTGCCGCGACTGGACCAGCGCCGCACATCGGCGCCAAACCAGGCCAGCTTGTTGCTGGCCAGCTCGCGTGCGGCGTCATCCTTGAGCGTGCCCGCCCCGGCCGACAGCGGCGCCAGCCACAACAGCAGGCCGGCCACCAGCAGTACCGTCGTGCGCCAACGCCGCCCCGGCGCAGCGCGGCTCGCCCACCACCACAGGCCCAGCCACAACGCCAGCAACGGCGCAGACAGCATCAGCAGCGTGCGCGGCTTGAGTGCGGCGCCATCGGCCAGCGTGGTGCGTATTTCCGCCGCGCTGTAACCGAACAGGTCCGCACCCAGCGGCACATGCGCCACCTGGTAGTACTGGTCCAGCAACGACTGGACCACGATGAACAGCGACCACAGCAATGCCAGTGCCATCAACCGCAGGCGTGGCTGCCGGATCGCCAGCAATGGCAACGACAGCAGCAGCAGCACCGGCACCGCGCGCAACAGCACACCCAGCGCCTGCAGCACCGCCACCCCGGCAATTGCCCAGCGCTGGCTAGCGTCCCAGCTTGCTCCGGCCATGCCATTGGTCACCGCCGCCGCCACCAGCACCAGCTGCGCCAACAGCAACGCGGGAAAGGCCGAGGAAAAACGCGCGTAGGCGCTGTCGTGGGGTGTCGCGTTCATCGTGCAGCTCCATCACCAGCGCGTATACAACGCCAGCGATACACGCTGCTCGTCATAGCCGCCATCGTCGTCGGCGTAACCGGCGCCCAGCTTGAAGCCCCAGTTCGGCGCGAAGTAGTACTTCCAGGCAACACCGATGGCGGCATTGTTGTCGCGCACCACCGTGCCGAAGCGATCCATGTCGGTGCTGCGGCCGTTGCCCACGCTCACTTCCAGGTAGTTGTCGCCATCACCGCTGTAGTAGTTGCGCAGCAACAGGCGATGGCTCCAGCTGCCCGAACCCACCCCTGGAACGTGCTGGATCTTGTAGCGCCCGTACCAGTTGCCGGTGTAGTGGCCGATGCCGATGCCGTAGAACTCGGTGTTATCGGAGAAACGCAGGTTGTCCACGCTGGCCGACAGTTCCCAACCACTGCCGATGCCCTGGAACACTTCCGCGCGCCAGGCCTGGCGCGGCAACATGCCATCGGACGGACCATGCTGGTAGCGCAGGTTGGCGTAGGCACGCGACCACAGCGGCACGTATCCATCCAGTGCCCAGGCGATATCACTTTCACCGAAGTGATCGGCGCGCAGCATTTCCAGCGCCAGCGAACCGCGCTTGAAATGGCGGCGCAACGACAGATCGGCGTCGTTCCAGCTTTCGCGGTCACCGCTGAAGCCGGTGTGGTCCCAACCCGCGCTGGCACTCCAGCGATAGCCTTCCGGTGCGGCAACATCGGGGTTGGCCATACGCGGCAACAGGCTCTCGCGCAGCGCCGATACCTCGGCCGCATCGGCGCCCAATGCCGCTGCCGCATCGAAGTCGGCACGGGCATCGGCCAGTTGTCCGGCATCGCGCCATGCGCGTCCGCGTGCGAGGTGCGCACTGGGGTCCTGCGGCGCCAGCGCCACCCAGCGCGAGTAGGCCTCGGCAGCCTGCTGTGGGCGCTCGCTCCAGCGGTACATATCACCCAGCGCCGACCACGCATCGGCGTAGTCGGGGCTTTTGCTCAGTACTGCCTGCATGTCGCTTTCGGCGGCGGCGTACTGGCCATCCCAGGCGTAGGCGCGGCCACGCGCCAACAGCACGTCACCGTTGCCGGGATGTTCAAGCAGCAGCGCGTTGTAGCGCTCGATCGCCTGCGCGCGTTGCCCGCCCGTGGCCATTCCACGGATCTGCTGCAGCTGCACGGTCAGTGCATCGGGCGCTGCCTCCTGCGCCAGCACCAGCGCCGGGCTGGCGAGCAGCGCCAGCAGCAGGCATGCCGGCAGCGGGCGGGTGATACGGCGCCCGCGTTGTCTTCCTGCCCTGGAAACCTGCGTGCACTTCATGGCTTTGTCCCCCCTTCGGTAAAGCTTGCGGCCACACTGGCGGCCCCTGGATGCGCCTGCGGACGGTGTTGCCACGAACCATCGCGGTTGATCCGTCCCCAGCTGTGTCGCCGTTTTCTACTGAACAACCAACCCAACGTGCCGCTGAAACGCCAGAACGAATTCATCTGGCGATAGCCGAAGTTCTCCAGGATGGCCACCACGAACAGACGCAACTGCTGCCGTGGCCGGGTGAACAGGCCGAACGACAACTCCTCCAGCAGCATTGCGTTGACCGACAACAGGATCCCCATGCCGACCGCTGCAGCCAGGAAGACCAGGAACACCTCCAGCGACACCAGCCCGGCAATGGTCAACGCGATCATCGAGATGTAGCCCACCACTTCGATCATCGGCCCCAGCAGCTCGAAGATCAGCATGAACGGATACGCGATCCAGCCGGCAGCACCGCCACGACGGCTGAACATCAGGCGCATGTTGGTCCACAGGCTTTCGGCCAGGCCCCGCTGCCAGCGCACGCGCTGGTTGCGCAGCGAGGCGATATCCGGCGGCGCCTCGGTCCAGCACACCGGGTCGGGCACGAATACGATGCGGTAGTCGCGCTTCTCCTCGCGCAGGTTGCGGTGCAGGCGCATGACCAGATCCATGTCCTCACCGACCGTGTCCACGCGGTAGCCGCCGATTGCCACTACGCGCTCCTTGTAGAACACACCGAACGCACCGGAAATGATCAGCAGCGCGTTCATCGGCGACCAGCCCATGCGCCCGAACAGGAACGCACGCAGGTATTCCACCAGCTGGAAGCTGGGCAACCAGCGGTTGGGCAGGCCGACCTTGGACAGCATGCCATCGGTCACGGTGCAGCCGTTGAGCACGCGTACCACGCCACCGCTGGCCACCACGCGGCGGTCTTCCAGGAACGGACGCACCACCCGCGACAGGCTTTCCGGCTGCAGGATGCTGTCGGCATCCATCACGCAGAACAGCGGATAGCGTGCGCAGTTGATGCCGGCATTGATCGCATCGGACTTGCCACCGTTGTCCTTGTCCACCATGTGCACGCGCGGATAGCGCGCCGATGCGTAGACACCGTGCACCGGCTCGGTGCGCAGGCGTGCCCGGTAGGCTTCGGGCACCTTGACCAGGCCGAACGCCTCGATCAACGCCTCACGCGTGCCATCGGTGGAACCATCGTTGACCACCACGATCTCGAAGTCCGGGTAGCTGGTCTTCAGCAGCGAGCGCACCGAGGTGACCACCGACTTGTGCTCGTTGTAGGCCGGCAGCACGATGCTCACCGGCGGCTGGTAGTCACGCAGCCCCGCTGGCAGGTAGTTGGCCCGGTATTCGCGCATGTAGCGCACGATCTGATAGGCCGAGATGTAGTTCAGGATCAGGTAGGCCAGGTTGATCGCCACGAAGTAGGCCATGAACACCCACTGCAGCGATGCGGCCAACTGGATCCACGGCACCTGTTGCAGGTAGGTCACCAGCATCTGCCAGTAGGTACTCATGACATGCTCCTCAAACCATGTTCGGCCAGCACGTGGTCGATGATGTCGCGCCCGTAGGCATCGGATTGACGCTGCTGCACGCCGCGCATGGCTTCTTCGTTCCTGCCGGTCAGCGCCAGCAGCGCCTGTGCAGTGCGGTAACGCACCCACCACACGCTGTCGGCCAGCAGCGGCTCCAGCTTGCGGCTGTCGGTCGCCTCGCCGATGCGGCCCAGTGCTGCAGCCGCATGCATGCGCACGTGCCAGCGCGAAGCAGTCAGGAAGCTGGCGACCTTGTCGCGGTCCTGCTTGTCGTTCACCAGTTGCAGGCACACCGAGATGATGTGGTCATCGACATGGCCATCGAGCAGTTGCCGGATCACCGCGCCGGCGCGGCCGGGATCGATATCGGTGAGGAAGCGCACCAGCTTGACCGTGGTATCGGCATTGGCACGCAGCAGCGCGTTGCTGATCTCGCGCGCGGCGCTGCCATCGGTGTTCTCGGAAAGGATGCGCGCCACGCTGCCCGGCACCCAGTCGTTGCGCTCCACGATCATCGGCACGAACAGCGCCATCGCGCGCGGCGGGTCCACCTGCGCCAGTGCACGCGCCGCGCACAGCGAGACGATCGGGCTGCGGTCGGCCAGGAACGGTTCGATCATGTCGAACACGCGCCGATCATGCAGGTGGCCCAGCGCGATGATGGTCATCGCCCGGTCGTGGTAACTGCCGCGCAACATCCGCTTTGCGGCTTCTTCCAGGCCCACGCGCTGGCCAAGCATGGTCAGTTTCCGCGAGTCGGCTTCCAGCAGGGAATCATGCGCGGTGTTCCAGGCTTCGATGAAACCGGGCACTTCGTGCCGCTGCAGGTGGTGGACTTGCACATCCTCACCGGCCAGCTCGCGCTCTATCACACGCGTCCAGTATTGGCGTGCCAGCAGATCCCGCTGCTCGCGGCGCTGCGCGCGCATTCGCAGGATCACGATGATTGTCAGCAACACGAAGGCAAGCAGCAGGGTCAGTACCGCTACCCAGCCGGCCACAACCAGCACGGTTGATTGATTGGTTACGACGTCCATCACTTTCCCCTGTTCGCATCCGGGTACACGGACAGTCGCCCGTTTCCCCCACCCTCTACGATCACCCTCAGGATAGACAAAACTGAGAACCAAGTCTCGCTTTTATTGCAGCAACATGAAGACATTCGTATTTTTTTATGCTAGCGGATCGTAAGAGTGCAGCATTTCCCTTGCGAAACAGCGAGTTGCTGATGGTGCTGTACCCGAAAAAATCCGCGTCGATTCCGGGCCCCCGGGGACAGCCCGCTTCTGACTTGCGCCGGGCTATGCTCCCGGCACGTCCCGGACACTTCAGGAACAAGCCAATGCCCCATGCCCGCCCCGTCCATCGCCAGCTTTCGCGGCTGTTGCTGGCCGCTGCGCTATGCGCGGCGACGCTCACCCCGGCGCTGGCCGCACCGCCCACGGACAGCGACATCAACCGCCTGCTCGCCGCCTCGCGCGCGCAAAGCATGCTCGACGCGATGCTGCCGCAGATGGAAGCGATGCAGCAGCAGCAGTTCGCCAAGCTGGCCCAGGATTCGAGCCTGAGCGCCGCGCAGAAGGAACGCGTGCAGCGCATCCAGCAACGCACGTCACAGACCCTGCGCGAGGCACTGTCCTGGTCGCAGCTGCGACCGATGTACGTGGACCTGTACAAGCAGTCGTTCTCGAAGGAGGACGTGCTTGCGATGGCCGAGTTCTACGAGAGCCCGGCCGGGCAGAGCCTGCTCGACAAGACGCCGGCGCTGATGCAGAACCTGATGGTGGCCATCCAGCAGAAGATGAATCCCTTGCTCGCGGATCTGCAGAAAGACCTGGAGCAGATCGTCAACGAAAAGCAGGAGTGAGTTGAGAGCAGCAGAAGCCGAAGCAACGGCTGCCCCCACCTGCCTTCGGCATCCTCTCCCGTAAACGGGAGAGGAGTAAGTGCAACAGCAACGGCAACAGCAGCTCGGCCTCGGCTACGGCTACAACTACAACCAAAGCCGAGGTCACAACCAAGGCCACAGCCACAGCGCGCATGATCGCCGCTGCCGTGCTGCGGCTTTTTTGCTCTTGCTGCTGCTCTTGCTGCTGCTCTTGCTGCTGCTCTTGCTGCTGCTCTTGCTGCTGCTCTTGCTGCTGCGTTTGCTGCTGCTTTTCCCCTCTCCCGTTTACGGGAGAGGGGTAGGGGTGAGGGCAGCCGTTGCTTCGGCTTGTGCCGTTGCCCTCAACTCACTCAGCCAGAACCCACCCGAACAGATCCATCGCCTTCTGGAACTCGCGATCCAGCGGTGCGCGCACGTCCACCCGACCACCTTCGTGCGGATGCGGGAACGCCAGGCGCTCGGCGTGCAGCAGCATGCGGTGCACGCCCTGCATGCGGAAGGTTCGGTTGTGCCGCCCATCGCCGTGGCTGGTATCGCCGATCAGATGGTGGAACAGATGCTTCAGATGGCGGCGGATCTGCCGGAACCGCCCAGTCTGCGGCTGACAACGCAGCAGCGCATAACGCGACGTCGGGAAACCATTTGAAGGAATCGGCAATTCACCCGTCAGCAACTTCTGGAAATGGGTGATGGCCTGCTTCTTGACCGGCTTGCCGGGGCCACCGTCCAGATCGTGATCGACCGTGAACGCATCTTCGGCCGGCCAGCCACGGCACACGGCCAGGTAATCCTTGCTCACCTCGCCGCCCATCAGCGCCTTGCCCAGCGCACTGGCCGTTTCACGATCGAAGGCCAGCAACAGGCAGCCGCTGGTGGCACGGTCCAGCCGGTGCACCAGGAAGATCGGCTTGCCCAGCTGCTCGCGCAGCCGGTCGGCCAGGAAGTCATCCTCGCCACGCGCCAGCTTGCTGTCATGGACCATCAGGCCAGCCGGCTTGTTGACCACCGCCAGCCACTGGTCTTCGTACAACAACGGCAACGGCTCGAATACGACAGCCGCTTCTTCGGTTTCCAACGCCTCGCTCATCGACGCAACCAGGCCGAAGCCAGCGCCAGCACGCCCACGCCACCAGTGATCCACGACCACAACGGCATCGACGCGAACTGCGGGCCACCGGCCTGCAGGCCGTACAGCAGCGCCGACACCACCACCAGGCCAACGCCGGTCACGGCGGTGACCACGCGCCGTTGCATGCGCTTGAGCGTCAAGTCCAGATTGATGATGTCCTGCGAACGCATCGCCAGTTCGTGCTTGCCTTCGACCTGCTGACGCAGCCAGCTGTGCAGCAGCGCCGGCATGTCCGGGGCCTGGGTCATGATCTCCGGCAGGCGCTTGCGCAGCTCCTTCAATGCACGACGCGGGCTGTAGCGCTCGCGCAGGATGCGTTCAAGCACCGGCTTGGCCACCTCCCAGATATCCAGCTGCGGGTCGAGCTGGCGGCCAACGCCTTCAATGTTGAGCAGGGTCTTCTGCAACAGGATCAACTGCGGCTGCAAGGTCAGCTGGTAGCGCTGCGCGGTGCGGAACAGTTTCATCAGCACTTCGGCCAGCGAAATCTGCGACAGCGGCCGGGTGAAGTACGGCTCGCACACCGCGCGCACCGCCGCTTCCAGCTCGTCGATGCGCACCGTGGCCGGCATCCACTGGGCCTGCAGGTGCAGCTCGGCGATGCGACGGTAGTCGCGGTTGAAGATGGCCATGAAGTTTTCGGCGAGGTAATACTGATCCTCCTCCGAAAGCTGGCCCATGATGCCGAAGTCCAGTGCGATGAAGCGCGGGTTGGCGCGCCGTGCCGGGTCGATATCCACCCAGATGTTGCCGGCGTGCGCATCGGCATGAAAGAAGTTGTCGCGGAACACCTGCGTGTAGAACACGCGCACGCCCTTGGCGGCGAGCGCTTTGCGATCGATCCCGGCCTTGTCCAGTGCGGCGATGTCATCCGACGGAATGCCCCACACCCGCTCCAGCGTCAGCGCGCGCTCGGCGGTGTGGCTCCAGATCACTTCCGGCACATACAGATCGTCGGAGTCCTGCCAGAAGCGGCGCAGCACGCTGGCGTTGGCACCTTCGCGTTGCAGGTCCAGCTCGGCGGCCAGGGTGGTTTCGATTTCGGCCACCACTTCGCGCGGGCGGATCTTGTCCGCACGCGGGTGGGTGCGCTCGACCAGCATGGCCAGCGACTTCAGCAGCGCGATGTCACCGTCGATCTGCTTTTCGATATCCGGGCGCAGCACCTTGACCACCACCTGGCGGCCATCGTCCAGCGTCGCGGCATGTACCTGGGCGATCGAGGCCGACGCCAGTGGCGCGGTGTCGAAGCTGGCAAACGCTTCGGTGATCGGCAGGCCCAGCGCCTGCTCGACGATCTGCAGCGCGCGTTCGCCGTCGAACGGCTTGACCCGGTCCTGCAGCAGGGTCAGTTCGGCGGCGACATCGGGCGGCACCAGGTCGCGGCGGGTGGACAGGATCTGCCCGAACTTGACGAAGATCGGACCCAACTCCTGCAATGCCAGGCGCAGGCGCGCACCGCGCGATTGCGAAGCGATGCTGGCACTGGCGCGCGGCACGAACGGCTTGGCCAGACGCAGCCAGCGCTCCATCGGCGTGCCATCAAGCAGGTCGTCCAGGCGGTAGCGCAGGATCACCCGGCCGATGCGGCTGGCGCGGAACATGGCGCGGGTTGCCTTCATGCCGCACCTCCAGTGCGCTGACGCAGCCGCGACACGCGCACGGCCAGTCGTTCAACATCATCACGGATCACATCCACGTCATCGTGGAACGCATCCAGTTCCGCACGCGCGACCACATCGCGCGATTCCTCGGTGACGTATTCGGCGGCGCTTTCGGCCAGATCCTTCGCGCTGCGTCGCGCCTGGGCCAGCGCCGCGCGCAGGGTCTGCGCGATCTGCACGCCCAGCACCTCGCCGAAGGCCTTGACGAAGGGCTGCTGCCAGTCCGGATCGAAACGGGCGGCCAGCTGCTGCAGGCGACGCGCCAGTTCCGCATCACCGGAGACCTTGACCCTGCCGGCCGGCGCGCTGTTGCCGCGCCGCGCATTGGCCATGAACGGCAACTGCGCCAGCACCCCGCCCAGCGTGGTGCTGCGCACCGCCAGGTCGGGTTCCAGCGACGGATCAACCGGGCCGACGGTCAAACGCTGGCCGCTGACCCCGATCTGCATCGCCAGTGCGGGCGATTCCAGGGCCAGGACGATGCGCTGGCCATCGAGCGAGGCAAGTGCGGTGCGGGTATCCGGGTCCAGCGCCAGCGCGCGGTTGAGCGCCACTTCCAGCGCACGCCCGGCCAGCGGCTTGATGACATTGAAGGGGGATGGAGACATGCGGGGCATTCTACCTAAGCGGGGAATCGGGAATGAGGAACCGCAGACGGGAGGTTCATCCATGCCGATATGCCACGGGCGCAGGGCGCTGCGTCGGCGCCCCGTCTTTCGGCGGGCAGCGCGTTCACATGGCTGCATCCCAAACATCGGTTCGTTGCCTGTTCCCCATCGCCCATTTCCTGCTTCATGCTATGCCCACCCCAAGCACAGCAGCAGGAGCACACAGGCAATGAGCAAGACCCGGGTTGGCATCATCTTCGGCGGTCGTTCGGCCGAGCACGAGGTCTCGCTGCAGTCGGCGAAGAACATCCTCGACGCCCTGGACAAGGACCGGTTCGACGTCAGCCTGATCGGCGTGGACAAGCAGGGCCTGTGGCACCTGTGCGATCCGGCCAGCTTCCTGCTCAACGCCGATGACCCCAAGCGCATCGCACTGAACACCGCCGGCCCGGTGCTGTCGGTGGTGCCCGGTGCCGAACGTGGTCAGCTGGTTGCCGCCGACGGCAGCAACGTGCCGCAGATCGACGTGGTGTTCCCGATCGTGCACGGCACGCTGGGCGAAGACGGTACCCTGCAGGGCCTGCTGCGCACCTTGAACCTGCCCTTCGCCGGCCCCGGCGTGCTCGGCTCGGCCGCGGCGATGGACAAGGACGTGGCCAAGCGCCTGTTGCGCGATGCCGGCCTGGCGGTGGCGCCATTCGTCTGCCTGAACCGCATCAGCGCCGCCAGCACCGGCTACGACGCATTGGTCGCCCAGCTCGGCCTGCCGCTGTTCGTGAAGCCGGCCAACCAGGGCTCGTCGGTCGGCGTGAGCAAGGTACGCAATGCTGCCGAGTACGACACCGCGATCGCGCTGGCGCTGTCGTTCGACCACAAGGTGCTGGTGGAATCGGCCATCAGCGGCCGCGAGATCGAATGCGCGGTGCTGGGCAATGAGATCCCCGAGGCCAGCGTCTGCGGCGAAGTGGTGGTGCATGACGACTTCTACGCCTATGACACCAAGTACATCAGCGCCAGCGGCGCGGAAACCGTGATCCCGGCCGACATCCCGGCCGATGCGCAGGAGCGCATCCGCCAGATCGCCGCGCGTGCCTACCAGGCGCTGGACTGCATCGGCATGGCGCGCGTGGATGTGTTCCTCACCGAGGCCGGCGAGGTGGTCATCAACGAGCTGAACACCCTGCCCGGCTTCACCAAGATCAGCATGTACCCCAAGCTGTGGGGCGCCACCGGCCTGGACTACACCGCACTGATCACGCGCCTGATCGAACTGGCGCTGGAACGCCACGCTGCCGACAAGGCGCTGCGTAGCTCGATCACCTCCGCCTGACCGCACCACCACCCTGCGGATGACACAACGACGGCCCGCCCGGGGAAACCCGGGCGGGCCGTTGCGTTCTGCTGCGGCCTAGCCTTTCTTCCGGAACAGCGAGACCACGGCCAGGATCAGGAATACGACAAACAGAATCCAGGCGATGTTGCTCGCCGCACCCGCGATGCCGCTGAACCCCAGCAGCGCTGCGATGATGGCGATGACGAAGAAAATCACTGCGTAATGCAGCATGGTGCCCTCCACATCAGCTGAACGTGACAGCAAGACTGCACCAAGGCGGGTTTCCATGTGGTGATGATGCGTGATGAATACGCATGCAAGTGCCTGGAAGCTGCCCTCAGCCCAGCCTCTCTCCGGTGTACGGGAGAGAGACTCGCAGTGCGTCAGCTCACAGCGAGCTAGCCCCTCTCCCGCCAGCGGGAGAGGGGTTGGGGTGAGGGCCGGCCTTGGCTTCTAGCCCTTGTTCACAACGCTTTCGCGCAACCGCCTCAATCCCTCTTCGATCGACACCGCAGGCACATAACCGAAATCCCGGCGCGCCGGCTCCATCGAATACCAATGCGGCGTACACAACTGTTCGGCAAGAAAGCGCGTCATCGGCGGCTCGCCGGACAGACGCAACAGCGGCCACAGCTTTTCGCTCACCGCACCGATGCGGTACGCCGTCTTGAACGAGATCGACTTGTGCACAGCCGGCGCGCCCACGGCTTCGAGCAGCTTGTTGAGCAGCACACGCATTTCCAGAGGCTCGCCGTTGGAAATGAAATACGCCTTGCCGGCGCAGGCCGCGCCCACCACCAGATGGTCGAACGCATCGAAATGCGCCTGTGCGGCATTGTCAATGTAGGTGGTATCCACCTTGTTGCTGCCATCGCCGACAAAGCGCAGACGCCCGGCCCGCGCCCGCTGCGCCAGCCGTGGCACCAACTGGTTGTCCCCAGGCCCCCAGATCAGCCGCGGCCGCAGCGCCACGGTTGCCAGCTCGGCGCCATTGGCGGCCAGCACTTCCTGCTCGGCGATGGTCTTGGTGGCTGCATACGGTGCCTGGAAGTCCTCGCCGTACGGCACTTCGTCGGCGCCCAGCCCTTCCACCGGGTGCGTGGCACGGTGGGTCACGCTGGGCGTGGACGTATAGACCAGGCGACCGATGCCATGCGCCCGGCACGCGGCCAGCACGTTGCGGGTACCGACCACGTTGGCCTGGAAATAGCTGTCATAGCTGCCCCATGCGCCGGCCTTGGCGGCATTGTGGAACACCGCATCCATGCCGGCCGCGGCGTGCTGCACGGCATTGGCATCGGCCAGATCACCGCGTATCTGGCCCACACCCAATGCCTGCAGTTCCGGATAGTGGCCGCGATTGAAACTCAGCACCTCATGCCCGCGCGCGCGCAGACCGCGGCACAACGCCTGCCCGAGGAAACCACCGCCACCGGTGACAAGAATCTTCATCTGCTCCATCGCCTCTGTTGCCGGCCGTGCTGCCAGCGCTTCCGGGCATAAGTATCGCAGCACGCGGCAGGGAGAGGCTTTTGGCATCTGGCGGAAAGTTACCCCTCCCCAACCCTCCCCTCCGCCTTTGGCGCAAGGGAGGGGGCAAGAGCAGCAATGCCGGCTTCGGCCAACCCATCGCGCACGCGCACTGCCCCCTCCTTGCGCCAAAGGCGGAGGGGAGGGTTGGGGAGGGGTTGTTCTTCGCGCAATGCAAAAGAGCGCTCCCTGACCGCCCGAACCGACACCTTCCTGATGGCGGCACAGACCAGCCATGGCCAGCTTCTGCTCTGTGTTCAACGGAAAGTGCAGGGGCAGCATGGATCGGATGCGCAGGCGTGCACGCAGGTTGCGCAACAATCCCACCGATGCCGAAGCCCGGCTGTGGCAGTTCCTGCGCCGACGGCAACTGGCGGGCTACCGTTTCCGCCGACAGGTTCCATTGGCCGGATATATCGTGGATTTCGTCTGCCTGGAACGGAGCCTGGTCATCGAGCTGGATGGTGGGCAGCACCTTGAGCACGCGCGCTATGACCAGCAACGCAGCCAGGTGTTGGAAGCATCAGGCTATCGCGTGCTGCGCTATTGGAATGATGCGGTGCTGAAGCAGACCTCGGATGTGCTGGAGGATGTTCTGCGGGTGTTGATGGGGTAGAGCAAAGCCAGAGCCAGAGCACCCCTCCCCAACCCTCCCCTCCGCCTTCGGCGCAAGGGAGGGAGCAAGAGCGGCAATGCCCGCTTCGGCCAACCCATCGCGCACGCGCACTGCCTCCTCCCTTTGGCCGAAGGCCAAGGGGAGGGTTGGGGAGGGGTGCCCCTGCCTCTAGCGCTTGGCCTTCCCGGCAATCAACGACGCCGCCCACACCGCCAGCTTCTCGCGGCCGATCTTGGCGTTGTGGCGGATATCCACGGGGAACCCGTCATGTCGCAGGAAATGACCAATACCTGCCAGCTTCGGTTGCGCTGCCGCCAATGCGCGCAGCTGCGGTTCCACCACGCCGGCATCGGCACCAGGCAGCAGTTCGTAGCACAACACCGGCAACTGACTTCCCAGCGCGCCCACGCCCACCAACGCGGTGCGACGCACGCCGGCAACGGTGTTGAACACCGGCTCGACCTGCTCGGTGTACAGCGGGCCGCTGGCGGTTTCCACACGCTGGGTCTTGCGACCGCAGAACCACAGACGGCCGTCGCCGTCGAACCAGCCCACATCACCCATGCGATGCACGATGCGCTCGCTGCCATCGGCCAGCACTTCGCGGATCTTGGCCGCAGCGGTGGCCTGCGGACGGTTGAAGTAACTGTCAGTGGTGGTCGGGCCGATCACGGTGATCTCGCCCACCTCGCCAACCGGTAATTCGCGTACGTCGCTCCAGTCGGCAATCGGCGCGTCGGTGATGGCGATGATGCGAACTTCGTTCGGCGGCACCACGCTGCCGACACAGGTGCCGGCGCCCTGCTCGGTCGCCACGCGCGTGTCCTGCAGTTCGCCGCCTTCTATCACCGCCACCGGCAGGCATTCGGTGGCGCCGTAGGGCGTCCAGAACTGTGCATGTGCCGGCAGCAGCGCGCGGATCTTGGCCACCGTGTCCGGCGGTACCGGCGCGCCGGCGGACGTCGCGCGCGTCACCGTCGGCAAGGGTTGCCCGTGGTCGGCCAGTACCCGCATCAGCGCCGGCGAGCCAAACAGCTGGGTCACGCCGAACCGTGCAATCGCGTCGTGCAGCTTGCGCGGGTCGGCACTGCCGGGCCGGGTCGGGTCCATGTCCGGGATCACCGAGGTCAGCCCCAGCGCCGGGTCGAACAACGCGAATGGCGGGAAGGTCGGCAGGTCCACGCCACCGGGCAGCATGCCGAACGCATTGCGCAGCAATTCCACCTGGCCGACGAAATGCCGGTGGCGATAGACCACGCCCTTGGGCACGCCGGTGGAGCCGCTGGTGAACAGGATCGCCGCCACATCATCGCCAGCCGTGTCGGCCAGCTGGCTGCCCTTGCCGGCGCCGGCAGCCTCCAGCCGGGCCAGCGTGGTGCCACCCCAGCCCCAACGCTGGCCGACCGTGACCAGCCGCGTGGCCGAACCCGCCCAACGCAGCAGCAACCGCGCCACGTGCGCCAGCGGGATGCCGATGAACGCCTGCGCCTGCGCCTCATCCAGGCATTGGCGCAGCGCGCGCTTGTCGATGCCCGGGTCCACCAGCACCGGCACCGCGCCGATCTTGAACAGGGCAAACATCAGCAGGAAGAACTCAGGCCCCGGACGCACCATCACCACCGCGCGCACGCCACGGCCGATGCCATAAGCCGACAGGCCGGCGGCGATCGCATCGCTGCGCGCGTCCAGGCTGCGGTAATCAAGGCTGACGTCGTAGGCCGCCATCCCGCTGGCAGCGGGCTTGCCCGGGCAGCGGATGGCGATCTGGTCGGGGCGTTCACGGGCCAGTTCCGGCAAACGTGCGGCGATATTGCAGGGTTTGTTCATGTTTCTATTGTCGCCGCTGCAGAAATTTCTTGCGCGCGGGCCGGCAGCATGGAAAATCTGCCGCCTTCCTTCCGTCCTAATCGCCGCCCCAAGGCCGGTGCCCCATGCCCCATCCCTGCCTCACGTGTGGTGCCTGCTGCACCCAGTACCGCGTTGCCTTCCATTGGATGGAATCGGACGAAGTGACCGAAGGCGGCGTACCCCACCAGCTTACTCAGCGCCTGGACCCTCACCGGCTGTGCATGCAGGGCACCTATTCGGACCCGATCCGCTGCGTGGCGCTGGATTCGGAAATCGGCGTGTACTCACGCTGCACCATCCACCCCAACCGGCCCAGCGTGTGCCGCGAGGTGGATGCCTCGTGGGAATACGGCAAGGCCAGTTCGCAGTGTGATCGGGCGCGCATCGCCCACGGCATGCAGCCGTTGACCCTGGCCGACTGGCGCTGGCGTGATGGCGCTGACAATGACGACGATCATCCGGACGACAACGGCAACACCCCATCGTCGCCGCCCAATACGCCGATTGCGGCGTGACGTTCGACTGAGCGGCAAAGTTCCACCGTCGCGCACGGCAGCCATGCAGCAACGGCGCCAGCTGCGAAGCCGATCAAGCTCCCGGTTGCGGAATACCTGCAATCGCACGCATGCCCGGCGCTGGCCACATCGCCCGCTTCGCGGCTGACGCCGCTCCTATGGTCGTTGGCGCCGGTTCCGGTGGATTGCCGCGCCACCCTGCCTTCAGGCGATCGGGTTGCGCTCCAGGAACGCGCGTACCGCCGGCACGATCACTTCGTGCTTGTCTTCCAGCACGTAGTGGTTGGCGTCCTCGAACGCGGTCACTTCGGCCTGCGGCAACGCCTTGCGGAAGCCGGTCAGGAAATGATGGTCGAAGCAGATGTCGCGCAGGCCCCAGGCGATATAGACCGGGCGGTCGGCAAACGACGGCAACGCCTCCGCCGCGCGCTCCAGCAGCGACCACGCCTTGTCGGCAGGCGACAGCGGGATGTCCTGCATGAAGCGGATGGTGGAGATGCGGTTGTCCCAGTTGTTGTACGGGGCCACGTAGGCACGCCGCACATCGGCCGGCATGCGCCGGCTTACGCCCAGCCACGAGGCGCCGGAGGAAAACGCATTGAAGGTGCGGATGAACCACTCGCCCAGCTTCCAATGGCGGCCCATTGCGATCTGCCACGGCATCGGCTTTTCCGGCGGCAGCGGGAACGAGGCGGTATTGGTGATGACCAGCCGCTTGACCTGCGCGTTGTGCGACAGCGCCCAGCCGAAGCCGATCATGCCGCCCCAATCATGTACCGCCAGGGTCACCGGGCCGGTGATGCCCAGGTGCTTGAGCAGCGCTTCGACGTCATCCACGCGCGACTGCAGGGTGTATTCGTAACGGCTGTCGTCCGGCTTGTCGGACAGGCCCATGCCGATGTGGTCCGGCACGATGCAGCGGTACTTGTCGCTCAGGCCGTTGACCAGGTGCCGCCACAGATAGCTCCACGACGGATTGCCATGCAGCATCACCACCACTTCGCCATCGCGCGGGCCTTCGTCGATGTAGTTCATCGACAGGCCGGGGCGCACTTCGAAGCGATGGGTGTTGCTGGGGTAGCCGGGGAACTTGCTCATCGGGTCGCACCTGCGAAAAAGGCCGGCAGAACCGGCCTTGGGAATGCACCCGCCTGCACCATGCGGCGGATAAGCCCCTCTCCCTTCACGGGAGAGGGGTTGGGGAGAGGGTGGAACGAAGTGGAGGAGCTGGAACCACCACTCAACCCCGAGACTTCGTGATCCGGAACGTGCCTCGCACGTCCCCTCTTCCGCCCCTTCGGGGCACCTTCTCCCGCAAGGGGAGAAGGAATGAAGCATCAGGCCTTGGCCTGCTTACCAGACCACCTCGGCCATCGTGCAGTTCAGGCCCGAGCCAATACCCATCAGCGCGACGCGGTCGCCCTTCTTGAGCTTGCCCAGCTGGCGCAGCTTGCTCAGCACGATCGGCACCGAAGCCGGACCGATGTTGCCGTGCTCGCCAAAGATGGTCATCACCTTCTTCGGGTCGATGCCGAAGGCCTTGATGAAGGCATTGGTGTGCGGCTGGCTGACCTGGTGGATGACGAACTGGTCGATCTCGTCCACCGCCCAGCCCAGCGCGATGCGCGTGGCTTCAAAGGTCTTGGTGGCCAGCTTGATGCCTTCGATCAGCAGCAGGCGGGTGTCGGTGACCATGCGGTCCAGGTTGCCCACGCACAGCTTGTTCCACTGGTTGGCCGCGCGGGTCACGCCGCCCTTGTAGCGCGGCGCGTCGGGCACCAGCTCCGAGCGCGCCAGCACCATCGCCGCAGCACCGGAACCGGTGGTCAGCGCGGCCACTTCGTCGCGCAGCTGCTGGGCGGTGATGTCCGGGGACATCATGCGCTCAAGCGTCTTTTCATAGACCAGGTTGGAAGTCTCACCATCAACGATCAGCGCGTAGTCGATATCGCCGCGCTCAAGCATGCGCGCAGCCACGTCCATGCCATTGATGAAAGCCAGGCAGGCGTTGGCGATGTCGAAGGTGACGCATTCCTCGCCAATGCCCAGGTTGCCGGACACGATCGAAGCGGTGGACGGCTCCAGGTAGTCACGGCTGACCGAGGTGTTGACCAGCAGGCCCACCTTGTCGGCGGTGATGCCGGCGTCTTCCAACGCCTTCTGGCCGGCCATGGTGGCCGCGTCCGAGGCCTGCGTACCCTGGTCCCAAAGACGGCGCGCGTGGATGCCGGCGATATCGCCCAGCACGTCGGCACGGATGCCCAGGCGCTCAAGCGTGGGGGCCAGCCGCTCGTTGATTTCCTTGGAGGTCAGCGTATGCGGCGCATCAATATGCGCCAGTCCCGCGATCGAGACATTCTGGAAAGGCATCGGAAAGCGCCAGGACTCAGGCGAAGGGGGCGCTATTCTAGCGTCTGCGCTTTTTTACCGCATCTTTACAAATCAGCACCCCGGCGTATGGAACGCCGAAGTACCGGGTTTGTGCGGTATGGCACGTATTACCGGCCCAGGATGCGGCTCGGGCCGGGCGTTTACGGGCGTGTGCAGCATTGTTCAGCGCGGCGGGCACTGCCAGGCGGAGAAGCGCTGGCTGCCATCAGCCGGCTGGCCGGCGGCCTGCACGGCATTGGCACCGGCGCTGGGCGCTTCGTTGCGGGCCAGGGTTTCCAGCTCTTCCTGCACGCGCAGCGGGTTGCGGTTGTAGAAGCCGACCTTGTTCTTCACCGAGACCACGATCTCGCCCTTGGCCACGCAACCCGGCGCGACAGGCCCGGCGGGCAACACGCGCACGGCCTTGCCGCCTGACTCGATCGGCACCCAGGTGCAGGCAGCGGTGCTGGCGATGAGGACGGACAGAAGCAGGACGCGCATGGAGGTTTCCTTGTGAAGATCAGAACGGATTGTGCCGTGAATCGATGAACGCGTGATGATCTGGCACGCGATACGGCAGTTGGGCTTGCCCCCTTCTCCGGCGGGCTGGATAAGGGCTTGTTGCTCACGAGCCATCGGCTCGCACTGGACCGGACGCCCAGCACGCTTCGCTACGCAGGGGCGCGAAACGAGATGCCCGAAGGGTGGATGAGGGGCTTTGGCTTGGTTTGGCTCGCCAGGAGCTTCCCCTCACCCCAACCCCTCTCCCGCGAGCGGGAGAGGGGCTCAAGCAACAGCCCGGGGCTCAAGCAACAGCAGGCTGCTCTGGCCGCTTGATGACTCGGATTTACTTCGCCTTGCCCGCCACCGGCTTGCCGTCGGCGTCGATCACGGTGACCTCGCCCAGCTTCAGTGCGCGCACCGGGGCTTCGATCTTGGACAGGTCGCCCACGATCACCCAGGTCAGTGCATTCGCGTCGAAGGTCTTGGCCGCTGCATTGGCCTTGTCCGGCTGGAATGCCGCCACCTGGGCATTGCGCACTTCCACCCAGTTGTCCGGGCGGCCGTAGCGGACGATGCCACCAATGGTGCTCATCACCGCACGCGCGGTTTCATAGGCGCCGGGCTGGCTGCGCAGGTCGTTGTCCACCACCTTGGTCACTTCGGCCTGGGTGGCCGGCACCTTGCCACTGCTGTAGTCGGCAATTTCGCGCTGCATCTCGGCCACCGATTCGGCGGTCTTGTCGATCTGCACCGGGGCGATGCTCAGGAACGGACGTTGGCCAAGGGCCTGGGTCACCACGGTGAAAGCACCGTAGGACCAATGCTTGTCCTCACGCAGGTTCATGTTCAGACGCGAGGTGAACGAGCCACCCAGGATGTCGTTGGACAGCTCCAACTGCACCGCCCCGCCATCCTTGACCGACGGCACCAGCTGGCCGGCGTAGATGTTGGCCTGCACCGCACCGGGCTGGTCGATCAGGAACACGCGCGAAGCCGACGGGCGTGCCACCTGCGGCGCTTCCACCCTGGCCGGCGCGGCACCTTCGCCCTTCCAGTCACCGAAGTGCTTGTTCAACACCGGCACGATCTGCGCCAGCGTGGTGTCGCCGACCACGATCACCGTGGCCTGTTCCGGACGCAGCCACTGCTTCTGGTAGTTCAGCAGGTCCTCGCGATTGATCGCGGTAACCGATGCCTCGGTGCCGCTGCCGGTGAACGGCATGCCGTACGGGTGGTCGGCGCCGTACAGCAGCGGCGGCAGCACGCGCAGGGCGGCGGTCTGCGGACGCGCCTTTTCCTGGGCGATGCCTGACAGCCACTGGCCCTTCACGCGATCAATTTCGCCCGCATCAAAACGCGGTGCGCGCAGCATGGTGGCAAACAGCTCCACCGACGGGTCCAGGTTCTCCTTCAACGCCGACAGCGATGCGTTGGAGCCGTCCAGTGCGGCGCCGGCACCGACTTGTGCACCCAGGTCTTCGGCACGCGCCTTGAACGCCAGCGAGTTCAGATCGCCAGCGCCTTCATCGAGCATCTGGCTGGCGAAGTTGGCGGTGCCCAGCTTGCCACCATGGTCGCTGGAGTAGCCGCCGGCGAACTCATAGTTGATGTTTACCACCGGCACGTCATGACGCTCGGCCAGGATCAGCTTGCTGCCGTTCTTCAGCGTGGCGTGCTGCAACGCCGGGAAGCTCAGCGACGGGAACGACTCAACCTTGGGAATACCCAGCTTGCGATCCACGGTGCTGGCGGTGGTGCTGTACTTGGCATCGACAGCCGGCAGCTCGAACGGTGCCGGCTTCACCGACGGTTCTTCGGCAAGCGGCTTGCGCTCACCGGGCTTGATCACGAAGGTGTGGCTGGGGTTGCCCAGCCACTTGGCGGTGGCCGCGCGCACCGAATCGGTCGTCGCGTTGGCAACGGTAGCCAGCGACTCGCGGAAACAGGCCGGGTTGCCGGTGAAGGTGGTGCACGAGGCCAGCGCATCGGCCTTGCCACCGAAGCCGCCGATGCGTTCGATGCCGCGGATGAAACCGGCACGGTAGTCGGTCTTGGCGCGGGCCAGTTCCTCAGCGGTCGGGCCATCCTTGATCAGGCGTTGCAGCTCCTCGTCGATGATGGCTTCAACCCTGGCTTCATCCACGCCCTTCTTGACCATGGCGCGGATGCTGAAGGTACCGCTGAGCTGGGAGCCGTAGTTGCTGGTGCTGATGCTGTCCACCAGCTTGTCGCGATGGACCAGGCGCTCATCCAGGCGCGAACTGGCGCTGGCACCGAGCACATGCGATGCGATGTCGAGCAGGTCGGCATCGGCCTCACCTACCTGCGGCACGTTCCAGGTGCGCTGCACCAGCACCTGCGGCACCTTGTCCTCCATTTCGGTGCGGCCATTGCTTGCCAGCACCGCCACGTCGACCTTGGGCTGGGCCATCGTCGGGCTGGCCGGAATGTGGCCGAAGTACCTGGCAACCTTCTCCTTCGCGGTGGCGACGTCGATGTCACCGGCCAGCACCAGCACCGTGTTGTTGGGGCCGTACCAGGTGCGGAACCAGGTCTTGACGTCATCCAACGATGCCGCGTTGAGATCGTTCATCGAACCGATGACCGAGTGGTGGTACGGATGCCCCTTCGGGTACATGGTGCGCACCATCACTTCCCACAGCTGGCCGTAGGGCTGGTTCTCGCCCTGGCGCTTTTCGTTCTGCACCACGCCGCGCTGCTCGTCCAGGGTCTTCTGGTCGATGGCGCCGAGCAGATGGCCCATGCGGTCCGATTCCATCCACAACGCCATGTCCAGCGCGGTGGTGGGCACGTTCTGGAAGTAGTTGGTGCGGTCGGTATTGGTGGTGCCGTTCATGTCGGTGGCACCGGCCGCCTCGAACGGAGTGAAGTATTCGCCCGGCGCGTTTTCGCTGCCGTTGAACATCAGGTGTTCAAACAAGTGGGCAAAGCCGCTGCGGCCGGCCGGCTCGTCCTTGCTGCCGACGTGGTACCAGAGGTTGACCGCCACGATCGGTGCCTTGCGGTCGGTATGCACCAGTACGCGCAGGCCGTTGGGCAGGGTGAACTCCTCATAGGGAATGTCCACGGTCGCTGCGGCGGCAGGCCTGGTCTTGGCTTCGGCGGTCAACGGTGTACCGACAAATCCGCCAAGGGCGGCGCTGAGGGCCAGTGTCAGAAGTGCGGTACGGGGTGCAGCTGCGTTCATTCCACTTTCCTTGAGCAATGAATGTGAACGTCGATCCTAACCGCAGCCCGGCAGCCGCTGCACACGCCATGCGTCATGCCTTCCCTGAAGGACTCCGGTGTCCGCGTACGACACGGACAAACGGCCAGTGTCCGGACAGCGGACACTTTCGAACCGACAAATATCCTTTTATTTCAAATAGATAAAGTTGGCACGCGTTCTGCGTATACCTGGATGCAGCAGGAACAGTCGAAATCAACATGACTACCAGCTGAACAAATGCCGGGAATTTCAAATAGTTCTTGCCTCCCGAGATTTGGTGTACTACCTTACTACCACACCGCTGTTCACACACACCAGACAGGTCCCGCCATGAACGCCAAGTCCCTCGCTCTCGCCATCGCCATCGTTGCCGGCTCCGGGTTTGCTTCTTCCGTGCAGGCCGCAGACATCGTCACCCTGGAAACCGTGCAGGTCCGCCCGTCGGTCGAACAGCTGGCCCAGGCCGAACACGAAGCCACCAGCACCATCCCGACCCTGGCAGCGGTGCAGGTCCGCCCGACCGTCGGCCAGATCGTCGAGCTGATGGCCGAACAAGCCGCCACCCGCCTGGCCTCGGCCACGCCGGTCGCCAGCGTTGCCAACTGGGTTGTGTCGCTGCCCGCCGTCACCGTCCGCCCGGACGTGCAGCAGGTGCAGGCACTGGCTGCCGAACTGGCCGCCGATGCCATCGGCAACGTGGTCGCCAAGGGCCTGGTCAAGAACTGATCCAGGCCCTGCGGCAAGCCACCCGGCGTAAACTTCGCCGATGACTTCCGCACCCGTTTTCGATGTCCTGCTGTACCAGCCCGAGATCCCGCCGAACACCGGCAACGTGATCCGGCTATGCGCCAACACCGGCGCGCGGCTGCACCTGATCGAGCCCCTGGGCTTTGACCTCAGTGACAAGCAGCTCAAGCGCGCCGGCCTGGATTACCACGAGTACGCCAAGGTGCAGGTCCACCCCGACCTGGAAACCGCATTGGCGCGCATCGCTCCGAAACGCCTGTTCGCAATGAGCACCCGCGGCAGCGTGCGCTACGACAGCGTGCCTTTCGCCGATGGCGACGCATTCCTGTTCGGCCCGGAAACCCGTGGCCTACCGCAGGACCTGCTGGACGCCTTGCCCGACGGCCGGCGCCTGCGCCTGCCGATGCAGCCCAACAACCGCAGCCTGAACCTGTCCAACTCGGTCGCCGTGGTGGTGTTCGAAGCGTGGCGGCAGCACGGGTTTGTGGGCGGGGCGTGATGGGTTCCGCAGGAGCGGTTCACGTCGCGAAGCTTGCTGCGTCTATCCGCTGAAGAGCGTTACCCGTTCAGCTCTCCGCTCGGCCTTCGGCGCAAGGCAGGGGGCATGGTGGCCGTGAGTTTGGGGCTTTGCGGGTGCTGATCGCTGAAAAGCGTTACCCCTCCCCAGCCCTCCCCTTGCCTGCGGCAAAGGGAGGGAGCAAAAGCAGTCCGCTGCAATCTGTTCGTCCACGTGATTCACCCCCTCCCTTTGCCGCAGGCAAGGGGAGGGCTGGGGAGGGGTAGCTTTCCGCTTTCCGCTTTCCGCTTTCCGCTTTCCGCTTTCCGCTTTCCGCTACCCGCCAATCACACCCAAGGCCTGCAATTCCTGCAGCCGTGCCGCATTCACCGCCAGCACTTCGTCCAGCACCTGCACGGTGTGCTGGCCCAGTACCGGGGCAGCCTGCGTGTAGTGCAATGGTGTGGCCGAGAACTTCAGCGGATTGCGCACCATCGCCACTTCCCCACCACCGGCATGCGGCAAGGTGATGCGCAGTCCGCGCGCCAGCACCTGCGGGTCGTCGAAGACCTGGTCGATGCGGTTGACCGGGTTGGCCGGCACCACTGCCTTTTCCAGCGCGGCCAACCATTCGCTGGCCAGGCGCGTGCGCAGCCGCTGCTGCAGGTACGGCACCAGCTCGGCACGATGGGCCACGCGCGCGTTGTTGGTCGCGTAACGCAGGTCGACGGCCAGCTGCGGCTCGCCGATCACCTCGCAGAAACGCGCGAACTGCCCGTCGTTGCCGACCGCCAACATGAAATAGCCGTCGGCCGCCGGCATCACCTGGTACGGCACGATGTTCGGATGCGCGGTGCCCTGGCGGGTCGGCACCACGCCGCCAACCAGATAGTTCGAGGCCTGGTTGGCCAGCCAGGCCACCTGCGTGTCCAGCAGGGCCAGGTCGATCTGCTGGCCTGCGCCGGTGCGCTCGGCATGACGAAGTGCCGCGAGAATCGCCGTGGCCGCGTACATGCCGGTCATCAGATCGGTGGCCGCCACGCCCACTTTCTGCGGGCCTGCACCGGGCGAACCGTCCGGCTCGCCGGTGACGCTCATCAGCCCGCCGATGGCCTGGATGGCGGCGTCGTAACCGGCGCGCTGCGCATAGGGGCCGTCCTGGCCGTAGCCGGTGATCGAGCAGTACACCAGCCTCGGATTGATCGCGTGCAGGCTGGAGAAATCCAGCCCGTACTTCTTCAGGCTGCCGACTTTGTAGTTCTCCACCAGCACGTCGCAGCGGCTGACCAGCTCGCGGATCAGTGCCTGCCCTTCGGGCTGGGTGAAATCGATGGCGACCGAGCGCTTGCCGCGATTGGCGCACAGGTAATACGCCGACTCGCTGCTGTCCCTGCCCTGCCCGTCCTTCAGGTACGGCGGGCCCCAGGTGCGCGTGTCGTCGCCCACGCCGGGACGTTCGACCTTGATCACGTCAGCGCCGAAATCGGCCAGCACCTGCGTGGCCCACGGGCCGGCGAGGATGCGCGACAGGTCCAGCACGCGCACGCCTTCAAGCAACTTCATTGCGGCCACCATGCGGCGCAGGCTTGCGGTAGCGACGGCTGCCAGGCAATGGCCTGCTGGAACGCCTCGGCCAGGGTGATCAGGGTCATCTCATCACCGATCTCGCCAACCAGCTGCATGCCCACCGGCAACTCACCGGCAGCCACCGGCAACGGCACCGACAAGGCCGGGTTTCCGGCCATGTTGGCGTAGGCGGTCAGGTCGGCCTGGCTGGCCGGTGCCGGCGTGCCGAAAGCGAACGCCCGTTGCGGGGCGGTCGGCATCACCAGCACATCGCAGTGCGCCAGCCACTGCTGCAACTGCACCTGCGCGCGGTCAGCCAGTTGCGAAGCCGCCGCCAGTTCGGCGGCGCTGCGGCCTTCGGCCCAGGACATCAGCTTGGCCAGCAGCGGTGAGAACCTGCTGCGGTCGCCAGCCCAGGCATCGGCATGTTCGACCAGCAGTTCGGCTTCGCTCATCAGCAGGCCGGCGCGGCGCGCGCGCCCGGATGCAAAGGCGGGCGGCGGCAGTGCATGCAGCGTGTGGCCAAGACCGCGCAACACATGCAGGCCCTGCTCGAAGGCGGCCTGCACATCCGGCGCGATGTCTGCCGCGTCACCGAAGTCCACCACGCCAATGCGCAACGGGCCTTCGTAGACCGGCAGGAAATGGATCGCACGCGACTGCGCACAATCGGGGTCGAAGCCGATCATCAGGCGCGTGAACAGACGCAGGTCGCGCGCCGAGCGGGTCAACGGCCCGATGTGATCGAGCCGGCGGCACAGCGCCACCGTGCCGCGCGTACTGATCGCGCCCCAGCTCGGTTTCAGCCCGACCACGCCGCAGTAACTGGCGGGGATGCGCACCGAGCCCATCGTGTCGGTGCCCAGTGCGGCCGAACACAAGGCAGCGGCCACCGCTGCGCCGCTGCCGCCGCTGGAACCGCCCGGCGTATGGCCGGGCCGATGCGGGTTGTGGCAGGCGCCGTAGAACGGGTTGTCGTTGTCGGCGCCCATCGCCGCTTCGTGCATGTTGAGCTTGCCCACGACCACCGCGCCGGCGCGGCGCAGCGCGGCAACGGCCGGGTTGTCGTGGGTGGCCGGCGCATCATGCCGGCGCGTTTCCATGCCGGCGGTGGTGACCATGCCGGCCACGTCGATGTTGTCCTTGATCGCCACCGGCAGCCCTTCCAGCGGCCGTGCGTGGCCGTTGCGACGACGTGCGTCCGACTCGGCCGCGGCCGCCAACGCACCTTCGGCATCGACGTGGATGTAGCTGTTGATCAGCCGCTGGCTGGCCGTGATGGCCGCCAGCTGCTGCTGCATCAGCTCCACGCAGCTCAACTCGGCGGAGGCAAGCAGCACCACCTGCGCGGTCAGGTCCTGGCTCAGCAGTTGCGCATCGGCCTTGCTCACGGGGCTTTCCTCAGGCGAAACGTTTGTCGATCAGGCGCACCGGCTTCTGTCGTACTTCGATGCCGGTCAGGGGTGCCAGCGCACCCGGTGCGGCCAGCACGATGCTCATCTCAACACCCAGACGCTGCCGGAGCAATGCACTGAACTCGGCGGCCAGCTGCGCATCATCCAATGCGCCACGGGTTTCCACGTGCACGGCCAGGTCGTCGCGACCGCCTTCGTCACGGCTGGCCACGCAGATGAACTCACCGGCAAAGGAGGCATGTTCTTCCAGCACCGGTGCCATCGCCTGCGGGAACACGTTGATGCCGCGGATCTTGACCATGTTGTCGCTGCGGCCCAGGAAGCCTTCGATGCGACGCAGGTTCATGCCCAGCGTCGAAGGCGTGGTCAGCACGCGGGTCACGTCGTGGGTGTTGAAGCGGATGATCGGGTAGATGTCGTCCTTGTACAGGCAGGTGACCACCATGTCGCCGGTACCGCCGTCGGCCACCGGGGCGCCGCTGTCCACGTCGAGGATCTCGACGTACTGGGCGTCTTCCATCAGGTACAGGCCGTCCTGGTCCGGGCCCTGGCCAGCGATCGCACCGGTGTCGCCCACGCCGTACCAGTCGTACAGCTCCACGCCGCCCCAGGCCGCCGACAGCGACTCGCGCGACTCGCGGCCGAGGTGGCCGCAGATCATCCGCACCGGGATGTCCTTGCCCGGCACCAGGCCGTTTTCGCGGGCCACGTCGGCCAGCTTCTTGATGTAGTCGGCAAAACCCACGATGACGGTGGCGCCCATGTTCTTCATCAGCTGCACCTGCTGCGCCGAGCGCATCTCGATGCCGGTGCCGGCCGAACAGAACAGCGCCTGGGTGTAATGCGTTACCGCTTCGCGCACGTAGTGGCCACCGTTGATCATGCCGTGGCCGTACACCGAATGGACCACGTCGCCAGGCTGCATGCCCTGCCAGCGGTACAGGCGGGCCAGCAGCAGGCTCTGCACTTCGCGCGAATGCGGCGAGAACACCAGCGGTTGCGGGCGGCCGGTGGTGCCGGAGGTGGTGTGGAACACCAGCGGCTTGTTGCCGGCTTCGGTGCCGTCCTGCCAGCCGTGGAAATCGCCGAGCGGCGGGTTGGCTTCCACCGATGCCATGATCTCGTGCTTGCCGAACACCGGCAGCCTGGTGATGTCGTCAAGGCTCTGGATGTCTTCCGGCTTGATCCCGGCATTGCCCCACAGCCGCTGGTAGAACGGAATCTGCCAGGCGCGTGCCACGCAGCGCAGGAACATCGCATTCTGCTCGGCACGCAGCTGCTCGCGGCTGATGTTCTTGAACTTGTCGGTGAAGGCCTGGTCCAGCGGGAACTGCCTGAGCAGCTCCTTGACATCGAACGACTCGAAATAGGTGGCGTAGGTCATGGGGTCTCGACAATCAGCAGGTCGACCAGCCGGCGGACATCGTCGATGTCCTGCAGATGGTCGAAGTGGGATATCAGGGCATCGCGGCGGCCGGCGTCGAACGGACGCGCGGCGTGGTCAAGGCAGTGGTGGAACTTCTCAAGCTGCTGCGCACGTGACAGCGGCCGTTGCGGTGAGCCGATGGCGGCATCGCGGTGGCTGTGCAGCACGCGACCGTCGCGCAGGGTGACGCTGATGGACTGCGGCACCAGCGCGTTGGGGTCCTCGCACGCGTTGGGCACCAGCGTGACGTTGGCTGCGAACGCGGCCAGGTACGGGTCGGCCAGTTTCTCCGGCGCATAGGCCGACAGGCCGACCTTGCCGTCGAGCAGCACGGTGCCCAGCAGAAACGGCAGGCACAGCCGCGCGTAGCTGGTTTCCATGCCGCTGCGGTAGGTGCGCCCCACCAGGCGCCGTACCAGCGGCGGCGCCTGCAATTGGATCGATGCGACATCTGCCAGGGTCAGCCCGTGCTGCTGGCGCAGTTCCATCAGCATGTCCTGCGCGGCATGCGCGGCGCCGCCGGTCGGAAACACCTTGTGGCTGACGGCGAGGATCTGCGCCTGGCGCGTGGCCAGCTTCTGCAACGACGGCCCGGTATCGAACTCGCCTTCGATCAGCGGCAGATAGCCGAACGGGCCTTCGAGCATGTCGCGCGGCGCCGGAAAGCCATTGCGGGCAAGGTCCCAGCAGCTCAGGGCGGCACGCGAATTCAACGCAACCTGCAAGGCCAGCGTCGGCGAACCTTCGACATGCGCCTGCATGGTGCCGGACAGGTGGCTGTAGATCAGGCCCAGCGCGCGCCGCAGCAGTGCTTCGTCGGCGCCGTACAGATGCGCGATGCCGGCCGTTGCACCCAACGCACCGCACATCGACGGGCGGAAGAAACGCATCGGTGCACGGCCGCTGATGCCGATCAGCGTGGCCACATCGACCGCGACATTGAGCGCGGTGATCAGCGCCTTGCCATCGACCGGAACGCCGTCAACGTTGGCGCGCTGCTCGGCCGCGGCGAACAGCGCCGACTGGATCACCGCCAGCGGATGGACCACCGCCGGCATGTGCACGCAATCAAATTCCTGGCTGTGGATCTGGTAGCCGTTGACCATTGCCGCGCTGGCGGCAGGCAAGGCTTCACCGGTCACCCACACCCGCGCGCCGCTGCCGGTGCCAAAACCGGCCGCACTGCGGCGCACCACCTGGGTCAAAGGCACCTGCGGGCCGGAGCCGGAAAGGCCTACCGCCGTGGAATCCATCACGAACACGCGCGTGGCCGCGACCGCTTCGGGTGAAAGATCCTCAAAGCGCAGCGTGCTGGCATGCTGCAACAGGGCTTCGGTCAATCGCATCAGGACACCCGCGCCAAGATCGTGTTCAGGGCGTCCAGACTGCCGCCATCGGACAGCGCCCGCACCTGCCCAAAGAGGGGTTGCGCCAGCCCGGCCGATACACCACCCCACTGCGCCAGCGCCAGCGCCTTGGCGATCACCTCGTCGGCCGACATCGGGCATTCCGGGTCGCCACAGGCGTCGGTGCGTGCTGCTTCCAGCTGCCGGCCATCGGCCAGGTGCAGGACCACCGTGGCGCCGTAATGCGCCGGGAAGCGTTCGCTGCATGCCGTGTCTTCGGCCAGGTGCACGCGTTCGCGCCAATGCGCCACGTCTTCGTCGCTGCAACTCTCGTCGGTGTAATGCGCCAACTGCGGCCGGCCGTAGGCGAGGATCGAAGCGAGCGCGTGTTGCAGGCTGAACTTGGCGTCCAGTTCGGTCTGTGGCTGCGCGCGGTCACAGAAGCGCAGGGCTTCGGCGTAGGTGCGCACCTGGACGTGCTGGATCTGGGCGATATCTGCCAACGCAAGGCCTTCAAGCGCGTCCAGCATTGCGTCGATGGCCGGGTGCGCGTGGCGGCAGGCCGGCCACGGCTTGAGGCTGGTGCTGTGGATCAACCAGTCCGCTTCCTCGGCAACCACCTTGTCCGGCATGGCATCCAGCGCGGTAGCGGCAAACAAACCCTGCTCGCCTTCCAGTATCCTGCGCGGCCCACGCACGCCCGCCAGCGCCAATTGCGCCGCCAGCCAGCCACTGCGTGCGGCTTCGGCGTTGTGCAGCGACTTGGTCGGCACCGGTTCGTGGCGCATCTGCCACAGGCCACCGGTGCGGCTGCCGGCATTGCCCAGCGCGTCGGCCACCGCGTCGGCCGGCAAGCGCAGCACCGAGGCCGCCGCTGCCGCCGCGCCGAACGCGCCGGCGGTGGACGTGGGATGCCAGTATCGGTAGTGCCCTCTCCCCAGCGCACGTCCGACACGAATGGTGGCTTCGTAACCACGCACCACCGCATCCAGCAGTGCATGTGCATCGGCGCCTTCGACCTGCGCCACCGCCAGCGCCACCGGAATCACCACCGGGCCCGGATGCAGGATGGCGCCGCGGTGCACGTCGTCCATTTCCAGCACGTTGCCCAGCGCGCCATTGAGCAGCAACGCATCAGCGACGCTGCGCCGGCCCGTCCCCAGCGCAACCACGGCCCCCGCCGGCTGTGCCTGCACGATGCCGCGCAGCTGCCGCGCCAGCGGGTAGCGCAATGCCGCCAGCGCGCAGCCCAGCCAATCCACCAGCAACAGCGCGGCGCGTTGGCGGGCCGCGTCATCCACCGGCCGTTGCAGGCGCTGGGCGAGCTGTTCGGTGAGGCTGGCAGCGGCTGGAGTCATCGCGTGGCGTGATGTCATGGCAGGTGGAAGGGAACCGGAATCAGAGGCAATGCCGTGAAAGGAGCATAACCGACTTTGTCCGGACATATCATATGATCCGCTTTCCGGAACCTGCAATCACCCACATGCCAAGACCGCTGGATGCTGACACCTTCTTCGACCTGCTGGGCCAGGGCTGCGAGATCTTCGCGCCGGGCTGCGCCGGCCATTCGCTGCTGTTTGAAACATGGTTGCGTGCCAGCCCCGAGCGCTGCGCCGGACTGCGCTTCACCGGCGTGCACATCCCCACGGTCAACACGTTCGACTTCGCCGGCCTGCACCCGCAGACGCGGCAACGCACGATCTTCCTGAGCGGCGACCTGCGTGCCTCGTGGCTGGACGGCCGCGTCGATTACCTGCCGCTGACCTATACCGCCACCTGGCGCTGGCTGCGCGAAGTGGTCAGCTTCGACACGGTGCTGGTGCAGGTGGCGCCGCCGGATGACGACGGCAACTGCTCACTGGGCCTGGCCTGCGACTTCACCCCGGCGGCGTGGCCGCGCGCGACCCGCGTGCTGGCGCACATCAACCCGCGCATGCCGCGCACGCGGGGGCCGTCGATTCCGCTGGCACGGATCACCGCTGCCATCGAGCAGGACATGCCGCTGCTGGAAATCCCCGATCCCCCGGCCGATCCGGCCATGGATGCGGTCGCCGCGCAGGTGGCCACATTGGTGGACGATGGCGCCACCCTGCAACTGGGCCTTGGCCGGCTGCAATCGGCGGTGCTGCGCGCGGTGCGTGACCGCCGCAACCTGCGCATCCACAGCGGCATGGTCTCCGACGGCCTGCTCGGCCTGCTTGAATCCGGCGCCCTGTCAGCCGCGCCCGATGCGGTGGTGGCAGGCGTCGCGCTGGGCACGCAAGCGCTTTATGACGTCGCGCAGCGCAACATTTCGTTCCGCGAAGTGGGCCACACACACGATCATTCCATCCTTGGTGCAATCCCCCGCCTGACCGCCATCAACAGCGCGTTATCCATCGATCTGTTGGGACAAGTGAACGGCGAATTCCTGTCTGGACGCCAACTCAGTGGTGTCGGCGGGCTGCCCGATTTCCTGCAAGGCGCTCGCCAATCGCCCGGTGGTCGCGGCATCATTGCACTCCCTGCCAGCACTCCCAAGGGTGAGAGCAGGATCGTACCGGTGCTTCCCGCGGGGCCAGTGAGCCTGGCGCGCGTGGATGCCGACTGCATCGTCAGCGAACATGGTGTCGCTGACCTGCGTTACCTGGATGTCCACGCACGCGCCCGCGCCCTGATCGCCATTGCCGCTCCCGAACACAGGCACGCACTGGAAACCAGCTGGCAGGAACTTTCGCTCAGACTTTGAACAAGGACTTGTACATATGACCGGTACGCGACGCAGCAAGCCCCGCTACGCCGAGCTTGGCGATCTGTTGCAGACGGCAATCGAGAAAGGCGAATACGCGGTCGGTACCCTGCTGCCCACCGAACTGGAACTGTGCGAGCGCTTCACCGTCAGCCGCCACACCGCACGCGCGGCGCTGGCGCAGCTGATCAGCGCCGGCCTGGTGCAGCGCAGGCCCGGCGCCGGCACGCGGGTGATCGCACAGAGCGCAGCCATGCGCTACGAACACGAGATCGACACGGTCGACCTGCTGATGCAGTACGGCAACAGCACCCGCCTGAAGGTGCTCGAGGCCGAGCGCCTGGTCGCCGACGCGACGATCGCGCAGCGGCTGGATATCGCCGAAGGCAAGGAATACCTGCGCCTGCACTGCCTGCGCCTGGAAGAGCAGACCCGCGAACCGATCGCGGTAACCGAGATGCTGGTGCCGGTACGCAACGGTGTGCCCACCGACAAGCTGCTGGACGTGGCCGGTGCGGCGCGGGCGGTGGCCAAGTTCCTTGATCCTTCCCGGCTCTCGCGCGTGGAGCAGGTGTTCGACGCGGCCTCATTCGAGGCCAGCGACGCCAAGCTGCTGGACATCAAGAAGAGCGAACCGGCCATGCGCGTGCAACGCCGGTACCGCGATGCCAACGGCCGCCTGCTGCTGGTGGCGATCAGCCTGCACCCGCCGGGCCGCTTCGCGTACTCGATGGTGCTCTCGCGCAATCATCGCTGAGGGTAGAGCGCCCCCTCACCCCAACCCCTCTCCCGTACACGGGAGAGGGGCATTAAAGCTGCCCCGGCTCTTCTGGCATGACCACAAAGTGCCATGAGGAAAGGCTCGAAGACTGTCCCGCCGCCTTTGGCATAGCCACGAAGAGCGTTGAGGAGGGGCTTGAAAGCTGCCCCGTCTCCATTTGCATAAGCGCGAAGTGCATTGAGGAGGGGCTCCAGGACTGCCCCCTCCCTTTGGCGTAGCCAAGGGGAGGGCTGGGGAGGGGTAGCTCTGGCTCTGGCTCTGGCTCCGGCTCCGGCTTTACCCCACCCTCAACATCAGTCCCAGAAGGGCGAAGACCCCAAGCCCCAGGCTTCGAGCTTCACCTCCTGAACAACAACGCCAACACGCTCGGCCGCAATGCCAGCTTCATCATCTGCCGGAACTCCGCAGGCGTCAGGCTGGTCTTGCACGGCAGCATGCCGGCGACACCGTCCATCACCAGCAAACCATCCTCAGCCTTGACGTCATTGATGCGCACGTCGAGCTTCATCGCCGGGGTCGCAACCTTCATGCGCCGCCCTCCCAGTGCTTCAGTCCGACGATTTCACGGCCCGCCGCGCGGCCGGAGATCATCGCTTCGGTCAGATACGAGCCGTTCTGGTACAGGTCCGAGAACATCGAACCCATCTCGCCGGCTTCGTACAGGCGCGGGATCGGTTGGCCTTCGTGGTCCAGCACTTCGGACTTGATGTTGCGGCGCGCACCACCGCCGGTGCAGACGATCACCGGGTCCACGCGCACGCCGTAGAACGGGCCCTGTGCGATCGGGAACAGCGTGTCCGGGTTGCGGCCGAAATCGGCATCCTGTTTGGCAGTGCAGGCCGCGTTGTAGCGGTCCACCGCTGCGCGCAGTTTGGCCGGGTCACGGTTGATCTTCACTGCCAATTCTTCAAGCGTATCGGCCTTCTGGATCCAGCCCTTCTCGATTTCCACCGCGTTGTCGTCGGACCACTTGTAGCCACGCACCACCGGATTCCAGCTCATCACTTCCACCACCAGCTTGTTGTACTGGCAGGTGATGGCGTCAAAGATCATGTGCACCGGCTGCGCGCGATAGTGCGGCGTGTCCACCCAGTGGCCGTGCTTCTTTTCTTTGTAGTGGGTGAGCTGCAGTTCGGCGGTTTCGTTGTAGAAACGCTCGGTGTTGGCGTCCACTTCAATCCAGCTGAAGCTCTGCCAGAAGAAGTTGCGCAGGAAGCCGTTGACGAAGCCTTCCGGCTTGAAGCCCGGCCAGATGCCACCGGACTGGCCCTGGTTGCGCATATGCCACAGGTCGGCACCGGCCTTCTGCAGGATCTTGATGCCGTCGCCGGTGTTGTGCGGCGTGCCCAACGGCGCCGGGTTGGCCAGCCCGAAATAATTGCGCTGCATGTCCAGGTTGGCTTCAAAGCCACCGGTGGCCATCACCACCCCCTTGTTGGCACGGATGGCGATGCGCTGGCCGTTCTGCTCGGCAATCACGCCGAACACTTCCAGCGTGTCCGGGTCCTGCACCAGGTCCTTGATCGGCGATTCAAACGCAATCTGGATGCGCGGGCGCAGGCGGATGTTCTCGCGGAATGCCAGATACACGCCCGACGGGATCGGCAGGATGGTGGCGGTGCAATGCACGGCCTCGCGCGCGCCGAACTCCGGAAACTCCAGCACCGCATCGCGCTCGGAGAAGCCGGTGCCGTGGATGAACTGCGCACCGGCCTGCGCCGCGCGCTCCTGGATCCACGGCTCCAGCGCTTCCATGGCCTCGGACCACGGCACCAGCATGTCTTCCGGGATCGGGTTGGCCTCGCTCATCTTGCGCTGGTACTCGGCCAGCACCTTGGCGTTCTTGGTGATGAGCAGCGACTGACCGGCAACCCGGCTGTTGCCGCCGGTCTCGGCCTCGTTGGCCTTTTCCAGGATAAGGATGGACAGATTCGGGTCCAAGTCATGCGCCTCGATGGCGGTGCACATCGATGCCAGGCCAAAGCCGGCGATGACGAGGTCGTACTGCTGGTCCCACTGTTTGACGGCGTTGAGGCTGGCCATGGTTCCCCTCCGGGAGTTGCGATCCCCCGACTATCAGCGGCCCGCCCCGCTGACCGCCAACCAATTCGCGTACGATCCACAACCATTGGTTGTATTGATGGACACCCATGGACCTCCGCCAGCTCCGCTACTTCCTGTCCGTGGTCGAGCACGGCAGCTTCACCCGCGCCGCTGCCGCCACCGGCCGCACCCAGCAGGCCCTGAGCAAGGGCATCCAGGCGCTGGAGCAGCAGCTCGGTGCACGCCTGTTCGAGCGCGGCAGCCGCGAGGCGCGGCTGACCGACGTCGGCCGGCTGCTGATGGAGCACGCCCAGCCCGCCCACGACGCCGTACGCCGTTTCGAGGACCGCCTGCAGGAGCTGCAGACTGGCGCCGAAGGCCAGGTCCGCATCGGCACCGGCCCCAGCACTGCCGGCTCGCTGGTCGCCCCGGCAGTTCTGGCGCTGCGCCGGCACTGGCCGAAGATCGGCATCCACGTCAGTGGTGGCATCCTGCCCGAGCTGCTACCCAACCTGCTCGCGCGCGAACTGGATGCCGTGGTCACCCTGCACACCTTCGGTGACGGCGACCCCGACCCGCGCATCCGCAGCGAAGTGCTGATGCATGACGAGTACCGGGTGCTGGCCAGCGTGCGTCATCCGCTCGCCCGGCAACGCGATATCAACGCCGCGCAGCTGCTGGAGCAGGCATGGATATTCGGTCGCCGCCTGGGCGCGGTGGAAGGCGCATTTCGTCAACGCTTCCACGAAGCCAGATTGGAGCCACCACTCAACACGATGGAAAGCGGATCACCGGAATTCATGCGCGCGATGATCCGCGACGGCGGTTATCTCACCCTGCTGCCGAGCCGCCTGGCGCAGGCGGAGTTGTTGGCCGGGCAGTGGGTAAAGCTGGATGCACCGGGGTTCGCCTGGCAACGGCCAGTGATGGTTTACACGCGCGATGGCGAACCGCAGAGCGCGCCACTGGCCAGGTTTCTGCAGGCGTTGAGAAATGCGGCGGAGCTGGCGAAGGTAAGAGAAGTAGCGTGAGAGGGCTTGCCTGGCTCGGCAATCCCACCTTGAAATGGCTCTCGGCTCAGCGGGTTACACCGGACAAAACAGGGGTGTAATCCATATGGCCGCTAATCAGCGGTAGTTTCCGTCTGGGCCGCGTTGGAGCGGATGGGGACGGACCGAGCCAAGTGCCTGATCGGCAGGAAGAACTTGGATCTTCCATCCACTTACCCTCGGCAATATTCTTGGGTGTTGTACCCATGCCTGGCCGCAGCGTCAGGTTCCACAAGAAGAGTACGGACCATTCTGGCAAGTGCGACCTAATTGACTCAAACCCAGAAGCCATTGCTTATGGCGCGCTCTACGAGTTCAACTTAGCCGACAAGCCCGGGCTTGATGCTGCAGAAGGGCTTGGTCATGGATATCGCCAGGCTACGGTTGCCTTTCCGCTCAACAACGTCACCTACCAGGCCTTTGTCTATGTTGCGTCCATTTCGCACATCGACAAATCGCTCAACCCCTACCACTGGTACAAACAGCTAGTTTTGTGTGGAGCACGCTACCACCGCTTTCCGGATGAGTACATTGCAGAGCTTGAGTCCGTTCCATCTATCACGGATCCGGACACTGGTCGCTCGGCCAAGAACGGGGCGCTGCTAGCTCGCATGGCTGAGTTCTAACAATTCATTCAAGCCGACGCCGCTTCGCGGCGCGGCTTAATTCAGGCGTTATGCCTCAGGGGAAATCTATGGATGATCATAAAAAGGAAGCTGGAATTCCCAGCAATCACAAACTGGTACAGACAGAGACAAAGTGGCGCCAGAGTAAAGGCCAAGACACGGATACTTACTGGTACGACCAAGTCGACGAGAGCGGTGTCGTTGTCGCCAAGTGGATTGTCAAGGACTCAACTTCAATGTATCCGCCGTTTGGCAGGACTATCTCAGCTGAGAAGGTGGGCTGAGGCATAACAGTTCATTCAAGCCGACGCCGCTTCGCGGCTCGGCTTACTCTGGCGTTAGGCACCAGATCAATTGCGAGGCACGTTAATGTCAACTGATCAGATGACCGTGTGTGAGCGCAGGACTCAGTACAAGATCGACGGCCAACACGAGTGGCGCTGGAAAGAGGTAGCCGTCTCAGAAGCAATCGGCAAGAGCGGCAAGGACATTCGTTGTACCCACTGCCACGGCGCTGTACGTATTCATCAGCGACAGGTTGCGCACGGGCCGCAAGATCATGTTGAGCATCGCTCCCGCCAAGATTCTGAGAATTGCAGGGGCGGTCACTACTTCAAAGGCATCCACAAAATCTCTTCTCAGCCAGTTGAGTAGTCGGTAGGCTGGTGCCTAACAATTCATTCAAGCCGAAGCCACTTCGCGGTTCGGCTTAATTCAGGCGTTAGGCGCTATGTCCCAGCAACGCGTGCATTGGTTACATTTGCTGATCGGGCTTGCCGTATCAGTCGCAGCCTTCTATGGCTGGCGGCTTTCGCTTTCAGCGATGCCAACACAGCTTGAGCATGCTTCCGGGCCCATTACGAGCTCCGAGGAGGTGCGTGCGGGCCGCGCTCGGACAGTTCACTTCCACATCGATGGTTCCAGCCAGGAGTTCACTTACCCCAGCATCTTGCCCGCCTACGGGACGGCAGCAGAGGTCCTCAAGCCCGGCAATACTGTGGCAATTGGCTATATCGGCCCTGGCGAGCCAGAGTTGTGGGAGCTAGCTGTCAATGGCCAACCCATTGTTCAACCAGCTGGTGCGCACGAGGCACGGCTCTCCAATGGCAAGTGGGCGTTCTGGCTCTTCGTTACCTTTTCGCTATCTACTCTGTATCTCGGGTGGCGCTATCGGCGGCAGTCTCGATAGCGCGCCTAACAATTCATTCAAGCCGAACCCGCTTCGCGGGTCGGCTTAATTCAGGCGTTAGAGCCCGCATGAAACCTGATGTGGTTCCAAACAAAATAGTTGTCCTCTCCGGATCCGGTCTGAGCGCGAAAAGTGGCTTGCCCACGTTCCGCGACTCAAACGGCCTCTGGAACAACTATTCCTGGCTGGAGGTTGCCAGCCCTGACGTTTGGAGGTTGCGCCCCGAGGCCGTCCTCGCCTTTTACAACGAGCGTCGGCTAAAGGCATGGAACGCCTCACCAAATACCGCACATTCCGCAATAGCCGCCTTGGAGTCAGCCTTTGAGGTAGAGGTCATTACCCAAAACGTCGATGAGCTTCATGAGCAAGCGGGTTTCCGTAGCGTCAGCAGGGGGGCCAGATCATGGCGCCTCGCCAGCACGCCCGACAGGCATAATTCCAACCCGCCAACTGCTCCGACCTGGACGATTACATGAGCAATGCGTCAAACCCGGCAAAGACCATCGCGCTGCTCGCGGCGCTGGCGTGCGTTGGAACATACGTCTATGTATTCAGCGGGGTCGGTAAACAGATTACGGCGCAGTGCCAGGCCAATCGTCTGGGCGAGGGCAACTGCCAGTTCACCAACATGGGTTGGACCGCGGGAACGTCCTGCGTCCATGTCGGGCTGAAGAACAGATTCACCTCCGAAACCGTGGGCACTGAGACCTGTTCCGGACGGGTGTGGCCAAAGGACTCCGTCCGCCGGGAAATCTCCTTCGTCGTGCCTACCAACCACTGTGGGTTGATGGGCACGGATTGGGAGAGCACCTGCGAGTTCTTTGTGCGCCAGGCCGATGCCGATGCCGATGCCGATGCCGATGCCGATGCCGAGCAGAATTCCAGCGCAGGCAGCACAGCACCAGCGGCTGCAATCCCGGCACTTGCCGAAACCCAGGTTGCCGCACCGAAAGCGCCGGCCGTGCACGCGCCCCCGGAACCAGAAGTCGCACCCAGCAGCGTGGCCGTGGTCCCGGCCGGCCTGGATCAGACCGTGGAAGTGCGATTCGGCAGGGGCGAGACATCCTTTGATTGGGCTGGCCCGGTGGGATACGAGAAGAGTTTCGCCATCCAGGTGGCCGAAGGCCAGGATCTGTCGCTGGATAGCGGCGATGTGTACACATGGTCGCTGCTGGACCGCGATGGACAGAAGTACGGATGCAACGGCGCCGAGTACTGCATGTCCACTCCGGACAGCACCATCCGAATCCCGCACAGCGGTCGCTACGTCATCCAGACAAGCTACCGCCTCAGCGACTGCGCCGATTGCGAAGTCTCCCCCTACCGGGACGTGACCCTGAAGATCATCGTTCCGCCAAAGGCGCAGTGAGTCGGCAGGCGTGATCCAGGCGGGTGATCCGGATGTGCTCATAGGCCTCTGATCCCGGCCCCGGCCTGTCCATCCAGCTCGCCGTCTGGCCGCGCCAAGCCACGATTCACACCGGCCCTGGAAACGCCCATACTCGGCCCCACACCGCCGATGGGTGGTCCTTTCAGTAGAACTGCCGGGGGATGCATGTCACTGCTGGACCTGCTTGATATTGCCGATATGTTTGTCCATTGGCGTTTTTTCGTCGGCATCGGCATGACCGCGCTGCTGTGTGGCTTGATTGTGCTGGCCGTCCCTACGGCGGGGCTCGCCTGGCTGCTGTGCGTACCGCTGGGTCTGCTTGGGCTGTGGCTGAGCTTTCGCTGGCAATCCCAGGCAGGCGACTGACCTCCCGGCACGGCTCGGGCGGCCGGGCCGACACCAGCCGGTACACGGCAGCCGTGCTTCAGGGCACGAATGCCGATCAAGGTTCATGCTTGGCGCATGCCAGCTCCAGCACTTTTCCCTTCAGGAGAACGTGATGCGACCTCTCCGCTATTCCATCAACGTCTCCCTGGATGGCTGTTGCGATCACCGCGCCATGCCGGCCGATGAAGAACTGCATCGCCATGCGGTTGAGAACCTTGAGCGGGCCGACGCCCTGCTGTTTGGCCGGGTGACCTACGAAATGATGGAGGCGGCGTTCCGGCCGTCGCAGCAGACCGAGGCGCTGCTTGACTGGATGGAGCCGTTCGCGCGAACGATCAACGCAGCGAAGAAGTACGTCGTATCGGGCACGCTGGCGCAGGTCAGCTGGAATGCAACACTCGTTGATGGTGATCTGGGCAAGGCCGTCCGCAAGCTCAAGCAGGAGCCGGGCAAGGGGCTGTTCGTCGGCGGCTTGAAGCTGCCCTTGGCACTGTCGGAGCTGGGGCTGATTGATGAGTACGAGTTCGTGGTGCATCCCCGGCTCGTGGGCCATGGGCCGACCTTGTTCGCAGGTTTGTCCAGGCACGTTGACCTGCAGCTGGTCAGCCGCAGGGAATTCGCTTCCGGCGCGGTGGCGTTGCGCTTTGTTCCGAAGCGATAGCCACCGGCCCGGCACCTGATCACTTTGGCCCCTGGCGGATTCAAATGCTGGAACTTCAGGTCGTAACAACGCGCGGACAGGCATGAACGGGATTGCGATGACCGAACTGACAGACGACGCATCACATTGCCGCCTCAATGCGCAGCCTCGCCGGCGTCATCCCGAGGCCATTGATCCATCTGCGTCTGCCCGCACAATCCATTGTTGGGCGGGCTGGTTTACACCTATCCGCGCTGCATGCTCCGCTATCCAATATTGAACCTACGCTCAGCAAGGCGACCTCATGGCAGACCCGTACAACTCCTCTTCATCGCGTTCCACCGCAGCTCTTTTGACCGATGCGATGGTGACCACCGCACCCGATCTTGCCGGCTACCGGGTTGTTCGCAGTCTCGGCCTGGTGCGTGGGATCACCGTTCGCTCCCGCTCCATCGTTGGCAATTTCCTGGGCGGCTTGCAGACTCTTTTCGGCGGCAACATCACCATCTACACGGAACTGTGCGAACAGGCGCGCGAGGAGACCTATCGCGACATGGTCAACCACGCCAGGCTGCTCGGCGCCAGCGCGATCATCGCCGTGCGCTACGACGCAACCGAGCTGATGACCGGCCTGACCGAAGTGCTGTGCTATGGCACGGCGGTGGTGGTGGAATCCAACCAATAGCAGAGTGCCAAATCATGCAACCAGCAATGACGACAAACTCAAGACGACTGTCCTGGCTGTGCGGCTGCTTGCTGCTTGCCACCGGCCTTTGCCACGCGCAGTCCATCGCCGAGCAGCAGGATGCGCGCGCCATCGAGAACCTGGTTGCCGCCGGCTCTGATATCACCAAGGAGCACGACATCGACTTCTTCATGCAGCTGCCCGACAAGGCGCGCGCGGAGTCCGCCGCCAAGGACCTGCAGAGCCTTGGCTACACGGTCATGTCCATCGATGAGAGGCGCGATCCGACGGACTGGGAAATCCATGCGGTGCGGCGCATGGCGCCGCTTCTCAAGACGATGACGGCCACCACCCGTTCGCTCGAGGCAATCGCGGCCAGATACGGCGGCAACTACGATGGCTGGGGAACCAGCGTCGTGGAGTAGCAACTCATCCCGTGTGACTGGAATCGCTCGCGCCGGGTGTACATGGGGATACAGGGGAACGATCGGATGCAGGTACCGTCAGAAACTGCCAGCAGCATCACCGGCAAGCTGCCGTTCTGGGCATGGTTCATCATCGGTGCGGCGCTGGGCGTCGCGCTTCGACTGCTGTTCGGCATGCTTCCACGCGACATGCAGGGGCCGATGTCGCTGGCCTTCCTGGTCGGTACGCCGCTTGCCGTTGGCGCCATCACCATCGTCGGTACCCCCAGGCAGCAGCGCACCTGGTCGTACCTGATCTTTGCCCCGTGGCTGGCGATGTTGCTCATGCTGCTGGGCTGTGCACTGGCAATGCTGGAAGGTTCGATCTGCCTGGCGCTGATGGCGCCGCTGTTCTTCGCCTGCGCCAGCGTCGGCGGCCTGATCATGGGCGCGATCCTGCACTTTCGCGAAGCCGGCGCCGCGCACGTGTCGGCGATTGCGGCCCTGCCGCTGCTGATGCTGCTGGCCGAGATGCACATGCCACTGGTGGACCGGGACATGGAGCTTCGCCGCGAGCTGGTGGTGGATGCCACGCCGGAAACCATCTGGCAGCAGATCCATAGCGCACGCGCGATCCAGCCGCAGGAGCTGCCGCTCAGCCTGACCCACCTGATCGGTGTGCCCAAGCCATTGGAAGGCATCAACGTGCAGACCGAAGACGGTGAGGTGCGGTTCTCGCGCTGGGAACGCGGCGTGCATTTCCGTGCCCACGTTACCCACAGCGAGGCGAACCGATCGGTCAGCTGGCGCTACATGTTTGATCCGGACTCGTTCCCCACTGGCTCGATGGACGAGCATGTCGCCATTGGTGGGCGTTACTTCGACCTGCGCGACACCACGTTCAAGCTGACGCCCATCGGCGTTGGCCAGACCCATCTGCAGATCGTGGCGCACTACCGGCTTTCCACCACGATCAACGCTTACGCCGTGCCCGTCTCGCGGGTGCTGGGCAATGATTTCCTGGACACGATCCTGTCGCTCTACAAGCGGCGCAGTGAGTCGATGGAGAAGACCGCGGCCATCCGGGCAGGTGGAAGCTGATTCCGTCATGCTCGGCTTTCCTGCGCCCGGCCGGATCATCAGACTCAACCCGAAGCAGCAATTCACCCGGAGAAGTCCAGCGCATGACAACGGCGAATGACGCGAGCAGCCAGCGGGTACGCGCTGCCCTCGCGGTGACTGCATGGACCGCCGCGCTGCTGCAATTCATGCTGTCCATCAGGGCGGCACTGGCCAGCGGGCAGACCGCCTTGGATGGTGTCGAGGCATTCTTCAGCTACTTCACCGTGCTGACCAACCTGTTCGTCGCGCTCGCGGCCGCGTTGCCGCTCATTGCGGGCAACACCGGCCTTGGGCGCTTCTTCGCAAGACCCACGGTGCTTGGCTGCGCGACAACGGCAATCGTCATGGTGGGTGCCGGCTACCACCTGTTGCTGCGCGATGTATGGGACCCGCAGGGCCTGCAACGGGTGGCCGACAACCTGCTGCATTACGTCGTTCCGGTAGCGACGCTCGTGTACTGGCTTGTGTTCGCACCGCGCGTCCGGCTCGGCATGCTGGCCCCGCTTGTCTGGTGCCTCTATCCACTCGGCTACCTGGCGTACGTGCTGGTGCGTGGCGCATTGACCGGGTTGTATCCGTACTACTTCATCGACGCGGCGAACCTTGGATATCCCAAGGTGATGCTCAATGCAGCAGGGATGTTCGGTGCTTTCCTTGCGGTTGGTGCCCTGGTCCGTGCCATTGCGGTGCTTGGTGGTCGGCGGCGCGACTCACCTGCAGGGTAAGCCGGCAGTGGCGCAATGATGTGGAAGCCGGGCCAATGCCCGCTTCTCTTCTCCATCGGTCCAGCGTTTGGCCAACCATTGGCGCAGGGCCTCATGTCGGCCCGCAAACGGGACCAGCCAAGGCATCGGCGATGATCGCGCGTGCCGAATCCCGCACAGTTCAACCCATTCAGGCCCGGAGATGGGCACAAAGCTGACTGGCCCGCTGTTGCAAAATGCAAATCATTCGCATTTAATTTCGCAACTACAGTCGCGCCTGGCCATCTTTACATCGTCCCTTGCCCACAACGGAAGTGGGACACGCCCGCGCTTGAGGCTGCGAATTCCGCTTCCACCTTCCTCCAGGCTCCCCATGCACCCCAAGCGTTCGATCTGCCGCCGGTTCCTTCGTGCTGGCATGACACCCCCTTCCCGACCGGCTGTCAGCGTGTTGAACGTCGCGATGAGCCTTGCCCTTGCCGCCATCCCGGGACTGGCGATGGCCGCGCCGCAGGCCGCTGGGGGCGATGCAGCCACCAAGCAGAATGACACCGCTACCCAGCTGGATACGGTACGGGTCGTGTCGCAGCGCGCCAACCGCGTCAGCAACGGCGCCACCAATCTGGACCTGGACGTCAAGGAAACTCCGCAGTCGATCAGCATGGTCTCGCGCGAGCAGATGGAACAGTTCGGCGTGGACAACCTCAACGATGCACTGCGCCTTGCCACCGGCATCCAGGTGGAGGAATGGGAAACCAACCGCACCAACTATCTGGCGCGCGGCTTCGAGATCAAGAACACGCAGATCGACGGCGTCGGCCTGCCCAACGACTGGGGCATCGTCACCGGTGCGATGGACGCCTTCGGCTACGAGAAGCTGGAAGTGATCCGCGGCGCCAACGGACTGCTGACCGGCGTGGGCAATGCCTCGGGCACGATCAACTAAGTGCGCAAGCGCCCCACCAACGAGCCCAAGGGCCAGGTCGGGGTGAGCTTCGGCTCATGGGGCAACCGCCGCGTGCAGGTGGACTACTCCACGCCGTTCACCGAGGACGGCCGCTGGGCCGGCCGCGTGGTGGCCGCGCATGAAGATGGCGACTCCTACCTGCGCGGTTACCAGAACGACCGCAACTTCCTGTACGGCGTGGTCGATGGCCAGATCGGCGAAAACGGCACGCTGACGCTGGGCTATTCGTGGCAGCAGGCCGACAGCGACCAGAACATGTGGGGCGCACTGACCTTCGTCAACAACGATGGCAGCCAGGCCGAATGGAGCCGCAGCGCATCCACCACGCAGGACTGGGCGTACTGGAACACCAAGACCCAGACCGCCTTCGTCGAGTACACCCACCAGCTCGGTTCCGACTGGCAGGTCAAGGCGTCGTACAACTACCGCGACATCGCCAGCGACGATCAGCTGTTCTTCGCCTACACCACCACCGGGCTGGACCCGGTGACCGGAGAAGGCCTGGTCGGCTGGGCCTACAAGGGCATTGATGAAATCAGCTCGCACCTGGGCGACATCACCGTCAATGGCCGCTTCCAGTTGTTCGGCCGCGAGCAGGAGGCAATGCTGGGTTTCAGCGTGGCCAAGAGCGAACAGACACTCTGGGACCACCCGCTGGACAGCAGCGATCCCTCGTTCGGCGCACTGCCGGCCTTCCCCTACGCCGGCAACGTCGTGCCCGAACCGCAGTGGGGCGCACGGACCGTATCCAGCACCATCAACCAGCGCCTGAAGCGTGGCTACGGCGCAACCCGCCTGGCGTTCACGGACCGGCTCAAGGCCGTGGTCGGCTTCAACTGGGCCGAGTACCACCGCGACGGCGACAACGGCGTGCCCTTCGACCAGACCGAGGACAACATCAGTCCGTATGCGGGCCTGACCTGGGACTTCACCGACAAGGTGCTGGGTTACGTGAGCTATTCGGATATCTACCAGCCGCAGGACCAGTTCGACATCAACCACGTCTACCTGGACCCGACCAAGGGTGTGAATTACGAAGTGGGCATCAAGGCCGAATGGCTGGACCGCCGCCTGCTCACCACGCTGGCCTGGTTCAACGCAAAGCAGGAAGGCCTGGCCACCTACGGCGGCTACGACTTCGCCACCAACAATTACTGGTACTACGGCGTGGACGTGGAATCGGAAGGCATCGAGTTCGAGGCCACCGGCAAGCTCACCGACAACACCCAGCTGGTGCTTGGCTACACCAACCTGAAGATGACCAACCAGGACGGTGGCGCTACTTACACCTGGGTGCCGCGCCGCACCGCCAACCTGATGCTCAGCTCGCGCCTGCCCCACTACGAGGCGCTGTCCTTCGGCATCGGGGGCCGCTGGCAGAGCGAAATCTCCACCAAGGAAAACTACACCGGCTTCACCGTGCGCCAGGGCAGCTATGCGGTGCTCAATGCCTTCGTTGCGTGGGACGTGCTGCCCAACGCCACGCTGCGCGCCAACGTCAACAACCTTACCGACGAGAAGTACATCAACAGCCTGTACCAGATTGGTTACTACGGAGCGCCGAGCAATTATTCGTTGAGTTTTGACTATCGGTTCTGATGCGTTGCCGAGGCCGTGTGCGTCATTGGTGCACGGCTTCATTCCCTCTCCCGCTTGCGGGAGAGGGTGCCCGGAGGGCGGGTGAGGGTGCTTTCAGCTAGAAGCTCCCCTCACCCCAACCCCTCTCCCGCGAGCGGGAGAGGGGCTAAGGCAAAGCAACAGCTTTTCATTCCCGCTCGCAGGAGTGGCCCAGGTAACGCAACAGCTTTTTCATCCCCTCTCCCGCTTGCGGGAGAGGGTGCCCGGAAGGCGGGTGAGGGTGCTCTCAGCTAGAAGCTCCCCTCACCCCAACCCCTCTCCCGCGAGCGGGAGAGGGGCTAAGGCAAAGCAAAGCCGAGCAAAGCATCAGCGTTACCACCGATTCCACTTCGCCGCATCACACAAGACACCAGCCAACGCCATGTCCCAGCCATCCACCACCATTGCTTCATCCGGCGCCTCGCGCCTGCATGTCATCGCACGCGTGCTTGCGGCCGTTTTCGCCGGCTACGGCTTTGCCTGGGCCGCGGTTGCGGCATCCACCAGCCTGCTCACCGCTGCCGGCCTCAAGTTCCATGACGCTGAATTCCTCGGCGCGATGATCGGCGTGCTCACCTACGTGGCGGTGTTCCTGTGGGCCATCGCCGCGCGGCGGCTGGGCGTGGTCTGGGCCGTGCTGCTGGTCGGCGGTGCGCTGCTGGCCGGTGTCGGCTCGATCGTTCAATCCCTGTTGCTCTGAGGCGGAGGCCCATCATGTTCAAGAGCTTCCGCCAGGCGATGGCCTGGCTGCATACCTGGTTCGGACTGGTGCTCGGCTTCGTGCTGATGGCCGCATTCTTCTTCGGCGCGCTGTCGGTGTTCGACCGCGAATTCGACCGTTGGAGCATTCCGGCCACACGCATCGAACCGCAGCCAATGCCGTCGTTCGAAAAAGTGCTGCGGCCAGCATTCGAGCGCATGCAACCCAACGCCGCCGCCATCGATGCGATGCGCCCGCGCGTGAACGGGCCGATGCCCGAGCACTACGACACGGTGGTGAGCTGGAGCGCCTACACCACCCACCGCGATCCGGTGCTGGCGCTGTTTGCCGGCTACGAAGTGCCCAACGCCAAGGACCCGGAAGAAGCCATCTGGGCGCTGGGCACCATCGATCCACGCGACGGCACCGCGCTGCCGGATGACCGCCTCAAGATCGGCAGCGGCTTCTTCTTCCCGCTGCATTACGGGCTCACCCTGGACTGGAAGAACCTCGGCATCTGGATCGTGGGTTTCTCCGCACTGGTGATGCTGGCCGCGCTGATCAGCGGCGTGGTGATGCACCGCAAGCTGTTCCGCGAGTTCTTCACCTTCCGCCCGGACAAGGCGCGCCTGCGCAGCGTGCTGGACCTGCACAACCTCACCGGTGTGGTGGCCTTGCCGTTCCACTTCTTCTTCGCCTTCACCGGCCTGCTGATCTTCGCCGCCACCTACTATTTCCCGGTCGGGCATACCCAGTTGCATGACCTGCACGATCTGCATGCGCAGCTGGAAGCCCAGCACACCGGCCTGCCGCACGAACGCGCCGGCGTGCCGGCCGGGCTGGCATCGGTGGATGCAATGGTGGCCGAAGCACAGCGCCGCTGGCAGGCCAATGACAAGGCCGGTGATGTCGGCTTCCTGGTGCTGCAGCACGTGGGCGATGCCAATGGCTACGTCAGCGTGTATCGCGCCGGCACCGACCGCATCGCGCTGGTCGGCGATGGCATCCACTTCAAGGCCGCCACCGGCGAACTGATCGGCGAAGATCCGCCGGCAACGGCCGGCGCGCGTGTTGCCGAGTTCCTTACCGGCCTGCACCTGCAGCACTTCCGTCACTGGTTGCTGCGCTGGCTGTACGTGCTGGGCGGCCTGGCCGGCGCGGTGTGCATCGCCACCGGCTTCATCTTCTTCGTTGAAAAGCGCAAGCGCCAACATGCCCAGCAAGGCAGCCAGGGCGCGCGCATTGTCGATGCACTGGCGGTCACCACGGTCACCGGCATGGTGCTGGCCACGCTGGGCATCCTGATCGCCAACCGCCTGCTGCCCGAAACCCTGCCGGCACGCGGCGACTGGGAACGTTATGCGTTCTGGGGCACCTGGGCACTGGCGCTGCTGCATGCGGGCCTGCGCAGTGCGCCGGTCGCACGCGGCCTGACCAACCCGGCCTGGCGCGAACAGTGCTGGGCCATCGCCGTGCTCGCCATCGCTGCGGTGCTGCTGAACTGGATCACCACCGGTGACCACCTGCTGCGCACCTTGTCCGAAGGCTACTGGCCGGTGGCTGGCATTGATCTGTCGTTGCTGTGCAGCGCGGCGCTGGCAGCATTCGTCGCACGCCGGCTGGGCCTGCGCGGCACTGCCAGGCAGTCACGGATGAGCAACGAGGAAGCAGCGCATGTCTGAGCACCTGATGACCAATCTGCTGCTCGCTGCCGCGCTGCTGGTCAGCCTTGCCGGCATGGGCTGGCTGGCGTTGTCGATGGACGTGCATGCGCAGCTGGTGTGGGGCACCAGACCATCGGCCGCGATGAAGCGCGTGTTGCGCTGGCTCGGTATCGTCGGTATCGGCATCGCGCTGTGCCTGTGCCTGGCGGTGGACCACGCCTCGATGGCGGTGCTGGTATGGGTGATGGCGTTGACCGGGGGGGCGTTGCTGGTGGCCTTCACCCTTTCCTCGAAACCACAGCGGTTGCGGCTGCTGGCGCCCTGGGTGAAGTAAGAGAAAAAACCGGGGTCAGAGTCGGGTTTTCTCGGAAAACCCGACTCTGACCCCGGTTTTCTTTCTGGCCAAGGACTATCGGGCGGGTGGAGCCACTGCTTCATCCGCATCTACATTCGCCGGCTCCGGCGTCATGTACTCGATGATCCGGCTCAACTCGGCATCGTATCCGCCTCCGCAGTATTTCCTGTAGGTACGTGGCCCGGGGCTTGCGAAAACCGGCGGCCATGCCGCCGTGATCCCCGCCCGATGCTCTACGCGCTCCCACAGGCTGCGCCATGCAGGCAACGCCGCTGCGCCATCACTGCGCACTGCAAGCGCCTCCAGCAGTACGAACAGCATGGATTGTTTGCCCTGCACGGTGTCGCCGTTGCTCGCCATCTCCGCGGCGATGCGCAGCAGCGATTCGCTTTCCACACCCTCATCGGCGTCACCGTTCATGCGGCTGATCTGGGGCGCGCCCTCCAGTACCGAGTACAGCGATCGACCGGGCGTAGCGACCAGCGCGCACATACTCTCGGTTGGCTGAAACGAAGACGTCATCGCCAGTGCAGAGCGGATTCCCGCTTTGTCGTCGCGGCGGGCAGCGTCCAGGGCCAGCAACAACCGCTGCCGCTCAATCGTCTCCTCGGCGGAGGCCTGGACCCATGCACGGTGTTGGGCCTCAGCCCTGATATGGCCATGCACCAGGGCGACTCCCAGCGCGAGCCCCACACCCAGCGCTGCGCCAGTGAGACTGGCCCGCCACGCGCGACTGTGCAGCATCACCCATAGCCAGACGATGCCCAGCACCACGGTACCCAGAAAACCCATGACCACCGCACCAAGACCCGCAACATTCGGCGCGGCGGGATGGGGTTTGTTGAACTCGACCAGCACCAGCAGCGTCAGCAGCGCCGGGCCCAGCGCGCCAACCCAGAAACCCGCACGCGTATGAAAGGGACGTTCCATGTCTGCTCAGGGATCCGTTGTCGGAATGGGCCGACTATAGCGACAACAGAGGATCGGATTTTCGATGTGATTTTCACTGCAGCGCCGGCGAATGCTGCACGGAATCACGCGCTCGACTATGTGTCTGCTTCATCCATATGTCGACGATGTTCGGCGGCCTCGGCATGCAGCCACTCGCGGAAGGCCAGGAAGCCACCATGCGTGGCCGAGCGCTCCGGATACACCAGCCAGTGCGACCACGGCGTTTTCAGGCGTTGCTTTGACAACGCCACCAGCTGCCCGGACTCCAACAGCAGGCGTGCGCGCGTCACCCGGCCCAGCGCGACACCCACGCCGTCCAACGCTGCGCGGTGGTGCGATTCGGAGTCATCAAGAATGGCCACGTAACGCTTGGGGGCCTGTTCGCCGATCAACGCGAACCAACGATCCCATTCGTCACCCGTATCGCCCAGCAGCGGCCACTGCGACAACGGAAGCGCGTCCATGCCGCCCATGCGTTCGATCAGGGCCGGGCTGGCCATCGGCACCAGCCACTCATCAATCAGCGGCTCGGCGATCAGCCCCGGCCAGCGCCCGTCGCCCACGCGCAGCGCCGCATCGAACTGCAACTGCCGCTCGAAATCGACCAGGTGCTGGCTGGACTGCAGGTTGATCTCGATCTGCGGGTGCAGCGCCACGAATCGACCCAACCGCGGCACCAGCCACGCCGAGGCCATGCTCGGCACCGCACTCACCGTCAGCACCCGTTCGTGCCGCGCGGCGAATGGCCGGAATGCTTCGTTGATTGCATCCAGATGCGGCGCCACCTGCTCGAACAAGCGCCGCCCTTCCACGGTCAGCGCCACCCCACGCGCCTGCCGCACCAGCAGCGGATAGCCCAGCCGCTCCTCCAGCTGCCGCATCTGGTGGCTCAGCGCACTGACGGTGACGTTCATCGCCTCGGCCGCACGCGACAGGTTGCCCAGGCGTGCGGCAGCGACAAAGCCCTGCAGGAAATGGAGCGGTGGCTTGGACATGGAGCCTTTAGCTCTTCTCAAGAATTGGTTGAAGAATACTCGCTGGTTTGGACTTCTGCCTGGACGTACCGTGAGCATCACTCAAGTGGGAGTACGGACATGCGCATCTTCACCGACCTGCTGTTCCTGCACGGCCATATCGCCAATGTGGACCTGGCCCGTACGTTGGCTGAGGAGAAACCGGGGTCAGAGTCGGATTCGGCCATCGGTAGTGCCGAGCCATGCTCGGCAGGGGCTGCATCGGCAAGGCCAACGCCGAGCATGGCTCGACGCTACAGCCGTGTATCCCGCGAAGTTCACCCCTCACCAGCCCTCCCCTTGCCTGCGGCAAAGGGAGGGAGCAGAGCAGATGCCCCGCGCCTGACAGGCGATCGGTAGTGCCGAGCCATGCTCGGCGGGGGCTGCACCGACCAGGCCAACGCCGAGCATGGTTCGGCGCTACAGCCGTGTATCCCGCGAAGTTCACCCCTCCCCTTGCCTGCGGCATAGGGAAGGGGCGACGCGTCAGTAACCCTCTTCCTCAGCTGCCGCCTCGCGGCCCTGCTGGCGGATGAGTGCTTCCTCGCGCGCGTCGTTGATGGCGTGGCGGACGCTGTCCAGATCCACGGCGCTTTCGTCCGGGGTGAATTCGCCGGTCAGCACGGTGTCCGGCGACAGATCGCCGGCCTGGAACAACTCCCACATTTCCTCGCCGTACCAGGTCTCCAGCAGTTCCGGTGCCCAGCGGCCGAGGTTGGCGGTGAGGTTGTTGACGTCACGCAGCAGCATCGTGCGCGCGGCGTTGTTGCCGCCGGCACTGACCACCTGTGGGAAATCGATGACCACCGGGCCATCCGGACCCACCAGCACGTTGTAGGCCGACAGATCGCCATGGATCAGGCCGCAGCACAGCATCAGCTTGACCTGCTCCACCAGCACCGCATGGAACTGGCGTGCCTGCTCGGCGCTGAGCTCCACCTCGCCCAGGCGCGCGGCGCTGAAACCCTCGGCGTCGGTGACCAGCTCCATCACCAGCACGCCGTGGAAGTAACCGAACGGCTCGGGCACGCGCACGCCGGCTTCGCGCAGCTGGTACAGCGCGTCCACCTCGGTGTTCTTCCAGGCCACTTCCTGCTGCTTGCGGCCGTACTTGCTGGCCTTGCCGATGGCGCGGGCCTCACGGCTGCCACGGACCTTGCGGCCTTCCTGGTACTGCACGCGTTGCTGGAAGCTGCGCTGGGCCATGTCCTTGTAGACCTTGGCGCAGCGCACTTCACCGCCGCTGCGGACAACGTAGACCGCTGCTTCCTTGCCGCTCTTGAGCGGGCGCAGCACTTCTTCGATGACGCCGTCGTCGATCAATGCCTGTAGTTGCTGGGGTGTCTTCACAGTTCCTCGGTGCGTGGTGGCCGATGCCTCGGCACAGGAAGGGCGCTCGAACGAACAGCGTCGAACGTGGCCCGATAGGAGGGGATCAAGGGCGCATATTGTTGCCGATGGCGCGAAATGAAAACAGGCAGAAGCATTCAGCGGTGCGTTGCGCTGGCTATTTGGCCACTGGGAGCCGGAAACGGCGCACGGCAGAACGGCCCGGGGTTGGGCTTGGCCGTTGGGTACGTCATGTGAAGGGCGGCGGCGGCGCGCAAGGCCCAGGACGCTCCGGCCGGGCCCTGAACCCAGCCAAGCCCGCCCTCATCCCACCCCTGCACCGCGCTCCGGCCTTTGTGCCAGGGCGTTCGATGGGCCGCGAAGCGCTGATTCACAAACAGCCCCTCACCCCGTAGGCGGGAGAGGGGCCTTGATCGCTCAGCGCGACAGGACGCCCGGGTTCATCAAGCCCTTGGGGTCGAGCTGGGCCTTGATGGCATCCAGCAGCGCCAGCGCGGCCGGGTCGCGGCCGGCGCGGTAGTCGTAGAACTTGCCCAGCTGCAGATTGGCTGCGCCATGTGCGCGCATGACATCGGCGATCTGGCGCTTGAGCGTGTCAGCTGCGGCGCGGGCCTCAAGGTGCTCGCCCGGGCAGCCGATGCGCTCGCGGTGGTCGGCGTCCACGGTGCGTACATGGAAGGCGTTGTGGCTGTCCGGCCAGTAGATGCACGGCTCGATCACCGCCGCCTGTGCGCCGACGCTGGACATCAGCGTGCCGATGAAGATCCCGTGCCGGTCCATGGTTTCCTGCTCGCGGGCGAACAGCTCCTGCAGCGCATTGAACACGGCCACCGACTTCGAATGCGGAACGATGGCATGCACCGGCGCCCAACGCTCGCCCTGCGGGCCGAGCATCGAGTTCCAGGCGGCGAACGGATTGGCCGCCATCATCTTCGGTATCGACGGTTCCACACTCTGGCCAAAACCCTCCACCAGCTTGCGCGCCCGCGACACACGGTCGGCTACTTCGGCGGCGCTGTCGCCTTCCAGCGTGATGTGCAGCGAGAACTGCTGCTGGTCGACGATGTCGCGGCCCTTCACCGCCAGCTTCAGGCCGGAGATCAGCCCGCCCTTTCTGATGACATTGGTCAGCGCCTTGACGTCGCTGGACAGGCTGGCACGACGCATGCGGATGCTGGTCAGCGCCGGATCGAACGCGGCCGTCTCGCTGGCCAGGCCGGCGCGGGCCAGCGCGCTCAATGCGCCGAACAGGCCCTCGGGGGTGCCGAACTGCCAGGACAGGTAATCGATGTGCGCATGCTTGGGGATCAGCTTGAGCACGATGCGGGTCTTGATGCCGAGCAGGCCGCAATCGCCGAGGAACAGGCCGGTCAGGTCAGGTCCGTACCAACGGAAAAACGGCGACGTGTTCGCCGCAGCCGCGGAACCCGTGGTGAGGATGTCGCCATTGGCGGTGACCACCTGCAACCCCAGCACCACGTCGGCCGAGCAGCCGTAGCGCGCCGAGCCGTGGAAGATGGCGCTCTGAGACATGCCACCGCCGACAGTCGCATGCGAGCCGGACATCGGCCCGAAGTACGGCGTGCGCACGCCCTTGGCATCCAGTGCTTCCTTCAGCGCACGCCAGGTGACGCCGGCTTCGACAACGACATAGGCGTCTTCCAGATTGATCTCGACGATCTTGTCGAGCGAACCAGTATCGACCAGCACGCTCGGGCTGCGCGCGGCGGTGTAACCCCCGGTGTAGCTCATGCCACCACCGCGCGGCACCACCGCGATGCCGGCATCGGTGAGCTGCTTGACCGCGTCGGCGAGCTGTTGGGCGTTGCCGGGGCGCAGTACCGCCAGCAGCGGCTGGCCCTGCGAATAGACGTCGGTGCCGAAGTATTCCAGCTCGTTGGCATCGGTAACGATGTCCTTGCCCCAACTGAGCTTCAGCTGGGCGATGACATCTTGCGCGGTTGCGGTGGCGTTGCTCATGGGGGTCCTTCGGGATCAGGCGGACAGCGCGGCGGCGCGGCCCTGGAAGTCGGATTCGGAATCGGCGTTGACCTGCAATGGCATCGGCAAGGCACGCAGCCGCGCAGCCAGATCCGGTGCGGTGGCATCACGCAGCAGCGTGTGCAGGCGCGGGCCAAGCCGCAGCAGTTCGACCACGTTGGCATGCACGCATGCCGGCGACGGTGCATCGACGCGACGGCGTGCGTCGGCGCTGGGCGCCATCCACGGCCACAACAGGTGGCGCTCACGCTCCCACTGCCACACATCGCACAGATAGCCACCGGCGCGATCGATGACGGTGGTCGGCAGGTTGTCCAGCAGCACCGCTTGTTCGGCGGCGTCGAGCAGCCATGGCGAATGCAGCAGTACGTTCTGCACGCGTGCGCCCAATGCATCAACCAGCGCCGGCACGTAACCGGCTGCGCCGCCGTGTGCTTCGATCAGCAGTGGTTGCGTGTCGTTGCCGCGCAGGGCGTCGAGCAGCGCCTGCACGACGACATCGGCACCGAGTTCGCTGTCGGTTTCGCAGGAGGCGCCATGGCCGGGCAGATCCGGCAGCAGCCAGGCGCCTTCGCTGACCGGCAGCTGCGCCGGCGACAGCGGGCGCGTGCCCGGCGCGTGCAGCACCAGATGCAGCGGACCTTCGCCGGCACACTCCCATACCGCCATGTCACCGGCAGCGGTGGCGATGATGCGGCGTTGCCAGCCTGCGCTGGATGCTTCAGTCACCCTTGCTTCAAACACAGGCTCGACGGAGAGCACCTGCGCCAGCCACGCATCCATCTTCGCGTGCATCGCCGCGATGCCATCGGGCTCTTCGATCAACTGCACGTTGCCCGGCAGATCAAGCAGGCGCGGCATATGCGCCAGCAGCGGGTCGCCGTGGCGGAACACCAGCCACGACGGCATCTTCAGTTCGCTGACCCAATGATGATCGTTGTGACGGAACGCGGCGGCATAGCCGGCGCGGTAGGTGTCCCCCACGTCGAGCACGTCCATCACCGTCTCGCGCGTGCTTTCGGTGGTCTGCGGCGCGATCCGCATTGCCGCTTCAGCGCGACCGTCGTACCACGGGAAGTAATACTTCTGCTCGCGCATGCGCGACCACAGCCAACGCAGGTGCGAACCGTCCCATTGCGGCACGAACGGCGGCAGGTAGGCGTCGCCATACAGCGCGCTTTCTTCCGGGGTGAAAGCGGCATAGCCATCCACCACCAGCGCAGCAACACGTTGCGGATTCGCCCAGGCCAGCCAGGTGGCGATCAGCCCGCCGGTGTGCATGCCGAACACGGCGAAGCGTTGCAGGCCGATGGCCTGGCAGAACGCCAGCGTGGCCGTGCCGAAATCGGCAATCGTCATCGGGTTGCCGGGCAGCGGATCGGAATAGCCAAAACCCGGCGTATCCGGCGCGATCACCGTGTAGCGGTCGGCGAAGCGCTGCATCATCGTGTGCCACATGCGCGAGTTCTGCGGCGACTGGTGTATCAGCAGCAGGGCCGGGCCGGTGCCGGCGATGCGGTAATGCACCTGGCGTCCGTTGACGGACACGAAGCGCCGTTGGATCGAAGTCATGCGTTTCCTTGAAGCCGTACCAGCGCCTTGCCCAGGTTGTCGCCGTTGAGCAGACCGATGAAGCCGGCCGGCGCGCTGGCCAGGCCGTCATGGATGTGTTCGCGATAACGCAGGGTGCCGGCGGCGATCATCGCGGCCAGTTCGCTGCGGCAACGTTCGAATTCATGCAGGTGGTCGTACACCACCAGCCCCTGCAGGCGCGCACGCGCGCCAATCACCGGTCCGAGGTTGGGGCCGGCGGGACGCTCGGCGCGGTTGTATTGATCACTCAGGCCGCACAGCACCACGCGGGCGTGCAGGCGCAGCAGTGACAGCGCCGCTTCCAGCACAGCGCCGCCGACGTTGTCGAAGTAACCATCGATACCCTCCGGGCAGGCTGCATGCAGCGCCTGCGGGAAGTCGGCAGCGCGGTAATTCACGCAGGCATCGAAGCCGAACTCATCGGTGACGATGGCGCATTTTTCGGCGCTGCCGGCAATGCCGACCACGCGGCAACCGGCAGCCTTGCACAGCTGCCCGACCACGCTGCCCACGGCACCGGCAGCGGTCGAAACAAGAATGGTTTGACCGGCCTGGGGTTCAAGAATGTGGCGTACGCCGGCCCATGCGGTCAGCCCGGGAATGCCCAGTACACCAACCGCGGTGCTGGGCGGCGCCTGCGTGGTATCCACGCGCGACACGCTGCCCGCATCGAGCACGGCGTGTTCGGCCCAGCCAGTCATGCCGCTGACCACCTCGCCCACGGCGAAGCGGCCACTGCGGTCTTCCAGCACGGTGCCGATGCCGTAGCCCGGCACGATGCTGCCCAGCGGCGGGCACGGCACCGCATAACGGCCACCCAGCTGCGCGCGCAGGAACGGGTCCAGCGACAACCACTGCACCCGCACCTTCAACTGGCCATCACCGGTTACCGGTGTAGGCCGTTGCAGCAGTTCGAAATCCTGCTCCTGCGGCATCCCTTGCGGAACCTGCCGCAGGCAGACGGCCTGCATGGTGGTGTGCAAGCCGTCCATCGATCAGAACGCGTTGATGCCGGTCAGCTCGCGGCCGATCACCAACTGGTGCACGGTCTCGGTGCCTTCATAGGTGATGACCGATTCCAGGTTCAGCGCGTGACGGATCGCGCCATGCTCGGTGGTGATGCCGGCACCGCCGAGCAGGTCACGGCATTCGCGCGCGATATCGATGGCCAGGCGGCAGTTGTTCCACTTGGCCAGCGACACCTGCTGCGGCTGCATCACGCCGGCATCCTTCAGGCGACCGAGCTGCAACACCAGCAACTGGCCGGCGGTGATGCGGCGGGCCATGTCGGCCATCTTGATCTGCGCGCTCTGCGTGGCCGCGACCGGGCGGCCGAACAGGATGCGTTCCTTGGTGTAAGCCAGCACTTCGTCCAGGCAGGCGATGGCCGCGCCGATGGGGCCCCAGGTGATGCCGTAGCGGGCCTGGGTCAGGCAGCCCAACGGACCCTTCAGGCCCTTCACGTTGGGCAGGCGGTTGGCATCGGGCACGCGCACGTTGTCGAAGAACAGTGCGCCGGTGACCGAGGCACGCAGGCTCATCTTGTGCTTGATTTCCTGGGTGGTGAAACCCGGGGTGCCCTTCTCGATGACGAAGCCCTGTACGCCTTCATCGGTGTTGGCCCAGACGATGGCGATGTCGGCCACCGAGCCGTTGGTGATCCACATCTTGGAACCGTTGATGACCCAGTCACCACCGTCCTTCACCGCGCGGGTCTTCATCGCGGCCGGATCGGAACCACCGTGTGCTTCGGTCAGGCCAAAACAACCTATGACCTTGCCGCGTGCCATGTCCGGCAGCCAGCGCATGCGCTGCTCTTCCGAACCGTAGGCATAGATGGGGTACATGCACAGCGAGCTCTGCACCGAGACGAAGCTGCGGATACCCGAATCGCCGCGCTCCAGCTCCTGGCAGATCAGGCCGTAGCTGACACCGTTCAGGCCGGCGCCGCCGTACTGTTCCGGCAGCGAGCAGCCCAGCAGGCCCATGTCGGCGATCTCGGGGATCAGCTCGGTCGGGAAGCGGCCCTGGTCGAAGCAATCGCCGATGATCGGCAGCACGCGTTCATCGGTGAAACGGGCGACGGAATCCTGTACAGCGCGTTCTTCCTCGCTCAGCAGCGAACGCACGTCGAACAAATCGTAGGGGTTCAGTGTCTTCAGGCTCATTACTGTCTCTGGAAGGCGCGTCCGCGCCCGGGAAGGTAGGGGATAAGGTAGTTCAATCAGGCCGAAAGAATTGCTGCAGCCGCACGCTCGCCCGAGCTGACGGCCGCTTCCATGCCCGGCACATGCAGTTCGGTCTGCTCACCGGCGAAGTGAATCCGCCCGAACGGGGTGTTGTTCCAGCGCAGGGTCTGCGCGAACCGGCCCGGCGCAATTTCCGAAAAGGCACCGTCGGCCAGCGGATCATTGCCCCAGCTGCGGGTTTCCAGCGGCTGCAGCGCGCCCTTGGATGCCGGGCGCAGGCGCTCCATGGCATCGATGACCCAGGCAAAGCGGGCGTTGCGGTCGAGCTGGTCGGCCTGCTGCGCCCTGGCGCCGTTGAGCCAGACAATCAAGCGGTTGATCTCCCCGTCCCCGCCTGGCACCGCGAACACGCGCTGCAACGCGCCATCCCCCCACAACGACAGCGGCTGGCCATCCTCTTCCCAGAACTTGCGAGTGGGATGCAGGTGAACGGTGGTGACCGCGTTGGAACGACGCGCCGACCAGACGGCGCGCTGTTCGGCCGGCGGTGCCGGATCGATGGCGATGCGACTGAGCGGGCCGCTGGGCAGGGCCAGCACCAGGTGCGCGGCGCGGAAGCGGCGACCATCGGCGCAGCGGACCTGCACGCCACGGCCGCTGGATTCCACCCGCACCACCTGCGCGCCCAGCAGCGGCGGCTGCGCCAGCGAGGCGGCCATGCCTTCCGGCAATGCCTGGCTGCCGCCCTGCACCCAACCGGTGCCGCGTGAGCCGAACCGCCGCAGCGCATCGCGGCGCAATGCGTCCAGCGCGCTGATGGTCTGCAGCGAGGAAAAACTGTTGCCGATATCCATCCACTGCAACGCCTGCGCTGACCAGCCCTTGCCGGCGATCAGTTCGGACAGCGGGATATCGAGATTGAGATTGGCCGGGTCGCGCCAGCTGTCCACCGCCGGCAGGCCCAGTTCACCGATCGCGGTGGACAGCAGCATCGGCGGCAGCAGGCCATGTTCGCGGCCCTGCAGCGTATTGAGCGGGCTTTGCCCCCATTGCGGTGCCGGTACCAGCGCATCGCCCAGCACCAGCCCCAGGCCGGCAGCGGTGGGCAGGGCGGCCGACGGCGGCACGATGCCGACACCCACGCGCTGGGCGTGGGCATGCACGCGCGCGTAGCCGGTGCCTACTTCCACGCCGCCGATTTCAAAGCGCAGGCCGTTGCGCTCCACGGTCTGCAGGCGGCCACCCACGCGCGGGTTGGCTTCCAGCACGGTGACCTTGGCGCCCGCCGCTTCCAGCGCGTGTGCAGCGGCCAGACCGGCCAGGCCGGCGCCAACCACGATCACGTCACTGGCGGGCACGCCCGCACGCACCACGCCGGGAACCAGCGACAGCGCGGCCATGCCGGAAAGTCCTTGGATGAAATGGCGTCGTTGCATGCTTGTGTCCGTTCACTGCCCTGCAAAGGGCATTTCTGTTGCCGTTGTTCTGAATGTCGTCATTCCCTCACTGGGGGAATGACGCTCCGAAACCACCTGCGTCAGCCTCGTCCGCCGCGAACCGGAACGCCGCAGCGCGCCGTTCCGGTCCACGTTTTTCCTTAGAACTTGTAGCTGACTTCCACGCCATACATGCGCGGCAGCGACGGCGTGACGCCAAAGTCACGCAGGTTGCTCACCGCCAGGCCGGTCAACGGCGGCACCGCCGGAATCGCGATGTAGGCGTCCGGATTGATGGTGCGCTGTGCGTCTTCAGGGGTGCGGTCGTTGAAGGCGTTGTTCACGTACGCCGACACCTGCCACTGCTCGGTCGGACGCAGGCTGAAACGGAAGTTGGTGCGGGTGGACGGTGCCAGGCTCGCCAGGTTGTCCACCTGCACGTAGCGACGGCCTTCGTAGGTGGTGTCCATGTTGAGCGTGTACTCCCAACCATTGCCCAGCGCGCCGTCGTACATCAGGCCCAGCGTGGCCTTGTTCTTGGGCACGCGCGGCAGCGTGTAGCCGGCGGCATCGGCTGCCGGGTCGGCCAGGGTCGGCGCCTTGGCATCGGAGAACAGATCGGCCTGGTCCTGGCTGAGGAAGTGCAGGATTTCCGCATCGGTGTACGAGTACGCCAGCGACGCCACCCAACCGTGGGCGAATGCCCACTGGCCTTCCAGTTCGAAACCGCGGATGCGCGACTCGCCCACGTTGGTGGTGTAGCTGGTCGCGAACAGGGTCCCGTTCTTGCGCATCACCGGGCCGGTTTCGGTCAGCTGCTGGTTGGTCCAGTCGATCTGGTAGATGTTGGCGTTCAGGCGCAGGGTGCCGTCCAGCCAGTCGCTCTTGATGCCCAGCTCGTAGTTCCAGGCCTCTTCTTCCTCGTAGGTTTCAAGGCCACGGGCGATCAGCAGGTCACGCTCGGCTTCCAGGAAGTCGGCGCGGTACACGTCGGTGTTGAAGCCACCGGGCTTGTTGCCCTTGGACACCAGGCCGTACAGGTTCACGTTCTCGGCGGCCTGGTAGCTCAGCGTCCAGCGCGGGGTGAAGCTCTTGAACGTCTCGCTCAGCGCATAGGCCTGGGTGTAGGTGGTGGTGCCCAGCACGCGGGTGTCCACGCCGCCCTTGCTGATCTCATCCCACGCATAGCGGCCTTCCAGCGAGGTGGTCCACTTGTCGGTGATGTGCCAGTTGATCAGGCCGTAGATGGCCTTGTTGGTGGTCTTGTCATCCGGGTCGGTGGGGATGGTGGTGACCACCTTGTTGCCGCCGATGGTGAAGCCGGTGAGGTCGCCGCCCCAGCCCGGCTGCGCCTGCTGCTGGTAGTAGTACGCACCGACCATGCCCGACACCGGCAGGCTCTGGTCGCTGCTCAGGCGGAAGTCCTGCGACCAGTTCTTGATTCCGCTGTTGGCGAAGCTTTCGAACGCACCGCCGTAACCGCGGATGGCGCTGTAGTCCTGGTCGCTGGCCGAATAGGTTTCGCTGTCGTTGTAGGCCGAGGTGGAAGTGAAGTTCCAACCGTTGTCGAACAGGTAATCCAGCACCAGGCTGGTACGCAGCAGGTCGGTCTTGCGGCCCGGGAAGTAACCGGCGGCCACGAATTCCTTGGTATTGATGGCGTACTCGGACGGTGCCTTCAGGTCACCGCAGTAGTAGCCGCGACGGCGCGAATCCAGCACCGGATACAGGCCGAAATACTTGGCACCGGTGTACTCGGGCAGGTAGCAGTTCAGGTTCTCGCTGCCCAGGCGGGCAATCGGGAAATGTTCATCGCGGCTCTTCTGCTGCATCACCCGCGCGGTGATGTTGAGCTGATCGATGGGCGACCAGGCCACGGCAGCCATCACGCTGGTGGTTTCATTGCCGCCCAGGTCCTTGTCACCGGAAGCCTGGTTGAAGAACACGCCGTCATTGCCGCGCTTGTTGAGGCTGAAGTCGTAGCCGAACGAGCCGTCTTCGTTGCCACCGGAGTAGAACAGGCCCATCTCCTCCTGGCCGTAATTGCCCGCGCCCAATCGGATCTTGCCACCGCGGTCGCTGCCCGGACGCTTGGTGATGAAGTTGATCGCGCCGGAGAAGGTGCGGCGGCCGAACGCTGCCGACTGGGGGCCACGGATCACTTCCACGCGCTGGATGTTCTCCAGGCCGTAGCTGGAGACGTCACCTTCGACATAGATGCCGTCGATGAAGAATGAGGCGTTGGCCTCGCCCTGGATGTTGGACATGCCACGGATCACCGGGCGGTCGAAGCCACGGCCATAGCCGGACTTGAACGAGAAGCTCGGGGTCAGGTTGGCGATGTCACGGATATCGACCAGGCCCTTCTTCTCGATGGTCTGCTCGGACATGGCGGTGATCGGCAGCGGCATCTGCTGCAGCGGCTCGGCCACGCCACGCGCGGTGACGGTGATCTGGTCCAGGCTGTATACGGTTTCGTCGCTGGCTGCCGGCGTTGCGCTCGCTGCGGCCGCGTCCTGTGCGGCGGCGTTGCCCGTGCACAACAGCAGCGCCATGGCGATGGCGGAGCACAGCAGGTCTGGCTTGATGTTCTTCATGAAATTCCCGACTTGAAAGTGTGATCGGAACAGATGTGAGGATGGATGCGCCGTCGTTTGGGGGAGGGGTCCGTCCTGTGTTTCCGTACTTCAGTCCTGCTGTTTTTCCGCAGCGCCCTGCTTGAGCTGCTTGTAGTAGCTCCAGCTGGTGACGTTGGGTTGCACCCAGGTTTCAGGTGCGCGGGCGTACTCCGGGTAACGGGTACGCACCAGTTCCTGGATGTCGGCCGGCAGTTCGCTGACCGAGGCGCGCTTGTTGCCTTGCGCCACGTACAGCAGGTTGCCCGGGCGGGTGCCCAGCTTCATCCAGGGCAGCCACGGCCCGATGCGGGTCCAGCCGTAGGTGACCGGCACGCTTTTGAGCGCCGGGTTTTCCAGATCTGCGCGCGGTGCGAAGAACATGAAATGTTCCGAGCCCATGTAGGTCGGGCCGGTGGATTCGGCCGGGAATTCGGCCGGCTGCAGCGGATTGGGATAGGCCAGCGGGATGTTGAGGGTCAGCATCACCTGATCGCCGGCTTCCACCCACGGCAGGTGCAGCGGACGGCCCGGTGCATTGATCACGGTGTTGACCGGATCGTTGGCCACCTGCACGACTTCGTTGCGCTCGCCGGAGAGCGGGTTGTCCCAGCTGTCGATGATCTTGCCGGTCTTCAGGTCGCGGTAGAACGTCAGCTCACGCGTGTACAGGCGCCACACGCCGTCGGCCTGCTTCTCGGCGCGGCAGATGTTGTAGCCCTCAAAGCCCAATACCGGGGCGGCTTTCTTGCCCGGCTCCTGCGCGAACAACGTGCCGGCCCACCACAGCAGTTCTTCCTGCTTGGGGTCCAGCGAGCAGCGCAGCTTGACCATCGCTTCGACGCTGCCCTGTTCGGACTGCAAATCCAGCGCGTTTGCCTGTGGCGAAAGTGCAATTGCGGCAATCAGTAAAAGCGATGACATTCGGATCACGACAACCCCCTGTTTGTATGGGCCTGGAAAGCTGCTGCTTCCCCTTCCCGATGCGCCACCGACATGGCTGCCGGCCCGGCGAAGATGACATATAGCTATATCATTAGTACATGAATGTCCAATCATTCATAGAACCTGGATCCGGCACCCCGCAGCCGCACTGGCCGCGTGAAATCCAGTGCCCGGGATGCGTCGCTCGCAATGCGCAACATGCTGCTTCGCAACAAAAATTTCGCTGCGCAGGATGTGAAAGCAGCACTAGCATGCTGTCCGGACATTTGAGAGGCTCGGGTCGGCGCCATGACACCGCAGGCCGCTTCGGTCGCAGCAACAGACAGGTCTGATCGGGGCACTTGACCATGTCCGGATCAACATGACATATAGATATAACTTTAGAACCTAACCCCCGAGCCCGGAGTCGCCATGAGCCAGCACCCTCTGCCGCCTAGTTGGCAGCACGTCGGCCGCCACGCGGTCTTTCCCGAAAGCACGCACGACGACACCGCACGCTTCGACTTCCTGGCCAACCTCAACGGCTACCTGGCCACCCAGCTCAGCCCCAAGGTCAAGGTGGCCTACGAGCGCCGGGTGAAGCCGGCGTTCGAGAAGGAAAAGGGCCGCGCCCCGGAAACCCGGCATGAAGTGCGCAAGGCCATGGCGGCCGACGGCATCTACCAGACCTGGAGCGCCCTGCGCCGCAGCAGCATGGAGATGCGTCAGCAGGCCGGTCGCGGGCTGGTGCTAAAGCAGGTCGATGCGCTGATCGAAAAGACCCGCGCACTCAATGCAGGCGACGATGGCCTGCGCCTGGATGCCTCGGTCAAGGTGCCGCGCTACTCCAGCGCGGTGGACATCCACTGCATGCCCGGCGGCTATCACACCGAACTGCTGGCCGATGACGTGTCGGCGGCGACCAACTACGACTGCGGCATCTTCGCCACCACCGGCGGCATGCTCGGCCGTTACAACGACGGTGGCGGCCAGGCGCTGGCGCAATGGCTGAAGGAACAACACCCCCAGTTCAAACCCCGCCGCATCCTGGATATCGGCTGCACCGTCGGCCACAACATCGTGCCGCTGGCGCAGGCATTCCCCGATGCGGAAGTGATCGCCATCGACGTGGCCGCACCGATGCTGCGCTATGCGCACGCCCGTGCCCGCGCACTTGGCGTGAACAACATCGCCTTCCAGCAGGCCAACGGCGAAGCGCTGGAGTACCCGGATGGCCACTTCGACCTGATCACCACGGCCATGTTCTGGCACGAGAGCTCGTCCACGGCGATGCCGCGCAAGCTGCGCGAGATCAACCGCCTGCTCGCGCCGGGTGGCCTCACCGCGCACCTGGAGCAGCCGCAGTACCACGGCATGGACCCGTACGAACAGTTCATCCGTGACTGGGATGCGTACAACAACAACGAGCCGTTCTGGAGCGTGATGCACGAATACGACCTGCGCCAGATGATGGCTGCGGCCGGCTTTGATGCCGACCGCTATTTCGAAACCAAGGTACGCGGCGTGGTGGACCGGGACATCTTCCCGGTGGCCAGCGAGAGCGGAGAAGACCACGGCCGTGCGGCGCTGTGGACCATGTTTGGAGCGTGGAAAGCATGAGCAGCATCGACCCCATTGCCCTGGCCGGAAGCCGCGCCCGTGGCAAGCGTCCGTACTTCTTCAAGGACCCGGACGTGGAGCGCGTGCTCTCCATCGCCATGGCCATCGCGATGGAAAACGCGGTGACCCATCAACGCCTGGACGCGCTGGAACGCCTGATCGAAAGCAAGGGCCTGCTCAGCCGCGAGGAACTGGACCAGTTCCGGCCGGACCGAGAGGCCGAAGCACAGCGCACGCTGTGGATGAAGGAATACATCGCGCGGGTGCTGCGCATCGTGCAGCAGGAAACCGAAGCGTTGGAAAGCGGTGCTATGGACGTGCCGATGGAAGAAGTGATGGACGCACTTCGCAAGGAATGAGGCATGCCGCCTCAACTGATGACATCAACACGACCACAAGGGAAACCGCAATGCCGAACATGCAACTGCACCTGCCGCTGCTGGCCCGCCACGAAGGCGTCTGGGACGGCGTATACCGCTACTACGACGCCGAAGGCAACAAGATCGACGAGCACAAGTCGCGCCTGATCTGCCGCTTCCCCAGCGATGAGAACGTGCCGTACCACCAGACCAACCACTACAGCTGGGCCGACGGCAAGGTGGAAGTACGCGACTTCCCGACCCGCTACGAATTTGGCCGTGTCATCTTCGACAACGAGCTGATCTACGGCTGGGCTGCCGAAGTACCGCTGGATGATTACCACCGCACCGTGATGCTGTACTGGAAGCGCAAGGGCGAGGAAGGCCTGGAGCTGTACGAGATGATCCAGCTCTCCGACGACGGGCAGATGCGCAACCGCATCTGGCATTGGTACAAGCATGGCGTGCTGGTGCAGCGCACCCTGATCGACGAGAAGTTCGTCAGCCGCGACTGGCAGAAGATCAAGGGCGAGAGCTTCAACGGCGACGCGATCTGATTGCAGCAGCAGAACGACGACTCGGGGCGCCATGGCGCCCCGAGTTTGTTGCGGTAGTGCAGCAGTGAAGCACTCCTTGCAGCCAGCGGTTGCAGCTGTGAAGCCCCTCTTCCGCCTGCGGGGCGATGCGGTTTGCTCGCGAACCCTTGGTTCGCAGCCAACTGAGCACCGTTGCGCTGGAGAAGGGACAAGCAGCAACCGCAACCAACCTGATCCAGGCAATCAACCACCGAGGTACGCAATGAGCAACACCCGCAGACATTTCCTCGGCAGCGCCGCCGGCCTGGCCGCACTCGGCGCGGTCGGTCCCGCCCTGCTTGGCACCCCGGCGCCCGCACAGGCGGCCATGGGCAAAGGCCCTGACGCATTGAACGAACGCACCGATGGCACCTACGCCACCGTTGAACTGGCCAAGCCGGCGTGGACACTGGGGCTGGTGCAGTCACGCGTGCACAGCTTCGACGCCAGCGAATGGAAGGCCGGCACCCGGCGCAACCTGGCGCACATGCTGGAACTGATCGACAAGGCGCACTACCACGCCAAGCCCGACCTGCTGCAGTTCCACGAATTCCCGCTGACGGGTTGGCGCAAGTGGACGCGCGAGGAAATCCTCAAGTTCGCCATCACCATTCCCGGCGCCGAAACCGAGGCCATCGCGCAGAAGGCGCGCCAGTACGGCACCTGGATCGTGTTCGGTGCCTACGCCACCGACCCGGACTGGCCGGGCCACGTGCTGTCGATCACCACGATCATGAACGACAAGGGCGAGATCGTGGACAAGCACTGGAAGGCCCGCAACCTGAAGGGTGCGTTCCCGGACTTCGAGCTGTTCACCACGACTACTTACGACGTGCTCGACCGCTACGTGGAAATGTACGGCCGCGACGCGGTGGTGCCGGTCACCCGCACCCCGCTGGGCAACATCTGCACCAGCTCGACCCAGCGCGAGCCGGAGCTGTTCCGCGCGATGGCGTTCAAGGGTGCGGAGGTGTTCCTGCGCACCGCTTCGGGCGGCTTCTCGGAAATGGATATCGCCGCTTGTGCCATGTACAACGGCGTCTACTCCTCGATCGTCAACAACTCGATCTCGCCGGACAACGGCCCGTACTTCGATGATCCGGGTTCAGGCGGCACCGCCCTGTACGACCCGGCCGGCAAGGCCATCGCCGAGGCGCAGAGCAAGGAAGAAACGCTGGTGCTGGGCCGCGTACCGATCGCCGACCTGCGCGCCCGCAAGCGCCAGCCGGTCGTACACATGGACCTGTTTCGCGACATCTATGACACCTACCAGAACGCCTACCCACCGAACCTGTGGTCGGAATACCTGCCGACTTCGCTGGAGGATGCGGCGCGTTACATCCGCGGCAAGTCGCGCTGGAAGTAAGCGGCAGTTTCAGATTGTGGTGCCTGGACCGTTGCTCTTGAGCTGTTGCTCTTGAGCTGTTGCTCTTGAGCTGTTGCTCTTGAGCTGTTGCTCTTGAGCTGTTGCTCATCCCCTCTCCCGTTTACGGGAGAGGGGTAGGGGTGAGGGCATGCACTTGCTGTTGCCTTGGCTGCTGCTTGACCACTTACCCTCACCCCAACCCTCTCCCGTAAACGGGAGAGGGGGCAAGATCAGAGCCAAGCGCAAGCGCAAACCAAAACCAAAACCAAAGCCCCCTCAGCCACGCCCGTCATCATCCGCGCCACGGCCAGCGCCATAGCCCAGTCCGGCCCCCATGCCCATGCCGGCGCCCATGCCACCGGCACCACCCGCGCCACCACCGCCCTTGGCGGCGGCACCACGCTCCCCGTCCTTGGCCGCACCCTTGTTGCCGCCGCCGCCGCCACCGCCAGCCGGCCGCGCCGGACCCTGGCGTGGGATGGCCACGCTGGCCGGAATCGTATCCAGGTCCAGCACCTGACGGATGAAGTCACGCAACGAAACCACCAGCTCGGCGGTATGGATCGGCCGGCCCTCGACCATGTCGGTGGCAGCGCGCGCGGCCAGCCGCACCTGGTCTTCAGTGCCCAGCAGGATCACATCCGACAACGCGCCCTCCACCGCATCACGGATGCGCCGGGCGCGGTCACCGGTATCGCCCGGGGCCGGCACCGGCAGAATCAGCGCGCCTTCGTCGGTGGTCAGCGGCTGCTCCTGCGCCAGTTCGGCAGCGCGGCGGCGCAGGTCACGCAGATGGCTGGGGTCCACGCTCAGGTCGCCGGTGAACGAGCCACCCAGGGTCTTGTAGGCCGCAATCAGCGTCTTCAGCCGCTCGTTGATCTGACGGTTGGCCGCCTCCCGCTTCTGCTGCACCGCCTGCATCACCAGCAGGCGGATGCCCACGCCGATCAGGGTGATGATCGCCAGGCCCAGCAAGGTCGAGAGCAGGCCCTGCCACGAACTGAAATCCAAGCCGCGCATGCGTCCATTCCTTGCTGCAGGCGCACATCCGCGCCGGAGCGCTCATCCTACCCGGCCCCAACCAACGGGACAGACACGATGGCGGGCGGACGCGGTAAGGTGTCGCCCTCTTTCGTGACCAGAACCCCATCGATGCCCGCCAACCTTTCGGCCCCGGCCACCGCGCCGTCGCAGAATCTGGAACGTGCGCTCAAGCCGCGCCAGCTGATCATGATGGGACTGGGCAGCGCCATCGGCGCCGGCCTGTTCCTTGGCTCGGGCGTGGGCATCCAGGCCGCCGGCCCGGCCGTGCTGATCTCCTACCTGGTGGCCGGCACCCTGGTCATCATCATGATGCACGCCATGGGCGAGATGGCCGCCGCACGGCCCACCAGCGGCGCGTTCTCGGTCTACGCCGCCGACGCCCTGGGCCCGACCGCCGGCGCCACCGTGGGCTGGCTGTGGTGGGCGCAGCTGGTGGTGGTGATCGCCGCCGAATCAGTGGGCGCGGCCGGGCTGCTGGCCACCATTTGGCCACAGCTTTCGGTGCCGCTGACCTCGCTGGCGTTCATGCTGGTATTCACCGTCATCAACCTGATGGGCGTGCGCAACTACGGCGAGTTCGAGTTCTGGTTCGCCATCCTCAAGGTCGGCGCCATCATCGCCTTCATTTTGATCGGCATTGCCCTGCTGTGCGGCCTGCTGCCGGGCGTGGCCTCGCCGGGGTTGTCCAACATCACCGGCCACGGCGGCTTCATGCCCAAGGGCCTGACCGGCATCGGCGCGGCATTGCTGGTGGTGATCTTCGCCTTCGGCGGCACCGAGATCGTGGCCGTGGCCGCGGCCGAAACCCAGGACCCGGAGCGCAGCCTGGCCCGCGCCATCCGCACCGTGGCCTGGCGCATCCTGGTCTTCTACATCGGCTCCATCGGCGTGATCATCGCGGTGGTGCCATGGACCAGCAAGGCGCTCAACTCGCCGTTTGCCGCCGTGCTGGAAGTAGCCAACATCCCCGGCGCCGCCACCGCGATCACCCTGATCGCCGTGATCGCGCTGCTGTCCGCGCTCAACGCCAACCTGTACGGCGCCTCGCGGATGATCTATTCACTGGCTTCGCGCCGGGAAGCACCGCGCTGGCTGGCCAATACCAACACCCGCCAGGTGCCGGTGCTGGCGGTACTGGCCAGCGTGCTGTTCGGCTTCGCCGCCACCGCGCTGGAGCTGCTGTACCCGAACAAGGTGCTGCCGGTGTTGCTGAACGTGGTCGGCTCCACCTGCCTGCTGGTCTGGACCATCACCCTGGTATCGCAGCTGATCCTGCGCCGCCGCGCCGAGCGCGACGGCACCGTGCTGCCGTTCCGCATGGCCGGCTTCCCGTACCTGACCCTGCTGGCCCTGGCCATCCTGGCGCTGATCTTCGTGCTGCTGATGGCCACCCCGGAAACCCGGCTGCAGTTCCTGTCGATGGCCGCCTTCACCGCCTTCATCGCCCTGTGCAGCGGGCTGGCGCGGCGCGCACGCGGCGGCTGAGCCGCCCATCCCCGGTACGGACAATCGTGCCGGAACAGGCTGTTCGCAGGCCCGCCGCAACGGCGGGCTTGTTTTAGTGCGCGAGTGACGGCAGGCTGCGCGCATCCGGCGTAGGACGCGCCCAAGGATCCCGCGGTAGCCGCCCCCACTCCCCTGCCTTACCCCCACGCCATGATCGACCTAGAAGACCTCATCCAGCGCGCCATCGACCCTTCATCCGTCAAGCTGGAAGGCACCCTGACCAATCCCCCCTCCTTTGGCGTGTATGCCATCGAGAATGCCGACAACGGCAACATGCACTACCGCTTCGGCAGCCACCCGGTGCGCCTGCACGAGCTGGAAGACAAATTCGGCGGTGCCGAGCTGGAATACCTGTTCCTGTCGCGCGAAGACGCCGCGGCGATGACCGCAGCCCTGAACAAGCCCGAGAGCTGAAAACCGGGTCCATTTCCCGATGCCTTGATTTTCGTCAGGGCAGCGCCGGCGCCGGCATGGATTGATAAGGCACCCCCAAAAGGATGCCAAAAACCATGCTTACTGCTGCACAGCGCGAACTGATCAAGGCCACCGTTCCGCTGCTGGAAACCGGCGGCGAAGCGCTGACCAAGCACTTCTACGGCCTGATGCTGGCCGAGAGCGATGCGGCCCGGCCGCTGTTCAACCAGGTCCACCAAGCCACCGGCGACCAACCGCGCGCCCTGGCCAACTCGGTGCTGATGTACGCCAAGCACATCGATCGGCTGGAGGCCTTGGGCCCGCTGGTCGGGCAGATCGTGGCCAAGCATGTGGCATTGCAGGTGCTGCCGGAGCACTACCCGATCGTCGGCCATTACCTGCTGCGTGCGATCCGCGAAGTGCTGGGCCCGGACGTGGCCACCGACGAGATCATCGACGCCTGGGGTGCGGCCTACCAGATGCTGGCCGACCTGCTGATCGGCGCCGAGGAAACGGTGTATGCGGCCAACGAGCAGGCCCCGGGCGGCTGGCGCGGCGGCCGCAGCTTCCGCGTGGCCGACAAGGTGCGTGAAAGCGAGGAAATCACCTCCTTCCATCTGGTTCCGGCCGACGGTGGCGCGGTGGTGGACTTCCAGCCTGGCCAGTACATCGGCATGAGGCTGCTGCTCGATGGCCAGGAAGTGCGCCGCAACTACTCCCTGTCCGACGCCCCGAACGGCCGCAGCTACCGCATCAGCGTCAAGCGCGAGGACGGCGGCAAGGTCTCCAATCACCTGCATGACCACGTGCAGGTCGGCGACACGCTGGAGCTGTTTGCCCCGGCCGGCGATTTCACCCTGGCTGCCAGCGAGCGCCCGGTGGCGTTCATCACCGGTGGCGTCGGCATCACCCCGACCCTGCCGATGCTGGAGCAGGCCCTTGCCAGCGGCCGTGAGGTGCACTTCATCCACTGCGCACGCAACGGGCAGGTACATGCGTTCCGTGAGTTCATCGCGCACAAGCAGCAGCAGCATCCGCGCCTGCGCGCGTACACCTGCTACAGCGACGCGCAACCGGGTGACAAGGCCGACGCCGAGGGTTTCCTCAGCCACGAGCTGCTGCAGCAGTGGTTGCCGGAAGCGGGCAACGTGGACGCCTATTTCCTCGGCCCCAAGCCGTTCATGGCGCAGGTGAAGAAGCTGCTGCGCGACGTGGGCGTGCCCGAAGCACAGAGCCGTTACGAGTTCTTCGGCCCGGCAGCGGCATTGGAAGCCTGACCGGAACAGTGTTGTAGACGTGCGTTGAGGTAGAGAAGGCCGGTGGACATCCACCGGCCTTTCTCTTTGCCCGGGCGGGACGAGTGCTGCGGGTGCCCTCTCCCCATGCGCTTGACCATGCCTGCCCTTTGGCCAGGGAACAGGTGCAGAAGCATCACCCCTTCCCCTTGGCCTGCGGCAAAGGGAGGGAGGTGCGGGCGGCACCATGCAGCGCAAATCCCGCGCCGGGCGTTACGATGCGCGCATCATCGGGAATTGGGGGAATTCGCATGAACGTCTTTGCCGTGGTGGTTGCCGCCGTGTCCAGCTTCCTGCTGGGCGGCCTTTGGTATTCACCGGTGTTGTTCGGCCGCGCCTGGAACCGCGAGAACGGAGGCGAAGTGCCGCAAGGGCATCCGGCCAAGGTCTTCGGCGTGAGTTTCATCTTCTCGCTGCTGGCGGCCTTCGCGTTTGCCTGGTTCGTCGGACCGGAACCGGAGCTGCGCAAGGCCCTGTTGTGCGGCGTGGTTGTGGGCTTTGGCATGGTCGCCGCCAGCTTTGGCATCAACTATCAGTTCGCCCAGCGCAGTGGAAAGCTGTGGGCGATTGATGGCGGTTACCACACGGTGCAGTTCGTGTTGTTCGGGTTGATCCTGGGGCTGTGGCACTAAGCGAGCATCGCTGCTGCTTTTGCTGCTGCTTTTGCTGCTGCTTTTGCCGTTGCCTTGGATGTTGCCTTTGACCTACCGGGTTCCCTTCCGCAGCGACGGAGCTGACGGACAAGACCCCACAGGGGCGACGTGCATGGATGCACGTCGTTTTTCGACGAGACAGGGATGTCTCGTCGAAAAATCCCGGTAGCGGAGTGGACCTGGAGCGCGCAGCGCGGAAGGCGCGCAGGCAGGGTGTGCTTGACCAGCCTTCGGCTGTTGAAAAGCTCTTCTTTGCGCCAGGTTTCTTTGCACAAGCAAAGAAAGGTGGCTCGCGCCCCTTTAGGGGCACGAAAGTCTTTGCCTTTGATGTTGCCGTGCTTCTGCACACTCGAAGCCGCAACCAAACCCAAAGCCAGAGCTTTCACTCCCGTTCGGGGAGCGAGTTACTTTGACCAGCCATTCGGCTGTTGAAAGGCACTTCTTTGCTTATGCAAAGAAAAGCTAACCAAAAGAAACGATCTTCAACAGCCGAATGGCTGGTCAAGCACGCCCTGCCTACGCGCCCACGATGCTGCACATCGCGGGTCCACTCCGCCAGCAGGATTTTTCGACGAGACATCCCTGTCTCGTCGAAAAACGCCGCACATCCTTGTGCGGCGCCCCGTTCGGGGTCTTATCTGCCGGCTCCGTCGCTGCGGAAGGGAACCCGGCAAGTCAAAGACAAGGGCAAGGGCAAGGCGCTGCGGGCACGCGGCTGCGATCACACGCTCAGCAAACAGCCAACCGTCAGCCCAACCTGGCTCGCAACCACCGCTCAACCGTAGCCACCGTTCCGAGCTTGGCAGGAACATCCAACTGCATGACCCGCGCAAACACATCCGCCTGGCGGATGAATGCCTGCTTGGCCATCCGCTGCGCCTGCTGCACCGTCGATTGCTGCCGACGCAACTGCACAATCTGCAACGACGGCCGGCCCGGCGGCGAGAACTTCTGGTAACGACGCAACTCGTCGGCCACAAGCCCAACGTCCACCTCACTCTTCACCAATGCCTGCCCGGCCTGCAGCAACTGCTCCAAGGCATGGCCTGCCTCCGTCAGCTCGGTATCCGCAAACAGCATCAGCGACGCCAGGATCGCATCGCGCTGCTGGAGTCGCTGCAACTGGGCGTCCCAAAGGAAGTTGGCGGTGAAATCGGGCATGAGGAGATACCTGGAGGAAGGCGGCGGACTTTACGGGTTGGGCTGTTACTGCGCCAGCGGAGTGCTTTTCATCCCCCTCTCCCCAACCCCTCTCCCGCAAGGGGAGAGGGGCTCAGTACGCTTCAAGCTGAAGCATTGCCTGCAACCCAGCCTTCAAAGCCTCTCTCCCCTTGCGGGAGAGGGGTTGGGGAGAGGGGGCAGCCGTTGCCTTACCCGATCACCCGCTTGAACGGCGGCAGCGAATCAATGATCCGCTTGCCATAACGCCGCGTCAGCAGGCGCGAATCCAGGATGATCACCCGCCCGGTGTCGGTCGAGGTGCGAATCAAGCGCCCGGAAAACTGCGTCAGCGTGCGCAATGCATGCGGAATGGCGATCAGGTTGAACGAGTTCAAACCGCGGCTCTCAAACCACTCGCTCAACGTCGAGGTCTGCGGGTCGGTTGGCACCGCGAACGGTACCTGGGTGATGACCACCGTGGTGCAGGCCTCGCCCGGCAGATCCAGACCCTCGCCGAACGAATTCAAACCAAACAGCACCGAACCCTCGCCCGCCGCGGTGCGCTTGAGATGCTCGTCGATCATCTTCTGCTTGGCGCTTTCACCCTGCACCAGCACTTTCTTGCGCAGCGTCGCCGGCATCAGCTCGGCCACTTTTTCCATCTTCCAGCGCGAAGTGAACAGCACGATGCTGCCCTTCTCCCAGTCCAACTCCGCGGCCAGGTACTTGGCCACTTCCTTGGGATGGCGCTCGCGGTCGTCCGGCGTCACCGGGAACTGCGGCACGATCAACTCAGCCTGGTTCGGCAGGTCGAACGGCGAGGCCAGCGACACCATCTCCGCTTCCTCGGGAATACCGTTGTCGATGGCCAGCGACTGGAAATCACCGCCGCCGGTCAGCGTGGCCGAGGTCATCACCACCGAATCCACTTCGTCCCACAGCAGCTTGCGCAGCACCATCGCCGCCGACACCGGCGAGCAATGCAGGATGTAGTCGCCCTCGCGCGACAAGGTCACCCAGCGCGCGATCGGCGGTTGGCCTTCCTTGTCCTCGCGGCGCCAGCCAGCCCACAGGTTGTACTGCTGCTCGATCATCTCCAGCGCCATGCCCAGGTTGCGTTGCAGGCGCTCGTGGCCGGCATCCTCAGGCTTGCCCTTGGCCACCAGCGCGGTTGCCGCCGTGGCCCAGTTGAGCAGGCTGCGGGTTTCATCGGCCAGCACTTCGATGGGCTGCCTCCATGCTTCGGGCAGGCGCCCGTTGGCCGCGCGCCACATCGGTTCGCGATCATCCGGCTGCGGAATCCACACGTTGGCGATGTCGTCGCGAAAGCTCTTCAGCAGCTTGCTCACACGCGAGGCTACTTCGATGGCTTCATTGGGCAGCAGGTTGCCGATCTTGTCCTTGTCCACCGCGCGGTACGCACCGGCGATCAGGATCTGCAGGCGGCCGGTGCGCTTGGCCATGTCATCCAGCGGCAGGTTGGCCGCGCCCTGGTCGATGGCGACATTGCCGATGTGGTGGCCTTCGTCCAGCACCAGCAGCATGTCGCCCGGTGGTGCGATCAAAGGCTGACCGCTGTCGCTTTCGCCAATGGACAGCGCCGACAGCAGCAGCGCGTGGTTGGTCACCACGATCTGCGCATCGCGTACTTCGGTGCGCGCACGCAGCACCGGGCATTGCGCCGAGTACGCACAACGGCGGCCCGCGCAGGCCGAGGCCGGCGTGGTGATACGCATGCGCAAGGTGGTGGAGATCGTTTCCGGCGCGTTGTCGAGGTCGCCATTCCAGCGGCCTTCGATGAAGGCCTTGGTCAACTTCTCGGCCACGTCCATTTCAATCGGCGCCAGCGGCCGGTCGTACAACTGCACCTCGTCGCCGAACATCCCTTCCTGGGCGCCCTCGCCCTGCGCTTCGGCGGCATTGCGCGTGCACAGGTAGCGGGTGCGGCCCTTGGCCAACGCCACCGTGGCCTGCAGGCCGGTGGACTTGAGGAAATTGGGGATGTCGCGCTCGACCAGCTGCGACTGCAACGCCACGGTGCCGGTGCTGATGACCAGCTTCTTCTTGCTGGCCAGCGCAATCGGCACGCCGGCAGTGAGATAGCCCAGGCTCTTGCCGACGCCGGTGGGCGCCTCGACCACGCCGACACCGCCGGTGGCCAGCGCGCGCGACACCACGCCGATCATCTGGCTCTGCGAACGGCGCGTGCTGAAACCCGGCGTATTGGCCTGCAGCTTGGCGTAGGCGTCGCGGATGCCGGCCTTCAGATCCTCGGTCAGCGCTCGCGGTGCTTCCACTTTTTCCGTCACGCCAACCTGCCACCTGCTGCAATCAAGGCGGGCATTTTCCCATACCCGCCCGCATTCACCGAATGCCGCGGTGGTTCAGGTGTTTGCCGGTGCCAGCGGACGCCGCAGGGCCTGCACCAGCGCCCAAGCCAGCAGCACGAAGCCCGTCGCCTGAACCAGCGACAGGATGAAGTTCAGCACGCTGAGCAACGTGTTCAGCCCGCCCAGCGCGTCGAACTTGCCGGCTGCGATGAACAACAGCGGCAGCACGTTGAGGACGCCGGCGCCAATGCCGGCCAGCAGCAGGATGGCCACGGCCCACAAGGCCACCGCGCGCACCTTGCCGCGCGGTGTGTCCAGCAGCATCACCCAGGCCACGCCCAGTGCGATCAGGATCGGCAGCCGGTAACCAACGGAAACCAACAAGGTCTGCAACAAGGTGCTGCTGTCCATGCCCGCCTCAGTCCGCCGTGACCAGCAGCGCGTCACGGCCGCGCAGTTCGGCGTAGACCGCGTCGGTCTCCGGGCGCATGCCGTGCCATTGCTGGAAGCTCTCGGCGGCCTGCTCGACCAGCATGCCCAGCCCATCGAAGCTGTTGCGACAGCTGGCCGCGCGCGCCCAGGCCAGGAACGGAATGGCCGCCTCGCCGTAATTCAGGTCCACCGCGGTGGTCATGCTGTTGACCAGCGACAGCGGCAGGTTGAAGCCGCCTTCGCCACCGCGCGCGGCCGAGGTGGCGTTGATGATCAGCTCGAAGTCGCCCTGCTCGCGCAGTGCATCCCAATACGCGGAAATGGCACGACCGGGCTCGCTCATCGCATCGACCAGCGCATCGGCGCGCTCGGGCGAACGGTTGACCACGATCAGTTCAAGGATGCCGGCATCCAGCAGTGCCGGTGCTACACCGCGCGCGGCGCCACCGGCACCAAGCAGCAGCACACGACGGCCACGCAGGTCCAGACCGTGGCGGCCGGTGAGGTCGCGCACCAGGCCGATGCCGTCGGTGTTGTCGCCATGCCAGCGATCACCCTTGCGCAGCAGCGTGTTGACCGCACCGGCCCGCTGCGCACGCGAAGTGGTGGTGGTACACAGCGCGAACGCGGCTTCCTTGTGCGGCAGGGTCACGTTGGCACCTACGCCACCGTCGGCGGCAAACGCCTCCAGCATGGTCGGGAACTGCTCCGGCGATGCCTCGATGGCACGGTAATCAACCGCAATGCCATGTGCCTTGCCGAACGCCGACTGGATGCGCGGCGATTGCGAGTGGGCAATGGGCTGGCCGAATACGGCGTAGCGGGGAGCGCTCATGGGAAACCTCATCCTCTGCATGACCTAGACTGGACGCGACTGTCACCTGCGGGACCTTCATGCGGACCGGACCACAACTGCTCGCGCTGATAGCGAGTCTACTCTTTACCCCCGTGGCCTCGGCGCTTTCGGAGTACGGCATCGAAGGCATGGGTGTGGTCTCCACGCGCGCCGATGAGCTGCGTGCCACGCTCAGCGGCGACGGCCAGCGCATCGTCTGGGCCAGCAACCGCGAGGGCGGTGCCGGCGGCTGGGATCTGTGGCAGGCCACCCTCCAGGACAAGCGCTGGACCCAGCCGCAGCCGCTGGCGCTCAACAGCAGCGCCGACGAGGTTGATCCGTACCTGAGCGCGGACGGGCGCTGGCTGTACTTCGCCTCCAACCGCAAGGGCGGGCGTGGCGGGTTCGATCTTTACCGGGCACCGCTTGCCGCCGACGGCAGCATCGGTGCCCCGCAGGTGCTTGGCCCGTCCATCAACAGCCGCCGCGACGAACGGTCGCCGGCCCTGGCTGACGATGGCCGCCTGCTGTTCTCCAGCAACCGCGACGGCGGGGCCGGCGGCTGGGACCTGTGGTCGGCGCCGTTCCAGGCCGATGGCTTCGGGGCGCCGGCGGCATTGGCCGGGCCCAACACGCCCGGCGATGAGATCGACGGCAGCTGGCTCGGCGGCGGTCGCGGGCTGGTGTTCGCCCGTGGCAACGGCCAGGGCGGTGCGCAGTTGTGGGTGTCGCAGTGCCGCCAAGGGCAATGGGGCGAGGCGGCGTTGTTGCCGCTGTCGTTCAACAGCGCCGACGGCGACACGCGAGGGGTACTGATCGATGCCAACAAGCCCGGCGAACTGGTGGTCAGTGGACGGGCCCGTGCACCACGTGCCGGTGGCCTGGACCTTTACCGGATGAAGGCACCGGGCGTGGATGGCAGCGGCGATTGCCGTTGAGATGCCGGCAGTTGCTTACCCCTCCCCAACCCTCCCCTTGCCGACGCAAAGGGAGGGGGCAAGAGCGGAGCTTTGCCGCAACCTGACCGACCGCGCATGACCGCCCCCTCCCTTTGCCAAAGGCAAGGGGAGGGTTGGGGAGGGGTGCCTCTTGGGGAAGGGGTGCCCCCGGCAGCCAGAACTCAACGCCCGGCCAACACCTCGGCACGGCGCTTCTCATACTCGGCATCGCTGATCTGCCCGTGCTCCTTTAACAGACTCAGCTCGCGCAGCTTCACCTCCACGTCCGGCTTCTGCGGCGCCTCACGTTTCAGGCGTTCGGCCGCTGAATGCAGTTCCGGCGGACGCCGCGAGGCGCGCACGATGGCGGCGATGAACACACCAATCAGCACGGCAAACAACAACACGCCAATCAGCCACACCGCCCAGTTGTAGCCCTCAAGGCCAGGAGCGTTCATTTCATCCCTCCTTCAACCAACGCGCGATCTGCGGCGCGTAGTAGGTCAGCACACCATCGGCGCCGGCACGCTTGAAGCCGATCATCGTCTCCATCACGCATTTGCGCTCGTCCAGCCAGCCATTGGCCGCGGCGGCCTTGAGCATCGCGTACTCGCCGCTGACGTGATACGCGAAGGTCGGCACGCCGAACTCCTGCTTCACCCGGCGCACGATGTCCAGGTACGGCATGCCCGGCTTGACCATGACCATGTCCGCGCCCTCTTCCAGGTCCAGCGCGATTTCACGCATGGCCTCGTCGCTGTTGGCCGGGTCCATCTGGTAGGTCTTCTTGTCGGCCTTGCCCAGGTTGCCCGAGCTGCCCACCGCATCGCGGAACGGGCCATAGAACGCGGAGGCGTACTTGGCCGAATAGGCCATGATGCGCACGTTGATGTCGCCGGCCGCATCCAGCGCGGTGCGGATCGCACCGATGCGCCCATCCATCATGTCCGAGGGCGATACGATGTCCACGCCGGCCTGTGCATGCGACAGCGACTGCTTCACCAGTGCTTCGACGGTGATGTCGTTGAGCACATAACCGCGCTCGTCGATGATGCCGTCCTGGCCGTGCGTGGTGTACGGGTCCAGCGCCACGTCGGTCATCACGCCCAGCTCGGGGAAACGCGACTTCAGCGCGCGGATCGCACGCTGCGCCAGGCCGCCCTCGTTCCAGGCTTCAGCCGCATCGAGCGTCTTGCGTGACGGGTCGATCACCGGGAACAGGTCGATCACCGGCACGCCCAGTTCCAGCGCCTGCTCGGCCTCGCGCAGCAGTTCGTCGATGGACATGCGGTCCACGCCCGGCATCGAAGCCACCGGCGCGCGACCGTCCAGCTCATGCACGAACACCGGCCAGATCAGGTCGTCGCTGGTGAGCGTGTGCTCGCGCATCAGCCGGCGCGTGAACTCGTCATGACGCATGCGACGCGGGCGGTAATGGGGGTGGCCCATGGACGTACTCCTTGATTCAGAAAAACAGGGTTCAGCGCAGCAGGTAACCCTGCGGCTGCAGTGGTTCGGGCAACGGCCGTCGCCCCAGCGCATCCAGCACGTCGATCTCGATGGTGCGCACCATCGCATCGAGCGGCAGGTCATTGGGCTCCAGGCCGAACGGTTCTTCCATTTCTTCGCCCAACTGGTCCAGGCCGAAGAAGGCATATGCCAGCAGCATCGACACCACCGGCGTAGCCCAGCCCAGCGCGCCTGCCAGGCCGAACGGCAGCAACACGCAGAACAGCCATGCGCAGCGATGCAGCAACAGCGTGTAGGCAAACGGCAGCGGCGTACCGGCGATGCGCTCGCAGGCCGCCTGCACGCCGGCCATGCCCTGCAGCCGGGCCTGGAACTGGCCGTACAGATACGGATCGAGCCGGCCTTCGCGCAGTGGCAGCGCCAGTTCGACCGAGAGCTGTGTCAGCAATCCATCGGGAATGTTGCGCCGTTCCAACAGCGGCGCCTGGTCCGGCGCCAGCCACGGCGCGGCAGCGGCCGCCTCGTCGGCACCACGCAGGCGTGCGGCCAGCGCATAGGCAAAGCCGATCACCAGCTGCGAGGCACGTTCGCGCAGCACCGGCTCGGCCGCCAGCAACGCGGCGGCCTGACGGGCAAAGCCGCGTGATTCGATCAGCAGTTGTCCCCACAGCTTGCGCCCTTCCCACCAGCGCTCATGGCAGGCGCTGTTGCGGAAGCTCAGGAAGATCGACAGCACCAGCCCCAGCAAGGTGAACGGCACCACCGTCACCCCATCGCGACCGAACGGATGCCAATACCGCTCGAAAGCGGCCACTGCCACCGCCAGCGCGCCGATGGCCAGCACCTTGGGAGCGATGGCCGGCACGATGGAACCACGCAGGATGTACAGCAGCTGCCAGCCGCTGGGGCGGGGACGGATGATCATGGCAATGCAGTCACGCCGGGCGCCGGCCCGGCCAATCGCCGTATTTTACGCCCCTGGCCTGTACAAGGCCGGACAACCGCAGCGACGCCTCAGATGAAGCCGCCGCCGATACTCAGCCGGATCACGCCGACCACGATGACGATGCCGTTGAGCAGCAGCCCGGTCCTGGCCCGACCACGCTTGCTGGCGTGGGTGAACAGAATGCCGATGGCGGCAATGATCGCGCCCACTGCGGCAAACGGAATCAGGAACCAGTTCCCCCAGCCCAGCAGCGGGATGAAGGCCAGCACCATCCACAGCAGTGCCACGATGCCCCACACCAGACTGATCAACCCCATTGTTCTTCTCCATATGACACTGCCAGCAAGATAGCCGGGAAACATTGGTATTCAAGTGCCGGTTGTCGCAAGCTGGCGTTCGCGGCCAATTCACCCTTGGCCGAGGATCATCCGCAAGTACCCATCATCGGGGAGTGAAACCATGAAACTGCCGCTTGCCATTGCCTTGGGTGTCGTCCTGGCCGCCACCGGTTGCGCCAGCACGTCCCGCGTGATGCTCGGCCAGGCGCGTGCGCCGGTGGACCCGGCCAGTGTGCAGATCTACTCCACGCCGCCGCCGGGTTCGGTCGAGATCGCGCAGCTGGAATCGTCCAGCGCGGTCGGCTTCGGCACCCAGGGCCAGACCGATGCCGCCATCGCCCGGCTCAAACGCGAGGCCGCCGCGCTCGGTGCCAACGGCGTGATCCTGATGGGCGTGGGCGGTGCCGGTTCGCCGGTGGGCATGTCGGTCGGCGCCGGCACCTTTGGCAGCCATGTCGGCGGCGGCCTGAGCGTGGGTATTCCCACCCAGCAGAAGCGTGCGGCCGGTGTGGCGATCTGGGTGCCGCCGGGCGCGGGCCGCTGAAGCCTCCTTGTAGGAGCGGCGTGAGCCGCTCTTACAACGCCGCGCAGCTGCAATGGCGAGCGACTTGAGAACTTCAGGCTCCACTGGCTTCGCGGCTCACGCCGCTCCTACACAAGCAGGCAGCTGTGATAGCGAATGCTCCGAAGACTTCGGGCATTGCCAGCTTCGCGGCTTACGCCGCTCCTACACAAGCAGGCAGCTGTGGTGGCGAATGCTCCGGAGGCTTCGGGCATTGCCAGCTTCGCTGCTAAGCCCGCTCCTACAACGGCGCCAGCTGCGCGGCTGAAGCCACTTCGACAACGCAAGCAAGAAGTGCGCCTTGCGGCGCCCTTCCTGTTTACTTCTTCCGCTGCGCGGGAACGAATACTTCGTTGACTGCTGCAGCCAGCTGGTCCGGCGGCAGCAGGCCCTGGTCGAGCAGGAAGTTGTTGAATGCCAGACGGTCGAACTTGTCACCCAGTGCCAGCTCGGTCTGCATGCGCAGTTCCATGATCCGCGTGTAGCCGTAGAAGTAGCTGCACGCCTGGCCCGGCGCCCGCACGGTGTAGCGGTCCAGCTCCTGGGTGGCCATCGCTTCGGACAGGCCCACGCCGTCGATCAGCACGCGCCGTGCCTGCTCGCGGTCGGTCTGGCCGAGGTTGAGCATCGGATCGAGCATGGCGCGTGCGGCACGCAGCAGGCGGAACTGCAACGCGATCATCTGCCCGTCCAGCGGCTCGAACGGCACCATCTCCGCTTCGGCATACAGCGCCCAGCCTTCGACGTTGACCGAGTTGAACGCAAACAGCGTGCGCGCCAGCGAGATGCCACGCTCGACCATCGCCGCGAACTGAAGGTCATGGCCGGGGCGGCCTTCATGCGCGCTCAGCGTCCATGCCGCCGAGCCGAAGTTGAAATCGTCGTACTGCGCCTTTTCACCGGAGGCAGGATTGCCCATCGGCAGCACGAAGGTGCCCTGTTGCCCGGTGTTGCCCACCAGCGGCGCCGGCAGGTAATGCGGTGCGGGCGATGCGGCGCTTTCAGCTTCACTGCCCAGGCGCATCTGCAACGGGCGCTGCGGCACGTCCACGATGCCCTGCTTGTGGATGATCGGGTCGATGGCATCGATCACGCTGCGGTAGTGCGATTCGAGCTTGTCGTTGCCGATCTTGTCCTGCTTCAGCGCGCGGATCACGGCAACGTAGTCGTTCGGGTCGGCCACCTTCAGGCCCTTCTCCTTGACCACCAGCGGCGCCAGCTGGCGCATGGCCGCGCGGGTTTCCATGTATTCGAGCTGCGCCCGCTGCATCAGCAGCGACGGGTTGATGTCCACGCCCACTTCCTTGAGCTGGAAGGCGTACAGCTCGGCCGGCAGGCGCGTGTCGGTGCGTGCCTGCGGCAGCACGTCCTTCTGCGTCCAGGCGATGTAGTCCTTCATCTGCGTGGACAACTCGGCCAGCGAGGCGTCGGCGCCTTCAATCTTGTACTTGGCAAACAGCTTGCCGATACCGGCGATGTAGGTGTCGACGTTGGCCAGTGCCTGGTCCACTTCGATCTTGGTGGGTTGCAGCAGGTTCGGCGTGCCGCTCTTTTCTTCGTAACGCTGCCGCGCCAGCGTGGCCAGCGGCTGCGTGCCTGGCGCCTGGCCCAGGTAGGCCTTCAGCCGATCCAGCGCCTTGCCCCGGCGCTGTTCCGGCACTTGGTCGGACAGCAACCCGTTGATGCCGCCGAACACGACCTGCGGCACGTCCACCCACGGCATCAGGTGCTGTTCGTTGAGCGTGCTGTTCTCGATGTTGCGCTCGGCCGCGGCGATCATGATCTCCAGATCCTGGCGCACGTTCGGGTTGCGTTCGAGCTGGAGTTTTTCGCGCAGCTGCTCGCGCGCCTTGCCCAGCGCCTCGCGATAACGGGCGGTGTTGTTCGGACCGAGGTCAACCACCTTGTCGTCGTAGCCCGGCACGCCGAAGAAGCTGGTCATTTCCGGCTGGAACGGCGCCTGCGCCTGCAACAGGATCTGCGCCAGTTCGTTGCTGTGCGCGACCCAGGCCGGTGCCGACGGCGCGGTTTTTGTTGCCGGTGCGGCAGCCACGTTCAGCGGCAACGGAGCGGCCAGGGCAAGTGCAACGGCGAGGACTAGCGGTTTCATGGGCGGCTCCTGAAGGTCGAACGGCGACCCTACGCAGTCGATTGCGGAGCGACAAGTGCCAGCTGGAGTGTTGTGCGATTGCGTGTGCGTGGGGCGGGAAGCTACCCCTCCCCCAACCCTCCTCTCCGCCTTCGGCGCAAGGGAGGGAGCGGAAGCGGGTTTCCCACGACCTTCAAGGTCATTGCAGAACCGCCCCCTCCCTTTGCCATCGGCAAGGGGAGGGTTGGGGAGGGGTAAAACGCCCCTGCCCTTCAAACAGGAATCAAGGCTTGAGGCAACGGCCCAGGAAGTTCTCGGCGATGCGGTAGCGGTGCAGCGCATTGGCACCGGACAGGCCGTGCTTGGCGCCCGGGTAGGTCATCAACTCGAACGGCTGGCTGCGCTTCTGCAACGCGCTCATCAGGCCGGTGGAGTTGGTGAACAGCACGTTGTCATCGGCCATGCCGTGGATCAGCAACAGCGGCGAGGTCAACCCGTCGATGTGGGTGAGCACGCGGCCTTCGGTGTAACCGGCCGGGTTGGCCGCCGGCAGGTTCATGTAGCGCTCGGTGTAATGCGTGTCGTACAGGCCCCAGTCGGTGACCGGCGCACCGGCCACGCCGCAGGCGTACTGGTTGGACGCCTTGGCCAGCAGCATCAGCGTCATGTAGCCACCGTTGGACCAGCCCTGCACGCCGATGCGCTTGGCATCCACCCACGGCTGCGACTTCAGCCATTCCACGCCCTTGAGCTGGTCAGCCACTTCCACCGTGCCCTGCACGCCGTACAGCGCACCGCCGAAGTCACGGCCACGACGCGGCGTGCCACGGTTGTCCAGCGAGAACACCACGTAACCCTGCTGCGCCAGGTACTGGTTGAACAGGTGATCGCCACGGCCCGGCCAGCTGTCGGTCACGGTCTGCGACGCCGGGCCGCCGTACACATACACCGCCACCGGGTACTGTTTCGACGCGTCGAAACCGTCCGGCTTGATCAGGCTGTAATGCAGTTCGGTCCTGCCATCGGCAGCGGTCAGCGTGCCGTATTCCACCGGGCGCTGTGCGTCCAGGTACTGCGCATACGGGTGCTTGGGATCGGCCAGGTTGTTGTCCAGCAACGTGGCGATCTTCTCGCCGTTGGCGCGGTACAGCTCGATCTGCGGCGGCGTGCGGTTGTTGGACCAGCTGTCGACGTAGACGCTGGCGTTGTTGGCGAACGCGGCGCTGTGCATGCCCGCGTTGCGCGACAGCTTGACCGGCGCACCGCCGGCCAGCGGTACGGCATAGATCTCGCTGCGCAGCGGTGACTCGACGCCACCACGGAAGTAGGCCTTGCCGGCGTCTTCATCCACCGCCAGCAGTTCGTCCACCGGCCAGTTGCCCGAGGTCAGCGGGGTGAGCGTCTTGCCGTCGGCGCTGGCCAGGTACAGGTGCTGGAAGCCACTGCGCTCGGACGACCACACGAAGCGACCGTCCTTGAGGAAACGCAGGCTGTTGTGCAGCGGCACCCAGGTCTTGCTGGTTTCGCTGACCAGCGTGCGCTGTTTGCCATCGGCCAGGTTGGCTTCGATGAGCTCCAGCAGCTTCTGGTCGCGGCTCTGGCGCTGGAAGGTCAGGTGCTGCGGGTCGCGCCAGTTGACGCGGGCCAGGTAGATGTCCTGCTGCTTGCCCAGGTCCACCCAGGCCGGTGCGGAACCGGCACGCGGGGCGACCACGCCCAGCTTCACCAGCACGTTCCTGTCGCCGGCGGCCGGGTAGCGCTGTTCGATCATCTCCACGCGGTCGGCGTACATCTCGTAGCGCTTCTGCACCGGCACCGGCGATTCGTCGATGCGGGCAAAGGCAATGGCCGAATCATCCGGCGCCCACCAGTAACCGGTGTGGCGGTCCATTTCCTCGTCGGCGACGAACTCGGCCACGCCGTTGCCAATGACGGCGCTGCCATCGTTGGTCAGCTGCAGCTGCTTGCCGCTGGCCAGGTCGATCACCCACAGGTTGCGTGCGCGCACGAAGCTGACAAAGCCGCCCAGCGGCGAGAGCTTGGCATCGGTGCTGAAACCCTCACCGTGGGTGAGCTGGCGCACCGCATCGCGGCCCTGCTTGCCCAGGTCGTACAGGTAAAGCTCGCCACCCAGCGGGAACAGCAGGGTCTTGGCATCGGGCGACCACTGGTAATCGACGATGCCGGTCATTGCGGCGATGCGCTGGCGCTCGCGGCGGGCCTTTTCCTCGTCACTGAGGGTTTCGGTGCCGGGCAGAACCACCTTGGAATCGACCAGCAGCCGGGTCTGGCCGCTGGCGATGTCGTATTCCCACAGATCCAGCTGGTTGCGGTCGCTGTCCTTGCCGCGCAGGAAGGTCACCCGCGAACCATCGGGAGCCACCTTGGGCTTCATCAGCGTGGGGCCGGACAGCGGCGCGTTGCCGGTGATGGCCTCCAGGGTGAGTTTCTCGGCATGAACGGCGGGCGTGGTGAGCATCAGGGCAAGGGCAATGAACAAGGGACGCATGGTGTTCCTGTCGAAGACAGTGTGGATCGGGGCATCCTAGCCGAGCTGGTCGGCGCTCGCCCCTGACGTTAGTCCCGCTTGCCAAACAGCAGCCGGCGCTCCTCGTCACTTAGCGGCTGCCCCGCCTGCGGGTTCACCGTCGGCCCGATCGCATAGGCGCGCTGCGTGGCCGGGCGGGCGGCAATGGCCTGGTGCCAGCGGTGCAGGTACGGGAAGGCCTCGAAATCGGCCGGCAACTTGCTGTAAGCCCCGATCCACGGGTAGCTGGCCATGTCGGCGATGCCGTACTCGGCGCCGGCCAGGTACTCCGATTCGGACAGGCGCTTGTCCATCACCCGGTGCAGGCGCCGCACCTCGCTGTCGTAGCGCTCGATCGCATACGGAATGCGCTCCGGCGCGTAGACATTGAAGTGCCCCATCTGCCCACTCATCGGGCCCAGCCCGCCCATCTGCCAGAACAGCCATTCCAGCGCGGCAGCCCGGCCGCGCAGGTCGCCGGGCAGGAAACGGCCGGTCTTCTCGGCCAGATACACCAGGATGGCGCCGGATTCGAACACGCTCAACGGCGCGCCGCCGTCGGCCGGTGCATGGTCGACGATGGCCGGCATCTTGTTGTTCGGCGATACGGCCAGGAACTCCGGCTGGAACTGGTCGCCCTTGCCGATGTTGACCGGATGGATGCGGTATTCCAGCCCGGCTTCCTCCAGGAACAGGGTGATCTTGTGGCCATTGGGAGTCGGCCAGTAGTAGAGGTCGATCATGAGTGCACTCCGGTTACCCGCTCAGGAAGAATGTCTAAGGTAGCCGCTTGGCAGCGTTTGGGACGCCCGGTAACCTGCCGCCTCCTCGCAACGCAGCATCCTTCACATGTCCGCACCGAAACCGTTGAGCCCGCTTTCCACCTTGATCTTCGCCTCGCGCTGGCTGCAGCTACCGCTGTACCTGGGCCTGATCGCGGCGCAGGGCGTCTACGTCTACCTGTTCGGCAAGGAACTGTGGCACCTGATCCACGGCGCCAACGATCTGGGTGAGCAGCAGATCATGCTGATCGTGCTGGGCCTGATCGACGTGGTGATGATCTCCAACCTGCTGGTGATGGTGATCGTAGGCGGTTATGAAACCTTCGTCTCGCGCCTGGGCCTGCAGGGCCACCCGGACCAGCCGGAGTGGCTGAGCCACGTCAATGCCTCGGTGCTGAAGGTGAAGCTGGCGATGGCGATCATCGGCATCTCCTCCATCCACCTGCTCAAGACCTTCATCGAAGCCGGCCAGCTGGGCATGCCGCTGTGCACCCCGGAACTGCTGGCCGCCAAGGCCGCCTGCACCAAGTTCACCTCCGGCGGCGTGATGTGGCAGACCATCATCCACTGCGTGTTCATCCTCTCGGCCATCGGCATCGCCTGGACCGACAAGCTGATGTCCAACAGCCACAGCAAGGCCCAGGCCGCGCATTGATCGCCGACCTGATGGGCGCCCCTCAAGTGTGACGCCCATCACTTTTTCACCCTGCAATCATGGCACGCTCCCGCAGCCCGGGCCGGCGATGCTAGATTCGCGCTTCGCTGTCAGCTGGCGCGGCATCGGGAGTGCCGCGCCAATGCCCATCGGGCACTGGCGGTCCACGTTCGTCGTTCAAGGGGATGTTTGATGTCGTACGTCATGATCCAGGGCAAGGCACGCCTGCTTGCGCCCGTTCTTCTGCTGGCCACGCTTGCCGCCTGTTCGGGCAAGGATGAAACCGCAGCGCCGGCCGCCGCACCTGCTGCTGCCGCGCCTGCCGCCCCGGCAGCACCGGCACCGGTGGCCGCCGACAAAGTGCAGGGCATGGACACCAGCCAGCTGCGTGACTCGGCCAGCACCGCATTGCGCGAAAACCGCATGTACGCCCCGGCTGGCGACAACGCGATGGAGTACTACCTGGCCCTGCGCGACAAGCTGCCCGACGACGGCACGATCAAGAGCGCACTGACCGACCTGCAGCCCTACACGCTGATCGCCGCCGAACAGGCCCTGGGCCGCGAAGACTTTGCCGAAGCCCAGCGCCTGATCACGCTGGTGGAGAAGGTCGACCCGAGCGCACCGGCGCTGCCGCGCCTGAAGCAGGGCGTGGCCAGCAGCATGCAGGTGGCCGAGCGCCGCACCGTGGAAGAGGCCGACAAGGCCAAGAAGGAAACCGAAAACCGCGCCAAGCTGCAGGTCGAGCAGCAGCGCCTGGCCCAGCAGCAGGCCGCTGAAGCCTCCGCAGCACAGCAGCTGGCCGCCAAGCAGGAAGCCGCACGCAAGGAAAGCGAGCGCGTCGAAGCCGAGCGCACCGCCGCTGCCCGCCGTGAGGCCGAGCAGCGCAGTGCCGCCCAGGCCGCCGCCCAGCAGGCCGCAGCCCCCAGGCCGGCCGCGGCCGCACCGTCGCTGCGCGCAGTGAGCACGCCGGCACCGCGTTACCCGGCCGACGCACTGCGTTCGGGCACCTCCGGTGAAGTGCTGGTGGAAATCACCGTGGGTACCGATGGCTCGGTCACCGACGCACGCATCCTGCGCGCCAACCCGGCACGCGTGTTCGACCGCGAGGCACTGACAGCAGTCAAGCGCTGGAAGTTCGAGCCGATCGGCAACCCGACGACCACGCGTCGCACCCTGGCCTTCGCGCCGAACAAGTAAGCGCGCTGGCAGTGAGGCATGAAGAGCCCGGAGCGATCCGGGCTTTTTTTGTGTCTGATGTTGGTGACTGAAGCAGCAGGCGAAAGCAAAAGCAAAGACAACCCCTCCCCAGCCCTCCCCTTGGCCTGCGGCCAAAGGGAGGGGGTGGTTCCTGTGATCGTTGCGATTGCAGTCAAGCCGCTTTCTGCCCCCCTCCCTTTGGCCGCAGGCCAAGGGGAGGGGGTGGCTCCTGTGCTCTTTGCGATTGCAGTTAAGCCGCTTTCTGCCCCCTCCCTTTGGCCGCAGGCCAAGGGGAGGGTTGGGGAGGGGTGCTCTGCGCTTCTGAACTCACCGCCCCGGAAAAAAACAAAGGCCCGGATCTCTCCAGGCCTTTGCTCCACAACATTCAACTCAATCGAACCGACCGAACCGCATCAGCCCGAAATGGCCAACCGCTCCTGCCGATAACGCCACACCGCGATCGCCCACAGCACCATCGCCAGTGCGGCCGACGCGGCCAGATACACGCCCCATTGCGACATCGATGGCATCTCGCCACGGGTCACTTTCACCAGCATCTGGTTCTGCGACAGGAACGGCACCGCGTACTGCCACAGTTGCGTGTCCTTCAACGGATAGGCCATCAGTGCGTAACCGGGCAGCATCGGCAGCAGCATCAGCCACACCATGTGGCTCTGCGCTTCCTTCATGCTTTTGGCACTGGCCGCCAGGCAGGTCAGCAGTGCCGTACCGATCACCACCAGCGGCAGCAGGATCACCAGCAGCTTGCCCATCGCCGCGAAACTCACGTCCAGCGAGCGTGCCGCGCCACTGCCGATGCTGGCACTGAGCTTGAACGACAGCAGGATCAGCAGCATCGACGCCAGGCCCATCGCTACGGCGGCCAGCATCTTGCCGCTGACCAGCGCGCCACGGGCGGCAGGCGTTGCCAGCAACGGCTCCAGCGACTGCCGTTCGCGCTCGCCGGCCGTCGTGTCCATCGCGATGTGCGAACCACCGACGAAGGCAAACAGCATCAGCACCAGCGGCAGCACGATCGACAGGAAGATGCCGCGTTTGGCCTCGGCGGTAGCCAGTTCGCGGATGCCCACGTTGACCGGTGCGGCCACCGCCGGATTGACGCCGCGTGCCAGCAACCGCAACGCGCCCACCGACTGCCCGTACTCGTTCAGGGTGCTGCGCACGCGCGCCACCTGCACGTCGCTGGTGCGGCGCGTGGTGTCGGCCACGATCTCCACCTTGGCCGGCTTGCCCGCATGCCAGTCGCTGGCGAACTCCGGGGCGATCACCAAAGCCACGTCCTCACGCTGGCTGCGGATCAACGCCTCGATGTCCTTCGGCGCTTCGGTGGCGTTGATGCCACGGCTGGCCAGGAACGCCACCAGGTTGGGCGCGTGCTGCATGCCCACCACCGGCATCGTCATGTCCTTGTCCAGCTGCGTTTCGGCACGCAGGTTGGTGAGCTTGTTCATGCCCAGGAACAGCAGCGGGTAAAGCAGCGGTGCGGTCAGCAGAGTGAGCAGGAAGGTGCGGCGGTCGCGTACGAAGTCACGCAGCTCCTTGCGCATCACCGTCAGCATGACGCTGAAGTATCCAATCCGGTTCATGCGTGCAGGCCCTCTTCGCTGCCGATCAACTTGACGAATGCATCTTCCAGGTTCATTTCCTGCGCCTGTTCGCGCAGTTCTTCCGGCGTGCCCTGCGCCACCACCCGGCCATGGGCGATGATGACGATGCGGTCACACAGCGCGGCCACCTCCTGCATGATGTGGCTGGAGAAGATCACGCAACGGCCTTCCTCGCGCAGCTCCTTGAGGAAGCCGCGCAGGCCACGGGTGGTCATCACGTCCAGGCCATTGGTCGGCTCATCGAGGATGACGTTGCGCGGGTCATGGATCAGCGCCCGGGCAATGGCGGTCTTGGTGCGCTGGCCCTGGCTGAAGCCTTCGGTGGCGCGGTCCAGGAAATCCTCCATCTGCAACGCCGCGGCAAGGCGTGCGGTGCGCGCGGCGATGTCGCCGGCACTCATGCCATGCAATTGGCCGAAGTAGTCGATGTTCTCGCGTGCGGTCAGGCGCTTGTAGACGCCACGCGCGTCGGGCAGCACACCCAGGCTGCGGCGCACGGCGTTGGAATCGACGGCGGGGTCCACGCCGTCAACCAGCACCCGGCCACTTTCCGGCGTCATCAGCGTGTACAGCATGCGCAGCGTGGTGGTCTTGCCGGCGCCGTTGGGGCCGAGCAGGCCGGTGATTTGTCCATCGTGGGCAGTGAAGCCAACGTCATCGACAGCAATCACCGGGCTCTTGTCCTTGCCCTTGCCGGGGAAGGTCTTGCGGAGTCGTTCTGCAACGATCATTTCAGCGGATTCCTTGGCAATGCGATGACGTCACGGTTCCCAGCCATTGAAGCTGGTGAACGGCGGCACGTAGTTGAGTTTGTCCAGGCAGGCGCCATCGAGCGGCTTGGCATCGGCCTTTTCTACAAACTGGGCGAACAGCTTGGGCATGCAGCCGGCACCGAGCACCGCATGGCCCTGGCCGCGCAGCACGAACAGGCGGCCGTTGGGCAGGTGCTTGACCACCTCCTCGCCATAGCGCGGCGGTGTCACCGGATCGAACTCACCGGCCAGCACCAGCGCCGGCACCGGCGTGGCCAGCGGCTGATGGAAGTCGGCCGGCGCGGTTCCCTTCGGCCACACCTCGCACATCGCCGCCAGGCTCTGTGCCATCTGGTTGCCCAGTACGGTGTTCTCATCGCCCTGTTGGCTGGTGATCTGCTTGCGGTCTTCGCTGCAGATGACCGACAACTGCATGCCCATCGCCATGCTGTCCTGCATGTCGCCCTGCAGCATCTGCGCCAGCGCCATCAGATTCTCATAGCGCCCCTGCCCGGCTTCGTGGATCAGCTTGGGCAGCAGCGATGCGGCCGCCGGCATGTACGCGTACATGCGCACCAGCCCGGCCACGGTTTCCGCACGCAGCACGTCCTCGCGCTGTTCGCCGCTGGTCGCGTCGCGGTAGCGCACCGTCACCGGCTGCGCACGCAGCTTGACCAGCAGCGCATCCAGCTCCGCACGCGGGTCGCCCAGCTTGTCCTTGCACGACGCGGTGCGGGTGCATTGCGCGAACTGCAGCGCCAGCGCCTCGTCCAGATTGCGGGCCACGATGTTGCCCAGCTGCAGGTCATTGGGCACCACTGAATCGAGCACGATGCTGCGCGTGTGCTGTGGATGGCGCATGGCGTACTGCTGGGCCACTCGGGTGCCGTAGCTCACGCCGTACAGATTGAGCTGCTGCGCACCGATGGCCTGACGCACCGCATCCAGGTCGGCGACCGCATCGGTGGTGGTGTAGTGGCGCAGGTCGGCCTTGGCCGCCAGCGTCTGCGCGCAGCGGGTGGTTTCGGCACGGATCGCCGCCACCGACATGTCATCGCCCTGTCCCGCCGTGCACGCCAGCAGATTGGATTTGCCGGTGCCGCGCTGGTCCACCAGGATCACGTTGCGGTGCTTGCGTACTTCGGCAAAGGCCGGGCCCATCTGCTGGAAGCTGTCCACCGCCGACTGCCCGGGGCCACCGGCCAGGAAGAACAGCGGGTCGGCCTGCACATCGCCTTCCTTCTCAGGTGCCAGCCAGGCGATGTTCAAGGCGATCTTGCGGCCCTGCGGGTTGGCCCGGTCCTCAGGCACCTCGAAGGTCGTGCAGTGCGCCTCCAGGCTGGTACGGCTGGAGGCCGAGCTGAGGCTGCAGGGCTGGAACTTCAGACTGCCAAGCAGCTGCGGCTTGGCCGCCACGGTTTCGGCGGCGGACGCAGCTGCGACGGTGGTCGGCGCAGCATCAGCGGCCGGCCGGGTGAGCCGGTAGCCGACGATGCCGGCGATCACCGCCACGGCCAGAAGGGTTTGGGTCTTGCGGGACATCATCGGAACAGCCCCCACGGTTTGAAGGAAAAAACGGTTCTACCTGCATCCAGACGCGATGCAGCCAGCTATGTGACATCCGGAAAGAAAATCTGCTCGATCCCCACCCCGAACAACCGGGCGATGCGGAACGCCAGCGGCAGGCTGGGATCGTACTTGCCGGTTTCCAGCGCGTTGACCGTCTGCCGCGATACTTCCAGGCGTTCGGCCAACTCCCCCTGCGACCAGCCCCGGGCCTGGCGCAGCTCACGCAATTGGTTGTCCATCCAGCGGCCTCAGCGATACCGCCGCATGACCACGGCCTTGGCCAGGCCGTAGGACAGGCACACCAGCGGGAACACCCAGATCATCGCCACATTGGATGGTACGTCGATCACCTTGGCCGACTGCAGGAAGCCCCCGGTCAGATAGACCAACGATACGAACGCGGTGGCAAAGCTCACCGCTTCCAGTTCGATGCGCTGTTGCAATTCATCGACATCACGGATGTAGCGGATCATTGCACGCAGCATCAGCACGATCGCCGGCACTGGCAACAGCGCGACAAGCGCGCGCAGCAGCGGAAGCTCCACTGCCCTGAGCAGTAACAGCGACAGCACCAGCAGCACCACATACAGCCCCATCGCCGACATCAGCTCGCGGGTGTAACGCCTGCGCAGTGCCGGCGGCGCGGCATCGCAGTCATCGGGCAGCAGCCGCTGCAGCAACGCTGCCAAGGTCAACCCCAACGCCATTCCGAACAGGCCACCAGCAACACGCGAGCTGCCAGAGAACTGCGCAAACATCAGCAGCAAGGCGGCCGATACCACCAGCGTGCCCGCACCCGACAGCAGCCACCGCGTCTGCCCGGCGCGGGTCATGCCTGCACCGGAAGCATCTGCGCTAGCGGGGAAACATCGGAACAACGATGGGCAGCTCGCCCGCAAAGGGAGACTGATTGCACGCCGTGCAACACGATTGCTGCGCCCAATCCGTGCAAATGCAGGGATGAACGCAGCGGGGAAGCAGAGGGACAACGCCACGAACGCATGACCAACCCCTGTAAAGGACGCTTGACCTACTCTGCCGCGCCACCCTGAAGGATGTCAAGCGAGCTTTACACCGCTTCGGACGCCATTTCCTCTGTTTCCGCTTCCGGCACATGTCCGTGCAGTGGCGGTGGTCCGACACAAGGCCGCACCGGCGACCAGATCAGCATGCAGCCCATCACCGATCGGCTGCATGCTTCCGTTACAACCCGGACGGTTGCCCACGCGCCTGTTCCGGCATCACTGGTAGCGATGCGGCGTCACGCCGGGATCGGCGGCCACCAGGCCCGATTCGATGCCATAGCGCAGCAGGTCCACGTCGCGACGGATACCCAGCTTGAGCATGGCCGCACCTTTCTGGGTACTGATGGTTTTCTTGCTGCGACTCAGGCGCTCGGCGATCTCGTTGACGGTCAGGCCGGACACATACAGGCGGACGACCTCCAGCTCCCGCGCGGTCAACGCGATGAGCTCCGGGCCGCCAGCGCTCAACGTGCTGACTATGCCGGCGATGGTCGGCGACAGGTAGCGGCCATCGGCAAAGGCCACGTGCACCGCCGGAAGCAGGTGACTCATCGAGTCGGACTTGCTCAGGATGCAGCTGATGCCCAACTTCAACAGCGAGTGCACGACACCGGGGTTTTCCAGCATGGTCAACACCACGATGCGGACGGCGGGGTAGCGCTGCTTGATCAGCTTGAACAAGGGCAGGCCGTCACCATAGCGCCCACCCGGCATGGAGTAATCGCATACCAGAACATCACTGGCGCCGCGGGCGAGCAGTTCCAGCAGCTCACCGGAATCCCGTACCGAACCCACGACCGATACCGTGCCGCCGGTGCTGAGCACGGCTTGAAGCCCGGCCCGGACTGCGGAGTGATCATCCGCAATGACGACGCGAAGGCTGAGTGGTTTCATGGCAGGTTGATTTCGGCAGAGGGAAGGTCACTGCCCACGTCGAGAGGGACGCAGGCATTCAGTTCGTCGCAAGAAGCGTCCACGGTACGGGTGCCTTCGGGGTCGAACTGTGCGGAATGTGACTATATTGCTCGCCTGCCGACAAAGTAATGGGGCCAAGCCCCAATGCATTCTCCGGGAACATAGGACAAACCCTAAACCCACGTTCGAGATTGATCCCATCCGGCAATTACCGGAAATCCGGAAGAATGCATGCAGCCTCACGCATATACGCTGCCCATGGGTGCTTTGGTCTGCACCAACGCTCACCCGAAAGCCTCAGGAAATCCGATCACCTGTTGGATGGACACAATCCATGTCGGCGATCAGCGTCGGACTCGGTACTGCGCGCCCATTCGCGTTTGATGCCACATCCGGTGATACGGCCCGTACCGGGCATTGGCATTGAACTGGACCGGCGTCGCGGAAGCACGCATTGATCAACGCGAAGGTTGTAAACGTGGAGAACCTGCTCATCGCGTTCCTGCCGCTTTCACCCCAGCAGAACGCACAGCACCGAAGTATGTGCCCGGCCGCGATGACGGCAGCAGATCGTTCGCGGCAGGAAAACTGTCGCATCAAACCATCGACGGCCGCTGCGATGCTTCTTCATTCAACTGACGCTACGCCAACCGGACATGTGCGCGGGCCGGGCAAAAGGAGCACCCGTCATGGAAACGGGAAATGAACTCTGCGGACCTGACCTTCAGCCGTCGGAGCTCTTGCTCGAAGCGGCGACGAGACCGTTCTCCATCGCGTAGCGGAACAGGTCCACATCACGAGTCACGCCCAGCTTCTCCATCGCCTTGGCCTTCTGCGTGCTGATGGTCTTCTTGCTGCGATGCAGCCGCTCGGCTATCTCGTTGACCGTCAACCCCGACGCGAACAGCCGCACCACTTCCGCCTCGCGCTGGCTCAGCACACCATCCGGATTGCGGCTGCGGCGGTTCCAGTCCACGCTGCCCACCACGCGCTCGATGCTTGGCGAGAAGTACTTGCCCTGCGTTCGTGCGGCATGGATGGCCGGCACCAGGTGGCTGATCGCATCGGACTTGCTGACGATGCACTGCACGCCCTGCGTCACCAGGGTGTGCAGTACCGCCGGGTTGTCCAGCATGGTCAGCACGACCAGCTTCACATCCGGGAAGCGGCGCCGCATCAGGCCGAACAAGGCCACGCCATCGCCCACCTCGCCTCCGGGCATGGCGTAGTCGGACACCACGACATCGCACGGCACGTCCGCCAGCAACGCCATCAGTGCGGCCGAATCAGTGGCCGTGCCCACCAGCTCAACGGTGGATACATTGGACAGTTCATGACGTACACCGGCGATCATGCCCGGATGATCATCGGCCAACACTACCCGGATCCTGAAACTGTCCACCCGATTCCCTCCGACGCCGTCGCCAGCTGACGGGCGGCCCTTGGAGGGTTCGCCCATCGGCACACATGCGGACCATGTGTTGGGGCGATTCTATGTCAGCCTTCAGGCATGCGCGCAAGGGCCTGCGAGCGTCGGCTGACGGCGAGCGGCACGCGGTCACGCTCGACGTCGAGGTTCATTCGCCGCTGACGTAGTTCCACACCGGCGAAGCATCCGGTTCGCGGGTGTCGGCCACCTGGGTAACGCACTGGCCCGGCACCACCTGGATGCCCTCGTCCCTGCCCGCGCGCGCAGGCAGGCGGTAGTCGATGCGACACAGGGCACGTGCATCATCGGCCCAACGCACGTTCAGCATGCCCTCCTCGCGCAGACCGCGTACGAAGATGCGACCGCCCTGCCCCACCACACCGACTTCCTTGTCATCTTCGTCAAGCACATTGGCACCGAACGGCAGCACCGAACCGTCCTGGCGACGCACCTCCAGCACTGCCGAGCGCCCCGATTCGGTGGCAAAGCGCACCATCGCCACGGCACCGGCACGCGGGGTGACCTGCTGGCTGTTGAGCTTCAGTTCCACGTCCGTGGAAAGGCCCTTCGGATCGATGCTGATCGTGTTGGAGCGGTACGGGGTCAGGTGCGGGACAACCGCGTAACCCCGTCCATCCACCTTCACACCGGAGGCATTGAGCACGCGTGCGCCCTGCGCGTCGGCCACCTCGACAATGCCGAAGGTTTCCGACAGCGGCTGCGACAATGTCCAGCCCTCGGGATGGATCACCAGCGCGCCACGCGCACCCACCGATGCCTGGGAATAGTTGCTGCCCAGCGCCATGCTGGCCTGCAGGTCGGCCTTGGACGCGCGGTACATCAGGTTGGCATTGAGGTCCGAGTCGCTGGCCATGTCACCGCCACGTGCATGCGCCACCGACAGGCCGTAAGCCAGTTGATGACCCTCGCCCGCAGTGCCGGACAACGTGCTCTGTACACGCGAGCGGCCGCTGTCGTTGTGGGACAGATTGCTGGTGAGGGTGCGTGTACGGCCCGCATCGCCCAGCGGGATCGTCAGACTGGCGTAGTACTGGGTTTCCGCACGGCCATTGGCCGCATGCAGGCGGTTGGCCGAGACGCCGTAATTCATGCGTCCCAGCGAGCCGCTGTAGCCGAAGGAATAGTTCACGTCCGAACCCTGGCGGTTCCAGTAATCGGACAGCGACGCGGTGGCATGGATGCGTCCATGACGCTCGCCCAGGCGTTGCCCCAGGCTCAACGAAGCGCGATTGCGCTGACGCTGCGGCGCCCAGACATCGCTGTGACGTTCGGCTTCGCGCGCCTGCATCGCCCCACCCAGCCCATAGAAGCCGCCGGTCGAATAGCGGTATGCGGCAATCGAGACGTTGGTACCGCTGGCAGCGATGTCACGTGCGTAGCTGAGCCGGTAGCTGGCACCGCGCACGGCATTGCCTGCGGTCAATTCGGTCGAGGACTGGGTGACATCGGCACCCAACGCACCCAGGCGGGTGTTCAGCGCCACGCCGACCATGCCGGCGGCATAGTTCTGCGCAGCGGTGATGCCGGCATAACCGGTAACCCGGTTGGACAGGCCATGCTGCCAGGTGCCCTGCGCGAACAGCGGCTCCTTCTGCGCCTGGGTCTGGCGCAGCTCACCCATCGTGGCGCTGAAGCGGCTCACCCCTGGGCGCAACGACAACGGCACTGCGGCAAACGGCACCGAGAACACGCGCTGGCTGCCATCGGCTTCCTGGATGGTGACCTCAAGGTCACCGCCGTAACCGGTGGCATAAAGATCATCGATCTCGAACGCACCCGGGGCCACCGTGGTTTCGTGGATCAGCGAACCACTCTGGCGGATGGTGATCCTGGCATTGCTGTTGGCCACGCCACGCACGGTAGGTGCATAGCCGCGACGCGATTCGGGCAGCATGCGGTCATCGGTTTCCAGGCGCACGCCGCGGAAGCCGACCGAATCGAACAGGTCGCCACTGGTGAAGGCTTCACCAATGGTCAACTCGGCCGACAATGCCGCCACTTCCCGCTTGGCGTAGGTCGCCATGGCCTGGTAATCGCGGCGCCCGCGCGTATCAAAACTGTAGGAGCCATCGTGGCGCAGGCGCCAGCCGGCGACATTCAGGCCAGCGTTCAGCCCCAGATAGCCCTGGGTGACGGCATCGTAGCCGCGCATCTTCTGCCGGTAGGCATTGAAGCTGTAACCCAGCGATGCCGCATTGACACCGGCATCCCAGTTCGACGGATCCACATAGCCACGGGCGCGGCGCACCATGGCCGCCTGCGGAATGCTCACGTCCAGGCGCTGGGCGGCGAAATCAAAATGCACGGTCGCATCGGCGATGGCATCCTCGATGCGCTCACAGGCGGCCGCGGCGGCGAACCGGGCGCGAGTAGCCTCATCCAGCTGGCCCATATCCACGCCAAAGCGGGCCAGCATGGATTCATCGACACAGGCCACCGCATCGACGTCGTCCCCGATGCTGCGAAACTGGACGTCCATGCGCGTGACGTAGTCACCATTGACCTGCACGTCGGCGCGATAGACACCGGGCAGCACGACGACGCCTTTCTCGAAGCGGGAAATATCGACATTGCGCCCGCCACCGGCAACCAGGAACTCGGTATCGAACTGGACCACCGCTGCAGCCGCGATGGCCGTCTCGCGGCCCGCCGCTTCCATGCACTGAGTCGCGAGTATGGCGACGATCAAGGCGGGCAACTGCCGGCGCGTAGGCGGTGCCACAGGGCGGGAGCAAGAGTCGGCGTGCAGTTTCACGGCAGTCATCCAGGTACGCACCAGGCGGCCCCGGTTCGGGGCACCTGCTGTTCGATTCGGGAATCCGTTCCGCGGTTGTTCCGTTTCCGGAAGCCCCGGGTGCGGGAGTGTTGAAGGTCTCAGCGGGACGCCGCTCCAGGCGGCGCACGCGTCACCGAGGGGCTGGCGCGGTGATCTGCTGCGTGCCCTGCATTGCACCACCCCAATCGTTGATCGCGCTGTACTGCACTTCGGGGCGGGTGAATCCGGCAGTTTTCACTGCTTCCAACGGGAACAGCTTGGAGCTGCCCGGAGCAACATGGCCTGCACCAGCACTGACAGTGCCTTCGGTGCTACCCAGGCTGATGCTGCCGTAGTTCACGTAGTACGGGGTCGGGTTGCTGGCCTTGAGCGCGTAGCCCTTGCCCCCTTCCTGCATCTGCAGTTCCCAGCGAACCGCAGCGGGTGCGTCGGCCGCCTTGCCAGGCAGACCGGTCGGGCGGTACATCACCTTGATCCGGGTGCGCATCGCCAGCTGCAGGCGGTTGGCATCGTCATTCACCTTCGGCGGCACTTCCAGGACATTGAGCCAATACAGGCTTTCCCTGTCCTTGGGTAGCGCGGCACCGGTATGCAGCAGGCGCAGTGCCTGGCCGTTGCCCGGATCCAGGCGAAACATCGCCGGGGTCAGGGTGAAGGGCACGTTGATCGTTTCCGGCGATGCAGCGGCATCACCGTCATCCAGCCAGGCCTGGACCAGCGCTGGCAGTTGCCCGGCGTTGTCCAGCTGAACCGTTACTTCCTTGTCCTGGCCCGGAAAGATCACGCGGGTTCCTGCAATCACCACGCTCGCGTCGGCCTGCGATGCAAACATGGCCAGTGCGACACTGGTGGACATCATCAATGTACGGATACCGCTGTTCATGGTCGTTTCTCCTGGGGGCCGTGGGACCCGGTTGTCGCGCCGTCTTCCCGCAGGAGACGGCGCGACGGAAAACCGTGCGTGGCGGCGGTGCCGCCACGCGGCATCGGCTTACTCGTAGGACATGGTGTAGCGGACGCGGGTCGCCACTGCGCCGGCTTCGGCGCCACCCAGGGAGTAGTACTGCGCGTAGTAATTCAGGACAGCGGAACCGCCGGCCAGGCTGACCTTCTGCGAACCCTGGTTGCCAGAGGCACCCAGCATGATTTCATTGTGGCTGTCATTCAGCAGGGCCACTTCGACGTTCTTGGCACCGCCTGCGTCGATGTCCAGACGGCCTTGCGAGTTCACCTGGGCATCGGCTTCGAAGAAGGCCGAGATCGAGCCGGTATCCGGGGTGCAGCCGCTCACTTCGATCTTGAACGGGGTACGACCGGCGACGTCACCCTCGGTGGCCAGCGAACCAGCGGAGACGGTCGGCAGGACCACGTTGAAATCTGCGCTGCCGCCATTGATGGTGCAGGTGACGGCGGTGACGTTACCGGTGAACTCGATGGTGCCGTCGGCGGCGTAGGCGGCCGGAGCGGCCAGCAGGGCGAGGGCGAGGGCAGAAGCGAGGGAGAGCTTGTTCATTTGAGTGTTCCTGGATTGAGAGATTGGATTGCAACAAGGGCCTGACTTCCGCCCGGTCATGCGTGTCGTGCGCTGTGTCGTCAGGGCGTGGGAAGTCTAGAATTCTGTCCGGCGCCGGATAATCGGCCGCGCCTGAATTAGCGCCTCTTCCGAGTAGGATTAATCCCAATCAACTGAAACCAATCCGCTCATGCACTGCTGGGTGGAAACGCGCGGCCTGCAATGACTTCTGCCGAAGGCTTCCGCTTCAACCGGATGCTGATCTTCGTGAACCATCCCGCCGCACAGATTGCGGTAGCTCCCGGAAGCATCCGTCCGTTACCTGCTTTCCATCGCGGACAAGGCAGTCAGGAGGAGCAGCACACCGGCGCCGCGTCCGCGCCTTTCATGAACATGACCAGGCGCCACCAGCGCCGGCGTAAATCATCGTAGAGGCATGAATGGCATGCGCGGGCATGAGCGCCCGCGCCATCACCGACCTTCACCGACGCTGGAACAAGGATCAGACGTTGTTGCTGCGCAGTGCGTAACGCATGTAGGCAGCACGTGACATCGGTCGCGCGTGCAGATAACCCTGCGTTACCTGGCAACCCAGATTCCGCACCATCTGCAGGTCCTCTTCGTCCTCGATGCCTTCAGCCACCACGGTGGCCACCAACTGTCGTCCCATCGCAATGATGCTGGCCAGCACGCTGCGGGCATGGACGTGCTCCCGCGCCTGCAGAATCATCCCGCGGTTGATCTTGATCTCGTTGAAAGGAACACCCATCAGCCGATCCAGCGAAGAATCGCCGGTACCGAAGTCGTCAATGGCACATTGAAAACCACGCAGGCGCAGCTGGGTAACCGCCCCGGACAGCGTCGCGTTGCAGGCCGGACCACCGTCTTCGGTGATCTCGATGATCAGATGAGCCGGATCCGCGCCCGCTGCTTTGGCCAGGTCGGCGATGCTTTGCGCCCACTGCACGGAACAGGCCACCGCCGCCGGTACGTTCACTGCCAGCGAACACCCCGCGCCGTGGGGGTCCTTGGCCAACGCATCCAGGGCGCAGGAGAGCATGTAGTTGGTCAGGCACTCCATCATTCCGGCGCGCTCGAAGGCAGGCAGGAACACATGTGGCCCCAGCACCTTGCCAGCGGGGTGATGCCAGCGTGCCAGCAGCTCGGCACCGCGCAGCGCACCGGTCACCACATCGTGTTGTGGCTGGAAATAGGGCTTTATCGGCTGGGACAACAACGACTGCCGCAGTTCGTCCAGCGTGAAGTCCGGTATGGCTGAATCAGCAGCCTGTGGTGCATGTACCGCCCTTGCACGCGCGAGCACCAGGTCATCCAACACGTCCTTGACCAGGACCGTGTCCAGCGGTTTGCGCAGGGTAGCCACCACATCCAGCCCGCGTGCGGTGGCATGCAACGAGGCCGCGTGCAGGATGCGACTGGAATGGCTGCTCGTGATCACCAACCCGGCGTTGCTGCCGCGGTCGGCCAGCACGTCGATAAGCTGCATGCCGGTGACGTCTTGCAGGTCCAGGTCCACGAACACCACACCCCAGTCACCCTCACGCAGGGCCTGGATGCCGGCGCCTCCCTCGTGCATGCCCTTGACCGTGCCCACGCCCAGCTGAGCCAACGTCTTCTGCAGGGACGCCAGATGCAGCTCATTCGCATCCACCACCAAGGCGGAGGAAATCGGGTGCACATCAGCGTGGGGAAAGGCGCGGCGTAGCTGTGCGTTCATGGTGGACGTCTCCGGGCGGCAGACCTGGTGCCGCTGTTGGCTTTTTGTCAGGAGACATTGTTCCAACGGCTGGCATGTGCCCCAATCGGCTCAGTCCTATTCTTCCGGTTGCCAGGTAGGACATTTCCGCGCCCGGTCTGGCCCTATGATGAGGTGCCATTCAGCCCAGGGCCCCAGCGATGACAACGCAGACAGAGTCCGGCAAGACGCAGCCGGGACGCCCGGGGCGAGGCAGCGACGCGCTGAGCCTGCTGAGCCGTCACCAGCGACTGCTGCTGTATGTGGGCGGGCTGGTGACTTCACTGGTGCTGGCTGCCGTCACCGCAGTGATGCTGTACGCGCAGATCAATGACTACATCAGCGAGCGCCATGGCGATTTCGTCATGCGACGCACCGCGTTGCGGTCCCAGTTCGCGATCCACGAAGGGGCCATGCGCATCAATGTCAGGCAGGAGGAATACGCCTGGTCGACCCGACAGCTTCCCGATCCGGCGCTACTGGCCGCCTTCAGCGCTCACCATGGCCGGATGATCCTGCAGCGCAACAGCAGCTTTCCGCCGATTCTGGTGCGCGGCGACATCACCGCGCAGCACCCGCTGGAGGTGCATGCGCCCTATCTTCGTCTGGCCGACGAAGTGAGCTACCAGGCCGGCGCCTACTCCCATGCACTGCTGGCATCGGGATACTTCTACAACCCGCAACGAAGCTTCATCGGCCTGGGGCCACTCCGCTCCGATGACATGGCCGAGCAATTCGGCAATGCCGATGCGGCGGATCTGATCAGCCGTGTCGCACCGGACCTGGGCAATCTGCAGGATCCCAGCGTGGTGGCACGGTTGCTGGACCCCACCGTTCCGCTGTGGCTGCCGCTTTCCCGGGACCCGCTGAGCGGTCTGCCGGCCATTCGACTGGTGCAGGGTGCGGCCCACGAAGGCAAGCTCTTCGCGATTTTCGTGGCCGCCTACCCGGCAGAGGTCACCGCTTCGCGGCTGCGCACCGAGCGCCCGCATGAGCAGTTTCTGATCACCGACCATGAAGGACGCCTGCTGCTGGAACCGGAGGGCACTTCCAGCACGTCAGGTGTACTGCAGGCGGCACTGACGCTGCCGTCGATGGCGGAGGACTTCCACTACCTCGATGGTCATTTCGTCGCCGCCGACGTTGTGTCCGCATCAGGCTGGAAGCTCGTGCACACGTTCTCTTGGCGGACCGTGCTGGCCGATCTGTGGCCCCGCCTGGCCGCCTATACCGGCGCGATGCTGCTGGTGATCGCTTTCGTCTGGTACGTGCTCTCGCTGATCGATCGAAAGGTATTCCGACCCGCCCATGCACGATCGTTGCGCATCATCGAAAGCGAAGACCTCAATCGCACGATGGTGACAACGGCACCGTTCGGCCTGTCACTGCTCTCGCCGGACAGCGGCCAGGTGCTGCTGCAGAACGCGGTGATGCAGTCCTATGCCGAGCGGGCACGTCCGGATGATCCGCCGCTGCATCAGCAGTTGCTGCAATGGTTCGGCCCCGTCGACAAAGACCTGTCCGCACGCGAAGCCGAATTCGGCCTGGCCATGGCCGATGGCTCACGTCGCGACCTGCTGGTGGTGGCCGTGCCTACCCGCTACCAGGGAAGGCAGGCACTGCTGTGCAACTTCAAGGACATCACGCTGCGCAAGAAGGTCCAGCAGGAACTGGAACAGGCACGCCGCGCCGCCGACGCGGCCAACCAGGCCAAGTCGGCGTTCCTGGCCACGATGAGCCACGAGATCCGCACGCCGCTCAATGCCATCCTCGGCAACCTCGAACTGCTGGAGCGCTCGCCGCTCGACGGTAGCCAGCTGCAGCAGGTGCGCACCGTGGTTTCATCCTCGTCCACGCTGTTGGACATCATCAACGACATCCTGGATTTCTCGCGGGTGGAATCCGGGCAGATGCAGCTGGAGTCCATTGCCTTCGACGTGAAGGCCCTTGCCATCGAAACGGCGGCGTTCTTCACGCCGATGGCACAGGCCAAGGGCCTGGCGCTGGAGACGAGCCTGGACGACGGACTGGCCCCGGCTTACCAGGGCGACCCCACCCGCATCCGCCAGATTCTCTACAACCTGCTCGGCAACGCGCTCAAGTTCACCCACCAAGGCGATGTGCTGCTGGAGGTGTACCTGCAGGATGAAGACCGGCCGGATTCGGCGCTGGTGATCGGCGTCAGCGATACCGGCATCGGCATGAGCACCGAGCAGCAGGCCGGGTTGTTCCAGCGCTTCTCGCAGGCGGACAGCTCCATCGCCCGCCGTTTCGGCGGCAGCGGCCTGGGCCTGGCCCTGTGCCGGGCGCTGGTCGAACTGATGCACGGCAGCATCCAGGTGCACAGCGTGCCGGGCAAGGGCAGCACGTTCCTGGTGACCTTGCCACTGCAGCCTGCACCGGCGGCGATGCTGGCCACGGATGTGCGACAGGCTACCGAACCATCCCTCGTGCGACGGCGTGTCCTGGTGGTCGACGACCACCCCGCCAACCGCGAACTGATGCGGATGCAGCTCGATGCACTCGGCCAGCAGGCGGACATCGTGGCCTCCGCTTCCGACGCATTGGCACTGCAGGAGCACCACGCCTACGACGTGGTGTTCACCGACCTCAACATGCCCGAGATGGACGGCTGCATGCTGGTCCGCGCACTGCGCGCCCGCGGCTTTGTGCAGCCGATCATCGCCATTACCGCGCATGCGTCCGCACATGACCGGCAACGCTGCGCGGAGGCGGGTATCAGTGAGGTACTGGTCAAGCCGGTGCTGCTGGAAAGAATCACGCGCATCATTGCGCAGGAACCATCAGCTGCGTTCGCACCGGCCCAACAAGCCGGCGCATCCGACCTCGCGGCAGGCCCACTGCCGCAGGCGGTGCATTCGGCCCTGGATGCCGCGTTCGAGCAGTCATTGGACACGCTGGACCACCTGATCAACCAGGTCGATGATTCAACCGGCGTTGCCACCACCGATGACATCCTCGGCAACATAGGCCAGCAACTGCATTCCGTCCGTGGCGGCTTTGCGCTGATCCATGAAACAAGCTTGACCGCGCGATGTGCACAGATGGAAGCGCTGCTGGAGCAACGAGACCTTGCCGCACTACGCGCTGAACTGACCCTTCTGCGCGACCAAGGCCGTCATGCATTGCAGCAGCGCAAGCCATTGCAGACGTGAGCCGCGCGGACGTGTTCGTCACACGCGCGCGTCGCGGCCTTATTCGTAGCTCAGCACGAAGGCGGCTTTGGCATTGGCGCTTCCTGCAGTGACCACCGGCTGCGTCTGTACGTAGCGTGCCTCCAGCGGAATATCGAAGTTGCCGTTTCGGGTCCGCCCGGCGAACCAGCGGGCACCTGCACCCGGATCGCCGGAACTTCCGCCATAAGCCAGCACCTGACCGGCATGGAGCACCTGCATGCCTATCCCGGTTGCGGTTGAACCGCTGCTCAGGGACAAGGTGGTGGAACTGTTCTGCGGATCGTTCTGGTCCATCAGCAATCCGTACACCGCCGTGGAGATCTGCGGGCGTCCGCCTTCGCAGTAAATGGCGATCTTGAAGCTCTGCCCGCCCACCGTGCTGCCGATGCCGTTGAAGTGCTTCAGCATGGCCGAGCCCATGGGCACCGGCACCAATGGCGTAACAACCCTGCAGGTCGGCCTGCCGGCATCCACATCCGTCGCACCACTGAACACGAACACTCGCCATTCGTGGTTTCCGTTGCTGGTCAGGTACGCGCCCCCCCGCAAACCCGCAAGCGAGCCCGACTGGCTTATCGGCCCGGTCTTCACCAACTGCAGCCGCGCCGGCCAGCTGTGGCTGTCCATGTAGGGAAAGATAAATTTGTTCTCCAGAGGAAACACGGATTCATTGAAGGAGAACCGTACACCGACTCCAGGAATTCCACTCTCATAGATGCTCCCGCCCAGATAGGCGCCGCTGGACAACATGTACTTGTTCGGGACCTCACCGGAGATGCCAGGACAGCGGGTCTCCGTGGGAGACCGCAGCATCATGGTGCCTCTGATATCGGCCAGTACGTTGCCCTCGCCGACATCCGGATCGATGTTGATCTTCGCGGGAAGCGCCATCACGAAGGTACTCGGCTGACCGGTATTGGTGGTGCAGACCTCGCCCATGGCCGTGCCGCTGACACCCAGCAACAAGGTCACAACGACCGGCCACGCGGTCGTGCATGTTCTTCTGTTCATCCGGGCACCTGCGTCCTGATCGAAATGGAATGAAGGGAAGCAAGCCGCTTCCCGAGCCCACACCCGACAACCTGACCACCGGCGGTGGCGACTGGCGTGTGTGGTGCTACGCCTCTTGAGGAGGCGCCATTCTTTCAACCGTGGTAGTCGACAACGATCAGGCTTTTCCGAATATGCCGCTCAACGCACCATGACCAACTCAAGGTGGATGGAGCTTCCCGGCGACACCTGATTTCAGCCCACGCAGCTGTGCCCTGACCCGGGTGATGTGCAGCGTTGTCGCCTCTGCGCCCGCGTTGCACGGATCGCCTGTGCTGCCCTTGACGATGAAGGCGGCCCTGTATGGGAAGCAGGGTCAAGCGGTTGTAGCCACCTCGACCACGCGGCGGCCGTGGCCGACGAATGGCCTGACGATCAAGGCGTCACGTCCTGCTCGAAGACCAGCCGCCCTCGCGTGCGAGCAGACGGAAGCCGAAGCCGTCGCAGGAGAACTGGACCGGATCGACGCGGTGCCCGGTGTGACCAAGCAATGATGATCCGGCCGACAACCGCAGCGCGGCTGCCGACGAGGCGCCGGTCCGCTGGGCCTGCAGGAACGGCATGACGCAGGACGTTCCCTGCGATCAGAGCTAGCGCCGGACACGCTGATCGAACACCCGCGCCGATCATTGCAACCCAACGTGCGGGAAGCATCATCTGCGGTCGGGACAGCGGCGGATCGCACGACAGAGCCGCGTGCTTGGCGTGCGGCGCAGGGAGCGGGAGTTCATGCCGATGCGACGGACCGGGCACGTGCACTCCGGTATGCCACCGACACCGGATCAGGTCAGCCGGGCATCGGCAATCAGGATGGCTCCTGGCGCAACTGCAATCGCCTTGCCCGCCCCGGCCTTTTCCTCGGGGGGTCCTACAGCGGCGCCCGGTCGATGGCCGACAGTGCTTCGTTGACCTCGAAGATCATGCCCCGCACTTCGGGAATACCGAACGTTGCCAGCCGCGCGGCGTGCATGTCGAGATAGGCCTGCGCCTCTTCCCTGCTCTGGAAGAGATAGACGCCACCGGCACGTCCGCTCGCCGCGTCCTCGGTCCATATCTTCCAGATCAGCCCCTTCTCCGTGGCGATCGAGGCGGCCAGGTCCTGCATTGCCGTCGCCATCTCGATGCCCCACGGACCTGCGTAGGGGAAATCAACCTGGAGCAGATATTTCATGCGCGATTCCTTCTGGCGTCACGTGATCGGAAAGCCACTGGGTTGTCCAGTGGCTAATACAGCCATGCTGCTTTTATCGATAGCTGAGCGTGAAAGTGGCACGCGCATTGGCTGTACCCGAAGTTACCAGGTGCTCGGTCTGCACGTAGCGTGACGTAAATGGAATGCTGTAAGTACCGTTCGGGGCACGTCCACCAGCCCATTGATTTTCGACCTCCGCCTCAGCCGAGTCCGGTCCGAAGTGGATCAACTTGCCTTCACGCAGCACCTGGATCGCGATGCCTTTGGCGGAGGAATCGGCACTCAACGGCAGCATGTCAGACCTGTTCATTGGATTGGCCGCATCCGTCAGCACGCCGAAGACGGCTACGGACGAGCCTGCCAACCCGCCGCCGCAACTCAGCTTGATTGCCCATGGCACCTCGCGGGAAGTACTGCCAACACCCGTGAATGGCAGATGCTGTTCCGGCATCATGGAAACCGGGATGACGGAGTTGGTAACAGAGCACGTCGGCTTCTGCGGGACGATCTCCACGGCACCTGCAAGCTCATAGGACGTGTACAGGTAGTCGCCGGACGTCGGCCCCGTGCGGACCTCCGCGACCCTCTTCGCCCCCAAAACGCCCTTTCCGGAAATAGCTCCGATCTTGACGATTAACAGTTGAGCGGTGCCGTCAATCCCCGGTTGGAATGGCGCGACTTGGCTCGCCACGGTCCGTGGAAGGTATGCCCCGCCCGGAGTCATCAGCCTCAATCCGATGCCATCTATCCCGCTGGCGTAGGTAATTCCGTCGGTCTGCAGGGCTCCGGTGACCATTGCATACCGGAGGCTGATGGGAGAAACGTTGGTGCTGCCGTTCTTGCAGGTAACTGTCGGAAATCCGGAAGGCCTGTTATTGAAGGTCAGGATCTTCAGGACCGTGCCATCGTCAACATCCGGGTCGATTGCAATGCTGCTCGGCGTACTGATCGGCACGCGGTAAATGCCCGACGGCGCCGAAGTACACGTAACCGCAGCCATGGCACCTGCATTCGCGCCGACTAACGCGGCCACGAAGACGAGGTTCTTGAGGATCTTGCGGAAATTTTTCATTAATGCCTCTCGGATTTGTAAACAATCAACTTCGCAAACGCATCCCTGCTATCGAAGAGCAGACTGCGAGACGAATCCGACGGAAAGTCCAGCATCGTCCTGAGCACTTACTGCACCCTTCAAACAAGCCTGATGGGTTCGGTGAGGCCAAGCAGCGCTCAAAGCACTTCCTCAAGGCGGATCGAAAAGCACATACCAATCCCTGGAGTGTCTGCTTCAGCGGACACTTCTCAGCCCACTGCAATGCGATGGCGCAATTGTTTCAGGCCTGATCACAGACAACGATCAGGCGGGCCCCAGGAGGGGGGGCGCAAGCATAGGACTCGGCCTATATCAGTACGTAGCTGATGCGATTGAACGCATCACAGCCGTCTGCTGGCTCGGAGCCAATCGTCTATTCCCCTCGCAGGCAACGAGGAGGCAGGACTGGTTGGCCAGAGGTTCCTGATGTGCCGCTACTGACAGAAGCGGCTGATAGCCGGGACAAACACACCAGCCACCCGGTTGCGTTGTTGATGCCCTTGCCGCCCGCCGGAAGCTGCATCGCCCGTTCACCATGAGGACCATCATGGAAGCGTGAGCAGAGCTGCGAGCTCCCGAGAACGGCGCAGTGCACAGAGCGATCATCGATGTTCCAGCAACGGGGCATTCGCAGCGGATTGCTCCGACCACGGTCTACTCCGCCGTGAAGCCCAGGCGGCAGGCCGACACCGCCGGCTTACTTGCTGCTGACGTACTTCTCACGCCGGATCTGCGCTGGCGGCAGGCCGGCTGCCTTCAACAGCTCGGCGCAGGCATCGACCATGTCCGGGTTGCCGCACAGGTAGGCGATGTCGCGTGCCGGGTCCGGGTCGATTTCGGCCAGTTGCTGCTGTACGTAGCCCTGGCGTACATCCGGATGCGGGTCGGCCGGCAGTTCACGCGACAGGCACGGCATGTAGCGGAAACCCGGCGTGCTTTCGGCGAACGCGCGGAAATCCTCGCTGTACAGCAGTTCCTCAGGCGTGCGCGCGCCCTGCAGCAGCACCACCTCCACGCCGCGCTGCTCGATGGCCTGGCGCAGCTGCGGCAGCATCGAGCGGTACGGAGTGACGCCGGTGCCGGTGGCGATCAGCAGGTAACGGGCATTGTGGTCGCCCGGGTTCAGGCAGAAACGCCCGAACGGGCCGCTGCCACTGATGTGGCCACCCAGCTCCAGGCCTTCAAACAGCGCGGTAGCCGCACCGCCGGGCACGAAACTGACCGCGATATCCACCGCATCGCCCGGCCCCAGCGCGTGGTCATGAATGGTTGCCAGCGAGTAGCTGCGCTTGGTGGCGGTGCCATCGGCGTAGCTGAAATGCACCTGGATGAACTGCCCGGGCAGGAAATCCAGCGGCTGGCCGTCATCACGGACGAACTGATAGTGACCGACGGTGGGCGCCAGCATGCGCCGGCCGACCAGCTTGAGGGGGAATTGGACAGGCACGAGAAACAGTGTGTAACCGGGCAGGTGCCGCGGGGGCTCACATGATACCGGCACCGCCCGGCCATGGCAGGCCGGTTCCGGGCAAAATTGTGCCGCCACAAGAAACAGTGTGTAACCGGGCCGGGACCCTCCGGGCACCTATAATGGCCGACCTGCACTCATCCAGCGCCGCATACCCGGCGCGAAGGCCCGAGCTTGGATTCCCGTACTTCCCCAGTGGCGCCGGCGTTGCGCGTCCACGATCTGCGCAAAACCTACGACAACGGCGTGCAGGCGCTCAAGGGCGTCAGCCTGGAAGTCGCCCCCGGCGACTTCTTTGCCCTGCTCGGCCCCAATGGCGCCGGCAAGTCCACCTTGATCGGCATCGTCTCCTCGCTGGTCAACCTCAGTGAAGGCCAGGTGGAGGTGTTCGGCACCGATCTGGTGGCCGAGCGCAGCGCCACGATGCGGCTGATCGGGCTGGTGCCGCAGGAGATCAACTTCAACCTGTTCGAGAAGCCCTTCGACATCCTGGTCAACTATGCCGGCTTCTACGGCATCGAGCGTGCCCAGGCCGAGGCGCGTGCCGAGGAAGAACTCAAGCGTGCGCATCTGTGGAACAAGGCGCAGATGATGAGCCGCACGCTGTCGGGCGGCATGAAGCGCCGGTTGATGATCGCCCGCGCGATGATGACCCGGCCGCGCCTGCTGATCCTCGACGAACCCACCGCCGGCGTGGACATCGAAATCCGCCGCGACATGTGGAAGACGCTGCAGGAAATCAACGCCGCCGGCACCACCATCATCCTGACCACGCATTACCTGGAAGAAGCCGAGCAGCTGTGCCGCAACCTGGCCATCATCAACCATGGCCGCATCGTCGAGCAGGGCCCGATGCGCAGCCTGCTGGCCAAGCTGGACGTGGAAGGCTTCCTGTTCGACATCGACGGCCAGTTGCCCGCGCAGCTGCCGCACATCGAAGGCGCCACGCTGATCGCTACTGACAGCCACACGCTGGACATCGACATGCCGCGCGCGATGGACCTGAACCGCGTGTTCGAGGCGCTCAATGCCGCCGGCATCCGCGTGCGTTCGATGCGCACCAAGAGCAACCGCCTGGAAGAGCTGTTCGTGCGCCTGACCGGCAACCTGGAGACTCCCGCCGCATGAACACGCCTATCACCAAGCACGTCGACGGCGCCGACGTGCCGAGCAACGGCCAACGCAACTGGGTCGCGCTGGGCACCATCGTGCGCCGCGAGGTCAACCGCATCCTGCGCATCTGGGGCCAGACGCTGGTGCCGCCGGCCATCACCATGACCCTGTACTTCCTGATCTTCGGTGGCCTGATCGGCTCCAAGATCGGGCCGATGGGCGGCTACAGCTACATGCAGTTCATCGTGCCGGGCCTGGTGATGATGAGCGTGATCCAGAACAGCTACGGCAACATCAGCTCCTCGTTCTTCGGCGCCAAGTTCGGCCGTCACATCGAGGAACTGCTGGTCAGCCCGATGCCCAACTGGGTGATCCTGGGCGGCTATGTCGCCGGTGCGGTGCTGCGCGGCTTGATGGTCGGCGTGATCGTGCTGATCATCGCCATGTTCTTCACCCCGGTGCGCATCCCGCATCCGCTGGTGACGCTGAGCACGGTGCTGCTGGGCGCCACGATCTTCTCGCTGGCCGGCTTCATCAACGCCGTCTACGCCAAGAAGTTCGATGACGTGGCGATCGTGCCGACCTTCATCCTGACCCCGCTGACCTACCTGGGCGGCGTGTTCTATTCGGTCACGCTGCTGCCGGGCTGGGCACAGGCAATGACCCACGCCAACCCGATCTTCTACATGGTCAACGCCTTCCGCTATGGCCTGCTGGGCAGCAGCGACGTGCCATTGTGGATTTCCTATGCGCTGATGCTGGGCTTTGTCGCCGCACTCACCGCACTGGCGCTGTGGCTGCTCAAGCGTGGTGTTGGCCTGCGCAGCTGAACTGGCTGGGTTGTTCTGCACAAACGGCGCCGAAAGGCGCCGTTTGCTTTTGCGCTTCTGTTGTTGCGCTCTTGTAGGAGCGGCGTGAGCCGCGAAGCTGATAATGGTTCCACCCACCTTTTCATCTGCAATTGCAGTTGTTCTGGTAGCCGCAGCACCATCAGCTTCGCGGCTCACGCCGCTCCTACAGGGGCGCATCGTGCTGCCGCTTGCGCCTATCATGGCCGCACTCGTTTCCCGTTGATGGATGGACGTTCGATCTCATGCGTATCCTGATTCTCGGCGCCGGCGGTACCGGCGGTTACTTTGGTGGTCGCCTGGCGCAGGCCGGTGTCGATGTGACCTTCCTGGTGCGGCCCAACCGCGCCGCACAGCTGGATCGCGATGGATTGGTGATCCGCAGCCCGCTCGGCGATGCCGCATTCCCGGTAGCGCATGTCACCGCCGATGCATTGCCGCAACTTGCGCAGGCGCGGCCGTTCGACCTGGTGATCCTCAGCTGCAAGGCCTACGACCTGGACAGCTCCATCGAGGCGATTGCCCCGGCCGTGGGTGCCAACACCACCGTGCTGCCGATTCTCAATGGCCTACGCCACTACGCTGCACTGGACGCACGCTTCGGTCGCGACAACGTGCTGGGCGGGCTGTGCTTCATCAGCGCGACCAAGGCCGATGATGGCGCGGTGCTGCATCTGGACAAGCCGGCCAAACTCACCTTCGGCGAACGCGACGGCGGTGCGATCAGTGCGCGCGTTGCTTCCCTGGCGGCGGCGTGTGAAAGCGCCAGCCTGGATCACGTCGCTTCGACGGATATCGCCCAGGAGCAGTGGATCAAGTACACCTTCCTCACCGCGTTGGCCGCCGGCACCTGCCTGATGCGTGCCGACGTCGGCAACATCGTCGCCACCGACCACGGCACTGCCTTCATGCAGGCGTTGTACAACGAATGCCTGGCCGTTGCGGCGCAGGCCGGGCAGCCGATTCCCCAGAAAGCACAGGACATCGCGCTGACGGCGGTAACCAAGCCCGGCTCACCGATCAAGGCTTCGATGCTGCGTGATCTGGAAGCCGGCCAGCGCGTGGAAGCGGCGCACATCGTCGGCGACATGCTCGAACGTGCGCTCGCCGCCGGCCAGGCGGCACCGCTGCTGCAGACGGCGTACTGCCATCTGCAGGCCTACGAGGCGCAGCGCGCCGGTTGATTGGCTCCGCCTGCCGTCAGACCGGCGGCAGGCGGAAGAACGCGCGCGTGGCGGCAGTGGCGTTGGCGGCGGTCAATGCCACGTCTTCGCCACGATCGCGCGCCAGCTCTTCAACGATATGCGACAGGAACGCCGGCTCGTTGCGGCGGTCCTTCGGCATCGGACGCAGCGTGCGCGGCAGCAGGTACGGCGCATCGGTCTCGATCATCATGCGCTCGGCCGGGATGTGCTTGACCAGCTCACGCAGGTGCGCGCCGCGGCGCTCATCGCACAGCCAACCGGTGATGCCGATGTAGTAATCGCGGTCCAGATAGTCGAACAGCTCGCGCCGTTCGGCGGTGAAGCAATGCACCACTGCCGGACCGAGCTGGCCGTCGAAGTTCTTCATCATCGCGATGAAATCATCATGCGCATCGCGCTGATGCAGGAACAACGGCTTGCCATTCTCGCTGGCGATCTGCAACTGACGCTCGAAGGCCTTGCGCTGCGCCGGGCGCGGCGAGAAATCACGGTTGTAATCCAGCCCGCACTCGCCCACTGCCACCACTTCCGGGTGCGCATGCAGCGCGCGCATTTCGGCGTCGCATTCGTCGGTGTATTCGCTGGCATGGTGCGGATGCACGCCGGCCGTGGCGTACAGGAAACCGGGGTGACGTCGTGCCAGGTCCAGTGCCATCGGCGAGTGTTCGCGGCTGGCGCCGGTGATCACCATCTGCACCACGCCGGCAGCGCGGGCGCGCTCGAGCACCGCGTCCAGGTCGCGATCAAAGGATTCGTGGGTGAGGTTGGCGCCGATGTCGATCAGTTGCATTGATGCGGGGAACAGGGAAGCGGGAACGGGGAATTGTAGTCATTGTGCCGCCCGGTGGCTCCGAGCCACGCTCGCCGGGGCTTTCCCGGTAATGCTCCCGCGCACATGGCTGCGCTCTACAGGGCTTCTACAATGTGCGGCATGTCACCCGCATTCCCCATCTCCCCGCTGCTCCCCGAGCTCCTCCAACACCTGGCCGCGCATCCGCGCCTGGTGCTGGAAGCCCCGCCCGGCGCCGGCAAGACCACCCAGGTGCCGCTGGCGCTGCTGGATGCGCCGTGGCTGGCCGGGCGCAAGATCATCATGCTCGAACCGCGCCGCGTGGCCGCACGCAGCGCCGCGCTGTTCATGGCCCGGCAACTGGGCGAACCGGTTGGCGAGACAGTCGGCTACCGCATCCGTTTCGAGAACAAGGTGTCCGCACGCACCCGGATCGAGGTCGTTACCGAAGGCATCCTCACCCGCATGCTGCAGGACGACCCGCTGCTGGAAGGCGTCGGCGCGCTGCTGTTCGACGAATTCCACGAGCGCCACCTGTCCGCCGACCTGGGCCTTGCCTTGGCGCTGGATGTGCAAAGTCAGCTACGCGATGACCTGCGCATCGTGGTGATGTCGGCCACGCTCGACGGCGAACGCCTTGCCAACTTCCTCGATGCGCCGCGCCTGTCCAGCGAAGGCCGCAGCTACCCGGTGGAGGTCAGCCACTTCCCGGCCCGCCGTGACGAGTCGCTGGAAGCGCAGACCCGACGGGCAGTGGAACAGGCATTGGCCGAGCATCCGGGCGATGTACTGGTGTTCCTGCCGGGGCAGCGGGAGATCGCCAAGGTGCAGGCTGCCTTAAGCCCCTCTCCCTCCGGGGGAGAGGTTGGGGAGAGGGTAGGAGCCGCAGCCTCCCACAACTCTCAACAACACCAAGCTTCGCGCGCACCCTCATCCGGCGCTGCGCGCCACCTTCTCCCGCAGGGAGAAGGGTACGAAGTGCTCCCGCTCCACGGCGAACTCCCGATCGAGCAGCAATCGCGGGTGCTGCAACCCGACCCGGACGGCCGTCGCCGCGTGGTGCTGGCCACCAACGTGGCCGAATCCTCGGTGACCCTGCCCGGCGTGCGCGTGGTGATCGACGCCGGTTTGGCGCGAGAGCCGCGTTACGACCCCAACAGCGGTTTCTCTCGACTGGATGCAGTAGCCATTTCGCAGGCCTCGGCCGACCAGCGCGCCGGCCGCGCCGGGCGCGTCGCTGCGGGCTGGGCATGGCGCCTGTGGCCGCAGTCACAACGACTGGAACCACAGCGCCGTCCGGAAATGGCACAGGTGGAGCTTGCGTCGCTGGCGCTGGAACTGGCCGCCTGGGGCAGCGATGAACTGCGCTTCGTCGATCCACCACCAGCGGGCGCATTGGCCGCCGCACGCGAACTGCTGCAACGCCTGGGCGCATTGAGCAAGGACAACACCATCACCGCGCTGGGCAAGCGCATGCTCGGCCTGGGCACGCACCCGCGCATGGCCGCGATGCTCTTGTCCGCAGCGAACGCCCGCGAACAAGCCCTCGCCGCGGATCTGGCTGCACTGCTGGAAGCGCGCGATCCGCTGCGCCAGGGCGGCGACGCATTGGCTGCCCGCTGGCGCGCGCTCGCGGCCTTCCGCAGTGGACGCGCACCGCATGATGCCAACCGCAGCGCGCTGGCCGCCATCGATGCCGCAGCAAAGCAATGGCGCCGTCGGCTGCGCTGCGATTCCACGCCGCCGGCCGATATCGAAGCACATGAACTTGGCGACCTGCTGGCTCACGCCTTCCCCGACCGCATCGCCGTGCAGCATCCGAACGATCCGCAGCGCTACCAGCTGGCCAATGGCCGCAGCGCGCGTCAGTTCGACAACAGCGACCTGCGTGGCGAACCGTGGCTGGTCATCAGCGAGCTGCGCCACGATCCGCGCGATGCCTTGATCCTGCGTGCCGCACCGGTGGATGAGGCGCGCCTGCGCAGCGACTTTCCCGAGCGCTTCCGGCAGCAGGACGTGGTGCGTTGGAACAGCGCCAAGCGTGCGCTGGAAGCACGCCGCGAAAGCAGCTTCGAGCGCATCGTGCTCGACAGCCGCCCGGCCGGGCAGGTAAACCCCGCGCACGCCGCACGTGCACTGACCGACGCCGTGCGCGAACTGGGCCTGGACGCGCTGCCATGGACCGAGAACCTGCAGCAATGGCGCTGGCGGGTGATGGGCCTGCGCCACTGGATGCCGGAGCTGGAACTTCCCGATCCCTCCGACACGGCCCTGCTGACAGCGTTGGACGACTGGCTGCTGCCTGCCTTCAACGGCAAGACGCGTCTGGAGGCGTTGTCCGAAGATGAGCTCGGTGAAGCGCTGAAATCCGGCATCGACTGGAACACGCGGCAATTGATCGATCGGTACGCGCCGCTGCGCATCAACGTGCCTTCGGGCATGGACCGGCGCATTGAATACGCGCTGGACGATGAAGGCGTCCTTCCTAGGCCACCGGTGTTGGCGGTGAAACTGCAGGAATTGTTCGGCCTGGCCGACACGCCGCGCATCGCCGATGGCCGGGTGCCGTTGCTGCTGCATCTGCTTTCACCCGGCGGCAAGCCCCTGCAGGTCACCGGCGACCTGAAGAACTTCTGGCAGAACACCTACGCGGAAGTGAAAAAGGAAATGAAGGGCCGGTATCCGCGACATCCCTGGCCGGACGATCCTTGGAGCGCAACCGCCACCCACCGCGCAAAGCCGCGCGGGACGTGATGCGTGAGCGGGTGCGGGTGTCGCGGCTGCTACAGCACAAGCACCCCTCCCCAACCCTCCCCTTCGCTGCGCGAAAGGGAGGGGGCGGTTCCAGCGCGTGGTGAGAGAAGCTCCGGCGTGCGCAGATCGCAGTGCAGGCGCTGCGCTCCCTCCCTTTCGCGCAGCGAAGGGGAGGGTTGGGGAGGGGTGCCGTTGCATCACGCTCCGGCCCCTACCATCGCGCCTTCCGTTCACGCAGCCCCCTTCAAACCCACGCCCGCGTCCGGCTAACATCCTTTACACGCCCGTGCAGCCACACTGGGTGCCTGCCCGCGACAGAGGAGTCCCCACATGAGCAAGTTCAGCGATATCACCGGCCCGGCACTGGAACGTGCTCTGGAGCTGGTCAACCACGCAGGCGGAAGCATCAAGGGTGGCGGTGCCAATGCCGCCGAATGGCTCAAGGCCGGCGCCGCGATCGGTGCGATGAAGACCGGTGGCCGTGCCGTCACCCGTGTTGCCAAGCGCAACCCCACCGCCACCATCGCCGTGGCCGCCGTTGGCCTGGGCCTGCTCGGCTACGCGCTGTACCGCAAGAACAAGCGCGACAACGAAGCGGTGGAAGCCAAGTCACGCCAGATTGCCCAGCGCCGCCGTCACGCGGCCAGCGTCACCGATGAAACCAGCGATATCGGCAGCGACGCTTAAAGCCAGGCATTGGTGGACAGAAACCGGTAACCCGTAAAAGCCAAAGCTTCTGCTGTTGCTGGTTTCTGGCCCCCATCGCCGGAAGCTCCTGCGTTTCTCAGACTTCCCGCCACTGCCCCGGCTGCAGATCCTGCAACGCATGCGGTCCCATCGAAGCGCGTACCAGCCGTAGTGTCGGCAGGCCGACCGCAGCGGTCATCCGCCGTACCTGGCGGTTGCGGCCCTCGCGCAGGGTCACCGCCAGCCACGCATCAGGCACGGTTTTGCGGAAGCGTACCGGTGGATCGCGTTCCCACAACGCCGGCGCGGTTTCCAGCAGCTGCACCCCCGCCGGCAGCGTGGGACCGTCGTTGAGCACAACGCCATCGCGCAGCGCCTGCAGTTTCTCCTCCGTCGGCACGCCCTCCACCTGCACCCAGTAGGTCTTGGGCTGCTTGTGCTTCGGGTCGGTCAGGCGGTGGGCCAGGTTGCCGTCGTCGGTGAGCAGCAACAGTCCTTCACTGTCGTAGTCCAGGCGCCCTGCCGCATACACGTTGGCCGGCAGGCCGAAGCCGGCAAGGGTCGCGCGCGGCGGCTGGCTGCGGTCGGTGAACTGGCACAGCACGTTGAAGGGTTTGTTGAAGGCGATGAGCATCGGAGGCGGAGAATGGGAAACGGGAAATCGGGAATGGTTGCCGGGCGCGGACCTCAGATCCGCGCCTTCACCAGCCCTGCGCCCGGCCACAACCGGCCAGCGCGACAGACCTGCATTGTCCCATTCCCGGTTCCCTGTTCCCTATTCCCGGCCGTACTGCCTCACGGCTTGATGAAACGCAGCGTCATCCGGTCGCTTTCGCCGATGGCCTTGTACTTGGCGGCATCGGCTGCGTCGTGGCTGTTGGACGGCGGCAGCGTCCACACGCCCTTGGGATGATCCTTGGTGTCGCGCGGATTGGCGTTGACCTCGCTGCTGGCGTCAAGCCGGAAGCCGGCCGCCTCAGCCATCGCGATCACCTGCGCCTGGCCCACATAGCCGCTCTTGTCATCGGCCGGCACATCGGCCTTGGCGCGGTGCTCGACCACACCCAGCGTGCCGCCGGGCTTGAGTACGTCGAAGAACGCGCGGAACAGGCCCTCGGCCTGGTTGTTGGAACGCCAGTTGTGCACGTTGCGGAAGGTCAGCACCAGGTCAGCCGACCCGGGCGCGCCCAGCACCGGCGCGGCCGGGTCGTAGGCCACTTCGGTGGCGCGGTCGAACTGCGCCGGCGACTCGGCGAACTTCTTGGCCAGCCCGTCGCGCGAGCGCTGCTGGTAATCGCGCCCACCGCCGGCCGGCAGCGCCTGCGGATCGACCACGGCGGCAATGTACTTGCCGCCGTCGCGCAGGTACGGCGCCAGGATTTCCGCATACCAACCGCCGCCCGGGGTGATCTCGACCACGGTCTGGTCCGGCTTCAGGCCGAAGAAAGCCAGCGTCTGCGCCGGGTGCCGGTACTCATCGCGCAGCACATTGGCCGGCGTGCGCCAGCTGCCGTCCACCGCCGCCTGCAGCGAGGCGGGCACCTGGATCTGGGCAGCGGCCACGGTGTTCTGTTTCGCATCGGCGGGCAGGCTGGAGATCAGCACGCTCATTCCCAGCAGGCAGGCACACAGCAACGGGACGGGCTTGTTCATGGGCTACTCCGGCAGTGGATGTGGCGCGAGCCTAGCACGCGCCAAGCGACGGGCGAGCGGGGGTAAATGTTCACACGGCGTTAGCGCGGCCTCGTGCGGCGGAACGCTGTTTTCACTCGCACGTCCTCGATCCGGAACAATCTGCGTCTATGCTGCGAGGCTTGGGAAAAAATCAGGGAGATGCTTATGACCACGCGCCGCGAACTTGGTCGCTCCGGCCTGCAGGCCAGCCCCATCGCCTTCGGTGGCAACGTCTTTGGCTGGAGTGCGGACGAGAAAACGGCCTTTACCCTGCTCGACGCCTTCGTCGATGCCGGCTTCAACCTGATCGACACCGCTGATGTGTATCCGGCCTGGGTGCAGGGCAATCGCGGCGGCGAATCGGAGACCATCATCGGCCGCTGGCTCGCGCACGGCGGCAAACGTGACAAGGTGCTCATCGCCACCAAGGTGGCCAAATGGGCCGAACGTCCGGGGCTTTCCGCCGACAACATCAATGCCGCGGTCGAGGATTCACTGCGACGCCTGCAGACCGATGTGATCGATCTCTACCAGGCCCATGAAGACGATGAATCGGTACCGCTGGAAGAAACCCTTGGCGCCTTCGCGCGCCTGATCCAGGCCGGCAAGGTACGTGCGATTGGCGCATCCAACTACAGCGCCGAGCGCCTGCGTGATGCATTGAAGGTCTCTGCTGATTACCACCTGCCGCGCTACGAAACCCTGCAGCCCGAATACAACCTCTACGACCGCACCGGCTACGAGGCCGAGCTGGAACCCCTGGCGCGCGAGCATGGGCTGGGCGTGATCAGCTACTACTCGTTGGCCAGTGGCTTCCTCACCGGCAAGTACCGCCATGCCGATGACGCCACCAAGAGCAGCGCGCGCGGCGCCAAGGTGGTGGACCGCTACGTCAACCCGCGCGGCCTGCGCATCCTGACCGCATTGGACGACCTGGCCGCCAAGCACCTGGCCACGCCGGCACAGGTCGCGTTGGCCTGGCTGATGGCCCGCCCCGGCATCAGTGCACCCATCGTCAGTGCGACCAGCGTGGCGCAATTGCACGACGTGCTGGCCGCCGCCCGCCTGCAACTGACGCCGCAGGAAATCGTGCAGTTGGACCAGGCCAGCGCCGAACAAAACTGAATGCGCTACGGATTGGACGCCAAGGACGGCGCGCCGTAGCATCGGCCGGACAGGGGGTAGCCGACCGCGAGTGGAGTCCTGCCCATGAAAACCACATCCGCAGCCCAACGCAGCTTCAACCGTGACGCCGAACTTGCCTACTGGCGCGGCGTACATGCCATCGGCCGGCTTGGTCAGCATGACTTCGACCATTACCAGCGCCTGCTGGAAATGAGTTACGACGTTTACCAGGCCCATCCACGCGCCAACGAAGCGCAGCTCTACCGCGTGCTGCAGGACAGCTACCACCGTCACCAACCCTCATTGGCAGTGCCCTGGGATGAAGCGCGCTGGCTGGTACGGCGCGCGTGGCACCACGCGGAATCAGGTCGGGGACTGCATTGAGGAGTTGAGACTCGGCGCCGATGACAAGGCTGTAATGCCAAGGCCTTGGCTCTTGGCTTTGGCTCCCGCTCTTGGCATGTGCTCTTCCCTTCTCCCGCATGCGGGAGAAGGTGCCCCGAAGGGGCGGATGAGGGGCCTCTGCGCTTTTTGATCGGCTTCGGAAAGACTGACATTGGGCCATCAGCGCGGCTGCGGCTCCCTCTCACCAACCCCTCTCCCGCAAGGGGAGAGGGGCTTAAGCAAAAGCAACGCAGCAGCGCAGCGCTCACCTTGCGAATGGTGCGTTCACCATCGCCTGCGCCAGGTAATCCAGGAACGAGGTGATCCGCGCCGATACCGCGGTGTTGCGGTAGTACACGGCGTGAATCGGCTGGCGCACTTCCACGGTCTGTTTCGGCAGCACTTCCACCAGGGTGCCGGCCTCGCGGTCACGCTCGGTCATGAAGTCGGACAGACAGACAATCCCGACGCCTTCCAACGCCAACCGGCGCAGGGTTTCGCCACTGGATACCGCCAACGCCGGACGTACGTGCAGCAACGTGCCGTCCTCATCACGCAGCGGCCAATGGTTAAGCGAGTCGGGTTCGTTGAAGCCCAGCAAGGCATGCTCGTGCAACCTCGCCAGATTCTTCGGCACGCCGTGCTGCTGCAGATAGACCGGGCTGGCCAACACCCGCAGCCGGCTGTGCGCCAATGGCCTTGCGTGCAGCGTGGAATCGGCCAAGGGGCCGATGCGGATGGCGACATCGGTACGGCGTTCAAGCAGGTCGATGTAACGCTCGCTGCTGTTGAGCTCCAGCGCGACTTCCGGGTAACGGGCGCGGTAACCGGCGACCAACGGTGCGATGACATGCAGCACGAACGGCATGGCCGCATCCACCCGCAAACGGCCAGAAGGACGCTCGCGACGCGCGGCAATCTGCTCTTCAGCCGCCTCCACCGACGCGACAATCGCGCGTGACTGTTCCAGGAAGGCTTCGCCTTCCTCGGTCAGGCGCAGGCGCCGGGTGGTGCGGGTCAGCAACGTGGTGCCCAGCTTCTCTTCCAGCCGCGCCAGCGCCCGACTGACCCCGGAGGTGGTCTGGTCCAGCTGCTCGGCCGCGGCGGTGATCGAGCCGGCGTCGATCACCGCAATGAAGGCCTGCATCTCATCGAGGGTGGTTTTCATCGGCGTGCATTCGAGGGGGACGGCCAATTATTGACTGAAACTCAACAGTCATTGGCGTGAAGACCGCTTTTTCAGCAAGAGTCGGGCGCCCAGACTTCGCAGCCTGTCCCTTCCCGGAAACGCCCCATGTCCCGTGGCATCCCCCTTGCCCTGCTGGCGCTGACGCTAGGCGCGTTCGCCATCGGCACCACCGAATTCGTCATCGTCGGACTGATTCCGACCATCGCCGCCGACCTGCACGTCAGCCTGCCTTCGGCCGGCCTGCTGGTGTCGCTCTATGCGCTGGGCGTGGCAGTCGGCGCGCCGGTGCTCACCGCGCTTACCGGCCGGGTGCCGCGCAAGGCGCTGCTGGTCGCGCTGATGGTGCTGTTCACCGTTGGCAACCTGATCGCATGGATGTCGCCGGGCTACGGCTCGCTGATCGTGGCGCGGGTGCTGACCGGCCTGGCGCATGGTGTGTTCTTCTCGATCGGCTCGATCATCGCCACCTCGGTGGTGCCGAAGGAAAAAGCCGCCAGCGCGATTGCCATCATGTTCACCGGCCTGACCGTCGCACTGGTCACCGGCGTGCCGTTGGGCACCTTCATCGGCCAGCACCTGGGCTGGCGCGCGACCTTCCTGGCCGTGGCCGCGCTGGGTGTGATCGCGCTGGTCGGCAGCCTGTTGTTCGTACCGCGCAACCTGCCGCGCAGCGCACCGGCCACGTTCGGCCAGCAGTTCGCGGTACTGGCACAACCACGCCTGCTGCTGGTGTACGCGATCACCGCGCTGGGCTACGGCGGCACCTTTCTGTCCTTCACCTACCTGGCTTCGATCCTTCAGGACGTGACCGGTTTTTCCGCCAATGCGGTGAGCCTGGTGCTGCTGGTGTATGGCGTGTCGGTGGCGATCGGCAACCTGTGGGGCGGCCGCCTTGCCGACCGCATGGGCCCGATTCCCGCACTCAAGCGCATCTTCGCGCTGCTGGCGCTGGTGCTGTTCGTGCTCACCTTCACCGCCTACAACACCTGGCTGGTGCTGCTGACGGTGCTGGCGCTGGGCGCGGTGGCCTTCGGCAATGTGCCGGGCCTGCAGGTGTACGTGGTCAAGCAGGCGCAGCGTTTCGTTCCGCAGGCCGCCGATGTTGCCTCGGGACTGAACATCGCCGCATTCAATGTCGGCATCGCATTGGGTGCATCGCTCGGTGGCCTGGTCGTTGACCACGTCGGCCTGATGCACACGCCATGGCTGGGCGCGCTGGTCGTGGTGGGCGCCTATGGACTGACCGTGCTCAGCGGCCGTCTGGATCGCCGCGATGGCATCGACGACCGCGCCGAAGGCATCGCCGTCGCCGCGCACTGACATCCCTCGTTACTTTCCGTTCGCGATGCGCGGCGCGGCCTGTATCGCGACATCATTGTGGAGACTCCCCATGACTGTTCCTTCCATCGGCCTTGGCACCTACCGCCTGAAAGGCCAGGTACTCACCGATTCCGTGCACAACGCACTGGACCTTGGCTATCGCGTCTTCGACACCGCGCAGATCTACGACAACGAAGCCGACCTCGGCGCCGCGCTGGACAGCGGCAACGTACCGCGCGAAGAGCTGTTCCTGACCACCAAGGTCTGGATCAGCAACTTCCACCACGACGACCTGCTGGCCAGCCTGCGCGAAAGCCTGCGCAAGCTGCGTACCGATCATGTCGATCTGGCGCTGATCCATTGGCCGTCGCCGAATGATGAAGTACCGATGCGCGAGTACCTCGGCGCATTGGCGGAGGCGAAAGCACAGGGCCTGACCCGCGCTATCGGCATTTCCAACTTCACCATCGACCTGACCCGCCAGGCCATCGACATCCTCGGTGCCGATGCCATCGCCACCAACCAGATCGAAGTGCACCCGTATCTGCAGAACCGCGCGTTGATCGCATACCTGCGCGAACAGGGCATCCATGTCACCGCGTTCATGAGCCTGGCGTATGGCGCAGTGCTGAAAGACCCGGTGATCCAGGCCATCGCGGAGAAGCATCAGGCAACGACCGCGCAGGTGGCGTTGGCGTGGGCATTGCAGCAGGGCTACGCGGTGATTCCGTCCTCGACGCGGCGCGAGAATCTGGCGGGCAATCTGAAGGCGGCGGCATTGCGCCTGGACGATGAGGACATGGCGAAGATCGCCACACTGGATCGTGGCGAGCGCGTGGCCAATCCGGAAATCGCTCCGGCTTGGGATTGAAACCACCGGGTAGTGCCGAGCAGCGCTCGGCAGGGAACGCTCGCACCGCCCTAGCGGATACGCGGCGCCAGTCCTTCGGCCAGCGCGTCCAGCAACAGGCTGACGGTGGGAAGGTCCTGCCGGCTTTTCATCCATGCCAAGGTAAGCGGCAAACCTTCGCTGGCCAGATCCGGCAGCACTTCCATCAGCGCACCGTCTTCAAGGTGGCTGCGCACCAGCCAGGTGGGAAGCTGCACGATGCCGCATCCCACCAGCGCCGCCGTGACCTGTCCTTCGCCATCGCCCACCACCAGTGGCGAAGGAATCACGCGGTGATCCACCTCCCCGGGCGTCGCGGCGGCAAAGCGCCACGGACTGATGGAACCGTCGGCACGGCCATAGGCGATGCAACGGTGTGCTTCCAGATCCTGCAGCGTTGCCGGCACGCCATGCGCCGCCAGATAGGCCGGTGCCGCGCAGAACACGTGCCGCTCATGGCCCAGCAAACGGTGTTCCAGCTGCGTTGACCAGGAGTCTGGTCCACCGATCCGCACGAGGATGTCCACGCCGTCTTCGACCGGATCAATGAAGCGGTCGGAGAACGAAACCTGCGGCCGCGCCAATGGATACGCCTGGGCAAAGCCCAGGATGATCGGCAGCGCCTGCAGCCGCCCGAACGCGGCCGGCAGATCGATGCGCACGCGACCGCTGGGCTCGGCGTCCTCCGCACGCAATGACACCTCGGCTTCTTCCAGGTCCGCCAGCACGGCGATGCAGGTCCTGTGGAAGGCGATGCCCGCTTCGGTCAGTGACATGCGCCGCGTCGTGCGATGGAACAGGCGGCGACCCAGTCGTTCTTCGAGCCGCGCAATGGACTTTCCGACTGCCGACGCTGTCAGGTGCAACCGCTCTGCGGCCGCGGTGAAGCTCCCGGCATCGGCGACGCAGACGAACACATCAAGGCCTTTCAATCGTTCAGAGGGATGCATCGGCAGGGCCGTCCTTATTCGGGAATCTGGTTCCGTAAAAACGATAGAAACCATCGCGGAACGGAATCCACGGCCACGATAGGCTGCCCGCACTTTCCGAGCAACCGTACCCAGGCAGCACATGACCCAGCAACGCCCCACCGTCCTCATCACCGGCGCAACCGGCCAGATCGGCGGTGAAACACTGAAACACCTTCTCCTCGATGACGCCGTGGCACCGGTCGCGGCGGTGCGCTCGACGGCCAAGGCCGCGCCCTTCCAGGCACGCGGCATCGGCACCGTCATTCTCGATTTCGACAAGGAGGAGACGTTGCTGCCAGCGTTGCAGGGCATCGATCGCGTGCTGCTGGTCACCGGTTACACCGTGGACATGCTGCGCCAGAGCAAGGTGTTCCTGGATGCGGCTAAACAGGCGGGCGTGCAGCATGTCGTGCATCTGGGCGCCTGCGGTGGCGATGACGCCAGCATCGGCCACTGGGCGTGGCACCAGTTGGTGGAGCGTTACATCGAGTGGCACGGGTTCTCCTTCACCCACCTGCGGCCCGAAGCGTTCATGCAGAACCTGCTGAGCTATGACGGCACCCGCGCGGTTGTTTCCGGGGTGATCCGGCAATACACCGGCGATGCACGCTTCAGCTGGGTTGATGGCGATGACGTGGCCGCCGTGGCCGCGCAGGCGCTGATGCACCCGCAGCGGCACGCCGGCCAGACCTACCGGCTGGGCTATGACGCGAAATCCTATGGCGAGGTTGCCGCATTGATGAGCGAGATGCTCGGCCAGGCGTTCCGCTATGACGCCCTGAGCCCGGACGTTTTCCTGGAGGACATGCGCGCAGCTGGCGCCGAGATGGCCTACATGGAATGCGTGCGTGACAACTTCCGGCGTGTTGCCGAGCGCCGGGTCCCCGGCATCGAGAATACGTACGACAACTTCGCGCAGATCACCGGCCGCGAGCCGGTGCGGTGGCCGGATTTCATCCGCAAGCACCGTGATGCGTTCGCTTATTGATGCGTAACTGCTGGAAATGGAGGGCGCACCAGCAGCGCCCTCCGCGCTCAGGCAGGCATATCCTGCAACAGCCACTCACGCATTGCCGCAGTCACCTGCTCCGGCTTTTCCAGCGGCGCCAGATGGCCGCAGTCGTCCAGCACCACCAGGCGCGCTTGCGGCATAAGCGCGGCGATCTGTTCGCTGACGGCAAGCGGTGTGATCGCATCGTTGCGCCCGCACAGGACCAGTGTCGGCCCCTTCCATGCACGCAGCACCTCGCTGCCATCGACCCGCGCGATCCGGCTCTGGCGGATGAACACCTCCGCGCCCAGTCGCGCGGTCATGCCACGCACGGTTTCCACCAGCACGTGATCGTCGAATCTTGATGCATCGATGTAGCTGCGCATCAGCTTGTCGCCGAAACCGTGGAAGTTGCCCGGCATGCGCACGCTGTTTTGCTGCGCCACACGTTGCGCGGCGCGTTCGAGTGAATCGGCCTTGTGCGAGGTATCCAGCAGCGCCAGCCGCTGCACGCGTTCCGGGGCGATGCGCAGGATCTCCTGGGCGATGTAGCCACCCAGCGAGAAGCCGGCCAGTGCAAACCGAGCCGGCGCGTTAGCCAGCACGTCCTCGGCGGTGGCGCGCAGGGTGTCGTGACGGGTGAGATCACCCACCTGGCAATCGGCGATATCGGCCAGCGCGTCGAGCTGCGCGCGCCACAGCGTGGCGTCGTTGAGCAGGCCGGGCAGGAGCAGCAGGGGGATCTTTTCGGGTTGGTTCCCGGGGTGGGCAATTTCCATGGCCGTAGTTTGAAGCTTCCGGGAGAAGCTCGCAGCGTCATGGCTGGAATGCAGTGGTTGTTGTTGGTTTGCCGCGAACAGCACCCCTCCCCAGCCCTCCCCTTGCCTGCGGCAAAGGTAGGGGGCAGAAGCGGCTTGCTCTGCTATCCGACAGATGATGCAGAACCACCCCCTCCCTTTGCCGCAGGCAAGGGGAGGGCTGGGGAGGGGTGCTTCCGCTCTGGCTTCGCGCTACAACGCACTCTCCCCAACCGGCAGCGTGACAATCATCAGGGTCGAGTCGTCCGGATCGGACTTCACCTTGAAGCCCAGGCTCTGGCACATCGCCAGCATGGTCGTGTTCTCGCGCAATACCTGGCCTTCCACCATGTTCAGGCCCTGCCAGCGTGCGTACTCGATCATGATCTGCATCAGCTTCCAGCCGATGCCGTGGCCCTTGAGATCCGAGCGGATCAGGATGCCGTACTCGCCGCGGTTGTAATCGGCATCGGCATGCAGACGGACCGCGCCGAGCATGTCGCCGCTCTTCGGGTCGATGGCCACCAGCGCGATCGAACGCGCGTAATCCAACTGGGTCAGGCGGGCGATGAACTCGTGGCTGAAATGCTTGACCGACTGGAAGAAGCGCAGCCGCAGATCGTCATCGGTGACGCGCGCGAAGAACGCACGGAACAAGGCATCGTCCTCCGGACGCACCGGGCGGATGAAGGCCTTGCCGCCGTCGGACAGTTCGATGGTGCGCTCCCACTCGGTGGGATACGGGAAGATCGCAAAGCGCGGATGGCCGCGCCCCTTGTGCAGCCGCTTGGCCGGGGCGATGGCGATGCGCGCGTCCAGCGCCACCACGCCGTTGCGGTCGGCCAGCAGCGGATTGAGGTCCAGCGTGCGGATCTCGGGAATGTCGGCAGCCAGCTGCGCCAGCTTCACCAGCACCAGCGCGACTGCGCGTTCGTTGGCCGCCGGCACATCGCCATAGGCCTTGAGGATGCGCGAAACGCGGGTGCGGCCGATCACTTCGTGGGCAAGCCGCAGGTCCAGCGGCGGCAATGCCAGGGTCTTGTCGCCGATCACTTCCACCGCGGTACCGCCGCGCCCGAACACCACCACCGGCCCGAATACCGGGTCGTCGGCGATGCCGGCGATCAGTTCGCGCGCCTTGGGCCGCATCAGGCTCGGCTGCACCAGCACGCCCTCGATGCGCGCCTGCGGGCGCTGCACGCGGGTGCGTTGCAGGATGGAATTGGCCGCCTGCTGCACCGCCTGCAACGTGCCCAGGTTCAAACGCACGCCATCGACTTCGGACTTGTGCGGGATGTCCGGCGAGAAAATCTTGACCGCCACGGTCTGGCCCTGTTCCAGCAAAGGCTGCGCCAGGTCCATCGCCTCGTGCGCATCGCGCGCGACCATCACTTCCAGCGACGGAATGCCGTAAGCCTGCAACAACGCATGCGTGGCGACCGGGTCCAGCCATTGCTGGTCGTTGGCCAAGGCCGCTTCCACCAATGCGCGTGCCGCGGCCACATCCACCACGAAATCGGCCGGCAGGCTGGGCGGGGTCTCCATCAACGCCGCCTGCGCCTGGCGGTAGCGCACCAGATGCTGGAAGCCACGCACCGCTTCGGCTTCGCTGGGATAAGTGGGCACACGCGCGGTATTGAGGGTCACTGTTGCGCGCTCATCGTTGCCCAGCCACACCGCGAACACCGGCTTGTCGCGCAGCTGCCGCGAGCGCAATCCCAGCGTTTGGGTGAGCGCCTGTGCGGCCTCGGCCGAAGAGGTGAACGCGGTGGGCACGTTGATCACCAGCACCGCATCGTTGGCATCATCGGACAGCAGTGCCTCGATGGCCGAGGCGTAACGGCCGCCATCGGCATCGACCACGATGTCCACCGGGTTGTCGCGGGACCAGCCTTGCGGCAGCGCGTTGTCCAGCTGCGCGATGGTGGCCGGCGACAGTTCGGCCAGGGTGCCGCCAAGTGCATGCAGTTGGTCCACCGCCAGCCGCCCCACGCCACCGCCGTTGCTGAGAATGGCAAGGCGACGCCCCGGAAAAGTGCCGAGCCGGCCCAGTGTTTCGGCAGCGGTGAACAACTCATCAAGCGCATTGACGCGCAACAGGCCCGCACGATTGAAGGCGGCACCGTACACCGCATCGGAGTCGGCCAGCGCCTGGGAATGCGTGCCCAGCGCTTCACCATTGGCCTTGGGCTGGCGGCCGGACTTGACCACCACCACCGGCTTGGCACGCGCCGCCGCACGCGCAGCGGACATGAACTTGCGCGCGTCGCTGATCTGATCGACATACAGCAGGATGGCGCGGGTGCGGTAATCGGTGGCGAAGTAATCGAGCAGGTCACCAAAGTCCACGTCCAGCGCGTCGCCCAGCGACACCACCGCCGAGAAGCCGATCGAGCGCGCCACGCCCCATTCCACCAGCGCGGCGGCAATTGCGCTGGATTCGGAAATCAGTGCCAGATCTCCGGCCTGCGGTGTATGCGCGGCAATGCTGGCATTGAGCCGTGCATGCGGCGCGATCACGCCCAGGCAATGTGGGCCAAGCACGCGCATGCCCTTGGGCCGCGCCGCCGCTTCCACCTGTGCAGCCAGCGAGCCGGGGCCCTTGCCCAGCCCTGCAGTGAGGATGATGGCGCCGGCCACGCCCAGCTCGGCGGCTTGTGCCACCACCTGCGGCACCATCGTTGCCGGTGCGGTGATGACCACCAGGTCCGGAACCCATGGCAGGTCCTTGAGCCGTTTGACCGTGCGCATGCCGTCGATTTCGGCGTGGCGTGGGTTTACCCAACCGATCTGCCCGGCGAAGCCTCCCGCGCGCAGGTTGCGCACCACCGCGCGCCCGGCCGAGCGTTCGCGCGGGCTGCCGCCAATGACGGCCACCGAGCGGGGACGGAACACGGTCTGCAGGTGATAGGTGCTCATGGCGACGCCTGTTGCGGGAACCGGGTCAAAGGTACACGGCTGGATGCGCGTTGGGCTTGCTTTGGATCAAGTTGGGGATGTGAGGGATGGGTGAAGCAGGGGCTCGTGCGGAAAGGAGGAGACGGAGCAACGCCACCTGCGAAGACAAAAGCAGAAGCAGAAACGCCCTCACCCCTACCCCTCTCCCGCAGGCGGGAGAGGGGAAAGCTTGAACAGCAACGGCCGCAGCGGCTGCGGCTGCGGCTGCGGCTGCGGCTGCGGCTGCAATCGCAGCATGTGGCCTTGTTGGTGTTGCTGCTGCAGCTTCGGTTGAAGCTGAAGTTTCGGTCGCGGTGGCTGTGGCTGTAACAGCAACCCTTGCTGCCACATCAATTCCTCTCCCGTTCACGGCAGAGGATGCAGAAGGCAGGTGTGAGCAAAGCGACAGCCGTGCTGCCTAGATTTCTTCAGATCTTCCAGCCAGTGCCATCCAAGCACGACAGCTCTCAAGAACTCCACCTCAAATAGGACTGGAGCACATTCTCCAGCGCCTCCAGTGGCAGCTAGCCTATCCAGGGTCAACGAGACGGTTCACACAGCAAAGGACCCGGCCAACTGAAAGCCTGCTTATGCGGCGGGCAGATCACCCAGCCGCACGGCCCCCTCTTCACTCTGAACTGATCGCCCTTGTCCTTTCGCATAGCAAACATCTTCATGGAAAAACCCAACCCCAACTTCATACACACCACTCTTTCCTATGACGATGTGCCTTTTTATCGAAGGCGCTGGTTCTTGTTGTTGATGCTGCTCGTGTTCATCCCCGGGTTATTCCTGATCTGCGCAACTGGCGATGTTTTCGCCAAACGAAATGGAGAAACCTACAAGTACAGAAGCAAGCTTCCATTGGTCTTCAGCGCGATGATCTTCATGCTGATCGGGCTGGTACAAACGATCACCTTGAGCGGGATGCGCTGATTTCTGCGGCAGGGTCCAACGGCTCATTCCCTTGAGCCGCCTGCCTCTCCACCCAGCGACATGCTCGCCCGCTACAACAACGTCCCGCCCAGGATCATCGCGGCGATGCTGAAGTAGATGACCAGCCCGGTCACATCCACCAGCGTGGCCACAAACGGCGCCGAGGCACTGGCCGGGTCGAAGCCAAGACGCTTGAGCACGAACGGCAGCATCGAGCCCGACAAGGAGCCGAAGGTGACGATGCCCACCAGCGCCGCGCCGATCGTCACCGCCAGCAGCACCCAGTGCTCGCCGTAATCGTGCAGCCCGCCCAGCTGCCAGATGGTGATGCGCACGATCGCCAGCACACCAAGAATGCCGCCAAGCACCATGCCGGTGGGCAGTTCGCGTAGCGCCACTCTCCACCAGTCGCGCAGGCGCAGTTCACGCAGCGCCAGCGAGCGGATCAGCAACGAAGTCGCCTGCGAGCCGGAGTTGCCACCGGAGCTCATGATCAGTGGAATGAACAACGTCAGCACCACCGCACGCGCCAGTTCGTCCTCGTAGTGCTGCATGGCGCTGGCGGTCAGCATCTCGCCGAGGAACAACACACTCAGCCAGCCGGCACGCTTGCGCAACATCTCGAAGAAGCCGATCTGCATGTACGGCTTGTCCAGCGCCTCCATGCCACCGAACTTGTGCACGTCCTCGGTGGATTCATCGATCAACGCATCCAGGATGTCGTCCACGGTGACGATACCCAGCATTTGCTGCTGCGCGTCCACCACCGGGATGGCCAGCAGGTCGTGGCGGCGGATCAGCTGCGCGACTTCTTCCTGGTCCAGCAACGCATCCACGGTTACCGGTGGGTTGACCTGGGCCACATCGAGAATGGAGTCTTCCGGCGCGCCGGTGATCAACCGCCGCATCGTCACCACCTGCCGTAGCTGGCGGGTCTGCGGATCGAGCACGTAGATGGCGTAGACCGTCTCGCGGCTGCGCTCCACTTCGCGGATGTGCTGCAGGGTCTGGGCCACGGTCCAGTCCGCCGGCACGCCGACGAACTCGGTGGTCATCAATGCGCCGGCGGTGTTGGGCGGATAGCTCAGCAGCAACTGGATCGACTGCCGCGCTTCCGGCGCCAGCAGTGGAATCAGTCGCGCGCGTTGCACGTCATCCAGTTCGTGGACGATGTCGGTGGCGCGGTCATCGGCCATCAGGCCCAGCAGCGCCGCGGCGCGGGCCGCTGGCATCGCCGCGACCAGCTCACCGGCGTGCTGCAGCTCCGGCGCTTCCAGCAGTTTGACCGCACGCGGCAACGGCAATGCCGCCAGCGTGTCGGCCGCCTGCGGCAGTTCCAGGGCGTTGAGGTATTCCACCGCGTCGGCGGTGTTGAAATCGGCAAGGGGTGCACTCAGGGTGGCGGCATCCACCACCGGGCGCAGGAGCTGCTTCTGGTTCATGTTGATTCGCCTGTGTGCGATGCGGGCACGCAACACCAGCACTGGCGAATCAGCCCACTCAGGCCGTCGTCACCGCTGGTGTCGTTCGAGATCGACTTTTACTGTCGCTGGGCATGGGTTGGACTCCGGAAAGGTGCTGCGGCAACGCCGGCAGCGGCGCGAGTCTGGCCCCGTTGGCCGGTGCGGTCAACCCTGCACGAACCGCTGCGGCCACCGGTTGGGGCGACATTCGTTTTCGTTGACAGGGCAGCCCGCATAATGAGGCCCGGCCGGCACACACGCGCCGCCGGTTCATTGCACAGCCCCACGGAGTACGGCGTTCATGCATAGCGGCGGTCTGGAACTGGCCTTGGTACTGCTGCTTGCAGCAGTGATCGCCGTGCCTGTGTTCAAGCGGTTTGGATTGGGCGCGGTGCTGGGCTACCTGGCTGCCGGCGTGGTACTGGGGCCGCATGTGCTGGGCTTCGTGCAGGATGCCGACCGCATCCTCAATGCCGCCGAGGTCGGTGTGGTGATGCTGCTGTTCCTGATCGGGCTGGAACTGTCGCCATCGCGGTTGATGGTGATGCGACGACCGGTGTTCGGTGGCGGCACGGTGCAGGTACTGATCACCGCCAGCGTGCTCGGCGGGCTGCTGTTGATGTACAACTTCCATTGGAAGAGCGCGCTGATCGTCGGTACCGCGCTGGCCTTGTCCTCCACTGCGGTGGGCCTGCAGCTGATGTCCGAGCACAAGGCGCTCAACAGCGATTACGGGCGGCTGGGCTTTGCCATCCTGCTGTTCCAGGATCTGATCGCCATTCCGCTGCTGGCCGCGATTCCGCTGCTGGGCGGCGCGCGCAATGAAACCCTCACCTGGCAGGACGCAGCCATCGCCATCGGCGCGCTGGCGCTGGTGATCGGCCTGGGCCGGCCGGTGCTGCGCCGGCTGTTCGGCATTGTCGCGCGCACGCGCATGCCCGAAGTGTTCACCGCCACCGCCCTGCTGGTGGTGCTGGGCACGGCGTGGTTGATGCAGGGTGCCGGGCTCAGCCCCAGCCTGGGCGCGTTCCTGGCCGGCGTGCTGCTGGCCGACTCGGAGTTCCGCCACGAGATCGAATCGCAGATCGAACCATTCAAGGGGCTGCTGCTGGGTCTGTTCTTCATCGCCGTGGGCATGGGCATCGACCTGGACCGGGTGGCCGCCGAACCAACACTGATCGCCACCGGCGTGGCGGTGCTGTTGCTGGTGAAATTCTCCATCCTGGTGATCGTCGGCCTGGCGGCGCGGCTGCCGCTGCGCAGCGCGCTGATGCTGGGCAGCCTGTTGTGGCTGGGTGGCGAATTCGCCTTCGTGGTGTTCAACGAAGCGCAGCGGGTCAATCTGCTGGGCCGCATCAACCATGACCGGCTGGTGGCGGTGGTGAGCCTGTCGATGGCGATCACCCCGGTGCTGGTGATTGCCTTGCAACGCAGCCTGCTGCTGCGCAAGGCGCAACCCACGCGCCCACAACACGCGCCCGATGAAGGCCTGAAGAATGCCGGCGCGCAGCGGCCGCAGGTGCTGATCGCCGGCATGGGCCGCTTCGGCCAGATCGTCGCGCGCCTGCTGACCGCGCAGCGCATTCCCTTCGTGGCGCTGGAAGCGGACCCGGATACGGTCGAAGACCTGCGCCGTTTCGGCAACCAGCTCTACTACGGCGACCCCACCCGGCCGGAGCTGCTGCGCTCGGCCGGCGCCGAACACATCCGCGTGTTCGTGATGACCATGGACGACCCGGAAACCAACCTGCGCGCTGTGCGCCTGGTGCGGCGCATGTATCCGAACGCCAAGGTGCTGGCACGTGCGCGCAACCGCCAGCACGCCTGGAAGTTGATGGACATGTCGGCCGAGCCGTTCCGCGAAGTGTTCGGCTCCAGTCTGGAAGCCAGCGAGCGCGTACTCACTGCGCTGGGCATTCCCGAGGAGATCGCGCGCGACCACGTGCAGCGCTTCCGCGCACACGATGAGCAGCTGCTCAAGGCCCAGCACCTGGTCTACGACGATGAAGCCGCGGTGATGCAGACCTCGCGCGATGCACGTGCCGATCTGATGGATCTGTTCGAGGCCGATGTGGGCGAGGGCCCTGATTCGGCAGCCGGCAATCGGGATCCGCTCAAGGGCGCAGATTCGGGAAGCGCGATTCGGGATTCGTAAACGCAATAACCAGTGCGGCGGCACACCGGCCCTCGCCTTCGCTACGCGAAAGGCTGGAAGCGGCGTTCGCCGCAAACTGGCCGATCACGCGGAACCATTGCCTCGTTTTGCCGAAGGCAAGGGGTTGGAGAGCACCGTTTGCACGCCACGAACCTGCGCGCCGATCAACGCGCGAAGGCTGCGCCGCAGGGACGGTCGAGCCGGGGAAAGGAGCTTCAGCAGGCGCAGCCGCGAGTCCCCTTCCCCGATCTCTGCAATCAGCCCCGGTCGCGCAGGAACCGCGCCATCGACGATACGCCCGGCACCGCCGGTTCGAACTCGCCGGCCACGTCGATGAAACCGCGCATGATCGCGATGTCGCGCGGGCTGCGGTTGATCGCATCGCGCATCTCCGGGTCGGCGCCGGCACGCAGCAGGCGCTGCACCAGCAACGGCAGGCCATGCAATGCGGCCAGGTGCAACGGCCCGAAACCGCGCGGGTCGCGCACGTCCAGCGCCACATCCTCGTCCAGCAGGCGCTCCACCGCCGCCAGCACCACCTGCTCATCGCAGGCAGTGCCCGGCTCGGCGCGCGCGCCCAGCAGCAGCAGCAACGGCGTGACGGTGCCGGCCGAGGCCTGGTCCGGTTCGGCGCCGGCCAGCAGCAGCGTGTCCAGCAGGGCCAGCAGGCGGCTGCGATCGCGCGCGGTGAAACCGTACAACGCGGCGCAGTGCAGCGGCGCCAGTTGCTGGTCGTCACCGGCGTGCACGTCGGCACCGGCCGTGAGCAGGCGCGCGGCGATATCCGGCAGGCCAAGGGCAGCAGCCAGCATCAGCACGGTGACACCACCGGGCAGGCGATGTTCAAGCTGGGCGCCGGCATTGAGCAGCGCGGCGACGATATCGGTCTGACGCATGCTCACCGCCGCCGACAGCGGCGTGGCACCGCTGGCAGCCGCGTGCTGCGGCTCGGCACCGCGCGACAACAGCAGGTCGACCACCGCCGCATGGCCGCCACCGGCCGCGCGCAGCAGGCCCGTGCAGCCCTGTGCATCGACTGCGTCCACCGGCAGGCCAAGGTTGATCAGGCGACGCACCGCATCGGCGTCACCGGCCATTGCCGCAGCCGGCACGTCAGCATCGCGCAACACGCGCAACGGCAACGACCAGCCACGCCAATCAAGCCAATCAGCCAGATCGCGACGGCCGCTGGACAGTGCCACGCCCAGCGGCGTCTGACCGTCGGCGGCACGCGCATCAGGCGAGGCCCCCTGCTGCAGCAGCAATTTCAGCGCGGCCTCGCGGGCCAACGCGGTGGCCAGGTGCAGCGCGGTCATGCCGTGGCTGTCGCGGGCCTCGCGGTCCACGCCATTGAGCAGCAGGCCCTGCTGCAATTTCAGCCAACCCAGACGAACGGCCAGCGACAGCGCCGGGTCGCCGGCCGGTGACGGCGCGAACGGATCGGCACCACGTTCCAGCAGCTCCAGCGCGAACTGCTCGGTGCTGCGCGAGCCGTTGTCATGTTGCGCACAGGCTGCCAGCAGGCGGGTCAAGCCGCCGCGCCCGGCCGGCGAAACGCCATGCTTGAGCAGTACCTGCAAGGTGGGAATGGCATCCACGCCACGCGAAAGCAACGCGAACATCGGCGTGTCGCCGCAGGCATCGAGCACTTCCGGCGCGGCACCGTGGGCCAGCAGCCAGTCCACCACCCGCGGTTGCAGGGCCAGCTCGGGGTCATGCAGCAGGCCACCCAACTCGATCGCCGAGCACAGCTTGGCCAACGGCGCCATGCCATCGACATTGCCGAACACCAAGGCCTCACGCAGCAACGCCAGCGGTGCGCGGTCATTGAGGACCGGCGTGGCGTCGGCGCCATCTGCGGCATCGACCGACGCAGCAGCGGCATCACTCACCGCCGCCGGCAGCGGATAGGCCGGATCCAACAGCGAAACGATGCTCCAGCGCCCTGCTGCGGCGGCATGGTCGATGGCGCGACGGCCATCGCTGCCGGCCAGGTCGGCAGGAATGCCCAGTTCGAGCAGGCGCCGGATCAGCGCCGCCGACACATGTTCGGCGCGGCAGGCCAGCAGCACCGCGTTGTGGCCTTCGCCATCAATCGCGTTGACTTCAGGCTGGTGCGCGAGCAGGTGCTCGAGCACGGTGACGTGGCCTTGCGAAGCCGCATCCAGCCACGGCGTGCGCCCGGCCGCATCACGCGGCTCGATGTTGGCACCGGCATTGAGCAGGGTCTGGACGATGTCGGCATGGCCGGCCAGTGCGGCCTCGTGCAGCGCGCTGCGGCGCTGGCGATCACGGGCGTCCAGCCGTGCCTTGTACTTGAGCAGCAGCTGCACGCCGGCCGGATCGTCGTCCTCGCTGGCCGCGGCCGGCACCAGCACCGGCACGCCGTCGGTCGGTTCAACCTTGGCGCCGCGCTCGAGCAGGAACTTGGCCAGGCGCCAGTTGCCGGCCTGGCAGGCCACCGCCAGCGGGCTGTGGCCGTCGTGGTTGAGGGTGTCGATCTCGGCACCGGCATCGCGCAGCAGCGCCGCAACACCGGGATCGGAGCTGCGTGCGGCGTGATGCAGCGGGGTGTTGCCTTCGGTGTCGGTGGCGCGCGGGTCACCGCCGTTGGCCAGCAGCGTCATCACCGCCTCGGGGCGGCCGTGCCAGCTGTCGCGGGTGGCCGCCAGCAGCGGGGTCATACCTCGATGCGGCTGGTTCACGTCCACGCCACGGCTGATCAGCGCGCGCAGCAGGCGCAGGTCCGGCAGCACCGCCGCCAGCACCACCAGACTGCGCTGGTCGCGGGTGTCGGCCGGCGGCAACGCAGCGGCATCGGCACCGGCCTCAAGCAGCTGCAGCGCGCGGTCAACCCGGCCACTACGCGCGGCCTCGTACAGATGCGGCACCCATTCGTGCTGGGCCAGCGGCTCCAGCGGCGCGGGTGCGGCCTGTGCTTCGGCGAATGGATCGAAGCGGGCCACCTCGGCAACCGCCTCGCCCGTTGTCGCCAATCCCGCGCCGGGGATGGCCTGCAACACGCGATGCAACAGCGGCGCCAGCACCGCGCTGGCGATGGCCAGCGGCCAGCGCAGGCCATCGGCAAGCAGACCCGGCCAGGCAGGTGCCACCACCGTGGCACACAGCAGCAGCACGATGGCCGCCGCGCCCAGGCCGTGCCAGGAATCCAGGCCCCGACCGGTCAGCGCCTGCCATTGGGCCGACAGCGAACTGTCCTCACGTTCCAGCGCATGCCACAGCGGCCAGGTGCGCCACAGCGCCAGCACCGCCACGCTGATGGCCACGCTCAGGGCCAGCACCGCCGCAAGGCTGCCACTGTCATGCAGCGCAGCCAACGGCCAGGACACCAGCAAGGCAACCGCGCCGGTGGCGCCGGCCCACAGGCCAAGCAGCCCGGGCAACTCGCGTCTGAACAAGGTCAGCGACGGGGTCAGCGTGCGGGTACGCCGCAGCCACGACACCGCCAGCGCGAAGGCCGGCTGCGCCAGCACCCCACACACGGCTGCCGCCACGCCACCGAAAGCGGTGGCCAGCGTCAGCAACAGCCCGGCAACCAGCGCGGTGGCGATAGCCCGGGTACGCAGGGCCTCAGTCATCGCGACCGTCGATGCGCGCGATCTTCACCGGCGCCAGCGGTTGCGGCGGAAGTTGCAGGTGGAAGCCGTGTTCGGCCAGGTTGGCGCGCACCAGCGCGGCATCGACCTGGGCCAGGCGACGTTCCGGGGTCAGCGCCACTTCCAGCACAAAGGTGAACGGTGCCAGCGTGGCACTCAGCGTGGCGGGGATCACATCGAAAACATCGCGCTGCGCGAGGTAGATGAAGGTGTCCTGCTTGCGTTGGCTTTTATAGACGTAGGCTTGCATGCCAGCGGGCTTGGCCCTGCTCGGGAATGCTGGGATTGTGTCGGAAAGTTGGCGCTGGTGAAAGGCGTAATCCTAGAAACGCCGGGCATTTAGCTCAGGGACTGCATTCATTTTCATCAGCATCATGTACGCCCAACTGCCCGCACCAGCCCCCCCAGGCAGCCGCGCCTCAGCCTGCGTCTATATACTCGCGCCCCGTTGTTCCCTTGGAAGCCCGCGTGCCCACTGCTTCAGCTCAGCCCATTGCCCCGCTGGACGTTCTGGCCTACACCGCCACCACTGCGCTGGGGGCGGGCCTGGATGCGCAGCGCGACGGGCTGCGCGGGCGCCGCAGCGGGCTGCGTCGCAATGATTTCGGCACCGACCCACTGGATTGCTGGATCGGCCGCGTCGACGGCGTGGAAGCAATCACCCTGCCCGCACACCTGGCCGAACTGGACTGCCGCAACAACGCCCTGGCCTGGCTGGCACTGCAGCAGGACTGCATCGTGCAGACACTGGCCGAGGTCGTCGGCCGCCACGGCGCCGAGCGCGTGGCGGTGGTGATGGGCACCTCGACCTCCAGCATCGGCGCTACCGAAGCCGCTTACACCCGGCTGACCACCGACGCAGAGGGCATACGCCACTTTCCTGCGGATCTGCAGCGCCCGCGTATCCATACCCCGCATTCGCTCGGCGATTTCGTGCAGGCCGCGACCGGCCTGCGCGGGCCCTGTGTCACGGTGGCCACGGCCTGCTCATCCAGCGCCAAGGTGTTCGCCCAGGCCGCGCGGCTGATCCAGGCTGGGCTGGCCGATGCTGCGCTGGTCGGTGGCGTGGACACTCTGTGTGGCAGCGTGCTGTTTGGCTTCAACTCGTTGCAGCTTGTCGCCGCCACGCCCTGCCAACCGTTTGACGCGCGCCGCGTTGGCCTGTCGCTGGGCGAAGCTGGCGGCTTTGCCGTGCTTGAACGCACCGGCGCCGGCCCCGGCGCTGATCTGCAGCTGCGCGGCTATGGCGAATCCAGCGATGCCCACCACATGTCGGCACCCCATCCACAAGGCCTGGGCGCCCGACTGGCGATGCAGGCCGCCCTGCAGCGAGCCGGCATCAGCGCAGCCGATGTTGGCTACCTGAACCTGCACGGCACCTCGACACCAGCCAACGACAGCATCGAGGCTGCCGCAGTGGCCGCAATGTTCCCGGCCAGCCTGCATGCCAGTTCGACCAAGGGCTGGACCGGCCACACGCTGGGCGCGGCCGGCATCGTCGAATCGGTATTCGCACTGCTGGCACTGGACGAAGGTCTGCTGCCGGGCACGCTCAACAGCGAGATCCCTGACCCGGCCTGCGGACCGCAGATCCGTTTCGACAACGCGCAGGCCGACATCCGCTATGCGATGAACAATTCCTTCGGCTTCGGCGGCAACAACTGCTCGCTGGTTTTTGGCAGGGCACGATGATGCAGACGCTGCAGGCAACCGTGGAAGGTATCGGCTTCTGGGGCACCGGCCTGCCCGACTGGGACAGCGCCTGCGCGTGGATGCGCAACGGCATCCGCCCGGACGACACGCCTGCCCGGCCCTCGCCACAACTGCTGGCCGCCAACGAACGCCGACGCGCGCCGGGCACTGTTGCGGTGGCGCTGGAAGCGGCGTTGGCCGCCTGCCAGGCCGCCGATCGTTCACCGACCGTCCTGTCCTCGGTGTTCACCTCCACCCATGGCGAACTGTCGATCACCGACTACATGTGCGCGACGCTGGCCGAAGACCCGCGTGCCATCTCGCCAACCCGCTTCCACAACTCGGTGCACAATGCGGCCGCCGGTTACTGGACCATCGGTGCTGGCACGCATGTACCGGCCACCGCAATCAGCGCCGGCGCGTACAGCTTTGCGCAGGGCCTGCTGGAAGCGATGGTGCAGCTGCAGGCAGGCGAAGATGCGGTATTGCTGGTTGCCTACGACGGCACCGCGACGGCACCGCTGGTCGAACAATCCCCCAGCGAAGGGCTGCTTGGCGTGGCACTGGTGCTCTCGCGCAGCCCCCATCCGGGCCTGCCCACGCTGACGCTGACGCTGCAGGCCGCCGCGGCCGAGGCCGCCGAAATCACGCACGGTCCACTTTCACAACTGCTGCATGGCAATGCCATGCATTCCGTGTTGCCCCTGCTGGAAGCATTGGCCATGGAAGGTGAGCAGGTACTGCTGCCTGCAAGCGATCACCAACGGCTAAGGATCAGCCTCACCCATGAATGAGCCAGCGCAACTGTCTCCCAACGATGTTGCGGTGTTGATTCCCGCACTCAACGAGGCACTACGCATCCGCGAAGTCGTACAGGGGGCATTGGCGCTTTTCCCGCATGTGATCGTGGTTGATGACGGTTCCGATGACGGCACTGCACAATGCATCGCCGACCTTCCGGTCATCGTATTGCGCCACCAGCAACGGCGTGGCAAGGGCGATGCAATGCGCACCGGCTTTGCCGAAGCACTGCGCCGCGGCCTGCACGGCGTGCTGACCATGGACGGCGACGGCCAGCATGCCGCCGGCGACCTGCCGCGCCTGCTGGCCAGCGCCAACCGTCATCCGGGTTGCATCATCATTGGCGCCCGCCTGCGCAAGCGCGCCTCACAACCGCTGTATCGGCGCCTGGCCAACGAGTTCGGTGACTGGGGCATCGCCTGGGGCACGCACTACCAGGTGGTCGACAGCCAGAGCGGGCAGCGCTTCTATCCGGCCAAGGTGATCGCCCTGCGTGACATTCCCGCCGAAGGTTTCGTGTTCGAAGCGCAGCTGGTTATCTCCGCGGCGCGCCAGTTGGGTACGCGCTGCGTATCAGTGCCGATCGATTCCCGGTATCGCTGCGCCAACAGCGGTGAACAGTTCCGCCCCAGCCACTTCCGGCCGTTGCAGGACCTCTACCGCATCACCAGCCACATCGTGCTGTTCGCGTTGCGGCATGGCCACATCTGGCGCGTGTACCGCACCATCCGCGCCAACCCGCCGGTCATCGACGACGCCGACGGCAAGGCCTGAGTCCCCGGCGGCAGGCTTCAGCCCATGCCGCCGTTGATGCCGATCACCTGGCCGTTGATGTAACCGGCCGCATCACTGCACAGGAACGCAACCAGCGCGGCCACTTCTTCCGGCTTGCCGGCACGCGCCGCCGGCACTGCCTGCTTGATCATTTCCGGCGGGAACGCCTCGGCGGCCATCTGTCCCTCGATCACGCCCGGCGCGACCACGTTGACGCTGATGCCACGGCTGGCCATCTCTCGCGCCAGCGACCTGCTGGCACCATGCAGCCCGGCTTTGGCGGCGGCGTAGTTGCTCTGCCCGCGATTGCCCAGCACCGCTGCCACCGAGGACACGCTGACGATGCGCCCCCAACGCGTGCGCGCCATCGGCAACAGCAGCGGCTGGGTGACGTGGAAGAAGCCGTGCAGGCTGACATCGATCACCCGCTTCCAGCGCTGCGCATCCATGCCGGCCATCGGGGCGTCGTCGTGGATTCCGGCATTGTTGACCACGATCTGGATCGGGCCATCAGCCAGCAATGCGTCCAAGGCGACGGATGCGGCTTCGCCATCGACCACGTCGAACGCCACCGCCTGCGCGCTGCCGCCTTCGGCCAGGATCTTCTCAACCACCGCCTGCGCACGCGCCAGGTTGGCGTTGGCGTGGACGATGACATGGACGCCATCGGCGGCGAGCTTGCGGCAGATCGCGCCACCGATGTCGCCACTGCCGCCGGTTACCAGAGCACGTCGTTGGCTGGTCATGATCGATTGAAATCCTGTCGTCAGAAAAAGAAGTTCAAGGCAGCTGCAGCATCACCGCCGCACGGCCTTCGGCCAGCAACTGGTCGCCATGGTGCACGGAGAACGCATATTGCTGGCTGGTATCGGATTCGATCAGCACCTGCGCCTGTGCCAGCAGCGGACCGTCCAGATCGTCGATGCGGGACACGTACAGCTGCACCTCGCGCAACGCGACCAGCACGCCGGGCGTCGCCGCACCACCGCGCTCACGCGCGCGCAGGCCGCCGTGCACCGCCATCGCCTGCGCACCGTATTCGCACAGATGGATTGCGTGCAGCTGCCCATCGCTGCGCAGCGGATGCCCGGGGTCAAGGTGATTGAACGCACGCAGCTGGATCTGCTCTGCCGACCAGTCCAGTACCTCGTCCCACAGGCACATGCCAGCCTGATGCGGCACCAGCGCCAGGATCTGCTCACGCCCGATCATCGACCATCTCCTGCAACGGATGCCGCGATACCAGCAGCGCCAGCACGAAATTGCACACCACGCCCAGCGCCACGGTGCTGCCGATGGCGCGCAGTACCGGTATCGACGACAGGCCCAGCAGGCTGAATACCAGCAGCGTCATCAGGCTGCATACCAGCAGGCCATGCAGCGTGCGCAGCTGGTCGGCGTGGCTGTCGCCGGCGTGCTCGAAGAACAGGCCGTAGTCCAGGCCCAGGCCTGCGGCGAGGATCAACCCGATCAGATGGAACAGATTCAACTCCACTCCCATGCCACGCAGTACCGCCAGCACCAGCAGCGTGGTCAACGCCATTGGCAGCAGCACGCGCAGCACCCGGCGCGGTGAGCGCAGCACCGCCCACACCGTGGCCGACAACAGCACTACCGCCACCGCCAGCGCTGCCAGAACGCGGCCACGGTAGTCGGCCACCAGTGATTCGGAGGCATTCTTCAGGTCCAGCAGTTCACCGCCCTGGCTGCGCGCGGCAGCAGCCAGCGCATCGATGTCATGCAGACCGCTCAGCGACACCAGCGCGGTGCTGTGATCCTTGTTCTGCAGCAGCAGACCGCCGATTGCCGTGGCCAAGGGCGTGCCTTCCATATCCTGCGGCAGCAACGCCGGTGCCGAGCGCGCGCGCGCGATGTCAGCGGCAAAAGGCTCGAACGCATCGCTGCGGAATGGCGTATCGGCCACCGCTTCGGCCAGCGCCGCACGCAGGCTGGCGTCATCGGGCAGCTGCTGTTGCCGTTGCTGCTGCGTCGCCACGCTGGGCAGGTAGCGTGCGGCCATGTCGTAGCGTTCCAAGGCGCCATTGACCACCAGCGCATCCAGCGCCGGGCGCAGCCGTTCGCTGGCAGCCAGCGCGGCCTGGGTGTCGGCACCGCGCAGGATGATCACGTAGCGCACATCCGGTGCGCCCAGTTCGCTGCGCAGCTGCGCATCGCGCGCCAGGTCCTGTGGATCGACCGGCGTCAGCCGCCCCAGGTCGTTCTGCCAGAACGCGCCGGGAGCCCACAACAGCACACCAGACGCCAGCATCGCCAACACCAGCAACGACCAGCGCGGACGCGGCAGGCGACGGGTGAGCGCCCACAAGCGCGCCAGCCGGGCCGAATCGGCGAAGTCGCGCGTGGCGGGATCGACCAGCGCCGGCAGCACGAAACGCGTGGCCAGCGCCGCCGTCGCCAAGGCGGTGATGGTGAACACCGACAGCTGCTTGAGCCCTTCCACGCCGGAGAACAGGAAGGTCAGATAGGCAATGCAGGTGGCGATCACGCCGGTGCCCAAGGTGGGCCACAGCGCGCGCACGTTGTCCCAGGACGAACGCCCCGGCCGCTCATGGCTGAAGAAATGGATGGGGTAGTCCTGCACCACGCCGATCAGGGTGAAGCCAAACGCGATGGTGATGCCGTGCACGCCATCAAAGCCCAGCGCGACTGCGGCAAGACCGGCCAGGCCGGCACTGGCCAGCGGCAGGAAGCCAAGAATCGGCATCTTCCAGCTGCGGTAGGCCAGCCACAACAGCAGGATCATGCCGATCGTATCGAGCGTGCCGATGGTGCTGGCTTCCTTGGCGGTGCGGTTGCCGATCTTTACCGAGAACGCTCCCGGGCCGCTCAGTTCGATGCGGCTGCCACTGCCACCGGCAGCCTTGGCGAAAGCGGCATTGATCGCATCCACCGCCGCCTGCTGCGCCCCGGGGTCGAAGCCGGCCGCATGCGTCTGCAACAGCAACAGGGCCTGCGTGCCGCTGCGGTCGAACCACACTTCGTCGATGCGCTGCGGTGCGGTAGCCGGCTGCAGCGATTCGGCCACGCGCAGCACCTGCAACGTCGGGTCCGAGGACAGCAGCGGTTCGATCAGGCCACCGGCCGGCGAGCCGAGGTCCTGCAGCCGCGCCTGCAGTTCATCGCGCAGCGTGGCGCTGGAAAACGCATCGGCCGGCAGCGCTTCGATCAGATAACGGTAGGGCAGCAGCCGCTCGGGAAAGGCATCCAACCCCGCCTGTTCACCATTGGCCACCAGCTCGAACTGCGCATCGGCGGCCAGCGTGCTGCGCAGCTCGCGCGATTGCGCAGCCAGCTGCTCCGGCGCGGCGCCTGACAGTGCCACCAGCAACAGTCGCGCACCGGGACCTTCGCCCAACTCATCCAGCAACAGCTTCTGCGCCGGGGTGCGCGCATCGGGCATGAACTTGCGCAGGTCACCGCTGATCTGGACCCGTGAGCTGATCCAGAAGGTCAGCAGGCCCAGCAGCAACAACCAACCGATGGCCAGACCGATGCGTTGCGACGCGGACAGTTTCAACGCGCACCGCCGGCCGTGCACAGCGCGGCCAGCGCATCGGCCTGGCGCACGTTGCCAGCTGCCGCAGCGGCGCTGCCCAGCAGGGTACGTTGCAGGTCACCGCGTACCGGCTGGGTTTCGATGCAGCGCAGCTCCTTGCCCTGGCCGCGCAGGGTCACGGCGCGCACGCGTCGTGCCAGCGCTTCGGCCTTTGGCGTGAGTTGCAGTTGCCACTGCTGCGTGGTGCCCGATGGCTGCAGCCGGTAGCTCTGCTCCAGTGCGGCCAGATCGCCGGCCAACATGGCACCGAAGCTGGCCTGCAGGTCCGTCAACTCCGGCGCACGTTGCAGCGAGAACACGCGCGGTGGCTTGCCACTGCGTGCAATGGTGACCTGGCCATTGGAGATCGTGGTGGTCTCGGCGTAGGGCACGCGCACTTCGCGTACCAGCGTTGCGGCATCCGGACGGCGGTACTGTCCCTCCACGCGCAACGGTTCCTTCAGCAGGGCCGAGCCACGCAGTTCCACGAAGCCGGTCTGGCTCGGTGCCGGCTGCGCCAGCTGGCGCAGGATCCAGCCGGCATCAACGCCGCTGGCCAGCGCCGGTGTCGCCACGCTCGCCAGCAGCACGCTCAGCAGGCGGAGACGACGGAATTTCGGATTGCCAGAAGTCATAGAAGTTGAACCAGTTGTAGGGAGCGCCGTGCAGGTGATGCTCCAACCTGCAGACGTAACGCTGGATAAGCGTCGCCAGGGCTTCGCTGCGGTTTGCACGCGGGATGTCCACGGCCTGGGCGAAAGACTCAAAGTGCAGATCGTAGCGATTGCCGCCGCGGTACAGGCCGAAGACGAGCATCACCGGCGCCTTCAACACGCTGGCCAGCAACCACGGTGCCACAGGAAACGGTGCTTCGCCGCCCAGCAACGGCACCCTGACCGCCGCATCGCCCGGACGCACGCGGTCCACCAGCAGCGACACCATCGCGCCTTCCTGCAACGCCTGCTGGATCGCCAGAGCGATGCTCGGCCCATCCTGTCCGGCGTCGATGATGCCGGCAGCCAGGGCCGGATCCAGCTCGGCCAGCAGCTCGGTGATCGCCTCGTTGTGCGAGCGGTCCAGCAACACCCGCAGCTTCAGGTCCGGACGTTGCCGCGACAACGCGCGCAACGCGTCGAAACTGCCCAGGTGCGAGCCGAACAGCAATACGCCGCGCCCCTGGTCGATCGTCTCCAGCAGCTGCTCGGTGCCTTCGGTGCGGATGTCGAACAGGTGCTGCCGCCCGGCCAGCAGGAACACCCGATCCAGGATGGTGGCGGCAAAGGTGTGGATGTGACGCGCGATATCCCAGCTGCGCACTGGCCGGCCGAGCACGCGTTGCAGGTAGTCGCGCGATGCACGACGTTCGCTGCCACGCATGAAGAAGAAATATGCGGTGATCGGATACAGGCAGGCGCGGGCCACGCTGCGTCCGCCACGCCGTGCAATCAGCCCGATCAGGCGAATGGGGCCGCGACCGCCACCTTCGGGACGATGCTTCCAATCGACTTCGTTCACGGCTGCGCCTCGTCGGCGACCACCACCAGCTCACCACGCACCAGCAGGTCGGCCTCGCGCAACACGCGGAATTTCCAGCGTGGCGCCTGCCCTTCCAGTTCCACCCGCGCGACCTGGCCCGGCAGCAGCGGGGCCATGAACTTGACCTGCGGCAGGCGCAACGCACCCACTGCGATGCCGGTTTCGGCGTGGACCGCGCGCAGCACCTGCTCCAGCAGCACCACGCCCGGCACCAGCGGCCGCCCCGGAAAATGCCCGGGCAGGCAGGGATGATCGGGGGCGATGACGAACTGCATGGCATCCAGTCGGCGAGCAGGGCCGCACAGGATAGCGGCAGGGCCGCCGCTCAGCGCAGCAGGTCGCGCCAGAATGCCGGGCCCAGCTGGCCCATCTGCCGCACGAAGTCCACCGCATTGCGGTAAGGACGCTTGGGAAACAGCTTCGCCCGCACCGCGTATTCCAGCGCGAAGAAACCACCAATCAGCCCCCAGTCGGCAATGTTGGCGCACCAGGACCATTGCTCGTGGGTCACCGGCCACCACGGCTGGATGCCGAACGCCGCCAGCAGACCATTGGGCACCGCGCTCATCGCCAGCACCAGGTTGATCGCCGCCAGCAGGCTCAGCACCATCGCCCAGGCAGCGGTGAGCCGCCGCGTATAGCGCTCCAGAGCCTCGGTTACCGGCATGCCGGCACGCAGATACAAGGCCTGCACGATGCGACCGATCAGCGGCACCTGGCCCGGTAGCAGCGAGCGGGCGAACCCCCAGGCCACCAACAGCGGAAACACCACCGGCGGGGCCAACAGCAGCATCCACGCCCACGCCGAAGCACCTACCCAGTACAGCAGCAGGCCCGAAGCCAGCAGACCAGCCCAGGCCAGCGGCCGGCGCCGTGCCAGCGGTTCCAGCAGGCACAGCAGTACCAGCCCGAACAGCGCTGCGGCGGCCCACATGCCTTCGTTGCGCAGGCTGGCCACGTGCGAGAGCACCGGATATGCCAGCAGCAGGATTACACGCAGTGCCAGCGCCAGCGGCCCATGGCCGGGCTCATGACTGGCCATGTTCATCGTGCTCAGGCGGTCTTGTTGGCCTGCACGTGTGCCGACAGCGCACGCAGCGAGGCAAAGATGCGGCGGTTGTCGTCGTTGTCCGAGCGCAGCTGGAAGCCGTAGCGTTTGCTGATGGCCAGCGCCAGTTCCAGTGCGTCGATCGAGTCCAGCCCCAGTCCGTCGTTGAACAGGGCCGCTTCCGGGTCGATCTGCGCCGGGTCCACATCTTCCAGGTTCAGGCTTTCGACCAGCAGCCCCGCCAGTTCACGCTCGGCGTCGGTTTGTTGCGACATTTCCACTTCCACGGGCAAAGAAAGCCGCAACGATCCGGCATCCCCGCCCACAGCGCAACCATGGCAGCGCGGGCGCGCACGGTATCATTGCGGCCTCTGCAAGCCTGATTCATCGAGCAATGACGCCCATTTCCCGCCCCTGCCAGCTCTCCTCGACACGTTTCCGGCCCTGCCCGTCGCCGTTGCGGAGCGTTGCTCGATGAACGCACGCACCACCCCCGCCCAGGTCGCCGCATTGAGCGTGGACTACGCTGATCCAGCGCGTCTGCCTGAACTGCTGGCCGATGAACAGGTGCTGGCGATCTTTGGTTTCCAGGCCGGTGACGGCGCCCCGCCCAGTGACGACCCGCGCTATCTGCAGGTTGGCCTGCAGGCCGATGCACCCGCGCAGCTGGAAGTCTGGCGCAGCCGGTATCCGGTCAATTGTGGCCGCGATGCCGATGGCCTGGCCTGGGCCAGCGACGGCGCGCTGATGTTTGGCGTCATGCAGGTCGAAGAAGCCGCACACGGCGGTATCAGCGGCGCCGCCGAACATGCCTATGCACGGCTGCTGGCAGCGCTGCCGGCACACGACTACCCGCACCTGCTGCGCATCTGGAATTACATGGATGCCATCATCGAGGGCGAGGGCGACCAGGAGCGTTACCGGCAGTTCTGCGTGGGCCGCGCGCATGGCATCGGCGCCATCGATACCCGCACCCTGCCTGCGGCCACCGCGGTCGGCCGCGTCGACGGGGTGCGCGTACTGCAGGTGTACTGGCTGGCGGCGCGCAATCCCGGCACGCCGCTGGAGAACCCGCGCCAGGTCAGCGCCTACCACTACCCGCGCCAGTACGGCCCGCAATCACCCAGCTTCGCCCGCGCCATGCTGGCCGCGACCGGCAGCGACCTGCCGTTGCTGCTGTCAGGCACCGCCAGCGTGGTTGGCCACGCCACCCTGCACGGCGACAGCACCGAACGGCAGCTGCAGGAAACCTTCAACAATTTCGAAGCATTGATCGGCGCCGCACGGCGGCACCGGCCGTCGCTGCCGGAGCATTTTGGTGCGGGCAGCCGGCTGAAGGTCTACGTCAGCGACGCTGCCGAAATCGCCAGCGTGCGCCAGGCACTGAGCGAACGCTTGCCCGACGGGGTGCCTTACATCGTGCTCAATGCCGTTGTATGCCGGCGCGACCTGCGCGTGGAGATCGACGGCGTTCACGCCGCCTGAAGTGAAGGCCGCGCACCACGCGCGGCCTGTTCAATGGCCCAGCAGGGCCAGTACCGCGTCACGCGGCAGCTTGCCGGTTTCGTTGCGCGGCAATGCTTCCACCTTGCGCAGCGGACGCGGCAGGAACACCGGGTCCATCAGCTGACGCAGGTCATGCAGGATGTTGGCTTCCTCACGCTCGGCGGCCACCACCAGCGCGGCGATGCGACCCACCGCATGCCCCGGCTCCGGTGCCAGCTGCACCACCACCGCATCGCTCACACCGGCCACGGATTGCAGCTTGCGGGTCAGGTCGCCCAGCGACGCACGCTTGCCGGCGATCTCCAGCAGATCGGTACGACGACCGCGCAGCAGGAAGCGATCCCCCGGCAGCAGTTCGACCAGATCGGCCAGCATCACCGGGGCAGGCAGGTGCGGCGCATGTACCCGCGTGCCATCTGGTTGCGGCAAGAGACGCACGCCCGGCAGCAGTTGCCAGGCCTCCTCGCAAGCGGTACGACGACGGGCAAAGATGCAGGTTTCCGTCGAGCCGAACATCTCCCGTACTTCGGTGGCGAAGTTCTTCTCGGCAGCGGCGGCCAGAGCCTGCGGCAGCGGCGCGGTGGCGGTGACGATGCCGGCCAGCGGCGGCAGTTCCACCCCGGACTCGACCAGCACCTTCAGGTGCACCGGCGTGGTCACCAGCACGCGCGGCGCGGGTACTTCGGCCAGGGCCAGCGCCACGTCCTGCGGGAAGAAGGGCTTGCCCGCCTGCAGCGTGGCTGGCGCCAGCAGCGGCATGAGCACCGCCATTTCCATGCCGTACATGTGCTGCGACGGCACCGTGGCCACGATCGATGGCTGCGCTTGGCCCCACAGGCTTTGCAGCGCCTGCAGATTCTGCCCGGTGCTGGCCACGAACGAGCCCCAGGTCTTGGGGTTGGCACCGGGCACTCCGGTGCTGCCGGACGTGAAGCCAATGGCGACCAGTTGCTCCACATCCAGCGTGGGCATATCGCCGGCCAGTTGCGGCAATACCTCGGGCAACATGAAGCAGCCTTCCGGCAGCTGTTCGCTTGCTGTATCGGCCAGACAATAGCTGCCGGCGTAACGTTGCGCCACGTCTTCCACTACTGCCTGCGCACGCGAAGACGGCAGCAGGTTGACCTGTCCACGCAGCGCTACCGCGCAGAACGCGACCAGGAAGCGATAGCGGTCCTCGCACAGATTGATGACGTGGCGGCCCTCCGGCAGCAGCGCGGCGACGCCACGCACCTGGGCCAGGAACGTCCCCAGTTCCACCTGCCATCCCGCACTGGCGGCCAGCAACCGATCGGCGCTGCCCACCGCAAGCGGGGAACGGGGACGGGAGGATGGCATTTTGACAACTAACGGCATGCGGCTGCGACAACCTGTGAGGACGGCTTCAGGATGCAGGCGCGCACCCGGCGGGCGGCCAGCTTGGGCGCACACCGCGCCGCTGGCAAGCCCGCCCGGCTCAGTGATAACCGCTCCCGGCCGTGACCTTGCCGCGGAACACCCGGTACGACCAGGCCGTGTAGCCGAGGATCACCGGCAGCAGCAGTACCAGCCCCACCAGACTGAAACCCATTGACGAGACCGGCGCGGCGGCCTGCCACAGGGTCATCGAGGGCGGCAGCAGGTACGGCCACATGCCCAGTACCAGGCCGATGAAGCCCAGCACGAACAGCGCCAGCGTCAGCAGGAACGGCGGCAGATCGCGGCGCGGGTGCGTGGCACTGCGCCACAGGGCCACCGCCACCACCAGCGTCAGCAGCGGTACCGGCGACAACCACCAGAAGTTGCCATTGCTGAACCAGCGCTCCATCACCCGCGACTGCAGGAACGGCAGCCAGGTGCTGACCAGGCCCATGAACACGATCACCGCCACCATCAACGGCCGGGTCAGTGAACGGGCCAACGCCTGCACGCGGCCGTCGGTTTTGAGGATCAGCCAGGTGCTGCCCAGCAGCGCGTAGCCGGTCACCACCGCCACGCCGGTCAGCATCGAGAACGGGCTGAACCAACCGAACGCGCCGCCCACGTAACGCCCGTCCTGCATCGACAGGCCTTCCACCAAAGCGCCCAGGATCACGCCCTGCGCGAACGAGGCCAGCAGCGAGCCCAGGGCGAAGGACACGCTCCACAACCGTCGTGAGCGATGGGCCTTGAAGCGGAATTCGAACGCCACGCCGCGGAACACCAGCGCCATCACCAGCAGCAGCACCGGCAGGTACAACGCCGACAACAGCGCCGCATAGGCCTTGGGGAAAGCCGCCATCAAACCGGCACCACCCAGTACCAGCCAGGTTTCATTGCCATCCCAGATCGGCGCGGCGGTGTTCATCATCACGTCGAGCTGCTCCTCATCCTCGGCGAACGGCGCCAGCACGCCGATGCCGAGCACGAAGCCGTCCAGCACCACGTACATCAGCACGCCGAAACCGATCACCGCGAACCATGCCACCGGCAGCCAGGTTGCCATGTCCATGTCAGCGTCCCTCCAGCGGTTCATCGGCAGCCGACAGCGGCCGCGCCGGGGTATGCGCGCCGTCCTCGTGCGGCGGTTCCTGCGACACCGGACCGCTGCGCACGATCTTGACCAGGTACCAGATGCCCCAGCCGAACACGAACACATAACCCACCACGTAGACCGCCAGTGACAGCGCGGTCATCCACACGGTCTGCGGCCCGGCCGCATCGGCGGTGCGCAGCAGGCCGTATACGACCCACGGCTGGCGTCCCATTTCGGTGACGAACCAGCCCGCCACCAGCGCGATGAAGCCGCTGGGCAACATCCAGTTCCAGCCGCGCAGCAGCCATTTCGACTGCAGCAGACGCCCGCGCCACAACTGCACAGCCGATATCCACGCCAGGATCAGCATCAACGTGCCCAGTCCGACCATGATCCGGAACGCATAGAACACCGGCACCACCGGCGGCCGTTCGCTGACCGGCACCGAGGTCAGCGGGGCGAAGCTTCCGTCCAGGCTGTGGGTGAGGATCACGCTGCCCAGCTTGGGAATGGCCACTTCGAAATGGTTGCGCTCTTCCTTCTCGTTGGGCACCGCGAACAACACCAGCGGCACGCCCTCGCCGGGCCGGGTTTCATGCCAGTGCGCTTCCATCGCGGCGATCTTCATCGGCTGGTGTTCGAGCGTGTTCAGGCCATGCATGTCGCCGACAAACACCTGCACCGGCACGGTGATCGCAGCAAACACCACCGCTGCCACCAGCATCTTGCGGCCGGCTTCCACATGCACGCCACGGCGCAGGTACCACGCGCCCACCCCGCCAATGGCAAAACAGGTGGTGATGAACGAACCCAGCGCCATATGCGCCAGCCGGTACGGGAAGGAGGGATTGAACACCACCTGCCACCAGTCCTGCGGGTGCACGATGCCATCGACCAGCGTGTAACCGGCCGGCGTGTGCAACCAACTGTTGGAGGAAAGGATCCAGAACGTAGACACCAACGTGCCCAGCGCCACCATGCAGGTGGAGAAGAAGTGCAGGCGCGGCGACACCCGGCCCCAGCCGAACAGCATCACGCCGAGGAAGCTGGCTTCCAGGAAGAACGCGGTCAGCACTTCGTAGGTCAGCAAGGGGCCGATCACGGTGCCGGCCACCTCGCTCAACCGCGGCCAGTTGGTGCCGAACTGGAAGGCCATGACGATGCCGCTGACCACGCCCATGCCGAAGGACACGGCGAAGATCTTCTGCCAGAAGAAGAACAGCTCGCGCCATACCGGGTTGCGCGTGCGCAGCCAGCGCCATTCGACGAAGGCCAGCCAGCTGGCCGTGCCGATGGTGAAGGCTGGAAACAGCACATGGAAACTCACGACGAACCCGAACTGGATCCGTGACAACAACAACGCGTCCACGGTTGCCTCATTGCATCGTTGCGAATGTTGATCATTGTCATTGCGCGCTTGTTAAAAGCGGATGTGACGGGTTGTCGCAGTGCGTCAAAAGGTCGCAGCGCGCTCAACAAGCAACGGCATTACCCCTCCCCAACTCTCCCCTGCTGCGCAAGGGAGGGAGCGGCTCCGCAAGGTCTGTCAGGCCGCAGCAAAGCCCGCTTCCAGCCCCCTCCCTTTCGCACAGCGAAGGCGAGGGTTGGAGAGGGGTGCTCTTGGCTACCAACTCCCCCCCGTGAAAGCCCCTGTGCCCTTTCCTTTCCCACGACACAGCCACAAACAGCGCAGAACCTTGCCGATTCCGGCATCTCACCCGCCGAAACCGGGCCGCCATGACCTGTGGCCCAGCCCCCGCCGGAACCGGACTGCTACGCTTGCGCGGTTTTCTTCACCGGTGCCCGCAATGCCCAAGCTTCTGCCCCTGTCCCTGCTGTTGTTGACCGCTTTCGGCAGCGCTCATGCCGCGCCCACGCCGATCACCATCGAACAGGCCATGGCCGATCCGGACTGGATCGGGCCGCCGGTGGAATCGGCCTGGTGGTCGTGGAACGGCCAGCAGGTGGAATACAACCTCAAGCGCCAGGGCAGCGCCGTGCGCGACACCTTCCGCCTGCCCGCCACTGGCGGCGTGGCCCAGCAGGTCGCCGACGACCAGCGCGGCACGCTGGATGCGGCCAGCCGCGTCTACGACCGCAGCCGCCAGCGCATGGCTTTCGTGCGCAATGGCGATGTGTTCGTACGCGACCTGCGCAGCGGCGCGCTGACCCAGCTCACCCGCAGCAATGAACGCGCCAGCGGCGTCAACTTCGCCAGCGATGGCGGCGTGATCTGGCAGGTGGGCAACAACTGGTTCCACTGGAACGCCCGTAGTGGCGTCACCAGCCAGGTGGCCCAGCTCAAGGCCGACAAGAACCCCGCCGATGCGCCCAAGGCCGACGTGCTGCGCGACCAGCAGATGCGCACCCTGGCCACCCTGCGCAACGACCGCGCCCAGCGCGAGGAACTGCGCGAACAGGGCGAGCGCTGGCGCCAGGCCGATCCTACCCGCGCGCCCGGCCCGATCTTCCTCGGCACCGAGGTGGAGATCGTCGACAGCGTGCTCTCGCCCGATGCGCGCCACCTGATCGTGGTGACCAAGCCCAAGGGCTACGAAGAAGGCCGTGGCGGCAAGATGCCGCTGTACGTCACCGAGTCCGGCTACGAAGAAGCCGAGGACACCCGCACCCGCGTCGGTCGCAACAATCCCGAACCGCATACGTTCTGGCTGGCCGACGCAGTCACCGGCAAGGTCGAAGCGCTGTCGCTGGACCAGCTGCCGGGCATCAGCACCGACCCGCTGGCCGAACTGCGCCGCAAGGCCGGCAAGGATGCGCTCAAGGGCAACCGCCCGGTAGCGCTGATGAGCGAGTTCATGGGCGGCGGCATCCGCTGGAATGCCGATGGCAGCCAGGCGGCGATCATGTTGCGCGCCAACGACAACAAGGACCGCTGGATCGCCACCACCGGCGCCACCACCGCCAGGCTGGAGTCCCGCCACCGCCTCACCGACGGCGGCTGGATCAACTGGGGCTTCAACGATTTCGGCTGGATGCCCGATGGCAGCACGTTGTGGCTGCTGTCCGAGGAGTCGGGCTATTCGCACCTGTACACGCAGAGCGGCAGCAGCAAGCCAAAGGCACTGACCTCCGGCAAGTGGGAAACCTCCGCTCCGGAAATCAGTGCTGACGGCCGCAGCTTCTACTTCCTGTGCAACCAGAAGTGGCCGGGCGACTACGAAGTCTGCAACGTCGATGCCAACGGCGGTGCCGTGCGCGAAGTGACCGCACTCGATGGCGTCGAGGATTTCAGCCTGTCGCCGGACGGCCAGCAGCTGCTGGTGCGTTATTCCGCGCCGTATCTGCCGGCACAGGTCGCCGTGCAGCCAGCCAGCGGCGGTGAAGCACGCAAGCTCACCGACACCCGCAGCGCCGAGTTCAAGGCCCGCGAATGGGTGCAGCCGCAGATGGTGCAGGTGCCGTCCAAGCATGGTGCCGGCCACGTCTGGGCCAAGTACTACGGCCCGGAAACGCTGGAGCCGGGCAAGCAGTACCCGATCGCCATGTTCGTGCATGGCGCCGGCTATCTGCAGAACGTGCATGCGCGTTACTCCAACTATTTCCGCGAGCAGATGTTCCACAACCTTCTGGTGCAGAAGGGCTACATCGTGCTGGACATGGACTACCGCGGCAGCGAGGGCTACGGCCGCGACTGGCGCACGGCCATCTACCGCAACATGGGCCACCCGGAGCTGGAGGACTACAAGGACGGCCTGGACTGGCTGGTCACCACCAAGCAGGGTGACCGCGACCATGCCGGCATCTACGGCGGTTCCTACGGCGGCTTCATGACCTTCATGGCGCTGTTCCGCTCGCCGGGCACGTTCAAGGCCGGCGCCGCGCTGCGCCCGGTGGTGGACTGGCACCAGTACAACCACGCCTACACCGCCAACATCCTCAACACGCCGGACATCGACCCGGAGGCGTACCGCATCTCCTCGCCGATCGAATACGCCGAAGGCCTGCAGGACAACCTGCTGATCGCCCACGGCATGATGGACGACAACGTGTTCTTCCAGGATTCGATCAACCTGACCCAGAAGCTGATCGAGCTGCACAAGGACAACTGGTCGATCGCACCGTACCCGCTGGAACGCCACGGCTACACCCGCGCCGATTCCTGGCTGGACCAGTACAAGCGCATCCTCAAGCTGTTCGAGCAGGAACTGAAGTAAGCAACACGACAAGGGCGCCGCAAGGCGCCCTTGTTGTTTGTGCTGTTGTGACGGCGGCGAAGGCACCCCTCCCCAACCCTCCCCTTGCCTTTGGCAAAGGGAGGGAGCAGAAGCGGCCCTTGCCGCGATCCATCAGGCCACGCACCACAGCCCCCTCCCTTTCGCAGCGCGAAGGGGAGGGCTGGGGAGGGGTGCCCTTCGCGGCCCGCCACAACCCCCGAACCACTGCTCCGCTACCATCCCGCACCAATACCGCCACGCAACAACGCCATGTCGTCCGCCGCCAGGCTCATCCGCATCGTCACCGCCGTCATCCTCGATCAGCACCAGCAGGTGCTGGTGGTCCGCAAGCACGGCTCGGACACCTTCATCCAGCCCGGCGGCAAGCGCGAGCCCGGCGAAACCGCCCTGCAGACACTGGCGCGCGAGCTGCACGAAGAACTGGGCGTGCACATGGACACCACCAGCGCTCAACCGCTGGGCCTGTTCGAAGAGAACGCAGTCAATGAACCCGGCCATCGCGTGCAGGGCGAAGCTTTCCTGGTCAATGCCACCGGCACCGCGCAGGTGCAGGCGGAGATCGCCGAACTGGCATGGGTTCCGCTGCAACCCCCGCATGGCGTGAAGCTGGCCCCATTGAGCGCACGCCACATGCTGCCGGCGGCGCTTGCCGCATTGCGTTCCAGCGCTGGGAAAACCGACTGAATCCGGCGATAGTGCGCGCACGTTCAAACGCACTGCCGTCCCTGTGTCCCCACCCGAACTTCCTTCGCGCGCCAGCGCTTTCGTCGATCTCACCGCCAAACTGTCGTTGCTGATGGGCGTGCTTGGCGTTGTCTGGTGCCTGCTGCAACTGCTGGCCGTCTCAGCGTTCGGGCGCATGGACCTGATCGCCTGGCTGGAGCACGACGGCCTGCTGGCTCCAGACCAACTCCGCTGGTTTCAGGCCCATGCGACCACCCTGACGCTGCTGATGCTGATCAGCTCGGTGCTGTTCCTCGCAGCGTGCTGGGGCTTCTTCAAGCGCCGCGAATGGGGGCGACGCGGGCTGATCATCTTCCTGGTGCTCGTGGCCCTGGCCAACGTCGCCGCGCTGCCGTTGATCAACATCATGTTCGACACCTTGCAGGCGATGGTGCCTGCCGACCTGCTCGCCTCCCCCGGCGCACACGATCTGCGCGTGCAGCTGCGTGCCGGGCGCTGGTTCTCGCTGCTCAGCGCCGGCGCTGCCGCCATCGGCCTGGCCGCGCTGCATGCCTGGCTGGTGGTCAAACTGCAGCGCCCGCAGGTCCGCGCCCTCTTCCATTGATACGACAAGGAGTCGTCATGCTGTTGTTCCCCCTTCGCCGCCCGTTCACGGGGCGTCTTCCACGCGTGCTGGTCGCGCTGCTGGCCATGAGCGCAATGCCGGCGATGGCCGCCAGCACGCTGGCCTGCGGCAGCTACAACGCCGTTGATGGTGGTGCCCGCCTGGTCGTGGAAAGCAGTGGCCAGGCCGAGCATCGCTACGAAGGCCAACCGCCGATCCGCTACCTGATCCGCCAGCAAGGGCAGACGCTGCACGCCGCCAACATCTCCAGCGGCTACACCGACAGCTACACGCTCAGCGCCGACGGCAAGCGCATCACGGCCACACTCGCCGACTACGTGCTCGATGCACCGGCACGCTGCTCGACGGCACCGGCGCCGGTCGCCGGCAGTTGCCGCGCCGACATCGACAGCTGCATCGAATCGGCCAGCAGCGCCTCGCCGCAGCTGTTGAAGCAGTGGTGCCAGGAAGACCTGCCGTTCGCCTGCAATGCACTGCTTGCCAGCTACGAGAAACAGGCCCAACAGCAGGGCAACGACATCGATCCTGAGCTGGAAGAGCCCGAGGTCTGCAAGGAGAAGTCGCCGCTGTTCAACGAAAACGCCTGCCGTGAAGCCGCACGCGAGGTGCTCGGCAAAGCCTTGGGCAAGGCATTTGCCGATGCACTTTCCGGCGCCGAAGCGGTGCTTGCCGATGCGCCGCTGGGGGAGCTGCTGCAATTGTGCCGGCAACAACCCGATGCCGGCTTCTGCGAAAAAGTAGCCGACGCGCACTGGAACGCTGGCCACTTCCTGGCCGCCGGCCAGGCCCTGCAGCTGGCCTGCCGCGCCGGTGGCGATGAGCGCACCTGCCAACGCGCTTCGTCGGTGCTGGCATTGGATGCCGGCCAGTTCCGCGCCGCGCCCGCCAGCACGCTGCCCTGCGGCGACTACGCCGCCGATACCGGGCTGATGAGCGAGCTGTCGTTCGGCGACCAGGGCCTGGTGACGCTGGGCATGGGCAGCGAAATGCGCGCCCGTCTGGAAAACGGCAACATCCACATCCGCCACGACAAGGGCGGCGACTTCGTGTTCAAGCCGCTGACCAACGGCGGCCTGCTGGGCCTGGACCGCTGGAACCGCTACGCGGTGTATGCGCGCACAGGCGGTGCCAGCCACTGCACCGCGCCCGTCACCTTCATCGAACTGCCGCTGCCGCAGGATTGCCCCACCGGCGATGCGCAGGCCTGCTGCGACGCCGGCAAGTTGCAGGGCTGCAACGCCATGGGCCACCGCAAGGCGCTGGCCGGCGACTGGCAGGCCGCCGCGCCCTACTACCTGAAGCTGTGCCAGGTCGGCGTGCGCGCGGGTTGCGAGAACCTGCGTTCGGTCTACGAGCACACCGAGGACGAGGACCTGCCCGGCAAGCTGCTGTGGATCTGCAACCGCGATGGCAAGGGAACGCACGTGGCGTGCGATGTGTATGCCACCACCAACTGGGCGCTGCTCGGGCTCGGCGCGCAGCTCCAGCGCGCCGCCGATGAAATCGAGGCCGATGTCGAAACCGATGCAGCCCCCGACACCGGCAAGGCCAACCGCAAGTAAGCCCCGACATGGCCCCGACCAGGGCCTGCGCTAAAGTACGGACATGAACGAATTCGACCGCGTACGCGACTATCTCACCGGCCTGCAGGACCGCATCTGCAGCGCCATCGAGCAGGCCGACGGCCAGGCCCACTTCATCGAAGACCGCTGGCAGCGTGCTGAAGGCGGCGGTGGCCGCACCCGCATCCTGCGCGACGGCGCGGTGTTCGAGCAGGCCGGCATCGGTTTTTCCGACGTTGCCGGCACCCGCCTGCCGCCGTCCGCCTCGGCCAACCGCCCGGAGCTGGCTGGCGCCTCGTGGCGCGCCTGTGGCGTGTCGCTGGTGTTCCACCCGCGCAATCCCTACCTGCCCACCACGCACGCCAACGTGCGCTACTTCCAGGCAGAGCGTGATGGGCAGAAGGTGGCGGCCTGGTTCGGCGGCGGTTTCGACCTCACCCCGTTCTATCCATTCGACGAGGATGTGCAGCAGTGGCACGGCGTGGCCCGCGAGCTGTGCGCGCCTTATGGCGAAAACCGCTACGCCGAGCACAAGCGCTGGTGCGACGAATACTTCTTCCTCAAGCACCGCAACGAGACGCGTGGCGTGGGCGGATTGTTCTTCGATGACCTGCATGGCGACTTCGACACCGATTTCGCCTACCTGCGTGCCGTGGGCGATGGTTTCCTCGATGCGTACCTGCCGATTGTCGAGCGCCGCAAGGACACGCCGTATGGCGAGCGCGAACGCGAGTTCCAGCTGTACCGCCGTGGCCGCTACGTGGAGTTCAACCTGGTCTACGACCGTGGCACGCTGTTCGGCCTGCAGAGCGGTGGCCGCAGTGAGAGCATCCTGATGAGCCTGCCGCCGCGCGTGCGCTGGGAATACGGCTACCAACCGGAAACCGGCAGCGACGAAGCGCGCCTGGCCGCCTATCTGGTGCCGCGCGACTGGCTTTCAGAATGAAACCAGTAGTGCCGAGCCAGGCTCGGCACGAAAGGTATCGGCAAGCCATCTTGCCGGGCATGACCCGGCACTAGCGGCTGCCCTTTTTCAGGATGATGGTGATGTGGCCGTTGGTCTCCAGCAACGCCAGGTCCACGTCGTCCACCTGGTCGCTGCCAGCATCGCGCAGCGCCTTGGCGAAATCGGCCTTGCTCACCAGTTCGCGGCGCAGCACCTTCTGCAGCACGTGGCCGTGCCGGGCCAGCACCACCGGCTCGCCTTCGATCACCCGCTCAACGACCGCGCTGCGCGTGGTGATCCAGCCCACGACGTAGTTCATCGCGATCAGCGTCGCTGCCAGCAACAACCCTCCACCCAATGACGTGTCCCGGCCGAGCAGCGCGTTCTGCACCGCATTGCCCAGCAGCACCAGCAGCAGCATGTCGAACGGGGTGAACTGCCCCAGCGCGCGTTTGCCGGCCACCCGCACCATCGCCAGCACCACCACGTACACGACCACCGCGCGCAGGATGAACTCCCACCACGGCATCGACAGCGCGAACAGTTCCGACATCGTCCTCTCCCTGCGGTAACCCACGGGCATGCTCGGCCTGTGGGGATCAACACCGTGCGAGGGCGCGCGTTGAACGCGCCGGCTGGACTTTCTCCGGCCCAAAAAGAAGCCCCGCCGACCAGGGGGGGGTCGACGGGGCCGGGGAGCGGGCATTTGGGGAGGAATCCCCGCTCCGAGATCTGCTCCAGGGGATGGGAGAGATCCAGCGACAAGCATTGCGCTTGTCGGGGTCTATAACACCACCTTGAACATTGATGGTTCGTGAAGAATCCGCGAGCATTTCCGGCAAATTAAGGAGCGATTCATTCCCGCCAAGCCCCGCTGACAATGAATGCGCGCAGGCCATTTCGGACCGTGGCGCATTCATGAAACTCCATCAATGCGCCTGGTCCCAGTTTTCGCCTATGCCTGTGTCCACTACCAGCGGAACACGCAGGGTTGCAGCACCGGCCATGCGCGTTTCCACCTCGCCACGCAGGATGTCGATGAAATCCGCATCGGCCTCGAACACCAGTTCGTCGTGCACCTGCAGAATCATCCGCGCCTGGTCCCTGTACCCCTGCAACCACAGGTCCACATCGACCATCGCGCGCTTGATGATGTCCGCTGCGGTGCCCTGCATCGGTGCGTTGATCGCCGCGCGCTCGGCGCCGGCACGCAGGCCTTGGTTGCGCGCGTGGATGTCGTTCAGGTAAAGGCGGCGGCCAAACAGCGTTTCCACGTAGCCCTGTTCACGTGCCTGCACGCGCATCCGCTCCATGAAGTCACGCACCGCCGGGTAGCGGCTGAAGTACAGCGCCACGTAATCCTGCGCCTGGCCACGGTCGATGCCCAGGTTCTTGGCCAGGCCGAACGCGCTCATGCCGTACATCAGGCCGAAGTTGATCGCCTTGGCGGCACGGCGCTCATTCGGCGTCACTTCGTCCAGCGCGCGCCCGAACACCTCGGCGGCGGTGGCACGGTGGACGTCGGCACCCTGCTCGAACGCACGCACCAGGCCCGGGTCCTCGGACAGGTGGGCCATGATCCGCAGCTCGATCTGCGAGTAATCGCAGGCCATCAACAAACGGCCGGGCGGCGCGACGAAGGCCTGACGGATACGACGGCCATCGTCGGTGCGGATCGGGATGTTCTGCAGGTTGGGGTCGGACGAGGACAGCCGCCCGGTCGCCGCACCGGACTGGTGGTAGCTGGTATGCACGCGGCCGGTATCCGGGTTGACCATTTCCGGCAGCTTGTCGGTGTAGGTGCTGCGCAGTTTGGCCAGACCGCGATACTCCAGGATCACCCGCGGCAGCTCGTGCTGCTCGGCAATGGCCTCCAGCGCTTCTTCGTTGGTGCTGGGCTGGCCCTTGGGCGTCTTCACCAGCGCCGGCAGGCCCAGTTCGTCGAACAACACCGCCTGCAGCTGCTTGGGCGAATCCGGGTTGAAGGTGCGCCCGGCCATTTCGGTGGCTTTGCGCTGCGCGGCCAACATGCGCGAGGACAGGTCCGCGCTCTGCCGCTTAAGTTCGGCCACGTCGATCGCCACGCCGTTGGCTTCGATGCGCGCCAGCACCGGCACCAGCGGCATCTCGATCTCGCGGTACACCTTCTCCAGCGACGGCTCCGCCGCCAGCTGCGCCGACAGCACGCGGTGCAGGCGCAGGGTGATGTCCGCATCTTCGGCGGCGTAGTGGCCGGCTTCGTCGATGCCCACCTGCGAGAACGAGATCTGCTTGGCGCCCTTGCCGGCCACCTCCTCGAACTTGGTGGTGGTGTAGCCCAGGTAGCGCTGCGCCAGTGAATCCATGTCGTGACGGGTGGCCGTCGAATTGAGCACGAAACTCTCCAGCATCGTGTCATCGGCATAGCCGGCCACGTCCACGCCGTGACGGCGCAGCACGTGAATGTCGTACTTGCCGTGCTGGCCCAGCTTCTTCTTTCCGGCGTCTTCCAGCAGCGGCCTGAGCGCATCGAGCACCTGTTGCATCGGCAGCTGCGCCGGCGCACCCGGATAGTTGTGCCCTACCGGAATGTAGGCACCCTTGCCCGGCTCGACCGCCAGGCTCACGCCCACCAGGTTGGCGCGCATGGCATCCAGAGCGTCGGTTTCGGTGTCGAAGGCGAACTCATCGGCGGCCTGCAGGCGTTCCACCCAGGCCTGCAGCTGTTCGCCGGTCAGCACGGTTTCGTACTCGCCCTTGCCGGCCAGTGCCGGATCGGTCGCCGGTGCCGGTGCGGCATCGCTGGACCGGGCATAGCCGGCGGCGGTGCCGCGCAGGCTGACCTTGGAATCGTCGGCCGCAGCCGGTGCTGCGACGCCACCCAGCTCACGCAGCGCCTGGGTGAAGCCGTAGCGCGCATACAGCTCACGCAGGCTGTCCACGTCCTGCTCGCGCAGCTGCAGGTCGCGCGGGCCCTGTTCCAGCGCCACGTCGGTGCGGATGGTGACCAGGTCACGGTTGAGCGGCAGCCGCGGCAGGGCCGCGCGCAGGTTCTCGCCGATCTTGCCCTTCATGGTCGGGGCGGCGGCGATCACGCCGTCCAGGTCGTTGTATTCGGCCAGCCACTTGGCGGCGGTCTTGGGGCCGCATTTCTCCACGCCGGGCACGTTGTCGACGGTATCGCCCATCAGGGCCAGGTAATCGACGATCTGGTCGGCGCGGACGCCGAACTTGTCCATCACCGCCGCGTCGGAGTCGGTACGGCTGCCGGTCATCGTGTTGACCAGCGCCACGCCCGGGCGCACCAGCTGGGCGAAATCCTTGTCGCCGGTGGAAATGGTCACTTCCAGCCCGTCGTTGGCGGCGGCCAGCGCCAGCGTGCCGATCACGTCGTCCGCCTCCACGCCGTCCACACGCAGGATGTCGATGCCCAGGGCCTGCACGATGTCGCACATCGGCTGCACCTGCGAGCGCAGGTCATCGGGCATCGGCGGGCGGTTGGCCTTGTACTCGGCGTACATCTCGTCGCGGAAGGTCTTGCCGGGCGCATCGACCACGAAGGCGACGTACTCGGGCTTCTCCTTCAGCGTGGCGCGCAGCATGTTGACCACGCCGAACAGCGCGCCGGTGGGCTCGCCGGCGGCGTTGGACAGCGGCGGCAGCGCATGGAAGGCGCGGTACAGGTAACTGGAACCGTCAATCAGGACTAATCTGCTCATGGTGGCGATTCTACGCGGCACGGACATCGCCACAGGCATAATCAAACCCACGCCGATACCGAGGAATGTCCACCATGAAGCAGTTGCTGCTCGTCCCCCTGCTGGCCCTGGCCGGTTGCGCCACCATGGGCGGCGACGCCTCCCCGGTCGACGTCACCGGCGCCGACGTCGCCCGCAAGGTGATGGACAACGGCGACACCATCGAGGAGTACCGCGTCGGTGGTCAGCTGCGCATGGTCAAGGTCAGCCCCGCCCGTGGCGCTCCGTTCTACATGTACGACCGTGACGGTGACGGCCGCATGGACAGCGACAACGACGGCACCAAGCCGGTTTATTGGAAGCTGTACAGCTGGTGAGGTTGATGCCGGCTGCCTTCCCGCGCCAAGTGCGGGAAGGCGATCCGGCTGTGATGGGGAAATCCGGCCGCGCGGTATCTGACACACGCGCCCAGGCTGCGCCGGGGCTTGCCGTTCCCTGACTGACCCGAGCCGGCGGCCTGACCTTCAGGCATTGATCGAAGCGCACGTCAGTGAGGCGTGCACGCAGCCCTCCTCCGCCTGGGCTGCACCAAGGCGAGGAAACCATTCATGCGAACAGTCAGCGAGCAGGGTTTGGCCCCTCCCCTGTGAAGCAGAGGAGGGTTGGCGCTGACCGCCAGGCCCAGGCGACTTAGCGGATCACCAGCACCGGCACGGTGCTGCGGGCCAGCACCTCGGCGGTCTGGCTGCCCAGCAGCACGCGGGTGACACCACGGCGGCCATGCGAAGTCATCACCACCAGGTCGCTGTTGCAGGCCGTGGCGGTGTCGATGATGCCGTCGGCCGCGTAGCGGTCCAGCACGTGGTGGGTCAGCACATTGGCGATGCCGGCAGCATGTGCCGCTTCCACCGCCGGCTGCAGGATCTTCTGCGCCGCCGCCTCACGGTCCTTCTTGTACTCCGGGCTGGCCTCGTAGCCGGCACTCCAGCCCATGGCGTCGTACATGCCCACCGCCCAGGGCTCGGACACGGTGACGATGTCGGCATGGGCGCCCAACTGGGCGGCCAGCTCAAGGCCCTTCTGCAGGCCCTTGGCGGAGAGATCGGAACCATCGGTGGCAATCAGGATGCGCTTGTACATGGCAGTTCTCCGGTGTGAAGGGTAGACAGTAACCATTGCACACCCGATGTTGCCGCAGTGCATTGAGCCGAATCAATCGGACTGCTGCGCCTCAGTGGGCGACCCTTACCTGCCAGCCGTCAGCGCATGCCTGCCAGTCGAACTCCACCGGCAGGAATTTCTCGATCAACCGCGCATTGCTGCGCAGGTGCTCACTGATGGCCCGTGTGGTGAAGCTGCCGGCGCCGGCCAATGCCATTGGCAGCAGCAACTGGTCGGACAGGTGCTCGCCAACACATGCCGTGCCTCGCAGATACTGCTGCACCGCATCGGCCAGTCGCCCGGCAACCTGTTCGGCCGACACGCCACGCTCGCCGTGGCTGTCGAACAGTTCCACATGATCTCCATGCTGCACCGTCACTGCGGCCACATTTCCCGGCCCCAACGCCGGCCGCACCATCCGTATCTGACGCGGATGCGCCGGGACACCCAGCCGGCTGGCCAGCACATCCAGCTCACGCTGACCGATTGCCGCAGGCAGCCCGGACATCAGCACGCTCGCCTCCACGGACTGCAGCGGCCCACGCTGGTCGAAGCTGCATGGCGACAAGGCCGCGCACGGCAGCACGGCCGCTTCCAGAACACCACCTCCGGCCGGATGGAAACCGTACTGGTGCAACTGCAAATTCACCTGGACGCCCATCCGCGCCAATGCCGGCAGATAGCACGCGCTGATGAAATCAGCGCTGGGTGCCAGCGGATTGTGCGTCCCCCCTTCCAGTCGCAGCCGAGACGGCGCGGGTGCCTGCCACAACGCAGGCAACAGGGTCTGCAACACCAGCGTTGCCGAGCCGGCGCTGCCGATGGCGAAATGGTAGTCACCGGCCTGTACCGCACCGGGCACGAAGCGCAGCGTGGTGGCACCCAGTGCCGCGCCAGCGGCCGTTCCATTGCCGACCCGCGCCGCAGCGTTCACTGCTGTCAGGTGCTGGCGCATCAAGCCCGGGCGCGCACGCGTGGCCCGGATGTCCTGCATGGTGAAGCCAATGCCGGTGCACAGGCTCAAGGTAAGCGCGGAGCGCAGCAGCTGCCCCCCGCCCAGGGTTCCATCGATCTCAATCATGTCCATTGTGTTGCCTTCCTTAGACGCCCTGCCGCATGCACGGCAGGGCCATCGTATTCATCCCTTAACGCATACCACCTGGCGCAGGGTGTGCATGATCTCCACCAGGTCGCGCTGCGCTTCCATCACCGCCTCGATCGGCTTGTACGCGGCCGGCGACTCGTCCACCACCTCGGCATCCTTGCGGCATTCCACGTGCGCGGTGGCCTTGATGTGGTCATCAACGCTGATCAGCTTGCGCGCCTGGGTGCGGCTCATCACGCGGCCGGCGCCGTGGCTACAGCTGTGGAAGCTGTCCTCGTTGCCCAGCCCGCGCACGATGAAGCTCTTGGCCCCCATGCTGCCGGGAATGATGCCCATCTCGCCCTTGCGCGCACTCACCGCCCCCTTGCGGGTAACCAGCACGTCCTTGCCGAAGTGGTGCTCGCGGTTGACGTAGTTGTGGTGGCAGTTGACCGCCTCGGCCTGCGCCTGGAACGGCTTGCCGATCACCGTGCGCGCCGCGGCGACCACGTTGCGCATCATGATCTCGCGGTTCATGCGCGCGAAGCGCTGCGCCCAGTCCACCGCGAATACATAGTCACCGTAATGCACGCTGCCCTCGGGCAGGTAAGCCAGATCCTGGTCGGGCAGGTTGATCATCCAGCGACGCATTTCCTGCTTGGCCAGTTCGATGAAGTAGGTGCCGATGGCATTGCCTACGCCACGCGAGCCGGAGTGCAGCATGAACCACACACGCTGCTCCTCGTCCAAGCACACCTCGACGAAGTGGTTCCCCGTCCCCAGCGTTCCCAGGTGCTTGAGGTTGTTGGTGTTCTTCAGCTTGGGATGGCGCTCGCAGATCAGCTCGAAGTCGGCCACCAGCTGTGACCAACCTTCGATCGCCAGCTCCGGCGGCGTGTCCCAGCTACCCTTGTCGCGTCCGCCGCGGCCCACGCTGCGGCCGTGCGGCACGGCACGTTCGATCGCGCTGCGCAGCTGCGACAGGTTGTCCGGCAGATCGCTGGCGGTGAGCGTGGTACGGGTGGCGATCATGCCGCAGCCGATATCCACGCCGACTGCCGCCGGGATGATCGCGCCGATGGTCGGTACCACCGACCCCACGGTCGCGCCCTTGCCCAGATGCACGTCCGGCATCACCGCCACCCACTTGTGGATGAACGGCAGCCGCGCGATGTTCTGCAACTGCTCACGGGCCTGGTCTTCCAGCGGCACGCCGCGCGTCCACAGCTTGATCGGCGCCGCACCTGGCTGCTGGATGACGTTGTAGTTGATATTGCTCATGATGATGTTCCTGTCATTTCGAAATCTTAAAAGGTGCGGTGACAAAGGGTGATGGAACCTTTCAGCAACATCAGGCCAGAGGCCCAACGTTGCTCCCGGGATTCGAACCCGGACGACCCCGAAGGGCTTACCAATGTAGTTCCACCGGCATTCACCGCATGCAACGCTTGCTGGGGGTGCCGACGCGCACGACGAGGGTTGAAGGAACATCCTGCTCTACCGGACTGAGCTACCACCGCGTTGCGGCGATGGGCGGGATTCGAACCCGCGACACGGAGCGTCAATGGCTGTAGTTCCTTCGGCATTCCTGCGTGCCGACATTGAAGCAACCTCATGCTTCCGCATGAAGCTTTGCGACGGGTGCCGCTGTGCATGACAAGAGTGACGGAACGTTTCGCTGCAACGCCACGATGGCGGTGCAGCGTTCCTGCTCTAACCACTGAGCTACCGACGCATGGCTGCGGCGGGCGGGATTCGAACCCGCGACCTGGAGCGTGACAGGCTGTAGTTCCGTCGGCATTCGTGCACACCGACATTGAAGGGATGGAAGCAGGTGGCAAGGGTTGGCCTGACTCCCGGATTCGCGCCCGGGTAATCGATGTAGTCAGACCGGCATCCGCCTTCTTCCATATGCATATGAAATCCTGTTGTCCGGGCCCGGCTGGCCCCATTGCCAGCCGGGCATCATTGCGACGACTTCCATGTCGTCTTTACAAGGGCATGGCGGTGATCCTCTCCACCCAGCGCGGGCGCTGGTCGGGCGGCAGGCTGGCATCGGCCAGCAGCTCGAACACCGCATCGCTGAAGCCACCGACGTGCAGCACATCCTCACGCTCCACCGTCTGACTGGTGGCCACCGGCTGCAGGTCGATGCAGACCAGTTGTGCTTGCGGGCAACGCGCCTTCAGCGCGGCCCACTCGCGCATGGTCGCGGTCGCACCGCTGCCACGGGTGTCACGCCAACTCTCGTTGTCGGATACCAGCACCAGCAGATCCACCTCCGCGCGCCTGCGGTTGAGATACGCCAGTGGCGTGCTCACCGCCGTTCCGCCGCCATTGATGGCCAACTGGCGCGCCAGGGTCATCACGCTGTCACGCGGGTTCAACTGCTGTGGACGCACCTTCGTATCAAACGGCAGCACTTCCGCCTGCGGATGACCGCGCAGCACGCAGGCCGCGATCAGTGCCGCAACGTCCACGCAGCGCGCAGCCGTCGTGGCACCCTTGCGATAGCCGGTAACCGGCGACTGCATCGATCCGGAGACGTCCACCGCGACCACCACCTTGCCCTGCACCGTCGGCACCGATGCGGTAGCGACTTCCATCGCATCCTGCAGCGCATCCAGGATCGGACGCGGCAACGCGGAGGCAGCGTGATAGGCCATCAGCAGCTGGTAAGGCAGCACCCGCGAACGCGCAATCAGCAGCGGATCACGCAGCTTGGCTGCTACCACCTCCACCATCGCCGGATCCTCGAACACCCCATGACGCGCGAAGGTGTTGAGGTTCATGCGCAGCTGTTGCCATGACGAATTGCGTGCCAATGTCGCCCACTGCACGGTGTCCAGCGGCAGCGCGGTGTAGTACTGGAACGGCAGGTCCGGCAACGCAGCTCGCTGGTCGCGCTTGAACGCTTCGTAGACCTGCAACTCCTCCGGCAACAGCGCCTCGTCGTATGGCCGCCCGATCACCCAGGCATACAGCGCTTCGCGCGCAGCGTCCTGCGGCTTCGGGTGGACCATGCGAATCACGTCGGCCAGCGACGGTTGCTGACCGATCGCGGCGCGGATGATCGCCTTCGGCGAAGCCTGCTCCAGCCACTGGCGAAGCATGCGCTTCGGCAACGAGCCCAGCGAGCGACGCCCAACCTGGCCGCTGCGCATGATCTGCACGAACGTGCGCAGCATGCGGCCGTTGTCGATCACCTGCGGGAAGGCGGCGGCGAATGCCGCGCCATCGCGCACGCTCAGCGTCGCCAGCAGCAACGCCGGCATGTCCTTCATGTGGGCAACGGTATGCGCGTACACCGCGGTGCGGGCGACGAAGTCGGCATCGACCCCGTTGCACAGCGCCAGCACCTGCTCCAGCTGCGTCTCGGCATCACCGTAGAAGGTGCTGTTGAGGCAGCCGGTGGCTGCGAACACGGCCAACGCCGTGCGCGGGTCACGTGCATAGGCCAGTCCACCGGCCTCGTTGCGCGCCTGCGCCTTCGGCAGCAGCGCACCACGCAGGGAAGCGAAAAGGGTTGCGTTGGCCATCTGGTACTCCTTGGCGGGAATGCCCGCGTCTTGTCCTGGCCCTATAAACGCAATGCCCGTGCCAACTTTCCATGGAACGAATCAATTGATTGATTTTAAAAGATATTTTTCTATTTCCAGCCACTCCCAACGCACCGTGAAAAATAAATTTCGTATACTTTTGAAGCGCTTTTTATAGGAATGGATATGTCCAAGCGACAGGTAGTCTTCGGCATGCTCGGCACCCAACTCGATGCCGGCAGCGGCCCTGGCCGCTGGGAGAAGTGGCGCCCAAGCGTCGCCCTGGGCATGCATGAGGATTTTCAACTCGACCGGTTGGAACTGCTGCTGGACGAGCGCCGTTTCGGCAAGCTGGCCCGCCTGGTCAGCGATGATCTGGCACTGGTGTCGCCAGAGTCGCAGGTCCGTCTGCACGACAACTACCTGGTTGATCCGTGGGAGTTCGAAGGCGTGTATGCACGGCTGCACGACTTCCTCGCCGAGTACCCATTCCGGCCGGATGAAGAGGACTACTATGTCCACATCACCACCGGCACCCACGTCACCCAGATCTGCTGGTTCCTGCTGACCGAAAGCCGCCATTTCCCAGGCCGGCTGTTGCAGACCTCGCCGCCGCGCAAGCAGATCAGCGGCGATGCGGGCAGCTACGCGGTGATCGACCTGGACTTGTCGCGCTACGACCACATCGCCCAGCGCTTTGCCCAGCAACAGCTACAGGACCGCGACCTGCTCAAGAGCGGCATCGCCACCCGCAACCCGGCGTTCAACCGGATGATTGAGCAGATTGAAACCGTGGCCACCCGCTCGCGCGCCCCGATGCTGTTGATGGGACCGACCGGCGCCGGCAAGAGCCAGCTGGCCAAGCGCGTATTCGAACTGAAGAAGAACAAGCACCAGTTGCCGGGCCGCTTCGTCGAAGTGAACTGCGCCACGCTGCGTGGCGATGGCGCGATGAGCACGCTGTTCGGCCACACCAAAGGCGCCTACACCGGCGCCAGCAGCGACCGCGCCGGCCTGCTGCGCTCGGCCGACAAGGGCCTGCTGTTCCTGGATGAGATTGGCGAACTGGGTGCCGACGAGCAGGCGATGCTGTTGCGCGCCCTGGAAGAAAAGCGCTTCCTGCCGGTCGGCAGCGACCGCGAGGTGGAAAGCGACTTCCAGCTGATTGCCGGTACCAACCGCGACCTGCAGGATGATGTCCGCCAGGGTCGTTTTCGCGAGGACCTGCTGGCGCGGCTGAACTTGTGGACGTATCAGCTGCCCGGCCTGGCCGAGCGCAGCGAGGATATCGAACCCAATCTGGAGTTCGAACTGGAGCGCTGGTCACGCGACCAGCACGAACGCGTGCGCTTCAACGTGGAAGCACGGGCGCGATATCTGGCGTTTGCCACCAGCACTGAAGCCACCTGGCGCGGCAACTTCCGGGACCTTGGCGCCAGTATTGTCCGCATGGCGACGCTGTCCATGGCCGGGCGCATCCGAACCGACGAGGTGGATGCCGAGATTGGCCGCCTACGTCGGCAGTGGCATGGCGGCGCTGAAGCATCGCCATTGACTGCATTGATGGGCGATGCGGCGATGGAGCTGGATCGATTTGATCGCGTGCAGTTGGAGGACGTGGTGCGCGTGTGTCTGCGTTCGCGTTCGCTGTCGGCGGCGGGACGCGAGCTGTTCGCGGTGTCACGCACACAGCGCGCGAGCACCAATGATGCGGATCGGCTGCGAAAGTATCTGGCGAAGTTTGGGCTGGATTGGGAGCAGGTGCGCGGGCGTGCTGCGGAGGAATGAGGTGTGAAGCGTGAAACGCAAAGCGTTACCCCTCCCCAGCCCTCCCCTGCTGCGCAAGGAAGGGAGCGGCTCCCGCAGTTCGGTCCGATCGCCGCGAAACAACGCTCCTGCTCCCTCCCTTTGGCGTAGCCAAGGGGAGGGTTGGGGAGGGGTCGCTTTTCGCACTCTCACCGCAACAACGGCGGCACTTTCTGCTTCAACAGCTGCACCAGCGCCGGCGCCATGAAGTCGTAATCATCAGCAATCCCCAGACTCACCACGCGCTTGTCGCGCAGCCAGGGCTGGAAGCGCTCAACGAGCCGGCGCTTGTGCACCGGCTCCATCACCATGATCAGATCCGCCCATTGCAGCAGTTCCGGCGTTACCGGAACCTCCGCATCCGGCTTCAGCCCGGCCGAGGCGGTCTCGATGCCGGGCCAGTCGGCAAACACCTGCTCGGCCGTCGGGCTGCGCAGCCGGTTCTGGCTGCATACGAACAGGACGTTGCGGACCATGCGCCCCTACAGCACCGTCAGGTTGGCGTACGCCATCACCAGCCACTTGCTGCCGGCGTCGGCAAACTCCACCTGCACGCGCGCGTGCGCGCCATTGCCTTCGTAGTCGGTGACCATGCCCTCGCCAAACTTGGGATGGGTGACCAGCGCACCGAGCTTGATCGGCGGCGCCTCGATGTTGGCGTGGCCACCCATCACCCGGTTGGCGCCCAGCGATGCCGGGCGCGATACCTGCACCTTGGGCCGCACTTCATGCAGCAACTCGCGCGGGATCTCGCGCAGGAAGCGTGAGGGCAGGCTGTAGTTGTCCTGGCCGTGGATACGACGCGATTCGGCATAGCCGAGGATCAACTTCTGACGCGCACGGGTGATGCCGACGTAGGCAAGCCGGCGCTCTTCCTCCAGCCGCCCGCTTTCCTCCAGCGACCGCGCACTCGGGAACAAACCCTCTTCCATGCCCGCCAGGAACACCAACGGGAACTCCAGACCCTTGGCCGAATGCAGCGTCATCAGCTGCACGCCCTCTTCGCCGGCCTGCGCCTGGCCTTCGCCGGCTTCCAGTGAGGCATACGACAGGAACGCCACCAGCTCGCTCATGTCCTCGGCGCCTTCTTCGATGTCGTCATCGCGACGCACGAAGCGCGAAGCCACCGAGATCAGTTCGTCCAGGTTGTCGATGCGCGATTCCGAATCCAGCGCGTTGCGGCTTTCCTTGCCCCAATGCTCGCGCAGCGCCGAGCGCGTGAGCACATGCTCGATGCGCTCGGCCAGGTCCATCTCCCCGGTCTCGGTGGTGATCTGCTGGACCAGGTTGATGAAACCGGCCAGCGCGTTCTTCGCGCGCGAGGTCAGGTCATTGCCCTGGGTGGCCAGCATCGATGCTTCCCACAACGACAACGCCTGCTGGCGCGCAATGCGCCGCACTTCATCCAGCGTGCGATCACCGATGCCACGCGTCGGCGTGTTCACCGCGCGCTCGAACGCCGCATCATCGTTGCGGTTGGTCATCAGGCGTAGGTACGCCAGCGCATCCTTGATTTCGGCGCGCTCGAAGAAGCGCATGCCGCCGTACACGCGGTACGGCACCTGCTCGCTGAGCAGCGCTTCTTCGAAGGCGCGCGACTGCGCGTTGCTGCGGTAAAGCACGGCAACGTCGCCGTAGCTGCCACCGTCGCGTACCCACTGCCGCGCGCGTTCAACCAGGTAACGCGCCTCGTCCATCTCGTTGTAGGCCGCGTACAGGTCGATCGGATCGCCGTCGCCGCTGTCGGTCCACAACTCCTTGCCGATGCGGTCCGGGTTGTGCGCGATCACTGCATTGGCCGCGCCCAGGATGTTGGCGGTGGAACGGTAGTTCTGCTCCAGGCGCACGGTTTCGGCACCCGGGAAATCCTTCAGGAAGCGCTGCACGTTCTCGACCTTCGCACCGCGCCAGCCGTAGATGGCCTGGTCATCGTCGCCGACCACGAACACATGCCCGCTGTCGCCGGCCAGCACACGCACGAAGGCGTACTGGATGGCGTTGGTGTCCTGGAATTCGTCCACCAGGATTTCGCGGAAACGCGCGCGGTAATGCGCCAGCAGCGCCGGGTTGTCACGCAGCAACTCATGCGCACGCAGCAGCAGCTCGGCGAAGTCCACCAGACCTGCACGATCGCAGCGCTCCTGGTAGGCCGCATAGGCCTGGCGCATGGTTTCGCCCCACTGGTCGTGCGGCTCGGGCTGGATGTGCTGCGGGCGGCGGCCTTCATCCTTCTGCGCGTTGATCCACCACATCACCTGCTTGGGCGGGTACTTGCCGTCGTCCAGCTCCAGCTGCTGTACCACGCGCTTGATCAGCCGCAGCTGGTCGTCCGAATCCATCACCTGGAAGGCTTCAGGCAGCTTGGCCTCGGCCCAGTGCAGGCGCAGCAGGCGATGGGCCAGGCCGTGGAAGGTGCCGATCCACATGCCACGGCTGCCCTTGGGCAACTGCACATCGATGCGGTGGCGCATCTCGCCGGCGGCCTTGTTGGTGAAGGTCACCGCGAAGATGCCGTGCGTGGGCACGCCGAAGACTTCGTTGAGCCAGGCGATGCGGTGAATGAGCACGCGGGTCTTGCCGGAACCGGCGCCGGCAAGAATCAGGTGGTGACCAGGAGGCGCGGAAACGGCCTCGCGCTGGGCTTCATTCAGCCCGTCGAGAAGGTGGGAGACATCCATCGGCACATTTTACGTCACGCTGCGCGTGGTTCCCCCAACGCAGGCCGCATGGCATGGCTTCCCTCAGGGGCCGGGCCGGGCCACGCGCATTCGCGCCCATGCCAGCAGCCAGTCCGCGGTCGCCCACAGCGCACCCGCGGCCGCGCCCAGGCGATGGGCCAGGGTGATCACGGTCCACCCCTCCCAGCGGCTGCCAAAGCGCCATTCGTAAACCAGCTTGAGTGCGATCAGCCCCAGCAACAGCCAGGCGATGGCACCGCCTCGGCGCGCCAGCACGATCACCAGCAGCCCATGCAGCAGGCCGGACAGGCCGGCATACCAATCCAGCGCCGGGTCCAGCCACAACAGCGCCAGCGACAACAACGGCATGCCCAGCACCGCCGCCGCAATCACCTCACCCAGCATCCGCTGACGCACCGCCAGCAGCAGGATCACCGCGAGCGCCCCCAGATTCAGCAGCGCATGTGCCGGATCCAGGTGCAGCAGATGCCCGCTCCACAGGCGCCACCACTGTCCGCCTGCAACAGCGCCACGATCGAGCACCGCCAGCTCGGCAAGCTCCGGCCAGCGCAATGCAGCTGCGCTGACCAGTGCCGCCAGCAGCAGCAGGATCAGCGTCGCCGCAACAGCAGGCCGGCGCCAGCCAGCAACAAGGCCAGTTCCCACCACTGCGTACTCCCGCCGCCGCCACTGCCACGTCGCCATTCGCCGCCGGAACGGCGGTCCACCAGCTTGACCTGGCCTTCCTCGCGCACACGCACGGAGAAATCAGCGATGGCCTTGTCCAGATTGCCGGTCATGTTGGTCATCGCCACGCCGAAGCTCTCACCGGCCAGACGCACCTGGGTTTCGTCCACGCGCACGGCGGTCGAGCCGCCGTCACGCTGGTCCGTGCCCGGCGCGCGGAACAGCAACGTGCGCGTCTTCACATCAAATACCGACGTGTCGACAAACGTGCTGACCTGGTTGTTGTTGCCGTGGATGGTGTAAGCGCCCACCAGCGTCCAGTACAGCAGCGATGCCGCGTTCTGGTCGGTGCGGATGATCTGGTCGTAGGACACCAGCGCGACCAGGTCCACGCTGTACATGCGCGCCACCTGCTCCAGGTTGTCGAAACCACCGCGTGAACGCAGGTAGCCATCCGGAATCACTTCGATGCGCTCGATGAACGGCTGCGCGCGGAAGGTTGCACGTACCTTTTCCAGCAAGGCACTGCGATCGGCGGCACTGACACCCACCGGATCATTGTGCGAAGGCACGAACACCAGACCCACGCGTGCCGGCAGCCGCACCTGCGGCACCTCGCCTTCGGTGGCCGGTTCGAACTTCTGGCCCGGCGGATACAGGTAATCCACCACGCTGCTGGAAACACCCCGCCGCTCGGTGCCGCCGTCAAACAATGATGCGCAGCCGCCGAGCAGCAATACCGCGCCGGCAGCCAACAACCAACGGCTGCGCCTGGTTTGCCCGCTGATGAAAGCACGGCGCATACCGGTATCGAATTCCATTTCCCCCGCTCTCCTTGTGGCTTGGTGCCGGCACTATACCGGCCCACCAAAGGCCGGGGTCAATCAGCCCAGCAACGCCACCGCCGCTTGCGCCGCCTGCCCGCGCAGTTCGGGAATGGCCAGGCTTTCCCACAGGTTGCCGATGCGCAGGCTGCCCAGCACCTGGACGTGTGGTTCGGCCTTGCCATCGGCGTCGATCAGGCTGCCATCGTCCGCGCTGTCCACGCCGATGCCGTGCGGCCCCGGTCGCGCCAGGCCACTGCCCAGCAGCTGTTGCAGCAGGGCATTGCGCATGGCCTGCGCACGCATCTCCACGCCGGTGGCGTTGATCACGCAGTGCACGTCCAACTGGACCGGCAGGCGGCGCTTGTCCAGTGCGGTCAACTGCACGCAGGCACCTTCGGCGAACGCGGTTTCCAGGCGGCCGCGATGCACATGCAGGCGCTCCTGCTGCTGCAACTCCTGCAACTGCGCATGCACCGAGGCGGCAATGCGGTGACGGTGCACGTCCCAGTAACGCACCACGTGGCGCAGAAAACGGCGCTGGTCATCGACGGACAGCGTCTGCCACAGCGCCTGTCCCAGCGGACGGATGCGCTCCATCACGTTCTGCCAGGGAATCTCGCGCAAGGCGGCATCGGCGGCATGCTGGCGCAGCGCGCGCACGCGCTGGCGCAGGTTCATCGCCAGCAATGGCTGCGGGTCGTAATCGGCTGCCGGCCCCTTGGCATGCGGCAACGGCAGCAACGCGTGACGCGACAGCACGTGGATCTGACCGCGATGACCCGCCGCCAGCAACGACACCACGGTATCGGCCATGCTCAAGCCGGAACCCACGATGGCCACATCGGCATTGCCGGGCACGCCACGCACCGCATCGAAGTCCCAGGCCTCGATGCGCCTGTCCTGCGGCAATGCACCAGCACCGCGCGCGGGCAGCGGACGCAACGCATTGCCCGATGCCAGCGCCACCCTGCGTGCGGTCAACCGCTGGCCCGACGTCAACGTCAGCTGGAAGCCGGCGTCATGGCGATCCAGCGACTGCACCCGCTCGGCACGGATTTCCAACTGCGCGCGGCTCGCTTCCACCGCCTGTTGCAGGCGCTGGCGCAGGTATTCGGCGTAAAGGCGGCGCGGCACGAACATCGTCGCCAGCGTGTCGCGTCCGATGCCCGGAAAGACCTGCACATCCAGCAGGTAATCGAGGAAATCCTCGACCTTGTCGGGGAAGCCGCCCATCTTGCCGGCCGGCACGTTGAGCAGGTGCTCGGGATAGGTGGTGGCATAGGCCACGCCGCGCGCCAGCGGCAACGACGGCTCAAGGATCAGCACACGCAACGGTTGTTGCGCGGCACGCAGCACGCCAATGGCGGTCAGGACGCCGGCGGCACCGCCACCGATGATGGCCACATCACACGGCCCGGGGATATCGACAACGCTCATTGTCCCGATTGTAGGCGATGCGGCCGGTACATCTGATGCCCTGGCTGCATGTGCTCATGGACGATGCGTTCCGGTTTTTCACACGGTTGAAACACAAAACCCGCCTTGCGGCGGGTTCTGGGTGGAACGGTAAAACCAGGCAATCCGTGTGGATTACTTGATCTTGCCTTCCTTGTACATCACGTGCTTGCGAACAACCGGATCGTACTTCAGGAATTCCATCTTCCCCGGGGTGTTCTTCTTGTTCTTGTCGGTCGTATAGAAGTGGCCAGTGCCGGCCGAGGAAATCATACGGACCTTATCGCGCTTACCTGCCATGATCGTTTACTCCTCAGACCTTTTCGCCGCGGGCACGCAGCTCAGCCAGAACGGAATCGATGCCGTTCTTGTCGATGGTGCGCAGTGCATGCGCGGAAACACGAAGCTTGATCCAGCGATTCTCGCTGGCGACCCAGAAACGACGCTCGTGCAGGTTCGGCTGGAAACGACGACGGGTCTTGTTGTTGGCGTGCGAGACGTTGTTACCCGTCTGCACTCGCTTGCCGGAAACTTGGCATACGCGGGACATTGCGCACCTCGGTAATGTTGGTGACTTCCTTAGCCAGGAAGACGGCGGCCCCGGCGGTCACCCGCCACACGTCATGGGAATCAAAGGGTTACGCTGTCGAGGGTGGGCCGAATGACGTGTTCCCGGCCACCAATCCGGAGGTTTCCGGACACAGCGAGCCGGCAATTATGCCGCGCCAAGGCCCCGGGTGCAAATCACCGGCCGCAGCGGGGCCTATTGGGGCGCGAAATCCAGGCTCCGCCGCCAGCGCAGCGGCGTGCCGGCCCGGCCCGGGTCCGGCGGGAACAGGCTCAGGTAGCCGGCGGCGATGGCGCGGTCACGCAGGCGTTCACCCACGCCCTCGGCCACTTCCACCTCCACATGGGTGACCTTGCCTTGCGGGTCGACGTCCATCGCCCAGACCAGTCGGCCCGACCATTGTTCCGGCGGGATCGAGGCATCGTAGTTCGGGCGGCCGGCGACGTAGGGAATGCCACGCTCCTGGAACAACGGCGAGTCCTCCAGGCTTGGATCGACGCGGATCGTCGCGGTGTTGGTGCCACCGTCACCGAGGAGGACATGCGCCGTCCAGTCTCCCGGCCTGCCGCCGATGCCCAGGTCGGCCCGGTAGCACCGTTTGGCACCGCGGTAGTCGTCATAGCGGTGTACGGAAACCCGTTTGCCGTCGGCATCGCGCAGCTCCAGCTGCAGGCCGCCGACATCGTCGGTCATGGCATTGGCGGCAACACAGATCTGGTGCTCGTGATCGCCCGTCATGACGAACTGCCGGGTCTGCTGTCGGGCAATCGCCTCAGTCGGTGTCCTGGACCACAGGAACTCGATGTAGATGGTGCTGTCCTGCGCGACGGCTGGGCCACACAGCGACAACAGAACCGTTACGGCAAGATGGCGCAATCGCATGGGCCCGCTCCCTGGATATACCGCCCGACTCTAGCCAGCCGGGATCACGCACATCAAGTCAGGACGCAATCGCCTGCGCACCACGCAGCTCACGCCAGGCCGCACGCGCCACCCGCCACGCCGAGCGCAGGAACAGCAGCAGCAACGCCACCGCGATCAGCAGATCCGGCCAGCCAGCACCAAAGATCCACACCGCCAGTGCGGCCAGGATCACCGCGCCGCCTTCGTACACATCGTTCAGTGAACAGGCCCAGGCCGAGGCCAGATTGATGTCGCCCTGCCGGTACGGCCACAGCAGGCGCAGGCACAGCAGGTTGGCGGCCAGATTCAGCAGCGCGGCAATGCCCATGCTTTCGAACAGCGGCAGATGCGGGTGCGCCAGTTTCCAGCCGATGCCCGCCGCCACCGCGATGGCCGCGCACAGGATGAACACCGCCTTGAGCATCGCCACCCGCGCTTTGGCGGCAAGGCTGGCGCCGACCACCGCCAGACTCAACGCGTAGGTCAGCGCATCGCCGAGGTTGTCCAGGCTGCCGGACAGCAACGAGGCCGAACCGCTGTGCCAGGCGGCGAGCATCATCATCACGAAGGTGACCAGATTGATCGCCAGCACCTGGACCAGCACCCGGCGCTGCCGGGCCTGCATGCGTTCGACTTCCAGGGTTCTGCCACAGCCGCAACAGTCGCTCATGGGGGACTCAAGGTTTTCGTCGCGGCTATTGTCGCGCTGAAGCGGATCGTTTGCAGGAGGTTGTAGGTCCTTTGGGTTCCGTGGCGCTTAGTAAGCGCTGCGCATCCGGAGTGTTTCGTGCTCCCAGTGCATTGCGAGCCAAGAGCGCTCCTCACCCCAACCCCCGCTCCGCGCCCCGGCCCCTGCGCTGGCGCAAGGGCGTTCGACGGGCCACGAACCGGTGGTTCGCAAGCGGCCCCTCTTACCCCGTAAACGGGAGAGGGGCTTTCAAGCGTAGTTCCGCCCGCCGTCAGACCTTCCGGTGCAGCCAGCGGTACAACACCGGCAGCAGCAGCAGGGTCAGCAGCGTCGAGGAGACGATGCCGCCAATCACCACCGTTGCCAGCGGCCGCTGCACTTCCGAGCCGGCACCGACATTGAACGCCATCGGCACGAAACCCAGCGACGCGACCAGCGCGGTCATCAACACCGGCCGCAGACGGCCCAATGCGCCTTCACGCACCGCTACGTCCAAGCTGCGGCCCTGCTCGCGCAGGTGACGCACGAAGCTGATCATCACCAGCCCGTTGAGCACCGCCACACCGGACAGGGCGATGAAGCCGATGCCGGCCGAGATCGACAACGGAATGTCGCGCAACGCCAGCGCCAGCACACCGCCGGTCAGCGCCAGTGGCACGCCGCTGAACACGATGGCCGCATCCCTGCCCGAACCAAACGCCCAGAACAGCAGCGCGAAGATCAGCACCAGCGTCACCGGCACCACGATCGCCAGGCGCTGGCTGGCCGAGATCAGCTGCTCGAAGCTGCCGCCGTACTCCACCCAATAGCCCGACGGCACTTTCACCTGCGCGTCCACCGCATCCTGCAACTCGGCCACGAAACTGCCGAGGTCGCGGTCACGCACGTTGGCGGTGATCACAATGCGACGCTTGCCGTTGTCGCGGTTGATCTGGTTCGGCCCTTCGCTGCTTTCGATACGCGCCAGCTCACGCAACGGCACGGTGCGTGCGTCACCGCTGCGCCAATCGCCCACACGACTGGATTCATCGGCGTTGTCCTGCGCCAAGGCCGGCTCCAGCGACACCGGCAGGTCGGCCAGTGCGGCCGGGTCCTGGCGCAGTGTTTCCGGCAGGCGCACGACGATGTCGAAGCGACGGTCGCCTTCAAACAACTGCCCCGCCACGCGCCCACCCACGGCGGTGGAAACGGTGGACTGCAGCTGCCCCGGATTGAGCCCGTAGCCGGCCAACGCGCTGCGGTCCGGTGTGATGGTCAACAACGGCAGGCCGCTGGTTTCCTCCAGCCGCACGTCCGCCGCACCCGGCACTTTGGCCGTGACATCGGCGATGCGCTGGCCCACCTGTGCCAGCGTCTCCATGTCATCGCCAAACAGCATCACCGCCACGTCGGCACGCACACCGGAGATCAACTCGTTCATGCGCATCTGGATCGGCTGGGTGAACTCGTAGTTGTTGCCCGGCAGCTCGTCCACCGCCGCTTCCAGCTCGGTCAGCAACTGCGCGCGTGGCTTTCGCGGGTCCGGCCATTCCTTGCGCGGCTTCATCATGATGAAGGTGTCGGCCACCGACGGCGGCATCGGGTCCGAGGCAACTTCCGGCGTGCCGATCTTGGAGAACACCGTGGCCACTTCCGGTACCTGCATCAGGCGCAGTTCGACCTGCTTCTGCATCGCCACCGACTGGGTCAGGCTGGTGCCGGGAATGCGCATGGCGTGCATCGCCACGTCGCCTTCGTCCAGGTTGGGCACGAACTCACTGCCCAGCCGCGCGGCCAGCAGCCCACAGGCCACCACCAGCACCGCCGCACCGGCCACCACCCAGCGGCCATGCCGCAATACCCAATCCAGCAGCGGTTCGTAGCGGCGACGCAGCCACGCCATCAGGCGGTTCTCTTTTTCCTCCACGCGGCCGCCGAGGAACAACGCGATTGCCGCCGGCACGAAGGTCAGCGCCAGCACCATCGCGCCGGTCAAGGCCAGCACGACGGTGATCGCCATCGGGTGGAACATTTTTCCTTCCACGCCGGTGAGCGCGAAGATCGGCAGGTACACCGCCGCGATGATGCCCAGGCCAAACAGGCTGGGGCGGATTACCTCAGCGGTAGCGCTGGCGGTCTCGGCGAAGCGCTCCTCCATCGTCATCGCCCGGCCCAGTGCATGTGTGCGTTGGCCGAAGCGGCGCAGGCAGTTCTCGATGATGATCACCGCGCCATCAACGATCAGGCCGAAATCCAGTGCGCCAAGGCTCATCAGGTTGGCCGAAACGCCACCGCGTGCCATGCCGGTCAGCGTGAACAGCATCGCCAACGGAATCACCGCGGCAGTGATCAGCGCCGCGCGGAAATTGCCCAGCAGCAGGAACAGCACCACGATCACCAGCAACGCGCCTTCGAGCAGATTCTTGGCGACGGTCTGGATGGTGCGGTCCACCAACGCGGTGCGGTCGTAGCTGGCGGTGACGGTGACGCCTTCGGGCAGGCTGCGTTGCGCCTGTTCCAGCTTGGCGGCGGTGGCCTGCGCCACTTCACGGCTGTTGGCGCCGACCAGCATCACCACCGTGCCCATCACCACTTCATGGCCACTCTGGGTGGCCGCGCCGCTGCGCAGTTCCGGGCCTTCGGCGACTTCGGCCACGTCGTGCACGTGGATCGGCACGCCTTCGCGACGGGCCAGCACGATGTTGCCGATCTCCTCCAGCCCGCTCACCTGGCCGGGCACGCGCACCAGGAACTGCTGGCCATTGCGCTCGATGTAACCGGCACCGATGTTCTGGTTGTTGCCTTCCACCGCTTCGGCGACATCGTCCAGGGTGAAGCCCAGCGCGCGCAGCTTGGCCGGGTCCGGGGTGATGTGGATCTGGCGCTGATAGCCACCGACCGTGTTGACTTCGGTAACGCCGGGCACGTTGCGCAGCTGTGGCCTCACCACCCAGTCCTGCAGGGTGCGCAGGTCGGTGGCGGTGTACGCGGTGCCATCGGGTTTGCGCGCCTTCGGATCGGCGTCGATCGTGTACATGAATATCTCGCCCATGCCGGTGGCGATCGGCCCCAGCTGCGGGTCCAGGCCTTCAGGCATCTGCGACTTCACCTGCTGCAGGCGTTCGGCCACCTGCTGACGGGCGAAGTAGATGTCGGTGCCGTCCTTGAACACCACCGTCACCTGCGACAGGCCGTAGCGCGACAACGAACGTACCTGCTCAAGTTTCGGCAGGCCGGCCATCACCGTTTCCACCGGCCAGGTGATGCGCTGCTCAGCCTCCAGTGGCGAATAGCCTTCGGCGGCGGTGTTGATCTGCACCTGGACGTTGGTGATGTCGGGCGTGGCGTCGATGGGCAAGCGGGTGAAGCTCCAGCTGCCCACGGCGATCAACGCCAGGGTCAGCATCATCATCAACCAGCGGTGCGCGATGGCCGCGCGGATGATCCGCTCAAGCATGGTCCGGCCCTCCCTGCGCGGGGCGGCGGCAATCAATGTTCATGCGCGGCCCCCGCCTTGCCGATATCGGCCTTGACCACATAACTCTGCTCGACCACGACCTGCTCACCCACACGCAGGCCCTGCTTCACTTCCACCTTGGTGGCATCGCGCGCGCCCAGCGTCACCGGCCGGGCGGTGTAGTTGTCACCTTCGCGCACGAACACCACATCGCGCCCTTCCATGCTCTGCAATGCCGACAGCGGCACCACCACCTCGGCCGGCTGCATGGCCACCACGATGCGGGCCTTCACCGCCGCGCCGGGCCGCCACAGGCCGTCGTCATTGCGCACGCTGGCGCGGGCGATGGTGCTCTGGCTGGCGGTAGCCGTACCAGGTAACACGCGCTCCAGCGTGGTGCCCTGGCTGACGCCGTCGGTCATGCGGGTCACGGTGACCGGCACGCCGGCGGTGATGTGCTGGGTATCGGCGCCGAAGATGTGCAGGTCCACCCACAATTCGGACAGGTCGCCGATTTCAAACAACGGCGTGCCTTCGCCCGCGACCGCGCCCACCTGCGCCTGGCGCGACAACACCACGCCACTGATCGGTGCGCTGACGCTGTAGGTGGTGAGGCTGAGATTGCTGTCGATGCTGGCCAGCACCTGGCCGGCCTTCACGCGATCACCGACATTGGCGCGCAGCGCGCGAATCGGGCCGGGGAAACGCGCCATCACCTGCGCCACGCGGCCATCCACCGGCGTCAGCAGGCCCTGCACCTCGTGCTCGTCGGCAATGGTGCCGGCCTGTGCCGCTGCGCTGACGATGCCCGCCTGGGCGGCCATCACCGCCTTGATGGTGGTGCTGTCGGCGAGCTCTTCTTCGGCCTCGTCGTGCGCGTGACCGGCTTCATCATGGCCTTCGTCCTGGTGGCCGGCTTCGCCATGACCTGCTTCGTCATGGCCGGCTTCTTCGGCCTGTACAGGCGCGGCCGCATCTGGCTTGCCGCCGCAGGCACTCAAGGACAGGACAAGCAGCGCCAGCGCCGTGGTGGAAATGAAAGTGGTGCGGCTCATCGTGCGTTCTCCATGGCAACGGTGGCGTCTTCGGCAAGCATCGACTGGCCGGTAAGGCGCTGGATTTCAATCAGGGCGGTTTGCGCGGCGACGGCCGAATCGAGCTGGCGCTGGCGCGCTTCGATGCGCATTGCCTGCAACTGCGCCCACTCCATGTAACTGGCGGCACCGGCGCGCCAGGCCTGTTCGGCGGCCCGCTCGGCCTTCTGCAACTGCGGCAGCACATCGCGCTTCATCCGCTCCACTTCCAGACGCGCGCCGGCATAGCGGCCATGCGCTTCGGCCAGCGTTGCGTACAGCTGCTGCTGACGCGCCTTGCGTTCATAGGGCAGCAGCGCGAGGTTGGCTTCGGCTTCGCGGATTTCCGGTGCGGCGCGGCGGTTACTGCCCAGCGGGATGCTGAAACCGCCGACCAACGAGGTGCTGCTGTCGGCGCGGTTGTTGCGCACGCCGACCTGCCAGTTCCAGTCAGGACGAGTGGCGGTGCGTGCCAACTGCAGCTGCGCCTGGCGGATGCGCTCCTCACCCAGCAGTTCTGCCAGTTCCGGTGCGCGTTGCAGTTCTTCGGCCAGCACATCGAAGTCGCGCGCAGCAGGCAGTTGCAGCGGATCACCACTGACCGCACTGAAACCCGGCTGGCGTTCGCCCCACAAGGCCGCCAGTGCCAGCCGCGCCGATGCGGCTTCCTGGGTGGCGCGGTCGCGGTCCAGCTCGGCCTGGGCCAGCATCGCCTGCGCGGTGAACAACACCGATTCGGGCGAGGCACCGGCCTGCAGGCGCAACCGCGCGGCGCTCACCGCACGTCGACGCTGTTCAATGTCGGTGAGGGCGATGTCCAGGGCGGACTGCGCCTGGGCCACGGCCAGATAGCGGCGCGCGGTCTCGGCCAGCAGGTCCAGCCGCGCGGTGGCACGTTGTGGCGCCAACGCGTCGATGTTGGACTGGGCCAGCAACCGGCGCGCATCAAGCTTGTCACCGCGCTCCAGCACGCCAGACAGGCTCACCGTGGTTTCCAGGCCCTGCACGCCACGGCTGTCGCCGTTGCCGAGGAAGTTTTCGACATCCACACCCAATTGCAGCGGCGGGCGCAGCGAAGCGATATCGCGCTGCGCTTCCAGCACGGGGCGTTGGGCGTCGATCAGGCGCAGGTCGGGGTGATCGGTCGCGACGCGGGTGACGGCCGCATCAAGGGTCAACGGAACAGCAGGTGCCGGTTCCTGCGCATGCACGCACGGAACCAGCGCAAAAGCGGCAACAGCCGCCAGGCGCATCCACATGGGGAAATCTCCGGATAACAGGTACTGACGTGGGAGCCGGCCGTGGGCCGGGACGTCAGGCGGTTATCGGGGGGCGGAACAGGCTCTCCGGCGGCTGCGAATCGCACTGCGGCACCTGTGCGAATGGTGCCTGCTGGACCGGCGGGAACGACAGCGACCATGCCGGTGCAATCGTCGGCAGCACGCCGCCGTGGCCATGGCAGTCCACGCAATGCACCAGCGCATGCAACAGGGCGTTTGCGGCGTCCTCGGCGTCGGGAGCGACGGCCAGGGCAGCATCATCATGACCATGCACGCCGACACCGCTGTCGGTATGCGACAGCATGTGGATATCGGTGAGCGCCGAGGCCAGCGAGGTCCCGAACACGCCCATGCCGACCAACGCCAGCATCAGCAGGCGCAGCAGGAACAGTCGGCGGTGGCGCAGGGAGCGCAGCATCGACGCAGCCTAGCGGTGGTGGGGGCCGTTACACAATCGCAGCGATCCAAAACCCGCCCTCATCCGCCCTGCGGGCACCTTCTCCCGCGTGCGGGAGAAGGGACCGGTTGGTCGCAAACGGAAGCAATGTCTGCAATTGCGGCCCTGAAGCCCTTGTCCCGCGTGCGGGAGAAGGAACCGGTTGGCCGCGAACGGGAGCAATGCCCGCAATCGCAGCACTGAAGCCCTTCCCCCGCTTGCGGGAAAGGGGCCGGTTGGTCGCACGCTGGAGCAGCGCCTGCAATTGCAGCACTGAAGCCCTTCTCCCGCGTGCGGGAGAAGGTGGCGCGTAGCGCCGGATGAGGGCGCCCTTGCTTCGGCCTTATTTTTCGCTCTTGCGCTGAGCAATGTAGGCGTTGATCTGCTGCTCCAGCACCGGCAGCGGTACCGAACCCTGCTTGAGCACGGCGTCGTGGAAGGACTTGATGTCGAACTTGTCGCCCAGTTCCTTCTCGGCCTGCGCACGCAGCTTGACGATGGCGATCTCGCCCAGCTTGTAGCTCAGCGCCTGCGCCGGCCAGGAGATGTAGCGGTCCACCTCGGTGGTCACTTCATGCTCGCTCAGCGCGGTGTGGTCGCGCAGGTAGGCGATGGCGCGGTCGCGGTCCCAGCCGTAGTGGTGCACGCCGGTGTCGATGACCAGTCGGCAGGCACGCCACATTTCGTAGGTCAGGCGGCCGAAGTCCTCGTACGGGGTCTGGTAGATGCCCATTTCCACGCCGAGCTTCTCGGTGTACAGGCCCCAGCCTTCACCGTAGGCGGAAATGTAGTTGTAGCGACGGAAGTCCGGCTGGTCGCCCTGCTCGGCGGCAAGCGCACCCTGCAGGGCATGGCCCGGATCGGACTCATGCAGGGTCAGCGCGGGCAGGTTGTACAGCGGGCGTGCCGGCAGGTTGTAGGTGTTGAGCCAGTAGGTGCCCATGCCGCCACGGCCGGCGGTCCAGAACGGGGCGATGTCCGGCGGCACCGGCACGATGGTGAAGCGCGCACGCGGCAGGGTCATGTACTTGCCGATCACGCCATCCACGCGCTTGGAGATCCACGCCGCGCGCCACAGCAGCTCGTCCGGGGTCTTGGCATAGAACTGCGGGTCGGTGCGCAGGAACTCCAGGAAGTCGGCGAAGCGGGTTTCCGGACTCTTGCCGGTGAAGCCCACCTTGTCGATGATCGCGTTCATCTCCGCCTGGATGCGCTTGACCTCGCTCAGGCCCACCGCGTGGATCTGCTGCGGGCTCATGTCCAGCGTGGTGTATTCGCGGATCTGCTGCTGGTAGAACTCCTTGCCGCCGGGCATCTTCTCCGCGGCCAGGGTGGTGCGCGACTGCGGCACGTATTCCTGGCGGTAGAAGGTCAGCAGCTTGCCGAACGCCGGCACCACGCTGCCGCTGATCGCCTGCCGCGCATCGGCCTGCAGCTTCTGCTGCTCGGCGGCCGGAATGCTGGACGGCAGCTTCTTCAGCGGTTCGTACAGTGGCGATTCGGTCGGGTCCTTCAGCTCGGCCACGGTCGAGATCGACACATCACGGCCTTCCAGCACCGCGCGCGGCACGCTGAAGCCACGTGCCAGGCCGGCGCGCATGTTGACCATCTGCTGGTCGAAGTAACGCGGCACGTCGTTGAGGCGGGCGATGTAGTTGCGGTAATCCTGCGCGGTCTTCATCTCGCGCCGGGCCATGAACGACAGGTTGGACCAGAACGAGGAATCCGAATTGAACGGCATCTCGTAGGCGCGCAGCCGCACTTCGTCGGCCAGGCTTTCGACCTGGTACTGGTAGATGGCGTAGTTGACCTGGTTGTCGGCCGACAGGGTCTTCGGGTCGATGCCCTCCAGTTGCTTGAGCACGTCGTCCCAAACTTTCAGCCGGGCCTCCTGCGCCTGTGCGCTGACATCGGGCAGCCGGGTGGAATTGGCCGGTGCATCACTGTCCTCGCTTGCTTCACCACCGCCGGCCTGGCGCCAGGCCCATTCCTTCTCGTAGATCGCCTTGAACTGCGCGTCGGCGTTCTGCACGGCCAGCGAGGACGGTGCAGCCGGCGTGGCGGCGAAGGCAGGAACGGCACTCAGGCCAAGGGCAAGCAGAAGGGCAGCGACAAGCGGCGATTTCACAATCAGGATTCCCCGGAACAGACAGTCCCCGGATCATCGCACTGAACCTACCGGCCGACCTAGACCGAATCAGGCAGCAAATCCGCCGAAATCACGCAGGCCTCAATGCTCTGCTTTGTCGCGCCTCCAGCCACGGTGCCTGATATCCAGGCGCAGGCTGTACAACGCGGTGAACGCCGGGAACAGGTTCTGGATCACGCCCACCGCGTCCTGCTTGGCCGAAAACACGAAGTAGCTCAGCGTCATCAGGCTGCCCAGCACGCTCATGTACCAGAACAGCCGCGGGATCACCGGCTTGCCGGCACGACGCGAGGCGATGAACTGCACCAGCCAGCGCCCGCCAAACATCAACGCGCCGGTCAGTCCGATCAGCTTCCACGGCGACATGTGCACGCCGGTCCACTCCAGCCAGGTCAGCGGCTGGTTCATGAAATCCATGCTCAGACCTCCTCCACCGCCGTGCGCTTGGAGCGCGTGATCAGCCAGGCCACGCCGCGCAGGTCGCGGATGCCGACCAGCGCGCGGCCCAGGTTGTTGTACTTGGACACACCGGCGGTGCGGTGACGATGGTTGACCGGCACGCTCACCGTCTTCCAGCCGGCGCGCTGCATCAGCGCCGGCAGGTAGCGGTGCATATGGTCGAAGTACGGCAGGTCGAGGAATGCCTCGCGCTCGAACAGCTTGATACCGCAGCCGGTGTCGGGCGTGTCGTCACGCAGCATGCGTGCGCGGATGGCGTTGGCCCACTTGCTGGCCCAGCGCTTGGAGCCGCTGTCCTGGCGGTTGACCCGCCAGCCGGCGAACAGTTTGACCTGCGCCGGTTCGGCCTCACGCGCGGCCAGCAGCTTGGGGATGTCGGCCGGGTCGTTCTGGCCATCGCCATCGAGGGTGGCGATCCAAGGCCCGTGTGCGGCCTTGACCCCGGTGCGCACCGCCGTGCTCTGCCCGCTCTGCTGCACGTGGTGCAGCACCCGCAGTTCGGGGTTTGCCGCCTTCAGTGACTGCAGCACCTGCAGGGTGTCATCGCGCGAGTTGTCGTCCACGTAGACGATTTCGAACGGCACCCGGCCACGCAGCGCCGCAGTGATTTCATTGACCAGTGGCGCGACGTTGTCGCGCTCGTTGAACACCGGAACAACCACCGAAAGCGCGGGCTGATTCATCACAAGATCCGTTTGCCGGGCAACACCTGAGGGGAGATTTGTTTTCCCGTGCCCGGCTTAGCGGAAGATGAGTCAGGCACGCGATCCAAAGTAGTTGCGGCACCACTCCACCACCGGCGGCAGGCCCGTTTCAATCGGCGTGGCCGGCTCGTAGCCGAAAGCGGCCCTTGCCCGCGCGGTATCGGCCATGGTCTGCACCATGTCGCCCGGCTGCATCGGCTTGTAGACCTTGTGCGCCGGACGGCCCGCCGCAGCGGCGATCACGTCGATGAAACGTTCCAGCTCAACCGGTGTGTGGTTGCCAAGGTTGAACACCTGGTGGGGCGTGGCCTCGGCGCTGGGATGCGACAACGCGCCGAGGATACCGGCCACGATGTCAGAAACATGTGTGAAGTCGCGGCGCATGTGGCCGTCGTTGAACACATCGATGCTGCGCCCGGCCAGCACCGCGCGCGAGAACAGCAGCGGTGCCATGTCCGGCCGTCCCCACGGCCCGTAGACGGTGAAGAAACGCAGGCCAGTGGCGCGCAGGCCGTACAGCTGCGCATACGTGTAGGCCATCAGTTCATTGGCGGCCTTGGTGGCCGCGTACAGCGAGCGCGGCTGGTCCACGCGCTGGTCCTCGGAGAACGGCGGCGTGGCCGAATTGCCGTAGACCGAGCTGCTGGAGGCATATACAAGGTGCTGTACGCCACGATGCCGGCACAACTCCAGCATGTTGACGAAGCCGACCAGGTTGCTTTCGACGTAGGCGTGCGGGTTTTCCAGCGAATAGCGCACGCCGGCCTGTGCGGCCAGGTGGATCACCCCGGTGGGCTGCACCTCATCGAACAGGGCGGCCAGGCCGTCCCGGTCGGTGAGCTCCAGCGCGCGGATATCCACCTGCGGGCACAGCGCGGCCACGCGGTCACGCTTGAGCTGCGGGTCGTAGTAGTCGTTGTAGTTGTCCAGCCCGACCACGCGCTCACCGCGCGCGGCCAGGGCCTGGCAGGTGTAGGCACCAATGAAACCGGCAGCACCGGTGACAAGGATGGTCATAACGTGAGCGGCTCCTTGGCCATGGCGGCCTTGCGCTCCTTGCTGAAAGCCCACCATGGCTGCGGCGCCTCGCCGGCCATGAAGTGCACGACGGACAGGAACACGTCGATCACACAAGGGTCATGCATCACGCCGGTCTTCAGACACAGCTGCGCGTACATGTCGTAGGCGTCACGCCCTCGCAGGTGCGCAGGGACGCGGATTCCGATCAGACGGAGATCTTTTTCACAGGCCGGCCCGACATTCGGCAGGTCGGTCAGACGCAACAGATGATTGCGATCGACCTTGTTTGGATTCATTGCCTTGCATGCACCTCGGGGGTAGGAGGAACGTCAGCCCTGCTGACGGGTACGCAGCCGCTCGAGCACGCCTTCGAGCGTGTCCAGATCGGTGTAATGGATGACCAGCTTGCCCTTGCCGCCACGGCCGTGGCTGATGGCCACCTTTGTACCGAGCGATTCGGACAGTTCTGTTTCCAGCGAAGCGATATCGGCCTGCGGCGCGGTGGGCGACGGCTTGGCCTTGCGCGCACCCGGCACCTTGCCGGCGGCGAACTGCTGGGCACGGTGCTCGACTTCGCGCACCGACCAGCCTTCCTCGGCGGCTTCTTCGGCCAGCTTGGTGGCCAGCTCCGGCGCCAGGGTCAGCAGCGCGCGGGCGTGGCCCATTTCCAGGCGACGGGTTTCCAGCAGCACGCGTACGCCGATGGGCAGGTCGATCAAGCGCAGCAGGTTGGATACCGAGGCACGCGAGCGGCCCACCGCCTGCGCCGCTTCAGCGTGGGTCAGCGAGAACTCGCTGACCAGGCGCGCCAGGGCCTGGGCTTCTTCGAGCGGGTTGAGATCTTCACGCTGGATGTTCTCGATCAGCGCCATCGCGATGACGGTGCGGTCTTCCAGGTCGCGCACCACCACCGGCACTTCGTCCAGCCCGGCCAGGCGCGAGGCGCGCCAGCGGCGTTCGCCGGCAATGATTTCGTAGCGGCCACCCTCGATCTGGCGGACCAGGATCGGCTGGATGATGCCCTGCGCCTTGATCGATTCGGACAGCTCGGTCAGCTTGCCCTCGTCCATGTCCCGGCGCGGCTGGTACTTGCCCGGCTGCAACTGGTCCAGCGGCAGCTTGCGCAGCACTTCACCCGGCTCCGGTTCGGCCACGGCCGCCATCGTCACCGGCGTCACCGCGCCCTTGTGGCCGAGCAATGCATCCAGACCCCGGCCCAGGCCGCGCTTCTTCGCCGTTGCCATCAGACAGCCTCCACGGCCCGCGAGGCCTGCTTGCGTTCGTTGTTGCGGCGGATGATTTCACCGGCCAGCCCTAGGTAAGCCACGCCACCGCGCGAGGCGCGGTCGTAGCCGACGATGCTCTGGCCGTAGCTGGGCGCCTCGGCCAGGCGCACGTTGCGCGGCACGATGGTGCGGAACACGCGGTCGCCGAAGTATTCGGTCAGCTGCGCCGAAACGGCATTGGCCAGGTTGTTGCGCACGTCGAACATGGTGCGCAGCACGCCTTCGATTTCCAGCGCCGGGTTGAGGTTGACCTTCAGCGCATCGATGGTTTCCACCAGCGCGCTCAGGCCTTCCAGGGCGTAGTACTCGCACTGCATCGGCACGATCACCGAATCGGCGGCGGCCAGCGCGTTGAGCGTCAGCAGCGACAGCGCCGGCGGGCAGTCGATCAGGATGTAGTCGTATTCGTCACGGATGGGCGCCAGCGCGCGCTTGAGCCGCTGCTCGCGCTCGCCCTGCTCCATCAGCTGGATTTCAGCGGCGGTGAGGTCGATGTTGCCGGGCAGCAGGTCGAAGCCTTCGGCCGCCTTCACGCGCACGTCGGCAGCGGTGCTTTCGCCCAGCAGCAGGTCACAGGTGGAGGCTTCAACCTCACGCTTGTCCACACCACTGCCCATGGTCGCGTTGCCCTGTGAATCCAGGTCGACCAGCAGCACACGCTTGGGTGCGGCGGCAAGGGCAGCAGCCAGGTTGACGGCCGTGGTGGTCTTGCCGACGCCGCCTTTCTGGTTGGCGATGGCGATGATGCGAGCCATGCAGGAGAGCCTCGTAGGCGGGGTTGGACTGGGCATTATGCGGGTACCAGCCCGCAGGCGGAAATCGGCGTGCCGGTGGGGGTGGCCCCAAGCTACTCCTTCCCGGCCCTCCCCTGCGGTGCAAGGGAGGGGGTGTTCCGCCCACTTATCAGGAAGGGCCGGCTTCTGCTGCCTCTCTTCATACGCAGCAAAGCGGAGGGTTCGGCAGGGGTCAGCCGTTGAGGTGTCTGCGTTCGGCCACGACCAGGTGGCGGTCGCCAACCAGGCCGGGCACCTGCAGCGGGCGCACTTCCAGCACCTGCCAGTCAGCCGGCAACTGGGCGATCTCGTCATGCGGGTAGACGCCCTTCATCGCCAGCAGTTGGCCACCGGGCCGCAGCAGGTGGCCGCCAACTTCAATGATGCCGGCCAGGGTGTCCATGGCGCGGGCGGTGAGGTTGTCGTAGCTGCCGGGTTCATCCAGCGCCTCGGCACGGGATTCGGCCACGCGGGCGTTCTTGAGACCGAGCTGGCGCACGGCCTCGCGCAGGAAGCGGGCCTTCTTGCCGTTGCTTTCGACCAGGGTGACCTGCAGCTGCGGATGGGTGATCGCGAGCGGGATGCCCGGCAGACCGGGGCCGGTGCCGAGGTCGGCCAGGGTGCCGGACTGGACGTGGCTGGCCATGGCCAGCGAGTCGAGCAGGTGGCGGGTGACCATTTCGCGCGGGTCGCGGATGGCGGTGAGGTTGTAGGTCCGGTTCCAGCGCACCAGCAGTGCGAGGTAGGCCAGCAGGGGCTGGGCCAGTGCGGTGTCCAGGCCCATGGCCTGCAGGCCGTTGTGCAGGTCGGTGGCGACTTCGCGCGGAAGGGTGGTGTCGTTCATGGCGGGGATTATCGCAGGAGTGACCGGAACGGCCGTATCGGCGCGCCGCCAGCCGCGCTCCCACCCTTTGGCCGAAGGCCAGGAGGAGGGTTGGGGAAGAGGGTGCTTGCTCGGCTTCAGCTGTTGCCGTGGCTTTTGACCTCCATTCCCCCTTCCGTAGCGACGGAGCTGACGGAGCTGACGGACAAGACCCGAACGGGGCGACGTGCATGAATGCACGTCGTTTTTCGACGGGACAAGGATGTCCCGTCGAAAAATCCCGGCAGCGGAGTGGACCCGCGATACACAGCATCGTGGGCGCGGAGGCGGGGCGTGCTTGACCAGCCATTCGGCTGTTGAAAAGGCGTCTCTTTGCGCCAGGTTTCTTTGCACGAGCAAAGAACGGTGGCTCGCTCCTCGAAGGGGAGTGAAAGCCCTTGATCCTGCTTCTGCTTCTGCTTCGGCTTTGGACAACAGCGAAAGGCAAAGGCTTGCCTCAGATGCCAGAGCCACAGCCGCAGCACCCCTCCCCGGCCCTCCCCTTGGCCTTCGGCCAAAGGGAGGGGGTAACCGCAACAGCTACCGCGGTTGCGGCTGCTACCGCTGAATCAAAGCGGGTACCAGGCCAATGCCGCGCGGAAGTCCGCGGTGGCCTGCCACTCGTGCAGATGCCAACGCGACGCCTCACCCAGCCCCGGGTCGCACCACACCAGCTGCAATGCACCCGACTCGTCGGCGGCAAAACGCAGCTTCTCCAGACCAAAGGAAATGCCGTGGCCATGCGCTTTCAACAGCGCTTCCTTGGCGCACCACACCCGGAAGAACCAATGCTGGCAGTCGGCGTCATCCAAACCGTCCAGCCAGGCGATCTCATCGGGATGGAAGAAACGACGGATAACCTCGCGCATCTGCCGGCGTGGCCGTTGCTGCTCCAGGTCCACTCCCAGCCGCGCGCCCTCGCCCAGCGCCACCAGCAGATGACCGCCGCTGTGGCTCCAGCCGGTGCCGTAATGGGCCAGTTCACCGATCAGCCATGGCCGGTTGCGCTCGTCTCGGGTCAGCGGCAGCCCCTGGGGGCTGTAGCCCAGCTCGGCGGCCAGCAGTTCGCGGGCCTGTGGCTCGCCGCGGGTGCCCGGGGTATGCGGCAGCAGCCACACCTGCACCGGCCCGAACTGCCAGGCGCCCGTCACCATGCCGCGCCAGCCCGGCTGCAACGGAACGACACCGATTTCACGGTCGGGCGCGTTGACTGTGACTCCCGCACCCTCTCAGGTGCATTCCGGCAGGGAGAGTCAGGCATGGGCATCATCATCTGGTTGATCGTCGGTGGCGTCGTGGGTTGGCTGGCCAGCCTCATCATGCGCCGCGATGCGCAGCAGGGCATCATCCTGAATGTCGTGGTCGGCATTGTCGGTGCCATGCTGGCCGGCTTTCTGTTCAGCGGTGGCAGCATCGGCGATGGCATCACCATCCGCTCGTTCCTGTTGTCGCTGCTGGGCGCGGTGATCCTGCTGGCCATCGTCAATCTGTTTACCCGCAAGAAGGTCCGCTGAACACAGGAGCCGGGAACGAGTAGACGCAAGGGCGGTGTCGCTCTTGCCGCTGCTCGTTCCTCATTCCTTTTGACTCATTGCTGGATCTGCACCCAGGCCGGCGCATGGTCGCTGGGGCGTTCCCAGGTGCGCGGCTCGCGATCGATGCCCGAGGCCACCGCGCGTGACTTGAGTGCATCGGAGACCAGCGTCAGGTCGATGCGCAGGCCCAGGTCGCGACGGAAACCTGCGGCGCGGTAATCCCACCAGCTGAAGATGCCGCCAGCGTCATTGTGCAGGCGGAATCCGTCGTGCAGGCCCAGATCCAGCAGCCTCTGCAGAGCAGCGCGCTCGGCGGTGGAAGTGAGGATGTGGTTCTCGTTCCAGACCACCGGATCATGCACATCGCGCGCATCCGGGGCGATGTTGAAATCGCCCAGCACCACCAGCTGCGGGTACTTCTGCAGTTCGGCGGCGATCCAGTCGTGCACCGCCGCCAGCCAGCGCAGCTTGTACTCGTACTTGTCGGTGCCCACGTCCTGGCCGTTGACCACATACAGATTGATGATGCGCACACCATTGACGGTGCCGGCGATCACCCGCTTCTGCTCATCCTCGAAACCGGGAATGCCGATCTGCACATCCTCGATGGGATCACGCGCCAGCAGCGCGACGCCGTTGTAGGTCTTCTGCCCGGCGAACACGTTGCGGTAGCCCAGTTCGAGCAGGCGCGTATCCGGGAACTTGTGGTCCTCCAGCTTGGTTTCCTGGATGCCGACCACGTCGGGAGCAAAGTCGGCCAGCCACTGTTCCAGGTGCGGCAGGCGGACATTGAGTGAGTTGACGTTCCACGAAGCGATGCGCATATGCGAGATATCCAACCGTTCTGATTCTGAATTCATGGACACGCCAGGGGGAACGGATCTCCCTGCGTGCTCCCAAACCGCAGCGCTGAACACACGGGGTTTTGGCCGGGCAATTTTGCCAGACCTTACTCCACTGCGGCCGGCCGGCCGAGAACATCACTCCGCTAAAAAGAAGCTCCGATACCGTGCAGACAACCGATTGCTGCCCGGCGAGCAGCACATGATGCGTATCAGCGGCCTCCTCCGTGACGCCCGTTCGACAGCCACGGACAAACACGATGCAGCAGCACCGCTGGTGCTCAGAACGGCGGTTCACGACGCCGCCGATGCCTGCCGGCATCTCATCCTCGCAACATCGTCACGGCAGCCGCCGGGCCCGTAGAAATACCTAGATCTTTACGGTGGAACTCCGCTTGTCCGGCCGCTACAGCGTGCGCACAGTGGCATTCGGGAGTCCTTTCGGACTCATCCACCCACCATCACTCTGGATACGCCCATGCCTCGCACCAGATCGATCGTGCTGCTGGCGTTTGCCCTCGCCGGGCCAATGCTGCTCTGCCTCCCATCACATGCGCAGCAAACCAGTGCGCCCACCGTCGATGCCGACGCGGTCACCGCGCTCACCCGGATGGGCGGTGCGCTGCGGGCGCTGGACAACTTCACGCTGTCGGCCAGGACCATCACCGACTACGTGCTCGATGATGGCCAGAAGCTGGCGCTCACCGGCACCGTCAACTACAAGGTGCGCGAGCCGGATCACTTCTTCGTCGAAGTCCAAAGCGACAAACAGCACCGCCAGCTGTTCTACGACGGCAAGACGCTGACCATCTACTCGCCGCGCCTGAAGTACTACGCCACCGTGGATGATCTGAACATGCCGACCCAGGCGCTTCTGGCCGAATCGGCCACCACCTACGGCGTGGATTTCCCGCTGGCCGACCTGTTCCTGTGGGGCACGCCGGCGTTCCCGACCGACCGCTTCACCTCGGCGATGCTGGTGGGCACCGAAACCATCGATGGTGAGCGCAGCAAGCATTACGCCTACCGCATGCCCGGCGTGGACTGGCAGGTGTGGATCTCCGATGCCACGCAGCTGCCTCGACAAGTGGTGATCACCAGCCACAACGATCCGGCCTTGCCTGACTACGTGGCCACGCTGCATTGGGACACCAAACGCGCGGTCAGCCCCAAGGAGCTGGCGTTCAACCCCTCCGGCGCGACCAGGATCGTGTTCGTTCCGGTGGCCGTGGCTGCCCAAACCGCCAACGGAGGCAACTGAGCATGGAACTTCGCTCTCTTCTGCGCAGCGCGTCGGGCAGTGCGTTGCTGACACTTGCCGGTGCAGCGATGCTGTACCCGGCTCCGGCTGATGCGCGGCCCGGCCTGCGTGCCTTCGCCAATCATTCCGTCGCCCGTCCGGGCGGCTTCGGTGGCGGCATGGCCCATGCCGGCGGTGGCCTGGCACCACGTCCACCCGGCCCCCGCCCTGCACCACAGCCCGGCCCGCACCCCGAACCGGGACCGCATCCGGGGCCGGGGCCGAACCCCGGACCGCATCCAGGACCACATCCTGGTCCTGGTCCTGGTCCTGGTCCGGGTCCGGGTCCGCATCCGCCCGGGCCGCCACCACCGGGTCCAGGCCCAGGGCCGGGTCCGCATCCGCCCGGACCGCCGCCACCAGGCCCGGGCCCAGGGCCGGGGCCCCATCCCTACCCGCCGCCGCCTCCGCCGCCGTACTGGGATCACCCGTTCTGGGATGCGGCCGCGTTCACTGCCGGCGTTGCGGTCACCTCGGCAATGATCGGTTCGATCGTGTATTCGCTGCCGGTGGATTGCACCACGGTGATCGTCAACGGCATCGGCTACCAGCATTGCGACAACGCCTGGTACCAGCCGCGCTACGTCGGCACCACCGTGCAGTACATCGTGGTCGACTCGCCGCAATGACGCACCGCACATCAACACGGCAACAGGAGGCAGGTGCATGACCGGATTGAAACTGTTGGCGCTGGGATGCCTGCTATGTGCAGGCCACGCCGCCGCGCAGGGCACGTCCACCGCCGCGACGACAACGGCGACCACGTCCTCCACGGACGACATCGCGCGCAAGCTCGCCGACCCTGGCGCGGCGCTGATCTCGGTGCCGTTTCAGTACAACTACCTGGGCTCGGTCGGGCCGGGCGGCGACTTCCACAACCAACAGTTGAAGATCCAGCCGGTGATCCCCTTCGTGGGTGACAACGGCAAGTTCATCCTGCGCCCGATCCTGCCGCTGAGCTGGAACCAGTTTCCGGAAGACAAGCACGGCACCGGCGATCTTTTCGTGCAGGGCTACTACATCCCCAAGACCGCGTCGGAAGCGCATGGCACCGAATTCGGGTTCGGTGCCGCCGCGCTGCTGGACACCGCTTCGCATGACAGCCTTGGCACAGGCAAGTATTCGCTGGGCCCGGCCTTCATTCTTGTCCACAAGACCAAGTCCTGGACGGTCGGCGCGCTGGCCAATCATGTCTGGTCGATTGGGGGCGACAGCGATCGCGATGACGTGAGCAGCACCAGCGTCCAGCCCTTCGTCACCCGCAACCTGCCCGATGGCTGGTCACTGAGCTTCACTTCCGAAACCAACTACAACTGGAAGGCCGCCAGCAGCGATGCATGGACGGTGCCCTTGGGCGCCACCGTATCGAAGGTGCTGCGGCTTGGGCATACACCGGTGAGCATCGGCGTGGGCGGCTTCTACAACCTCGATCGTCCGCAGTACGCCAACCGCTGGACTGGCCGCCTCATGGTCACACTGGTCTTTCCCGAGTAAGGCCGGCGCATCGTGCGCCGCGCCGCTACTGACGAGGTCCTGGAGCTGGCCGGGCCCCGCATGCGACCGGAGCACGAAGATGAAGTCCCTCACTCTCCCCGCCGTTGCCATTGCACTGCTTGCCGGCCTGCTCGGCGGCTGCAGCAGCAGCGGCCAGAGCTCCCCCGGTACGCCCGCTGCGGCCAGTGAAAAGCATGAAGCGCAGCGCAAGGCACGCGAGGAAGCGGCCCTGGTGCTCTCGCGCCTGTACGCACAACAACCTGACGCCCGCCACGCAGTCGAACACGCCGCCGGCTATGCGGTATTCCGCAGCGTCGGGCTCAAGGTGCTGATCGCCGGCGGTGGCAGCGGCCACGGTGTGGCGATCGACAATCGCAGCGGCCAGGAAACCTTCATGCGCATGGTCGAAGTCCAGGCCGGCCTGGGCTTTGGTGCCAAGCAGTTCGATCTGGTGTGGATATTCAGGACGCCGGAGGCCTACAACGACTTCATCACCCAGGGCATCCAGATCGGTGGCCAGGCCACGCTTGCGGCCAAGGTCGATGGGGCCGGTGCCGGTGTGGCCGGTGCGGCGCAGGTCTCCGATGCGGTCTGGGTGTACCAGATGACCGGGACCGGGCTGGCGGCCGAACTGACCGTCAAGGGCACCCGCTACTACCCGGACAAGAAGTTGAACTGAGCCCGCGCTACGCTGCAACGGCCACCGTTCGCCTGTCCCTCGTCATCACAGGAGCCCGCGCATGAAAGAGCATCCCCTGATCTGGATCATCAGCCTGTTTCTGGTGCCGATGCTGGCCGCGCTGGTGGTGAGCCTTCTGGTACGCCACCGTGGCATTTCCGCCAACGCGGTGCTGGCCTGGTTCGTGATTACCTGCTGGATCGGTGCACTGGGCGTGATCCTGGCGCAGGTGCGGTAGCCGCACCATTGCCGATCAGAGCGATTGACCCAGTTCGATGAACAGCACGTTCTGGCCGCCTTCGCGGAAGCCCACGCCGAAGATCAACGGGCCGATCCACGAATCAAAGCCCAGGAACAGGCTGCCGTTCCAGATGCCGTCGCTGAGCGACATGTCGCTGCGGCGCTGCCAGGCATTGCCATATTCAACCGTGCCTCCCACCTGTGCCGAGCGGCCCAGCACCTTGCCCAGTTCGTAGGTGTAGCCGGTAAAACCCAGCGCGTAGTCCTGGCCGGTCAGCTGGTTGTGCTGGAAACCGGCCAGCCGCCAGCGACCGCCGAGCCGGTACAGGCTCTGCACCGGCGCGGTACCCGAAGACGTGACGTGGTAGCGCAGCCCGAACTGCAGCGCATGCTTGCCAAACGATTTGGCCGCCACCGCATCCAGGTCCATCTGTCCGAAGCGGCTGTCCGCACCCAGACCGGTGCGTGATTGGTAGGTACCCAGATTGACCAGGTAACCATCACGCGGGAAGTAGAGGCTGTCGATGTCGTCCAGCGTGGCCGCCGCGACCAGCGCGCCTTCCTCGAAATGCACCCGCGGGATCGTGGGATCGCCCACTTCCACCTTGGCATTGCCGGTGTAACGCTCGACCCCGGCACTCAGCGTCAGTACGTTGGAAACATTGCGCACCAGGCCGAAGGTCGCACCGATGCGGCGTACCCGGTACCGCGCAATCTTGTCGCCGTCATCGTTGTACAGATTGAACGAGCGGGTCTGGAACCCGCCGTCCACCTGGAACGCATAGCGATCGAGCAGATCGAACGGGTGGTAGTACTGGCCAGTCAGCGCGGGTTCGCTTCCGATCTGCAGGCCGACCCGTGCCTCGGCGCCATACGGCGACAGCGGAGCGAACAGCAGCCCCGCGCGCAGGTTGCTTTCGTGATTGCCTTCCAGATCGTTGCTCAGGCTCAAGCCGGCTTCCAGGTAGGCCGGTCCATTGGGTTTGCCATGCGCGGTGATCACCACGCCGGTCTTGCCGTCACGTTCCTGCACGTCATAGGTGATGCTGGCCAGCGTGCCCATGCCATACGCGCGCAAGGCGCCGGCCTGCATGGCGGGCACGTCCAGCGGCTGGCCCAGCTTCACCGGCAGGTAGGAGAGCAACAGCTCATCGGCATAACCGGTGTCGTTGACCACATCGACGAACTCGATGGCCGCAGGCGCGGTTGGTGTCGCCCGCTGTGCGCGTACGGCGGCCAGTTGCCGGTACTCGTCCGGGTTCTGCGCGAACGCGCGCAATGCCGGCGTGGCCTTGTCTGCGGCGAGCTGGCCGATCCGCAACGCTTCGGGCGCCTTGTCGAAATCACCGGTGGCAACCTTGCCGGTCAGGTCCGGCGAGATCAGCAGATCCTGCGTGCCCAGGCTGTCGAGCTGGATCTGCGCACTGCGCGTGGTCAGAAAGCCGCTGAGCTGGCTGACCACATCCACCAGGCTGGCATTGCCATCCAAGGGCTTGAGCGGCGTACCCACGTCCACTGCAATCACGCGATCGGCGCCCATGCCACGCACCACGTCGATCGGCACCTGGTTGGACAACCCGCCATCAAGCAATACGTGGCCATCGATCACCACCGGGCGGAAGATGCCCGGCAGCGACATGCTGGCCCGCATCGCCATCGGCAGGCTGCCCTTGGCCAGTACCACGGCTTCACCGGTATTGATGTCGGTGGCGATGGCACGGAACGGGATGGGCAGGTCGTCGAAATCGCCGCTGACCCGGCTGCCGCCCGTCGCGCGCTCGAACAACCCCATCAGTTTTTCGCCTTCGGACAGACCACCGGCCAGTGCCACCGCCTTGTCACCACCGCCCAGTCCGATGCCAAGCGGAGCCAGCTGCACATAGTCGTCTGCCTTGCGCCGCAGCGAACGTTCGCGACGCGGCAGGGTGTCACTGAACATCGTCATCCATTCGGTGCTCAGGACCAGTTGTTCGATCTGTTCCGGGCTCGATCCGGTCGCGTACAACGCGCCGACCAGCGCACCGGCGCTGGTTCCGGCAATGCAGTCAACCGGAATGTTGAGTGCTTCCAGCTGGCGCAGGATGCGCACATGCGCGATGCCGCGCGCGCCACCACCGCCCAGTGCCAGGCCAATACGCGGGCGCTGGTCCCCCGGGGCTCGCACCCCGCAGTTGTTGCCATCCACGTTCGGCACCGTGGGCCGGACCGTTCCTTCCGCAGCCTGCAGCCCGGGCGGCAGCAGCAACAGCGCCAGCACGCAACTGCAGGCACACCAGGATCGGAATACTGACGGGGGAGGTTTCATCGCCATGCGCTGCCGGCCTGGATGTAGAACGTATCGTCCTCCGGCCCCCAGGCATAATCCAGGCCGACATGCATGCCGAGCTGGCGGGCAATCAGGTAACGCACGCCGGCACCCTTGGAAACCTGGCTGGCACCATCACCAAAGCTGTTGTGCCGGCCCCAGGTGCGGCCGGCACCGACAAAGCCGATCAGTGCCCAGCGTCGAGTCATGTTCCAGCGCAGTTCGGTCTCCAGTACCGCCGCGCGCGTGTCCTGGTAGCGCGCCGAACCGATGCCACGCAGGTCGATGTAGGGCAGCCGATAGAACGGAATATCGCCGTTGGCCCAGCGCGCATCGGCGCGCCCACCGAGGATGAAATGCTTGCCAATCGGCCAATAACCGTAAACATGGCCCCGGTAGCTCTGGAAGCTGTTCTCGCTGCCGATGCCCGGCAGGTAGAAATTGCCTTCGATCATGCCCAGCCAGCCACTTGAGGGTGTGAACGGGTTGTCGCGCGAATCATATTCCAGTGACAGCCCCAGCCCCGAGGTGCGACTGGACAGTTCATGCGGCTTGAATTGCTCACGGTCCGAGGCCACCTCGAAACCGACGTCCAGATCCATGTAGATCCAGGCCAGGCCCAGATACAGGTCACGCTTGCCCAGCTGCCGGAAGCCTTGCTGGAACGACATGATGCCGTCGGTGTTGTATTCGATCTTCTGCGTCGGGAACAGCGTGCCCGGGGTGTAGAACCCCAGGTTCATGGAAGCCTTGGCGACACCGCCCCTGTATCGCCAGCGGTCATCGTCGAAATGCAGCGATGCCCCCACTCCATATGCCTTGCTGCCGTTCTCGGTACGCATCACCGCGCCACCGTAGATGTCGGGCGTGGCCATCTTCGGCTTGCCGTCTGCCGGGGCATCGCCGGTTGCTGTTGGCGGTTGTCGATGGAAGAACGCCAGTGCGACGCCGCCGCCATTGCCCACCGCCGGATCGGTGATGACGATCGGCACCGGCAGGAACCCTCGATGTTCGAGCAACCAGCGCGACATGTCGAAATGGCCATCCTCGGCATCACGGAACAGCGAGGTGTGCGGCGCCGACGCTGGCGTTGTCGCAGGTGTTGCTGCGGCCGATGTCGCGGTGGCTTCCTGTGCGTTGCACAGCGCGGGCGATGCCAGCACCAACAGTGTTACCACCCTTGCAGCGTTGCCGATCGACACAGACCACCTCATGTTCCGCAGTGAAGGAGTGCCAGCGGGGCTGCTGCCTTGCACATCGTGACCCGTGGCGAAACCACGCGGCCCGGCGATCAAGGTGCGCGGGGCCATGCCGGTGGAGGGGGGAGATTTCCCGACATGGCCCCGCGCGTTTGAATCGTTTGCAGCGTGCTACCGGTGCATTCAGCGCGGCGCGGTCGAGCCCGGCGGGAACGATGCGAACATCTTGTCCAGCCCTGCATCGACGGCGACATTGACCTTGTCCGGCGAGCTGGGCACGGTGCCACTGGCGGTCCCACGCCACACTGCCTGCTTGGTGCGGGCGTCGAACATGTCCAGCACCAGGGTGCCTACGTCGTAGGTGTGTACGGTGGTGGAGGCGCTTCCCATCGCCATGCCACCACCCCACCCACCACGCCAACCCCAGCCACCCATGCCGGTTCCGCTGTAGAACGTATCCAGAGTCTGCTTCTGGCTGTTGGCGATGTGCGCAGCCAGTGCGATGTCGCCATTGGGCGCCTCGCGCAAGCCCTTGGCCTGCATCCGCGCATTGATGCCGTCGACGATGCGCTGCTGCACCAGCGGCGAGCCGGCTTGGGGTTTGAGCGCCCAGCTGTAGGTCTTGTAGCCCCCGAAGTTGGCCGACGGATCAAAGTCGGTTTTCACCGTCGGGGTGGAGGTACAGGCGACCAGCGAGGTCGCCAGAACGGCGGCAATGGCAATGGCTTTCATGACGCGAGTCTCCAGTTCCAGGATGGTTATGGACGTGCCGCGATGAGCCGTCCTCATGTGGGGTGGTTGCAGCACTTGTGTCGATCACGATAAAGCCACGGCGCTTCCAGGTAATGCGCATTACTACCGAGTCGCGACCGGGAAAATTACCGAGGCGCGCTCAACGCGGCGGGTTGATCACCACGTACTGCACGGTGGTGCCCGAATAGCGCGGCTCGTACCAGACGTTGCCGCACTGCTGGTAGGCCATGCCGTTGATCACGGTGGTGACGCAGCTGGGCGGTACCGAATTGACGATCGAACCAATCACCGCCGAGGTCACCGCCACGCCTGCGGTCACCGCGGCGGCTGTCGCGAACGGGTGATCGTCCCAGCTGTTCCAGTGGTCGTCGTGGTAATCCACGTCCACATGCACATCGCGGTTGACGTTGACGTTGCGATTGACGTTGCGGTTGTGGTTGACCTGGGCGTTGCGGTTCACCTGGGCATTGCGATTGACGTTGCCGCCCTGCGGCCGTTGCGCGGCCCGGTTGACGCTGGTGTGGGCGCTGGCACGTGCCCCGCCAGCGTGCGCGCCTGCACGGGCACCGGCGTGCTGCCCACCGCCACGCTGCACGGCGGCGGCATCCACAGGCAGCGCCAGGTACAACGTGGCCGTGGCTGCGATCAACAGCAGCAGGGGAATGCCGTTTCCGACTCGGGTACGGGTGCGCATGTCACTTCTCCTGCGGGTCTGCGGAAACCACCATCACCACCGGCACCAGTTTGATCCGCGATGCATCGGCCGGCGGTGCGAACCGGAATGCGGTCTCGGCCACCGGCGTGCGCGTATCCCAACGCAGCTGCGCGCGATACTGCGGCAGTGCCGGATCGTCCAGCGAGGTGATGATCAGCTTCTTCGGCAGCGAGGTCGCGGTGGATACCCACAACTGCCAGTCCACGCCCTCCTGCTTGAAGGCGTACTGGTCAACCGGCTCTCCGTCCACCGTGCCGCCACCGATGTACAACGCGCCACGGATCGCGGTCTTGGGAGCCTTGTCCGTGCCCCACAGGAACATGTCGGCCAGTGGCAGATCGATGCCGTAGCGGGTTGCCGCATCCTCGACGAGATCCCCCAGCGTGGCACTCATGCCGTCGACCTGGGCGTAGTACTTGAGCCGCGGCGAGTACACCGACAGGGTGCTGCCGTCATAGAACAGCTGCCGCAGCTGGCGGTCGCTGCGCAGCTCCAGGAACAACTGGTTGGGTGCCTTGACCTTGTAGGTCACCACGCCGTCCAGCTCGATCTTCTGTCCGTCATCAAGCACCACTTCGGTGCTGGCATCAGAGGTCAACGAGAACTGCTTGAGGGCACGCAGCGCGGCGCCCATGCGGTCCAGCGCCGCCAGTGCGGCGGGGTCGCGTTCGCTGTCAGCGGCCGTGGTTGGCGCTGGCGCGGCCGGTTTGGCCTCGGCCGGCGCCGCGTGCAGGCAGGGCACCAGCGTCGCCAGCAACAGGCCGGTCGTCCAGGCAAGGGGTTTTGATGCAGGGGACATGACCGTTTCTCCGCATGGCAGGGAACACAGACAGCCCGGTCACAACCATGACCGGACTGGACTCAGAAACCGGCGCTGATCGTCAGGCTCACCGGATCACCTTCGAAGCGGTTCTTGACGCTGAATTCGCTGACGTACCGCAATGACACGTCCAGGTGCTCGCCGCCGGACCACTTCTTGCCGTAGGTCAGCACCGGCCCCAGCCCGAACGAGCGGCCCTTGAATCCGTCCAGACGATCGGCGGTGTCGCCCTTGTCGTCCTGCAGCTGCTGGATCCAGCCACCGGCCGCGCCGAAGCCCCAGCCGCTGGCGGTGCGCTTGACCACCAGCGCATCCACGCGGGCGACGACGCCGTTCTTGTAGTCGGTGTCATCGTTGCGGGTGTACCAGTCGGTTGCACCGAGCACGCTGAACTCCAGCGTGCCCTTCTGGAACAGGTGCGTGTAGCCAACGGCCGGCGAGAAGGTCCACACGTTCATGCCGGGATTGGCCAGCTGTGTCGGGTCGTACTCGGCGGTAGGAGCGTAGACGTACACACCGAAGGACAAATGCTGCACCTCATTGATGTGGAAGCCGGCGATCACCGGTGCGAAGTACACGTCGAACAGGTTGGATGCATGGTCCTTGGCCTGGCGACGGGCACCCAATGGCCCTTCCAGGTCGGCCGTCGCCTCGGCATCGATGTAAGGCACGGTGAGCATGGAGGCGAAGTTCCAGCGCCCGGCCTTGGTCGGCCACACATAGACGCCGGTGGCCGCGACCAGGCTGACGTCGGCTTCCAGGCCGAAGGAGACCTGCCCGGCAACCGGTGCGGCGCGGCTGGTGCCAATCTTGCCGTCGTACTGGATGTAACTCAGCGACCATTGCATGCCCGGATCCGGCGGGATGACCCCGGCGTAGGAGGTGATCTGCATGCCGGTGATCGAGCGCCCCATCGCACCTTCGGTGGCGATCGCCGGCCCGGCCAGTGCGATGCCCAGCATGCCCAGTACCAACGACGCCAGCTTCCGTTGGCGGCAGGCAGGGGAGCCAATGCGGTCTGATGCTGCCATGGCGGTCATCTCCGGAATCGATCAAGGGGTGTGATGCGGTGTAGCGGGACATCCGGCGGCGCCAGGCGGCCAGGACCCGGCCATCCAGCCGTTCCCGGCTGGCCGGAGGGCGGCGCCACGAGTGGAGACATCGCGCAGGCTCCAACACGCAACCGAAAGCTGGCCGTGCAGGTTCATCCGCGCTCCACGCAACGGAAGCCGACATGGCAGGTGGAGGTGTCAATGGGTTGCGCCATGCGCGCCGCCGGCCGGTATCGCCGGCAGTAGCTGGGCGCACACAGGTGTGAGCCGCCCTTCATCACCCGACGCGGGACCGCGCTTGCATCGCGCGGGTCGTGACTGCGTTCGCGCTCGCCACCACGCGGATTGTCGATCGCACAGCAGGCCTTGCTCTGCAGCTGGTCGTGCTGCTGGTACCAGTCGCTGGTCCACTCCCACACGTTGCCGATCATGTCGTACAGGCCGTAGTCGTTGGGCGCATAGCTGCCCACCGGCGAGGTCCAGCGATGGCCGTCCTCGTCCAGGCTCTGCCACGGGAACTGGCCCTGCCAGGTGTTGGCCTGGTGGCGTCCGTCCAGGGTCAGGCTGTCGCCCCAGGCGAACTCGGTGGGCTCGCGGCCACCGCGTGCGGCGAATTCCCACTCCGCTTCGGTGGGCAGGTCCTTGTCCATCCACTGCGCATAGGCAAGTGCATCGGCAAAGGTCACATGTACCACCGGGTGATCGTCCAGGCCCTGCAACGATGAACCCGGCCCACGCGGATGGCGCCAGTCGGCGCCTGCGATGTAATGCCACCAGTTGTGGGTGTTGTTCATGTCCACCGGGCCCGGCGGTTGCACGAACACCACCGAGGACGGCAGCAGCAGGGCGGGATCGGCACCCGGATAATCGCGTGGATCGGCGGGCTGCTCGGCCGCAGTGACATGCCCGGTCTCACGCACGAAAAGCGCGAACTCGCGGTTGGTCACCGGGTACCGATCAATCCGGAATGGTGCCACCCGCGCCTTGTGCGCCGGACGCTCCTCCGGGTAATGGTCGTTGGAGCCCATCAGGAACACGCCACCGGCGATATCAATCATTGAGTCAGCAACTACGTTCACAACGTCTCCTTGATCACGATGACTGCCTCTTCAACGCCACCCAGCACCGGAAAGATCAGCACGCCGCCAGCCATCCGTGGTGGCTGGCGGCCCGCTCGCGGGCTCGTCTCAGTGACTGCCGGTGGCAGCATCACCGAGCGCCTTGAGCGCGTCATCGATGGTGAAGGTGTTTGGCGTTTGAATGGGCGGGAACTCCTTGAAGGTGGCCGCAAACCTGTCGGCAATCGCAAAGGCACCGAACAGGATGTAGTCATGCTTCAGGAACCACGAGTAGTACGAGTTGGACGTGATGTCGGCGTACTCGTACGGATCGGTCCGCAGGTTGTAAACCTTGGGCAGGCGTAGCCGCGTGAACGGCTCGGCCCATACCTGCATCGTGCCCCGGCAGCGCTGCTCCATGAAGGAGACCTTCCAGTTGTCGTAGCGGATGCCCAGCACGTCGCCGTCGTCACTGAAGTAGACGAACATGTTGCGCGGGCTTTCCTTCTCCTTGCCGGTCAGGTAGCCGGTCAGGTCAAAGCCATCGATGTGGTTCCTGTAGGTACGCCCGGCCGCCTTGTAGCCCTTCTTCAGCTTCGCGCTGACATCCGGGTCACCGGCCATCGCCAGGAACGTGGGCAACCAGTCGTGGTGCTGCACGATGCCGTTGGCCACCGAGCCGGGCTTGACGTGCCCGGGCCAGCGCACCAGCAACGGGATGCGGAACGCGCCCTCCCAGTTGGTGTTCTTCTCGCTGCGGAACGGCGTGGTTGCCGCATCCGGCCAGGAGTTGCGGTGCGGCCCGTTGTCGGTGGAATACATCACGAAGGTGTCTTCGGCGATGCCCAGCTCGTCGAGGAAATCGAGCATCTCGCCCACGTTCTTGTCGTGGTCGATCATGGTGTCGTGATAAGGCGACTGCCAGCGCCCGGCCTGGCCCAGGCTCTTCTTCTTGGTGTGGGTGAACATGTGCATGTGGGTGGTGTTGAGCCAGACGAAGAACGGCTTGTCATCGTCATGCTGGCGCTGGATGAAATCCTTGGCGGCGGCGACGAATTCGTCGTCGCAGGTTTCCATGCGCTTGACGGTCAACGGGCCCGTATCCTCGATCTTCTGCTTGCCGACCTTGCCCCAGCGCTCATGCTTGGTCGGGTCGTCCTTGTCGGTCGCCCAGCTGTGGATCACGCCGCGCGGGCCACGGTTCTTCCTGAAATTGGGGAAATCCTTCTCCGGGAAGTAGTCGTACATCTCCGGCTCTTCCTCGGCATTGAGGTGATAGAGGTTGCCGAAGAACTCATCGAAGCCATGGTTGGTCGGCAGCATCTGGTTGAGGTCGCCGAGGTGGTTCTTGCCGAACTGGCCGGTCGCATAGCCCTGGTTCTTGAGCAGGGCCGCAGTGGTCACCAGCTTGTCGCTCATGCCCACCGGTGCGCCCGGGAAGCCGACCTTCGACAGGCCGGTGCGGTACACGCTCTGCCCGGTGATGAAGGATGAGCGTCCGGCAGTGCATGACTGCTCACCGTAGGAATCGGTGAACAGCATTCCCTCGTTGGCGAGCCGGTCGATATTGGGCGTCTGGTATCCCATCAGGCCGCGGCTGTAGCAGCTCAGGTTGCTGATGCCGACATCGTCACCCCAGATCACCAGGATGTTCGGGCGCTTGCCACTGGCGGACTTCTTCGCCGGGGCGGCGGCTTTCTTGGCCGGGGCGGCTTTCGCTGGTGCCATGACACTCTCCAATGGAACGTGTGGTGATCCGGCATTGCGCCGGCGTACGGGATTGCGGGACTGCGAAGTGGTTCGGAGCGTCAGGCAAACGGCGCCACATTGAAGGTCATGCTGACGATCGCCATCAGGCCGAGCAGCCACAGCAGGCCGGCGGTGATCAGCGTCAGCGAAACCGGGTAGTTGCTCTCGCCATGAACCAGGCCTTCCTGGATCATCAGCACACGCTCGGCGCGTAGCCCACGCATGTAACGCAGGTGGTAGACGATGCCCAGGGTCAGCATGACCAGCCCCAGCGCGACCAGTGCCACGCCGAAGTTGCGCGGTGCATGCGGGCTCAACCCCACCTCCGTGGTCTGCAGCAGATGGCCGAACACCTGATAGATGGTGAAGCCGAAGCCGATCAGTGACAGCGCGGTGCGGATGATCGACATCAGGGTGCGGTCCGCGCTCATGCGGGTGCGCTGGAAGGACATGCCGGTGCGGCGCGAGGACAGCTCGATCGATGCCTCATCGGTGCCACCCAGCAGATCGCGCGCCTGCTTGATCTTGAGTGCACGCTCGGACAAACGCTTGGCGGGATCCTGTTCGCTCATGGCTTGGGGTTCTTTGGGTTGGACGAGTCAGCGTCGCGGCGCAGCCAATGGCTGGCGATGCGGTTGATAGGACCGCGCAGCAGCAGGTAGGGAACGAAGCCCAGCACGATGGCGATCACCAGCGTCTCCAGCGGGTACTCGAAGCCACCGAACACGCGGAACTGGTAGATCACATCCATGCCCACACCCAGCAGCAGGATGCGGGTGGTGGCGGTGACGCCTTCGCGCCATACCACCTTGCGCTCGTCGAGGGAGCCATGGGACAGCAGCCAGGCGTAGGGCGACTTGCCGGCCTTTGCATCCTTGATTCCGTCGATCAACGCCGTGATCAATGCCATCGTCGGCTGCAGGAAGAAGCGAAAGGTCATCGGACCATCCGTTCGTTCCATCATGTCCATCCAGAACCGGCTTGCAAAGTCGATCACAGACACAGAAATCATTGCGTGGGCCTTTGCGACAGAGCCCCAGCTTGACCGTGGGGTGCGGCCCGAACAATCGAGATTAGTACTGCATCGCGCCCAGTATTTTTACTGCGTCAGCCGTGTCGCACCGGCGCGCTATGCTCGATTCGGCCGCGTTGCCTGGCGACGTGCGCCGCGTCCTCTTCCACCACTTGCGCCATGGATCGCCATGAACCGGGACATGTACTCATTGATGCGTGGCGGGCTGGTGCATCGCGCCATGCACGCCGCAGGCATGTTGAGCGGAAGGGTTCACCTGGCAGCATGGCTGGCGGCGGCCATCGTCGCGGTCTGCGTGATCCCGCTGCTGGTGCTGACCGCCAGGGCCGGCACGTTGTGGCAGCAGCCGCCCATGATGACGCTGCTCGGTGACTACGCGACGTTGAGCAGGCTGCTGCTGGCACTGCCGCTGCTGGTGATCGCCGCACCACGTTCGGACGCCCTGCTGCGCAATGCATTTCGCCAGTTGACACATGCCGGCCTGGTGCATCCCAGGCGACAGGCACGCCTGGATGCACTGCTGCAGCGCGTGCGTGGTTGGCGCGACAGCTGGCTGCCGGAGGCCGTGTGCGTGCTGATCGCCTTCGCGCCGCTGCTGATGACCAGCACCGCAGTCAGCCTGTTGCCTGGCGTGGTCGACTGGCGCCTGCATGACGGGGCGCTGACACCGGCCGGGCGCTGGTACGAATGGGTGGCGGTGCCCCTGTTCCGGCTGGTGGGCTTGTTGTGGCTGTGGCGTTTCGTGCTGTGGACCTGCCTGCTGTACCGGCTGCCGCGTGCCGGCCTGAGCCTGTATGCCGAACACCCCGACGGTGCCGGCGGCCTTGCCTTCATCGGCCTGGCACAGGAGCGCTTTGCGGTGTTGGCGCTGACCGGCGGCATCCTGCTCTCCGGCTTCTGCATCAACCACATCGAGTATCTGGGCGAGAGTCTGTACGACATGCGCCACCTGCTGGCCGGCTACGTCATCGGCGCCACCCTCTTCCTGATCGCACCGTTGCTGCTGCTGATGCCGACCATGATGCGAACCAAGCGCCACGCGCTGTACCGTTTCGATGCATTGGGCAACCACGCCACAGCGCTGTTCGATCAACGCTGGCAGCCGGTGGCGGAAAAGCCGGGCGAAGCAGAGTCCCTGCTCGACCATGGCGACGCTTCGGCGTTGGCCGACTTCGGCGGCGTCTACCAGAACCTGGTATCGATGTCGGTGGTGCCACTGAATCGCTGGAACCTGCTGTGGATCGCCCTGCACGCGGTGGTGCCGCTGTTCCCGCTGGTGCTGTTTGCGATGTCGGTGGACGATCTGGTCAAAAAGCTGCTCGGCGTGCTGGTCTGAGCCGCGGTCCAATGAACGCCAGGCTGTTCAGTTCCGGCCCGAACCACACAGCGAACGGGATACGAACGACACCCCGCCCATCGCCGCGCTGACCGCCTGCAACAGGTCGTCGCCCGCATCGGATTTGAGCACGTAGCTGCAGGTGCCCAACGCCATCGCGCGGCTCACCATCTGCGGCTCGGCATGCACGGTGATGAACACCACGCCCAGCCCCGGCCGCTGCTGGCGCAGGCTTCGCGCCGCGTCCAGCCCATTCATCTGCGGCATCGCGATGTCAGTGACCACCACATCCGGACGCATGCGCCGTGCCGCCTGCACCAGCGACATGCCGTCCTGGACCAGGCCAATCACCTCGAATTTCTGGCACAGCAGATCACGCAACTGCCATGCCATCGCATTTCCATCTTCGGCCAACAGAACACGGACGACATTCATGGCACCCGCCAGTTCGACGCATGCGTTGATGGTGTCGCGCCCGCCCGCTGTGTGACAAGGGAAAAACAACCGTGGAAGGGCAAGTAAATTTACTTGCCTTGATCCCGTAGCCGACGGGGGGCATCAGTGGCGGATCAGGCCTTCCTGCTCGGCCCTGCGCACCAGCTCCAGCGTTCCGTGGACGCCCAGGGCCTGCATGATCGCGTACTTGTGCGACTCCACCGTCCGCACCGAGACCCCCAGCTCGTAGGCAATCTGCTTGGAACGCAGGCCGCGGGCAACGTATTCAAGAATGCACAGCTGTTTTTCGGTCAGCGTGTACCGGCTCCTGCCCGAGCTTGCGATGGCGTTGGCCGCCAGCGTTGGCGATACATAGGTCTGTCCGTCCATCACGCCGTTGAGCGCACGCACCAGCTCCTCGCCGGCCGCACTCTTGAGCACATAGCCTCGCGCGCCGGCACGCAGCGCTTCGACGGCCATGTTCGATTCGTTGTGCATGGTCAGGAACACGAAGGGCGTAGGGCAGCCTTCGTTGCGCATGACCCGCATCGCATCGATGCCGCTGATGCCGGGCATGCTGATGTCTGCCACGACCACATCCGCCGGATCGCGCCGCAGCGCCTCGACCAGTTCCTCACCCGAGGCGACCAACTCAATGGATTCGAAGCAATCAGTCAGCAATCGCTCGATGCCCTGCGCCACCAGCATGTGGTCGTCGGCTACCAGGACCCTGCGAAACGGCGTAGCTGTTGACTGCATACACGAAACGCTCATTGCGCTGCCTCCGTTGGCATCAATCATCCCCTGATTGAACTGGCGGGCTGCCTTGTCGCCGCGCTACGGCCTGCACACCGTAAGAACGCGTACCACATTCACCCGACAGAGCGCAGAACATGCGAGCACCGGCGTGATGCGGCTGTGATGCGTCAGGTCTGCATGGCAGGGCTTTACCGACGATTCGGTGCTGGCATGCCTGCGCCGGCAATTCAGGAACGCAGCGTGTCGCGTGGGCATTCACCGAAGACATTGCGGTACATCACCGAGAACCGCCCAAGGTGATTGAACCCATAGCGGGTTGCGATCTCGGTCACATTCGCTCGCCCTTCGGCATGCAGGAGGGCACTGCGCGCGTGATTCAGGCGCGCCATCTGCTGCCAGTGGCAGGGGCCATGACCGTAGACGTCACGGAACAGCCGTTCCAGCTGCCGTTCGCCCACACCCAGCGCCAGCGACAGCGACAGGCTGTCGAATGGCCGATCCAGGTTTGCCTTGAGGAACTCCTCGGCGCGCCGCACCAATGCATCGCGATGGCGTTCCAGCCAGACGCCCCGTTCGCGTCGCCCCGGACCCGCATCGCTGGCGCTCACCGCATCGACAAACACGGCCAACAGCAGTTCAGCCTGTGCGGCCACCTGTTCAGACGTCACCAGCCCCTGCCGCGTGGCTGCATCGTCCAGCACCTTGGTCACGCCATAACGCAGGGAGTGCGCGATGCCCGGCGCCGAGGGCCGGCTATACCAGCCACGTTGGGGCAAGCGCAGCTCACGCCCGATCCTGCGCACCGCCGCCTTCTGCAGCACCTCGCGCGGAATCAGCAGCACCGCCCACTGCCAGCCGCCCGGCCATGGGCGCACATTCAACTCGCTGTCTTCGGCGAACACCATCACCTCGCCGGCACCGATCCAGCGGCCATTGGCCCACATCGGCCGTGTGCAGGAGACCGCCAGCGCCAATGCGATCATGCCTTCGCTGAAGCTGCCACTGGCAAAGATCGGCAGCGTGTAAGTACCGCTGTCCAGGCTGAATTCCGGAAACACCAGGCGCTGCAGACAGGCGCGGAAATGCCCGGCCGCAAGCAACCGTTGCTCGAATCGGGTGTCACGTACAACGCCCAACAGCGCATCGGCATCAAAGCCGTCAACCACGAAGCGGCTGTAGTGGGCCATCGGTTCGTCCATGCGGCCTCCCGGGCACGTCGGAAACTGGATAGCGCCCAATCCGGCAAGATGCTTTGATCGGTGTGATTGCCGGGTGGATACAGCACTGCTGGATGCACAACGCAGCTGTACTGCCTGCCAAGCGTGAACCGCATCACGTCGACACATCGTTAAAACGGCACGCCTTTGACAGGGATGCCGTGATGAACCCCCGTCGATCCGAAGCTCTTCCACGCACGCCGTTTCGAGGTCCATGTTCAACGTGGTCGCCAACGTCAAGCACATCGGTTCAGTACATGCGAACGCCGACGGCGCAGGGACAGCTGCAACCTCAACGCGAAAATACACACCACACTCACTGAACCTGCACAGCACGCTCACATATGGGCTGCCGCTTCTGCTTGGCTGCCTGCTTGGCCACCTGCTGCCGGGCATCGCGCAGACGCTTGGCTTCCGCCTGCACGCGCTGTGGATTCCCGGTCCGCTGCTGCTGGGATGGCTGCTGTTTGCACCGCGTCCGGCATGGCACCTGTGCGTGCTGGCCGCCTGCACCGGCACGCTCCTGGCGTTCGCCTTGTTTCCTTCGGTGGCGGTGCACTGGGTGATCGCCAGCCTCGGCGAGTTCGCACTGGTCGTGGCGGTTGCATGGATTCTGCTGCGCTGGCGCGGTTCACGCGCACCGCTGGAGGGCTATCGCGAGATCACGCTGTTCCTGCTGCTGGGTTGCATGGCACTGCCGCTGTGCAGCGCATGGTGGCAAACGCTGTTCTTCGACGGCAATGCAAAAGGGCCAATGCCCGGCACGGTCAGCATGCTGGCCTTGGGCAACTGCGTCAGTTACCTGCTTGTCGTGCCGACCATCGTCAACCTTGCGCGCATCGTGCGTTCCCCCGAACGGCGACACGGCTGGAGTTGGCGCAGTGTCGGCCTGGCGTCTTTGCTGCTGTGTGTGCTAGGCGTGGTCTGGGGCATGCACTGGAACGACGGCGTGGCCATCCCGCTGCTCGCGCTCGCACCGATTCCATTGCTGGTGTTGGCCTTGATCGTGTTCGGTGTGACCGGCGCGAGTATCAGCATGTTGATCGTGGCCGTGCTCGGCATGCAGTTGAGCGTGCGCGGACTGGGGCCGTTTGCGTTCTCCGACGCCGAGCACAACCTGGTCACCGCACAGATCTGGATTCTGGGCGCCGGCGCCGCGCTGCTTTTCCTTGGCGCCTTGGCCGAGCAGAAGCTGTCCGGCCACCTCAAGCTGCAACAGGCGTATCGGCGTCTTGGCGAGCTGACCGGACGGATGCTTGTCGTGCAGGAAGAGGAACGCACGCGTATCGCACGCGACCTGCATGACGACGTCAACCAGTCGCTGGCGGCGATCTCGATCCGACTCAGCGTGCTGCGCAACCAGATTCCCGCGGCCGACCGTCCCAGTGTGGTTGAACTGCAGGATCAGCTGCTCTCGGTCTCCAACGACATCCGCTCGATCTCGCACGAACTGCACCCCAGCATCCTGCGCTTCACCGGCCTTGCCAGCGCGCTGGATGCGTTCTGCAGCAAACGCAGCGCGCGCGGCACGCTCAATCTGCGCTGCACCATCGAAGATACCCCCCGGCTCAGTGACGACCAGGAGCTGAGCCTGTTCCGGATCGTGCAGGAAGCCATCAACAACATCGACAAGCACGCCCGCGCCCGTGTGGCGCAGGTGCTGGTGGCCATACGCGGGCAGCACATGGTGCTGCGCATCGACGACGATGGCATTGGCATGCCCACGCCTACGCGCCTGCCGGTATCGCCAGGCCTGGGCATGATCAGCATGGAGGAACGCGCCCGGCTGCTCGGCGGCGTGCTGCTGGTCGAACGCAGCCCGCTGGGCGGCACCCGCATCGAGGTGCGCTTTCCGGTCGCCGCGCCGGCGCAGGACGCGCTGGCCGTAACAGCGCCCTGTCCCCAGTAAACATACTGACGGCCCCCGCGTAGAAAGGCGGTTGTGCGCCTGTCGGCCCAACGACACAGTGACCCGACCGCCCATGTCGCCGGATACGAAGATGAAACGGACGCAATTACCCTCCGCCTGCACGTGCAGCGGCCTGGCTCTGTTGCTCGCTGCAGTGCTGACCGGTGGTTGCAGCACCGCCCCGTTGACTGCCGATGCGCCCGCTCCGGCAAAGGTGCCCACCACACCCGCGCCGGTACCCGAGCTGCGGCCGGGCGTCCCCGCCGGCTACCTTGGTCATGACCTGCCCGACAGCCTGGCCCTGCTGCCACCACCGCCGGCCAGGGGCTCTGCAGGGTTCGCCCAGGACCAGGCGGTCCACCGCGCCGCACAGCGGCTGCGTTCGACGCTGCGCTATGCCCTGGCCAGCGCCGATGCGGACCTGCACTTCCCGCATGTCGCCAACACGTTCTCCTGCGCACTGGGCGTGCCGATCAGCCAGCAGCAGTCGCCACACCTTTACCTGCTGCTGCAACGCACGCTGGTCGATGCCGGGCTGGCCACCTACGGCGCCAAGAACCACTACAAGCGCACCCGCCCGTTCGTCTTCTATAAGGAGCGCACCTGCGCACCGGCCGATGAAGCCGAACTCCGTGGCGACGGCTCCTACCCGTCCGGGCATACCGCCATCGGCTGGACCTGGGCCCTGCTGCTGACCGAACTGAGCCCCGGCCAGGCCGACGCACTGCTCGCGCGCGGTCGCGCCTTCGGTGAGAACCGGCTGATCTGCAACGCGCACTGGCAGAGCGACGTACTCGAAGGCCGTGCGGTCGCCGCCGGCGCATTGGCCAAGCTGCATGCCAACGCCGACTTCAACCGGGACATGGCCCTGGCCCGCACCGAGATCGACATCCTGCGCGGCAGCGGTGCCGAAGCGAACGGCTGCGATGCCGAGAAAGAGGCGTTGGCGATCCCGATCCCGGGCGTGCAATGAGCCTGCAGACGCCAGGCTGAGAACCGGCGCCCAGGCCATGGGCAGGTGTCGGCCAAGCCTTGCTGCTGAACAGGCCACCGCCTGCTGCCGCACATCCGCACACCGTGCGACCAGGGCCACATCTGCTGGCCCGGCGCCGTCAAACCGCACACGCAGCGTCCCGCTCAACCCCCGGCCCCGCCCAGGAGGCGGGCCGCTGCCCTGCTGGGAACAGGATCGGCAAACAACAACAAAAACTATCTCGTGAATGTCGGGGAATACACTTTTACAGCCTTCCGATTCGCGCAGACTGCCCTCAAGGTTTAGAGGGAACCCCATGCGTAGCAAGCTGTTTGTCCCCGGCGCACGTCCGGAACTGTTCGACAAGGCCATGGCCGGTGCGGCCGATGCCCTGTCCTTCGACCTGGAAGATTCGGTGCCCGAGGCTGGCAAACAGGCTGCGCGTGCGCAGGTCGCCGCGTTCCTTGCCCGCACCGATGTCGCCGACGCCGGCAAGCTGCTGATCGTGCGTACCAATGCCACCGATAGCCCGCATTTCGCCGACGACCTCGCCGCCGTGGCGCTGCCCGGCGTGTGGCTGCTCAACCTTCCCAAGATCGAATCGGCCGCACAGGTGCGTCAGGCCGTCGCCGCGCTGGAGCTGGCCGAGGCCGCCAACGGCGTCAGCCAGCCGATCGGGCTGCTGCTCAACATCGAAACCCCGCGCGGGCTGCGCCTGGCCGCCGAGCTAGCCGCCGCGCATCCGCGCGTGGCCGGCCTGCAGCTGGGGCTGGGCGACCTCTTCGCGCCCAACGGCATCGCCCGCGAGCCGGCCAACGTGCACGGCATCCTGTTGGCGGTGAAAATGGCCGCCGCCGAAGCCGGCGTGTTTGCCTGCGACGGCGCCTGGCCGGACGTGGCCGACAGCGAAGGCTTCCGGATCGAAGCCGAGCTGGCCTGCAAGCTGGGTTTCATCGGCAAGAGCTGCATCCATCCGCGCCAGGTGGCGCTGGCCAACGCCGCATTCAGCGTGCCGGAGGCCGTGGTCGAGGAGGCACAGCGTATTGTCGCTGCCGCCCGCGCGGCCGATGCGCAGGGACGCGGCGCATTCCTGTTTGAAGGCCGGATGATCGACGCGCCGTTCCTGCGCCGCGCCGAGGCCATCGCTGCAACCGCCAGCCGGGGTTGAGGCGGGTTTTTGTTCCGTGACGGCGTGCCGTCACTTCTGTTTTCCTTCCGGGGTTTCATCCCATGACCAAGCTTGTGGCCAACGCATCGGCCTGCCTGAAACAGCACCTCACCATCGGCTTGCGCCTGTTGTTTGCCGTCTCGTTGCTTGCAGTGGCCGGCCTGGCCTCGGCGGAAAGCCTGAACTCGGTTGCCACCGGCACGCTGCCGGCACTGCCCGGCAACACCCCACCGCAGCAGCTGTTGTCGGTGGACGGACGCATGCTGGCCCTGGCCGGCGACAACGCCTGGTCGCTGGGCAAGGGTGACAAGGCGTGGGCGCCGCTGGGGCTGGGCAAGCTCAAAGCCGGTGGCATCCACGCCAGCGCCAATATCGGCGGTGTGAACTGGCTGCTGACCGGCGCCGATGCCGGGCATAGCGATCGCCTGGAACAGGTCGCGGTAAAGGGCAATGCACTGGTCAGCAACCGCACGCTGCCGTTGCCAACGGCACTGGCCGATGCGGTGTTCACCGCGCTGGACGGCACCTTCTATGTGGCCGGCGTGGACGCGACCGGCAACGCCCAGCTCTACCGCAAGCCCATCGACAGCCCGCAATGGCAACCGGCCGCACTGTGGCCAGGCAACGCCGGGCCGGCCGCGATGCAGGCGCAGAAGGGCGCGCTTTACGTGATCGATGCACCGGCCGGTGGCGCCCAGCAGCTGTGGCGCTGGACGGTGGACAAAGGCTGGCAGGCAACGCCACCGATCGACGGCACGCTGGTGCCGGGCTCACTGCGCGCCCTGGGGCAGGCGCACCTGCTGATGCAGCTGCGCGATGCCTCCGGCGTGGTCAACGCGCGTACCTTCCACACCATCACCAGCGCCTGGGCAAACCTCGACGACACCACTGCCTCCGCGCCGGTCGCAACCGCCGCGTTCGGCAATGGCCTGGCCTGGGCCGGCGCCGATGGCAGCTTCCACAACTTTGAACTGCAGAGCGGCAAGCACCTGCTGGGCTGGCTGGACTGGGCGGTGATCATCGTCTACCTGGCGGCGATGCTGGGCATGGGCGCGTGGTTCTACTTCCGCGAAAAGCGCGGCAGCACCGCTGACTTCTTCGTCGGTGGCCGCAGCATTCCGTTCTGGGCGGCAGGTGTGAGCCTGTATGCCACCAACACCAGCTCGATCAGCTTCATCGCCATTCCGGCCAAGGCGTTCGAGACCAACTGGCAGTACCTGACCAACAACCTGATCGCGGTGCTGGGCCTGATGTTCGTGGCGGTGTGGATCGTGCCGCTGCTGCGCCGGCTGGACCTGATGAGCGTGTTCTCCTACCTGGAAACCCGCTTCCACCCGGCCATCCGCATGCTCGCCAGCGCGCTGTGCATCGTCATGCAGATCGGTGCGCGCATGAGCGTGGTGCTGTTCCTGCCGGCACTGGCCATCGCCACCATCACCGGCATCAGCGTGGTGTGGAGCATCATGATGATGGGCGTGTTCACCATCATCTACACCGCGATGGGCGGCATGAAGGCGGTGATCTGGACCGACTTCGTGCAGGTGATCGTGAAGATGGGTGGCGCGATCTTCGCCATCTTGTTCATCGTGTGGACGCTGAAGGGCGGCTTTGGCGAGTTCGTCGCCACCGCAGCGATGGAGGACAAGACCAAGCTGTTCGATTTCAGCTTCGATCTGACCAAGGCCACCGTGTGGGGCTTCATCTTCCTGGTGGTGTTCGACGTGGTGCTGACCTTCCCCAAGGACCAGGTGCTGATGCAGCGCACCCTGGCCACCAAGTCGGACAAGGAAGCGGGCCGTTCGATCTGGGCGTTCGCCGCGATCATGATCCCGGGCGGCTTCATCTTCTACGGCATCGGCACCGCGTTGTGGGTGTTCTACAAGAACAACCCGCAGCGCCTGGACCCGCTGCTGCCGATCGATGCCACCTTCCCGCTGTTCATCGCCGCCGAGCTGCCGCCGGGCGTGACCGGGTTGATCATCGCTGGCGTGTTCGCCGCGGCGATGGCAACGCTGTCGAGCATCATGAACAGCGTGGCCACGCTGATCTCGGTGGATTTCTACGAGCGCCTGGCCAAGAACCCGAACCCGCGCAAGAGCGTGTTGTTCGCCGAGATCTCCACCGTGCTGGTGGGCCTGACCGCGATTGGCCTGGCGCTGATCATGTCGCGCTATGACATCCACTCGCTGTTCGACGTCTCCATCGAGCTGGCCGGCCTGCTCGGCGGCGGCTTCGCCGGTGCCTACACGCTGGGCATGTTCACCCGCCGGGCGAACTCGCAGGGCGTGGCGATCGGCGTTACCGCCTCGATCATCCTGACCTTCGTGGCGTGGTGGTTCAGCCTGGTGCACCCGTACTTCTACCTGGCCATCTCGATCATGTTGTGCATCGTGATCGGCTACGTGGCCAGCCTGTTCTTCCCGGCGCCGCAGCGTTCGCTGAAGGGTTTGACGATCTACAAGCAGGATGCGGTGTGAAAACGGGCCGGGCACGGTGGCGTAAAATTCGCCGATTGCCGCTGCCTGCCCCCCTCTCCCGCCAGCGGGAGATGTGCAGGGGGTGAGGGGAAGCTTCCAGCAAGCAGCCCCTCACCCGCCCTTCGGGCGCCCTCTCCCGCTGGCGGGAAAGGGGAGTTTGGCTTCGGCGACATAGAGATCAGACCGTGGAAACCCAGTTCCTCAATACATTCGTCACCGTCGTCGACCGTGGCTCGATGGCAGCGGCGGCACGTTCGCTGCACATCACGCCCGCTGCCGTGGCCCAACAGATCCGCACGCTGGAACGCGAGCTTGGCGCGCCGTTGATCGCGCGTGCCGGGCGTACCGTCAGCGTCACCGAGGAAGGCGCGCGCATCCTGCAGCGCGCGCGCGACCTGCTGCGTGGCGTAGCCGACCTGCGCAGCGTCGCCAATGAAACCGGCATGGCCGGCGAACTGCGCCTGGGCGCCTGCCCAACCGCACTGGGCGGGCTGGTGCCTGACATCCTGGCGCGGATGGTGGCCAAGTTCCCCGAGATCAACGTCTTCATCAAGCCCGGTTATTCGGCCGACCTGTACGGCGCGGTGGAGTCGGGCGACCTGGATGCGGCGATGGTGCTGCAAGCTCCGTTCGCGCTGCCCAAGACCTGCGACTGGCAGTTGCTGCGCGAGGAGCCGCTGGTGGTGCTGGCACCGGCACGACTGGCCGGCTGCGACCCGCACCAGCTGCTGCGCGAGCAACCGCTGATCCGCTACGACCGCCATGAATGGGGTGGCCGCCAGGCCGATGAATACCTGCGCCGCGTCGGCATCGTGCCGCGCGAACGCTTCGAGCTGAACGCGCTCAACGCCATTGCGGTGATGGTTGATCGCGGGCTGGGCGTGTCGCTGGTGCCCGATTGGGCCAAGCCCTGGCCCGAAGGCATCTCGGTGGTGAGCATCCCGCTGCCCGAGCCGAGCGAACCGCGTCGCCTGGGCATGGTCTGGTCACGCGCCTCGGTGCGCCTGCGCCAGGTCAATGTGTTGCTGGAGGAAGCCCGCGCGGCGTTGTTGCAGGCCCCCTGATGCAGTGCCGAGCCAAGCTCGGCAAGGGCTTCTGAAGCGGTAGTACCGGGCCACGCTCGGCAGGGAACAACCCCGGCAATGCCGCAGCCGAGCATGGCTCCGCTCCGCCGGCGGCCAACAACGCGCCGCCGTCATCCAATCGCAACAAACCCTAGGCAGTGAACATACAGAACCGCGCTTCTATCGCTGCGGAGCCACGCCTAGTCTCACGCCCAATGCCGGCACCACGCCGCAGTCGTCCTGTCACGGGATATCGCGCGCGGTCAAACGGTGAACAAAAAGGGGCGTTAGTCCCCGTCGTTATCTGGCGCAGTCGGCTCCCCTTGCCCGCTCCGTCGCACATTCAAACCGGGGGAGAGGGAACACATGATCAAGCCACTTTCGGCTGCAATCAGCGCCGCACTGCTCGCCAGCGTAATGAGCCCGGCCTTTGCGCAGGACAGCAACGACCAAGCAGTAAACCTGGACCAGGTCATGGTCACCGGCACGCGTACGCCGGTTGCCATCGAGAAGGTGCCTGGCGCCGTCACCCTGGTGACCCAGGAGCAGGTGCAGCGCACCTTGAACCTGACCGAAGACGCCACCGCGGTGCTCGCACGCATGGTGCCGGGCTATTCCGAATCCTCGCAGGCGATGAGCAGCTCCGGTGAGACCCTGCGTGGCCGCATCGCGCTGCGCCTGTTCGACGGCGTGCCGCAGGGTTCGCCGCTGCGCGAAGGCAACCGCAACGGCACCTTCACCGACATGGGCGTGATCGGCCGCATCGAGGTCATCAATGGTCCGTCGGCTGCCGAAGGCATCGGTGGCGGTGGTGGCGTGATCAACTACCTGTCCAAGAACCCGGAGGTGGATGGCCACCAGACCATCGTCAACACCCGCTACGGCACCCAGTTCAAGGACAACAGCGACCAGTCCAAGATCGGCATCACCCACACCTACCGTGGTGAAGCGGCCGACTTCCTGATCAGCGGCGCCTATATCGACCGTGGCATCGCCTATGACGGCGACGGCCGCCGCGTGGGCCTGAACACCTCCGGCTCGCTGTCCGATTCGTACAGCAAGAACCTGTTCCTGAAGGGCGGCTACAACTTCGGCGAAGGCCAGATGCAGCGCATCCAGGCCAGCTACAGCAACTTCCACATCGGCGGCAAGCACAACTACATCCCCGTGGAAGGCTGCCGCGCTGGTGACGATGGCTGCACCAAGCCCACCACCAACACCGCCGAGAAGGGCTCCATCGCCGGTTCGCTGGCCGAGTTCAACGACTTCGAACAGTTCGCGGTGAAGTACACCAACGCCGATTTCTTCGGCGGCGACCTGAGCGTGGATGCGTACTGGGCCGAGCAGGCCATGCGCTACGTGCCCGAGAACGGCGACGACCGCCAGCTGGTCAAGCCGATGCTGCCGGGCACCGAGCGCATCTGGGACCAGTCGGAAATCAACAGCGAGAAGAAGGGCCTGCGCTTCGGCTACGCCTACAGCGACCTGTTCAAGGTTGAAGGCCTGCGCCTGCGCAGCGGCCTGGACCTGGTGGAAGACACCGCCGAGCAGCGCCTGGCCCTGACCAACCGCCTGTGGGTGCCGCCGATGAAGTACACCAGCATCGCGCCGTACGTGCAGTTGAGCTGGGACATCGGCCCGGTGACGCTGGATGCCGGCATCCGTCGCGAAGACGGTGAGCTGGAGATCGACAGCTACACCACCGTTGCGTTCCGCGACAACACCCCGGTGCAGGGCGGCAAGATGGACTACAAGGCCAACATGCCCAACTTCGGCGCGATCTGGCGCATCAACGATGCCTGGTCGGTGTTTGCTTCGTACTCCGAAGGCTTCGGCATCGCCAACGTCGGCATCCCGCTGCGCAACATCCAGGCCAACAGCCCCTGCAAGGCCGTGTCCTGCATCGCCGACCTGCAGCCGCTGATCACCGAGAACCGCGAAATCGGCTTCAACTGGCGCGGTGCCAAGGGCCAGGTGGGCGCGTCGGTGTACCGCTCCAACTCGGACTTCGGCTCGACCCTGACCATCGACAAGGCCACCGACGACTTCATCCTCACCCGCGCTCCGGTGGAGATCGAAGGCTTCGAGCTCAACAGCGCCTGGACCTTCAACGAGCAGTGGAAGGCCACCTTCCTGTACTCGCGCATCCGTGGCCAGACCCAGTACTACCCGGGCTCGGGCCTGAAGAAGGAAATGGGCATCCTGGACATCTCGCCGGACAAGGCCAACGCCTCGGTGACCTGGACCCCGACCGACAACCTCAACGCCACCCTCGGCGTGAGCCGCACCTTCAGCCGCGATCTGCGCGAGACCTTCGTCAATCCGGCCAACGGCAGCGTCTATCTCAACGAAGAGGACACCTACGGCTACGCGCTGTGGGACCTGAGCGTGAACTATGACACCGGCCGTTACGGCGAACTGTCGCTGGGCATCGAGAACCTGTTCGACAAGCAGTACGTGTTGACCTGGTCGCAGCTGCCGGGCTGGCAGAACTACTTCTCCGGCCGCGGCCGGATGGTGTCGCTGTCGCACACCATCAAGTTCTGATAGCAAGGCAACAACGGGCGGCGCCGCAGGCAACTGTGGCGCCGTTCTGGTTTGATGGATGCGCCGGGCTACTGTCCAAGGCATCGCATTACCCCTTCTCCCCTTGCGGGAGAAGGTGCCCCAAAGGGGCGGAAGAGGGGTTGCGCATGCAATACGCTCAGTCCGCTGGGCCGCACAGATGCTGTTCTCCCTGGCTCCCCAGGCCCCGCTCCACGCCACGGCCTTTGCGCTGGCGCAAAGGCGCTCAACACGCTGCGAACCGGTGGTTCGTGCGCATGCTCGTATCGCCCCGCAAAGGAAGAGGGGTCAAGGCGCGTCCCTGCTACTGGAGGCTTCCATGCTTTGCGGTTCCAAATCGATGAAGAACGCGATGCAACCCACCGGCTGCCGTCGCATCGCCCGCAGCCTGTTGCTGGGCGCGATGGGCTGGCTGGCAGGCATCAGCAGCGTGCACGCGGCAGACAACGAACGCTGGCAGCGCCTGGAAACCTTCCTCGAACAATCCACCGGCCCTGGGCATTACCCCGGTGCCGTCGCCCTGGTCGAGCATCAGGGCCGCATCGTTTTCCACGGACAATGGGGCCACGCCGATCTGGCAGGAACCCGGCCCATGCAGGCCGACAGCATCTTCCGCATCTACTCGATGACCAAGCCGGTCACCTCGGTGGCGATACTGATGCTGCTGGAGGAAGGCAAGCTGTCACTGGATGATCCGCTGTCGCGCTTCATCCCTACATTTGCCGGGACCGAGCTGGTCGGCGGTGGCGACGACGCGCATCCGCAACTGACGCGCTCACCGCGCGCGATCAGCCTGCGCCACCTGCTCACCCACACCAGCGGCTTTGCCTACGACAGCGACGCACATGCGGTCGCCACCGGCCTGCTGCAACGCGCCGATGTGGACAGCGCCACATCGTTGCAGGACGTCGCCGCACGCCTGGCCAAGGTGCCACTGGCCGACGCACCGGGCACGCATTTCCATTACGACGGCAGCAACACCGAGCTGCTGGCGCGCGTGGTCGAAGTGGTCAGCGGCCAACCGTTCGCGCAGTTCGTGCAGCAGCGCATCTTCGAGCCGCTGCGCATGAACGACACTGGCTTTGAAGTACCGGCCAACCAGCGCCACCGCGTGGTTGATCTGCCCACCAGCACCGCCAACGGCACGCTGGTGCTGGACGATGGCGCCAGCGCACGCACACCCGGGGTCCGTCGCAAGGACTACGACAGCGGCGCAGGCGGTCTGTATTCCACCGCCGCCGACTACCTGAAGTTCGCACGCATGCTGCTCAACGACGGCCAGGAAGGCGGCGTGCGCCTGCTCTCGCGCAAGACCATCGACCTGATGATGGCCGACCAGCTCGGCGGCTTCACGCCGGCCATCGCCGGCTTCAGCAATGGCGAAGGCTTCGGCCTGGGTGGCTATGTCGTCACCAATCCGGCCGTGCGTGGACGGCTGGGCAGCGTTGGTCAGTTCGGCTGGTCCGGTGCGGCCTCCACCTACTTCACCGTGGACCGCAGCGAGAAGCTGATCGCGATCCTGTTGATGCAGTACCTGCCTGAAGGCGACAAGCGCCTGCCCTCGCCGGCCACGCCGTTCTACAACCTCGTTTACCAGGCCATTCCATGACCTCCACCGTTCTTGTCGCCGGCTCGGCCAATCTCGACTTCGTGGTGCGCGCCGCGCACGTGCCGGCACCGGGTGAAACCGTGCTCGGCCGTGAGTTCCGCACCTTCCCCGGTGGCAAGGGCGCCAACCAGGCCGTTGCCTGCGCGCGTGCCGGTGGCGCCGATACGCGGATGCTGCTGGCGCTGGGCAACGATGATTTCGCCAGGCCGATCGAAGCTTCACTTATCGATGCGGGCGTGCAGCTGCACACCGTGCGCGATGTGCAGTTGTCCACCGGCACCGCTTTCATCTGCCTGTCCGATGATGCCGAGAACGCCATCACCGTCGCGCCCGGCGCCAACATGGCATTGACCCCCGAACACCTGCCATCACTCGATGGCGTGCAGTGGCTGCTGCTGCAGCTGGAAACGCTGCTGGAAACCGTTCTGGCCTACGCACGCGCAGCGCATGCGGCCGGGGTCAAGGTCGCGCTCAATGCCGCACCGGCGCAGGTGCTGCCGGCCGAGCTGCTGGCGCTGCTGGACATGCTGATCGTCAACGAAGGCGAACTGGACGTGGTGGCCGGCAATCCGCCGGATCTGGCCACTGGCCTGTCGCGGCTGGACGTGCCGTGCGTGATCGTCACCCTCGGCGCGCGCGGTTGCCTGGCGCGCAATGAAGGCCACACGCTGCTGCAACCGGCGTTCTCCATTTCGCCGCTCGATACCACCGCTGCCGGCGACACGTTCTGCGGCACGCTGGTGGCGGCACTGGCCCGTGGTCAAGCCCTGCAACATGCGCTGCTTGCCGCCAGCGCCGCCTCTGCCCTGGCCTGCACACGGCTGGGCGCACAATCCAGTATTCCCGATCACGCCGAAGTCTCCGCGCTGCTGGCCGATGCCAGCCGCGTTCCCGGCGCCGACGCCCATGCCGCGCTTGCGGCATGGTGCGCGCTGTAAGCCCTTTCAGTTTTCCGTTGGATGAATGCCATGACCTCGCCTTACACCACGCCTGATTACGACAACGAAGCCGCCGACTACGGGCGCGAGGCAATCACCACCGAGTACAAGTTCTCGCACGTCACCACCGGCCGCTACCTGCCCACGCCGGGCAAGGCGCCTGCATGGCCGTTCGCCGACATCGGCAGCTGGATGATCGATGCCAACGCCAGTGCCGGCGACTGGCTGACCGAACTGAAGGACTGGCGCCGCGAGCACCTGGTGCGGATCGGCTACACCGACGTGAACTACCGCCGCCCCGAACTGCAGTGGGCGCAGCGCAACTTCGTGCACGCGCAGATGATGGTCGAGGACCGTTACTTCTTCGACGTGGACACCGCGCAGTACACGGTGGACAAGTACCTCGATGACCTGATCGCACGCTTCGGCGGGCTGGACTCGGTACTGATCTGGTACATCTACCCGAACATCGGCATCGACGATCGCAACCAGTTCGATCTGGCGCACACGCTGCCGGGCGGTCTGGAAGGCTTGAAGGCCGCCGTGCAGGCGTTCCAGAAGCGCGGCGTGCGCGTGTTCCTGCCGGCCAAGCCGTGGGACCACGGCACCCGTGATCCGGGCGTCACCCATTGGGACGGCCTGGCCGAAATCATCAAGGCCACCGGCGCCGATGGCATCAACGGTGACACCTTCAACGGCGTGCCGCGTGCGTTCTTCGACGCCTGCGATGCCAATGGCAACCCGGTGGTGGTGCAGCCCGAATCCACCATCAGCTCCGAAGAGCAGCTGATCTGGAACGTGCAGAGCTGGGGCAAGAAGGCGCCCGACGGCCCGGTGCCGCCGGTGTCCAAGTGGAAGTGGCTGGAGCCGCGCCACATGGTCAATTACGAAAACCGTTGGGGCCGCAACCGCAACCACGATCTTCAGTACTGCTTCTTCAACGGCATCGGCTACAACGCCTGGGAAAACATCTGGGGCATCTGGAACCAGTTCACCGCGCGCGATGGTGAAACCCTGCGCCGCATCGCCGCGATCTACCGCCAGTTCCCCCAGCTGGTCGTGTCGATGGACTGGGAGCCGTACCAGGTCTGCTACCAGGGCGGCATCTTCGCCAGCAAGTTCCCGGTCGATGGCCTGAGCCTGCACACCTTCATCAACCGCAACGAGTACGCGGTCAACGGCGAGCAGATCGGCCTGCCGCATGTGGACGGCACGCGCTACTACGACGTGTGGCACGGCGTGGAACTGTCGCCGTCGATCCGCGATGGCGTGGCGATCATTGAACTGCCGATGGAAGCACGTGGCTTCGGCGCGTTACTGAGCGTGCAGCCGGGCGTCGTACTCGAAGGCTTCGATGCATTCATGGCCGATGCCGCCAAGCGTGCAGAGCAGCCGCTCAACAGTTATTCCGGTGCGTGGAGGGCGCTCGGCCAGCAGCTGCGTGAGATCCCGGCCACGCCGGCACAGTCCAGTGCACCGGCCGGCATGGTCAGCATTCCGGCGGGCGATTTTGTATTCGCCGTCGGCGGTGTGGAGATCGAAGGCTTCAACTGGGCGGGCCAGGACGTGCAGTTCCCGTGGGAAGACTGCCCGCGTCGTCATCACCGCAAGCACATGCAGATGAGCGCGTTCCATATCGATCGCTTCCCGGTCACCAACGCGCAGTTCAAGGCCTTCATCGATGCCACCGGCTACCGCCCTGCCGATGACATCAACTTCCTTGCGCATTGGGTCGATGGCGCACCGCGCGCCGGCTGGGAGAACAAGCCGGTGGTGTGGGTGTCGCTGGAGGATTCGCGTGCCTACGCCGCGTGGGCCGGCAAGCGCCTGCCGCACGAATGGGAATGGCAGTACGCCGCCCAGGGCAGCGATGGCCGCAGCTATCCGTGGGGCAATGAATGGGACGCCGAACGCGTGCCGCAGGTGAACCGTGGCCGCCGCGTGCTGGCGCCTGCCGACGTCGATGCGCATCCGCAGGGCGCCAGCCCGTTCGGCGTGGAAGACCTGGTCGGCAACGTGTGGCAGTGGACCGATGAGTTCATTGACGAGCACACCCGCGCCGCCGTGCTGCGCGGTGGCTCCAGCTACCAGCCGCAGACCTCGCATTGGTATTTCCCGCAGGCCTACCGCCTGGACCAGCACGGCAAGTACCTGCTGATGGCACCGGCCAAGGACCGCAGCGGCATGCTCGGCTTCCGTTGCGTGGTGGATGCGGCATGAGTGCCGCCATCCACCACGGTCAGCGGCTGGTGGCCCCGGCGGCGGTGCAGCTGGACGGCCTGTTCGGGCAGATGCTCGCCGCCAACCGCAGCGGCCGGCTGAGCCACTTCATCGTCGATGAAAGCAGCCCGTCGATCAGCATCTTCGGCCAGGCGCACAAGCAGCAGAACCAGGAAGGTGACTGGTACGGCGAACACGCCGGCAAGTGGCTGTCGGCCACCGCACGTGCGGTGGCGCAGGGCAGCCAGCCGACACTGGAAACCAACCTGCGCCGCGTCGCCGATTGGCTTATCAGCCAACAGGACGACGATGGCTACCTGGGCAACTACGCCGCCGACCGCCGCTTCACCGTGCCGCAGCCGCCAAAGCCGGAGAGCTGGAACGGCGAACCGGCGCTGCGCACGTGGGACATCTGGACCCACAGCTACCTGATCCTGGGTTTCCTGGAAACCTGGCGGGCGCTGGGCGATGACAGCTACCTGCAAGCCGCGCGTCGCATCGCCGACCTGTGCTGGCAGGCGCTGGAATCGGGTATCGACATCACCACGCTGGGCAATCACCACGGCATGTCGGCCACGGTGCTGCTGGACCCGGCCGCCGACCTGTACCTGGTCACCGGCGAGCCACGCTATCTGGCACTGGCCGAGAAGATCCTGCAGCAGGCCAATGCCAACCCGCGCCTTGCACTGCTCGACAAGGGCATCGCTGGCGAGGATGCCGCGTTCATCGCCACCGGCAAGGCCTACCAGCTGTCATGGAACCTGGTCGGCCTGGCCAAGCTGTACAAGGCCACCGGCAAGCACGATTACCGCATCGCCATCGACAACCTGTGGAACAACATCCGCGAGCAGCACCTCACCCTCGGCGGTGGTCCGTGGGGCGGCGTGGCGCATCGTTCACGTGAAGTGTTCAACGCACCACGCACGTTCTTCCCGCAGGCCTATGTGGAAACCTGCTCGGTGCTGGCGTGGATGCAGCTCAACCGCGAGCTGTTGGCCATCACCGGCCATGCGCGGTACGCCGACGAACTGGAACGCACTGCTTACAACGACCTGCTCGCGGCGATGGCGCCCAACGGCGAGGACTGGTGCTACTACACCTTCCCCAACGGCAAGCGCGTGCACACCACGTACTGGCGCTGCTGCAAATCTTCCGGCGCGATGGCGGTGGAGGAACTGCCGCAGATCGCCTACGGCGTTGCCGCCGACGGTGGCCTGCGGGTGAATCTTTACGGCGCCGGCCAGGCCACGCTGGCGCATGCCGAGGCCGGTGCGGTGCAGTTGCAACAGCAGACGCGCTATCCGTTCGATGGCCAGATCACCCTGCGCGTGTCGCCGGAACAGGCGGCCACCTTCAGCATCGGCCTGCGCATTCCGGCCTGGGCCGAGGACGCACGCATCCAGGTCAATGGCGTCAGCGTGCCGGTGCAGGCCGGCGACGATGGCTACGTGCAGCTGCAGCGCCGCTGGCAGGCCGGTGACCTGGTCACCCTGCAGCTGCCGATGCAGCCGCACCTGCAGCGCGCGGCCAACATCAACGTGCAGGAATCGCGTGCGCCCGACGGCTCGCCGGTTGCGCAGGAAGTGTTGCGCTGGGAATACGTCGGCCTGACCTACGGCCCGCTGGTGTATGCGACCACGCTGATCGACGGCTTCAAGACCGATGAAACGGTGAAGCTGCCGGCAGGCGACCCGTCGAAGTGGCTGCGGGTGGGTGAAGACCACGGCGAAGGCGCCACGCTGACCATGCAGCTGGAATGCCGGGAGCCGTTGGTGTTCGAGCCGTACTACCGCTGCGGCGGGCGTGAGCACGGTGCCTGGCGCCTGAGCTGGCTGTCACTGGCGCCGCAATGAGATCGCGGCCGTTGCCTGTTTTCCTTCGGGCGGCGGGCACCGGCCACGAAGCGTATCCGGGGACAGGCCGAACCTCCTGTGGAAGTTTTTTGTCCTCGCTGAAAATACCCGCACGATATGTTTCTTCCCGCACACCGGGAGGAAACTGCAGGCAAGGAATCGAGTGCACCCCATGTCAGGAAGCCAAAGCCCCTCCCCCTTCGATATCGCCCGGCGCGACGGCGCCGCCGGCCCGCTCAGCGGCATCCGCGTACTGGACCTGAGCGCTTACATCGCCGGGCCGTACGGCTGCACGCTGCTGGCCGACCAGGGCGCACAGGTCATCAAGGTGGAACCGCCGGTCGGTGACAACCTGCGCAAGTACCCGTCCACGCTGGAAGCGGAAAGCCGCGCCTTCCTCGGCGTGAACCGCTCCAAGCGCGGCGTGGTGCTGGACCTGAAGGAACCGGACCAGCGCGCGGTGCTGATGCGCCTGGTGCGCGAAGCCGACGTGCTGGTACACAACTTCCGCCCCAGCGTGCCGGCCCGTCTTGGCATCGACTTCGACAGCCTCAACAGGATCAATCCGCGCCTGGTGTACTGCGCGGTCACCGGGTACGGCGAAGGCGGTCCGCTCAAGGACAAGGCCGGCTACGACCAGGTGCTGCAGACCATGACCGGCATGTGCGCGATGCAGGGCAAACCCGGCGGCGCGCCGGAAATCCTGTACGGCTCGGTGGTGGACTACTACGCTGCCGCGCTGGTGGCCGCCGGTGTCTCCTCGGCGCTGTACGAGCGTGAGCGCAGCGGTGAGGGCCAGTACGTGGGCGTGTCGCTGCTGCGCAGCGCGCTGACCATGCAGTCGGCACGGATGATCTGGGCCGATGGCGAGCCGGAAGGCGTGGGCCGCGACATGCGCTCGGGCGGCGTCACCGGCATCCACCCGACCGCGCACGGCCATCTGTACATCTCGGCCAACACGCCGCGGTTCTGGCAGGCGCTGTGCGAGAAGATCGGCCTGCCCGAGATGGGCACCGAGCCGCGCTACGACAGCGTGCGCAAGCGCGCCGAGCATTCGGACGAGCTGCTGGCCAAGCTGCATGCGGCATTGGCCGCCCGCAGCGCGCTGGAGTGGGAAGCGCTGTTCGGCGAAGAAGTACCGTGCGCCGCTGCACGCAAGGTGGAAGACATGTTCGAGCACCCGCAGGTGCTGGCCGAAGAAATGATCACCACGTTGCCGCACCCGCTGCTGGGCAACTATCGCGGCATCACCCGTCCCATCGTGTTCGGCCGCACGCCAGGCCCGCAGCCGTTCGCCGCACCGGTGTTCGACCAGGACACTGCTGCAGTCATCACCACTGTCAGCGATGACTGCGCCACGGACTGAGCACGCCGACCGTGCTTGAGCCCCCTCTTCCTTTCGGGAGAGGGGTTGGGGAGAGGATCGGGCTTCACCCGTCCGGCTCCTCTGACCAACCCATCCCGGAGCAACCGCATGACCGCTGCATCCAAGCTCGCCCAGCTGCGCGAACTGTCCGTCGTCGTCGCCGACACCGGTGATTACGACGCCATCAAGCGCCTGCGCCCGGTGGACTGCACCACCAACCCCACGCTGGTGAAGAAGGCGCTCGACCTGCCGGTGTACGCCGGCCTGATCGAGCGCGAGCTGCAGTGGGGCCGTACCCAATCCGGTGACGTGCAGGACGTCGCCAACGCCGTGGTTGATCGCCTGACCGTTGGCGTCGGCGCGATGCTGGCCGAGCTGGTGCCCGGCCGCGTGTCCACCGAGGTGGACGCCGACCAGGCGCACAACACCGCAGCGACGATTGCCAAGGCGCGCGAGTTCATCGCCATGTACGAAGCGGCCGGCGTGCCGCGCAGCAAGGTGCTGATCAAGATCGCCGCCACCTGGGCCGGCGTGGAAGCCGCGCGCGTGCTGCAGGCCGAGGGCATCGACTGCAACCTGACGCTGATCTTCAACCCGACCCAAGCGCTGGCCTGCTCGGAAGCCGGCGCGTTCCTGATCTCGCCGTTCGTCGGCCGCATCCTGGACTGGTACGTGGCCAACAGCCAGACCCCGGCCAGCATCGACGAAGACCCGGGCGTGCAGTTCGTGCGCGGCGTGTACGCCGAGTTCAAGCGTCGCGGTTCGAACACGGTGGTGATGGGCGCCTCGTTCCGCTCGACCGCGCAGATCGAAGCGCTGGCCGGCTGTGATCGTCTGACCATCTCGCCGGACCTGCTGGAAAAGCTGGACGCCGATTTCGGCGAACTGCCGCGCAAGCTGGTGGCCGGTGCGGCCGAAGCGGTGAATGTCGCGGCGATTGATGAAGCGAAGTTCGATGCGGACCTGGCTGCTGATCCGATGGCCACTGAAAAGCTGGCGACCGGCATTGATGCGTTTGCCAAGGATCTGCAGACGCTGCGTCAGCGTATTGCCGATGAGTTGGGCAAGTAAGCGACCGCAAGGACTCGGAACACCACCCTTCTCCCACCGGGAGAAGGTGCCCCGAAGGGGCGGATGAGGGTAGGCACGCAGCCGCGTGCCAATCAACCTCAGCGGGCTTCGCCCGAACCCTCTCCCCAACCCCTCTCCCGGAGGGAGAGGGGCTCAAGGCAGAAGCCTGACGACCTCCCTTCTCCCGCCTGCGGGGTGAGGGCTTGTTGCTTACGAGCCACTGGCTCGTACAAGACCGAACGCCCAGCGCGCTGCGCTGGGCAGGGGCGCGGAGCGAGGTGCCCGCAGGGCGGATGGGGGCGCTTTTGACGTTCGCTCGTTAGAAGCTTGCCCTCACCCCAATCCCTCTCCCGTAAACGGGAGAGGGGCCAACAATCACTTTCCGACACCGGCTCCCTCTCCCTCGCGCCGGCGTCATCCGTAACCGGCCGGGCTCCGGTCCGGTTACGGCTTTTCTCTTTCAACGCGAAATCAGGTCGATGAACTTCGATACTTTCGCGTAAGGCGGGCGCAGCAGATCACTGCCCGCACGCTTGGTCTGCCACAACACCGGCAGGCGCTTGCTCATCGCATCGAAACCGGCACGGCCGTGATACGCGCCCATGCCACTGGCGCCGATGCCACCAAACGGCAAACCGTTGATGGCGAAGTGCAGCAGCGTGTCGTTGACGGTGACGCCGCCGGCCACGGTCTGCCCGACGATCTTCTCCACCGTCGCCTTGTCATGACTGAATGGATACAAGGCAAGCGGCCGGTCGCGGCCGTTGATGGTGGCGATGGCTTCATCAAGATTCCGGTAACTGCGGATCGGCAGGATCGGACCGAAGATCTCGTCCTGCATCACCGTGGCATCGTCACCCGGCTGCAGGATCAGGGTGGGCGGGAACAAGCGCTCACGGCGCGACCGCTCCCCATCGATCTGCGCCAGCTCGATCACCTGCAGACCACGCCCACGCGCATCGCTCACATAGTCCTTCAACCGCTGGAACTGCGCATCGTTGATGATCCGGCTGTAGTCACCGGCATCACTGAAATCGCCATAGCGTGACCGGATCTGCCCACGCAGTGCCTCGACCAGCGCATCGATGCGGCCCTCGTCGATCAGCACGTAATCCGGCGCGATGCAGGTCTGCCCGGCGTTGAACCATTTGCCGGTCGCCAGCCGTGCGGCTGCGCCGGCAACCGGGTAGTCCGCCGCCACCACCGCCGGTGACTTGCCACCCAGCTCCAGCGTCAGCGGAGTGAGGTGCTGCGCGGCAGCCGCCATCACCTTGCGGCCAACCGCAGTGGAACCGGTGAACACCAGATGGTCGAACGGCAAAGCCGAGAACGCGGATGCCACGCGGGCATCACCCTGCACGACGCTCACGCGCTCGGCTGGAAACACTTCGGCCAGCAACGATTGCAGGAACGCCGAGGTCTGCGGCGTGTGCTCGGAAGGTTTGAGCAGCACATGGTTGCCGGCGGCAATCGCGGTGGCCAACGGCACCAGCGCAAGGTTGACCGGATAGTTCCAGGGCGAGATCACCCCGACCACGCCAACCGGCACCGCGCGCAGCTGTGCCCGCGCCGGCCAGAACCGCCAACCCACGCCGATCCGCTCGGGCTTCATCCAGCCGCGCAGGTGCGAGAGCAGGTGATCGATCTCGCCGGTGACGGTCATGCCGTCGGCAATCACCGATTCGTGGTGCGAACGATGGCCGAAGTCGGCGGCGATGGCTTCGCTCATCTGGCCGATCCGCGCCTTGAACGCCGCCCGCAGCCGGCGCAGGTCATCGCGCCGCTGCGCGTAATCGGGCCGTTGCCGCATCCATGCCTGGCGCAACTGCGCCAGTGTTGCTTCCAGTGCTGCCTGTGTATCGCTCTGCGATTCCATGGTGCCTCCCCTCCCCGGGTAAGCGGCCACTGTAAACCCCGATGCGATTGGCGGTGAAGAGGTGGTGGCGTTAGGCACAGTTGCTGAGACCTGACTGCAGAGCCCCCTTTCCCAGCCCTCCCCTCCGCCTGCGGCGCAAGGGAGGGGGCAGAAGCAGCTGGCCCGAGGCCTGACAGATTGCAGCAATGCCGCATTTGGCCCCCTCCCTTGCGCCGCAGGCGGAGGGGAGGGTTGGGGAGGGGTGCCTTCCCGCCACAGCACAAAAAAAGGCCGCCCCTCGCAGGGCGGCCTGTGTTCACAACATGGCTAGACCATCAGTGATCCGAAGCCTTGCTCGCACCAATGCCGGTCTCGGCACGCACCTGCTGTGCCGGGTAGGCGGCACGTTCGGCCTGCGCATTGCGGCTCTTGTCGGTGATCGAGAAGAACCAGATGCCCACGAACGCGATGGTCATCGAGAACAGTGCCGGGCTGGTGTACGGGAACGGAGCACTGCCGGCGGCATTGCCCAGCGTGTCCACCCACACCGACGGCGACAGCAGCGTCAGGATCAGCGACGAAGCCAGACCCAGCGAACCACCGATCACCGCGCCGCGCGTGGTGCAGTCCTTCCACAGCAGCGACAGGATCAGCACCGGGAAGTTGGCCGAGGCGGCGATGGCGAAGGCCAGCGACACCATGAAGGCCACGTTCTGCTTCTCGAACACGATGCCCAGCAGCACCGCGACCACGCCCAGCACCAGCGTCGTCATGCGCGACACACGCAGCTCCGAGCCCGGCGGCGGGTTGCCCTGCTTGAACACGGTGGCATACAGGTCATGCGACACCGCCGAGGCACCGGACAGGGTCAGGCCCGCAACCACCGCCAGAATCGTGGCAAACGCCACCGCCGAGATGAAGCCCATGAACAGGTTGCCGCCCACCGCCTTGCCAACCAGCACGGCGGCCATGTTCGGGCCACCCTGGATGGTGCCGGTCACCGGATCGGCGTACTCGGGGTTGGTCAGCACCAGTGCGATCGCACCGAAACCGATGATGAAGATCAGGATGTAGAAGTAGCCGATCCAGGTGGTCGCCCACAGCACCGACTTGCGTGCCTGCTTTGCATCGGGAACGGTGAAGAAGCGCATCAGGATGTGCGGCAGGCCGGCGGTACCGAACATCAGCGCCATGCCGAACGAGATGGCCGAGATCGGGTCCTTCACGAAGCCACCGGGCCCCATGATCGCCAGCCCCGTCGTCGCTGCCTCTTCGGCACTCTTGCCGCTGTTGGCTGCGATCTGGGTCTTGACCCGCACCGCCTCGGTGAACAGCGCCTCAAAGCTGAAGTTGAAGTGCCACATCACCATCAAGGCCATGAAGGTGACACCGAACAGCAGCAGGCATGCCTTGATGATCTGCACCCAGGTGGTGGCGGTCATGCCACCGAACAGCACGTAGACCATCATCAGCACGCCAACCAGCGCCACTGCCACCCAGTAATCCAGCCCGAACAGCAGCTTGATCAACGCACCTGCGCCGACCATCTGCGCGATCAGGTAGAACAGCACCACCACCAGCGTGCCGGAGGCGGCAAACATGCGGATCGGCTTCTGCTGGAAGCGGTAGCCGGCCACGTCGGCGAAGGTGAAGCGGCCAAGGTTGCGCAGGCGTTCGGCCATCAGGAAGGTCAGGATCGGCCAACCGACCAGGAAGCCCAGCGCATAGATCAGGCCGTCGTAACCATTGGTCATCACCGCCGCGGTGATGCCCAGGAACGAAGCCGCCGACATGTAGTCACCGGCAATGGCCAGACCGTTCTGGAAGCCGGTGATGCCGCCACCGGCGGTGTAGAAATCAGACGCGGATTTGGTGCGGCCGGCCGCCCATTTGGTGATGCCCAGGGTGGCCAGCACGAACGTCGCGAACATGATGATCGCGGTCCAGTTGGTGGGCTGGCGCACGGTCTGGCCGATGTCGCCGCCGGCCGCCAACGCCGCGCCGCTTGCCGCCATCAAGGCCAGCACGGCGCCCGAGCGCAGAAACGAACGAGTCATTTAACGTCCTCCACGATCTGCTGGGTCAGCTGATCGAATTCCTTGTTGGCGCGGCGCACGTAGAAGCCGGTGATGAGGATGGTGAACACCATCAGCCCCAACGCGATCGGAATGCCGACGGTGGTGATCTTGCCGGCGCCGATCGGCGTGGCCAGGAATGCCTTGTCGAAGGCGATCAGGCCGATGTAACCGTAGTAGCCGATCAACATCAGGATGGTCAGGAACCAGCCAAGCCGGTTGCGCGTGGTGCGCAGCCGCTTGTAGGCGGGGTGGGAGGCGATCCGCTCAACACGGGGATCGACGGAAGCATTCATCGGAATTCTCCAGAGATCGGGAATACGGCCGCACTGGCGTGCAATGCACGCCGGCGCGGAAGCATGAGTGCTCCCCGTGGGGGTAGGGAGATGGTGCGTACTGCGTGTTCTGCATTGGCAGCGGCGCCGTCGTGGCGCCGCTGCCGGTGGCTCAGAAGCTGTACTTGGTGGTGAACTGCAGGCGGCTGATATCGCCCTTCTTGCCGTTCTCGATCTCGCGCACGCCGTACATCAGTTCAGCGCCGATATCGACCTTGGGCATCGGCGTATAGAACACGTTGCCGCGGATGGACTGCACGCTCTTGGTCACCAGGTCGCCGGTGATCGACGCATCGTTGTCGTAGTCGCTGCGTGCGTAGATCAGGTTGGTGCGCAGCTTGGAGGTGAAGGCGTGGCGCCAGCCAACGTAACCGGCGATCACGCCGGTCGGATCGAGCTCGTCACGGAGTGCGTCGTAGCCGCTGTCGGCGGTGACACCCAGGCCGATGTAACGTGCGATGCCTTCGCCACCGGTCAGCTGGTAGTGCAGGCTGTCGCTGTCGCCCATGACCCACTTGCCGCCCAGGGTCAGGCCACCTGCCACCTTGCTGGCATCGGCACCGGTGGTCTGGTTGTCCACCTTGAGCTGGCGCACCAGGCCGGCCATGCCGAACGTGCCCCAATCGCCCTTCCAGTTATAACGCACGGTCAGGTCAGGCATCGAGCCGCGGTCGGAGTTGGCCACCGCCGGCACGTTCCACTTGCCGGTCACCGGGTTGAAAGCGCCGGTGAGCGTGGTGGTTTCCGGGTTCTCCGCCGAGATGCTCAGGCCGCCGTTGGTGTAACGCACCTGGGTCTGGCGCACGAACACCACGCCGTCGGTCGGGCCGACGAAGTCCGCCGCTTCGGGAATCGAGGCCGGGTCCATGAAGTTGGACCAGGTCTGGCCGGCCAGCCACTTGTTCCAGTACATGTAGGCGTGACGCAGGGTGACGCCGTAGGTGTTGGTGGCGGTCTGGTTGCCCAGCGAGTTGCCGAAGAAATCCATCTCGACGAAGCCGCCGGCCTTGTCGCCGTTCTCACCCAGGTAATCCACGCCCAGGTTGAAGCGCGAGAACTTGGCATGTGCGTTGTAGTCCACGTCAGATGCCTTGCCCGAACCGCCGGCACCGTGCACCGGTGTCTGCCCCGGCAGGTACAGCGAACGGCCGGTGGCGTCATCCGCCAGCTGCCCGTCGCCGGTACGCGTGGCCAAGAAGTCGGCCTTGATGAAACCGCCGAACTTGAAGGTTGTGCCCGGTGCCGCGCCCGGGGTGATGGTGGTGACCTGAATTGGCTGCTTGCCGGCCGGCACTGCTGCCACGGCCGGACGTGCGGCCTGTGCCTGCTGCACCTGCACCACGTCGTTCTGGGTCTGGGTGATCACCGTCTGTTGCTGCTGCTGGGCAGACAACAACAACTGCACCTGGCGCTCCAGATCGGCCACGCGCGCTTCAAGCGCTTTCTCCTTGGCCGTCTGTGCAAACGCCATGCCCGGCGCAAGCAACGCGACGAACATCGCCGCGACGAGCGGCTTGCGGGCCGTTTTCAACATGTGGGTATTCATGGATCAGTCTCTCTCCCGACTGGCAATGATGGCCGCGCCATCTGCACGGTCCCGGGCAGGGTGCGCGGCGGCGCCAGCGGGCGGCTATTCGCCATTAGTCGTAAGTGGGCGGGCATTCGACCATCGTCTAATCAAAGGGGCAGCGCGGGGTATGCCGGATGCGGCACACTTGGTGGGTCCGGCTGTGTCGCAGGCACAGCGCATCCATTGGTTACAAGTGCAAAGGTGAGGGTTGCCATGACTGATGTTTATCCCGTTGATCCCAAGTTTGCCGCCACGGCAAAGATCGACAAGAACACGTATCAACAGCTGTACCGCGAATCGGTGGAGAACCCGGATGCGTTCTGGGCCAAGGCCGCCGAGCGGCTGGACTGGTATGTCAAGCCGACCAGGATCAAGAACGTCAGCTACAAGCTCGATGACTTCCGCATCAAGTGGTTCGAGGACGGCGAACTCAACGTCAGCGTGAACTGCCTGGATCGCCAGCTGGCCACGCGCGGCGACAAGACCGCCATCCTGTTCGAAGGCGACAGCCCCGACACGCCCGCACAGAAGGTCACCTACCGCGAGCTGTACGAGCGCGTGTGCCGCCTGGGCAACGCGCTGCGCAACCTCGGCATCCAGAAGGGCGACCGCGTCACCATCTACCTGCCGATGATCGTTGACGCCGCCGTGGCGATGCTGGCCTGCGCCCGCGTCGGTGCGATCCACTCGGTGGTGTTTGGTGGCTTTGCCGCCAACTCCATCGCCGACCGCGTCGGCGATTGCCGCAGCAAGCTGATCATCACCGCCGATGAAGGCCTGCGTGGTGGCAAGAAGGTGCCGCTGAAGGCCAACGTCGATGCCGCGCTGAAGCTGCCGGGCACCAACACCGTGGAAACGGTGCTGGTCGTACGCCACACCGGTGGCGCGGTCGACATGCAGGCCCCGCGCGACCGCTGGTTCCACGACGTGGTGGACACCCAGCCGGCCGAGTGCGAGCCCGAGCGCATGAACGCCGAAGACCCGCTGTTCATCCTGTACACCTCCGGCTCCACCGGCAAGCCGAAGGGCGTGCTGCACACCAGCGGCGGTTACCTGCTGTATGCGGCGTACACGCACGAAGCGGTGTTCGACCTGCGCGAGGACGACATCTACTGGTGCACCGCCGACGTGGGCTGGGTCACCGGCCACAGCTACATCGTCTACGGCCCGCTGGCCAACGGCGCCACCTCGGTGATGTTCGAGGGCGTGCCCAACTACCCGAACACCTCGCGTTTCTGGGAAGTGATCGACAAGCACCAGATCACCATCTTCTACACCGCACCCACCGCGATCCGTGCATTGATGCGCGAAGGCGCCGACCCGGTCACGCGCACGTCGCGCAAGAGCCTGCGCCTGCTCGGCAGCGTGGGTGAGCCGATCAACCCGGAAGCCTGGCGCTGGTACTACGAAGTGGTCGGCGATTCGCGTTGCCCCATCGTCGATACCTGGTGGCAGACCGAAACCGGCGGCATCCTGATTTCGCCGCTGCCGGCGGCCATCGACCTGAAGCCGGGCTCGGCCACGCTGCCGTTCTTCGGCGTGCAGCCGGCACTGGTCAGCGCCGATGGTGAACCGCTGGAAGGCGCCGCCGAAGGCAACCTGATCATCCGTGATTCGTGGCCAGGCCAGATGCGTACCGTCTACGGCGACCACCAGCGTTTCATCGATACGTATTTCCGCACCTATCCGGGCAGCTACTTCACCGGCGACGGTTGCCGTCGCGACGAAGACGGTTACTACTGGATCACCGGCCGCGTCGATGACGTGATCAACGTGTCCGGTCACCGCATCGGTACGGCGGAAGTGGAAAGCGCACTGGTTTCGCACCCGAAGGTGGCCGAGGCCGCCGTGGTCGGCTTCCCGCACGAGATCAAGGGCCAGGGCATCTACGCCTACGTCACCCTGGTGGCCGGTGAGCCGCAGACCGACGAACTGCTCAAGGAACTGGTGACCTGGGTGCGCAAGGAAATCGGCCCGATCGCCGCACCGGACCACCTGCAGTGGGCACCGGGCCTGCCCAAGACCCGCTCGGGCAAGATCATGCGCCGCATCCTGCGCAAGATCGCCGAGAACGCACCGGACCAGCTGGGCGACACCTCGACGCTGGCCGACCCGTCGGTGGTCGCGTCGCTGGTGGAAGAGCGCAAGGTCAGGTGAGTGTTCGAGGGGCACGTACGTGCCCCCTTCGCCGGCCAGTGCGGAGGGCATTGGCCGGCGTCAGTACCGCTATCCTGTCACCCTGGACGGACCCGGTTCCGTCACCTGCATTGGACCGCACATGCCTACCCTCCTGATCGCCGATGACCATCCGCTGTTCCGCGAAGCGCTCAAGGGCGCCGTGCAACGCGTCATTCCCGGCGTGCAACTGCTGGAGGCCGACAGCGTCGAAGCGCTGTACACACTGGCCGAACAGCATCCCGATGCCGATCTGGTGCTGATGGATCTGAACATGCCCGGCGCGCAGGGCTTCAACGCACTGGTGCACCTGCGTTCGCTGCATCCGCAGTTGCCGATCGTGGTGGTGTCCGCCCGCGAGGAGGCCACCGTGATGCGTCGCGCACTCGACCACGGTGCATTCGGTTTCATTCCAAAATCCGCCGATTCGGACACGATTGGCCATGCGCTGGGCACCATCCTCGATGGCGAACGCTGGGCTCCGGCCGAAGCGCACAACGTGCCGCCCACCGACCATGAAGAACGCGAAGTCGGGCAGCGCCTGCGCGAGTTGACCCCGCAGCAGTTCCGCGTGCTGCAGATGCTCGGCGTCGGCCGCCTGAACAAGCAGATCGCCTACGACCTGGGCGTATCGGAAGCCACCATCAAGGCCCACGTCACCGCCATCCTGCGCAAGCTGGGCGTCACCAACCGCACCCAGGCGGTGCTGATGGCCGGTAAGCTGGCCATCGACGACGACGCCATCGTGCTGCCGCCGGAAGAAGACTGAGCCGCAACGCCGGTTCGGATGGAATCGCAGACTGGGATGCCATCCCAGCACCTTCATCTTTGAGCTATCGCTGGCCGCATACGCGGCAGCGGGTTCCGCATGCACCGCAAGCACCCCCTCCCCCGCCCTCCCCTTGGTTCCGCCAAAGGGAGCGGCGAAGCGTGCGCGCTGTCGGATCACGGCCATGCCGCCCTTGGCCCCCTCCCTTGCACCGCAGGTGCTGGGGAGGGTTGGGGAGGGGGCGCCTTCCGCCACTCACGCCGACCGTCGCAACTCCTCCGCCGCTTGCACCTGTTCGCCTTCCAACTCGGCCGCCACCACGAAGCGCTCCGCAGCCGCCGCCAACTCCTGCGCCTGCGCCCGCATCTCCACCGCCGCCTGCGAGGAGGCACGCGCGACCTTGCCGCTCTGCTGCGTGCCCTCGCCAATGCGGCGTAGCAACCGCTCCACATCATCGACCGCAACCACCTGCCGTTCCGATGCGGCGTCGATGCGCGCCATCGCTGTCACCACCTGCTGCACCCGGCCGCTGATGTCGTGCATCGCCTCGCCACTGGTGTCCACCAGCCGCGCGCCGGCTTCCACCTGCTGCAACGACTCATCCACCAGTACGCGGATCTGCTGCGATGCTTCGGCGGAACGCTGCGCCAGCATCCGCACTTCACCGGCCACCACCGCAAAACCGCGACCGTGGCTGCCGGCACGTGCCGCTTCCACCGCCGCATTGAGTGCCAGCAGGTTGGTCTGGAACGAAAGACTGTTCACGGTAGCGACGATCTCGCGGATATGCCGCGACGATGCGCGCAGCTGTTCCATGCCACTGATCGCCGCAGCGGTGGCTTCACTGCCACGTTCCGCCGCCAGGCTTGCCGCCTCGGAGACCGCTGCACTTTGCCGCGCACTGCCGGCATTTTCGCGGGCCTCGCCGGCTACCGATCGCACCCGCTGCAATGCGTCATTCACGTCGCGCACCTGCTCTTCGACGCGCCCGGACAGATCGACCGTGCCGCTGGCCATGTCGTCCACTGCCTCCTGCACGCTGCCGGCCGATTGCTGGATGCTGGAAACGATGCCGCCCACCTGCTGCATCGCCACCTCCAGGCCCTGGCGCAGCGTGGCGTAGATGCCCCGCCCGTCGTCACGCATGCGCGCACTCAGATCGCCGCGCGCGAAATGGCCAATCACCCGTGTGGCATCACCGAGCTGCGCCTGCACGCTATCCAGCAATGCGTTGATGCGTTCACCCAGCTGGCGGACGAAACCCTGCTTGTCGTCCAGTGCGATGCGCCCCTGCAGGTCACCCGCGGCGGCGGCGGCCACCACGGCGGCCACCTCGTTGACGATCACCCGTTCGAGGCGGCGGTCCTGCCACTCCATCACCAACCCCAGCACGCGCGAGTGCTCCAGCACTGGGCTGGTGCGCAGCAGAAAGCCACTGTTGCCCAGCTCCACTTCCGCATCGACAGCAGAGGCCGCTTGCTGCGCCTTGCGCAGGACCGCCAGCACGTCCTCACCCAACACCGCCACGTCGGTGCCGGTGTCCATCGCCTGGCCGATACCGGCCTGCGCGAAGCTGTACGCCAACGCTTCATTCGCATAGACGACGCGGCCTTCGGCATCGGTGACCAGTACCGCCGCACCGGCCACGTCCAGCGCCTGGCGTACGCGCTGGTTGGCCTGTGCGGCGATGCGCTCACTGGCGATACGCTCGCGCAGGCTGGCCTGCATCTGCATCAGCGCCGTCGCCAGCCGCCCGATCTCGTCGTGCGTGTTGCGCACCACCAGGCTGCCATCGAGATGGCCATCGGCAATGGCGCGGGCGAAGTCGGCCGCATCGGCCAGCGGGCGGCTGACCGCACGCAGCAGCAACAGCAGCAAGGTGACCAGCAGCAGCCCGACCAGAAGAACGGTGACGGCAAATGCAACATTCATCCAGGTGCGTGCCGACGCCTGCTCTGCGCGTTGCCGCTGCAATGCGGTGCGCTGCTCCTGCTGCAGCTTCTGGACGACCGGCCCAGCCTGCGCGGCAAGATCATCCATCGCCTGTGTCTCGCTGTCGGCGCCGAAGCGCGCCGCCGCGTAGGACAGGAACGCACCCTGGTACAGCTGCATGGCATCGCGCACCTGTGCCTTGATGTCCTCGGGCATGCGCGCCTGCTGCAACAGCAGTTCGAACGGCATCACCTGCGCGCTCAGTTCATCGGCATATTTCTGCTCGCGGCGCAGGATGAAATCCTTCTCGTAGCGACGCATGGTCAGCATCGAAACCTGCAGCGCCGGTACGTCGTAGTTGCCGATCAGGTTCTCGACCTGATGCACGGCACCGCGCAAGTCGCCCTGCAAGCCACTGTCGGCGTCATGGCCCAGCTCGTTGATGCGTTCATCCAGTGCCTTGCCCGACTCCAGGTAGCCGCGCAGGGGCGTGGCCAGCTCCTTGCTCCACGGCGCGCTGCCTGCCGACGATGCCAATGCAGCCTGCAGCCGTTCGCTGGCAGCCAGGAAGGCGGTGCCGGCGGGCGCCGAAAACGACATGGCATACTCGGCCTGCGCGCGCCGCACCTCGGCGAAGGCGGCTGCCAATGCTTCCAGCCGCGCGGCGTCCTGCTGGTAGTTCTGCAGGCGCTGATCGGCGCGCTGCATGCCAGCGCTGAGCCAGGCGTAGGCTGAACCAATGACGGCCAGGCCGACCACCAGCGCCAGCAGGCTCAGGCGCAGCTTCTGGGCGATTCCAAGCGGGAATTTCATGCCACGACTCCGGGCGTAGGGACGCACCTTTATCGGCCGTGGCGGATGGGGCTTTAGTGCCGCTTTCCGGCGCATCGCACGGCCTGGTACGGCCGCGATGCGGCGCCCATGAAGCCAGCGGAATGTGACAGGCGTATTGCAGCTGCTGGCCCCGCCAGCGGCCATGCTAGAATCCGCATTCCCTTGGGGAGTAGCCTGCTTCCAGCATTGGAAGCGCCCACGTCAACACACTCGGCCAGTGCGCCGTGGCGTGGGCAGCCAGACCCGGTTGGCGAGACCAGCGGCGTGCGTGCACAACTTCAGGTTGGGCGTGCCGCATGCCGTTTGCGTCCCAGCCCGGCCCGGTAGTCCAGATGTCGCCACTTTCGATTCTTCTGATTGGCTTTGCCATGTCCACCGATGCCTTCGCCGCAGCGGTCGGCAAGGGCGCGGCGATGCGCAAGCCACGCTTTGCGGATGCTCTGCGCGCCGGTGTGATCTTCGGCGTGATCGAAGCAATCACGCCCATCATCGGCTGGCTGCTGGGCCGCGCCGCCTCGCGGTACGTTGAAGCGTTCGATCACTGGATCGCGTTCGTGCTGCTGGGTGCGCTGGGCCTGCACATGATCATTGCCGGGCTCAAGAGCGATCCGGAAGAAACACCGGACGGCGACAACGGCAAGGGCCGGCATGGTTTCTGGGCGCTGGCCGTCACCGGTTTTGCCACCAGCATCGACGCGATGGCCATCGGCGTGGGCCTGGCATTCCTGGATGTCCACATCGGCGTGGTCGCGCTGGTGATCGGCCTGTGCACGCTGACCATGGTGACGCTGGGCATCATGCTCGGCCGCGTGCTCGGTGAGATGGCCGGCAAGCGCGCGGAGATCATCGGCGGCGTGATCCTGATCATCATCGGCTGCACGATTCTTTACGAGCACCTGCACGCGGCGGGTTGAGCGTTGCTGCGGTGGTTCGAAGCCAGAGCCCAAGTGCGAGTGCGGAAGCACCCCTCCCCAACCCTCCCCTGCTGCGCAAGGGAGGGAGCGGCGATGCGTGATCGGTCTGATGACGACCAGGCTGTGTTTCTGCTCCCTCCCTTGCGCGCAGCGTAGGAGTTGCTGGTCCGCCGAGCGTGGCTCGGCGCTACCGCTTCATGGCGTGCGGCGGTAGCGCGGGTCGTTCAACGCAGTGAGGAAGGCACGCAGCGAGGCCGGCTTCACCGGCTTGGTCAACACGCGGTAGCCGCGCTCTCGGGCCATGCGCTTGAGCTCGTCGCGGCCGTCGGCGGTCAGCAGCGCGCCCGGCAATGGCCGGCCGGCGGCTTCACGCAATGCCACCAGCGTGTCCAGGCCATCGAGGCGATCATGCAGGTGGTAATCCACCAGCATCACGTCGGGCTGATCGGCCAGTTTTTCCAGGGCCATGTCCACGGTGCTGGCGGCGATCACCTCCACCTTCCAGCGGCCCAGCAGCGCGCGCATGCCGTCGAGGATTTCCTGGTCGTTGTCCACGCACAGCACGCGCATGCCGGCCAACGAATCATCGCCGGTGAAAGCGGAAACCGGCGCGGTCGGTGGTGCGCTGCTGGCCGGTGCCGCCACGCGCGGCAGGGTGATGGAGAACATGCTGCCGTGGCCGGGCTGGCTGCGCGCGTTCAAGGCATGGTCGAGCAGGCGCGAAATGCGCTGGCAGATCGACAGGCCCAGGCCCAGGCCCTGCTCGCCCCAGTCGAATGGCTGCTGGTAGCGATGGAACTCGTTGAAGATCTGCTGCATGTGGTGCTCGGGAATGCCCGGGCCGGTGTCCCACACCTGCAGTTCCACCTGTTCGCCACGCACGCGCAGGGCCAGCACGATGCGGCCGGTGCGCGTGTAGCGCAGCGCGTTGGCCATGAAGTTCTGCAACACACGGCGCAGCAGTCGGCGGTCGCTACGCACCCAGGCCGGCCGTGCGAACACATGCAGGCGCAGGCCGCGCCCCGCTGCCACCGGCGTGTACTGCGCGGCGAGTTCGCGCACCAGTACGCTGGCGTCGAATTCGGTGATGGTCGGGCGCAGGCCGCCGGCATCCAGGCGTGAGACGTCGAGCAGGCCATCGAGCAGTTCTTCGGCCGCGCGCAGCGACGCATCGACACGCTCGGCCAGGTGCCGCTGTTCGTCGGTCTCGGGCAGGCTGTCGCGCAGGGCCGAGGCGAACAGGCGCGCGGCATTGAGCGGTTGCAGCACGTCATGGCTGATCGCCGCGAGGAAGCGGGTCTTGGACTGCTGCGCGGCCTCGGCCGCCTGTGAGCGCTCGGCCACGCGCTGTTCCAGGGTTTCGTTGGCCTCCAGCAACGCCTGCTCGGCCTGCTTGAAGTCGGTAATGTCGTTGTAGCTGGTGACGTAACCACCGCCCGGCAACGCCTGGCCGCGCAGTTCGATCACCTTGCCATCGGCACCGGTGCGTTCGAACACATGCGGCGAGCCGGCCCGCATGTAGCCGATGCGGCGGTTGATCTGGATTTCGATATCGCCCTCGCCCAGCTCACCACGCTCAGCGTTGTAGCGGATCAGATCGGCGACCGGGCGGCCGACGTAAAGCATGCCGTCCGGATAGCCGAACATCTGCTGGTAGCGGCGGTTCCACGCGGTCAGGCGCATTTCCGGATCGACCACGCTGACGCCGGCGCTGATGTTCTCCAGCGTGGTGGAAAGAATCTCGCGGTTGAATCGCAGCTCCTGCCCGGCTTCGTCCAGTACCGCCACCACTTCGCCCAGGTCCATGCCCGAGCCGCGCAGCAGGCTGGTCAGCAGCAGGCGCGCCGAGGCCGCACCGATGGAGGCGGCCAGCAGGCGTTCGGTGAACTGCACCCACACGCGGTCGGCCGCGGCGGCAGGCTGGAAATCGCGATGCAGCGACTGCGCCTGTTCGATGAAGGCGCGGCGTGCGCGGTTGTCGCCGATCACCCGCGTGGCCAAGGCCAGCAGGTCACGCACCTTGACGTGTGCCGGCCAGTCGCCGGACACCACCGGCCGTTTGGCGTAGGGATCCAGGAACGGCGCCGCGCGCAGGCGCTCATTCACATCCGGGCGCCAGCGCATCGACACCAGCAGCATCGTCGCGGTGTTGAGCAGCAGCGACCAGAACGTACCGTGGGTGAGCCCGTCCCAGCCGGCCAGGCCGAACAGCTGCTGCGGACGCAGCCAGGCGATGCCGAACGGGCCGTGCTGCAACAGCGTTTCATCCAGCCAGCCGCCATGGCTCAGCGCCGGCACCAGCAGGGTGTAGATCCACACCCCGAAGCCAACCAGCATGCCGGTTTCCACGCCGCGCCGGCTGGCACCGCGCCAGTACAGGCCACCGATCAGACCCGGCGCGAACTGCGCCACCGCCGCGAACGCCATCAGGCCGTAGGTGGCCAGCATGGTGTCGTTGTTGCTGCCACGGTAATAGCCGTAGGCCACCAGCGCCAACAGCAGGATCGCCAGGCGGCGTATCCAAAGCACGCGCGAAGCCATGCTAGCCGCTTCGCGGTGGTCGCCACTGCGGCGCAGCAGCAGCGGCATCACCAGATCGTTGCTGATCATGGTGGCCAGGGCGATCGAGGAAACGATGACCATGCCGGTGGCGGCGGAGAAGCCGCCCACGTAGGCCACCAGCGCCAGCATCACGCTGCCTTCGGACATCGGCAGAGCCAGCACCAGCGTGTCGTCGGAGGCCAGGCCGGTACCGAACAGCGCCGCGCCGGCCGTGGCGATGGGGATGATCATCAGCGAGATCAGCACCAGGTAGCCGCCGAACATCCAGCGCGCGCGGCGCACATCGCCGGCGTTGCCGCACTCCACCACTGCCACGTGGAACTGGCGCGGCAGGCAGATCAGCGCCAGGAAGCTCAGCAAGGTCTGCGAGACGAAGCCAACCGGCGGCATGCCTTCAAACAGCGTGCGCGCGGACTGCACCACCGATTCGCCGCGGTCGGAGATCAGCAGGTAGGCGAACAGGCCCACCGCGATCATCGCCAACAGCTTGATCATCGACTCCAGCGCGATGGCCAGCATCATGCCGTAGTGGTGTTCGGTGGCATCCACCTGGCGGGTGCCGAACAGGATGGCGAACAAGGCCATCAGCAAGGCCACGTACAACGCCGGGTCGGTCAGCGGCCCCTGCCCGCCGGCATTGCCACTCAATACCTGCACGCTCATCGCCACGGCTTTGTATTGCAGCGCCAGGTACGGCACCACGCCGACCAGCGCGATCAAGGCCACCAGCGCCGCCAACCGCCGCGAGCGGCCGAAGCGCGAGGAGATGAAGTCGGCGATGGAGACCACGTTCTCGCTGCGCGCGATCAGCGCCAGCCGCTCGATGATGCGCCAGCCGAAGGCCAGCATCAGCAGCGGGCCAAGATAAATGGGCAGGTAGCCGATGCCGTAGCGCACCGCGGTGCCGACGCCGCCATAGAAGGTCCATGACGAGCAGTACACCGCCAGCGCCAGGCTGTAGACCACCGGCCGCAGCCAGGGGCGGTCCGGATACAGCGGGCGACGGTCGCCCCACCACGCCACGCCGAACAGCAGCGCGGCGTAGCCGAGGGAGACCAGGAGCAGGATCCAGCTGGAGACCAAGTGCACAACCCGTCGAGCGGAGCGGCCCAGTGTAGCCATTCCGTTGGGTTGGGGGCTGAGGGCGATTGGAGCCTTACCCCTCCCCAACCCTCCCCTCCGCCTACGGCGCAAGGGAGGGGGCGGAATGCTGCGGCTCTGGGTTGGCTGGCAGCGCTCCGGCTTCCTTGCTCCCTCGCTTGCGCCGCAGGCAGTGGGGTCCGAAGCGGCCCCGCTCCCTCCCTTTCACCGCAGGTGAAGGGGAGGGTTGGGGAGGGGTGCTTTGGTTCTTGCTCTTCGGTGTTGGATTGCTTCAACAGACTTGTGTACGGGTATCTGTTCAAGCAACAGCACCGCGAGCGCTACCCCTCCCCAACCCTCCCCTGCTTCGCAAGGGAGGGGGCCGAAGCGGCTTCGCTCCGCTTCGACGAAGTGCGGCTTTGCACCCTGCTTTTCAGCAAGGTGCAGCTTGGCTCCCACATCGCCAGGGAAAGAGAGCCAACAAAAGCAGAACGCCCCGGCATTGCCGGGGCGTTCTGTGTCCAACAACTGAATCGAACTTACTGTGCCAGCTCGAAGCGCACTTCCACGCGGCGGTTCGGCAGCAGGCATTCCAGCAGCGCCGCACGCGGCTTGACGCCATCGCACTGCTGCACCTGCTGGGTGTCGCCGCGGTATTCGTAGCGGATATTGTCGCCAGCAACACCGCGGCCGATCAGCAGCTCACGCACCGTCTTGGCACGACGCTCGGACAAGGCCTGGTTGTAGTCAAAGCCATTGCCCTGCATGCGGTCGGCATGGCCCACCAGGGTCACACCGCTCAACGTGCGCTTCTCTGCGGCGATGGTGGCCAATGCACGGTCCACGCTTTCCAGCGAGTAGGTGCGGATGTCCTTGTAGCCGTCGCGGTCGAACTCGAACAGCACGTTGGCGATCAGCGGGCCTGCCGCCACCGGAACCACCGCCGGGCCTGCCGGGTCCACGCCGCACAGGCGTGCCGCCGTTTCGGCTTCGTTGACCAGGTCTTCAGCGATCTGGATGTACGGCTTGGAATGACGCCACTGCTGCTGGTTGAACTCGTTGCCGGCATGCACCAGCTCCACTTCACCGCAGGCCACCTTCTGCGCGGCGCAGGCGAAGCCCGGCGTGCCGTGGATGACCTTCAGACGCTGCCACAGGTCGGCACGCAGGTACTTGGCGTTGTTGACCAGCGCGGTGTCGGTGGGGATCGGCGAGACACCATTCTCCATGTCCACGATCAGCTTCTCCGACTCGGTCAGCGCTTCCTGCGGGAAGTCACTGCGGTCGTTGCGGGTGTATTCGTGGAAGGACACGTCCAGCCAGCACTGGGCCTTGGACAGGTGGTAATCGCGGATCGGGCGACCTCCATCGTTGAGCGCCTGGATGCGGCCCTGCGTTACCTCGTAGGACTCCAGGTCGGCATGGATGGCCTCATCGGTGATGCGCTTGGCCTGCGGGTTGAGCTGGGTCTGCTGCGCGCTGGCGGTGCCGGCAACGACGGTGAGCACGGCAGCAGCGAGCAGCGTGCGGAACGAAGGGGTTTTCAGATGCGAAAGAGTCATGGTGTCGTCCTCAGCGGGCCGGATCGCGGTAACGAACCGGGTCCCGACGGAAAAGATCTTCATCGAACTTGAAGCGCAGGCGCAGGAACGCACCCTGCTGCGTGTACTCGTAGCCGTTCAGGTCGCTGTCGCCTTCGAAACCGGTCCAGTTGTAACCGGCCGACAACCACAGGTTCTGGCGCAACAGCCGGCCCACTTCCATGCCGAAGGCGTACTGGTTGGCACCGTACTGGCCACGGAAAGTGGAGCCGAGCACGCCGATGTCCCAATTCTCGGTGATGTCGTAGACGACGCGACCGGAAACCAGCACGGCGTTGAAGCTGCTGTTCACGCGGGTGCCGTCGCCATAGGCGAACTGGTCGCGCTGCCACTTGCCGGCAATGCGGCCGGTCAGCCACCACGGGCGCGACGGGTGCCAGTCGGCATGTGCCGAGACGATATGCGCACGGGTGCGCACGTCCTGGCTGGTGCCATCCACCACGTCGCCATCGACCAGCATCAGGCCGCTCTCGTCACGCTCGAGCTTGTACTCGTAGCGCATCAGCGCGTTGATACGGTTGCGGTCGGTGTCGCGGTAGGCCACGCCCAGCTGGAAGCGGTCCTGCAGCACGTCACCACGCTCCTCGTAGTTGGTGGCCAGCAGGTAGTTGCGACCCAGCAGGGTCCAGTCGCGACTCAACTTGCGCGCCACCATGAACTGCAGCAGCGTGGTGTTGAAAGCCTCGTTGGCGGTGGTGCCCGGCACGTCCTCGGAGATGCGGTGCTCGCCACGGATGGCGCCGCGCCACAACGGGTTGGCGCTGTAGTCCAACGCCAAGGCCAGGCCGGTGCTGTCGCCGGTGTCACCGGCCACCACGTTCACCCGCTCCACCGAGCTGCTCAAGCGCAGGCCCTGGGCGATGTCCCAGTTGTTGCGGATACCCGAGGCAGCCTGCACGTCACGGCCGCTGATCGAGTCGCGCATGCGGTACTCGGAGAACGTCTGGGTGTCGCGCAGGTAGCTGCTGTCGATACCGAACACCAGCGCATCGGCCTCGCGGTCGGTGGTGGTGATGCCGTAGGCGCTGGTCAGGCCGGTCTGCTTTTCGTAGCGGCCATACAGGCGGCTGCGTTCGAACACTTGGTAATCCACGCCTGCGGCAACGCGGTTGCGGTCTTCGCCGCTGACGCTCTGTTCGTACTCGGCACCGCCGCTGAATTTGTCGCTGAAGCGGTAACCCAGGCCGACGCGGGCACTGTCCGATTCGAGCTTGGTGCCGACCGGCAGGTCGCTGTTGATCACGCTGCCCGAGGACGAGCCGTTGATGACCATCAGGCCGGTGGCCGGATCCAGTGCCTGCTGGCCGTACCCCAGTGCACCGCCGCCAGCACCGGTGGCGAAACCACCGGTCAGGCCGCCGACCTGGCCGAACGGCGCACCGGAGGACCACGGCGAGGTCACGCCGATGGTTTCGCGGATGCTGCGCAGGCCCAGGTCGATCGTCAGGCGCTCGGTGGCGCCGATGCGCACACCGGCACCACCGGCATCGCGCTCACCACCATCGGGATTGCGGTCTTCGCTGCGCAGGGCTTCGATATACAACTCAAGACGCGGGCCAACCGCATACGCCATGCGTGCGTTGTACTCGCCACGGCCGCCGTACAACGGCGAGGCAGCGTTGTTGAACTCCGGGTCGGTGCGTGCGGCGAACAGGCGGGCGTCGAACTTGCCGCCGTCATGGGCGAATTCCACGCGCCATGCATCGCCTTCCACCTCACCCACCACGTCCTTCAAACCCTGCGAGGTGACCTGGTTGAGCGAGTTGGTGTTGACCTCGCTGCGGGTGCGGGCGAACTCGGCGACCAGCATCGTGTTCTCACCGAAGCGGTAACCGGCGTTGACGCTGCCCATCTTGAACTCGGCATACGGGTTGCGGTCTTCCACTGCCGATGCGCCCACTTCGAGCTTGTCGGTCAGCTTGAACTGGCCATCGGCACCGACCACCCAGAACTTCTCGGTCTGCTGGTCCAGTTCATAGGTGATGCGCAGCGACACCGGGTTGAGATCGCTGTCGAACGAGGGCAGGAACTGGTTGAGCAGGATGCGTCCGGAGAACGGCTCGAAGCTGTAGTCCACCAGACGCGCCAGCGGCTTGACCGAGACGATGCGGGTGGGCTGGTTGCGGTCGCGCACGATCATTTCCACGCGCTCGCTGCCTTCCAGCACCGCGTTGTTGCGCAGCGCGTACGGGCCGCTGCCCTGGCTGCGGAACTCTTCGATCATCTGCCGCAGCGAATCCTCGATGGCAAACACGTTGCTACGCACGCGCTCGCTTTCGAAGTGCCAGCCCAGGCCGGTGGCGGTGCGGTTGTAGGTACTCAGGCTGCGCTGCGGGATCGGGCCACTGCCACCGATGCCGCTGCTGGTGGCCAGCGTGTCGCCGGTCTGGAAATCGCCGTACAGCAGGTAGCTGCGCTTGTTGTCCACGCGCACGTACAGGCGCTCGGCCGAGCGCGCGTCGAAGCCACGCAGCGAGGAGTCGCCGTACACCGGGTAGAACTCTTCGGGCTGGATGTCGCGCAGCAGGCGGCCACGCACGTCCTTGTCCGAATCGTAGGCCGCGGTGAGCAGGTACTCACCCTTGATCTGGCCCTTGACGAAGAACGCGGTGCGCGCGGCGGCATTGGCCTTGCCGTTGTTGAATGTCTTTTCCCAACGACGGATGTCGCGGTCGAAGGCATCGTTGTGCTGCACCGGCGAGATCAGGCTGGCGTTGGACTTGTTGCGGAAGTTGACGATGCCTTCGATCAGGCCGGTGGCCAGCAGCTCGCGCATTTCCGGCAGGAAGCCGATCGTGCCTTCGGCCGTCTGGCCGCCGGCGGTGATGCGCAGCACCACGTCCTGCGGATCGTGCGGGGCAACCAGTTCGAACTGGGCCACGCCGTTTTCCACTTCCACCTGCACGCCCGGCATCACCTTGTCGGCATCAGCCGCGCCAGGGCCGAACTCGTCGGTGCGCGAACCCGGCAGGCGGATGCGGCCACCGCTGTTCTCGATGGTGGCGTAGGCCTTGCCGGCCATTGGCTTGTCGTCGGCGCCGAGCAGACGCACGGTGATGTGCACCGGCGTCTGGCCATCGGCCGGCACGCCATCGCGGTCCACTTCCACCGAGACGCGGTCCACGCCGACGTTGCGGCTGTAGTCGGCTTCGCCCGAGCGGGCGGCGACCACTTCCGGCGGCGTATCGGTGGTGACCAGCGAACGCGGATACAACGTGGTCGCATCACCCAGCACCGGCGTGAAGCGGGTACTGCTGCCCACGTTCTGGGCAACGGCCGGCACGGTGGCGGTGGCCAGCGCGCAGGCCAGCAGGCTCAGGCGCGGCATCGCACGCAGGTTGCGGCGGCTCATGGCTGCACCTCCTGCGAGGCCGATGCCGAGGGCGGGTTGGGTCGCGGATGCACGATCGGTCTCTGGTTGGCCGAGTCCGTGGCCTGCTGCGGCGCACGGGCGGGCTTGCTTTCAAAACGCAGCGGCGACTGCCCGGTTTCAGTTTCCGGTGCGCGCACTTCGCCCTGGGTACGGCGGGCCTTGACCTGTTCCAGCAGCGGGTTGGAGCAGCTGCCTTCGACGAAGTCGGCGCGATGCAGCTCGCCGTTCTTCAGGTCCAGGAACAGGCTGTCGGCATCACCCAGGTTGCGGTTGCTGCTGGTGGTCAGGCGCGAGCCGGCCGGCAACGTGGACGGGTCCACCTTCAGCGTGTGGCTCTGCGGGGTCAGGCCGCAGTAGCTGTACTTGCCCTCGGAGTCGGAGATCATCCAGGTGCCGTTGGAGAAGTACAGGCGCACGCCCGGAATGCCCAGCTCTTCGTGGTCCTGCACGTGGTTGTTGTTGCAGTCCACGAACACCTTGCCCAGCACGCACGCTTCCTCGGTGAACACGCCACCGGTGACGCGCACGCGGTACTGCGCATGGTTGGACGGCACCGAGCCCGGCAGCGGGGTCATCGCATCGGTGTTGATGCAGCCACCGGTGATGGAGCAGCCATGGGCCTGCGCACGGTTGATGCCGTCGCCCTGCTGCGCACCGACGCCAACGCGTACGCGGTAGGTCAGCACCAGCTGTTCGCCGACGTTGATCGGGCCCAGGTCGAAGCCCAGGCGCGGGCCCGGCTTGCCGTACGGCGCGTCCACGGCACGGCCACCCACACGGCCGGTGCCGTCGATGTAGGTGAAGCCACGCGGCAGCGTGTCAACGATGTTGACGGTGGCCATCGCGCTGCCGGAGGTCTGGCGCACGGTGATGGTGTACTGCACGGTGTCACCGATCTCGGCGGTCTGGCGGTCACCGGTCTTGGTGATGACCAGGCCGGTCGCCTCGGCGGTATCCAGCGGCAGGTGGTTGTTGACGATGCCGGCGGTGGCCGAACCGGCAAACACGCTCAGCCAGTACTGGGTTGCCGTGCCTACCGCACCGGTCGGCGCGTTGGCCTGCGGCTGCACCAGATGGCTGGTACCGGCGCCGTTGGTGGGGTTGTTCAACTCCGGCAGGATGGTGCTGCCGCTGTTTGGCGACAACGAACCGGCCTGCGGCGGAATCAGCGTGGACACGAACTTGTAGCCACCTGGCGGGGTCACCGTCAGCTGGAACTCGCAACGTGCCGGCGCCGCCGGGCCGAACATGAACTGGTAGAAGCCGTTGCTGCCGACAGTCATCGACACTGCATTGCCTTCCACGCGGTAACCACCGGCGGCGGCGTTGAGCAGCGAACCCAGCGGGTCATAGCCACTGCACATGCCCACCGGGCTGAGGGTGACGATGGAACCGGGCACCGGATCGCGGGTGACCGCGTCATACACCACGCCCGACGGATCCACCGGCAGGCTCTGCTGCGGCAGGTGATCGCCGGCCTTGAGCACCACCTGCAACTGGCTGATGCCGTTGTCGGCGATGCGGCAGGCGCTGACGCCGCCATCGCTGAGGGCCTTGCTCGCATCACAGCTCACGCCCATGCCACCGGCGGTTTCGCGGTTGACCGGCCATGCCCAGACCACGTTGGTGGTCGGTTCGCGGAACTGGATGTTCCACTTCACGCCCGGCACCACATCGCCGAAGCGGTAGCTGCCATCAACGGCACTGGTGGTGGTCTTGACCACCGCACCGGTGTCGGCGTCGACCAGTTCCACCACCCAGCCCTGCAGGCGCTCATCGCCGCCGTCGAGCAGGGCGTCATCACTGCCCTTGTCGAACCACACGGTGCCGCCCACGGACGCGGACAGCTGCACCTGGTTCGGCACGCGGCACACGTTCTGGGTGATGGCGGTATCGCACACCGGCAACTGGGTGACATCACCTTCGAACGCGGTGCGCTCGGTGGTGGTCGGGGTGCGGAACTCGTTCTCGCCGCCGCCTTCCACCAGCACGGCGTTGTTGACGGTGCCGGCCTTGGCGGCCTCGGCGGTGACGTTGACCTTGACGGTGATGGCCGATGCCGAGGTGACGCCGGCATTGAGCACTTCAACGCTGCGGCATTCAAAGCGGGTATCGCCCACCGCGCCGGTGCAGGTCCAGCCGTTGCCCGACGGAATCTCCGCCAGGTTCAGGCCCACCGGCAAGCGGTCCTTGACGATGTACTCGCCCTTGGACGCCTGCTGCCCGCCGTTGCGCACGCGGATGGTGTAGCTGGCCACGTTGTTGACGGTGAACTTCACCGTGTCGGACGACTTGCTCACCAGCATGTCCGGCGAATCGCCGATCTCGCCGAAGTTGTTGTCCACCGACTCGTCACCCGGCTTGAGCACGATGCCGGTGATCTGCGAGGTGGTCGTCGACGGATTGCTGCCCGTGCCGCCGGTGCTGCCGGCGGTGGTCTTGCCATTGAGCGTTTCAGCCGGCTGGTTCGGCTCGGTCACCACATAGGTGCCCGGGCGCAGGTTCTCGAAGCTGTACTTGCCGTTGGCGTCGGTGGTGGTGGTCAGCGTGACCGGGTTGCCCAGGTCATCGGTACCGGTCAACTCGACGGTGACGTTGGCAAAGCCGCCTTCCTCGGGCTGGCGGATGCCATCGTCATTGCTGTCGTTGTAGACGTTGCCGGAGATGCTGGCTGCCGGCACTTCACCGAAGTTGTTCTCGACCGACACCTGGCCCACGCCAACGGTGATCGTGCCGATGAACGACGGATTCTGCGCGGTAGCGCTGCCTTCGGCCGAGCCATTGCCCATCGGCGTACCACCGATGTTGCCCGGCTTGGTCTTGCCATCGTTGGTGCCGGCCGGCTGCTGCTTCTCCACCACCTTGTATTCGCCCGGGGGCAGGTTGAGGAAGCTGTAGCTGCCATCGGCACCCGTGGTGACGGTGACCGGCGCGATCGGGTTGCCGTTGATGTCGGTACCGGTCAGTTCCAGCTCGACGCCGGCAATGCCGTTCTCGCCGGCATCAATGACCCCGTCGTTGTTGGCATCCAGCCATACCTTGCCGGCGATGCCGCTGTTGGTCGGCACTTCGGCGAACAGGTTGTCGCTGGAGAGATCACCCGGACGGCTCAGGTCGATGTTGGCGATCTTGCTCGACTCCGGTGCCGCACCATTGCTGGCGGTACCGCTGCCGGCCTTGGTGCTGTCCAGCTGGCCAGCCGTGGTCTTGCCCTGCGCGGTGCCCACCGGCTGGGTCGGTTCGATCAGGGTGTAGGTACCCGGACGCAGGCCATCGAAGTTGAAGCTGCCGTCGGCATTGGTCGGCACGGTCGTGTCGACCGGGTTGCCCTGGTCGTCGGTACCGACCAGGCGGATGTCCACGCCACCGATGCCGGCGTCGCCCGGTTCCTGCACGCCATTGTTGTTGAGATCGAAGAACACCACGCCCGAGGCGGACACCGGCAGGATCTCGCCGAAGTTGTTGTCCACCGACTTGCCGCCGGCATTCAACACCACGCCGGTGATGGCGCTGGGGGTGTCACGCACGGCCGTTGCCACGCCCGCGGTGCCGTCGATGACGGTGCCGGCGGTGGTGGTGCCGTTGAGGGTGGTGGTCGCGCTGCCACCGGCCGGGGTGTAGACCGGCTGCGTCAGCTGCTGGGTGACGATGTAGTCGCCGGCCGGCAGGTCGATGAAGGCATAGCTGCCGTCGATCGGGCTGGTGGGCTGCACCGGCACCGGCTTGCCCAGCACATCAAGCACCGGCTGGCCGTCACGACGGCTCAGGGTGACCTGCACGTTGCCAAGGCCCGGATCACTGGCGGTGTGACCGTCATTGAGCTGGTCCAGGTACACGCGGCCAGCCAGCGAGGCGGCCAGCTCACCGAAGTTGTTGCCGGACGAACCGGCCGGCGGCAGCTGGGTGATGGCGATGACGTTGGAGGTGTGCTCCCGGCCGTCCTTCAGGCCGACCGGCTGGGTCTCGGTGATGGTGTAGTCGTGACCTGCAATCAAGCCGGGCACGCTGTAGCTGCCATCAGCGGCGGTGGGACCGGTCCACACCACGGCGCCACTGGAATCGGTGACGGTGATGGTCACGCCCGGAATGCCCGGTTCGGTACCGTTCTGGACGCCGCTGTCGTCGCGGTCCAGGTAGACCTTGCCGGAGATGGCGGTGGTGATGTTTTCACCGAAGTTGAACTCGGTGCCGTTGCCGGCCACCAGCTTGATGCCGGCGATCTTGTCTTCGCTGCCGGTGGTGGACACCAGACAGACCGGACCGCACAGCACGCCACCGATCTTGCCCGGGTTCACCGCGGCAGGCAGGTTCTGCAGACCGGCCGGATTGGTGGGCAGCGGCTCGCGCAGCACATAGGTCTTGCCGGCGGTCAAGCCGGTGAACTCATAAAAGCCCGGGTTCTGGACATTGTCGGTAGTCGCCGTAAGGGTACGACCGGTCTCCACTTCGTCCAGGTACACGGTGGCACTGCCAATGCGTGCATCGGCGCTGCTCAAGACGCGGTTGTTGTCCTGGTCGATGTAAACGTAGCCGGAGAGCTTGCGCTCGCTTGGCTCCGGGAAATCGAACTGCACGCCCACGCCACCGCCGCCCAGCACCACACCACTGATCTCGCTGGTGGTGGGGGTGTTGTCAGCGCTGAAGGTGCCGGTCACGCCGGTACTGGCCTGGTTCCGGTTCGGGCGCAGGGTATTCGGCTGCGGCGTGCCATTGGCGGCATAACCGGCCGGCTGGGTCTGGATGATGCTGTAGCCATTGCTGTCGGACGGCACCAGGTTGTTGAACTGGTAGTCGCCATTGGCATTGGTCGTGGCGGTGATCGAAACCGGATTGCCGTACAGGTCGGTGCCCGTCAGCGTCACCGTGACGCCGGCAATGCCGGTATCGCCACTGTCCTGGTCACCGTTGTCATTGTCGTCGGCGAAGACGCGGCCGCCGAGGCTGGCGTTGCGTACCTGGGTGGTGGAGCTGCCGTTGTTGTTGGTCGGCACCTGGTCCACCGAGGTCGGCGAATCCTTGTCGTCGCGGCCCGGTTCGATGCTCACGTTGTTGGTGTGGTTGGCCGGCGCGTAGCCGCCGGCGAACACGCCGGGCATGGCACGTGCCCACAGCGTCAGGGTCAGCGTGTTGCCAGCACCGGACGGGAAGTTGCCGCCCAGGTCGCAGGTGATTGCCTGCTGCTGGTCCTTGTCGGTGATCGAGGAGGGGCCACTGGAGAGGTAGCACACGTTGTCGGTGCCGGCGGCCGGCTTGCTGCCTGCTGCGCGCACCACACCACTCAGGGTGGCGGCACTGCCACCATCGACCTTCACGTTCAGCGCATGGGTTGCATCGTTCACCCACGCAAAGCCCTTGGGCAGCGTGTCGGTGACGCGCATCTTCTCCACAGTGCTGCCAACGGCATTGCGCACGACGATGTCGTACTGGATCGGCTGGCCGATATCGACCGGGCCAGCGGTGACGGTGGTCTTGCTCACCACTTCCAGGTCCGAGGCCGGGAACAGCACATCATTCACCGAAGCAATGTTGTTGCCGGCCACGTCCGGATCGGCACTGCATTCGCCCCGTGCCTCGTAATTGGTGGTTTCGTCACCGCAGACATAGGCGCGGTTGTCGAACACCACCGGGCGGCTGGAATCACCGATGACGTTGAACACGACTTCAAAGGTGACCAGCTGGTTCTTGTCCAGGCGGTTGTTGGCCTCGATCGGATGCAGGGTGCAAACCAGCTCCTGGCCCACCTGGGCGCAGCTGACGTTGGCATCCTGCTTGTAGGTGTAACCACTGATCAGGCCAGCAGCATTGACCCTCTCCACCTTGTCGAAGGCGACAGTGAAACCGGTCGGCGGAGTGAGCAGGTCACGGACCTCCACGTTCTCGGCCTGCGACGGCCCGATGTTGAAAGCAGTCAGGCGATAGCGCAGCTGGTCGCCGGCCACGAACGCATTGCGCCCGGCTGGGTAAACCTGGGTCTTGCGCGCCTGCAGGTCGATGGTCGGCACCTTGACCACGAAGTCCACCGAGGCGTTGTTGTTGCCTTGCGAAGCGGCATCGTTGCAGGCCGTCGAGGAACCCGGCAGGTACTGGCAGATCAAGCCCGTGGACTCGACCTTGGCGGTGTTGGTGACATTGCTGTAAACGACGCCGCCGGCAGCCACGCTCAGATTGGCCGGCTTCTTGACGCGGGCCTTGATGGTGACCGTATGGGTGGTCTGCGAGGCGATCAGAGCGGTATTCGTACAGGTGACAAGGCCACTGCTGTGATTGATGTTGCAGTCCAACGGGCTGCCACTGGCCGGCACGACATCGATGATGTCGTAAGCCACCTGGGTCATCGTCGGCGTACCGACGGGCAGCGTGTCGGTGATGACGAAATCACCCACCGGTGCGGCATCCGGGCCGTGGTTGCGTGCAGTCAGGGTGAAGCTCATCGGCTCGCCGATCAGCACTTCATTGGCCGGGCTGACCACCTTGCTGGTCATCCGGTAGTCGGTGCGCGGGGCAACGATGATTGCCGCGTCGTCGCCGTACTTGCCGTCCGCGCGCAGCGAGGACAGCACCGCGTCGGGCGAGGCCACCTCGACGGTGTTGGTCAACCTGCCGGAGGACAGCGGGCGGTCCACTTCCAGCACCAGTTCGATTCGAGTACCGGGTGCGACGTTCTTGACGTCACAGTGGAAGGTGGCCGCACCCGGTGCCGGTGCGTTGCATTCGCTGAAACTGCCATTGCCCGCCGGCAGGATTTGGCGCCGCGTCATGCTCACCCGTGTCTGGAACGGGCCATTGTTCAGGACGCCTGGCACGTTGTCGGTCAACTGCAGGGTCGGGATGACCATCTGGTTGGGCTTTTCCGCCGTGCTCGGCGTGGTCACCACGATCTTCCAGTACAGCCGGTCCTTGTCCGCTGCCAGGGTCGGCGCGTTGGCGGCTTCATCCACCCAGGTGCTGTCGTCCACCGAGGAAGACTTCTCGATGTTGACCCAGGCGGTGTCATTGACCACATCGGTCAGGATCAGGCCGTTACCGGCGCTGTCGCAGTCGTTGTTGGTTTCCTTGTCGGCCGGCTGTGCGCCATTGCTGGCACTGATGCCCAGCTGGGTCAGTGCACTGGCACCGGCGCAGGCGTAGTTGGACAGCGTCGCCTGGCCGACAATGGCCGTGGCCTGGGTCTGGAATGACAACCCCATGCTTTCACCACGCACGAGCGTGCCGGTGCCGGTGGTCTGGCAACGAACGCGAACCGTCTTGCCGCCATGGTTTGTCGGCGGCATCACGCCACGCTCCACCGAGCACTGCCACACAGCGGCGTCGGTGATGTTGGCCAGGCCACCCACACCGAAGCTGGCATCGATTTCTTCCGGGCGCATGTAATCGACCACGTACAGCGGCTGGGCCGGCGTGTACTGCGCGTCGCTGGTGCTGCTGGTGCCGTTGCTGACAGTAAGCGTCGTGGTGATGGCCGTACCCGGGGCGATCGCTTTGCCGTCCGGGCTCTTGCGCTTGGACAGACGGATGTCGGTGTACGGCTCGTTGACCTGATAGGGGGTGAGCTTGGCGTTGTTGCCCTGGTTCCAGTCCTTCAGGCTGGCCGGCGGCGTGGCCACCACCGGGAAACGCCCGCCCGTGCCGGTCGCAGGAGTGGTGACCGGAATGGTGAAGGCGACTTCACTGCCCGGCGCCACCACGCCTGCATCACAGGTCACCAGCGTGCCGCTGATGGTCTGCCCGGAAACGGTGAGCTGCCTGTTCGGCTCGGCCACGCAGCTTGTCGGCAAGGTGCCGATCACGAAGCCGTCCGGAATGATCGTGGCAATGGTGCCGCCGACGGTGCTCGTCTGCGGACCATGGTTCTGATAGGTCAGCACCAGATCCTGCGGCGTGTTCACTTCCAGCGGCTGGCCGGGGAAGCTGATCTGCGCTTCGATATCGGTACCCAGCACTACCTCGTAGCTGGCGCTGTCGGCGTTGTCGTTGGGGTCGGCGTCGAAGTAGTTGTCGTTTTCGGTGGCGATGCTGGCGTTGTTGGTATGCGTACCCAGGCCGTTGGTCTGCATGACCACGGTGACCTTGGCCGCATTGAGATCCGCTGCCCTCATCGGCCCGCTGTAAGTGCAGGTGAAGCGACGGGTGCTGTTGGCCGTGGCGACCGATCCACACGCTACGCTGCCGCCGGAGGCGGTGATGCTCTGCACCACGTTCGCTGCATCACCCGGCAACTGGTCGGTGATGACGATCTTGGCGCCCGCCGGCAAGTCACTGCCGCCATTGGCGATGTTCGGACGTAGTTCGAAGGTGACGGTGCTGCCGGTGGCGCTTTCGCCATCGGATGGAGCCGTCAGCACCTTGTCCACCGTCAGGTTGCCGGTTTCGCGGATCGTGGTGGTGTTGGTCGCCGAAGTGGGGCTGTTGCTCGAGCGTGCGGTCAGGTTGAAGCTGCTGCCCACGCCCTGGGCGCGGATGGTGAAGCCCAGCGAACCGTTGGAGGCCGCACCGGCCGCCACCGCGCAGGACACGGTACGGGTACCGCTGTTGTAGGTGCAGTCGTCTGTGGACGGCGGGACCGCTGGCACGAATTCGACATTGGCCGGCAACACCACGGAGACAGTGGTTTCACTGGCGTCGCTGGCGGTGCGCAACCAGTTGATGCTCACCGCGGTATCGATGCCCTGGCCCATGTTGGCCGGCACGTTCACGCTCTGTGGCACCACGGTGGCCAGTGCCGTTGCCGGCAGCAAGGCCAACAGCGCCACCGATCGGGCAATGCGTGCATACCAGCGTGAACCGTTGCGGCCCCGCTGTCCCATTGCGTTGACGCCATCACTGGCAATGCACTGCTCGAACTGCTTGTTCACCGGGCAACCCTCTGCAAAACGCTGTCAACCGGGTCACCAGTTCTCCTGGCAATCCGGGCGTTGTCGTGTTGGCTTGGAAGGTGTTCCGCCCCAACGGAACACCTGTTCAGCACCATGAGGTGCTTGTGAGGGCGCGGATTCTTACCCTGCTTCGGGGCAGTTACAGTGCCTTTTGTTGGCTGAAACTCTCACTGGGTCACATTCCAGCAATCGACTGCGTTCCATAAATTTCGCAAACACTTGATTTAACAAGAAATTCACTTAATCCAGCGCTCAGACAGATGAATGCGCCATCTTCAAAAATGTGAACTAAAAATTAATGTGACGGACTTCGCATTGCTGCACGACAGCACTGGCGACGGCCAACTGCGCTGAACGGCGGGTACAGGCGACAGTCCGGCAACCCTGGAAGCGTCCTGGCAGAGGAGCGGGGCCTGCATCGACGAGCGGGATCGTGGGCCATGCACCCTTCCGAAGCGGGGTTCGGCACCCGCTGAACGGCAGCGGGGCGTTGCTCCACCCACTGCGCATCAGCGCCAGCACGACTGGCCCTGGCCTGGCTCGCGCGCCGGGGGCTTCACTGAAAACTGTGACATTGCGCCGACCACCCCCGGCGCGACGCAATGCCCGGTCAGAGCGTCAGGCGATAGCCCGAGCCCCGCACCGCGCGGACCGGCAGGGTGCAGCCGGTGCCACTGCGTACCCGGTTGCGCAGCCGGTGGACCAGCACTTCGATCCGGTGCGGGTCGAAGCTCCATGGCTGGTCGGTGAGAACCGCAATCAGCCGCTCGCGACCGACGGTTTCGTCTGGCGCGGCAAACAACAAGGACAGGAACGCACGCTCGGCTTCGGTCAGGGCCAGCACCGTGCCACTGGGCGCACGCAGGTTCCAGCCACCGGACTCCAGTTCCCAGCGGGCGCTGCCGGTTGCCGCCTCCTGCACCTGTGCCAGTTCGCCGGGCAGGCGCCGGCGCAGGCTGTACAGCTTGGCCGCCAGCAGATCCGGCTCGGGCCGGTGTGGCATGCAGGCGTCAGCACCGGCCCACAGGCCTTCGGCAATGCGTTGCGGCGTGGCCGCATCCACCAGCAGCACCACGCCAAGGTCGTCGCGCCGACGCAGATGCCCGACCGTGGTGGCCAGCCCCTTGCCCATCAATGCGGTGTCGATCAACACCACGTCACACGGCACGATCGCCAACTCGCGGTACAGCGCTTCGATGCTATCCATCGCATGCACCTGTGCGCCGTAGCGCAGCAACGGTTGCACGATGTCGAGATTGCCCACGATCCAGACCCGCAGCGGCGCCAATGCCTGCGCGTTGTCGGCGTCAGCCGCCGCGTTGTTATCGAGCAATGCCACTCGTTCTCCCCTGTTCTGCAGGTCAAGCGATCTGCCTAGTCGGGGGGAATCTTAGCCCAGCGTAATGTCAGTTACTCCCCAGACAATCCTTAGCTTTGGTCTTACTCAGCCATCAGGCAAAGCCTCGATCCGGCCTGTCAGCGCTGCGGAACTCCCCACCAACCTTCCAAAAAACTGTGAAACAGCGCCGTAGCAGGCGTTTCGGGACGCAGGCCGGTGTCACGTGTCATAACCGCCCAGCGACAAGTAGGACCCAGGAACGTGGCATCAGGCCGTCGTCAAGGTGCAACAGTCATGCCATTCACCCAGCGCATCCACTGTGGGCGAATGCGCAATACGTAACCGCGATGATCGTTTGAGGGCGGCAACGACAGGCCTATCCGGCAATGCCGTGCGACAGGAACCCGATCACGCAGTGGCCACCTGCCATCAACGAAAAACCCCGCGCTCCGAAGAACGCGGGGTTGGCTCGCTGCCCAGGCAGGCGCTTTTGCCGGTGCGTGCTTACTCCACCGGTACGCCCATTTCCTTGAGCAGTTCCGGCGCCGGGTAGACCTTGGCCAGCAACCAGCGCAGGTAACGCATGTCCACATGCACCGCGCGCTTGTAACGCGGGTCGAACCACCAGCTGGCGCTGACCGATTCCCAGTTCGAATCGAAGTTCAGGCCGATCAGCTCGCCCTTGGCGTTGAGCACCGGCGAACCGGAGTTGCCACCGGTGGTATCCAGGTTGGTCAGGAAGTTGACCGTCTGGGTCTTCAATGCCGGGTCGGCAGTGCTGCCAAAATCACCCTTGGCAATGGCTGCGAGCAGCGGCTTGGGTGCGTCGAATGGCACCGTATTGGTGTTTTTCTCGACGATGCCGGCCACGGTCGTCACCGGCGAGTAGCTCACCGCATCACGCGGATGCAGCGCCTCGACCTTGCCATAGCTGATGCGCAGCGTGCTGTTGGCATCCGGATACACCGCACGGCCCTGGGTTGCACGCCAATCAAACAGCGCCTGCATGTAGGACGGACGCAGGCGCAGCTGCTCACCCTCTCGTGCCTTGCTCTCGCGCTCGGCGTTGAGCTGCGCCATCACCAGCGCTGACGCCACCGACACCAGCGCGTCGCCTTCGATGAAACCGCCCTTGCGCGCGGACTCGAAGCGCGACAGACGCTGCGCTTCGTCGCCCAGCCTGGTCTGGGCGTACATCTCATCCAGATGCCTGCCCAGCTCAGCCGGGGTACGGCCGAACAGGTTGTCGTAATGGGCGTCGCGCTGTGCATCGGGCAGTTGCTGGTAACGGGTCAGCAGCGCGGTCAGGATCGCCTTTTCCACCGTCGGGTCGTAGCGACGCTGTACCTGCTTGAGCACGCCTTCGATCAGGGCCTGGTCGCGCTGCTGGTAACCGCTCTCACGCTCGGCATCGGGCTTGGCCGATTCGATACGCAGGCGCTCGAGCAACATGGCCGAACGCAGCAACTGGGTCTGGCTGGACAGCAGCGTTACCAGGAACTCGCTGGCGCCCACTTCGCGGTCGGCCGCCAACGAAGCAAACAGCGCATCGATATCCGGCTTGTACTTGCCATCGGCGGCGGCCAGCATGGCCTGTTCATCCTGCGCACGCTGGGTCTTGGCATCGCTGCGCAGCAGGCCTTCCAGTTCACCGGCAGCGCGCTTGCGGTTGTTCTTCAGCGACTGCAGCTGCGAGGCATAACGCGTGCGCGCATCGGCATTGCTCTTGCCGGCCGCTTCGATGGTGTCGATCAACTGCTGGAACACCTCCACGCGACGCGGCAGCACGGTGTCGATCTGGCTGGCGAACTCGGCGGCGGTGCGCAGGCGATAGGTAGTGCCGGGGTAACCGGCCAGCATCGCGTAATCACCTTCCATCGGACCATCCAGCGACATCTTCAGGTGTGCCGGCGGCTGATACGGAACATTGTCCTTGTTGTAAGGCGCCGGCTTGCCGTCCTTGCCGACATAGGCGCGCAGCAGGGTGAAATCGCCGGTGTGGCGCGGCCACATGAAGTTGTCGATCTCATCGCCGTAGTTGCCAATGGCGCGCGGCGGCGCGTAGACCAGACGGATATCGGTCAGCTCCAGCTGGCGGATGCGGTAGAAATCCGTGCCGTAGTACATGTTGGCCACCGAGCAGCGCACGCCACCTTCGGCCTCGCAGTCGGCGACGATGCGCTTGCGTGCGTTCTCCACCGCGTCGTAATAGGCGCGGCCGGTCTTGCCGCGCGCGTCCTTGAGCACGTCATCGGTGACCTTGTCGAAACCCACGGTCACCAGCACCCGGTAATCCGGGTTGGCGGCGCGCTCATCGGCGCGGCCCTGGGCAATGAAACCGTCATTGATGGTGTCGTGTTCCTTGCTGGCGTTGTACTGGATCACGCCATAGGCCACGTGGTGGTTGGTCAGCAGCAGGCCATCGCCGGACACGAACGCACCGGTACCGCCACCCACCCGCACCACCGCGCTCAACGGCGGCGCGGTGACGTCCGCCAGCTCCGCCGGATTGCCCTTGAAGCCGGCCTCCTTCAGCGTTTTTGCCAACTCCGGCAACTGCGTGGGCATCCACATGCCCTCGTTGGCGTTGGCGGCAGCAGCCAGGCTCATGCCCAGCACCAGCGCGGCGGTAAGCGGTTTGCGCGTCATTGGAACTCCAGCGGATTACAGAACAGCCGCCGACAGTAGCGATGGCGGCCGGGAGCGGCAACCGCCGTCGGTAATGGGCGAGGACTGGAATTGGCGGAATTGGCAACTGCGGTCGATACAGGCCGAAGGATGCAGGTGCGGCGCAAGCGGCGATGCCGGGAATGTTTCCCTGCCGTTCTGGTTGCCATTGCAGACATGCCGGACGTCGGGCACATCACCGGCGTGGCGGCCTACACCGCTCCTGCAATGGAAGGTCGCTGCACCTGTTTTCTGCCAATCCCACCACCTCCAATCCCCGCTTGTTGCCTACAATCGCCACACAACTGAACAGGGGCTTCAAGGATGATTGTTGGTATTGATCTGGGCACCACGCATTCGCTGATCGGCATGCATACGGCTGACGGCCAGGTGCTTTTTCCCAACCCGCATGGGCAGGTGCTGACGCCCTCGGTGGTCAGCGTGGTCGATGGCGCGGTGCTGGTCGGGCAGGCCGCGCGCGACCGGCTGGTCAGCCACCCGCAGGCCAGCGTGGCGCACTTCAAGCGCTGGATGGGCACTCACCGCGAAACCCGCCTGGGTGAGCATCGCTTCCGCCCGGAAGAACTCTCCGCGCTGGTGCTGCGTACATTGCTGGCCGATGCCGAAGCCGCACTCGGCTACAAGGTCGAGGAAGCGGTGATCAGCGTGCCGGCGTATTTCTCCGATGCACAACGCAAGGCCACCCGCGCCGCCGGTGAGCTGGCCGGCATTCGCGTCGAGCGCCTGATCAACGAACCCACCGCCGCCGCGCTGGCCTATGGGCTGCAGCAGCGCGAGCAGGAAGGTCGCATCCTGGTGCTCGACCTTGGCGGCGGCACGTTCGACGTTTCGATCCTGGAGCTGTTCGACGGCATCGTCGAAGTCCATGCCAGCGCTGGCGACAACTTCCTCGGTGGCGAGGATTTCCTGCAGGTGCTGGTGCAGGCCTTCAAGCAGGAGACTGGCCTGGATACCGCCACGCTGGACGGCGTCGAGCAGGCGCAGCTGCTGCAGCGGCTTGAACAACTCAAGCGCGAACTCAGCGCGCGCAGCCTGGTCGAACTGGAAATCACCCTGGCCGGGCGCGAACTGAAGTGGTCGGTTGACGAAACCCGCTACGCCCAGCTGTGCGAGCCGCTGCTGCAACGCATGCGCGCACCGATCGAACGCGCCATCCGCGATGCGCGGCTCAAGCCCGATGCGCTGGACGACATCATCCTGGTCGGCGGTGCCGCACGCATGCCGATGGTCACGCGCCTGGCCACGCGCATGTTCGGGCGGCTGCCGTTGCGTCACATCAACCCGGACCAGGCCATCGCGCTGGGCGCCGCCGTGGCCGCAGGCATGAAGGCACGCGACAGTTCGCTGCAGGAAGTCGTGCTGACCGATGTGTGCCCGTACACACTGGGTACGCAGGTGTCGCGGATGGGGCCGGACGGCAAGGAACGCAGCGGCTACTTCCACCCCATCATCCAGCGCAACAGCGTGGTGCCGGTTAGCCGCGAGGATGTCTTCCACCCGATCCACGCCGAACAGAAGTTCCTGCGCATCGATGTCTATCAGGGCGAAAGCCCGACCGTGGACAAGAACATCAAGCTGGGTGAACTGCAGGTGCCGCTGACCACCCGCGAGGGCGAGGGCGACCGCTCCGTCACCACCCGCTTCACCTATGACGTGGACGGCATCCTGCAGGTGGAAGTCACCGAGAACGCATCGGGCAAGCGTCATGAGCTGGTGCTGGAGCAGAACCCCGGCGTGCTGGCACCGGAGCAGATCCGCCAACGCTTGCAGGCGCTGGATGCACTGAAGATCCACCCGCGCGAGCAGCAGGTGAACCTTGCACTGATCGCCCGCACCGAGCGCATGTATTCCGAGTATGTGGACCAGCGCGATCAGCTGCAGGGCTGGCTACTGCAGTTCCGCGAAGCACTGGAAAGCCAGGAGACGCAGCGGGTCGAACGCCACCGCCACGAGCTCAGCAAAGCGCTGGATGCGCTGGAGGGCGTGTATTGAACTGGGCGCTGGAAGTACTGGAGCTGGAGCAGGGCGCGGACGAACGTGCGATCAAGCGGGCCTATGCGCGGCTGCTGCGTGGCAACCGCCCCGACGATGACCCCGAGGCCTTCCAGCGGCTGCACGAGGCCTACCAGACTGCATTGCAATGGCACCGCTACCAGCAACAGTTCGAGGCCGAAGCCATCGAGGAGCAGGAGCAGGAACTGCACGGTTCGCAGGCCCAGCCGATGCTGGCGCCGCACGATACACCAGACCCGGATACCGACCTGGTCATTCCCGACCCGCAGTGGACGCAGGCGACATCCGCACCGGCACTGCATGCCGTGCCGATGGCGGTGATCGAGGACGCACCTGCAACGCCGGCGGCGCCTGCATTCCAGGCGGTCGATACGGCCATGCCGCTACAGCGGATCGACCTGGATGCGCTGGTTGCCCGCGTGCTCGACGCTGCACAGGCAATGAGCGATGTCGCCTTTGGCCAATGGCTGCTCGCCTGTCCGGAGCTGTGGTCGCTCAGTGGCAAGGCCGACGCCGGCGCCTTGCTGCTGCAGCGGCTATACCCGGGCGAGCTGGCCATCTGTGCTGCCAACTTCGACCAGATTGCGACCTCCTTCGGCTGGGATGAGATTGGCAGCGACGTCGACCCGGACACGCTGTCGGCCATGCGCCGTGCCATGCATCTGCGCTGGGTATTGCAGGCGGGCAACGAGTCGATGCTGGCGCAGGTGCTGCGGGCAGGCGACAACGGCTCGGTGACCCAGGCCGACGCACATCGCTACCGCGAGCTGCTGGTGCGTCCTCGCAGTCGCCTGCAGGCGCTGTGCAGTGCCTGGAATCCAGCGCTCGTGGACAGGATGCGCGCGGCCCTGCAACAGCTCGGCAATCTTGGGGACACGCTGCCCTGTCCGCCGCTGCGCGCCGAACAGGTGCAGTTCTGGCACGAGGTGACCGATGAAAGCCGGATCACCGGCAACCGCGCACTGCTTGGCCTGATGCGTGGATTGATGCTGTCGGCGCTGTGGTTGTTGTTGCCAGTGGTGGTCTACACGATGGGCGCAATTGCCGAGATCAGCGCCGGTCGTGGTTGGCCGGCGGCCGGCAGCCTGCTGACCCTGGGCGGCATCGGCGTGGGGGTGGTGATGCTGGTAGGCATGGGCACGCTGCCGTGGAAGTTGTTGTGGCAACGCATGTTGCCGCTGCTGATCCCTGGCCTGGCCGTGATTGGCATTGCCATCGGTCGAACGGAAGTGCGGTTCATCGGCTCCATATTTGGCGGCGCGGCGTTGTGGATAGTGACGATACTGGTACTGCGCAACTTCCCATCGGTGGCCAGGGTGGTACCGATGATGCTGGCCATCGGCCTGTTCTTTGTCGCGCCCTTCGTCACCAGCCACATGAAGCTGTCCTATGCCGAACTGACCGGCGGACTGGCGCTGCTGATCTACGGCTTCGAACGTTGGCGGCTGCGGAAGCGGTAAGGCCGGGACTGGGCATTGGTGATACCGCGATTGGCAAGTAGAGCGCAGCCATGCTGCGCTGGAGCATTACCGGTGAAGCCCCTGCCGAGCATGGCTCGGCACTACCGGTGGTGCTGCGCGGGCCTTCCGCAGCCGGCGCCTGCAGCAGCGGTGTCAGCCGCGAAGCTGGCGACGTGCCCGAGGCAGGACATCCCTGCAATTGCACATCCACCAGTACGGACATGCTGTCAGTGTCGCGGCTGACGCCGCTCCTGCAGCGACATGTCGCTGCGCCTGCCTCTGCCAACCGCCGATCCGCCCCGCTCCAATTGCCGCTTACTTTTCCGTGCGCCAGTTGACCGAGCCACGGTTTTCCACGGTGGACGATTCGATTTCCACGTCGAAGCCGCGCCGCAGCAGGTACTTCAGGGTCAACACCGAACCGCTGCCTACCAGCGATACGCCGTAACCGACGTAAAGCTTGGGCGTTATGTACTTGCCCACGCCGATCACCGAACCACCCAGCGCGCGCGACTGGCTCACGCCGGCGTCGTCCAGGCCGAGCTTGGCACCCACCTGCGCGGCCAACAGGCCGCTGCCGGCCGACAGCGCCGCCGAGGCCGCGTTGACCTGCTGTGCCTGGTCGCTGCTGGCCATGCTCATGCTGCGGCCGAGCACCAGGTAGGCAAGCGCCTCGGATTGCGACATCGCCGGAGATGACCAGACGTCCACTTTCGGCGCCTGCGCACGGCCGGTGACATGGATGCCGGCGGTGATGTCACCCACCTCGCGCTCGGCCTTGATGTTGATGCGCGGGTCCGAAACGATGCCGTAGTTCCACAGCAGCTGGCCTTCGGTGATGGTCAGGTCCTGGCCATAGGCCTTGTAACGGCCGCTCACTTCCAACCCGCCGTTGGCGGTCATCTCGCGGCCCGGCCGTGCACGTACCTGCATCTTGCCGGTCAGCGCGCCCTTCAGGCCGAAGCCGCTCATCTTGACCTTGTTGCCCAGGCTGACGGTCAGATCCATGTCCAGCGGCGAGGACGGGCCTTCTTCCGGGTCCACCGGGTCCAGCACCACGATGTCCTCCGATACCGAAGTACCCCGATCCAGACGCTCAAGGTCCAGGTCGGCCTCGGGTACATGCACGCTACCGCGCAGTTCCATCGCGGTGCCGGCCAAAGTGAAGTCCAGGTCGGGGTTGGCAACCACCCGCATCTCGCTGGTGTTGGCCAGCAATACGTTTTCGCCGTGGATATGCAGTTGCAGCGGCTGTGCATCGCCGAACCAGGACAATCCACCGTCCACCTTGAGTGCACCATCACCGCCGGTCTTGGCCGAAGCACTGATCCGCGCCGAGCCATCGGGCTGTGCGATGAAGTCGCCCACGCCTTCGCTCAGGGTCAGCCCCAGCGCCGGCAGTTCTCCGGTGAAGTCACTGAGTTTTGCCTCACCGCCCAGGGTCGGCTGCGAGCGCGTGCCGCGCAGGCTGACGTGTCCCTCGACCAGGCCCTTGGGCCGCACCAGATCCGGCGAGAACAACTCCATCCAGTACAGGCGCGCCATGTTCAGGTACAGCTCGCCGGTCAATGCCGCATTCGGCTCCCAGCCGGTCTGCACCCGCGCATCGACGAAGCCGTCGCCCTGGAAGCCCACGCCCAGGTAGCCCTTGATGCTGTTGGGCTGCATGTCCACGTTGATCGAGAACTGGTCATAGCGCACCAGCTCACCGCGTGCGTTGTCACCCAGTCGGATGCCGCCTTCGGGCGAGGCCACCTTGAAGCTGCCTTCCCAGGCGTTGCCACGCGGGCGGATGTTGCCATCCAGGGTGACTTCGCCGCGCAGGTGCAGGCGCCGCCCCTCGTTGGGCGGCAGCCACGGCTGCACCAGCGCCAGCGGCAAGGCATCGCCGCGCAGCTTGATGCCTTCTCGCGGCCAGTTGGCGGCCACGCACAACGCGCCGCCAGTGTCCGCGCCCAGGCAGGCATCGCCCAGGCTGAAGTTGCTGCCCTGCACGTTGAACGCCGCCGCTTGCCGCAGTTGCCACGGCGCGCCCTTGGCCGGCGCCACGCGCAGCGACGCCAGTTCGCCACGCCACGCCTGCCCGACCTGGCGCACGCTGCCACTGAGTGCGAGGGTGCCCAGCTCATTGCCGGTGTCCGCATCCAGGCGCAGGTTCTGCACGCTGCCGCGCGCGTCGATGCGCACGCTGTCCAGCAGCATGCCCACTTCCACCGCATTGCCCTGCACCTGCAGGGCGCCGTTGTCGCCCTTCCACGGCAGGTGGCCGTTGATGCTGATCTGCCCGGCTTTCCAGTCTTCCCATTGCAGGCCGCTGCCGCGCAGGTCGGCGGTGATGTCAGGCTGGCTGGGCGTGCCGCGCAACTGCAGGGTGCCGGCTAGGCTGCCGCTGCCGTCGGGCAGCAGATCGGACAGGCGCAGCGGCTCCAGCCGTGCGTCCACGTTCAGACGTTCGCCCACCTTGCCCTTGGCCTCTATGCGGCTATCGCCCATCACCAGGCGCACGTCGCCTTCGCCCTGCTTGCCCTGCAGGGCGAGCTTGGCGCGTGCATCCACGCTGCGGCCGCGCAGGCGGCCCTTGAGCTGCGGCACATCGACCGTGGCCTCGAACAGCATCTCCTCGGTACCGGCCGGAGGCGGCAGCTGCTTGCCCTTGGACGCGAGCGTGCCGGACAGGTCGCCTTCCCAACCCGGCAGGAAATAGCCGGGATCGAAGCGGGCCAGCTTGGCGTTCACATCCCACGCCAACTCCGGTGCCCACGCTGCCGAACCGGTCAGATCCAGCGAGCCACCGGGCGTGGTCGCGGTCAGGTGTTCGATATGCGCCTGCTGGTCGTTGCCGCGCACGTCGAAATCCAGGTTGGCATCCTGCTGCTCGCGCGCCACGTCGGCATTGCCGATGGCCGCCCAGTTCTTCAGGTTGCCAGCCACACCCAGCTTGGCCTGCTTCAGGTGCAGCGGTACAGGCGTGGTGTCGGCGGCGGCCGGATCCGGTTCGGGCGTCCAGGTCAGCTGGTCAGCCACCACCGCGAAGCGGAAGCCGGGGTTCTGGGTATCGGTGAAATCCGCCTTGCCCTGCAGGCGCACGGTGCCACCGAAGGCTTCCACCACCAGCGGTGCGACGGTCAGCACCTGGTTGTCGAGAATGATGTTGGACGGCGCCAGCACCAGTTCCTGGTCGCCCTGGCGCACGCGGCCCTGCAACTGCGCCTTGCCGCCACGGCCACGCGCGTTGAAGTCCAGCGCCAGCGCGGCCGGTGCCTCGGCCATGAACTGCGCAGGCACCAATTGGCCCAGGTCCAGTTCCTCGCTGCGGGCCGAGGCGCTCCACACCGGGTCGTTGCGACCGTCGAACACCAGGCGGGCATGCAACGGCTTGGGTACGTAGCCGGCCAATGCCACTTCCATGTGCGCCAGGTTGCCGCGCGCCACCAGGCCCAGGCGTGCCGGTGCCTGGCCCGGGCGCGGCGCCATCAGCGCGCGCACGGTCAGGTCGGTCTGGTAATCCTCGCGCGGCAGGTAATGGCCGTCGATGCGGAAATCGCCCAGGTTGCTGTTGACCTTGAGCTGGGTGGTACGCACTTCGCCATCGGCCGCTTCGATGCCACCGCGGATGCGGGTGATGTCGATGATCGGCTGCTGCATCTGGGTGATGCGCAGGCCGTCGACCACGATGGTGTCGGCCTGCAGCGCCAGCGGCAGGTCGATGGCTGGCAGCACGTCCGGCCAGCGCGGCAGTTCGAACGGCTTGTCTTCCGGTGGGCCCAGCTCCAGCGTGGCGTCAGTGATGCGCAGCGCATCCAGGCGCAGCTTGCGGCCCAGCAGCGGACGGATGTCCGGGTCCAGATACGCTTGGCCGGCGGTGAAATGCAGGTCGTTGAAGCGGAAATCCAGGTCGTGCAGCACCAGCGGCCCGGCCAACGGGCCTTCGACCTTGCTCCAGGTCAACGACGAACCGGCCGGCAACCGTGCCACCACCTGCGCCAACAACACTTCGCGCCCAGCCACGGTCTGCAGCAACCAGTACAGGGCAAACAGCCCCAGCAGCACCAGCACCGTCACGCTGATGCCGCTGCGGATGGCCAGCGTGCGCAGCCGCGCCTTGCGCTTGGCGCGCAGCTCGGCGATGCGGGCTTCGCGTTCTTCCGGTGTCACGTCGTCCGGTTGGCGGCTCACAGGTCGGCTCCGATGTTGAGGTACAGCTGGAACGCCGAATCCGGGTCATTCAGACCCCGCGCGATATCGATGCGCACTGGACCCACCGGTGATTTCCAGCGCACGCCGATGCCCACGCCGGTATGCAGGTCGATGTTGTTGTCGAACGCACTGCCGGTATCGACGAACACCGCCGCGCCCCACGGGCCGCCATTGAAGTAATGCTCGTATTCGGCCGAACCGACCACCAGGTTCTTGGCGCCCAGCGCGTAGTTGTCCGGCGGTGGCGTGCGCGGGCCGACTTCGCGGTAGGCGTAACCGCGGATGGAGCGATCGCCACCGGCGAAATAGCGCAGGCTTGGCGGCATGGCCACCAGGTCGCTGGTCCAGGTGGTACCGGCCTGGCCGCGCAGGATCAGGCGGTCGGCAGCGCCCACCGGAATGAACCAGCGCAAGGTGGCGTCGGCCTGTACGAAGCTGGTGTCCGAACCGGCGCCTTCGATGCCGCCGCGCATGGTCACGTTGCCGCTGAAGCCGCTGCGCGGGAAGCTCTCGTCATCGACGTTGATGTAGTCGCCGGTCAACTGCGGATAGACCAGCGTGGAGTACTGGTAAACCGGGTCATTGAACGTCTTGCCGGTGCCATAGCGCCAACGCTCGCGCAGTGCGTTCATCGAGACGATGGCGGTCCAATGCTCGTTGATCTCGCCGCTGCGGCTGGCGATGAGCTTGAAGTTGCGCATGTCGATGTAATCGGTCTGCTCGTCGTAGGCGCTGATGGCGTAGGTGTACCAGCCATCAAGCCAGCGGAAGCCGGGAACGCGGTAGCTGGTGATCAGGCTCTTGCGCCGCTGCGCGTAATCCAGCTGGGTATTGAGCTTGTGGCCACGACGGTTGACGTAGCGGCGCTCCACGCCGCCGCGCACACCCGCGCCGCTCTCGCTGCCGTAGCTGACACCGGCGGTGTAGATGGTGCGCTTGGCCTTGGTCAGCTTCACGTTCACCGGCACGTCGCCGTGTTCGTCGGCCAGGTCCGGGCGCGGCTGGATGTCGATGACGCTGAAGTAATCGAGTTTGGTCAGCGATTCACGCAGGCGGTCGAGCTTGCCTTCGTGCCAGTAACTGCCTTCTTCCCAGTACACCAGCGGCTCGAACAGGCCAGGGCGGAAGTAATCCTCCTGGAAGGTGGTCGGCCCCATGTTGTAGCGGCGGCCGCTGTCCCAGCTGAGGAAGATGTCGGCGGCGTTCTCGGCGCGGGTAACTTCGACCTTGCGCTGGGTGAAGTCGGCATCGAAGTAGCCACGCTCGGCCAGGCGCCGGGTGATCACCACCTTGCTGGCTTCGTAGCTCACCGAGTCGAACGGCTGACCGGCCTTGGGGGTGAACGCATCCAGATCTTCCTGCAGGTAGCGGTCGCGCGAAGCCGGCCCGGTGATGATCACCTCCTCCTGGCGCACCTTGATCTGCTGACCCTTGTCCACCTGGATCAGCACCTGCAGGTTGTCGCCGGTGCGCGGCGCATCGATGCTGATGGTGGGGTTGTAGTAACCGAACGGTTCCAGCGCCTGGCGGGTCTGGCGTTCGGCCTGCGAGAGCAGGTACTCCAGCCGCGATTCACCCTGCACCTTGCCGATGGCGTCATACAGCGACAGCGAGACTTCGATGTTCTCGATGATCTCGGCATCGGCTCCCTTGTCCAGGCCCTTGATCTGCACCTTGTCGATGGTGCCGCGGGCATGGGCGATGGTTGCCGTCAGCAAAGACGCGGCAAACAGGAGGATCTGGGCGATTCGGTAGGGCTGCATGCCGGTCAGGATACCGGGGTGATCATGACCGGCAAAATCACAGCGCGGTAACGCGGGGATCGGTATGGCGGGGGCTTGGATCTGGTACTGCCGATTCGCAAACAGCGGCTGGATGCAGGCCGGCCATTGCAGGAGCGGCCTTGGCCGCGAAGCCGGGAACATGCCCGCGCCGGAGAGATGTGCGATTGCATACATGCTCGGCATCTGGTGGGCCGCCAGCTTCGCGGCTGACGCCGCTCCTACAAGAACGGCCCTCTGCTGCGGCAAGTCGCCACCATCTGCTTCTCCCAACCTCCAAACAAACAAAGCCCGCTTTCGCGGGCCCTGTTTGTTGAAACAACCATCCGATCAGCTGGACAGGTGCTCGATCGCGGCCACGCTGCCGAGGCGGTCACCCAGCGTGCGCAGCAGCGCCAGGCGGTTGCCGCGCAGTGCGGGGTCTTCGGCATTGACCATCACGTTGTCGAAGAACGCATCCACCTGCGGGCGCAGACGGGCCAGGCGGCCGAGCACGGCCACGTAGTCCTTCTGCTGCAGGCTGGCGCCGGTATCGTCGATGGCCGCAGCCACCGCTTCGGCCAGCTCGCTCTCGGCCGGCTCGCGCAGCAGCGACGCGTCGATCATGCCCGGGATCTCACCCTCGGCCTTGCGCAGGATGTTGCGGATGCGCTTGTTGGCCGCAGCCAGTGCCTCGGCTTCCGGCAACTGGGCGAAGGTGCCGATGGCGTCGATGCGGCGGTCGAAGTCGTACAGCGAGACCGGCTTCAGTTCGGCCACGGCGTTGAAGTGGGTGGCCGGCACGCCCCTGTCGGCGTAGTAGCCCTTCAGGCGGTCGATGATGAAGTCGTACAGCTCGCCGACATCGGCCTGCACCTTGCGCTCGGCCAGGCCCGCGTTGGCGGCGCTGAGCAGCGCGTGCAGGTCCAGATCAAACCCCGACTCGATGACCGTGCGCGCCAACCCCAACGCATTGCGACGCAGCGCGAACGGGTCCTTGTTGCCGGTCGGCTTCAGGCCTGCAGCGAAACCACCGGCCAGCGTGTCCAGACGCTCGGCGATCGCCAGCACCTTGCCCAGCGGCGACAACGCAATGTCATCGGCGGCGAAACGCGGCTGGTAGCTCTCATCGATGGCCAGTGCCACGGCAGGCGATTCACCACCGGCGACGGCGTAATGACGGCCGGTGATGCCCTGCAGTTCCGGGAACTCATTGACCATGCGCGACTGCAGGTCGTTCTTGGCCAGTTCGGCGGCACGCTTGGCCTGCACCGGGTCGGCACCCACCTGGGCGGCAATCACCTGCGCCAGCGCACTGACACGCTGCACCTTGTCGGCCACGCTGCCGAGCTTGGCCTGGTAGGTGACGGTCTTCAGGCCCTCGCCCATCAACACCAGGCCCTGCTTGAGATCTTCATCGAAGAAGAACTTGGCATCGGAGAAACGCGGACGGATCACGCGCTCGTAGCCCTTGGCCACTTCGGCCACGTCCTTGGATTCGATGTTGGCGATGCCGATGAACTTCTCGGTCAGCTTGCCGCCGTCATCCAGCACCGGGAAGAACTTCTGGTTGATCTCCATCGTCTCGATCAACGCTTCCTGCGGCACTGCCAGGAACTCGCGCTCGAAGCTGCACATCACCGCCGCCGGCCACTCGACCAGGTTGACCACCTGCTCCAGGTTGTCGTCGGTGATGCGCGCAACGCCGCCAGCCTGGGCGGCTGCAGCGTTGACCTCGGCGACGATGCGCTCGCGGCGCGCGTCGGCATCGACCAGCACGTTGGCCGCCTTCAGCGACTCGACGTAGTCGCCCGGGTTGCTCAACCACACCTGCTTGTCGGCCATGAAGCGGTGACCACGGCTCATGCGGTCGGACTTCAAACCCAGCAGCTCGGCATCCACCACGTCGTTGCCGTGCAGCAGCACCAGCCAATGCACCGGGCGGGCGAAGGCGTACTCGTGGCTGCCCCAGCGCATCGGCTTGGGAATCGGCATCGCGGCGATGGCCTCGCGCACGATCTCCGGCAGCAGCGCTGCAGTCTGCGCGCCCGGGGTGACCGAACGCAGCACGAAGCGCTCGCCCTTGGCATCGGTGGTGCGCTCCAGCGCGGTCCACTCGATACCGGCCTTGGCGGCAAAACCCTGCAGCGCCTTGGTCGGCTCGCCGTTGGCGTCCAGCGCGATGTTCAGATACGGGCCGAACACTTCCGAATGCTGTTCGGGCTGTTCGGTTTCCACGCCCGGCAGCAGCACCGCCAGGCGGCGCGGGGTCGACAACGGCTTGGCGTCATCGCGCTCGAAGGCGATGCCACGCTTGGCCAGCCCGTCGATCACGCCATCGAAAAATGCCTGCGCCAGGCCCGGCAGCGCCTTGACCGGCAGCTCTTCCACGCCCAGTTCGATCAGCAGCGGTTGCATGCTCATGCCTGCACCTCCTTGGCGGCCACGGCTTCGATGCGCTTGGCCTCGTACAGCTTGGCCACGGCCATGGCGAGCGCGCGCACGCGCAGGATGTAACGCTGGCGCTCGGTCACCGAGATGGCGCGGCGCGCATCGAGCAGGTTGAACGAATGCGAGGCCTTGCAGACCTGTTCATAGGCCGGCAGCGGCAGGCCGGCTTCGACCAGCTTCTGCGCTTCCTTCTCGCAGGCGTCGAAGCGGTGGAACATTTCTTCCACGTCGGCGTACTCGAAGTTGTAGGTGCTCTGCTCCACCTCGTTCTGGTGGTAGACGTCTCCGTAGGTGACCGGGGTGCCGTCCGGGCCGTAGGTCCAGATCAGGTCATAGACGTTGTCGCAGTTCTGCAGGTACATGCACAGCCGCTCCAGACCGTAGGTGATTTCGCCCAGCACCGGCTTGCACTCCAGGCCACCGGCCTGCTGGAAGTACGTGAACTGGGTGACTTCCATGCCGTTGAGCCAGATTTCCCAGCCCAGGCCCCAGGCACCGAGGGTCGGCGATTCCCAGTTGTCCTCGACGAAGCGCAGGTCATGCACCAGCGGGTCGATGCCCAGCGCCTTGAGCGAATCCAGGTAAAGCTGCTGGATGTTGTCCGGGCTCGGCTTCATCGCCACCTGGTACTGGTAGTAGCGCTGCAGACGGTTGGGGTTCTCGCCGTAGCGGCCGTCGGTGGGACGGCGGCTGGGCTGCACGTAGGCCGCGTTCCAGCTTTCCGGGCCGATCGAGCGCAGGAAGGTGGCCGGATGGAAGGTGCCGGCGCCCACTTCCAGGTCCAGCGGCTGGATCAGCACGCAGCCCTGTTTTGCCCAGAAATCGTTGAGGGTCTGGATCAGGCCCTGGAAGGTGATGGGAACGTTGGGGGTCACGGACATGCTGCCTGAGCCATGCAAAAGGGGTGCGCTAGTATAGCCAGCGGCCGCCCGATGGCCGTGCCAGCAAGGGGTTTGGGGTGGAACAGCACGCCGCGCAAAGCGCACAGATACCGCCGATTGCCGTCGCGATCGCCACCGGAAGGCTGCAGTTTTCCAATGTGGTCAGCGCCCTGCTGGGCGATGGCCTGGTCGCTGCGCAGGACCAGGAACGCATCCGTTTTTCCGCCCAGGGCGCGCGCAATGCCAGCGAGGTGCATCCGCTGGTGCTGCTGGCCAATCTGAAGCTGGCCGCTGCGCCGCCGGCGACCGGTGAGCTGGCCCTGGAGCGGCTCACCGAGTGGCTGGCCGCCCGCACCGACACCCGCTACCTGCGCATCGACCCCACCCGCGTGGACGTGGCCGCCGCCACTGCCGTGGTCTCCCATGCCTACGCGCGCCGGCACCGCATCCTGCCGCTGGCCGTGGACAGCGAGCGCGTGCTGGTGGCCACCAGCGAGCCGATGGCGCGCGACTGGATGCCGGACCTGCAGCACCTGACCCGGCGCCGGATCGATGTCGTGCTGGTCAACCCGCTGGACCTGCACCGCTATTCGATGGAGTTCTTCGGCGTCACCCGCTCGGTGCGCGGTGCCCGTGGCGACGTGCGTGATGGCGGCAACAGCACCGGCCTGCCCAGCTTCGAGCAGCTGGTGGAACTGGGCAGCTCCGGCGACGTCAACGCCGACGACCATCATGTGGTGAGCATCGTCGACTGGTTGCTGCAGTACGCCTACGAGCAGCGCGCCAGCGACATCCACATGGAGCCGCGCCGCGACAAGGGCCGCATCCGCTTCCGCATCGACGGCGTGCTGCACAAGGTGTTCGAGATTCCGCCGTCGGTGATGACCGCCGTGGTCAGCCGCATCAAGGTGCTCGGGCGCATGGACCTGGCCGAGCGCCGGCGTCCGCAGGACGGCCGCATCAAGACCCGCTCGCCAGGCGGGCGCGAAGTGGAAATGCGCCTGTCCACCATGCCCACCGCGTTCGGCGAGAAGTGCGTGATGCGCATCTTCGACCCCGACTCGGCGTTCAAGAGCATCGAGCAGCTGGGTTTCAGCCCGGAAGAGGCAGCCGGCTGGAACGAACTGGTGGCCCGCCCGCACGGCATCGTGCTGGTCACCGGCCCGACCGGCTCGGGCAAGACCACCACGCTGTATTCCACGCTCAAGCGACTGGCCACGCCGGACGTGAACGTGTGCACGGTGGAAGACCCGATCGAAATGATCGCGCCGGAATTCAACCAGATGCAGGTGCAGGCCAACATCGACCTGGACTTCGCCGCCGGCGTGCGCACCCTGCTGCGACAGGACCCGGACATCATCATGATCGGCGAAATCCGCGACCTGGAAACCGCGCAGATGGCGGTGCAGGCCTCGCTCACCGGCCACCTGGTGCTGTCCACCCTGCACACCAACGATGCACCTTCGGCGATCACCCGCCTGCTCGATCTGGGCGTGCCGCATTACCTGATCGCCTCCACCGTCAACGGGGTGCTGGCGCAGCGCCTGGTGCGCACGCTGTGCCCGCACTGCAAGGTGCCCGACACGCTCGATGACGCCGATTGGGCGCCGCTGCGTGATGCCGGTGATGCATTACCTGATGCCATCACCGCATATGCGCCGGTCGGTTGCCTGGAGTGCCGACGCACCGGCTACATGGGCCGGGTTGGCCTGTATGAGTTGCTGCCATTGGGTTCGCGGCTGCGCGCACTGATCACCCGCGACATGGATCTGGCCGGATTCAGCCGCGCCGCACGTGGTGAAGGGCTGCGTACCCTGCGCCGCACCGGGCTTGAAAAGGTGGCCGCGGGGCTGACTACAATCGAGGAAGTCCTGTCTGTCCTGCCGCCCACGGAATGAAGCCCCAGCCGTTCTTGATCATTGAAACCGGGCAGCCGTTCCCGACCCTGAAGCGCTACGGGCGCTTCCCGCACTGGATTCGGGTTGCCGCCGGCCTGGAGCCGGCCGAAACCGTGGTGGTCAACGTCGAGCACGGCCAGGCGCTGCCCGAACGCGACGGCTTTGCCGCCACGATCGTCACTGGCTCGGCCGCCTTCGTCACCGACCGCGCCGACTGGAGCGAGCGCAGCGCGGACTGGCTGCGCGAAGCCGCCCACGGTGGCATGCCGCTGCTGGGCATCTGCTACGGCCACCAGTTGCTGGCTCATGCGCTGGGCGGGCAGGTCGACTACAACCCGAGTGGACGCGAGTCGGGCACGATCCAGCTGGAACTCGAAGCCCCGGCCTCGGCCGACCCGCTGTTTGCCGGCCTGCCGGCGCGGTTCCCGGCCCATGCCACCCATCTGCAGACCGTGTTGCGCGCCCCAGACGGCGCCACCGTGCTGGCCCGCTCGGCGCAGGACAACTGCCACGCCTTCCGTTGGGGCGAACAGACCTGGGGCCTGCAGTTCCACCCCGAGTTCGCCACCCACCACATGCGCGGTTACGTGCGCGCCCGCGCCGACTGCATCGCCCGTCACGGCGGCTGCGCCCGCAGCGTCGCCCGCGAGGTCAGCGCCGCGCCGCTGGCCCGTCAGCTGCTGCGCCGCTTCGTGCGGCATGTGCGGCGGGGCGGGATTGATGACGGCGGGCTCCGGGGTTCGGTGCAGCGGCATTCGTAGGCCGGGATCGGGTTCTCGCGATCTTTCGCCGTTCAGAAGCTACCCCTCCCCAACCCTCCCCTTGGCTGCGCCAAAGGGAGGGGCGGTTCGTGCAGGTCGATCGGATGGCAGCGCCGTCGCTTCTACCCCCTCCCTTTGGCGCAGCCAAGGGGAGGGTTGGGGAGGGGTGCTCTCTGCCTCCAGGCTGACCCGACGCACTACTCCATCCCACCAGCCATGACTTGTTCCTCATAACCGGAACCGGGGTTTCAGGCGATAATCCGCGCACGTCGGCCTGCCCGGCGTCCCCCCCTGTTTCGGAACTGCAATGAGCGAGATTCGCAAGGTACCGGCCTCTGCCGGTGCGGAATGGCTGTTGACCGGCTTTGGTCTGCTCAAGCGCGCGCCGCTGGCGTTGGGTTCGCTTGGCGTGCTGTGGGGCGTGGGCACCTCGCTGGTGTTGTCGCTGGCGCTGCTGGCCCCGGCGTTTATCGGCCTGGTGCTGCAATTCCTGCTGATCCTGGCCGGGCCGCTGTTCATGGGCGGCCTGCTGTGGGCCATCCGCGAGGTCGACCAGGGCCGTCATGCACGTCCGGCACACCTGCTGCACGGCGTCCAGGAAGGCCGCGCGCCGCACCTGCTGATGGCGCTGCTGCCGCAGTTCCTGGCGGCGCTGGTGCTGGGCGCGCTGCTGTTCGTGCTGGTCGGCACCGATGGCCTGCAGAAGCTTTCGGAAGTGACGCTCAAGCTCAACGAAATCAGCCAGTCCGGCGTGCAGCCGGAGCCGTCGCAGATCGAGGCACTGGTCGGCACGCTGCCGGCCGGTCGCATCCTGTTGTGGCTGTTGCTGATGCTGGGCACCTTCGCCGCGCTGACCTTGGCGCTGTTCGTGATGCCGCCGCAGGTGATGTTCGACAACGCCACCGGCGTGCAGGCACTGCGTCAGAGCCTGCGTGCCAGCGCCCACAACCTGCCGGCGATGCTGGTGTTCTTCGTGCTGGCCTTCATCGCGATCTTCGCGATCTACTTCGCGGTGATGATCGTGGCGCTGATCATCGGCCTGGTCGCCGGCCAGGCCGCGGCCATGGCCATCGCGCAGCTGCTGTTGATGGCGGTGCTGATGCCGGTGTTCGCCGGCTCGGTCTACGCGGCGTGGAAGCAGATGCTGGCGCCGGCTGCGGCCAATAACGGCAACGGCACGCCGCCGCCGCTGAACAAGGGCCACGTGTTCGAGGCCTGATGCCGCCGGAAACTGGGGCAGGCTGGAGCCGCGCAATGGCTGCCATGCTTTCCCGCCCGTCATTCCCGCGCAGGCGGGAGTGACGGGTCAAGCAACGCGGTGATCACCTTCGCCGCTGTTGCCGCTGCCACGTTCCTCGTGCTGTGCTGCGCGCCCTAACCCTTGCGCTTGATCAGGTACATCGCCTGGTCGGCTGCATGCAGCAACGCATCCACCTCGGCGCCATCGACCGGATAGGCCGCCAGGCCGATGCTGGCGCCAATGGACAGCATCACTTCCTGGCCGTCGCGCTGGTAGCTCATCGGCGTCAGCAGCGCCGCACGCACCCGCTCGAGCAGGCGGTGTGCGTCCTGGATGTCTTCCAACTCCTCCAGCACCAGCGCGAACTCATCGCCCCCCAGACGCGCCACGGTGTCGTTCTCGCGCAGGGTGCTGCACAGCCGCGCAGCCAGTTCCACCAGCAGCGCATCGCCGGCACCGTGCCCCCAGGTGTCGTTGACATCCTTGAAACGATCCACGTCCACGTACACCAGCGCGAACATGCCGCCGTGGCGTGACGCACGATGGTGCGCGCTTTGCAGCCGGTCCATGAACAGCGCGCGGTTGGGCAGGCCGGTGAGCATGTCGTGCATGGCCAGATGGCGCATCTCCTGCTCCATCTGCTTGCGCTGCTCCACTTCGATCTCCAGCTGGCGGTTGCGCTCGGACAGTTCGCTCAGCGCATCACGCAACGCTACCCGGTGCCGGTACAACTCCAGAAACACCTGCACCTTGGACAACAGGATGGTCGCTTCCAGCGGCTTGGCCATGTAGTCCACCGCACCGAAGCCGTAGCCCTTGAGCCGGTGCACATCGTCGGCGTAGGTGGCAGTGACGAAGATGATCGGCGTCTGCCGGGTGCTCTCTTCCTGCGACAGGATCTCGGCCACTTCAAAGCCGTTGATGTCCGGCATGTAGACGTCCAGCAGCACCAGCGCGAACTCATCATCCAGTGTGGCCTTCAGTGCATCGTTGCCGCAGCTGGCTTCGACCACATCCACATCCAGCTTGGCCAGAACGCGGCGGATCACCAGCAGGTTGGCCGGGTTGTCGTCCACCGCCAGGATTTTCGGTCGCGGCGCGGTAACGGGCTTGGTCACGAGCATAGGGTTTCCAGCAAGGGGGAAATTTCGGAAAGAGGCAGGCAGTGGTCGGCACCGGCCCGTTCGCGCGCAGCGGCCGGCATCATCGGCACCTGCGCGGTGTCCGGGTCCTGCACGATCAGAGTGCCGCCACATTGGCGGACCCGCAGGCTGCCTTCGGCACCGTCGGCGTTGGCGCCGGTCAGCAGCAATGCGAGCACGCGATCGCGCCACACTTCTGCCGCCGATTCAAACAACACATCAATGGACGGCCGCGAAAACGCCACGCGTGGATCCACGCTCAAGGCAAAGCGGCCGTCACGCTCGATCAGCAGGTGATAGCCGGCCGGTGCCACGTAGACCACGCCCGGCGCCGGCAGTTGCCGTTCCTCGGCCTCCTGTACCGGCAGCCCGCTGCGGCTCTGCAGCAGTTCGCAGAAGGTGCGCATGTCTTCCGAGCCGCTGTGGCAGACCACCACCATCGGCACCGGCAACGGCGCATGCAGCCCGCCCAGCAACTGGTGCAGTGCCGACAAGCCACCTGCCGAGCACCCCACCACCAGCACCTGCGGCCTGGATTTCGGACCGCTGCTCAAGGCATTGCCCCGGCATTGCGATACAACCGCAGCTCCGCATCCAGCGGCACGAAATCGCGGGCGCTGGGTGCGAAGCGGATCGACTCGCGGTTGCCCAGGCACAGCACGCCGCCACGTACCAGGCTGTTGCGGAACAGGCCCAGTACGCGGTCCTGCAACGCATCGGAAAAGTAGATCAGCACGTTGCGACACAGGATCAGCTGCGCTTCGCAGAACACCCCGTCGCAGACAAGGTTGTGGTTGGCGAAGGTCACCCGCTCGCGCAGCCGTGCATCGAGCTTCATGAAGTCGTAGCGTGCGTGGTAGTAGTCCGAAAGCGTGTGCCGGCCACCAGCGGCCAGGTAGTTCTCCGAGTACAAGCGCGCGTCGCGGATTGGAAAGATGCCTTCCTGTGCGCGTGCCAGTGCCTCGTCACTGAAGTCGGTGGCGTAGATCTGGCAGCGGTCATACAGGCCGGCTTCCTTGAGCAGGATCGCCAGTGAATAGACCTCCTGTCCATGCGCGCAGCCGGCCTGCCAGATGTTTATCTGCGGGTACGAAGCCAGCAGCGGAAACACTTCGTCGCGCAGCTTCCGGAACACTGCCGGGTTGCGGAACATTTCCGACACCGGCACCGACAGCCGCGACACCACCTGCGCCACCATTGCATCGTCACGCAGCACGCGCGCGGTCAGCTCGCCGACGTGCTGCACCGACAGCGCCGGTACCAGCGACTGCACGCGTCGCTTCAGCGACGCCGGCGCATAACCGCTGAAATCGTAACCGTGGCGCCGCGACATGGCCTGGACGAAGGCGTCGACTTCGATGTCGTCGATCTCATCGCGACCGGCCGGCATGTTGGATGTGCCTACTTCTGCAGCCATACGCGCATCATCGACAGCAGTTTGTCCAGGTCCACCGGCTTGGTCAGGTAATCATTGGTGCCGGCATCCAGGCATTTGTCACGATCACCGTGCATGGCCTTGGCGGTGACGGCGATGATCGGCAGGTTGGCCCACTGCGCACGCTTGCGGATCTCGCGGGTGGTTTCGTAGCCATCCATGCCCGGCATCATGATGTCCATCAACACCAGCTCGATGCCCTCGTTTTCCTGCAACTGCTGCAGGGCCTTGTAGCCGTCCTGGGCCATGCTCACGTTCATTCCGCGCGCGCGCAGCGACTTGGACAGGGCAAACAGGTTGCGCATGTCGTCATCGACCAGCAGCACCTGGCGGCCGGCGAGGTTCTGGTCGTCCGATGGTGTGGCGCCGGCACCGCGCGAACCGATGCTGTGCAGGAACAGGCTCACCTCATCGAGCAGCCGCTCGGGCGAGCGCTGGCCCTTGATCACGATGCTGTCGGTGTACTGGCGCAGCTTGAGGCTGTCCTCGCGGCTGAGCTCCTGGCCGGAATAGATCACCACCGGCGGCACCGCCACCAGCGTGGCGGCCTTTTCCAGGAACTCCACGCCGGAGATGCCGCCCAGATTGAGATCCAGCACGATGCAGTCGTAACTGTGGGTGGCGATGCGCTCCAGTGCCTGCTCGCCGGAGGCAACCTGGTCGATCTCCACGTTGTCGGCCTGCAGCAGGTGGGTCAGCGCCAACCGCGAATCATCATCGTCATCGACCAGCAGCAGCTTGCGCACGATCTTGCCGGCCACTTCCAGCAGGTGATCGAAGGCGGCGATCAATGCCTTGCGGTCCACCGGCTTGGTCAGGTAACCCACCGCACCCAGCGCAACGCCCTTGGCCGCCTCGTCCACGGCTGAAATGAAATGCACCGGTATGGCAGCCGTCACCGGCTCGTGCTTGAGGTGCTGCAGCACCGACCAGCCATCCATGCCCGGCAGCATCACATCCAGCAGGATGCCGGTGGGGCGATAGCGGCGCGCCAGTTCCAGGCCGCTTTCGCCATCGGCCGCAGCCAGCGCGCGGTGGCCCTTGCGGCGGATCAGGTCCACCAGGATGCGCGCGAATGCGGGGTCGTCCTCGATGGTGAGGATGACCGTTTCACCGGCGGCGATGGCATGGCGGTCATCGGCAATCCAGTCGATCAACGGTGCGCTGCTGGTGCGTACCCGCGGCCCTTCCGGGCGCCGTTCGACCGCCACTGGCAACGGCGCGGGGGCGGTCAATGTCGACAGCAGCGGCAACACCAGCGCGAAACTGCTGCCCTTGCCGTGCTCGCTGTCCACCACCAGTTCCCCACCCAGCAACTGCGCCAGGCGACGGGCGATGGCCAGGCCCAGGCCGCTGCCACCGTAATGCCGGCTGGTGCTCGAATCGACCTGCTCGAATGCCTCGAAGATCGAATCCAGCCGCTCTTCGGGAATGCCGATGCCGGTGTCACGCACCGCCAGCACCAGGTGCTGCGTGTCGGCGGCCGCACCGATGCGGGTCCGCATCGCGCTGTCGGCCACGGCCAGGTGCAGCGTCACTTTGCCTTCGCGGGTGAACTTGAATGCATTGCCGAGCAGGTTGTTGAGCACCTGCAGCAACTTGGAGCGGTCGGTGATCAACGCATCGGGCACCGACGGATCGACATCGATGGCGAACTCCAACCGGCTCTCCATCGCCATATGGCGGAAATGGCGGATCACCTCGCGGGTGATCGCCTCGATGCGCACCTCCTCGCGATGCACATCCATCTTGCCGGCTTCGATCTTGGACAGGTCGAGGATGTCGTTGATCAGGCGCAGCAGGTTGGAACCCGAATCATGGATGACCGCCGCCGCCTCCACTTCCTCGACGTCCAGGTGGCCGCTCTCGTTCTCGGCCAGCTCCTTGGACAGGATCAGCAGGCTGTTGAGTGGCGTGCGCAGTTCGTGCGACATGTTGGCCAGGAAGTCGGTCTTGTACTGGCTGGCACGCGCCAGTTCCTGCGCCTTGAATTCGGTTTCGCGCTGCAGCACCTGCAGCACGTCCTTCTGCTCGTTGAGCACTTCGGTCTTCTGCCGCAGCTCCTCGTTGGAGGCCTGCAGCTCCTCGGCCTGCACGCGCAGCTCCTCTTCCGAGGCGGACAGGCGCTGGGCGTGTTCTTCCAGTTCGACCGTCTTGCCCTGCAGCTCCTCGTTGGTACTGCGCAGCTCTTCCTCCTGCGCCTGCAGGGCCGCCTGCGAACGCTGCAGCTCCTCGGCTTGGGCGCGGGTCTGCTCCAGCAGCAACCGGGTCTGCTGGATGCGACGGATGCTGTCCAGGCCCAGCGCCGCACGCGGCAGCATGTTGTCCAGGAAAGCTTCCTGGGTGGCACTGAACTGGCCGAAGGTGCCGAACTCCAGCACGCCCAGCAGCTGTCCGTTGAGCAGCAGCGGTATTGCCAGCAACTGACGCGGCGGCGCTTCACCCAGCGCCGAATGCACGCCGAAGAATTCGTCCGGCACCTGCTCCACGCTGATGCGCTGTCGCTCCAGCGCCGCCTGGCCGATCAGTCCATCACCCAGCCCGTAACGCAGCCCCAGGTGCTTGCGTCGCTGGAATCCATAGCTGCCCTGCAGACGCAGGTCCTGCTGGTCCTCGTCCCAGGCGAAGAACACGCCGATGGGAGCACCGATGCGCGCTGCAAGCTGCGAGACCAGCGCCTGCCCATATGCCTCCGGCTCCTGGATCGCCTGCATGGCCGCCGTCACTTCGCCGACGCTTAGCTTGACCCAGTGTTCATCGCGCGAGGCCATCGAGTTGCGCCGGAACACTTCCAGCGCACGGGAAATGGCACCTATCTCGTCACCACGGCCCAGCCCATCGATCTCCACATCCAGGTCATCGTTGGATAGCCGCGTCATCTTCTCGGTGAGGCGGTTGATCGGCTGCACCACCAGCCGCGACATCATCCACAACGCACCGATGATGATCAGGAAGCCGACTGCAAGCAGCGCCAGCGATATCCGGTGTGCACGATCGATCCACGCACTCATGCGGCTGCGTTCGTCCAGCAGCATGGTCAATTCCGACTCGTAGATACCGTCCAGCGCTGCGGCCAGCGCGTTGCCCTGGCCACGGTTGCTGACCGCATGCAGACGTTGCAGCGGCGTCATTGCCAGCGCTTCACCGGCCACCGGACGCAGCACATTGGCCAATTCACTGTCCCAGACACTGGCCTGCGCCTGTACGTGTTGCAGCCGTTCAACCTGCGCCGGGTCGCCTGCGGCGATGGCCGCCACCAGCGCCTTGTCACGCAGCATGCGCTGCTGCTCCAACACCTCCAGCTGATTCTCGCCTTCGCCCAACAGCTGGTTGCGCAGCGTGATCTGCTGCAGGCGCACCGCCTGCATGGCCGCTCCCACCTGACGGATCACTTCGATCTGCCGGCCCTCGTGCCTGCGTGTGGCCTCGTCCTGCGCCGAGGTCCGGTAACTGACCACGCCTTCAGCCAGAAAACACAGGAACACCAACGCAAAGGCTGCCAACATCTTGCCAAGCAACGAAACGTTGCCGATCCAACCGCCGTTCTTATTCGTCATGCAATCCCCCTTGCCGCGCCTACGCCTGCCCGATCAACGCGCAGCCAGATTTGGGCCAGAAGGTAACGCAGAACCCCGTCAGGTGCTGACAGGTCTATTCAGGAAGCGGCTGTCTTGTCCTGGTCACGCGGCAGCAACCAACGTGAGGCATGGATGCCCAGCTCGTAGAGGATGCACATGGGAATGGCCAGCATCAGCTGCGACACCACGTCCGGCGGCGTCAGGATCGCGGCGAGCACGAAGATGCCCACCACCGCGTAGCCACGCCCATCACGCAGCTGCTGCGGGCTGACCCAACCCAGCAGCACCAGGATCACCATCGCCACCGGCAGCTCGAAGCTGAAACCGAAGGCGAAGAAAATGGCCAGCACGAAATCCAGGTAGGCGGTGGCGTCCGGGGTAATGGCGATCACGTCCGGGCGGAACGTGGTCAGGAAATGGAACACCGCCGGCAGCACCAGGAAGTACGCGAACGCACAGCCGATGTAGAACAGCGCCACCGCCGAGCCCAGCAAGGGCACAGCCAGGCGTTTCTCGCGCGCATACAGGCCCGGCTTCACGAATGCCCAGGCCTGGTACAGCAGCCAGGGCACAGCCACGAACACGGCGGCGAAGAAGGTCAGCTTCAACGGTGCGAAGAACGCACCGGCCGGGTTGGTGGCGATCATCGTCTGCCCGGCAGGCAGCTGCGACACCAGCGGCGTGGCCAGGTGGTGATACAGCGTGCGTGAGAACGGCAGCAGCGCCAGCAGCACCACGCCCAGCCCGAGCAGGCCGCGCACCAGGCGCGCGCGCAGCTCGATCAGGTGCTCGATCAACGGGCTTTCATTGAAACTGGAATCGCTCATTGCGGCCGCTCCGGCGTGGCTTCGGCGCTGTTGGCCGGTTCGGCATCGGCGGGGGCCGGCGCGGGGACTTCGTCCAGCGCGATGGCGCGATTGAGTTGTTCCGGCGCCGGCTCGGCCAAGGCGATCGGCCGCGGCTCGATCACCGTTTCAGCCACCGGTGCGGCGGCGTCAGCCGGACGCTCGACTTCCTGCTTGAAGGCATCCGCCTCGCCCTGCACGCTGCGGGCCTGGTCGCGCAGCTCGGTTCCGGCCTGCTGCATCGACTGGCGCACATCCTGCAGATTGCGCTTGATTTCCTCGGCGTGCAGTTCGCGTTCCAGCTCCTGCTTGACCGAATCCCATTGGCCACGGGCACGCCGCACCCACAGGCCGGCAAAGCGCGCCGCCTTGGGCAGACGCTCCGGACCCAGCACCACCAATGCCACTACCGCAATCAGCAGCAGCTCACTGAAACCAATATCGAACACGCCCGGTACTCCGGATCAGCGTGCTTGATTGTCGTGCTCGGACTGCTTTTCCTGGCTGTTCTCGGCCTTGGCCGATTCATCGCCCAGCTGAGCTGCCGGCTTGTCCTGGTCGCGCATGCCCTTCTTGAATTCCTTGACCGCGCTGCCAAGGTCCTTGGCGCCGCTGGTCAAGCGCTTGGTGCCAAACACCAGCAGGACGATGACCAGCACGACCAACCAGTGCCAGATGCTGAAACTGCCCATGATCCGCTCGCGTTATTTGTGGAAGGTGGGTGAGCATAGCGCACCGGGCATTACCCGATCGCTATGCCAAAGGTCAGTTGCCGCCATCGAGCGATTCGGTGCGGATTTCGCCTTCGCTCACCGGCTGGAAACCCTGCTGCGGCGCAGCCTGCGCCGGCGCCGACTGAATGGGCGCGGTGGTGGCGGTATCGGCGCCTTCGGCGACCGGAGCCTGAACGCTGACCGGTGCAGCGCGATTGGCCGAGGCCACAACCGGCGCGGCGGCGCCCTGCGTGCCGCGCTTCTGGCGCGCTGCGTAGGTGGATTCTTCCAGGCGGTCACGGAATGCCACCACATCACTGGAAGGTGCAGCAGTCAGGCGGCTTTCGATGATCATGCGCGGCGTGGTGCCCTGGCCGTAGGCATCGAGGTTGGCGGCATCATCAATCTGCAGCACCGCGCCATCCAGCGCCACGCCGGCAAACAGGCCGCGCGCGCGCGACCACGACCAGATCTCAGCCTTGAGCTGGCCGTCAGTGGCGGCAGCGGCGTTGCGGCCGACCGGGCCGGCAGCCACACCGGCATCGGCGCCGAGGGTGAACTTGCCGTTCACGATGTTGTCCAGGCTGCGGTCATTGCGGAACACCAGGATCACGTCCGAGGACTGCACGCCGGCCTGGAAGCCGATGCTGCCGCCGGTGAGCTTGATGAACACCGGGTTGGACCAGCTGCCATCGGCCGTCTTGACCGACATCAGGCCATGGCCACGACGTCCGCCCAGCACCAGGCCAGCCTTGATCGTGTCGGGAATGACCACGACCGCGCGGCCTTCATCGAGCAGCTTGTCGGGAATGGCCTGCTCGGGAATATCCTGGATTTCAGCCAGTACCCGCACCGCATTGCGGGCGCGCTGGTCTTCCTTGGGGCCGGCAAGCGCAGTGGCGGACAACAGGCTCGCGGACAGCAACAGGACAAGGCACGGCAGGCGGCGCATGGTGAACTCCGTAGGTCGATACACGGGAAGATAACGCAAGTGCCTGAAATTAGGGCTGCCGCTATGAATCGGTGGTGAGTGGCAGGGCCCGGAGCCAGTGATCATCCGTGAGAAGTGAAAGGCAGGGCAGCCCGGATGCCTGCACATTTCCTCCTCAGCGGCGTTACCTGCGAAAATGCGCGTCATGTCCGACGCACCCACCACCGCGTTGCTCGCGGTCAACCTAGGCACGCCCGAGACACCCACCGCCCCGGCGGTACGTCGCTACCTGGCCGAGTTCCTCGGCGATCGGCGCGTGGTGTCCATTCCCCCTTTGCTGTGGAAGCCTTTGCTGCATGGGCTGATCCTGCCGCTGCGCGCCGGCCGCTCGGCGGAAAAATACGCACAGATATGGATGCCTGAAGGCTCGCCGCTGGCCGTCCATACCCATCGCCTGACCAGGAACATCCAGCACGAAATGCCGCAGTGGCGCGTGCGCGATGCCATGCGCTACGGCCGCCCGGCCCTGCAACCGGCGCTGGATGCACTGGCCGCCGAAGGCATGCGCCGCATCGTGATACTGCCGTTGTATCCGCAGTACTCCACCACCACCACCGCTTCGGTCGAGGATTGCGTGCAGCAATGGCAGGCACGCAACCCGCAGGTGAAGGTGGAGCTGATCCGTGACTACGCCGAAGACCCGCAGTGGGTTGCCGCCGTGGCGGCGTCCATCGCCTCGCATTGGCAACAGCACGGGCGTGGCGAAAAATTGATGTTCTCCTTCCACGGCATTCCGCAGCGGCTGGCCGATGCCGGTGACCCCTACCCGCTGCGCTGCCAAGCCAGTGCCCAGGCCATCGCTGCGGCGCTGGGCCTGTCCGATGACCAATGGACGCTGGCCTACCAGTCACGCTTTGGTCGCGAACGCTGGCTGGAACCCTATGCCGAACCGACGCTCTGGGCGATGGCCGAGAGCGGCATCAAGAGCATCGACGTGGTCTGCCCCGGCTTTGCCACTGACTGCCTGGAAACGCTGGAGGAAGTCGCGATGGGCTTCTCCGCCAGCCTGACCGCACGCGGCGCGCACATGCGCTACATCCCCTGCCTGAACGATGCGCCGGCGCATGCCCGTGCATTGGCGGCACTGGCAACGGCACAGACGACATGAACGCCACCGCATTCGAACTGCAGCTGGGCGAGCAACGCGTCGCCGGCCTGCGCGCAGGCACACCGAGCGGGTTGAAGGTACTGGCCCTGCACGGCTGGCTGGACAATGCCGCCAGCTTCCTGCCGCTGGCCGAACAGCTGCCGATGCTCGACATCGCCATGGTCGACCTGCCCGGCCACGGCTTCAGCGACCACCTGCCGCTGACCACGCCGTACACCACGCCACAGGCCATCGTGCAGACGCTGGCCATCGCCGACGCACTGGGCTGGGAGCGTTTCGTGTTGCTGGGCCACTCGATGGGCGCGGCCATCGCCAGCCTGGTTGCGGCCGTTGCCGGGGAGCGGGTGCAGGCGTTGGTGTCGATCGAAGCGCTGGGTGGCCTGGCTGCACCGGCCAACGAAACCGTGCAACGGCTGCGCGCCCACGTCGACGCGGCGATGAAGCTCGATGCCAAACAGCTGCGCGTGTTTCCCGACCTGGCCGCGCCGGTACGCGCGCGGATGATGGTCAACCAGCTCAGTGAAAGCTCGGCGCGCCTGCTGGTGGAGCGCGGTGTGCAACCGGTCGAAGGCGGCTGGACCTGGCGCAGTGATCCACGACTGATGCTGCCCACCGCGGTACGCATGACCGAAGACCAGGTCTGCGACGTGGTCAGCACCATCCAATGCCCGGTGCAGGTGATCTACGCCACCCCGGCGCAGCCGTACTTCCCCGAACCCGAACGCAGCCAGCGTGCGGCGCTGCTGCCCGACGGCCGTCTGCACACGCTGGCCGGCCACCATCATGTGCACATGGACGATCCGCAGGCAGTGGCCAGCATCATCGTCGACTTCATCGCCACGCTGCCGGGCACGTAGCCTGCGGCCTGGCGACTGGATAGCGGCACTTGGCAACAACGGCATCGCGCATGCCGGCCGCCCTGCAGGAGCGGCGTGAGCCGCGAAGCCGGCAAAGCATCCGGGCAGGACGCGCCTGCAACTGCACCCGGAAATCGAGGTTCGCAACAGCGGCGTGGTGCAAACCGGTCGTTGTAGGAGCGGCTTCAGCCGCGAAGCCAGAGATGTGTGGGTGCCGAACAAATTGCAATTGCAGATGCCTCGTCGCGGATGCATTGCCGGCTTCGCGGCTCACGCCGCTCCTACAGAAGCAATCACTCCACGCGCACAGGCAGGATTTCAGCTCCCGCCACATCACAACGTCCACTGCAACGTTCAGTAGTGCCGCCACCGGCCGATAACACGGTGATGATCGTCATGGAGCTGTTGTGACGCAGGCCATTCCGGCCCTGTGCATCCCGCCGTCGTATGTCTGCTCCCGCTTTGTTCTGGCCCATGGTTTCCGGGGCCAGGCCCTCCTGCCACGCGGCAACACTCGCCACGCGCCATCGCCGTGAAGGCGCAGCGCGGGCGTTTCCCCTTCCCGTTTCCACTCCATCCGGGCGTTGGCCACTGCCAGCACGCCCGCTTGCCGTTGTGCTCGCTGCCCGTATCCAACCCGCAGCTGTTTTCTTGTCCTGTTGTTGCTGTTGAACCGGAGTTCGCATGTCCCCCCGCCCGCTTCCCGCCACCCGACCAACCCCTCCCCGCCGCCAGTCACCTGCCCGCATTCTGTTTCACCCGCTGTTGCTGCTCGGCCTGCCGCTGGGTGCGGCCTGGCTGGCGCTGGCGTCATGGACGGGGCACTGGTTGCCGGTGATGGCGGTGGGCGTGCTGTCGCTGGGCGCGCCGATGTGGCTGGCACTGCGCGACCGGGCTCGGATGCGCAGCCTCGGCGCGGCACCGGCCCGGCTGCGTGCGATGGTCGATGCCATCGGCAGCGGCCAGCCGCTCGCGGTGACGGACGATATCGCGCCGGGCACGCTGGCCGAAAGCGTGATGCGCATGCAGGCGCAACTGCACGAACGCCAGCAGCGCGATCAGGCAGCGCACGAGGAAAACAGCCAGATCCGCGCATCGCTGGACGCCTCGCGCACCGGCATGATGATCGCCGACAACCAGCACATCATCCGCTACGTGAACCACTCGGTCGTGGCCCTGCTGCGCAACCAGCAGGCCACGCTGCGCAAGGCCTTCCCCGATTTCGACGTGGACACGCTGATCGGCAGCAGCATCCACCGCTTCCATGCCAACCCCTCGCGCATCCGGGGCATGCTTGACCAGTTGCAGCAGCAGCACATCGGCCGCATCCAGATCGGCGATGTGCATTTCAGCCAGGTGGTGACGCCGGTGTTCAATGCCGACGGCAGCCGCGGCGGCTTTGCGGTGGAGTGGCACGACCGCACCGAGGAACTGGCGCTGGAGAACAGCGTGGCCGGCATCGTCGCCGCCGCCACGGCCGGCGACCTGAGCCAGCGCCTGCAACCGGTCGCCAAGGCCGGCTTCATCCAGACCTTGACCACCGGCATCAACCAGTTGCTGGATACGGTGGCCGGTGCCACCGGCGAGATCCGGGCGATGCTCGCCGCACTGGCCGAAGGCGACCTGGACCATCGCATCACCGGCAATCATGCCGGCGACTTCGAGGCGATGAAGCGCGATGCCAACCTCACCGCCGAACGACTGACCGCGATCATCGGGCAGATCACCCAGTGCTCTCTGTCGATCACCACCGCCGCGCGTGAGATCGCAAGCGGCAACGACGACCTGTCGCGCCGCACCGAGCAGCAGGCTGCCAACCTGGAAGAAACCGCCGCTTCGATGGAGGAGCTGACCGCCACCGTGCGCCAGAACGCAGAGTCGGCACGTCACGCCAATACCCTGGCCAATGGCGCCGCCAACGTGGCCGCGCGCGGCGGCGAGGTGGTTGGACAGGTGGTGACCACCATGCAGGCCATCGAACAGTCTTCGCACCGCATCGCCGAGATCATTTCGGTGATCGACGGCATCGCGTTCCAGACCAACATCCTGGCGTTGAACGCGGCGGTGGAAGCGGCACGTGCCGGCGAACAGGGCCGCGGTTTCGCCGTGGTGGCCACGGAAGTGCGTGCGCTGGCACAGCGCTCGGCCACGGCCGCGCGCGAGATCAAGCAGCTGATCGACGACTCGATGGGCAAGGTCGATGACGGCGCCGCGCTGGTCGCACGCGCCGGCAGCACGATGGGCGAGATTGTCGCCGCCGTGCAGGAAGTCACCGAACTGATGACGCGCATTGCCGGGGCTTCACAGGAGCAGTCCTCCGGTATCGAGCAGGTCAATCACACCGTCATGCAGATGGATGAAACCACCCAGCAGAATGCCGCGCTGGTGGAAGAAGCCAGCGCGGCAGCGCGCGCGATGGAACAGCAGGCCGATGCACTTTCCGGAGCGGTTTCCGTGTTCCGTTATTCGGACGGTTGCGAGGCGGACGTGCAGGCGCCAGTGCGACGGGTTGGCTGATGTTCTGAACTGCGTGGTAGGTTGTCTTTCCGGCCTCCCCGCGCCTTTGGCGTGGAGGCGGAAGTAGCCCACGCGCCCTGTCGGTTGGCAGCAATGCCGCTCCTGTCTGCTTGCCTGGCCGTGGGCAGGGGAGGGCTGGCGAGAGCCAGAACAATTGGCGACCACAACCCGGCGATCACGCCGCGTCGCGCACCTGCAACAACTGATGCAACGTGCCCTTCAACCTGCGCCCTTCCACGCGCAGGTAGTCGCGCTCCTGCTCCCAGTGCGGAAAGCGCGCTTCCACCTCGGCCCAGAACGCGGGCGAGTGGTTGGCCTGCATCAGATGACACAACTCGTGCACCAGCACGTATTCGAAGGCCGACGGGCGACCCAGCACCAGCGCCAGGTCCAGCGCCATCGAACCATCCGGCGCCAGTGAGCCCCATTGCGAGGACATCACCTTCAGCCGCAGCCGTGCCGGCGCACGCGGCAGGCCCGGCAGGTACTTCGGCAACCAATGGCCGACATCGGCACGGGTCTGCGCTTCGTAGAACTCACGCAGCGCGCGGCGCAGGGCCGGCTCGCCGGCACGCGAAGGCAGCTGGATGCAGATGCCTTCGGCGTCGGTTTCAACGCGGGTGAAACGGCCTTCCTGCCAGCGCACCGGCAGCAGTTCGCCACGCAGCGGCAACATGCCCGCCTCACGCAGCCGCAACGGCGGTGCCAGCAGGCCGTCGCCACCGAAGCGCGCCAGCTGCTGTTGCAGCCACTGGCGATTGGCCTGCAGGAAACGTTCGCCGGAAACCAGGCTCGCGCGCAGCGGCAAGGTCAGCCGCGCGCCACGCTCATCAACGCTGAGCTTGAGCCTGCGCGCACGCGGGTCGCGCACGCGCAGCACATCGATCTCGGCATCGTCCAGACGCAGGCGCACCGTGTCGCGCTGGATCACCGGCGCGGTGGGTGTGAGCAGACGACGGAACAAGCGGACCATGTGCACAGCATAGTCCCTGCCCGATGACAGGAAGGGACCGGCCGATTACCGGTTCAGCTATCGGCCTTGCTGAGCTTGAACGCCTGTTCCAGCAGCAGGAACAAACGACGGATCTCACCGCTCTGCAGGGCAAAGCGTGCGTCCAGTTCGGCGCGACGGCCTTCCTCGTCGATGTGCTCCAGCTGGTCCAGCGCACCGTCCAGGAACTTGAGCTTGCGCACGATCAGGTCGTCGCCAAGCACGAAGGACAGGTTGTCCTCGAAGATCAGCGCCAGCTTGGTGACCTGCTTGCCGGCGTCCAGGTGCTTGTCGATCTCGTCGCAGCGCAGTTCCTGGTGCTGGCACTTGACCACCGCGCCGCCCTCGGCCGGGTCCTTCATCTCGCACTCTTCGCCCAGGCTCAGGCCTTCGGGCAGCGGCTCGCCGGCAATCCATGCGGTCAGGATCGAACGCGGCGCGACCTCCGCATTCAGCGGCATCGCCGGGAAGCTGCCGAGCATGCCGCGGATGTCGCTCATCACGTTCTCGCCGGTCTTGCGGCTGGAGCTGTCCACGGCGACGTAGCCGTGCTGCAGGTCCAGGAAGGCATCGGTACGCGAGCTTTTGACGAAGGCGCGCGGCAGCAGTTCATGCAGCAGGTCGTCCTTCATGCGCTTGCGCTCGCGGCCACCGGGCTTGCGGCCTTCCTTTTCCTCGATCTCTTCGAGCTTGCGCGCCAGCAGGTCGTTGACCACCACGCTGGGCAGGATCTTGTCTTCGCCGCCGACGGTCAGCCACAGCGCGTCACCGATGCGGTGCGAGAACTGCTGCTTCTCTTCACGACCGAACGGCGAGATGAAACCGCGCGAGGTCATTTCCAGTGCGCCAACCGGCTTGAGCACCACGTTCGGCAGCAGCGTATCGACTTCGGAAAAATCAATGGAGGTGGGAAAACGGAACAGCGTGAGGTTCTTGAAAAACATGAATTGGGTGCCGGAGAAGAATGGGAATGAGGGGAAATGAAAGGGAGAAACAGAAAATGAAAGCGGGGCGCGGGCGGAACGATCAGAAACCGGTCAGGACAACGGGAATCACGATTCCCCGCTCCCTGTTTCCGGCCATCCGCTCCCTGGCGATGCATCGGCCAGTGACGCGGGGCCCTGGCGGCCCAGCCCCATGAAATCAAACAACGCCGGATCGGCCATCTGCGAAGGACGGATGGCGCTTTGCGCACGTGCGATCTGTTCGACGCGGCCGGGATGCTCCCGGTCCCATTGCTGCATCATCGCGCCGACCTGCCGGCGCTGCAGGTTTTCCTGGCTGCCGCACAGGTTGCAGGGAATGATCGGGAACTGGCGCGCGGCGGCGTACGCGATGATGTCGCTTTCACGCACATACGCCAGCGGGCGGATCACCACGTGCTTGCCATCGTCGCTGAGCAGCTTGGGCGGCATTCCGGATATCTGGGCGTGGTGGAACAGGTTCATCAGGAACGTCGCGACGATGTCGTCACGGTGATGGCCCAGCGCGATCTTGGTGAAGCCGTGCCGCGCGGCGTGGTTGTACAGCGCGCCACGTCGCAGCCGCGAACACAGCGAGCACATCGTCTTGCCCTCCGGGATCACCCGGCTGACGACTGAATAGGTGTCCTGCTCGATGATCTGGAATGGCACGCCGAGCGAAGCCAGGTACCCAGGCAACACATGCTCCGGGAAACCGGGCTGCTTCTGGTCCAGGTTCACCGCCACCAGCTCGAAGGGTACCGGCGCCTTCTTCTGGAGCTGCAGCAGGATGTCCAGCAGCGTGTAGCTGTCCTTGCCGCCGGACAGGCAGACCATCACCTTGTCGCCGGCTTCGATCATCCCGAAGTCGGCGATGGCTTCGCCCACCTGGCGCCGCAACCGCCTGCCGAGCGCATGGTGCTCGCGTTCGGTCACGCGCGGGTCGGTCACGCGCGACACCGGATCAGGCAGGGGAAGGACAGCACTCATTGCCCGCATTCTACCGGCTCGGGGATGCCCCCTCTCGCCGGTCACGGCAACCGGGTATGCTCATCGCCTGTGGAGACCCTGACACCCGCCGAGATCAGTGAACGTATCGCCCAGCTGCGGACCGAGCACCGCGAGCTGGACGAACGCATCGCGCGCCTTGCCGCCAATCCGGACGACGAGCTGGATGCCAAGCGGTTGAAACGGCGCAAGCTCCAGCTCAAGGACTGCATCATCAAGCTGGAATGCATGTTGATCCCCGACGAGCCGGCCTGAGCCAGCCGTCACGCACGTGTCTTCCCGGCCTCGGAGCGATGGCGCTGCCAGGCAGGGGCACTCAATCCGGTACAGGCAACAATCAGCCTTCGGCCGTCGCCGCGACTGCCGCAACCAGGCGCACCAGGCTTGCCTGACCGTGCTCGCCGGTCTTGTCATAGATGGTCTTGAGCCGGCTCAACGCGGTCCCCGAGGTGACCCCGCACTCGCGCGCGGCGGCACCAACATCGGCATGCCGGAACAATGCCAGCGCCAGGCGCGATTCGGCTTCGGTCAATCCGAACAGACGGCGCAACGCCGGTTCCAGCGCAACCGAGGCCTGTCTCACTTCGCGGGCAAACACGAGCAGGGCACCCTGCTCCTGCGGTGACCACTGCACCAATCGGTGCGCGGTCACCACCAGGCAGGGCCGTTCGTCGGCATCGCGCAGGACCAGCTTCTCCACTTCACCACCGGTCAGCTGGCTGGTGCCACGCAGCGCGCGTTGCAGCAGTGCATGCAGGCCGGCGCGGGCGCGGCCGTTCACGGTCAGCACCGCAGCCTCACGTCGCAGCATGCCCGCGCCGAGCAGCCGCTCGGCAGCGGCATTGGTGCGGCAGATGGACAGGTCCGGCTTCAGCAGGAACATCGCCAGCGGGGAGTGGTCCAGCGCCTGTTCCAGCGTTGCCACACGATGTTCCAGCCCGCCCAGCCGCCGCAGCATCGCGTAGGCATTGATCCAGTGCGGGGTCAGCGCGCGCAGCAGGCCCAACTCGGCTTCGCCGTACCTGCGCCTGACGTCGCCGTGGCACAAGGACAGGGTCACGGAATTGCTGCCGTCATACATCCCTACCGACGCCACCTGCTGCACGATGTCCAGCTTGCGGTAGTAGTTGTTGAAGAAGCCGCTGCGCAGTGCCTCGGCGCGCGGAACAAAGTCGTCGCTGTCGAGCACCCGGCCAATGGCCAGTTGCGGGGTGACGCGTTGCATCCACGGATCATCACGCAGGTCCACTTCAGCCAGCAGCCCCGCCAGCCGCTCGTTGTCCACGCCGTGGATGTGGCTGACCTGGCCACGGCCGCCGGCGACATCGTGGATCAGTACACCGGTGATGTGGCTGTCGGTGGCTTCGGCCAAGCGCCGATTGAAGGTTTCCAGTGCGGAGATATCCAGCACCGAGGCATACAGGGACTCCAGCAGATCGCCGAGGGCGGGACGCTCAGGCATTGGGCCAGGCCCATTCACACACGGCCGTACCCGCAACTGCCCCAGCCACGGCAAGCGGCATCGACGGCCTGTTCAACGGCAACTCGTGCGCACGCATGACAACCCCCTGTCAAGCCCTGGCTGGGAGTGTTCCTGCTTTTCCGGATGGGATCAACTGGCCCTTCCCTTCCGCGCGAAGGGACGTGTGCCATGGAAACCACGGGGGCAACGGTGCGTAGGGACTGCACGACCGCAATGACGGCCATCACCGCTGGCGACGAGTCGGGCGGAAGGCCGCGCACGCACGTTGGAACCGCTGCGGACTCGGCCCCCTGAACATGGCCCTCAGGCGCGCGCCCTATCTGTTGACCGCGTTGCTGACGCTCACCGCGACGGCGCCATCGCAGGTGCAGGACGCGCCATTGCGCTCGCACAAGGATGGGCTGACGAAACAGCCGGATCGCGCCGAACAACAGAAGCCGCCCAAGTCTTCAACCACGCTTCCCGCGTCACGGCAACGCACCCCATCCAGCAGCGGATCGACGGCGCAGCAACACATGCAGCACAAGGCCGAACAGAATCTGCGCGAGAGCTTCCATGGCGGCGCGATGTCCTGCGCAGGTGGCGGCAAGGCAGTGCTCTATCTGCGCAGCGCCACGCCTTCCAGAAGCGGATGCGATGTCCGTTTTGAAGCCCGCTGCCCGGGCACCCGCGAAGGCACGGGCACCCGCTTCGGACGCGACAACTACGTCGGTGCCAGTTGCAGCCTTGCCGACAGCGTCCGCATCGGCCCGATGCGCTGCGCGCCGGCACAGGTACAGATCCGCATGACGCACGCCCGTTGCGGCTGAGCTGACTAGCTGCCGGGAAGGCGATGCCGGACCCAGACCGGCCCGCGCTCACGTCCGCCAGATATGAAACGACCAGGCCTGCCGCCTTCGCGGTGGTGCCTGGTCGGTTGCATGACCACGCTCAGCGAGTGCGGCCCGATGCCACAACTCGCAGCACCGCCCGGCCTCAGCCCGGCGTCGGCGGTTCGGCCGGCTTCACCGCTTCCGGGCTGACCCGTTCGATGGTGTGGCGCAGTTCGCGGCCGAGGATGAACTTGGCATCCTTGGCCCAGGCGTCCAGGCGTTCGTCGAACAGCAGCTTGGAGTTCTGGTCCGGCCAGACCAGCTTGAGTTCGCGCAGCTTCTGGATGAAGCCACGGAACAGGGTCTTGTCGAAGAACTCCGGCGCGGCCGGCGCGTACAGCAGGCTCAGGCGCTGCGCGGCCTGCTGGCACAGGCTTTCCAGTTCAGCCGCACCCAGCGTGCCCGGGCCGTTCTTCACCAGCACCGAAATGGCGATGTAGTAACGCTCGAAGGCCTGTTGCAGCGAGTGGCCGATGGCACGCAGGCGGAACACTTCGTCGGTCTGGCCGGTACTGCGTGCCAGCATGCCGCCGTCGTCCTCGCCGACCTGTTGCAGCAGGCCCTCGCGCACGAACACATCGATGGTCTGGTCGATGCGCGCGGCGAATTCGTCCTCGCTCCACGGCAGGAACAACTCGGCTTGCAGGAACGGATACAACACCCGGCCCAGCCGCAGCAGTCCGCCGCGGCTCATGCGGCGGTTGTTCTGGAAGCAGCACGCCACCCACGACGAGGCCGTGAACAGGTGCAGCACGTTGTTGCGGAAGTAGCTCAGCAGCACCGCGGTGTCGCCGCTGACACTCAACACGTCGCCCAGCGGGTGCTTGATGCGGGTGAGGACGTTGATTTCCTCGGCGTGGGCGATGATGCGCTCGGGCGAATGCGGGGTGACCGTGACGCGGTCGGAGTACGGCATTTCAACCAGCAGCTTCTTGCACAGCTCGATCTGCGCGATCAGGTCGGCTTCGCCCATCGCGTGCTTGGGCGTGGACAGCAGCGCCAACGCCAGCAGGTTGATCGGATTGACGTCGGCCGCGCCATTGATGCGTACCTGGATCTGCTCGGCCAGCGTATCCACCGTGCCGGACAGCCAGCTCGGCTTCTCGTCCTCGGACATCGGTTGGCCGTCCCACTCCGGCGCCATCCTGGCCAGCACGTCGTTCAGTGCGATCGGCTCGCCGAAGTTCACCACCACCTGGCCGTAGTTCTGCTTGAGCACCTTGGGAATGCCCCACAGCAGTGCCCAGATCGATTCCTTTTCCTTGGGCCGGCCGGTCAGTTCGTCCAGGTAGCTGTTGCCCTCCATCAGCTTTTCGTAGCCGATGTAGATGGGCTGGAACAACACCGGCTTGCGCGGCTGGCGCAGGAACGCGCGCAGCGTCATCGAGATCATGCCGCCCTTGGGCTGCAGCAGGCGGCCGGTACGCGAGCGCCCGCCTTCGACGAAGTATTCAATCGAGTAACCGCCGGCCACCAGCTGCGCGACGTACTCGCTGAGCACCGCCGAGTACAACGCGTTGCCCTTGATCGAGCGGCGGATGAAGAACGCGCCGCCCTTGCGCAGCAGCGTGCCCACCACCGGCAGGTTGAGGTTGATGCCGGCCACGATGTGCGGCGGCACGATGCCGCGGTCGTACAGCAGGTAGCTCAGCAGCAGGTAGTCCATGTGGCTGCGGTGGCTGGGCACGTAGACGATTTCGTGCCCGGGCGCGGCTTCCTTGAACTTGTCCAGGTGATGCACCAGCACGCCGGCATAGATGCGGTTCCAGACGTGGCTGAGCATGAAGCTGGCCGAGCGCACCACCGGGGTGGAGTAGTCGGCGGCGATCTCCCAGGCATAGCCCTGCGCCTTCTTCCAGGCGTCGGTGGTCTTGGAGTTGTCGCGCTTGGCCTGGATGGCGATGGCTTCGCGTACCGGGTCCGCTTCCAGCACCTTGTCCACCAGCAGGCGGCGGGTGGAAAGGTCCGGGCCGATGATCGATTCACGGATACGGCGGAAGTGCGTGCGCAGCACGCGCTGCAGCTTGCGCACGGTGCGCTCGGGCTCCAGGCCTTCGGCCACGGTGTCGCGCAGCGATACCGGCGGGGCGAAACGGACGATGGTGTCGCGGCCGTTGAGCAGCACCGCCAGCAGGCGGCGGAAGCGGCCGACCAGCGCCCAGTTTTCCGAGAACAGCACCGCGAACCAGCCGCTCTGCTTGTCCGGCGCACGGCCGACGAAGATCGACACCGGCACCAGGTGGATGTCCAGCGCCGGGTTGGCGCGATGCGCCTGCAGCAGCTTGGCCAGCGAGTCGGAGTGGGTCTTGGCGCCGCGCTGCTCGGGAATCAGCGCGCTGTTGCTGGAGCGCCGCGACAGCGCCACGTAGGCGCGCTTGCGCCCGGTGGGGTCGCCGGCCAGTGGCACCAGCGGCGAAGGCAGGCCGGCATCGCGGCAGGCCTTGTCCAGGATCAGCGCGTTGGACAGGCCGTAGTTTTCCAGCACGTACACGACCGGGCGGCCGTCGTCGTATTCACCGGCCTGTTCCGGTTCGATCTTCAGGCCCAGCCACGGCTCGATCAGCTTGCCCAGCAGGCGCGCCCACAACGGGCGACGGCCGGCGGCACGGGCATGCGGCGCGCGCGCGTCGGCGCCCGGCACGATGGCAGCAGGAGGGGTGGCCGGCGCATTGGCGTCGTCCGACGGAAGGAGTTCGCCCTGTTCGGGCCGGGATTTCTGTTTCGACATCGGCGTCATTATGGCTTAGCCGCTGTATCCGCGTTGCCAGGGGTCTGCGACGCTGCTGCCTCGGCTTCAGCGGCCGCTGTGGCCGCCACCGCGTCGGCCTTGACCTGCTCGGCAGCGCGCGCGGTGGCCAGCACCGCATCGGCTTCGGCCAACGTGCGCGCCGGATACCAACGTTTGTCGCGCCGCACCAGGGCCAGTTGCAGATCCACGTCCTTGCCGGCCAGCGGGTATTGCACACGCACCACGGCGTTGTCGCCGTCCTGGCTGATCAGGCCGGTACGCATCTGCTCCACGCTCTGGTCCAGCTCCAGCCCGTAGCTGGCCAGCACCTGCTTGATGGCCCCGGCGAACGGCCCCAGCCGTTCCAGGCTGGCGCTCATGCCCGCCTGCTGGAAGGCCGCCTCGCCGGCCAGGCCGGTCGCGCGGGCGGCGCTGGTAAGGGTGGTGATGTTGGTCCTGGCCAGCTTGGCATCGGACAGCGGCGCCGCCTGCGCCCAGTCGCTCAACGCCTTGACCAACTGCACGTAATGCGCGCGTTCGGCCGGGGTGTAGTCGCCCTGATGGGTGATGTACTGCTCGCCGAACAGGCCCAATGAATGCGCGGCCTGCCGGACTGCGGCGGACTGGCCTTCGAACTGCGCCCGGAAAGCGCGTTGCAGCTGCTGCTCGGCGCCCTTGTCCGACAGGGTGGCCAGCAACGACGGCAGCTTTTCGTCCAGCGGCAGCTCGGTCAACGGCCAGCGGCTGTGGCCTTGGGCCCAGGCGGTTTCCAATTCGGCGTATTGCGCCGGCGGCACTGCCGCCTTGGCATAGCCGAGCAGGTCGTTGTGGCGCAGGTGCTGGGCCAGTTGCCGCACCGTCGCCGCCGGTTCGGTGCCGGCACCGGGCAGGGGTTCCGCATCGCGCTTGCAGCCGGCAAGCAAAGCCACCGTGCATACGGACAGGAACACCAGGTGCTGGCAGGTACGTAATGAACGGCGTGGCATGGCGTCGTTGGTCCTCCCCTAAGGCCGGGGCATCTTGAGGCCAGCCCGGTGACAGCGGCAAGCACGGGCGTCACGGGGCGGGAATGGCGGCCTGTAGTGCCACGCCATGCCCGGCAGGAGCATTACCGGAAAAGCGCCCGCCAAGCATGGCCCGGCGCTACCAACCCCCAACCCGGCACCAAAAAAAAGAGGCCGCCCCGTTGCCGGTGGCAGACCTCCTCAAGCCGGCACAGGGCCGGTGGACTGGTTTGACGCATCGCCGGCAAGGCCGGACGGAACGTAGCCTACGCGCCAGATTCAGTTAATGCAACACTTGATAAATAACATTTCAAGTTATTGATTTTGTTCAAATACGTTAGAAATTTCCTGTTGAATCAACAGCGCTGCGGCACGCGGGTCGGGCGCCAGGCGGATCGGTCGGCCAACGACGATGGCATCGGCACCATCGGCAAAGGCCTGGGCCACGCCCACCGTGCGCTGCTGGTCATCACCCACCGGGCCGCCAGGGCGGATACCCGGACAGACGATGGAGAAACCGGCACCGGTAGCGGCGCGGATCGGCGCGGCTTCCTGGCCGGAGGCGATCACGCCATCGATGCCGGCGCGCTGCGCGGCCAATGCGCGCTCCACGACAACGTCCACCGGCTCGCGGTCGATGCCCATCTGCGCCAGATCCGGGCGGCCCATCGACGTCAGCACGGTGACCGCCAGCAGGCGCATGTCCGACGTGTTGGCCGCGGCGGCGGCTTCCATCATCGCCGGGTGCCAGCCGTGGATGGTGCAGTAGCTCACCGGCCACTGCGACAGACGGCGAATGACGCCACCGATGGTGGCAGGAATGTCGAAGAACTTAAGGTCCACGAACACCCGCTTGTCGCGCCTGGCCAGTTCGTCCAGCACGTCGAAGTACTCGCCCGAGGCCAGCAGCTCCATGCCGATCTTGTAGAAGGACACCGAGTCTCCAAGGCGATCCACCCACTCGATGGCCTGGGCCTTGCCCGGCACATCCAGGGCGAAGATCAGCTTCTCGTCATTACGCAGCGGCAACGGGGCGCGGCTCATCGGGCCACCTCCAGCGCGTCGCGCTTTGCCGCATTGCGCAGGTCCGCCGGCAGCGACCATGCATTGTTGAACGAAGCCCCTTCCCAGCCGCCGTAGGTCGGGTTGGGCAGGATCCACCAGCGCGAGCCGATCCAGTCCTTGTGCTTGTCCAGCAGCGCGTCGCGTGCGGCGAGCGTGTTGTCCTCGACCTGCAGGAAGTCGGTGAACTGGTCGCCCACCTGCATCAGCACGCGGTACTGCTGCGCCACCAGCTGGCGGCGGCAGCCCTTCTCGCTGCCCACCTGGGTGCAACCCGGCACGTCGGTGCCCAGACCCAGATAGACGCTGTCATCGGCCACCGGGAAACCGACCCGGCGCAGGTTGGCCACGGTGGCGTCCTTCATCGCCGCGGTGCGGTTGCTGATGTAGATCATGGTCACGCCCTTGGATGCAGCCAGCTGTGCGAAACGTACCGCACCCGGCACGGCTTCGGCCTTGCGCTCATCCACCCAGGCTTCCCAGGTGGCGTCGCTGTAGCTGCCGCCGTCACGCACCAGCCGCGCCTGGTAAGGGGAGTTGTCCAGCACGGTTTCGTCCACGTCCACCACCACGGCCGGCTTCAGCTTGGCTGACTGGTGGTTGCCACCTTCCTCCGGCAGCAGCGCCGTCCAGCGGGCATCGGCCAGGGCGCGGTCCAGCTGCTGGCCGGCCAGCAACCAGGTCTGCAAGGCGCTGGCACGGTATTCCTGCGAGCGCTGCACCCACAACACGGCGTTGAGGTTGTCGTTGGCGCCATTGGCGGGGGCAACCACGGCCGCAGCCGTCGGCGTGGCGGGCTGCTGCACGCGGCCTGTCGAGGTGCAGGCGGCCAGTGACAACACGGCGCCGGCCAGCAGGGTGAAGGTGGGGAATCGGGACATGAAAACTACCGGGAATCTTCCAAAACCCGGCAAGTTTACCGGCTCAGGAGAAAAAACCGGGGTCAGAGTCGGGTTTGCCCCGGCAAACCCGACTCTGACCCCGGTTTTTTCTTCCTCGGCTATCCTTGCGCCCCCGCGTGACCGGAACACCGACGATGACCGACGACAGCCAGCAAGCCCTCAGTTTCCCCATCCTCGACGCCGCACAGGCGCGCGCGCTGGGCTGCCTGATCGAGAAGGAGGCCACCACCCCGGACGCCTACCCGCTCACCGTCAACGCCACCCAGGTGGCCGCCAACCAGAAGACCGCACGCGAGCCGGTGATGAACCTGGACGCAGGCAAGGTGCAGCACGCCCTGCGCCAGCTGGAAAACCTGGGCCTGGCGCGCCAGCACTTCTCCTCGCGCGCCGAGCGCTACGAGCACCTGGCCGGTATCAAGCTCGACCTGTCGCGCCAGCGCGTGGCCCTGCTCGGCCTGTTGTTGCTGCGCGGCCCGCAGACCATCGGCGAGCTGACCACCCGCAGCGAGCGCATGGCCAAGTTCGCCGACGCCGCCGACCTGCGCCACCAACTGGAGCGCCTGCAACAGCGTGGCCTGGTGGTGCAGCTGCCGCGTGCCAGTGGCCAGCGCGAAGACCGCTACATGCACCTGATGTGCGGCCCGCTGGACATGGAGGCGCTGGCGGAAACGTACCGATCGGCCCCGTCTGCGGCGGGCGCTGCGGACAACAGCGCACTGGAAGCGCGCGTGCAGCAGTTGGAAGCCACCGTGGCCGAATTGCAGGAGCAGTTGGCTGAATTGAAGGCGGCGGTTGGGGGTTGAATCACCACCGTGCGTGGCGCTTGTCCACAAGCACCGCCAATGGCGTGGCCGCGTGCGCAGAACAACGCTGCGATGCGCCGGCCACTTCATCCGAAGGCTCAGACGGCACATCCAGGATGTGCTGTCGATGAGAATCGACTGAAATTCCAGACCGGAATGCCCTGCATTTCCTGAACCACGCGCCTCATCACAGTCGGCGCAGCGAGCGCGGACATTTCCCTGCATCGCACATTGCGGCATCCCCGGAGGGAATGCAGACTAGCCACCGCCGCAAGCTGCTCCATTGGAGGGAGCCATGCATGACATGACGTCACGCGCCGTGGGCGCACTGCCTGTTTCATCACGTTCACAGCCCTCCCCTCCCTGCCGCCGGGACACGGGGAGCGCGTCATGATCCTGATGCTGAATCTCATCGTCCTGGGATGTGCACTGATCAGTGCCGTCATCTACCTGCTGCGGCGCAGTGACGACCGCAGTGCGTTGCAGGCGCTGCGCGGCACTCAGCCGATCCGCACGCTGGATGATGACGAACGGCAAGCCATGGAACCGCTACGGCGGGCACACCAGGTGAACTTCGTCAGTGGCCAGGTGTTTCGTCTCAGCGGCAATTATCTGCGCCACGGCATCTCCACCAATGGCGGCGAAACCATGCACGACACGATCGGTGGCGTGGAGGTACTGCTGCCGTTTGATGCGGCTTCGTTCCTGGACGCCCATAACGAAGCGGAAGTCGTCATCACCGCCAAGCACGCCGTCGTGGTTCGCCTCAACGGCTTTCACGTACTGGAGGGCCAGCGGCGCCAGCAGGAGCAGAACGCGCAGGAGCAGGCCTGGGAAGCCGGGCAGGCCATGACAACAGCCGGCGAGCCTCACTCGGGTGAACGGCAGACCCCGGACAGCCCCTTTGCCGATGATTCCAGAGACGTCCCCTTGGATACGGTTGAAATGCTCTCCCAGCGCAGGGAAACCGTGGAAGAAGCCGAGGAAGGAACCTTTAGCGACAAGGGCTTCATTGCCGCCTGGTTCTGGCTGCTGGGCTTCATGGTGCTGTACCTCACCAGTGGCCAACCGGCTTGGCCTTGGCTGGCAATTCCCTTCATGGCCGTTGCTATCTGGTTGCCACGGCGTGCGGCACGAAAGGCCGTCGACACCAGCGGCAGCGTCAACCAGTTGCATGGACCGCTGAACCTCATCATGGCCTCGGACCAGCACGGCAAGGTCAGCACCCACCTGCTGCTGGGCGAGTCCAGGCAGGTCGGCATGCCTGATCACTGGCTGCAATCCGGCCGTATCGCGTGGGGTCAGTCCATGCACATGGATGTCCGTACCCGGGATTCCCGGGTACTGGGCCTTGGCAGAGGCTGGTCGCTGACTGAAGAGCAGCGTCGCTTCCCGCGCATTCGATGGGGCCGGCACATCACGTTGCTGGGCGCCGCATTGATTGGCCTGTTGCTGGTCTCGCTCAACAGCGACAGCCTGGCAAAGGACATCAATCTCGCCCGCTTCAGCCTATTCGGGAGTGAGGTGCGAACCGACAGTTCCGCCGCGTCGCTGCAACAGAATCCGCCACGGCCTGGCGACCACATCCAGCTACAGGGCCTGGCGCACTGTGAGTTGGCGCTGGCTGAGCTGTCCGACAGCGCAGGCCTGGTCGTGTTGCCGGACTGCAGCCGCATGCGTTGGGGAGGGCAACCCGTGACCCTGCCCGAACTGGCTTTGCCCGAGCCGATAGCGCATCTGCAACGTGCCGACTTCCTCGAATCCGTCGAAGACCCGATGGCGCGAATGATGGACGCCATGCTGCCCAGGGGCGAGAACTCGATCGAGGCCATCCTTGCCAGGGCCAACCGTCCGAATGTCATTCTGATCGGGATGGCTCGCATGATCGATGCGGTCGAAGCGGCCTGCGAAACCGGACTGGAGGGTTGCCAGGCGCTGCAGACGGAACTCGTGGGCACTCTTGGTGCGCACCTTGATACCGACAGCAGCACTCCACTGAACAGCTGGCCGGTGCTGGCCCGCGAGGTTCGTCAACTGGCCGAATCGGATGACGACCACATGCGCACACGCAAGGAACGAATCCATGCGCTCCGCAGCATCATGCGTGCTTATGCCAACAGGCACCTGCTGCAACAACTGCAGACTTTGACTCCCCAGCTGTTGTCCGTACAGCAGGGTGGCGTGGTGTTGATCGCACCGCATGATCTCCAGGTCAGCACCAACGCGGAGGCCGATGATCCGCAATCAACCGACATGACCAACCTCTCGGAACGTTGGGAGCAGGCGCGCACACTCGCCGCACATGCCGTTCCCTTTGCTATCAACGGCGTGGTCGTGGACCGCCATGACGATGCCGGCGGATTGCGCCTGGAAGTGGACACGGCCACAGACACCAATCCCGTGGGTATCGCCTGGGTCAACACCCTTTGGCTCCTGCTGGCGATGACCCTGGTGATCTACCACGCGATGTGGCTGTATCGACGCATCCGCCAGGCACGCGCTCGTACGCGCGCCCTGGCCGAGGACATGCAGAAGCGTCCTGCGCCCGGGGGCATCTAGCGTCATCAGGTGCAACGGCGCATCCGCTTTGCCCTGCCGCTACAGAAGAAACAGCACCACCACCGGCACACCATTGAGCAGCATGCCAACGTAGCCCATCCACTCGTCGCGCTCCTTGCGCCAGCGCGAGGCGATGCCAAGACCAGTACCGATCACACCGCCGCCGATGGCCACGATCAGCCCGGCGGCCAGTTTCTCCAGACTGCCGTGGACCACGGATACCGCGATGAAACCGGCCAGCGCCGTGACGAAAGGCATCAGCAGCGACAGCAGGCCCAACCTGTGCGAGCGGTGGCTTGATCGTGGGGTGACATCCATCGGGCAGGGCATCCGTGCGGGTTGCGGCACACGGTAACGCATGGGCGAGGAACCCATCCAGCACCACCGGGCGACGGGATGACCACCGGCCCATTGACGGCTGGCTGGCGGCTGTCAGGCTTGCGCCACTGACGATCAGGAGTGGGCGATGACGATGCGGATGATCCAGGCATGGATGTTGGCAGGCCTGCTGCTGAGCGGAAACGCGGTGGCTGCTCCACCGGACGCGGCCACGCTGAAGGCCGTCGAAGCCACCGCCCACGACTACATGGACGGGCAACTGGAAGGCGACGTGGCGCGGGTGACGCGCGCGCTGCATCCGGACCTGGCCAAGCGCAACCTGGTGGCCAATCCCAACGAGACGCTGGGCCTGGGCCGGATGACCTCCGACGAGCTGATCCGCTACACCCGCGAAGGTGCGCTGAAGACGCCGCGCGCACAGTGGCAGCGGACGATCACCGTGCTGGCGGTGGACGAAGACATCGCGACGGTGCGTGTGGAGAGTCCGTGGTTCATCGATCACCTGCAGATGGGGCGCTTCGAGGGACGCTGGGTGATCGTCAATGCGCTGTGGCATCGGAAGCTGCGCAGCTGACCGGCTGGCAACGGCCCAGAAGCAGGAGCGCCCTCACCCCACCCCCTCTCCCATCCATGGGGGAGGGCTCATGATCTACACGCCGTGCGGCGTCTGCCACTGAACGCTGGCGGCCAAGCCGGCGGAAGCACGAGCCAGCCGGGGCGCGACGCCGATCAAGCGCCGCAAAGGGGAAGGGCTTCCCCTCCGCGACCGCATTGAGACCTGATGCTGAACGCTGCCGGCAAACACCGTTATCGTATGCGGCTTCCGCCAGCAGCCCGACCTGTCAGCCCCATGAGCCAGACCGACGCTTTGCCCGTTACCGAGCCGTCCGCTGTTGCTGTTGTCGAAGACACCCCGCATGCGCATGGCAGCTGCGAGAACTGCCATACCGCATTGCATGGCCATTACTGCCACACCTGCGGGCAGTCCTCGCACAATCCGCTCAAACATTTCGGGCATGCGGTCGAGGAAGTGTTCGAGTCGTTCTGGCATCTGGATGGGCGTATCTTCCGCACCCTGCGTGAGCTGCTGGTGCCCGGAAGGGTGGCGGTCAACTTCCTCAAGGGCCGCCGCGTTGGCTATGTGCAGCCGCTGCGGCTGTTCGTCATCCTCACCCTGTTTACCTTCTTTGTCGGCAAGCTGACGGTGCATGCCGACGACATCAGATTGAACAGCGGCGACAACGCGCTCTTTGCGACCGCTCAAACCGCGCAGGAAGTAGAGGCCATGCGTGTCGCACAGGTGGCCAAGATCGAAGGCCAGCATGGGGGTTCACCGACGGCCACAGCCGCCTTCGCCGTGGCGGTAGCCGCGGTGAATACAGCCGCCGCGCAACGCACCGCCGAATTGCAGCAGCAGGCGCAGCCTGCCGCGCAGGGCACCACTGAAGTCACGATCAACCGCGCGGCGCAGGCGACAGGCCGTGCCACAGAGCGGCATGGCGGCACCTTCTTCAACTCCGACATCAACGGCAAACCCTGGGATCCGGAGACCAACCCCGTCGTGTTCTCCAGCATGCCGCAGTTCGTCAACAACTGGCTCAACCGACGCCTGGCCAATGGCCAGGCCAACGTCGAGCGCATGGGGGGCAAGACCGACCTGTACGTACAGGCCGTCCTTACCGCGCTGCCCGGCGCGCTGTTCTTCCTGATGCCGCTCTTCGCGCTGGTGTTGCGGGCGGCCTACCTGGGCCGTGGTATCGGCTATCTGGAACACCTGGTGGTGGCGCTGTACAGCCATGCATGGCTGATGCTGGTGCTGCTGTCCAGCTTCCTGACCATGGGCATCACCCACGCAGCCGGCAGCCTGGTGATCAGCGCGCTTGGAAACCTTGTCATTGTGCTGTTGTGGCTGTCGGTGCCGGTGTATCTGTTGTGGATGCAGCAGCGCGTGTATGGCGGACGCTGGTGGGTGACGCTGTCGCGCTACGTGTTCATCGGCAGCATCTACTTCTGGCTGGTGGTGTTCGTGGTGATGTACGCGGTGCTGGCCGGGGTGTCGGCCTGATCTTCGGCCGGTTTACCCGACGCGCAGCGCGCCCCGGCGCACATCGGCGGCGTGGAACGTCCACGCCACGAAGCGGCTCTGCTTGTTGCCCTGGGCCATGGCGACCTCACGCACCTCGGCCGCGCCGGCCTTGGCCAGCTGCCGGTGCAGCTCAGGCAGATGTTCGCGCTTGGCCACCAGCGAGCTGAACCACAGCACCTGCGCCTGCACGTCCACGCTTTCGCGGATCATCCGGCGCAGGAACGAGGCCTCACCGCCGGTACACCACAGTTCGTTGGCCTGGCCGCCGAAGTTCAACGGCGGTGCCTTGCCGCGCACGGCCGGCGTGCCGCCAAGATTGCGTACCTTGCGCTGGCTGCCCTGCGCGGCCTCCTTGGCCGAAGCATGGAACGGCGGATTGCAAAGGGTCAGGTGGAAACGCTCTTCCGCTTGCAGCAGGCCGTTGAACAGCTGGCCGCGCGCATGCTGCTGCCGGAGTTCGATCAGCTGCCCCAGGCCATTGGCCTGCACATTGGCGCGGGCCGATTCCAGCGCAGCGGCGTCGATATCGCTGCCGACGAACGACCAGCCATATTCGGCCTGGCCCAGCAGCGGGTAGATGCAGTTCGCGCCCACGCCGATGTCCAGCACGCGCACCGCAGGGCCGCGCGGAATGGTGCCACCGGCATCGGCGGCAAGCAGGTCGGCCAGGCCGTGCAGGTAGTCCACGCGGCCGGGCACCGGCGGGCACAGGTAACCGTCGGGAATGTTCCAGTGCGCGATGCCGTAGTCGCTGGCCAACAGCGCGCGGTTGAGCTCGCGCACCGCGACGGGGTTGCTGAAGTCGATGCTCTCACTGCCCGCCGGGGTGCGGACCAGATGGGCACGCAGCGCCGGGTTGATGGCGACCAGCCCAGGCAGGTCGTAGCGCCCCTGGTGACGGTTGCGCGGGTGCAGGGACGGTGTCGCCGCCGCTGCTGGCTTGGCGGCGGTGCGGCGCGGTGATGGCCGATGGTGCGAGGAAGTCATGTGCGTATTAGACGCCAAGGCAGCCGCCGGCGGTCAGACAGCCCCGCAGGAGCGGTGGTTCGTGGCTTTCCGGAAAAACGACGGGCTTCAGTTGGCGCTGAGGCGTTCCAGCTTGCGGGTGTTTTCCGCGTTCATGCCACCGTCTTCGGCGATGCGCCGTGCCAGTGCGGCCACCGTGGCGGCGTGCACGTCGCGCAGCACCTCGGCCTCGCCCTGGCTTGCGTCGATGACCACTTTGCCGGGCAGTTCGAGCTGGTTGAAGATCACGCGGCAGCGTTCCAGGTTCTGCGCGGTTTCAAAATGGTTGGGCTTGTCGCCACGGGCGCGGATGCGCTCCAGGCCCTGCTCCGGGGCCAGGTCCAGCAACAGCAGCAGGTTCGGGCGCGGGGCGAAATCGTTGGCGTGCAGCATCTCGTCCAGCGGCAGGCCGGCGGCGCCCTGGTAAGCCACCATCGACGGGAAATAGCGGTCCAGGATCACCACATCGCCGCGCGCGAGCGCCGGCTGGATCACCTCTTCAACGTGCTGGCGGCGGTCGTGCAACAGGAATTCGACCTCCTGTTCCGGGCTCAGGCGGCCGGTGGCGGCGGTCTGGCGCAGGCGCGTGCCCCACGGACCGTTGGTCGGCTCCTTGCCCAGCACCACGCGTGCGCCTGCAGCTTCCAGAACGCGTGCCAGTGACTGGGCCAGGGTGGTCTTGCCAGCGCCATCAATGCCTTCAATGGCGATGAGCAGGCCGCCGGGAATCTGTTCTTTGATCATGGGCGCTACTTTAAACGCATGGGCTTGTTTGCGGGGTTGTGGCTGGCCGATGCGGGGGTGACGACTGGGGCTGGGTATGGCTTAGGATCCGCCGCTGGCCGGGGCGTTGATCGGATTTCGATGTCCTCTCACCCCAACCCCTGCTCCGCGGCCCCCGCTCTTGCGTTGGCGCAAGGGCGTTCGATGGGCGGCGAACCGGTGGTTCGTAAGCGGCCTCTCTCACCCCGTGAACGGGAGAGGGGCCTGATGCTGCGCCTTACGCTCAGCGCCCGTCGGCCGCGCAATCATCGCTTTCGCAGTATTGGTCGGCGCGTTGTTGCTGTTGCTCGGTCAGCCCAGGAGGCGGACGGGCGATGGCCGACTGGATCTGGTCGCGGCCATTGGTGAGCTTGTGCAGGCCCTTGGCAGCTGCCATCAGCCCGTAGCTGATGCCCATCAGCAGGTAGCCGCCGCCCTGGCTGATCTGCTCCGGCGTGGGCGGCTCGCTCCAGGATTTGCTGAAGCGGTTGGATTCGGCCTGCACCGGGTTCTTGAAGCGGTACAGGTCCAGCGGCTGGTCGTCCTCGGGTTTGAGCGCGCGGACCTCTTCCAGCGTGGTGACGTTGCCTTCGGTCCCGGCCGGTGGCCGCGACTCATCCGCCATCACGTCGGCCGGCTCAATGGCGGCATCGACCGTTGGCGGTTGCTCCGGCGGTACCTGCTGTGCCTGCGTCGAACCCGCCAGCATCATGCCGGCCAGCATTGCTCCCTGCCATCCACGTGTCGCCACCGCTACCGCCCTCTACCGTTGCCGGAATCAGCAGGATACGGATGCGGGCTTCAGATTTTGTTGCGCGAGTGCAGGCGTTCAGCCAACAGCCGCAAACCTGTCTCACAGACTGAGATCACTTTGTGCTTCCATGCCCCTCCTTTGATCGACAGTCGCGCGCATGGCGTTCTCCCTCGCTCCCCGCACCGAAGCCAGCGAACGGGCGCTGGCAACCACCGACGGCCTGCCTTCGCGTGACGGCTCGCTGCTCGGCAAGCGGCTGGCCAAGCGCTACAGCGACCGGGTCACCGGCAGCTTCACGATCCCGGGCCGCGAAGGCAGCTATGCACCGATCCCCGACGATGTGCCCGAAGCGCTGAAGGCCGCGCTCAAGGCGCGCGGCATCGAGCAGCTGTATTCACACCAGGCCGAGGCCTGGGACGCCAGCCAGCGCGGCGAGCATGTCGCCATCGTCACCCCCACCGCGTCGGGCAAGTCGCTGTGTTACACGCTGCCGGTGGTGAGCGCGGCGATGCAGGGCAACGCCAAGGCGCTGTACCTGTTCCCGACCAAGGCGTTGGCGCAGGACCAGGTGGCCGAGCTGCTGGAGCTCAACCGCGCCGGCGACCTCGGCGTGAAGGCCTTCACCTTCGACGGCGATACCCCCGGTGATGCGCGGCAGGCGATCCGCCTGCATGGCGACATCGTGGTCAGCAACCCGGACATGCTGCACCAGGCAATCCTGCCGCATCACACCAAGTGGGCGCAGTTCTTCGAGAACCTGCGCTACGTGGTAATCGACGAGATCCACACCTACCGCGGCGTGTTCGGCAGCCACGTCACCAACGTCATCCGCCGGCTCAAGCGCATCTGCGCGTTCTACGGCGTGCAACCGCAATTCATCCTGTGCTCGGCCACCATCGGCAACCCGCATGCGCATGCCGAATCGCTGGTGGAAGAGCAGGTGCATGCGATCACCGAGTCCGGTGCACCCACCGGGCCCAAGCATGTGCTGCTATGGAACCCGCCAGTGATCAACCCGGACCTGGGCCTGCGCGCCTCGGCGCGTTCGCAGGCCAACCGCATCGCCCGCATCGCGATCAAGAGCGGGCTGAAGACGCTGGTGTTCGCGCAGAGCCGGTTGATGGTGGAAGTGCTGACCAAGTACCTGAAGGACATCTTCGACAACGACCCGCGCAAGCCGGCGCGCATCCGCGCCTATCGTGGCGGCTACCTGCCCACCGAGCGCCGCGAGGTGGAACGCGCGATGCGCGCGGGTGACATCGACGGCATCGTCAGCACCTCGGCGCTGGAGCTGGGCGTGGATATCGGCGCGCTCGACGTGGTCATTCTCAATGGCTATCCGGGCAGTGTCGCGGCAACGTGGCAGCGCTTCGGCCGTGCGGGTCGTCGGCAACAGGCCGCGCTGGGGGTGATGGTCGCCAGCAGCCAGCCGCTGGACCAGTACGTGGTACGGCATCCGGATTTCTTCGCCAACGCCTCGCCCGAGCACGCACGCATTTCGCCGGATCAGCCGTTGATCCTGTTCGACCACATCCGCTGTGCGGCGTTCGAGCTGCCGTTCCTGGCCGGCGAGCCGTTCGGGCCGATCGACCCGCTGGTGTTCCTGCAGGCGCTGGCCGAAACCGAGGTGATCCACCAGGAAGGCGACCGCTGGGAATGGATCGCCGACAGCTATCCGGCCAATGCGGTGAGCCTGCGCGCGGTGGCCGATGGCAACTTCGTGGTGGTGGACCGCAGCGACGGAAAACAAAAGATCATCGCCGAAGTGGATTACTCCGCCGCCGCGTTGACGCTGTACGAAGGCGCCATCCACATGGTGCAGAGCACGCCCTACCAGGTGGAGCGGTTGGACTGGGAAGGCCGCAAGGCCTACGTCACCCGCACGCATGTGGACTACTACACCGACAGCATCGACTACACCAAGCTCAAGGTGCTGGACCGCTTCGACGGCAACGCTGCAGGGCGCGGCGATTCGCATCATGGCGAAGTGCATGTGGTGCGGCGCGTGGCTGGCTACAAGAAAATCCGCTACTACACACACGAGAACATCGGCTACGGCCCGGTCAACCTGCCCGATCAGGAGTTGCACACCACGTCGGTGTGGTGGCAGTTGCCGCAGGCCACGCTGCTGCGCAGCTTCGCGCAGAAGCAGGACGCGCTCGACGGTTTCCTCGGCGCGGCATACGCGCTGCACATCGTCGCCACGGTGGCGGTGATGGCCGATGCCCGCGACCTGCAGAAGGCGGTCGGCAACGGCGACGGCGCGTGGTTCGCGGTGGCCGACCAGACCGGTCGCGGCCAGCTGCGTGGCGTTGAGGGCGGCGAAGGCACGGTCGAGCTGATGCAGAGCTTTGTGCCGACCGTGTACCTGTACGACAACTTCCCCGGTGGCGTCGGCCTGAGCGAGCCGCTGTGGCAGCGTCAGGGCGAGCTGGTGCAGCGCGCGCTGGAACTGGTCGAGCGTTGCGACTGCACTGCCGGTTGCCCGGCCTGCGTTGGCCCGGTGTTGGCGGCGCAGGAAGAAGGTGACGGCATCACGCCGCGCTCGCTGGCGTTGCGGGTGTTGTCGCTGCTGTCGGCCGAACATTGCGAGCGGGTGCAGGCTGTCGTGATGGATGAGGCGCTCGATCTGCTGCCATGAGCATCAGTCTGGACAAGCTGAAGGCACTGCGGAGACAGGCAGGGCATGCGGACAAGCCGCCCCCGGCAGGCGCCCACGATGCTCCTGTAGGAGCGGCGTCAGCCGCGAAACCGGTGCCGGTGGAAGCCGAAGCCGTGTCTGCGGTTGCGGCAGGTTCTTCGCCGGCTGCGGATGCATTGTCAGCTTCGCGGCCAAGGCCGCTCCTACGAAAAGCGGGCAGTCCTCTTGTAGGAGCAGCGTCAGCTGCGAAGCCGGTGCAGGTGGAAGCCGAAGCCAAGCCTGCGGTTGCCGCAGGTTCTTCATCGGCTGCAGATGCATTGCCAGCTTCGCGGCCAAGGCCGCTCCCACATCAGGCAGAGGAAGGCGGCTCGGTGTTTGGCTGGGTCGAGAAGATCCAGCACAAGGCAACGCCGCCGCGTGCGCAGGACGGTGGTGCACTGCGTCGGCTGCTGGCGTCGCGCAATCGTGCGATTGCACCGGCGCCGCGCGCCGAACGCAGCGGCCCGGTGGACCGTGACCTTCCCGGCACCGTGATCGCGCCCGGCCTGCACCTGATCGAAGCGTTCCTGCCGCAGCCGATCCCCGCGCAGCCGCTGTCGCTGGCTTTCAGCAAACGACCGGAGGAGACCGTCGCTCCGTGCGACCTGCTGTTCTTCGATACCGAAACCACCGGCCTGGCGGGCGGCACCGGCACGCGCGCTTTCATGATCGGGGCGGCGGACTGGCATCGCGATGCCACGCGCGGCGAAGGCCTGCGCATCCGCCAACTGCTGATGTCCACGATGGGGGCGGAGAGCGCGATGCTGGACGTGTTCCTCGGTTGGCTGTCGCCATCCACGGTGTTGTCCAGCTACAACGGCCGCAGCTACGACGCGCCGCTGCTCAAGACACGTTACCGGCTGGCCCGTCGCGGCGATCCGATTTCCGCGCTGGATCATGTGGACCTGCTGTACCCCACGCGCCGCCGCTATCGCGGCAGATGGGAGAACTGCCGGCTGGCAACCATCGAACGGCAGTTGCTGCGCATCGCCCGCGAGGACGACCTGCCCGGTTCCGAAGCACCGGCCGCATGGTTGAACTACCTGCGCGGCGGCAGTGCGCGCAACCTGCGCCGTGTCGGCGAACACAACCACCAGGACGTGGTGACGCTGGCACAGCTGTTCCTGCATCTGGTGCAAGCCGAAGCCGATGAGCTCGCGGAGTTGGAGCTGGTGGGGCAGGACTGAAGACTGCCCGTTGGGCTTTGGCTTTTGGGCGCCATTCTTCTTCCGTTGCAGGAGGACAAACCGGCAGGATTGCCGGGTTGCACGGCGAAGCCGCCCGAAGGTGAGACGCAGCGATGTGTCGAATGCAGGTGCCCGCTGGGCGGAAGAGGGAGTGCGTACGTGCTGACTACCAGGGACTCTCGGTTCCTGTATTTCTGCTCCGCTCTGCCCTCTCCCCAACCCCTCTCCCGCAAGGGGAGAGGGGCTTCAAGAGCGAGCCCTCCTCCCGTACCGGCGAAGAGGTGAGTGCGTACGTGCTGACTACCAGGGACTTTCGGTTCCTGTATTTCTGCTCCGCTCTGCCCTCTCCCCAACCCCTCTCCCGCGAGGGGAGAGGGGCTTCAAGGGCGAGCCCTCCTCCCGTACCGGCGAAGAGGTGAGTGCGTACGTGCTGACTACCAGGGACTCTCCGCTCCTGTATTTCTGCTCCGTTCTGCCCTCTCCCCAACCCCTCTCCCGCAAGGGGAGAGGGGCTTGAAGAGCAATGCCTCAAAGCAACGCCTCAGCGCGCGTCCTCACCCACGAACCGGCTTGGCAACGCCATCGCGGATCACCTGCTCGATCAACTGCTCTGTCTCACGCTGTGCACGCACGCTGGCCGCCGCCTGCTGGCGACCCAGTTCGGCCTGCTGCCTGCCCAGTTCCGACTGCTGGCGCGACAGGCTTACCATCTCCGCGCGCATCTCCGGGTTATCCATTTCCTGCCTTGCCTGGGCCAACCTGCGACGCGCCTCCGCAGCCGCCTTGCGTTGCGCCTCGGTGCGTTCACCTCCGCTCAGCGCCAACTGTGCCTGCTCGCTGGCCAGTTCACCGATCCGCGCACCGATCTCGCCCATGCGCGCGCCGATCTCCCCCTGACGCTCGCCGAGCTCGCCCTGCTGATCACCGAGCTTGCCCTGCAGGTCACCCAGTCGCATGGTTTCGGCATGCACTTGCTGGAAGCGCGCCAGCGTGGCGGTGTCATGCACCACGTAATCCTTGCCGTCACGACGCAGCCACAACACACCGTTGCCATCGTCCATGCGTCGCACCCTGCGCAGGTCACCGACCGAGCCATTCATGATGCTGTGATCGCCCTGCAGCAACACGTAGGCATTGCGGCTGTGGTCGTTGGACAGGTGGATCACGCCCTGCGTGCTGATCGGTGCGGGCGGTGCAGCGGGGGCGGCAGGTGCTGCCGGAGGCGCGGGCGGCGCCGGTGGCACGGGCATGTCGTCGATGTCACCGTCGGTGTGGATCATCGTGTGCGTCACCGACTTGCCCTTCGTCGCCGCCACCGGAGCAGGCGAGGCCGGGGGTGCCGCTGGCACGGTCAGTGCCGGAGGGGCAGGCGGCGTGGGCGGCGCCGGCGGCACCGGCATCGCCACCAGCCGCAGCGGGATCACGCCCACCGCTGCCACCGCCACCAGGATCAGGCCCGCACCGATGCGCGAGAAGGAAGAGGTGTTCTGCAGCATGAGCAATCTCCGCTTGAGGCTGAGGAAGGTGGGTGATGCGCTGGCCAGGCCGGCACCAGGACGCGGTGCGACACCCAGTTGCAGCAGCAGGCGCCCATAGTGCTGGCGGCAATGGCGGTCACCGGCGACCACGGCGGCATCCACCGCGGCTTCGCGGGCGATGCCGTACTCACGCGCCGCCAGATGGATCAGCGGGTGGAAGAAGAACAGGTGCTGCGCCAGCGCCGGCACCAGGCCCAGCCACAGATCGTGGCGTTGCAGGTGCACTAGCTCGTGGGTCAGCGCCATGTCCAGATCGTTGTCGGCCATGCGCGGCAGGCCACGTGCCGGCAGCAGCAGTACCGGACGCCAGGGGCCGATCAACTGCGGCGAATCGACCGCGGCACTGAGCATCAACCGCGGTGCACGGCGCAGGCCATGCGCTTCGGCGGCAAGCTGCAGGGCCGCGTTGAGCTTGTGGTCACGGCAGGGTTCGGCGTGACGCAGCAAAGCGCGGCTGCCGCGCCAGGCGTTGTACGTGCGCAGCGCCATCACCAGCACGCCGGCGCCCCACAACGCCATCGCCACGAGCAGCCACGACCAGCCACTGTCCAACGGCAACGGGTTCATCACGATCAGCAGTGCATTGGTCGCCTGCGGTACAGCAGCTTGTGCCTGCTGCATCACCGTCACGGCCTCGGCCGCCGGCAGCACCGGCAACTCCAGCGGCGCGGCCCACAACAGGCCCACCACCGCCTGCACCGCCACCAGCCACCACAACGCGCATTGCGTGCTGGCCGGCAGGCGCTTGACGAAGCGGCACAAGGCCCACACCAGCGCCGTCAGCAGCACGGTCTGTACGCTGGTGGCCAGCAAGCGGTTGCCGAGCAGTTCGAGCATCGGGTTCATGGCTCAATCCTCCTTGCGCTGCGATTGCAGCCGGGCGACCAGCGCCTGCAGTTCGGCCAGTTCGTTGTCACTGACCTCGGCCTTCTCCGACATCCACGCCACGAAGGGCGAGATCGAGCCCTGCAGGGTCTTCTCGACGAAACTGCCGACCGCGCTGTTGACCACTTCATGCTGCTGCGCGGTGCTGTGGTAGCGATAGACGCCTTCGTGCGGCTGGCGTTCCAGATAGCCCTTGCCGCGCAGCCGCTCCATCATGGTCAGCACGGTCGAACGCGCCAGGCCACGAGCGTCGCCGAAGCTGGCTGCCACCTCGCCCACGCTGGTGGGTTCGTTCTCTCCGATGTACTGCAACAGGGCCAGTTCCTGGTCCCCGATGGTCTTGCGGCGCATGGCCGTCTCCGTGACTACAGTTGTCGCCACGGTAGGCATGACTACAAATGTAGTCAATAGTCCGGTGGGCACCCCTGCCATTGGTTTGCTGAATGCTTCAGGGGACCGCAGTGCCGAGCCGAGCCGGGCACGGCAACCGGGCTGCGGAGACGGCCGCAGCGGCGCGGGTTCCGCCCTACCGGGTGCGCCTCACGAAACTTCACTGTCGATCTGCCAGCGCGCGAATTCGCTTTCGAAGTCCGCCAGGGTGAGCAGGCCGAGGCAGGCATGCGCGCCGGTTGGCAGCGCCTGACCGCCGGCCAGCCGGCGGGCCAGCAGCACTGCAGCGAAGGTGGGAATCTCCGGGCCATGCAGCATCGGTGCGGTGAGGTCCCAATGCACCGTGTGGGCGACGCCACCGCGCAGACCACGCAGGGTCACGCGCATGCCGCCGAGGTCGGTGCCGAAGCGGTCGAAGCAGCGCCCTGCACGCGCGAACACACCTGCGAGCGCCTCCATCGGCAACGGCAGGCCGATGCGCCGCAGTCCGGCGATGGCTGCCAGGCAGCGCGACAGGAACGGCAGCTCCAATGCCGCGCGGAAACGCACCGTCGCCACGCCGGGATAGCGCTGCACCAGCAGGTCGTGGTCGGGCACATCGCAGGGCGATGCCAGTCGCGGGGCGATATGCGCGAAGTTCACCGGCTGCGGATCAGACCAACCGACCACACGTTGCCAGCGGCCATCGATCCAGCCATCGAACCCCTGCCCGCAATACGACAGCACCGCGCGCACGGTGGCCATGCCCAGCGGCGTGGCCTGTGCCGGCGCGATGACGATGTCGATGCCGTGCAGCTGGTCGAACCGTGCGGCCAGCGCATCCACCACCGCACCGGACAGCGCTGGAAGGGTGCTCGCACCGCTGATCGCACTGCGCTGCGCCGCGCGCGCGGCAGCATCCAACTGGGCAGGAAAATCGCGGACGAAATCGCGCCCATCGGCCAGGTCGATGTAATGCATGCCGGCCTGCAGGCAGCTGTGGGCGACATCGAAGCCCTGCCCCTGGAACGGCCCGGCGGTGTGGATGACCAGGTCCGCGCCGGTGGCGGCAAGCGCGTCGGCGAAGCCGGCTTCGGCCGTATCCAGCCGGCACAGTTCGATACGCGACAGGTCCACGCCCGGCAGCCGGGCCGCCGCCTGCGCCGGGTTGCGGCCGGCGGCGATGACGCTGATGCCCGGCGTGATCGAGAGCGCCCGCACGATGCGTGCGCCGAAGTGGCCGTACCCCCCGAGTACGAGAACACGACAGCTTTCCTGCTGCGGCATTGGTACATCCTGTGCGGGTGAATGCGGGGATTATGGTTGAGTGGAGGTTGATTGCGGCGGGAGCGGAGCGAGCCGCACCTCAAACGTGCAGCCCCCACCTTTCACCCCGCGCTTACTCCCAGCGCCGCAGGCTGCACCTACTCCACACAACCGAGCACGCCATGCAGCGCATTCTTCTTCTGGCCGGCGTCAGCATCATCGCCACCGCCTGCAGCACCACGCAGGTTGCGCAGGTGCAACCCATCGATGGCGTGATTTCCGGCCAGTGCCACACCGACATGGTGCGTGGCGCCGTTGGCCTGGCCGCCGCGCCAAATACGGTTGAACGGGCACGCGTGGACAGCGACAGCCTGCAGGTCGATGTCGTCCGCAGCAACGCAGGCCAACAGCTCGCTTCGCAGCCACCGGCGACCACCAGCGGCGGCGACCGCCTGGTCATCGAGGTAGGCCGCACCAACAACATCACCACGCTGCGCTGCGGATAACCCCCACACGCATTGGTGCAGAGCGACGGTACACATTCAGACACAGGCGATATGCTTGGGGCGTCTTCCTATGCTCTGGAGTTCCGATGCAGTTCCTGTCGACGCCGCGCGGCCTGCGCCGCCCCGCCGCCATGATTGGCGCCCTTTCTCTGGCCCTGGCCCTGGCCGCCTGCAACGGCCCTGCGCCTGAAGAGCAGGAGCAAGCCCTGGACCAGGCCGCCCAGGCTGCCCAGGCCGCTGCTTCCACTGCCGAAGCCACTCCGCCGCCGCCGGCCAGCTGCGATGCCAGCCAGGTGCAGGGGCTGGTCGGTCAGACCTATTCCGACGCCGTGCAGACCCAGGCCAAGGAAGATTCCGGTGCCAGCGACGTGCGCGTGCTCAAGCCCAACCAGCCGGTCACCATGGAGTTCATCGGCGAGCGCCTGAACATCGAAATCGACGACAAGAACGTCATCAGCGGCGTGCGCTGCGGCTGAACAGGCAAGGGCCAAAGCCTTGTCCTGCAAGGCTTTGGTTGCGCAAGCAACGATGTATTGCGGCGCTGCAGCAACTGTGATCTAGTCGAGCGCATCCGGTGACCTCAGGGTGCGCTCCAGGAAGAGCACACCGTGTGCATTGGGTGAGCGCGAGGGCGCTTGTGCTGGTAAAGCCCGCCGTGACGGCGGCCACCACCGGCCTTTCCCCACACAGCCGAGCGATTCAGGACGGCGCGCCTCACTCCCGTGTGCATGGCGTGCTTGGCGAGCGGGCAAGAGTGTCGCCGCTCACCTGACATCGCTACGAGGCACAGATGGCCGCCGGTACCCCGCAAGGGCTTTACGACCCGCAAGACGAACGCGACGCCTGTGGTTTCGGCATGGTCGCGCAGCTCGACGACCAGCCATCCCGCCTGTTGGTCGATACCGCCATTGCCGCGCTCTCACGCATGACCCATCGCGGTGGCGTTGCCGCCGACGGGCTGACCGGTGACGGCTGCGGCCTGCTGCTGCGCAAACCCACGGTGTTCCTGCGCCAGCTGGCCGAAGAAGCCGGCATCCGTATCGGCCCCAACTTCGCCGCCGGCGTGGTGTTCCTGCCGCACGATGCCGATGCCGCACGGCGATGTCGCGACGAACTGGATGCACAGCTGCGCAACGCCGGCTGCCTGCCACGCGGCTGGCGCGAAGTACCCACCGATGACAGCGTCTGCGGCGAACTGGCCCGCGACACGCTGCCCAGGATCGAGCAGGTGTTTGTTGATGCCGACGCCAGCCAGAGCGCCGAGCAGTTCGCGCTGGCACTGTTCCTGGCCCGCCGCCGCAGCGAACAGCAGCTGCGCGATGTCGCCGACTACTACGTCACCACGCTAAGTGCCGAGGCGATCAGCTACAAGGGCATGGTGCTGCCGGACAAGCTGAGCACGTTCTACCCGGACCTGCAGCGCCACGAGCTGGCGTCCAGCGTGGTGGTGTTCCACCAACGCTTCTCCACCAACACGATGCCGCGCTGGCCGTTGGCACATCCGTTCCGCATGCTCGCCCACAACGGCGAGATCAACACCATCGAAGGCAACCGCCACTGGGCGCAGGCGCGCAGCAAGGTGTGGAAGACGCCGAAGTTCGACATCGCCGAATTCGACCCGGTGATTTCGATGCACGGGTCCGACTCGCAGAGCATGGACAACATGCTGGAGCTGATGGTCGCCGGCGGCATGGAGCTGATCCAGGCGCTGCGCATCCTGGTGCCGCCGGCAACCCAGTCGCTGGAATTCAAGGACGCCGACCTGGCCGCCTTCTACGAATTCCACGGACTGAACTGCGAGCCGTGGGACGGCCCGGCCGGCATCGTCGCCTGCGACGGCCGCTATGCGGCCTGCACGTTGGACCGCAACGGCCTACGACCCGCCCGCTGGATGCAGACCTCCGACCGCCACTTCCTGGTCGCTTCCGAGGCGGGCGTGTGGGAAGTGCCGGCCGAGCGCGTGGTGCGCAAGGGCAAGCTGGGGCCGGGCCAGATGATGGCCATCGACCTCAAGCGCGGCGACCTGCTCGACTCGGACGCGATCGACCGCATCAACCGTGCGCGCGCCCCGTACAAGCAATGGCTGCACCAGGGCGTCACCTATCTGCAGACCGAACTGATCGATCCGTCGCTGGCCGAGGAGCCGTTCGACGAGCCGACCCTGCGCAGTTACCACAAGCTGTTCCAGCTCACCTCCGAGGAAGTGGAGCAGGTGCTGCGGCCGCTGGCCGAGATCGGCCAGGAAGCCACCGGCTCGATGGGCGATGACACGCCCATCGCCGTGCTCAGCCGCAACACGCGGCCGTTGTACGACTACTTCCGCCAGGCTTTCGCGCAGGTCACCAACCCGCCGATCGATCCGCTGCGCGAAGAGTGCGCGATGTCGTTGAGCACCCAGCTCGGCAAGGAGACCAACATCTTCCACGCCGGTGCGGAGACGGTGAACCACATCATCCTGAACTCGCCGGTCCTGAGCCAACGCAAGCTGCGCCAGCTGGTGAAGATGGAGCAGTACGTCGACCGCAACCGTTTGATCGACCTGTCCTACAGCGTCGAGGAAGGCATCAAGGCCGGCATCGAGCGCATCTGCGCCGAGTGCGAACAGGCCGCGCGCGACGGCATGGTGATGCTGCTGCTGTCCGACCGCTACCCGGTGCCGGAACGGCCGATGGTGCATGCGCTGCTGGCCACCAGCGCCGTGCATCACCATCTCTCACAGGTGGGCCTGCGTTGCGAGGTCAACCTGATCGTCGAGACCGGCACCGCGCGCGATGCGCACCACATGGCCTGCCTGCTCGGCTTTGGTGCCACGGCGGTGTACCCGTACCTGGCCTACCAGACGCTGTTCGACATGGGCCGGCGCGGCATCCTGCAGCTGAAGAAGGGCGGTGAGGTTTCACAGATCGGCCGCAGTTATCGCAAGGGCATCTACAAGGGCCTGAGCAAGATCATCTCCAAGATGGGCATCTGCACCGTGGCCAGTTACCGCGGCGCGCAATTGTTCGAGATCATCGGCCTTGATCCGGATGTGGTGCAGCTGTGCTTCCCGGATGCCACCGCGCGCATCGGCGGCGTCAACCTGGCGCGGCTGGATACCGAAGCCCGCGAGCTGGCTGCACGCGCCTGGAACGAACTGGCGCCGGCCGAAGTGGGCGGCCTGCTCAAGTATGTGCACGGCGGCGAGTACCACATGTACAACCCGGACGTGGTGCTGACGCTGCAGCGCGCCGCGCGCACCGGCAAGGCCGAGGATTGGCGCAAGTACACGGACGCGGTGCATTCGCGCCCGACCTCGGCGCTGCGCGATCTGTTGCAACTCAAGCCGGCCGCCACACCGGTGCCACTGGATGAAGTGGAACCGGCCGAAGCGCTGTTCAAGCGTTTCGACACCGCCGCCATTTCGCTGGGTGCGTTGTCGCCGGAAGCGCATGAGGCGCTGGCAATCGCGATGAATCGCCTCGGTGGCCGTTCCAATTCGGGTGAAGGTGGCGAAGACCCGGTGCGTTACGGCACCGAGAAGCGCTCCAAGATCAAGCAGGTGGCCTCGGGCCGCTTCGGCGTCACCGCCGAGTACCTGGTCAATGCCGAGGTGCTGCAGATCAAGGTCGCGCAGGGCGCCAAGCCCGGCGAAGGCGGCCAGCTGCCGGGCCACAAGGTCAACGAGCTGATCGCGCGCCTGCGTTATGCAAAGCCGGGCATCGGTTTGATCTCGCCGCCACCGCATCACGACATCTACTCCATCGAAGACCTGGCGCAGCTGATCTACGACCTCAAGCAGGTCAACCCGGATGCGCTGGTGTCGGTGAAGCTGGTTTCGCATGCCGGCGTTGGCACGATTGCCGCCGGCGTGGTCAAGGCCGGTGCCGACCTGATCACCGTGTCCGGCCATGACGGCGGCACCGGTGCATCGCCGATCAGCTCGATCCGCTACGCCGGCGTGCCGTGGGAACTGGGCGTGGCCGAATCGCACCAGGCCTTGATCGGCAACGACCTGCGCAGCCGCACCATCCTGCAGACCGATGGTGGCCTGAAGACCGGGCTTGATGTGATCAAGGCGGCGCTGCTGGGTGCCGACAGCTTCGGCTTCGGCACCGGCCCGATGATCGTGCTGGGCTGCAAGTACCTGCGCATCTGCCACCTCAACAACTGCGCCACTGGCGTGGCCACGCAGGACGAGCGCCTGCGCGAAGGCTACTTCACCGGCCAGCCCGAGCGCGTGGAGAACTTCTTTCGGCTGCTGGCCGAGGAAGTGCGTGAGTGGCTGGCGCTGCTGGGTGCACGTTCGCTGGATGAGATCGTCGGCCGCACCGACCTGCTGGAACAGCTGGAAGTCTCACCGCGCGAAGGCGTCAAGGTGGATCTGTCGCGGTTGCTGGCGCCGGCCCGTTACGAAGGTTCGCACTGCGCGGCGCAGCGCCTGTACCAGTCGCCGGACAGCCTGGCCACGCAGATGGACAACCTGCTGGCCGATGCCATCGCGCACAAGCGCGGGGGCGAGCATCGCTTCCTGATCCACAACACCGACCGCTCGGTGGGCACCCGCCTGTCCGGCACCATCGCCCGCGCGCACGGCAACCACGGCATGGTCGATGCGCCGCTGAACCTGCGCTTCCGTGGCACCGCCGGGCAAAGCCTGGGTGCGTTCAACGTCGATGGCCTGAACCTGGAAGTGGAAGGCGAAGCCAACGACTACGTCGGCAAGGGCATGGCCGGCGGCCGGCTGGTGGTGCGTCCGCCACGCGGCGCGCGCTTCGAGGCCCGCAACACCGCCATCATCGGCAACACCTGCCTGTACGGTGCCACCGGCGGTGAGCTGTTTGCCGCCGGCCGCGCCGGCGAGCGCTTCGGCGTGCGCAACTCCGGCGCACTGGCGGTGATCGAAGGTGCCGGTGACCACTGCTGCGAGTACATGACCGACGGCATCGTCGCGGTGCTCGGCAAGGTCGGCCTGAACTTCGGCGCCGGCTTCACCGGTGGCCTGGCTTACGTGCTGGATATCGACCGTGATTTCGTGGACCGCTACAACCACGAACTGATCGACATCCACCGCATTTCGGCCGAAGGCTTCGAGAGCTACCGCCAGCACCTGCACACCCTGATCAGCCGTCATCGCGAGATGACCGGCAGCATCTGGGCGCAGCAGATCCTGGACGAGTTCCGCGATTACGTCGGCAAGTTCTGGCTGGTGAAGCCCAAGGCGGCCAGCATCGAATCGCTGGCTGCGGCGCTGCGCAACGCTGCATGAAGCCAGGAGCCCCTCTCCCGCAAGCGGGAGAGGGGTTGGGGTGAGGGCGCTTTGAAAGCAAGGCCCCTCATCCGCCCCTACGGGGCACCTCGCTCCGCGCCCCGGCCCAACACGGAGCGTTGGGCGTTCGACCAAGCGTGAGCCAGTGGCTCACGAGCAGCTTGCCCTCACCCCGCCTGCGGGAGAAGGGCTCCTCCCCAGACATCACGAGTCCGCCATGAGCCGCAAGCAAGCCTTCCAGTTCCTCGATCTCCCCCGCACCATGCCGCAACGCATTCCGGTGGAACTGCGCACGTCCGGCGATTGGGGCGAGCTGTACGGGAAATTCGACAAGGCCGATGCGCAGTACCAGGCCGGTCGTTGTCTGGACTGCGGCAACCCGTACTGCAGCTGGAAGTGTCCGGTGCACAACGCCATTCCGCAGTGGTTGCAGTTGGTGCAGGAAGACCGCATCCATGAAGCGGCAACGCTGTGCCATTCGACCAATCCGCTGCCCGAAGTGTGCGGCCGGGTGTGCCCGCAGGACCGCCTGTGCGAAGGCAGCTGCACGCTGGAGGAGTTCGGCGCGGTCACCATCGGTGCGGTGGAGAAGTACATCGTCGATACCGCGCTGGCCACCGGCTGGAAGCCGGACCTGCACGCGGTGCAGCCCACCGGCAAGCGCGTGGCCATCGTCGGCGCCGGCCCGGCCGGGCTGGCCTGCGCCGATCGGCTGGCACGCGCCGGCATCCAGGCGGTGGTGTTCGACCGCTATGAGCAGATCGGCGGCCTGCTGCAGTTCGGCATTCCCAGTTTCAAGCTGGACAAGAGCGTGATTGACCGTCGCCGCGAAATCCTCGAAGGCATGGGCGTTGAGTTCCGCCTGGGCGTGGAGATCGGCCGCGACATCACCGTCGATCAACTGCAGGCCGACTACGACGCCGTGTTTCTCGGCACCGGTGCCTACCGCTATACCGACGGCGGCCTGATCGGCCAGGACCTGAAGAACGTGCTGCCGGCGTTGCCGTTCCTGGTGCAGAACAGCCGCATCGTCGGCGGCAACGACCCGCATGGCCGGCCGATTGCCGGCTGGGAAGACCAGATCGCCCTGCCTGACCTCAACGGCAAGCGCGTGGTGGTACTGGGTGGCGGCGACACCGGCATGGACTGCGTGCGCAGTGCGATCCGCCTGGGCGCCGCACGCGTGACCTGCGCCTACCGCCGCGACGAAGCCAGCATGCCGGGCTCGGCCCGCGAAGTGGCCAATGCCCGCGAGGAAGGCGTGCGCTTCCTGTTCAACCGCCAGCCGCTCGCCATCGAAGCCGGTGCCGATGATGAAGTGATCGGCGTGACCGTGATCGAGACGCAGCTCGGCGCAGCCGATGCCAATGGCCGCCGCAACGCCGAGCCGATCGAAGGCAGCGAATCGCTGCTGGAAGCGGACGTGGTGATCATCGCGTTTGGCTTCTCACCGACATTGCCGGAGTGGCTGGGCGCGCAGGGCGTGGAAGCCACCAACAATGGCCGCATTGTCGCCGGGGGTGCCGGCCGCCTGCCCTACCAGACCCACAACCCCAAGCTGTTCGCCGGCGGCGATGCGGTACGCGGTGCGGACCTGGTGGTGACGGCGGTTGCCGAAGGGCGGGATGCGGCGGAGAGCATTGTTGCGTTGTTGAAGGAGTGAGGGGTTCGGGGGGTTGAGAGCTTTAGAAGCTTTTTTAAAGCTGCCCTCACCCCTACCCCTCTCCCGTAAACGGGAGAGGGGATTGCTTCGATCTCTTTTTGCTTCGGTCTTGGCTCCGCTACTTCGGCATGCGTCCGAAGCTAGGGCGCCAGAGCGCAGATAGTGCTTGCAGAAATCCCTTCTCCCGCAGGCGGGAGAAGGTGCCCTAAAGGGCGGATGAGGGGGCTTTGGCTTTGATCTTGCTTTCGGCCACTGCTCCCCATTCGGCATTTATCAGCATCAAACCGGTGGCTTTCAACGCAGCCACCGCGCTCCCTGCATGACACCATCGTCCCGCGCGCTTCTGCCGACGCACGGCACCTGTACGCCCGATGGATGCGCGCCCGATGATTCTGCAAGGAGCCGCATCCGATGATCCAACTGTCACTGGCCGACGCAGCCACGCTGGTCGCCACCATTCTTGCCAACGCCGGCTTTTCCGAAGGCCATGTGCGGACGCTGACCGACACCATCGTTGCCGGTGAGCGTGATGGCTGCACTTCGCATGGTCTATACCGCACCCTGGTCTGCACGCACTCGCTGCGCACCGGCAAGGTCGATGGCAACGCGGTGCCACGCGTGCATGACCAGGCGCCGGCCATCGTCCGCGTCGATGCGCGCGGCGGCTACTCGCTGCTGGCCTTTGAAGCCGGTCTTCCACACCTGATCGAGAAAGCACGCCACAACGGCATTGCTGCGATGGCGATCAATCATTGCGTGCACTTCTCCGCGCTGTGGCCCGAAGTGGAACGCCTGACCGACGCCGGCCTCGTTGGCCTGGCCTGCAATCCCAGCCATGCATGGGTCGCGCCCAGCGGTGGCCGCGTGCCGCTGCTTGGCACCAATCCGTTCGCGTTTGGTTGGCCCCGGCCGGACAAACCGCCTTATGTGTTCGACTTCGCCACCAGCGCGGTGGCGCGCGGCGAGATCGAGTTGCGGCGGCGCGCCGGTCAGCCGATTCCCGAAGGCTGGGGCATCGACGCTGCCGGCAATGCCACCACCGATCCGCAGGCCATCGTCGATGGCGGCGCGATGCTGACCTTCGGCGGCCACAAGGGTTCAGCGCTGTCGACCATGATCGAGCTGATCGCAGGGCCGCTGATCGGTGACCTCACCAGCCAGGAATCATTGCAGCTCGACGGCGGTGCGGGTGCCTCGCCGTATCACGGCGAGCTGGTGCTGGCGCTGGACCCGTCGCGCTTCATCAATGGTGACCCTGCGCCGCACGCCGCACGTGCCGAAGCGCTGCTGGATGCCTTCGTACCCAGTGGTGCGCGGCTGCCGTCACAGCGGCGCTATGAGGCCCGTGCGAGGAGTTGCGTGGACGGCGTACGCATTCCGGAGCAGTTGCATGCGGAGCTGTTGGCGCTGCGGGATGATCCTGCGATGCGGGTGATGCCGGGTTGAGCTGACGCTGCTGGCCCCTCTCCCAACGGGAGAGGGGTTGGGGAGAGGGTTGGGGCGCAGCCTCGCAATGCTGGGTCGCGAAGTACTTCGTACGAACCCTCATCCGCCCCTGCGGGGCATCTTCTCCCAGCGGGAGAAGGCGTTACGTGTGCTTCACGCCAACAACCACGCGCCGAACACCGGGCCGGCCGAATAGCCTGGTTCCGGTTCAATGCGAACCTGCCAGCCGCCATCGGTCGGTGCATGTAGCGCTGCCGGTAGCTCGTAGTCCACATCGATGAAGCGATCACCTCGGCCACCGTCCAACACTTCGTTGGCCAGCACCACGCCGTTGACCGCCACTGAGAAGCGGCGGCGATGTTCCTCGCCCCAGTAACGCAGCCGCAGTACCGTTGCCGGGCGCGTGCCACGCAATGCGAAGCTCATCTGCCCGCCGGTGCGCACGTCGCGCCCTTTCTGTCGCCGGTAGGCCAACGCGTACGAATTGCCTGTGGTGGTCAGCCGATGCGCGGCCTCGTCGGTGTCATCGCCCAGTTGCAGATGATCGATCCGGCGCTCGGCCACACGTGCCAGGTTTGCTGCTTCTGCCGCACGTTCGCGGTCGCGCCGTACCAGGGCGGCCTGATCCAGATGCCGGAAGTAAACGGCGTGACGCCGCTCATGCAGACTGTGGAAAGGTGCAAGGCGCAACCCCTGCGGATGCGATGGCAGCCGCACTTGGAACACGTCGCCATCCGGTGCGGCGGCAAATGCCGAAGCCATGTCATCGGCGGCGATCCACGGCTCCACGCCATCCCAGGGCTGATCGGCAGGACCAAGATCAGCCGCCAGCACGCACGGGCCACGGCGCAATGCCACCACCGTTGCATCGTCCGTGCACGGCTCCACCTGCAAAGTCATGCCGAACTCCAGCTGCACCTGGTCACCGGCGCGCCAGGGACCGGCCAGCTCCAGGTAGCCGGCACGCGCCTGCAGCACCTGCGGCGTGCCGTTGCGCTGTACGGTAACCGTTCCGGCCCATTGCGGCTGGCGCAGGCGTAGCCGCTGTAACGAGGCCGCGCGGTCGCCACTGACGGTCAGTCGCACCTGTCCATGCGCGGGCAGCTGCGATTGGAGTTGCAGACCAATGCCGCGTTGCGCATCTTCGAACGTGGCCGGGATGTAGAGGTTGACGGTGATGTCAGCCCCGTCCTGCCAGAAGATGTCATCGCTGAAGTTGGCGTGGCTCTCCATGCCGGTGCCCACGCAGCACCAGAACTCACCTTCGGGCTCGGAATACTTGCGCGCCTCGCCGGTCAGCATCGGCGTCATGTAGGTGAAACGACCGCCGTCCGGATGCTGCTGCGACAGCACGTGGTTGTACTGCGCGCGTTCGATGTAGTCGTAGTACCGCGCTTCGCCCGACCAGCGATACAGGTACCGCGACAGCCGAATCATGTTCAGCGTGTTGCAGTGTTCGCAGGTCTGCTCGGTGAGGTAGCGCGAGATCGTATCCGGCCCCTGGAAATACTCGCGGTCGGCATTGCCGCCAATGGCATAGCTGTGATGCCCGGTCACCCGCTGCCAGAAGAACAGCGCCGCTGCCGCATCGGACCGGGTGGCCTGCAACTCGAACTGGCGCGCGGTGCCGAGCAGTTTGGGGATCTGCGTGTTGGCATGCAGGCGGTTGAGTTGATCCTTGCCGGCAATGAGTGGATCAACCACCTTGTCGTGGTTGAAGCGCGCCGCCAGCCGCGACCAACGCGCGTTGCCGGTACGTGCGCCCAGCTCGGCCAGTGATTCCTGCATGCCACCGAACTCGCAGTCCAGCAGTCGCTGCATCTGCGCGTGGTCCAGCGGCGCCAGCTTGCCATCGATGTAGCCGGCAATGCCTTCCAGCACCAGCAATGCGTCCGCGTTGCCGCAGCAGCGGTGCGCATCGAGCAACCCGGCCAGCAGCTTGTGCCAGGTGTAGAACGGCGCCCAGCTGCCGTTGAGGTCGAACGGCAGGGCGCGGATGTCGCCGCGCGCGACTTCGTCCAGCACCACGCGGCCGCCTTCGATGCTGCCGTCGGCGCGCTTGCGGGTGAAGCCGGCCACATAGCCGTCGCCGCCCGCCAGCTGGCAGGCGCGAAGTTCGCTGACGATATGGTCGGCGCGCGCCTTGCAATCGGCCTTGCCGTTGTCCGCATACATCAACGACAACGCGCTCAGGTAGTGGCCCAGCGTGTGCCCGGCAATGGTGTCCGACTCCCAGCCGCCGTAAACCTCAGCCTTTACCGGCAAGCCTGCCTGCTCACGGAAGTTGTGCAGCAGGCGGTCGGCGGACAGCCGCATCAGATAGCCATGGGTGGCCTCCACCGAATCATGGAACAGCGATGGCGACAGGCGTACCCGTCCGCCCAAGGTCTGCCGCGACATCGTCGGTGCCAACGCCGCCGCCGTGTCGGCAAAGCCGAGCATTCCGGCTGCTGCGGCCATCGCACTCCAGGCCAGGAAGCGGCGCCGGTCCAGCGTCATCGCGCTGTGCCCACTGCAACCTGCCTCACCGCGCACGGAGTGCTCAGTCATCGTGCGCCACCTTCATCGGTGCGTCCGGCAGACCGGCGGCGGCCTTGGCCTGGCTGACCATGCGCCGCACATCGGCGCGCAGCTTGACCGCGTCGTAGACGATGCCGTCCTTGATGGTGAAATCCACGCCGCCGATGCGCTGCACCTTGTCGGTCGCATCATCCAGGCGGATGGTGCCGGTGCCGTACAGCAGCTTCAGGTTGGCGACCGGATTGCCACGCACCAGCACCAGGTCGGCCTTGCGCCCTACCCGCACGTTGCCGGCACGCTCTTCATGGCCAAGTATCTTCGCGCCGGCACCGGTGGCCGCGTGCAGCACTTCCAGTGAACTGAAGCCGGCTTCGCGCAGCAGCTCCATCTCCTGCACGTAGCCAAAGCCGTACAGGTTGTAGATGTAGCCGCTGTCGCTGCCCACGCCAACCAGGCCGCCACGGTTCTTGTAGTCGTTGACGAAGCGCATCCACAGGCCGTAATTACGGCGCCAGTCGACTTCGTGTTCCAGCGTCCAGTCGAACCAGTAGGAACCGTGGTGATGCCGGCTGGGCCGATAGAAGTCCCACAACGCCGGCATCGTGTAGGCGCCGTGCCAGCTGGCATTGGTCATGCGCATCAGGTCGCGGCTGGCCAGATAGGCAACGAAGGTGGGGCTGAGTGCGAAGTCGCGTTCCAGCAGTTCGTCGATCACCGCATTCCAGCGCTCGCTGCCTGGCTCGGCGGCCTGTTGCCACAGCCGCCCGGCCTCGGCGAAGCGCCATTGCTCGTCGGTGTTGTTGAACGCCACCGGCCACTGCTGCAGGCGGCGGTCGGTGAACATCGCCTCGGGCAGCCCGTACCAGTGCTCCATCGAATCGAGCCCATGCGCGGAGGTCTTGAGCACGTTGGCGTAGGCCACCATCTGCTGCGAATGGTGCATGGTGGTGCGCATGCCGATCTTCTCGGCTTCGTCCAGCGCGGCAAACAGTACATCCTCGGGGATCGAACCGATGAACTTGATGCCGTCGGCACCGCGCTTGCGGGCATTGCGCACCGCATCGCGCGCCAATGCCGGCGTGTTGATGCCCGGTTGGATCGCGTTGAAGAACGGATAGATGTCCAGGCGTGGCGCGACGATCTCGTTGGCCTCGCTGCGCCGCTTGACGTCGGCCATCCACTCGATCGGCTTGGCACTGCCCAGTTCGCGTGCGGTGGTCACGCCGTGGGCCAGCCACAGCTTGAGGATGTATTCCGGCGGTACGCCCTGGCTGTCATTGTCGCCATGCAGATGCACGTGCGTATCCACGAACCCCGGCAGCAGGGTGAAACCGGTGCCGTCGATTTCATGATCGCCGGCCGCCGCGCGCTTGTCGGCCTCGATGCCACCGGGCACGCCGATGGAACGTATCTCGGCGATGCGGTCGTTGACGATCACCACGTCGTACGGCCCCTGGATCGGCGCGCCGGTGCCGTCGATGATGTCGACATTGCGGATCACCAGCCGCGCATACGGCCCCTGCCCGGCGTCGCGCGCCGGTATGTCGGCGGCACTCGGGCCCGCCTGCACGTCCGCCATCTGGCACGTCAGCACGCCCAGTGCAGCGGCCAGCACCCATTTGTTCATTCCCACAACCCTACCTCCCCTGATGAACTGCATGCAGCGTCGCGGGCCAACGCGCGGCCGGCCCGACAACGCCCTCCACTGCAAAGCGCCGCACCCGTGGATGCGGCGCCCCGGCTCAGAACTTGACCCGGATGCCGAAGTTGTAGCGGCGCCCCAGCACGTCGTAGACGCCCACATCGGTGTTGGCATCACCGGCCAGCCCGGTGCCCAGGATGGGTGGTTGCTTGTTCAACAGGTTGTCGATGCCGGCGAACAGCTGCACGGTTTCGTTGAAGTCGTAGATCGCGTTGCTGTCCACGTACCACACACGCGGCGCCTTGTTGACCGCGGCGGTCAGGCCCGGGCGCAGGTCGAAGCTGTCGATCATGCGGGTCTGCAGGCGCACCGACAGCGGGCCGCTCTTGTAGCCAACGGTGAAGTTGAGCTTGAAGTCGGGAATCATGATCGCGCCGGTACCGCCACCGCAGCCGCCGCCCATGTAGCCGGCGCAATCCAGCGCCGGCTGGTTGCTGACCACCTGCATGGAGCGCTCGAACAACCAGCTGGTGAGCAGCGTCAACGACATGTTGCCGTCGTTGCCACCGATGCCCCATGGCACGTTGAAGCGGTAGTCGGTCTGGAAGTCCAGGCCGCGTGCCTTGAGCTTGCCGATGTTCTGCAGGGTGGAACGCACATCGTCGATCTGGCCGTTGGGCAGGCGGATGATGGCGCGGCAGGTGGTGGAGTTGGGATCGAGCTGGCTGAAGCAGTCACTGAGCATCTGGTTGGCGCCCAGGCTGGTGATGGCGTCTTCCACGTCCACCTGGAAGTAGTCCACCGCGAAGTTCAGGCCGTCCACCTGCGGCAGGCTGAACACCGCACCGACAGTGAAGGTGTCGGACTTCTCTTCGGTGAGGTTGGGATTGCCGCCGGTGGTGCGCTCGAAGCCCACCGAGCCCTGCGAGAAGTTGGGCAGGTCCGCTGCCGGCACGCCCTGCTGGATGCACAGCTGCTGCTGCGCCGCGCTGGGGTTGGCCGAGGCGGTACACGGATCAACGCCGGAGGTGAAGCCGCGCGCCTGCGGCGAGTACAACTCGTTCAACGACGGCGCGCGGATGGCAACGTTGTATGCGCTGCGGAAACGCATCCAGTCCGTGGGCGACCATTCCAGGCCCACCTTCCAGGTGTTCACGCCACCGATGGTCGAGTAGTCCGAATACCGTGCCGCACCTTCGATGGCCAGGCTCTGAGCGAACCGCGCACCACTGAGCAACGGCACGCGGAACTCGGTGAACACTTCCTTGACGCTGTATTCGCCGGCCATCGGCATCTGCGACACCGCACCGTACTCACCGGCCACGTCCATCGCGCTGGGCTGGAAGGCGTATTCGTCCTTGCGGTACTCGGCACCGAAGGCCATCGCCACCGAGCCGGCCGGCAGGTCGAACAGTGACCCGCTCAGCGTTGCCCCGACCACGTTGCGGTCGAAGGTTTCGGTGTGCGCGCGTTGCGGGGTGAGGAACGCGGCCGAGCCCGGGCTGATCGATTCCAGGCCGAAGATGCTGGCCGGCACGCAGCCGCTGGCCGGGTTCACGCAGACCAGGTTGCCGGCGCTGTCGACGGTGGCGTTGAGCGCCTGCGCCAGGCGTGCCTGGTTGATCATGTTGTTCTGGGTGGTGTCGGTGCGGGTGTGCTGTTCCTGCACGAACGCATCCCAGCGCCACCAGTGGCCACCACCGACTTCGAAGTCTCCGCGCAGACCACCGATCAGATTGCGGCTGACGCGGTCATACGTGTAATAGCGCGGCCCCAGTTCATCGGCACGACGGCCGGCGCCGACGATGCTGGCGGTGCCGTCACCATCGGGATCGAAGATGTGCGCGTTGTCGGTGAAGAACTGCCGCACTGCCGGCAGCAGCACCGGGTTGTTGGCGAAGTTGGGCACCAGCAGCGTCGAGGAGCCCGCGCCGGGTGTCACCGGGGTGAACGAATCCGGGGCCTGCTGATAGCGGTTGGCCGAATCGGAGTAGTACACCTCGGCATAGGCTTCGACCGCATCATTGACCTTGTAGTTGGCCAGCGCGGTGACCTGGGTGCGCTCCAGCGGGCGTTGCAGGTAGTTCATGGCCGCGTAGTTGTAGGCATCCTGCGGGTTGCAGTACGGCAGCGGCGTGCCGTTTTCACCGAAGCGGATGCCGGTCATGGCGCTGCATTCGCCGGCCGGGGTGAGGTTCACGCCGACCAGCGAGCCGAGCTGGCTGCCGCTCAGGCCGATGCGTGTGCCGGGAATGGAGCCCGAGCCACCCGGCACCAGCTTGCCGTCCACCGTATCCAGCGGCACCTTGGAGAAATCACGCGCGCCCTGCAGCACCGGATCGCGGTCGGTACGGCTGAACGAGATGACCGCGTTGCCGCGGTCATCGGCGAAGTTGCCGCCCAGGGTGATGTCGTACTTGTCGTAGGCACCATCACCTTCGGACGTCTGCCCATGCGTGTACGCCGCTTCGATGCCGCTGAAGTTCTTGCGCATGATGAAGTTGACCGCGCCGGCGATGGCATCGGAGCCGTACACGGCAGATGCGCCACCGGTGACGATCTCCACGTTCTCGATGAGGGCATCGGGAATGCTGGCCAGATCGACCACGCCATCGGAGTCGGCCGGCATGAAGCGGCGGCCGTTGACCAGGGTCAGCGTGCGGTTGGCGCCGAGGCCGCGCAGATTGGCGGTCAACACGCCCGAGCCACCGCCGTTGTTGACGCTGGACGTATTACCGGCGGCAAGCTGCGGAAATTCGTTGAGGACGGTTTCAATGGTAGCGCTGCCGGCGGCCTGGATATCCTCGCGGGTCACCATGGTGGTCGGGCTGGGCGCATCCAGGTCGGTGCGGATCAGGCGCGAGCCGGTCACCATCACCGTGTCGAGTTTGACCGCGTCATCGCTGCCGGCACTCTGTGCCATGGCCGGTGCGATCAGCAGCGGGCTTCCCCACAATGCCACCGCCAGGCTGGCGGCGAGCGTTCCGGCACGCGGCAGCGCGGCGGGCCTTGCGGACGTGTGTTGCGTACAACGGGCAGCAGAAGCAGATACGACTGTCATGGTCTCTCTCCCGTGACAAGCTGGCTGAATGCCCCCGGCAATGCGGGGCAGCGTTCAGGACGTCGTTCTGCCGACTTCGTGCGTGAGCCACCAATCCCTTGATCTTCATGCAAGCCGACAGGTGAAACTTCCCTGTCATCCAGTCTGTTTGCTGGCGATGCGGATGGTCTTGTGATTCTTGACGGAATCGGATGCAGATATCCGCACAAACAAGATTATCTATCGCGTTGCTGCCACCCTGCGCTGGTGGTTGTTTGCTTTCGAGCGATTGCGCGGATGCGCATATTTCGCGATTTGATTCCGGCCATCGCTGCGATGATGCGATGCATGACATCGCTATCGAAGCGCGTTGTTTGAATCTTTTCGCTTTCAAACGTGTCGCAATCTGCACAAATCACATTGCAGCAGTTCGTTGTAGGAGCGGCGTAAGCCGCGAAGCTCATGCGGGTTCCGCAATGGTTGCGTTCGCAATCGCTGCGATGATTGCCTGCGGTCATTGGCGCCGGTGAGATCCGTGGCTTCGCGGCTGAAGCCGCTCCTACGGTTGGCAGCACCATATCTTCAGCACACGATCAAACCGCTCCGTTGTAGGAGCGGCTTCAGCCGCGAAGCTGATGCAGGTTCCGGAATCGGTGCGATTCGCAATCGCCGCAATGATTGCCACTCTTCGTTGGCGCCGGTGGCACCGGTGGCTTCGCGGCTTACGCCGCTCCTACGGAAAGGGCGTGCAGTCTGCGGATGAGTCCCGGTTTCACGTGTGCTGCACGGCATTCCCGACGATCGCATCGTTCCGTTGCAGGAGCGGCTTCAGCCGCGAAGCTCGTGGAGGTTCCGTAATCGGTGCGTGCGCAATAGCTGCAATGATTGCCAGCCATCGTTGGCGTCGGTGAGATCGGTGGCTTCGCGGCTGAAGCCGCTCCTACGACGAAGCGACGCGAAGCGCGTGCGTTATCTGCATCACGTCATAGTAGGGTTCCGTTGCATGAACAGGACGATGCGCGTGCGTCGAGAGAAAGCCGCAGGCTGCCTGTTGCGGCAGGCAGCCTGCGGGTCGGCCTCACTCTTCGCCGACAGCACTCTTACCGGTCTTGCGCTCGGCCACAAAACTGCGCACTTCCGACTCCAGCACCGGCAACGGCACCGAGCCCAGGTTGAGGATGGTGTCGTGGAACGGGCGCTGGTCGAACTTCGGCCCCAGCTCGCGCTCGGCCTCGCTGCGCAGGTCACGCATGGTCTTGTAACCGAGGTAGTACGCCGTCGCCTGACCCGGCCATGCGATGTAACGGTCGATCTCGGTCACGATGTCGTGATGCGCCAGCGCGGTGTTTGCGGCGAGATAGTCGATGGCCTGCTGACGAGTCCAGCCGTACTCGTGCAGGCCGGTGTCGATGACCAGGCGAGCCGCGCGCCACATCTCGAAGGTCAACCGGCCGAAGTCGTCGTACGGCGTCTCATAGATGCCCATCAAGGTGCCGAGCCATTCGGTGTACAACCCCCAGCCTTCGCCGTAACCGGAGAAGTAGGTCTGCTGACGGAAGTCCGGGCGTGCCGGTGCTTCCAGCGCCAGCGCCGCCTGGAAGCTGTGGCCCGGCGCGCACTCATGCACCACCAGCGCCGGCAGGTTGTACAACGGCCGCGAGGGCAGGTCGTAGGTGTTGAACAGACACGAATCCAGGCCACCACGGCCGGAGGTGTAGATCGGTGCCACTTCATCGGGCACTGGCAGGATGGTGAAGCGGTAACGCGGCAGCGTACCGACCACGTTCTTCAGCTCGCCATCGACCTTCTTGGCAATCCACGCGGTGTAGGACAGCAGTTCCTTCGGTGTCTTTGCGTAGAACTGCGGATCGGTGCGCAGGAACTGCAGGAACTCCGGGAAGCTGCCCTTGAACCCCGACCGTGCCATCACCTGCCGCATCTCGCCGTTGATGCGCGCCACCTCGGCCAGGCCGATGTCATGCACCTGCTTGGGCGTCATGTCACGGGTCACGAACTCGCGGATCTGGGTCTTGTAGAACGCACGTCCATCGGGCAGGTCGCTGGCGCCGGTGGTGGTACGCGCGCGGGTCAGGTACTGCTCGCGCATGAAGGTGAGCAGGCCGCTGTAGGCCAGCACCACCTTGTCCAGCACCACCTTGCGGCCCTGCTCGCGCAGCTGGCTGCGCGCCGGCTCGGGAATGGAGCTGGGGATGCGGTCGAACATCGCCAGGTACGGGTTTTCCACATCCGCCTTCGTGTAGGGAACGATGGTGTTGTCGCGGCCCTGCACCGACGAGCGAGGCACGCTCCAGCCGCGCTTCAGGCCGGCATCCATGTTGGCGATGTTTTCAGCGAAGTAGCGCGGCATGTCATCCAGGCGGCCGATGAAACGACGCCAGTCGGCCTCGCTCTGGTACGGCTGGCGCGGATTGAGCCCGACCCAGAAGAACGTGTCGCTGTTGAACGGGGCTTCGTAGGTCTTCCACACCGCGCCGTTGTGCAGACCCTCGACGGTGGTGCGGAACACCGCCTCGTTGATCTTCTCCTCGCGCGAGATCTGCGCCTGGTCCAGCGCGTCAAGCTGCTTGAGTACCTGTGCCCAATACTCGGCGCGTCGCTGCCAGGCCTGCGGCGTCTCCGAAGGCAGGTGTGCCGCCGATTGCCAGCGGCCGTCGATCTTCTCGCGGGCGAACTCCTTCTGCCGCCAGTCCCACTCGCTGTTGTACAGATCACGCAGCTTGGCTTCGGTGGCGTTGGCTGGCGGCGCAAGCGCCTGCTTGGTTTCCGGCGACTGGGCCAGGGCGGCCGGCGACATTACCAGCCCCGTGGCAAGGGCGAGCGACAGTGCCAGCACGGAAAGCTTCTGGCGGGTTGGGCGTGCGACAGACATGGTGGAACCTCTCACGGTTGCGTTACCTATCTGGAAGGAGCATCCGGCGCCGCGTTCCAGGCTGGCGTCTGCCGGCCCTGCAGATGACGGATGAAGAAATCGAACTGACGCCGGTGTGCGTAGTCGATGGGCCCGGTGGAACGTCCGACGGTGTGTTCGCCGCCCGGGATGTTGAGCAGGTCGAAATCCTTTCCGGCGCGGACCAGCGCATCCACCACCTGCATGGTCGATGCCGGGTCCACGTTGCTGTCCTGTTCGCCAACGATCAGCAGCAGATCACCCCGCAGGCGATGGGCGTTGTCCACGCCCGAGGCGCGTGCATAGCTTTCATCCACCGGCCAGCCCATCCACTGTTCGTTCCAGCTGATCTTGTCCATGCGGTTGTCGTAGCAGCCGTTCCACGCAACGCCAGCCTTGTAGAAATCCGGCTGGAACAGCAGCGCGCCCAGCGTGCTTTGGCCGCCGGCCGACGCGCCATAGATGCCGACGCGGGAGATGTCATAGGACGCATCACGCGCGGCCAGCGCACGGTGCCAGGCGATGCGGTCGGGGAAGCCGGAGTCGCCCAGGTTCTTCCAGGCCACGTCATGGAAGGCCTTGGAACGATTGGAGGTGCCCATGCCGTCGATCTGCACGACGATGAAGCCCAGGTCGGCAAGCGCCTGCATGCCGATCCCCTTGTCGCCACCACTGTGGTAACCGAACGGCCAGAAGCGCTTGGGCACGAACGAATCATGCGGGCCGGCATAGATGTTTTCGATCACCGGATAGCGCTTGGCCGGGTCGTAATCGCGCGGACGCACGATCAGGCCCCAGATATCGGTTCTGCCATCGCGGCCCTTGGCCACGAAGCTCTCCGGTGCACGCCAGCCGGCCGCGCGCAGCGCATCGATGTTGCCCTGCTCAAGCGTGCGCACCAGGCTGCCATCGGCGCGACGCAGTTCCATCACCGGCGGCAGGTCCACGCGCGAATGCACGTCCACGTACCACTGCCCATCCGGCGACGGCGCGACATCGTGATCGGCGTCGGCGTGGGTGAGGCGTACGGGCTCGCCGCCATCCAGGCTCACCCGGAATGCCTGGCGGAAATACGGATCACGCCTGGCATCCATGCCACTGGCGCTGAACCACACCTCGCGACGCTTGGCATCGATCTTCAACACCTCACGCACCACCCAATCACCCCGGGTGAGTTGCCGCAGCGGTTTGCCGCTGAGGCCGTCGTACAGATACAGATGGCGCCAGCCATCGCGCTCGGACAGCCACAGCACCTGCTTGCCGTCATCGATTTCGTACTGGTACGGACGCCAGGCATCGACGAAGGTGCGGCTGTCTTCATTGACCACGGTACGCGCCTGGCCATCGCCGGCGGCAACTTCGATCAGGCGCACGCGCTGGTGGCCGCGCTGGATGTAATCGAAGGCGAAGCCACGACCATCGGCGCGCCAGCGGATCGGCGAAAGCCGGTAAGGGTTGGCGAACAGCGCGTCATCGATGACGGTCAACTTGCCGTTGGCGACATCGGCCAGCAGCGGCCGTTCGATATCCACCGCGTCACCGGGCTTGGGATACAGCTGCAACTGCACGTTGGGCTGGCCACCACCGGGCGGCGCGGTTTCCACCCGCGTCACCAGTCGCGCGGTGCCAGGCTTTACCCGATAGAACGCAAGCTGCCGCGAATCCGGCGACCAGACGATGCTTTCCGGGTCGTGGAAGTTCTGCGCGTCACCATCGTGCGTGAGCGCGCGCACGCTGCCGTCGGCCACGCGCCGCAGCGCCAGGTTGTAGCCCTGCGCGAACGCCTCCCATTGCCCGTCTGGTGAGCGCTGCGGTGTGGGGTCGGCCGGCACGCGCAGGTCACGCACCACGCCGAAGCCACGCGGGCGCCGCGTAGATGCCGGCTGCGGTGTGCACACATAGGCCTGCAGATCGCAGCGCAGCGACGTGCCTGCCACGTCCAGCAAAGCGATGCTGTGCCCGTCCGCCCGTTCCTCGCTGTAGTCCTCGAACGGCAGCCGCAACGCCTGCTGCGCCTGCCCCGTTGCCGTGGTGATGGCCTGCGCCAGCCGCGCATGATCGAACGCATCCTCGCTTCTGCCCGTGACCGGGTCGGCCAGCAGGAAACGGAAGCCACCCTCCACCGTCTTTCGATAATGGAAGCGGCCATCGTCATGCCAGCGCGCCGGCCACGCCACATCGCGGGTCAGGCCGATCCATTGCTCACGCAGCGCGAGTGAGCGCTGCATGTCCGTGACGGGTGCAGCGTGGCTGGAGGCCGCCAGCAACAGGGCGGCAAGGGCAATCGAGGTTTTCAAGCAGACTCCGGCAGATACAGTGGATCGGGAAAGGTGACGCCGGCAGTTCAGTCCTCTGCTTCGGCCTCATCCTCGTCGAGGTTCAATTCATCGGCGCGCAGGCCACTGCGTGCGGCCCACAGATAGATGCCCAGGGCGATGACCGCCACCACCAGCGAATCCCACGGGTGGCCGACCGCACCGATGCCGCCGAAAGTGCCCAGCCAGGACATCAGCATGATCAGCAGGTAGAACACGATCAGCCACAGCGAGCACTGCACCTGCCGCAACAGGCGCTGGCGGCCTTCGGCCGAGGGCAGCTTGTAGAGCACGTAGGCGGCGAATACCACCACCTGCAGGCCCAGCAGCCAGGACAGCACCTGCCAGCGTGACCAGTACACGATCAACGCGGCGACGATGAACGACACCGGCCCCAGCACGGCGAAGGCACGCACCTTGAACGGCCGTGCCATGCCCGGTGCACTGCGCCGCAGTGCAGCCACCGTCACCGGTGCCACCGCGTAGCTGAGCACCAGCGCCGCCGACACCACGCCGATAAGCTTTTCCCAGGACGGAAACGGAAGCGTCCAGAACACCGACAGGCCGAAGCTGGCCCACAGCGCACGGCGCGGAATGCCGGACTTGGCGTCGATCTTGGTCAGCGACGGCAGGAAGCCACCGCTGCGTGCCCAGCCGTACATCACCCGCGGCGTGGCGTTCATGTAGATGTTGCCGGTGCCACTGGGCGAGACCACCGCATCGGCCACCACCAGAAAGGCGAGCCAGCCCAGGCCCAGCGCCAGTGCGATGTCGCGATACGGCAGTGCGTAGAGCTTGTCGATGCCGGCCCAGCCGTTGGCCAGATGTTCGGCCGGAATCGCGCCCAGGAACGACACCTGCAACAGCACGTAGATCACGGTGGACAGCGCGATGGAAAGGATCAGCGCGATGGGGATGGTCTTCTGCGGCTCACGCACTTCACTGGCCACCGAGACGATCGGCGTCAGGCCCAGGTAGGCGAAGATGATGCCGCCGGTGGAAATGGCCAGCTGCACGCCGGCCGAACCGTTGGGTGCGAAGCCGTGGATGGTCATGTTGTCGCTGTTGAAATGCGTCAACAACAGGACGATCACCAGCAGCGGCACCATGAACTTGAAGATGCTGACGATGTTGTTGGAAATGGCGAAGCTTTTGACGCTGAAGTAGTTCAGCAGGAAGTACAGCACCAGCAGGCCCAACTGCACGGCCCAGCCGAGCAGGCTGGGATCACTGCTGCCGGGTACGTTGAGGCTGGGAAACCACGCCGCCGCATACTGGCGGCTGGCCACGGCCTCGATGGCGATCAGGCTGGAGAAGGCGATCAGGGTGATGAAGCCCATCAACGAGCCGAGCAGCGGCCCGTGCGAGAACTCCGGGTAGCGCACCACGCCGCCGGCACGCGGCAGTGCTGCGCCCAGTTCGCAGTAGACAAGCCCAAGCAGGAACACGGCGAAGCCACCGAACACCCAGGAAAGAATGCCTGCCGGCCCGGCCATGGCCGAGACGTGGCTGGCGGCGAACAGCCAACCGGACCCGAATATCGAGCCAAGCCCGATGAAGGTGAGGTCGGTGAGGCTGAGACTTTTCTTGAACTTGCCTTGTGAAGCCATGGATCACCTGCTGGTAATGAAGACTCTTCGGCGAAGCGGGGGGACTTCGTGCGGGGTACTGCCTCTGCTGCGTGGGGGTGGGGTGAGTGCTGGTTTTCTGTTGCTGTTGCTGTTGTTTTGGCTGTTGTTTTGGCTGTTGTTTTGGTTTTGGTTTTGGTTTTGCTTCTGGCTTTTCCCTTCTCCCGTTTACGGGAGAAGGTGCCCGAAGGGCGGATGAGGGGAGCGCGCAGCGTGTTGTTGCTTGTTGCTCCGCTCCTTGCGTTTCCCTTCTTCGAAGTGGAATCGCGGGCTTCACTTCGGCCGCTTCGTCTTCCCCTCACCCCAACCCCTCTCCCGTAAACGGGAGAGGGGCTCTGTCTCGCTTCGCTCGTCAGGCAAACGGCACATCAATCGCCACCGACGGCGGCGTGAACCACTGCGCGCCGTCTTCGGTGACATGGAAGTGGTCCTCAAGCCGCACACCGAACTTTCCGGGCACCACGATCATCGGCTCGTTGCTCGCGCACATGCCCACCGCCAACGGCGTGCGGTTGCCACGCACCAGGTACGGCGCTTCATGGATGGCCAGTCCGCAGCCATGCCCGGTGCGATGCGGCAGCCCCGGCAAGCGGTAGTCCGGGCCCAACCCTGCGGCCTCAAGCACGCGACGTGCGGCGGCATCCACGTCCTCGCAGGCCACGCCCGGGCGCACTGCATCAAATGCGGCCTGCTGCGCGGCCTTTTCCAGATCCCAGATATGGCGCTGTGCGTCATCGGCCGCGCCCAGTACCCAGGTGCGAGTGATGTCGGAGTGGTAGCCCTGCACGGTGCAGCCGGTATCGATCAGCACCAGCTCGCCTTCGCGCAGGTGCTGCACGCCGGGGATGCCATGCGGAAACGCCGTGGCATGGCCGAACTGGGCAATGCAGAAGGTCGAACCATTGTCAGCACCCAGCGCGCGATGGGCCTCGTCGATGAAGCGCACCAGTTCGTCGGTGCCGATGCCTTCGTGTGCGATGCCCGCCGCCAGCTGGTGCACGAACAGGGTCATGTCACAGGCCTGCTGCATCAGCGCCAGCTCGGCCGGCGACTTGCACAGGCGGCAGCCATCAATGATGGCCGTCGCGTCGGTCACGCGCGTGGCGTCGATGTGCCGGGTCAGGCCGGTGTGGATGACGAAGGCCGCGCCCGGGTCCAGCGCCAGGGTCGTGCCGCCGCGTTCGTGCAGCACCTGCGCTGCCAGTGCATACGGATCTTCGTGCTCTTCCCACAGGCGCTTGTCCACCGGGATGCGCAGCACCGCATCGAGCGAACCTTCCTCGAACACCGGGCACAGCATCACCGGATCGCCCTGCGCGGTGATCAGCAACGCCACCAGCCGTTCGGTGGCGCCCCATGGCACCCCCGCGAAATAGCGCAGCGAGGTGCCGGCGTTCACCAGCAGCGCATCAACGCCCTGCGCCCGCATCAGTGCGCGGGCGTGTTCGACGCGCTGCTGGTACTCGGCGGCGCTGATCGGCGCGGCCTGCGCGCTCCACCGCTGCAAGCGCGCGCGCGCCTGTTCCAGGCTCAGGTGACCGATCTGGCTGCTCATGCCGCGCCTCCCACGTCATCGGTGCTCCATTGCCCGTCTATCAGCCGCCATGCGCGCGCCGGGTTGGCGTCGCGCAACAACGGCGGCAACAGCGCGTCGGGCACGTTGTCGTAGCTGTGCAGGCCGGTGAAGCGACGGATCGCACCGGGCATGCCCACCGAGGTGAAACCCGGATGGCTGGTGGCCGGATACGGACCACCGTGGTTCTGCGCCGGGCTGACCGCCACGCCGGTCGGCATGCGGTCCACGATCAGGCGCCCCACGCGCGGGCGCAGCAGCGGCATCAGCGCGGCGGCGACGCCATCGTCATCGCCGTTGCCTGCGCGGTAGATCGTCGCGGTGAGGTTGCCCTCGAACGCACGGGCGATGGCCAATGCCTGTGCGGCGTCGCGGCTGCGCACCACCAGGCTGACCGGGCCGAAGGCTTCAACCTGCAACGCCTGCGGGTTCTGCAGGAAGCGCTCGCCATCAACTTCAAACAGCTGCGGCTGCACCCACCAGCCATCACGCTTCGGCTCGGGCTGGCCCGCGCAGCGCCATGCACCGGCGTCCTGCAGGGCATGGATGGCGGCATTCAGATGCTGCCTGCCGTCGGCCGAGAACAGCACCTGTGCCGATGCGCCGTCGAAGCGCTTGCACGCTTCGCTCAGGAAGCGGTCGCCGGCTTCGGTGCGCGGCACTACCAGCAGGCCGGGGTTGGTGCAGAACTGGCCGCTGCCCATCGTGCAGGACGCAAAGAACTCCTGCGCCAGCGCGGCACTGCGTTCGGCCAGTGCGCCCTCCAGCAGGAACACCGGGTTGATGCTGGACATCTCGGCGTAGAACGGCACGCCGGCCTTGTCGGCCATGGCCTTGAGCGCGAGCCCGCCGGCGCGACCACCGGTGAAGCCCACGCCGCCGATGGCCGGATTGCCGACCAGCAGTTCGCTGGCCGCGCCTTCCACCCGGTACAGCATCTGGATGGCGGCCGCCGGCAGACCGGACTCCAGCAGCGCCTGGCGCGCGATACGCGCCAGCAACAGGCTGGTGCCCGGATGCAGCGGATGCACCTTGGCGATCACCGGTGCGCGTGCGGCGATGGCCGAGGCGAAATCGCTGCCGGCAATGGCGTTGAAGGCGAACGGAAAATTGTTGGGGCCGAATACGACCACCGGCTTGCTGAGCGGGCCGAACATCGCACGCAGCCCGGTGGCGGTATCGATCACCGGATGCGCCCAGCTCCATTGCCACACCGCACGTGCGGCCTGGCGCAGCTGGCCGGTGGTGCGCGGCAGTTCCACATCGCGCAGGCGCGGCGTTTTCGGCAGGCCGGTTTCGCGGTGGGCGATGTCCACCAGCGCATCGGCGTTGGCTTCGATGGCGTCGGCATAGGCGTCGAGGAAGCCTGCGATGCGCGCCGGGTCGGCGGAGGCCATTGCCTCCGCCGCACCGATTGCCGCAACCAGTGCCTGCTCCACTTCGCGGCGTGAGCTGACCGGGTACAACTCGCCGATCGGCTCGCCGGTGGCCGGATCATGCGCACCCAGTGAGCCGACCGGCTCCACCGAATCACGCCAGCCACCGGCGACAAGGACAGGTTGCAGCTTGCTCATGATTACAGCTCCGGACGGTGCTTGATGGCGTGTTCGATGACTTCCAACGCGGCGGCGCGCTCGGCACCGTCCACCACCAGACGCGGTGCACGCACGCGCTCATCGCCCCAGCCAACGCACTGCTGGGTGAGTTTGATCAGCTGCACGAACTTGGGCACGGTATCCAGGCGCAGCAACGGCAGGAACCAGCTGTACAGGTCCTTCACCGCGTCATAGCCGCCGTCGCGGGCACGCTCGAACAGCGCCACCGATTCATGCGGGAACGCATTGACCTGGCCGGCGATCCAACCGGTGACGCCCATCGCAAGGCCTTCGACGATGGCATCGTCGATGCCGGTCATCAGCACCAGGCGGTCGCCGATCAGTGCCTGGATGTCGGCAAGGCGGCGAATGTCACCGGAGGATTCCTTGACCGCTTCGATCTGCGGCAGCGCGTTGGCCAGCTCGGCGATCTGCGCGGCGGTGAAGTCGGTCTTGTAGGCGATGGGGTTGTTGTACAGCAGGATCGGCAGCTTGGTCGCGGTGGCGATGGCACGGAAGTGGGCGCTCATCTCCTTCCAGTCCGTGGAGTAGGCGTAGGGCGGCAGCACCATCAGGCCACGCGCGCCTTCGGCTTCGCAGGCCTGGGCAAGGCGCACGGCTTCGTCGGTGGAAAGCGCGCCGATGCCCGGAATGACCGGCGCGGTATCGCCCAGTGCCTTGACCAGCGTGCGGACGATGGCGACCTTCTCGTCGAACGAAAGCGTGGCGCTTTCGCCCAGCGATCCCAGCGGCACCACGCCGATGCAGCCGGCTTCGATCTGCCATTGCGCGTGCTTGGCGAGGAAGGCGTGATCGACGCTGCCATCTGCATTGAACGGCGTGGTGAGTGCAGGAATGACGCCCTGCCACATGCTCTTGCTCATTTCATGACTCCTGAGGATGAATCCGTTGGCGTGCCGGCATGCAACGCGGCCAGCACGTTCAACGGAACGGGAAAAACGGGGGGGCGCGAGCCCGTGCGGGGGAGGTCGACGATTTCGGCAAGGGCCGGGCCGCAGATGCGCCCCTGGCACGGCCCCATGCCGCATCGCGTTTTCAACTTGATCGCGCGGGCGTCGTGCATGCCCGCAAGATCGGAAAAACGTACGTCTTCGCAACGACACACCAGGGTGTCGGCATCGGCCAGGCGGCGTACCGCATCGCCCAGGGCGAAGTGCTCGCCCAGCAGCGCGGCGAAGTGCCGGGCACGCGCACGGCGCGGGAACAGGCGGCGTGCCGCCCCGGAGGCGTTTGCCGCCGCCAGCCCGGCGATGGAACCTTCCACCGTCGCACAGTCCACGCCACCGATACCGCAGGCTTCGCCGGCGGCGAAGATGCCGGCAACGCTGGTGCGCTGGAACTCGTCCACGCGCACGGCGGCATGCCGGCCTTGCGCATGCAGGTCACAGGACAGCAACTGCGCCAGCTCGATGTTCGGCACCAGGCCGAAGCCGCAGGCCAGTTGATCGCAGGCGATGGTTTGCGTGCGGTTGCCGCGTTGCAGCTCCACCGCCTCCACCCGCGCATCGCCCAGCGCGCGCAGCACGTGGCTGTCGCAGTGATACGGAACACCGGCCAGCGCGGTACGCAGCTGTACGGCCTGCATCACCTTTGCCGGCCAGCGCCACAGCGCGGCGGCAAAAGCATGCAGTTGCTGGCGCGTGGCCTGCTCATGGATGCCGACCACCTCGGCACCGTGGCGCTTCAAGGTGTACGCACTGGCCAGCAGCAGCGGCCCGGAGCCGGCCAGCACCACACGCCGGCCCTGCATCGGTGCGCCCTGCTTGGCCAGCGCCTGGGCGCCACCGGCACCGGTCACGCCGGGCAGGGTCCAGCCGGGGAACGGCAGCAGCAGTTCGCGCGCGCCGGTGGCCAGCACCAGGTTGCCGTATTCAAGCGTGGCTGCGCCGGCATCGCCGTTGAGCAGCAACTGCCCGCCGCTGGCGGCCACCACTTCATGCCGAGACAGCACCATGGCACCGCTGACCATCACCTGCTCGCGCAAGGCCCGCGCAGCGGCAGGCGCGCCGAAGCGCACGTCATTGCGCCAGATCTGGCCACCGGCCTGCGGCGATGCATCGACGATGACCACGCGCGCGCCCTGCCCTGCGGCGGCAACCGCAGCGGAAAGACCGGCCGGGCCGGCGCCGATGACCGCAACATCACAGCGCAGATGCTCAGCCATGGGTGCTTATCTCCATGGCCTCGGCCACCGGCAACAGGCAGGTGCGCTCCTGCGCGATGCCGTTGACGGTGGCGCGGCATTCAAAGCACACACCCATGCCGCACAACGGTGCGCGGCGCATGCCGGTGCAGGAGGTGCGAGTGGTGCCACCGACATGGGCGATGGCCGCCGCCACGCTGCTGCCGGCCAGCACCGCGACCTGCTGCCCATCGATGCGCAACTTCACCATGGCGCCGGTCATGCCCATGCCGCCACCCTTGCCGGGTCGTACGGGGTGGGGTCGATGGCCGGGGTGTTGCCGTCGATCAGGTCCAGCAGCAGTTGGGCGGTGCCGGTGGACGTGGCAACGCCGAGGCCTTCATGGCCACTGGCAACCCAGACGTTGCGACGCCCGGGCACCGCGCCGATGTAGGGGCGGCCATCGCTGGTGCAGGGACGCTGCCCGGTCCACACGCGGATGACCTTCAATGCGCCCAGAGCGGGCAGGTAGCGCAGCGCGCGCTCGATCATCCTGCGCAGCACATCCGGATTGATGCCGGCATCGTGCTGGCCATGTTCGCGCGAGGAGCCCAGCAGCAGCTGCCCGGTCGGGCGCGGCTGCACATTGAAGGCGACGCTGACATCGTCATGGCCATGCGCGCTGTCGGCATAGCCCAGCTCCAGCACCTGGTGACGCAGGGTGCCGGGATAGCGGTCGGTGATGGCCAGGTGGCCGCGACGCAGGTGCATCGGCAGTTCCGGCAGCAAACGAGGGCTGGCGGTGCCTGCGGCAACCAGCACCGGGCCACCGAGCCGGCTACCATCGTCCAGGTCGACCTGCTCGGCTCCCACCTCGACCACGCGCCGGCCCTGCAACAGACAGGCTCCGGCGGCGACCGCCTGGCGCACCAGCCAGTCGCAGATGCGCGGCGGGTAGACCACTGATTCATCGGGCACCAGCATGCCGCCGAGCAGGTCGTGCGCCAGCCCCGGCTCCAGTTGCCGCAGCGCGTGCGCGTCGATGGCCTCGCTGGCGATGCCGGCAGCGGCCAGGCGCTGCATCTTGCCCGGCACCGCCTGCCACTCGCGTTCGGTGGCCGCCACCCACAAGGTGCCGCAACGGCTGAATTCGGCCTCGGCGATGTCGCGGTACTGCTCCCACAACTGCAGTGAATAACGCGCCAGGGCCAGTTCGGCCGGGTCGTCGTCCATCCGCACCAGATGCCCCATCGATGCGGCCGTGACACCACCGCCGATCACCTCCGGCTCGATGATGGCAACCTTGCGGCCGCGCTGGCTCGCCAGGTACGCACAGTGCGCACCGACGATGCCGGCACCGACAACGATGAGGTCGAAGTGGCGCATGTCAGGGACGCGTCCCGCCGATGCCCCAGGCCAGCGGATCGCTGTCCTCGATCAGGATCTGCGAGGTGCCGGTGATCCAGGCCTGGCCGGTGATGGTCGGCATGACCCCGCGCCCGCCGTTGCGGTAGCTGCCCTCGAATGCACTGCCAAGAATGCCCTGCTGCACCCAGCGCTCGCCTTCGGCCAGTTCGGCATCGGCGGCCAGGCAGGCGATCTTGGCGCTGGTGCCGGTACCGCAGGGGGAGCGGTCGTAGGCGCCGCCCGGGCACATCACGAAGTTGCGTGCGCCCGAGCCATCCGGTGCATCGCCGCTGATTTCGACATGGTCGATGACCCCGCCATCCTCGCCCCGGATGCCGGCGGCCTCCAGCGCCTGCTGGATGGCGATGGTGTAGCTGCTCAGTTCATTGCGGTGGCCGATGTCCAGCGCGCGCGGCGTCTGCGGCGTGATGAAAAACCAGTTGCCGCCCCAAGCGATGTCACCGGTGATGGTGCCGTAACCGGGCACCTCCACTTCGGCATCGGCGCGGTAGCGGTAGCTCTCGACGTTGTCGATGGACACCCGGCCATCGTCATGCAGGGTGACACCGACCACGCCCACCGGCGTTTCGATCAGGTGCTCACCCGGCTGGATGCTGCCGACGTGGGCCAGGGTGCGGGTCAGGCCGATGGTGCCGTGGCCACACATGCCCAGGTAGCCGACATTGTTGAAGAAGATCACCGCCGCGCAGCAGCGCGGATCGGTCGGCGGCTGCAACAGCGCACCCACCATCGTGTCCGAGCCACGCGGCTCGCAGGCGATGGCGCTGCGCCAATGGTCATACGTAGCGCGGAAGGCTTCGCGGCGCTGGGCCAGGCTGCCATTGCCCAGGTCCGGGAAACCGGACATGACGACGCGGGTGGGTTCGCCGGCGGTGTGGGAGTCGATGACGTGGATGGTCTGCATGGCGACATCTTCTTCCCGCCGGGTAAATCCACGCTAGGACAGACTCCCCAACGCGGATGCGGAAATCCGCACAATCAAAACCGCGCATCGCGTCGTGGAATGCTGTATTACTGCGTCAGCCACCGTTTCTTACGTGAAGGCCTACGACGCAATGCAGCACAACAAGAAAACTGCCCAGATGGATGTGCAACTTTCTCTGGATGAGTTGCAGGAGATCTTTGATGCCCTGCCGGACGTGGTGTTCTTCATCAAGGACCGCCACTGCCGCTACACCCACGTCAACAACACGCTGGTGAAGCGGCTTGGGATGAAGAGCCGCGACGACCTGGTCGGCAAAACCGCGCTGCAGGTGTTTCCCGAGCGGCTGGGCAGCTCCTACCTTGCCCAGGACAAGCGGGTGCTGGAAGGCGAGGTCATCGAGAACCAGCTGGAGCTGCACCTGTATGCCAACCGCAGCGCCGGCTGGTGCCTGACCATCAAGCGGCCACTGAACGCCGGCAAGCAGATCGGCGGGCTGATTGGCATCTCGCGCGACCTCGGCCGGCCGGACAACCGCGACTCCTCGTTCACCCGCTTGCAGCGCGCACTGGCGCACATGCAGGCCAACTACGGCCTGCCGCTGCGCGTGCAGGCGTTGGCGGACATCGCCGGGGTTTCGGTAGCGCAGCTGGAGCGCCTGTTCAAGCGGGTCTTCCAGCTCAGCCCGCAGCAGCTGTTGACCAAGCTGCGCATCGAGGAAGCGATGCGCCTGTTGCTGACCGAGATGAACATCGCCGAGATCGGCCAGGCCTGCGGGTTCTCGGACCAGAGCGCGTTCTCCCGGCAGTTCAAGGCCACGGTGGGCATCACCCCGAGGGACTACCGGGCGATGATGCGCTGAGGCTTCCGCGGAAGCTCAGGAGCTGCCCGCGCCCCAGCCCCGCTCCGCGCCCCGGCCCTTGCGCCAGCGCATAGGGCGCTCAGCGGGGCTGCGAACCCATGGTCCGCAGACAAGCCCGTATCGCCTCGCATGCGGGATGGGCAGCAACAGCAGTGCCTGATCTCTCCCCTCCCCCGTTGACGGGGAAAGAACCCGAAGGGCGGATGAGGAGGCTTTGGCTTTCGCCTGTAATCAATCATGGGCAGGCTGGGAAGGCGTGACCTAAACTCATCAGCCAACGAACCAAGGGGAACCCCGATGCGCATCGGCCTGGCCGCCAACCGCCTGCACCATGAGAGCGCCGACGCGGCGCTGTTCCGCTGGCTGCGTGCCTGCGAGCACGGCATCCGCGAACTGGACGTGGAGCTGCATGCGGTTGGACGCACCTACGATGCCATTGCCGGCGCCGGCCCACTCAGCGGCTACCCGGCGCTCAAGCGCTATCCCAACGGCCGCGAAGGCGGGCTGATGAAGCTGGTGGCCGAAGTGGTCGGCATGGGCACGCCGGAGCGCACGCTCGATGGTGCGATCTACTTCATCGACCCGGTCGATCCGTCTTCCATCTTCCCCGAAGCCATCGCGCTCAAGCGTCAATGCGTGATCCACGGCAAGCCCTTCATCTCGACGGTTGCCACCGCGCGTGACTGGATCGAGATGGAGCGCATCCGCGCGGGTCTTGCGCCGGACCCGGGGGCCGATGATCTCAATGATTTCGGCAACCAGACCTTGGCGCTGATCGCCCACGACGCACGCAAGCCGCAGATGCTGGACTTCGCTGCCGAGCACTTCGATGTGCTGTCGCTGTTTGCCGAGCGCATCGGCACCGGCACCACCGGCCAGCATCTGAACGAGATGGCCTGGAGCCGTGGCTGGCCCCGCGAGCAGGAATGGGTGCAGCGCTTCCAGAGCGGCCCGCTGGGCGGCGACGCACAGATCGCCGACCGTGTGCTGGAGCATCGTTGCCAGCGCGCGATCTTCTTCGAGGACCCGCATGTGGCACGCCAGCACGAAGCCGACATCCAGCTGCTGGAGCGCGCGGTCACCACGGTGACGGATGAAGCGGTGTGCATTACCGCGCCGAACATCGCTGAACGCTGGGCACAGGCTGTGGTGTTGCGGCGGCAGCGGCGCTGAGGGCTGAGGGCTGAGGGCTGAGGGCTGCGCGATCGTAGATGCGGTTGCGATAAGGCGCCAGAGCTACCCCTCCCCAACCCTCCCCTTGCCTGCGGCAAAGGGAGGGGCAGGCCTGCATGATCTGTGGGTCTGCTGCGAAATCCGCTTCTGCCCCCTCCCTTTTGCGAAGCAAAGGGGAGGGCTGGGGAGGGGTGCCGTTCGCGATCTGCGGACAGCTCTTTCCAACGAGAACGGCGGCTCTGCTTACTCCAACGGCAGACGGTTGTTGCGAAGAGTCACTTCCCCGCCCTGCCCTTCCTGCATCACCCGTACGTGCGCGCCGCTGCGATTGAAGCCTGCAGGCAATGCGAGCTCCACCTGCACCGTGCGCGGCTTCAGATCCAACGGCGCCTCCAGCTCGGGAATCGCCACACGCGAAACCTCGCGGCCGCGCGCATCCTCCAGCACCGCATGCCCTGCCGTCGTGGCCACATGGCCGAGGCTGTGCACGGTCAGCACCACGCGCTCACCTTCGACCCGCAGATCCCCACGACCAATACCCAGATCCGCACGTGTCTCCACCGGCACGCCCGCCGTGATCAACTCGAATTCGAACACCTGCGTCTGCCTTGGCATGAACCGCAACTCGGTGCCGACGCTCTTCTCCAGCAGCACCTCACGCAGCTGCGGCTTTCCGTCGATCACACCGTCCCCGTCGCGATCAATGCCGCTGCTGATTCGCCATGTACCGGGCGCGATGTTCCACCCGGTCAGCGTCGCATCCTGCGGCTTGCCACTCACGTTGTAGGCAATGACCTTGAAACGCTCACGCGAAGGCGCATGCACCGCCAGCGCCACCTGCTCGGCGCCCTCCGCTTGTGCGAATGTCCAGCTCACGGTGTGGCCCGGCCAGCTCTGGTTGCGCTTGAGCGCGATGCCACCCAGGCGCACGCGCTGCAGGAACTCGCTCGGCGCTTCGACGCGATCACTCCACCAATGCCCTTCGGTGTTCATGTATTCGCGTTGTGCCTTGGCCTGGATGCCGTCTGCATGCAGCTGCTGCAGGTACTTCATGTCACCGGTCAGCTGCCAGGCGGCGATGTTGGCGAAACCGGCGCCGCCCTTGTCGGCATCGGCAACCAGTTGCTTGCCCCAGTCCTGCTGCCGGCCGAGCACGTCGATGTAGTTCTCGCCCAGGTTGGACAGCACGCCCGGCCCGCCACGCACCACGCGGTAGTCCAGCGCCTTGAGGTACTTGTCATCACCGCTCCAGCGCCATGCCGCCCAGAACAGGTGCATGACATCGCCACTGCCCGAACCCTGGTTCAACTCGCCGCCGCGCGTCTTGCCGGTCGCCCAGTTGATCTCGTTGGGCAGTGCCCAGCGGCCCTTGTCGTCGGTATAGGCGTGGGCCAGATAGCCGTCGGCCAGGCCGGTGACCAACTTGCGGCCGGTCGGATCGGCGTTGTATTCGCCCACCAGGAACGCCGGATGCAGCGCCGGGAACGAATACGGCTTCTGCCATTGCCAGTTCGGCTCGCGGTAGACCTTGTTGCCACCGTACCAGTTGCTGGAGAACAGCAGATGGCCCTGCGGGTTGGGCAGGACGATGCGCTCATCGAACGCCTTGACCGTTTCCATAAGGCGCTCGACGGTCAGCGGGTCGCCCCAGTTGAGGTACAGCATCGCGCTGTTGGTGTTGATGCCCTCCTCGTAGGCATGCAGCTCGTCGGTCTCGATCGTGCTCAGGCCATGGGAGAACATGCCGTTGCGGTACACCGCGTCGGACAACGCGGTCAGCGAGGCGTTGAGCTTGTCCGGCTGCACGCCCATCAGGGCCAGCCCCGGCCACTGCTGGGTCAGGTCGGAATCATCGGAGATGCCGCCCCCGAAATCGCCGTATGCCACCTGCCGTTCGTCGATCCACCAGTCGACGAAACGACGCACGTGCTTGAGGTCCTCGAGCTGGTTGAACGCCCACGCCGGCACGCCCTTCGGCGCTTGCGGTGCGGTGAACGGTGGCCTGCCCTGGCTGTTGTAGCTGATGTAGTTCCAGTACAGGCGGCCGAGCGGGTGCTCCGGATCAACCCGCAGCAGATCGCTCAGGTCGGCGTAGACGCGCGCATACAAGCGTTGCCGCTTCGACGTGGTGTGTTCTTCGACCAGAAATCCCCAGTTGTCGCGCACCTGGTTGAAGCGGTCGGCAACGTGTTCCTTGATCGCTTCCTTGCGGTCCTTGAACACCAGTCGCACTTCCGCACCATCCAGCGATGCGGCGTTGAAGCCCGGCGCGGCCGAGGCGATCGACAGCCACAGGCTGTCGGCGGTGAGGATGCGGTCGCGCAGGTCCAGCCACAGCGTGCGCGCTTCGCCCGGCTTCACCGAGACCGACACATCGATCATGTCGCGTGCCGGCCAGATCGGGTCCTTGATGCGGATGTTCAGCGGAATCAGCCCAGCGTGCGTGGCCGGCAGCGCCAACGCGGGGATATCGATGGCCACGCCATCCAGGCCGTCGTGCATGTTCTCCCAGCTGTGCGCCCAGCTGCGGATCAGCGGCTGCGCGGCCGGTGCGTCGCCCACGCCCGAAGGAATCAGCACATGCACGATCGGCAGCGGTGTGCTCGGCAGCGAACCGGCGCTGCGCTTGCGTGATCCTGCCCCCTTGGGCAGGGCCATCACCGTGCTGCGTTCATCCGCCGCGAAGCGGCCATCGATGTACTCGCGCAAGGAGGCAACATTGATGTAGTCCGGCTGCACGCTGCTGTCGATCAGGTAGCGCTGCTTGACCGTGCCCTCCGGCTCGGCGGCATCGCTGACGCGGTAGCCCCAGATTTCCTGGATCGGCGTTTCCTGCTCGATGTTGGAAAAGCGCAACGTGCCGCCCTGCTGTTCGGCAAAGCTGTCCACGCTGCGCACGATGCCCTTGGGCCGGGTGAACAACGTGCCGTTGCTGCCGTCTAGCGTGCCAAATGCAGCGCCACGGATCTCGATGCGGTTGATGCCCTCGCCGTCCGGAACGGTAAGGTCCAGGTGTTGGCCACCTTCGACGTAGGTGTTCCAGTCCGGCAGCTGGAAATAGTCATCGCGCCCGGCCAGGCGCGAACGGTTGTAGACGCCCGGCCAGGTGGTTTCGGCAATGCCATCGGTGCCTTTCCACATCCACTGCTTGTTGTCCTTGACGTCGGCAAACTCGATCTTGCGAATCGTTGTCGCCGGCGTGGACAGCGCCGGCGGTGCGGCGCCGTCCCAGCCATGACGGTGCCACCATGCACGCTGCGAGGTACCCGCATTCTGGTCGCTATGTGGCTCGGCGTTGCGCGCCAAGGCAGCCACCGCCGCTGCATCCAGCATGTGGTCGTAGGCACGGATCTCGTCGAAATCGCTGCCGCGCAGGAAGTTGTAGCGGCTCTGCACCTGATACGGCGCCATCACCCGCCCGGCCAGGCCAAGCTGGTCGAGTGCGGCATCGTAGTCGCCCGTGGTTTCCGCGCGTGCCACTTCGCGGCCATCGACAAACAGCTTCACGCCCTTTTCTTCATCCCAGGCAAAGGCGATGTGCTGCCATTGCGCCGGTGTCGGGTTCTTGTCCAGCTTGAACGACACGCGGGTGCGCGCGAGGTTGGCATCGGTGACGAAGGCATCAAAGCCCTGCCCGTTCCAGTCGATGCGCAGCCAGGCCATGTCCCAGCTGCTGTGGTCGGCATAGCCGACGCGGAAGATCACGAACGGCGCTTCACCCACCGCATAGCGCGAGCGCCAGAAGAAGGACAAGGTGCCACGCGCGGCCTGGATGTTGCCCGGCGCATTCCACGACAGCACGCCGTCGTCCTGCCACTGGATGGCGCGGCCATGCGCACCGTCGTCGACCAGGCTCACCTTGTCCTGGAAGTTGGGTACCGGATCGCCCAGGGCGTGATCGGCGACGAAGCCCTTGTCGGCGGACACACGGAACAGCAGTTGCGGGGAGGTGGTGCCTTGCGCGGCTGCGGGAAGCGCTGCGAGCAGTGCAGCGGTCAACAGCAGCGGGCGGAGCATGGAACCTGCGGAACGTGGTGACATCGTGCATCTCTTGGAGGCGTGCGGTGAGTCGGTGGTTCCGCACGCGGTGGGCCAAGTTAGCGACGCCAACGCGTCAACACATTCTGCGTCGCACCATCCCTGCCCTGCCCCGGCATTGCGCCGGGGCAGGCGTCTTTCATCAGAACTTGTAACGCAGGCCCAGCGTGTACTGACGGCCGGTTTCGCTGTACTCCAGCGGCAGCGACACGGTCGGGTTGGCCACCCACGACTCCTGCGCTTCGTTGGTCAGGTTGGCGCCTTCCAGGCTGACTTCCAGCTGGTCACTGATGCGGTAGCGGATCGACGCATCCAGGAAGGTGGTGCCGCTCTGGCCATGGACGCCATCGGCCGCGCTGTTGAAGCCGGCTTCGGTGCCCGGCACCTGGATCAGGTAGTCGTCGCGGTTGGTCGCCGACACGCGGCCGGACCAGCGCTCGCCTTCATAGAACAGCGTGGCGTTCCAGGCGTTCTCGGACAGGCCGGTCAGGTCGGTCTTCTGCGCCGGTGCGCCGGTGCTGGTCAGGTACTGGATCTTGGACTCGACGTAGGTGTAGTTCAGCTGCACGCCGAGGTTGGACCACTTGCCTGGCAGGAAGGTGAACGGCTGGATGTAGTTGAACTCCACGCCGGTCAGGTCGCCGCCGGGGGTGTTGATCGGCACGCTGAACACGAACTCGTCGTTGACCGTGGCGGTAGTGCCATCGAGCAGGCTGGCCGGCAGGCCGCTCTGCGAATAGATGCGGCTTTCGCGGGTGTTCTGGATGAAGCTCTCGATGTCCTTGTAAAACACCGCCACGCCCAGCATTGCGCCGGCATCGAAGTACCACTCGAAGCCCAGGTCGGCGGTCTTGGCGCGGATCGGGTCGAGCAGCGGGTTGCCACCGCTGACGGTGCGGGCGCTGCCGCTGACGCTGACGGTGACGCCCGGGGTCAGGCTGCCCAGGCCCGGACGCGACATCACCTTGGCCGCGCCAAAGCGGATCAGGAAGTCCGGGGTGATCTCGGCCACCAGGTTCAACGACGGCAGGAAGTCGTTGTACTCGCGGCTTACCGTGGCCACCACCGGCTTGCCGGTAGCGGTGGCGGTGCCGGTGGAACTCTGCTTGGTCTTGACGTAGCGCGCGCCGATATTGCCCGACACCGGCACCGAGCCGATATCGAAACCGAACTTGCCCATCAACCAGCCGGAGCGATCCTGCTCGGTGACACTGCGCATGCTGGGTGCGTAATCAATCAACGCATAGTCGCCAGTGCCGCTGAGGATGCCGAAGGTGTTGGCGATGCCGTCGAAGTTGGGCACCACCCACTTGCCCGGCGCGCCGGACATGCCCTGCAGGCTGGCCAGCTCGGTCATGTCCACCGGCACGATCTTGCTGCCGTTGAAGCTGGGCACGTTGGTCTCGGTGGCGGCACGGCGGCGTTCGATCGAATCGAAGTTGAAGTTCTTGGCCTGGATGCCGCCTTCCAGCGTGAACGAAGGCACGATCGCCCAGGAGAACTCCACCTGGCCGTTGTCGAAATCGTTGGTGACGTAGTTCTGGCGCAGGCGGATGGTGGACAGCGTCCAGCCATTGGGGTCGGTCGGATTGACGCCGTAGTTGAACACCGGCTTGTTGGCGTTGCCACGGTAGTCGTAGCTGTAGCCGTCCACGTTGAGCTTATCCATCATCACCGTGGCCTGGATCGGGTTCTCGTGCTTGGAGCGCGAGGTACCCACCTTGCCGGTGATGGAGAAGTTGTCGGTCAGCTTGTGTTCGCCGTCCAGGCTGATCTGGTAGAAATCCGTGGTCCATTCGTCATGGCGGTTCTCGGCGCGGATGTCGACGTTGTCCATCTGCGCGTAGACCAATGCGCCGTTGCGCACTTCGCCGTTGTTGACCAGGATTTCCTTCTTGCCGTCATTGCTGGACTTGCTCAGGCCGTTGGCCTCGATGTACTTCTCGTCGCGCTTGGCGTCGATCTTGGAGTACAGCGCGTCCAGGCTGAAGATGGTGCGGTCGCTGGGCTTGAACTGCAGTGCACCGGTCACGCCCAGGCGCTTCTGGTCATGCTCCATCAGCGTGTAGCGCGGGAAACGCGGCGAATACACGTCCGCGCGCAGCGCATCCTTGTATGCGGAGTTGGGGTTGTAGCCACCATTGGTGGTGCCGCCGGCCCAACGCACCGTACCGGTACCCTCTTCCACCGTCTCACGCTCGGAATATGCCACCGACAGCAGCGCACCGAACTTGCCGTCAGCCCAGCTGTTGGCGATCAGGCCGGCAAAGCGCGGCATCGCCGACTGCGAGGCGTCGTTGTAACCGGCCTGCGCGTTGCCGACGATGGTCAGGCCGTCATAGTCGAACGGGCGCGCGGTGCGCAGGTCGACGGTGGCGCCCAGCGAGCCCTCTTCCACGTCGGCCGAGGCGGTCTTGCGTGCGATCAGCTGCGAGAACAGGTCCGAGGCGAACACATTGAAGTCGAAGCCACGGCCACGGTTGGTGCCGCCCTGGCCGTCGCTGCTGCCAACGGTGCTCAGCGCTTCCAGGCCGTTGATGCGCACGCGGGTGAAGTCCGGGCCCAGGCCACGCACCGAGATGTTGCGGCCCTCGCCGCCATCACGGGTGATCACCACGCCAGGAATGCGCTGCAGCGACTCGGCCAGGTTGCTGTCCGGGAACTTGCCGATGTCCTCGGCGACGATGGCGTCGACCATGCCGGTTTCGCCGCGCTTGATGTCCAGGGCCTTCTCGACGCTGGCGCGGTAGCCGGTGACGGTGACCGCGTCCAGGTCGACGGCCGCATCCTGTGCGGTGGCGGCGTTCTGGGCGCTGGCGACGCCGGCCTGCAGGGCCAGGCCGATGGCCAGCGCGAGCAAGGTAACCGGTGTCTTTTTCTGTGCGTTACGTGGATCCATGTGCTTCCCCTCTCCAAAGGTTTACATGCGATTCGTTTGATGCGTATGCGCTGCTGATTGCGGATGACACCGCTAGTCAAAACGGAAAGTAGCAGCTGCGTAAAAATGGAGCATCTTGCAGTGCAACAGGCCGCCAAACCGCTGGAAACCGTTGTCCCAAGGACATTCCGGGGACCGATGAACAGGAGACAGGGAGACAGAATCGACGTTATGACACCGATAGTCATCGGCTCATGCCATCATTCCCACCGATTCGACGGCGAGCAGGAGTCCTGATGCGTTCCACCCGTGTTGTCTGCTTTGGCGAGCTGCTGCTGCGCCTGGGTGCCCCCGGCAACCAGCTGCTGCTGCAGAGCCCTTCCCTTGAGGTGCACTGCGGTGGCGCCGAGGCCAATGTCGGCGTGTCGCTGGCCCATTTCGGCCACGACGTGGCCATGGTCAGCGTGGTTGCCGACAACCCGCTCGGTGCCGCGGTCACCGGTGAACTGCGCCGGCACGGCGTGGACACCGCCGGCGTGCGTCGCAGCGACGGCCGCATGGGCCTGTACTTCCTGACCACCGGTGCCGGCCACCGCCCCAGTGAAGTGGTCTACGACCGCGCCGACTCGGCCTTTGCCAGTGCCCGCGCCGACAGCCATGACTGGCCGGTGCTGCTGCACGGTGCGCAGTGGCTGCACCTGTCCGGGGTGAGCCCGGCACTCGGGCCGGACGCGGCACAGGCCACGCTGGATGCCGCACGTGCCGCGTGCGCGCTGGGCATCAAGGTGTCCTTCGATGGCAACTTCCGACCCAAGCTGTGGGAGCGCTGGGGCGGGGATGCCAAGGCGATCCTGCGCGACCTGTTTGATTGCGCGCACATCGTGTTCGCCGACTACCGCGACATCGGCGTGGTGCTGGGCGGCGAGTTCAGCCAGGCCGAGCCGCAGGCGCGTGTGGATGCCGCCGCAGCGATGGCGTTCGCCGCGTTCCCGCGCCTGCAGTACATGGCCTGCACGCAGCGCGCCGCGCACAGCGTCGGCCATCATTCTCTCGGTGCCATGCTGCTCGGTCGCGACGGCATCCGTGCGCTTGCGCCGCAGGAAGAGTTGACCGACATCGTTGACCGCATCGGCGGCGGCGATGCGTTTGCCGCCGGTGTGCTGCATGGCCTGATCGAAGGCTTCGATGCCGACGCCACGATCCGCTTCGGCCTGGCCGCTGGCTGCCTGAAGCATTCCATTCCCGGTGATTTCAACCCGGTCGGCGTGGCCGACGTCATGGCCCTGGTGGGCGAAGGAAAGTTCGATGTTCGGCGCTGATCCGCGCGTACGCGCAATTCTCAAACTGGCCCCGGTGATCCCGGTGTTCACGCCCGACGACATCGATGACGCGGTGCAGGTGGCCCATGCGCTGCTGCGCGGCGGCCTGCCGGTGATCGAGGTAACGCTGCGTACGCCGCGTGCGATGGAGGCGATCAAGGCAATGGTCGAAGCGGTGCCCGATGCCGTGGTGGGCGCCGGCACCGTGCTCGACGCCAGGCAGCTGGAGCAGCTCAAGGCAGCGGGTGGACGCTTTGCCGTTTCGCCTGGCGCCACCGATCGGCTTTACGCCGCCGCGCGCGATGTGGACCTGCCATTCCTGCCGGGCGTTGCGACCTCATCGGAGCTGATGCGCGGGCTGGAACACGGGCTGGATACGTTCAAGTTCTTCCCGGCGGTACAGGCCGGCGGCGCGGCGATGCTGTCGGCATGGAATGGGCCGTTCGGCGACGTGCGCTTCTGTCCGACCGGCGGCATCAGCGCGCAGAACGCATCGCAATTCCTGCACCTGCCCAACGTGCTGTGCGTGGGCGGTTCCTGGTTGACCACGCGCGAGCTGTTGCAGGCGCGCGACTGGGCGGGGATCGAGCAGTTGGCCCGTCAGGCGTCGGTATTGCCGGGTTGATTGGAAGACGGGGCAGGGCGTTTACCCCTCCCCAACCCTCCCCTTGGCTGCGCCAAAGGGAGGGAACAGAAGCGGCAATCGCCGCTATCTGGAAGACCTCGCATGACCGCTCCCTCCCTTTGGCGCAGCCAAGGGGGTGAAGAGGGGCGTTTGTACGCCTCGGGCGTGCGACCCGATGAACGCCCGAGGCTGTGCCGCAGGGCCGGACGGGCCGGGGAGGGGGTGCTGCTAGAGCTTCAAACGCCGATACAAGGTGCTGCGATTCACCCCGAGCTGCTTGGCCGCCTTGCTGACATTGCCTTCGCACGCAGCCAGCGCATGTCGCATCGCTTCCAGCGTCAACGCATCCAGGCTGCCATCGACGGAAGGGGCAGGGGACCGGTTCTGCGGCTGGCGCAGGTACTCCGGCAACAACTCCACGCCGATCTGTTCACCCGGCCCGGTCAACGCCACCAGCGTGCGCAGGCAGGCGGCGAGCTGGCGCAGGTTCCCGGGCCAGTCGTAGTTCGCCAGCAGTTGCATCGTCTCTGGTGCAAGCACGCGCTGCTGTGCCAGCGGCTGCCACAGCGCCGCTATCCATTCACCGCGATCGGCCGCTTCGCGCAACGGTGCAAGCCGCAGCACATGATCGGCGATGCGGTAGTACAGGTCGGAACGGAAGCGGCCTTCGGCCATGGCCTGTTGCAGGTCGCAATGCGTGGCGCAGATCAGGCTGAAATCCAGCTTCACCGGTTTGCCACCGCCCAGCGGTGACAACTCCCGGTCCTGCAATACGCGCAGCAGACGTGGCTGCAATGCCAGCGGCATGTCGCCGATCTCATCCAGGAACAGCACGCCGCCCTGTGCCTGGCGCAGCAGCCCCTGGCTGCCTTGGCGACGGGCACCGGTGAAGGCGCCTTCTTCGTAACCGAACAGCTCCGCTTCGATCAGCCCTTCCGGCAACGCCGCGCAGTTCACCGCGACGAACGGCCGGGACGCACGGCTGCCTTGTGCATGCAGCGCGCGTGCGGCCACCTCTTTGCCGGTGCCGGTCTCGCCCTGCAGCAGCACCGGCAATCCTGCTTCAAGCACGCGCCCGGCGCGCACCAGTTGTTCGCGCTGGTGCGCGTCGAACACGCTGGCCGTGGCAGGCAACGGCGCTGCCCGAGCCGGTGCCGTGGACAGCTGCACGGCAACCGGATGCAGACGCGCCTGCGCGCGCGGCGCATCCACCTGTCCATGCAGGATGCGTCCACTGCGATCCTGCAACATGCCTTCATCGCGCATCCGCGACAGCGGCACATCGAACAGCGCTTCGTACGAGGCGCGGCCGATGTCGCCGTGCTCCAGCCCGAACAGACGCAGGCCGACGCCGTTGGCCGCGACCAGCCGGCCCTTGCGGAAGCCGAGCAGGCCTTCGCCCGGGGTGTGGAGCAGGGCAGGGTCGTGGTGCAGCCGCAACAGTTCGCACTCGGGCAGGCCGTCTTCGAAGAAGCGATGCTCGATGCGATTGGCGGCCAGGCGTGCCAACCCCAACGCATGCATCTGCTGCACGCTGGCCGGGCCGGTGATGTCGAGCACGCCCGCCACCAGCCCGTAGGGATCGTGGATGGGCGTGGCCGAGCAGCTGAGGATGCCGTGCGGGGCGAAGAAATGTTCGCCGCCACGTACTTCCATCGCCCGGCCTTCGACGATGGCAGTGCCGATGGCATTGGTGCCAACCGCCGCTTCGCTCCAGCACACGCCCGGTATCAACGCCACGCGCCCGGCCTTGTCGAGGAAGCCGGTGCTGCCTTCGGCATTGAGGATCCAGCCGGCCTCGTCGGTGAGCAGCACGATCGAGCCGGTGCTGGCCGCATGCGCGGCCAGTGCATCGGTCTCGGCGCGGGCCAACCGCCACAGCCGTTCATGGCTTTCACGCAGCTCACGCAGGTTCTGCCCGGGCAGCGGTTCGAGCTGGGGCTGTGCGTCCACGGCCAGGCCGCTGCGCTGACAGCGCCGCCACGACTGAAGGATGGTTTCGGGCACGCCGCCCACGGACGAGGTGCCGCGCTCGAAGAACGAACGACGGGCGTTGCCCACGCGATGTTGCAAGGCCTGCGTCATCACAAAACTCCTGTGTCGCAAATTGCGACAAGTGTTCAAACCACTGTCCCGATTAACAGCACACCCGTCCGGTGTCTGCAATGCGACCGGCTGACGCATTGCAGCAGGTTGTGGGTAACAACCGCGTCATCGCTGGCGTTCCAGCATGGCGCAGCGCAGCAGCGCGAACTTGGCATCGCCCTTGCGCCATGTGCTGACCACCGCCCGGCGTAGCCACGTCACGTGCGGTCCACCCACGCTTCCGGAGATGCCTCATGAATGCAGTCCTGTCCACCAAGCCGCAGGCCACCGATCCGCAATCGCTGTTCAAGCCGCGCTACGGCAACTACATCGGCGGCCAGTGGGTGGCTCCGCGTAGTGGCCAATACTTCGACAACGTCACCCCGGTCACCGGCAAGGTGTTCACCCAGGTGGCACGCTCCAATGCCGAAGACGTCGAGCTGGCGCTCGATGCCGCACACGCCGCCAAGGATGCCTGGGGAAAGACCTCCACCACCGAGCGCGCCAACCTGCTCAACCGCATCGCCGAGCGCATCGAGCAGAACCTGGTACTGATCGCGCACGCCGAAACCTGGGACAACGGCAAGCCGATCCGCGAGACGCTCAACGCCGACGTGCCGTTGATGGTTGACCACTTCCGCTACTTCGCCGGTGCGCTGCGTGCGCAGGAAGGCAGCCTGTCGCAGATCGACAACGACACCGTCGCCTACCACTTCCACGAGCCGCTGGGCGTGGTCGGGCAGATCATCCCGTGGAACTTCCCGCTGCTGATGGCCGCATGGAAACTGGCGCCGGCACTGGCCGCCGGCAACTGCGTGGTACTCAAGCCGGCCGAACAGACCCCGGCGTCGATCCTGGTGCTGATGGAAGTGATCGGCGACCTGCTTCCGCCGGGCGTGCTCAACATCGTCAACGGTTTCGGCCTGGAAGCGGGCAAGCCGCTGGCCAGCAGCCCGCGCATCGCCAAGATCGCCTTCACCGGTGAAACCGGCACCGGCCGGCTGATCATGCAGTACGCCAGCCAGAACCTGATCCCGGTGACGCTGGAACTGGGCGGCAAGTCGCCCAACATCTTCTTCGCCGACGTGATGGCCGAAGACGATGATTTCCTCGACAAGGCGGTGGAAGGTTTCGTGATGTTCGCCTTCAACCAGGGCGAGGTGTGCACCTGCCCGTCGCGTGCGCTGGTGCAGGAATCAATCTACGAAAAATTCATGGAGCGCGTGCTGGCACGCATCGCCGCGATCAAGCAGGGCAACCCGCTGGACCCCAACACCATGGTCGGCGCGCAGGCATCGGAAGAACAGCTGAAGAAGATCCTGTCCTACATCGATATCGGCAAGGCCGAAGGTGCGCAGGTGCTGATCGGCGGCGAGCAGAACCATCTGGGCGGTGATCTTGAAGGCGGCTTCTATGTCAAGCCGACCGTATTCAAGGGCCACAACAAGATGCGCGTGTTCCAGGAAGAAATTTTCGGCCCGGTGGTGTCGGTGACCACCTTCAAGACCGAGGAAGAAGCGTTGCAGATCGCCAACGACACGCTGTACGGGCTGGGCGCTGGCTTGTGGAGCCGCGATGCTTCACGTCTGTATCGCATGGGCCGTGCGATACAGGCCGGACGTGTGTGGACCAACTGCTATCACGCCTATCCGGCGCATGCAGCCTTCGGCGGCTACAAGCAGTCGGGCATCGGCCGCGAGAACCACAAGATGATGCTCGACCACTACCAGCAGACCAAGAACCTGCTGGTCAGCTACTCGCCGAAAAAACTGGGTTTCTTCTGAACCGCTGCCCGCCACGGGCAGTGGATTGATGACGATCAAGGCGCCGGCGAAGTGCCGGTGCCACCGTGCTGTCAGGCATCACCGATGGAGATGGAAGCATGAATAAAACCATGAAGGCCGCAGTCGTTCGCGAGTTCGGCAAACCGTTGCGGATCGAGGAAGTGGAAGTCCCGCGCCCGCTGGCCGGCGACATCCTGGTCAAGATCGAAGCCTGTGGCGTGTGCCACACCGACCTGCACGCCGTGGACGGCGATTGGCCGGTCAAACCCAACCCACCGTTCATTCCCGGCCACGAAGGCGTGGGCCACGTGGTGGCGGTAGGCGCGGGTGTCACCCACATCAAGGAAGGCGACCGGGTCGGCATTCCGTGGCTGTATTCGGCCTGCGGCTACTGCGAACACTGTCTGGGCGGCTGGGAAACGCTGTGCGAGGCGCAGCAGAACAGCGGTTATTCGGTCAACGGTGGTTTCGCCGAATACGCGCTGGCCAATGCCAACTACGTCGGTCTTCTGCCCAAGGAAGTGGGCTTTATCGAAATCGCGCCGATCCTGTGCGCCGGCGTCACCGTGTACAAGGGCCTGAAGGTCACCGACACCAAGCCGGGTGACTGGGTGGTGATTTCCGGCATCGGCGGCCTGGGCCACATGGCCGTGCAGTACGCCAAGGCGATGGGCCTGAACGTGGCGGCGGTGGATATCGACGACAGCAAGCTGAAGCTGGCCGAGCGCCTGGGTGCCACCGTCACCGTCAATGCCCGCAACACCGACCCGGCGGCGTTCCTGAAGAAGGAAATCGGCGGCGCGCATGGCGCGCTGGTGACGGCGGTTTCGCCCAAGGCCTTCGAGCAGGCGCTGGGCATGGTGCGTCGTGGCGGCACGGTGTCGCTCAATGGTCTGCCGCCGGGTGAGTTCCCGCTGGATATCTTCGGCATGGTGCTCAACGGCATCACCGTGCGTGGCTCCATCGTCGGCACCCGCCTGGATCTGCAGGAATCGCTGCAGTTCGCCGCCGAAGGCAAGGTGGCCGCAACGGTCAGCACCGACAAGCTGGAGAACATCAACGACGTGTTCAAGCGCATGCATGCTGGTGCGATCGAAGGACGCGTGGTGTTGGACTTCAACGCCTGATGTGAGGTGTGGCCTGTTGGTGCGGGCGAATGGCTGGACTGCTTATCCCTCCCCAACCCTCCCCTTGCCTATGGCAGAGAGAGGGAGCGGAAGCAGCTTTCGCAGCAACCTGACAGTCCACGCAGAACCGCCCCCTCCCTTTCGCATCGCGAAGGGGAGGGTTGGGGAGGGGTGCAGTTGCTGTCTTCCCGCCTCACTTCCCCCAAGCACACCGCGCGCTACCGCACATGTACTGCCGCCGCCGGCATGCGATCCAGTGCCAGCCACGCATCCTCGATCACCCCGCGCACCTGTTCCCAACGCAACCGCGATTCGCCGCGTGTCTGTTCCCAATGCTCGGCCAGTTCGGCTTCGGTATCGGCATTGCCGCGTGGCCAGTCGGCGGCATGGCTGGCCAGGGCGAAGGCATAGGCCGGTTGCAGGTCGCGCCAGCGCAGGGTACCGCGCCGTCGTCGGGCGTAATCGTCCAGGCTGTACTGCACGAAATCCTGCGCCACCTCATCGGCGGCATGCCGGCTGCGTTCGAGCCGGCCACGCCGTATCACCTTGGGATCGACGCTGAACAACGTCGGCGCGGGGCGGTGTTCGATACGGTCCGGGCGGTACATGGCGCGACCCTCCTGCGGGGTTGCCACAGATACGCCTGGTTCTGTCAGCGGCCTGTGATACGGCCGTTAGACAAAAGTGAGTGAGCCGGCGTGAGGAAGAAGGGAAGGGCGGTGGGTGCTGATTGCGCTGGCGCTGCATCGCTGAAAGCACCCCTCCCCAACCCTCCCCTTCGCCATGCGAAAGGGAGGGGGCGGTTCTGCGTGGACTGTCAGAGCGCTGCGAAAGCCGCTTCTGCCCCCTCCCTTTGGCGAAGCCAAGGGGAGGGTTGGGGAGGGGTCGCTTCTCAGGGTCGCTAGCCGCCGCAATCCCAGATCACCCACCCCGATCCCAAAGCCACTGCACGCCCACCGTGTAGCCCCGGTCCGGCCCCGGCTCGTAGTAGCGCTGGTTGCCGTCGTTGACGATCACCGAGCCGATGTAGCGCTGGTCCAGCACGTTGTCCACCCGCGCGAACAGCCGCAGCGGTCCGTGTGCGGTTGGCCACTCGCGCGCCGCCTCCAGATTCAGCAGGCCGTAGCCGGGCGCCCGCGCATTGCCCAGGTCGTTCACGCCGATATCGCTGGCGGCCACCACTTCCGCGGCCCATTGCCACGGGCCAGGCTGCCACTGCCAGCGCGCGAACAGCTGCTGGCGGGGTACGCCAGGCAGATCGGTGCCAGCGGCCACCGGATTGCGCGGCTGCGTGCAGGGCGAGGGCAGGCCGGTGCAAGTCAGATAGCCCTCACGCACCGTCGCCTGCAACCAGGTCCAGGCCAGCTGCAACTGCTGGCTCTGCCCGATGGGCTGCCACCAACCCAGTTCCACGCCCTGGCGGCGGGTGGCGCCAATGTTGCGGTAACTGCTGCGGCCGCCGCTGTTGGTGGCCACCGCCAGCTCGTCGTCGGTGTCGGCACGGAACAGCGCCAGTTCCAGCCGCGCGCCATTCTGCGCGCGCCATTTGCCACCCAGTTCGTAGTTGCGGCTGATGGCCGGTGCCAGGTCCAGCGCCAGACCGGCACCGCCGTCGGCGCGGTAGCCCAGCTCGTTGAAGGTAGGTGTTTCAAAACCGCGCCCGGCCGAGACGTACAGGCGCAGGTTGTCGTTGGCGCGGAACACCAGCCCGCCGACCGGCGTGGTGTCGGCGTACGCGCGACGACCACTGTCATCGGGGTTGCCGGCCGTCACGTAGTGATCTTCCGAACGGAACCGCACCTCACTGTGCCGCGCACCCACCAGCGCCGACCAGCGCGTGCTGAACTGCCACCATGCCTGCGCGAACTGGTCCACGTTCTGCACCTGGTCGCGCTGGTCACGCCGCAGCCGCCCCTTGATGCCAAGCGTGTCGCCGATGAAGTTCTCGTAGCCGGTGCGGTGCTGCCGCTGGCGGTCGGCGTTGGCGCCGATCACCAGTTCCAGCGGCTGGCCGGCCAGGCGGCCATGCCATGCCCAGCGCGCGTCCAGGCCGCCGTAGTTGCTGTCCAGGTCGATCACGCCACCGGAATGCAGCGGACTGTTCTGCGGGCCCGGTGGGATCGCCAGGAACTGCTCCACGCTGCGCTGCCCGGCGTAACCCATCAAACGCCAGGTCTGCTGTTCGCGCTCGTGCGTGTAGACCATGCCAGCCTGGTTCTGGCGCACCGATTTGCGGGTGTTGTACTGGGTCGCCACGGCGGTGGCCTGGCGTGGGTCTTCACGTACCTGCGCGCGGTTCAGGCCCAGCGGGTCCTGCGCATGCGGTGCGTCGAAGGCATTGAGCAGCAGTTCCAAGCGTTGTCCCGGTGCCAGCTCGAAGCCCAGGCGTGCATTGAGCGATTCACGCCGTGCCGCGCTGTGTTCGCGCCAGCCATCGGTGCGGAAATGGTTGGCGGCCACGTTGTAGTGCATCGCCGCGGCCTGGCCCTTGAGCTGCACGCCGGTGCTGCTGGTGGCGTTGCTGCCGTAGCTGCTGCGCAGGCGCCACGGATCGCCGGGCTGGCCATCGGCGCTCCACAGTTGCAGCACACCGCCGGAGGAATTGCCGTGCAGCGCCGAGAATGGCCCGCGCAGCACCTCGATGCGCTCGGCACCGAGCAGGTTGAAATGCGACAGCTGGCCCTGCCCATCAGGCATCGTCGCCGGAACCCCGTCCACCAGCAGGCGCACGCCACGCACGCCGAAGGTGGAACGCGCGCCAAACCCGCGTATCGACAGCTGCGTGTCCTGCGCGAAATTCTGCCGCTCCCGCGCCAGCAGCCCCGGAACCCCGCCCAGTGCCTCGGAAACCAGGGCGCCCCGGCCATTTCCCTCGGTCCCGACCGTGGTGACCGAGGCAGGCAGGTCGAAATCGTCCACTGCGTGCACCTTGACGGCCTGTACCTGCACGGTATCCAGGGTGGCCGGCAGTTCATCGCGTGCCAGGGCCGGCAGTGCCAGCAGCAGCCCGCAGACGGGCAGTAATCGGTTGCATGCGGTCATCGCTGCATTTTCACCGATGCAAGGTGATCGCCGCATCCGTTCACACAGCGAAGTTCCAGCTGAAACCCCTGCGGCCATGCAGGCCCAGCCCTGTTAGGATGACGCGGTTCTGGCCGCCGCTTTGCGGCCACGCCGGACATCCCCCACTCCCGCCACCTGATACGAGTACCGCCGTGTCCTTCTTTGCAAACGTGGAACAGGTTCCTGGCGACCCGATTCTGGGTCTGACCGAGGCATACAACGCTGACAGCCGCCCGACCAAGGTCAACCTTGGCGTCGGCATCTACTACGACGAAAACGGCCGCATTCCGCTGCTCCGTGCCGTCAAACAGTACGAACAGCAGCTGGTCGCCGAAGGCAAACCGCGTGGTTACCTGCCCATCGACGGCCTGCCGGCCTACAACCTGGCCACGCAGAAGCTGGTGTTCGGCGAAGGCTCGGATCTGCTTGCCGCTGGCCGCGTGGCCACCTCGCAGACCATCGGCGGCAGCGGTGCGCTGCGCGTCGGCGCGGACCTGCTGCGTACGCTGCTGCCGCACGCCACCGTGGCCATCAGCAACCCGAGCTGGGAAAACCACCGCGCCGTGTTCGGTGCCGCCGGTTTTGACGTGGTCGATTACACCTATTTCGACAACACCACCCACGGCCTGGATTTCGCCGGCATGGTCGCCGACCTGCAGAAGCTGCAGCCGGGCACCGTGGTGCTGCTGCACGCCTGCTGCCACAACCCGACCGGCGCCGATCTGAGCACCGAGCAGTGGAAGCAGGTTGCCGCGCTGCTGAAGGACCGCCAGCTGTTCCCCTTCATCGACATGGCCTACCAGGGCTTCGACAAGGGCATCGAGCCGGACGGCCAGGCCGTGCGCATCATCGCCGAGGCCGGCATCGACAGCTTCATCGTCGCCAATTCGTACTCCAAGTCGTTCTCGCTGTACGGCGAGCGCGTCGGTGCGTTGTCGGTGGTGGGCCCGGATGCGGCCTCTACCAAGGCCGTGCAGTCGCAGGTCAAGCGCATCATCCGCACCATCTACTCCAGCCCGTCCACCCACGGTGCCGCGCTGGTGGCCGGTGTGCTGGGCAGCGCCGAGCTGCGTGGCATGTGGGACGCCGAACTGACCGAGATGCGCGAGCGCATCCACGCCCTGCGCGCTGGCATGGTGCAGAAGCTGGCCGCCCTGGGCGCGCCGGAATTCGGCTTCATCCAGCAGCAGGCCGGCATGTTCTCGTACTCGGGCCTGAGCAAGGCACAGGTGGACAAGCTGCGTGACGACTACGGCATCTACGCCGTCGGCACCGGCCGCATCTGCGTGGCCGCGCTGAGCCAGAAGAACCTGGACTACGTGGCAAAGGCCGTCTACGACGTCAGCCGCGGCTGATCGTTTGACGCCTTGAACGGAAAAGCCCGGGGAAACCCGGGCTTTTTTGTGGCTGGCCGGGGAGGAGGTTCGATCCGGTTATCCACAGAGCACAGGTTATCCACAGGGAATCAACGGGTTTCGATGTCCGTCCTGTGGATAACGCCTGGATCACTCGAAAAGCCCCTCCCGGCTCGCCCCATTGCCATGCGAAAGAGCGGGAAGAACAAAAAAGCCGAACGCTGCCCAACCTGCCGGTCTGTACAAACCGCCACCTCCCTTTGGCGCAGCCAAGGGGAGGGTTGGGGAGGGGTAGCGCTTTCAGCCTGCGGACTTATCCACACGTAAACGCACACCGGAACTTACCCACAACCGCCTGTGGATAAAACCAGACGGGTGTCCACCCTCGCTTATGGCATATCCACAGGCTTCATCGCTTCGGCCAGCGGCTTGTAGACCAGGCCCAGGTAGTACATCTGCCCGCGCGGATCGGGAATGATGGTGTTGGTCATGCTGACCACGGTGTCCTGGACGATCCACTTCGCGTGCAGCACCACCGGCGTGTCCTTGGGCCGGCGCGTGGTCTCGTTCAGATCGGCCGGCGGGCCATGGCGGTCGGTGAGCACGCGCTTGACCCGGTTGTAGCGGAACTCGGCACCTTCGCCCTTGCGGATCTGCGCATTGGTGACGGTGGCGGCGCGGTCCAGGTAGATGCCGTTCAACGTGCCTGCATCGCCGCCCATGTTGAAGACCGCCAGGAAGGTGATGCCGTCGATGGTGTAGTCCTCAAGGTAGGGACTGTCGCAGGCCCGGCCCTTGCCACTGGCGGCCTGTGCCTGGCGCTGCTCGTCGGTGCAGGGCAGGTTCCCGACCCGCTCGCCCAGTACCTGGCGGATCCGCGCTTCATCGGCCCCCCATTCCAGCCCCTCGAACAAGGACGGTGCGGCCATTGCCACGGCCGGGCACAACCCCAGCAGCGTCGCCGCCAGCGCACCGGCCAGACGCGCCTTGCACCCCAACAGAATTCCCTTCATTCCCAGCATCCTTGACCAACACGATCGGCCGGCAAGTCTGACCGGATCAGATGCCGTTGGCGATGGGCCGGACACGCCACGCGCTGTCCGCAACAGGACAGGAAATGACCACCAACTCGTAAATCCCCATCCAACCCGCGACAATAGCGGCCCTTTTGTCTGAAGGTAGTCCTTGTCCATGTCCCGTACGTCGCTGACCCGGTTCCTGATCGAAGAACAGCACGCCAAGCGCATCAACGCCGACCTGCGCCAGTTGGTGGCGGTGGTGGCACGCGCCTGCACCAGCATTTCGATCGCAGTGAGCAAGGGCGCCCTGGGCGGCGTACTGGGCGATGCCGGCACCGGCAACGTGCAGGGCGAGGCACAGAAGAAGCTGGACGTGATCTCCAACGAGATCCTGCTCGAAGCCAACGCCTGGGGTGGCCACCTGGCCGCCTGCGCCTCGGAGGAAATGGACCACAGCCAGCTGGTGCCGTCGGAATATCCACAGGGTGATTTCCTGCTGCTGTTCGATCCGCTGGACGGCAGCTCCAACATCGACGTCAACGTCTCGGTGGGCACCATCTTCTCGGTGCTGCGTGCACCCAAGGGTGTGGATAAGCCTGGGGACGAACACTTCCTGCAGGCAGGCACCCAGCAGGTTGCGGCCGGTTACTGCATCTACGGGCCCAGCACGATGCTGGTGCTGACCGTGGGCCACGGCACCCACGCCTTCACCCTGGACCGTGAAACCGGCGAGTTCGTGCTGACCCAGCGCGGCATGCAGGTGCCGGCCGACACCCAGGAGTTCGCCATCAACATGTCCAACCAGCGCCATTGGGAAGCGCCGATGCAGGGCTATGTGACCGACCTGCTGGCTGGCAAGGAAGGCGTGCGTGGCAAGAATTTCAACATGCGCTGGATCGCCTCGATGGTGGCCGACGTGCATCGCATCCTGACCCGCGGCGGCATCTTCATCTATCCGTGGGACAAGAAGGATCCGTCCAAGGCCGGCAAGCTGCGCCTGATGTACGAAGCCAACCCGATGTCGATGCTGGTCGAGCAGGCGGGCGGCGCGGCCACCAACGGCCGCACACGCATCCTCGACATCGCACCGGACCAGCTGCATCAGCGCGTGCCGGTGTTCCTCGGTTCGAAGAACGAAGTGGCCGAAGCCACCCGTTACCACACCGACTTCGACGCGAAGGCCTGATCCACGGAACGCGGTTTCTGATGACCCGGTAGAGCGCAGCGATGCTGCGCTGGAGCTTTCCCGATAGCACCCCCTGCCGAGCATGGCTCGGCACTACCGGAATCTACTTCCCCTGACCGGGTAGAGCGCAGCCACGCTGCGCTGAGGCTTTCCCGGTAACGCCCGCCGAGCACCGCTCGGCACTACACAAGCCCATCGGTTCACGCCACCATCGGCGGCAGGTCCCCGGAGAACCCGCCGATGCGCGCCCTGACAACGCTGCTGCTCCTGCTTGCACCCCTGCTGGCCTGCGCCCAAACGCCGACCGCGCTGGAACAGGCCGACACCGACTGGAACCGCCTGCGCCTGCACGGCGATGCCCGCGCACTGGCACCGTTGCTCGCCGACGACTGGCTGCTCACCCATTCCGACGGCCGCATCCAACACAAGGCCGACTACCTGCAGGAGCTGGCCACGCGCCAGCGCCGCAACACCCGCATCGACAACGAAGACGTACAGATCCGCCGTTATGGCGACACCGCAGTGATCACCGGCACCAGCGTGCAGGCGGCGGTCAGCGACGGCAAACCCTGGGAAGGCCGCTTCCGCTTCACCCGCGTGTGGGTACAACGCGACGGACACTGGCAGATGGTGGCCTCGCACTCCTCGCGTGTCGCCCAATGAGTGCAGTGGATTTCATCGAGGTCTACGACGCGGCACTGTCCAGCGAAGACTGCGCGGCCATCGTGCAGCGCATGCAGCAGAGCACCCAGCTGCAACCAGGGCAGGTCGGCGGCGGCATACATCCGGAACTCAAGCGCAGCCGCGATCTGCGCATCAGCGGCAATGCGCAATGGCTTGAGGTCGAACAACGTCTGCAACAGGCGGTTTTCTCCGGACTGCTGCGTTATCTACGGCGTTATCCACAGGTTCTGATTTCGCCGCTGATGCTGCAGGTGGAAGGCAGCGACGGCCAACCGCGCCGACTGGCCGCAGACGATTTCCCCGCGATGGACGACGCCGCATTGGTCGAACTGGCGCGTACCTGCCTACGCCCGGGTGCGATCAACCTGCAGTGGTATGCAGCAGGCGAGGGCGGTTATCCCTACTGGCACTGCGAACTGTTCCCGCGTGATCCCGGTGGCGAAACCCTGCACCGCCATCTGCTGTGGACGCTGTACCTCAACGACGACTTCGACGAAGGCGAAACCGAATTCCTGTTCCAGCAGCGCAAGGTGGCGCCACGCACCGGCAGCCTGCTGATCGCACCGACTGCGTTCACCCACACCCATCGCGGCAATCGCCCGCAGGCTGGAGACAAGTTCATTGCCACAAGCTGGGTTCTGTTCCAGTCGGCGCAGCGCTTGTATGGGCAAACGTAGGCCGGGGTGAAATCCCGGCCGGAAGATCATCGCGCCCGCGCAATCACGTAGGAGCGGCGTCAGCCGCGAAGCCACGGATGCAACCGCCAAGGGCGCATCTGCAATTGCAGATCTTGTGCGAACGGAGCCCTTGTCAGCTTCGCGGCTGAAGCCGCTCCTACATGCACCGCGCGCAACATCCCAACCTACGGAATCAACCCGGCCTCGCGCATCACCCGCTGTTCGTCCTCGTGCGATATCCAGAACGCGGCCTTCGGCCCGCTGCCGTCGTCATACAGCACGTAGGTGATGAAGAACCGGAACTCCTGCCGATGGCCGGCCTGCTTCTCGAACACCATCAGCCAATGCACCTTGGCCATCGTGTAGTGGGCATCCAGCGTCGTCGCATCGATGCCCAGCACCTTGGCCTGCCTGAATCCGAGTTGCGCGAAGAATGCCTTGCGCTGCACGAAGGCCTCCCGCAGCGCCTGGTCGTTGCGCCCGCATGAAACACCGTTCGGATCACCGGCCATGAACGCGTCGGTGTAGAGCGAGCACATCAGGTCCGGATCGAAGGTGTTGGCACCTTCTTCGTAGCGTGCGAAAAAATCTTCAACCGCCGTCATCTTTCTTCTCCGCGCTATTTGAACAGGCGACGAATGAAGCGCAACAACCTGGCTCCTTCCGACTCCCAGCCCACCGCCCGCTTGGCACGACGCTTCGCATTCTTTGGTGCGTTGAAGATTCTGGTGACCTTGTAGATGCCAAGGTCACCCTTGATCCGCTTCTTTGCAGCCGTCAGCCCAAGCAGGGTTTTCAGGCTGGGCTTGCGATACCGGGGCAGCATGACTTCTCTCGGTTTGCGTAGCGACAATGAAGGGGAATGTTGCCATGTGCGGTTGTGACTCGGCTGTTATCCATTCCGGTGTGGTTGAGCCCTAGAACAACTCACCCTGCGCTGAAGGTTTCTTTGGCGGCAATGGCGCGACGAACTTGCTGCAATCCAACCAGGGCCATTGCTGGCGAGATGCGTTGAACTCCAAGCGCTTGCTGGCCAGCCTGAAACGGTTGGACAGCAGGTCCGCGTACGCACCTTCGCCACGCATGCGCTTGCCGAACTGGCTGTCGTAATCCTTGCCGCCGCGCAGCTGGTTGATGGTGCTCATCACGTGCTCGGCGCGCTGTGGATAATGTGCCTGCAACCAGTCGCGGAACAGCGGTGCCACTTCGTAAGGCAGGCGCAGCAGCACGTAGTGGGACGCAACACGAGCGGCATCTCACTCGGCCCCCGAAGTGAAGCAACTGAGACCTTGATGGAGGAATATCAGATTGCCCGCTCCACCGTGGAACGTACTTGGCGGACGCTCAAGAAGGATGGGAGGGTCTACCGCGCTCTGCGCTTGCCTTGTATAGCCTCCTACGGCGCAGCAATACTGCGCGAGCTGGATGTCTCCCAACTGCTGGGGAGCACGGTCATCGTTGTCGACAGTTACGCCTTGTGTGCCTACGCGCTGGAGGCCGGCCATTTGATGGACAGCCGGCTGACAGCGAAGAAGAGCGTTGTTCTGGGCTGGGTTCGCGATGCCACCACCGATCCTCTTCCATTGGAAGCCTCGTCAGTGCTTGGGGTTCTCAAACAAATCGACAGCACTTTCGCCATCAACTCGAAGAAGAACTTCCAGGCGGCCAACTCCGTAGGCAACCAAGTTGAGCTGCTAGTGGCCGAATCCCTAGTACCGATCACTGCCCGGGAGAGGCTGAGGCCATTGCCTCTTCCGGAACACGGCTGGCTATTGCCGGGGAACTGGATCAGTCGCATCGCCTGCGGGCTGGATGGCCTCCCCGCACGCATCGTCGCACCAGATCCTCGCTGGTTCGCCATGCATAGGCTCTGGCTTTCCCATGACCCCAAACATGATGCGCACAAGAGGGAATGGGATCGCGAGCTGGGCATGTCGGTACTCTCGCTAGTAGATCGGTATATGCCCCACTTTCCGATTGACGACGAGTTCGCCGCTTCGCTTCCTCTGGATCTGCAACCACATCTGCATGCGTGGACTCGAAGCGGCACATAGCCATCAGATCAGTCAACGCTGGCCGCGCTAAAGCAGCAGCGAAAGCGCGTCCTCGACGGCGTCAACATCCAGAGCTCGCTCGCCCAAGAATGTGTCTCCGCTTCGACGTCCGTTTAGCTGGAGATGATAAGCAGAGAAGATCGCACTGAATGAACAGCGGTGGACTGCGACCACCGAATCGACCAGTACCAACGCTGAAAGGTCAGGGCCGTTCTCCCTAGGACAACAGCAATCAAGACGTTGATACTCCGAGAACCTTCCAGAAATTCCGATACGGAAGCTCATTGGCACGGACGAACGCCTTGCCCTTCAACAAGATTTCGAAGTCTTATGTTTGGAAGATATGCCTGCGCCAAGTCATGGGTTATGCATGTTGCGAGTTGTTTCTGACTAGCTACCCAAGACTGACGCCGGCACTATTTTCAAGCCTAGTACTCGAGGCTCCGGCGTGTGCGCTTTTCTCATGCCGCCGCGACCTTGTACTCAAGCGACTCGATCTATCGCAGGATTCTTCATCTGCCGTTGTTCTAGACAAGATGCTTCGCGCGAGTGTGGCTACGTATTGATGGGCGATCCGCGCATAGTTACTTGGCTTGAGAGCTATTTAGTTCATGGCGCCCTATGGCTATCGAACTTTCTGATTGGAACTCGTCACATTGATCCTGTTCCGAGTGGCGCAGGCCGGTATGGGTTGCTGGTGGTTGTTTGACGGCGGTCATGCCAGAAAGAGACGAGCCGCTGACGAGCCGCTCAGGCCCAGTGCCACGTGGCACTGAAGTCCAAGGCCCGCGCCCTACTGACCGGACAGACCCTCGGATGATCGTGCAGGTGTCGGACGCTCTTGGACTCCAGTGCCACGTGGCACTGGAGTCCAAGGCCTGGGCCTTGGCCTTGCCCTTGGCCTTGCCCCCCGACAGGCCCTCGGATAATCGCGCGAGTGTCAGAAGCGCTCTTGGAACTCAGTGCCACGTGGCACTGGAATGAAGCAGCTGCGTAGAGGGCACCCGCAGGACTGGGCACCTCTCACTCCAATTCTGCATGGCACTTCCCGATTCAGTGCCACGTGGCACGGGCGCAGATTGGTCGTCGGAGGTCTTCAGCGATCTGCGCCGTCATTCAGGGACGGTCTCATCCCGTGCTGCTCCGAGCAAAGTACGACAGGCACAGAAGACCAATAATCGGGAAATCACCGCATTGGTTCGCGGAAAGGGCAAAGCATCCGAGCGCGTTGTCGAACGGAAGAGCAATTGGGAGCGCAGATGTCTAGTTCTACTCAACAGCCTGCACTTCTACCGTCATCAAACTGCAACACCCCCGGACAATACTTCCACTATTCCGGAAACGTAGTTAATTCATATGTCCCAGTTGAACGTCCTGTTCCTCTGCACTGGTAACTCTGCTCGCAGCATCCTCGCCGAGGCGCTGGTGAACCACCTGGGTGGAAGGAGGCTGTCCGGCTACAGCGCTGGGAGCCATCCCAAAGGCGAGGTGCATCCGATGGCCCTGCGGGTGCTTTCCGAAGTCGGAATCGACGCCTCTGGGGCCAATAGCAAGCCTTGGGAAGCGTTTTCAGCACCAACTGCGCCTCATATGGACCTCATCGTCACGGTCTGTGATCGAGCAGCAGGCGAAGCATGTCCGGCATGGCCTGGTCATCCGGCCACGGCACATTGGGGAGTGGAGGATCCTGCTCTGGTCCAAGGCAATGACGAGCAAATGCATCGGGCGTTTCAGAATGCCCTGCGCGAACTACAGCACCGTATCGCGCTTCTGTTGGCATTGAAGCCAGAGGCACTCGATCGCATGGCCTTACACGCTGCGGCACGTAGGCTCGCCAATCCCGTATAGCCGCGGCGTTGAAACCGACGCTGGTGAGCCTCCCTCTATGCGGGGGAGGCCTCAGCGACGTACGAGCTAACTTGGCTCACTACCTCTCGCGCATACCGTGTCACCCCTACGAGGGTTGCGGATGCAGCCCCGTTCCAGTCGCCATAGCCGAGCAGCCAGATAGAAGGAACAAGGCGTGATCTAACTCTGGACTCGTCAACATCAATGAGTCCCTGATCGTCGACCACTCCTAGTTCGCTCAGATGAGCAAGAGCTGCTCGAAACCCCGTGCACCAGATCACAGCGTCGAATTCGCGGACGGTACCGTCGTCCCATTGCATGCCCGCTTCGGTGAAGCGTGTCGGGGGCCGTATCGAACCCAGTACACCGCGTGTTCTCGCATCTCTCACCGAAGGGATCATGACAATATCTCCGAAGCCGCCTTCCGGCACATTTGGCTCCCGCCCTTCCTGCTGGGCCCGCCATTTTTCCGTGGCTCTTTCAAAGAGAACGCGACCATCCACTTCGTCCGGCAAGAACTCTGGTTCTCGCTGCGTAATCCAGGTTGTGTCTGCAACCGTGGAAACTTCGGCCAGAATCTGTGCGCCGGAGTTTCCGCCGCCTACTATCGCGACTCGCTTCCCAACGTATGGCTGTGCGTTGACGTAGTTCGCTGAGTGGACCTGAAGCCCATCAAACTTGTCGACTCCTTCATAGAAGGGGAGATACGGCTGACTCCAAGTCCCGGTTGCATTGATAACAGCCTTGGCTAGCCAAACACGTCCGTCACTCGCTTCAACGGCGAGCTTCTCGCCTGATCGGGCTATACGAGTCACACGAACTGGCCGGACAACAGGAAGTTCATATCTGCGCTCATACTCTCGCAGATAGTTCAGCACTTCTGAGCGCATCGGGTAGGTTTGCTTGCTCGCGGGCATCGGCCAGCCCGGAATGGAGCTCCAGCTTGCGGGCGAGAACAGGTGCAGCGACTCCCAGGCATGCTGCCAGGCGCCTCCGGACTCTGCCTCAGCATCCAGAATTTCGAAGGACATTCCAGATCGGCGAAGGAAGTATCCGGCGGATAGTCCCGCCTGCCCCCCTCCGATTACCACCACATCAACATCCTGCATGCTGTGCCTCCTAGAACCTTGACGCAGCGTTACGCTGCCGCCACTGCGCTCAAGTCGCCTTCGGCAATGCGCAATGCGTCCATGTACCTTTCAGCATCCAATGCAGCCATGCAACCGAAGCCGGCAGAGGTGATGGCCTGACGATAGTGCTGGTCGGCGACGTCGCCGGCGGCGAACACGCCATCCACGGACGTCTGGGTGGCGTTACCGCCCAGGCCCGAGTGGATTTCCAGGTAGCCGTTGTTCATCGCCAGCTGACCCTTGAACAGGTCGGTGTTGGGCTGGTGGCCGATGGCCACGAAGAAGCCGTGAGCGTCGATGTCGCGGGTGCTGCCATCCTGGGTGGACTTCACGCGTACGCCGGTCACGCCCATCTCATTGCCCAGCACTTCGTCGACCTGGTGGTGCCAGACGGTCTCGATCTTGCCAGCGGCCACCTTGGCGAAAAGCTTGTCTTGCATGATCTTCTCCGCCTTCAAGGTGTCGCGGCGGTGGACCAAGTAGACCTTGCGGGCGATGTTGGACAGGTAAAGCGCTTCTTCCACGGCGGTGTTTCCGCCGCCGACTACGACCACGTCCTGGTCCTTGTAGAAGAAGCCATCGCAGGTGGCGCAGGCCGAGACGCCGCGGCCCTTGAATGCCTCCTCGGAAGGAATACCCAGGTACTTGGCGGTCGCGCCAGTGGCGATGATCAGGGCATCGCAGGTGTACTCGGCGCTATCACCCCTGAGTTTGAACGGGCGCTTGGAGAGGTCGGCGGCGTGGATGTGGTCGAACACCACTTCGGTATCGAAGCGCTCGGCATGGGCCTGCATGCGCGCCATCAGGTCCGGGCCCATCAGGCCGTGCGCATCGCCCGGCCAGTTGTCCACCTCGGTGGTAGTCATGAGCTGGCCACCCTGCTGCAGGCCGGTGATGACCACCGGCTTGAGGTTGGCGCGAGCTGCATAGACCGCGGCAGTCCAGCCTGCCGGGCCAGAGCCAAGAATTACAACCGGGATATGACGAGACTTCATGACTTAGGCACTCCGGAAATCGGCGGGGAAGTAACGCTTCCCAAGGCGCAACGCAACATGGACAAGGAGTACAAGAACCGGCACCTCGACCAGCGGACCGATCACCGCCGCGAACGCAACTGGCGACGCCAGGCCGAACGCTGCAATAGCCACGGCGATTGCCAGCTCGAAGTTGTTGCCTGCAGCAGTGAATGCGATAGCCGTGGTGCGGGGGTAATCCTTGGCAATCAACCGTCCCATGAAGAAGCTAAGGACAAACTGGATGATGAAATAGAGGGTCAAAGGCACCGCAATGCGCAGTGCATCCATCGGGATTCGCAATACGTCGCCGCCCTTGAGGCTGAACATGGCAACGATGGTGAACAGCAGGGCAGCCAACGTGATCGGGCTGATTGCCGGCAAGAACTTCTCTTCGTACCAGCGAACACCCTTTCGCGCCTTTAGCCAGCGACTCGTGAGAAAGCCAGCCAGGAATGGAATGCCCAGGTAGATAAGTACCGCCTCGGCAATGGTCCAGAAGCTGACATCGATAACGCTGCCCTGTAGGCCAAACAGCTGCGGCAGCCATGAGAGGAAGAACCAGGCGTAGACGCTGAACAATGCAATCTGGAAGATCGAGTTGAAGGCCACCAGTCCCGCCACGTATTGGCCGTCACCGCGCGCCAACTGATTCCAAACGAGCACCATCGCAATGCAACGCGCCAAGCCAATCAGTATCAGACCGGTCATGTACTCGGGGTAGTCGCGCAGGAACAACACCGCCAGACCAAACATCAGGAATGGTCCGACAACCCAGTTCTGTAGCAACGAAAGGAGAAGTACACGCTTATCCGAGAAGACCTTCGGCAGCTCTTCATACTTCACCTTGGCCAGTGGCGGATACATCATGAGGATCAGGCCGATCGCGATCGGAACGTTCGTTGATCCAATCGACAGACTGTTGAGCGCTGTTGGCAGTCCATCGAACATGGCGCCCATACCAACTCCGAGAGCCATCGCCGCGAAGATCCACAGCGTCAGATACCTGTCTAGAAAGGACAGGCGAGAATTTTCAGTGGTCATCTATATCTTCCGAAATTTCAGTCAATCGATCTGCGCGATCGGTTCGAGCTCGGCTTTAAGCGATTGACGATCGCCCCAAGCACTGTCGGGAATCTCAAGAAAAGCCTTCAAGCGTGCCTTGATGATTTGATGCGCACGATCGAACGCCTCGGCCTTCTGCTCATCCGAACCCTCAACACCTGCCGGGTCGAACAGCCCCCAATGCACGCGCACGAAATCCCCAAAGACCACAGGACACGATTCCGCAGCCGCGCTATCACACACGGTCACAATGAGATCCATGAGCGAAGAGTCGTCCTGTGCGAACTCATCCCATGACTTGCTTCGAAGACCATCAGTGGGGAATCCCTCGCGCTCCAGTTGGGCAATCGCGAAGGGATTCACTCGCCCTGCGGGCTGGCTCCCAGCACTGAAGGATTCGTAGCGACCTTCGCCCCACTTTCTCAAAGTCGATTCGGCAAGCACGCTACGCGCGGAGTTGCCAGTGCACAAAAACAAGACACGACGAGTCATATGTTCGACCTATGCGATTGAGAAGTTAGCAGCCGTCGGGACGCTCACACGATTGCTCGCCGGCGCAACAGTTTTCTGTGAGATAGCCAATCAGAGAATTCATCGCCTGAAACTCAGCTCGGTAACAAACGCTCCTACCCCGTTGTTCTGAGTTGATCAGCCCAGCTGCCATCAACTCCTTCAGATGGAAGGAAAGAGTGGCGCCTGGCAATGAAAGCGCCTGCGCGATGTCGCCAGCGAGCTTCCCCCCTCCGCCCGCTTGCACCAGCAAACGGAAGATGGATAGGCGGGTCGAGTGGCCAAGTGCGGCCAAGGCCTGGGTTGCGTTTTTATGTTCCATGCTTCTAGAATAATGGAATAAACATCGCAGGACAACCCCATGAGCAATCTTCCCAATGTGACTCCGGGGGCATTGACCGCCCCTACCGCCGCATCCCTTAACGACTCAAGCGTAGCTAGCCATCGCCCCCGAATCCTCATCTTGTATGGCTCGCTCCGACCGCAGTCGTTCAGCCGCAAGTTGGCGCTGGAAGCCCAGCGCCTTCTGGAGCACCTAGGCGCGGAAACACGCCTATTTGATCCCCACGAGCTGCCGATGCTTGATTCCGTGCCATCGAGTCATCCGAAGGTTCAGGAGCTCCGTGAGGCATCGTTGTGGTCCGAGGGCCAGGTATGGGTCAGCCCCGAGCGCCACGGTACGTTGACCGCCGTGTTCAAGAATCAGATTGACTGGCTGCCGCTGGAAGAGGGGAGCGTGCGGCCGACACAAGGAAGAACCTTGGCGGTAATGCAGGTGTGCGGCGGCTCTCAGTCATTCAACGTGGTCAATAGCCTGCGCGTCTTGGGCCGCTGGATGCGCATGGTGGCCATTCCGAACCAGTCATCGGTTCCCAAGGCATGGCAAGAGTTCGATGAGAACGGCCGCATGAAGCCCTCTCCTTACTACGATCGAGTTGTGGATGTCATGGAAGAGCTGATCAAGTTCACGCTGCTCGTTCGCGGACGAAGCGACTACCTTGTTGATCGCTACAGCGAACGCAAGGGTGCGGTGGAAGCCGCGGCACTGGCCGCCGCTGCCGGCGCGGTTGAGGCATTGAATGAAGAGGAAAGTGCATGAAGGCCGTCATCTATCACAATCCCGATTGCGGAACATCGCGCAACACGCTGGCGATGATTCGTCTTGCTGGCATAGAACCGGAAGTGATCCTCTACCTCGAAACACCGCCTAGCCGCAGCCGACTGATTGAACTGATCGGCGCTGCAGGCCTGAGCGTGCGAGAAGCTATCCGTCAGAAAGGGACCCCATACGCTGAGCTCGGCCTTGAGAGTGCCGAACTCACGGATGATCAGCTCCTGGATGCCATGATGAGCCATCCCATACTGATCAATCGTCCGTTAGTGCAGACTGATCTGGGTACTCGACTTTGTCGGCCCTCGGAGGTTGTCTTGGACATCCTGCCGTCGATCAATGCTCCCTTCAGCAAGGAAGATGGGGAAGCAGTGATTGACCAGAACGGCAAGCGCGTGATCTAAGCAGCATCAAACAACGCACGGCATCATCGGATGCGGGCTCCATCCATAGTGAGGAATTCCCGCATTCGATCACATGATGTAGAACGCCAACCACTTGGCGCTGATCGCCAGACAAGCCGGACACCACCGCCAAGCATTCTGGGCAGTAGAACCAAATGGTTCTGTCACCATACCTACATGAGATCGTAGGGTGCCATGCGACCCGAAGCGAACATGCCATTCTTCACCCGCGCGGATTCTAGATCTTGAAGCGCACGCCGCCATTGACGACGAAGCCATCTGTCGGAGCCCAAGCATCCACGGTCCACTGTCCGTCCGCCGCGCGCCCCGGTAGCGTCATTGGGTGATAACCGGTCTGCCGGATGTTGAGGATATTCTCCAAGTTAAGGAAAAAGCTCATCTTGCCCACCGTGATCTCACCCATCGCGCCCAGTTCCACGTAGGGCCGTCCAGTACGTCGATACGGGTTGTCTTCCAGTGACTGCGTCCCCGTGTAGTAAGCCTCAATCCCGACACGTCCGCGGCCGTGCTGTTCCCACATGGCGACTAGGCCTGCAGTATGGCGCGGTGTCAGCGGCACGTTGCGACGCCCCGGACCATCCGCCTCCGGCTCCTTCGCATCAGTGAATACATAGCTACCGGTCACAATGAAGTCCTGCCACCGATAGCGCAGCAGGAACTCCGCCCCTCGCGTGCGTGTCACGCCGTCAACGTTCACCAGCTGGACGCGCTCGGTTCCATCCGATGCCGGGGGCGCTGAAGCCAACCTGACGGCATGATCGATGTCGGATGCGAACAGAGCGACGTTGGTCTCCCATGCGTCGTCTGCATATCCGATGTCAAAGGAGGCCGTCTTGGCGGTCTCTGCTTCAAGGCCCACCAAGGGTTCAAGACGTGACAGGCCGGCGGCCTCGATTTCCTCTACGAAAGGCGTAGGCGCATAAAAGCCGCGACCCAGCGAAGTGCGTAGCGTCCACTTGCCGGGGCGATACAGCAAGGAGAGGCGCGGACTTACATGCGTACCGTACTCACTGTGGTTGTCCCAACGTGCGCTGCCAGCAAGCACCAGGCTCTCGCGCAACGTGAGTTCGGCCTGCGCAAACACACCCGGTACGGTGTAGCGGTAGTCAAAGCCGGGAAACGCGCGCGACGTGAACCGATCCGATTGCACGGCCACACCTGCGAGCCACGTTGTTCCCCCGAACCCGGAAGCATAGGAGGCTTCGGTGAAACCGGTCTGATGGCGATCATCCTCCAGCACGTCACCGAATCGGTGCAGGTGATCTGTCGTCATGGCCGATGCACGCAGGTGCAGGCGATCCGTCTCGCGCACCGGGATCTCGATCACGGTGCCGGCGTCGTACCTAGTGGTGTCCTGCGTCAATGGGAAGGGTTTGCCGTCCGGCATCAACGCGCCCGGCAGCGTGCCGCCAGCGCGGTCCTCCTTCGTTGCGCCAAAGGTCACCAGCGCCTTGGCGCCGCCGTCGGAACTCCAGAACAGGCGCGGCCGCACCGTCCACCGCTGGTACTCGGGCATGTCAATCCAACCGTCATCGTCGAGATCTTGGCGATCCTGCTCGTGATATCCCCCCACCAGCGAGTAACTCCACGCCTCGGAAAGCGCCGCAGCCGTGTAGGCAGTCGCGTCGTAACCGCCACGACTTGTCACGTTGAGTAAGACCTCCGCCTCCTGCTCATCGCGAGGACGGCGCGTGATGAGGTTGATTACCCCGCCCAGTGCCGCCGGTCCGTAGAGTGCCGACGCGCTGCCCTTGATGATTTCGACGCGCCCCAGATCCGTGGGAGGGATCTGCAATAGGCCGATGGATGATGATTGCCCGCCATACAGCGGCAGGCCGTCGGACAGAAGTTGTGTATACCGACCGCGCAGGCCTTGGATGCGAATGTTGGATGCTCCCAGGGCGGGCGACGTGCTCTGAACACGAACACCAGCCGTCTCGGCGACGAGCATCGAGATGTTGCCGGGCGACATCAACAACTTTTCTTCGATCTCCTCGCGGCTGATCACATCGACGCGGATCGGCTCCTCGGACACCCTGCGGCCGGAGCGCGTCGACTCGACGATGACAGCATCCAGTTCGACCGCATCCCCATCGTGATCGTCATGCTGGTCTGAGTGGGCCTCATCGGCCAACGTGGACTGGGCGGCGGTCACCAGCAGCAGGGTGGCCGCGAACGTGAGGGGGCGGCGGAGCAGCAGGAAACGTGCTGACATCAAGGGCTCTCAGTAGCTTCGCCGATATCGGCCGAATAGGAGCTCCCTTGTAAACGTTGGAGCGACTACAAGGTCAACCTGGATGTGCCAACGGGAGAACCTCAGGGCGCGCTCGCAGGGGCGTCCAAGGCTTCTAGGATGCGGCATCCAGCGATGTTGCCGCCGGGGCATCGACTGATCATCCTTGAGAGCTCGCCGCTCAGAGCCTGCAGGTCGCGGATCTTTCCCTCTATGTCCTCAACGTGGGACCTGACCACCTGATCTACCGTCGAGCAGTCGGCTTCACCATGGCTGGAGAATGCCATAAGTTCACGGATCTGATCGATGGCGAACCCCAGTTGCCGGCTACGGCGGACGAAGCGCAGGCGCTGGGCATCCGCCTCGGAGTAGGACCGGTAGTTGCCGGCAGAGCGCAAGGGAGGCGTTAGCAGCCCGATCTTCTCGTAGTAGCGGATCGTCTCTGCCTTGGTCCCGGTCTGACGGGCAAGCTCGCCGATGGTGAAGGTGGTGGCGGACATTGCTTGACCTTGTAGTGGCTAGAGGGTTGATAACGCCTTCTTGGCTTGAAATCAACCCGCGACTCTGACGACGTGGAGCAGCGGCCTATGGCAGCGCAAAGCGCGCTGCTGCCCCTCTAAACGGTGAATGACGATGAGCGAGTGCTGCGGTTGCGGGAAGACCATGGACGTAGCGGCAATGCAGGCTGATCAGCGGCGCGTGCTACGCGTCGTACTGTGTATCAACCTCGTAACGTTCGTGATGATGATGTTCGCGGCGTGGCGTTCGCATTCGTCGTCTTTGCTGTCGGGCAGCCTCGACAACCTTGGGGACGCATTGACCTACGCCATCAGCTTAGCCGTAGTCGGCGCGTCGACGCGTAAGAAGGCGAAGGTCGCCTTCTTTAAGGGCCTGTTGATCCTGGGCGCAGCGGTGACGGTGGGCGTGCAGATCAGCTGGCGTTTGGTAAACCCAGCGGTGCCGGTGTTCGAAGCCATGGGCATTGCCGCAGCGTTGAACCTGCTCGCTAACGGCCTGTGCCTTTGGCTCTTGACACCCCATCGCACTGGCGACGTGAACATGGCTTCGGCTTGGGAATGCTCGCGCAACGACATCTTCGAAGGTGGCGCCGTGCTGCTTGCCGCAGCGTTGGTGTGGCTGTTCGGCGCCGGCTGGCCCGACCTACTGATCGCGGCCGCGCTGCTGTTGATGTTCCTGCGCTCGTCTGCGCGAGTTCTCCGAGCATCGCTGCGGGAGCTAAGAGTACATACAGCCAAGCATATGGACAGCGCCACCAAATGAACTGGACACGGCAGCCAAATGAACTGGACAGCAGCGCCAGATTGGACGCATCGCTGATGGACTTCGGTCTCGCTGCAAGACTAGCCAATTCGGGTAGGGATTGAGACGCAATGGAACGGACAAGCTGATGGAGCACAATTGGTGTGAACATCGATGGGGTTGATCAGTAACATCGACGGATCATGATCTGCAAATAAGCATCTTGATCAGTAGCCGGCCACAGGCCGAAGACGGCCGAAAGCAGACTTACACCAGAGCGCTCGATGGTGGGTTAAATGCAGGCATAGAGTAGACACTCGCAATGCATTCTCCAGGCCCAACAGTCTGATGTTAGGATTTTCGCCTCACACACTGCCGGGGGCTATATATGGAAAAAATGCCGTTCCTTTTTACGACCACTGTCGCGCTGTTCGCGGGGCTGTCCATGGTGCCGCAAGCCAGCGCGGCCATCCCAATGTTCAATGGTACGTGCCCGGGCAACCTCGAGATCCACGCAGACCAAGGCGGTCTGGTCTATGTTAACGGGCAGGAAACCCGGCTCAAGCGCTTCAACGATGACTACTACGAAGCCAGCGATTCCATTAGCGGTGTAACGCTGTCGATTACCCGCTCGCCCGATGACGAAACGCAGGTGTCCTACGCCGACAAGCACGGCGCAAACGGCGTCTGCACGGTCGGTGCAATACGTCCTGCCAGGACAGCATCGGCCGGCGGCGATGCGCGCGAAGTGACTTGTGAATCGGTCGGCAATGGACAAACCGAATGCGACATGGACACGCGTGGCGACGTCCGGCTGGTTCGCCAGTTGAGCCACACCGAATGCGTGCAGAACGAAAACTGGGGCCTTTCCCGTCACTCCGTCTGGGTCAAGGATGGTTGCCGCGCGGTCTTCAGTAATGCCGACAGGGGGCATTCGGGGCATTCGTCGTACCGGCCGGCCGCTGCTGTCGGCATGGGCGTGGCTGGCGAGCTGCTGGGGGCCTGCAATGTGCGGGCAAACGCGGATGGCGCGCTGGTCACCCGTGTTCCGGTCAACGACCAGGTTACCGAGTTGATCATCGACTATCCGGACGGCCGCTTCTTGTGCATGGTGCGCAACGACGGCCTGGTGCAATCGCTGACCCGTATTCGCGGAAAGTAACCGCAATCGATGCGAAACGAGACGCAGGATTTTCCTTATTATCAGGGCCATCCGGCGCCGTTGAGCAAAGCCGGCTGCCTGTTGGTCCTGGCCGCGTGCGCCGCGGGTTTCGCGGCGCTGCTGACATTGCCGCACCTCGTCCCCGGCGTGGCCGGCGGCTGGGTAGCGGCGATCTCGTTCGTCGTGCTGCAACTTGCCGGGCTTGCGCTGGCGGTCGGGCCGGCATGGAAAGCCATCTTCCGGCGGCCCAGGCTACGTGAGCTAGGGATTGCCTTGGCCTGCGTGCCGCTGATGGTCATCGTGCCAGGGGGGGTCGCTTACATCCTGATGGATGGAGCCAATCTTGTAGCCAACACCAGCATCCAAGCCATCGGTGTGATGCCGCCAGCACAGGTGGCAAATGCGATGGCTGTGTCGTCTGTGCAACTGCTCGGCGAGGAACTGGTGACCATCCTGCCGTTTCTGGTGTTGCTGACGATCCTGCATCGTACTGGTGTGAAGCTGCGGTTGGCGCTCGGCATATCGTGGATAGCCACCGCGCTCGCGTTTGGCGCCTTGCACCTGCCCACCTATGGCTGGAACTTCGGACAGGCGTTGCTAGTGATCGGCGCGGCGCGCTTGGTCCTGACGGGTGTGTATATCCTGACTCGGAATATCTGGGCCTCCACGATCACGCATGTCGTCAATGATTTGATGGGCATGGCGCTTGCCGTGTTCGCCCATATGCGTTTGCATTGAATAAGGGGTCGCTGGCAGCCGAAGTACTTGGATGTGGGAAGAGAGTGGCGACCGTGACAGATGTCCAGTCTGATGCCGATGGCCAGTTTATATGGCGCTGTTGTCCGAATTGCTTGCCGTTAGTGTCCAGTTTATTTGGCGCAGGGCGTCCAGTTGATTGGCGTTTTGTACTAAGAGCGACAGAGTCGTAGTCGTCTTGATGTCCGCTTCTTGCCGGAGGCGGCCACCGGTTTGAAGATCTTGGAACTAACAAAAGTTCCAATTTCTTGCGGCTTCTGCCCGACCCATTTGATGGCGGTATCCAGCTCACTAGCTGGATGTAACATGATGCCGAAGCTAACCCAGTCCTCAATACATAGGCAGATTGGTAACTGCTATGAGCCCTTCGTTTCGCGAAATAGTGCTGGATTCTGACGTTCTTTCATTACTGACTGCAGCAGACCTTCCCACGCAAGATCTCACTGCTGGTGCGCTGGCTGTTCGCTTCTATGGGGCACTCGATGAACGAGGGCTCCTGGGCGTGATTGCTATCGAGAATCACGGCAGTACGGGGCTACTGCGCTCACTCGCGGTACGCCCGGAATTTTGCGGAGGTGGTTACGGCCGAGCGCTCATCTGGCATGCAGAAGAGTTCGCACGCAAGGCTGGCATTGAAGATCTCTATCTCCTAACAACTACGGCCGCTGGGCTCTTCGAGCGCAGCGGCTTCTCCCACATCCATAGAGCCAACGTTCCGGCGGCCGTCCGCGCCACGCAACAGTTCGCTCACTTGTGTCCGAGCACATGTGCAGTAATGCACAAGAGTCTTACGGTGAATCCAACACTCCAAAGTTAGGAGGACCACCTGACCTTCAGGCGTCAGCATCGCAAAGCGAGATCAAGCTCGACGCTATTGAAGTCGCGTGGTCACTGATCTTCTCTATGTTCTTTACCACGTAGAGCAAGTTAACGAGATCCACTGGGGAATCGTGGTCTTCGGCGATACCTTGCAATATTTCCTTGAACAAAATCGATTGCAGCGATGAGATTGCATCACCGTGTGCTAGCGCCCGTCGTGCATGCTGTAGGTCCCTAGTTTCAAAGGCACGACACGCGTCGCGCAACTGGATCTGAGCGAGATCAACCATCTCATGAAGTGATCCCGCAGTATCTTCATCCTGCCGGTCAGGAGACATTTCGAGAAGATGCTGCGCGATAGAAGATGACAGCCTTCCCGCCTGCTTCAGGTCAGAAACTATCCGAAATGCCGCAAGCACGTGGCGCAGATCCATGATGTCCGCTGGATGACGGGCGACGATGCTGATCAGCTCCAACTCACAGTCTTCGGCGGCCTTTTCCTGCCGAACCAGCTGGTCGTAAATTTGCTGCTTCAATGCTCGATTTGGGTGATTCAGTATCCAGAGAACATCCGCCAGCTGCTGCTCAACCAATCGGCCAAGAGCGACGACCTGTTGCTCAACCGACTTCAGTTCCGCGTTCAACGAGGTATCGGTCTGCTCGTTCATGGCCGTCTCCGGACTCAAGAGCCTGACAGCAAAAATCGTGAGCCGAGAGCTGTAATGGGCGGGTGAAAGGCCCTGATAGACCCTCGTGGTCCGTGGGCAGCCGCGGTGCCGTGGCAGTCGATCCAGAGCCCCATATTGAATGTGCATGAATGTGCATATATGCTCTCGACATGAATGCTGGAGAGAGCAGAACATCCGCGATCGAGAACGCCATGACGGTGCTGGCAGACCCAATCTTCCGGGCCCTGTCAGAGCCATCGCGCTTGGCTGTGCTCCAACGGGTGCTTCAGATCGGAAGGGCCGACATCGCCGAAATTGCATCGGCTCTGCCCCAGGAGCGGTCCGTGGTTTCTCGCCATCTCCAAGCCCTGCACGATGCCGGAATCCTCCGAGCGGAGCGCGTCAGCCGCCAAGTCTTCTACCAAGTTGACGGGCCAGCAGTAGTTACTCGCTTGGAGCAAATCCTGCAGCAGGTAAAGGCCATCGCTCCCTACTGCTGTTCTACTAACACCCCCTAACACCCAACCACTGGCGGAGCGACTGGGTGTTGCTCGAATATATGCATATAGGCGCACATACGCATGCAAATTCAGACTGACGTTGTCGTCGTGGGAGCCGGGCAGGCCGGCCTGGCCATGTCCTATCACCTGAAGGGGAGCGGCATCCCGCATATCGTCGTGGAAAAGCAGGAGGCGCCAGGAGGCAGTTGGCCTTCGTACTACGACAGCCTCACCCTTTTCTCGCCGGCCCGACACTCATCCCTCCCGGGCTATCCGTTCCCTGGTGGCGGCAAGCGCTACCCTCGAAGGGACGACGTTGTTCAGTATCTGCGGGACTACGCACGAAAGTTCGGACTGCCAATTCAAGTTCGTTCAGAAGTCGAGCGCATTGAGTTCGGTACGGATAGGCATCTTGTGTGTCTCCGCAATGGACCGCCCATATCGGCAGGGGCGATCGTCGTCGCGTCCGGCGGGTTCAACGCCCCCTACGTGCCTGACGTCGCGGGTACAGCCAAGTTTTGCGGTGAGATTCTGCACAGTGCGAGCTACCGCAACACCGAACCCTTCCATGGCAAGCGAGTCGTCGTCGTTGGGGCGGCCAACTCAGCGGTACAGATCGCATATGAACTATCCGCAGTTGCCGACGTTACTCTCGCGACGCGCGAGCGAATCAGGTTCGCTCCCCAACGGATTCTCGGCTTGGACTTTCATGACTGGCTCAAGTGGTCGCGACTTGAACGCTCCAGCTGGTTGAGTGATCAAAGCACACCTGTACTTGATGACGGGCGCTACAGAGCAGCGATTCGCACTGGTGCACTACGAAGGCGACAGATGTTCAAAGAGATCTCGAAGGACAGTGTCATCTGGCCAGATGGCGAGTGCCAACGGGTTGATTCCATCATCTATGCGACAGGATATCGATTCAACGCGCCATTTTTGGAGGGTACACCGGCACTCGACGACAACGGACATATTCACCAACACCATGGCGCATCTTCTTCTGTCGCTGGTCTCTTCTACCTAGGAATTCCGCTGCAACGAAACTTCGCTTCCGCAACGCTTCGTGGGGTCGGCAATGACGCTTCCGCAATCCTTCCGGTTATCCAGCAACACATCCAACAGATGGCCTAGACTTGATCCTATGCCATGTTTTTATGGCACATGGGTCCGTTGAATTGCTATATTTTTATTCCCATGCTCAAACGCATTCACGCCAATCTGGTTCTTTGCTAGGCATTGATCGGATCATCGCTGGGAAAATTTCATGACCATGACACGTTCGCTGAGACAACTGGCACGAAAACAACTTGATCAACGTTTCGCTACGCTGAGAGCATTGCCCTTCATATCCCATGTTCCGCCTCGTGGCGGCTGGATACGAGCGATCCGAGAAGCTCTGGGCATGCCGCGCCGGGCACTCGGGAGCCGGATAGGGGTTAGTGAAAAGCGAGTGATCCAGCTTGAACGTGGAGAGGCGGAAGGGAAACTGACTATGGAGTCTCTAAAGCGTGCAGCCGAAGCGCTTGACTGTGAGCTCATAGTCGCACTAGTCCCACGCAGGTCATTGGAACAAACTATCGATGAAAAGAGGATGCAGCTAGCATCTTCCTGGTTGCAAAGCCGAGCCCTGCATACGATGGCCCTGGAAGGCCAAGCAGTTTCCCTAGGTGACCTCCCGATTCAGACCGTTCGCGATGTTGAGCTGCGCTTTCCCGATGGACGTCTTTGGGATTAATTCCAAGCATTCTATGAAGCATCTTAAATGGCTACTTAGCCATTAGGATTTGAAGCCAGGTCTATATTCGAAATGAACGTTTCCAACAACTACATCACTCCGGATACTGACCACTGAAACAATCTTCGCCGACTGACCCGGCTCGCTCAAGATGTTAGGAATGCCATTTCCGAAGGCACGCCATTGCTTCATACAATTCAAACGTCATGCACAGGCGACATAGGACTCCAACTGGCAAAATCCTCGCTTGGTAAGTCATCATTTCTGATTTGGAAATGAGGCCTCCCACTCCCCAGCGAGCCGAACAAATGATTCTAGTGCCTGCAATAGATTGTCGTGTGCACTCTTCAAATGAGGAATAATTTCCCTAAGCGTAATCGGCTGCTTAGTTCCAATTCCCCATGCAAACGTTCCGTCATCCTTCTTCACCCACTCGGTGTGCTTTGTTAGCCCAACAACGAGTTGCCGAGGCGCGCCATGCTGGAAATTATTACGAAAATTCCCACTTGCTTCATTGAGTCCCTCAACCTCTAGAACTCTCAATTTCTCTGCCAAGTCTGGCCAACCTCTCCACGCGCCAGCTAGAGACTTCGCGACCTTCATGCTGACATGGTCGAAACCATTCCAACCGGGGTTTTCACCATTCGCGCCTCTTATGAGGGCAGCGCATTCGACAGTCGCGTAAATAATCTGACCACGAATTGCCTGCGTTGCTGAAATTGCGAGATTGGCAAGTGGCTCGAAGTGCTCTGATGCAAGCATGAAGACTTGTTCAACATCAAGACCATGAATTGTCACACTCCAAGCTTCAAGCTTTTGTATCACTCCCCCAAAAGCATTGATCTGGTTTGGTATTTCTACCAGGGCCCTGGAAAGAGCGTTATCAAACGCCATCGCTACTCCCGGAATACTATCCCTCGATCCAAAGGATTTGTGATACGGCGCCATCATGGGACTCGGGATGTTGTTCTTAATACCCAAAAACATTTTATATCTGGCGACTTGATAGTTATCTGTTCTTGTTAGTTGAAGATCTACATCATCAAGCACCAAGTTTCGGATACGGAAGATTTCCATGTCGTCCATCATGACCCTCCTTCTTCTTTTCCGGTATGAGCAACTTAGGCTCCACCCACTATTCAATTTACTAAGTAGCGCCATTACAAGAACATAGCAGTCGCACCAAAATAGTGGGCAGGGCGCAAAACGTTAGAAAAGCTGACCTTGCGGAGACCGCTCCGTTGGAGGCTGAAAGAGTGCGGTCGTCAGGGGTGGTAGCCTTCCGTATCCGAGTTGTCGGTGCTTCTTCGCGAAACGTTGAGCAATTAGCTCCGCCAATGCCCCCTTACCACGCATTCTCGCGCCGAAGGACGAGTCATACTCCTGACCTCCATGCAGTTGTCGCATTAGACTCATCACATGGTCAACCCTATCCGGATAATGCAGTTCGAGCCATTCTCTCCATATCTCTTTGACCTCATTAGGAAGCCTCAATAACACGTAGCCTGCTGCTCTTGCCCCCCGAGCATAGGCAGTCTCAAGAATTGCTTCCATTTCATTGTCGTTGATGCATGGAATGACCGGGGCCACTAACACTCCAACGGGTACACCGGCCTTATGAAGGGCTTCCATCGCCCTTAATCGCGCATGCGGTGCAGCTGCTCGTGGTTCAAGTTTTGCAGAGAGCTTGGGGTCCAATGTAGTGACCGAGAAGTAGACCGACACCAAACGCTTCTGAGCCATGCTAGCTAAAAGGTCGATGTCGCGAGTAATGAGCGCACCTTTTGTCACAAAACTCACTGGATGCTGGGCTTCTGCGAGAAGTTCAAGGCATTGACGCGTAATGTGATAACTCCTCTCTATGGGTTGATAGCTGTCCGTATTGATGCCCAGCGCGATTGGGGTGCATTTGTAACTTGGTCGGCTCAATTCATGGCGTAACCGTTCGGCAGCATTGATCTTGGCGAATAGCCTTGTTTCGAAGTCCAAGCCTGGTGAGAGATTAAGATACGCATGCGAAGGCCGCGCAAAACAGTAAACGCATCCGTGTTCGCAGCCTCGATACGGATTGACCGAAGCACTGAATCCCACATCCGGCGAATCATTCCGGCTAATCACCTTTCGGGCACGCTCTTCAGTCACCTCGGTGCGCAAGCGTGGTCGTTCGTTCAAAGCCTCGTAAGCCGATTGCCAGCCGTCATCGATCCCAATCTTGGTCGTGCTTTCGAACCTACCCGCTATATGACTGGCAGCGCCGCGCCCCTTTATCGGTGCCTGGGCCTTGTATGCATCCTCGTCCATGCCGATCTCAGAGTAGCTTTCACTTAATTAGTATTATTACTAATTTCAGGCAACGCAACTGACTTGTGTTCAGGAGAGGGATCACAAATGCCATGCCTCTGCATGCAGGTCGAGGGCCCCCCAGGGCGGAGGGTGCATAAGCCTAAAGCCCGCACCACTGCCGTTATTTGCTCACAATAATTTCATATCCTATTGTTTTTTAAACGTTTTTACCGTAAGCAATTACGGTAGGTTCGTACCATGCTCACAGCCCCGGTACGGATTGACCGATTGGCTGAAGCCCACGTCCGGCGAGTTGTTGCGGCTGATGATGCTGCGCGCGGTTTCCGGGCGCACGTCGGTGCGCAGCCGTGGAGCGGCGAATTCCTCGCTCTCATCGGCGTACCAGCCGTCATCGACGGCTTCGGCAATCTGGGTTTCAAAGCGGCCGGCAAGGTGACTGGTGGCACCGCGGCCCTTGATCGGGGTAGGCATGCGCCTACGCTAGCGCGCGGCTGTCTCAGATGCAGCGACGCTGCATATTCAGCTATGCAGGGCTTCAGCCGGCCTTTTGCTTGTCATCCTCGCCGTGCTTGATCACCAGCGTGGCACTCATGCCGGCACTGAGCACGGCCCCGTCCGGAATGGATTCCGGGTCGATGCTGACCCGCACCGGCACACGTTGCGCCAACCGCACCCAGTTGAAAGTGGGTTCGACCTCGGCCAGCAGGTTCTGGCCGGTGGGCCCGGCCGCGTCGGCAATGCCGGTGGCGATGCCTTCAACCTTGCCGCGCAGGTGCACGCCGCCGGCCATCAGGCGGATATCCACAGGATCGCCGCGGCGGATCTTGGGCAGCTTGGTTTCCTCGAAGTAGCCGTAGACCCACATTCCCTGACGGGCGACCAGCGCCATGCGCGGGGTGCCGGCACTGGCGTAGTCGCCCACGCGCACGTCCAGGTTGGTGATGGTGCCATCGGCGCTGGCGCGCACCTGGGTGCGTGCCAGGTCCAGCCGCGCTCGCTCCAATGCGACCCGCGCCTGCTGCAGGGCGGCGCCGGCCTGCTGGCCGCTGGCACTGGCGGCGTGGGTGCTGGCCTGGGCCTGCTTCCAGTTGGCCTGCGCTGCCTGGGCCATGGCACGGGCATCGGCCTGCGCCTCGCGCGAAACCACGCCGCTGAGTTGGGCGCGACGCTGGGCCTGCTCCTGCCGCATCAGGTACTCGGCCTGGCTCGCGTTGGCACCGGCCGAGGCGGCAGAGACGCTGGCACCGGCCGCACGCGCGGCGGCCTCGGCCGCGCTGAGGTCGGCTTCGGCCTGGGCAACGGCCAGCTGGTAGCGGTCGGGGTCAACCACGAACAGCAGCTCGCCCTTCCGCACCGTTTGGTTGTCCTGCACCGCGACTTCGGTGACCAGGCCAGGCACGTCCGGCGCGATGCGTACCACTTCGGCACGCAGCCGCGCATCACGCGTCCACGGCGAAAGCATGTACTGGTGCCAGACGACGTAGGCCATCACTGCAGCCAGCAGCACAACCACGCAGGTGACACCGCCTCGTATCAGGCTGGCGGTTTTCATGGGGAATCCTCGATTACGGAAAATGGGGCAGGAACAGCAACAGCGCCGCGCAGTAGATGCAGGCGAACAGCGCCACGCGCAGCAGCGACGGATGCAGCGCGCGCCGGTACAGGCCAACCCGGCCCAGCGCGAAATCGAGCAGGCCGAACAGCGGCAGCAGCATCACCACCAACACCAGCGCGCCGGGAAAGTAGATATCGCCGATGGAGATTTCATAGGGCATGGCGCAACTCCTTCAGCCGTTGATGACGACGCGAACGGCGTACATAGGTGGCCAACACGCTGGCGCTGTCTTCCAGGGTCATCTGCAGCAGGAACAGATGCTCACGCACGCGGCGCAGTGCCTGCGGTTGCGGCCCGGCCAGCTCACCCAGTGCCAGGCGCACGCTGTCCTTGGCCTCGCGCAGGGTCTGCGCACTCGGCGTGCGGTACAGCTGGCCCAGCAGTTGCAGCGCCTGTTCGATCTGCCGGTGCAGCGCGGACGGCAAGGATTGCTCGGCCAGGTCGTGGCGCAAGTCGATGGCGCTGTGGCCGGCCTCGTGCACCAGCAACGCCCATTCGAACAACTGCCGCGATGCGCGACTGCCCGGCGCGGTGCGGCTTGCCACCTGCTGGAACAGCTCGCGGCTGACGCTTTCAAACTTCGGCAGCAGACCCGGCAGTGGCGCACTTACCGCCAACTGCACCTGCGCGCGCAGGCGTTCGAGCAGGCGCCGTTGCCGCTGGCGGCTCCCGGGCAGGCCCGGCACCAGCATGAACACACCCATCGCCACGAACGCCCCGACCATCAACGTCAGCGAGTTGTCCAGGTAGGCCTGTGCGCTGGGATGGAACTGCGGGCCGACGTTCCATGACACCAGGATGCCGACGTTCAAGGCCATGCCGGTCACCACGAAACGCGGGCGGGTGGAGATGTACAACGAGGCGATCATCGACGGCAGCGTCACCAGCACCAGGGTGGGAAAGTCCACCGCCAGCGCCATCGCGATGAAGCCGGGCAGGGCGAAGAACGGTGCGATGGTGTGGCCGATGGTCGCCCGCCTCACCACCCAAAGCGGGTCCGGCGCGGCCGAGGACATCGCCACCAGCGCGGCCATGCCGAACACTGCCAGCCCACCCTGGTTCCAGTTGCTGCACAGCCACAGCAGGGACAGCGCCAGCATCACCGTGAAGCAGCGCACCATCGCCAGCGCGATCGCATACCAGTCGTTGGCACGGGTGAAGCGCACCCGCGACAGGCGCGGTGCACGCGCGCGCAACTGGCCCTTGCCGGTTTCCATGCGCGCCTTGGCCTGCACGTAGGCATGCAGTTCCTCACCGAGGCGGCGCACCATCAGCGCGCTGGCGTCGAAACCTTCCCGTGTTGTCGGCGGCAGTTGCCGGCGCTGTTGTGCGAAGGCGCTGTCGAGCTGCGCGTTCCAATGCCGCAGCTGCGCCGCCAGTGCGGGCATGTCGCCGCGCAACGTGATGTCGTCCAGCACAGTGGACAGCGGCTTGAGCACCACGCGGATGGCCTGCACCACTTCGTGCTGGTTGCGCTTTTGCAAGCGATCGATGTGGTGGTGCAGCGCCTGGAAACGCGATGCCGCGGCCATGAAATGCTGGTTGATCAACTTCAGCTGGCCATTGCGGCTGCGCAGGATGGGGTCGTCGAAGTAGGCGGTGGCGCGCATGTCCTCGAAGCTGATCGCCCCCTGCACCACGCGCGTCTGCGTCTGTTCGATGACCTCGAAACCCTGCAACCGGCCACTGATCGCGCCGGCCACAAAGTCCAGGAAGTCCTTGAGGTTGCCGTCGTCGGTGGCCCGCAGCCCCGCGCGCATGCGGTTGGGCCACAACACATCGAACACCACGCTGGTGACCGCCATGCCCAGCAGCACTTCGCCAGTGCGCTCCAATGCGCTGTTGAGGATGTCCTGTGGATGATTGATCACCGGAAACACGATCATCGCCACCGTGTAGCCGGACAGCACAAAGCCATACGAGGCCATGCCACGGCTCCACACCGAGCCGCCGGCGCAGAAGCCTGCCCACAACGCCATCGCCGTCACCAGCAGCACCGGGCTCTGCGGGAACAGCGACACGATCAGCACCGCCATCGCGCAGCCCACCACCGTGCCCAGGCCACGGTAGAACGCCTTGGCCAGCACCAGCCCGGTATTGCGGTTCATCACCACCAGTACCGTGATCATCGCCGTGCCCGGCGAGCTCATGCCCAGGCGCATCGCGATCCAGCCGGACAGATACAGCGCCACCAGCACCTTGCCGATGTAGGCCCAGGTCGAGGCTTCCCCCGCCATTGCCTGGCGGAAGCTCTGCAACAGCCCACGGGAAACCTGCGGGGCACCCGCTGCGGGTGCTGCCGGCGCTGCACTCATGGCTGTTGTTCCAGCCCCACCAGGATGCGGGTGAGCACCTGCTCGGTGTGGCGCAGTTCTTCCGGTTCCACGCCGTTGAAGAAGCGCTGCAACTGCACGATCACTGCCGGCATCACCTGTTCGATCAGCTGCTCGCCTTCGGTGCTCAGGCGCACCACCAGCTTGCGCCGGTCCTCATCACTGGGTTCGCGGCTGACCAGCCCCTTGGCCAGCAACTGGTCGATCAGGCGCGTCACGTTGGACGACTTCTCGCTGGCGGCTTCGCTGATTTCCGACGGGCTGAGGCCCTGGTCGGAACCGTCCAGCATCATCAGCACGTTGTATTCGGGGTGGGAGATGCCGTAATCACGCAGCAGCTGGTTGCCGTGGTCGCAGAACAGCTTGTGCACCAGTTTGATCAGGCGCGCCAGCATGGCCTGGTCGCGGGGGAAGCCGGGATGGCGCCGGCTGCTGATCGCCAGCTTCTGGTCGATGCTGGCGTAGCCACTCGCGGCCGGGAGGTTTTTATCCATCCCGGTATATTACGTTTATGTAGTAATTGATGCAATGCATCAAAGTGGAAGGACCGCCGGAATCAACCGGGTTATCCACAGCCATATGAACGCCTCATTTCCGTTCAGGCGCACTGCGGTGGGGCAGAACCGGACAGGATCCCGGCCGGTTTCGCCAGGCAGCGCGCACCGCTGTGGTGCAGCAACGGCGCGCTGCGGGGCTGACTGTGGAGGGCATCGCTGACGATCCAGCCGGAAGTCCAGGCAGCACGGCACCCACACGGCTTGGCGCCAGTGCGGAAAAGTTACCCACAACCCTATCCCCAGCCCATGTTGTCACCGCGCATGGCTAGAATCGGCGCATGCGCGAAACCCTGAACGTCCTGTGGACAACTGCCACCAACATCCCCCATCTGGGCCAGATACTGGCGATCACCTATGTGGTCTACCTGCTGCTGCTGGCCTGTTACATCGTCCTGCAGAAGCGCGAACCGGTGGCGACACTGAGCTGGATCCTGTCGCTGGCGGCGTTGCCTTACGTGGGGCTGATCGTGTTCTACCTGCTGGGACCGCAGAAGATCGTGCGCCAGCGCCTGCGCCGTGGCCAATCACGACAGGGCATGAGCACCTACGAGGCGGTATGCCGGCCGGATGAGGACTGCTCGGAACTGGCGCGGGTAGGGCAGGCCACCACCGGGCTGGCACTGAGCAGCGCCACCGACGTGGATTGGCTGGTGGATGGCGCCGCCACCTACGCGGCCATCATCCAGGCCATCGGCCAGGCGCGCCGCCACGTCAACCTGGAGTACTACATCTTCGAACCCGACCACGCCGGTACCGCCATGCGCGATGCGCTGGTCGAGCGCGCCCGCAACGGCGTGAAGGTGCGCCTGCTGCTGGACGCGGTGGGCTCATCGCGCATCCGCCGCCGGTTCCTGCAGCCACTGCTCGACGCTGGCGCCGAAGTGGCGTGGTTCCACCCACGACAGCTGCTCAAGCCATTCAAACGGCCATGGTTGAACCTGCGTACCCACCGCAAGCTGGTGGTGGTCGATGGCGAGGTCGCGTTCACCGGTGGCATCAACGTCACCGACGAGGAAGACGACAGCCGCAATCCCAATGCCTACCGCGATCTGCACATGCGTATTCGCGGCCATGTCGTCCACAACCTGCAGCTGGTGTTCCTGGAGGACTGGATCTACGCCACGGGGCAGGGCGCGCACCACTTCCAGCGCGCCGACCTGTTCCCCGCCAACGTGCCGACCCGCGCGCAGGGCAGCATCCGCGCACAGGTGCTGGTATCTGGTCCGGATTCGGCCTGGGAGCCGATCCACCGCCTGCACGTGGCCGCCATCCAGGAAGCCAGGCGTCGGGTGTGGCTGGTCACGCCGTACTTCGTGCCCGGCGAAGCCGCGCGCATGGCACTTACCTCCGCCGCGTTGGGCGGGCTGGACACGCGGCTGATGGTGCCCAGGCTCAGCGATTCCAAGTTCGTCACCCTCGCCGCGCGTTCCTACTACGACGAGCTGCTGGAAGCTGGCGTACGCATCTTCGAATACGGGCCGCGCATGCTGCACAGCAAGGCCTTCATCGCCGATGACGAAACCTGCATCGTCGGCACCGCCAACTTCGATCACCGCAGTTTCCGGCTCAATTTCGAGTTGTCGATGATGTACAACGACCGCGCGCTGACCGGCGAACTGGCCGCGCTGTTGCAGGAAGAATTCAACAGCGCCACCGAAGTACAGCCCGACCGGCAGCGCTCGCTGTGGCGCGAGCGCCTGCCCGAAGCCTTCGCACGGCTGGCATCGCCGCTGCTCTGACGTACTCCGTGTAGAGCGGAGCCATGCTCCGCTGGGGCTGTTCCGGTGAGAACACGGAAGCCGCATCAGCAACTCCACGCGGCTCGGCCGCCTCGCGTTTGGTTTCGTTCCCCAAGCCCGGCAGCAGCTCGGCATCACGTGGTGCAGCACGCACCGGACATACGCCATCCACCACAGCCTGCCATCGAACTCGCCGGCCTTGCGGCGGCATGTCGCCGGCACGCGGCGAGCTGCCGCACCCGACAAAACCACACTGACGGTTGCCGATGCTTCAGTGCCTTCGATCCCGGTCAAGCGCTCCACATGAGCGCTCTCACAACACCGACGACGTCGCCGTCGACCACTGCCGACGCCACTTTTGCCGGCCGTCGCAAACCTGTGGACAACACGTGGAACAGCGGCGCCTGCCACCGTTACACTGCACGCCTCTACGGGGAGATCGTCATGTATTGGCTGTTCCTGCTACTCGCGATTGGTGCCTTCATCCTGGCCATTTCAACCACCCAGATGTGGTTGCTGGTGCTCGCCCTGGTGGCCTCATTGGTGTTTGCGCTGCTGTGGGTGAAAGGTCTTTACGTCGCCCGCATGGGCTCGGTGGTTGCCGACACACCGCGCGCGCTGCACCCGGCCGAGTTGCAGGCACTGCGCGAACAACTGCGTGGACAGGCCAATGCCCCGCTAGCATCCAGCGCCGCGCCCGCGTCTGAAACCGAAGTGCCCGCACAACCGCGCGACAGCTCGCAGCCATGACCTGCCTGAGCGTCAACGTCAACAAGATTGCGGTGCTGCGTAACTCCCGTGGCGGCACTGATCCGGATGTGGTTCGCGCCGCCATGACCTGCCTGCGCGCCGGTGCCCACGGCATCACCGTGCATCCGCGGCCGGACCAGCGGCATATCCGCGCCGACGACGTGTTTGCACTGTCTGAACTCACCCGCCAGCACGGCGTGGAATTCAACATCGAAGGCAATCCGTTCGCACCGCCACGCGAGGGCTATCCCGGTCTGCTGCCGCTGTGCGAGCAGACCCGCCCGGCGCAGGTCACCCTGGTCCCTGACAGTGATGGCCAGCTGACCTCCGACCACGGCTTCGATTTCAGCCGCGACGGCGAGCGCCTGCGTCCGCTGATCGCGACATTGAAGGAATACGGTTGCCGCGTCAGCCTGTTTGTCGATGCCGGCAATCCGGACATCGAACAGGCAGCGGCGCTGGGTGCGGATCGCATCGAGTTGTACACCGGCCCCTATGCAGAAGCCTTCGCCAACGGCGATACCGAGCAGGCCGTGGGGCCTTTCGTCGTCGCCGCCCGCCGCGCCCAGGCCGCCGGTCTGGGCGTAAATGCCGGCCACGATCTGTCGCAGGCCAACCTGTACCACTTCCTCGCGCACGTACCGGACGTACTGGAAGTCTCGATCGGCCACGCGCTGATTGGCGAGGCCCTCTACGACGGGCTCGAAATCACCATCGACAACTATCTCAAGCTGATCGCCCAGGGCAGCAGCCCAGCCACCTGAGCCGGACGCTGACTCCATCCCACAAGCGCATCGCCCTGCTGTAGACACCTGCGGGGCCTTGGGGCAGGGCAGCCGTCACAGGATCGGCATCACCGCAAAACCAGCACCTGCCGCTCCCCGGCATGGCCAACAGGTGCGGACATATCCACAAGCCACAACAGGCAGCGCACGTGCAGGAGCGACTTCAGCCGCGAAGCCCACAAGCTCGACGCCCGCGGAACATGCCTGCAATTGCAGACATATCCACACCCCACTGCAATCGGCGCTTTTTTAGGGGTGGCTTCAGCCTCGAAGCTAGAATTTGAACGTCAGCGAACGTGTCCGCAATTGCGGGCTTTTTCTTGATCCGGCAGCAAAAAAGTCGCCATTCTGAAGGAACGGTTTCAGCTACGAAGCCAGAGAGTCCCATGCCGGCCCAGCATGCCCGCAATGGCAGACATATCCACAACGCCACAACAAGCAGCCTTCGTAGGAGCGGCTTCAGCCGCGAAACCGGCAGGGGCCAAAGCCCGCGAACATGCCTGCAACTACAGACATATCCACAATTTCACTGAAAATGGCGTCCCTCTGCAGGAAGCGCTTCCACCGCGAAGCCGGCAAGCCCAACGCCGCCGACATTCCTGCAATTGCAGGCTTATCCACAACTCAGCAACACCCAGCCTCCGTGGGAGCGGCTTCAGCTGCAAAGCCGGCACAACCAACTACCGCCGACATCCGGCCAATTGCCCTGGCGCCACAATCGATGACTGCCGCCCTTCAATCGGCACAGTTCCAGCGACTATCAGCAACTTGAATCCGCCCAGGTACCCGTAATCCCACGCTGAAGACATCGCGCTGATGAAACCACAGCGCAACATCGCCTGATGTTGTGGATCACGACGACTCGACACCAACACGTACGTCAACTTCGCAGCCGGAAAATCCCCACCAAGGCATCGGCGAACGCATATTCCAGACACAAAAAAACGCCCCCGTTTCCGAGGGCGTTTTCCAGTCGCGTCATGACTTGGGTATTACGTCACTGCACGAAACCGATCTTCTTCATCTGAGCATTCTTCGCCTGGGCCAGGATCTTGGCCATGACGTCGTACTCCGAATCCGGGCTGGCTTCGATGCGAAGTTCCGGCTGGTTGGTCGGATCCTTCTGTACTTCTTCTTCCATCTTCTGCTGCAGGTCAGCCACATTCACCGGACTGTTGTTCCAGTAAACCTGGTTGCTCGCATCCACACGCAGATCGATCGGCGGCGGCGGCTCACGCAGCTGCGGCGGCGGATTGATAACCCGCTGCGGCAGATCCACGGCGATCGGATACGTCATGATCGGCGCGGTCACGATGAAGATGATCAGCAGCACCAGCATCACGTCCACGAGGGGCGTGACGTTGATGTCGGCCATTGGGCCCTTGTTACCACCACTACTGAAAGCCATGTCTTATTGCCCCTTTTCTTTGGTGGCAACGAAACCGACATCCAGCATGCCCTGGCCCTGCGCGATCTTGGTCACTTCATTGATCACGCTCATCTTCGTGGTCTTGTCACCACGAAGATTCAGCGGCGGCTGCGGCGTCTGCTGGGCAGCAGTGGCGAAACGCGATTCCAAAGTCTCCTTGGAGACTTCCTCGTCGTTCCAGTAGAGCTTGCCGTCTTCCTTGACTGCCACCGTGATCGGGTTCTTCCGATCCTGCGCAGCTTCCGGATCCTGGATCAAGTTGGCCTCGGGCAGCTCCACCTTGACCTTGTGGGACATCAGGGGAGCCGTGATGATGAAGATGATCAGCAACACCAACATAACGTCCACGAGGGGCGTCACGTTGATGTCGGCCATGGGGCCGTTGCTGTTGCCACTACTGAAAGCCATAACGGGCTCCGTCTATATCGTTGCGATGACTGCTCGGCTTACTGGCTCAGCGAACGCGCGAGCCAGTGGCGAAGAAGTCGTGCAGATCGTGAGCGAACGTATCGAACTTGCTGATCGTGGCGCTGTTGATCTTGCTGAAGAAGTTGAAGGCGAACACGGCCGGGATAGCCACGAACAGACCGATGGCGGTCATGATCAGTGCTTCACCCACCGGGCCGGCAACGGCGTCGATGGAGGCCGAACCGGTTGCACCGATCTTGATCAGCGCGCCGTAGATGCCCCACACGGTACCCAGCAGACCCACGAACGGAGCGGTTGCACCGACGGTGGCCAGCAGGATCATGCCGCCCTGCAGCTTGTTGGATTCGCGGGTCACGGCCTGACGCAGAGCGCGGTCAACGAACTCCGAACGGCTCAGGGTTTCGCCGGCACCAGCCTGCTGGTGGTGGGCGGCAGCCTGGGCAGCGTCCAGTGCGATCTTGGAGAACGGCTCCGAAGCCGGCTGCTCTTCCATGGCGCGGATGGCGTCCTGGGCGTTCGGGGCATCCCAGAACTGACCCGGCACGCGATCAGCTGCGGCCTTCAGACGGGTGGAGCGGAAGATGTTGATGACGGTCCAGTACCAGGACATGGCCGACATCGCCACCAGAGTCAGCAGCACGACCCAGGAAACGGCGAAGTCACCCGGCTTGGAGGTCATTTCGTGGATCAGGTGCTCGAAGCCCATCTGCGAGAGAGCGTTGTTTGCGTTGCCCCCGGCAGCAGCGGCGATGAAAATTTCCTGCAGCATGACGCTTACCTTTGTTGTGTGTGGTGTTAAAGGGTGTAGCTAAAGTCGAGCAGCTCCGTGGGCGGCCAGAACCGGCCGCCACGCGAATCAGCTCAGCGCAAAGTTGACCGGGACGCGAACGCGACCAGCTGCCTTCGTCCCACCGCTCGAGGCGGGGTTGAACTTCCACTTGCGTGCCGCTTCCATTGCAGCTCGGTCGAGGTCGCGGTTACGGCTGGACTTCTCGACGGACACATTGGTGACATTGCCGTTGGCGTCGACATCAATGATCAGGATGACCTCGCCCTGGATACCGGCGCGGAAAGCGGCCGGCGGGTAACGCGGCGGGTTCATGTTCTTGGACGAGATGTCCACGCTGGCCTGGATATCAACCGGCGGGGCAGGCGGCGACGGCGGCGACGGCGGCGTCACCACGTCGTTCGGACGCGGTTCCGGCACGTCGACCACCGGAGCTTCCGGCGGCGGCGGCAGCGGCGAGGGCTTCGGCGGCGACAGGTTCTTGACCGGCGGCGGCGGGATATCCTGCGGCGGCGGCGGCGGCGGCGGCGGCGGTGGCGGCGGCGGTGCGTCGACCAGCGTCACCATGACGTTGCGTTCCTTCTCCGCAGCGGCCTTGGGAGCCACAGCCGGGATCAGAAGCATCATCAAAGCAGCCAGATGAAGTGCGATTACAAAGGCAATGCCAGCGATTCGAGGCCAGCTCAGGCCCGTTTCTTTTTCGCTGTCATACCTGTGGTGGAAGACCAGTTGTTCCGTCATGCGCCAAGAACTCGTTAGTGGGGCCGGGGCGGCGTTGTTTTGACGCCCCTGATTCAGCGGTGCATGACACCGCAGGAACCTCCAAGCTTATACCAATCCTGACCAGCTGCGCATCACAAATACAGCTGTTCAGGCGTTATTCCTGCTTACTTCAGGTTGATGATTTTGTCAGCATCGGCCGGGTTCCTGATGCCCTTGGCCTTCGCGTCACGCGCGGCCTGCTTGGCTTCGGGAATACGACCTTCGGCATGCAGGACACGTGCCAGATTCAGGTACGTCTCACCATCCTTGGAGAGCGGGGCAGCCTTCTGCCACGCATCAATCGCCTGCGGCACCTGCTCGGTGTAGTAGTACGACTGCGCCAGTGCCAGATAAGCCTGGTGGTCCGGCTTGAGGATGCCCTTTTCAAGGCCCTCGTTGATCACCGCAATGACGTCCCGTTCCTTGTTCTCGGTGTTGGCATAGATCGAGTACAGCTGCTTGTACTCGCGCTCTTCGGTGAGCTGTCCAGCCGCGCGCAGCTTGTCCATCACTGCGGCAGCCTTGTCCATCTGGTCGGCCTGCATGTACATGCTGGCCAGGTTGAGCTGGGCCTTCTTGTCGGCCGGGTTCTTGGCCGCCAGTGCTTCGGCTTCCTTGACCGCTTCGCCGGTCTGGCCAGCTTCAGCGTAGGACGCCATCAACAGCTGGTTCCACGTGTCCTTCGGCTCGGGCGAGGCGGCGATGGCGGCCTTCAGCACCGGGATCGCTTCGGCGTACTTTTCGGTCTGGTACAGGGCCTGGCCCTTGATCACCAGTTCCTCGGGCTTGTTGGACTTGGACTCTGCGAAATACTTGTCCAGGTTGGCCAGGCCTTCGGCGTACTGGTCGTCCTGCAGCTGCAGCTGGGCCAGCATCAGCAGTGCCTGGTAGTGGCCGTTGTTGTCCAGTGCATTGAGGTTGATGGCCTGCTGCAGGTAGTTCTTGGCAGCCGGAATGTCATCCAGGTTGTACGCGGCCTGCGAAGCCAGCTGATTGGCAACAGCCTTGTCGTATTCGTTGGCCCCCTCGGCAGCGATGATTTCATCAGCCAGCGTGCGGGTTTCCGCGTACTCGTCCTTGTTGTATGCGGCGAACAGCTTCTGCAGCTTGCCGCCCATCTTCGAGGATGCCTTGACGCTGGGCTCCTGACGGGTGGCTTCCGGGAACAGTACTTCCGCCTTGGCGCTTTCCTTGTTGCCACGGCGCTCGCTGCGGTCAGACGAACGCGACTGGGCCACGGCATCAGCCACCACAACACCACCAAGCGCGGTTGCGATCAGGACGGAAAGCACGGCTTGTTTATGGCTGCGGAAGATCATGTTTCACCTCGATGAAACCGCCGTGGCGGCAAAAATTCGGACAATCGGTAATGAACCGAGCAGGCAAACGTATCAGAAAATATTTGACGGAGAAATCACTTCTGTTGGTGTACTGCAACAAAATGCCCTGTCATCCGCATTTGGGGACGATGCCCGACTGCCGCGCTTGGCGGTAGATCGGCTCCAGAGCGGGGGCATCCCGCTGCAATTCACGTATGCGGTTGGCCGGATCCGGGTGGGTCGACAGCCACTGCGGGGAACGCCCGCCACTGGCGGCCATCATGTTCTGCCACAGGTTCACGGCCTGGGCCGGATCAAACCCGGCCTGTGCCATCAGCCGCTGGCCGACCACATCCGCCTCGCTTTCCTGGGTCCGTGAGCCGGGCAGCAGGAACATGGTCTGCGCGCCCATCCCGCCGAGCTGGCTGACGGTATTGGCCGCGCCGTCGCCATACGCCGCGCCTGCCAGCGCGCCAAGAATGCCCAAGCCGGTCTGCGCGCCCATCTGGCGGGTGATGCGCTCTTCGTGGTGGCGCGAGATGACGTGGCCGATTTCGTGGCCGATGACCGCCGCCAGCTGATCCTGGTTGCGCGCCACGGTGAAGATGCCGGTGTTCACGCCGACCTTGCCGCCGGGCAGGGCAAAGGCATTGGGTTCCTTGTCGACGAAAACCGCCGTTTCCCAACGTACGCCCCGGTACTGTGGCGGCAGCTGCGCAACCAGCGCATTGACCACGCATTGCACGTAGCCGTTCTGCCTGCCATCGCGATTGAGGGTCTGCTTGGCCTTGGTTTCGGTGAAGGCCTGGGCACCGAGCTGATCCAGCTGCTGCGGGGAAACACCGCCCACTACCTGGCGACGGCCAGTAGGCGAGGTCGTCGTCGCACACGCACTGAGCATGAGCAGCGTGGCAAGGGCAAAGACAGCAGCCTTCATGATCGATCCCCCACATTCATGACTCGCAGTGTGCGAGCAACTTGCTTAATTTTTCGTCAACCGCGGTCGCTTATTGCGCGCCGAACAACACCAGCGCAGCCAGCGCGATGGCGTTGTTGATTGCGTGCGCACCCACCGCGGCCCAGAGCGTGCCGGTGCGGCGGTACAACCAGGCAAACGCCGCACCCATGCCGCCGTACACCAGCCACAGCTGGATCATTTCCGGCAGGCCGTTGGGGCTGGTGCCCGGGATTTCATGCACCAGCGCGAATGCGGCACTGCTCAGCACCAGGCCCAGCCAAGGCCGGCCGGCGGCCCACAAGCGCCCGAACAACACGCGACGGAACAGGACTTCCTCGTATGCCGGCGCCAGAAACACCGCAAACACCACCAGGAAAACCGGGTAGTTGGCCAAGGCCTGTTCCATCAACGGCAGGTTGGTGGGCACCGGTTCGATGCCGAACTGCTTGGCCACCACGCCGATCAGGCTGCTGCCGGCGAACACCGCACCAGCAACGATCACCGTCCATGCCCAGGTCGAGGGCCGCAATGCGGCCTGGCGGGAGAGCTGGCGTTCGGCCGGGCTGGCGCGACGACGCCAGAAATACAGCAGCAGCGCTGCACCGCCGGTGGCGAACAGGGCGATCAGCATCTGTGCCAGCGCGCCGGGTTGGCCGAGCAGGCCGACCATTTCCTGGGCTTGCGGCGCGCCAGCGCCGGAGCGGGCAGCTTCCATCCCGACTTCGACGCCGCGCCACAACCCCCAGACCACGCTGCAGAACAGGCTCAGGCCGAGCAGGGTCGCCACGCCGATCAGCAGATCCAGGCCGAAACCGGCGACCGGCGAGCCGGCGTTGGGGGATGCGGCAGACGTGGGAGAAGTCGGAAGCGTTGGGGGAACGGACATCGCAGACCTGTGATGAGCAGCGGACGGGCAAAAAAAACGGGCGCCGCGAGATGCTGGCGCCCGCTGTTGCGTCTGGATTGTGTCAGATATCCAGATTCATGACCTTCAAGGCGTTGTCCTCGATGAAGTCACGACGCGGTTCAACCACATCGCCCATCAGGGTGCTGAAGATCTGGTCCGCTTCCACCGCATCTTCGATGCGCACCTGCAACAGACGGCGCGTATCCGGGTTCACGGTGGTATCCCACAGCTGTTCCGGGTTCATTTCACCCAGGCCCTTGAAGCGCTGGATCTGGCGGCCCTTCTTGGCTTCTTCCATCAACCAGGCCTGGGCCTGGGCGAAGCCGGTGATCTCGGTGCTGCGGTTGCCGCGGTTGATCGTGGCGCCTTCGCGGATCAGGCCGTGCAGCAGCTGCGAGGCTTGGTGCAGCGCACGCAGTTCACCCGATTCGAACGAAGCCAGCGGCAGCACCTGGATGTGTTCCTCACCCATGTGGCGGCGCGTGACCAGCACGGCGGCCGGACGATTTTCGTTCGGCTCCTGCAGGGTCAAGGTGAAACGCGGGGTGCCGAGGCTGCCCTGGTTCAACTTGCTGGCCAGTGCTTCCAGGCCTTCGCCGGCAGCGGCGGTGCGCAGGTGCTGCAGGTCCATCGGGGTGAAATCGACCAGTGCCTCGAGCAGGCTGCGGTCGTAGCGATGCGCGTTGCGATCGATTGCGTCCTGCGCGTTGGCGTAGGTGAGCAGCAGCTTTTCCAGCGCCACGCCTTCGATCGGCGGCTCGCCGGTGGCCGGAATCAGCGCGGCATTTTCCACCGCGTTGTTGGCCAGGTAGGCATCCAGTGCCGGGTCGTCCTTCAGGTACAACTCGGTCTTGCCCTGCTTGATCTTGTACAGCGGCGGCAGGCCGATGTAGACGTAACCGCGCTCGATCAGCTCCGGCATCTGACGGTAGAAGAACGTCAACAGCAGCGTACGGATGTGCGCGCCGTCGACGTCGGCGTCGGTCATGATGATGATCTTGTGGTAACGCAGCTTGTCCGGGTTGTATTCGTCACGGCCAATGCCGGTACCCAGCGCGGTGATCAGCGTGCCGACCTGGTCCGAGGCCAGCATGCGGTCGAAGCGCGCACGTTCCACGTTGAGGATCTTGCCGCGCAGCGGCAGCACCGCCTGGTTCTTGCGGTTGCGGCCCTGCTTGGCCGAGCCACCTGCCGAGTCACCCTCGACGATGAACAATTCCGACAGCGCCGGGTCCTTTTCCTGGCAGTCGGCCAGCTTGCCCGGCAGGCCGGCGATATCCAGCGCGCCCTTGCGGCGGGTCAGATCGCGCGCCTTGCGGGCGGCTTCACGGGCACGCGCAGCATCGACGATCTTGCCGGCGATGGCCTTGGCTTCGCTCGGGTTTTCCTGCAGGAATTCTTCCAGCTTCGCGCCGAAGGCGTTTTCCACGGCCGGGCGCACATCCGAGCTGACCAGCTTTTCCTTGGTCTGGCTGGAGAAGCTCGGATCCGGCACCTTGACCGACAGCACCGCGATCATGCCTTCGCGCATGTCATCGCCGGTCAGGTTGATCTTGGCCTGCTTGGCGATGCCGTTCTGCTCAATGTAGTTGTTCAGTACACGCGTCAGCGCACCACGGAAGCCGGCCAGGTGGGTACCGCCATCCTTCTGCGGGATGTTGTTGGTGAAGCAGTACATCGTTTCCTGATAGGAATCGGTCCACTGCAGCGCCACTTCCACAACGATGCCGTTGTGCTCGCCGGTCACCGAGATCACGTTCGGATGCAGCGGCGTCTTCACCTGCGCCAGATGCTCCACGAAGCTCTTGATGCCGCCTTCGTAATGGAAATCATCACGACGGCCTTCGCCGCGCTCATCGATCAGGACGATCTTGACGCCGGAATTGAGAAACGAAAGTTCGCGCAGGCGGCGCGCCAGGATTTCGTAGTGGAACTCCACGTTGTCGTGAAACGCCGACGTCGAAGGCCAGAAGCGCAGGGTGGTGCCGCGCTTGGTGCTGGCCTCCAGCTTCTTTAGCGGGGTGACTGCCGCGCCGTGGCTGTATTCCTGCTGGTAATGGAAACCGCCCTGGTAGATGTCCAGCAGCAGCTTTTCCGACAAGGCGTTGACCACGCTGACGCCGACGCCGTGCAGGCCGCCGGAAACCTTGTAGCTGTTGTCGTCGAACTTGCCGCCGGCATGCAGGACGGTCATCACCACTTCGGCCGCGGAAACCTCGCGGTCGAGCTTCTTGCTCATCTGCTCGTGCTTGCCGGTCGGGATACCACGACCGTTGTCCGAAACCGAGACCGAGTTGTCGGCGTGGATGGTGACCACGACGCTGTCGGCATGGCCGGCCAAGGCTTCGTCAATGGAGTTGTCGACAACCTCGAACACCATGTGGTGCAGACCGGTGCCGTCATGGACGTCACCGATGTACATGCCGGGACGCTTACGGACAGCTTCCAGGCCTTCCAAGGCGGTGATGCTGTTGGCGTCGTAGTTGCCATTGCTGGCTGGGGTGTTCTGTTGTTCGCTCATTGCGCTTGCCGTGGGCTCCGCAGGTCACGCACCCGTCCCGAAGGGCAGGTGCATGAGAGATAGGGGATTGCGTACCGATTATACCCGCCGGGCAGATTTCCGCCCTGAAGCTTCAGTTCACAACAAGAACTGCGCCGTGTTCCACGTGGAACATGGCTGCCGGACGCAGTTGTTCCTGCAACGCTGCCGGAATCTCCGTTGCAGTAATGAACACCTGCGCCGGCGTAGCGCCTAGGTGCTGCAGCACCCGTTGCTGGTGATTGCGGTCCAGCTCCGAACCAAGATCATCCAGTGCGATCACGGGCCATTCGCCGCGTTGCGCCGCGTAATCGTCCGCCTGTGCGAGCAGGCAGGCCAGTGCGGTGAGTTTGGCCTGTCCGCGCGAAAGAGCGTCACGTCCAGGAATCTGGGCGAAACCCACGCTCCAGTCCGCCCGGTGCGGTCCCACCGAGGTATAGCCGGCCGTGCGATCCCGGTCCCGGGCCAGCAACAGTGCATCGGCCAACGGCATCTCGTGCCGGCGCCACCCCGGCTGTAGTTCAAGCGTCTGCAGTTCCAGGCCCGGCGCCAGCTCAGCAGCAATGGCCACGGCACGTTCCTGCAGGCGCTCCAGGTACTGCTGCCGGCGCGAAGTCAGCGGGGTTCCCGCCTCGGCAAGCTCCCAGTCCCAGGCATCAAGCTGTTTACCGGGTGCTCCGGCCTTCAACAGCGCGTTGCGCTGCTTCAAAGCCCGCGTGTAGCGGCGCCACAGCGGCAGGAAATCAGGTTCCACGTGGAACAGTCCCCAGTCGATGAACCGCCGGCGGGGCTCACTGCCCCCGCTCACCAAGGCGTGGCTGCCCGGTTCGAAGGTCACCACTGCCAAGGCCGCGCAGAGTGTGCCCAGTTGTGGAACATCTTCACCGTCCAGCCGGCCTTTCCAGGCATGGCCGCTATGCCGCATGCCCGCCTTGCGATTGACGCCGCTACCGTCCCCGCCCGGCTGTTCCTGCCATTCCACAAAAACATCCAGGTTCTCGGCGCCTTTCTGCACCAGGCCGTCACGCACCCGGCCTCGGAAGCTGCGGCCGTACGCCATCAGGTGCAATGCCTCGAGCAGGCTGGTTTTTCCAGCGCCGTTGGCGCCGGTGATCAGATTGATGCCCGGAAGCGGAGAGAACTCCACCGAATCAAACCGACGGACGTGGTTCAGGGCGACTCGGACGATATGCATTGAAGCTCGAAGAAAGCATGAAAGCCGCTACGACATCCGCAGCAGGCGGACGCGCAGCTTAAAGCATCCCGGACATCACCAGCTTCCAGGGCCGATAGCAACTTGGCCACGTGGAACAACACCTGATTTCTTGAAATCTGAGCGGCCACGGCGCCATCCCCTTTGCAGACTTCACGAAATAACGACCTTTCTTCAGGCCGGGATAGCTCTGGGGGCAAGCCCTGTGTATAACTTTGGCAATCTGTGGATAAAAAGGGCACCTTGTCGCCCTTCCAGGCTTATGCACAGATATCCACAGGCTAGAAGGGCACTTCTACAGGGGGTTTCGATGGCAATAACTACTTTTATAACAACAACTTAGGGTAGTTCTACATAAAATCTGCTCCTACCATCACCACCAAGCTTTTGATTTAATCTCAGATTTAAAGCATAGAGCTGGCAAAAAGCGGGCAACCAGATCGGGCTTCAGACCGGTTCGAAATCTTTGAATTCTGGTTGGTTAGATCCAGGGCGATGTTTCAGATTTCACGAAATCCCGGGATCTCTGGAATCCCATCTGCATCCCATCGCGTACGAAGATCTCTGCGGACCTGGCCAGGAACCTTCCGGCAACCCGTTTGCGCCATCTGCCCGACCGCGTTGCAACGCAATCAAGCCAGCAGACTCCCGTATTTCAATCAGGTTCTCTTTACACCTGACGCGGCAAGTCGGATTCGGTTTAGACAACGCCGGCATCAAACGAAGCACCGGCAAGCGGAGATCACACAATTTCTCGATCACCTGCGGTTGGCCAGGAGAATAGGGACCCTGGAGTCCTGGCTTCATCGGGACCGGCGGGTGTCGCAGTGCGGTATCGCAAGAAAGCGGTTTGTCTGTGGATCAGCTGGACTGCCTGCTGATTCAGGATCAGGGAATTGCCGGAGAACGTCCCTCCCAGGCCCAGTTCCACGTGGAACATTGCGCGCAATGGAAATCCGAAAACAAAAAACCCGGCTTTCGCCGGGCTTTTCGTGTTTCACGTGGAACGCCGGTCAGAGACGCAGCGGCATCACCACGTGACGCGACTTCTCGCTGCTGGCTTCGCGCACCAGCGCCGACGAGTTGGAATCGCGCAACTGGATCACCACGTGCTCATCGCGCAGCGCGGAAAGCGCGTCCAGCAGGTAGTTCACGTTGAAGCCGATAGCCAGATCACTGACCACGGTCTCGGCTTCGATCTCTTCCTGGGCCTCTTCCTGCTCCGGGTTGTGCGCGCTGATCTTCAGCTGGCCCGGAGTCACTTCGACGCGAACGCCGCGGTACTTCTCGTTGGACAGAATCGCTGCACGCTGCAGGGCGGCGCGCAGGGTTTCGCGTTCAACCTTCACTTCGCGGTCGGCGCCAATCGGCACCACGGCTTCGTAATCCGGGAAACGGCCGTCAATCAGCTTCGAGGTGAAGGTGACATCGTCGCGCTTCACGCGCACGTGGCTGCGGCCAACTTCCAGTTCGACTTCGCGCTCGCCGCCTTCCAGCAGACGCTGCAATTCGGTCACGCCCTTGCGCGGCACGATGATCTGGCGCTTGGCGCCACTGCCGTTTTCCAGCGTGGTTTCGCACAGCGCCAGGCGGTGCCCGTCGGTGGCAACGCAGCGCAGGGTGGCGTCACGCAGGTCGAACAGCAGGCCGTTGAGGTAATAACGCACGTCCTGCTGTGCCATTGCGAACGCGGTGCGCTCGATCAATTCCTTCAATGCCGATTCCGGCACCGCGACACGCTCGGTCGCTTCGACCTCGTCGACCGAAGGAAAATCGTTTGCCGGCAAGGTGGCCAGGGTGAAGCGGCTGCGGCCGGCCTGCACCGTGATCTTTTCGCTGGTCTGGGAAACCGTGATCCGGCTGCCGTCGGGCAGGGCGCGGATGATTTCGAACAACTTACGCGCCGGAATCGTGGTTTCGCCGTCCTGGGCATCTTCGACCGCGATGCGGGAGACCATTTCCACTTCCAGGTCGGTACCGGTCAGCGAAAGCTGACCACCCTGAACCTGAACCAGGAAATTGGCCAGAACCGGCAGAGTCTGGCGGCGTTCAACCACGTTGACGACCTGGGCCAACGGCTTGAGAAAGGCTTCGCGCTGCAGTGTGAAACGCATTTGGTTTCGTGCCCCTATGCTTTTAAAAGATGTGGGTTAAATCAAAAGCTTGGTGGTGCTGGTAGAGCCAGATTTGGTTTAAAACACACCCAAGTGTTTGTTCTAAAAGGGTTTAATTGACTCGAAACCCTCTGTACTACTGGCCCGGAACGGGTGGGGAAGCCTGTGGATAATTTTGCCCTGTTTTTCAAAGGCATTTTTATCCACAGATTCTCCAACGTCTGCCCCCGAATCATGCACCGTTTTGTGCGATGACGCCTGTGCGGCGTGGGGGCATGATGCTGGCCACTTCCCACTACTTCCCCTCCGGAACCTCGATGCTGAATCTGCCCAACGTGTGCCTGTACCTGCTGCTCACGCTGTGGACGGCTTATTCGCTGAGCTTGCGGATGAGCTTGTCCCAGTCCTCGCGCAGCTTGCCGTCGGTTTCCATCAACGTCCGGATCTGGCGGCAGGCATGCAGCACGGTGGTGTGGTCACGACCGGCAAAGGCATCACCGATTTCCGGCAGGCTGTGCTCGGTCAGCTCCTTGGTCAGCGCCATGGCGACCTGGCGCGGACGGGCCAGCGAACGGGTACGACGCTTGGACAGCAGATCCTTGATCTGCAGCCCGTAGTAGTCGGCCACGATTTTCTGGATGTTGGGGATGCTGATGGCCTGTTGCTGGGCACGCAGCAGGTCGCGCAGGGTTTCCTGGGCGAACTCGGTGGTGATGGCGCGGCCGGTGAAGTTGGCACGGGCAGTCAGCGTATTGAGCGCACCTTCCAGATCACGCACGTTCGAACGCATCTTCTTGGCGATCAGGAACGCGACATCATCGGGGATTTCAGCACCACGTTCGCGGGCTTTTGCCAGCACGATAGCGGCACGGGTTTCAAAATCCGGCGGCTCGATGGCCACCGACAGACCCCAGGCCAGGCGCGACTTCAAGCGTGCCTCCAGGCCTTCCACCTCACGCGGATAGCGGTCGCAGGTCAGGATGATCTGCTGCTTGCCATCAAACAACGCGTTGAATGTGTGGAAAAACTCTTCCTGGGTGCGGTCTTTGCCGGCGAAGAACTGGATGTCGTCGATCAGCAGCGCGTCCACCTGCTGGAACTGGCGCTTGAACTGGTCCATGGTCTTTTCCTGCAACGCCCGGATCATGGCGCTGAAGAACTGTTCCGAACGCAGATACAACACCTTGGCGGCCGGATTGGCCTGGCGCATCGCGTTGCCGGCGGCCAGCATCAGGTGGGTTTTACCCAGACCGGTGCCGCCGTACAGCAGCAGCGGATTGTGTGCGCGATCGCCAGGTTTCTGCGCCGCCTGGAATGCGGCGGCCAGGCCCAGCTGGTTGCTGCGGCCTTCGACGAAATTGGCGAAGGTGTAATGCGAGTCAAGGTTGCCGTTGAACGGCACCACCGGCGCGGCCGGGTGCGAAACCGCGGCCAGCGGGGCCGGGACGACCGGTTCCGGCGCGCGCGGACGCGAGCCGATTTCCAGCATCACCTCGCCAAAACCGGCGAAATGGTTCAGCAATTCACCAATACGCGGCAGATAGCGTTCGCGCACCTGCTCGACGATGAAGGCGTTGGGCGCATACAGCACGAGACTGTCTGCGCGCTGGTCGGCCTGTAACGGCTTCAACCAGGTGTGGACATCTTCGGGCGGAAATTCCGCCTCCAGACGTTCAAGGCAAAGGGACCAGGCATCCATCAGAAATAGTCATCTAAGGCCTTGTCAGCCGGGCGCGGGAAGTCGCCGGGCCACAGGCCGGAAAGGGGGAAAGTGGATAGCCCAGACTACCACCGCAGGCAGGAACCGGGAATGCTTGTCCCGGATTTATTCACAGCCTCATCCACAAGCTATGCACCGGTCCGTGAAATCGATGCGTCACTGATGGTTGACGAAGCGGCTCGGCCTATATAGAATTTCCGGTTCTTTCCGTCCCATTCATACAGGTGCCCCCATGGCCACCAAGCGCACGTTCCAACCCAGCAACCTCAAGCGCAAGCGCGATCACGGCTTTCGCGCACGTATGAAGACCGCTGACGGCCGCAAGATTCTGTCGCGTCGCCGCGCCAAGGGCCGCAAAGTCCTCAGCGCTTGATTGCTTTGCCGCTCACTGCGGCAAATGCAAATCCGATCGTGAGCAGTGCCTTCCCGCGCAAGCGATTTCCTCGCTCTGCGCGGGTTCGTACGCGTGCCGAATATACATCGGTCTTCAACGGCGCCCGCCGTGTGTCCGACCCTCTGATGACACTCCACTGGCTGAAAGCGGATTCTCCCGCCCGGCTGGGATTGGCTGTGTCACGGAAGGTGGACACGCGGGCGGTCGGCCGTAACCGTATCAAGCGTGTGTTGCGCGATGCCACACGCCATCTTCGGCCGTGCCTGGCCGGTGGCGACTACGTGATAGTTGCCCGTTCGGCGGCCAAGACCGCCAGCAATCAACAGATTCGAGAGGCGTTTGAACGCCTGTTGCGCCGTGCCGGCGCATTGCCCGCCGCGAACGCGAACGGCACAATGCCGCCGCGTGAGGGCGCTGAACCTCTTCCTTCTTTGAAAGCGCCGGAAGCTTCTTCCGGCCGAGCCGAGCCTGCCTGCTGATGAACCAGACCCGTGTATTCCTGATTTTTGCCTGGCTGATGGTGGCCGTGCTGCTGTGGATGGAATGGGGTCGCGAGAAGAACGCGCCGGACCCGGCCACCGTTGCCGCAACCCAGCCGGCCGTGCCCAGTGCCAATGACGCCGATCTGGCGCCGCCGAACGCAGGCAAGGTGCCGCAGGCCAGCGTGCCCGGCCAGGTCCCCGCCGCCACTGCAGTGGCGGGCGTTGAAGCCGCTGCTACCGGCGCCGCACCGCGCGTGACGGTCACCACCGACGTGCTGAAGACGGTGATCGACGGCCGCAGCGTGCTGGATGCCGATCTGCTTCAGTTCCCGCAGACCAAGGCCGCCGGCAGCCCGCCGGTGCAGCTGCTGACCGAAGACAAGGCGCATCCGTACAGCGCCACCGCCGGTTGGGCCAGCCAGTCCAACTCGCCGGTTCCCGGCGCCAACGGCTTCCAGCCGGCGCAGGGCGTGACCGAGGTCGTGCTGGCTGATGGCCAGAATGAGGTGCAGGTGCCGTTCGTGTGGAATGGCCCGGATGGCGTCAGCATCCACCGTACCTTTGTGTTCAAGCGTGGCGATTACGCCATCAGCGTGAAGGACGAAGTGGTCAACGCCGGCACCACCCCGTGGCAGGGCTACGTGTTCCGCAAGCTGGATCGCGTGCCGCCGGTGATCAGCAAGGGCATGACCAACCCGGACTCCTTCAGCTTCAACGGCGCGACCTGGTACAGCCCGGAAGAGGGTTATGAGCGCCGCGCGTTCGCCGACTATCTGGAAGACGGCACCCTCAACCGCACCATCACCGGTGGCTGGGCGGCGATGCTGCAGCATCACTTCTTCACCGCGTGGATTCCGCAGGCCGACCAGGCCGCGCTGTACACCCTGGCGCAGAACGGTCCGCGCAACGTGATCGAAGCCAGCGGCCCGGGCTTCACCGTGGCCCCGGGCCAGAAGGTCAGCACCCAGGCACGCCTGTGGGTGGGCCCGAAGCTGGTCAACCAGATCGCCAAGGAAGACGTGAAGGGCCTGGACCGCGTGGTCGATTACAGCCGCTTCTCGTTGATGGCGGTCATCGGCCAGGGCCTGTTCTGGGTGATGAACCAGGTGCACAAGCTGGTCGGCAACTGGGGCTGGTCGATCATCGGCCTGGTGATCCTGCTGAAGATGGTGTTGTTCCCGTTGGCCAATGCGCAGTTCAAGTCGCAGGCCAAGATGCGCAAGTTCCAGCCGCGCATCGCGCAGCTCAAGGAGCGCTACGGCGACGACAAGCAGAAGTTCCAGACCGCGATGATGGAGCTGTACAAGAAGGAAAAGATCAATCCGCTGGGCGGCTGCCTGCCGCTGCTGATCCAGATGCCGATCTTCTTCGCCCTGTACTGGGTGCTGGTGGAATCGGTGGAACTGCGCCAGGCGCCGTGGATGGGCTGGATCCAGGACCTGACCGCGCGTGACCCGTACTTCATCCTGCCGGTGATCAACATGGCGGTGATGTGGTTCACGCAGAAGCTGACGCCTGCGGTGGGCATGGACCCGATGCAGCAGAAGATGATGCAGTTCATGCCGCTGGTGTTCGGCGTGATGATGGCCTTCATGCCGTCCGGCCTGGTGCTGTACTGGGTGGTCAACGGCGGCCTGAGCCTGGCCCAGCAGTGGTGGATGATCAAGAAGCACGGCGAAGATGCGTCGGTTGCCAAGGTCGAAGCCAAGTAATCGCAGAAAGCCCGCCGCAAGGCGGGCTTTTCGCATGCGGCGTTAGAATCGCCCGCACCCGAATCGGAATCCGAGCCCGCCATGCCCCGTGTGTCGCTGTCGCCGCGTTTGTTGTTGCCCTCGCTGCTGTTGACGCTGCTGATCGGGGGATGCGGCAAACAGGACGCGCCGGGCCAGCCGGCGGTGAGCCAGCCGAGCGCGCAGGCAGCTGCGGTCGCCGACCCGGCCGCCGCACCGTTGCTGGCAGCGTTGCAGAAGCAGCTCGATGGACACCGCCGCATCATCGTGTTGCTGGCCGATGAGGCGCAGCAATCGACGGACGATCGCAACACCTCCAGCCGCATCGGCCAGCAGCTGTTCCACGATGGGCTGGAGCAGCGCCAAGCCATTGCCGCGCAGTTCGACAGTCTGTTGCGCGATGCCAGCCCACAACGTTTCGCCACGCTGGGCGCGGTGCTGGATTACATCGAATCGGCACCGGAGTTGTATGACGCCGACCGCCTGGCGTTCCGCGAAACCCTGCGTGACCTGCACGAGCGCGTCGGTGCGGACTCGTCCCTGCCGGCGGTGAAGCTGCACCAGCGCATCGGTGAGGACCTGGAGGCGCTGGACGAGATCGAGCGCAACTACAACCAGGAAATCACCCGGATCTTCAGCCGCTTCGAGCGCACCCGCGCCATCGAGTTGAAGCGCGAGAAGTGGGACGACTACATCGCGCACCTGCACACGCAGTACAGCCGCGAAGCAATCCTGCGTGATTACGGCGTGATCGAGCCGTACCCGATGTCGATGAAGGACAGCGAGCGCGAGATCTTCGGCCGCGACCTGCCGGCCAAGACCGTCGTGCTGACCTTCGACGATGGCCCGCACAAGGCCTACACCGATGAAGTGGTGGCCATCCTCAAGCGTTATGACGTGCCGGGCGTGTTCTTCGAAGTGGGCCGCAACATCGGCGCGGTGCAGGCCGATGGCCAGGTCAAGCTCGGGCCGATGGCCGGCATCAGCCGCAACCTGATGGAGCAGGGTTATGCGGTGGGCAATCACAGCCTTACCCACGCGCAGTTGTCGCGCACCAGCGGCGATGCGCTGCGCGAGCAGGTGCTGGCCACCGACACGCTGCTCAAGGGTGTGGATAGCCGCCGCGCGCCGCTGTTCCGCTTCCCGTATGGCGCACGCAATGCCGAAGGCCTGCAGCTGCTGAACGAAGCCGGGCTGAAGTCGATCATGTGGAACATCGATTCGATGGACTGGGCCGACCCGGTGCCGGAGTCGATCGTGCAGCGCGTGGTCGAGCAGGTGCAGAAGGAGCAGAAGGGCATCATCCTGTTCCATGACATCCACGACCGCGCGGTGAAGGCACTGCCGCAGATCCTGGACCGGCTGATCGCCGACGGTTACCAGTTCGCCGGCTGGAACGGCCGTGACTTCAGCGTCAGCCGTGCGCGCAAGGGCGCAGCCAGCGATGCCACGGTGACCACCGGCTACGAGAAATCCTGGGCGATCGTCATCGGCATCGATGACTACGCCAAGTGGCCCAGGCTCGAATACGCCAGCCATGACGCGCAGGCCATCGCCGATACCCTGACCGGGCAGTTCGGCTTCCCATCCTCGCAGGTGATCGTGCTGAAGAACCAGCAGGCCACGCGCAACAACATCCTGGCCGCGTTCCACGACCGCCTGGCCGATGAGCGCACCGGCAAGAACGACCGCGTGTTCGTGTTCTTCGCCGGCCACGGCGCCACGCGCCAGCTCGCCTCCGGGCGCGACCTGGGCTACATCATCCCGGTGGATTCGGACCCCAACGAGTTCGCCACCGATGCGATCGCGATGACCGACATCCAGAACATCGCCGAGAGCATGCAGGCCAAGCACGTGATGTTCGTGATGGATGCCTGTTACAGCGGCCTGGGTTTGACCCGCGCCGGCGCATCGTCATCGGCGTTTCTACGTGAGAACGCACGGCGCAGCGCACGCCAGATGCTGACCGCCGGTGGCGCTGACCAGCAGGTGGCCGACAGCGGCCCGAACGGGCATTCGGTGTTCACCTGGGTGCTGCTGCAGGCGCTGGGCGGCAAGGGTGACCTTAATGGTGATGGCCTGATCACCGGCACCGAACTGGCCGCCTATGTGGCACCGGCGGTGTCGGCGGTGTCACGACAGACGCCAGCGTTCGGCAGCCTGCCCGGTTCGCAGGGCGGTGAATTCGTGTTCCAGGTGCCGGACAGCCAGGAATTCCTCAACGCCGATACGGATCAGCTTTCGGCCGACGCGATTGCGCTCAATCATCGTGTTGAAGCGGTACAGGAGGCCAAGCCGAAGGGCGAGGCGCCGGTGACCGTGGCCGACCTGCAAGGTGGCAAGAGCACGCTGGTGGTGCCGGCGGCGGTGCCGACCTCCGACCGCCAACGCGCGCAGCAGGCCAATGATCGCGGCTTGCAGCTGTATCGCGAGAAGCGCTACGAAGAAGCCGTCGCGCAGTTCACCGAGGCGCTGAAGCTGCGCCCGGACTTTGCGCAGGCGGCCAACAACCTGGGCTTCGTCTACTACCGGCAGCAGCGTTACAGCGAAGCGGCGCGCTGGCTGGAGAACACCCTGAAGATCGATCCCTCTCGCGCGGTGGCCTACCTCAACCTGGGCGATGCGTACTTCAATGCCGGTGACACGGCCAAGGCGAAGCAGGCCTACAGCACCTACCTGGAACTGCAACCGCAGGGCAGTGGTGCGGCGCAGGCACGCTCGCAATTGCAGAAGCTATAAGCCATGAACCACTTGTCCACAGGCCAGACCATCGCTGCCATTGCCAGCGGCCCCGCTGCCGGTGGCGTCGGCATGCTGCGTGTATCCGGGCCGCAGTCGCTACGCATCGCCATGGAACTGGGCTGTCCAGCGTTGCAGCCACGTCATGCGCACTACGCGAAATTCCGCGATGCGAGCGGTGAAGTGATCGACGACGGCATCGCGCTGTACTTCCCCAGTCCGCGCAGCTTCACCGGCGAGGACGTGGTGGAACTGCAGGGCCACGGCAGCCCGGTCGTATTGCGACAGCTGCTTGCCCGCTGCATCGAGCTGGGTGCGCGCCAGGCGCGTGCCGGTGAGTTCAGTGAGCGCGCCTTCCTCAACGGCAAGCTCGACCTGGCCCAGGCCGAAGCCATCGCCGACCTGATCGCGGCGGGCGACGTGCGCGCCGCACGCGCCGCGCGGCGTTCGCTGGATGGCGTGTTCTCGCGCCGCGTGGAAGAGGTGGGCGAGCAACTCGTGCGCTTGCGCATCCATGTCGAAGCGGCCATCGATTTCGCCGACGAACCGCTCGATACACTGGGCGGCGCGCAAGTGCGTGCCGGCATTGAACAGGCGCGCGCGCTGCTGGAGCAACTGCGCGTTGATGCCGAGCGTGGCCGCAAGCTGCGCGATGGCCTGCACGCGGTGCTGATCGGCCCGCCCAATGCGGGCAAGAGTTCGCTGCTCAATGCATTGGCCGGCAGTGAACGCGCCATCGTCACCGACATCGCCGGCACCACCCGCGACACGCTGCGCGAAACCATTCGCATCGATGGCCTGGAGCTGGAGCTGGTGGACACGGCCGGCCTACGCGAAGGCGGCGATGCCATCGAGCGCGAAGGCATGCGCCGCGCCCGCGCCGAGATGCAGCGCGCCGACCTGGCCATCGTGGTGCTGGATGCGCGCGATCCGGAGGCAGGGCGGCAGGCCATCGGCGATGCCGCGGCACAAGCCGCGCGCCAGCTGTGGATATTCAACAAATGCGATCTGCTGCCGCAGTGGCCGCAGGATCTGGGCGCCGACAGCATCGCGCTGTCGGCAGCCAACGGTGAAGGGCTGGAGCAACTGCACGCGCGTCTGCGCGAGATAGCCAGCGACAGCGCGGGCGAGGGCATGCAGGGAGAATTCTCCGCGCGCCTGCGCCATGTCGAAGCCATCATCAGCGCCGCCGAGCACCTGGAAGTCGCCGATGCGCAGCTGCACTACGATCAGCTTGAGCTGGCCGCCGAAGAGCTGCGCCTGGCCCACGACGCACTGGGTGAAATCACCGGCCGGATGACCGCCGATGACCTGCTGGGGAAGATCTTTTCGAGTTTTTGTATCGGGAAATGAGGCGGTCGCTGAGTGTGATGTGCCGCTCTAAAGCCCCTCTCCCCTTGCGGGAGAGGGGGTGGGGAGAGGGGGAGGCGCAGCGCAGCTGCCTGCACAAGAACTCAGCGGAAACGCCTGAGCTTTCCGCAGTGGATAAGTCGTGCTGAGCGATGGTTCACTGCGTCCACCCCTCTCCCGCAAGGGGAGAGGGGCCTCGAAGCCAACGTCGCTGAGCCCATCCCAAGCGACATATTCAGCTTTCCCGCAGTAGGCTATGCCCCGTTACGGGATTCCCCCGCCTGCGGAGCCAGTCCAATGCGCCATTGATGCCACCGTCTTGATGACGGTCCCTTCCAGTCCCTGCTGCCGCTGGCGGCCGGGTGCTTCGGGCATCGATGGAACCACGCATGACAACTCCCCTCTCTGTGACGCTCGATGGCGTCGCTTGGCACACGCCCGATGGGCGCTGCCTTTTCTCCAACCTCAACGCACAGTTCGATGCCCGTCCAACCGGTCTGGTCGGGCGCAATGGCGTGGGCAAGTCCGTGCTCGCGCAACTGCTCGCCGGTCTGCGTGAGCCCAGTGCCGGGCAGTGCCGGCGTATCGGTCGCGTGCATTACCTCGCCCAGCAGGTTGCTGCATCCAACGGGCAACGTGTCGCCGCACTTGCCGCTGTGGATAACGTGGTGGATGCATTGCGACGGATTGAAAACGGCAGCTCGCAACAAGCCGATTTCGACGCGGTAGGCGAGCAATGGACGCTGCGCGAAGAGCTGCAACAGGCATTGGCCGACGCCGGCCTGCATGGCGTGGCTGTTGATACGCCTGTGGACAACTTGAGCGGCGGACAGCGCATGCGCGTGGCCTTGGTCGGTGCGTTGCTGCAACCGGCCCAGTGGCTGATCCTCGACGAACCCAGCAATCATCTCGATCTCGCCGGCAGGCAATGGCTTGCGCAGCAATTGCAGAAACGCGGGCAAGGTGTGCTGCTGGTCAGTCATGACCGGCTGCTGTTGGAACAGGTGGAACGCATCGTCGAGCTGTCGCCGCAGGGCCTGCGCAGCCACGGTGGCAACTACAGCAGTTATGCACAGGTGCGTGCGATGGAAAGAGCCGCAGCCGAGGCCTTGCTGCAGCAGCGTCGACACGAGCGCCGCAAGGGCGAACACGCCCTGCGCGAACAACAACAGCGGCTGGAACAGCGCAGCGCACGCGGCAGGCGCGAGGCAGCGCATGCCAACCAGGCGCCGATCCTGCTGGGATTGCAGCGGCAGCGGGCCGAGGCCAGCCTGGGCAAGGCCAGGCAACAACTTGAGCAGCGGCACGACGTTCTGCACGACGCGGTTCGCCAGGCGCAGGCACAGATGGAGCAGGCAGCACCGGTGCTGCTACCGCCGCCGCCGCAGAAAGCTGCACCGGAATGGGTTGCCCAGCTGCAGCAGGTGCACTTGCCGCATGTCGCAGCGCCCCTGCAACTGCTCGATATCGCGCTGCGCCGTGGCGAGCGCGTGGCGGTCAGCGGCATCAATGGCGCGGGTAAATCCACGCTGCTGAAGGTGTTGGCCCGGCAGCTGGCACCGCTGTCCGGTGATGTGCAGGTACAGGTGCCGGCGGCGCTGCTGGATCAGCAACTGGAACTGCTGCCCGCCGATCTCAGTGCAGTGGAGGGACTGCGTGCACACAATCGGTCGATGGAAGAAGGCGAGCTGCGCAGCCGCCTGTCGTTGCTGGGGCTGGATGCCGTGCAGGCGCAGCTGCCATCGGCGCAGCTCAGCGGTGGTCAACGATTGAAGGCCGCGCTGGCCTGCGCACTCTATGCCGATCCGCCGGCGCAGCTGTTGCTGCTCGACGAACCGGGCAACCATCTGGATCTGGAGGCGCTGGCGGCGCTGGAGTCGGTGTTGCAGCAGTACAGCGGCACGCTGGTGGTGGTGTCGCACGATGAAGCGTTCCTGCAGGCCGTGGGCATCACCGCACGCTTGCAGGCCACGGCCGAAGGCTGGCGTTGGCAGTAGGCGTGACACAGCGAGATGGCTCGCTGGCGTAGGAGCGGCCCTGGCCGCGAAGCTGAAAGTGTTACAGCCATGGAACACCCTGCAATCGCAGATGTTCCCTGCACGGTGGGCTGCATCCGCTTCGCGGCCAAGGCCGCTCCTGCGACGACCGATCGCAATACTTACGCACGTCACATCAGGGCCTCACAATGCCGCCCTCTTTTGACGGGACAGCGCGACGACGCGCGATGGAGTGATGCGGGTGTCCAGGTGGTGTGGTTGGTTGCTGATGGGCGTGGTCGTGGCATCCTGCGGGGCAATGGAAACCCAGGCCGCCACGCGTTATCCACAGGTATCGGTGTACGCGCACCGTGGCGCCAGCGCGCTGCTGCCCGAACACACCCTGGCCGCTTATGCACAGGCCATCGCCGACGGTGCCGACTACATCGAACCGGATCTGGTGATGACCCGGGACGGAGTGATGGTGGCCCGCCATGAGAACGAAATCGGTTCGACCACCGATGTCGCCACACGCGAGGAATTCGCTGACCGTCGCACCCGCAAGGTGATCGACGGCGAACAGGTGGAAGGCTGGTTCACCGAAGACTTCACCCTGGCCGAGCTGAAGACGCTCCACGCACGCGAGCGCTTGCCGCAGGTGCGTGGCACCGCGTTCGACGGCCAGTTCCGCATCGCCACGCTGGAGGAGATCATCACCTTCCTGGTGCAGCAGGCGGGGCGTGCCAACCGTGGCATCGGCCTGGCACCGGAGATCAAGCACGGCAGCTATTTCCGCGGCATCGGCCTGCCGATGGAAGACAAGCTGCTGGCAGCATTGCAAGGCAACGCCTATACCAAGGTGGCGCCGATCCTAGTGCAGTCGTTCGAGACCGCGAACCTGCGCGCGCTGCATGGCAAGCTGGGCACCGATTCCAACATCCGCCTGCTGCAGTTGTTGGGTGATCCGGCGCAGAAGCCGGCCGACGTGGAACTGGCCGGTGGTTCACTGACTTATGCACAGATGATGACGCCGGCAGGCCTGGCTGATATCGCTGCTTATGCCGATGCGATCGGCCCGGAACGGCGGATGGTGATTCCATGGAATGCGCAGGGCGGCCTCGGCAAGCCCACCGCACTGGTTGGCGATGCGCATGCGGCTGGCTTGCAGGTGGTGGTTTACACCTTCCGCCCGGAAAACCCGTTCCTGCCGCCGGCAGTGCGCCAAGGGGCGGAGAGCGCGCGCAATCCGGAGGCGTCGGTCGCCGAGATGCGGACGTATCTACAGGCAGGGATTGATGCGTTGTTTACCGATGACCCGGCGCTGGGGCGCCAGGCCGTGGACGGCGCGCCGTAGCAGCGGTTGGGGCCGCGAAGCTGATTGCGGCAGGGCTCTACCCCTCCCCAACCCTCCCCTTGCCTTCGGCAAAGGGAGGGGGCGGTCACGTGACCTGCCAGGTCGCTGCAATGCCGCTCTTGGCTCCCTCTCTTTTGCGAAGCAAAGGGGAGGGTTGGGGAGGGGTAAGCGCTTTCAGCATCTGGCCCAAACCCGCCTTCGCAGCCAGCGCCGCAGTCAAGTCCGATCGTTGGAATCGCGCCGCCGGAACGGCACCACCACGTCGTAGTCGCGGCCTTCGCGCGGCTGCCACAGCACCGGCACCTGGCCGGGGGAAGGTGGCTCCAGCTCGTCGGCCTCGGCCAGCACTTCTTCCTCTTCTTCTTCCCAGCTGTAGCGCTTGCGTGGCGCCATCGGGTCGACGCGGCGGAACATCAGTGCGGCGATCACGCCGGCTGCCGCGCCGCCCATATGCGACTGCCAGGACACGCCCGGCTCGTGCGGCAGGATGGTGATGAGCATGCTGCCGTAGAACAGGAAGCCGATCATGCTGGCGGCGATGGCAGCGCGGTCACGCCGCAGCAGGCCCAGCACGAACACCAGGAACATCAGACCGTGGGTCAGGCCGCTGGCGCCGAGGTGATGGCTGCCGATGTCACCCAGCAGCCACGCGCCCAGGCCGGAACCTATCCACAGCAAGGGCAGCGCGCGCAGAGTTGCCTGTGGATAAACGCTGCCGGCCAGGGTGCCGAGAATGAGCAGGGCCACCGCATTGGCGCCCAGGTGTTCGATCGAACCATGCAGCAACGGTGCGCCCAGCAGGCCAAGCAGGCCATGGCTTTCCAACGGCGCCACCGACCACGGCCGCCAGTCCCAGCCGCTGCTCTGCAAGGCGAACATCGCCACCAGCAGCAGCACGAAACCCAGGCTCAGGTTGAAGGCGCGCAGCACGCGGCTGCGGTCATTGCGGGCCGGCGGGTTGCCGGTGTCAGGCGCGATCTGCGTATCCATGACATCAGGAATTGCGGCACCCCCCACGATTGCAAGGGGGCCGCGTTCGGGAACTGGCGTGCCACCAGCGGGACAATCCCGCCGGTGGCCGCTTTCATCAGCCGTGCTTGTGCTTCGGCGGGATCTTCAGGCTCAGGATCATGGTGGTGACCAGGATCGCGGCAACCACGCCCAGCGACACCGGCACCGGGATCTTGTACAGGTCGATCAGCAGCATCTTGGTACCGATGAAGGCCAGGATCACCGCCAGGCCGTACGGCAGCAGGTGGAAGCGGTCAGCCATACCGGCCAGCAGGAAGAACATCGCGCGCAGGCCCAGCACCGCGAACACGTTCGAGGTCAGCACGATGAACGGGTCGGTGGTGATGGCGAAGATGGCCGGGATCGAGTCCACCGCGAAGATCACGTCGGTGACCGCGATCAGGATCAGCACCACGAACATAGGGGTGAACCAGCGCACGCCATCCTTCTCGGCGACCAGGCGGTTGCCGTTGTACTCGTGGGTGATACGCAGGTGCTTGCGCATGAACTTCAGCGCCGGGTTGTCATCCAGGCTGGGTTCCTGGCCGGCGGCGAACCACATCTTCCAGCCGGTGAACAGCAGGAACGCGCCGAACACATAGAGCAGCCAATGGAACTGGTTCACCAGTACCGTGCCGGCGAAGATCATGATCGTACGCAGCACGATGGCACCAAGGATGCCGATGATCAGCACGCGTTGGCGCTGCGTCTCGGGCACCGCGAAGTAGCCCATGATCAGCAGGAACACGAAGATGTTGTCGACCGCCAGGGCCTTCTCGATCAGGTAACCGGTCAGGAACTGCAGGCCGATCTCATTGGCCACGGCGGTACCGGCAGTTTCGTTCAGGTAGTACCAGAGGCCGGCGTTGAAGGCCAGGGCAAGCACCACCCAGCCGATCGACCACAGCAGGGCCTCCTTGAAGGTCACCTTGTGCGGGCCACCGTGGCGCATCAGCACCAGGTCGATGAGCAGGGCGGCGATGACGACGGCAATGAAGCCGCCCCAAAGCCAGGGATTACCGATTGTCTGGATCATGGAGAATTCCGGTCATGTGAGGGTTCTTGGGGCCACATGGGCCAAGAGCTGGACACGGAATCAGGGGAGACCGGGGACAGAGCTTCGCCAATGCGGCGAAGGTCTTGCTCACAGTCCCGGCGGTCGGAACTGCCGTTGCACCGGAGCCTTGCGGCTCGAATTGACGGCGACAACGTCTGGGAGCTACTCCCCTTCTGGGGCCGAATACTGACGCGTACGGCTTCGGCCGTCAATGAATGCGGTGAAGGGCCGATGGCGCGCGCGGCTACAATAGCGGCATGAATACCCCACTTCCCGTCGTACGCCTGAAGAACGCGTGGCGCTCCAGCCACCCGTGGATTTTCCAGAAACTGGTCGAAAAGCCGACCGTCAAGCCCAAGTCGGGCACCATCGTCGACGTGGTCGGCGTGGATGGCGAGTGGATTGGTCGTGGTTTCTACAACGGTCATTCGCGGATCGCAGTGCGCATTCTGGAAACCCATCCGGACGTGGCGGTGGATCAGGCCTGGTTCGCCCGCAAGATCGCCGATGCGGTGTCGCTGCGTCGTGACGTGCTCAAGCTCGATGCCATCTCCGACGCCTGGCGCGTTGTCCACAGCGAAGGCGACGGTCTGTCCGGCCTGGTCGTGGACCGTTATGCCGACCTGATCGTGGTCGAATTCTTCGCCGCAGGCATGTTCCGCCACCGCGAATGGATCTACGACGCACTGCGCGAACAGTTCCCGGGCTGCCGCTTCCACAGCTTCGCCGACGAACACGTGCAGAAGCAGGAGAGCTTCGATTTCCACGGCAACACTACCACCGAGCCGTCGGTGATCACCGAATACGGCATCAAGTTCCGTGCCGACCCGGCCGGCGCGCACAAGACCGGTTTCTTCGCCGACCAGCGCGAGAACCGTGAGTGGCTGAGCCAGCAGGTGGAAGGCAAGACCGTGCTGGACCTGTGCTGCAACACCGGTGGTTTCGCGGTGTACGCCGCCGCGCGCGGTGCCAGCGAGGTGCTGGGCGTGGACATCGACCAGGACGTGATCCAGATCGCCAAGGGCAATGCGCGTTTGAACAACGCCAAGCCCAAGTTCGTGCAGGCCGATATCTTCCCGTGGCTGCGTGACGCGGCCAACCGCGGCGACCAGTTCGACGTGGTGATCCTGGATCCGGCCAAGATGACCCGCGACCGCGACCAGGTGATCCCGGCGCTGAAGAAGTACCTGGACATGAACAAGCTGGCGCTGGGCGTGGTCAAGCCCGGTGGCCTTTTCGCCACGTTCTCCTGCACCGGCCTGGTCGGCGAGCAGGAATTCCTGGACATGCTGCGCCGCGCCTCGTACTTCTCCGGCCGCACCATCCAGATCCTGAAGGTGGCCGGCGCCGGCCCGGACCATCCGTTCATGGCACACGTGCAGGAATCGCGTTACCTCAAGGCGGTGTTCTGCCGCGTGCTGGACTGACGCGCCCGGATCGGGGATCAGAAATTGCCGGAGCGGAGCCATGCTCCGCTCCGGCCCTGCCGGTAATGCCGCTGCCGAGCATGGCTCGGCACTACGGTACTGACCAATCCCCAATCCCTGCCTTCCGTCACTGGCCGCCGCTTCCCCTGCGGCGCTAAGGTCGGGCCTTTCCGTAAAGGTGAGGCCTCATGACGCTGCGTCCGCTGTCCCTGTTGGTATCGCTGTCCCTGTGCTGGCCGCTGGCGGCTTCGGCGGTGGAATTCAGCCAGGCCGAACTGGCCAAGGCCAGTGAGTTGCAGCATAAGCTGCTGACCCTGGATTCGCACCTGGATACGCCGGCCAACTTCGCCCGCGCGGACTTCAACATCCTGCAGCGTCACGATCACAACGCGCTGTCGCAGGTGGACTACCCGCGCATGGTGGAAGGCGCGCTTGATGGTGGTTTTTTCGCCATCTATACCGACCAGGGCGACCGCACGGTCGCGGCCCATCGTGCTGAGCGCGACCACGGCCTGCAGCGGATGATGCAGATCCACGAAATGCTGGCCGCCAACCCTGACAAATTCCAGCTGGCGCTGACCGCCGACGATGCCGCACGCATCAAGGCTGCCGGCAAGCGTGTGGTCTACATCAGCATGGAGAACGGCAGCCCGCTGGTGGCCGACCCCTCCTTGCTCAGCTTCTACTACAGCGCTGGCCTGCGCCTGCTTTCCACCGTGCATTTCGCCAACAACGAATTCGCCGACTCGGCCACCGACCCGAAGGGCGCCGAATGGGAGGGCCTGAGCCCGACCGGCAAGGCGCTGGTCAATGATGCGGTGAAGCTGGGCATCGTCATCGACCAGTCGCACGCCTCCGATGCGGTGTTCGACAACCTCATCGAAATGATGCCGGTGCCCTTCATCCTTTCGCACAGCTCGGCCAAGGCGATCTTCAACCACCCGCGCAATCTTGATGATGCGCGCCTGCGTCAGCTGGCGGCCAAGGGTGGGGTGATCCAGGCCAATGCCTATGGCGGCTACCTGGTCGATGAAACCAAGAGCGCCGAGCGCAAGCAGGCCGAGGAAGCGCTGGAGAAGCGCTTGGGCGGCTGGGAAAACATGACCATGGCCAAGGGTGTGGAACTGGCCAAGGCCATGGCCGAACTGGACAAGCAGTTCCCGCGTCGCAAGGCCACGCTGGATGATTTCTTCCAGCACTTCGGCCACATGCTCGACGTGGTCGGCCCGGATCATGTCGGCATCGGCATGGATTGGGACGGCGGCGGCGGCGTGACCGGCATGGAAGATGCGGCCGACCTGCCCAAGATCACCGCGTGGATGCAGCGCCGTGGTTTGAGCGATGCGCAGATCGCCAACATCTGGAGTGGCAACGTATTGCGGGTGATGCGTCAGGCGCAGGACTACGCGGCCAAGCAGCGCGGGCAGTGAGGTTGTAGGCGGGAGCGGGAAGCGACCCCTCCCCAACCCTCCCCTTGGCCTGCGGCCAAAGGGAGGGAAAAGATCACGAGGCCTGACAGACGGCGGCAAAGTCGCTTCTACCCCCTCCCTTGCGCAGCAGGGGAGGGTTGGGGAGGGGTGCTTCTCAAGCCATCTTCAAAAAACAAAAAGCGGGCCGAAGCCCGCTTTGAGTGTTATCCACAATCCAGCTGTGGATTGTTTATCCACAGAAAGGCTGTGGATTACTTCTTGCCCAGCAACGCGTTGCGGCGGCCGTACAGCACGTACACCACCAGGCCCACCGCGTTCCAGATCAGGAACCACTTCTGCGTGGTGGTCGGCAGGCTGAAGAACAGATACAGGCAGCCACCGATGGCCAGCGGACCCACCACCCACGCCAGCGGCGTGCGGAAGGTGCGCGGGCGGTTCGGCTCGCGCTTGCGCAGCACCAGCAGGCACAGGCCCACGGCGGTGAACGCGGCCAGCGTGCCGGCATTGGCCAGCGCGGCAATCTCGTCCAGGCGCGCCACACCGGCCAGCGCGGCAACCAGCACCGCCGTGAACAGGGTGATGGTCACCGGGGTGCCGGTGCGCTGGTTGACCTTGGACAGGCCACGCGGCAACAGGCCGTCACGCGACATCACGAAGAAGATGCGGCTCTGGCCATAGAAGAACGCCAGCAGCACGGTCGGCAGGGCGATGATGGCGACGATGCCGATCACCAATGCGGCGGTACCGTGACCCAGTTCGCGCATGATCAGCGCCAGCGGCTCGGCACTCTTGCCGAACACCGTGTAGCTCATCGCACCGACCGCAGCCAGCGCCACCAGCAGGTAGATGATGGTGCAGCCAACCATCGAACCGATGATGCCGATGGACAGGTCACGCTTGGGGTTCTTGGTTTCCTCGGCGGCCGTGGAAATCGCGTCGAAGCCGTAGAAGGCGAAGAAGATGATCGCCGCTGCCGCCATCACACCGCGTTCCACGCCGTCGGCGTCGAGCGACTTCGAGAAGCCATACGGCATGAACGGCTGCAGGTTGTCGGCGTTGAACATCGGCAGCGCCACGGCCACGAACACCGCCAGCGCGATCAGCTTCAACACCACCAGCACCGCATTGAGCGTGGCGCTTTCCTTGGTGCCAACCATCAACATGCCCGCCACCAGGAAGGTGATGACGATCGCCGGCACGTTGATGAAGCCGCCTTCCACGTGCGGGCCGGCGGCCAGCGCCTGCGGCAGCATCACGTTCCAGCCCATCGTGGTGTGCAGCCACTCCAGGAAGCCGACGAAGTAGCCCGACCAGCCCACCGCCACGGTGCTGACCACCAGCGAGTACTCCAGGATCAGGCTCCAGCCCACCACCCAGGCGACGGTCTCGCCCAGTGCGCTGTAGCTGTAGGTATAGGCGCTGCCGGCGGCCGGCATCATCGTCGACAGCTCGGCATAGGCCAGCGCCGCGCAGGCGCAGACCGCACCGGCGATGATGAAGGACAGCAGCACTGCCGGGCCGGCCTTGTCCGCGCCCACGCCGATCAGCGTGTAGATGCCGGTGCCGACGATGGCGCCGATGCCCAGGGCGACCAGATGGGGCCAGCTCAGCGACGGGATCAGCCGGCGGCCTTCCTCATGTTCGGTGAGCTGGTCGATGGATTTGCGCCGGAGCCAGGATTGCATGCGGACGACCTCGCGGTTCGTGGTGGTTCAGGAAAGGGGCCGAGTTTGGCGCAATGCAGTGCAGCAAAGCCAGAAATACCGTTGTTTTCCGAGGCTTTGGCGGCAGCCGCTGGCAGCGGTGCCGGAACCGGCACAAAAGCTGCAGTGGCGGTTCAATGTGAATGGCGGGGATGGGCCAGCAGATAGGCGCGCAGCGCGATGGCCTGGTTGTGGTGCGTGTCGCGGGCGCCGTAGACCAGCGTTATCGGCCCGGCATCCAGGGCATCGCGCAGCGGTTTGAGATGTTGTGGATAAGTGGCCAGCTCATGCCAGTAGCGTTGCTGGAACTCGGGCCAGCGCTCGGCACTGTGGTCGAACCACTGGCGCAGCCCGGTGCTCGGCGCGACCTCTTTCAGCCAGGTGGCCTGCAACGCCTCGCGGCTGACCCCACGGGGCCACAGCCGGTCGACCAGGAAGCGCTGGCCGTCGCCGGCACTGGCGGTTTCGTAGGCGCGCTTGCAGTGGATGTCCATTGCAGCTCTCCGCAAAAGCGAACGAGGAGGATCGTACAGCGGGGAGACGTTTTTTTAGCCCCTCTCACGCCTGCGGGGTGAGAGGGCAGCTTGCGAACCACTGGATCGCTGCTCATTGAACGCCCTTGCGCCAGCGCAAGGGCCGGGGCGCGGAGGTGGGGTGAGGGCGGATCGAAGTGGGGACGCTTGCTCGATGCAGGTGCTTCAACAATCAGTTTAAACGCGCGCCGCGCGCTTCCCCTCATCCGCCCTGCGGGCACCTTCTCCCGCGAACGGGAGAAGGGAAGAGCCAAGCGCTGAAGGCCAAGCTAAGCCCAAAGCCCAAAGCCGAAGCCGAAAGCCAAAAGCCAAAAGCCCAATCCCCGCGCTTACTCCATCCCCAACCGCACCCCGAACACCACCAGGCACACGCCCACGGCCCTGCGCAGCCACACGCCAACGCGTGGATAGCCCGCCAACCGTCGCGCGATGAACTGGCCGCCGAAGATCAACACCGAACACCAGCCGATGCTCAGCACCGCGATCAACACCGCCATCGTGGCCAGGGTCAGCGCACCCCGCTGGGTGACCGGGTCGATGAACAGCGGAAAGAACGCCATGTAGAACAGGATCGCCTTGGGGTTGAGCACGCCCACCAGCAGTGCCTGGCGGAACCAGCGGCGGCCGTGCATCACCGGTGCGGCACCCTCAGCGGCGGCCGGCTCGCGCAGCAGCTGGATGCCCACCCAGATCAGATAGGCCGCGCCCACGTAGCGCAGTCCGGCAAACAGCATCGGGTGCGTCTGCAACAATGCGGCCACGCCGGTGGCGGCGATGGCGATCAGGATCTGGTCGCCCAGCATCAGCCCGGCCAGCGTTGCGTAACCGGCGCGGATGCCGCCGCGTGCGGTGGCGGTGAGCAGGGTGAAGGTGCCCGGGCCAGGCAACATCAGGAACAGGATGACCGCCACCACGAAGGTGCTCAGGTCGTTGATGCCCATCCACGGCATGGCTTACTTCCCGGCCTGCAGCGCGCGCTGGTCCGCTATCCGCTGCTTCACCGCGTTGATCAGTGCCGGCAGGTCGTCGTAGCGGGGTACGCCGTAACGGTCGCCGGTGATGTCCAGGTTGCCCTTGCGCCAGAAGCCCTGCGGCGCAGCCACCAGCAATTTGCCCGAGCGTGCGTACAGGCCGAATTCCAGCAGCGTGATCGGGCTCTGCGTCCCCGGCGTGAAGTACATCAGCACGATGTCGGCCTGCTCCAGCGCGGCCAGTTCCCATTCCACCTGGCGGCGGAACTCGGGCTCGTCGGCCTCGGCCCGCCAGGCGGGATTCCAGTCGGCACGGCGCGGGTTGAGCATCAGCACGCCTTCCTCGGACAGCGCCTGCTGCACCTGCTGCTGCCAGTCACCGGCCTTGCCCATCTCGATGCTGCCGGCCAGGAATACCTTCGGGCGCGTGTCGTTGGCGGGCAGGGCATCGGGCGAGGTGATGGTCTGCGAGCTGGCAGCCAGTGCCGACAGCGGCAACAGGTAGCTCAGGCCCAGCAACAGGGAGGGCAGCAACTTCATGGGAATGGACGCAGCGTGGGGTCGCACATGATCGCAGATGCGACGCAGCCGTTGAGACGCGGGGGGCTAAACTTCCCCCATGCAAACTGAAACCCTGATCCTGGGCGGCCTGCTGGTCGCCGTCATCGTGCTGCAGCTGGTGCTGCTGTTCCGTCGTGCCGACAACACCGCGTTGGAAAACGCATTGCGCGAAGAACAGCGCAACGGCCGTGGCGAACTGCGCGAGCACCTGGAGGCGATGACCCGCCAGCAGGACGCACGCATGGACGGCTTTGGCCGCAACCTCACCGACTTGTCCACACGCACCGACCAGCGCCTGGACCTGCTGCGCGACAGCCTCACCGACGACGCCCGCAAGGGCCGCGAGGAAAACAGCAACGTTCAGCAGCAACTGGCGCAACTACTGGGTACGCGCCTGCAGGAAATCCGTGACCAGCTCGATGCCTTCGGCCAACAGCAGCAGGTGCGGATGGAAGCCTTCGCCCGCCAGCTGGCCAGCCTGCAGCAGGCCCTGCTGGAAGAAACCCGCAAGGGCCGCGAGGAAGGCGCGCAGGTGCAGCAGCGCTTCGGCGACATGCTTGGCCAGCGCCTGCTTGAACTCACCCAGCGCAACGAAACCGGCATCACCGAAATGCGGCAAACGCTGGAAGCACGCCTGAAGGACCTGCAGGGCGACAACGCGGCCAAGCTCGAACTGATGCGGCAGACCGTGGACGAGAAGTTGCAGAGCACGCTCAACACGCGCCTGGATTCCTCGTTCAAGCTGGTTTCCGAACGGCTGGAGCAGGTGCAGCGCGGCTTGGGCGAAATGCAGCAGCTGGCCACCGGCGTGGGCGATCTCAAGCGCGTGCTGAGCAACGTCAAGAACCGCGGTGGCTGGGGCGAAGTGCAGCTGGACAACATCCTCGAACAAACCCTCACCGCCGAGCAGTACGCACGCGGAGTAAAGGTGCGCCCGGACGGCGGCGAGATGGTCGACTTCGCGGTGCGCCTGCCCGGTCGTGGCAATGATGAAACGCCGGTATGGCTGCCGATCGATTCCAAGTTCCCGCGCGAGGACTACGAGCGCCTGCTCGATGCGCAGGAAGCCGGCGACCAGGAGGCGGTGCGCGGTTGTGGCAACCAGCTCGAACGTGCCATCCGCGTGCAGGCAAAATCGATCAGCGAGAAGTACATCGTGCCGCCGCACACCACCGATTTCGCGGTGATGTTCCTGCCCACCGAGGGCCTGTACGCCGAGACCATCCGTCGCCCCGGGCTGGTGGATGCGTTGCAGCGCGAGCACCGCGTGGTGATCGCCGGCCCGACCACTTTCACCGCGTTGCTCAACAGCCTGCAGATGGGCTTCCGCACACTGGCCATCGAACAGCGCTCCTCCGAAGTGTGGAGTCTGCTGGGTGCGGTCAAGGGTGAGTTCGGCAAGTTCGCTGGCATCCTGGAAAAGGCCGAGAAGCAGATCAACACCGTCGGCAAGAGCCTGGGCGATGCCAGCCGCAAGACCCGCACCATCGAGCGCAAGCTGCGCGGCGTGGAAACGTTGTCGGCCGATGCCTCGCAGGCGTTGCTGGGCGATCTCGGCGGCGATGACGAAGGCGAAGATGCGGTGACCGAGGAGGCCTGAGACGCGGAGTAGCGCCGAGCCATGCCCGGCGTGGGTCGGGTAGGTAACGCCCCTGCCGGGCATGGCCCGGCATTACCAGACAGCTGTGCCAGCGACGCACGCGCCAGCTATGCTTGCCGTCCCAATCCCCCAGCAGGAATCCGCAATGACCGCTTCCGTGTACGACACCGCGCTGACCACCATCGACGGCGCACCGGCTTCGCTGGGCGACTACCGTGGCAAGGTGCTGCTGGTGGTCAACGTCGCCTCCAAGTGCGGCCTCACCCCGCAGTACGAAGGCCTGGAAAAGCTGTACCGCGAAAAGAAGGATACCGGTCTTGAAGTGCTGGGCTTCCCGGCCAACAACTTCAACGGCCAGGAGCCGGGCAGCGAGGAAGAGATCAAGCAGTTCTGCTCGCTGAACTTCGATGTCAGCTTCCCGCTGTTCTCCAAGATCAGCGTCGTTGGCGCCGACATCCACCCGCTGTACCAGCAGCTCACCGCCGCCCAGCCGGTGGCTACCGGTGAAGGCCCGATGCGCGAAAAGCTCATTGGCTTCAACATCGAACCGAACCCGGCGCCGGGCGTGCTGTGGAACTTCGAGAAGTTCCTGATCGGCAAGGACGGCACCGTGATCGGCCGCTTCTCGCCGGATACCAGCGCCGATGACGCTGGCCTGCGTGCGGCGATCGACAAGGCGCTGGCGGCGTAAGCCGTGCATAGGCTGGGATGGGAATCCCAGCCCTGCGGTGCGCTGACTTCGTGGCGCCACCTCGCCGTGGGAGCGGCTTCAGCCGCAAAGCTGACAGCGCGCCTGACTACGGAAAGGACCGCAGTTGCACAGGGGCCGGGCGGCTGAAGCCGGGAGTGCGACGGCAGGCGCGGACAGAAAGCAGACACAGAAAAAGCCCGGATATCTCCGGGCTTTTTTGTTTGACGCAATAAAGACGATCAGCCGCCGAAATCAGGCATCGGCATCGCGTCGACCGGAATGGTCTGCTGCTCGTCATCGTCATGCTTGCGGTCGCGACGCAGGTCCTTCTGGATCTGGTAGCTGCGACGCTGCAGCCAGGCATCGCGGGTCAGCGAGTACTCGTCCACCGCGCCGTCACGCAGTGAATCAATCGACAGCAGCTGCGCGCGCATGTCCACCAGCTGCAGGCCCTGCAGGCCGATGCGGACCTTGTCCATTTCGATCTGGCGCACCGGCGAGAGCGGAATGTCGCCCGCCAGGCCGAACACGTCACGCACCGTGCGCGGGCCGAAGAACGGCAGCTCCACGTAACGCGACTGACGCCAGCCCCAGGCGCCCAGCGTCTGGCCGAAATCCTCGCTGCGCTTGGGCACCATCGCCTTGCTGGCTGGGTCGAACAGGCCACCGATACCGAAGGTGGAGTTCATCAGGAAACGGCCCAGCGTGTCCCAGGCATCGTCGGCATGGCCCTGCAGCAGCTGGTTGACCATGGTCAACGGCGAGCGCAGGTTGCTGAAGAAGTTGGTCACGCCGGTACGTGCGAACTGCGGCACCACGTTGGTGTACGCGGTGGCCAGTGGCCGGGCGACGGCGCGATCGACGGCGTTGTTGAAGCGGTGCACGCCGCGGTTGTACTTCTCCCACGGATCGTAGGACGGCGGCGCATCGTTGCCGGTGTCGCCATTGTTCGCCGCCACCGGGCCGCCATAAAGCGCGGCGAAATCGTCTTCGGCAGTGGTGGGCGTGGGGGTCCCGGTGCTGCCGTCCTGGGCGACGACGTTGTCATCGGTATCGGCCTGCGCGGTGTCGCTGGCGGCTGTGCTTGTCGGCTTGGCATCAGCTGCGGTGACAGAAACGTCCAGCGTTGCATCGGTGCTGGACGGTGCCACCACCGTTGCGGTCGGCGGGGCCGAATCACGGGCCGGCTTGCCGGCACACGCTGACAACAGCGCGAGCGCAACCAGAAGGGGGAGGGAACGGATAAGGCTCATGTCAGCTTCCTGCTGAAGACGCATTGAAATCAAGGGTGGGTGACAGCCGGTAGGCCGCGCCCAGTTCCGCCAGTCCGGCTGGAGAGCCGATGATCTGGCCACCGCCCTGGGCACGCAGGTGAGCGGCCAGCTCGCCCAGAAACGCCAAGCCGGCGCTGTCGACGCGTTCGACCGTTTGCAGGTCCAGCTGGCGCAGCGGGCCCAGCTCACGCGCCAGTTGCGGCCACAACGCGGTTACCGCTGCGCGGTCGAGCACGCCGGCCAGGTGCAGCGTGTCGCCGGCAATGCGGAAGCTGGCGTTACTTGCCACGGGGAGCCGGGCCCGGGGCAGCCTGCATGCTGCCGTTGCGCAGTTCGGTGGCCACCTGCTTGATCGACTTCTGGCGCAGCGGGGCGTCGAACTGATTCTTGAAGGTCTGCACGTAGGAGATGCCTTCGATCATCACGTCGAAGATCTTCCACTGGCCGCCGACGTTGCGCATCAGGTACTCCACCGGGGTGGTTTCGCTGCCGGACCGCACCAGCTCGGTGCTGACCTTGACGCCGCGGTTGCCCGGCAGCGGGGCTTCGCCCTTGTAGCGGAAGCTGGGCTTGCCCTGGATCTCGAGCAGGGCGGAGCCGTAACGCGACATCAGGTTGTCGGCCATCGCATCGGCGAACAGCTTCACGTCGGCGTCGGAAGCACCGCGACCGTGGATGCCGAGCACCAGGCGCGCGGCGTAGTCGCGATCGAAGGTGCGGCTCAGTTCGCCATCGATGAAGCCGCGCAATGCCGCCGGATTGCCGCGGAACTCGGCGCGGCGGGATTCCAGCGTGGACAGGATGCGGCTGCTGGCATCGAGTACGGCGCGGCCGGCAGGCGAGGGCTGTGCGGCGGTGGCCGCCGGGCGCGCTGCCTGCGCCAGGACCAGCGACGGGGTGGTGGCCAGCAGCGCCGAAGCGAGTACGGCGGTGAGCAGTTTCACTTTCATGGTTGCGGTTCCGTTGCAGGCGCGTCTGCGCCGGGGGTTTCGTTGGCACCGGCGGGAGTGCCGCCGCCGCTGAACATGTACTTGCCGACCAGCTGGATCAGGTCCACCGCGGGCTGGGTGAAGACGATCTCGTCACCCGACTTCAGCGGTTCCGGATCGCCACCGGGCTGCAGGCCGATGTAGCTCTCACCGAGCAGGCCGCTGGTGAAGATGCCTGCGGAGGTATCGGCCGGCAGATCCTTGAACTTGCTGTCCAGCGCCAGGGTGACGATGGAATCGTATTTAGCCGGGTCCAGCTGAATATCAGCCACTTGGCCGATGGTCACGCCACCTACCTTCACTGGCGCCTGCTTGCGCAGCTGGCCGATCTGGCTGAAGCGTGCCTTGAGCACGTAATCGCCGCCGCCCATGCCGAAGCGCTGGTTGGTGGAAGCCACGGCGAGCACCAGCAGCGAGGCCAGGGCCAGCAGCAGGAACGCGCCTACGGAAAACTCGAGTCTGGGTCCACGGATGGCCATGTTGTTATCTCACTCCTGATCCATCTGGTGCTCCGCCGTGTGGGCGAAGCCGTTCTTGTTTCTGTTCCCACGCGGCAGGCGCGGGCGTGGGTTGCATTACTGGAACAGCAGCGCCGACAGCACGAAGTTGAACATCAGCACCAGCAGCGAGGCATTGACCACCGCGCGGGTGGTCGCCACCGAGGTGCCTTCGATGGTCGGCTCGGCATGGAAGCCGACATACGCGGCAACCAGCGCAGCGGTGCCGCCGAAGATCGCCGACTTGAGCAGGGCCACGGCGAAGTCATCCCAGAAATCGACGCTGCCGCGCAGGCCCGACCAGAACGTACCGTTGTCCTGGCCCAGCACATGCACCGCTTCGAAGTAACCGCCAGCGATGGCCAGCGAGCAGAAGATGCCGGTCAGCAGCGGCACGGTCAGCACCGCCGCCCAGAAGCGCGGCGCCACGGCCTTGGCGATCGGGTCGATGGCCATCAGCTCCAGCGCCTTGATCTGGTCGGTGGCGCGCATCAGGCCCAGCTCGGCGGCAATCGAGCTGCCGGCGCGGCCGATGAACAGCAGCGCGGTCAACACCGGTGCCAGCTCGCGGTACAGCGACAGGCCCAGCAACGTGGACAAGGCATCGGAGGCGCCGAACGTGGTCAGCGTGCGGTAGCCCTGCAGGGTCAGCACCAGGCCGACGAAGGCGCCGCCGACGGCGATGATCGGCAGCGAGCGGGCGCCGATCTTGTAGATCTCGCGGGTCAGTTCGGCCAGGAAGTCGCGGGTCGGCAGCGAACCACGCAGCACGGTCAGCGAGAACAGGCCGGCGCGGCCGAGCGAGCGGATCGAGGAGGCGAAGGGCATCAGAGAGCGACTCCTGAAGTGTTGGAGGTGCAGAAGCCGCTGTCCTCCTCCCGCTTGCGGGGGGAGGTGCCCGAAGGGCGGAGGGGGGCAGCCTTGAGCGCAGAAGCGCCCTCACCCCAACCCTCTCCCGCCATGCGGGAGAGGGAGCAGGAATCACGCATTTCGTGCATCGGCACCATCACGCGCGCTCCAGCCCGTAGTTGCGCACCGGTGCATCGAACGGGATCGGGCCGTCCGGTTCGCCGTGCAGGAACTGCCGTACCAGCGGATCGGTGCTGGACTGCAGCGCGTCCGGGCTGCCGGAGAACACGATGCCGCCATTGGCGATGACCACCGCCTGGTCGCAGATCGGCAGCGTCTCGTGCACGTGGTGGCTGACGATGATGCTGGTCAGGCCAAGGCTGTCATTCAAACGCTGGATCAGGCTCATGATCACGCCCGAGGCGATCGGGTCCAGCCCGGTCAGCGGCTCGTCGTAGATCATCAACGGTGGGTCCAGTGCCAACGCACGGGCCAGCGCCACGCGCCGCGCCATGCCGCCGGACAACTCACGCGGCCAGGCATCGGCGGCGGCCAGCAGGCCAACGGCATGCAACTTCATCTGCACCAGGCGATGCAGCACCGGTTCCGGCAGGCGGGTGTGGGCGCGCAACGGCAAGGCCACGTTCTCGGCCACGCTCAGGTCGGTCAGCAGACCGTTGCCCTGCAGCAGCACGCCGACGTTCTTGCGCATCTCCAGCAGCGCGCGGTGGCCGCGAGGCACATCCTGGCCAAACAGCTGCACGCTGCCACTGGCCGCGCGCAGTTCGCCAGTCAACGCTGCCAGCAGCGTCGACTTGCCGCTGCCGGACGGACCGAGCACAGCGGTGATGCTGCCTTGTGGTACCTGCATCGAAACATCGCGCAGGATCGTGCGTCCGCCGCGATCGATGCGCACGTTCGACAACTGCACCAGAGGAGTCCGGGTGGAGGGCATGGTGGCCTTTAACGGAAAACCAACGTTGTAGGATCGTCAGCTACGGCTGAATAAAACCGAACTGGGCCGTGCAGTATTGTCGCATTCCGCTGGCGCAAGAGGAGGGTGGGATAGTCCCGCGACAAGCAACACACTGTCCGCAACGGGCTTGGCCCGGCACACGTGTACCCGACGACGACCGACTGTCCGCTGCGTGGGTAGTGCCGAACCGGGCCGAGCAGGGCTCCCGAGGGAACGCCACCGCCGCAGACAGTGTCGCCTTGGCGGCTGTGCACGCAGGCCGTGGTCAAACCATTGCCTGGTCGTGCTGCCAGAACGCCGGTGGGCCTGGCCGATGATGCGCTGCTGCCGATCAGCCAGTGTCAGCGCATGCCGCCATTGTCGCTACGCGTAACCGTCCGCTTCGCGGCAGATGCCCCGCTTGGCGAGAGGGTTGTGGACAGCCTCATCTCACCGCTGGAGAAGCAGCTACGGCAAGATGGCGCGATGACAGCCGCGCCCGACTTTCGTCTCTATCACTCCAATTCGCTCGATGTGCTGGCTTCGCTGCTGGCGCATGCGTTGCGCGAACCCGCACCGGGCCAGCCGTTGCTGGCGGCCGACACGGTGCTGATCCCGCAGGTGGCGATGCGGCGCTGGTTGCAGTCCACGCTGGCGGCCGAGTACGGCATCGCTGCCAACCTTGAATTCCTGACCCCCGGTGAGTTCGTCGCACGTGCGCTGAAAGCCAATGTGTCCGGCGAGCGCGATGACCTGGGTGCGACCGGCCTGCATTGGCGGTTGTACGCGGCGTTGACCGATCCGCAGTTGATGCGCCGGCCGCAGATGGCCGGGCTGCGCGCCTATCTGGATCGCAACGACCCGCTGCGGCCGTGGGCGCTGGCCGCCGAGCTGGGCGGGGTGTTCGAGAAGTACCAGGCCTGGCGTCGCGACTGGCTGCTGCGCTGGGAGGATGGCGCCGAGCCGGATGATCCGCAGGCGATCCTGTGGCGGCATATCGCCGGCGGCCATCAGTACCGCGCGCGGCGCATCAACGATTACCTGGCGCGCTTTGAGAGCGAGCACCAGCCGTTGCCGCAGGGTTTGCCGGGCCGGCTGTTCGCCTTCGCCACGCTCAACGTGTCGCCGGACGTGCTGCGGGTGATCGCCACCCAGGCGCGGGTCGGCACCTTGCACTTCTATATGCCCACGCCGACCCGCTCGTACTGGGGCGATCTGCAGACGCTGAGCGAGAAGCTGCGCAGCGGCCTGGACGATCCGTTTGGCATGGAGGCGGGCGAGAACCCGCTGTTGCAGGCCTGGGGTGCGGCCGGGCGCGATTTCATGGCGGTGCTGGGCAGCTACGAAGTGGTGCACCCGACCGGCGAAATTGCCGCCTATGTGGACCCGGAGGCGCATGCCGGCCCCGGCCTGGAACAAGGCGGGTTGGGCGACAGCCTGCTGCGTCGCCTGCAGGCCGATCTGTTCCATCGCCGCGCGCTGCCTTCGCCGTTGCGTCCGGCGATGCGGATGGACGACCCCAGCATCCAGGTTCATGCCTGCCACACGCGCCTGCGCGAAATGCAGGTGCTGCACGACCAACTGCGCGCGCTGCTGGAAGACCCGCGCTTCGACCCGCCGCTGCAGCCGCGCGAGATCGCGGTGCTGGCGCCGGACATCGACCCCTACGTTCCTTATCTGGAGTCGGTGTTCGGTGGCCGCGGTGGCAGTGACGAGCACATTCCCTGGGCGCTGGCCGATGCCAGCCCGCTGCAGGGCGAGCCGCTGGCCGAGGTGTTCGTGCAGCTGCTGGGCCTGCCGGTGTCGCGGTTCGGCCTCAACGAAATTCTCGATCTGCTGGCCAGCGCCCCGTTGGCCAGTGCTGCCGGGCTGGATGCGGCCGCGTTCGAGCGCCTGCACGGCTGGTTGCAGGCCGCCGGCGTGCGCTGGGGCCTGGATGCGATGCACCGCCAGCAGCACCAGGCGCCGCAGGACGACGCGTATACGTGGCAGTTCGCACTCGATCGCCTGCTGCTTGGCCATGCCAGCGGCGGCGAAGACGACATTGGTGGCGTCGCGCCGTGGCCGGAACTGGAAGGCGGCGCGCTGGCCGCGCTGGATGCGCTGATCCGCCTGTTGCGCGTGTTGGCGCGCCATCAGAAAACGCTTGCCGAGGCGCTGACCCCGACGCAATGGCGCGAACGCCTGCTCGGCCTGCTGCTTGCGCTGCTGCCGGAAACCCCCAGCGAGGCCTCGGCGCAGCGCGCGCTGGACCGGCTGCGCAAGCTCATCAACGAGTTCGCCGACGAAGCCGACAAGGCCGGCTTCGATACGGCGGTGCCGGCCGAGGTGGTGCGCGCGCATTTCGCCTCGGTGTTGTCCGAGGCCGATACCCGCGCGCCGCTGCTGACCGGTGGCATCAGCTTCGGCCGCATGGTGCCGATGCGGCTGCTGCCGTTCCGGGTGATCTGCGTGCTGGGCTTGAACGATGGCGACTTCCCGCGCCGCGATCCGGCGGCCGGCTTGAGCCGTCTCACCGCCGAACTGGGTACCGAGCGCCGCCGCCACGGCGACCGTTCATTGCGCGTGGACGACCGCTTCCTGTTCCTGCAGCTGTTCGCCTCGGCGCAGGACGTGTTCTATCTGAGCTACCTCGGTGCCGATGCGCGCGATGGCAGCGTGCGCGAGCCGTCGGTGCTGGTCAGCGAACTGATCGATGCGGCGTCGGCGTATCACGATGAACCGGCCACCGTGCGCAAGCAGCTGGTGGTGCGGCACCCGCTGCAACCGTTTGCGCCGGCCGCATTTGGTGACGCTGCCGAGCCGCGCCGTTTCAGCTATCGGCGCCAGTGGTATCCGGCCGCTGGTGCGGTGGGCGGCGATCGCCGGCAGCTGGCGCCGTGGTTCAACGGCCAACTGCAGGCGCCGCTGCCTGAAGCGCTCAACGACGACAGCCTGTCGCTGGATGCGCTGCGTCGTTTCCTGAGCGACCCGGCCGGGCAGTTCCTGGGGCAGCGGCTGGGTCTGCGCCTGGCCGGTGACATCGATGACAGCGATGACATCGAACCGCTGCTGGTGCCCGGTGGTGGGCGCGAACACTCGGCGTTGCAGCAGCAGGTGTTGAGCGCGCTGCTCGAAGGCCGCGAACAGGGCTTGTATGAGCGCCTGCGCGCGCGCGCGCTGCTGCCTTCCGGCGCGCTTGGACGGCAGCAGTTCAAGCGTTTGCTGGAACGCGTGCGGCCCAGCGCGGAAGCGTTTTCGCAGTGGTACGACGGTCAGCAAATGCAATCGCAGCTTTACGAGATACAGCTCGATGGCGTGCGCCTGCACGGACGTGTGGATCAAATTCATCCACAGGGACTGGTGCGGCTGCATGCCGGTGCTGCGGGCGTGGCTTACGTGATGCGTGGCGGGCTGGATTGGCTGCTGGCCAACGCCGCCGGTGCAGGCTTGCCGCTGTTGCAGTTCCATGACGCAGGGCAGTCCGGGCATGGTCCGCATGACCTGCCCGCATTGCCTCCGGAACAGGCAAAGAGAGCCCTGAAATCCTTGCTGCAGCTGCGTTCTGAAGGATTGCAGGCGCCGCTTCTGTTCGCCCCTTACACCGGCTGGGAGATCTACAACAGCGACGCCGATGACCGCGAAAAAGCCGCGCAGGCGCGCTGGTACGGCGGTGATTACAGCTGGGGCGAACGCAATGGCGAAGCGCTGCAACTGGTGCTGCGCGGCACCGATCCGTTCGCCAACGAAAGCACTGCACACAGATTTATCCACAACAGCCTGTTGATATTTTCGGCGTTGCGCGAGGGTCGCCTGATGCCCGATTTCGATGACATGCCGGAAACGGGAGCAGGCGCATGAGTACGGCGGCACACGATCCTTATCTGGACCTTCCGCTGGACGGCCTGCGCCTGATCGAAGCCAGCGCCGGCACCGGCAAGACCTTCACCCTGGCCACGCTGTTCACCCGTCTGGTGGTCGAACAGGGCCTGCGCATGGGCCAGATCCTGGCGGTGACCTTCACCGATGCCGCCACCCAGGAGCTGCGCAAGCGCATCCGCGAGCGGCTGGACCTGGCCGCGCGGCTGGTCGGGGTGGAACCGGACGCTGCCGACAGCCCGGAAACCGCACTTACCCACAGCATCCTGCGCCGCCATCTGCAGCAGGGCGCGGAAACCGCCGCGCAGCTGGGCCGGCGTCTGCGCGTGGCGGCCGAGGAAACCGACCTGGCCGCGATCTTCACCATCCACGGCTTCTGCACCCGCGTGCTGGGTGAATACGCGCTGGAAAGTGGCCACACCTTTGCCGCGCCGGAACTGCTGGCCAACACCCGCGAGCTGCATACCGAGCTGGCCGCCGACCTGTGGCGTCTGCATGCCGGGCAGGGCGAGCACCTGGAAGCGCTGCTGGGGCTGTGGAAAAGTCCTGATGCGCTGGCCAGGGATCTGCCGGCGCTGGTCGCCGAGCTGCCGTTGCTGCCGGCACCACCGCTCACCCTGATCGAGGACACGCGCCCGTTCCGTGATGCGGCCGCACAGCGGCTGGCCATCGGCATGGGTGAGCATGGCGAGGAGTATCTGCGCCAGCTGCGCGCTGCGATGGAAACCGGCGTGCTGAACAAATCCAGCTACAAGCCGGATTGGATCGAGCCGCTGTTCCAGCAATTGCAGCAGTGGAGCCGCCATCCCGATCCGCAGGCCGAGCTGGACGAACGGCTGGAGCGGCTCACGCTGGAGGCGCTCACCGCCAAGACCAACAAGGGCAAGACCACGCCGGTGTCGCCGCTGCAGCCGCTGATTGCCGATCTCATCCAGGCCAATGCGCAGGTGACGCGCTGGCAGCGACAGCAGTCGATCGTGCTGCTGCACCAGCTCCGCGCCGACGTGCGCCAGCGCCTGGCCCAGCTCAAGCAGCTGCGGCGGGTGCAGACCTACGACGACCTGATCGACAACGTCGCCCACGCCCTGCAGGGCGAACACGGCGCGGTGCTGGCCGAACGCCTGCGCGCGCAGTACCGCTTCGCGCTGGTGGATGAGTTCCAGGACACCGATCCGCGCCAGTGGGACATCTTCCACCGCGTGTTTGCCGCCGATGCCGATGGCAATGACGCCGCTGCGCTGTTCCTGATCGGCGACCCCAAGCAGGCGATCTACGGCTTCCGTGGCGGTGATGTGCACACGTATCTGCAGGCCAAGGCATTGGCCGAGGCGGCACCGGCGCTGGACCGTAATTTCCGATCGCGGCCGGGCGTGCTGCGCGCGATCCAGGCGCTGTACGACAACGCCGGCAGCAGCGCCTTCCTTGATGAGCGCATCCAGTTCGAGCCGGTGCTGCCGGGCAGCAAGCGCGGCGACGATGACTATCTGTTTGATGGCGCACCGGCGCCGGCACTGACCGTGTGCGTGATCGAAAGCGACGAAGATGGCAAACCGCTGAAGGCCGAGCCGGCGCGCGATGCCGCCACGCTGGCCTGCGTGGAAGATATCCACAAGGTGTTGAGCGCATCGCGCGAAGGCCGCGCGCTTGTGGATAAGAAGCCGGTGCAGCCCGGCGACATCGCGGTGCTGGTGCGTTCGCACAAGGAGGCCGCGCGCATCCAGCAAGCGCTGGCTGCGGTGGGCATTCCGGCGGTCGCGGCCGGCAAGCAGAGCCTGTTCGCCAGCGCCGAGGCGCACGAAGTGCGGCTGCTGTTGCTGGCCCTGCTGCAACCGGCCGACGAAGGCCGCCTGCGTGCGGCGCTGGCCACCGTGCTGCTGGGCGAGGACGCCGCGACGATCGCCGCGATGGAGCACGAAGGTGATCGCCAGCGCATGCACCAGGAGCGCCTGCTGCAATGGCGCGAGCGCTGGCAGCGCGGCGGCGTGTTTGCGTTGCTTTCGGACCTGGGCGCCGAACAGGCCGAGCGCCTGTTGGGCCTGGTCGATGGCGAACGCCGTTTGACCAACTATCTGCAACTGGCCGAACAACTGCAGGAAGCCAGCAACCGCAGCATTGGCCTGCATGGCCTGCTGGACTGGCTGCAAGGCCAGATAGCGCACGCCGACGAAGGCGATGAAGCGCAGCTGCTGCGGCTGGAATCGGACGCACGCCGCGTGCAGATCATCACCCTGCACAAGAGCAAGGGCCTGGAATACCCGCTGGTCTACCTGCCGTTTGTCGGCATCGCCACCAATGCGCCGGATACGTCCAACCATCGCACCGTGCATGACGGTGAACAGCGCGTGCTGCATTGGAAGATCGACAAGGACGACGCGGACTGGAAGGCCATCGGCCAGCAGGTCAACGCCGAGGAAGAGGCCGAAACCGCGCGCCTGCTCTACGTCGGCCTGACCCGCGCCGAGCATGCGCTGTGGATAACTGGCGGCGCATTGACAGGGCTGGCGTCCTCGCGGCTGGGGCCGATGCTGCAGAACATGGCGGCGCTGGCCGAGCACCCCGATATCCAGATCGTGGACGGCGGCCCGGACCGCCTGCCCCAGCGCCTGCCGGCCGAACGCGAACAGGCCCTGCCGCCGGTACGCACGGTGCAGCGCGCGGTGCCGCACGACTGGTGGGTGTACAGCTTCACCCAGCTGGCGCATGCCGAAGGCGGCCAGGACACGTCCGCCGCAGCCACCGAAGAGCAAGGCGGCGCAGCCGATGAACCGGCGCAGCCGGATATCGATGCCGTGCTGGACGCCGAAGCCGCCGACCGCGAAACGGTGGAGGTGCAGCAGGAGGTGTTCGACCCGCGCTTTGCCGGCAGCCGCTTCGGCAACGTGCTGCATGCTGCGCTGGAGAACGTCGATTTTGGCGCGTGGAAGGAGTGGAAAGCCGGCGCCACCGCACCGGAAGGGCAGGCCGAGATCATCGCCAAAGCCCTGCGCGCCGATGGCTACGTCGAAGAGGACATCGCCGACGGCGTGACGCTGCTGACCGAACTGATCGGACGCACGCTGACCGTCACCCTGCCCGAAGGCGGCGCGTTGCATTCGCTGGGCGAAGGCGAGCGCCGTGCTGAAATCGAGTTCCATTTCGCCATGCAGCCGACCACGGTGCCGGCACTGCTGCGCGTGTTGCATGCGCACGGCGTGGTGCGCGGACGTCACGGTTTCGGCCTGCGCCGCCAGCTGGAAGGGCTGATGACCGGCAAGATCGACCTTACCTACGTTCGCGACGGGCGCTGGTACGTGCTCGACTACAAGTCCAACCGGCTGCCGGACTACGCTCCGGCGCAGTTGGACGCGGCCATGCGCCACAGCGAGTACGACCTGCAGGCGCTGATCTACACCGTGGCGTTGCACCGCTGGCTGCGCTTCCGCCTGGGTGCCGGTTACGACTACGCACGTGACTTCGGCGGCATTCGTTACCTGTTCTGCCGTGGTCTGGATGCCGAGCGCACGCCATCGCCCGGCCTGTACGCGCATCACTTCGCACCGGAACTGGTGCACGCGGTGGATGAATTGTTTGCCGGTGGTCCGCAAGGCCATGCGGCGCTGTTGGCACGCCTGGGAGGCAACGCATGAGCCTGTTGGCGGCATTGAACAAGGCCGGTGCGCTGCGCCCGCTGGACCACGCCTTGGCGCAGAGCCTGCGCAGGCTGGACGCGGACACCCCGGACGAAGTGCTGGCCGCAGCGGCGCTGGCTTCGCTGGCGGTATCGCAGGGCCATGCAGGCTTCGACCCGGCACAGCCGCAGCGGCTGGTGGACGCTGGGCTGTCCTGGCCTTCGCCGGAGGAATGGAGCGCACAGCTGGCCGCCTCGCGCTGGATATCCACCGCTGTGGACAACCAGGTGGAATCGCAGCCGGGTCCGTTGGTCTGGGAAAACGGGTTGCTGTACCTGCGCCGTTATCGCGAGTACGAGCGTCGTCTGGCGGCGGGGTTGCAGCGGATTGGGCGGACGTCGGTTGAAGCCGGTGATGTTGCCGGGTTAGCCGGGGTGTTTGCGCAGTTGTTTCCGGGGCAGGGAGCGTCCGTCGTACAGCAAGCGGATCTGTTCGACGCACCCTCACCCCAGCCCTCTCCCGGAGGGAGAGGGGGCAACAGCCGTGCAGCCAACCTTGATTCCTCCCTTCTCCCCCTGCGAGAAGGTGCCCGCAGGGCGGATGAGGGTCGGGCGCAGGACCTCCAAGCCCGCGCCGCCGCCATTGCCTTGCGCCACAACCTGCTGCTGGTCACCGGCGGCCCGGGCACCGGCAAGACCACCACCATCACCCGGCTGCTGGTGTTGTTGGCCGCCCAGGCCCACGCCGAAGGCAAGCCGGCGCCGCGCGTCGCGCTGGCCGCACCCACCGGCCGCGCTGCCGAACGCATGGCCGAAAGCCTGCGCAATGCCGTGCAGCAACTGCCCGCAATCGGCATCGAACCGCGCCTGTGCGAACAACTGCCCAGCACCGGCACCACGCTGCATCGCCTGCTCGGCGTGATTCCGGACTCCCCACGCTTCCGCCATCACGCCGACAACCCGCTGCCTTACGACGTGGTGGTGGTGGACGAAGCCTCGATGATCGACCTGCCGCTGATGACCAAGCTGGTCGAAGCCATCGCTGATGGCACGCGCCTGGTGTTGCTGGGCGACCCCGATCAGCTGCCCTCGGTGGAAGCCGGCGACGTACTCAGCGCGATCCTGCGTGCAGCCGGCGATGGCCAGCGCATCAGCGGTGAAGACGCGCGCGCGCTGCAACCGCTGCTGGGCGAGGTGCCGGCGCCGGCCATCGAGCAACACGCCAACGCCTTCGCCGGCGCGCGCGTGCAGCTGCAACGCGGCTACCGGCAGAGCGAGGCCTTGCAGCTGGCCCCCCTGGCCACCGCCATGCGCCAGGGCGATGCGGTTCAAGCGCTGGCATTGCTGCGCGAAGGATCGCTGGCCGGCGTGCATTTCCATGAAGGCGACATCGATCCGCTGACGGCCTGGCGTGGCCCGTTGCAGCAGTACTGGGAGGCGTTGACCGCTGCCAGCAACCCAGCCGAAGCGCTGGCGCTGACCGGTCGGCTGCGCCTGCTCACGGCTGTACGCGAAGGCCCGCAGGGTGCGCGCGGGTTGAACGCACGCATCGAGGAGCGGCTGGCGGGCGTGCAACGTCGCGGCAGCGCCGGCCCGGGTTATTTCCACGGGCGGCTGTTGATCATCACCGAGAACAGTTACCGCCATCGTCTGTTCAACGGCGACATCGGCATCTGCCTGAACGATGGTGGCAGCCGTGCCACGACCGCCTGGTTTCCCGGCGATGACCCGCTCACCCCGCGCGCATTCCACCCGGCGGCCTTGCCCGCGCACGAGAGCGCGTTCGCCATGACCGTGCACAAGGCGCAGGGCTCGGAGTTCGACCAGGTCTGGCTGCAACTGCCACGCCGTGACAACCGAGTGCTCAGCCGCGAACTGCTGTACACCGGCATCACCCGCGCCCGGCATGGGTTGCACCTGTCCGGCAGCGCCGAGGTGATCGAAGCCGCCTTGGCGCGGCATGCCAGCCGCTGGTCGGGATTGGCGGAGCGCCTGCTGGCTTGAGTGCCTGAAGGGCACCGCCTTTGACCCCCTCCCTTGCGCAGCAGGGGAGGGTTGGGGAGGGGTAAGCTCTTCGCGCCCGCGCAAGCTCCCAATTGCAACGGAGGCATCGGATGAGAACCACATGGACGTTTGTATTCGTACTGGCCTTGGCCGCGTGTCAGCAGCAGCCCGCCACAACGGAGACATCCACGGCAGTGGCCGGCGTCGCCAATGACACCAGCGCGGCGCGTACGTTCCTGGCCCACATCTACTCTGGCTATTACCCGGATGCGCCTTTGGAGGCGATCCTGCCGGACGAACAGGTCTACGCAGCGCCGCTGCTGGCCGCGATGGCGGCCAACAGCCAGGCGCATGACGGCGAGGTGGGGTACCTGGACAGCGACCCGCTGTGCGATTGCCAGGACAATGCGCAGGACCTGCGCGCGCTGGAGTTCACCCTCACACCGCAAGGCAACGACCAGATGCGTGCCACCGCTGTACTGGTTGATGCCGATGAGCCCCTGTCGCTGGATCTGACACTGGCGCGTCAGGGCGACAGCTGGCGGATTGCGGACATCGCCACGGCGCGCGCGCCCAGCCTGCTGCGGGCGCTGGAAAGCGATACCACCGAAGTCAGGTCAGCGGCCGGCAAGTCGTAACTGCCCAGAGCACCCCTCCCCAGCCCTCCCCTTGGCTGCGCCAAAGGAAGGGGGGCAAAAGCAGCATTGCCGGGTATCTGCCGGGTCGCATGAACCACCCCCTCCCTTTGCCAACGGCAAGGGGAGGGTTGGGGAGGGGTAGCTTCCCGCTCTTCCAGCAAATACCCACGAAAAAAAAGCCCCGGCAGGTTCACTGCCGGGGCCTTCATTGCAGGCATCACGCGCGAGGAATTACCTCCCGCCAGGCAGCGCGTAAGCAATCACGTAGTCACCCAGGTCCGGCGAATGGCTGGCGCCACCGGCCGAGATCACCACGTACTGCTTGCCGGTCTTCGGTGACACGTAGACCAGCGGCGCGGCGACCGCGCCGACCGGCAGGCGCGCCTTCCACACTTCCTTGCCGCTGGTCGCATCCAGTGCGCGCAGGTAGTAGTCCTGGCTGCCAGCGAAGAACACCAGGCCCGACGCGGTGGCGGTGGGGCCGCCCAGCGTCGGCATGCCAACGGGCATCGGCAGGCCGGTCTTGATGCCCAGCGGGCCGGTGTCGCGCACCGTGCCCAGCGGCACCTGCCAGACCAGCTGCTTGGTGTTCAGATCGATCGCGCTCATCGTGCCGAATGGCGGGGTCGGGCAGGGCACGCCCAGCGGCGATTGCAGGATGTCGATCTTCACCCCGCCGTAGGGGCCAGCCAGCTGCGGCCGCACGGTGCCCATGAAGCCGGGCACTTCGTCGGTGGAGATCTTGTACTTCTTCGCTTCCTCGCGGGTCACCAGCGACATCCGCAACGCCATGCGCATGTCGTTGACGAACATCAGGTTGCGCGATTCGTCGATCGAGATGCCGCCCCAGTTCATGCCACCGAGCAGGCTCGGCCATTCGATGTAGGGCTGCTCGCTGGGCGGGGTGAACATGCCTTGGTAGTTGGAATCCCTGAACTGGATGCGGCAGTACAGCTGGTCGAACGGGCTCACGCCCCACATCGCGTTTTCGGTCAGCGGCTCGGCGCCGATCACCGGCATGCCTACCGACAGCGGCTGGGTTGGCGAGAGGCGTTCGCCCTGCGCATGCGGGGTTTGCGGCACCGGGGTTTCGACCACCTCGGTGACGAATGCACCGGTGCGCCGGTCCATCACGAAGATGTGGCCGGTCTTGGTGGTCTGGATCAGTGCGGGCACCTTCTGGCCCTGCGCATTGGTCACATCGAACAGCACCGGCTGCGAGGGCACGTCGTAGTCCCAGACATCGTGATGCACCAGCTGCTGGCTCCAGCGCAGCTGGCCGGTGGAGGCATCCAGCGCCACCACCGAGGAACCGAACTTCTCCTTCACCGCATTGCGTTCGCCGCCCCAGTAATCGGGCGGGCCATTGCCGGTGGGCAGGTAGACCAGGTTCAAGGCGTGGTCGTAGGTGGGAATGGTCCACACGTTGGGTGTGGCCAGTTCGAAATCCTGCCCGGGCTGGGCCAGGTCGTCGGGCTTGCCCACGTCCCAGGCCCAGGCCTGCGAACCGTCGATGACGTTGAAGGCGCGCACCACGCCGGATGGCTCGCCATCCATGATGTCGCGCACCCAGCCACCGATCACGGCCAGGTGGCCCATCACCACCGGGATCGAGGTCGGGTGGTAACGCTTGCTGCCCTCGGTCGGGCCCATATGCGGCTTCAGGTCGACGAAGCCGTCCGTACCGAAGCCCGGGCACAGGCTGCCGCTGTGGGCATCGAGTGCGAACAGGCGCGCATCGACGCTGGATACCAGGATGCGCTGGCGGCACAGCGGGGCGGTGTAGGCGGCCTTGCTGGCGGGGTCCAGGCGGCTGTCCTTGTCGATGTCGTAATAACCCACGCCACGGCAGGTGACGTGCTCGGCGGTGCGGGCCTTGGGGTCGAACTTCCAGATCGCCGTGCCGGTGTCGCCATCGATGGCGGTGACCAGGTTCTCCGGGGTGCAGGAGTACAGCGTGCTGCCGATCTGCAACGGGGTGTTCTCGTCCACGCCGATGGCGTCGCCGCTGATGCGGCGGCCGGTGCGGTAGGTCCAGGCCACTTCAAGCTGGCCGACGTTGTCCGGGGTGATCTGGTCGTAGGGGGCGAAGCGGGTGCCGGCGCCATTGCGGCCGAAGAACTCCCAGTTGTCCGGGTTTGCGGCGCTGGGCTTGGCGGCGGCCGGATTGCCGGCAATCGGCACCGGGTTGGAAATGCCACCGTGCGGGAAGAACGCCGCCACCAGCGTGGCAAGCAGCGCCGCAAAGGTGATCAGCGCACCACCATTGCGCCAGCGCCGTGCGCGGGGGGCGCTAGCCGGATAGGACGCGCTGGACCACAGCGTCATCATCAACAACAGCGCCGGGACCACCAGCCGGGGCAACAGTTCCCAGTAGCCCAGCCGCGGCGCGTCGAACAGCGCCCAGAACACGGTGGCGGTGAACACCACCAGCGAGAACCAGGCGGTCAGCCGGTGCCGGCGCAGCACCAGCACGGCCAGCAGCAGGTAGGCCAGGCCGGCCAGCAGGTAGTACCAGGAGCCGCCCATGGTCATCAGGCGGGTGCCGCCAGCGGCCAGGGTCAGGCCGGTGAGCAGCAGGATCAGTGCCAGCAACAGGCGGGGAAGGGTGCGCAACGTCGAAGCGCGTGCTCCGGGATGGTCGGCCATGTCTTGCCTCACTTCGTGGACGGGGAATCCGGAAAGAGGGGTCCTGCGTCCTGGCGGGCACAGCCTTGGCGGGGCCGGTGGCGGAAAAGCTGAACGGAGAAGGGTTTCCCCTGCGTCCGGCAGACCGGGCCGATCGATCCGTGAGTACGGTCATATGCTGCGCCGCACAAACGAAATGATGCCTGAGTGGCCGTGGACAGACGGTGACGCCTGGGTTCTGGGGGTCTGTTTGCAAAGGGAGCGAAAGGCACCCCTCCCCAGCCCTCCCCTTGGCTGCGCCAAAGGGAGGGAGCGGTTCTGCCTGCGCTTTCAGGTTGCAGCGAAGTGCTTCTGCCCCCTCCCTTGCGCATGGCGCAGGGGAGGGTTGGGGAGGGGTGCCTTTCACGGCCTGGCTGGCGCCCGGAGCGTCCCCCGTGAACCCCCCGTGCTGCCTCGTTCCGGGCACGGCTGGTAGCATGTCCACCCCGTAATCCAAGCGCTGTCTGTAATGACCGACTCCAAGAACCCGCCCGTCACCCAGGACCAGGCTGAAGATGCCGTGCGCACCCTGCTGCGTTGGGCCGGTGAAGATCCCGCCCGTGAAGGCCTGCTGGATACCCCGCGCCGGGTGGCCGAAGCCTATGGCGACTGGTTCAAGGGCTACCAGGACGACCCGCGCGAGTACCTGGCACGTACCTTCGAGGAAGTGGCCGGCTACGACGAGATGATCGTGCTGCGCGACATCGAGTACGAAAGCCACTGCGAGCACCACATGGCGCCGATCCTGGGCCGCGTCCACGTCGGCTACGTGCCCAATGGCCGGGTGGTCGGCATCTCCAAGCTGGCGCGCGTGGTCGAGGCCTATGCCCGCCGCTTCCAGGTGCAGGAAAAGATGACCGCACAGATCGCCGACGTCATCCAGGACGTACTGCAGCCGCTGGGCGTGGGCGTGGTGGTGGAAGGCTCGCACGAATGCATGACCACCCGTGGTATCCACAAGCGTGGCGTGTCGATGGTGACCTCGCGCATGCGTGGCAGCTTCCATGACGACGCGCGCACCCGCGCCGAGTTCCTGCGGTTCATCGAAGTCGGCCAAGCCCGCCGCTAAGCCCAAGGACCCGCGCGCTGTCGATGAAGTACCCCAAACGTATTGCCGGCTATCAGCGCCTGCGCGAGCAGCCGCTGTGGAAACTGCTGGCCTCCGACCGCGCGCCCGTGTTGATCGGGCTGTTGCAGGGCCTGTTGCTGGAAGCCGACCGCCGCGTGCCGGGCTCGATCCTGGCCGAGCGCCTGCAACAGCAGCTGGACGCGCTCAATGCCGACGAGCTGGATGTCGAACTGCCGCGTACCGCGCAGGCCTACATCGCCTACTGGCTGTCCCAGGGCTGGCTGGAACGGCGCCTGCCTGAAGGTGCCAACGAAGAGGAATACGAGCTCTCGCGGCAGGCGGTGCAGGCCATCCGCTTCATCGCCGGGGTCGAACACAACGCCAGCCTGGCCACCGAAAGCCGGTTGGCGATGGTCATGCAGCAGCTCTCGCAGCTGGCCCAGCAGACCGAAGCCAACCCGGAAGCACGGCTGGCCGCCCTGCGCGCCGAGCGCGAGCGAATCGACGCGGAAATCGCCCAGGCCGCCAGCGGCAAGGTCGCCACGCTCGACGGCAAGCGCGCGCTGGAACGCACCCGCGACGTGATCCGCCTGGCCGATGACCTGGCCGAGGATTTCCGCCGTGTGCGCGACGACTTCGAACAGCTCAACCGCCGTTTCCGCGAACGCATCATCGACGACGAAGGCGCGCGCGGCGATGTGCTCGACCGCCTGTTCAACGGCGTGGACGTGATCGGTGAATCCGATGCCGGCCGCAGCTTCCAGGGCTTCTGGGACCTGCTCAACGACCCGCAGCGCAGTGCCGAGTTGGACACCGCGCTGGACTCGGTGCTCAACCGCGGCTTCACCCGCAAGCTGGACCGCAACGAACGCAACTTCCTGCGCAACTTCACCAGCACGCTGCTTGAACGCGGCGGCCAGGTGCATGAAGTGATGCAGCATTTCGCACGCAGCCTGCGCGGTTTCGTGCAGAGCCGTGGCTACCTGGAACAGCGCCGCCTCAACCAGCTGCTCAAGCAGGCCCAGGGCCAGGCGCTGCAGCTGCGTGACGAGGTGCGGCCGACCGCCGCCACCGGCTTCGTGCTGCCGCTGTCGGCTGCGCGCCTGCGTTCGATCGGCCAATGGCGCCTGCACGACCCGCGCAGCCATCAGGTGGAAACCTCCATCTTCATGGCCGACGCGGCGGAAATTTCGCTCGACAGCGTCGGCGACCTGGTCGCGCAGTCGGAAATCGATGTGCGCACGCTCAAGGACAACCTGTTCATGCTGCTTGGCACCCGCCCGCAGCTGTCCATCGCGCAGGTGCTGCGCGAGCGGCCGGCGCGGCAGGGCCTGGGCAGCGTGATCGGCTATCTCTCCATCGGCACCCGCCACGGCGTGGTGGTGCGCGATCAACTGGAAACCGTGGAATGGACCGGCGGCGACGGCAGGGTGCGACGCGCCCGCGTGCCGCTGGTGTGGTTCCTCAAGGAAAGACGCGATGAACTGGTCTGAGACCGAACTCGAAACCGAAGCAGAAGCCGCGCCGGCAGCAGTACCCGCGCCGGTCGCCAACAAGGGCAACGGCCCGCTGTTCCTGGGCGACACCGGCAACCTGCCGGCCGAAGCGCGCCGCGCGCTGTGCCAGTTGCTGGCCGGCCCCAGCGTCGATGCGCAGCGCCAGCCGACCCAGTGGACCGCGTTGCTGCGTCACGAGGAAACAGTGCGCAGCCTGCTGTGCGAGTTGTTCCTGGAGCTGGTGCTGGACCGTGACGGCGGCATCGCCTTCACCCGTCAGGCCGATACCGCCGAGCTGGATTCGCCAACCCTGCTGCGCAGCGCGCCGCTGACCTTCATCGAGTCGGTGCTGCTGCTGTTCCTGCGCCAGCAGCTGGCCGAAGCCGACACGCGCGGCGAACGCGCGGTGGTGGAAGAGCTGCAACTGGTCGAGGCGATGAGCATCTACCAGAAGAACGTCTCCACCGACCAGGCCGGCTACGGCAAGCGCGTGACCGCGGCCATCGCCAAGATGCGCGAGAACCAGCTGCTGTCCAAGCTGCGTGGCAGCGAGGACCGCTATGAGATCTCGCCGGCATTGAAGCTGCTGTTCTCGGCCGAGGACGTGCAGACCCTGGCCGACGCCTACCGTCAGCTGCGCGACGGTGGCGGCAGCGCGGCCGAGCTGGCTGGCGACGCCGTGGCCGACGACGCCGAAGAGTGACGCGCCCTCGCGTCGACCCGAAACTGTTTGTCGCCGTCGCGCCCTGCGCGGCGGTTGAAGGATGAACCGCATGGACACCGCTTCCCACACCCTGCTTCCCGCCGCCGCGTTGTTCAATGACCCGGCCAGCGACGCCCGTGCAAACCAGTTCCGCATGCGCCGCCTGCAGGTGCTCAACTGGGGCACGTTCTCCGGTTTGACCGAAGTGCCGATCGCCGAGCGTGGCTTCCTGTTCGTTGGCCGTTCCGGCTCGGGCAAGTCCACCCTGCTCGATGGCATGAGCGCGCTGCTGACCCCCCCGAGCATCGTCGACTTCAACGCCGCCGCACGCGAAGCCGAGCGTTCCGGCCGCGACCGCTCGCTGGTCTCTTATGTGCGTGGCGCATGGGCCGACCAGCAGGACAGCGAGTCCGGCGAAATCGCCACCCAGTACCTGCGCAAGGGCGCGACCTGGACCGCGTTGGCGCTGGAATACCACAACGCCCGCGGCGAAGCGGTGTCGATCATCCGCATGTTCTGGATCAACGGTGCCGGCACGTCCGCCAATGACGTGCGCAAGCACTACATGGTGGTGCCGCGTCGCTTCGATCTGGCCGAACTGGACGGCTTCGACCTGGACCTGCGCAAGCTGCGTCTGCGTCTGGGCGAGGACGTGGCCCACTTCGACAGCTTCGCCGGTTATGCCGAGCGCTTCCGTCACCTGCTGGGCATCGGCAACGACATGGCGCTGCGCCTGCTGCACAAGACGCAGTCGGCCAAGAACCTGGGTGACCTCAACGCATTCCTGCGTGGCTTCATGCTGGAAGAGCCGCGCACCTTCGAAGCGGCCGACCGCCTGGTCGAGGATTTCGCCGAACTCGATGGCGCCCACCATGCCGTGGTCACCGCGCGCCGCCAGGTTGAGACGCTGACCCCGGCACGCGAGTACCACCACGATCTGACCGAGCTGCGCAAAGGCGTGGCCAACCTGCGCGACCTGCAGATCGGCATCGACGGCTTCCGCGAAGCCAAGCGCCTGGAGCTGGTCAACGACCGCCTCAAGGAAGTGGAGGTGCTCGATCGTGGCCTGATGGGCGAGGAAGGCCAGCGTCGTCAGGCGCTGGACAACCACGAACAGAAGCTGGTCGATCTGGAACGCCAGCAGCGCGAACAGGGCGGCGAACGCATCGAGGAGCTGGAGCGCGAGCGCACCCGCGTCGAACGCGAAGTCGAGGAGCGCGCGCGTCGTCGCAAGCAGCTGGAAAGCGCCTGCCGACAGCTGGGCATGTCGCTGGCCGACACCGCCGCCACCTTCTCCGAGCAGGTCGAGCAGGCGCGCAGCCTGATCGATGGCAGCCGTGACGGCGCCGGCACCGTGGACGACGCCATCGCCGAGCGCATGGCCGAGCGCCGCGAGGACGAAAAGCGTTTTGCCGCATTGCGCGTGGAGCTGGATTCACTCAAGTCCGCGCCCAGCTCGATTCCGGCGCCGTTGCAGCAGATGCGTGCGCGCCTGTGCGATGACACCGGCCTGCCCGAATCGGTGCTGCCCTTCGTCGGTGAGCTGATCCAGGTGCGCGAGGACCAGATCGGTTGGCGTGGTGCGATCGAGCGTGTGTTGCACGGTTTCGCGCAGTCACTGCTGGTCGATGAAAAGCATCACAGCCAGGTGGCCGAGTGGGCCAACCGCACCCACCTGGGCACCAAGCTGGTCTACTTCCGCGTGCGCGACAACGAGCTGCTGCATTCACGCGAACCGGACAAGCGTTCGCTGATCCACAAGCTGCAGCTGCGCGACCACGCCTTCGGCGAGTGGGTGCACAACGAACTGCTCCGCCGCTTCGATTACACCTGCGTGGAGAACGCCGGGCAGCTGCGCAACGAAGACCGTGCACTGACCCGCGAAGGCCAGATCAAGCACCCGGGCGACCGTTACGAAAAGGATGACCGTCACGCGGTCAACGACCGCAAGCGCTGGATGCTGGGCCACGACAACCGCGACAAGCGCCGCGTGTTCGAGCGCGAAGGGCAGGAACTTGCGCAGCGCATCGCGCGCAGCGAGTCGGACGTGGCGATGCTGCGCAAGCAGCGTGAAAGCGGCCAGGAAAAGCAGCTGGCCGCACGCGTGCTGGTCGAGCGCGACTGGGATGAGATCGACATCGGGCCGCGCTTGCAGCGCCTGAGCGACATTGATGAGCAACTGGTGGACCTGCGCGAAGGCGACAACGCGCTGGCGCGTGTCGGCCAGCAGATCGAGCTGACTCGCGGCCTGCGTGACCTGGCCAAGCGCACCTACGAAGACGTGCGCCTGGAGCGCGCGCAGCTTTCGCGCGAGCGCGTGCGGCTGGAGCAGCAACGCGACAACGGCGCCGCCCGCGTCGCCAGTGCACCGCTGACCGAAGCCCAGCGTGATGGCCTGGGCGAACGCCTGGAAGTGCTGCCGGGTTTCAACCTGGACACGCTGGAAAGCCACTTCCGCGTGATCGAGCGTGGCTTGTCTGAAGAGCTCGGGCAGAGCCAGAGCCGCGATGCCAAACTCACCCAGCACGTGCTGGATTGCTTCCGCAAATACTGCCAGCAGTGGCCGGAGGACTCTGGCGACTTCACCGTGTCGCTGAGCAGCGCCGATGATTTCCTGGCGCGCCTGCAACGTCTGGAGAGCGATGGCCTGCCGCGTCACGAAGGCCGCTTCTTCGACCTGCTGCAGACCCAGAGCAAGAACAACCTGCTGGCGTTGCAGCGGCACACCGCCGAGGCGCACAAGGCGATCAAGCAGCGCATGGACGAGGTCAACGCCTCGCTGGAGCAGGTGGCGTTCAACCGCGGCACGGTGCTGGCCATCGACGTCAGCGACCGCCGCCTGCCGGAAGTGCAGGATTTCCAGCTGCAACTGCGTGCGGTGCTGACCCACCAGCAGACCGAAGACCGCTCGCTGGCCGAAACCCAGTTCAACGTGCTGCGTGATCTGGTGCGACGCCTCGGTGCGCAGGAACCGGAGCTGCGCCGTTGGCGCGAACAGGTGCTGGATGTACGCCAGCACGTGGAGTTCTTCGGCGTCGAACTGGACGGCGAAACCCGCGAGCAGGTCGAGATCTACCGCAGCGGCGCCGGCAAGTCCGGTGGTCAGCGGCAGAAGCTGGCCACCACCTGCCTTGCAGCGGCGCTGCGCTACCAGCTCGGTGGCGAGGACGGCGAACTGCCGCGCTACGCCGCCGTGGTGCTGGACGAAGCCTTCGACAAGGCCGACAACGAGTTCACCGCGCTGGCGATGAACATCTTCGAGAACTTCGGCTTCCAGATGGTGGTGGCCACGCCGTTGAAGTCGGTGATGACGCTGGAGCCGTTCATCGGCGGCGCCTGCTTCGTCGAGATCAGCGGTCGCCATGATTCGGGCGTGCTGCTGATCGAATACGACGACGAAGCCAACCGCCTGAAGCTGCCGGCCCGTGCACGCGGTGCAGCGGCTCGCGCGCAGGATGACGCGGAGCAGGCGGAGCAGGCGGAGAAGCAGGAAGAGGTTGTCGAGCCGGAGATGGTTGCGGTTGAGGCGGAAGCCGACGTGGTGGTTGAGAAGCCGGCGAAGAAGAAAGCCGCTGCAAGGAAGAAGACGGCCACCGAGTCGTAAGGCTGCTTTGAGCGTTCTCCCGCAAGCGGGGGAGGGCGCTTTTGAGGGATCGGCGGCCAGCGCGGCATCGGTTGCGCTGAAAGCCTGACCCCTCCCCAGCCCTCCCCTCCGCCTTCGGCGCAAGGGAGGGAGCGGATCTGGGCGATCTGAGCGTGAGCCGGGAAACGGAGGACTCGCCAAGGGGCGCGAAGTACCGGCCGTCTCCGCTAAAGTCAGCCCATCGCCTTCGAGGAACACCCATGCATTACGTAGAAATCGTCGCCATGCTGGTCGTGGTGCAGTACCTGTTCTTCATCTACCAGGTCGGCCGCGCGCGCGCCCGTTACGGCGTGAAGGCACCGGCTGTCAGCGGCCATGAAATCTTCGAGCGCGCCTACCGCGTGCAGATGAACTCGCTGGAGCTGATGGTCGCGCTGCTGCCGTCGCTGTTCGTCGCCGCGCGTTTCTGGCCGGCCGAGTGGGTGGCAGGCATCGGTGCGGTCTACGTGATCGGTCGCTTCATCTATTGGCGCGCCTATGTCAGCGCACCGGCAAGCCGCGGGCTGGGTTTCGGCCTGTCGATGCTGCCGGTGATGGCGCTGCTGACGATGGCGCTTGCAGGCGCGGTACTGCGCTGAACCCTGCTGTTGCAGGAGCGGCGTCAGCCGCGAAGCCGACGACAATCGAACGGTGGGGAGATGTGCAACCCGGCGCGGGCTGATCCTTCCGTGCGGGTGCCAGCAATGGCGAACATCGCTGCCGATGGCGTCCATGTTGGTTCTGCGGCTCTTGCCGCTCCCACAACGGCACGATGTTGTCCTTGTAGGAGCGACCTCGGTCGCGAAGCCGACGGCCCATCCAGTCGCGAGGACGCCTGCAATCGCGTACAAGCCGGGCAACGGGAACATTGCCGGCGTCGCGTCTGACACCGCTCCTGCATTTGTGGGCCTGCACCCTGCGGCTTTGCCAACCTTCAATCCCAAATGCGCACTCACCAACAACAAAGGGAGCCTTGCGGCTCCCTTTGTCATTCCCACATCACCCGGCTCAGAAATCCATGCTGAGCTTGGCGTAGCTGTAACGGCCCGGCAGATCGTACGTACCCGGGTCATAACCGTTGAGCGTGCAGCTCAGGCAGATCGGCGGGTTCTTGTCGAACACGTTGTTGACGCCCAGCGTGACCTTGACGCCTTTCATCCACGCGTCGGTGCGCCAGCTCACCTGCGCGTCGTGGTACGTGGTGGCGCCCAGCCAATGCTGGTCATTGGCGCTGTCGGTACAGATGTCGAAGCCGTTGGCACCGGCGCAGCTCTCGCGCAGGCGGTCGATGTAACGCATCGTCCAGCTCGCATTCCAGTTGCGGAAATCCCAGTTGGTGGTCAGCGTCGAACTCCATTCCGGAATCGAACTGTCGTTGACTTCGATGCCCGGGCCCTTCGGTTCAGCCTGGCCGGACTCGTTGATCAGCTCGTAGCGGGTCACCCAGGTCGACTTCCAGTCAAAGCCCAGCTGGCCCCAGCCGGTTTCCGGCAGCAGCCAGTGCGCGGTGAAGTCCCAGCCGCTGGTGTTGATGGTGCCCAGGTTGGCCAGGATGTCCTCGAAGCGGATGATCTGGCCGCGATCATTTCGCGTGTAGCTGGCGCAGGCGGTCGGGTCACGGCTGTCGATGCAGCGGTCCAGGATGGACTGCGCGTCCGGTGCCTGGATCGCTTCATCGATGGTGTGCCGGTAGAAGGTCACGCCCAGGTCCAGCTTGCTGGCCCAGCTGCTGTCCACCGCCCAGCCCGGGCTCCACACGAAGCCGGCCATGAACGAGCGGCTTTCTTCCGGTTGCAGGTCGCGGTTGCCGGCGGTGACCACCGAGATCTGCGGATTGGCCTGCTCGTAGCCCGGCGGCACGCCGTCGGCCACGCACTTGGGCGTGGTCGAAGCGGCGTTATTGCACGGGTCCACCAGGGTCGCGTCGAAGCGGCTCAAGGTGCCGTACAACTCACCGATCGACGGCGCACGGAAGCCCTGCGCGTAGGACATGCGCAGCAGCAGTTCGTCGGCCGGTTGCCAGCGCAGGCCGAGCTTGCCGGTGCCGGTGCCGCCGAAGGTGGAGTAGTCCGAGTAACGGCCGGCAATGCTCATGTCCAGGCTCTTGCCCCAGAAGCCGCCGCGCGCCAGCGGGATGTCGAACTCGGCGTAGGCCTCCTTGACCGAGTAACTGCCGACGGTGACGCCCGAAGGCACGCCGTTGTATTCGCCGGCCACGGTGATCGGGTCCGGGTGGTACTCGCCCTTGTAACGGCGCCATTCGGCACCGGCGGCGAAGGACAGCGGCCCGGCCCACATGTCGAACAGTTCGCCGGTGATGTTGGCCGAGGCCAGGCTCAACGTGTTCTTGCTGCGGTCACGCACGATCGGCGAAATCCACGCCAGCATGTCCGGGGTGATGGTGCCCGGCCCGCCGAAGACATTCAGCGGCACGCAACCGGCGATGGCCGCACAGGCAGCCGGGTCGCCGAGCGCCTGGTTGATGTGCTTGATGTTGTAGCTGCCGGTGTTGGTCTGGGTGGCCTTGCTCTCACTGGTCATCGCGTTGATGTCCCAGTTCCAGGTGCGCTGGTTGACCTCGAACGCACCGTCCAGGCCGGCGGCGGCGTACCAGGTCTTCACTTCCTGTTCGTAGCGGCGTGGCCCGCCTTCCACCGGCCGGCGGCCGAGCAGGAACAGGTTGGGGTCGCTGCCCATCGTGGTCAGGTCGAAACCGAACGGGTTGTACGGATTGTTGGCCGAGATCACCAGGTCCTTCTCGGCCCAGTCGTTGTAGACGCCGGCATCGGTGCCCAGGAAGAACGGTTCGGGCGCGGCCTGGTTGGCCGACTCGCGTTCGCTGTACAAGCCGCGGAACCAGCCGCTCACGCTCGGGGTGAACTCGAAGCGCACCTGGCCGAACACCGATTTGCGCTCGTTGGGCGTCAGCAGCAGGTTGTACGGGGCGAAGTTGAAGCGGTCCGGCGTGCCGAAGCAGTGGTAATCGTCGGTGCGGGCACAGCCGGTCTGGCTGGGGTCGAACACCGGATTGGTGACGCCGGAGTTGGAGGTGATGTTGTAGGTGTTGCCGCTGGGGTCGGCGAACACCAACCGGCCCTGCGGTGTGGCCGAGCTGCCGTTGGCCAGGCCGGTGCCCGGCACCGGTTCGCGTGCCCATTTGTATTCGGACGAACCGATCTCCTTCTGCTTGAACCACGACGCGCCAACGATCCACTGCGCGCGCTCGCCGCTCTTGCCGAAACTCATGTCCACGCTGGTGGTGTCGCCACCCTTGAGGTTGTAGTCGCCGTACTGCACTTCGATGTGGCCGCCGTCGGCGCCCTTCTTGGTGATGATGTTGACCACGCCGGCGATGGCATCGGAGCCGTAGATCGACGAAGCGCCGTCTTCCAGTACTTCGATGCGCTCCACCAGCGCCAGCGGGATGGTGTTCAGATCCACCGACGAGCCCACGCCCGAACCGGAGGATTCATTGACCCAGCGGATGCCGTCCACCAGCACCAGTACGCGCTTGGGCCCGAGGTGGCGCAGGTCCACCGTTGCCGCGCCGGCACCGACACCGCCGCCATCGGGCGGGAAGCCGAAGTTGCCGCTGGAGTTGAGCTTGGTGCTCAGCGAAGCACCGCTGGCGGTGAGGTGCTGGACCACGTCGGCCACCGAGGTGTAGCCGGTGCGGTCGATGGCTTCGCGGGTGAGTACCTGGACCGGTACCTGGGTTTCCAGCTCGGCCTTCTTGATGCGGCTGCCGGTGACCTGGACGGTGTCCAGGGTTCTTGCACTGCTGCCGGTGGCGTCCTGGGCGGAGGCGACGGCGGGCAGCAGGCACAACAGGGAGATCTGTACGGCGAGGGTGAGGCGGTGCGTGCGTAGCGGTAACGACGTCATCGGGAAGCTCCTATGAATGCCGGACTACGTGCCCGTCTGTAAGACGGGTGCCTCGCGTTTGTAAGCAATCCGTTACGCGGCGGCAAGCAGAATCGGCTCAAATGAGCACCAGATCGCAGCAGTTATTGATGAATAGGCGATTTGCGACGATCAAACCTCGGAAGTTGACGTATTCATTTTCAACCGGGGACGGAGCGCGGATGCGTCACCGTGACCCGTTGGACAACGCTGGATGTCCGCACGTTGTCCCGAGCTGTCTCGTGTTGGCCTGGCCGGTTGTTATCGGCCACGAAGCGGAACAACTCCTCCGGCAACATCGGCCGGCCCAACAGGTAGCCCTGTCCGTAAATCACGCCCCGGCTGCGGAAGAAGTCGGCCTGCTCCCGGGTCTCGATGCCTTCCACCAGCGTCTGCATGCCCAGGGTGCGGGCCAGGTCGAGGATGTGGTCGGCCACCTGGCTGGTGACCGCCTGGGTGCAGGCCGTGGAAGTGAAGCTCTTGTCCACCTTGAGGATGTCGAAGGGATAGGTGGTCAGGTAGGACAGGCTGGAATAACCGGTGCCGAAATCATCAATGGCGATCTCGATGCCCAGCTTGCGGATCGCGTCCACCACGCTCAGCGCGCTGGTTGCCTCCAGCAGCCCGCGTTCGGTGGCTTCCACCACGAACTGCCCGCAACCCACGCCGATGGACTGCTGCATCGCCGCCAGCAGCGGTGCGGTGCGGGTCGATTGCAGGTCGCTGGCGGCCAGGTTCACCGCAAGCCGGAAGCTCGGCACCTGTCGCAGGAACGGGGTCATGTCCTTCTCCACCAGTTGCAGCACCCGCTGGGTGATGGATTGGATCAGGCCGGCGTCCTCGGCGACGGGGATGAACAGGTCCGGCAGCAGCACCGTGTCATCGTCGTAGCGCCAGCGCAGCAGTGCCTCTGCCCCGATGCAGGTGCCGTCCCGCAGGTCGAACAGCGGCTGGTACATCAGGAAGAACTGGCTCCTGTTGAGCGCACGCAACAGTTGGCTGCGCGTTGAGAACTGGTGGCGGGTGAAAAGCAGCACCGTGACCAGCACGATCAACCCCGCGACGAGGCCGGCGGGGATGAACCAGCGTGCGAACTGGGCCATGCGCTGGTCGATGTTGGAAAGTGGCGTGGCCACGATCACCCCGGTGTTGGCCGGCCCCATGACGTGCCGCACCACCAGATAGCCGGCCTGCGCATCAACGAAATGCGCGGTGCGTGCAGTGGCGTTGGTCGGCGAAGTCCAGTGCTCGGGCAGCTGGCCGTGACGGGCGCTGTATCTGCCGGTCCGAGGATTGAACAGGCCCAGCGTCAGGTCGGGCCGCACGAACGGTGCAATCAATCCATCCGGGTACAACAGCAGCGCGTAACCATCCTTGGCCAGCACCGCGTAGCGGCGATGGGGCTCACTGGGCAGGCGGACATTGGCATACAGGCGGGTACCGTCGGCGCGTGCGGCCGAGGGCGCGCCCAATACCAGTTGCCGCAACAACGGATCACTGGAAGAACACACCACGCGGTGCTCTTCCACATACAAGGCGGCGATGGATATCTGCGTCGTGGCGGCGATGTTCTGCAGGTGCAGGACGCCGGCTGGGCTGCACGGTGGATTGCCGCTGCCCCGTGCCTTTTCATGCATGACCGGCAGCATCACTGCCGCGCTGCGCACCCGGCGGTCCAGACCGAAGGCAATCTCGTCCAGCGCCTGGTATTTCTCCCACACGGCCTGCTTGCGCGCCTGCTGCATGGCATAGAACACGGGCAGGCTGGCCAGCAATAAGCCGGCCAGCATGAAGAGCGCTGCGATCCGGTGACGCTGTTTCATGGCGTGCCATCCGTTGGATGGCAAAAATGTGCGCAGATGTGTGATTTGCGTCAAGAAATAACGCTGCGTGCGCAACTGTTCGCAGCAACTGTGCCCTTTTGTGGATTAGCCCGCTGCCAGCGTGTCCCAGGCCATGCGTGCAATCAGCACCACCACCAGCGCCAGGAAAAGTTTGCGGATCAAAGGCGTCCCACCGCGCAACGCCATCCGCGTGCCGACCACCGCACCGGTCACGTTGGCCACTGCCATCGGCACTGCGAAGGCCAGCAGCACATTGCCGCTGGGCACGAAGAACGACAGCGCGGCGAGGTTGGTGGCCAGGTTCACCACCTTGGATGCGGCCGAGGCGCGCAGGAAATCCAGGCCGAAGAAGCGCACGAACAGGAAGATCAGGAAGCTGCCGGTGCCCGGCCCGAAGAAGCCGTCATAGAAACCGATCACCCCGCCCATCGCCAGCGCGATGCTCAGCTCGCGTCGGCCGATTTCCCGCGGCCGGTGCAGTGCGCCGAAATCCTTCTTGGCCAGCGTGTAACCCAACATCACGATCAGCAGCGTCAGCACCAGTGGCCGCACCGCTTCCTTGGACATCAACGACACCGCGGTGGCGCCCAGGAAGGAGCAGACGAATGCCGCCGCCGAGGCCAGCAGCACCGGCCGCCAAGGGAATCGCACCGAACGCGCATAGCGCCACGCCGACGCGGCGGTACCGAACATCGAGCTGAACTTGTTGGTGCCCAATAGTGCGGCCGGCGTGTGCTGCGGCAGCGTGGTGAACAACCCCGGCAGCTGGATCAGGCCACCGCCGCCGACCGCCGCATCCACCAGCCCCGCGACGAACGCGATCACCACCAGCCAGGGCAGTTCGGGTGGCAGCAGTTCCAGCATGGGGATTCCAGGCGCGGGGCGCGACAGCATACGCGCCTTGCCGGGTCTGGGCAGGGTGCGACAACGTGGGAAAATACGCGCATGCAGATCACCCCCACTTCTCCATGCCCATGCGGGCGCGAGCTCGCCTACGGCCGCTGTTGTGGCCGCTACCACGCCGGCGAAGCCGCCCCCGATGCCGAATCCCTGATGCGTTCGCGCTACAGCGCCTACGTGGTCAAGGACGCCGACTACCTGCGTGCCAGCTGGCACCCGGACACCCGCCCCGAATCGCTCTCCCTGGAAGAGGCGCCAGGCCAGCGCACCCATTGGCTGGGGTTGAGCGTGAAACGCCACGTCGTGACCGGCGAAGACACTGCCGAAGTGGAGTTCATCGCCCGCTACCGCATCGGTGGCGGTAGCGCGGTGAAGATGGCCGAGCACAGCCGCTTCCAGCGTATCGACGGCCGCTGGTACTACATCGACGCCGTGTAACCCCCAAAGCCTGCCGCAAGTTCCCCCTCCCTTTGGCAAAGCCAAGGGGAGGGTTGGGGAGGGGTAGCTTTTCAGCGCCTGCAATCCAGCAAAACACCAGGGCGAAGATAGAGAAACAACGCAGCATCCGCCGCTCCCGATCTTCCCGGCTCCCCGCGGCCCAACGCGTATCATCAAGCCCCACGCAAGGAGCCTGGCGGATGAAAGCACCCCTCTTGATGCGCGCAGCCTCGGCATTGGCCGCACTCACCCTGGCCACGTCTGCGGCGGCAGCCACCAGCGACTTCGGCAGCTGCGGCAGCGCCTTGCGGAGCAGCGCAACCGCCCAGGGCATCCCCGCCGAGCGCTTTGACCAGCTGTTCGCCGATGTCACACCCGACCTGAGCGTGCTGCCGCTGCTCAACGCCCAACCGGAATTCACCACGCCCATCTGGGATTACCTGGCCGCACTGGTCGACAGCCAGCGCGTCAACGACGGCCGCAGCCGCCTTGCCCAGCACCGCGCGCTGCTCGAACAGATCTCCGCCCAATACGGTGTTGACCCGGCAACCGTCGTGGCGGTGTGGGGCGTGGAGAGCGATTACGGCCGCGTGTTCGGCAAGCGTCCGTTGCTGCAGTCACTGGCCACGCTGTCGTGCAATGGCCGCCGCCAACCGTTCTTCAAGGGTGAACTGCTGGCCCTGCTCAAGCTGATCAACAGCGGCGACCTCAACCCGGCCGGGCTGACCGGCTCGTGGGCCGGCGCCTTCGGCCATACCCAGTTCATGCCGTCCACCTACGCGCGCATCGCGGTGGATGGCGACGCCGATGGCCGCCGTGACCTGGTTGCCAGCATTCCCGACGCACTGGCCTCCACCGCCAATTACCTCAAGCAGTCCGGCTGGCGCACGGGGCAGCCGTGGGGCGTGGAAGTCCGCATTCCGGCGGGCTTCAACGCCGCGCTTGCCGGCCGCACCAAGCGCAAGCCGCTGGCCGACTGGCGCGCGCTGGGCATCACCCTGGTCGATGGCGCACCGCTGCGGGCGCAGGCCATCGCCGACGATGCCAACGCCGCGCTGCTGCTGCCGGCCGGCGCCAAGGGGCCGGCATTGCTCGTGTTCCGCAATTACGACGCCATCTATTCCTACAACGCCGCCGAGAGCTACGCGCTGGCCATCGCCACCCTGGCCGATCGCCTGCGCGGCGGCAGCGGCCTCAGCGCGGCGTGGCCAACGGACGACCCCGGCCTGGGCCGCGACGAGCGCCGCCAGTTGCAGACATTGCTGCTCGCGCGCGGCCACCCCATCGGCACGGCAGACGGCATGGTCGGCAACGCCACCCGCCGCGCCATCCAGGTCGAACAGCAGCGGCTGGGCTGGAAGGACGCCGATGGCCGCGCCGGCACCCGCATCCTGCAGGCACTGCGCGATGCCAAGCCGGCCTCGCCCACGGCGTTCAGCCTGCCGGCCAATCACACGCAACTCGTCCAATCACCGATCCTACGGAGCAACGTTTCAATGAAGGATGTGCAGGGCCTGAGCACAGGCGATTTCAACGGCTTCACCGCCTGGAAGGTGGAAACCCCGTTCTCCACCGCCGCCATCAGCGTGTTCGGTGGCCAACTGCTGTCGTTCGTACCCAAGGGCGGGCAGGACGTGATGTGGCTTTCGCCCAGCGCCAAGCAACCGCCAACGCCCATCCGTGGTGGCAGCCCGGTGTGCTGGCCGTACTTCTCGCGCCAGGGCCAGAGCAACGACGTGCCATCACACGGGTTCGTCCGCACCGTCTCATGGGAGCTGCGCGACGCACGCAGGGAAGCCGACGGCACGCTGGTGCTGACCCTCGCACCGCCGCCGCTGGACAGCCTCACCCTGCGCCTGCAGATGGTGCTGCGTATCGGCCGCACCTTGGAGCAGGAGCTGATTACCGAGAACACCGGCAGCCAGCCGGTCAGCTTCACCCAGGCGCTGCACAACTACTTCAACGTCAGCGATGCCTTGAAGGTGGACGTCACCGGCCTGGATGGCTTGACCTACCTGGACAAGCTCGACAACGGGAACGCCCATGTCCAGCAGGGCGACTGGAACCTGCGTGATCCCCGTGATCCGGGCCGCAGCGATCGCATTTACACCCAGGCCGGTGGTCATTACGTCCTGCGCGATCCCGGCTTCAAGCGCGCCATCGACATCACCACCACCGGCAGCCGCACCGCCGTGGTCTGGAATGCCGGCGAAGCGGCGGCTGCGAAGATGGACGACATCGGCACCGGTTGGCGCAACTACGTATGTGTGGAAGCCGGCAACGTCGGCCCGGACGTGATCGAACTGGCTCCCCGCGGCCGCCACACCCTCAAACAAACCTTCGAAGTAAAGCCGCTCTGATTGTTCTAAGCCCCTCTCCCGTTTACGGGAGAGGGGTTGGGGTGAGGGCGGCAGACTTCAGTGACCTCACCGCCGCAACACCACCAGCGTCACCACCCCGGCGACCAACCCCCAGAACGCCGAGCCAATGCCGGCCATCGACAACCCGGACGCAGTCACCAGAAACGTCACCAGCGCCGGCTCCCGCTCCACTTCTTCGCGCATCGCCACGGCCAGGCTGTTGCCGATCGTGCCCAGCAGCGCGATGCCGGCCAGCGCCGCCACCAGCTCCTTGGGAAACGCGGCAAACACCGCCGCCACCGTCGCGCCGAACAGGCCGACCACGATATAGAACGCACCGGCACTCACCGCTGCCGTGTAACGCCGGGCCGGATCCTCATGCACATCGCGGCCCATGCAGATTGCCGCGGTGATCGCCGCCAGGTTCAAGGCATAGCCGCCAAACGGTGCCAGCACCGCATTGACCGCACCGATCCAGCCCACCACCGGCGACACCGGCGCGTCGTAACCGGAGGCCTTCAGCACCGCCACGCCCGGTACGTTCTGCGAGGCCATGGTCACGATGAAAAGGGGCAGGGCAATGCCGAACACCGCCGCCCACGACAACGTCGGCAGCGTGAACACCGGTCGAGCCAGCTGCAGCTGCACCTGGTCCATGTGCATCAGCCCCTTGCCGCCGGCAATCGCCACGCCGACCACCAAGGTCGCGATCACCGCATAACGCGGCAGCAGGCGGCGGCCACATAGATAAGTGGCGAACATCGCCAGTACCAACAATGGCTGCGTCCCCACCGACACAAAGACATCCAGGCCAAAGCGCAGCAGCACACCGGCGAGCATGCCCGAGGCCAGCGACACCGGGATGCGTCGCATCGCCTTCTCGAATATCCCGGAGAACCCGGCGATCGCCGCCAACACCGCCGCCAGCACGAACGCACCAATGGCGTCGGACAAGGGCAGGGTGGTTGCGGCCACCACCAGCATCGCCGCACCGGGCGTGGACCATGCCGTCACCACCGGCATCCGGTAGCGCAGCGACAGGCCGATGCAGGTCACGCCCATGCCGATGCCCAGCGCCCACATCCACGACGCAATCTCGGCCTGATCGGCGCCAACGGATTGCGCCGCCTGGAACACGATCACCGCCGAACTGGCAAAGCCCACCAGCACCGTGATGAAGCCGGCGATCACCGCCGGCAGCGAAAGGTCCTTGAAGAACGAACGCGCAGAAGAGTCAGTCATCAGTCGCACAACCCCGGATCAACCCGCATTGTGGCCGACAGAGCGCTTCTGAAGCCCCCCTCCCGTGGAACGGGAGAGGGGTTGGGTTGAGGGCAGAACGAAATCGCAGCATCAAGACAGCATCTATGTAGGACGAAGCAGCACCCACAACAGGCCCATCAACACGTGCCCCCGCCCAATGGAAGGCACACAGGGATCCAATTCCGCCTCAAACCACCCCATGACCTTGCCGAATCTGGCTTCAGCAAGAAATCTGCTGCAGAAGCACACAAAGTGATTGCGCTTTTCACAAAGATGTCTAGAATTCGCTCCCTCGCTTCAACGCGCCGGCCACTTCGGTGACCACCGCCACGAAGCAGCGTCAACCGCCTCGAAATGAGGTGTTGACGGAAACGAAAAGCCTGCTACAGTAGGCGGCTCGCTTCAACGAAAGGCCTTCGGGCC